>OZ241919.1:0-3182500 GCA_965203835.1 Dehalococcoidia bacterium
CCCCAGCATCATCCGGTGGGACTGCCACTTCTGCCAGCCCGGACCCTGCTGTCTCGCCCCGTCTCCTGACGGGGCCGACGGCCAATAGACCAACGACACCAACCGATAAGGAGGAAATACTATGAGACTCAGCGCACAGGCGAAGGGCGGGTTTTACCCCACCCCGCCGAAGGTGGTTGACCTGGCGGCGGGACTGGTCTCGGTGGGCGGCTACGGCTCCCGCCGGGGCCAGGCCCTGCGCATCCTGGACCCCTGCTGCGGGGCCGGCGAGGCCCTGGAGCAACTGGCAAGGCGCCTGAACCAGCGGTGGGGCACCCCCATCGAGACCTGCGGCATCGAGCTTCACCGGGAGCGGGCCGAGGAAGCCGCCGACCGTCTCGACCGCGCCCTGGCCGCCGATCTGTTCCAGAGCTCGATAGCCAACGGCGCCTTCGGACTGCTGTTCTTGAACCCTCCGTATGATTGGGACAAGGAAGACAAGCGAGTGGAACACGCCTTTCTGACCCAATGCACCCGATACCTGGCCGACGGCGGGGTGCTGATGTTCATCGTCCCACGGCAAAGGCTGGCGGTGTCGGCCCGCTACCTCTCCTCCCACTATTGGGACCTGCGCTGCTGGGCCTTCCCCTCGCCGGAACGGGACGTCTTCGACCAGGTGATCCTGATGGGACGGCGGCGCGCCGAACCCCACCAGGACGAGTACGCCGAGCAGCAACTCAGGGAGTGGTCCTGGGCCGAGCCGGAGACTTTGACCTCCAACGCCTACGCCTGCTTCTCCCCGCCCCTGGTTACGCCGGGGGACATCCTCTTCACCACCCGCACTGTCGATCCCATCGCTGCTGTGGCCGAGGCGCGGAAGGCGGGGCTGTGGACCAGCAAGGAAGTCCAGGACTCCCTCTGGCCCTCCCAGAGCCAACGCACCCGCCCGCTGATGCCACTGCGCCGTGGACACCTGGCCATGCTGGTGGCGGCGGGCTTCCTGGACAACCTGGTGCTGGAGGCCGACGGCCAAAGGGTGCTGGTCAAGGGTCGCACAACAAAGGAAATGGTGCTGGTGGAGGAGACCGAGGAGACGGAGGTGTACCGGGAACGGCTCAAGACCACAGTAGTCGCCCTGGACCTGGGCAACGGCTCCATCACCGACATCCAGGCGTAGGCGCCCCAACACATACAAGGCAGCCCTTCAGGCCCCGCCGGTTCCCGTAAGGGACGGCGGGGCCTGATTGCGTTTGCGACAACCTGAACAACATAAGGAAGGCAAACATGAAGCTGGGAGAGTTCATCGACCACTACAAGGAAGCGATCTCCAGGCGGGTGGTGGAGTCCTACCCGCCCCTGTACCGGCCCTCGGAGGACCAGCGGCCCCTGCCCCGGCTGCTGCGCAAGCCCCTGGGCGGCCAGGCGGACGCCATCCGGGGCACGGCCCTGTCTCTGGAGGCCCACCAGGGCACCACCGTGGTGGGAGAGATGGGCACGGGCAAAACGTTCATAGGCGCCGCTGCGGCCCACATGGCCGGGTTCCGGCGGGTTTTGATCCTCTGTCCGCCCCATTTGACCAGAAAGTGGAAGCGGGAGATCGAGGACACCGTTCCCAACGGACGGGCGGCCATCGTGACCTCCATCACTGACCTGGAGCGGCTGCGGCTGTCCACCGGCGCCGGACCGCTGTTCGCCATCATGTCCAGGGAGCGGGCCAAGCTGTCCTACCGCTGGAAGCCTGCCGTGATCGAACGATGGGCCACGGCGGGATACAACGGCTATGGCGGAAGGCTGGTGAGGGACGAGGAGACGGGGGAGCCCTTCCGGGTCCCCTGCTGCCCCACCTGTTACGCCCAGGTGGTGGACAAGGACGGCGTTCCCCTGACCTACCAGGAGATGAAGCGCAAGCGGCGCACCTGCCACGACTGCCGCTCCGCCCTGTGGCAGGCCGACGGCGCCGGCCCCAAGCGGTTCCCCCTGGCCGACTACGTGAAGGTCAGGATGCGGGGCTTCTTCGACCTGCTCATTGGAGACGAGATTCGCGAGTACAAAGGAAGAGGGTCGGCCCAGGGCATCGCCGCCGGGGTGCTGGCCGACGCCTGCGGCAAGTCCCTCACCCTCACCGGCACCCTTTCGGGCGGCTACGCCTCGACCCTGTTCCACCTGCTCTACCGCTTCTCGCCGGACATACGCACCGAGTTCGGCAGGTCGGAGGAAGGGCGCTGGGTACAGCGCTACGGCTTCCTGGAACAGACGGTGCGCCACTCCGACGACGACCACTCCTACGAGGACGGGCGCAGCAGCCGGCGCAAGGGCTACCGCAAGACGGTCAGGGAGCGGCCGGGCCTGGCTCCCGGCGCTCTCTTCCGCCTGATAGGTAATAGCGTGTTCCTGCGCCTCTCCGACGTGGCCTCGGGGTTGCCGCCCTACGAGGAACAGGTGCTGCTCTGCGGGATGGACCGGGAGCCGGACCATACCGGCCTGTCCCAGCGCAAGGCCTACGACATGATCTTCGACGCCCTGCGCCGGGCGCTGGCTGCCGCCCTGCAGAGCGGCTCCAAGCGGCTCCTCGCGACCTACCTGCAGACCCTTCTCGCCTACCCGGATGGTTGCACGAGAGGGGAGACGGTCTTCGACCCTCAGACGGGCAACATCCTGGTGCAGGCCCCGCCCCTGGCCGAGGACAAGCTGTATCCCAAGGAGCAGCAGCTCGTTGACCTGGTGGCGGCGGAGCGCCTTCAGGGACGCAAGGTGCTGGTCTACGCCACCCACACCGGAACGAGGGACATCACCGAGCGGATGGACCGGTTCCTGACCGAGCACGGGTTCCGTGTGGCGGTGCTGAAGGCGGACACGGTGGCCCCGGACCGGCGGGAAGCCTGGGTGGAGGAGAAGGTCAAGCTGGGCCTGGACGTGCTCATCTGCCATCCACGGCTGGTGCAGACCGGATTGGACCTGATCGACTTTCCGACCATTGTTTGGGATGAGGTCGATTACAGCACCTACGTCATGCGGCAGGCGTCGCGGCGCTCCTGGCGCATCGGCCAGAAGCGCCCGGTGAAGGTGGTGTTCATGGCCTACCGGAACACCCTCCAGGCCGACGCTCTCAAGCTGGTGGCCAAGAAGCTGCAAAGCTCCCTGGCGGTGGAGGGCGAGCTTCCCGAGGACGGGCTTGCGGCCTACGGGGACGACGGCGACGACCTGATGCTGGCCCTGGCGCGGCAGATCGTCAGCGGGGAGGAGGAGGCCGACGCCGAGTCGGTGGAGGCGGTCTTCGCCAAGGCGCGAGATGCCGAGGCCAGCGGCGAGGAGTTCCTGGTGGACGATGGCTGGCAGGCGGTGGAGGTTGCACCGGAGACCGTGGTGGTGAACGGCAACGGCAACGGTCACCACGAAGTCGAGGACATCGGGCAGACGGTTGAGCTGACGGTGAATGGCGACCGCCAGCACGGCAATGGCAACGGCAACGGGTACGCGGCAGTTCCGGTCAACGGTAATGGCAACGGACACCACGAACCCGAACCGGCCGAATGGCAGCAGTCCCTCTTCTCCTGGGCCGAGTTCCTGGCCGAGGAGCCGGCCAAGCCCCGGGGACGGAACGGCAAAGCCAAGCCTGCCGCCACATCCCTGTTCGAGTGGGCACTGGCCGCCGAGCAGGAACGGGAGAAGGAGCCGGTAGGCGCTGGGTCCTAGACCGCATTGGCACACGGGGAGGCCGTCGCCACTGAAACGGCGGCCTTCCCGCTAAGGGCAAGTCAATCACAACACCAACCAGTTCAAAGGAGATGAGACAGTGGCACGCATCTTTGTCTACGACGACCGCGAGTTTCCCGACCCGGACCCCGAAATGACCGTCGAGCAGGTCAAGCAGACCCTCAGCGACTTCTACGGCGAGATCGCCAACGCCTCGGTCAAGGAGACCCAGCGCGGCGAGGACACCATCATCGAGTTCCAGCGGCGGGTGGGCACCAAGGGCGCCTTCACCCCCGTTCGCTCCTAGAGGAGGTTGAAAATGGACCACCGGACCCTGGCCGGTCTGCTGGCGGCAGTGCCGCCCACGGACCTGAAGATCATCGAGCTCACGGCGGAGCTCACTCTTCCCAACGGGAGCCTGGACCTGGACGCGGCGGCGGCCCGGCAGCCGGAGGTGGAGATGGCCTGCACCCAGGCCGAACACTACGCCGCCGCCAACCGGCTGCTGCTGGAGGCCCTGCGGTGTCAACTGCGGCCCCGCCGCTCCTGAGCGGGCTGGCACAAACGCTCCTGCGGCGTCCGCCGTCGCTGCGGGAGCTGGTCACGCTGGTGGGGTACGCCGGAGACTACGCCTGGTTCACCGAACTGGTGCGCCGCCTCTTTCCAAACGAGGCAGAGACGATTCTGACGGCCCCCGACGTAAACCGGAGGATGGAGCGTTTCGTGGAACTCTTCCAGGAGCGCCACTTTCCCCTCTATGGGCCATTCCTCGACTTCTGGCTGGAGGAGGGGGACGAACCGCCCTGGTCCTGGCTGCGGCGGGGCATCCCCTTCGGGCTGACGGGCTTCAGCTACGACGGCCTCCACGAGATGTGGGACGGCTACCGCGAGGGGCTGTCGGCCCTGGCCCTGCTGGCCGAACCGCCCGACTCCTTTTTCGGAGGCCCCGAGGGGATAAGGACGGCCTGGCTGGAGTCCGCCGCTGAAAGCATCCCGCAGGAAACCCTCCTCCGCATCCCCAGGGGAGGCATTCCCCTGGACGTTCTCACCGAGACGCTGACGGGGACCGGATTCGAGGGTGCGGCCCAGGCCTGCTCCTGGGTCTGGGCCCAGACCGGCAACCTCTTCTTGGACCATTCCTACGAGGATGGCAACTACGATGGCTTCTCTGACCCCTGGGAGGACGAAATCATCGCCGAAGGCACCGAGGAGTGGCGCAAGGCCAATGCCCTGATCGACTCGGGCCTGGGGCTGGCCGGCTGGCTGGAGGAAGACTTGCCGGTCCGCTTCGCTGAGATGCTGGACTTCATCCTGCCCCGGCTGCCTGAACACGACAAGCAAGACAAGGAGGAAAAACATGACGACTGCTGAAGTCGATGCCAATGCGACGAACTGGTCCCTGCCGGGCCAGGACGGCCTGCCCCGGGACCAGCTCCAGGTGCAACTTGAGGTGTACCAGGAGACCGTCCTGCTGCGGGGCTTCAAGGGCGATTCCCACTGGGTCAGGACCGTCTCCGCGGATGAAATCGCCAACGTGTTCATCCGGCACCTGGGCTTCTCCTCCGGCCTGCTGCCCGAAAGCGCCCTCTGGTGGAGCCAGGGGGAGACGGGCCAGGTGGTGGCCCTGTGGCGCCCGCCCCAGATGTGGCCGGTCGCCCTGCAACGGGAGGCCTTCCAGCCTCCCGCCCGGCTCCGGCTGCCCATGCCGGGGTTGGTCTTCGTCTGCTCGCCGGGCCGGGCGCCCTGGGTCTACGCCGCCCGGAAACGGCCCACTGCACCTGAGCAGCAGCTCTACCGCGCCCCGGCCTTCAACGTCTTCCGCGACGGTAGGGTCTGCCCCGGCAGCCACCGCTTCCCCGAGGAGGTGGGCCAGATACCCGAATCCTTCTTCCAGTCCTTCTTCTCCCTTACCGGAGACACGAGGGAACGGTCGAAGCGACACCCCGACAACCTGCAAGCGTTATGGGAGGAACTGGATGGAAAGGCTGAGTACCCGGTTGAGGACCTGGTTCCCCAATGCGCCGTGGACCACGTCATGGCGGTCTCCGAAGGGCGACGGGGCTACTACCCCTAACCCTGTCGCCGCTGCGCCGGTGGGCTACCTGGTGAACCACGCCGCCGGTCTCGCCGGAAGCCAGGGGATCGGCTACGACTACGTTCTCGGAGCGGGCGGCATCTACGTCCAGTCCCAGAGCGCAGACCTGACGGCGCGGGTAGCTGTCGCTCCCACCCAGGTTCGGGGGCTGGCGCCCGTCTCCGAGAAGGTTGAACTCGTACACGGCCCCATTCCTTCCCACGTCTTCGAGATGGGGCTGCGCTGGTTCCAGGCTACGCCGGACACCGAGCGGTTCTTCGCCGTGGGCTGGGACGGCCACGCCTACCGGCTGGTGGTTCCTCCCCAAGCGGGGACGGGTTCATCCCTCACCTACCGGCCTCCCTCCGGCGTCATCGCCGAGTTCCACTCCCACGGACGCCACCGGGCCTTCTTCTCGGCCACCGACGACCGGGACGAGCAGGGGTTCCGCATCTACGGCGTCGTGGGACGCCTGGACGCTCCCCAACCGGAGTTGGCCCTGCGCCTCGGCATCTACGGCCACTTCGCCCCGCTGCACTGGCGGCAGGTCTTTGACGGTCCGCCGCCGGGTCTGTGCCTATCGGACGAAGGGCCAGAGCAAACCATATATATAAAAGGAAGGTGACAACCATGCCCTACTACCTGGACAACCAGTTCCTGCTGGACCAACCCTGGATCACCGTGGTGGGCTGCGGCGGCACCGGCGGCTTTGTCGCCGAGGGCCTCTGCCGTCTCTTCCAGGGGCGCGACGCCACCATCGTCCTGGTGGACCACGACCGCGTGGAACCCCACAACCTGCTGCGCCAGAATTTCTATCCCGCCGACGTGGGCGAATTCAAGAGCAAGGCCCTGGCCGACCGGCTGGCCCAAGCCTACAACCGGCCCGTCGGCTACTCGGTCTATCCTTTCCGCGACGAGGAACCTCGCTACCCCGGCCTTTCCCCCCACGACGGCCTGGTCATCGGCTGCGCCGACAACGCGGCGGCACGAAGGGCCATGGCCGAGTGCCTGCCGGGAGACCCCTGCCGCTGGCTTATCGACTCCGGCAACGACACCAATTGGGGCCAAGTGCTGGTGGGAAACATCGCCCACCGAGTGGAACTGGAAGAACCGCCCTTTGACGGCGACACCTGTCACCTGGCCCCGGCGCCCACCCTGCAACGCCCCGACCTGCTGACCGCCGTGTCCACTCGGCCGCCCGACGTGGACTGCGCGGCGGCGTTGGACCTCACCGACCAGGACCCCACCATCAACCAGATGATGGCGTCGCTGGTACTCCAGGTGGTGCGCCGCATGGTGGCGGGAACCTGCCCCTTCCTGGGCCTCTACCTGGACATGGACCTGGGCACCGTTACCCCCAGCTACGTCACCCCCGAGGCGGTGGCGCGGCTGGTGGACCGGAACAACGCCGGGTGAACGGCGCAAGCCAACCTCTAAATGCCGAAACAATAAGGAGAAGAAAACCATGACTGACAACACCACAACCTGGCAGGACATCCACAGCGGGAAGCGGGGACACCAGTTGATGACCGAGAAGCTGGCCGACACCATCCCCCCCATCGGCGCCACCGAGAACGCGGCGGACTACGACGAGGTGCTGGCCCGGGCCAAGTTGTTCAGCCCGTTCTCGAATTGGACCTGGTTCATCACCGAAATGGACCGCGAAACCGGCCAGTGCTTCGGCCTCGTGGAGGGCTTGGAGACGGAGCTGGGCTACTTCGACCTCACCGAGTTGGCCGAGACCACCGTGCTCGGCGGCGTGCCCGCCGTGGAACGCGACCTCTACTGGCAGCCCATGACCCTGGGCGAGATCAAGAGCGGATCCCGGAATGGCTCGCCGCAGAGCGAGAAAACGGATGGAGACGAAACCGTGACCGACGAAACCGGAAGGGAGATTGCCCCTGCGGACGTGGTGAAGGTCGAGGAGTTCCTCTTCGGCAACGCGGCGGCTGATACCACTACCGATGATAACCCTGACAAAGTTTCCGAGGAACATCCCGCCGAGGACGCGGCGGACGACGCGGGATACCTGGAGACCGCCGGTGAACCGGAGTTTGACACGGACACGGAGACCGCCGAGGGACCCGATGCCGATGATGCTGTCGGGGACGAACCCGCCCCGGCCGAGCCGGAATCCTCGGAGGAGTTGAAGGTGGTCCTGTCCATCCGGGCGGGACGGGCCACCATCGGCGTGCAGCGTCCCTCTGCGGACCCGCACATCGAGTCCTTCGACGACCCCGACCTGTTCGGGCTGGCCGACCAGTTTCCGGCGGTGGTGGCCCGGGCCAGGGCCAGGTGGGAGGAGGAACCCATGCACCCGACCTACGTGAAACCCACTCCTCCGGCCCGGCAGCGGAACCGCCGCCAGCAGGGTACGGCCCAGGTTGCCACGGACGCGGGTGAGGCGGAAACGGAGCAGCAACCGCAGCCGGAAACGCTGCGGCTGTTCTAGGGGACGACCCGGCACAACCGGGGGAGGACGCCAAAGGTCGGCGTTCTCCCCCGCAGGTCGATATATGCGGCCCTTTTTGCGTTTCGGGCCATCCCGACGGTCCGCCTGTACCTCGTCGAGCCCGCGCCGAATACCGCGCGGGAATGGGAGAAGGAGCCAGCGGACGCAGGGCGCTGGACGGCATCGTGAAGGAAGGCCACCGCTGATTCGGAGTCCGTCTTGGTTGGCCCATGTATGCGTGGCTTTTTTTGTTGCTCTCGGCAACGGATCTTTCTCACCGAGCTTGGCCGGTCCCTGGCTGGGCCACCGAAAACCGCTGCCGGATATACTGGCAAGCAATATACTGGCAAGCAAAGCCAGTGGTAGTTTCGTATCGAGGGAATCGAGAGCGTGGGGTTGATGTTAAAATGACCCGCGCTGCCGCGAGCGCCCCCGGTTATGGCTGGGATGCGACACGGGCAAAGAGCAAGAGGTTCGCCGGCTTGAACCGATACTTAACCATCTTCCCGGTCGCAAAGGGCGAACACTCTGGTTGCCGGAGAATAAACCAGACTGCGTTGTGCGCCAGCTTCGGATTCATGTGATGGCAATTCCAGACAATCAACTCAATACATGGGCCCAGCCGGGCACGGTCAAGGGGGCGAAGAATACCCACGCCGCCATTCGCAACGCCCTGGGGCGACACCGGTGGCCGGACGATGTTCGCTACGTTACCTATTTGCAGGGTTCTTACCGGAACAACACGCACCTCCGGCGCCAGAGCGACGTCGATGTCGTGGTGGAGTTGACCTCCCTGCCCGTGCGGGACGGCTCACTGTTGCCTGACTCTCAGAGAAGACTGTTGCAAAGGGATTTTCCTGAGCCTGGGTACGGCTGGCGGCGGTTCCGCAGGGACGTGCGTAGCGCCATTGCCGGCGTCTTCGGAGATTCACGGGTTAGAGAGGGAAAGAAGACCTTCAAACTTGCCATGGAGTCGCCCGAAATTCCGGTTGACGTGGTGGTGGCCGTCCGATACCTGACGTACACGGAGTATTCGGGCCAGCGTAGCTACAAGCGCACTGAAGGCTTGGGGCTTTACCTGCCGACGGAAAGCAGATGGGCCGTCAATTACCCTCACCTGCACCGGAGAAACGGCGTTGTGAAGGAGAAATCTACCAACTGGTGGTTCCGCCGCACCATAAGGATGTTCAAGAACGCCCGCGCCCAACTCGTGGACGAGGGCCGGCTGGGGCCTGATGCGGCGCGGTCGTACCACATAGAGTGCTTGCTGTACAACGTCCCAAACCGGCTGCTGGCAGGCTCGTACCGCTCGGCCTACTCATCCGCCCTCTATTGGCTCCGCGATAATGACCTGACCCGGTTCGCCAGTCAGGACAAGCAGGTTCTCGTGTTTGACCGTGGACCGGACTCGTGGAATGAGAGGGATGCGAGAACTCTGATCGATGCGTTGGTCAAGCAATATGAGGACTGGTAGGCTTCACCATGCACGATTACGCCATCGACTCACGGGAGCGCGTCTTCGTGGTGCGAATCCTGTTCATGGCCAGCGCCCTCGTGTCCGGGGTTGCAGCCATGCTCATCCCGCCGGACCTCATCCCCATGCGATGGCTGCTTCCCGTTCCGTCCATCCCTCTGGTCTTTGGAGTTTCCTATTGGGCGTTCGACAACTGGCTCTGGCGATGGCGGTTTCTGAGAACCATGAGGCTGATCAGTGTGCCGGACCTGCGGGGCGAATGGACGGGAACGATTGACAGTTCCTATACGGAATTTGAGAAGACGCTGCCAGTGACGGTTACGATTGAACAAAACTGGACGAAAATAGTAGTGCGTCTGAACGCCGACCAGTCTCGCTCATGGAGCTTAACCGCCTCGGTCCTTACCAACGCGCCGGAGGGGGTGGTGCTGACCTATCTTTTCGACAATGAGCCCAAAGCCGAAGCCATCAGCGCCATGCAGCGGTTCCGTGGCACGACGGTTCTGGTCAGTTCCGGCCCCGGGCGTCTCGAAGGCCACTATTACACCGGTAGAGGGAGAGAAACCCACGGGTCACTCAAGCTGAGCCGGCAACTCCGAAATTGATGACCCTACGCCGCCGGCCGCCCCACATCCCTCCCAGGGTTCGGTGAACATACAGATGATTGACATGATCGGAACGGAAAATTAAACTTCCCAAGTGAATTGGGAGACTTCCATGACCGATTGTTTCACATTCGAGGCGCTGCGCGGCATTCAAGCTGGCCGAGAGTTCTTCGTGGTGATGTGCCCCTTACGCCAGATTCCCAGGCTGTTTCTCTTCGCCGAGGAAGAATTGCCACCGGAGTTGCGAGCGCAAAGAAACCTTAGTCGGGCCAGAGTTCCCGCGATAGCCAAGTACATAGTAGAAAACCCGACCGAATACGTCTTCTCGTCGCTCACGGCGTCAGTGGATGCTGAGTTGCGCTTTGACCCTTTTCGCGAATCCTCCTTTGACACTATGGGGTTACTTTCTATTCCATTGTCGGCACGAGTCGTGATCAACGATGGGCAACATCGGCGAGCAGCTATCGAAGAGGCCCTCAAGCGTTCGCCAGAGCTAGGTACTGAAACAATCTCGGTGGTGTTTTTCCAGGACCTGGACCTGTCCAGGTCACAGCAAATGTTCGCGGACCTCAACCGCCATGCTGCGAAGCCGACAAAGTCGTTAGGAATTCTCTACGACCACCGAGACATCCTAGCCCGACTCTCCAGGAGGCTAATCAGCGACGTACCGACCTTCAAAGACCTTACCGAAACAGAAAAGACCAGCATTTCCAACCGTTCAACGAAGCTTTTCACACTGAATAGCATTTATCAAGCTACCGAAGTGTTGCTACGGCGAGCGAGCTTGGACCCGTCCCGCAAGGAAGCCTACGATACAGCCAACTCCTATTGGACAACCCTTGGAACTGTCATCAAGGACTGGGAACAAGTAAGACGACGGGAGGTTTCCAGCTCGCTTCTGAGGAACAACTTCGTTCACTCTCATGGCGTAACCCTCCAAGCTCTTGGGAGAGTCGGAGGTGACTTGATTGCCGCGCATCCTCAAGACTGGAAGCGGCATCTTGAGTGCTTGACGGCTCTGGATTGGTCCAGAGGAAACACACAACTGTGGGAAGGCAGAGCCTTGGTCAGCGGTCGCATTACCAAGGGACAACGAAACGTCGTTTTGATAGCCAACGTAGTCAAGAATGCGATGGAACTTCCTCTGGACTCTGAAGAGAAGCGAATCGAAGAACGTTCCGGCAAGTCCCGCACGTTGCAGTTGGAGGCTATTCTGTGAAGCAGCAGATCGAAATGGCTGGACTTTCCGAGTCGATATTCGCCAGCCAAACCCTTGAAGATATCTATGACGGAATTAGACAAGTCTACCAGCAAAACAAGAGCCCGTGGGTTATCGGCTACAGTGGTGGCAAAGACTCGACTGCTGTACTACAACTGGTCTGGTATGCTCTGGCGGAGTTACAGCCTGAAGAACGAACGAACCCTGTATACGTGCTCTCTTCGGATACCCTCGTTGAAACTCCGGTCATTGTGGATTATATCGACCGGACACTGGCTCTAGTCAACGAAGCTGCTGCCGCCCAGGGCCTTCCTTTTCAAGCCCACAAGGTTAGACCACGGCTGGAGGATACTTTCTGGGTGAACATGATTGGGAAGGGGTATCCGGCTCCCTATACCCGTTTCCGCTGGTGCACCGACCGACTAAAGATTTGGCCGGCCAACACTTTCATCCTCGATTGCGTTGCCAAATACGGTGAGGCCATAGTGGTGCTAGGCGTGCGTAAAAACGAAAGCGCAACGCGCGCCCAGGCTATGAGTCTCAGGAAGATCGTTGGTACCGTTCTGAGGCGTCATTCGACTTTGCCCAATGCCTTCGTGTATGCCCCAATTGAGGATTTCACTACTAACGATGTTTGGTCCTACCTCTTAAACGTGCCCTCTCCATGGGCAGGGCAAAATCGGGACTTGCTGGCTCTTTACAGGAACGCCCAGGCAGGCGAGTGCCCTTTGGTAATTGATACGACGACGCCATCTTGCGGCAATAGCCGTTTCGGTTGCTGGGTTTGTACTGTGGTCAATAAAGACAGCACCATGGAAGGCTTGATAGACAACGGAGAAGAATGGCTGGAGCCACTGCTTGAGCTACGGGAGTTTTTGGCTTCCACTCAGGAACCCGAAAACAAGGCGGTATACCGGGACCATAAGCGTCGGGGAGGACGTGTATCCTTCAAAGCCGACGGGACCATAGCTCGCGGCCCCTACCGATTGGATACTTGCAAAGACATTCTGAGGCGTCTCCTGGCCGCACAGAGGGAAGTCTCATCCAATCCCGATGGACAAGGAGTGAGCCTGATCGGAGTTGAGGAACTCAAAGAAATTCGCCGAATCTGGAAAACAGAACGACAGGACTGGACCGACAGCGTTCCTGTCATCTTTCGAGAAGTGATGGGAAGAGACTTGGATTGGCCAGTGGATGATTTGCCCGCTTTCTCCCAAGGAGACCGCCAACTCTTGAACACTCTGTGCGAGTCGGAAGGGGTTCCGCCTGAATTGGTCGCCAAGCTGCTGGATACTGAGCGTCAATACCTGGGGATGAGGCGCCGAGCAGGAATATTCGACCGGATCGGTAAGGTGCTAGCAGAGAACTGGAGCAGCGAAGAGGATATCCTGGCTGAGACATCCCGGAACCACTAAGAGGAGTTCCATGTTCTTGCGGAAAATAGCCGTCAAGAATTTCGGACCATTTGAGGGCGAGCACTCATTGGAACTGGTTCACCCGTGCCAAGCCGAGGAAGACAGGCGGCCCGTCGTACTGGTTGGCGGTCTAAACGGGAGTGGCAAATCATCGCTGCTAGAGGCAGTTAGGCTTTGCTTGCACGGGCGTCGTGCGTTGGGGAATCCTCGCAACGGAGATTACCACGAGCACCTCAGGAATCGAATACACAGGAGCAACGACGACACAAGGAGTGCTACATCTTCGGTCTGCTTGGAAGTCGAGACCGTTGAGGCTGGACATGAGCACATTTACCAAATCATTCGCGCATGGAGAGACACGACGGATGCGGGTGAAGTATTGCAAATCACTCGCGACGGGGACGAATTCCGAGGGGTCGCGGCCGACCAATACCAGCAGTTCCTGGATGAGCTTGTGCCACTGGGATTAGCGGAGCTTTTCTTCTTCGATGGTGAAAAAATCCAGAAGTTGGCAGAGGAGGAGGGCAACGACCGAGTCGTTGCGGACTCGATCAGAGGTCTCCTGGGGCTTCATGTAACGTCTCGGCTTATAGCTGATATGGCCATTTATCTGCGTAGCCGAGACAAGGGGAAGCCTCTAGTGGATGTTTTGTCAGAGGTGAACGTGGCGGAGGCGAGCCTGTCCGACATCAGGGCTCGGATTGATACCCTGGAAGGAGAGGGTTCCGAACTGGAACACATAAGGAGTCAGCTTGGCAGGGCAGTCAGATTGCAAGAGGAGAAAATAGCCTCTGAGGGAGGGGATTTCGCCCGGAAGAGGGAGACACTTCTCAAGGAACAGGCCAAGTGGCAAACTACTCTTCAATCGACCGAAAATGAGCTGCGCGACTTGGCCAACGACTTACTTCCCTTTACCTTGGTGCCGGATTTGTGTGGAGCGGTGCGCCAGCGCATCGAGGACGAAGCCACAGTACGGCGTGAGGAGTATGCTTCGACGTTCCTGGTTTCCAAACGGGAAGAGCTACTTTCCTTATTAGACACCTCGGACTTTTGGTCGGAGCTTGTAGGCGACGACCTTTCTCAACAAGAAAGGGAGTTGGCTACAAGGGCGGTTGTCGGCGCTTTGAATCTCATTGCCCCTGAACAGAGCTGTGAGAAACCTTCGTACGCACATGACCTTTCAGAACGGCATCAGCGTGTTCTGCTCACTGCTATTGAACATACGCTTACCGACTTGCCCTTGAAGGCTGTCTGCCTAGCACAGGCTGCGGAAGAGTCGAAAGATAATCTGTTGCGAATCGCGCAAGACCTTCAGAAGGCCCCAAGGGAAGAAGTCCTAGAACCGCTCTTAACGGAACTGAGCCAACTTCAAGCCGAGCTCGGTGAAGTGGAGCGTAGACAGGCTATCTTGGAAGAAGAGAAGCGCCGCACAAGTAACTTGCGCGAGGAATCAGAGAGGAACTTAGCTAGGTTATCTGAGCACATCCGAAACCTAGATGATGACCGCAGAACAGTGACCTTGGCGGCCAAGGTTCAGAATGTCCTCCGGACCTATGAGCAAGAGTTGACCGTAGCCCGGGTCGACCATTTAGCCGAAAGCATCACTGAGTGTTACAGGGAGTTGGTACACAAGGAGAGCTTGGTAAGTCGTGTCGGAGTGGATCCTGTAAGTTTCGCGATTACCCTCTACGACGCAAGAGGAGACGTAGTCTACCGTCCACTCTTATCTGCCGGAGAGAAACAGATTTTCGCCATCGCTTTGCTCTGGGGGCTTGGCCTGGCATCTAGACGGGAGATACCTGTCATTATCGATACACCCTTAGCCCGGTTAGATGCGGAGCATCGCGGCCGCCTGTTAACTAAGTACTTTCCCAACGCTAGTCACCAGGTGATACTCCTGTCGACAGACAGCGAAGTCGCTGACACAGAGTTGGAGTTGCTAAACCCCTTCATAGCTAAAGCACATCACCTAAGTTTCGACCCAGGCCAAGGCCGGTCGACCATCAAAGAAGGATACCTACCCCTCGGGGAAGGGAATCATGACCACTGAACGTATCGTAAAGGTCTTCCTTTCGGCAGATAACACGCAGAAGGTTCGCACCTTGAAAGGGCGAACGGGTCTGACACCGAACATCCTTTGCCGATTCGCTCTCGCTCTCTCCCTCCGCGATCCGGGAGTTCCAGACCCGGCCTCATTCCCTAATGACGGTATGGAGTTCAACAGGTATACCTTGCTAGGTGCTCATGAAGTATTGATCCTATCTCTTCTACGTCAGCGTTGCCTACAGGACGGCCTGGACCCGGACGAGGAATTGGCAGAGCAACTTCGGGCGCACATCAACCGGGGCGTAAGCATCCTTTATCCGCGTCTTAGGTCATTATCAGACATCGGAGAAATGGTTATCCAGGCTAATGGTGCGAGGAGTCGCTAAGGTGCCAGTGAAAACGCCTATCTACATGGACCATCATGCGACCACCCCGGTTGACCCCAGGGTTGTGGAAGCAATGCTGCCATATTTCACGGAAACTTTCGGAAACGCGGCCAGCGTCGACCACCTGCACGGTCACGCTGCCCAAGAAGCGGTGGAGGTATCGCGTGAGGCTATAGCTCGGTTTTTAGGCGCCAGAGCGCCAGAGGAGATCATCTTTACCAGTGGTGCCACTGAGTCCGACAATATCGCTTTGGTTGGTGTTGCGGAAGCGTACAGCCACAAAGGTAATCACTTCATAACCTCCGCGGTGGAACACAAAGCAGTCCTTGATACCCTCGAATACCTGGTTGGGAAGGGAAACAAAGCTACTGTTCTCCCGGTGGACCAGTATGGAATGGTGGACCCGTCGGACGTGGAGAGGGCGATAACAGACAAGACTATTCTGATCTCAATTATGATGGCCAACAACGAGATCGGAACAATCCAGCCAATCAAGGAGATTGGCCGAATCGCCAAGGAGCACGGAGTCTTCTTTCACACCGATGCGGCTCAAGCCGTTGGGCATATCCCTATGCACGTAGAGGACATGAACATTGATCTGATGTCCTTCACTGCTCACAAGATATATGGGCCAAAGGGTATTGGGGCCCTTTACGTCCGCCGGAGAAGGCCTAGGGTAAGACCGGCACCAGTCATCTATGGAGGTGGGCACGAACGAGGGATTCGGTCAGGTACACTTAACGTGCCTGGTATCGTCGGTTTTGCAAGAGCGTTGGAAATTGCCGACAAAGAGATGGACTCAGAGGGAATGAGGCAACAAGAACTGGCGGGTTTGATGTTGAATCATCTCCGCGAGTGCATTGACGGGTTGGAACTAAACGGGCATCCAAAGTTTCGGCTACCTCACAACGTCAACATTTTTGTTCCAGGTATTGAGAGTCGGTCGCTTGTCCTAGAACTTCAGGGCATTGCTGCTATATCTACAGGTTCGGCGTGTAGTACAGCAGAGGTTGAGCCTAGTCATGTCATCAAGGCTCTTGGCTTCGGTGTGGAGCGAGCCCATAGTTCAATTCGTTTTGGGCTAGGTCGGTTCACAACTTCTGACGAGGTCCGATTCGTCAGCTCTTCGTTCATAAGGGTAGTTCATCAATTGGGCAGCAGGTTCCGCGGGAACTTGGCTTAACGCACATTATTTTCAACTGCTCAACCAGCAGAAACTAGTTTGTGGAGGATTGCTTTTTTGTCGGCTTGAATCGGTTCTGGGATAGAAAGGTGTGAAGTTCAGTGATGGTATCACGCCATGTCGGAATGTTTTCTTGCACTTCCTCTGAAAAAAGGACATCATCGTACTCGCTCATGCCTCTGACGGATAGCACGTTGGCTTTTATGGAGATCAGTGCATCTCTGACTTCGTCCCAGTTCTTGCCTTCTTTCAACATGGAATCGAAGAGTTGAATTAGTGCCGCAAAAAACTTCGCACGCCGGAAGCTGCTCTTTGCTTTAGTGTCGGTTGGCCAATCCTTATCGAAAACGGTTCTGAGAAGGCCAAAGTAACGTTTGAGGCCAACTGTGGCCGCCTGAATGAGTCTATCTGGCTGTACAAGACTCGTTGGCTCGTAACCAAGGAGATTTCGGAAACCCTGGATTTCTTTTTCTTCATTACAGGGCACGATGCGTGTTTCGATGCTCAGCAGCTTTGCAAGTTCCTCTATGATGGTCACAGGAGCCAGAACCCCAGTTGAACGCTGGTTAGTGTTGAACAACCCTTGAGCGGCTCCGGCACTAGAGTTGCAATTGAGAATCACTTTACCTGCTAAAGCCCTTCCATTCGTGTTACCGAGAACATCGTAATCGATCAAATAAAGATGTCGTTGCTGAATTCTGGTATGATTCCGATTGATTTCGACGAACGTCTTGGCAGCATATGTGGCTGCCACGTCCTTATCTGAACCCGCAAATTTAATTCCCATGACTAGAATCTTGGCATTCTTGCGCACATTGACTGGAACGACTGGCCCACTTTCTGGGGTGGATGTATTTGAATCGGAGGACGGACCTGTGTAAGAAAAGAGTCGGTGCTGCCCGTCTACAATGGTGAGGCTACCGTACTTTTTGGGTAAAGATAAAGTGTTGTTGCCGTCTTGGTCGACTCGATACTCTGCATCACTGGAGAGTACGGCGATTATGCTGTTTGGGAACATGAAGTTCGCTTTATCATGAATGATCGAGCGGATATCCCTAAGTTTCGAGAGAACTAGAGGCCTTTGGTAGTTTGCGCTTTTACTGCTTGAGGCGACGTCTGGCAATTCATCCCTGCGAAAAACCTTGGCAAGAGGAAGAAGTTCATCTGGACTCGCCTGAAAAACATAGATCTCTGCTAGGCCAGTCCCATCAGAGATAAGTCTTCCAGTTTCTCTATAAGGGTCCTTTATTGTGAGCGCCGGTGCGGCAGTACCAGCTGGTACTGCCTGCAAATTCCCAATATCTAGATCAAATTTCTCTAGGAACGGAAATTTTGCGTAATCGTAGATACAGCTTGCGAAGGTAACTATCCCCTCTCATCACGTAGGGGCCGAAATTCACTCAATGCGTCCAATATCGAGCCAAACGCCCTATGTAAGTAGGTCGAATCCAGACCGGAAATTGGGTCGTTATCTAGGCGTTGAGCCATAATACGAACCTCTGACCTAACATCCCTGAGTGCATTTTCCAATCGTGTTACCCGTTCTTCTAATGTCATTCCTATCCCCTTTTATTAATTTTACGCAACTAAAAATGAGGTGAAAAATGATAGAACATCCCATAGTACAGGTATCAACCAATAAGAACACCGAAACCGGAGAAATCTACATTTACATCCGGGATTACACGCCCGGAGCCAGTCCTAATGTCCTAAAGGCTTATGCGATAGAACAACCCGATGGTTCATACATCTTCAGAATTGGTGGGGATTATGCTAGGCCCTCGGTCAATAACATGAATGTAGAAGATGGTGTTTCCGTTGCAGGTTAAAGACGTAGGCTCTATTCGCTTGATGATACGCATAGAGCCGCCTATTTCAACCTCTTCATCAACAACCGAATAGACACCCTTGCTGACCCTCATGTAGGCGAGTTATAGTAGCCAAGCTACGGTTAACACCACTTATATCATGCGGAACCATATTCGGCATTTGGCAATTAGGGGGCTACCCCATGCCCCCTTGTTGGTTCCGCAGGATGAAGGTTAACCGTAGCAAGTAGCCACTAATCCTATGCCTTCAAGGGGGTTCCTGCTATGGTGAAGCCTAGTGTTCTGTTGCTTGCTCTAGGGATACTCATTGGCATTGCTTTGACGGTGACTTTGTTGGCGAATGTTCCTAAAGGGAATACAGCAGAATCTACACCGTTGGATGATTCTACGGTCAAGGTTGAAGTTGTCTTTCCTACGCAATTACCGCCATTGGTAGTGATGTTCCCAACGGAAATCCCTCCGATGTACCTTCAATTGACTACGGCGACTCCGATTCCTACACCTACCCCAATGCCTACTCCAACCGTTGTTGCACCACAACCTGCTACTTCAACACCTATACCGGAGCCAACAATAGCAACGGCCTTTCCGGGCTATCGGAATTACAAGGAAAAGTATCTCCTTCCCGATGGGTTAAAGGCTTCGGTTGATAACGTAGAGATAAGAAAACTTGGAAACGTTACGAATATCAAATTCAATACATCCCTAGAAAATACATCACCGAACCTAATCAACGGTGGACGATTTGCCCTTTATTACGAAGGTGACGCTGACGCAGAAAGCCTTGAAGAAATGGGGTTTGAAAAGACCGTATACTTTAACGTTGATAGGGATGGAGAACAAGTACAGATATATCATCCAAATGGATGGGCAATATGGATAAAACAGTACCAAATGTATGGACATGAGGATATGGCACCATCCAAAACAATACACGCATATAGCGACATTAACATACAGTCTTTAGACCCCAACGGAAAACTATATATAGCTTATCCTAGCTTATTCACTGTTGAGAGACAGCGGGAAAGTATAGACGAAGAAAATTGGGAGTTAATAGGCGAAATGCCAACCGAAGATTTGGTCTGGCGAATAAAATAGAAAAGGTGAATAACATGGCGAATCGAAAGAAGAAGAATAAAGACAAGAAAAAGGTGGTAGACCAACAGGAAACCTTTCCCATTAGCCCACCACCACAGCAAGAACCCGAAGGGCTTGGCTTTCTTACAAAGGAAGGATTCGAGAGGCTCCTAACTAGGGCTTCTCAGCCAAGACGGAAGGAACCCGGTCAAGAATCTGATGAAACATAGGAACCTCATCATTGCGCCGGTTGTACCGGAACACGTAGCTATCAAGGTAGCCTTGCAGGTACTTGGGACTAACGGCATGGTGTGTCCCGTCAATGCCCCGCTTGGTGTTGCTCCAGAGTCCCTCGATGTTATTGGTATGGGCATTACCGGCAACGTACTCCTTAGCACTATGCTGGACGGACTCATGGGCATAGCCAAGGCTTGTGAGCCTGTTGTAGACAACCATTTCATCGGTGTAGATGGTGGTATCCAAGTCACCAGCGGGAATGTTTTCTTCGATTATGGGGAGAAGGGTTTTGGCCGTGGTATCGGGAACGACCTTGACCATAGCCTTACCACCACGCTCCACCATTCCGAATACGGGCTGTTTGCCTACGGTTCCACGTCCAGCCTTGAGCTTCTTGGATTCGTGCTTGTTCTTTTCCTTGCCGCCGATGTAGGTTTCATCCATTTCAATTTCGCCGCCAAGAGGGAAGAAGGGGAAATCACCTTCTTCGTTCATAAGCTTGCGAATTTGGGTGAACATGCGCCATGCCGTCTTGTAAGTGACCCCGATTTCCCGCTCCAATTGCTTGGCCGATATGCCGGTTCGGGTAGAAGCCATCAGGAAGATGGCGTGGAACCAAGACCGCAAGGATGTGCTGGACTTGTGGAAAATGGTGTCGGCGGTAGGGCTAACATGGTTCCCACACCATTCACAGGAGTAGACCTTGCGCCTCTCTATGCGGTAGTGGTTGGTAATCTTATCGCACGTCTCACAGTGGATACCATTGGGCCAACGGGCGTTTTTGATAAATTCAAGGCAGGTATCCTCATCGGGAAAATCAGCCTCGAATTGCTTGAAAGTGTATTTCTTCATTACTATCTCTCGTCTCAACGTTCTTTTAATTTCTGTCAATATAATAAACTAAAAACTACGTGATGTCAAGGGATAGAGTTTTTGCAAAAAAGAAACCCCGGAAAAGCTCCGGGGCTCCGCTTATCAACTCAGCCGTTTAACCTTTAGGCCGGAATCCTATGTCCCTAGAAGGCCCTTGTTGTTGTGGAGAATCATCATCCTCCACCCAAAAGTTTTCAACATCATCTAAGGCCGCTTGAAGGACTCCTCTTGCTTGCCTATACCCACCTTCAAGATATTGCCTTTGTCTCCTTTGTATACTTTCGTCAGATTCGCCAATGATGGCGTACCCAGCTGTATATGATATACGGTTAAACTGGTCAAGAAATGTTCTATCTGTTTCGTTGAAACACTCTTTTAGAATCGATTCAACGTTTCCTTTCCACCGAGCGAAATTCTCCCCATCGTATAATTGGTGTGTCCGGTCTATCAATTCCTGAATCAATTCTTTGGCCCTTTCCTTCGATATTCTTGGCATAGTCCGTACTCCTTAAGTCTGTTAGACTCATTCTATCCTATTGCGAGACGGCACAAAATAAAGGGGAAAGGTCAATCAAGCTCCTACGTGATGAGAGGGGATAGTTACCATACTTATCTTTAATGTCTGAAGGCGTGCGCGGATCACAGCTTTGCGTGGCGTGTAGTCTGGAGTCTACTCAACGACTACTTTCCACCATCCTTACATGAAGACATACTGCAAGATGTGGAGCTGACCAGCAGAGTGGACCGAGGTGGGCTGACTAACACGAGGTCGAGACAGATTGTGCGCGATCGCCGCTTTCGTGATGTGGTACTGCAGGCTTACCAGAATCGCTGCGCCATTTGCCAGTTGGATGTGCAGGTGTACGGTCAGCCGATTGGGATTGAGGCCGCTCACATCAGATGGCACTCCGCTAGGGGGCCTGCGCGAGTTGGTAATGGCATCGCTCTCTGTGTTTTGCACCACAAGTTCTTTGATTCGGGTCTCTTTACGGTGTTGTCAGACCTCACTGTCCTTGTGGCGGGACTAGCCGTAGGGGAGAGTGTGGACGAATCTTTGAATAAGTACGGCGGGGCGGCGCTCTTGGTAATTCCGGAGCGTCCTCATGAGCGCCCGGTGTCTAGGTATCTTGAGTGGCATAGAATGGCGGTTTTCAAGGCTAAGACACCGTTATAGAATGATGGGGTTGTCAACAGCATTGTTACCCCACGCGAGAAGACTCAAGTGAGTGATGACGGAGACCTCCCCAGGCAAATCTTGCCCCCAGATAAACCGATGCTGTAGCGTATTGAACACACTATGTAATGGCCCACCCAGGTTTATATCAATACCTCCCAGCGAAAAGTTCGCAATACGGTACACTTAGGCCCACCAAGTGCCTGACGGACTAGGCTGCGCCCGCGACCCAAATGGGGCAGTCCGGTCGATCGTAGTTACGTCTGCATTATCTGGATCAGGTTGCCGCAGGTGTCGTCGAAGACTGCAATAGTGACGTTGGCCAATTCTGTTGGCTCCATAGTAAAAGCTACGCCCAGTAACCTCAGTTTCTCATACTCTGCACGGATGTCCATAACGCTGAAGGACGCCGCTGGGATGCCTTGCTCAAATATCCCTTTCTGAAATTCTTGTGCTACCGGGTTGTCATTTGGTTCAAGCAGAAGCTCGGTTCCATCTGGGTCATCGGGCGAGACGACGGTAAGCCACTTGAATTCCCCCACAGGCAAGTCATGCTTCTTCACAAAGCCGAGGGTCTCCGTGTAGAACCTCAGAGCTTCGTCCTGGTCACTTACGAAAACGCTGGTGAGTGTAATGCGCATATCCGGCCTCCTTTTCTTCTCATAGTGTCACTTGAGCCATCGATCCATGACAGCCCTGCGGGGTTCATCGTTGAAGACAAGCATCCGATACTTGCCACGCTTCTCTGAGCTTACGAGCCCTGCTTTTTCCAGGAGATCAATATATAACGAACTCCCAGCGAAAAGTTCGTAATTCAGTCTTGGCAGGCCCACCATAGACCTGCGGGAGACTATTCTGCGGGGCGGTATCCTGCTGGTTTCCGATGGTCAGAGGATGGGGGACGCCCCACCAGTTGGTGCCGGTATTGGAGTCGCCGGCGTCGTTGCGGGCCCGGACCAGGATCTCGTAGTTCTTGCTGAAGTCCAGGCCGGTCAGCGTGTAGTCCCCGGCGGAGGCGTCCAGCACCGCGCTCTCGGTCCAGTCGGTGGCGCCGAATTCCTGGTGCTCCACCCGGAACCCGTTGACCACAGGTCCGGACTGGGGGCTGGAAATCCCGCCTTCCCAGAATAGCCAGACGCCTCCGGCCGCCGGAGATGCGGACACCGTGGGCATATTCGGTCCGCCGATGTTCATGCCGTGCAATGTAATGGCTCTGCCGGTAACCACTCCGCTGTTGCGGGCCACGGCGGAAATGCTGATTTCCCGGCCCCAGGGGACATAATCCTTGTCGGGGCCAGTGCCTCCCACCAACAGCGGAGTGCCACTGCCGGATAGGACCAGCGAAGTACCCGACGGGCAGTTGAGGTTGGTGGTGAAGCCACCCCCTGCGATAGTACAAGTCGTCGCTGCAGCCCCGCTGGTTCTAACCCTCAAGGACACCCGATATCCCTGGGTGGCGCCGGAAACATATTGGCGAGGCCTATTGAAATCCCAGAACACCTGTATCGTATGGGCTGTATTGTCTGGCTCGTGAATTATGGTCGCTCCGGCGGCGTCCGATCCGACGATGTTCTCGATGTTGCCGTAGGTATCGCCCCCGGCGCATCCGTACAGGTCGTCGTCGCCGTAGTCGCCCCGGAGGAAGTCACTGTCCGCGGTGGCGGTGAAGGCCGAAGCGGCCGGCGCATCGCCGCCGGACAGCCATTCGTTGAAGGCGACGGTGAGCTCTGTCCGGAACACCCCGGCGATTTCGACGGTCGGCGCTTCCCGGTCCTGGCGAGCAATCAGGTGTCCTTCCCGGCCTTCCCCGTCCGGCACCGGGGAGAGCGTGTGGGCAGCGGAGGCACGGACTGATTTGCCTTTTGTCTCGTTTGGCTCCAGCGGCGGTCATAGGATGGCGGTCCTGTAGATATGCCCTGGCTCACCAGAACAGTTGTTGGTAGAACTGGTTTGAGCGGCGGGGTGGTCGCTTAATTCTTCCCTGATCCTGTCCAACCAACGGGGTCCACTTCACTCACAGGTGGTTTCGCCTCCACACGCCTCCGCCATCCTTATCTTACTCTGTCACCTTCCCCACCCTTCGCAGCGTCTTTCTCATCTCTTCCCATCGTCTTCCGTGAAAGGCAGGAAACCGGACCTCAAGGAACCGAAGGTCATTGTCGAGCGTATAACCCGACAAGAATAACATGTTCCGCCGGGTGAATAACGGCGAGATGCGATGAAGCCGGTCAGGGAGGAGAGTCAGGATGGCCGGTCATGGGCTATGTTCGGCGCGAAACAATCTGATTGCCGCAGTTACCCTGGCCCTGTGCCTGGTGGTGGGAATATGGCTGGCTGGTTGCGGGCAATCCGGCCCAGCGGAGAGCATCGTTCTGCCAACGTCCATTGGTCCGACCGCGGAGGCGCCCGCCGTATCTACGGATAAATCTGCCCTGGCGGCCCTTTACATTGCGATGGACGGGGAAAACTGGCTGAACAATGACAATTGGCTGAGCGATGCTCCCGTGGGGGAATGGCACGGTGTAAGCGCGGACGACAGCGGTCGGGTTACGGGGTTAGCGCTGGCCCACAACGGTTTGAAGGGAGAGATACCGCCCGAATTGGGGGACATCACCAGGCTGGAAAAGCTGGAGCTATGGAGAAACGAGTTGAGTGGAGCCATGCCTCCGGAATTGGGTAATCTCACCAACTTGAAAATGCTTGACCTGGGTGAAAACCGGCTGACCGGGGGGATTCCTCCAGAACTGCGCAACCTGTCCCGGCTGGAGAGGCTTTACCTTTACGTAAACGAGCTTACCGGAGAGATACCGCCGGAGTTGGGCGTCCTGTCCAACCTGGAAAAAATGAACCTGTCCGGGAACCGATTGACCGGACGGATACCGCCGGAACTGGGCAAGCTGTCCAACCTGTCATTGCTGGACGTTGGCGAAAACCAGTTGCACGGCGAGATACCGCCGGAACTAAGCGGGCTGATCAACCTGGAGGAACTATTCCTTGGAGGGAACAGTGGGCTGACCGGGTGCATCCACGGGGCGTTACGGAACATACCAAAAAACGATCTTTCCTCACTGGGACTACCCTTATGCCCAGCCACCGGCCCATCGGTCTCAAACGCGTTAAAGACACCACTGCCAACCGACCCACGAGAGCAAAAGGGCACCGGTAGCGTACTTGAAGACATCGACGGTCTGAAGTTGGTAGAGCCATTCCCACCGGATTCCAGCGACGCCGTGCGCGATATATGTCAGGATGAGGACGATGCCGGCCAGTCTCCATCTCCATTCCGACAGCCTCGACGATACTAACCGGCTGGCAAAGCACGGCGATCAGCCCTTGCCGCCGCCGGACCGGTCAGATACGGACATTGGGGCCCGGCCTTCCAGAGGAAGGGCATCTTCCCGGCTAAATCGGCCCGTCCGGCTCCAGGCCCAAGGCTACCCGCCCGTATTGCTGTCCACCCAAGTCCATGATCAGGCCGTCCCGGTGCGCCACAGCATGGGCGTCCCGGTGGAAGCGTTGCAGGGATACGGAATCGAAAAGGGCGTGTCCGCCGCTGAGGTCGAACAGGCGGTTGACTGCTTGCAAGCAAAGCTGGGTGATAAAGGCCTTGTCCCGCCGGAATGTAGCCCGCTCTAATGGGGTGAAGACCTCGCCCTCCCTACCTTTGCGCAGAATCTCGTCAATGTCCCGGTCCATCATCAGGCGCGCCGCGTCAACCTCAGCCGAGGCCTGTGACAAACGGAGATGGATTGCGGGGGAGTCGGCAGTCCTGCCAGGGCCGGATGTGCCTGCCAGTCTGGCGACAAACTCGTCAATCATTCCTTGGGCGATTCCCAGCATCGGAGCAACCAGGTCCCATCCCAGCAAGACGGGGATGGGCGCGCGGTACCGGGCTTGTCCATGCAGTTCCCAGCCGGTCCAGTCGCCGTCACCGGCGGTAGTCACGTCCAGAACGCGGTGATGGGGCACGAAGGCGTCGTTGACCACGATGTCCTTGCTGCCGCTGCCGCGAAGCCCGGACACGAACCAGTTGTCCACAATCTCGAAGTCGTCCCGCGGCACCAGCACCCAGTTGCGCTCGCCAATACCGGATACCCCGACCATCACCCAGCTTGCCGAGTCGCACCCGCTGGAGAACTCCCACCTGCCCGTCACGCGATACCCGCCTTCGACGGGCGTGGCGCTGGACTTGCCTGCGTTCAACGAACTGGAGCAAAGGACTTCTGCGCTCTGCCCGAACACCTCTTCCTGCGCTTGTAGCGGCCAGTAGCCGACCAGCCAAGCGTGGGCAGCCCACAAGCAGTAGCACCACGCCGTAGCCGCGCAGCCGCGGCCCAGCTCGGCGGCGATGTCCAGCACCAGGCCGTAGTCCAGGTCGATGCCGCCGAACCTCTTGGGTACCCCGACCAAGTACAAGCCGGAAGTCAGCAATTGGTTGACCGTGTCCTCCGGCACCCTCCGCAGTTCCTCGGTGCGCGCCGCTCTCTCCTTGAGCATGGGCACCAAGTCCGCGGCCCGTTGCAACAGGTCTGCCGCGGTCAACGATTCCAGGTCTGTGCCGGGTCTTACCACGTCGGCTCACCTTTTGGTTTTGAGTTGGTTACTTAATCCCGGGCGCGTGTCCCGTCGCGGCGTTGACGTTTACGTCCCAAGGCGGACAATTCCGCCTTGCGTAGACGAAGACTCAGGGGTGTGACTTCCAGCAGTTCGTCGTCGGCTATGAACGCCAAGGCCTCTTCCAAGCTCATCCTCACGGTGGCATTGAGGCGCTTGGCCACATCCGCGGTCGAAGACCGCATGTTGGTCAACTTCTTTTCCTTGCAGACGTTGATCTCTATGTCGCCTTCCCGGCGGTGAGAGCCGACAATCATGCCTTCATAGACCATGGTGCCCGCGTCCACGAAGGTATCTCCCCGGCCTTGGGCATTGAGTAGGCCGTATGTTACAGCCGTGCCGCCCTCTGACGCCACTAGAACGCCGCCTCGCTGGGACTTTATTTCACCTTCCATTGGTTCGTAGGAAGTGAAGATACTGCTCTTCACCCCGTCGCCCCGGGTGGTCCTCAGAAAGAAGGCATTGAATCCGATCAATCCGCGGGTGGGTATCTTGTACTCCATGTGGACGTAACCATTATCACCGTACCGCATGTCACGGAGTTGGGCCAGATGAGCGGAGAGATATTCGGTCAGCACACCCACGTATTCTTCCTTGGTGCTGACATTCAGAATTTCGCAGGGCTCGTATATCCTGCCGTCGATGACCTTGGTGACGGGCGTAGGACGGGACACTTGGAACTCGAACTGCTCACGCCGCATGGTCTCGACCAGAATGGACAAGTGCAACTCGCCCCGTCCGGCTACGACGAACACGTCCGGACTGGAGGTGGTGTCCACCCGCAGGCTGACGTTGGTCCGCAATTCCCTGATCAGCCGTTCGTGGAGGTTGCGGGAGGTGTAATGGACGCCCTCCTTGCCCATGAAAGGGGACGTGCTCACGCCAAAGGTCATGTGCACCGTGGGTTCGTTGATGTCGATGGCGGGCAGGGCCTCCGGGCTCTCCGTGGAAGCAATGGTATCGCCGATGGACACACCCTCAGGCCCGGTTACGGCCACAATGTCCCCGGCCCGGGCTTCGGATACTTCAATCCGCTCCATACCCCTGAACACGAAGATGCGTTCAAGATTGTGGGTGCTGGCGGCGCCGTCGCGGCTTAACAGGAGCACGTCATCCCGGAGGCGGAGCGTTCCGTTGGAGATGCGGCCAACGGATACCTGACCCAGATAGTTGTCGTAGTCCAATGCCGCCACCAGCATTTGCAGTGGCGCGTCAGGGTCGCCGGCGGGCGCCGGCACCGACTCCAGGATGGCCTCGAAGAGGGGCTGCATATCCGCCCCCGGCAAGTCCGGGTCCGCGGTCGCGTAGCCTTGGCGGGCCGAGGCGTACAGCACCGGAAAGTCCAGTTGTTCCTCCTTCGTGGCAAGTTCCAGGAACAGGTCCTGCACCATCCCGACCACCTCGGCGGTGCGGGCTTCCGGGCGGTCGATCTTGTTGATGACGACCATCGGCGTCACGTTCTGTTGGAGAGCTTGGCGCAATACGTAAGTCGTCTGTGGCATCGGGCCGTCCACGGCGTCAACCAGCAGCAGGCAGCCGTCGGCCATATTCATGACGCGCTCCACCTCTCCGCTGAAATCGGCGTGGCCCGGCGTGTCGATAATGTTGATCCGGACGCCTCCATAGGATACTGAGGCGTTCTTGGCCAGGATCGTAATACCGCGCTCCCGTTCCAGAGGGTTGGTGTCCATGATCAAAGCGCCCACCTGTTGGTGGGCCCGGAATACTTGGCCTTGCTTCAACAGCGCGTCCACCAAGGTGGTCTTGCCGTGGTCGACGTGGGCAATTATTGCCAGGTTGCGAATGTCGTTGTTGTGGTAGTCAATCAAATCCAGTCACTCCATATACCGCATACCATGATAACAGGCGGCGGAGCTTATTGCAGGAATTTATAGCGACCTTCAAGTCCTCGGGATGAACGAGGCTTCCGAAAGCCGTCACCGGTATATCGGTTTCCGGCATACTGGGCTATAATGCAGGGAGACACGCTTGATTAGCGCACCAAGGTCTGACACAAGAACGGAACTACCCCTGTAGCCCCTCTCTTCTTGTTCACCCCCGCCCCGCTGATTCATCTGCGTCGCCACTTTAGAGCCAGGGAGTCCGTTCTCTTATGACTGTCAAATACCCGCCCGCCGCTGCACGCCCAGCCAACCGTACCAAACATCCAGCCGTTTGCGACGACTGCGGCCTGTCGACGACCCTTCCGTTCCAGCCAAACCAGGGCAAGCCGGTGTATTGCCGTTCATGCTTCAAAGCCCGCCGCCGTGGAATTTCCCCGACGGAGGGTGGTACAAGGGCGACCAGCACGAATGGGGAAAAACCATCTGTGGAAAACCGGCAAGCCCGTGACAGCGCCCCTTCCGCTGCCATCGCATTTTCCGAGATGCCTTTGAAGTCCTCTACCAAGGCCGCGATTTCCCGGATGAACATATCGACCCCCACACCCGTTCAGGAAAAAGCCATTCCTCACCTTATGGCGGGGCGGGACTTGGTAGGCCAAGCGCGCACGGGGTCCGGCAAGACGCTGGCGTTCGCAGTGCCCTTGGCTGAACGGTGCGACCCGTCGGTCTGGCAGATCCAAGCACTGGTGCTGGTGCCCACCCGCGAACTGGCCATCCAAGTGGCTGGAGTAGTGGAAGCCTTGGCTTCTTCACAACAACTCCGCGTGACGCTGCTGTATGGCGGCAGGTCTTTGAAACCGGAGTACGCGGCGCTGAAGAAAGGGGTCCACGTCATCATCGGCACCCCGGGCCGGACGCTGGACCATCTACGGCAACGGACGCTCGATCTGAGTTCAGTGCGGTTTCTTGTATTGGACGAAGCGGACGAAATGCTGGACAGGGGATTTGCGCCCGACGTCGAGTCCATCATTGACCGGACTCCCAAGGAGCGGCAGACGGCGCTCCTGTCCGCCACCATGCCGGAGTGGGTGGCCCAGACCGCCGCGAAGCACCTGCGCCAACCGGTGACAGTCGAAGTGGACGCTGGTTTGCAAGCGCCTCCCAGCGTGGACCACTTGGTCTACACTATCCAGAAGAGCGACAAGCTGGAGGCTTTGCGGACACTGCTGGACAAGCGGGACGATGCCTCGGTTATCGTCTTTGGCAGGACAAAGCGCGGCGTCAGGCAGTTGGCCAGGCAGTTGGACTCGTTGGGCTATCCGGTAGGGGCGCTCCAAGGAAATCTAAGCCAGAGCGCCCGTGAGCGGGTGATGACGGACTTCCGTTCCGGCGCCTCCTCAATATTGGTTGCCACCAATGTAGCCGCCAGGGGCTTGGACTTCGAGGATATTGGCCAAGTCATTAACTATGACCTGCCCGACTCGCAGCTTCTGTTCACCCACCGCGTCGGACGAACTGGCCGCATGGGCCGCTCCGGCGAGGCGGTGACGTTTATCACGGAAGATGAAGAACGGAAATGGCGTGAGATCGAACGGGCCCTGGGCCGCAAGTTCCCCCGCAGGCCCTGGCGGGCGGTCCACAAGGGAACGGCAATTCAGTAACGCCGGTCGCTTCAGCTCAGGCCAAACTGTTCCAGGGCGTTTCCGCCCATCATGCGCGCTATCACGGCCCGTTCCACGTCTGCTTGGGAAAGCATCCGGATGGCGTCCCAAGCACTGGTCGTGTCGTGGTGCGGGTATCGGGATCCCCAGACGATCTTCTTTTCAAAGGAATGGGGAAGTTCCTGCACCAACCGCTCCTCGGCGTCAAAGCCAAGCATGACACGGCCTTCCTCCCACATCTCTTCCGGGTCGGTCCTGACCGGATAGTAATGCTGGAGAGGGATGACCCTCGTTGAGGCCTCCATCTTCTCCAGGACTTCTTCCATCCACGAAGCTTTCCCGTGGGCCATGACTACCTTCATATCGGGGAACCGCTGCATCACGGTGTAACCGATCAACGTGGTTGCGACGAACAGGTGGTTGTCCAGCCAGTGGGACAAAATCGGAGCCAACGGGTGCCCCAACGGCACCATCCCCGACGCCGGGGATACACGATTGAACTCGCCGATACCGCCGCCAGCGTGGGGGCCTCCGCCTCCGCCCGTAAGGGCCGGAGTCTGCGTGAGCCGGCCCTTGACCTTTTCCATGAAGGGGCCGTGAGACGTCCATTCAGGGTTCCACAGACCGGCGGTTGGGTGAACGGCCGCCGTTATACCCAACCTCTCCAGTTCCCCCCAGAGAGGGTCGTAGTAGGGATGGGTGAGATACCGCCCTTCCATGAACATGGGGCGGATGAAAGCCCCGCGGAAACAACGGATGCCGGAAGCGCGGCGCAACTCCGTTATAGCGAAGTCCATGTTGCCCAGCGGCACCATCGCGGCGGCGAAGAGCCGGTCGGGAGCCGCTTGGCAGAAGTCCGCCATCCAGTTGTTGTACGCCCGCGCCAACGCGTAGGCAACATCGGGGTCTTCCACCAAGTGGAAACCCTCGGCAAACCAAGTGGGGTACAGGAAGGCGCGGTCGATGCCCATGGCGTCCATGTCCCGCAACCTTGCCTGGGGGGACCACGCGCCCTCGATCATCGGATGTCGGATGTTTGGGTCGAACTCGCCTATGGAGTCCCAAGTCATTCCAGGCTTCCAGATGGCATGACGCGGAATGTTGGAGTTCCCGGTATCCCGGAACACTTGGCCGTTGATTTTGAGATAAGAATCGTACCGGCCTTCTTCCCGCCATAGGGCATGTTTGCCCAGGACACGGCACTCTGGTTCCAAGTACGTCTCCCACACCTCACGCGGCTCGACCACGTGGGAGTCGCTGTCAAAGACCTCGAAATCTTTACTGGTAGTCATAGTGAACTGTCCGACCTGCCCAAGCTACCACCGGACCACTGACGACTCCGGCTTCAGGGATTCCCTGATTTCATCCTCGTCGGGCCACCAATCGGGACGCTGTATTTCGGTCACACGGTCACGGATTATCTTGCTGGGCGGCTTGATGTTATAGAGACGGCGCGCGTTTGCCCCCAGGAATCTGGCTTGGTCGTCGATGGGCAACTCGCATTCCTCCATTGTCTCTATTGCCCTCCAAGCGTCGTCCCCGTCGTGGTGGTACACATCAGACGCCCACGCCAGGATGTCCCGGTAGAAGTCGGGCAGGCGCGACGGAGGGGCTTCATCCCCCTCGAACCCGGTGACGCAGTGCTGGAAGAAGGTCTCGCTGGGGAGTTGCTTCAACGGAGGCAACTGCCGGTCGTTGCGGTAGAGCCTGTAGGTCTTGTCGCACTCGTCCAGCAGGAAGCTGAGCCAGGTCGAGGAGGCTTCGAACACAGCGGCCTTGATCCCTGGGTGCCGCTCGAAAAATCCCGACATCAACACCATGGTCACCCAGAGGGACGCCTCGGCTTGGAAGTTCTGCACGTTGCCGAGAAGATTGTGAGGCAGACCGGACGACGAGATAGTCCTCCTTATCAGTTCGGCGCCCGAATACTGGTCGGAATAGCCGGCCGGTTTCGCAATACCGATGGCCGGGAAGGGATGCATACCATAGACCAGGCCGGTATCTTCGAGGGCGTTCCATACACTCTCGTACTTGGGCTGAATCGGGTAGTTGCCCATCGCGTCCATAGGCCGGATGAGAGCTACCCGGCAGCCCTTGGCGGCTACGCGGTACACTTCTTCAATGGCGTACCGAGGGTTTTGCATGGGGATGAGGGCGGCGAAGAAGAGCCGTTCGGGGTCCTCCAGCGTGTACTCGTAGGCCCAGTCGTTGTAGGCCTTGCACATGGCCCTGGCCCCCAAGGCATTCTGCAACCAGGGGTAGGTATCTATGCTGGTGGGTATGATCATTACCTGGTCGATGCCCTGGATGTCCATGTCCCGCAACCGTGGGCCGGGCTCGTCGGCGCCGGCGTGGGCCAGGTAGTCCGACTGCTCTTGGGTAAGAGCGGTCTCCGGCCTGAGATTGCGGACGTTGAGCGCCCGCTGAATGTCATGTTTCAAGCCGGGACCGGCCAGCCTTACAATGTCTATCATTCCGGGGCCAGTCTTGGGGGTGGGTGAAAAGCTGTTCACGTCAGCCCTGCCGTTGACCAGTAACTGGCCCGACTCGGCGTCATACCACATGGTGTCCTTCAGGGCTTGCAGTTCGTCCTTGGTAAGGCTGTCTGCCGCCCGTTCCCATACCTTTACCGGCTCCACGATGTGCGCGTCACAGTCGAAGGTGGGAAAATCCTTGGTCATTGGCCTGAATCGCTGGACCGGCAAGGCGGACCTCCTCTTCGCAACGCGGCGGCTTGTTTCTGTACGATATTGCGCCTAATCTAGCAAGGGGTGTTGCCATTGTCAACGCGCTGGCGGGTTGCGTGCGGTAGAATCGTAGCACTATAGTTGTGGCGTCAGACTTTCAAGTGCTGTTGGGGCGGTATAATGATAGACTCGCCGGCATATTGGTGGAGGTATGCTGGCGGCGGCAAATTGTTTGAAGGATATGAGACCTGGATTCCCGCCTTCGCGGGAAAGACGGTGAAGGTGAAGGCGATATCGCCAAAGACTATGCAAGGAGAACCACAAATGGCAACAGTCCATTACAACCAACTGATTTCGGCTGATTCTCATGTCATGGAACCGCCCGACCTGTGGTGGAGCGCATTGGGCGCCAAGTTCGGGGACCGCACTCCAAGGATGCTCGACGAATACAATGGCGAGAAGGGCAATTTCTTCTATTCCGGGTATCTCGGCGCGCCGGTGCAGCGTGTCCGAATTGCGCTGTCCAGCCAGACCGAGGCCGCCGCCCATGAGGCCGAGGAACGGGGAATGGGCGGCGTAGGCTATGACCCGGAAGTGCGGGTCAAGTGGCAGGTGGAAGCCGGTATCGACGCGGAAGTGATGAACCCCACCACCATGCTGGGAATTATGCGCAACCCCGACGTGCCGGTACTGCAAGCCTGCTCGGAGGTCTTCAATGACTGGCTGGCCGAGTTCGTTTCCTACAGCCCCAAGCGGCTTATCGGAATCAGCACCATCCCCATGAACGACGTTGACTGGGCGGTCAATGAGCTGGAGAGAACCCTGAGGAATGGCCTCAACAGTCCCATGATCAACTGCCAGGCCCCCGAGGATTGCCCTCCTTACCGTGACCCCGTATACGACAAGTTCTGGGCTGCCGCCGAAGAAGCCGGAGTCCCCGTAACCCTCCACATACTGACCGGCAAGGTCGTGGACGCCCTCTTCCTCGCCCGGATGGGACAGACACCTGAAGAGACCGCCGCCAACCCCGGACTATGGATTGACCTGTTCATCGAAGCGCAGACGGTCCTGGCCAACGACTTCATCTACGGCGGAATCCTGGACCGGTTCCCCAACCTGAAGGTGCTTTGCAGTGAATTTGAGGTGTCCTGGATACCCGGCTTCATGTCCAGATTAGACCAGATTGAAGACGTCGCCCCCCGGCTGAACCTGCCCAAGCTGAAGATGAGGGCCAAGGACTACATGACGACCCGGGTATTCCACGGGTTCATTGACGACACGGCGGCCGAATTCGCCATACCTCACGTGGGCACCGACCGGGTCCTGTGGGGATCGGACTTCCCGCACATCCGGTCCATAGGACTGGACGCCCAATCAACGTTGTACCAGCAATTGCAGACCTTTTCCGAAGAGGACCAAGCCAAGCTGGTGGGCGGAAACGCCGTAAACGTCTTCAACCTGAACTGAGGGACCGGCGGCTCCACCGCAAAGACAGGAGACATTCACGATGGCAGACCTTGTATTGAAGACGGCCGTGGGCAACTACGGCCACACCACCCCTTTGAAGGACGGGACAGTCACATCGAAGATATTCGACATGGAACACATTGAAGTGTCGCCGGTGACCAGCATATTCCGCCGCATGGTTCGCGGGCTGGAATTCGATGTTGCGGAGATGGCCCTGTCAACTTACCTGTGCGCCCGCGCCCACGGCAAGGCTTTCACCGGTATCCCCATATTCCTGACCCGTGCCTTCTATCACGGAGGGCTGGTGTACAACACCCGCAGCGGCATCAAGTCGCCCAAAGACTTGGAAGGGAAGCGGGTAGGGTTACGCAGCTACACCCTTACCCCCGGAGTCTGGACCCGGGGCATCCTGCAGACCGAGTACGGTGTAGACCTGGACACGGTGACCTGGGTGCTCTCAGGCGACGAGCACGTAGCCGAATTTGTCGCGCCGCCAAATGTAGTGTCCTCGCCGAATACCGACCTGGGCCAAATGTTGCTCTCCGGCGAGATTGACGCCGCCATAGGGGCGGGCCCTGTGGACTCGCCGGACATCCAGCCCCTGTTCACGGAACCGGACGAAGCCGATGCTGCTTGGCACCGGAAGACCGGCGTCTATCCCATAAGCCACATGCTGGTGGTGAAGGACTCTGCGCTGGCGTCGAATCAGGGCCTGGCTCAAGAGCTGTTCGAAGTATTCAAGACGGCCAAGGCCCCCTACCTAAAGCGGCTCCAGTCCCGGGAAGCTTCAACTGCTGGTGACCAAGCGTTGCTGAAGATGGCCGACGTGGTGGGGGATGACCCCATCCCTTACGGTCTCGAAAGCTCCTTGAAAACCCTGGAAACCTTCATCGCGTTCAACGTGGAACAAAGGGTAATCCCTGAAAAGGTTGACCCTGAAGAGCTGTTCCCAGCGTCTACCTTGGCATTAGTCTGAAGGAGGGGCAGCATAACGGCATCAGGGCATGTGCAAAGCCCTTGACCGGCGACAAATGTCTGAATCAGGATTATCAAGATTGAAGGATGCTCAGGATTGAGAATATCCTGAAAATCACCAAATCCGGTAAATCCTGATTCAGACAATTACTTTGCACATACCCCACTATAGCCTACGCCCAACACCACCTTTCGGAGACAGCATGATCAAGTACTCGTTCCGGCTTCCCAACGCGGACTACCTGGGATTTCCCGCCACTACCAAAGCCATCGTCGAAACCGCCTGCAAGGCCGAGGTGTTGGGGTTCGACGCCCTGTTCGTCAATGACCACATCATCGTCGACGATTCCCCGCGCAGCGCCCCTTGGCGCAACGTCTACGACCCGTTGATGGTCCTTTCTTACGTGGCGGCCCGCACTTCCAAAGTAAAGCTGGGGACGTCGGTGCTCATCATGCCCTACCGTAACCCCATAGTGACCGCCAAGATGTTCGCCACGCTGGACCAGATGTCCGAAGGCCGGGCCATCGCCGGTATAGGGGCGGGCTGGAGCGAAGCGGAGTATGACGCGCTGGGCGAGCCCTTCCGGCAGCGCGGCGCACGCACCAACGAATACCTGCGCCTGTGGAAAGCGTGCTGGGAGCCTGGCCCAACCACCTTCCACGGCCGGTTCTTCTCCTTCGATAACATGCACGTCAACCCCAAGCCGGTCCAGCAACCCCACCCGCCGATATGGATAGGCGGCTCCAGCCATGCGTCGCTGCGCCGCGCGGCCCGGTTCGCCCAGGTCTGGGCGCCAACGCCGACGGCGTTGCCGGACTTGATCGACAACCAGACCTACCTGCGCGACGTGTGCACCGAGATCGAAAGGGAGGACGTGCCCCGCACCCGCATGAGCTTCCGGGTAAACTTCAGCAGCATCACCGGAAGTTCCGCTGCGGGCAGCGACCGTCCGACCGGCCAAGGCAGCCCCGAGCAGGTGGCGTCGGATATGAAACGCTACCGGCAGGAGGCGGGCTTGGACGAGTTCCAGATCAATTTCAACGGCTGCGGCAGCCTGCAACAACTGCTGGACTCCATGGACCTGCTGGTGCAGGAAGTTATTCCCAAGGTCGATGCTTAGAAACCATTTCAACACTCGTCGCACTGCCAAGCTGGTCATGCCCGCCTACAAACGTCACCATAGTCAAGTCGGGCGAGTAAATCCAAACCAGTCATTCCCGCCCAAAACGTCATTCCCGCGCAGAGCCTGCCCTCGTGGAGACGAGGGCGGGAATTCATAGGTTGATGAACGTGAAAACCTTCCCAGTTGATAGAGACGAAAAGCACCAGGTCCTGATGGCCGCTGTGGAAAGCGTGCGGGGCACGCTGGAAGCCGGCGCGCAGGAAAGCGAGGAGACCGCCACACTGCCACAAGCATCGGTGGACGCTCTCTACGATTCGGGGTTGTTCCGCCTCAAGCTGCCTCACGTGCTGGGCGGCGCCGAAGCTGACTTGGTGACCCAACTGGACGTGCTTGAGGCAGTGAGTCACATTGAGCCGTCCGCGGGTTGGTGCCTGATGATCGGCGCGGCCAGCTTGGGAGGACTTGGCGCGTTCCTGCCCGATGAGGCCATCGACGAGCTTTTTGTGGACGGCAACCCGCCCAGGACGGCGGGCGTCTTCGCCCCCTTCGGCCAAGCCGTGCCGGTGGAGGGCGGCTACCGGCTGAACGGGCGGTGGTCTTTCGCCAGCGGCGTCCGCCACTCCCAGTGGATTTCCGCGGGCGCGCGGGTGGTCACCGAAAAAGAGGGCTACCCGCCCCAAGTCAGGGTGGTGATACCCACCGCCGACGTGAGGATTCACGACAACTGGCAGGTCATGGGCCTTCGCGGCACCGGAAGCTGCGATTTCTCCGTTGAAGACCTGTTCGTGCCCGACAGGTTCGCTTGGGATGTGTCGTTGACCGAGCCTTTAAGGGGCGGCGCAATGTACCGGCTGGGAAGGCCGGGCTTCGTTACCAACGAGCATTCTGCCTTTGCCTTGGGCGTGGGACGCTTGGCATTGGATACCGTTACCGAGGTCGCCGCGTCAAAAACGCGCGGCTACAACTCGACCAGCCTGCTGGCCAACCGCGCCGCCTTCCAGCGAACGGTCAGCGAGTGCGACCTGCGGCTGCGGGCGGCAAGGGCCCTGAACGTGGAGGTCCTGGAAGAGGCTTGGCGTACGGTGTGCAACGGTCACACTCCTGGGCCTGCGCTACAGGCCAAGATGCGTAGCGTATGCACCTACACTACGGACGTGGCCGTCGATGTTGCCACCCAAGCCTTTCGTCACGGCGGAGGTTCCGCCCTGTTTGCATCGAGCGTGCTGCAACGGTGCCTCCGCGACATCAACGCCGGAGCCCAGCACCAGATGGTCAGCGATGCCGCCTACGAGAACCACGGACAATTCCTGCTGGGCCTGCCCGACGCCACGGTGATGGAGTAGCCGTCGGCCTTTAGCCCCCCGCCACATAGTCCTGGTAGCGGTCGCGGAGGACTTTCTTGTCGAACTTGCCCACGCTGGTCTTGGGGATTTCGTCTATGAAGACCACGTCGTCGGGGAGCCACCAGCGGGCGAACTTGTCGCGGATGAAGTCCATGACCTGGGCTTTGTCCAAGCTGTCGCGGGCCTCCTCCCTGGGAACCACGCAGGCCAGGGGACGTTCTTGCCAAGTGGGGTGCGGGATGGCGATGACCGCCGCCTCCAGCACGTCGGGGTGGGCGATGATGGCCGTCTCCAGGTCCACCGAGGAAATCCACTCGCCCCCGCTCTTGACCATGTCCTTGACCCGATCGCCTATCTGGATGTAGCCTTCAGCGTCCACCGAGGCGATGTCGCCGCTGTGGTACCAGCCGTCGATATAGGTCTCAGCGCTGCGCTCGTCGTTGTAGTACTCACTGGCGATCCAGGGACCGCGGAACAGCAACTCGCCCCGCTGCTCGCCGTCCCAAGGCAAGTCCTCGCCGTTTTCGTCCACCAATCGCATTTCCAGACCGGCCACCAGCAGACCCTGACTGCCGGCAAGGTCGTACTTTTCGTCCTCCGACAGGCCTTCCAGCTTGGTCTTGACCCGGTTGATGGTCGTTATAGGGGTAGCCTCGGTCATGCCGTAGGCGTGGACCAAGTCAATGCCCAGCCTTTCCTTGTAGGCCCGGATGACACTGACCGGCACCGCCGAACCGCCGGAGTAAATCTCCCGCAGCGAGGAGAAGTCGTAGGTCTTGCCGGAACGGTCCAGGTAATCCAGCATACCCACCCAGATGGTGGGCACCCCGGCGCTGACGGTAACCCGGTGATCTTCTATAAGCTCGCAGATGTCCTGCGGGCCGGGACGAACACCGGGCATGATCTGGTTGGCGCCGACCATGGTGCTGGAGTAGGGGAAGCCCCAGCAGTTGGCGTGAAACATGGGGACGACGGCCAAGGAGGTATCCTTCTCGGAAAAGGCCATGGTATCGGCCATGGTCTGGGCCATGGTATGCAGGTAGAGGCTGCGGTGGCTGTACATGACTCCCTTGGGACGGCCGGTGGTGGCCGACGTGTAGCAGAGGCCGGCCGGGGCGTATTCGTCCAGTTCCACCGGCGTAAACTGGTCGGAGACCTCAGCAAGCAGCGTTTCGTAACTGAGGGCGCCGTGGAGAGACGTGGAAGGTTCGGGATTGTCGGTCATTATCACGAAGTGCTCCACCGACTCCAACTGCGGCGCAAGTTCCTCCAGGATGGGGGCCAGGTCGGGGTCGACGAGCAGCACCTTGTCCTCGGCGTGGTTGATGATGTAGACCAGGTCCTCCGGGAACAGGCGGATGTTGATTGTGTGATTGACCGCGCCCATGACCGGGGCGGCGAAGTAGGCCTCCAGGTAGCGGTAGGTATTCCAGCCGAAGGTCCCCACACGGTCTCCCTGTTTTACGCCCAAGGCAGCCAGGGCGTTGGCCAAGCGGTTGACCCGCAGGGCCAAGTCTTTATAGGTATAGCGGTGGGTCCCGCTGTCTGTCCTCGTGATGATTTCCTTGTCGGGAAAGGCGGTCCTGGCCCGGTCCAGGATTCGGGACACCAGCAACGGATAACGCATAGTCATGGTCGACCCTCTACTCCACCAGGAATTCAAGGACCCGTTCCGCGCGCTTGTTCTGCAAACGCCGTTACAGAAAATGGTCTCCAAGGAATTATATGGGCGGCCCAAGTCCCCGGCAATGCGACAAGTGGTATAACCTGTTGCGGGTAGGCATAGAAAGAGGAGGACTTACGTTGAGGGTCTTGATTGTTGGGGGCAGCGGCTTCATCGGACGATACTTGGCGCGGTGGTTGGGCGAGGAACGCGGCCATGAAGTAATCGGCACCTTCCTGTCCCATGCTCCGCCGGACGACGGAAACTCCTGGCATCGGGTGGAGCTGACTGATGCGGCGGGACTGGAGCAGGTCTTCCGGCTGGCTCGACCCGACGTAGTGGCGCACCTTGCGGCGGTCGCCGACGTGGGAACAGCCGAGAGGGAACCAGCGAGGGCCACGGCGGTCAACGTGGCCGCCACGTCGTCGATAGCCCGGCTGTGCGAATTGCACGGGGCCAGGCTGGTATTCGTTTCCACCGAGTACGTATTCGATGGACAGCGCGGGTACTACAGGGAGGATGATCCACCCAACCCCATCACCCACTACGGCCGAACCAAATGGGAGGCTGAGCGGGAGACGGCCAGGCTGGCCTCCAATTGGAGCGTCCTCCGCACCAGCATCGTCTACGGCTGGCCGCATCCGGGAAAGCGGAACTTTGCCCCTTGGTTGATCGAGCGTCTCCGGAGCGGCCAACCGTATCACGCCTCCACCGACGTGTACCGAACACCCGTGTACGTCGAGCATTTGGTGGACGGCATCGCAGGACTGGTGGAAGGTGAACACCAAGGCATCCACCACGTCGCCGGCAGGGACTGGATCAGCATGTACGACTTCGGCGTCGCCATCGCCGGCGCCTTCGACCTGGACCGCCGGCTGGTGATACAGGATGCGGATGACTCACGGCCTGCCGATATGCTGGGTCTGGACTGCGCCGGGACTATGGATGCAATGGGGCTGGACCAGCCGGGGTTAGTCGCAGGGCTTACGGCGATGCGGGCAAGCGCTCCCTCCGCTTCCTCGATGTAGGTCTAACCTTGCCTCTAATATTGCAGGAAGGGGTTTATCATCTCCATTCCGTCGTAGACTTGCCCGTGGTTCATGTCTTCCGAGTAAACTGCATCGCAGCCGCTGATACTTGCTGCCGCCAATATTAGCCCGTCCCAGTAGGACACTTGGTACCTTGTGCGGTAGTCCAGTGCTTTGTCCACCGTTTCGCTGGTAAGCGGCTCGATATGGTGCAAACTCCGTAGTCTCTCAATTATTTCAGCAGCGCGTTCGTGGCTCAGCGACCTTCGTCTTCTCCTGCTTGTTGCTTGAGCGTAGAATTCACTCAGGACTTGGACCGACATGGCCAGGTTGGGAGCGGTCAGTAACCTGGCCGCGATACGCTGTTTTTGCCTTTCCCCGAGGACCAGGCTTACTGCGTAGATCGGGATGTTGCTATCCACGAATCTCATGTCTATCGTGCAGTTCCTCCCGAGACAGGTTTTCCGACGGGTCTAAACCCTCCCCTTCTCTGATGATCGTCCCGAACAACTCCTCCAGTTCGGCTGCGTCGGCCTCCCGGCGGGTCATTTCCTTCAGGTATTCGCATAGCATATCTGCAACGGTCGTTCCCCTTTCTTCCGCCTTCACCTCGGAGAGCCGGTAGGTCTGATCGTCCACCATTATGGTTATGCGTTTCATCCCCTGCTCCTTTTCTATGGTTGTTGTCTTTATGACAATGGCGGCGGGGTCATACGACGCAAGTGCCATGGTAAAGGGTAAGGGCGGGCCTTGGAAAGCGCCGAGTGTCAGTGGCGCGACATAACGCACAAACTGGCCGAAAACGGCAAAAACAGCACGAAGGGCGGGGGCAGCCTGGAGTGTTAAAGTCTGTCTGCGTGTCGCGGAACGCGCCTTTTCCAATTGGGCTGCCGTGGGAGTGTGAGGAGGAACATGCCGTCCTCCAAGGACACCCGGGCTGTCCATTGGGCTGTCGTGGGAGTGTGAGGAGGAAGTATGCGTCGCAGATTGTTCATTGGGACCATTGCAACGCTGGGGGTCATTCCCCTGGCTACCCTGTTCACCTCCCTTTCCATCCTCTTTTCCTCTCCCGACCTCGTCTATGCCCAGACCAACAACGCTCCGGCGTTCACCGACGGTGAATCCACCACCCGCAGCGTCGACGAGAACACCGCCGCGTTCAGCAACATCGGCGCCCCGGTCGCGGCAACCGACTCGGACTCTGACGACCGGCTTACCTACTCCATCGAAAATGCCAGCACTAAAAACTTCACCATCCACCAAAGGACCGGCCAGTTGCAGGTCGGCGGCCCGCTGGACTACGAGACCAAGAACACCTACACCATTACGGTAAAGGCCACCGACCCTTCAGGTGACTCAGACACCATTGAGGTGACCATCAACGTCATTGACGTTGATGAGGACGGGACGGTAACCCTGTCATGGACCAAGCCGCAAGTTGGTACAGAGATTACCGCTACACTGACCGACCCGGATAACGTTTCCGGCACACCGACATGGCAGTGGTCCCGTTCCAGCTCTCGAACCAGTACCTACACCGACATCAACGGGGCCACGTCAGCCGCTTATACCCCAGTAACTGGATCAAGTGGTGATAGAGGCAAGTATCTGCGTGCCACGGCAACCTACACCGACGGTGAGAGTTCCACAAAGACTGCATCCGCAAGGACAGCCACGACGGTGCGCACAGTTCCGACCAACAACAACGCGCCGGTGTTCGGTGACGGCCAAACAGGTCAATATGACTGTGGCGACCAGGACCTCACGACATTCTGTATGATTACCAGGACAAGCCACCCGGTCGAGAAAAACATATATTACCCAGTGAAGGCTACTGATGCCGACAGCGGGGACGAAATTCGCTATTCGCTGGAAGGGACCCATGCGGCAGACTTTTACATCGAGCCGATACGAGGACAGTTGTTCACCAAGACTCTACCGCGGGAGCTGCCTGCCAACATATCCAGGTTCACCATCAAGGCCGAGGACCAATCGGGTGCATCCGATACCATATCCGTTAAGATCACTAGGTTAGGTTCAGGCAGGTCTCCGGTGATTGTAGGTCCCAGCCGCATCACCTATCCCGAGAATGGCACATGGCCGGTGGCCAAGTATTCCGCCAGCAACGCAAATAAAGATCACCCTTACAATGGCTCCATCGGGTGGATCGTTTCGGTTAACCCAGGCGGCGGCGACGGCGACTTTTTCAGGATAAATGACGAGGGCCTGCTTCTCTTCGAGCAGCCCCCGGACTACGAGGAGCCGTTGGACTATCCGTACGATGAGGACGACGAGAGCGATAACACGTACTCCTTCAGTCTCACGGCATACGAGACCAACCCGCCCAGTGGTAGGTCTCAAGAGAGTTACTTCTCGGTGACGGTCACGGTTGTCAACGTGGACGAAGCACTGGAAATACTCGGCCCATCTGCCATCGATTACCCCGAGAACAGCACGGATGCAGTGTACACCTTCACTGTATCGGGGTCGGAGGGACCGGTGACCTGGTCACCGCCGTCAGGGACCGACGGCGACAATTTCGCCATCAGCGAGACCGGAACACTGACCTTCATCAGCCCCCCGGACTACGAAAATCCGTTGGACCTGGACGGAGGCGGACGGCATAAAGACCAGCCGGACAACGGTTATCTAGTGGCCATCACCGTCGAAGATGGCACCGACATAAAAACTGAACACGTTAAGGTCCGGGTCACCAACGTGAACGAGCCGCCGGAGTTCGACGCGGACTTGGCAACCTCATTCAGCGTCGAGGCTGATATCGGCCCCGATAAACAGGTCGGCGACCCGTACACGGCCACCGACCCTGATGAAGCCGCCTTTCTGACCTACTCTCTGTCGACTAATACCTTACCCTTCGAAATCGACCAGTACAACGGTCAGCTGTCAACCAAGTCCACGCTGACCCAGTTCGACAGGACGAGCTACACGGTAACGGTCCTAGTCACCGACAACGCGGACGACGAAGGCGACGCTGACACCGCCACGGATGACCAAATCACTATCACCATCAACATCGTTGACGGCGGAAGCAGCAACAACGCCCCCGAGTTCCCAACCGCGGCAGTGACTTTCACCGTTGACGAAAACACCTCGACAGTCCAGGACGTCGGCACCCCGGTCACCGCCACCGACGGCGACAGCGACACTCTGTCGTATACGCTCGAAGGAACGGATGCGGGATTCTTTACCATTGGAAGCACCAGCGGCCAGATACAAACCAAGGCGAGCCAGAACTACGACTTCGAGACCAAGTCCATCTACTCGGTCACGGTCAAGGCGGACGACGACAACGGCGGCACGGCCACCAAGGCCGTGACCATCAACCTCAACAACGTGGAAGAGGGAGGGACGGTAACCTTTTTACCGACCCAGCCCTCGGCCCGTAATCAGATCACGGCCAGCGTGACCGACCTGGACGGTAGTGTAACCGTTACTGGCTGGCAGTGGGCCAAGGCTGATACCCAAAACGGCGTCTATGCCAACATTAATGGTGAAACGTCGGCTGAGTACACACCCGAAGACGGAGACGTGGACAAGTTCCTCCAAGCCACTGCGTCTTACAATGACGGCCACGGGAACGGTAAGAGCGCGACGGCCAAAACCGGCGCGGTCCAGAGCGGCACCAACCGGGCGCCGACATTCGATGATGGCCTTACGACCACCAGGGATGTAGAAGAAAACACAGCAACCGGCGGTAACATAGGCGCCGCTGTGGAGGCCACCGACCTGGACAGCGATACGCTGACTTACTCGCTGACCGGCGCGGACGCAAGCTCCTTCAATATAGACAGCACGGGCCAAATCAAGGTTGGCTCCTCAACGACACTTAACTTTGAAAGCGCCAAGAAAAGCTACACGGTAATTGCGCAGGTCCACGATGGCAAGAACGCAAGCGGGGGTACTGATACAACTATAGATGACACCATCGTGGTGACTATCAATGTAACCAACGTCGAAGAGGCAGGGACGGTTACCCTTTCCAACACCCAACCTCCGGCGCGGTCAGAAATCACTGCCATCCTCTCCGACCCGGACGGCGGCGTCACCAGCGAATCGTGGCAGTGGGCCAGGACTACAGACCCAACGGATTTGGGCAATCATCCATGGACAAACATCACTAGCGCCACATCGGCTTCCTATACTCCGGTCGATGGAGACATGAACTACTATCTCCAAGCCAAAGTGTCCTACACCGATGCAGAAGCGAGTGGCAAGAGCGCAAAGGCGGAAACAACGCAGGCGGTCGGGGCCGGAGCGAACCGCGCGCCGACGTTCGCCAGTGGTACGCTCACATTCACGGTCAATGAAAATTCAGGCGCCGATGTAGACGTGGGCAGTCCGGTCACCGCCACCGATCTGGACACCGGCAACAGGTTGACCTACACCCTGGAGGGCACGGACAAGGACTCCTTCAAGATCGTTTCCGATAGCGGCCAGATACAGACCAAGGCTAGCCAGAACTACGACTTCGAGACCAAGTCCAGCTACTCGGTGACGGTGAAGGCGGACGATGGCAACAACGGCGGCACTGCCACCAAGGCCGTGACCATATCCCTGACCAACGTGGAAGAAGCGGGGACGGTCTCTCTGTCTCCCACTCAGCCAGTGGCCCGCTCCGTAGTCACCGCCACCCTCACAGACCCAGACGGCAGCATCTCCGGCACGTCATGGCAGTGGCAGAAGTCCAGCGACGGGACCAACAATTGGAACAATGTCGGGACCAACTCGTCGTCATACACACCGCCTGATGCCGACCTGACCTACTACCTGCGGGCCACCGCTACCTACACCGACGGACAGGGAAGCGGCAAGACCGCGACGGCAAAAACCGCCGCCGCGGTCCAATCCGGGACCAACCGCTCACCCACGTTCGATGAAGGCCTGACCACCACCCGCGAAGTCGCCGAAAATTCACCTGCCACCGCCAATGTCGGCGCCGTAGTGGGGGCCAGCGACTTGGACGACGACTCGCTGATCTATTCTCTTACCGGTCAGGATGCAGGTCTCTTTACCATTGGCACCAGCGACGGCCAAGTCAAGGTAAAGACCGGCACGACACTCAACTATGAAGGTACGAGAAACAGCTACACGGTGATTGTGCAGGTCCACGACGATAAGGACCCTTCCGGGAGTCCCGACCCAGCTATCGACGATGTCATCGTGGTTACTATCAACGTTACCAATGTAGATGAGGATGGGACAGTTTCTCTATCCATGACCCATCCCTCGGCACGCACGCAACTCACCGCTACGTTGACTGACCCTGACGGCGGCGTGACCAACGAAAGCTGGCAGTGGGCTAGGACTACAGACCCAACGGATTTGGGCAATCATCCATGGACAAACATCACTAGCGCCACGTCGGCTTCCTATACTCCAGACGACGGAGACATTAACTACTATCTCCAAGCCACAGTGTCCTATACCGATGCAGAAGCAAGTGGGAAGAGCGCAAAAGTGAAAACAACCCAAGCGGTAGGGGCCGCGGCAAATCGCGCCCCGACTTTCGCCAGCGGTGCGGTCACTCGCACGGTCGCCGAAAACTCGGGTGCTGATGTCGATGTGGGCAATCCCGTAACAGCCACGGACCTGGACACCAGCAACACGTTGACCTACACCCTGGAGGGAACGGACAAGGACTCATTCACCATCGCTCCCGGAACTGGCCAGATACAGACCAAGTCGGGGGAGACCTACGACTACGAGACCAAGTCCAGTTACTCGGTAACGGTGAAGGCGGACGATAACAACGGCGGCACTGCCACCAAGCCCGTCACCATCACGTTGACCAACGTTGAAGAGGCGGGGACGGTCAGGCTTGCTCCCGCTCAACCGGCAGCTCGCTCACCTGTCACCGCTACCTTGACCGACCCTGACGGCAGTATTTCCGGCACATCATGGGAGTGGCAGCGGTCCAGTGATGGAAACGCCCCTTGGACCGACGTTGGCACCAACTCCGACACCTACACACCCGTTGACGGGGACGCGACGTATTACCTGCGGGCTACCGTGTCCTACACCGACGGCCAGGGAGGCAGCAAGACTGCCACCGCTACAACGACGCAGCAAGTCCAGACCGGCACAAACCGACCTCCCACGTTCACCGATGGCCGAACGACCAGCCGCGATGTGGCCGAAAACACAGCGGCGAATGGCGATGTGGGAGCCGCCGTCGGCGCCACCGACCAGGACAACGACTCTCTGACCTACTCCCTGACCAGCACCGATGCAAGCTTGTTCACCGTCGACAACACGGGCCAGATCAAGGTCGGCGCCTCAACTACGCTTGACTACGAAAGTGCAAAGAATACCTACACGGTAGTCGTTCAAGTGACCGATAGCAAAGACCCTGCCGGAAATACTGAGACAAGGCCAACCATAGACGACATCATTGTCGTCACCATCAACGTCACCGACGTGGAAGAAACCGGGACGGTCAGCTTTTCCACGACCCATCCCAAGGCCCGCACACAATTCACTGCCACGCTGACCGACCCGGACGGCGGTGTCACCGGCACGACCTGGGTGTGGGCGCGTGCCGATGCCCAGGACGGCGCCTATACCACCATCGCCGGGGAAACGTCGGCCAATTACACGCCCACCGACGGAGACCAAGAGAAGTTCCTGAAGGCTACGGCGACCTACGAAGATCGTCGCGGAACAGGCAAGACCGCGGGGGCAGTATCGGACAACGCCGTCGGCACGGGGACAAACCGCACGCCGGAGTTCGACGGCACGGCCACCACCCGCGAGTTTCCTGAGAACACGGGTCCCGGTTTACCCGTTGGCACCCCGGTAGGCGCCACGGACGCTGACATAAACGACGTCCTCAAATACACGCTGGATGGCACGGACAAGGACTCCTTCGAGATTGTCTCCACCAACGGCCAGCTCAAAACGAAGGATGGAGTAACCTACAACCACGAGGCTAAGGACAGCTACTCGGTGACCGTGAAGGCTGACGACAAGAATGGCGGCACCGACACTATAGCCGTGACCATCAACGTCACCGACGTCAACGAAAAGCCTGCCTTCGACGCAACGCCGCCGGTCACGTTCAGTATCGCGGAAAACTCATCGGCCAATACCAACATCGGCACTGCGGTCGGGGCCACCGACCCTGACGACGGCGACACCTTGTTCTACTCGTTGGACAGCGACAGCGCCTCTATATTCAATATCGACTCATCGAACGGCCAGTTGAGGACCAAGGCCGCGCTGGACAAGGAGACGAAGGACACCTACACCGTCACCGTGTCGGTCCGCGACAACAGGGACGCCAGTGGCGACGACGACACGGAAAACGATGCCAGCATCGATGTGACCGTCAACGTCACCGACGTAAATGAGCCTCCGGAGTTTCCATCTACGGAAACTAGGACCAGGAACGTGCAGGAAGGTACGGCTGCGAACCAAGCTATCGGAAATCCCGTCAAAGCTGTAGACCCGGATGTGGGAGCGACTCTGACCTACACGCTGGGTGGGACCGACGCCGTCTCCTTCAACTTTGACACGGCGACCGGCCAGTTGAAGACCAAGGTCGCGTTGAACAAAGAGACCAAGGACACCTATACCGTGACCGTCTCGGTAACCGACGGCAAAGCCGACGACGGGACTACCGACAATGCCGCGGACGACATAATCACGGTGACCATCAAGGTAACCGACAGCAACGAACCGCCGGTGTTGTCAGGCTCGGCTGCTGTGGATTACGAGGAGAACGGCACCGGACCCGTGTCCACCTACACGGCTATCGACCCTGAGGGAGCCACGATCGACTGGTCGCTGAAAGGGACCGACGCCTCCGCATTCACCATCGACGGCGGCGTGCTCGCGTTCAAAGACTCGCCGGACTACGAAGACTCGTCGAACACGGATAAGCAATACACGGTAACCGTAGTCGCAACGGACAATACCAACCCCGTGGAACAGGCAGTAACGGTGACCATCACCGACGCAAACGACCCCCCGTCCTTCGATACTGCAACAGAGAGTCGCACAGTAAACGAAAACACCCTACCAGGCGAGGACGTGGGTCTGCCTGTCTCAGCCAATGACGTGGACTCAGGAGACACGCTGACCTACAGCCTTGGCGGCGAGGACTCAGCATACTTCGGTATCAACAGCAGCACGGGCCAGATAACGGTGGGCGCCGGGATAGGGCTGGACTTCGAGACCAGGAGCAGGTACGTAGTGACTGTCACAGCCACCGACACCTCCCTCGCGTCCGCCACAATCACCGTGACCATCGAGGTCAATAACGTAGACGAGCCCGGGACGGTGACTCTGTCGCAGTCGCAGCCCCAGGTCGATACGCCCTTGGTCGCCACCCTTGACGACCCCGACGGCGACCTCGTTTCCAGCACCACTTGGAAGTGGGAGATTTCGGATGATGGGAGCAACAATTGGACTGCCATCGCCGGGGAGACGGATGCCGACTACACCCCCGCGTCTACCGACGTTGGCAAGTACCTCCGGGTCACGGCGTCCTATGACGATGGACACAACACCGGCAAGACCGCCCAAGCCGCTCCGCCAAACGCGGTGCGGGATGTGCCGGCGACCAACGAAGCGCCCGAGTTCCCGTCCTCGGAGATGGGCGCGCGGAGCATCGCGGAGAACACCGCGGCCGGCGAGAACGTTGGGGCGGCGGTCGCAGCAACCGACGGCAACAGCGGCGACACGCTTACTTACACATTAGGCGGCGTAGACGAACCTTCCTTCACCATTGTCAGTAGCAGCGGCCAGATACAGACCAAGGCCGCGCTGGACCACGAAACCAAGTCTACCTACACGGTCACGGTGACCGCCACCGACCCATCCCGTGAAACGGTCACCATAACGGTGACCATCACCGTGACCGACGTAAACGAGCCGCCGTTGGCGCCCGGTACCCCGGCGATGACCCGGAGCTCTCAGACCAGCCTCACGATGGCCTGGACGGCGCCCAGCAACGCGGGGCGACCCGCCGTGACGGACTACGACTACCGGTACAAGAAGGAAACAGAGACGAACTGGACGGAGGTGACGAATACTCCCATCACAGACACCAGTGTAGAAATCACGGGGCTGGAAGTCACTACCTATTACGGTGTGCAGGTGCAGGCTAGGAACGACGAAGGGACCGGCGACTGGTCGCTCACCGGCATCGGCGTCACCAGGACGTCGCCCAACGCCGCGCCCGCGTTCCCGACCCAGACAACGACCCGGCATGTGCGGGAAACGGCGCAGGCACAGGAAAATATCGGCAACCCCGTGGACGCCCAGGACACGGACAACGACGATCTTACCTACATCCTGGAAGGATCCGACGCCAACTCGTTCATGATCGACGAGGACACCGGCCAGTTGAAGACCGTGATGCCGCTGGACCACGAAACGAAGGACAGCTACTCGGTGATGGTGAAAGCGGTAGACGGCCAGGGCGGCAGCGACTCTATAAGCGTCAATATCAACGTGCTGGATGTGAACGAACCGCCGGAGTTCTCCGGCAAGCTGGGTGTCCACAGCGTAGCCGAGGATGCCGGGTCGGGCGTTGACATAGGCGCGCCGGTGACGGCCACCGACCCTGAGAACGACACGCTGACCTACTCGCTGGACAGCGCAGGCGCCCAGGTCTTCGCAATAAATGCGTCAACCGGGCAGTTGCGGACCAAGGCCGCGCTGGACTACGAGTCTGCCCGGACCCACTCGGTGATGGTGCATGTTTCCGACCGGAAGGATGCCGCCGGAAACGCCGACACCGTAGTGGACGACACTATCTCAGTGACCATCACCGTGACAGACATTAACGAATCACCGGCCTTCACCGAAGGGGCACCGGCCCGCGTCGCAGACGAAGACTCGGTGATTGGCACAAACATCGGAGACCCGGTGACGGCCACCGACCCCGAAAGCGACACGCTGACCTACTCGCTGGGCGGGGCGGATGCGGCGTCCTTCAGCATCGACACATCATCGGGCCAGTTGAAGACCGGGACCGCACTGGACTTCGAGTCCGGTCAGCGAAGATACAAGGTCACGGTATCGGTCAGCGACGGCAAGAACGCCGACGGGAATAACGACTCTGCTATCGACGCCACCGTCACAGTTACCATCGCGGTCACCGACGTGGACGAGCCACCGGCGGTAGCCATCCGTTCGACAGTGCGTTACGCCGAGAACGGAACCGGGCCGGTGGACACCTATACTGCGGCAGACCCGGAGAGCGGGACTATTACCTGGGACCTGTCGGGTACCGACGTAGATGACTTCAGGATTCGCAAGGTCAACAACGAGGGAGTGCTGGAGTTCAGGACGCCGCCCAACTACGAGGCCCCGGCGGACGCGGACACCAACAACGTCTACTTGGTGACGGTGGAGGTTTCCGACGGGACCAATACCGACAACCTCAACGTGGCGGTCACGGTCTTCAACGTCAACGAACCGCCCGCGTTCCCGGCGGAGACGGGGAGCCGAAGCATCGACGAGAACACGGCGGCGAACCAGAACGTTGGCGGTGCAGTGGCCGCTACCGACCCCGAAGGGCACACGCTAATCTACAAGCTGGCGGGAACGGACGCCGCTTCCTTCGCTATCGACACGTCCACCGGCCAGTTGAAGACCAAGGCCCCGTTGGACTACGAGACCAAGAGCACCTACTTGGTGACGGTGCACGTCCACGACAGCTTGGACCAGGACAACCGGGTCAACGCGGTGACGGACGACACCATCAACATAACCATTACCATCAACAACGTGGATGAGCCGGGCCGGATTGAATTCTCGTCGCGGCAGCCCCAAGCTGCAACTCCCTTCACGGCTACGGTCATAGACCTGGATGACGGTGTCACGGGCGCTACCTGGAAGTGGGAGAGGTCGCCCGACAAAGGCGCTTGGACTACGATCACCGGTGAGACGTCGGCTTCGTATACACCTGATGCCACCGACGACGACGGCAAATATCTGCGGGTTACGGCATCCTACACTGATGGAGAAGGGCCCGGGAAGAGGGCGGTGGGGATTTCGGACAATCAGGTACGGGGAACGCCGGCAAACAACGATGCACCTGAGTTTGCCTCAACGACTGCGACTCGTGCCGTCGATGAAGGAACGGCGGCGGGTCAACCCATCGGCCCCCCCGTGGCGGCGACCGACCCAGACCCGGACGACGCCAACCTGTTGACCTACTCCATGACAGGATCGGATGCTGCCTCCTTCGCCATCAACAGGGCCACAGGCCAATTGCTGACCAAGGCCCCGCTGGACCACGAGACCAAGGACAGATATTCAGTGACGGTAAAGGTGGTGGACCCGTCCTTAGAGAGTGACACCATCGAGGTGACCATAACGGTCAACGACGTTGACGAACCGCCGAGACTGTCGGGACCCGGCGTGGTGGACTACCCGGAGAACGGCGCCGATGCCGTGGCCCGGTACACCGCGACCGACCCGGAAGGCGTCACGATAACCGACTGGTCACTGGACGGCGACGACAAGGACCTGTTCGAAATCGGCTACGCCGGTGAACTGACTTTCAAGTCTTCCCCTGACCACGACATTGCAGGAGACAACGACGGAAACAACATCTACTTGGTGACGGTCAAAGCCTCTGACGGGACCAACTCGGTAACCTTGCCGGTGGAAATCACCGTCTCCAACGTGAACGAGGCGCCAGTGTTTCCGGACACCGAGGACGGCGCCCGCACCGTCGCCGAAAACACCGCGGCGGACCAGGACATAGGCGACCCGGTTGCGGCGACCGACCCCGACTCCGGCGATACCTTGACATACACGTTGGGGGGCGCCGACTCCAGTTCCTTTGGCATCGACGAGACCACCGGCCAGTTGAAGACCAAGGCCGGCGTGACCTACGACCACGAGGTCAAGGACACCTACGAGGTTACGGTCACGGCGACGGACTCATCGGGCTTGTCCGCTACCATCACGGTAACCATCGCCATATCGAGCGTCAACGAGCCCCCGGAGTTCACAGACGGAGCAACTGCTTCGCGTTCGATTGCCGAAAACACCCCGGCTATGCAGAACATTGGCACACCGGTGGCGGCCTCCGACCCAGAGGACGACACCCTGTCCTACGCGCTGGGCGGGGACGATGCCGCATCATTCAGCATCGACGAGGCCACCGGCCAGTTGAAGACCTGGGACCCGCTGGACTACGAGACCAAGTCCAGCTATTCAGTGACCGTATCGGTCAGCGACGGCAAGGACATCGACGGCAACGCCGACACAACCGTCGACAACACCATCGGCGTGACCATCACCGTCACCGACCAGAACGAGGACGGGAGGGTAATACTGTCTTCCCTGCAACCCCAGGTAGACAGGGCGCTGACCGCCACGCTGGTTTACCCCGACGACGCCACCAACGTCAGTTGGACTTGGGCAAAGTCTACCGACCTGTCCATATGGACCGCCATCACAACCGCGACGTCGGACACCTACACTCCGGCCACCGGAGACCTGAACAATTACTTGCGAGCGACGGCAACCTTCACCAACTCGCAGAACACCCAGGTCAGCGCCCACGGGATCTCCGCCTACCCGGTGCGGGCCGCGCCCGCAAACAACGCTGCACCGGCTTTCGCCGCGGCTACCGCGACACGGTCCATCGCCGAGGACGCCCCGGTGGGCAGCGTGGTGGGCGACCCGGTAACGGCAACGGATACCGACGCCGGGGACGTCCTTACTTACACTTTGAGCGGGGCCGATGCCGATTCCTTCACCATCGGCATGGCCTCGGGCCAGTTGCGGACCAAGGTAACTCTGGACCACGACACGAAGCCCAGCTACACGGTCGTCGTAACCGCCACCGACCCGTCGGGCCTGTCCGACACCATCACGGTGACCATAACCGTCACCGATGCAAACGAGCCGCCGGTAATTTCCGGAAAGACTTCGGTGTACTACGCGGAAGACAGAACGGACGCGGTAGCCACCTACACCGCCACCGACCCGGAGAACGTCCAAATAACCTGGACCCTGGCAGGGGACGACAGCGGAGACTTCTTAATCAACGCCACGGGCGTACTCACCTTCAGTGCGCAACCTGACCGTGAAACCCCGGCGGATGCGGACGCCAATAACATCTACCTGGTAACGGTGCAGGCGTCCGACGGGACTAATACAGTCCCGTTAGATGTAACGGTGACAGTCACCGACGCGGCCGACCCGCCTCTTGCCCCTGACGCGCCGACGGTGGAAGCCGCCGCGACCGACGGGCACACCGCGTTGAGCGTTAGCTGGCGAGCGCCCGCAGTCAGCAACTCGTCTCCCATCACCGGCTACGAAGTCGAGTACCGGAAGCAGGGCGCCGAGGACTGGAGCAGCGAGAATGTGACGATCAACGGCGTGACCGCCGACATCACCAATGTGCTGCCCGACACGGTTTACGAGGTACAAGTGCGGGCGGAGAACGCCGACGGCTGGGGAGCTTGGTCGGAACAGGGCACCGGCAGGACTGACGTAACCCCACTTGACCAGCAGGTCGATCTGACCGTCAGCTACCAAGCGGCGGGCTACACCGTTAACGAGGGGGCTACCGCCAACGTTTCGGTCACGCTGTCCGCGGCGGCTGACCGTGTCCTACAAATACCTATAACCGCAACACTGACCACCGCCGAGTCGGGCGACTACCAACTGAACGGCTTGACCAGTGAGGCCCTGGCCTTCGTACCCGGCGACAGTTCCAAGAGCTTCACTTTCCAGGGCCTCCAGGACACCGACACCGACGACGAGACGGTTACTCTCGGGTTCGGGCAATCACTGCCCGACAAGGTGACTGCAGGTGATCGGACTACGTCGGTGGTCACCATAGATGACGACGATGCCGCCGTGCCCAGGCGCCCGAGATCCAACAGAGGCGGCGGAGGTGGAGGTGGCGGCGGAAGCGGCGGCAATTACCAAGGATGGCCGTCTTCCACCAACAAGGCGCCAACGTTCACCGAAGGTGACAGCGCGTCCCGCTCGGTGGCGGAAAACACCGCTGCGGGGGTCAACATAGGCAAGCCAGTGAGGGCGACCGATGCTGATAACGACACTCTGACCTACACAGTGGGGGGTGACGACGGTTCCTCTTTCTCTGTCGACGAGGACACGGGCCAGTTGAAGACCAAGTCGGCCTTGGACTTCGAGAGGAAGTCCAGCTACAGGGTCACCATGGGCGTTTTCGATCCTAACGGAGGCAGCGACACCATTACCGTCACAATCACAGTAACCGACGTAACCGACGTGCCTCTCGCCAGCGGGTCAACCCAGATTATGGGGGTTGTGGATTCCGAAGCAGACACGACCGTATCGCCGCTGGACGGCAGTGTGGCGGTCACCTTCCCATCCGGCTCGCGGAGCGGCGATTACCAGGTCAGGCTGGACTATGGTCTGACCAACTGCGATCTGAGCATCTCCGGAGAGCAACTGTGGTTCTGCTTGACGGTGGACATATTCGACAACGAAGGCAATCAGGAGCAGGGTGTAGTCCTGTCGCAGGCGGCGACAATCAAGATCACGCGAAATGCCGATGAACGGGGCGGCGTAGATGCCGTGCTGGAGCTGCACGAGCAGGGAGGAGTCAACGTTTACACCCGAGGGCGAACGGGAGGCGAGTGGACCGGGCAGGCGTTCACTCTGGAGTCCGACGGGGTCGGCGGGATTGTCATCACCATCACCGGTGTGAGCAGCTTCGGCTTGTACGCAGGTACAACCGACTCACTGGTCCCGACGCAGGTCTCCCATCAGACCACTACAACAACTACGTTCCAAGGCACGGAAGGTCAAGGGTCTACGCCGGAACCCACGCCGAACCCGACGCCAACGCCGACCCCGGCCGGTCAGCCATCACCTACGCCGGAGCCCACGGCTACACCCGAGCCGACGGTCACACCGGGACAAAATACAGTACCGGAGCCTACGTCCGGACATCAGATGTCTTCACCCCTCGGGCCTTTGGGCGGGCCGGAGGCAACACCGACTCCCGTACCGACACCGTCGGGTATCGCCAAGGCGCTTGGAAACCTGCCATTGTCTCCGCCCCAATCCGGCAACTTGGCGCCAACAGCCGAGCCGGAAGTCAAGATAGCTTCGTTCGATTCGGAAGACGGAGAATACGCAGAGATGCCCTCATGGTACATCGCGCTCATCATGCTGGGGGTGGCTGCATCGATAGCCGGGGGCGGCACTTACTACATGAAGAGACGCCGCAGGCTACCCGAGCCCATCACGGTGCGAAGAAGCCGCGAGTTCAATAAGTGGTAGTAGGAGGTATCAGTCCCGCAACGGACGGAAAAACTCCCTTATCTCGTGGGCCAGCAACTGCGGCTCTTCCAAGGCCGCGAAATGGCCGCCCCTGGGCATTTCCTGCCAGCGGCGCACGTCGTATGAGCGTTCGGCCCACTCGCGCGGCGGCCGGGCTATTTCTTGGGGAAACACGGCCATGCCCGCTGGAGCCGCGACCTTTTCGTTCTCCTCCATTTCCCAGAGGTGAGTCTGGTTCTCCTTGTACATTCTGACCGACGAGCCGATGGTGTTGGTCACCCAGTAGATGGTGACGATGGTGAGCAGTTCGTCCTTGGTGTACCGGCTCTCAATGTCGCCGTGGCAGTCGCTCCAAGTGCGGTATTTCTCTACTATCCAACCGGCAAGACCGGCGGGGGAGTCGTTCAATCCATAAGACAGAGTCTGGGGCTTGGTGCCTTGGATGTGGTTGTACCCGCCTTCGTCCAGGAACCAGCGTTCACGCTGGGCCGAGTGGGCTTGCTCGGCTTCGGTCAATGGACGGGAACCAGCGCCAAGGTAAGGCGTTGGACGAGTGACGGCGGTCAGGTGGATGCCGTACATCTTGTCGTGGTGCGCGTATCCCAACCGGGCCGTTACCCCTGCGCCAATGTCGCCGCCTTGGGCTGAAAACCTGGGATAGCCCAGATTCTCGGTCATCAGCTTGGTCCACATGTCGGCGACTCTCTGGACCTGCATACCGCGTTCTTTGGACGCTTGGGAGAACCCGTAACCGGGCAGTGACGGCGCCACTACGTCGAATGCGTCGGCGGGGTCGCCTCCGTGGCTGCCGGGGTCGGCCAGCAGGGGAATTATCTTGGTCATTTCGAAGAAGCAACTGGGCCATCCGTGGGTGATGACCAGCGGCATGGGACTTGGCCCGACGCCTCGCTCCCGGATGAAGTGAATGTCCAGCCCGTCCACTTCGCTCTTGAAATGGTGGAACTCGTTGAGTTTCTTTTCCTGGGTGCGCCAGTCAAAGCCGTCCCGCCAATACTCCACCAACTCCTTCATGTAGGCCAGGTTGCTGCCGTAGTCCCATCCCGAACCGGGTATCTCGTCGGGCCACCGGGTACGGTCGAGGCGCTCCTTCAAGTCGTCCAGCACGGCTTGGTCTACGTTAATCTCAAAGGACCTTACTTCCATAACGAAACTCCTTCATCCGAGATTCAGGGGAGTTCTATGTTGACAACCTCAGCGCCAAAAACCGGCGTTCTGCTTGCCAAGCACCGTTCCGCCGCCTACATCCCTATGGCGTAGCAAGCGCGGCGTGGGTCTCCGCCGGTGCTCAGGTAACCAGTCTGAGGATCGCGGACCGATACCGTTGCGCCCATGCCGCAGGTGACGGTCCGCTCAATCTTATGGCCCAGAATACGAAGTGATTCCGCCGTGGTTTCGGGTATGCCGGGCTCCAAGTCCAGTCGTCCAGGGTAGTATTCGTGGGGATAGAACGAGTTGACGTTGCTCTCCGTGGAGAAACGCGGGGCTTCGACCGCCTGTTGGGGGTCCATGCCGAACAACACGGTGTTCAATACCAGTTGCACGTTGGCTTGGGTCTGATGGTCTCCGCCGGGGCAGCCAATGGTCATCACCGGCTTGCCTTCTTTGCTGACGATGTAATTGACCAAGGTGGTGCGCGGGCGCTTGCCCGGTGCCACCACGTTGGGGTGTCCTTCCTCGCAGTTGAACATCTCGATGCGGGTACTCAGGGCGGCTCCCAACTCCGGGAAGAACGCCGACTTGGCGAAGGAGCCGCCGCTGATGGTGCCGCACACCATGTTGCCTTGCCGGTCAAGCACCGACACATGGGTTGTCCCCTCCCCGGACGAGCTATGAGCGGAGGCGCCGTTGGTGGGGGGCGCCATGACCTGCTCCGCCCCTGAGCCGTTGACCCGGGAGTATTTCCACGGATCGCCGCCCGGACGCTGAGCTTGGAAGGCCCCTTCGGGGTCGATGAGCTGCACCCGCTCTGCGGCGTATTCCTTGGACAGCAGCCCGTCGATGGGGACGTCGGCGAAGTCCGGGTCTCCATAGAAAGCTTCCCGGTCGCCGAAGGCCAGCTTCAGAGCTTCCGAGACCGTGTGTATGTATTCAGGGCTGTTATGGCCCATTGCTTGCAGGTCGAAATGCTCCAGCATGTTCAACGTCTGCATCAGCATCGGGCCTTGAGTCCAAGTGTCTTGCCCGAAGATTTCGTAGCCGTGGAAGGTGGTCTTGACGGGCGTCTCGAATTGCGCCTTGTAGCCTGCCAGGTCTTCCATTGACAGGATGCCGCCTACTCTTTGCGCAGATTCGACCATGAGTTTTGCTATGGGGCCGCGGTAGAATACCTCCCGTGCCTTCCGCAAACCGTCGGCACGGGAACCGGAGCCGTTGTTTCCACTCGACGCCATAGCTTTGAGGGTGTTGGCCAAGCCGGGTTGCACCAACAGCGACCCGGCATCGGGTACTTGACGACCATCGTAGAACACATCCCAGCCGCCCGGCGAGTACTGGTCAAACTGCTCCGCCGTGGCCGGCGACTTCAGCCGATCCAGCATGTACTCGTAATTGGGGATACCATCCTCGGCATAACTGATGGCCGGGGCCAGCACTTCGTCGATCGACTTGGTGCCGTACTTTTCCAGCACGGAAATGAAGGCGTCTACTATCCCTGGCAACGTGAAGGAGAGGTGGGCCTTGTCATGGCCGGGTCCGGTCGGGATTCGCTCGAGCCCTTGGGATGTGTAGAACTCCGGTGTGGCCTTTCCGGGCGCCGTTCCCTGGCCGCTCAGCGAGAGCAGGTCTCCGCTGGCGGCGTCGTAGAGCATGAACACGCCCTCGGCGGCCAACGAATAGGAAGCGATGGGTTCCACCACCGCTGCGGCGAACCCCGCCGCCACCAGCGCATCGAAAGCGTTGCCGCCACTCAGAAGCACTCGCATACCCGCCATGGAAGTGAGGTAGTGGCCGCTGGAAATCACGCCCTGGGTCGACCTGACCACGGGACGCCCTGTGGGAGGAAGAGCGACATCGCTCTGCTCCAGGTTATACGCCGCTTGTTGTTGCGCCATGAAACTTCTCCGCACCGTTATAGTCGAGACCTCAATAAATTTTCATGTCCAGTTGACAATTCCCCGTCATTCCCGCCTGCGCGGGAATGACGATAGTAGGGCGAAACCCTACGCCGGTTCAAACATCGGGAGAGAGACCTCCCCCTCTCCCTGGTCCTCCCAGCGCACCTTGACCCTCATCCCACATTCAATGTCCGTGGTAGGGTCATTCACGCCCACGATGTTGGTCATCAATCGGAACCCTTCGTCCAAGTCGACGTAGGCAACAGCGTAGGGGCCAAGGTCGCGGAATGCCGGGTGACGGCTTTGCATGATGACGCTGTAGGTGTATACCGTGCCCAAGCCTTGGGACACGTTCCAAGTGCTTTCTATAGAGCCGCATTCGGGGCAGTGGCCTCGCGGGTAAAAGATCACTGCATTGCAACTGTTGCAGGTCTGGTAGGTCAACTCGTGTCGCTTGGTGGCTTCCCAGAAGGGCTCGCTGTCAACTTCCGGGAATCTGGGTTGTGGTCGTAACGGGGCCATGACTTTCATTCTCCTCAAGCAGGGCTAATCGGCGGCCAGAATGGTGACTCCGGTGGCGTGGCGCGACCCAAGCTGGCCGCCGTTGCCCACCGCCACGGCCAAGCGGGCGTCGGCGACTTGGGCGGTCGATTCTCCGCGCAACTGGCGGGTGGCCTCCAACAGCAGGAAGATACCCCGCGCGCCCGGGTGGTTTGAAGACAGCCCGCCGCCGTCCGTGTTGATGGCAGGCTTCACCGGATTGTCGAAGTGGAGGCGGCCGTCGCTGACGAATGCCCCGCCCTCGCCCTTGGGACAGAAGCCCAGGTCCTCGATCATGCACATCACCGTGATGGTGAAGGAGTCGTAGGCCATAAGGATGTCTATCTCGTCCGGCCTTACCCCAGCGTCTGCGAAAGCCGGAGGGCCGGCCTGCGCCCCGGCGCTGACGGTGATGTCGCCGCCGTTCTCCCGGTACTTGGTGGCCTCGCCGCTGCCGATGATCCACACGGGCTTCTTCCGGGCATTGCGGGCCATTTCCGGCGACGCCACGATAACCGCTCCTCCGCCGTCGGAGACCATGCAGCACTCCAACAGGTGCAGCGGATGGGCGATTACGCGCGACTCCAGCACGTCGTCCACGGTGATCTCGCGCACCCCTACGAACTCCAGGTCAGTCATGGCCTTGACCGCCTCAGGGTTGCGCATGGCGTGGCGGCGCGTGGCCACTGATATCGCGGCGAACTGCTCGTCGGTGGTGCCGTACTGGTGCTTGTGCCGGGTCTTGACCATTGCGTAGTTGCCGATGAGGGTCAGCCCCCAAGGGTCTTCCATATTGGTGAAGAAGTTGGCCGGCACCGTTCCCGTAGCACCGGCGGTGCCGATGGCCCTCCGGTCCGTGTGGGACATGGAGCCATAGGTAATCAACGCCACGTTGCACTTGCCCGCTTCGATCATCCTGCGGGCGTGGTTGGCGTGGAACTCAAATGAAGACCCGCCGACCGACGTGTTGTCGATGATGGAAGGTTTGAAGCCGAAGTACTCGGATATGCCAAGGCCGCCGATGCCCTGGTCGCTGCCGGTGTCGTATACGGCGTCCACGTCCTTCCAAGTGAACCCGGCGTCTTCCAAAGCCTTGGCGGCAGACGCGGCCTTGATCTGAAGCGCGTTGGTCGTCGGTCCGGCGACCCGCAACGGGTACTCATGAATGCCGACTATCGCGGCAGTCCTTTCCTGAGCCATGCTTTACTCCTGTTCCTGTAATGCGTTCCCGGGTATCTCCTGCTTTCGCACTCTCCTGAGTGGAGAAAGCGGCTGGTGATAGTTTGACTTTTCCATCCCGGACAACTAGATTGTTCCAATGCGCATCGGCCTTCTATCCGATACCCACTTGCCAAATGCTATAAGGGACCTCGATGGACTGGGACCGGAACCCGCCCGGTTCTTCTCAACGGTAGACCTGATTTTACACGGCGGAGACCTGACCTCTCCAATTGTGCTGGACTGGCTGGAACAGTTCGCGCCGGTCATCGCCGCTGACGGCAACAACGATTCCTCGCCGGACCCTCGCTCCAAGGAAGTGCAGGTACTGGACGCCGAGGGCTGGAAGATCGGCATGGTCCACAACCTGGACCGCCAGTTCCGGCCGGTTTCCGAGTTGCAGGAAACCTTCCCGGAGAGAGTGGACATCATGGTTTCCGGCCACACTCATCAAGAGCGGTTGGAGTTTCGGGAAGGAGTCCTCCTGCTCAACAGCGGCAGCATTACCTTTCCCCGCCATAAAGAGTTGCGCTTGGGCACCGTGGGCCTGCTGGAATTGGCGCCGGGCACGCTTCACGCCGAGATAATCCTGCTTGGAGAAACTCCCGGACGCCCCAATCCCTGCGTTCCACTGAGCCTGGACCTCTGACACGCCCTTAGTCGCTCATCACACCCAAGGACGGCGTTTGGGATAGCGCTTGTCCAATTGGGCCATTCAAGGCCCGTAGCATGATACCCAGCCACCTATGACTTTGGCAAGAAGCGCCGTAAGCCGTAGTAGAGTGGCGATTTATGTTACTGGTGTGTGAATAAAATCTAAAGAAACTCCGGTTAATGGTGAACCTGCGGAAACTTTCCACGGCATTCTGGCTCAATTTCAGCGTCAAGACGGCTTTGATTTGCCTGTTGGCGTTCGGAGCCTTCTCGGGACTGCAACAATTCGAAGGCAAAGCCTTCCTGTGGCGGCTGGCCACATACCCGATTGCGGCCTTCGTAGTCCCAATTGTCTGGGCAGCCCTTGGCCGAAGAACTGCCTACCCATACCTCGCCGACGTTCTGCTGACCCTGCCTTTCCTCGTAGACACTGCCGGCAACGCCCTCGACCTTTATGACACCATCTGGTGGTGGGACGATGCCAATCACTTCGTCAATTGGGCGTTGCTCTCAGGCGCCATCGGCGCGCTGGCTTGGCGGAACCGCATCGGACAGTGGGAGACAATAGCGCTCGTTGTGGGATTCGGGGCCGTCACGGCCATCTTGTGGGAAATCGCCGAGTACTTCGCCTTTATCCGCAACTCGCCCGAACTTGCCACCGCCTACGCCGATACGCTGGGCGATCTGGCCCTCGGACTGGCCGGCTCCGTCGCGGCCGGTCTGGTTGCTGCCTTCGCGCCGCGTCGCTGTCAAGTTTAAAGAAGACCTCAAAGCCTTGCGCATTACCCAGCCAGTCATTCCCGTGACTGTACACCTGCTACGGTTTAAGGGTTAATATTACAATAGTGGATGGGGTTGAACTCGGATGGATCACCGAGTTAGACAGATGGCTTCCGATGGACATGCAGGAGTCAGACAGTGATGCGACTTCCAACTTTTGCCTATGGCAAGGACTTTACACACATACCGGAGCATGTGAGGGAAGACTTAGACACCCTTACCCGAGAGTGTGCAATCTACACTGATCATTGGATTGAAGAAGTTGGCGACTTTCGACACATAAGGGTTGATTTCACCCCTGAAGAACGGGACGAATATTTCCGACGCTCTTGGGCATATGAGCTTTTTATACGGGCTGGCCATCCAACATGGGCTAGTGAGACGCCTAACATCGATCAGGATATCGCAAAAGACGCTGATACGTATTCGCCACTCCTGCGAGACGGCACCATAATTCCACCGCCTTATCACTGTTTCGCCGCATTCTTGGGCAGCCATTTAGAGATGTTGATTTGTTCCAATTCCGGTAGGGAGGTTGTAATTCAACTGGAGGGAAGAGAAGCAAAGCTTTTCGAAGTCAGGCGTGCTATCCAAACCCTTACGCCTACTATCCGATCCTTTGAACGCCGGGAACAAGGACTAAGCCCATGGACAATTACTTGTGAAGACGATGTCCGAGACCTGTTGTTCGTAATGCTCCGTCCAGTCATCTTCGATATAACCAGGGAAGAACCTGTACCGTCAAAGGCAGGTACTCATAAGTTTGCAGACCTTTGCAGTAAGGCCGTTCCATTTCTGATCGAATTGAAATGGATTGGCAGGAAAGGAACTTGGAAAAGAAAGATAGAAGAGATTTATGTGGACATACAAACCTATGCCCGGCACCCGGCTTGTCAAAACCTCTTCTTCGTCATAGTAGATTCGATCAAGGATATCCCGGACCCGCGGCAAATCGAGGAAGAATTATCTGGCCTCCAGACAATCGACGGTTTAGATGTCAATGTTCGGGCATTCGTCTGCGAACCATAGGTGGTCTCGTTGAGTACTTGTGCTTGCACCGCATGTTATTGATTACCCGGACTTGTACTCCGCCAACGGATTCTAGGTAGATACTGGGAGAAGCACCACTCTGCAACGTCTTAGCAGATTAGTTCACTTTGGTTATTGCGATTACAACCATCTTAGATTCTTTAGTCCCCTTGATAGATGCCTTAGCATGGCCTCTGGTGGCAATAGCGGTGGCGCTAATATTCCGAAAACCTCTTGCCGCTCTGATTCCTCTAATAGAGAGGATCAAGTTCCCAGGAGGGGAGGTCAATTTAAGGGAGCGGTTAGAGGAGACCAGATCCCAAGCAGAACGTTCATTGCCTCTTCGTGATCCTCCGCCGGTTGACGAACGTATCCAGGACGTCGCCGACACTTACCCTCGTGGTGCTGTGATTGAATCTTGGCTTCTCATTGAGACAGAGTTGAACGATTTGGCAGAAGGTTTAGATGTTCCCATATCCCCATCCCAGAGGAGATCAGCTAGACGGGTGGCGCAAGCATTAGCAAGGGCAGGTGTATTGGACGACTCGTTAGCAGGGATAGTTAACGACCTACATACCATCAGAAACAGCGTAGTACATTCAATTAACACCTCACCTAGCAGGTATGAGGCTCGGGATTATGCTACAACGGCAGCTCGGGTTGTGGCTGCCATTCGAGAAACCCGCGAGAGATAATTGTTCAACATATTCAATAACTCCGTGGAATAACAACGACGGTGTATGAAAGTCGGAGATATATACTTCTGCACGAAATCAGCCTGTCGACACTCCTTTATGAAAACCTATAGTTGTGATACAAGGTGCGCGTGTTAGAATACCCGCTATCTAACATTGGTGCCCCACCGCAACACGCTTAACTGAGGTGCGTTTCATGGCAGGCGAAATCGTAATCTCGTCGGACTCACATGTTTTCGAACCACCCGACTTGTGGACCCAGAGGATAGACCCAAAGTTCAAGGACCGCGGTCCCCGTATGGTGAGAATCGGAGACGTGGACCAACTGGTTATCGAGAAAGACCAGGTTATATCCGGCATCGGGCTTATATCCAACGCCGGAGCCCGGTTCGAAGCGCCGGAGACTATCTCGGCGCAAGGCAGGTTTGAAGACGTCCACATCGGCGGCTACGACCCCGAACAGCACCTGAAGGATATGGTCATCGATGGGGTTTCGGGCGAGGTGCTGTACCCTTCCCAAGGGCTGTTTTACTTCAAGATCGCCGACCCGCCCCTGATGTCCGCGGTGTTCAAGGCGTACAACGATTGGCTGGCCGACTTCTGCCAAGCCGATCCCCTCAGGCTCAAGGGTCTTGCCATGATCAACCTGGACGACGTTCAGGAGGGAATCAAGGAACTGGAGCGCACCGCCAAAATGGGCTTGGTGGGAGGAATGATCACCGAGTACCCCGCTGAGGACCGCCGGTACTTCGGTGAGGAGTACGAACCCTTCTGGGCGGCGGCGCAGGACCTGAACATGCCGTTGAGCCTCCACACCGCCACCACCAGGGAGGGCCGGAACAGAAGCCTCGGAAACAGCACCCTCCGTGATGCCAGCCGCCGCGCCAACAAGGTGTTCTGGCCGTCCACATCGTTGTGCGACATGATTTTCTCCGGCGTGTTCGAGCGGTATCCCAAGCTTCAGGTGGCGATAGTGGAGTTCGAGTTGGCTTGGGCGCCGCACCTGTTGGGCACCATGGACTACACCTACCAGGAGCGCCACGAGGAGGCCAGCTACAGATTCAAGGGTGACGCCCTGCCCAGCGATTTTTTCCATAGCAACGTGTACCTGAGTTTCCAGGAAGACGCCATAGGTATCCGGCTGCGGGACATCATCGGTGTTGACAGCCTCATGTGGGGATCGGACTACCCGCACTCCGAGTCCACCTTCCCCAAGTCACGGGAAATCCTTGACGACATCCTCACTGGAGTCCCCCAGGACGAGAAGGCCAAAATCGTTGGCGGCAACGCAGCCAAGTTGTACGGATTCGACCTGGAAAGGATTGCCTAAGAAACAGCGGTCCCGGTTGCAACCCATCTCAACCTGATGAAACGGGAGGAGAGCCATGCTGGACATGATAATCAAGGGAGGAACCGTGGTAACCCCGTCGGGAGTGGGCGAGTGGGACATCGGCGTTCAGGACAGCAGAATCGCCGCAATTGCATTGCCGGGGCATCTTCCTGACGAAGGGGTCACCATTGTCGACGCCACAGGCAGAATCGTGGTGCCGGGAGGAATCGAACCCCACGCCCACGCCGCCGCCAACGTTCAGCCGGGTGCACGGGAACTGGTGCCTGGAACGCCCAACCCCGGCCCGGCTCTTCACTCGCTGGGGGCTATCTGGGGCGGCACGACGACGGTAGTAGACTTCGCTCCAGTGCCGAACGAGGGAGACTTGGTCAAGGGCATCCACGACTTCATCAACCCTTGGCGGGGCAACGCCTACACCGACTATTCCACCCACTGCATATACAAGAACGACAGCACGCCCGACGCCATTTCCCGTTACGGCGAACTGATCGACGCGGGCTTCCCCAGCGTCAAAATCTTCACCACCGACATCCGCCCTCCGGAAGGCCGCGCCAATTCGTTGACCCCTATAGGCAAGATAGACTCGGGGCGGCTGGAACATGTGATGCAGCAGGTCGCCAAACATGACGGCGTGCTGGCAGTCCACGGCGAAGACGACGAGTTGGTGATGTACAACTACCTGCTGGCCCAAGAACGGGGCCACTGGGACTGGTACAACGTCCACCTCATTCACTCCAAGACGGTGGAGGACCTGGCCTTCCGCAGCGTGGTGCGGTTGGCCGAACGCACCGGCGTGGGGCTGTACTTCGTCCACGTCACCGCTCAGGACGGGCTTGACGTAATATCCGAGGCCCGCAGCCGGGGTCTGCCGGTCTACGGCGAGGTATTGACGCTGGCCCTCTCCTTCAACTGCGACCGGTACCGGGAACCGGACGGAATGAAGTACCACACCTACCCGTCCCTGAAATACGAGGATGACCGAGTGGGCCTCTGGGACGGCCTCATGCGGTCCGATCTGGCCTTCACCGCCACCGACAGCAGCTTCACCACCTATCTGGACAAGATTGCAGGCCGCAACGTGGTGGACGTGCGCGGCGGCAACATCGGCATCGAGATACGCATGGGCGTCAACTACACCGAGGCGGTAGTGAAGAAGGGCATGTCCCTGGAACACTACGCCGACGTTACTTCGAGCAACGCCGCCAAGATGCTGGGAATGTATCCCAGGAAAGGCGCCATCGCCGTCGGCAGCGACGCCGACTTCGCCATCATCGACCCATCCATAAAGAAGCCCCTGACCATGGACGACCTTCACGTCCCGGACTACTCCCCGTGGGAGGGTTGGGATATAGAAGGGTGGCCCACTACGGTCATCCTGCGCGGCAAGATTATGGTGGACGGAGGGCAACTTTTCGCCACCGGCGACGACGGGCAGTTGGTGCCTCGCAGGATCAACCCGCGGGTGCTGTCGAGGCCGGCGTTCTAACCCCTGAACGTCATCCGTCAATGAAGACGCCCTGGCCAAACTAGGAAGGCCGGGGCGTTGGTAATATCAGGAGTGGAGTTAGAGAGGTCTAATCGCCTGCCGCTTTTCGTTCAGCTTATCTAATGTAATCGCCAACTCTACGAATCTCCGACATAACCGTAGATGGTTTCCCCAACCGTCCGGCATAAAAATACTGGCCGTGCAACAGGCCTTGATGAATGAAATATGCGTTTCTCAAGTCTACCAACCGGAAATCATCGTCTGCTAGGTCAACCAATCCAGAACTTACTTCCGGCGACCGTTCCGGCAATACGTCGGTCCGGGCCAGCACCAGTGCAGTAGTCGCCCTGTTTACCGCGCCCCAAGCTTTCTCGGCTGCGTCTCGAAGGTCTCCACTTTCCAGCATCTTCAAGGCGGACTCGTGCAAACTCCTAGCGTCGTTGAACAAATTACTGACATCCTGCGCTACAACCATTCTATCCCATCGCTCCTAGTCTGCATCAGCGGAAAAGGATGCTCATCTTTACTCTGTCGATCTGGTACTCATCAGAACATGACTATAATACACGAAACGGCCTCTATCCCCATACCGATCACGTAGCAATGGACTTCCTACTTTTCCGTTTTGAGGTGCAATTATGGCTAAAGCAACCATCGCGGTATTCTCCGGGCCAACCTCCACCATCGCCAACTCACCCACCCTGGTTACCGGCAACAAGGGGCGGTTGCCCGGCGAGCGGATGCTGGAAGGTCGCTACGACCACTTGGCGTCCCAAGTATTGCATGAGCCGGTGGTAGTCAGGATTCGCAAGTTTACCGGCCACCCGATGGAAGAGGACGCCAAGTCCGTCTATCACGACGACGGCAAAGAATACTACGAGGTGGAGTTGCGGCCCGAGGACGGCCCCTACCCCCTGCCTTACGTGGCGAGGCGGGCCGACGGCTCGGCCACCGGGGCGCCCTTCGAGGAAAGCGATCTCTCAGATCCTACCACCGGATTCGGTGGACGGCAGTTCTTCTATCCCGATGCGTCTCGCATCTTTACCGACATCGACAGGACTATTCCGGGCCGGGATGAAGACGGGGAGGGCAGCATCTTGGACCGGATGGCCAACTACGAGTTCATCCGGGCCCTGCCTCCGGCGGGATTTGCCGCCAAGGGGGAGGTGGCCGGCAGAGACTACTTCGCCTACAAGCCATACGGGCTTGCGACGCGGCCCCGCTATTCCGACTTGGCCCGCGTAACCAATACGGTGCAGAAAGCATTGGCGACCGGCAGCTATGCCGGCGGCATCTGGCTGGAGGGCAGTCCCACGGTGGAGGAGACCACCTACTGGCTGAGCCTGCTGATAGACACCGACCTCCCCATCGCGGGCATCGCGTCCCAGCGCACCCACGGACAACTGGCCAACGACGGCGACAGGAACATCGTGGACGCGGTCGGATACATACTGTCCGGTCAGGGCGTTGGGCTGGGAGCAGTCGGGGTGCAGGACGAGCGCATCTATGCGGCGAGGGAGTTCAAGAAGGCCGACGACCGCCCCGGCAATTACAAGGCCACCGGCGGGCACGGCGGCATCCTGGGCACGGTGGGGCCGCCGGTCACCGTCTGGTACCGTCCGGCTTACAACCGCGCCTCCACGTCCGACGTGAACCTGAACCGGCTGCACGAAGAGCTGGTGTTCCCCAACGCCGTTGGTGACGCCAATCTCACCGCAGTCCGGGTCAAGGACTCGGACGGCGGCCTGCTCTCATCCGCCATTCCCCGGGTCCACATCGTAAAGTATGGCGCATATATGAGCGAAGACGACCCCCACGACCCGGACAACGAAGTTGACATAATGGCGCGGATACAAAAGGCCCACGATGACCAAGCAAGGCCGAACGGGGAAGCTCCCCAACTGCACGGTTTCGTACTGGAGGGAACATCTCCCTACGGCATGGGGTCGTCTTCCCAACACGCCGCGTTGACCATCGCCGCATTCAGCGGGATGCCGACGGTCCGGGTAGGCCGTGCCGACCCCGGCGGACGCGTTCCCTCCGACAACCGGGGAGGATTCAGCATTGCGGGCAGCAACCTTGACGCCAACAAAGCACGGCTCTTGCTGATGGCCGCGATGTTGAAGCTGGGCCGTCTGCCCAAAGCGAAGGACCCCAGAAACCCCACCAAGGACGAGCGGAATGCCGTTATGACCAAGCTGGAGCAGTACCAGGAGATTATTGAGAACCACTGACAGAGGGCAGGAAGAGTCGGCCGGTCAGGAGTGATAAAATGCGACGCATGGAGGATACATGACCACACCGCTGTCTGACCTTGGTAGTGCCGGCCCGAATGACCATACGGAGATAAGCCGAAGGTTCTTGCGGCAGGCTAAACAAGAACTTAACGAAGGTGACCAACTGCAAGCCTCGGAAAAGACGTGGGGGGCATTGGCCCACGCCCTGAAAGCGATAGCCCAATCGCGCGGTTAGAGGCACCAGGGCCACAATCACGTGATAGCCATTGGTTATCAAATCGCCAGAGAGAGCAGCCGTAGCGACATTGAACTGGCTACCAATCACGCGAATCTACTTCATCAAAATTTCTACGAGAATTTCGCCGGAACTCGCGTAATCCAAGGTGGCATAGACCTTGTGGAATCACTGCTGCCGGAATTGGACGCCATACGGTCCGCAACTCCCCAACCCTTCACAATAGAAGATACGGACGACAGGGGATACCTGCGGTTGCTGACGGGCGACCGCACCTTACAGATCGGCGATTCATCGCCCGTGGGGTTTTCCATGTTGCACTCCCCTTAACAACGAAACATCAGGGCATAAAAAGGGGGCCTTCTCTTGCGGAGAAGGCCCCCTCGTTTTGCCCAGGACTCATGCGGGAGTGGGCGATTAGTCCGCTGCCAAGGCCAAAAGGGCGTCGTCCGAGCTCCGGCTCAGATTTATCTTTTTGCCGTCTTTGATGACGGCGGAGAGGTGGCTGCCCTTCTTCAAGACACTGACGTCGGCCAAGGGGTCTTTGTCCAGTATAAGGATGTCAGCCAGCTTGCCGGCCTCGATCGTTCCCAGTTCTCCCTCCAGGCCCACGGCGAAGGCGTTCTCCCTTGTGTTGGCGACTATCGCCTCCATGGGGGTGTAGCCGCCGTATTTGACCATGATTTCCATTTCGTTGGCGTGCAATTCGCCGTAGGGCATTACCGTGGAGTTGCCGCTGTCGGTACCGCAGAGCACCTTGACGCCCAAGGCGCGGGCGTGCTCCAGCATACTGTAGCTGCCTTCCAGGTTGTGCCTTACTTGATCGACCTCTCTGTCGCTTCTGCCGAAGTCCCGTCCAACCTCGACAGCATGCCTCAGGAAGGTCATCGTCGGCATGATGCGCACACCTTTCTCTACGACGAACTCAAGGTCTTCCTTGGTGGCCAGGTCGGCGTGCATGATCCAGTCCACTCCGGCCTCGGCGGCGGCGCGAGTCGATTCCGAACCCCTGGAATGTATTGCGACCCGGGCGTTCCGGCGGTGGGCCTCTCCAACGACCGCCTCAAGCTCCTCCTTGGAGATGGTCTGGAAGTCTCCCCACGTGCTGTCGGCCATCTTTATGAAGTCGACCCCGTGCTTGCATTGCCGCCGCACCTCCGTGATCATCTCGGACACCGAGTTGGCCAACACACCGTTGACGTGCTCCGGCGTGCCCATCCATGACGGCTCGTTATCGGAAATACTGCCGTAGGTTACGATGAACCGCCCGGCGCAGTAAATGCGCGGCCCCTCGATCATACCGGCGTTTATAGCCTCACGCAGAGCTACGTCGATGAACCAAGTCCCGCCGGGGATGGACAAGCTGGTCACGCCGGACCGCAACACGATCTGGGCGTTCTTTGCCGCCCTTATAGTGGAAAACTCGGGGCTGGTGGCGCCGCGGGCGATGTTCAACCCGGGCATGTTCGGCTGGCCGAAGGACAGGTGGCAATGCCCTTCGATGAGGCCCGGCATTATCCACTTGTCAGTAGCGTCGATGGTCTCCACGTGTTCCCGGTCCTCCACGTTAATCTGCGGGGGGACCGCCCCGACGCTGAGGATGCGGTTGCCCTGCACCACCACAGCATCGTTCTGGACTGCCGGCTGGCCTGTTGCGTCAATAAGGGTGCCGTTCCGAATTATCGTGGTCTTCACGCCGTTGTTGCTCATGGACTCCTCCTCTGGTATGCGTTTCTCTTCCAAGAATGGGATGTCTATTGCAAGTGCGGCAGCAGTTCCTCGGAAATAAGCTGCAAGTACTCCAGCTTGGCGGGGAATTCCTTGGGCAAATTCAAGCTGGCCAGCCCGATGTAGTCCAGTCCTTCCTCTTCCTTGCAACGGTTGATGATTTCAGCGCAGTCCTGCGGACTGCCGGCCACCGCCCAATCAGACAACTCCCTCTGCCCTCCAAGCCCCAAATCGACGGTGGTGTTTTCCTGCATATTGAAAGAGCTGTACATCCCGGCTTTCTTGGCAGCCATTTCCCTGGCTTCGGTGATGGCCGTCTCCCGGTCCTTGGCTATGGCAATGGAACGGTGAGCGCCGATTCGCCCCGCCGGGTCCTTGCCCAACTCTCCCAAGGCCTCCTTATACTGGCGAGTCAGGACGCTGATGTCCTTCCAACCCGGCTGCGGCCCGAGTATGACCCGGTCGGCCAGGGCGGCTGCCCTGCGTACTGCGCCCCGACTCTGCGCCGCAATCCATATTGGAGGATGCGGCTTCTGGACGGGTGTCAAGGCCAGTTTGGCGTCGTGCACCTGCCAGTGCCTGCCGTCGAAGTTGACCTCGTCGCCGCTCCACAGCAGCTTCATCAACTCGATGGACTCTTCGAACCGGCTCACCCGGTCCCGCCGGTTAGTCCCAAAGGCCTCAAGCTCTGCTACGCGGTAGCCCAAGCCCACTCCAAGTATGAACCGGCCGTTGCTTATTTGGTCCAGGGTCACAGTCTGTTCGGCGATGTCCACCGGGTTGTGGTAGGGTAGCAGCAGGATACCGGTCAGCAACTTCAACCCCTCGGCCTCGGGGGCCAGACGAGCAAGCGTCTGCATCGGCTGCATCCAGACGGTGGGGTGAGATATGTAGTGCTGGGGCATGTAAATGGTCGAAAACCCCAGTGACTTGGCCCTCCGGCAGACCTCCGCGGCCTCTTCCACCTGCTCGTACATTGGCCGGTACGGGTCTTCCATGTAATCGCGGATATACAGTCCTACTTCCATGGGTCTCCAATAAATCTCTTAATCATGACCTGTCGCGGATGTTCCCCAAAGCCATTCAGGCTTGGCCCACCAAGGCGAAGGAGGCTTTCAACGCCGCCGTCGCTTCATCTACGGCGCGCCTTCCTTGGTCCAGCACCCCGGGCATGGCGAAGAAGCCGTGAATCATTCCGTCGTACCGGGTCGCTTGTGTAGGCACACCTGCGTTCCGCAGCAACTCGGCGTAGGCTTCTCCTTCGTCCCGGAGCGGGTCGAACTCGGCGGTGATTACCAAGGCTGGCGGCTGGCCTGAAAGGTCAGCGGCTTGAGCTGGCGCGGCGTATGGATTGGCTGCGTCGGCGTCGTCAGCCAGGTATTGGTCCCAGAACCATCTCATGCCATCCTGGGTCAGTGAATATCCGGTGGCATTGTTGCGGTAAGACGCGGTATCGAAGTTCCGCTCAGTCACCGGATATACAAGTAGCTGGAACGAGATGGCGGGGCCGTTGCGGTCGCGGGCCATAAGACACATGGCCGCAGCCAGGTTACCGCCCGCGCTGTCGCCACCAACGGCTACCCTGGCCGGATCACCGTTAATGTCGGCAGCGTTGTCCACCGCCCATTGAGTGGCGGCATAGCAGTCTTCGGCAGGCCCGGGGAATTTCGTCTCTGGCGCCAATCGGTAGTCCACGGAGACTACCACACAGTCCGCTCCGACGCACAAATGCCGCGACGGGCCGTCGGCAGACTCCAAGTCACCGATGACCCAGCCGCCGCCGTGGTACCAAACCATAATCGGGAAGGGGCCGGTCCCCTCAGGAGTATATATCCTTACCAGCACGCCTCCATCCGGTCCCGGTATGGAACGGTCCTCCACCTTGGCGACTTCGGGACCCGGGGCACGTGGGCGAAGTTTCGCGTTAGCACGGGCTTCCTGCGGCGAGACTTCATGGTTCGCGGGGAGGCCAAGGGCGGCGAGTTGGTCAAGTACCGCTTGGGCTTGTGGGTCCAGTGGCATGTCTTACCTCCCGTTATAGACCTTCCAGATTTAGCCGGACACCAAAGGCAGGCCGCTGTCGGCGCGCACTTCATTGATAATTTCCAGGACGCGCTGCCGGAAAGGCGCGTATTGAAGCTCGAATTCATCCAGCAACCGGCTGTTGTCCACCAAGTAGTTCCCGGACTCTTCGATGCCTCCCTCATTTGCGAAGGATATACGAGCATCAGGCAGGAACTCCCTTACCATATCGGCCAGGTCACCGAGGCTGATGGCGTGGCCGCCGGAGTTGTAAATCGGGTAGTGACTGGAGTTTGCCAGCGACACCCGGACAAAGGCCTGAGCAATGTCCTCGACGTGTATGGGGAGACGCATCATAGACTTGTATGGGAAGCTGATTTCCTCCCCGCGTGCCGGCAAAGTGATGCACTGGACATGGTCGGTGGAGCCCCTGACCTTGTCCGGACCGGTCACGTTGGCTGGCCGTATGCCGGTGATCGACATTCCATAGTTCTGGATGTACATCTGGGCTTGGAATTCGTTGAACCGTTTGTGCATGGCGTACTGGCTGGTGCCGTGCATCGGGTCGTCTTCGTTGGTCAACCTGTCCCCGAAGTACTTCTGCTGCCCGCTGACCGCGATGGAGCTGGCGTAGACCACCCGGTTGACGCCGCACAAACGCGCCGCCTCGAAGCAGTTGTCCATACCCAGCAGGTTCAGCTTCATGGTGAAGTGGGGCCGGTCCTCGCCGCCGCCCAGCAGGTACGCCAGGTTGATGATGCGGTCGGGCTCGGTCTCGATGACAGTGCGGATGACGCTGGAGAAATCGGTAATATCGCCGAAGACCACCTTGACCTGGTCGCCGAAAGCCGCGAAGGAAGCCGCGCCGGGGTTGATGTCCATGCACACGACCTCTTCACCCCGTTCCACCAACCTGCGGATAACCCTGGGCCCAATAAATCCGGTGCCGCCGATAACCAGAATAGGCATCACTGTCTCCTGTACAGAGCTTGGGAATGCCACTGGAAGTATAGGCAGGTGTCCCTACAGCGTCAACCGAGGTAAAAGTTCACCGCAGGAGGAGTGGGTCTAAGGCGCGGCCTACCCCAGATACGCGTCAGGGCTGGCCAGGAACTTCGTGCGGCATTCCAGGCTACAAAAGTAATACCAGACGCCGTTATGGAAGCTGCGGGTGCCCATCTGCGGGTCCACTTCAGCCGCCCCGTGCAGCGTCTGGCCGGTCTCGGCCCTGGCTCCGGCCTCGTTTATCTCCTTGCCACAAACCGGGTCACTGGGCATAACGCACCTCATCCTATCGGGCCTGTACGGATTCGTTCAGTTCGGAATCAAGGCACCGGTTCCAGCGGCATCCCCAGCCTGACGCGGCCCGGTTGGTCTATAAGCCGACTGGCGATCCTGGCGCGGTGCTCGAAACTGGTGCCCAGCCGCAAGGTCCACGCGGTCACTCGCCTGAACCACAGGTGAAGATCGAACTCCATCATGAACCCGATGCCGCCGTGGATCATCTGCGACGAGCGTACCACCGCCTCGCACTTGTCATTACAGAACGCCTTGGCTTGGGACACCTCTACGGTCGCGTCCATGCCTTCGTCCATTTTCCAAAGGGCCTCGTAGGTCAGAAGTTGCGCCCCGTCGATCCACAAAGTCATATCGGCGCACAAGTGCTGGATGGACTGGAACGCGCCTATCGGCCTGCCGAAGGCAGTACGGTTCTTGGAGTATTCGATGGCCATCTCGGCGTCTTTCCGGGCGGCCCCGGCCATTTGGCAACACAAGAGAACCGTCGCCCGGTCCACCATAGCTTCCACGATTGGCCAGCCTTGGTCCAGTTCGCCCACCAGGTTGGCCTTGGGTACCCGCACGTCACTGAAGGTAACTTGGCTTTGTTTGTCCTTCGCCAGGGTGGTCAACGGCACTTCGGAGATTCCCGGGCTGTTCGTATCAACCAGCAGCAGGGATATGCCTTGATTGTCGTCGGACGCAGCCGTGGTCCTGCAGGCCATCAAGCATTTGTCCGCGGCGCCGAAGTTGTCTACGAACATCTTGACGCCGTTGATGACAAATTCGTCACCCTGCTGTACCGCCTCGGTCTGCACAGTTTCCGGCAAGAGCCGCGGGTTTCGCTCGATGACGCTCCATGTCAAAATCGTGTCGCCCCGGCTGACTCCCGGCAAAATCTGTTGCCGTTGCTCCTCGCTGCCGTGTTCGGCGATGGTAAGAGCAGGGACCATTGTGCTGTGGAAAGGCACCGGCGCGATGGCGCGGCCCAGTTCCTCCGTTATGATGCCCAGATAGGTCAGGGGCAGACCCTGGCCGCCCAAGGACTCGGGCAGCGCCAGTCCCAGCCAACCGAGCTGGGCCATTTGCCGCCAGAGTTCAGGGGGATAACCCAAGTCATCCTTTTCCATGGCACGGGCCAAGCTGGGAGGGCATTCCCCTTCCAGGAACTCCCTGGCCGCGTTCTTGACCATTTCTTCTTCTTCGTTTAACAGCACATCCATGACGTTACCCAGTGACTGAAGAGATTACCCGGCCCTTCATCATAAGTATGTCAAAGGGCGTCCCGAAAATAGACTACCCGCGGGGAAGGCCCAGACCACGGCGGGCCATCTGGTCTCGCATGACTTGAACACTGCCGTGATTGATGCCCGACTGGAAGGAACCCATCAGGTTATGGGCAAAGACACCGTCCTCGATAGCGCCTTCGGAACCGTTCAACAACTGGGCATAGGGGCCCAGTATCTGGGACACCGTTTCGGTGGTCCTGACCCCATGCTCAGGCGCCCACACCTTCTCAGCAGCGCCTTCGTAGGTGAAGTGGCCACCTCTTTCCACCAGCGACATGCTGCGCATGGTCATCAAGCGGCAGACCTGCGCCTCGATCCAAAGCTCGGCCAAGCGGTCGCGCACCGCCGGATCATCAGCGGGAGAATGACCTCCCAAGTCGTTGTCCTTCACCCAGTTGATAATATCCTCGTCTCGTTGCACCGATATCAGATACCTGCTGGCGCCCACCCGGTCCAGGTTCAACCCCATCGCGCCGACGTACCAGCCCATGTTCTCTTCACCCAACATGCTGGTCGCAGGCACCCGTACGTCTTCGAAGAAAGTCTCGTTGGTACGGCGCTGGCCGTAGGTGGTGCCCGTGGGGGCGGTAGGTTCGTTCTGAATGGTCCAGAGTGGCCGCACGGTGATTCCCGGCGTGTCCATTGGCACCAGGAAAATGGAAATACCCCGGTGTTTCGGAGCGTCTGGATCAGTGCGGGCCATCAAGTAAATGTGCGAGGCGTAATGGGCTGATGAGGTGTACATCTTCTGACCATTGATGACGTAGTCATCGCCGTCCCTTACAGCCCTGCATTGGAGGCTGGCCAGGTCGGCGCCCCCATGAGGTTCGGTAAATCCAAGAGCCAGCGTGATGTCGCCGTTGATAAGGCCGGGCAGGAAATACTTTTTTTGTTCCTCGGTCCCGGCGGCGAGGATTGCAGGCGCGCCGCTTCCGGCTCCACCAACGCCGATACCAACCCGCCCGAACTCCTCTTCAACGATGTACTGGTCGATGCGGCTACCATCCTGGCCTCCGTACTCCTTGGGCCAACTGATGCCGATCCACCCCTTTTCGGCGACCTTCTTGGTCAACTCGCTGACCAATGGGCCGCGGCCTTCTCCCACCATCACGATTTCCTCGCGGATATCGTCGGTTACGTTCTCGGCGATGAATTGCCTTACTTCTTGCCGCAGGGCTTGTTGTTCAGGTGTGTAACCAAAATCCATGACGCTGCTCCGCAACGGGTGGCTAAAAACGGACTAAGCTTGGGGTCATTGTGCTTTCAACGGGTAATAGTGTCAAGCTGAATGAACGAGCAGGAGTATAACTTTCGTCACTGCCCAGCCGCTTGGACGCTCAAGGGTATGGAATAACGAATGTAGTCACTTCTTCTGCGACGGCTTGTGCTGATTGCGCATCGCTCAGGACTGCGGTGATGACGACCGGCATGACCGTGCCCCCGGTGGCGGCGCGCAATATTCCGGCGCGGCGCTTGGCCCGGTTCACGTCATCTTCGTCGGCGGTAAGCGACACTTCCACGACCGAGTGGCGATTGCTATCGTCTGAGATGATGAGGTCAGACTCGTACAGGTCTGAGGACTGCTCCCGAGAGATGGCGCCATTGCCAATAGCTTGGGCAATAGCGCTGTTCAGTTGGGGCGCGATGGTCCCGTCCTGGGTCAGCGCCAGATAGGGATTCTCTATGCCGAGTATATCCCTGGCGCGGACCAAGGCTCTAGTCCTGACTCTTCGCTCGTAGTCGCTGCCCTCAAAATTGCTGAATCGCCCCTCTAGCCGACCCATCCTGGTCTCCATCCGTTGCATCTGGGTTGCCAATTGTCCTACCACGGTTTCCAGGCTCTCCGTCCGGGTTAACAATTGTCCTACCACGGTTTCCAGGCTCTCCGTCCGGGTTAACAATTGTCCTACCACGGTTTCCAGGTTTCCCGTCCTGGTTGCCAGTTGTCCTACCACGGTTTCCAGGTTTCCCGTCCTGGTTGCCAGTTGTCCTACCACGGTTTCCAGGTTTCCCGTCCGGGTTGCCAGTTGTCCTACCACGGTTTCCAGGCTCTCCGTCCGGGTTGCCAGTTGTCCTACCACGGTTTCCAGGCTCTCCGTCCGGGTTGCCAGTTGTCCTACCACGGTTTCCAGGTTTCCCGTTCTGGTTGCCAATTGCCCTACCACGGTTTCCAGTCGCCCCAACCGTTCATTGGTTATCCGATTACTTTCCTGTGTCAGTTGGACGAACTCTGCGAACCGGGCAGGCAGGTTCAACAGTTCTTCGCTCAGCAATAAGCTCCGAATCGTGTCGGCCCATTCGGGCTGTTCTTTCAGGATGCGGGCCAAATCCGCTATGTCGTTGATGGATGTCACGGTTACTATTGTACTCTCTTAAAAATTGCTTCTGCTCTATGTCAGTCCCTTCGGTAACGGTAGCCGGGGTCAGATACCGCCGCTCCGGTTTAACACGGGTTTCAGAGCCTCGACCAACGGGGGAAGGTACTTTTCCCAGTCTCCCACAATCCCGAAATCGGCAGCGCGGAAAATCGTGTGCCTCCGGTTCCGGTTTACCGCCAGGATCACCCCGGCCTTCTGTATGCCGACGGTATGGTTGAACACACCGCGGATGCCGACGGCGATGTAGACCCTTGGAGTGATGGTGCGACCGCTGATGCCCACTTGAATCTGGTGCGGCAACCACCCGGCATGAGTCACGTTGCGGGTAATCGCCAGAGACGCGCCGATTGAACTGGCCAACTCCTGTATTTCAGGCAGGTTTTCCGGACCGCCTATGCCCATGCCCACTCCCAGAACCACCTGCGCCTGCACCAACTCTACCGCCCCCAAGTCGTCTTGCAGGGTTTCCTCGACAATGGTGACGTCCCGGCCTTCGAATGGCTCAACGTCAATTCTTTCAACCCGGGCCGTGGCGTCCGGGTTTGGTGTCACGGGAGTAAGCAGTCCCGGACGGAGAGTGACCATGTTGGGAAGAACTTTCGACAGGATGGGCGCGACCACGTTGCCGCCCAAGGCCGGCTTCAGTTGCACCAGTCGTCCTTCCTCGTCTATCTCCAGATCCACGGCATCGCCGGTCAGTCCCAGCCCCAACTTTGCGGCGACACGAGCGGCAAGGTCACGGCTGTCCGGCGTAGATGCAAAAAGCACGGCGTATGGACGGGCCACGTCCATTGCATTGGCCAACGCTTGGGTAACAGCGCGGCCCCAGATGGGACCCAGTCCCGTATTGTCGAGGACCAGCACTCTGTCCGCTCCGTAAGCCGCCAGTTGGTCCAGTTGGTCTTCACGGGCCGGGCCAATCAGCACCGCAGCCACTTCGCTTTTTGTAAAGGACGTCAACTCCCTTGCCCTGCCCAGCATCTCCAGCGTCACCCGCCGCAACTCGCCCTGGGCCGTTTCGGCCACGACCCAAATGCTTTTCTCTAGACCTTGAGGGTAGTGCTCTGGAGCCGGGGCGTCCGATGGGTTGGCGGCTTGGGAGTCCACCTCGGCCAGCCGGTCGGCGAGCAACGCAGCTACTTGGCGGGCAGCCTCCTCGGCGTCCTCCTCCTCGATGACTACGCCTAAGCGGTTGGGCTCCACCAGCCGGATGTCCTGCACCCAAGTGGGAGAACCCTCTATGCCGAATAACGACGTATCCGAAGAGAGTTGAGCGCAAGTGACCTCTTCCACCGGCTTGCTTTCGGCTTCGGCCATCTGGTCACGGTTGGGGAACAACTCCGGTCCCACTCCCTCGGTAACGCAGGCCAGCGCCGGAAGGGAGCACTCTATGACTTGGTGCCCTTCGTCACTGAGACGCTCTACCCTGACGCTGCCCGATTGGTCGGCGTAGTCCAGCTTGCTGACCTGTCCGATGTGCGGAATGTCCAGTAGTTCGGCGATTTCAGGGCCGACCTGGCCCGTCTCCGAATCTGAACTGTTCCGTCCGCACAAAATCAGGTCGGGATTTTCCTTCTGCAAGGCCATCGACAGGGCCCGTGCGGTCGCCAAGGTGTCCGATCCGGCCAACACCCTGTCGGTAACCAATATTCCCCGGTCGGCCCCCAATGCCAAGCAATGGACCAGACCCTCGCGGGCTTGAGGCGGCCCCATGCACACCGCCACGACTTCGTCGCCAGGCTGGGTTTTGAGTTCGACTGCCCGCGCCAAGCCCAGCAAGTCGAAGGAGTTTATTTCCGACGGCACGCCTTCGCGCTTGATGGTCTTGTTCTCGTAGTCGAATTGGATCTGGGAAACCACCGGGACATATTTGACGCAAACGGCAATTTTCATTGGATGTCCTTTACATAACCAATAGTAGGAAACCGGAGGCGCGTGCGCCACTTCCGGACGGTGACTTACAGTTCGGAGTCTATGAGTTGTTCCCTCAATTCCGCCGTCAACCGTTGTAGCTTCGGACTGAATTGCACCGGGAATCTGGGCGGGCCGACCAATGCCTTGAACCTGGAATCGAGGGAGTGCCAGTCTTCTTTGAAACGCCCCCGGATTTCTTCAAGGGTGGGAGATGGAGCGGTGGCGCGTCCCTCCACCATTACGGTGCTCAACAGTCCCTCGGCCCCGGCAACATCCTCATCGGCCAGTGCCACCACGTCCCGGGACCAGCCGCCGTCACCGTCGCGCATACGGAAGACCTGCTTGGCGCCTGGCGGAGATTCCTTGTCGGTGCTCAGCTTCATCACCGGCCTCTCGTTGTAACAGACCAGCTTGTAAGCCATGTCACTCCACGGCGCATCTGCGGAAACGCCGGCCTTGGTGCCAACGCCGAAAAGGTCTATCGGCGCGCCCGCCTCGACCAACCGCTCCAACTCGTACTCGTCCAACCCGCCCGACGCAACAATTCTAACGTAGTCCAGACCAGCGTCATCCAGGATGCGGCGCACTTGGCGGCTCAGGGAATCGTAGTCTCCCGAATCCAGCCGGACTGCCACCAGCCGGTTGCCACTCTTCTCTAACGACTTGGCTGTTTCGACAGCTTTTCGCGCCCCTCCAATGGTGTCGTAAGTATCCAGCAGAAGGATCGCCCGGTCTGGAAAGGCCTCCGAATAGGCATTAAAGGCATCGGACTCCGACTCGAAGCTGGAAATGAAAGAGTGGGCCATCGTTCCGGCTGGGGGAATCCCATAGATCTTGGCAGCCAGCACGTTGCTGGTGGACTGGAAACCCCCGATGTAGCTGCACCGGGCCATTTTCAACGCGGCGTCGGTCCCGTGGGTGCGACGGGAGGCAAAGTCGCTCACCGTCCGTCCCCGGCAGGCCCAGACACAACGGGCCGCCTTGGTGGCCAGAAGCGTTTGGAGGTTGACCTGATTGATTATGAAGGTTTCAATCATCTGGGCTTCTATGATCGGGCCGGTTACTTCCAGGACAGGTTCGTTGGCAAAGAACAGACGCCCTTCGGGGATGGCGCGCACGCTGCCCGTGAAGCGGAGCGACGCAAGGTAGTCAAGAAAGTCGTCCTTGAATATACCGGTGGACTTGAGGTAATCGATACTGGAAGGGCCGAATTTCATGGCTTCCAAGAAGTCCAGCACATCCTCCAGCCCAGCGGCCACTAAGTATCCCCGGTTGGGCGGATATTCGCGGATAAAAAGACTGAAGGTGGCTGGCGCGAACATCTCCTGGCGGAAGTAGGCTTGCGCCATGGTCAGTTCATAGAGGTCCGCGAACAGGCCCGTCTCTTCCGGGGGAAGGGGTATGCGGGAGCTTCCTGTCACAACTCACCCGGCTCCTCGGTTGGTGCGCGCGTTAAGCGGTATGAGCAACGGCGTCGCGGGTTGGGGGATAATTATGTTGGCGGCCCTACGGCATGTCAACCAACTCCCTATCCTTGACACACGGCTGGCTGCTGGTTACCATACCCGTGATTAACAATCAGGGCACAAATTGGAACCCTTTATCCAGAACGGCTGAGGGGACGGCCCGATGAAGCCGGGCAACCGGTCTAGCGCCCTACGATAGTGAGCGCGAGATACGGTGCTAATTCCGGCGTCTGTGGCGGGGATGTGGCGACAGGCGAAAGATGAGGGGCTTGGTCTTTTATTGAGCTTCTCTTTTCAGAGAAGCTTTTTTATGGAGTCCGCATTTCCGCCCAGCCAACTCTCCTTGAAGACAGCTTTCCGGTGACGTTTGCGCCTTGTAAATCACCCTTGGCTGGGGGCAACCTCCGTTGAACGAGATAAGGCCAATCCAGTGGACCGACGGCAAATTATGGTTGCTGGACCAGACACGTTTGCCGTTGGAAGAAGTCAATATGGAGGTCTCCCGGTACGACCAAGCGATAGATGCAATCCGAGAGATGCGGGTCAGAGGAGCGCCGGCAATAGGAGTGACCGCGGGCTACGCCATGGCGATGGCGGCACGGGAAATCGCCGCGGCCTACCAGACTGACTACCTGGCGCGGTTGGAAGATGCCGCCGCTCGCATCGGTGCGGCCCGTCCCACCGCCGTCAACCTCCAGTGGGCTGTGCAGCGAATGCTCCGGTTGGCCCATGACGAGCAGAACGTCAAAGACATTCCCGACAGGCTGCTGGCGGAAGCCCGCAAGATTCACACGGAAGATGAAGACATAAACCGGCGGATGGGGGACTTTGGCAAGGAACTGATGCCCGACGGGGGCGCGGTTTTGACCCATTGCAACACCGGTGCTCTAGCTACGTCCGGTTTCGGCACGGCCTTAGGCGTCATTCGCGCCGGATGGGAAGACGGCAAGCGGTTTCAAGTGTTCAATACCGAGACCAGGCCTTTCCTGCAAGGGTCGCGATTGACGGCATGGGAGTTCCAGCAGCTTGGCATTCCCGCCACGCTGATCGTGGACTCGGCGGCGGGAATGATGATGAACGCCGGCCATATCAGTTGCGTGATCACGGGGGCGGACCGTATCGCCGCCAACGGCGACACCGCCAACAAGATTGGCACTTACACCCTGGCGGTGCTGGCCCATGAAAACAACATCCCGTTCTTTGTGGCAGCACCTACCAGCACCATAGACCTTGGTCTGGCGACGGGAACCGACATTCAGATTGAAGAACGTCCGGCGGAAGAGGTCACTTACCTTCAAGCACAGCCTACGGCGCCGCTCGGCACACCTGCCATGAATCCGGCCTTCGACGTTACACCCAACCGTTACATCAGCGCCATCGTTTCCGAGGCCGGTATCTCCCGGGCGCCATACCAGGAAAGTCTGACGCTTGCGGTGAAGTCCGCCGGGACCAACGGTTAACTGGAGTATCATGGCCACCCAGACAGCGAAGATAGGGATCATAGGGGGCAGCGGCCTGTACGAGATGGACGGGCTGACAGGTGTGGAGTTCGTGGACATCGAGACCCCCTTCGGAAGCCCCAGCGACTCTATCGCCATCGGGGACTTATCCGGCATCCCAGTCGCTTTCCTGCCCCGGCATGGCCGCGGGCACCGCATCAGTCCCACAAATCTGCCCAGCCATGCCAACATCTATGCCCTCAAGACGCTGGGCGTGGAACGCATCGTTTCGATCAGCGCCGTAGGCAGTCTGAAAGAAGAACTGGAACCGCTCCATCTGGTGGTGCCCGACCAATTGATCGACCGTACCCGCAACAGGGTAAACACCTTCTTCGACGAAGGCATGGCCGGCCACATCACCTTCGCCGACCCGTTCTGCGCCCCATCGAGCAAGATAGTGTACGAAGGCGCCGTGGAAATTGGGATTGATGTGCATCAAGGTGGGACGCTGGTGGTAATGGAAGGCCCCGCCTTCTCCACCAGGGCCGAGTCCTTCATGTACCGGTCATGGGGCGGGGACCTGATTGGCATGACCGCGTTGCCTGAGGCAAAGCTGGCGAGAGAGGCTGAAATCTGCTACGCCACTATGGCCTGGGTCACCGACTACGACTGCTGGCACGAAGAAGAGGAAGACGTTACCGTGGAGATGATCATCGGCAACCTGCTGAAAAACGTGGCCGCTTCCAAGGAGTTGCTGCGCCGGATCATCCCTCGCTTGGACGTAGAGCGGGACTGCCCTTGTGGTTCGGCGTTGGCCGATGCGCTCGTAACCGCGCCGGACTTGGTCCCTGAAGAAATAAAACGTAAGTTGGAACCGATAACGGGCCGGTATTGGTCCTGAAGAATCGAGGAGGTCCCACGATGCCGAGACAAGAGGCTGGTGAACCCTATTACCGGGTAGATTCCCCGGAGGCCAACGCCATGCTGGCGGCTGACCCGGAAAACATTGTCGTGGTGGACGTAAGGCGCGACGATGAGTGGGTGACCGGCCACGTTTCCGGCGCGCTCCACATCAACATCGACGAATTGGCCGGCCGCATGGACGAGGTGCCCCGCGACAAGACACTGTTGTTCATTTGCGCCGCCGGCGTGCGCAGCGGGTTGGCTTGCGAGGTGGCCGCGTCGATGGGGTATGACTCGGAGAACCTCTACAACATCGAGGATGGCACCCCGGCTTGGATCGCCGGAAATTTCCCTACCACCTACGGGGAGAACCCGTAACAACGAAGGTAGCCGGGATTGGCCCGGCGAATTTTCTTCCAAGGAGCGACCATTGACCTCAGCACAACGCGACGGGCACGTTAAGGACCTGTCCTTGTCCGACGAAGGCGTGAACCGCATTCAATGGGCCGGGCGGGAAATGCCCGTGTTAAACCTTATCCGCGAGCGGTTCATGCGGGAAAAGCCGTTGGCCGGAGTGCGCATGTCCGCATGCTTGCACGTGACTACCGAAACGGCGAATCTAGCCTTGACCCTTAAGGACGGCGGGGCGGACTTGGTCCTTTGCGCCAGCAACCCTCTCAGCACACAGGACGAGACCGCCGCAGCGCTGGTCAAGGAGTACGGCATTCCCACCTTCTCTATCAAGGGCGAAGATGAGGAGACCTACTACCAGCACATAACAGCCGCGCTGGACCACCAACCCCAGATAACCATGGACGACGGGGCAGACTTGGTGACCATGCTGCACCAGCAACGGTCCGACCTTCTGTCCAACGTAATCGGCGGCACCGAGGAGACGACAACGGGCGTTATCCGCCTGACCGCCATGGCCAACGACAACAAACTGGCCTACCCGATCATCGCCGTAAACGAAGCGGAAACCAAGCACTTCTTCGACAACCGCTACGGTACTGGCCAGAGCACCCTGGACGGCATTACCAGGGCCACCAACATCCTCTGGGCGGGCCGCCGGGTGGTAGTGTCGGGCTACGGTTGGTGCGGACGGGGCATCGCTTCCCGGGCACGGGGCATGGGTTCCCACGTCATAGTCACTGAGGTCAACGCTATCCGCGCCTTGGAAGCGGTGATGGATGGTTTCACCGTAATGAGCGCGTTGGAGGCCGCCAAGGTGGGTGAGGTGTTTATAACCGCCACCGGAGGGTTCCACGCCATAGGCCGGGAGCAACTGGAGGTTATGCCCTCCGGGGCCATCCTCAGCAACAGCGGTCACTTCAACGTGGAAATCGACATCGGCGCGTTGAAGGATATGTCTACCGGCAGCAAAGAAGTGCGTCCCTTCGTGGATGAGTGGCAGCTCAGAGACGGGCGGAAGATTTACCTGCTGGCGGAAGGCCGCTTGATAAACTTGGCCGCTGCCGAAGGCCACCCCTCGGCGGTTATGGACATGAGCTTCGCTAACCAAGCCCTCAGCGTGGAGCACGTGGTGGTCAATCACCGCGACCTCGACCCCGGCGTGTACGTGGTGCCCAAGGACATCGACCAAGAGGTTGGCAGGCTCAAGTTGGAGTCGCTGGGCATCAAGATAGACAACATGACTCCCGAACAACTCCGTTACTCAGAGAGTTGGGAAGAAGGGACCTGAACCGGTTATCCAAGAATCAATGAAACGAACCATGGAGTGACCCTTATGCCTCTACTGTTTCACGAGTCGCCCAAGTACCTGTTGACCTCCGAATCTGTCACCGAAGGCCATCCCGACAAGCTGTGCGACCAGATCTCCGACGCGGTGCTGGACGCCGCCTTGGCCGGGGACAACATGAGCCGGGTAGCCTGCGAGACCGTGGCCACCAAGAACCTGGTTATGGTCACCGGCGAGATAACATCGAATTCAAATTTGAACTTCAACGACATCGCCCGCCAGGTCATGCTCGACATCGGCTACACCGACGTCAAGTACGGCTTGGACGGCCACTCATGCGGAGTTGTCGCCCACGTCAGCCAGCAATCGGCCGACATCAGCCAGGGTGTTACCACCGCTTTGGAGCACCGCACCGAAGGCGAAGCCGCCGACGCCAGGAGGGCCACCGGAGCCGGTGACCAAGGGATGATGGTGGGTTTCGCCTGCAACGAGACCGAAAGCCTGATGCCGTTGACGGTTGACCTGTCCCATCGGTTGGTGGAACGGTTGGCCGCGGTGCGCAAGGACGGCACCCTCCCTTACCTGGGGCCCGACGGCAAGTCCCAAGTCACCGTGGAATACCGCTACGGCAAGCCCCACCGAGTGGATGCCGTGGTCATAAGCACCCAGCATGAAGACCAGGAAGACCGGGACGCCTTCAGGGAAATCATCTACAGCGACATCATCGAGCACGTCATAAAGCCCGTTGTCCCCGCGAACCTCCTGGACGACGACACCAAGTACTACGTCAACCCCAGCGGATGGTTCGTCATTGGCGGGCCGCAGGGAGACACCGGCTTGACCGGGCGCAAGATCCTGGTGGACACCTACGGAGGGATCGCCAGGCATGGTGGCGGCGCGTTCTCCGGCAAAGACCCTACCAAGGTCGACCGGTCCGGCGCCTATGCCGCCCGGTATGTCGCCAAGAATCTGGTGGCTGCCGGACTGGCGGACCGGGTCGAGGTTATCGTCTCCTACGCCATCGGCGTCGCCAGGCCGATCTCCGTCTCCGTGGAGACTTTCGACACCAGCCACTTCCCCAACGACAAAATCGAGCAACTGGTCCAGGACAACTTCGACCTGCGACCGGGGGCGATAATCGAGGACCTTGACCTGCGCAGGCCCATTTACGGCAAGACGGCCGCCTACGGTCATTTTGGCCGTGCGGATGTGGACCTGCCTTGGGAACGTACCGACAAAGCGGATGCACTGAGGGCTGCGGCGGGGCTGGCGACCAAGTAAACCGGCAGCCTTGGACACCGGAAGTTGCGGCGAGGAGGGTTATGGAAAAGCAGGAAAGAGACAATATCATGACCCGCTTGACACCGGAAGAGCGGAATACCATGCGTCAATTGATCGTTGACGCCAAGGAAGAATGGAAGTCCCGCGGTCTGGAAGTCTTCACCGCCCAGAAGGGTCTTGGACCCCGCAAAGAGGGCCTGTCTCCGCAACTCCAAGCCGCAATAGACGCGGTCATCGCCAGGGACGAAATGGGGCCGGCGGTGGGGCAGGAGCCGCCGGACTTTAACCTCAAATTATTGGGGTCTGACGAACGTGTCCGGCTGTCCGATTATCGTGGCAAAAGGCCGGTCGCCCTCGTTTTCGGTAGCTACACTTGACCGCCCTTCCGCTCCCAGGTTGGGCGCATAGAAGAGGTTTACTATCGGTTCGGGAGCCAGGTCGAGTTCTTCGTGGTGTACGTTCAGGAAGCACACCCGTCCGACGGTTGGCAAATGCCGATAAATGTCGAGGAAAATGTAATCTACCGCCAGCACCAGAGCTATGACGAACGGGAGGAAACGGCGGCGGCTTGCAGTTTGGGCCTCGATATAAAACTCCCGGTCCTTATCGAAGAAATGGACAACGCGGTTGACTACGGCTACGGCGCTGCCCCGGAACGGCTCTATCTCGTGGACTCCACCGGCCTCGTCGCGTATCACGGTGGAGCGGGGCCTCACTTCTTCAACGTGGATGAGTGGGAACAGGCCATTCAGGCCTGCCTTGCCACGGTCACTTCGCCCTAGCCTGCTCTTTTCTGTGTTCGTCATTCCAGTCCTGGAAAGGACACCGGCGGCTTGGGAGGGTAGATGACGACAGACATCCGGTTTGGCACCGACGGATGGCGCGGGGTTATAGCTGACGATTTCACCTTCGACAATGTCGGCCGTTGCGCCCAAGGTCTGTCCGACTACCTAACGGGCCAGGGCATTGCCCATAAGGGCTTGGTCGTTGGCTACGATACTCGCTTCCTGTCCCGCGAATTTGCTGAGAAGGTGGCATCCGTGGCCGCCGCCAACGGCGTCAAGGTCTACTTGGCCCAAGAGCCGGCTCCCACGCCCGTGGTCAGCTATAACGTTTTGCATCTCCAGGCTGCCGGAGCCGCCGTCATCACCGCCTCTCACAACCCCGCCATTTGGAACGGGTTCAAGTTCAAGCCGGAGTACGCCGGCAGCGCGACGCAGGAGATTACCGACCAACTGGAACTGGCTATAGCCCAAGCTGAAGAGGTGAAGTCAGCCCCCTTAGCCCGCGCCAAGGACCAAGGGACCGTCGTAGACTTCGCGCCTGCTCCGCCCTACTTGGAAAGGGTTGGAGAATTAGTAGACCTGGGAGCCATCAGAAATGCCGGTCTGCGGGTGGCTGTGGACGCCATGTTCGGCGCCGGTGGCGGCTACCTCCCGAAACTCATTTCCGGCGGCAAGACATCGGTCCGTGAAATCAACGGGCGCCGGAACCCGGCGTTTCCCGGCATGGCACAGCCGGAGCCCATCGCCGGCAACCTTTCAACTCTTATTGACACCAGTAAACGAGGGGAATGCGACGTCGGGCTCGCCTTGGACGGGGACGCCGACCGGGTTGGAGTAGTGGACGAGCATGGCCGGTTCATTACTACGCTGGAAGTATTCTCCATACTGGCCCAGTACCTGTTGGAGCAGAAAGGCGAACGTGGGGCGCTGGTCAAGGGCGTCACGTCGTCGGTAATGCTCAACAAGCTGGCCGAACGATTTGGCGTGGCCGTACACGAGATGCGGGTGGGGTTCAAGTACATCGGCCCCAGGATGTCCGAAGTGAACGCACTGATGGGCGGGGAGGAAAGCGGAGGATTCGCCTTCCGGGGCCACATACCGGAACGCGACGGAGTGCTAAGCGCTCTCTATGTGCTGGAATACATGGCCAAGACCGGCTTCACTCCCTCTCAACTGGTCCAGCGATTGTTCGACCAGGTCGGCCCTCATTACTACCACCGGCGCGACGTGCACTTTGACTCCGGCGACCGCGAACGGATCGAGAAGCTATTGCACAACCCCGAATTTACCGCGCTGGCCGGAATGACGGTCCGTGGTTCCGACGAGATAGACGGACGCCGGTTCATTTTTGACGACGGGTGGCTGATCTGCCGGTTCTCCGGGACAGAACCTTTGTTGAGGATATACGCGGAGGCCGGCCAGTCCCAGATGGTGGACGCGCTGTTGGACGCGGCGACCGAATATCTGGGCGTTTAGCGGAAGTCGTCCGTCAGCCTACCGCTTGGTGTATTGAGGCGCCCGGCGGGCCCGCTTCAACCCGTACTTCTTGCTTTCCTTGATGCGGGCGTCACGGGTGATAAATCCGTGGCGGCGCAGGCCGGGTTTCAGGGACGCATCGTAAGCCACCAACGCTCTCGCTATCCCGTGGCGAATGGCCTCGGCCTGGGAATGGACGCCTCCACCCAACACTTTGACAACTACCCGGAAGCGATTGACAGTGTTGCTGGTGCGGAAGGGTTCGGTGATGGTGTCCTGCCAAGGCCTCCAGTTGAAATACTCGTCAATAGTCTTACCGTTGACAATGAAGGGCGCGTCGTCGTCCAAGTAAAGCTTTACTTTGGCGATCGACGTCTTGCGTTTCCCGGTGCCGTAGTAGTATTCCTGGCTTATAGCGGCTTGAACCAACGTTATTACCTACTCCTCGGTCCGGCTGGTTGACACCGCAACCTGGGCTTGGTGCTTATGCTCGCCTCCGGCGTAGACCTTCAGCCTGCGCAGCATCTCGCGCCCATTATGGTTGCGCGGCAACATCCCTTTGACCGCCAGTTGGATCACCCTGTCAGGGTGGGACTTCATCATGTCCATCAGCCTGAAGCTGCGCAGGTTGCCCACGTATCCGCTGTGGCGGTAGTACATTTTCTGGGTCATTTTCCGTCCGGTGACACGCACTTTGGCGGCGTTCAACACCACCACGTAGTCTCCGGTCAGGACGTGGGGAGTATAGCCGGGCTTGTCCTTGCCCTGCAACGCCACCGCTATGTCCCGTGCGATTCGTCCTAAGGTCTGTCCTGTAGCGTCGATGACACGCCAGTTGGCTGGAACATCGCCGGCCTTGGGGAAATATGTGCTGGTCCGTTTCATTTAAGATAAGTCCTGTAAGATAAGTCCTGCGGTGGAAAATTAGGATAAACGACCGTCATCAGGCATAATCCGCAAGCTGGGACGGAAGCCCATTCCACTTTACCGTTTGCCTGTCCGGTCAACACGTTCTTGACTATATACTCTGGCCTCTTTCCTTTTCCAATCTCGATCAGCAGCCCCGTTGTCCGCCTTATCTGGTGCTTCAGGAACCCGTTGGCCTCGCACTCTACTATGACCGAATCTCCTTCACGCCGGACATCCCATCGTGACATCCTGCGCACGGCGCTGCGTTCGGCGGCGAACCCCGGAGCGAACGGCCTAAAATCGTGTTCTCCAACCAAGTGCCTTGCCGCGGCCGCCATCCGGTCGGCATCCAAACTGTCACGAACCCAGTGGGTGCTGTGCCGGCGCAAGGGTGACGGCCAGGGCCTGTTGGAAATCTCGTACCGGTAAACCCTGCTGATGGCGTTCTTGCGGGAGTGAAAGTCCAGGGGCACCTTGTACCCCACCTGAACTCTGATATCCCGGGGCAGGTAAAAATTCAGTCCCGCGGCATATGAGTCGAGACGATTCCGGCTGCCTGTCAGGAAGTCCACCACCTGCCCTTGAGCATGGGCACCGGAGTCGGTGCGACTGGCTCCCCGAATGCGAGTCCTTTCTCTTGTGAACTTATAAAGACTGTCCTCTAGCTCCCCCTGTATCGTCGGTTGGTCCGGTTGGAACTGGAACCCCATGTACCTGGTCCCGTCATATTCGACCACCAGCGCTATTCTGATGATGCTTTTTGACTCCCTAGACCAGTTCGATTATCGCCATGGCCGCGCCATCCCCTTGCCGTCGTCCCAACCGGATTATCCTGGTATACCCGCCGGGTCGCTCGGCGTACCTGGGGGCCACGTCGTCGAAGACCTTCGCAACGACTTTCTTATCGGGAATCTGCGCTAGGGCCAAACGGCGGTGATGCAGGGTTCCCTTCTTTCCATGGGTTATCAACTTTTCCGTCACCACCCGCGTCTCTTTCGCTTTTGCCAGGGTCGTCGTGATACGCTCGTGACGGATGAGGTCGCCCGCTAGTCCTCTCAGCAAGGCAATCCTCTGGTCTTTGTACCGGCTGAGTTTTCTGCCGGCGATTCGATGAGAGGCCATAGCTAACACTCCTCCCCATCCTCGAAGTCATCATCCTCGAAGTCGTCATCGTCTTCGAAGCTATCATCATCGCCGGTATTGGGCGCCAACCCGCTCCCCGGCGCCATCAACTCACCCAGATCTTCCGCTGAGATAGTGTTTACCGGGTAATTCCATTCCCCGGGAGCAGCATCAACTCCTACACTTACCTGCCCGCCGCTGCCCTGGTACGCGATCCCCCGTTCGGCCAGCCTGTCGTGCAACTCCTCCAATGACTTTTCGCCCAAGTTCCTGATCTTGAGCAATTCATCGTCGGTCATCTCCAGGATTTCTCCCACTTTGGTAACGTGGGCGCGTTTCAAGCAGTTCAGAGTTCTGGGAGTCAGCCCCAGACGCTCTACGGGAGTCTGATAAACCTCAGGAGACACCACCAAGGGCAGACGGTCCATGCCTGCCGCGGACGCCCGGTCCAAGTTGCTGAACAGGAAGAAGTAGTTGACCAAGGATTCTGCAGCCCTGTGAACTGCCTCCACCGGCTTGATAGTGCCGTCGGTCCAAACTTCCAGCACCAACCGCTCATAACTCATGTCCTGTCCAACCCGAGTGGGAGCGATTTCAAACTTAACGTTGCGTACCGGGTTGAACACCGCGTCCAGTGGCAGGACACCCACCGGAGACGAATCTCGTTCTTCACTAGTGTCGATTTGTTTGTACCCTACACCCTGCTCTACGTTGAACTCAATCGCAAGCCGGGCGTCGTCGGAGTCCAGGGTAGCCAGATGCAGTTGCGGGTTCACTATCTGGAAATCGTTGGAAGTGGCGATGTCCCCGGCACAGATACGGCCCTGTCCTGAGATATCCAAGCGCATCTTGCCGGCGCGCTCCGCCATGGCTCGAATGCGGATCCGCTTGATGTTGAGCAGGAGCTCCATCACCTCTTCTTTGACTCCGGGGATGGGCGCATACTCATGTACTGCGTCTTCTATTTTGACCCAGGTAATGGCGCTGCCGCCGGTGGAACTCAACAATATCCGCCGCAATGGGTTGCCGATGGTAGGGCCAAACCCTCGGGGCAGCGGTTCCACGGAGACCTTTCCGTAGGTCTCCTCTGATTCCAGCACATGTACGGCGGGGGTTATGGCCTCGTGCCCTCCGTCCTCATTGCTGGGAGGCAGGATAAAAGTGTCTAACATTGAAGTTTTTACCTCGAGTAAAACTCTACGATCAGCCGCGAGTTAATCGCCTGCTGCAAGTCCTCATCCGCCGGCATATTCATAACCCTGCCCGTCATATCCGTTTGGTCCAACATCAACCATTCCGGCACAGGCCGCTTGGGAATACCGTCGGTCCGCTCGGCGAAATAATCGGTCGTCTTGTCCGACTCCTTCCACGAAATCACATCTCCCACCTCTACTTGGTACGAAGGAATATCGGTCCTCTTTCCGTTTACTTGGAAGTGGCTGTGCAAGACCATCTGCCGGGCCTGCTTGCGAGAGTCGGCAAAACCCAGCAGGAATATCACGTTGTCCAACCGCCTTTCCAAGGAGCGCAGCAAATTGAGACCGGTGACACCGGGGGCATCAAATGCCTGCGCCATGTATTTCCTGAACTGCGACTCCAGAACCCCGTAAATGTATTTCGCCTTCTGCTTTTCAAGGAGGTGTACTCCGTAGTCGGAAGGACGCCTCCGGCGGCGTGATTGTTCTCCGGGAGCGGACCTGCGCCGCTCTATGGCGCATCGGGGGGTGAAGCACCGCTCCCCTTTCAGGAATAGCTTTTCTCCGGCCCGCCGGCATAACCGACAGGACGGTCCGGTATATCTGCCCATGCGTTTTCCTTTGGATTCCCGCCCTTGCCCTTACGAGGGTGACGTGCCTGTGCGGGAATGACGTTGATGTGTTCCCTTAGACCCTTCTTCGTTTCGGCGGTCTGCACCCGTTATGCGGGATCGGCGTTACGTCTCTGATGCTGGTTACCATCAGTCCGGCGCCTTGAAGAGAACGTATAGCCGCTTCCCGCCCGGCGCCGGGGCCCTTGATCAGAACGTCGACTTGGCGGAGTCCCTGGTCCATGCCCTGTCGCGCCGCCTGCTCTGCAGCCCGTTGAGCCGCGAAGGCAGTGCCTTTCCGTGACCCCTTGAAGCCAACGGTACCGGCGCTGGCCGACGCGATAACGTTGCCAATCGTGTCGGTGATGCTGACCAACGTGTTGTTGAACGTGGAATAGATGTACGCCCGTCCTTGTACGACGGTCCGCCGTTCCCGGCGGCGGGTTCTTGGTCTAGGCATAAACTACCACCAATTACTTCTTGCCTCCGGTCCGGCGGCCTCTTCCAGCCACGGTCCGGCGGGGTCCTTTCCTGGTCCGTGCGTTTGTCCTGGTCCGTTGACCGTGGGCCGGCAGTCCGCGCCGGTGCCGCAGCCCTCTGTACGTCCCTATCTCGATCAATCTGCGGATGTTCTGGTTCACGTCCCGACGCAGATCACCTTCGGATAGGTACTCCCGGTCAACGATTTCCCTGATGCGGTCCACCTGCGCCTCCGACAGTTCGTTCATCCGCGGAGGAGAATCGGTGTCGATGTTGGCCTTCTCTAGGATTTGCGAAGCGATTACGGGGCCAACACCGTAAATGCTGCGCAGCGCAACATGCGCTTTTTTCCGGTCTGGAACGTCAACTCCAGCTATGCGGACCATTCTTGGCCTCCTGCCGTTAGACCTGTTTAACCCTGTCTCTGGGTGTGCCGCGCATTAGGACAGATAACGCGGACTATCCCTTTGCGCTTGATAATGCGGCACTTGTCGCACCTTGTCTTTACCGATGCAGATACTTTCAAGGCCCTCTTCCTTGCCGATTGTTTGTAACGCCCGGTTACTTGAACCGGTACGTAATGCGCCCCCGCGTCAAATCGTAGGGCGACAGTTCAACCAGTACCCGGTCGCCGGGCAACACCCGTATAAAGTGCATTCGAATCTTGCCCGACACGTGGGCCAGTACGTTGTGTTCGTTGGGCAGCGTTACCCGGAACATGCCGTTGGGCAATGCCTCGGTTACGCTTGCTTCAACCTCGATAGCTTGCTTTTTTGCCATAAACGTCCTCTGAAGGTTTGCGCTGAACAGACCGGTCGCGTCCGACGCTCCCAGGATCAGGGAGCAACGGTCAGAATCTCGGGACCATTTTCGGTGATGGCTATAGTGTGCTCGAAATGGGATGACAACTTGCCGTCCAGGGTAACCACCGTCCACTCGTCGTCCAGGATACGAGTGCGCCAGTCGCCCAGGTTCAACATGGGTTCGATGGCTATGCACATTCCCGCCCGCAGCAATACGCCTCGTCCCGGCTGCCCGTAGTTGGGGACCTGAGGGTCTTCGTGCAGGAAGCGCCCAATGCCATGGCCCACGAACTCGCGGACGACACCATATCCGCGGGACTCACCGTAAGCCTGGACCGCTGCGCCTATGTCGCCAATGCGATTGCCCGGAACGGCGGCTTGGATACCTTGGTGGAGGCTCTCCCGGGTGGCGTTCATCAAGTCCTCGGCCTCTTGAGAGGCCGCTCCCGCCGCCATTGAAATCGCAGCGTCGCCTATGAATCCGTCGACGGTGGCGCCGACGTCTACCTTGACGATGTCACCCTCTTTCAGCCTTCTTTTACCGGGAATCCCGTGGACAATCTCCTCATTGACCGATGCGCATATACTGGCCGGGAACCCCCGGTACCCCTTGAAAGCGGGCTTCGCGCCGTGGCGCGTGATTTCCTTGTAAGCGATGTTGTCCAGGTCCTTGGTCGTCATTCCGGGCTCGATCGACCGTCGCAACAGGGCCAGGGTCGCGCCTACGACCGCTCCGGCCCGGCGCATCGCGTCCATCTCCTCAGGGGACTTGATGGTGATCCCGCCGGTATACGGTGAGGCCGAATTGGAAGCAGTGCCCTTTTTTTTGCTTTGGTTCATTTGTCCTATTCTACCTTGAATCGGAGTTCTTGGAAAGTTTCGGCCCCGTGGCGTAACCCGTCTTTATTGGCCGACCGTGCAACCGCGGTTGAGATGCTATCGGCCGGCATCCACTGTGTCTTCTTTTCCCAACTCGACCAGAATCCGCCGGTTGATATTGGGCACCGTATCCACTCCGGAAACCTCCGCCAGCATCCCCCGGCCGCGGTAAAAGTCCAGGACCGGGAAGGTCTCCGAGAAATAGACCTCTATACGTTTTGTCACGGCGTCAGGGTGGTCGTCGGCCCGCTGGTAAAGCTCGCCACCGCACCGCTCGCACCTGGGAATCTGCTCCTCGGCTTCGTGTGCGGACGAAATGGTGTACGGGGACTGGCATTCGCGGCACACGAAGCGTCCTGCCAAACGCCTCACCAGTTCCTCTTCCGGCACATCCAGGGACACTACCTTGTCCAGTCTTCTCGACCTCCGGTCAAGGGCCTCTTCCAAGACTTCCGCTTGGTTCCGGTTGCGGGGAAACCCGTCCAGGATAAACCCTTCCTGAGATTCCAGTGACAATACCCTGTCGAGCATGATGTCGATGGTGACCTCGTCAGGGACCAACAACCCTTGGTTCATGTACTCGGCTGCTCTCAGTCCCAAAGGCGTCTTGGCCCTCAGGTGATGGCGAAAAAGATCGCCCGAACTGATCTGCTCCACGTTCAATTGTTGCATCAACAACTGTGCCTGAGTGCCTTTGCCGGCTCCCGGCGGCCCGAACAGCACCAATCGCAAACCCTGGGCCAACTTGGTCTACCTCAAAAAGCCTTCGTAGTTTCGCATCATCAGTTGCGCCTCCAACTGGCGCAACGTGTCCAATCCCACGCCTACCATGATCAACAGGCTGGTGCTGCTCAGTGAGATCGCTTGCACGCCCGTTATCAGCGACGCTATGTATGGGACGATGGCGACGAACCCCAGGAACAGGGCTCCGCCCATAGTAATGCGCACTATGACCCGGTTGAGATACTCCTGGGTAGGTCTGCCGGGGCGTATGCCCAGAACAAACCCTCCGTTGCGTTGCAGGTTTTCAGCCAGGTTCTGCTGGTTGAAGACCACCAGCGTATAAAAGAAGGTGAAAATCACCACCAGAATGAACACCATTACCCAGTACAACGGCGCCGTGGGCACCATGAGATCCGCGAAGAACCGCGCGGCGTCGCCGACAACACCGGGGCTGGTGGAGAAGTACGTGGCGATGGTGCCCGGAAGAATGACGATGGAAAACGCGAATATCAGCGGGATCATACCCGCGGAATTTATTCGCAGGGGCAGATAGGTCGCCCCGCTTTGCCGGTACATCCTGCCTCCGCGGAATATGCTCCTGCCGTACTGCACCGGTATGCGCCTATGGGCTTCGTTGAACATTACTATCAGCGCGATTATAACGAGGCCTATCAAAGCAAAGAAGCCGATGCCAAGCACGTTGTCCCGGTCCAGGAAACCTTGGCTTATCAGGCCCGGGAACCCGGCAACGATGCCGGCGAATATTATCAACGATACACCGTTGCCGATGCCGCGCTCGGTTATCAATTCGCCTATCCATACCAGGAACATCGTGCCGGCGACGATGGACAGCAGCGCCGCGATGGTGGGAAGGAGCGCCTCGGCACTGAAACCGACCGACGGCAATACATTGGTCTGTTGCAACAGCAGCAACTGACCATACCCTTGCGCCAATGCTATGGGCACCGTCAGCCAGTGAGTTATGCGGTTAATCTTGGCCCGCCCCGACTCCCCTTCCCGCGCCATTTCCTGAAGGTTGGGGATCACCGGGGTCAGCAACTGCATCACGATGGACGCCGTGATGTATGGGAAGACGCCCAAGGCCACGATGCTCATCCGCCTCAGGGCGCCGCCGCTGAACAGGTCCAAGAATCCCAGCAGCGGGTTGGCTTCGAACAGGTTCGCAAGCTGCGCTTGGTCAATCCCCGGCATGGGGATGTGAGCGGCGAACCTGTAAATCGCCAGCATGGCCAACGTGAACAGGATTTTGGCCCGCAGGTCCGGTAAACTGAACGCGTCTATCGCCGCTTGGAGTAACCTTGGAAGGCGCCCCCCCTGAGCTTCCGCCGATAGCATCGAGACTACAACTCCTCCACCCTACCCTGTGCCGCCTCTATCTTCTCCCGGGCCGATCGAGTAAACCGGTTCGCCGTTACGGTAAGGGCCTTGGTGATTTCGCCGTCACCCAGTATCTTGATGGGCCGGTTCAGGCTCCTTACGTATCCCCGTTGCAGTAATGCTTCGGGGGTAACGTGCGCTCCCGCATCAAACCCGTCCAAGTCTTCCAGTTTGACGAGGGAGTAGTGGGTCTTGAACTTATTGTGGAAGCCCCGCTTCATGGGCAAACCCTTGATCAACGGCAATTGGCCGCCCTCGAAACCGGGCCGCGGCCCGGGGCCGGACCGGGACTTCTGCCCCTTCATGCCACGGCCGGCGGTGCTGCCCTGCCCTGCGGAGTCGCCTCTGCCGACCCTTTTCCTGTTCTTTCTGGCCCCCGGGTGGGGCGCCAGTTGATGTTCCATCATGATCCGTTTTCCAGCTCCTTCACCGTCACCAAGTGAGTCACCTTATTGATCATCCCTCTTATGGATGGCGTGTCGGCGTGAACCACCGATTGGTGCAACCGCCGCAGACCCAGGGACTGGATAATTCTCCGCTGGTTCTGGGGGCGCCCGATGCAACTCTTTGTCCAAGTAATCTGTAGTTGGGCCATTTATCTACCTTAGTATTCACCTTTGGACCGGATTCCAAGGTCCGGCGGTGTTATCTTCCCTGGCGAGTGGGAGGGGGGAGCGGAGCCGCCCGACGGGCGCGCTCTTCATCAGGGTCGCGCAGTTCCCGGAGCGCGTCCAAGGTCGCGTAAACTATGTTGATCGGGTTGCGGGACCCAAGGGACTTGCCCACAACATCCTTCACGCCGCCCAGTTCCAGAATCGCTCGCATCGCACCGGCGGCGATGACTCCGGTACCTTCTCGGGCGGGCTTTATCACCACGATGGTGGCGCCGCGTTTCAACGTGATCTGCTGAGGGATGGTGCCGTTTTTGAGGGGCACCGTAACCATGTTGCGGCGTGCCACCGCGTTGCCCTTGCGCACAGCGTCGGGAATGACGAGGGCCTTGCCCAGCCCCGCGCCGACCTGGCTCTCTCCGTCGCCCACCACGACCAACGCGTTGAACCTGAGCCGCCGGCCTCCCTTGACTACCTTAGCGATTCGACGTGTCAACACCACCCGTTCGGTGAAACCGCCAGTGTCTTCTTCCCGGAAACGGGGCGCTCTTGGCCGATTCATTGCGGTAACCATACAGGGAATTCTCTCCTTTAACTCATGCGGACTGGACGGCTATGCCTTCCCGCGACCCCCGCCTTCGCGGGGGAGACGGGCTGAAGGAAGACCATCTAAAACTGCAAGCCGCCTTGCCGGCTTGCTTCCGCCAGGGCTTTTACTCGCCCGTGATACTTGTACCCCCCGCGGTCGAAGACCACTTGGGTAATGCCCTTGGACTGGGCCCTTTGGGCCAGCAACTTGCCCACCGCTTCCGACGCCGATACCTTGGGTCTCGTGTCCCCGTTGTTTTGGACATCAGCCTCGTCACTGGAAGCGGATACCAGCGTGTGGCCCACTGTGTCGTCAATCACTTGGGCGTAAATATGTCTCAGACTGCGAAACACGCACAGCCTGGGGCGTTCCGGTGTTCCCGTCACCCGGTTGCGGACCCGGGCATGGCGCACCAGCCTTAACTTTCTAGCATTCTTGTCCTTCGGCACTTGGAAATTCTCTCCGGTCTCTATTACTGGAAGGGGGAAATTACTGCGAGCCCATCGGCACTGCCTACGCCTTCCGGGCTGCGGCCTTTCCGGGTTTGAAGTGCAGGACTTCACCCTGGTACCGGATGCCCTTTTCCTTGTAGGCGTTGGGCGGACGGACCTTGCGCACTTTGGCTGCCAGGTTCCCCACCTTCTGCTTGTCGATCCCCCGGACGTGAATCCGGTTGTTGCCCTCGACCTCCATGGTCACGCCTTCCGGCGGGTGCATCTCCACTTGGTGGCTGTAGCCAACGAACAGGACGATGCCGTCTCCGGCTTGTTGGACCCTGTAACCCACCCCCATCAACTCCAGGGTACGGGTATACCCTTCCGATACCCCCTGTACTGCGTTGGCGATGAGACTCCGCGTCAAGCCATGCAAAGCGTGGTGAAACTTCCGCTCGGACATTCGCTCGACGATCACCTCACCGTCTTCCACCGTGACCTTGACGTCGGGATGGTAAGTCTGGGTCATTGTGCCCTGGGGGCCTTTGACCGTGACCTCTCCATACCCTATCTGTACGTCCACTCCGGCAGGTATGGGAATGGACTTGCGGCCTATGCGGGACAGCGTCCGACCTTGTGACTGACCGTTGACCACTGCATTACCAGACATAACAAAGCAACTCCCCGCCGATACCTCGGCGCCACGCTTGACGGCCGGCCATTACACCCTCGGAAGTGGAAAGGATCGCCAACCCCAAACCGCCATAGACTCTGGGGATTTCGCCTTTCCCTACGTAGACCCGCAGCCCCGGCTTGCTGACCCTCTTCAGGCCCCTGATGGCAGGCTCCCTCCGCTCTCGATAGGCCAGATGTACCCGCAGCGTCGGATGGGCTTGCCCTCGGGGGATATCGAAGTCCCTTATGTACCCTTCTTCCTTCAGAATCTTGGCTATAGCCAGCTTGGTCTTGGAGTGGGGCATCATGACTTGTTCGTGGCGCACTTGTATAGCGTTCCTGATACGCGTCAGCATATCCGCCACAGGATCGGTAACCGGCAAGACTCTATCCCTCCTGGCTCTCTACCAACTGGCTTTGCGCACTCCGGGGAGTTCCCCGTTCAGCGCCAATTCACGGAAACAGATGCGGCAAATGCCGAAGTACCGGATATAAGCCCGAGGCCTGGTGCAGCGGTTGCAGCGGCTGTGCCACCGGACCGGGTGCTTGGGCTTTCTCAGCCATTTCTGGACTTTGGATGCTTTGGCCATTGGGTCTCCTTTACACCTCGCGGACGAAGGGGAAGCCGTACAACTCCAGCAGGCGGGTTGCCAAGGCATCCGTTTGAGCCGTGGTGGTGATGGTGATTTGCAGCCCACGGATCCGGTCAATCTGGTTGTAATCTATTTCAGGGAAGATGATCTGCTCCCGGATGCCGAGGGAGAAATTGCCCCGTCCATCGAAGCCACGCCTGGGCATACCCCGGAAGTCGCGAATGCGCGGCAGGGACATATTTATCAGACGGTCCAGGAAATGGTACATCCTTGCGCCGCGAAGGGTTACGCAGGTGCCGATTGGGTTGCCTTCACGGATTTTGAATCCGGCGATGGCCTTTCGTGCCCTGGTGATAATGGGCTTCTGGCCCGTTATGGTCGCCAAGTCCCGCGTGGCGCTTTCCATGGCGCGGCCATTGGTGAGGGCTTCTCCCAACCCGATATTCACCACGATCTTCTGGACCCGCGGCACTTCCATCGGATTGGACAATCCGAACTCCCGCATCATGGCGGGAACGATCTCGTTCCGGTAAAGCTCCAGCATTCGGGGAGGAGGCAATGCCTCGTCGGCTGCGGGAGCCTCTTCCACGGCAGCGGCGCGTCCTCGCTGTCTTCCGCCTCGACCGCCCTCCCCGTCCTGGTTCCTGCGGCGTCTGGGCTGCTCTTCTGTGGCTTGTTGGGCGCTCTCTTCTTGATTATCTTGCATTGTCGATCACTTCTTGACACTTGGGACAGCTTCTGACTCGTGCTCCGGTATCCAGAAAAACAATGTTGGGCCTGGTGGGCCGGTTGCACTTGTTGCAAATCAACATGAGGTTGGACTCGTGGATGGGGGCTTCCTGCTGGATGCGTCCCGACTGCCGAATGCCGGGCCGGGGTTTGACATGCCGCGTAATCAGGTTTACCCCTTCCACCACCACACGGTTTTCTTTGGTCAACTGGCGCTCAACCCGCCCGGTCTTACCCTTCTCCTTGCCAGCGATGACCAATACGTTGTCTCCACTTCGGATGCGCATTATACCACCTCGGAGGCTAGGGAAATGATCCGCATAAACCCGTGGTCCCGCAATTCCCTTGCCACCGGACCGAATATGCGGGTGCCGCGGGGCAGCCTGTTCTCCAGTATCAACACGGCCGCGTTGTCATCAAACCTGATGTAGGTGCCGTCGGGCCTCCGGTGACCTTGGGCTTGGCGAATTATCACCGCCCTTACTATGTCGCCTTTGCGTACCGGCGAATTGGGGGCGGCTTCCCGGACGTTGCATACCACCACGTCGCCCAAGCTGGCAAACTTCCGCTTGCCGCTTCCGGGAACGTTAATCAACCGGATGACCTTGGCTCCGCTGTTGTCGGCTACTGTCAACCGTGTATAAGTCTGGATCATTCCTCGGTGTCCTGTTCCTCGGAAGCGGATTCGTCGTCTTCCTCTTCCTCTTGATTCAGATCGTCTAGCGCCTGGTCTTCGTCTTCTTCTACAAACACTTCAGCGTCTGCTTCAAGCTCGATTGGTTGCACTTCGGCCACTTGCCGGCGGTCCAGTATCTCCAGCAAACGCCAGTGTTTGGTCTTGGAGATCGGCCTGGTCTCTTCTATGCGGACCGTATCTCCCAGTTGGCACCGGTTGTCGGGGTCGTGGACCATGAACCTCGTCAACCGCCGCACCTGCTTGCGGTACAACCGGCTGCGCTGCTTCCACACCATCTCCACGACCGCGGTGCGGTCCATTCCTACGCGCACCACCGATCCGGTGCGCACTTTCCTCATAGACCTTGCCAAGCTTAAGCCTCCGTCTGCTGCCGTTCGTTGGCGACGGTCTTCAACCGGGCTATGGTCCGTCGCACCGTCCTGGGCAAGTTGGTATTGGGTAGTTGGTTGGTGGCGACCCTAAACCGGAGGTCCATCAACTCCCGTTCGGTCTTTTCCAGCTCTTCCTGCAACTGCTGGTCCGTAAGAGCCCTGATCTCGTGCATCTGCATCGTTCTGCGCCTCTATTCAGTCCGGCCCGTCAAAGCGGCAATGCGGTCCCGCTGCACCGTCTTGGTTGGAATAGGGAGCTTGTGAGCGGCCAGTTCCAAGGCCTCCATCGCGTCTTGAGGCGGCACTCCGGCTACCTCAAATAGGATTTTCCCAGGCTTGACTACGGCAGCCCAGTAGTCGTTGGCGGCTTTTCCCCCGCCCATGCGGGTCTCGGCGGCCTTCTTGCTGACCGGTTTATCGGGAAACACCCGCACCCATACCTGACCACCTCTCCTCAGCCGGCGGGTGACGGCGACGCGGGCAGCCTCTATCTGCCGAGCCGTAATCCAGTCGGCTGCCAGCGCCTTGAGCCCGAATTCCCCAAAATCAACACTGTTGCCGCTGGTGGCCATACCCTTGCGGCGGCCCCGGAAGGACTTCCTGTACTTGGTCCGCTTCGGCTGTAGCATCAAATACTCCTAGCAGGGCTGAAGGTCTTCATCGAATACCATTTCTTCATCCGGACCATCGGCCTGTACTGTTACTTCGATGGTGTCCAGTTCCTCCACCTCTTCCGGAGGTGGCGGTAGAATATCGCCGTGATAGACCCAGACCTTCACACCTACGCGCCCCATGGTAGTGTGGGCCTCCGCCAGTGCGTAATCAATGTCGGCCCGCAAGGTGTGCAACGGCACCCGGCCCATCATCAGTTTTTCGACTCTGGCGATCTCCGAGCCGGAGATACGCCCTTTGACGATGATCTTGATGCCTTCGGCCCCTCCCTGCATGGCCCGTTGGGCCGCTTGCCGCATCGCGCGCCGGTAGGCAACCCGGCGTTCCAGTTGGTCCGCGATGTTCCGTGCCACCAGGTAGGCGTTAATCTCCGGCTGCTCTATTTCCAGGATATTCAGTTGCACCCGGCGCTGGGTGATCCCTTCAAGCTTGGCGCGAAGGTTCTTCACACGCTCGCCGTCCCGTCCGATGACAATACCCGGGCGGGCGGAGTGAATGTTGATGACGCTGTCTTGCGCGCCCCGGTCGATTTCTACCCGTGCTATGCCGGCATCGGCAAAGCCTTGGTACTCGTCGCGGATGCTGTTTCTAAGCTGTATATCTTCCAGCACCAAACGACGGTAGCTGTCGGCACGGGGAGCGAACCAATGGGCCTTCCAGTCCTTTACGATGCTCAGCCTGAAGCCGTATGGGTGGGTCTTATGGCCCATAACTAAAACTCCTCATCTGGTTCATCGACCACGACGGTGATGTGGCTGGACCGCTTGGTGATCCGGCCTATACGGCCCCTGGCTCTTGGCCGGAACCGCTTCAAGGGCCTTGCTTGGTCGGCCGTTATCTGGACGATCCGCAGAGCGTCACGGTCCATCAGCATGTTATTCTCGGCGTTGGCGGCTGCCGATTGGACCACCTTGTAGACCACCTTGGCCCACGGGGAAGTCAACAAGCTTAGGGTGTCCAGGGCGTCGTTCACCGGCTGGCCTCGGACTAGGTCCAGGATCGGCTTCAGGCGTTTTTGCGACGCTCCTATCTGTTTAGCCATTGCTCGGACGGGGGGCAATTGATTACCTCACTCTACTCGACCGTTCTGACCGGGAAACGTGGCCTCTGTAAGTCCGTGTGGGAGAGAATTCGCCCAACCGGTGTCCCACCATGTTCTCCGTTATAAACACCGGCACATGGCGCCTTCCGTCGTGGACACCGATGGTCAAGCCCACCATTTCCGGCATTATCATTGACGCGCGCGACCAGGTCCTTATGACCGTCTTGGCCCCGGAACGCTGTACCGCCTCGACTTTCTTGGCAAGTTTCGCATCGACGTAGGGCCCCTTCTTTACTGAACGGGACATATTACCGTCTCCTGCCCCTTCGCACTATTAGATCGCTGCTGGACTTCTGTGCCTTCCGCGTCTTGCGTCCCAGGGTCGGCAGACCCGTGGGCGACTTGGGACCGGGCATACCGATCGGCGAACGGCCCTCACCGCCGCCGTGAGGATGGTCCACCGGGTTCATTGCCACGCCCCTGACGTGGGGGCGCCGCCCCAAGTGCCGCTTTGCTCCCGCCTTGCCCAAGCTCTCGTTCTTGTGGTCGGGATTGGAAAGCTGGCCGACGCTGGCCCGGCAGGACAGCAACACCCGCCGCATCTCTCCCGACGGCAGCCTTATCAGTACGTACTCGTCTTCCCTGGAAAGCACTTGGGCGCCGGTCCCCGCGCTGCGGGCCAGTTGGCCCCCGCGCTGGGGAGTCAATTCCAGGTTGTGCACCACGGTCCCTGTGGGGATCGACCTCAGAGGCAGGCAGTTTCCTGGGTGAATCTCCGCTTGCGGTCCCGACTCAACCCAGTCGCCGACCGACAAGCCCAAGGGCGCCAGGATGTAGCTCTTCTCACCGTCGGCGTAGTATATCAGGGCGATGCGGGTGGAGCGGTTGGGATCGTATTCTATCGCGGCAACCCGCCCCGGCACGTTATCCTTCATTCGCTTGAAATCGATTTTCCGGTACATCTTGCGGCTCCCGCCGCCTCGTGACCGGGTGGTTATCCGCCCCCGGTTGTTGCGCCCCGCGTGGTTGGGCAAAGGCTCCAGCAACGATTTCTCAGGTTTGGTCTTGGTTATCTCTTCAAAAGACGGCCGCACCGCGTTCCTGGTGCCCGGCGTGACCGGCTTCAAGTTTTTCAACGGCATAACGTGTACCCCGGGGCCTACAGCCCTTCAATCAGGTTAATCCGGTCACCTGTCTTCAGGGTGACCACGGCCTTTTTCATATCCGGCAACTTCTTTACGCGGGGGCCGTACCGCTTTCGTTTGCCGTGTAGCTTTGTAATGTTGACGTTGACAACCGTCACGCCAAAACTTTGCTCAACGGCCTGTTTTACTTCCACTTTGTTCGCCTTGGGAGCCACGTGGAAGGTGTACTTGCCCGACTCCTGGAGGATGGTGCTTTTCTCCGTGATCGTCGGCTTCACCAGGACTTGGTGGATGTTCATCTACTCCTCTCCTCCATCGTCCTCGTTGCTGCCGGCGCCATCCGGTTCATCTTCTTGAAGACTGCCTCGGCCCCGTCGCTGGCGCTCGGCGGCCAACTCCTGTTCCGCCCAGCGAGCCGCATCCAGGGTAATGATGACCGTTTCCCGCCGAAGCAGTTCGTCGGCGTTGAGTTGGTTGACCGGCAAAGTCCACACCTTCTTCAGGTTGCTGGCGGCCCGTACCACACCCTCCGCGCCATCCCTGGTCACCACCAGCGCCGACCCGCGGACCCCGAGGTTGGCAAGCAGGCTGACCATGGACTTGGTCTTGCCGTCGACGCCGTCCATGCCGTCGACGCAGACCAATCGCTGTTGTCGGGCTTTCTCGGACAGGACGCATTTCAACGCCAATCGCCGCATTCGACGTGGCAGCGCTTTGCGATAGCTTCTGGGATGCGGGCCGAAAACCACGCCGCCGTGCCGCCACTGGGGTGAGCGGATGCTGCCCTGCCTGGCTCGCCCTGTATGCTTTTGAATCCACGGCTTGCGGCCGCCTCCCGACACCTGGGCCCGCGTCTTGGTGTCGTGGGTGCCCTGTCGCTTGTTCGACTGGTATATGACCAGCGCCTGGTGTACCAGCGAGTGGTTCATCGGCACGGAGAATACAGCGTCGTCCAGGTTGACGGTATCCACCGTATCGCCGTTGATGTTCTTTACCTCTAGTTCCATTCCGTTCCCCTTCCCGTCTTTCCCGCGAAGGCGGGAATCCACTGGGACAGGCCTTGCGTGTTCCCGGTTGAGCGCTTTACGCTGCCACGGACTTCCCGGTGCGCCTTATTTGCAGCAGCCCCATAGGCCCCCCGGGTACACCACCCTTCAACATCAATAAGTTTCTCTCTTCGTCAACCCTGATTACCTTGAGCCCCTTGGCGGTAATCCTGCGGTTGCCCATGTGGCCGGCCATCTTCATTCCCTTGAACACTTTGCCCGGCGTGGTGCCGCCGCCGATGGAGCCCGGGGCGCGGGAACGGTCCGATTGACCGTGGGTGCGGGGACCTCCGCCGAATCCATACCTCTTCATCGTGCCTGCAAAGCCGCGGCCTTTGGAACGGCCAATCACGTCTACAATGTCGCCGGGTTGGAACATGCCCACCGAAATGCTCTGTCCCACCTGGAACTCGTTAACGTCGTCGGCTTTCACTTCCCGCAGGTAGCGGCAGGCCTGCATGTCTTTCATGTGGCCGCGCATGGGCTTGTTGGGGCGTTTCAGGGCACCGAAACCCAGTTGGACCGCTTCGTAGCCGTCGCGCTCCACGGTTTTGATCTGGGTAACGAAACAGGGGCCGGCTTCGATGACCGTAACCGGCGCCATGGTGCCATCTTCAAGGAAGACCTGGCTCATGCCAATTTTTCTGCCAAGGAATGATTGCAGCATTGTCGTAACCGTCTGGACTAAGACTTGCCCGATTGAATTTTAACCCGCTAGAGCTTGATCGAAATATCCACGCCTGCCGGCAGATTGAGCCGGGTCAGCGAGTCTATCGTCTTGGATGTTGGTTCGAGAATATCAATCAGGCGCTTGTGGGTGCGAATCTCGAAATGCTCCCGCGAGTCCTTGTCAACGTGCGGGCTTCGAATCACGCAGAACCGTCTGATGTGGGTGGGCAACGGCACCGGACCGGCCACCCGCGCCCCTGTCCGCTCCGCGGTTTCCACTATCTGGCCCGCGGACAGATCAAGCATTTTATGGTCGAAGGCCTTGAGCGTTATCCTTACTTTTTGCCTGGTTACCATAATCCTCTTTCGCTATCTGAGCATGGGTTACACCCTGCGCAGCAGGGTATTCAACACGTTGTCTGAAACCGGCTCGTAGTGGCGGAACTCCATCGTAAAGACCGCCCTGCCGCGAGTGATGGAGCGCAGGGCGGTGGTATACGAGAACGTTTCTCCCAAGGGAAGCAACGCCCTCACCACTTGCGTATCATCCTGCCCTTCTATGTTTCGAATCTGGGCCCGGCGTGTCCCCAAGTCACCCAGCACCTCGCTGAGATGCTCCCCAGGCGTGACCACTTCCATGTCGACTATCGGCTCCAGCAACACCGGCCTGCCCTTGGGGACTCCCTCGCGTATGGCCAGCATACCGGCGCTCCGGAAGGCCATTTCCGAGGAGTCCACCGGATGGTAGCTACCGTCGGTCAGGGCCACTTTCACGTCCACCAAAGGGAAACCTGCCAGTGGGCCGTTGTCCAGCGCCTGCCGCACGCCCCGCTCCACAGCCGGGATGTACTCCCTGGGAATGGCCCCCCCGACCACCGCGTTTTCAAACACGATGCCCGCTCCCCGCTCCAACGGCTCGAGTTGCAGCCAGACATGGCCGAACTGGCCGTGACCGCCGGTCTGGCGTACGAAACGCCCCTCGATTTCCACCGGTTGGGTGATAGTCTCGCGGTAAGACACCCTGGGTTGACCCACGTGGGCCTCAACGGCGAACTCCCGCTTCATCCGGTCCACCAGGACCTCCAAGTGAAGCTCCCCCATGCCTGACATGACCGTCTGGCCGGTCTCTTCGTTGAAGGTAACCTCGAAGGTCGGGTCCTCGTCCGCCAGCTTGCGCAATGCTTGTGCCAAGCGGTCCTGGTCGGCCCGCGTCATGGGTTCAATCGCGACCGATACCACCGGCAGGGGGAATTGGGGAGGCTCCAGTATCACAGGGTCCGACATCACGCTGATGGTGTCGCCGGTGAATGTGTCCTTCAATCCAACCGCCGCGCAAATGTTGCCTGCGCCAACAGTCTCCAATTCCTCGCGGTGGTTGGCGTGCATCTGCAACAGGCGGCCCATGCGTTCCCGCTGTCCCTTGGACACGTTGAACACCGTCTGCCCAGTGTGGGCTTGGCCGGAGTAAACGCGAAGGAACACCAAACGTCCAACATAGGGGTCGGTTGCAACTTTGAATGCCAGGGCGGCAAGAGGTTCGTCTTCGTCAGGGCTGCGGAATTCTACTGCATCGGTGTCCGGGTGCAATCCTTCCACCGGAGGAACATCTGCGGGAGATGGCAGGTAATCGGTGACGGCGTCCATCAAAGGGTGTATTCCCTTGTTGGAGATGGCGCTGCCGCACAGCACCGGGACTAGCTGCCGGGCCAGGGTTGCCTTGCGAAGCGCTTTGCGCAGATCGTCCTCCGACAGGACATCGCCTTCCAAGTACCTTATCAGGAGAGCTTCATCGGTCTCTACGATCTTCTCCACCATCTCCTGCCGGTAACTTTCGAAGTCCTCCTCGCACTCGGAAGGGATAGGGACTAACTCCGGAGGGTCAGAATCGTTGCGCCGGGCGCCGTTGCTATGACCATTGGGATATACCATCGCCTGCCCGGTAATAAGGTCGACCATGCCCCGGAACTGGTCTTCTTCGCCAATGGGCAACTGCACTGCTACCGGGTTAGCCCGCAAACGCCTGCGGACCGATTCGATAGTCCTTTCGTAGTTGGACCCCACACGGTCCATCTTGTTCACAAAACAGATGCGGGGGACCTTGTAAGTATCTGCTTGGCGCCACACCGTCTCGGACTGGGACTGTACGCCGGCCACGGCGTCCAGGACTACGATCCCCCCGTCCAATACCCGCAGGCTGCGTTCTACTTCGGCGGTAAAGTCTACGTGGCCCGGCGTGTCGATGATGTTGACCCGGTAATCGCGCCAGTACGCGGTGGTGGCGGCGGCGGTGATGGTGATGCCCCGTTCCCGTTCCTGGGGCATCCAGTCCATGGCGGTGGTCCCTTCGTCAACCTCACCAACCCGGTGTATCCGTCCCGTGATAAAAAGGGCCCTCTCTGTAACTGTGGTCTTACCCGCGTCAATGTGAGCGATAAAGCCGATGTTACGGATTTTCTCGATTGGAAAGCTATTCTCCATGATAGTGTGTCACCGCGGGCAGACCAGGGGAGAAGTCTACCGTCGATAATGGACGAAGGCTCGATTCGCCTCCGCCATACGGTGCAACTCCTCCTTGCGGCGGACGGCGGAACCTTCGCCTCTTGCCGCTTCCATAAGCTCCTGCGCCAGTCCCTGGCGCATCGGTATCCCTTTTCTGGACCTGGCCCCGCGAATCAGCCAGCGAATCGCCAAGGCCTCGCTCCTGCTGGACCGGAGTTCCGTGGGTACTTGGTATGTCGCGCCGCCTACCCTCTTGGGCCTGACTTCCACGATGGGAGTAGCGTTCCTCATTGCTTGTTGGAACACCTCCAACGGCTCCCGGTTGGACTGGTCCTTGATAATATCGAAGGCGTTATACAGAATCCGTTGGGCCGTCGTCTTCTTCCCTTTCTGCATGACGTTGTTGATGAACTTCGCCAGCTCGAGGTTGTTGTAAACGGGGTCCGGCGGTATGATCCGGCGCTCTGCTCGCCTTCTCCTCGACATAGGTTGCCTCACCTTCCATTAGGTTTCGCAAAAATAAAAGCCGGTCTTGGACCAAGCTCGTGGACTACGACAGGCTTATCCGGTCCTCGGCCTGTCGGCTCCGTACTTGCTGCGTCCGCGGCGGCGGTCCTGCACTCCCTCACAGTCGAGAGCGCTGCGGACTACGTGGTAGCGAACGCCCGGCAGGTCCTTTACCCTTCCACCTCGCACCAGCACCACCGAGTGCTCCTGGAGATTGTGCCCCTCGCCGCCGATGTAGGCCGTAACTTCTACTCCGTTCGTAAGCCGCACACGGGCGATCTTGCGCAGCGCCGAGTTGGGCTTCTTGGGCGTCATGGTGCGCACCTGGAGGCACACTCCCCTCCGTTGCGGACACCCCGGCCCGTAGCGCACCCGGTTGCGCAGCGAGTTCTGGACCCAATGCAACGCCGGCGCGGTGGTCTTCTTGCGCACCGGCTTGCGTCCCTTTCTGACCAATTGATTGACTGTAGGCATAACAAAATCCCCGCTCGTTTTCGTAACAGCGGCTTGCTACTCTACCAACCTCGGATGCGGATGTCAATACAAAAATCCGTCTTGACGCGCCAGAGTCAAACAATGACGCCATCTCGCCTTTATAATGGATGGCTAGTAACTGTCAGGGTCTGCTGTTAACGAGATCAATGCACTATAGAGGGCTATCGTCCTATGATCCCTGCTTCGATGATCGAGTCCATTCACATTCGCGGCTTCCGGTCTTTGGCGGATGTAGAACTTTCCAACCTTCCCCAAGCAGCGGTATTGATTGGAGCCAACGGGTCCGGCAAGTCCAACTTCATCAGGTTTTTCGATATGTTGAGTTGGATGCTGCGCTCCCGTCAACTCGGGGAGTTTGTCACCAGGCATGGGGGCGCGGACGACCAACTCTTTGGAGGTAATGTCCGCACACCTCGCATGGAAGCCGAGATCAGGATGAGAACGGAACGCGGGCAGAATGACTATCGCTTCGCACTGTCCTATGCCCATCCTGACCGCTTCTTCTTCACAGAAGAAGCCTTCCGTTTTAGCAGTTCAGACCTTCCAACGGAGGCTCAATGGCAATACCTCGAGAGCGGCCATCGTGAAGCAAGGATAGTGGAAGTCGCGCAGTCCCGACCAAACCCTTTTGTCGATCTCCGTTATTTGGTCAATCCCATTCCTCCCGTCAATCCTGCCACGGCCTCGGTCATCGTAAACCTATTGCGTAACTGCTCTGTCTATCAATTCCATGACACATCCGACAGTTCCAGCTTTAAAGGCAGTTGGGACATGACCGAAAATCACCAACTCCGAAGTCATGGCGGAAATTTGGCGGCCGTGCTGTACCGCTTGGAGCAACGAGATGTCCGAAGATACGAACTGATCTGTAAACAGATCGCGCGTATACTGCCCGGGTTTGACCGTTTCGCGATCGAACCTGACTATGGCAAAGTCTTATTGAGGTGGAAAGCCAAGTGGACAGACAAAACCTTCGGCGCGCATATCACCTCCGACGGCTCACTACGGTTCTTTGCGCTGGTGACGCTGCTTAATCTTCCACCCGAAATGCTCCCAGACGTAATTCTGCTGGACGAGCCGGAACTCGGTCTGCATCCCGCAGCCGTCGCTTTAGTCGGCGGAATGATAAAGTCCATGTCTGCGGAGCGGCAGATTATCGTGGCAACTCAATCGCCTCTCCTGGTGGATGCGTTTGACCTTGACGATATTTTCGTGCTGGACCTTGAGGATGGAAAAACAAAATGCCGCAAGCTCAACGCGGACGATTACAGGGTGTGGCTTGAAGACGGCTACCCTACCGGGCAGCTATGGTGTAAGAACCTGTTCGGAGGCCGCCCTTGATTCGGCTGGCCATATCAGTCGAAGGCGTCACGGAGGAGGCGTTTGTCAATTACATTCTCGCGGCGCACCTGCGGGCAAGAGAAGTAGAACCATATCCGATACCACTTGACGGCAACATAACAGTGGAACGATTGGCTTCGGAAATGGCAAAACTTGTTTGGAACTTTGACCATGTTACTTCGTTGGTGGATTTCTATGGCTTCCGTGATAAGGGTAATGTGACTCGCCGTGAGTTGGAGCAGGCCATTTTCGAAACGATTGACCGCAGTATAGGCCGTACTTGGGACCAGTCGCGGGCATTCCCATACATCCAACAGTACGAGTTCGAAGGTCTGTTGTTTTCGGACGTAAGTGCCTTTGCGACAATCCCCGACGTATCAGACAGCCATGTAGAAGCACTGCGGGGAATTCGTTCAAACTTCCAGACTCCAGAAGACATCAACGACAACCCGCACACCGCGCCAAGCAAGCGAATCGAAAGCATAGTCCCCCGGTACCGTAAAGCAACTTTCGGCTTGGTGGTTGCCTCTGAAATAGGACTGGATACCATCCGCGCTGAGTGTCCCCGGTTCAACTCTTGGTTCGAGCGGTTGGAGTCTCTTGGAGAGTGACTCGTCCAAAGTTAGCTTCCGACAAGAACACCTCACTCCAGGTTGACAACCATTGCCACGCTCAATACAGTAATCGCGTAATTGGGACAACAGACACCCATCCATATTTAGACATATTAGAATCACCAGCCTTTCAACACTATGCCAAATAACCAAAACAACATCTCCATGTCGGTGGTGGCGGTAGGCCCCGGCGACCCCGACTTGATAACCCTGAAGGGCCGCGAAGAACTGCGGAAAGCCGATCTGGTGGTGGGCTTCAAGACGGTGCTGAACGTCGTCGAGCCCTGGCTGGACCATGCCGAGGTACGGCCTATGGCCTACCGCGACCAGGAAGAAGTGCTGGAATACACGGCCTCTCAGGCCAGGGAAGGGCGCCGTTGCGTTCTGTGTTGCTGGGGCGACCTGAACTTCTCGGCCAGGGAGTTGCTGGCAAGAGCCGCCCGCAGGGTTGATCATCTGGAACTCTTCCCTGCCATAAGCTCCGTGCAGGTTGCTTGCGCCCGCGCGGGCATCCCCATGGAAGAGTCGGTGTTCATCACCCTCCACCAACGCCAGCAGTCCGGCTCCAAGCTGGAGGAAACTGTCCATTACCTCAATGAAGGCCGCCGGCACGTCATCCTACTGCCCCAACCTTACGACTTCATGCCTCCCGCCATCGCCAGTGGGTTGGTCGAGGAGGGTGTATCCGGCGACCGGAGAGTGACCGTTTTCCAGCGCCTTACCCTGGATGGAGAGCAGAGTTGGAGCGGGTCACTGGCGGAGTGCGGCAACATCACCGACGAATTCAGCGACCTGTCGATCATGGTCATCTTCAAAGAAGAAGCCTGACCCAACAGTTTCGTGCCTTCGAGACTATCTCAAAACCTGCCCTGCAACCCCGCTCGTCATTCCCGCGCAGGCGGGAATCCATTGAACTCCTCTTTTCGCTGGGAATGCTGTTAAACTGTGGTGGCGCAGGCGGCAGGTTCCCCGCTACGCCTACTCTGACCCAGCTACGTTAGACTAGGGTTCCTGCGAAAACTGAAAGGCCGCTGCCGCGCCCCCAACCTCAGGGAGGAACGACCGTTGACTTCTTCCACAAACACTGATCAGCAACGCCGCACCATGCTCTTCGTCACCACGGCGGACACCGACATTCTGACCGCGGAACGGGCTTTGTCCGGACTACCGGATGAGTTTCCCCAGGTAGTGGCGTTCAATCCCGTCAATCTTGCCGATTCCGAGGCGCAGGAGACCTTGCTGCAAGCGGTGGAACATGCGGGAGTGGCAGTGTTGCGCCTCCTGGGCGGCAAGCGGGCGCTACCCGATCTTTTCGATCCCTTGGTCCGCGCTTGCCAGTCCCAGGGCGTCCCGCTTATCGCCTGTCCTGGCCATCAGGAATGGGACGAAGACCTGGTTACCGCGTGCAGCGTTCCGGTTGCCGAGGTTGAGACTGTTTTCGCCTACTTGATGCGGGGCGGCGTCCAGAACCTGCAAAACCTCTTCCTGTTCCTGAGCGACACTTACTTCGATACCAGCTACGGCCACGACGCCCCAACTCACCTGCCTTGGGAGGGTTTGTATCACCCCGATGTCGCCGAGGGCACTGGCTTGGACGACTATATGCGGCTGCGGTTCACCGACGGCAAGCCCAACGTTGCCGTCCTCTTCTATCGCGCCCACTGGATGAGCGGCAACCTTCAAGCCATAGACAGCCTCGTGCGTCGGCTTGAAGGGCTGGAGGCCAACGTCCTGCCTATTTTCTCCTACAGTCTCAAACACAACCCCGAAGGGGACGGGCAATCCAACCGGACCTTCACCGAGTTCCTGGCAGGGCCGGACGGAACGCCCCGTGTCGATTGCATCATCAACACCATGGGCATGTCTATGAGTGAACTCAGCACGGAAGGGGCAACCATTGCCGCCGGGTGGTCGGTGGACTACCTGGACCAACTGGACGTTCCCATGCTCCAAGGCATAGTCAGCACCGGCACCCAAGAGGAGTGGGATGAAAGTTCCTTGGGCTTGGGCCCCATCGACACCGCCATGAGCGTAGCCCTGCCGGAGTTCGACGGCAGGATCATCTCGGTGCCCATCTCCTTCAAGCAGGAAACCGCCGCCGCGCAAGACGGGAAACTGGCTGGACGGCTTCAGCGGTACGTGGCCCATGAAGACCGGGTGGACTATTTAGCCCGTCTGGCCATCAAGTGGGCCAAGCTGCGGGTCAAGCCCAACTCTGAAAAGCGCGTCGCCATTATCCTGAGCAACTACCCCACCAAGGACGCCCGCATCGGCAACGCCGTCGGCCTTGACACCCCGGCATCGGTGATACGGATTCTTCACGAACTGGAAAGCGCCGGCTATCACGTTGTCGACATCCCGGAAAACGGCGACGACCTCGTCCATCGCATCATCGAACGTTGCAGCAACGACCGGGACTACCTTACCGAAGAGCAACTCAGGATGGCGGCGGGCCACGTTACGAGCCAACAGTACAGTGAGTGGTTCCAAGGCTTTCCGCCCTCCGTCGCGGAAGAGATGACCGAGGCATGGGGCGACCCTCCGGGACAGGTATACCGCAGCAACGGCAGCCTGGCCATCGCCGGCATCGACCTCGGCAACGTATTCGTGGGTCTTCAGCCTCCCCGGGGGTTCGGTGAGAACCCCATCTCCGTCTATCACAGCCCTGATCTGGCCCCCACTCACCACTACATCGCCTATTACCGCTGGATAAAGGATGTGTTCCAAGCCGACGCCATGATTCACGTCGGCAAACACGGTACCCTTGAATGGCTTCCGGGCAAAGGCATCGGGCTGTCGGCGGCCTGCTATCCTGAAGTGGCCCTGCAGGACCTCCCTTTGTTCTATCCGTTCATTATCAACAATCCCGGTGAAGGCGCGCAGGCCAAGCGGCGCACCCACGCGACCGTCGTCGATCACCTCATCCCAGCGATGACCACCGCCGACAGCTACGGAGACATCGCCAGGGTCGAGCAGTTGATGGACGAACACTACCAATGCCAGACCCTGGACCCAGCCAAGCTGCCCCTGCTGGAGACCCAGATTTGGGAACTGGTGAAGCAGGCTGAGTTGCACCGGGACCTGGATATGGACGAACGCCCCGAGGATTTCGGCGATTTCATACTTCATATAGACGGCTATCTCTGCGAGTTGAAGGACCTCCAGATCAAAGACGGTCTTCATATCCTGGGAGAAGCTCCGGAGGGCGAACAACTCGTCGGGCTGCTCTGCGCCCTGACCCGGCTGGACATCAGCGGCATCCCGAGCCTGCGCCGCGCCGTGTCGGAAGCCCTGGGGCTGGACTACCAGGTCATGCTCTCCGACCCCGCTCAACCCGTCGAAGGCGCGCTTCCCGAAGCAATCGCCCAAGTCACCCAGGATGCCCCGGTGCGTACCTACGGCGACCTGCTGGAGGGCGTCGAAGCCATTTGCCGTAGCGCCTACACCCAACTGCTGCAACAAGGGTTCCAACCCGGAGCCGTCGCCCCCGTGGTGCGTCAACTGCTGGGCCATGAAGACCACCAAACCAACACCGTGCTGGAGTATGTCGCCAACACCATCTACCCGGCCCTGCTCAAGACCCCTGACGAGCTGGGCAACCTGTTGCGGGGACTGGAAGGCCGGTTTGTTCCTCCGGGGCCGAGCGGGGCGCCCACTAGGGGCATGGCCAACATCCTGCCCACGGGACGCAATTTTTACTCGGTAGACCCCAATACCATCCCGTCGCCCGTGGCTTGGGAGACCGGCAAAGCCCTGTCGGAGGCTCTGTTGGAGAAATACCTCTCCGAAGAAGGCGCCTACCCGGAGATGGTGGGCATGGTCGTATGGGGAACGTCGGCCATGCGGACCCACGGAGACGACATCGCCCAGATTCTGCACCTTCTGGGTGTGCGGCCCGTCTGGCAGCCGGAGAGCCGCCGCGTATTGGGACTGGAAGTGATACCCAAGGAGGAGTTGGGGCATCCCCGCATCGACGTCACGGTGCGCATCAGTGGTTTCTTCAGGGACGCCTTTCCCAACCTGATCAACCTGCTGGACCAAGCCGTGGAGTTGGCCGCATCGCAGGACGAAGGCCCTGAGGACAACTTCGTAGTCAAGCACCTGCGCGAAGACCTCGCGGGTGGTCAGTCGCCAGTGACCAGTGACCGGGAAGCGATGACTGACCACCAGCCACTGACCACTGAGCACTCCCACCTGTACCGCATATTCGGCAGCAAGCCCGGCACCTACGGGGCGGGAATTCTGGCGGCGTTGGACGAGCGGAACTGGGAGACCGTGGAGGATCTGGCAGAGGTGTACACCGCATGGGGCGGGTACGCCTACACCCGGCAGGACTTCGGCGTCAGCGCCCGCACGCAATTCCGCCGCCGGTTCAGCCAGATAGTGGTCGCCGCCAAGAACCAGGACACCCGAGAACACGACATCTTCGACAGCGACGACTACATGCAGTACCACGGCGGCATGATCGCCACCGTGCGCGCCCTGACCGGCCGGAACCCGCGGGAGTTCTTCGGGGACAGCGCCGACCCCTCCCGGGCCAGGGTCCGCGACCTTCAGGACGAGGCCCGCCGGGTGTTCCGCAGCCGCGTGGTCAACCCGAAGTGGATCGAGTCCATGAAGCGCCACGGCTACAAGGGTGCCTTCGAACTGGCAGCGACGGTGGACTACATGTTCGGCTATGATGCCACCGCCCAAGTGGTCGAAGACTGGATGTACGAAGACGTTACCGAAAGCTACGTCCTGGACCCAGAGACCCAGCGGTTCTTCCAGGAAAGCAATCCGTGGGCGTTACGGAGCGTGGTGGAACGCCTACTGGAAGCCATCGAGCGCGGACTGTGGGAGGAACCTCCGCCCGAGATGCGGGACAAGCTGTTGCAGCTTTACTTGGAGTTGGAGGCCGATTTGGAGGCCCGCCAGGAAGGACGGCAGGCTGGATGATTCCAAAGGAGATAATGTACAGTCAAATGAAAACATGGCGTATGCAATTGAAGCCTTTCTACGCTTTAATCGTCGCAGCCCTCTTTCTGGTTGCCCTCATAGCGTGCCAAACCGACGAAGCCACCGTTTCAGGCGTAGGCTCCAGGGCCAGCGCGGAACTGAAAGCCCCTGATGGTATGATAATTGGCATGGTCAACATGGTGCAGGGCCCCAACGGCGTCCTGGTGTCGGTTGAGGCAACCGGGTTGGTCCCGGGATCTCACGGCTTCCACATCCACGAAGTGGGCAGTTGCTCGCCGGACTTTTCCGCAGCGGGCGATCACTTCGACCTCGGAGACCGGGCACACGGCTACCTGTTCGTGGATGGCGACCACCTCGGCGATATGCCCAACATCTACGCCGCCGCCGACGGAACTGCCCGGGCCGACGTATTCAACGACGCTATTAGCCTGGATGCAGAACCGGCCAATTCGGTCTTTGATGATGACGGTTCCGCCATCATTATCCACGAAAAAGGCGATACTTACGGTGAGGACGCCGGCGCGGGTGGACGGGTGGCCTGCGGCGTAATTCTTCCCGGCTAGCCAGGGGCTTCCCGGCCCGTGTCCCGATTCTTCCACCAAGGTTCACCGTCTGGTAAAATCGGGGCGGCTGTTTGAACGGGCAGCGCCCCAGCGTACACCAACCGTAACGTCAGCGGCTTCTGGAGTAGGACAGTGGAAATTGCTGTGGAGCTAATCAAAGAGTTGACCAAAGACGAACGGGTCATGTGGGTCGTCGGCGGCGGTCCGGTAGTCAGCGAGAATACCTCCCAGGGCATAAAAGAGCCTGAACTCAGCGGCGGGTATCTCACTGTAGAGGCCGATAACTGGCATTTCCACGTCCCTGTAGACAAGGTCACCGGAATCCAATTTGTCGAAGCGGAAAGTCACGGCGATCTGTTGTCGTATTACGTCCGGTTTTCCGGCGACGGCGAAGCCACGCTCCTTCGCGGCTACTTCCCCAACCCATACTTGGACGATAACCTCAAGCGTACCGAGTTGCAGCCGGAGAAGCTCCAAGCGTTCAACAACATGCGTGCCCGCTACGAAGGGCGCGACGGCATAGTATTTGTGAAGTACCGCCCCCAACAAAAATAAATCGTTGACTCGATTATTGCCGTCGGTTATAATCCCGCCACGCAATCAGCAGAATATCTTTAACAATCGAAATGACCTGTACGGTGTCCCGAAGTTATTCGGGATCATGGGGAAGCCGGTGTAATACCGGCGCGGTCGCGCCACTGTAACCGGATGTTGTAACCATCAGCCTTGGAGGAATCTTCGAGGCAACAACCGAAACAAAACAACTCCGGGAGCCAGGAACCCACCGTCCAGTATGACTTGACGCACTTCGCGCCAGAGGGTAAGAGTCGAATGAATGCATAAGCCCGCCGGAAGTGCCGGGCTTTTTTATTGTCCAGTTCCCTAAGCTACCGAAACAAACGGAGGAAAATATGTTCAATCGCATCGCAAGCGTCGCCACTACCCGGTCCTGGGCCCCTTGGTTGTTGATGGGCGCGGTAGTCCTGTACGCCGCGGGCTATGTCGACAGCAGCGTCCACGGCGCGGCCATCGGCGCCCCCGCCGTCCTGGGCACCGTCCACGAGTTCTTCCACCACGCCAGGCACGTCGCCTTTATGTGCCACTAAGAAATAATCACAATACTCGTCGCGGTACACAAGCCGTCGTACTTGGCCTGCGACTTAGCAATTTAGGCGGCTTACTTCCCGGACTCAACCTGTCATTCCCGCGAAGGCGGGAATCCATGGGCTTCAGTTGGCGACGAGCTGTTTCATCCGTAATCGACCGGTGCTGATATAGTTTCCAAGACCTTGACGCCCATGAGGCGTGGGAGGGCCACGTGGAAAGAGTCTTGCCCACCGCTATGGTTATGGGTCTTATTGCTGGCCTGCTCGTAGCCGGGTACATGAATATTTTCAATGTGCCCGTCATGGAGTGGGCCATTGACCTTGAGGGCAAAGCGGCCTTGGCCGAGCCCGCAGGCGATGAACAGGAACTGCCGCTCTCATGGGCTACCAGCCTTGGCGCGCAACGGGTGGGGATGACCTTGGGGCTGGCGGTGGTAGGCGTGCTTTGCGGCGCGGTATTCTCCGGGTTGTACTACCTTACCCGCCGGGCAACTCCGGGCTGGAGTCCTTGGGCATGGGCCGTGATTGCGGGGTTGCTGGGGTTCTGGTCGGTGTCCATGTTCACCCAGCTCAAATTCCCCCTCAATCCTCCCGGCGTAGGCGATGAAGGAACATTGCTGGCCCGCCAAGGGTTGCAATTCCTGGTAATCGCCGTCTCCGCGGTCTCAGCCGCGGCGGTCCTTTACGCTGTGGGCGTTGTGAACCGCACCTCGTCCGGCTCCGACCGTTGGTTGCGCTATGCCAGCATCGGTCTGGCTTATGCGGTGGTCATGTTGTTGTTGGGTTTCGCGGTGCCCAACGTGCGCGACGCCGCCCCCGACTGGCTGCCCCCGGCGTTAGTCATCATGTTCCGCACCTTCACCGCCGTCGGCCACTTCCTCTTGTGGATGGGCATATCCTTCGGCACGGTTGGATACCTGCTGTACCGGCAGAAAGGAATCCATGCTTACCGGCAATCCTCGAATACCGGCGTCAGAGTATAGCTGCTTCTGCACGACAATAAAGCCTCTTGCAAGAGGGCGGTACTGTCTGGCGCCGCCCTTTCTTTTCGTCAGACTCTCGTTACGGCGGAACAACGAACGGTGACCTGCAGGGGGTCTGTGGTAAACTCCACGCTGCCAAAAGATTATGCCGGGAGCCTTGATTTTGCAGGGTGAAAGACCTGAACCTCGTTTCCCTTTTACCGCCATCGTGGGGCAGACTTCCATGAAGCGTGCCCTACTGCTCAACGCTATTAACACCAAGATTGGCGGTGTCCTCATTCGCGGCAAAAAGGGCACCGCCAAGTCCACCGCGGTGCGTTCCCTCGCCGCCTTGCTGCCGGAAGTATCGGTGCTGCGCGGCTGCCCTTACAGTTGTTCGCCCGACATGCTTCAAGGACTGTGCCAGCTTTGCGAGGGCGGCAGGGTGGAGGCGGACGAGGTCAACCGGCAGGTACGCATCGTGGACCTGCCAGTGGGGGCCACCGAGGACCGGCTGGTCGGTTCCCTGGACATCGAGCAAGCCATCAAGACCGGTTCCCGCAGCTTTGAGCCGGGCCTCATCGCCACCACCCACCGGGGCATCCTGTACGTGGACGAAGTCAACCTTCTCAATGACCATTTGGTTGACGTGTTGCTTGACGCCGCAGCCATGGGCCGCAACTACGTGGAGCGCGAGGGCATATCCGTCAGCCATGCCGCCGACTTCATCCTCGTTGGCACCATGAACCCGGAGGAAGGGGACCTGCGCCCCCAGCTTCTCGACCGCTTCGGCTTGGCGGTTGAGGTGGACAGCGCCTTCACCCGCGAAGAACGCCGCCAAGTCGTGCAGCGTCGCATAGCCTACGAGGCCGACCCTTACGGCTTTATGGATGAATGGCAAGCGGCCGAAGAGGAAGAACGGGAACACGTCCTCGCCAGCCGCAAGCTCCTTCCCCAAGTCCAGGTGGGCGACGACATCCTGGAACTGATTACCGACGTATGCACCGAGTACCAGGTTGACGGTCTCAGGGCCGACATCGTCATGTACAAGACGGCCAGCACCATCGCCGCCTATGAAGGCCGGACAGAGGTTTCAGCAGAGGATGTGAGGGAAGCAGCCCAGATGGCGCTACTCCACCGCCAGAGACGGCAGCCCTTCCAGCAACCCCACTTGGCCACTGAACAACTCGACCAGATGATCGACGAGTTCCAGAACCAACCCCGTGACCGCGAACCCTCAGACCCCGGCTCGGACTCCAGCCCAGACCAGGAAGAGAGCGACCCTGACCCGTCGGACCAGGAACAGCCCCAACAGAACGCCCAACCCCAGGACCAGGACTTCGAGGTCGGCAATCCCTTCTCAGTACGGTCATTGCAACTGAAGCCACCGGACCACCGCGCCAGAAGGACGGGAGGCCGAAGGGCCAAAACGGTCAGCGGCTCTCCCACCGGTCACTACGTCGGCGCACAGCCTCCCAAAGACAACGTTACGGACCTCGCGTTGGACGCCACCCTCAGGGCCGCCGCCCCGCATCAGCGGGAGCGCCTTGCATCCGCGGGACCTGCGAACAACGTACTTATAGTTGAACCATGGGACATCCGCGAGAAAGTAAGGGAAACCAAGACAGGCAGTCTTATCCTCTTCGTCGTGGATGCCAGTGGTTCTATGGGTGCGCAACGACGGATGGTGGCCGTGAAAGGGGCCGTACTCTCCCTACTCCTCGATGCCTACCAGAGACGAGACCGGGTTGGGCTCATCTCCTTCCGCGGCGCCCACGCCGACCTGTTGCTGCCCCCTACAAGCAGTGTGGACTTGGCCGAACTCCACCTGCGCGAGATGCCTACCGGCGGGCGCACACCCTTGAGCCGTGGCCTGTACATGGCCTTGGACGTGATTGAAAACGAAAAGATGAAGAACCACGATGTGCTGCCGCTGCTGGTGCTTCTCTCTGATGGCCGGGCCAATGTCGCTATAGGCGCTTCCGGTCCCGGTAATCCCGCAGGTGACAGTCTGCCCGTTGCCGAGGCCAAGGCCGTTGGAGCGTTGGTGAAGCAACAACACATAAATTCTGTGGTGGTGGACACAGAGGCCGACTTCATCCGGCTGGGTATGGCAAGACACATCGCCGAAGCTATGGGCGCCCATTACCTGAAACTGGAAGACCTGCACGCCGACAGTTTGGCCGACGCCGTGCGGCTCGAGTTGCCAGCTCCCGACTCTCCGCCGCTTACCCAGCAGGAAATCCAGGGGCTTCTCGACCGGTTGGCCTTGTACTGACGTCGGATGGTCGGTTGACCGGAGACCTCCCTCACAGTTAAAGGAACTTCAAATGTCGTTCAGCAAGCGAAACATAGCCATTATCGCCGTGGTAGTCCTGATTCCCGTGCTGGTGGTCGGGTGGTGGCTTCTGTCACCCCTGTTCATAAGCAAGACCGTAGATGAGGAATTCCCCTTTTCAGCGTCGGCGGTAGTCCCTGAAAACATGGAACGTAAGGACGTGGAAATGGTCATGTCCCGCATGGCCGAGATGGGGGAACAGGTAGACGAACCCATGATGAAAATGGAGGATATGAGCTCGGGCGCTGGTGAAATGATGGACAGCCCGATGATGGACGCTGTCGCTGACACCGCTGCCGCCGGTGCCGCTCAAGACCTGTCCGAGGATATGGCGCCGTACATGCCCCAAGGTATGCCGGCCACTACCGAGCAGGTAATGGTCCAGGTCATGGCTGACAGGATCAAGGAGAACTTGGAAGAGGCCATGACCGAGGCGATGGCCCAGCCGCCGGCAGACCCTCCGGCGCCGGTTGGCCTGAAGCAGGGTGAATTTACCGACGCCGACCGTTTCCACCAGGGCAGCGGCCAAGCCACCATATACCGGCTTCCCGACGGCTCTCACGTACTCAGATTGGAGAACTTGGACGTCACCAACGGACCGGACTTGCGCGTCATTCTTTCACCCAGCCCAAATCCCGAAAGTAGCGCGGACGTCAAGGCTCAAGGCTACGTCGAACTGGACAAGCTCAAGGGGAACAGGGGCAACCAGAACTACCCTATTCCAGCGGGATTCGACGTAGGGCCAATCCAGAGCGTCGTCATCTACTGCAAGCCCTTCAAGGTGATTTTCAGCATAGCGTCCCTCCAGCAAGCGGGATAGCGGCTTACACGTCTCCTCCGGTTTAATCCCTATGGAACAATCCCTTGTTGCCGCGATATTCAATCTTGGCCGTACTTGGGTTACACTATTGATGGTTGCATAAGTGTATATACAAGTCTTTGCGGCCCTTGATCAATCGCAATGACCACCATCAACACAATTGAAGACTTAGTCCGGCTACTGGACGAGAAACCCGAGTGGGCCGAGGCGCTACGTTCCCGGTTGCTGACTCGCGAACTGATCGAACTGCCCGGCAAGTTTGAAACCTTCAGGGCGGAAATGACCCAAGCCATGTCTGACTTGGCCCGTGTCCTGACGGCAACTAATGAACGGCTTGACCAAGCTGAAGAGGACCGGCGGGACCTGCGACAGACCGTTATAGACCTGGCCCAGACCGTCAAGGGCTTGGCTGATGCCCAAGTGGAAACAAACCGGCGGCTTGACCAAGCTGAAGAGGACCGGCGAGACCTGCGCCAGGTCGTGCGGGGCTTGGCTGATGCCCAAGTAGAAACAAATCGGCGGCTTGACCAAGCTGAAGAGGACCGGCGAGACCTGCGCCAGGTCGTGCGGGGCTTGGCTGATGCCCAAGTGGAAACAAACCGGCGGCTTGACAGAGTAGAAGGTAACGTTCAGGGGCTTAGGTCCGAGTTAAACGGGCTTCAATCTGAGGTCAATGGGCTTAGGTCCGAGTTCAGTGGGCTTCAATCTGAGGTCAATGGGCTTAGGTCCGAGTTCAATGGGCTTCGTGACGATTTCGGTCCGGTAAAGGCTGCTCATGTTCGGAACGCCGCGCTACGAGAAGTCGCCGACATTGTCAGGTCGATCGGGTGCACCTTGGTTAGGGTGCTTGGACCGGAGGAAGTTTATGACTTGCATCGAGACAAGGACACCAGCGGTATTTCCAGCGATCAATTGAAGAGCTTCAGGTATGGCGACCTTATCATAGAAGCAACGGACATCAACGGCTCCGCCTGCTACCTCGCCGTAGAGGTGTCTTACACCGTCGACAAGAGAGACACATCCAGGTCGGTCCGCAATGCCGCGTTCTTGACCAAATTCACCGGCAGGCCGGCTTTTGCCGGAGTCGCAGGCGTGCGTTTCGACGACGAGATCGCGTCCAGCGGTGATGGCGTTTTCCTGTACCAAGTGTATTCAAGGAACTTGGAAGTAGACTAGCCTCGTCCGAATAGAGCACAGTTTACATCATCCTAAGGAATTGGTACGCTCTATCGTGGCGGACGAACCCTCAGCCAACGTCCGCTACCCGGCAACTTTGGACCAAGGGAGAACCCAGTGGCCCGCTCTTTGCCCTATGCCGACATGGACAAAATCCTCTCGCTATCCAAGCGGAGGGGGTTCATCTTCCAGAGCAGCGAGATTTACGGCGGTCTCGGCTCTACTTGGGATTACGGCCCTTTGGGAGTCGAACTGAAGCGCCACGTCAAAGAGGCTTGGTGGCGCTCAGTCGTCCTGGAACGGGACGACATGGTGGGCTTGGACGCGGCTATCCTGATGCACCCCCAAGCGTGGGTAGCGAGCGGACACGTTGAGAATTTCAGCGACCCCATGGCGGAATGCACCGATTGCAATCGCCGATTCCGCACCGACGACATCGACTCGTCAAACTGCCCGGAGTGCGGCGGAAATCTCACAGATCCCAGGCGTTTCAACCTGATGTTTCGCACCTTCATGGGGCCTGTCGAGGACACCGCCAGCGAGGTATTCCTGAGGCCCGAGACCGCTCAGGGCATTTTTGTCAACTTCTCCAACGTCGTTACCGCAAGCCGCAAAAAGCTGCCCTTCGGCATCGCTCAAGTTGGCAAGTCATTCCGCAACGAGATAACCCCCGGTAACTTCACCTTCCGTACCCGCGAGTTCGAGCAGATGGAGGTGGAGTACTTCGTCAAGCCGGGCGATGACGAAAAGTGGCTTGACCAGTGGGTCCAGGACCGCCTCGAGTGGTACGTTTCCTACGGCATACGCCGGGAAAACCTGCGGCTCCGGCGCCACGCCTCCGACGAGTTGGCCCACTACGCCAAGGACTGTTACGACATCGAGTACCGGTTCCCTTGGGGCTGGGCCGAACTGGAAGGCATCGCCGACCGCACCGACTACGACCTGCGCCAGCACGCCCAGACCAGCGGCCAGGACTTGACCTACTTCGACGACGAGGCTCAGAGTCGGTACTACCCCTATGTGGTGGAACCGTCCGGCGGCTTGGACAGAGGAGTGTTGGCCTTCTGGCTGGACTCCTACGATGAGGAACCCGACGGTAATACAGTCCGCGTGGTGCTGAGGCTCCACCGTAAGCTCGCCCCGGTCACCGTGGCGGTGCTGCCCCTTAGCCGCAACGCCAGGCTGGCGCCAGCCGCCCAGGAAGTCCACGCTCAACTGCGACGCCACTTCACGGTCCAGTATGACGACGCTCAGAGTATTGGCCGCCGCTACCGGCGGCAGGACGAAATCGGCACTCCTTACTGCGTCACCGTGGATTTCGACTCCCTCGACGATCACCGCGTCACCATCCGCAACCGCGACACCATGCACCAGATACGTATACCCATCGCCGACCTCGTCGGCATCCTCCGGGACAAGGTAGACCACGGATGGTAGAAGCCTGGCAATGACGACCGGACGAAACAACCAAGCCCACCGTTACATCAGGACCATCCAGCGGGCCATGTCCAAGCTGGAAGATCTGATACGTGAAAACGAGGCCCATCTCCCCGAGCCGCGTCCCCAGGACCCCCGGAGCGAGTTGCTGGAGCAGATTCACCTGGCGGGGGCCATGGAACAACTGGTGTTGTTCCGTCTGTTAGACCAACGTGGTATGAGCCACACCTGGATAGGCTCTCAAGTGGCGTCCGAGTACCTGGATACCTGGCAGGCCGCTGACGGCCGTACCTTCTACCGGGTCACTCCCAGGGCCGTCAAGGACCTGCTGCTGGGTCAACTGGCCTCCGCCGCCACCTATGCTTCGCTGTCCGATTCGGCCTTCGCCGACGACTGGCAGAGCGAAGAGGACTCGGGCTATGACCGCCTATGAACCCGGCGACGTGGTGCTGGTGCCATACCCCTTCGGTGAACGAGCCGGGGGCAGAAAGCGTCCTGCATTGGTCGTCAGCGGCCCACCCTATAACGAAGATACCGGAGAATTGATCATAGCCCAGATCACCGGCCGCATACCCGACGAGGAGCGAGTCGGAGATTGCTTGATCGAGCATTGGAAGGAGGCCAGCCTGCTCCGTCCCTCCTTGGTGCGAGCGCGCTTGGCGACCTTGAAAACGGAGTTGGTGCTGCGCCGTTTGGGAAAGTTGAACAACGAGGACTTCCGCAACGTCCAGTCCGCCTTGATAGAGACCTTCCCCTCGCAGGAGCCCGCCGATGTCCAGTAATCCGGTTTCGGCGGCCCTGCGCGACGGCCTATTCACCCGCTTGGTGGGCCGGCGTATCCTGTACTACAAGGAACTCTCTTCCACTATGGACGAGGCCTCCCGCTTGGCCGAAGCCGGTACGGAGGAAGGCACGGTGGTCATCACCGAAAGGCAGACCGCCGGGCGCGGACGGTTTGGCCGCAACTGGGTTTCCCCCGAGGGGAACCTTTACTTTTCCGTGGTGTTCCGCCCTTCTCACACGATTTTGCCGTTGTTGACCATGGTCTCCGGCGTCGCAGTGGCTCGCGCCATTCGCAAGGTCACCGGCCTCTCTCCCGCGATCAAGTGGCCCAATGACGTGTTGGTGGACGGCAAAAAGGTCTCTGGAATCCTGGTCGAAGCGGTAGCCGAGGGCGCATCAGTGCGCTACGCCGTGGTGGGGATTGGCGTCAACATAAAGCTAGAGTCCCCGGAGATCGAAGCTCTTGGCGGACTGGCCAACGGCTTGGAAAACGCCGCGGGCCGGCCTGTCGCCAAGGACGCTGTTCTGCGGCGACTGCTCCTGGAGCTGGACAACCTTTACCTCCAAGCAAACTCTGGAAAAGCCCCGCTGGACGAATGGCGAGGCCTCCTTCAGACCCTGGGTCGTCGGGTCACTGTATCCTGGCGGGAAGAGTCATGGGTGGGTCAAGCTGAGGGAGTAGACGACACGGGAAACCTCTTGCTGCGGCTTGACGACGGGCGATTGGTCACCATGACAGTCGGCGACGTTACCCTGCACAAGGACGGACCTTGATTTAGAAAACTATTGCAAAACTCGAAGTAATACCCCACCCGTCATTCCCGCGCAGGCGGGAATCCATATGTTTCAACCGTAGACAATTGGATGCCTGGTAGAGCAAGCCGATTCTTGGGACTGAAGGGAACATGCTTGAAAGCCTGAGCTTGGACGGCAAAGTCGTCATCATCACCGGAGGCGGCACCGGGCTGGGCTTGGCGATGGTGCGGGCCCTCGCCCGCGCCGGGGCCAACCTGGTCATTGCCGGGCGCCGCCAAGGCCCCATCGACGCCGCAGCCGCTGAGGTTGAAGCCGTGGGCAGGGAAGCTCTGGCCGTCTCCACCGACGTGACCGACTCCGGCGAGGTTGATGGCTTGATCGAGGCTGCCTTGGCCCGGTTCGACCAGGTTGACGTCCTGATAAACAACGCCGGAGCAGTGCAGGAGAACGTCAGCAAACCCTTGTGGGACATCACTGACGACGAATGGCATCTGGTGATGGACGTTAACCTCACCGGCGCGTTTTATTGCGCCCGCGCGGTGGCCAAGCCGATGGCCGACCGGGGTAAAGGCAAGATAATCAACGTGGCGTCGGGATTCGGGATGCGGGCCGGACGGGACATCTACATGTACTGTTGCAGCAAGGGTGGCATGATCCAGTTGACCAGGGCCCTGTCCTTCAACCTTGCGAGACACGGGATAACCGCCAACAGTATCGTCCCCGGTTTCATTCCCACTTCCGCCACCGAGGCCGATATCAGGGGCACCCTGCCCCGGTCTGGAGACTTCCTGCCCATTGGCAAATTAGGGCGCCCCGAGGACCTCGGCCCCGTCGCCGTTTTCCTGTCGTCCGATGCCTCCGACTACATGACCGGCGAAATGATCATCGCCGACGGCGGCGGTCTGGCCGCTGGAATAGCCCCCACCGGCCACGCACCGGTGGTGGCTTTGGAACCGTAACGACCAACTGCGAAGGGCTTCACTATGCCAATCCTCCCTGAATTCAGCTTGGAAGGACGCTCCGCGATTCTGGCAACATCCGGCGGGGACGAATCGCCCGGGCTGGCCGTCGCCTTGGCCGAAGCCGGGGCGTCGGTTTTCACCATCGCCCGTACCCGGTCCCTTCTGGAATCCGTGCTAGACGCCCTGTCCGCCGTTCCCGCAGCCAACGCCGGAGGGACCGCCGCCGACGTATCCACCATGTCGGGACTGGCTAGGGCGATGGGCGCATTTGGCCAAGGCCGCCAGGTTGACATACTGGTCAACGACGCCCGGAGCATGTTCGCCAAGCCCTTTGACGAGATAACTTTCTCGGAGTGGAATGAAGTACAGTCCCGCAATCTCGGCGCAACCTTCCTGCTCACCCAGGAAGTTGGCCGTCGTATGGTGGAACGCCAGTACGGCCGTATAGTCAACTTGGTGTCAGTGTTAGCGGAGCGCGGAATGATTAACGGCTCCGCCTTTGCCGCCAGCCAAGCCGCAATCCTTTCCTTGACTAGGTCTCTCGGCGTGGAGTTGGGGCGGCACGGAATACGGGTGAACGCCCTGGGCGCCGGTTGGTTCACTGCCGAGGATGTGCCTTTGGAGGTCCAGCAGAAGGAATTGTTGGTGCGCTACACCCCCTTGCGGCGCAAGGGCCGCCCGCAGGACATAGGCCCCCTGCTGGTCTACCTCTGTTCGGAGGCGTGTGACTACTCCACCGGCCAGCCGGTGTACGTTGACGGCGGCCTCAACGCCCACCCGTAGCTGCATTTGAGGCAAACAGGTCCACCCCATTCCTGAACTGTCCAGTATGCGTGCCGCATTTGGCTATAGTTGGACAATTGGTCCAGTGCAGTCGTGTTCAGGGCGATTCCCTGATTTGCACTGGCTCATTCTTATTATCGAATATCCCTATATCCGATAATAAGAACTCCAGTTGTTTTCATCTTCGCTAATTAGAACGAACACGAAGCTGGTGCAGGGTGGTGTCCAAGCTACCTCCTGAAGATCACGGAGATATTGCCCTGGCTTTCAGCAGTGTGACAGTTAGCACTTGTTTTCGAAAAGATGCTTATACGATAATAACATCATCCATTATTTTCATCTCCGCTAACAGAGGGCAATGTGACACCTGCTTCTGAGCTAAAACTCCGTCCTCACGGTCGCGTGGTCAACTGCCCGGGTGGCTATCAGGCCTACATCCCGGCTCCGCTCCCCCCATCCCTCACTTGGGACGAAAGCCTGATGTTGAGCCTCTCCTCTGCCGACCGGGCCATCGGCCGGCTCGCGGGAGAAGGACGGCGCTTGCCCAATCCCCATCTCCTGATTCGGCCTTTCACCCGGAGGGAAGCCGTGCTGTCAAGCCGCATCGAGGGTACCCAAGCAACCCTCGGAGAGTTGCTGGCTGCCGAGGCCGGCGCTGTTGTGGAACGAAGTCCTGACGACCTGCGCGAGGTTGGCAACTACGTAGCTGCCTTGGAATTCGGGCTGGAACGTTTGACGACACTGCCACTATCGCTGCGCTTGGTTCGGGAAATGCACGAATATCTTATGCGGGGCGTCCGTGGCGATGTATCCAGGCCGGGGGAGTTCCGGCAGAGTCAGAACTGGATCGGACCTCCAGGGTGCACACTCAGGAACGCGACCTACATCCCGCCGCCTCCCTCGGAACTAATGCCGTGCTTGGACGCATGGGAACGGTTCCTGCACGACGAGACCTTGCCGCCGCTGGTGCACGCCGCCTTGGTCCATTCCCAGTTTGAGGCGGTCCATCCGTTTCTTGATGGTAATGGCCGGGTTGGACGCCTGCTCATTACACTCCTGCTGGTTCAGCGAGATGTTATTCCCTCTCCATTGCTGTACCTTAGCGCCTACTTTGAGGCTACCCGAGAGGAGTACTACGAACGCCTCCTCGGTGTGACCGAACGCGGCGAGTGGGAGGAATGGTTGACCTATTTCCTGAAAGGAGTCGCTCTTCAGTCCGATGATGCCGTGGACAGGATAAAGCGCATCGACGGTTTGTTCTCCCAATGGAAGATGGGATTAGCTCAACTACAATCACGCCTCCCGGAAAGGGCGCTGGACCTCTTCGCTGAAAATCCCTTCTGGACTGTGACCGGCGTATCTCAAAGGCTGGAAGTGGCGTTTACGACGGCCCAACGGGCCATTGACCGGCTGGAGGCATCAGGTATCGTGGCTCAAATGGGACAAGGACGGCGTAATCGGGTGTACTGTGCGCAAGCCCTTCTTGACGTATTGGAGGAGCCTCCCCAACTTGCAGCTAGCTTTTCCGGTCAGTCCAATATCACCGCCCACTCAAGTTGAACCGCCAAGTGCCCTGATGTACAATAGCCGCCGGTATTGACAGGTGCTGAGTACGTATTTCGCATGAAACAGGTGACCCGTCTTGGAGGAATGAACGATGTTCCGCAAGACCTTTGGCTGCGAAAACGTGACCTTCAGTACCGCTTGGTCCAGCTAATCGGCAGCTACGGCTACCATTACCTTGAAACTCCTGTCCTGGAACCCACCGAGTTGTTCCTCCGCAAAGCAGGCGGTGAACTCGCCTCCCGGATGTACAGCTTCACCGATACGGGCAACAACCCTGTAAGCCTCAGGCCCGAGTTCACCTCTCCTATCATGCGGCATTACTTGGAACACGCCCGTGAAGTCCTGCTGCCTGCCCGGTGGCAGTACTGCGGCCCGGTCTTCCGTTATGAAGGGAACGGCAACGGCAGCGGGCAGTTCACCCAAGTGGGAGCCGAGTTGATCGGTTCGTCAAGTGTCATGGCCGACGTCGAGCTTCTCAGGTTGGCGGCGGAAATCCCGTCCCTGCTTGAGGTCAAAGACCTGCGCATCAACGTAGCGGACCTGGACGTGGTGCACAGCATCCTGAACGCCGTTGGAGTGTCGGAACGGGCAGCGGCGTTCATAATCGAAAATGTGTCCCGTTTGAGGGAAGGAAGAGAAGCTGTGCCGGCTGTAATGGCCCAGGCCCGCCTTCTCAACTTGGCAGCTTCGGAAAACGGGGACGACCCTTTGAGCCGGGCCATTGACGGCCTTGACGACGATCAGTCCCGGACTGTTCTGAAAGGTCTGCTTGAATGGTCGGGCGTGGACCAGTTCGGTCAGAGGGACCCGGACGAAGTCGTAGGCCGCCTGCTCTCCAAGCTGCGGGGCGGTGACAACTCCGCCGCATTGACTCGAGGGATGGAGTTAATCAGCGACTTGGCTGGAATCAACGGCGAGCCTGCGCCGTCCCTCGCCGCCCTCAGATCCGTGGTGGCCGAAGCTGGCGCTGACACCACTGCCGTGGACCGGTTTGAGGAGTTCCTCCAACTGATACTGACAGAACCGGACATCGCCAATAGCCTGACAGTGGACTTGGGCTTGGTCCGCGGACTAGCCTACTACAACGGGCTGGTGTTCGAGGTTACCCTTCCAGGCTCATCAACTCCCATCGGAGGTGGCGGGCGTTACGATAGCTTGTCTACAGCATTGGGCAGTGAGAAGCCGGTGCCTGCTTTGGGTTTCGCATACAACCTGGAAGCCCTGTTGCTGTCCAGAGAAGACCAATACGGGGCGGACAGGACCGCACGGGTCCAATGCGGCGCGCTTGTCGTGGCCGAGAGACCGGACGGGTATGAACAAGCCTGCCGGACCGCCTCGGCATTGCGCGGAGAGGGCGTCAATGTCGAGTTGGACGTATGTAACTTGGACTTGGAGCAAGCTTTGACCTACGCTCGGAACAAAGGCATTCCACAGGTGGTCACCGTTGGCAGCGATGGGCGGGTGACAACCCACAATGCGGCTCGGGCCCTACAAGAACCGGCGGTCAACTGATAACGCCATGTCTTTGCGTGTCATCCTGCCCAGCGACGGAGACCTTCACCAGCCAACGCTGGATTTCATGCGGGCCTGCGGCCTCTCCGTGCGCCGCCCCAGCGCCCGGCGTTACACCGGCGACATTCCGGCAGTCCCGGGCGTGGACGTGCTCTTCCAGCGTACTGCCGACATTACCCAGAAAGTAGAAGAGGGAAGCGCCGAGTTGGGTGTCACCGGCTTGGACCGCTATCTGGAGTACCGGCACGACAACAACGGCGTCGCCGCCCTGATTGAAGACCTCAGGTACGGTCGCTGCGAATTCGTTCTGGCAGTGCCCAACTCTTGGGTGGACGTCACGTCCATGGCCGACTTGGCCGACTTGGCGCTGGAGTTCCGGCAGCAGGGCAAGCAACTCCGCATTGCCACAAAGTACCCGGTGCTGTTGCGCAATTACCTTTTCGAGCGGGGGATCAACTATTTCACTTTCGTCGCCGCCAGTGGAACTCTCGAAGCCGCCCCGGCCGCTGGATATGCGGACCTGATCGCCGACCTCACCGCCACCGGAACGACTTTGCGGGAAAACCGGCTCAAGACTTTGGAAGAGGGGACCGTGCTGGTGTCTCAGGCATGCCTCATAGGCAATACCAACCTCCTGCGCCAGTCAAGCAAGAACCTCGAACTGGCCCGCTCGCTGATGGAGGTTATGGAAGCCCATCTCCGGGCCGAACCCTTCTACCGCATCACCGCCAACGTCAAGGGTGGTTCTGCCGAAGAGGTCAGTGGCACCGTGTTGGCCCGGCCCGAACTGGCCGGTCTTCGCGGCCCCACCGTCGGCCGGGTCTACAACGTGGAGGAAGAGGACTGGTACGGGGTAAGCCTGCTGATAAAAAAGTCGCAACTCTTGGAAGCCGTCGACCACCTCCGAAAATGTGGGGCCGTGGACATCGCCGCATCTCAAGTAGACTACCTCTTTGACCAGCATTCCTACGCATATCGCCAATTATTCGACAAGACGCACGCCGAAGGGGTAATCTAGGGGCATGCCTAACTTGCCGATGCACGTGTTCCTGGCCAACCAGGCCGCCGAGCGATTGGACTTGGGGAATGTCTACGACCATGTGGGTAGCTTCTTCCTCGGCTCCACCAGTCCCGATATACGGGCTATGACCCGCTGGCCTCGCGAGAACACCCACTTCGCCCCCTTGTCTGTCGAGGCGGTGGGCACCGGCGCCCGCACCATGCTCGAACGCCACCCCGAACTGACCGACCACCCGAATATCACGCCCGCCACCCAAGCATTCATCCTCGGCTACATCAGCCACCTGGTGGCCGACGAAGTATGGATAACCACCATGTACCGCGCCTACTTCGCCGAAGAGACCCGTGTCGCCGGAGACCAGGTTGAAGCCCACATATGGGACCGGGCATTACAGTTGGAAATGGACCGCAGGGCCTTCCCTGCCATGAACGGATTTCAACAAGCCGCGGAGGACATCATCTGCTCCGACCGGTTGCTCGGAGTGCCCTTCTTGGAGGGGGACGTACTCAATGAGTGGCGTGAGTGGGTGCACCGGTTCATGGGATGGGAGTTCAGTTGGGAACGGCTGAAACGGGCCCTCAACCGCATGTACCGGGACAACGACGACGTTCAGCAGTCCGTTGATCGCTTTCTGGAAGCCATGCCTTATAGCTTGGAACGCATTTATGAGAAGGTCCCCGAGGAACTGCTGGATACCTACCAACAGAGGGTCTTGGAAGAGACCGTCTTCCATGCAAGGGAGTATTTGAGTGGAGCTTAAGCTGATTCGAGGCATAAGCGGGGCGCAGGACCTGTTGACCCGCCTTGACCCCTTGGACTTTACCGGGCTGCCGGAGACGGTCCTGTCCCGCACCCGCGAAATTTTCGGCGACTCGGTGACGCCGGAAGCGTCTGTCATAAAGATGCTTCATGACGTTCGTGACCAAGGCGACCAAGCGGTCCGCCACTATGCCAAGTTGCTGGACGGAGTGGAATTGGACGACCTGCGGGTCAGCACGCAGCAAATGGAGCAGGCCCGGGCATCTATTTCTGAAGAATTGCGCCATTCCCTTGAGTTGGCCGCCCAGCGCGTCCGGGAGTTCCACGAAGCTGTGACTCCCAAGGACTGGTTAGACATGGCCCAAGGCTTGGGAGAGTTGGTTCGGCCCTTGGACCGCGTCGGCCTTTATGCTCCCGGCGGTACTGCCTCCTATCCGTCAACCGTCCTGATGACAGCCATTCCCGCCAGGGTTGCAGGAGTGGGCGAAATAGTGCTGTCAACGCCCCGCAGGGGGTCGGAGCCGCTCAACCCCTCCGTGCTGGTGGCGGCCGAGATTGCCGGTGTGGACGCCATTTATCAAGTGGGTGGCGTTCCCGCGATCGGAGCAATGGCCTACGGCACCGAGTCCATCCCTAAAGTGGACAAGATTTGCGGCCCGGGGAATCTCTTTGTGGGCCTGGCCAAGTCCTTGGTGCAAGGGCAGGTGGGCATTGATGGGATATTCGGCCCTACCGAGACCATCGTCGTCGCCGACGAGACAGCCAGTCCCGCCTTCTGCGCCACTGACCTGGTCGCACAAGCGGAACACGATCCCATGGCCACCGCTATTCTGGTCACCAACTCTGAGAAATTGGTTGACCGGGTACAGTCGGAGTTGGACAAAATCCTGGACTCTCAGCCCCGTGGTGACTTGGCCCGCAGCGCCCTGGAGCGCCGTGGGCGCGTCGTATTGGTCGATTCTCTGGACGAAGCGGTGGAGTTGGTCAATCGCGTGGCCCCGGAGCACCTGTGCCTGATGGTCTCCAACCCTTGGGACTGGGCCGACAAAGTCAAGCACGCCGGCGGGTTGTTCCTGGGAGAGTTCTCGCCGGAGGTAATGGGAGACTACATCGCCGGTCCCAGCCACGTGATGCCGACCGGCGGCACCGCCCGCTTCAGTTCCGCCTTGAGCGTCCATCAATTCCAGCGGCGGATGCCTGTGGTTGGGTTGACTCCCGCCGACTTCCAGAAGCTCGGACCTTCCGCCGTTCAGATAGCCCACGCCGAGGGGCTGTCGGCCCACGCCAGCGCCATCCAGATACGGCTGGAACACCTTAACGCCCGCGCCCGGTAATGCCAAATAATATTGGGCCGGTCAGCTGAGTTGGTGTCATGAATAAACCGAAAGACGTCAAAGACTTGATGGTAGGCCACATCCAGGGCCTGAAACCCTACCAGGGCGTAGACCCCATGGAGGTCATCGCCGCCCGTGCGGGCGTTCCGCCGGAAAAAGTCATCCGGCTGAACGGCAACGAAAATCCCTACGGCCCGTCGCCCAAGGTCATGGAGGCGCTGGGCGAGTTTCAGAATTACAACCACTATCCCGACCCTGAGCAACGCCGGCTGCGGGAAGTCCTCTCCGAATATCTCAAGGTGCCATCTTCCCACATCGTGGCTGGCAACGGCTCCGACGAACTGATCGACCTGTTGATGCGCATGTTCGTTGGCCCCGGAGAGAATATCATCATCCCGGCCCCCACCTTCGGCATGTATGCCATCGCCGCCGGTATCTGCGGCGGTGAGACCATCTCCGTAGACAGGGATGACGACTTTGAAATAGACGTTGAGGCCGTCGCCTTGGCGGCGACTCCCAAAAGCAAGGCGGTGTTCTTCGCCTCGCCGAACAACCCCACCGGCAACATCGCCACCGAAGCCCAGATTCGGGGCTTGCTGGAGACCGGCCTCCTGGTGGTGGTGGACGAGACCTACTACGAGTTCTGCGGCCATACGGTAATGCCCTTGGTGGAAGAATACTCCAACCTCGTAGTGCTGCGCAGTTTCAGCAAGTGGGCCGGCGTGGCCGGCTTGCGGATAGGCTTGGGCGTGATGCAACCCCAACTCGCCGAAACCATGATGGCCGTCAAACCCCCTTACAACGTCAACCAAGCCGCCGAGGTCGCCCTGATTGCGTCCTTGGAAGACCGGGAGTTGTTGTTGGAACGGGTCAGGGCGTTATCCGAGGAACGCGACCGTATGCTGGCCCTGCTGAGCGAGGTGCCGAACATCAAGGTCTGGCCCTCTCAAGCTAACTTCATCCTCATTCGCGTTCCCGAGGGGCGGGCGGAAGAAATATTCGAAGGGATGTGCAGCCGTGGCATCTTCCTGCGCTACTTCAGCACACCCCAACTCAAAGACTGCATCCGCACCAGCGTGGGCATGCCCCACGAGACCGATGCCGTCGTCTCCGCCTTGGTCGACTTGGTTTAAGGTCCATAGAATTGACTAATCAAATCACTCCCACTGACCAGATCGCGCCGATGGAGCCTCGGGTAGCGTCCTTGGAACGCCGGACCGGCGAGACCAACATCGCCGTGACCTTTTGCTTGGACGGCCAAGGCAAGTACGACGTGGACACGGGCAACGGCTTCCTGGACCACATGGTCAGTCAACTGGCGAGGCACGGTCTGTTTGACATAACGCTGCGCGCCCAGGGAGACGTCCACGTCGGCTGGCACCATCTGGTGGAAGACGTTGGCATCATGCTGGGGAGGACCTTCCGTCAAGCCTTGGGCGATGCCCGGGGAATCCGGCGAATGGGTCATGCCCTGGTGCCTCTGGACGAGACGCTGGCCATGGTGGCCTTGGATTGCAGCGGGAGAAGCTATGTTGTAGTCGACACCGGCCTGAACGAAGTGATGGTCGAAACCCTGTCCGGCGACCTCATCGGTCACCTTCTGGAGTCCTTCGCCATCGAAGGCCAGATCAACCTCCATGCCAAAATCCTCGCCGGCGTCAGCCCCCACCACAAGGCGGAGGCACTGTTCAAAGCCTTGGCCCGCGCCCTCCGGGACGCCGTGGAGCTTGACCCCCGCGCCTTGCAAAACATCCCCAGCACCAAGGGCACCCTCAGCGGCTAGATCCTAAAGCGCCCTCCCCCTCCGTGCAATAAACTCTGGGAAAGCCTGCTCCACGCCGTAACCCCTCACCACGTTGGTGGTGTAGTCCCGCTCGTTCTCCCACATCTGCCGCATGTCGGCAGCCTTATCCTGGAGCAGTATCTGCTTGATGCCAATGACCGACTCGGGCCGGTGGCCCGCGATCGTGGCCGCGATCTCCATGGTCTTGGCCCGCAACTCCGATGACGGAACAAGGTGGTTCAATAGCCCTACCCGATAGGCTTCCTCCGCCTCGACCACGCGGCCTGTAAACAGGAACTCCTTGGCGGTGGGCCAACCCACTTGATTGGTCAACGTCCAGGTACTGTTGATGCGGCCGTAGGCTACCGCCAGGAACCGGAACTTGGTGTTTTCGCACCCCACCCGCATGTCCAGGCACGACGCCAATACCGCTCCGCCTCCATAGGCCAACCCGTTCATCATACCAATCACCGGCTTTGGGGAGGCCGCGATATCGTACATTTGCTGGCTGTAGCGGGCCGAATTGATCTCCCGTTGTTCCTCTGTAAGCTCCACCGCGTCTACCCGCTGTTCGTGGATGTCGCCGCCCGCGGAAAAGGCCCGCTCCCCGGTCCCGGTTATGACGATGCAGCCTACACCGTCACTAGCGTTGGCTTCCGCCACCGCGTGATGCAACTCATCGTTCAGCTTGTGGTTCATCGCGTTCAGGACCTCCGGGCGGTTCATGGTGATAACCGCCACCAGGTCCTCTATCTCTACCAGAATATGCTCATACTCCATGCGAATCAGCCCTCCACCGGCAAACGTCCGGCAACCAGCCAGACCCGATTAACATTGTGAACAGTGCATTGATTGCCTGACAAACGATTGTAGGTAGGTGCCGCTGGAACGTCAATTTTCAAGCCAAGGCCGCGACACAACATGCGGTTACTGTTCAATCCCGGCGCCGCCAGTATGTTAAACTGCAACCTGACTTTTCTAGGAGGTGCCGTAAGTGCCCGACCATACGAAAGCCGGCGAAGCCGTCATCGAGTTGCTCCGACAGGAGGGTGTTTCCCACATTTTCGGGATAGTCGGCTCCTCCTTCCTCGACATACTTGATCCGCTCTACGACCGGGACGACGTAAGCTTCATCGGCGTCCGTCACGAGCAGGGAGCGGCGTTGATGGCCGACGGCTTCAGCCGCATATCGGGCGCGCCCAGCGTCTGCCTCGCCACCAACGGCCCCGGCGTCTTGAACCTCACCTATGGCATCGGCTCGGCCTATGTGGCCCACTCCCCGGTGGTGGTATTGGCGCCCTCGGCATCCAGGGAGCACCAGTACCGCGACTCCACTCAGGAATTCGACCAAGTCGCGCTTTTCAAACCCATCACCAAGGCCGCCTTCCCCATAAACAAGATCGAACGGCTCCCCGACGCCCTGAGACACGCCTTCCGTGTCGCCACTTCCGGCAAGATGGGGCCGGTATTGCTGGACATCCCCAGGGACCTGCTACCCGGCGGCGAGGTGGAACTTGACCTGCTGCCCCCGGAGACTTACCGCTCCGGTCAGACCCGAAACCGGGGCGACCGGGACCTTATAGATAAAGCCGTCACCCAACTGCTGGCGGCGGAGCGTCCCGTCATCGTGGCCGGCGGCGGCGTCCAGTGGAGCAACGCCGCCGATGAAGTGGGCGAAGTCGCCCGGTTGGTTGGCGCAGCCATCGTTACTTCCTACGGCCGGGCCGACGCCGTTCCCAGCAACCATCCCCACTTCCTGGGCCACTTAGGACGGCTGGGGTCGGTGGAAGGGATTGAAGCCATCCGCCAAGCCGACGTTATACTTGCTGTGGGGACCCGGTTGGGCCAGTCCACCACTTTCTACGACAACCGCTTCATTCCCGCCGACGCACGGATCATCCAGATCGAGGTAGACCCGGAGGAGTTGGGGCGCAACTATCCGTTGGCCGTGGGCATCGAGGGAGACGTCAAGGCGGTCATGCAGGGGTTACTCGAGCAACTCCGCCAGGTCGAGCCCCGGCCCAACCAGCAGTGGGTCAGTGAAATCGAAGACTGGCGGGCCCGCCGTGCCCAGCGGTTGGAGGATGAGGGCAGGCTGAGCGACCTGCCAATGAAACCTCAGAGGGTCTACGCCGAACTGCGGCGAGTGATGCCTGAAGACGCCATCATCGCCCTGGACGCCGGCCTGGCCCCCAACTTCGGCCAGGACCGCTTGGACTTCTACCATCCCCACAGCCTTATGACGTCCCTTGACCTTGGAGGACTGGGCTTCAGCTTCCCGGCTTCCCTTGGGGCCAAGTTCGCCGCCCCGGATAGGCCCGTGGTCAACTTCAACGGCGACGGCGGCTTCCTGTTCAACGCCCAGGAATTCGAGACCGCAGTCCGCTACGGCCTCAAGGTAGTCACGGTGATAATGAACAACAACTGTTGGGGATCGGAGAAAGCCTACCAGCGTTACGCCTTCAACGAGCGTTACGTGGGCGCCGACACCAGCAACCCGCGTTTCGACGCCTACGCCGAGCTTTTCGGCGGCAAGGGCTTCTACGTGGAGCGCCCCGAGGACATCGGCGACGCCTTCCTCGAAGCGCTCAATGTCGATGGCCCAAGCATCATCGAAATTCCCACCGACCCCGACGAGATGCCCCGCCCCGCCAGGCTGTCTGACGTGCAGGCCAACCCAGGCCGTTAATTTCTCAAAAACTATCCGAACTTGCCGCACCACCCAACCCGTCATTCCCGCGAAGGAACGTCACCCCCGCGCAGGCGGGGGCGGGAATCCATACCCACCAGTATTAGGGAGGACCACTTGACCAGCCAATTGACCATCGGAGTGATCGGCGACTTCAACCCTGAGTTGGAGTCCCATCACGCCACCAACAATGCACTTCGGCACTCCGCCCAAAGCATCGGCGCGTCCATAGACGTAAAGTGGCTGCCCACGGCGTCCTTTGTAGACTTGGGCTGTGCGCTGGCAGCGCATGGAGCAGACGGCCTGTTGGCCTCGCCCGGCGGCCCCTATCAGAGTCAACGAGGTGTTCAGGAAGCTATCCGCTTTGCGAGGGAGCGCGGGATACCTTTCTTGGGCACTTGAAACGGCTTCCAACATGCTCTGTTAGAGTATGCAAGGAACGTTGCGGGATTGGAGGCGACGGCCCACGGAGAGGATGATCCGGAGCAGTCGGTGGCGTTAATCGCCCCGGTCTCATGCCCGGTGCCGGACAGGGCTCCGGGGACTCGTGCCCTGACCGGCTTTCTGAAGATTCACATCGATCCCGGCGCCTTGGCCCATCGTGTATACAATGCTCCGGTGGTGGAAGAAAGTTACTCCTGCAACTTCGAACTGAACCCCTTGTACGAGTCTTCGATCACCATCCATGGTCTGGCGGTCTCGGGCCGGGGTGACAACGGAGAGGCCCGTATCCTGGAGTTGACCGGCCACCCATTCTTCTTTGCCACCCTGTTCCGCCCGCAGCTAGCCTCGACCGAGGAACGGCCTCACCCATTGTTGACCGCTTATTTGAACGCGGCGTTGAAAGCGAAAAAAGCCAACGCGACAGTTGGCCAGGTTTAAGCGATAACGGTGCCCAAGATTACCGGCACGGAATAAGGTTAAAATTCAATGGCAATGGAAGAAGTGGTCTTACCTGTGGAAATAGCCTTGGATGGCAACGCCATCGTCATCCTTTGGGACGATGGCCATCGCGGTATCTACCCCCATCGGTTCCTCCGGCTCCGTTGCCAGTGTGCCACTTGCGTCGACGAGATGACCGGGAACCCCCGGCTGGACCCGGACACCGTGCCGCAGGACGTTGTGGCGGTGGACCACCTGCCCGTGGGCAATTATGCCTACCAGTTCCTTTGGAGCGATACCCATTACACCGGCATCTACCCGTTCCGGTTCCTGCGCTCCATCTGCACCTGCATCCAGTGCAACGCCGCTAGGGCCGGCGCAGAGGGATCCGCTACCTAGCCAATACTGCCCCCCGTTGACACTTTGCCGTCATTCCCGCGAAGGAACGTCACCCCCACGAAGGCGGGGGCGGGAATACATGTAAACTTCCAATAGCAGAGTACGTGATCAGTTGATGGCCAGTCAGGAAGCTTGGCTGTCGCCGGAAGCCGTGGGTGAACCGCTCCGGCTGTGCGAGCGAAAAGGCTTGGTCTTGGTGGGCTTCAGGTGGGGCGCGGTGAAAGAATTGGACTTGAAGGAGAAGGTGGAGAGTTGACGCTGACCGGGTTGGCCGCACGTCCCGCAAGGGACAGCGTCGTTCATCCTGGAAACCGGGAGGATCGTCTCGAATTCGGCGTCGCACTCGGCGCAATAGAACTCGTAAATAGGCATCCTTGACTCCTGTTGGCGAGTATCTGTTCGTCGCCTGTTTCCCAAATCATAATCAGCCGCAACGGCTGTCTCAAATCAGAATATCATCCTTGGTAACGGGTGGGCAAACGGACTCAGCCGGTCCCAATAACATAACAAGAGGTTGAACAAATGACGGAAACCAGCGACGTTGTCATAGTCGGCGGAGGAGTAGGCGGTTGCGCGGTAGCCTATTATCTCGGCTTGGCCGGAGTCAAGGCCACCATCATCGAACGGGAAGGACTGGGCACGCAGGCCTCCGGGTACTCCGCGGGCGGCCTGAACCCCCTCCAAGGGCTGGGCATCCCCGGCCTGTTGAGTGACTTGTCAATCGAGTCTTTCCACATGCACTTGGACCTTTGGGATGTGCTGAAGGAACAGACCGGAATCGACTACGAAGGCCACATCGTCTCTTTACTACAGGTCGCATTCGACGAGACCGAAGCATCAGGTCTGGAAGAGACCATAGAAGCATTCTCCGACGCTGACGGGTTCGATGCCCACCGGCTGGACCCTGGCGAAGTGGCGGACCTTGAGCCGAGAATAGGCCCCGGTGTGGTCGCCGGGGTTTATGCCAGGGGCAACGCTTCCCTGGACAGCTACAAATACACCATCGCTCTCGGCCATGCGGCGGAGCAGATGGGCGCCAGCGTCCGCTTGGGTACGGTGCGCCTGCTGGAACGCGACCATAACCGGGTTACGAGGGTTGTGTTGAACGACGGCGTCATTTCCTGTGGCCAAGTGGTCCTTGCCATGGGGCCCTGGTCGCGGCAGGCTGAACCGTGGCTGAACACCTACATCCCGGTCGACCCGTTGAAGGGGGAAATCCTCCGGTTGCGGTTGCCCGGACCCGCATTGGCCCACAACATTTCCGGCGGCGGTGGTTCCCTTTACTCCAAGCCCGACGGCCTGGTGTGGTCGGCCGCGACGGAGGAGTGGCGCGGCTTCGACAAGGAGACCAGCGAGTCCGCACGCCTGTCCCTCCTGGATAGAGCCACCAGGCTGATACCCGACGTAGCCGATGCCGCCATCGTCCAGCAAACGGCCTGCCTGCGCCCCGTCACCCCCGACTGGCTGCCCTGCATAGGGAAATTGCCGGAGTGGGACAACGTCTACTTAGCCACCGGCGCGGGCAAGAAGGGTATCCTGTTGAGTCCCGGCATCGGCAAGGCCGTGGCGGACCTCATGGTGGACGGCGAGACCGAGCTGTCTATTGACGGGTTCAGTCCATCGCGGTTCGACCCCATGCCTTCTATGAGCTGAGGCTGCACACTTCCGGCCTCGTTGACGTTTTGGGTGCAATAACAGCCCCTGCCGTGTTAAACTTCCGCTAAGCCCGGGAGCAAAAGGGGGACAGGTTTGCTGCGCATTTACAACACGCTGACGAAGAGGACCGAGGAGATTCAGCCCATCAAGCCCGGCTCGGTAAGCATGTACACTTGCGGGCCTACGGTGTACCGGGATGCCCACATCGGCAACCTGAGGACCTACTTGATGGCGGACTGGATCCGCCGCGTGATCGAGGCCTCCGGCCATACCGTCTACCACGTTAAAAATATCACCGACGTGGGACACATGCGCCAGGAGTTGGTGGAGTCCGGGGGCGACAAGGTTATCCTTGCCGCTATGGAAGAAGGCCGCACCGTACAGGACATAACCCAGTATTACGCCGGCATTTTCCACCGCGACGAACAGCGCATGAACATCCTCCCTGCCCACGAGTTCCCTTGGGCCACCGGCCACATCACCGAGATGGTGGAGATTGTCCAGCGCTTGGTGGCCAACGGCTACGCCTACGAGCGCAACGGCAACGTCTACTTTGACGTGCCAAAGTTCCAGGACTACGGCAAGCTCTCCCGCAACACCGGCGTCGACCTGCTGGAAGGTGTCCGCGCCGAAGCCGACCCGCTCAAGCAGGACCCGAGGGACTTCACTCTCTGGAAAGCCGCCGAGCCGGGAAGAGACCTGAAATGGCCCAGTCCCTGGGGCGACGGCTTCCCCGGCTGGCACATTGAATGTTCCGCCATGGCCAGCAAGTATCTGGGTGAGGAGTTCGACATCCACACCGGCGGGGTGGACAATATCTTCCCTCATCACGAAGACGAGATCGCCCAGAGCGAGGCCGCCTTCGGTAGACCCCATGTCCGGTACTGGGTCCACGCCCAGCACCTGCTGGCCGACGGGGCCAAAATGGCTAAGTCGTCCGGCAATGTGTTTCTTATCGACGAGTTGATTTCCAGGGGCTTCGACCCTCTCGCTTTCCGTTATCTCTGCTTGACCGTCCGGTACCGTCACCGGATGAACTTCACCTTCAACTCGTTGAAAGCGTCCGAAAAGGCCCTTACTAACCTGCGCGACCGCATCTGGTTGTGGAAGAACCTGCCGCCCCTGGCCGAATTGCCTGCGGAAACCGAGGAGTGGCGCCGGCGGTTTTGGGAAACCGTGGAAAATGATCTGGACATGCCGGGCGCCCTGGCTCTCACTTGGGACCTGGTCCGTTCCGAATTGCCCGGACAAGCCAAGCTCGACCTTCTCTTGGACTTCGACCGTATCTACGGTCTCGACCTGGGCGAGGTGCCGCAGCAATACCAGTTGCCCGAGCCCGTCGCCGTCAGCGTTGGTCAGCGCGGCGGACTTCGCCAGCAGGCCGACTACACCGCTGCCGACGCCCTGCGGTCCGACATTGTGGCCCAAGGGTATCTGCTGGAAGACACCGCCGGCGCGCCGCGGGTGCGGCCCAAGACCGCGCTGGAACAGCAACTGGAACGTTGGACCGCCGTATCATCCTCCAGGGAAGTGGAATCGTTGCTGGACCGTCCTTCCAAGTACGACTTTACCTTCATCCTCAACGCCTACGGCTACCGGGACGACGTGGAGCGGTGCGTTGCCAGTATGCTCCGGCACACCGGCGACTACTCCAGCGAAATCATAGTGATCGACAACGGTTCTACCGACGGCACCTCTGAATGGCTTGAAGAGTTTCAGGCAACCCACGATAGCGTCCGGGTCATCCACTGCGATCACAACATCGGCGACGCCGCCGGCAAGAACATCGGCATCAAGCAAAGCTTGGGCGATAACATCATCATTATGGACGGCTCCGCTGAAATCGTGGGGAACCTCCTTGGGCCGGTACGGGAACGGCTGGCGGAGGAGTCGGTCGGTATTTTCGGACCGTATGGCTTGTCCACCGACGATTTGCAGCACTTCCACGAGGAGGTCGACCAAGGAGAGGCCGACGCCATGCAGGCCTACTGCATGGCCTTCCGCCGTGACTCCGTGACCGGCGTGGGCCTGATGCGGGAATGCTTCAGGTTCTACCGCAATCTCGATATCGACTACTGTTTCCAGTTCAAGGACAAGGGTTACCGCATCGTCGCCGACAACTCGCTTCCCTTGGTTCGTCACGAACACCGGCAATGGACAGAATTGGACGACAACCAGCGGGACGAGTTGAGCCGTAAGAATTTCGGCCGCTTCCTCCGCCGGTGGGGCCAACGGCCGGACCTGTTGATTACGGCTAACGCCCGGGGTTTCCAGGACGGTTTCCACCGCTGACCAGTCCGGGCCGCCCTACTTATAGTATGTGCGGCCCGGCAAGTAACCCCAGGGCTTTTTCATTTTCCGGGTTGGGTTACATAGGTTCCGTCTTTCCCGCGAAAGCGGGAATCCACATACTTGCGGCCTACGGCAATATTCCAGTGGCAAGACCACATAGATTCCCGCCTGCGCGGGAATGACGAGAGAATGAAAAGGCCCGGCAAGTAACCCCCTCAAAACTTGACGCGTTACCCAACCCGTCACTCTCGCGTGCCCCGTCTATCACTCCCGCATACCCAATCCGTCACTCCCGCGCAGGCGGGAGTCCATAGCTGACAACTCAGCCTGTGAAGACCGGGTAATCGTGCCTGCGGCTCAACATCTCTTTTTCCCTGCACACCATTGTCACATCATAGTGATTCTCTATACTTTTGTTGGATTTTACGAATATTACGGGAATCAATTCTTGCCTAAGTGACATAATCATCAACAGTTATGGCTTCTCGTGGCGTGAATACATCAACAAGCACATAGAAGCACCTGTACACATCCGTAACTGTCGCCACTTATTCACATATTTTGCACAGTGTTGATAACTTACAGGCCCTATTGACGCTCATAATTGGGGGGTGCTAGAGTCAAATTGTGCCCCGAATTCGACCCTTCCGGCCTACGTTGCAGGCCCTGGACTCTCTGCCAATGACAGAACTTTCCCAGCGGTTGCTGGCGGGTGACAGGCGTACCCTTTCGCGTACCCTTTCCCGATTGGAAGCCGGCGACCCGTCGGCTTCGGCAGTACTCCAGGCTATCGACCCACACACTGGCGGCGCCTATACCGTGGGGATAACCGGCCCGCCCGGGGTTGGCAAGAGCACTATCGTAGACCGTCTTACCCAGTTGCTCCGGGGACGTGGCTTGTCAGTGGGTATCATCGGAGTGGACCCCACCAGCCCGTTCACTGGAGGCGCCATTCTTGGCGACCGCATACGGATGCAGCGGCACTACCTGGACAATGGAGTGTTCATCCGTAGCGTGGCCACCAGAGGGCAGTCCGGGGGGTTGCCCCGGATAGTCAAAGGCATGGTGAGGTTGCTGGACGCGGCAGGCACCGACGTTGTGTTGGTGGAGACGGTGGGAGTGGGACAGTCGGAGTTGGGGATTATGAGTGTGGCGGACACGGTATTGGTGGTGATCATGCCCGAGTCCGGCGACGGGATTCAGGCCCTGAAGGCCGGAATCATGGAAATCGCCGACATCTATCTGGTCAACAAGGCAGACCAGAATGGCGCCAATCAAATGGCGGCGGCCATACAGGCCATGCTCCAGTTGACGCCTGACCGGCCCTCCTGGGACACGCCGGTGCTGCTGTCTCAAGCACGGTCCAACGAAGGCATCGAGGAACTTTGGGCTGCAATCCAGGAACATCGGCAGTTTCTTGACGTTTCGTCGCAACTGGCCGAGCGCAGAAGTCGCAGGCGTCAGCAGGAGTTTTTGGAAACGGTGGAAGAGGAATTGGGACGTAGATTGAAGGCATTGGTAGAGGCTGATCCTGAACTAATTACGACTCTTCAAAAAGTAGCGGACAGGGAGGCTGACCCTTACGTGTCCGCCATCGACTTTCTAGGCGCTTTTTCCGGCCCGGACGGTTTGCTCGGCCCACCTTCTCCTGGCGGCGGCTAGCTGCACACCGACCCTTGGGTTTCCCGGTTTCCCTTCGTGCCCGGTGAGACTTCTCCTCGCCTTCCTTAAGGGAAGGCGCGATTTCACTCGTTTCCCGTGGAGAGTAGAAATGATATTTGGTGTTGACCTCAGAGCGTCCCCCAAACGTAAGAGCTCTGTTGTGGCGTTGGACGACGCCGCTCGGTTTTCGTTCCTGAACAGCTTCCGCAACGACGACGAATTGCTGCAAATGAGCGAGGAATATCAGCCCAGCTTGATAGCCATTGGGGCCCCGTTAAGCCTGCCAGCCAGCTTGTGCTGCTTGGAGGCATCCTGCTCCTGTTCGGCCACGCCGCCCCAGAAGAAGGGCAGAGCCGCAGAGTTGGAACTTGCTCGTATGGGCATAAGTTGCTTCTTCACCAACAAGCGTTCGATCATTCGGACGCTGATCTATCGGGGTATCAACATCAGCCGGCAGTTGAGGAATCAAGGGTGCCAAGTCATAGAAGTCTACCCGCACGGCACCAAGGTAATACTCTTCGGGGACAAAATCCCTCCCAAGAACAGCAAGGAAAGCCTCGTCTTTATGAAAGAACACCTTACCCCGCTCGTCCAGGGCCTCGACGCTTGCTTGGACAGCCTCGACCGCAACTCCTGCGACGCTGTGGTCAACGCCTATACCGGGTTGCTGCATTCGCAGGAAGACACGGACATGTTGGGCGCTGATGAAGATGGCTGGCTGGTGTTGCCGCGCCTGCATCACTAAACAGGCTGGACGCAAATGAAAAAGGCCCTCCCCAGCGTGGAGAGGGCCTCTGGGTCGGTTTCGCCTGCCGCAGGTTAGCTGCTCCCTGAGTTGTTGTTCTGTTGCTGGTTGGAGTTGCCTCCTATGCCGGTGAAACCCGACAGCATCGACGTAAACTCCATCGGGAAAATCCACTTGGTCGACGGGCTGGCCCCCAAGGACTTCAGCGTCTCGAAGTATTGAAGGCTCATGGTCTTGGTGTCCACATTGTTGGCCACTTGGAAAATTTGGTCCAGCGCCGTACTGAAACCCTGGGCTCGCAGGATCTGGGCCTGCTGATCGCCTTCCGCTTCCAGTATCTCCGACTGGCGTTCGCCCTCGGCTTTCAGTATCTGGGCCTGTTTCTCGCCCTCAGCCCGGTTGATCTGCGCTTGGCGCTGGCCCTCGGACTCGGTGATATCCGCAGTCTTGATGGCTTCCGCTGACTTCTCCCGCTCCATGGCTTGCTTCACACCTGGAGGCGGGTCGATTTCGTTGACCGCAACCCCTTGCACTTTCACCCCCCAGCGTCCGGTGTTTTCATCCAAGGCCACTTGAAGCTGGCTTTGTATTCGTTCCCTCTCCGCCAAGGCATCGGCGAGGGTGATGTTGCCGATGATGGACCTCAACTCCGCCACCGCCAGGTTTCGCACGGCGGCATGATGGTCCGCAACCTGTAGCACGGCTCTTTCCGGCTGGTCCTCCAGCACGCGGTAATAGAGGACGAAGTCCATATCGACCACCACGTTGTCCCGCGTGATGTATTTCTGCGTGGGCACTCGCTCGACCTGCTCCCTGATGTCCACGACACGCCCGGTGTAAATGATTGGGATCAGGAACCTGAACCCTGGTTGGGCAACGCTGTTGAGGCGTCCCCACTTTAAGACAACCATCCGTTCGTATTGCTTTACTACAACGATGCCCGACGCCATAAATGCCTCCTGGCCCGTAATGAGTTAAATCTCCGTACCTCGTTCACGGAAAACGGTGAGAGTCAACCCGTTCACTTCCGCGACTATCACCCTTTCCCCTGCTTGGATAACGGTATCATCATCGCTGATTGCTGTCCATGTTTCCTCTCCCAGCCGCACCAAGCCCCTTGGCGCCAGGTCGGTGACTACCACCCCCATTTGACCAATCAGCCCGGGACCCACTACTTCCGGCTCAGACTGTCTGGACTGGTGGATGGTCCTGACCACCAATAACAGGGCCAACGCCAGGACAGCCGCCATGCCGCCGATCAGCCACCAGCTTACCGATACCTCGGGCATAGTCGGGGATACCTCCCCGAACTTATTGAACAGCAGTATCCCGCTGATAATGAAGCTTACGATGGCGCCGATGCCGAAAATCCCGAACCCGCTTACTTGGATTTCCAACACGACAAGTCCTATCGCCAATGCCAGGAAAACTACCCCAATCCAGTTGACCGGCAGATTTCCCAACGCAAGAAACGCCAGCAATAAGCAAATGATGCCGACCACGCCCGGCCCGATGAGTCCCGGGCTGAATAACTCCACTATCAGCCCGATCCCTCCTATGGTAAGGAGTATGAACGACACGTTCGGATGGGAAATTATTTCAAGAAAGACCTCCAAAACGTTCTTCTCGAAACGCCGCTGCTCCACCCCTTGAACGTCCAACCGGAGGGCGCCGGATTCGGTCTCCGCCTCGAGGCCTTGCAGTTGTTCCAGAAGGTCGTCCAGGTCCTCCGCTATGAAGTCCACAATGTTGTGGTCAACCGCTTCGGTGGCAGTGAAGGAGGCAGCTTGACGCACGGTCTCCTCCAGCTTGTCTTCGTTCCTGCCCCGTTCCTGGGCAATGCTCCGGATCAGCGCCGCCGCGTCGTTCTCCGCCTTGGAGGCTATCGTCTCCTCCAGGTCCTTCCCGGAGGCGGATACCGGGCTGGCCGCACCGATGTTGGTGCCTGGCGCCATCACAGCAAAGTTTGCGGCTGCCGCGATAAAAGTGCCGGCCGACCCTGCCCTGGCCCCAGGGGGTGTGACGTATACTGCCACGGGAACGGGCGATTCCAACAGCAGCTCTACGATCTTGCGTGTGGAGCTTATAAGGCCTCCCGGAGTATCCAGTTCGATGACCAGCAGTCTGGTCTGGTCCCGCGCAGCTTCCTCCATTGCGCGGGCAATGAACCTCTGCTTGACCGGGTTGATGATTCCACCAACCTCCATTACCAGGACGTGCGCCGTCTGGGCATGGCCCGCCAGCGGCCCCAATAGCCCCACGACAATCATTACAATGAAGACAATGGAGAGAGCACGGCGTTTAGGGCTGAGTCGCGTCATTACATAGACCCGTCGAGACCGAACATTTCGGAAACTATGTCCATCATCGTCTACGCTTCTCGCGGTTGTCAATTTCGAGAGACGGCTTCCGCCAGGACGATTGCGAAGTCTGTGCTGACGGCAAATTACTTTGCACATACCCTCGCCACCACTTGACAAGCCCTTCCTGAAGTGTATAATCGCCCTCAAATTGGTCTGACCACTTAACGACGCAACAAATGGCAACGCAAACAGCACGCGCCCAACGCTTGCATGAGGGCTTGGGCGACAAATTCCGCGCCCTCATTCAGGAGGGTTCCCTCAAGCCCGGAGACCGCTTGCCGTCGGAACGGGTGCTGGCGGAGCAGTTTCAGGTCAGCCGCAGTTCCGTCCGCGAAGCCATCCGGTCCCTCGAACTCCAGGGCCTCGTGATCAGCAAGCGCGGGTCCGGCACCTTCATCAACACCGACAACCTGGAATCCATGGCCGCTTTGATCGCCTCCACTCTCAGCGCGGGCAACGGTGCTCTGAAACACATCTTCGAGATGCGGCACATCCTGGAGCCGCAGATTGCGGCCTTGGCGGCGCAGCGCGCCGACCGGGAGCAGATCCATAAGATGGAGAGGATCCTGGAGACCCAGTCGGAGGAAATCCGGGACGGAAGGACCGGCGCCGATGCCGATACCGCCTTCCACTTCTCATTGGCGGCTGCTACCCAGAACTCGGCCTTGATGAAGTTGGTAAGCGCGGTGGAGGACATTCTCCACCGTTCCCGAGACCGGTCTTTTCAGGAGCCGGGCCGCCCCCAACGCTCCCTGGAATCCCACCGGAACATCCTGAAAATGGTCCAATTGGGAGACGCTGATGGCGCGCGCCGGGCCATGGAACACCACCTGACCATGGTCGAACCCGCAGCCGCGTCCGGCGATTGACACAGGCAAAGCCCTGTAAGCCCCAAGCTTACGGCTTGAACGCAGACCCCGAATCGGAAAACCAACATAACCTAACTTAGGGAGGAAAAACCATATGAGCACAGTAGCTGTGGAGGTGGTGTACCGGGGTATTTTCCAGAAGACCCTCGCCCGCAACATCGTGCGCTCCATAGTCTTCGCCGCCAGGAAAGAGGGCAAAATAGGCACCGCTTTTGGTCGCTATGGAGACTCGCCCGAGCGCAATGGCATCCCGGCGAAACAGTTCGCCGTGGTGGCGGACGACCCGGAAGAACTGGAAGAGACCCTTTCCAGGTACGAGCCAACGGAGGTCGACGTCACCATCAACGTCGATGACACCATGTGCAAGGGCGTCGAGTCCTGGGCATGGTACGGCCTGCAACCCATCAACCAGTTGACCAAGCCCAACGGCACCTTGATCGTCACATCGCGCCAGGACGCCGACGACCTGGTCCGGGACATGCACCAGAAGGACTCGCCTTTCGGTTTGTCCGTCATAAAAAGCACCGTCAGCTTCTCCGGCCTCTGGGTGTACAAGGACGACCACACCGACGTGCGGATTCTGGGGACCCTGTGCAGCGTATGCCCCGAATTGTTCAGCTTGGAGTCGATGCTGGAGTCCATACAGGACCAGTGGCACAACGACACCAAGGTGGCCTCCGCCCAGAGGGCTTACGACATGACCGCCGTAAGGCCGGTGGAACCCGGCGAGGGCAACCCTGAGACCCCCTACAGCTTCGACCTCCCCGGTTGGAAGTCCATGGAAGAAGGTCTGGTGATCCGCGGCATCGAATCGGGCACCGGCTTCCGCGGCGGCGAGGGCGGCTACCAGCCCGTGCGAAACTCCGTCTTCAAGAAGTACAGCACCCGCTCCATGCGCCCGGTTGTCAACTTCGACACCTGCATCAAATGTACCCTCTGCTGGCTCCAGTGCCCCGACACCTGCTTCGACGTTACACCCGACGGCCTGTATGACGCCAACATGGAGTCCTGCTGCGGCTGCGGCGTCTGCGAAGCGGTCTGCCCCGTCGCCGACTGCGTCACCATGGTCACCGAGGCCGAGTTCGAGAACAACGACAGCCAGTACGAGGCTTGGCAGAAGGACAAGGAAGGCTACAAGGCTTGGATGACCGAACTCATCACCAAGCAGAAGCAGGAAACCCGGACCCACGGCTTCCACCATGTCGGAGGATACGCCGAAGAAATTTCCGAGATGGCGGACTCCGCCGGATTGGCATAGGGGGACCTGAATGACTACCACCACTCAAACAACAATGTTCCAGACCGAGTCGGAGGAGCTTATCAGCGGCAGCGAAGCCATCGCTCTCGCCTGTGCCTTGGCCGACGTTGACGTCATCACTGCCTACCCCATCCGGCCTTACGACACGGTCATGCAGTACGTGTCGCAGCTCAAGGCCAACGGAGCGTTCGACTGCGACTTCATCGTGGCCGAAAGCGAGCACTCCCAGTTCGAAATCGTCAAGCACGCCTCCGCCGTTGGCGCCCGGACCTTCTGCGGCTCCAGCGGCGTGGGCTGGTTCTATGCCTTCGAGGCTATCACCGTCACCGCCGGCCTGCGGATGCCCGTCGTGGCGATGGTCGGCAACCGCGCTCTTGACGACCCCGGCGCATTCGGCGTGGAGCACAACGATGCCCTGGCAGTGCGTGACCTGGGCTGGATGCTCTACTGGGTAGCCACCGCTCAAGAGGCTTTGGACATCGCGTTAATGGCTTGGCGCGTGGCCGAGGACCCCAACGTTTTCCTGCCCATGGCCATCAGTTGCGACGGCTCCTTCCTTACCCACTCCCAAGCGTTGGTCAATGTGCCCACCGCCCGGGACGTGCAACGGTTCCTGCCCCCTTACAACCGGGGCAACCTGCAACTCCACCCCGACAACCCCATAACGGTGGCGCCGCAGGTCAATGAAGACTGGCTCATGGAGATTCGCCGCCAAGGCCACGAAGCCATGATCAAGGCCGTACCCGTCATCAAGGACGCCTACGCCGAATTCAAGGACATTTTCGGCCGCGGCGATCCCAGCCCCTTCATCGAAGAGTACATGACCGACGACGCCGAGATAATCGTCGTTGGCATGGGCACCCTGGCCCTGCCCGTCCGCGTCGCCATACGCCGGTTGCGCGAGCAGGGCAAGAAGATCGGATTCGTCAGGGTGAAGTTCTTCCGCCCGTTCCCCACCGATGAACTCCGCGAGGTGCTCAGCAACTGCAAGGCCGTCTGCGTCATCGACCGCGACTACTCCTTCGGGTCGCCGTCCTTCGCCGGAGTCCTCTTCAACGATTTGCGGTCGGCCCTGTACCCGATGGAAAAGCGTCCGCAGGTCCTGAACTTCATCGCCGGTCTGGGCGGACGGGAAGTCCACGTCAATGACGTGAACGAAATGATCGACATCACCCAGAAGGCCATCGACACCGGAGTAATCGAGCAAGAATCTACCTGGATAGGAGTGAGGGAGTAAAAATGACTACTGTGCAAGACCTTCCCCAGGTTCGGGGAGTAAAAAATATCCCTCTGGAGGAGCAGTTCACCTCCGGCCACCGCACCTGCCAAGGCTGCGAGTCCGCCTTGGTGATGCGGCTCATGGTCAAGGCCTCCGGCCCCCGCACCATCGTGCTGGGCAGCACCGGCTGCATGTACGTGGCCAACACCACCTACTACAGCACTCCCTGGGTGGTGCCGTGGATGCACACCCAGTTGGGTTCCTCCGGCTCCGCCGCCACCGGCACCGCCGCTGGCCTGGCATCCATGATGCGCAAGGGCAAGATGAAGGAAGAGCCCATCAACGTCATCGCTTTCTGCGGCGACGGCGGCGGCGTGGACATGGGCCTGTCCGCCATCTCGGCGGCCCTCCAGCACGACGAGTACAACCTGCTCATCCTTTGCTACGACAACGAGTCCTACGCCAACACCGACATCCAGGTGTCGGGCAGCTCTCCTTGGGGCGCTAACTCCACCTTCAGCCCTCCGGGGACCGAGACCCGCATCATGAACAAACGCTGGAAGAAGAACACGGCGCCCATGCTGGCCACCGGCCACCCCGGCGTCCGCTACGTCGCCACCGCCTGCGGCTCCTATGGATTGGACTTCAACAACAAGATACGCCGTGCCCTGACCATCGGCGGCCCCACCTTCATCCACAGCATCGACCCCTGCCCCAAGGGCTGGGACTACGACCCCAAGTACTCACATGAACTGGGAATGCTGGCCGTGGAAGTCGGTCTCTGGGTCCAGTACGAAATCATCGACGGCGAACTCATCCTCAACGGCCCGTCCCGTGCCATCGCCCGCGGCATCCGCAAGCGGAAGCCCGTGGAAGACTACCTCCTCCGCCAAGGCCGCTTCGCCCACTTCACCCAGGAAGACATCAAGTTCTTCCAGGAACAGGTGGACGAAAGCTGGGAGAAATGGTGGGCCCCCGGCGTAGTCCCCTTCCACCTCCGCGAAGAATAACCCCGGCTCACGACATCGCCCGGCAACAACGATGGGGCGGCCAAATGGCCGCTCCTTTTCGTATTGAAAGAAAGAGTGCTTTCTCAAAGTCACCCGATGTAATTGCGCAGTGCTCGCTTGTGCTCCTCTAAGGCGGATACGCCCTGATGGTCCAGCTTCCTTTGAGTGAGTTCGGTCACGAAACTCAGAAGGCTTTTCGCGTTGTCGATGTGATAACGCTTCCACCACTGTGAGCAAACGTAGAACTGCCCACCATACGGCCTTTCCCAGTATCTGGCATGGCCTGAAACTTCTCTTCCGTTCTCAACCCTGCGGATTAGCGAAAGATTGCCGAGATTGAGTCCCAAGTTGTCCTTACAGTAATCGCGGTTCATTAGGTTGCGCACGTCTGTATCATTGAGAACTGTCGGATAGTCCTCCAACAGCGTTTTCATCAGGTTACGCACGATCGGTTGTAATTCGCCACGTCCGCCCCTCGCGGTCTCACCATCAGTTTTGAGACTACGAGGGACGTGCACATTGGGGACACGCTCGAACGACGTGGTGGGCGCATTCCGAATCGTGTCCACTCTCACAGGTTCGGTAGTCACTGTCCGGGTATTCAACACTCCAGCCACGTCCAATAACTTCCATGAACGCATGAACAACTCCGATGTATCCGCCACACTCCCTGCTTTTTCCAATGTCGGATGCACAACCTGCTCACTGAAGTCGTCGTTTAAGAACAGATTCCATTCTATGTCCGGGTATTCCGACCGCAATGCAGTGAAAATGACCTCCACCGGTTGTTGAACACCCGGATTCACTTTCGGAGAAACAAAGTAGATATGGTGCGTTGTCCTCGGTGGCTGGTAGGCCTTCAATATCATTACGGTGCGCAACAATTTTTTGAATACCCTGTTGTCAACGCCGCCTCCATAATTCAAACCGGCTTCATGGAAAGCAACCTCCATGGCATGGACTCCACTCTGCTGGTCCACTCCCACTACATCTATCTCACCTTGGCCCAGAAATTGCGCTACCCCCGTAGTTTTCTTGAAAACGTTGCCATCCCGGTCAAATCTCTGCTTCATGGCAAGAAACATTGTTTCCAACTCTTCGTCCGTCTTGTACTTTTCCCAATGTTCGGATACTTTCCAGTTAGTTTGCACAAGCCAACAACGCTTCACATGCCGCAGGTACGAATAGCAAAGGGATTCACCAATCTCTATTTTCACGAATCTACCAACCCTCCCAGAGCATTAGATGGGATTGAGCATATATGAATGGTCTTTATAGACGACCAAAGATGTAATCCGCTGCCACAGGGGCCGGGCGGTTGCCCTTTTCTTATATAATGGAATGCGTCTCGGTGGGATGCAATATCATATTCTCTCCCCAAACGGGCAGTTAAACCATGAAGATCAATTACCTCCAAGATACCGACACCATTCATATCGAACTCTGCCCCGGGGAAACAGGCGAGAGGCGAGAGTTTGATGAGAATACCTCCCTTGGCGTGGACGCCGAGGGCCGTCTTTGCGCCATAACCATCAAACACGCCAGCAACCGTATTGACGTGTCTTCGTTGAAACGCGCCTCGTCCGACCCCAAGAGAAGGCTAAACCTCACTGCCGACGAGCAAAGCTGGCTGGACGAGTACCGCCGCCAGCTTCAAGACAAATTCCCCGGCTTGGTGGAAGATATCCTCATCTACGGTCCCTATGCCCGCGGTGTCAGCGACCCGGATATCGAAATGGAAGTTCTTGTGCTGATACGGGAAGGGGACCGCGACAAGAAAGACGAAGTCAGCTACCTGGGGTATGTTATTGACACCGCATCTTTTTCTGCCGCGCCTTCAATATCGGTATACACCCGAACAGAGTGGGAGAAGCGGAAGCAGAATGACTCCCCTATTTATCAGAGGGTAACCCGTGAAGGTATCAGTGTTATATGAACATCTCCGAGCGGCCGCAGAGTGGCGGCGGGCGCAGGAGGGCCTCACGGCGACTCGGCTTTGCCAGTCCAACGGACTTTACGCAAATGCTATTTCGTCGGCTTACTTCTCCGTTATGCATGGTGCGAAAGCGGGATTAGAATTACGTGATGTGACTGCGAGGACGCATAAAGGTGTTGGAAAGATGTTTAGCCTACATCTTGTGAGACCAGGTATAATTGAGTCAGAGTGGGGTGCTCTGATCGGTCAGTTATACAAGCTGCGTATCGCTGCCGATTACGACATTGAAGAGGTTTTCAACGAACCTGACGCACGGTCCGCATACAACCGCGCCGTAGCATTCCTTAACCGCATCCGGCCTATACTCGCCGACGCCATCCCAGATGAGGAATCGGCATAAAGACCCCTAAAAAAACACGCTCAAATTCTTAGCCAATATAACGTTCGAGTCCAGCACAATCGTCCGCCGCGCAATCTTCCACCCGTCGTCCGTCCTGCGCAGCACATCCTCCCGGCTGCCGGCGAAAATGTTCTCGTCCGTCTCGTGATGGGAACGGTAAAGGATGAACGCCGTCTTGGCCTTGACCACCCCATCGGAGACCGGCTCCACTACCAAGTTGCCCACTATGTGCCGCGTCCGCGACGGCGGGTCCTCCGCCCACGCCATGCCTGTCTCCAAGCGGTCCACCCGCATCGTCAGGTAGGTCTTGTCGTCCTCGAAGATGGCCAGGTCCCCTTCCTCAGACAACTCCCGGTGCAACTCGTGGCGGTGGACGTTCAACCGCCGCGGCATGAAGTACAGGACGTCGTCGGTGAACAAGTCGAGCCACTCCCGGAACCGCCGCTCGTCCAGCAGCCACGCCTCGGCGATGTAGAACTGCATCAATTCATGCCACAACTCCTGCTGTGACTGCGTTGCTCCCGACTTGTTTGTCGTCATTGCCCGCCCTTGAACACTGGTCCCCGATTGCCGAGGACTCTATCCCCGTATCGTCGCCGTTCCCTCATAGTCCATTGTCCCCGGCTCCAGCGGAATGTCGGCCCAGCTTTCCGCGTTCATAAACTGCTGCCAACGCAGGTAGAAGTTCCGCTGGTTGCTCTCCGACGTGTACCGCTCCGACACCGTCCCCGGCAGATCGGGATGCCGCCCGGCGCGGCCCACCCCCATCGAAAGGTCCTGCGGGTACTTTCGCGCCACCCGGCTCAAGCCCGACTGGGTAACGCCCCTCCAGTTGTCCATGTCGTCCTGTTCGAACACCCCGGTGACGCCGTTGTAGTTGGCGCTCCCACGCCTTAGCGCCGTCTTCAACTCCTTGGGCATTTCCTTCTCGTAAAGCACGAAGTGCCAGAATTCCGTTTCCATAGGCCCCCGTGGATGGGCCAACCGGAACCCCAGCACCCCGTTGGGGAACAGGCTGTGGTTGCCCAGTTGCAGCCTGCGGGCCCGCAATGTCCCCAGCCGGCGTTCCGCCTCGTCCAGGGTGCCGCGGTAGTAGTCCTCGAACATCTCTCGGTTCTGCGGATTTATCCCGTGGGTCTGCCGCGCTTGGTCGTCCCGCTCCAGGAACCTCATGGTCAGGGAATGGCCGTTCACGAACAGGTGCCGGTTGGTGGACGAAAACTGCTGCTCGTGGGTAAGCCTCGGTATCCCCAAGTGCCGCCCTTGGACGATTATGGTGGACAGGTGGGTCGTGGGAACATGGTAGTTGTCCGAGCAGTTGTCCACCGCCGCCTTCCAGTTCAACGGCTCAATCCACTTGATGGGGCCGATGGCCTCCGTACCGTTGTCCAGCCTGTTGAAGTTCACGTCAAGGCACCAGCGGGCGTCCCCCAAGTACTCCGCCAGCGTCGGCGCGTTCTCGTCCCAGCAGGCGAAAACGATCCCCGCATAGGTCTCGACCCGCGCTTCTATCAGCCCCAGCGAACCCCGGTCCAGCCCGCCGTAATAGGCCTCCTCCTCGCCGGGCACGTACTCCAGGCTGCCGTCGTTGGAAAATGTCCACCCATGGTAGGCGCAGGCGAAGTTGGCCGCGTTCCCCAAGTCCGTCCGCACCACCCGATTGCCCCGGTGGCGGCACATGTTCAGGAAGGCGTGCAACTCCCCCTTCCCGTCCCGCGTCAGTATGACCGGTTCCTCCCCCATGTATGTATGGAAGAAGTCGTTGGGCTTGGATATCAGGCTCTCGTGCCCGATCATCAGCCAAGCCCGCCCGAACACCTTCTCCTGCTCCTCCGCGTAGATGTCAGGATCGACGAATATCCTCCGGTCCAGTTCCCCGGTGACGGGGTCGATGACATCGTACTTCTTGTTGACAGCAACCATGATTCAACCTGCCTGTAAAGACGGCGATAGAAGCTCCCGTGCGTACAGTAACAGTATGTCTCTTTCCCACGGCGGTCAAGTATACCCGGTTATCAGGACTTGCCCGGTCGCCCCATCGGGTATATTCTCCCTGAGACAGACCGTTGCCCTTCTACGCATGGTCAGCGGCTACAGACCTGTACCGCAATCCCCAACACCACCCGCACAGGAGGCCCCATGAAATTCGGAATCTTCACCATCGTCCCCTACCACGAGGACTTTACCCAGCAGCAGGCCCTCACCGAGGCCTTGGAGCAGATACAGTTCGCCGACGAGGTTGGTATCGACGAAGTATGGCTGGGCGAGCACCGCTTCTCCCGCCACGGGCTGCTCTCCGGCATCTGGTCCTTCATGGGCGCAGTTGCCGGGCGCACCAAGAACATCCGCATCGGCACCGCCGTTATCGTCCTGCCTTTGCACAACCCTGTCCTTGTCGCCGAGGAAGTGGCTATGCTCGACATCGTCAGCAACGGCCGGCTCAACTTCGGCATCGGCGCCGGCTACCAGCAGCAGGAGTTCGACGGTGTGGGCGTCGACATCGACACCAGCCGCGACCGGTTCCACGAGGCCGTCGATGTGATGATCAAGGCTTGGACCGAAGAGACCCTCACCTTCCACGGCCGGTTCACCAACGTCGATGACGTCTGGGTGCTGCCCAAGCCCTTGCAGAAGCCCTACCCGCCCCTGTTCCAAGCCGTCAGCACCAGCCCCGCCAGCGTCGAATTCGCCGCCAGCCGCAACATACAGGTCATCGCCGGCGGCCCCACCGACATCATGGGCCAAGCCCCCCAAGTCATAAAGCTGTGGCGTCAGAAAATGGAAGAGCACGGCCACGAGCACACCCACTTGGACCCGCCCATGTCCAAGTCAATCTACGTCGCCCCCACCGTCGAGGAAGCGGAAAGAGACGCCGCCGAACTGGAGAACTTCTCTTCGCGGATACTCCGCTCCATCGGCACAGCGGGCGCGCCCATAGGTATGCCCATGGACAAGAACGGCAAAGTCGCCAAGGGCTACGAGCACTGGGCCAACCGCCAGCGCGACCGCGACCGCCGGGACGACCCGGGCCACGCCGGCCTGCCGCCGCTCCGGGGCACACCCGAGGTAGTGATCGAACGCTTGAAGCAGACCCAGGAAGCCGGGATCAACCACGTCTTCGGCAACTTCGGCTTCGCCGGCCTGCCCCACAAGAAGGTCATGCGCTCCATCGAGTTGTTCGCCGCCCACGTCATGCCCCACTTCCAGGACGCCCCCGTCGCCCGGTAGCCCTATGGAAATAAACGGGCAGTCCACAACTAGAGGACTTATAGTCAACTGCCCAATTTCCCGCTATCATCGGATGTATGGGAACGCCGGGCACGGAGCCGGAGCGGACGATTGGCGAGAGTTTATCTCTGGAGGAAGCGCGGGAGTCCATTTGGAGTATACCTCCCAACCGGATGGCGCAATACTTCGGGCTTTTTACCCTTTTTGCCTCCGCCGGTATCGGCTTCCTGCTCTGGTACGAGATATTCGAGAACACGGCGGACACCCTGCCGCAGACCGTGCTGTCCATTATTCAAGGTATCGGCCTCAATACAGTGGGTGCCGCCGGTCTGTCAATGCTAACCGTGGAGGGACCGAAGTTTATTATGGTAATGGCCGATTACTTCACCAAAAAATGGCTTAACCCACTGAAAGAGCGACTGCGCGCCGAAAGAGAACAACTACTCACCGAGAGCCGCTCCAAAGGCCGTGTCGAGGGCCGTGCCGAGGGCCGTGCCGAGGGCCGTGCCGAGGGCCGTGCCGAGCGTGATGCTGAATGGGAAGCTTGGAACGGGCGGCGGATGGCGGCGGATGCGAAGGGAGAACCCTTCAACGAACCTCCACCGGGCTCCAACTCGCTCAACCGGTAGCATATATTCAAAGCCAACCACTCCCTTGGGGTAGGTTTCACCCCAATGACACGTTGATGAATACGTGACCTGGGTTGCCATTTACTCCCCTATGTAAGGTAATCATCAAGGTGATCCCAAACAATCGGACGGAGTCATGGCTAAGTGACCTCTCCACAATTCACCGAACAGTCCACCAGCAGGACCGTGGTAGTGGACGGCATGAACGTCCACTACCACGACGTGGGTTCCGGCTATCCGCTGGTGATGCTCCACTCCTACGGCCCCGGCACCACTGGCTGGATTACCTTCCACAAGGTCCTCCCTGCCTTTGCGGAGCACTTTCGATGCATCGTGATGGACCTCCCCAACTTCGGTCGCACCGGCCCGGTAGTCTACGACGAACCTCTCCACAACCTCCAAGCCCGCACCGCCTTGGGGCTGATGGACGTTCTGGGCATAGAAAAAGCCCACCTGCTGGGCAACTCCCAAGGCGGGCAGAGCGCGATGGTACTGGCGATGAAAGAGCCGGAGCGGGTCGACAAGTTGGTTTTCGGCGCGTGCCACATCCGCACCGGCGGCGACCTCTACCTGATGGGCAACCGCCCGTCAGAGGGCAGCCGCGCCACCCGCGAGGTCTTGGCCGAGGGGCCCAACGCCACCCGAGAGACAGTGCGGCGCTATCTACAAGTGCATATCGACGACCCGAACTTGGTCACCGACGATCTCGTGGACTACATCCACGGCAACTTCACCGGCCACCCCGACCACATCGAGGCCAACCGGAAGTCAATCAGCGTGCCCTACGACCACGGCGTTGACCTCCCCAACATCACCGCCCCCAGCCTCATCATCTGGGGCCGCTACGACCGGATGTGCGTCTTCGAAATCGGCATCGCCGCCCTCAACAACCTGGCCGACTCCCGGCTCGTCCTCCTAAACAACTGCGGCCACTGGGTCCCCTTCGAGAAACCGGAGGAATACACCTCCCACGTGCTGAACTTCCTGCTGGGAAGGTAGCCGGTCTGTGCTTCCCAATCATGCGTGAGCGGACGCTTCCATACTTTCGATGAATTCCTCAAGTTCATCGAAATAACGAGGCATATCATCAAACTCAACGATCCCTTCGTAATAACCGTCAATGTGAAACGTTTGCCGCATGTCTATGTAGGCTCTTCTCAGGTCTCGGTCCATATACCGGGCGGCGAGATACCTTCTCCCCCAGTCGTTCTCAGGCAGTTCCCCTTCCGAAACCCCTTGATTCAGGAAGTAAGCATTTAGGGCTTCCAGGGTGGCCAGCCAACCCTTCCCGCAGGAATTGCGCAGGCCAATCACCGCCGCGCCGCCTTTGGCCTCCTCGGCCCGGGCAAACTCCTCCCGGGCCGCCTGAAGCAACTCGCGCGCAAGTTGGATACGGTTTACACCAGATTCAACCACTATTTACTCTTGCCGGTTATTTTACTTGCTCCGGTTGCAGAACTCCCCATAGTCCGGCACTTCCTCGCCAAGAACGTAGAACCAGTAGTACGTACCGGTGTCTCCCATGTACTTGAACTGTTTCCGCACATCCTTGAGCGCGGCATAGAAGTCGCTGTGCGACCGCATGTAGTTCTGTATCCCGCCGTACTCCTCGTCCAGTTCGATCAATCGTTGGGCATTATGCACCGTTGCGGCAATTTTTCGCCGGTTCCGCACTATGGCGGTGTCGGCAGCCAGCGCATCGATCTCCGGCTCGCCCATGGCAGCCACCGTCGCTACGTCAAACCCCTTGAACCCCGACCGGAACCCGGGCCACTTGCTGGTCACCACCTGCCATGACAGACCGCTCTGGAACACTGCCTTGGTCATCACTTCCAGGTAATCGTTCAGGCTCTGTGGCACAATCTGCTCCGGCGCCTCCGGATGTTGGTGCTCGTTGGTCATATAAAAGTATTCCTCGGTTCAGCATTTTGCTCAGACACGGTCTGGTTGTCTGGGACCACCATCATACTTGAACGACGCTTCACCGCCAAATACCGACGGTTTATAGCACTGCATTGTCCGCCTTATCCTTGCCACAACGCCCCTTAACGGCTAGAGTAGGGAAAATTCGCCGGATGTGCCGGCAACTGGAACTTCAGGCCAGAACTTCAGGAGAAAGTCATGAGTATGGGACCTATCAACCTCTACGACTACGAAGCCCGTGCCAAGCTGACCCTGCCCCACAACGAATGGGATACCATCGAAGCCGGCGCAATGGACATGTTCACCACCCGCCGCAACAGGGAGGCTTTCGAGGAACTGACCCTGCGGCCCCGTTTCCTCCGCGACGTGGAAGACCGCGACATCTCCACCACCATGCTGGGCGAGGAAATCAGCCTTCCGGTGTTTATCTGCCCCGCGGGCAGCCACGTCAAGGCCCACCCCGACGGCGAGCTCGCCACGGCCCGCGGCGCCGGGATGTCCAACACCCTGATGATGCTCAGCACCGCCTGCAATTTCCCGTTGGAAGACGTGTCCGAGGCGGCGTCCGGTCCGCTGTGGTTCCAGCTTTACCACCGGGGCTACGACCTCACCGAGATGCTGGTCCACCGCGCTGAAGAGGCCGGTTTCAAGGCCATCTGCTTGACCGTCGACACCCCGGTACCCAGCCCCAAGGAGCGGGACCTCCGCAACGCCTACGTCCGACACCACGAACTCGCCAACTTCCGCGGCCTTGGCCGCGCCGAGACGGAAATCAGCGGCACCGACGAGACCCCCGGCTGGGATGTTTCCTACACAACCCCCATAACCTGGAAGGAACTGGAGTGGCTCCGGTCCCTGACCCAGTTGCCCCTTGTCCTCAAGGGCATCCGCACCGCCGAGGACGCCCACGTGGCCGTGGAGAGCGGCGTCAATGGCATATTGGTCTCCACTCACGGTGGCCGCCAACTCGACATGACTATGGGCGCCATCGAAATGCTTCCCGAAGTCGTGGAGGCGACCAACGGCCGCGCCGAGGTATACCTGGATTCCGGTGTGCGCCGCGGCAGTGACGTGGTCAAGGCCCTTGCTCTGGGAGCGAAGGCTGTGGGTATCGGCCGGCCGCTGTTCTGGGGGTTGGCCCTCAACGGCGCCGAGGGCGTTCACGGCGTACTGGAACTGCTGCGGGAAGAGGTCGACCGGGCCATGGCCTACTGCGGCCAGACATCGGTCCAGAACCTGGAATCCAACTTGGTCAATATTCCCGAAGGCTGGGGCGCCGGAAGTTTCTCCGGGTAAACGGTAACGACCTCAGCTTCTTGCCATCGCGCCCTTCAAAAGCTAGAGTATGTCAGATTCGCCCCTTAACGACTGCTCGAACTATAGGAGGTAGTCATGAGTTTGGACCCCATCAACCTGTACGACTACGAAGCTAGGGCCAAGTTGACCCTGCCCCACAACAACTGGGAGTTCATCGAAGCCGGGGCAATGGACGAGTTCACCACCCGCCGCAACCGGAGCGCCTTCGAGGACCTGACGCTGCGCCCCCGCTTCCTGCGGGACATCAGCGAGCGGGACATATCCACCACGGTCCTGGGCACCGAGATCAGTATGCCCGTCATGGTCGCCCCCGCCGGCAGCCACATGATGGCCCACCCCGAGGGTGAAGCAGCCACCGCCCGCGGCGCAGGCATGTCCGACACTTTGATGATGCTCAGCACTTCCTCCAACTGCAGTATGGAAGAGGTGTCGGAAGCGGCCACCGGGCCGTTGTGGTTCCAGCTTTACCACCGCGGCTACGATCTCACCGAAATGCTCGTTCACCGTGCCGAGGAGGCCGGTTTCAGGGCCATCTGCCTCACCGTTGATACACCGGCGCCCAGCCCCAAGGAGCGGGACCTCCGCAACGCCTATGTGCGCGGCCACGAACTGGGCAACTTCCGGGGATTGGGCCGGGCGGAAAGCGACATCAGCGGCACCGACGAGACACAGGGCTGGGACGTGGCTCGCGCCGCGCCTATAACCTGGCGCGAGTTGGAGTGGCTGCGGTCATTGACCCAACTGCCCTTGGTGCTCAAGGGTATCCGCACCGCCGAGGACGCCCACATGGCGGTGGAAAACGGCGTCGATGGCATCTTGGTGTCTACACACGGTGGCCGTCAAATGGACATGACGATGGGCGCCGTCGAGATGCTCCCCGAGGTGGTGGAAGCCGTCAATGGGCAAGCGGAAGTCTACCTCGACTCCGGTGTTCGCCGGGGCAGCGACGTAATCAAGGCCCTGGCCTTGGGCGCCCGCGCCGTGGCCATCGGGCGCCCCTTGTTCTGGGGCTTGGCCGTCAACGGCGCCGAAGGCGTCCACGGCGTATTGGAACTGTTGCGGGAAGAAGTAGACCGGGCCATGGCCTACTGCGGCCAGACCTCCGTACAGGAACTGGAACCCGCCCTCATCAACATCCCCTACGGCTGGGGCCCCTACAAGACCGCCCCGTAGGACCCGTATCAAAACTTGCTGGACCGCCCAACCTGACCCACTACCCAACCGGTTGGTCCAGCACTTTACCAATCATTCCCGCGCAGAACCACGTTCCCGCACCTTCCTCGTCATTCCCGCGCAGGCGGGAATCCAGGGGAAGGGACGGGACAGGCAAAACAAGGCCGCCCCCTAGTTGGGGCGGCCAATCACTGACCACCAGCCACTGGTCACTGGCTACCGGTCACACCGGCCACTGCTCCATGTTGTAGGCCATATCCCAGAACATGTGCTCGTAGCGGCTGCTTATCATGAACGCCTCCCGCATGACCTCCCGCTCCTGCTCCCCTGCCTCCTGCGCGGCTTGGTCCACGAAGCTCCTCCAAGCATCCACGCTGCTCTGGAGCATCCCCGACACGTAGAAGCTGGTCCACTGGCCGTATAGGGGATGCTCCGATTGGCCCAAAGCGTCCTTCAACTCGTGGTACGACCAAGGACAAGGAAGCAGCGCCGCCGCCGTGGGGCCCAGCCCCCACAACGATGCGGTGGTCAGCATGTGGTTGACATAAGCGTCGTTGGTCGGCGACCGTTTGGCCCGCCGGATATCGTCCATGGACAGCCCTGCTTCGGCGACCAGCTTGTGATGCAAAGGCCGCTCCACGGGCGTCATTACCCGGTGCGCCAGCTCCTCCAGCGTCCGCGAGTTCGGGGCCTTGGCCAGCGCCATCGAAACCGTCCGGGCAAACCCCTCCAAGTACAGGTAGTCCTGCGCCAAGTAATATTGGAACTTCTCCAACGGGAGTGTTCCGTCCTTGATCTCCCGCAGGAAAGGCCGGGCGAAGATTTCCGACCAGATTGGCTCCGCTTCCGCCCGTAACTGCTCGCTGAAACTCTCCGCCATAGGTGCTCCTCCTGTGGTTTCTCGGGTCCCGGTATTCGGGTTATTGCCCTTCCATCCGGGCAATCAGCGTGGCACGGGCCGACTGGGCCTCTGCAAGGTCCGGCTCCAACTCCAACGCCCGGTCATAATCGGCTATGGCGTCGGTGTAGCGGCCCAGGTCAGCCAGAGCGGTGCCCCGGTTGGAATACAGATGGGCGAACGCCGGGCCCAACCGCAAAGCTTCGTCGAAGTCCGACACCGCCTGCTCCGGCTGACCCATGTTGCGGTTGGCGATGCCCCGGTTGTAAAAAGCCCTGGAGAATCTGGGCACAATCTCGACGGCCCGGGTGTAGTCCTGAACTGCGGAGGCATAGTCGTGCATGTCGCTGAACAGGTTCCCCCGGGCGTAGTGGTAGTCGGCGTCGTTGGGCCGCAGTTCTAGCGCCTTCGAGTAGTAGTCCATAGCTTGGTCGCGATTGCCCAGGTCGCGGTGGGCGATGCCAAGGTTGTAGGCGGCGTTGGACATCATGGGGTCCAACCGGAAGGCTTCGAGAAAGTCCTCTATCGCTTGGTCGTAATGCCCCAACGATATCTGTGCCACGCCCCTGGCGTAGTAGAAGTCCGCGTCTCCCGGATTGAGGTCTATGGCTTGGCTGTAGTCCAGCAGCGCCCGGTCGTACTGTTCCAAGTGGCGGCGGACGACCCCTCGGGCGTAGTAGGCCACCGCATACTCCGGGTCCACCTCCACGGCACGGCCAAACTCCTCTACCGCCCTGACCAAGTGGCCGCGGTTCCGGTAGGCCAAGCCGCGGCAATAGTAGCCGGGAGCCAACTCCGCGTCCAGCGCCAACGCTGCGTCGAAGTCCTGTATTGCTTGGTCAAGCAGACCTTGTTGCAGGAACAACTGCCCCCGCGCCAGGAAGTCCAATGCTTGTGGTTGTTCTGCCATGTCGACCCGCTTGGCCTAGCCCGCCGAGCTTTCCTGGAACTTCCGCACCTCGTTCTCGCGGAGTTCCACGCGCCGGATTTTTCCGCTGATGGTCTTGGGCAACTCCGTCACGAACTCCACAGACCGGGGGTACTTGTACGGGGCCGTCGATTGCCTGACATGGTCCTGTATGCTGAGGACCAACTCGTCCGAACCGACGTAGCCCGGAGCCAGGATAATGAACGCCTTGACTATGTCCCCGCGCATAGCGTCCGGACTTGCCACCACGGCTGATTCAGCCACCGCCGGATGTTCTATCAACGCGCTTTCCACCTCGAACGGACCGATGCGGTAGCCGGCCGAGATAATGACGTCATCGGTCCGTCCCACGAACCAGAAATAGCCGTCCTCATCCTTGTAGGCTTTGTCGCCAGTCAGGTACCAGTCGCCAATAAACGAGGCTTCCATCCCTTCGGGGTATTTCCAGTATTCCCGGAACAACCCCACCGGCCGCTCCGGCTTTACCCTCACGGCAATCTGGCCCTCTTCGTTTAATGGCGATTCATTGCCCTCTTCGTCTACAACGGCAACAGTGAAACCGGGCATGGGCTTACCCATGGAACCCGGCTTGACCGGCAGGCAACGGAAGTTTCCGACCATCAGTACGGTCTCGGTCTGGCCGTACCCGTCGTAGATGGTCATGCCGGTGCCGTCCTCCCACTTCTTCATCACTTCCGGGTTCAGAGGTTCACCCGCCCCGGTGCAATGCCTCAGGTTGCTCAAGTCATACTTGGTCAAGTCCTCCAGGACCATCATCCGGTAAGCCGTGGGCGGGGCGCAAAAGCAGGTCACGCCGTACCGTTCCAGTATTCCCAGGGTTTGCGCGGCATCGAACCGTCCTCTGGCGTCGTGCTGCAACACCGCCGCGCCCTGGGTCCATTGACCGAACAGCTTGCCGTAGGCCGCTTTGGCCCAGCCGGTGTCCGACAAGGTCCATTGCAAGTCGGTGGGCTGGAGATCGTGCCAGTACTTGGCGGTCAATGTATGGCCGATCCCGTAGGAGGCTTGGGTATGCAGCACCATCTTGGGATAGCCTACCGTCCCGGAGGTGAAGTATATGAGCAACGGGTCGTCGCTACGGGTGGGTTCCACCCCCTCCAACGTTGCCGAAGCCGATGCCATTGCCTGTTCGTAGGACGTCCAGCCCCTGCGGTCGCCGCCCACTACCATCAGATTTTGCAGGGAAGGACAGGAACCGGCGGCATCGGCCAGCTTGTCCGAGTTCTCCGAGTCGGTGATGGCCAGGTAGGCTTCCGCTTCGTTCACCCGGTACACAATGTCCGACGGAGTACACAGCGTGGTGGCGGGCATCGGCACCGCGCCCAGTTTCATCAACCCCAGCATTGCCACGTACCACTCCGGGATTCTTGGCAGCATCAGGAATACCCTGGCGCCCTTGGTGACCCCCAGGTCCTTCAGCACGTTGGCGAAGCGGTTTGACTGTACCTTCAAGTCCCAGAACGTGTGCTGCCGCGAATGTTCCCCTGACGGATCAAGTGAGATGAGGGCCAGCTTGGTCCTGTCTTCCGCCCACCTGTCCACCACGTCAAATCCGAAGTTGAAGTGCTCCGGCACTTCCATCTTGAAGTCGCGGTAAGTCTCTTCGTAGTCCAGCATGTTTGGGGTCGATTCGCTCATAGCTCCCCCATGGTCTATCGTCTATTGGTGTGCATCAGCAAGAATTGTTGTCCTGCTGCATCACTGTGCCGAAGGAAAATTGGCTGGGCGTTTCTCCTTTACCGCCTGAAGCCCCTCCTTGATGTCGTGACCGAAAAAGCCCAGCATCTCCAAGGCCAGGGAGTAGTCGAACGAGGTATGTGCGCCCATCCGCAGCCACTGGTTCAGGGACCGCTTGGTCCATCTTATGGCCGACTGCGGCCCGTCGGCAAGTTTCCGCGCCACCTCCATCGCTGTGGGCATCAGCTCATCGGCTGGCACCGCCATGCTGACCAACCCGATGCGTTCGGCCTCTTTTCCATCCAGGAAATCACACGTCAGCAGGTAATACTTGGCCTTGGCCATACCGCAGAGCAGTGGCCAGATAGCAGCGGCGTGGTCTCCTGCGGCCACTCCCAAGCGCACGTGCCCGTCGGTAATCCGGGCGTTCTCAGATGCAATGGATATATCGGCCAGCAAAGCCACCGCCAACCCGGCGCCGACGGCCACGCCGTTGATGGCGGAGATAACCGGCTTGTCCAAGTTGATGATGTTGTGGACGATGTCGCTGGCCTCCTGCATGTTGCTGGCTACGACATCGGGATTGCCGATGGCCTGTTCGATCATCTCAAAGTCGCCGCCGGCGGAGAAGGCGTTGCCTTTCCCGGTTATGACCGCCACCCGCACGTCGGGGTCTTGCCCCAAGTCCAGCCAGATCCGGCTCAACTCGTTGTGCAGCTTGAAGTTGGTGGCGTTCAGCACCTCCGGCCGGTCCATGGTCAAAAGGGCAATCCCGTCCTTCTTTTCAACCAGCAGGTGCTGGTAGTCTTGATAATCAACCATCACATCCTCGTAACGTTACGTGGGTCAACCGCCTGTCCCTTGGCTAGTAGATTACCCCTTCAGAAGCCAAGCGGGAGATTTCTGCTTGCTCCATTCCGAGAAGCTCTCCGAACACGTAGGGGTTGTCCTCGCCGATATTGCTGTAGTGGCCGTACTCCATGGGTGTCCCGGAAAGATGCGCCGGCGACGCCCAGCCAACGCCGGACCCTTCCTCCCACTCGGAAGCTACCTTGCCTCGCTCAGCCAGATAGTAGTTGGTGTCCCGGTAGAACCCCCTCTCCCTCAGATGGGCGTTGTCGTGAAGGTCCTGTCCCTGTGAGACAATGCTGGCCGCAACGCCGGCGTCCTGCAATTTTGCCATGACCTCACCAGTCTCCTGTTCACTGGTCCATTGGCTGATCAATTCGTCCAACTCGTCTTGGTTCTCCATCCGCGCCACCATGCTGGAGAAACGGTCTTCCTGTGTCCATGACGGGTTGCCCAATACTCCGCAAAATGCCGCCCATTCCTGATCGTTGCGGACGACGATGGCGCAGTACCTGTCGTCCCCCCGGCATGGATAGACCCCGTGGGGAGCAACCGCCTGGTGCCGGTTGTCCAACCGCTCTGGCAGCCTCTCGTTCAACTGGTAGTCGAGAATGGCCGGACCTGCGGTAACAGCGCCGGACTTGAAGATCGAGGATTCCAGCGTCGCCGTCTTGCCCTGAAAGCGCCGGCGCATGAGGGCCGAAATCACGGCGAAGGGCTGGAACACGCCGGTGTGATAGTCGGAGTACGAGGTGTTGATGGTCACCGGCGCCGCGCCCGGAGGCCCGGACATGAGCGATACCCCGGACATGTGCTGCACCAGGATGCCGTAGGACTTGTAGGTGTAATACGGCCCAATGCCCCCCAAGCCCGTCTGCCACATGATGACTATATCCGGCCGCACCGCCCTGACTTCGGGGAAGTCCACCCCCCAGCGTGACAGGATGTTGCGGCGGAAGTTGGTCATGAAAACGTCGCTCACCTTGAGCAACTCCATGAGAAGTTCTCTTCCATCGGGAGTTCTTACGTCAATGGTGATGCGTTTCTTGTGCCTCTGGTAGTCCGGTTGGCCTGCTCCCCTCGACCAAGCGGGAATGAACGCCATCTCATCAAGGACCTTGTTGGTCTCTACCTTGATGACTTCCGCCCCCAAAGAAGCCAAAATCCTGCCGGTCAGAGGCAACGCCACGTAAGGCCCCAGCTCTACGACCCTGACCCCTTCCAATGCTTGTTTAGGCATATTTGAGCCCACGTCCAATTAGCTGCTTCTCCTTAACCATCCATCCCATCATTCCCGCACAGAGCCTGCCCTCGTGAAGACGGGGGCGGGAATCCATAAGCCCCGGTCACCGAGGCTGATGGGTATTGCAACATCTGCTAAATGACACCCGCCGCCTGCAACTCCGCCAGTTCTCCCGCACTCAAACCCAATTCTCCCCCGTAAACCGCTTGGTTGTCCTGTCCCAACGCCGGAGCGGGACCGTCGGACGGGGCCACCTCCTCACTGTCAAAGACACCCAACGGGTATTTCAGCCGCCCCGCTTCCGTATGCTCTGCCTCAACCCAGAAGTGACTGGCCTCCAGTTGCGGGTCTTGAAGAAGGTCGGAGACATCGTTGACTGGGAGGAATACCAGGTTCCGCTTCTGCCCTTCGTGAAAAAGCTCCTCTGCGGTGAACCTTGCGGCGAAATCGACGAACAGGGCAGTGATAACGTCAATGTGGGGCGCCCGCTCCTGGTTGCCTCCCTTGTATTGCTCGTTCAGTATCTCCTCGTTGCCCGTTACTTCGTACATCCAACTCGCCAAGGCGTCCCATTCCCGCGGGGTGATCACCCCGACGGTTATCCATCCGTCCTGGCAAGGGAAGGCGCCCAACGGTATCACCAACGTGGAGTTGGTGCCTACCCTGGTAACGTTCTGCCCCATCTGCATCCACGCCAAGGCCGGGTGAGCGTCGGTATAGTAGGTGATCATGGCCTCTTGGAGAGACACGTCGATGTACTGGCCCTCCCCACCCAGCATGTCCCTATGATACAGGGCGGCCATGACAGCCACTGCCGCGTATTGGCCTCCGGGAAAGTGGGACTGCTCGTTTCCCTGCCGCACCGGCGGGCGGTCCGGGTCGCCGGTGATTTGCATATACCCGCTTGCGGCTGAAGCAATCAGGTCGGACGACTTGTAGTCCTTCCACGGCCCGGTCTGCCCGAACGGTGAGATGGAAGCCATGACCAACCCTGGGTGGGCTTCACGCAAGGCCGCGTAACCCAACCCGAGGCCGTCCAGGTAGCCGACGGGCATGCTTTCCACAATCACGTCGGCTTGGGCAGCCAGTCTCTTGAATATGGCCTGGCCTTGCGGCGATTCCAGGTCCAGGGTGATGGAGCGTTTGTTAGTATTGTAGAACAGGAAGTAGGCGCTGCGTTCGAGGTGAGGAGCGTCGTTCGGGAATGGTCCTCTTCTGCGGCCAGGGTCGCCCGAAGGCGGCTCCACCTTGATTACATCCGCCCCATAGTCGGCCAGGAGCTTGGTGCAGAACACTCCCTGTTCGTCGGTAAGGTCCAGCACCCGGTAGGAAGGTATGAGGCTGTTTTCGGCCTTGTAGTGGACCATGGCTCTCCAATAGGCACAACACAATGAGTCCGCGCGTGCCGTGGACCCGGACACCGCGCGTCATTGGCGTTGACTCAGCCACGCCGATTATAGGTTGGGCCGCTTTAGGGGTCAACAAACAATGACCCAACGGGTTTCCGGCCTCGGCGGGGGCTGATATTATGGTGGGCGTCAAACATATCCCCCAGCCAGCCACTGTCCAGGAGAAGGAACGATGGTAGAGACCCATGACGAGTTGACCCGTTACCAGCAAATGACTCCCAAATCACGGGAACGGTGGCTGGAGGCAACCGATTACCTGCCCGGCGGAGACAGCCGTCACTCCATCTTCTGGGACCCCTACCCGATATTCGTCGCGTCGGCGTCCGGGTGCCACGTAATCGACGCCGACGGCACGGACCGGCTGGACTTCATCAACACCATGACCACCATGATCCTCGGCCACGCCCCCAAGCCGGTCATGGACGCGGTGAAACAGCAACTCGACGAGGGCGTGGCCTACAACGCCCCCAACTACCACCAAGTAAGCTTGGCCAAGCTGCTTTGCGAGCGGATACCCAGCTTCGACTTGGTGCGATTCACCAACTCGGGCACCGAGGCCACGTTGAACACTCTGCGGGCTGCCCGTGCCTTCACCGGAAAAAGCAAGTTCGCCAAGGTGGAGGGCGGCTACCACGGCACCCACGACGCAGTCACCGTCAGCGTCCGGGTCGATCCGGAAAAAGCCGGCGACCCGCAGCGGCCAACTGCATTGGCGGCCAGCGAAGGCTTGGCCGAAGGTGTCACCGACCAAGTGGTGATAATCCCCTTCAATGACATCGAAGCCTCGCGGCAAATCCTCGAAGAGAACAAGGACCAACTGGCAGCGGTCATCGTCGAGCCGGTCATGGGGTCGGTAGGCATGGTACCCGGTTCCTCTGAGTTCTTGACCATGCTCCGGGACTTCACCGCCGACAACGGGATCATCCTGATATTCGACGAGGTGATCAGCTTTCGCGTAGCCCCGGGAGGCGCGCAGCAGTACTATGGCATAACGCCCGACATGACTTCCTTGGGTAAAATCATCGGCGGTGGCTTCGCGGTGGGCGCATTCGGCGGCCGCAAAGACATCATGGACCTTTACGACCCCACCAAGGGAGCCAAGGTGTCCCACGCCGGCACCTTCAACGCCAACCCGGTGACCATGCTGGCGGGCACGGTCACCATGGAGCAATTGACCGACGACGTTTACCGGAGCTTGGCGGAACGCACCGAGCAGTTGCGTCAGGGAATCCGGCAGGTCTGCGCGGACCTTGAAGTCCCAGTGCAGGTGACCGGACTGGGCTCACTGTTCGGGATTCATTTCACCGATCAGCCGGTGGACGGCTACCGGGCGGTGGCCAAGGGCGACTTCAAATTGAAGAACCAAGTCTTCCTGGGGCTGATGAACGAGGGCATACTAATGGCGTCCAATCTGGTGGGGGGGCTCTCCACCGAAATAGGCGATGAAGAGATTGCCGCCTTCTTGGACGCCTTGAGACGGGTCCTGGAACGCCAGCGTTAAGGATAATTTATCCCAGGCAATCCTCAGGAAACCTTGGGCCGCTTGACCCACTCCGAGTCCTTGGGATACACCGGTGTGGCGAGACTGCGCTCTATCTCTCCGTCGAACCAGTCCGCCACCTCTGCCCGCCACTTGGTGTAGTGAGGCGCGGCCCGGTGGGCTTCCACCGCGGCTTCGTCCTGGTATATCTCGTACAGGTGGACCCGGTTGGGGTCTTCGTTGTCCTGCAGCACGTCGAATTGCAGGCAGCCCGGCTCGTCGTTGTTGGAACCCCGCGCGTCCCCTTCCAGCGACGCCATGAAGGCGTCCTTGTGCTCCGGCTTGATCTTGAAGGTAACAATCAACCCTATCATTTCGTCTCCTCAAATGGTGTCAAATGGATACCGGGCTATAGTGTAGCCGGGTCATCTTGAGTGCACAAGCGACGGCGCGATGCAGGCTGTCCCGCGCGACTTGGCAGCCCGAGCGCTCTTGTTCCCGACTATATCGCCTGTGGATGACATGCCATTACAAGCGTTGTAAAATGGCTGCACCTGCCAATGGGAGGTTGTTCATGGCTGATATACCCATTGTTTACACGTTGACCGTATGCCCAGCCTGCGACCATCTGCGCGCCGCTTGGGCCAGACAGGGCATCGCCTACGAGGAGAAGAGGGTCGATCAGAGCCAGGATACCCTGGACGAGGCGCTGCTCTACGGTGACTCCGTCCCGATTATCGTCTACCCGGATGGAAAAGTGGAAATCGGGTACGACGGCAAGCGCGGTTGAGAGATAGGCTGACGGGCCGGGAGCCTGTCACCGGTTGACTGCCAAGCCTGCAAACATTGAGACAAACAAACGCCGGTCGCATAAGCGGGGCGTATGAAAGGAGTATAGAGATGGTCAGGGAAACCAGCGCAGTAACCCCGGAACGGTTCTCGGAGGGCTTAACTTACGAGTCCTATATCGAGCAAATCAAGGTTAACAAGGCCAGGTTCGACGAGTTCTACAACAACTTTGGCGTTACCGCTGAGGACGCCGAGGCATTGAAAGAGTTGAGCAGCCGCCCCAACGGCCCTGCCAAGATGCTCGTGCTGGGCGAAGACTGGTGCGGCGACGTGATCCGCGGCCTGCCGGTGCTGGCGCGCATGGCCGAGGTAGCCGGTTGGGAAATGAGCGTCTTTCCCAGGGACCAGCACCACGACATCATGAACGAGTTCCTCAAGAATGGGCAGTGGATGTCCATACCCGTTGCGGTGTTCTACACCAAGGACCACCAATACATTTGCCACTGGATTGAGCGCCCGGAGTCTGCTGAGCGGGAAATGCAGGAGATCGAGGAAGCGATACGGGCGGAGAACCCGGACATCAGCGATCCCGACTTCGGAAGAGAACGGCGCCAGCGCACCGCCGCCAGGGCGGAAGACTGGCAACAGGATAGCGTCAAGGAGATAAGGGAACTGCTGGCGAGTAGCATCAGCTAAAGAACTACCTCAAAGCCAACTGTCTCCGCTGACAACCCATCGTCGCTGCCGAACTCGTCATTCCCGCGAAGAGCCTGCCCTCGTGGAGACGGGGGCGGGAATCCATCAGCTTCGGGCAGCGGGAACGCCGAGCCGGGCAGATAGGACTCCACGGGACAACAACTTCCGGGGCCGGGGTTTGAATCACCGGCCCCGGTTCTTTTTGTCCCGTTTATTCCGGCGGGCGCGGGTTGCCGAGAGGCAGGAACAGTGCGGCGCCGCCGAAGCTGACGGCGGCCAACGCCAGGAAGGGGATGGTGTAGCTGCCCTCCAAGTCGAACATTATGCCGGCGAACAGGGGGAACACCAGCAACATGACGTTCATGGGGATCATCGACACTCCCGTAATGCTGGCGAATGCCTTTCTTCCGAAGTAGACACCCCGAATTGCCGTGGTCAGCGGGGTCCGCCCGCCGAAGCCGATACCAAGCAAAATCCCGCCCAGATATGCTATCAAAAGGCTATGGGCCGCCAGCAATACCACCACCGATATAGCCTGGACGACGGAAAAGCCGAAAAGCGCCCACCGGATGGGAACGCGGTCGCCCACGTACCCGCCGATCAGGGTAAACAGCGCACCAACGCCGGTGTAAGTGGACACGACCCAGCCCACGGTCTGAAGAGAGAATCCACGGTCGGCGAGCATGGGGCCGAGGTGCACCGTCAGGGTTACGATGACGATGGAAGTGCAGGCATGGCCCATGGTGATAAGCCAGAAAGCCTTGGTGCGCAGCGCCTGCTGCCAAGTGTATTCCGGCCCATCACCGGTCGCGGCTTGGCCTCCGGTCCGACTGCCGGGATAGTCTTCCGACGGTCTGCCGTCAGGCCGCTGGCCGTACTGCTCAGGTCGGTCGCGGACCAAACGGGAAATCGGATAAGCAAGCAGGATGGTCATCAGCCCCAACCCGACAGCAGTTGCCCGCCAACCGGGCCGACCCGGATAGTCCGGGTCAATGGCCCAAGCCAAAGCCGGCACTCCTATAACGCCGCCCATGGAGAACCCTTCCATTGCCAGCGACATTGCCGTAGAGCGCCTTCTCTGGAACCAATTATTCAACGCCGTCATCATCGGCAGCCATGATCCCAAACCGGCCCCCATGCTCATAAGCATGAACGCCGCGTAGAACTGCCACAGATGTTCAATGCGGCCGAATAAAACGAACCCCAGCCCCAATATCGGCAGGCCGATCAGGATCATCTTCCGGGGCCCCAGCTTGTCGATCATGTAGCCCGCTACGGGGCCCATGATGGAGCCTTCTACCCGTGTCAGGGAGAACGCCAACGATAGCTGGGTTCTGCTCCAAGGAAAGTTCCGCTCCAGCACCACGAACCAAGCCGGCATTCCTTGGAACAGCGGAACGGTGCCGATGACCATGATGACGGCCGCGATTCCGGTCAGCCACCAGCCATAAAAAATGCCCCGCCTCACCCGTCGGTTTACTTCCGGGGCTACGGCAAGGCTCATCAGGAAGAAACCCGACGAGAGGACAAGCAATCCGGCTAACGTCATGCTATGAACGCCATTGCGAAACCACTAACTATCAAGTACAAAATCGGCAACCCGTGGGCAAAACGCCCTCTAGTGTAACGCTTGAATTGACTTGGCGAAAGATTGCTACTTGGTTTGCCAGCCCTTAGGATGATACCCACACCTGACGGTCTAGCGGACGTTGGGCCGCGACGCCGCCGTTACCAAACAACGCAGGAGAATACCATGAAATACGGGATGTTCATGATGCCCTCCCACCCGCCGGAACGGGACCTGATCGAGGCCCATGAGTGGGACTTGGACTGTCTGGCGCTGGCCGACCGGTTGGGTTTCGACGAAGCCTGGATTGGCGAGCATTTCACCAGCCCGTGGGAACCCATACCGGCGCCTGACCTGATGATTGCACAGGCGCTGATGCGGACCAAGAACATCAAACTGGCCACCGGCGTTCACCTCCTTCCCTACCATCACCCCGCTGAGTTGGCCCACCGGGTCGCTTACCTGGACCACATGGCCAAGGGAAGATTCCTGTTCGGGATAGGGTCAGGCGGACTGCCAAGCGATTACGCGCTTTTCGATGTGGACGGCAACGCTGGACAGCACCGCGAGATGACGCGGGAGTCGATTGACATAATTCTGAAAATCTGGGAAAACGACGGGCCTTTCGAGTACAAGGGGCAGTTCTGGAACGTAAACCTGCCCGACACGATGTACGGTACGCTCAAGTATTTCCTCGGCCCCTATCAAAAGCCCCATCCGCCCATCGGCGTCGCCTCGGTCAGCATCGGTTCGGAAACGTTGAAAATTGCCGGCGAGCGGGGATTCATACCCATGAGCTTGGGCTTGAACGGGGAGTACATCGCCAGCCACTGGGACTCCGTAGCCGAGGGAGCCGCCCGCACCGGCAAGACACCGTCCCGGCAGGAGTGGCGCATCGTCCGGGACGTTTTCGTCGCCGACAGCGACGACGAGGCCTACGAGAAGTCGGTCAACGGCATGTTGGGAAGGGTATGGCGGGACTACCTGCTTCCCTTGTTCGAAGCCTTCAATCTGCTTGGAGTCTTCAAGCATGACCCGGAGGTGCCGGACTCGGAAGTAACTCCGGAGTACATGGCCGAACACCTGTGGCTCATCGGGTCTCCCGATACGGTCGAGGAGAAACTGCGCCGCCTGTACGACCTGGCGGGCGGGTTCGGCACCCTGCTGACCCTCATCTATGATTACATGGAAGACCAAGCCGGGTGGGAGAAGTCCATGCGGTTGCTTGCCCAGGACGTAATGCCCCGTTTGGCGGAGCTGACGCCGGAGTAGGGGTATATCGGGGACATACCAAGGTCTGATCCAATAGACGACTGCGCAACCAAGGATGGCATGAGTGACTACCGCCGAGGAACTGTCCAACCGCTACTTTCAGATGAGTCAATCCCTGATCAGCCAAGCCCAGGAAGAGTTGGACGAGGCGGAAGACTACGCCCAGTCCTCTGAGAAGGCATGGGGCGCCGTTGCCGAAGCCCTCAAGGCCGTAGCGTCGGCCGCAACTGGAACCACCACAGCCATGGGATTCTAAGGGACATCGCCACCCAGCTCCACTTGGAATTTGGGCAACCGCAACTCACCGGCCTCTTCGATACCGCGGAGGCGTTGCACATCAATTTTTACGAGAACCGCCTTGACCGCGAACAGGTGCAGTTACGTATTGACCGTTGCCGGGAACTGCTGGACGAACTGGAGCGTATACGCACCTCACCATCTCGACGTTATACCCCGGCCACCCAGGAGCAAAGACGCCGACTTGAGAGGTTGACCAGACGGTCCCCAACCATGACCGCCGAAGAAGCGGCTATCGATATTGCGGGGTTGCCTCAGGTATAGGAAGCTGCCTTACTCCGTAAAGGCTGGCTGACGCGGTGAAGGTAGCCCAGTATCTCTGTCTGGGACCGCCATATCCCGGTCTCGTGGTACGGGACCCCCCGCGCCAAGCAGAACTCCCGCACTACTGTCTGGGCCTGCCTCAGCTTGTTGCGCGGCATGTTGGGAAACAGGTGGTGTTCTATCTGGTAGTTGAGGCCACCGTACATGAAGTCCACCAAAGGGTTTGGACGGATGTTGCGGGCTGTTAGCACCTGCTGTCTCAGGAAGTCCATCTGATTGTCGGCGTCCAGTATGGGCATCCCCTTATGGTTCGGGGCGAAGACCGACCCCATGTGCAGGCCGAACAGCAACTGGTGCACCAAGATAAACAGAAGCGCGTGCCACGGGTTGAGCAACCAGAACACCAGCCCCAGGTAGGCCACGAAATGCCCCGCGAAGAGCAGCGGCTCAACAACCGGGTACTTGACCCTGTTGTGCATCAGGTACTGGATGCCCGCGAGCCTCAGCCCAAAGCCGCCTTCCAAGGCCAGCAACGGGTAAAAGAACAGGTGCTGATACCGCACTATCAGCCGGTAAAAGCCTCCCTTTTCGAGCGCCTCCTCCTCGCTGAAGGCCAGGACCGGTATGTCAATGTCAGGGTCCATGCCGGTCTGGTTGGGATTGCTGTGGTGCCGGTTGTGTTTGTCCACCCACCAAGTCCGCTCCATCCCCAGCAGGAAACTGATGCCAAGACCGACGACGTCGTTCGCACGGTTCGACCGGAAAATCTGGCGGTGCCCTGCGTCATGCCCCAGGAACCCGATCCGGGCGAAAACGACCGAGAGAAACACAGCGTCCAGAAGCAGCAGCCACAGGTTGTCCACCAAGGCCAGGAACACGAAACCCAGGACCAGAAGGACCAGTGTGATTGCCGCATTGAGGGCATAGTACCGGGGTTGCTTCTCCAGAATCCCTTGACGCCTTACTATGCGGGCCAACTCCAGGTACTCCGCCGACGGGGAGGCCCCGTTGCCGCCGATTGCTATTGTGCTGTCTATTGCCGCCATATTATTCCAATATTTCCCATGAACCTTACCCCGATAGTTTCCCGCCTTCGCGGGAAAGACGGGAGGGACCGGACTTCAACGGAAAGAGGGCTAAGGTTAAAAAAGAGTGTAAAGGTCAAGGAGCCGGCTTGGGCACGATGGCGGGAATTTCAAGCTCGTGCACCAAGTCCATGAACTTTGGGATCTCCTCTTCTATAACGTCCGTCAGACGTTTGGTTTCGACGTCGATGCGTCCGCCAATTTCCTCGAACACTTGATAGGTCTGTTGAGGCGGCGCGAAATCCGCGATACCGACCACCGCCATCAACTCAGCCAATTGGCGGTTGAGTTTCACCGGCAGATGGAGGCGTTGACGCGCTCCGATATGCCCCGTCTGGACCAACTCGCTCTCGATGTCATCGAGGGACTGCTTGATAGCGCCCGCCGCTTCGACCAAGGCGTGGTGAGACTCGGAAGCCCCGGCCCGTTGCTCCCATTCGCCCACTTGGCTCCTTACGCTGCGCAGCCGCATGATGGCCCGGTGGGTATCCGAGAGCTTGTCCCTGATTTGAATCAAAAAGCGGAACTGGGCGTCCAAGTCCTCCTGGCTGGCGGAGACTCGCGGGTCTTTGACTATATCGAATGTCTGGGTCTGGGCTTGTTCACCCACCGACAGCCGGACTTCGTAGGAGCCCGGAGGCGCCATCGGCCCGGTGGCGATGTCTTCGGTCGTTTTGTCCCCGGCCACCTTCTCGCTCAAGGGATAACGCATGTCCCACACAAACCGGTTCATGCCGGGTTGATCGGTCAGGAAGGGTTCCTGCTCTGAGTCGTCCGGCTGGTCCCCAGCCGGCAGTTTATTGGACCACGTCTTGATCACCGTACCGGCGGCGTCTGAAATGGTGAGGTTAATTTCCTCTTCAGGAGACTCGTTGAGGTAGTAGAAAATCATGACGCCGTGGGGAGGATTCTCGCCCCCGTCCAGGACCTTGCGGACGGCCTGGCCTTGGGGCCCTGGGGCCTCGACGAAGGTCACGTCGGCGCCCATGGCCATGCGGTAACGCTTGCCCGACGCAGGTTTCCGTCCTGGCAAGGGAGACCGGAGGCGTTGGGTCTCGGCGGGCTTCAAAAGTTGGAAGGGTTCGTCAGTAAGACCGGAGGCCGCCTGCTGGACCTGGCCAAGCTGGTCCAGCACCCAGAAGGACCGGCCATGAGTTGCCGCCACCAAGTCGTTCTCTTTGACCAGAAGATCGTAGACCGGGACGGTAGGAAGGTTGGCTTGAAGAGGACGCCAGGACCCGCCGTCGTCGAACGACACGTATACCCCGGTCTCTGTGCCAACATAAAGCAGGCCGCGCCGGGCCGGGTCTTCCCGTATGACCCTGGTGTAGTCGTGCGTCGGGATGTTCTCCGTTATCTCGGTCCAGTTAGCGCCGTAGTCGCTGGTCTTGTAGAGCATGGGACGGGGTTCATCCAGCTTGTACCGGGTCGCCGCGATGTAGGCGGTAGCCGGGTCGTGAGGCGATACCTCTATCATGCTGACCAGCGTAAACGGGGGCATGGAGGGCGGAGTAACCTGTTGCCAGTTCTCCCCGCCATCCTTGGATATATGCACCAGCCCGTCATCGGAACCGGCCCAGAAGACCCCTTTCTCGTGGGGGGACTCTAAGAAGGCGAAAATGGTGCCGTAAACCTCTGCGCCGGAGGTGTCCTTGGTTATGGGCCCGCCGGACGGCTCCATCTTGGTAACGTCCTGGCGGGTCAGGTCTGGGCTGATGGCTTCCCAACTGGTCCCCTCGTCTGTGGAGCGGAAGACCATGTTCCCGGTGACGTAAAGGACGTTGGAGTCGTGGGGGGAGAACTGGATGGGGAAGGTCCACTGGAAGCGGTACTTCATCTCCTTGCTGCCCCGTCCCGTCATGAGTTCAGGCCAGACGGTGATCAAACGCATCTGCCCGGTATCGTGATCGTAGCGAATCAGGTTGCCCCCGCCGCCGGCGGAACTGCCCACCGCCCCGGAAAACACCACGTTGGGATTGTCAGGATGGACAACAATATAGCCGCTTTCGGAAGTGCCAACGGTATAGCAGTCACTCCACGGGATGGCCCCTTTGTGGCTGCGCGAAGGGACGGCTATGGCGGTGTTGTCCTGCTGGGTGCCGTATACCCGGTAAGGGTAACGGTTGTCGGCGGCGACGTGGTAGAACTGGGCGGTCAACTGGTTGTAGATGGTTGACCAAGTCTCGCCGCCATTGAAGCTGACGCAGGCCCCGCCGTCGTTGCCCTCGATCATGCGAAGGGGGTTGCTGGGGTCTATCCAAAGGTCGTGGTTGTCGCCGTGGGGAGTGCTGACCTGGTCGAAGGTCTTGCCGCCGTCCACCGACTTCCAAGCTTGGTAGTTCAGCGACCAGACGGTGTCGGCATCCACGGGATCAGCGAAAATATGCTCGTAATACCAGGGACGGCCATGAATATCCTGGTTGTCGGTCACCAGTTCCCAAGTTGCCCCGGCGTCGTCAGACCGGTACAAGCCGGCGTCATCGGCCTCCACGGTCGCCCAGACCCGGCCGGCCTTGGCCGGAGACGCGGCAATGCCGATACGCCCTTTCAATCCCTTGGGCAAGCCCGGATTGTCGGTCAGTTCCTGCCAAGTATCCCCGCCGTCCACCGACTTGAAGACTCCGGAGCCTTCTCCGCCGCTGGTCAGGCTCCACGGGGTGCGCAGCGTCTCCCAAAGAGCAGCGTACAGGATGCGGGGGTTGGTGGCGTCAATCGACAAGTCAATGGCACCCGACTTGTCGTCGCGGTACAGGACCCGCTCCCAATTCCTGCCGCCGTCGCTGGACCGGAACACGCCGCGCTGTTCATTGGGGCCGAAGGCGTGGCCCAAGGCCGCCACGTAGACCAGGTCAGGGTTCTGGGGATGGACCCTCACACGGGCGATGTGGCGGGTATCTTCCAGCCCCAAGTGGACCCAGGTCCTGCCAGCGTCGGTGGAACGGTAGACGCCGTCGCCGTAGGAAACGTCGCCGCGGATGCAGCATTCCCCCATGCCCACATATATGACGTTGCGGTCCGAGTCGGCGACGGTGATGGCGCCGACTGCCGCCGTGTTAAGGAACCCGTCTGACACGTTTTCCCAGTAAACGCCCCCGTCGTAGGTCTTCCACACGCCGCCGGCGCAGGCCCCGAAGTAAAACACCATCGGCTCCACCGGATCTCCGGCAACGGCCACGACGCGGCCGCCCCGGGGCGGGCCGATGCAGCGCCATTGGACAGCGCCCAAGACGTCCCGGGCGTCGGTTTTCGAGTCGGCTGGACTTCCATTTATGGCCATGACGACACCTCTGGAAATTGTCTGGCACCATATTACCAGAGGATGCCAGAGGCGGCAGGGCCATCGCCCACGCCGAGCCACCGATCGGCAGGCCGAGAATGATGTGTGCATAACCCCTGTACAAAACCGGATGGGCTTATCATAGACTGTAGCTATATTGTCCGTGTTGCCTCAACCGGATTGGATCGGAGAGGATTTGGACGTCGCAATTGGAGTCCTGCTGGCCGTTGGGGCCTACCTGCTGGGGTCGGTGTCCCCATCGTATCTGCTGGTGCGGTTGACCACCGGAGAGGATGTCCGGCAACAGCGAAGCCGCAACGCCGGGACGCTCAACACATATCACCGCCTGGGTTTGCGGGGAGGGCTGATTGTATTGGCCATGGATGCCGGGAAAGGCGCACTGGCCGCCCTGGCGCCGTCGCTGGTCAATGCCCCGGAATGGACCGTATTCGCCACTGCCCCGCTGGTTTTGATAGGCCACAACTGGCCGGTTTTTCTGAAATTCCGGGGCGGTAAGGGCGCTGCGGTGCTGCTGGGCGTGTCCCTGGGACTGTTCCCGGTCATAACCGCCGTCTGTCTCGTGCCAATCGCGCTGGTAATGTTGCTGCTGCGGAACGTCGTTGTGGGCGCCGCCGCAGGCTACGTGCTGGTGTGCTTGGCGCTGATTGTCGCCGGGACTGAGTGGCCCCTTATTTCTCTAAGCATCCTGCTCGCCGTGCTGGCTGGGGCCACGTATCTTTTCGGCTTTCGGCGGGAAATAAAGACGCTGGCTAAGAGAGGTCAATGGCGCAGCCTGCTGCTGTTGCGATTCCCGGTCGACTAATGTCTGAATCAGCGGGAGACGGAGTACCATTATGAGGTCCGGCTAGTTGGCGAACACCATCCTTGGCAAAGTGATCGGGCGGAGGCACTACGGCTGGGTCATTTTCTGCTTGGTGTTCTGCAATATGATCGTCGAAGGAGGGATGAGGAACAGCGCACCGGTGACGTTCCTGGCTTTGAGGAACGGATTTGGACGCAGCGCCGGGGCTACGGCGGCCATCTTTTCCACCGTGGGGCTGACAAGCATCATTTTTTCGCCCCTGCTGGGCGGACTGCTGGACCGGTTGGGCGCGCGCATCCTGTTCCCCTTGGGGGGACTGTTCATCCTGCTGGGCTACCTGCTCAGCAGCGTCGCCACCGGCTTCTGGCAACTGTTCATTTTTTACGGGGTCTTGGCCGCCCTGGGCGAGAGCATCATTTCGTCCTTTACCGCTACGGCCACGCTGGCCCCGTGGTTTCCCAAGTCTCGCGGGCGGGTGCTGGGACTGGCGGACGCAGGAAATCCCTTGGGGCAGGCCATTTTTGCGCCCCTGGCCCAAGTCCTGATCGTCAGCATCGGTTGGCGGGGCGCATTCCGGGTCGTCGGGCCGGTGTTCTTCCTCCTGGTAGCCCCTGCCAACTACCTGTTGCAACGTGCCGCGCCATCGGCAGGTAGCTCTCAAGGTCCGGGTGAAACGAGTGAATCTCAACGCGTGCAGGTACCGAATACGGCTTCGGCTGACCGGAGACGCCGGTCAGGCAGGACTGGACAGCCCGGCTTACGCCCGATATTGCGCAGCGTCCCCTTGTGGTGCCTGGTGTCGGCGCGAACTTTTGCCGCCTTGGGCAACCAACTGACGACGCTGCACATGGTGGCCTTCTTTGTGGCATCGGGGTACACACCGTTCCAAGCGGCGTCTACGATAGGAGCGGTGGGCTTGGTTAGCCTGGGAGCACGCCCCATCACAGGAGCTTTATCAGACTACCTGGGTCGGGAAATCATTTACACGGTAGGGCTGAGTATGCAGGTGGCCGGAGTGCTGACGGTGCTGACTCTCGGCAGTGGGGGAAGCTTCTGGCCCTTGGCCCTGTTCGTGGGCCTGATGGGTCTGAGCGACGGCATAGCCGGGCTGGTGCTGGGCGCCAAGGCGGCGGACCTGTTCCCATCATCGACGCTGGGGACGGTCATGGGGATAGTGCAGAGCGGAAGGGGCTTGGGGATCATGGCAGGGCCGGTCCTAGGCGGGCTGTTATTCGACCTGAAGGGAGACTATTCCATAGCGTTTTCCTTGGCAGTCTTTCTTTCACTGGCGGCCATCAGCTTCATGTGGGCCGCCCGGTTCACCGCAGGCAAAACTGCCTAACTATCCCGGCGCGTTTGGGCGTATTTCGGATATTTATTGTTTGTTCCAGCCAGGCTGGAAAACTCATATATAATATCCGTCAAGCGACATTGGGAGGAACGCATGGCTATCGAGATAGATTTGAGAGTGCCTTCCTGCGGTCCGGTGACAGAAGTAGCCGAGTTTATACAGCAATGCGAGGCCGCGGGGTTTGACGGAGTCGGTTTGCTGGACTCACAGATGCTGGAGCGCGACGTGTTCGTCAGCATGGCCCTTGCGGCTCAAGCCACCGAACGCATCCGCATCTCCGCGGCGGTGCTGAACCCGGTCACAAGGCATCTGTCGGTAACAGCCTCGGCTGCGAAGACGGTGGCGGAAATCGCGCCCGAAAGGGTCCAGTTCTGGATTGGCCGGGGCTTCAGTTCAGTGCAAACGGTGGGTATTCGCCCGGCTACCGTCAGACAGATGCGCCAATCGGTGCTGACCCTCAAGAGCATCCTGGCAGGGGAGGAACTGTCTTTCGGCCAAGGCACCAGCCGCCAATCAACCAGCCGAATGCGCTACGGCGATGAGGCTGTCCCTCCGGTGTACATCGCCGCCGCCGGCCCCCGCACCATCGAGGTGGCCGGAGAGGTGGCGGACGGCGTGTTGATGCAAGTGGGCATCCACCCCAAGTCCGTTGAACTGGCCCGGCAATACCTGGAGATTGGCGCCAGACGAGCGGGGCGAGACCCCGACGACATAGAGGTGGTCCTGACCGCCACCACGGCGATTCACGAAGACCAGAAGGAAGCGCGGGAGATGGCCCGTCCCTTGTGCGCTCAACGCTTGATCGAGGAAAGCCACGCGCCATATCTGAGGGCCGCCGGTCTGGACCCTTCGGGGTTCGAAATCCCTCAAGGGCTGCGGGAATTGTACCCGGACGTGCCCCACGCCGAAGACTGGGAGGAAGCGAGACGGCTGTGCGCGTTCATACCCGACGACCTGCTGGCCGAGTTGTGCGACACCATCGGGTTGATAGGGACGCCGGAGTATTGCGCTGAACAACTTCGAAAAGCCGAGGCCAACGGCATCAAGCACCTGTACCTGATGACTTCCGAGACGTACCAATACCCGCACGGGGAGCTTGCTGCGTTCAAGGAGACCATTTTCCCGGCGTTGGGTCGGGGTTGATGCCGCTTCGCCAATGGCGGCCGCATCCTGGCGCCGTGTGTCCTGATACTGTTTCGCAAGTAGTCCGCGTCATAATCTTGATGCTGCTGGTTGCCGTCGGACCAACCGTGCTGGCGTGCAGCACACCGGAGTCGGAAACAGGAGGAGCAGTTACCTCGACCTCTTTAACGCCAGCCTCCACTGCCGCCCCCACAGCCGGCGTAGCGGTTTCACCAGACCCTACGGGGACAATCAACCGGCTTCCAACCGAACCTCCGGCGCCGCCGCCAACGGTCAAAGCCAGTGCAATCCCCCATTCGACACTACCACTACCGCCTACAACGGAGTCCGCCGGACTACAACCCCTACAACCTATGGAAGTCTCCCCGGCATTTCCCAACCTGAGTTTCCAGCGGCTAACCAACCTGACCCAGCCCGCCGGAGAGGACGGTCTGCTGTTCGTCACGGAGCAACGAGGACTAATCCACGGCTTCGTCAACGACCCTAACGTGTCCGGGTCTTTCATTTTTCTGGACATCACCGACAGGGTCAGCACCCGGGGCAATGAGGAAGGGTTGTTGGGATTGGCCTTCGATCCCGACTACAGCGAGAACGGCAGGTTGTACGTTTACTACTCCGCCGCGAACCCTCGGAGATCGGTCTTGTCACGATTTCAGGCACAACCGGACGACTTGACCCAGGCCGACAGTGACAGCGAAGTCATCATCATGGAAATACCGCAGCCCTACAGCAACCACAACGGCGGCCAACTGGCTTTCGGCCTGGACGGATACCTTTACATAGGGTTGGGCGACGGCGGGAGCGGAGGAGATCCCGAGTCGAACGGGCAGGACCTCGGTACACTATTGGGGTCGGTGCTACGCATCGACGTTTCCAGGAATACGGACCAACCGGGGTACGGTATCCCCTCGGATAATCCCTTTTCCGGCGTAAAAGGAGCGAGGGAGGAAATCTGGGCCTACGGCTTGCGGAACCCGTGGCGGTTTTCATTCGACCGTGAGAGCGGCGATTTGTGGTTGGGAGACGTGGGCCAGCGACTATGGGAGGAGATAGACCTCATAGAAAAGGGCCGCAACTACGGTTGGAACATCATGGAGGGCGCCCATTGCTTCCGGCCCCGGACCGGATGCGATACCGGTGGTTTGGCGGCTCCGGTACTGGAGTACAGCAGCGATGAGGGATGCTCGGTAATAGGCGGCTACGTGTATCGGGGCAACAGGCTGCCGTCCTTCCAGGGCGCTTACGTCTACGCTGACTATTGCTCGGGCAGCATTTGGGCCCTGCGGTACAGCGACGGCCAAGTGACCGAACAACGGCTGATTGCCCGATTGGACGGGAATATAACATCCTTTGGGGAGGACGGCGAGGGCAACCTTTACATACTCACCCAGAGTTCCGGGATATACGAGTTGGTCAATTGAATTGATAGAATAACCCCGTTACTTCACCGATAATCCAACACCGGTTCCACAATTACGGAGAAACGACGATGACAAACCCCACTATCACCATTCCCGACGCGCTGAACGCATTTTGCTTGGACACCGACGCATACTTGGCGGGCAAGCCCAGCGGGCCGCTGTCGGGCATGACCTTTGCCGCCAAGGACATCCTCGACGTGGCGGGCCACGTTACCGGAGGCGGCAACCCGGACTGGAAGGCCACCCATCAACCCGCGGAAAAGACGGCTTGGGCGGTGCAGGTTCTGGTGGACGCCGGGGCCACCATGGTTGGGAAGACCATCACCGACGAACTTACCAGGGGCATTTTCGGCGAGAACGCCCACTACGGCACACCGATAAATCCCCGCGCTCCCGGTCATGTGCCCGGCGGCTCGTCCAGCGGGTCGGCTGCGGCAGTTGCCGGCGGGCTGGTCGACTTTGCATTGGGGTCCGACACCGGCGGGTCGGTGCGGATTCCTTCCAGCTTCTGCGGCCTGTTCGGTATCCGTCCCACTCACGGGAGGATACATCTGGACGGCATACTGCTTCAAGCGCCCAGCTACGACACCATCGGATGGTTCGCCCAGGACGTGGACACCTTCTTCCGCGTCGGGCAGGTACTTCTGGGCAACGAAATTCCGCCCAATCGGCCCCACGGGGTAGTTATCGCTGAGGATGCTTTGGAGATAGCCGACCCCGCCGTGGTGGAAGTCTTGACTCCGCACATCGAACGTATCGCGGGGATGGCAGGCGGTTCCCGGAGAGAACGTTTGTCGCCCAACGGCCTCGTTGAATGGTCGGCCCAGCAGCAGACGCTTCAGGGCCGGGAGGCGTGGGAAACGGCACGGGACTGGCTGGACCGCACGAATCCCCGATTGAGTTTCGAGGTGGGAGACCGGTACGGTGGGTCCAGGGCCATAACCGATGCCGAGATCGAGGCTGCCAGAGCCGCGAGATCGGAAATCCTGACACGGATGGACAACGTGCTGTCCGGGGGAACGTTCGTATGCCTGCCCACCGCACCCAGTCCGGCCCCTCCGACAGGCCAAAGGCGTTCGGAGCGGGATCCTCTCCGGGCACGAATCAGCGCGTTGACCAGCGTAGCCGGCACCATCGGCGCACCGCAGGTGAACCTTCCCTTGGGAGAGGTGGACGGGATGCCGGTGGGGTTGTCCCTCATCGGGCCAAGGGGCGCCGATGAGGGGCTTATCGGGTTTGCCCGGGAGATCGCGGCTTTATAGGCCTGTCCCCCAAGTCAATGTTCAGTAGTAAACGTAGTTGCCCACTCCGCCGTTGGCCGATATAAGCTCGCCGGTGATGGATTGGGCCTGCACCGATGACAGGAACACCGTCAGGAACCCGATCTCCGAGGCGTCGACCATCCGGCAGATGGCGTTGCCCCGTGGTGAACCGGCGGCAAAGTCCTGGGCCTCCACCTCTTCGGGGGTGATGCCCATCTGGGTCGCACGCTCGCCCAGCATCACGGCGGTGCGCTCGGTGCGGGTGGTGCCGGGATGGATGCAGTTGACGGTAATCCCGAACCGGCCCAACTGGTTGGACAGAGTCTTGGTCATGTGCACCATCGACACGTTGCGCGCTCCGCCGCTGAGGTTGCCGGCGACGCGGGCGTTGCCGCCGCTGATGTTGATGATGCGGCCCCAACCCTGCTCCTTCAGATAAGGAATGGCGGCGCGGGCGCACCGCAGCGCGCCAACGTACTTCACATCGAAATCGCTGATCAAATCGTCCTCGTTCACGGTCTCGATGGGTCCGGTGGCCGTGGCCGAGCCGCCGGGCAGCGACGCGCTGTTGACCAGGATGTGCAGTCCGCCCAGCCTGCTGGCCGCCTCAGAGACGACACTGTCAACCTGCTCTTTGCTGGTCACGTCCAAGGCCAAGGGTATGATGCGCCGGCCTGTCTCGTCCTCCAGCTCGCGAGCGGTGTTCTCCAGCTCGGAAACGGTGCGGGAAGCAATGACCACATCCACTCCCTCCCGCGCCAATTCGCGGGCGATGGCCTTGCCGATGCCGCGTCCTCCACCGCCCACAAAAGCGTATTTGCCTTGCAGTCCGAAGTCCATTTTGGACGCCTCCTGATAAGTTAGTCCTACAGGTTCATCGCCTCGAGGCCCGCCCTGGAAACGTCTTCGTCCCGCTGTCCGCTGGGATATCCGCCGACCCCGATGCCGCCGAGGATGACGCCGTCCTTCATTATGACCAAGCCGCCCTGGCCGTAGGTGATGTTGGGGTCGCCCAAGTCGCCGACACTGCGTCCCTGGCCTTCAAGACGGGCAGCATGGGTGACACTGTCCTGGCCCATGATGGCGGATGTGTAGGCCTTACGGAGGCAGTGGCGCTTGCTGTAGACCCGCAGGTTGTCCATCGCGGCGTAGGCCAGCAGGTTGCCGGCGGAGTCAACGATCGCCATTGCTATCGGCTCATCGGGCGCATCCGCGAACGCCTTGTCAATCATCGCTTTCATAGCGGCCTGTACCTGTTGGAATGACGGTGCTTCTGCCATTGATATCTTCTCCTCGGTTTAGAGTAATTGTTGCGGCGCAGCGCCGCACTTGAGCGAGGTCGAGTATATATTACACTGGCGTTCAAGCCTGTGGCTTGTCTATGAACAGAGTTAACGCTGCCGGCGGAACAGTCTCCACACGGGGGTGTTGAACCCTGGAAGCAATTCCCCGCCGTCGAGTTCGTCGTCCTCGCCAAGAGTCTGAGGCTCGGCTCCATGGCGGTATACAGTCACAGTGGTGCGTTCTGGGTCCGCTACCCACACAAGTTGAGAGCCGTAACTGAGCCACATCCACGCCTTGGCAGCCATCTCAGGATTGGAATTGCGGGGCGACTTGACCTCGACGGCCAAGTCGGGAGCCAGGTTGGGGTAACCTTGAGTGCCCGGCGGGATGCGGCCCGGCGCTATCCAAGCCAAGTCTGGACAGCGTACCGTGTCGGGGTCGAAGTCCAGGTAGTAGCCGGGTTCGCCAACACACAGATCTCCATAATTGCTCGTGGAAACATAGTGAGCCAGTGCGTAAGTAAACCAGACGAGTACGACGGCGTGGGGATATCCGGTGCCCATTTTTTCGATTAAAACTCCTCTAATCAACTCATATCGTTTCCCTTCTCCACGGGGCAACGCCAAGAGTTCGTCGGCGGTTATCAGTTTGCTTGTAGTAGTCATACTCCATTAGCCAGCCTGACAGAGTAACCGCATTGTAGCATGGAGACTCGTTTTCCGTGCCCGGAGCTTGCCATTTTTTGCCGGTGATGCAGGACAACCGCATTCTAATTTAACGCCCTCCGTCATTCCCGCGCAGAGCCTGCCCCCGTGGAGACGGGGGAACGTCACCCCCGCGAAGGCGGGGGCGGGAATCCATTACATTTGGCTCTGAACTCCCACCTTCGCGGGAGCGACGGAAGGGGCAGTAGACTTTCGCACTTTTCTCTATGAACAGAGTTAACGCTGGCGGCGGAACAGTCTCCACACGGGGGTATTGAACCCTGGAAGCAGTTCCCCGCCGTCGAGTTCGTCATCTTCGCCAAGGGTTCGAGGCTCAGCGCCATTACGGTATACAGTCACAGTGGTGCGTTCGGGGTCCGCTACCCACACAAGTTGAGAGCCGTAGCTGAGCCACATCCACGCCTTGGCAGCCATCTCAGGATTGGAATTGCGAGGTGACTTGACCTCGACAGCCAAGTCCGGGGCCAGGTTGGGGTAGCCCTGGGTGCCCGGCGGGATGCGGCCCGGCGCTATCCAAGCCAAGTCGGGGCACCGCACAGTGTCGGGGTCTAAGTCCAAGTGGTAGCCGGGTTCGCCGACGCGAAGGTCTCCGTAATTACTCGTTGCCACATAGTGAGCCAGCATGTAGGTAAACCAGACCAGTACTGCGGCGTGGGGGTCTCCGGTGCCCATTTTTTCGATTAAAACTCCTCTGATCAGCTCATATCTTTTGCCTTCTCCACGGGGCAACGCCAAGAGTTCGCCGGCGGTTATCAGTTTACTTGTAGTAGTCATACTCCATTCGCCAGCCTGACAGAGTAACCGCATTGTAGCATGGAGACTCGTTTTCCGTGCCCGGCGCTTACCATTTTTTGCCGGTGATGCCTTCAGCTTGACAGTATATTACCCCTACTGTATTGTCCGCCCTAATCTGCCTGGAATGTGTCACGCCCCTGTAACCGGCAAATCCGTTGCTGTATGCAGTGCGGGCAACCACGATTATTGAAGGTCCAAGGAGTGAATACATGATGCACAACCTGTTTGGTGTGAGGTTTTTGTTAATCATTTCCTGTATGGCGGTCATCGGACTGGCGGCAGCCTGCGGAGGCGCAGAAGCGCCGCCCCCGCAACCTACAACGCCACCCACCGCCATGGCGGAACCAACGACACCTCCTGAAGTACAGGGTATCGCGCCCACCAAGGCAGGTGAGATGGCCGCCACCGCCGAGCCGGCGCCCACGTCACCGCCCTCGGAGTCGATGAGCGGAAAAGATGTCGTCAGGGCTGTGATTCCGGTGGAACCGGACAAACTGTCGCCATGGCAGACCGGCAGCGCCGAAACAGGTTCCATCGTCGGCAGGGCCATGAGCCAAGGCTTGGCTTTCCTGGACATCCCAACCTTGACTCTGGGACCCACCACCGCGACTACGGGCTGGGAACAAATGGCGCCGGACAGATGGCGCCTTAGCCTCAGGGAAGGGGTTAAATTCCGTAACGGCGAGCCTTGGAACGCCGAGGCGGCTGCTTGGAACCTTACCCGGTACGGCGACCCGGAGATAGGGCTTGACCTCTCGTCCCGAATTCCCTCGTCCGCTTCCGTGGTGGACGATATGACGGTGGACATACAATGCGTCGACCCGTGTCCGGTCCTGCCGTCCGAGTTGGTGAGTGTGGCTTCCCAAGCGCCGCAGTGGTTCCAGAATGAACCCGAAGAGGTGACCGACGTTACCACAATGGGCTTCGGTCAGTATGAGTTCGTGGAATACGTTCCCGGCGAATTTCTGAAGATGAAGGCCTATGACGATTATGTTCCTGTGCCGGAGTCAGAGGTTACGTCGCGGGACCTGCACCGCGCCTACGTCCCTGAGATTCATTTCGTCTGGCGGCTGGAGACCACGGTCAGGGCTGCCATGCTGCAAGCGGGAGAGGCGGACTACACCTACATTCTGGATGTCGAGGACATCCCCAACGTGCCTAACGCCAAGTCTACTCCACAATGGGAAGTGGAAGGGTTCTACATCGACACTCTTTGGCACCCCATGTTGAAGCAAAAGGCATTCCGCCAAGCACTGGTGCACTCCATCAACTGCCAGGAAATCGTGGAGATTATCTTCAAGGGCGCCACTATTTGCAGCCCCTTGCCGGCGGTTATCGGGATGCCCGGCATAGATGAAGAAAACGGCTCCTACTGGGAATACAACCCCCAGAAGGCCCGGGACCTGCTGGCCGAGACGGGCTATAACGGCGAGGAAATCCGCATTATCGGCCGGACGGGGCGCGTGCCGAAGCAGCCCGAAGTATACGAAGCTATGGCCGGATACTGGGAAAAGGTCGGCATCAATGGCAAGGTGGAAGTAACCGAACGCAACCTCTGGCGGGTCATCCGCAACTGCGGGGTCGGAAATATTGTATCCGGCGCCGGGGTGGAAATAACCTCCGACAGGATCAATCAGCCGCCGGACAACTGCAAGGACACCGCCGACTCCGGCCACTTGATCGAGTTCACGCCCGAATGGCCCACCCTGGACTTCTGGAGGCCCGCGGCCCGGCTGATGAACTGCAACTACTTCCAGTCCAGGGTATGCGACCCGGAGATACAGGAAATCCTCGACAAAGCCGGCGGGACTCCCTTGGAAGAGGGACGAGGCGAGTTGCTCAAACAGTTGGCGGACCGCATGAAAGAGGATGTCATGTTCGTCGGAGTCTTCCAAGCGTTCGAGGTGCACGCCATGGTGGATGACTTGGAATACGAACCCAGGCCGGACCAACTGGTTATCTATGGGAACATGCGTTGGGCCAAGTGACCTTTTCCTGTTCCCATTCACGCAAGAGTCCCTCGGAAGCGGTTAAGGCGGCTTCCGAGGGACTTTGCCGATTATTGGCCTGCCAGCCGGTAAACTATCCAGCTTTGCTTGGGGCCAAGGGCAACCGGTCAGGCCGCCAAGAGGGTGGGGTTATTGCGTAATTACATCGCCCGCCGGGCGGCCCACTCCATTTTCATCATCCTGGGCCTGATGGCGCTTCTTTTTTTCGCTATCAACATCCTCGGCGATCCGGTGCTTTTGCTGGTGGACGAGAACGCATCGGAAGACGCCATTGAGGCGATGCGGGAGAAACTGGGCTACGACCGGCCGGTGCATGTCCGGTTCATCGAGTTTTACGGCAACGCCTTGACCGGAGATTTCGGGCTCTCCATCCGGCATCGGACCGACGCAATGGGCATGGTAATCGACCGCTTGCCCAACACCGCCGCGCTGGCCTTGGTGGCTTGGGCGTTGGGATCGCTGGGGGTGCCGCTGGGGATGATTGCGGCGCGGCGTCCCCGGGGCATTGCGGACCGGTTGGTGAACGTTCTGTCGTTCGCCATCATATCGGTCCCTCAATTCTGGCTGGCCCTGATGCTCATCCTGATAGTGGCCCTGCAATTGGACCTGCTGCCCACCTCCGGTTTTGACGGGTTGGGACCAAAGGGATGGCAGTACATCGTGCTGCCGGCGGTGGCGTTGTGCCCCCGTGTGTTGGGACGGAACGCCCAGATAACCCGGGCCACCATGATAGAGGAATTGGGCAAGCAGTACGTTTCCACGGCTCGGTCCAAAGGCTTGTCGGAAAGCTTTATATTAAGAGTACATGTGCTCAAGAATGCCTCCATCAGCATCGTAACGCTGATGGGCGACGAACTGGCAGGGTTCATGAACGGAGCGGTAGTCACCGAAGTCATATTCGGGTGGCCGGGCTTGGGCAAGCTGCTTATCGACGCTATCAGCGCAAGAGACCTGCCGGTGGTGACGGCTTCGGTATTCGTTGCGGCGCTGATGGTCATGGTCATCAACTTCATCGTGGACCTTATCTACCAATGGCTGGACCCGCGAATCTCGTACAGGTGACGGGAAAGGGCGAGTTGAGGAAGTTGCCGCACCATGCAGGATAATGCACCAATAATTGGAAAGCCCAACCCGCTTGTTGTCGTTTGGCGGAACGCGCTGTTCCAGTCATTTCTCAGCGACCCGGTCACCTTGATTTCTGGGATTTTCCTGCTCGTGGTGGTCCTGGCCGCCATATTTGCGCCCTGGGTATCCCCTCACGGCGACCGCGACCAACAGATACCATTGCGTCACCTTTCTCCCGTGTCCACCGGCATGGCAACGGATGACGTAACCCTGGAGAAGGAAAAGCGGTTCTACATCCTGGGGACCGACCACTTGGGGCGCGACATGCTGAGCCGGGTTATCCACGGCGGGCGCATTTCCTTGGCGGTGGGCGTCATCGGCGTGCTGACCTCCGGGGTCATCGGGACCCTGCTCGGCCTGTTGGCAGGTTACTACCGCGGGGTCGTAGACGACATCATCATGCGGGCGGTGGACGTGTTCATGTCCGTGCCTCTCCTGCTCCTGGCGTTGATGGTGTTGTACATCCTGGGCCCCAGCTTCAACAACATCATCATCGTGTTCGCGGTGGGCCGGTGGATGTTGTACTGCCGGATCACCCGCGGGGTGGTCCTGTCCCTGCGGGAGCAGTCGTTCATCGACGCCGCGCGGGCCATCGGGGCCAGCGACCGGCGCATCGTCTGGCGGCACATCGTACCGAACCTGATCACCCCCCTGTTGACCATGGCCGCACTGGACGTGCCCAACAACATCCTTACCGAGTCCACTCTCAGCTTCCTCGGCTTCGGCATCCAGCCGCCTGAATCATCCTGGGGGACGATGCTTGCGCAGGGCCGGGGCTACATCCAGGCCGCTTGGTGGGTGGTGGTAGTGCCCGGCGTCGCCATATTCCTGACCGCCCTGTCGTTCAACCTCTTCGGCGTCTGGATGCGCGCCGTCAGCGACCCGTTGCAACGGTGGCGCTGGCTCAAGGCCACCAAAGAGGCACGGGAGGCGCAGGCGCAGGCGTGAGGAGGGTGGTGGCCCTTATTTGGAAGCAGCAGACCTTACAGGGAACAGGTCATTTCAAGCTTTACAAGAGTGTTCAGAGATCGAGTGCGGATGTTAAATGCGCCCTGTCATCATCAGACAGGGCGGCATTGTAAGGAGGTTGAGCGGATGCGTAACGAATTTACGGCAATCTTCGAGCGTGACTGCGAGTGGTACATCGCTTATTGCCTGGAAATTCCTGGGGCCAACGGGCAGGGTAAAACCAAGGAAGAGGCTCGGGATAACTTGGCCGAGGCTATAGCACTAATGCTCGAGGACCGAAGAGAGGACGGACTGCGTGGAACGCCACCTGAAGCCGAAAGGGAAATAATCGTTGTTGTTGAATGAGGCGGAATACTCTGTTACGACATCTCCGGAGGCACGGGTGCTACCTCAGACGCGAGGGACGCTCACACTCCTTATGGACAAACCGCAATACGGGAGCAACTGAGGTCGTACCGAGGCATTCGGAGATTGGCAACGTTTTAGCTCAAAAGATATGTCGCAACCTGTCAATTCCTGAGATAGGCAGGGAACAACGCTCTTAACTTGACGTAATATCCAGCCTGTACGCCATTACGACCCAGTCGGGAGTCGGGTAAAAGTCAAGCTCCGGTATCCGCGTGAAGCCCATGCGCTCGTACATGCCGCGGGCTACGGTCATGATTTCCGTGGTGTGCAGGACCAGCGTGGTTATGGAACGTTGACGGCAGCGGCGCAGGCATTCGTCCATCAGTGCCTTGCCGATGCCCAAGCCCCGTGAGTCGGGATGCACCGCCAGTAGCCGGATGCCGGCCCAGTCGGGAGGGCAGGGCTGGTCCTCCGCTTGGTACTCCCTTGGATAGAAGGTGACACAACCCACGATGCGGCCCTGGTGTTCCGCGACTATCAACTCAGACTTGTCCATGCGGGAACGGACGTTGGTAATGTCGCGGACATAGGGATCCCAGACCTCCGCCGGGATGTGGACGCTATATTCATGATAGGCATCGCCGATCAGTCTGCCGGCGTCGTCCAATTCCTCAGGCCGGGCGTCCCGCAATTGCACGTTTTGGTAGGCGGTTTCTGTCATTTCTCCCTGCCGGGCATCGGCCAAAGCTCAAGACGCCAGATAAACATGCTTGCCGCCTGTCGTCGTTTTGAGCCGCAATTATAGCGGCAGCGGCGTCTCCAAGCTAACCCTCGTTGCCAGGGCAAGTACAAAGTCTTTACCGGTGGCAAGGTCTGAATCAGGATTATCAAGATTAAAGGATTCTCAGGATTGGGAATATCCTGAAAATCCCGGAATCCGGCAAATCCTGATTCAGACGATTACTTTGCACAGCCCCGCCCTCGGCGCCGAGTCCGTAGCTTGAGCATCCGGCGTGTGGTAAAGTTGGCCCCTGACGGGAACAGTATTCCGACCGGAAAAGGGGCCGTTATGACCGAGACTTTCAGGTTGGCGGGAGTTGACGTACAGCCGGGTGAGAAGGCATTCGCCAAGATCCGGGTGGCGCGCCGGTTGATGGGAGCGGACTTTTATATTCCCGTGCACATCATTGCCGGGGCTAAGTCCGGCCCTGTCCTGGGAGTGATGAACGCCGTACACGGCGACGAGGTTCTGCCCATCCCGGCAATGCGGGACGTGGTAGCGCGGGTCGATCCGGGAGAATTGAGCGGCGTGCTGGTGGTGGTCCCGGTGGCGAACCCCATCGCCTTTGCCGCCGGTTCCCGGCAAACGCCCGACACGTGGGACCGGAACAACCTATGGCGGGCCTTTCCGGGAAATCCCAAGGGCACCATTACCGAGCAGATGGGCGCGGTCATTTCCAACGACGTGATGCCATCTCTGGACGCGCTCATCGAGGTCCATTCCGGCGGCATCGGCCGGCTGCAGAACCGGGTGGAGTATGACGGACGGCTGGCGCCGGAGTTGAAAAAGCGCACCTTTGACTTGGCTGTTTCCTTCGGTACGGAACTGGTCCACGAAAGCCCGGTCCCAACCGACGGGCCCACCGGGTACATCAACTCCCAAGGGCGCCCGGGCTTCTAGGTTGAGGTGGGCGCCTCGTTTCTCACGCCCGCCGAGGACGCCGCCTTTCGTGAATCGATCAGCCAGGGCGTGATGAATGTAATGAGGTTCATGGGGATGCTGGAAGGAGCGCCGAAGCTGCCGGAACGCCAGTTCTGGTTCCCAAGGGAGGGAGTCAGGACCGAGGTACACCCATCGGAGGGCGGCTACCTTCTTTCACACAAGGCCGCAGCCGCCGATTTGGGCACGATGCTGGAGGAGGGGGACACCCTGGGTGAGATGTTCGACCCGTACAGCTACGAAACTCTGGAAGTGCTGTCTTCTCCGGTGAAAGGGCTGCTGGTATACAGCCGGTTGAGCGGCCCGATGGAGGCTGGAAACAAAGGGTTCGCCATCGCCCGGCTGGACGGCGGCAAATGGATCAAGAATTACGCTTTTGTACAGTAAAATCTTAGGGCCAATATACTGAGGCCCATGCTCCCCAAATCCCACGGCCGTTACGGAGGACTACATGAAGTTCGGCATCCTGGCATTGATGCAAAGCCCCACCGGAAAACCGTTCAAACAGGTGTATGACGAGTCCATCGCGGAATTTGTTCTCGCCGACGAGCTGGGTTTCGACTGCATCTGGCTGACGGAACACCACTTCTCCCCGGACCATCACCAAGAGTTGGGGGGTGAATACGGCATTTGCTGCTCGCCGCTGGCCCTTGGGGCTTACGTGGCCGGGGTCACCAAGCGTATACGCATAGGGCAAGCCATAAATGTTGTCCCGTTGATGGATCCGATCCGGCTTGCGGAAGACGCGGCGGTGCTGGACATCGTGAGCAATGGACGGCTCAACTTCGGCGTCGGGCTGGGCTACCGCAACTACCAGTTCCAGGGTTTCAGGGTGCCCGAAGAGGAGAAGGCCGAACGGTTCGAGGAGTCACTGGAGATTATCAAGAAGGCGTGGTCGGGGGAGAACTTCACTTTCGACGGCGTTCACTACCAGATTCCCGAGACCCGCGTGGTGCCCACCCCATTGCAGCAGCCCCGGCCGCCCATCTGGGTCGCGCTGACCCGGTTCTGGAAGGACGAAGCCATAGAGTATGCCGCCCGCAACGGTTACCACGTCATCCTGGCTTGGGCGTCGCCGGAACAGTTGCGGAGCGGGAGAGCACTGTACGAGCGGCTTTTGAAGGAGCATGGCCACGACATCCCGGTGCATTTCCCGGTGGGAAGGCACCTGTTCGTGGCGGAAACCGACGAGGAAGCGCGACGCATCGCGGAACCGGCGGTGCAATACTACTACCGCCACACCTCAGGAACCCGGCCGGTGCAAGACCACGAGCGCGAGGGCTGGCTCTTCGGAAGCCCGGAAACGGTAATCCGCAAGATCCGGGAGCACGAAGACCAGGGAGTGAACTACTTCCTGCTGTGGACTGCCTTCGGCACTCTTGAACATTCCCAAGCAGTGAAGTCAATGAAACTGTTCGCCAAGGAGGTCATGCCCGCGTTCGAGGAAGCTCCTGTCACGGTCTGACCCTCCGCGACAACTAAAGGAACAGGCCCTGCATCGTTTGCGGACGATTGCAGGGCCTCTTTTCGCTTAGTCGTTAACGGCAGACAACCGGAGAAGCTAGGCCAATCGCAGGAACTTCTCAGCGTTGCCGGACATGTGCTTGACCAGGGCCTCCTCTCCCAATTCCTGCCAGAAGGGCCAGTCTATAACCATCTCGGCGGTGTCGGGGAAGTGGGCCTCGCCGTGGGGGTAGTCCGACTGGTGCATCAAGCAGTCCGGCCCCAGCAGGTCGATGCAGGCCTTGGTCATTTCCGGCCCCTCGAAGGGTTCGGCCCCGCAACGGAAGCGCCCCATCTGGGCGTACTCCAGCGGTTTGTACTCCAGGGTGGGCGTCGCCCCCGAGACGTAATTCGCCATCTCGCCCAACCGGATCAGCCAGTGGGGCAGCCAGCCGTGGCCCACTTCGGCGGCGCCGGCGTTGATGTTGGGGAACCGGTCGAATATACGTCCCACGATCAGGTAGGACAGCAATCTCGCCGCGCCCCAAGGATGGGCTGCGGTCCTCGCCACTACCACGTTGCCCCAAATGTCGCGGTAGCCGGGGAAATAGGGCGCCTCGAAGGTGAAGCTATGGTGCAGGATGGGCAGGTGGGCATCGTTCATCACCTCCCACAACGGGTCCAGGTCCGGGTGGTCAACCGGCATCCCTTCAGGAAGGACCGGCGCCACGGCTACAACCCACTTCTCCTGCGATACGGCCTTTACTTCCGAGACCGCCCATTCGATATCCGCCGCCGGGGCCAGGATGATGCTCTTGAGGCGGTCGGGGTTCGTGCTGCAAAACTGCCGCATATAGCGGTGGTAGGCGGAGTACAGTCCCTCAGCCAAGGTCACGTCTTCGAGGCTGGACAGCCCGTTGGCCCAAGTGCCGGGAATAATCACGTCTATGTCCCGTCCCTCCATGTCCATGTCCAGCAGGCGCCCCTCGGCGTTCTCGTCGCTGACGCCGTGGCGCGGGTCCACCCGGTGGTGGCCTGAAGAACGGGTAACGCGCCCTTCCAGCGCGCCGCGCCCTCCGGTCACGGCCGCGGCATCTTCGGCCTTCGGCGGGTCGCCGGGAAAGCGGTCGAACGGGATCGACGCCAAGCTCAAGGCCGTGTAGTCCCCCACTTTACGCAGGTACGGTGTCAGTTCCTCCAATCTGGGACGGAACGACGGGTCCACGTACTTGACCAAGGTATCGTAGCTTGGGTTGACGTGGGTATCTATGTCTATAACTTTATATCCCTTTTTCACTTCGCAACTCCAAGGCCGAATTTCAGCCAATTATGGCCTGTGCACACAACAGGGTCAATGGCGTTCCGACGCAGTATGCACTCAGGTTTACGGTTTCAAGTAGCGCGAAAGCCATTCCAAGCACCGGCCCCAAGCCATATAGGATGCTTCGGGCCTGTAGCTCTCGCGGGTGTCGGAAAAGAAGGCGTGTCCGGCGTTTTTGTAGCTCACAAATTCGTAGTCCCTGCCATGCTTGTCCAGTTCAGCCCGCAAGCGGGCCACGTCGTCTGGTGACGGGTTCGTATCGTCGGCGCCGAAGAGTCCCAGCATGGGGCAGCACAGGTCCTTTACCATCTCACCCGCGGGTGTAGGATTCACCTCGGTAGGTTGAAAGATACCGTTGGAATAGAAGTTAACGAAGGCGTCCAAGCCAGCGGTGTTGCAAGCAAACACCATGGCCACCCGGCCCCCGGAGCAGAAGCCCACCAATCCGACACGGTCACCGACGAAACTGCTGGCCCGGAGGAATTCTTTGGAGGCTTCCAAGTCGGCGTTGGCCTGAGCGTTTGAGCGGTTGCCGAGCCAGTCACGCACCTTGGTCAAGTCCTCTTCCTCCACCACGCACAGGCCCTCGTTGCGGCTGTACAGAGCTGGAACGATGGCTGCGTAGCCCATGACGGCGAACCGGCGGGCCACGTCCTTCATGTGCTCCTCGTAGCCATGAATCCCGTGTACCAGCACCAAGCCAGGATGAGGTCCTTCCGACGAGGGACGCGCCACATAAGCCGGGACCATATCTCCATGGTACCCCCGGAGTTGGACATCGTAGGCATGGACGGCCGACGGGTGGTAGACGACCCCGGGAGGGAGGATAGGCGAGACCATTTTGAGGCTCCTGGCTTAGTGAAGTATTAACAGGCAGGTGATAAGTATATCCCGAGCGGACATCGCTCCGCAGTCGAACGCTCCTCGGATGGAGTGAGCCTGACTGTGCTGGAACCGAGCCGCCAGGGCAAATTCACGACCCTGTGACCGTTAACGTAAGGGTGATGCACGATTCCGGCAACGCGGCTAAGTAGATGCCTTATTATATTACGAACTGCATATATGTTACAGCTATTATAGTAATATCACAATGTTATAAGAGAGATATAGAAACGAATTACATATATATTTCGGCATATATTGACATTAAAAAATACCGCAGTTACTATGCAAGTTAGTGATCCGTTAGTCCACCCAAATGGTCAGCGCGCAAACAACCCAGCACACATTGGAGGTAAGTCATGTCAAGATTCAGGTGGTTAAACTGGGGATCATTGATTCCATTGTTGATAGCGTGCTTGTTGCTGACGGGTGTTGCATGTGGAGGGGCGGCGCCAGCTGAGCCTGTGGTCATAGAAAAAGAGGTAGTCAAGGAAGTGGAAAAACCGGTCGTTGTCGAGAAGGAGGTCGTCAAGGAAGTAGAAAAACCGGTCGTTGTTGAGAAGGAAGTCGTCAAGGAAGTAGAAGTAGTAAAAGAGGTGGTCAAAGAAGTCCAGGTAGCACCTGCAGGAAAGCCGTGGGAAGGGTTCCTGAAAGAAGGGAAATCTGGCGGCACTCTCAGGGCAGCCATGCACCGGGATGCTGTTCATTGGGAGTTGCATCAAAGTTGCTGCGCGGGAGATCCCGGGACAGTACGAGATCTTTATAGCAACCTTGTGATGTATGACCCCATCGACCAGGAAACTATAATAGGTGACCTTGCGGAAAGCTGGGAGTGGGCGTCAGATGGCATGAGCCTCACATTCCGCCTCTGGGACAACGCCAGGTGGTGGGATGGTCAACCTGTTACCGCTGACGACGTGGTTTTCAGCTTGGATAGGATGGCCGAAACAGGTAAAGCTAGGCCGAGGGTAAAGAACGTCAGACCTTACTATGAGAGTTCAACGGCGATAGACCCTCACACCGTAAAGGTAAACACTAGGGACCCCAACCCTCCAGCATTCTTGCAAATGTTGGGTATCAGCTACATGACAATCCACCCTAAGCACGTCCTAGAGGGTAAACCTGAAGAGTTTTTCGAAACGCAAGAAAACATCGTGGCATCAGGAGCCTACAAATATGTGTCTTATGAGCCGGGAGTTAAGTCTGAATTCGTAAAGAACCCCGACTACTTCAAAGAAGGCCTTCCTTTCTTGGACGGGGTAGATACCTTCATCATCAAAGGAAAAGATCGGATGGTAGCAGCCCTCGAAACGGAACAGGTGCTGATAACCAAGATCTTCGGTGTCTTTACCAAGAAGGACGCCCCAACTGTAGAGCCCAGACTAAACAAAATAGGTTCCGTCGTATGGTGGCCTACTTCAATGTTGAGTAGTCTTTACCACATGAACTGGACCAAAGCCCCCTTTGATGATCCCAAGGTTAGGAGGGCGATTTTTCTGGCTACCGATCGGAAGCGGCTAATAGACGTCGTAGAGCTTGGCGAAGCTGTAATGCCGACTCCTTTCTTTCCCGGCTCCCAGTGGTCTTCGAGTAGTGAAGAGATAGCCACGTGGCCGGGTTTCCGATACGTTGATAATGCAGGTAAAGCCTTCGTGGGCAATCCAATCGGCGTCGATGGTCTGGTTAAGGACCCGCGTGATTTAGAGGAAGCCAAAAACCTCTTAGAGGAAGCCGGTTACGGCGGCGGTTTCAAGGCTAACGCTGTAGCTACCCAACAGGCGGCAGATACAGAGGTATCACTGGTGCTCAAGGAAGACCTCAAGAAGATCAACATAGATTTGAATCTAACAACGGTGCCAGATTTCGCCAGTCTCATATCAGCCGAACAAGGTGGGGACTATGAAATCTTGGTTGGAAACCATGGGCCGAATATCCTCGATCCCGATGATCTGTTCCTCGGCCTATACCTGGCCGGAGGGCCTCGAAACCCACTGAAGTACGAAGACCCCAAAATCAGAGAAATCTTCGAAACCCAAAAGATCGAATCCGACTTGGGGAAGCGCAAGTCACTCGTCAAGCAGGCAGAGGAGATCATTCGGCAAGGAGAGGGCCATCTAGTGCTGAACTTCTGGTCTGGTCGCGTTGCATGGGTTGTGAACGATAAGGTCAAGAACTGGGCCCCATCAAAAACAATACAATACGGTTTCGGTACAGCGCATATGTGGGTAGAGGAATAGGGCTACTAACCTAAATTTTGATAGCTTCTGAGCAGGTTTAGAACCGCTCCTCAAGTAGTGTGCCATTAATATCTCCGGCCAGCAGGAGACCTCTCCGCTGGCCGGTTCGTAGGAGGCGACGTGACCGGCTACATTATACAAAGGTTAGCCCTCTTTGTGCCAACGTTAATATTATTGTCATTCATGATTTTCGCTATCATGCGGATACTTCCTGGGGATGCCGCTATAGCTATGCTCGGAGGAGACCTAGGCACTTTCACACAGGAAGATCTCGACGCAGTACGTAAAATGTTGGGGACCGACAGGCCGCTCTATATTCAGTACGGGACTTGGCTATGGAATATTATCCACGGGGATTTCGGTTCGTCCTACTCTTTCCATAGGCCGGTAGTCGACTTGATGGCAAAAAAGGTGCCTGTCAGTTTGGAGTTGGCTATTCTGGCCTTGGTAATTTCCTACGTGATTGCTGTCCCTATAGGTGTGCTGTCGGCAGTTAAGCAGGACACTTGGATTGATTACGCGGCCAGAATCTTCACTGTAGCAGGAGTGGCCCTTCCTACATTTTGGGTAGGTATACTCGTGTTATGGGGTCTCATAAGATTCTTCAACTGGCTACCTCCGCTGGAGTACGCCCCGATTTGGAAAGACCCGTTGACTAATCTCCAGCAGTTGATATTCCCGGCGATTGCCCTAGGATATTTCAACACTGCTTTTGGGGCCCGTGTCACCCGGTCCTCCATGCTAGAGGTGATGCGGGAGGACTACATCAGGACCGCTAGGTCCAAGGGACTCCACGAGATCATAGTGATTGCCCGCCACGCCGTGAAGAATGCCTTTCTACCCGTGCTGACCGTCGCCGGTTTCCAACTCGCCCGCCTCATGGGTGGTGCTGTCCTGATAGAGATCGTATTCGCGGTTCCGGGTATGGGATCCATGTTGATAGACAGTGTAAGTAATAGGGATTACCCAGTCGTTCAAACCATTATCCTGATGATTGGTGTGACTGTGCTGGTCATGAACCTTGTAGTTGATTTGCTTTATGGCTGGTTGAACCCAAGGATTCGTTATGCATGAAGGCTGTTCGAGCACAATAGGAGGAAACCATGATAGTGGACAGCACTGAATCAGTCGTCCAACCCAGAGTCTTCAGAGGACTACTGGCAACAGGTCGTGGCGTACTGGCGATCGCAGGTTTTTCAAGGCGAAAACCCTTGGGGGCGATCGGAGGAGCTATAATGATCTTCCTCATAGTGATCGCTGTCCTCGCCCCCATCATCTCACCATATGACCCCGAAGCAATCAACTCAGAATATATATTTAATCCACCTGGAGGCACTCTACTTCTGGGTGGGGACCAGATGGGGAGGGATGTGTTGAGCAGGATCTTCTATGGTGGCCGAGTCTCTCTATTTGTCGGCTTGGTCAGTGTGGGAATAGGTATCACGATAGGGTCATTGCTGGGCGCTGTAAGTGCCTACTATGGCGGGAAATTCGACCTGATCATTCAGCGCTTCGTGGATGCCTTTCTCGCCTTCCCAGGCATTATTCTAGGTCTCGCTCTTATGGCTGTCCTCGGCTCCTCAGTAACAAACATAATCATCGCTTTGTGCGTAGTGTTAGCTCCCAGCGCCATCAGAACCGTACGGTCTCAAGCTCTCGCAATAAAGGAGATGGACTATGTGGTTTCCGCCCGGGCGGTGGGCGCCAGCGATTTTCGAATCATATTGCTGCATATAGTCCCCAATTGTATGGCCTTGTTCATAATTCTTATAACCCTGAACTTGGGATATGCCATCATCGTAGAGGCCTCACTAAGCTTTCTGGGAGCAGGAGTGCCTCCAGATGTGGCTACTTGGGGTGGCATGTTAGCCAGGGGAGGTTTGACCTATATTGAGACCGCGTACTGGCTGGCGATATTCCCAGGTATTGCCTTGTCTCTAGCCGTGTTTGGGATTAACATGCTGGGCGACGCGATGCGCGATGTGTTAGACCCCAGACTCCGGGGGACATAAGGCGGGAGAGCAACTTATGGCTATAACGATCGGGATGGGCGACTTTGTATACGAGTATGAGCCGGACTGGGCCAAGCTGCCTGCCGGGGTCCGGTTCCAGAACCCCAGCGCGGTGGCCGTTGATTCGAATGACCGGGTATATGTGTTCCAGCGGCTTGGGCCTCCGGTCATGGTGTTCGAGCCTGACGGGCAGTTCTTGTCAGGGTGGCCCCGGCGGGACGGGCTGCTGGAGGACGCCCATCACATCTACGTAGGGCCCGACGACAGCGTTTACCTGGCCGACCGGGATGCGCACCAAGTGTTGAAATGCACCACCGAGGGTGAGGTGTTGATGGCGTTGGGCAACCGGTACCGGGCCGCATTGCAGGCCCCGTTCAACCACCCATCCGACATTGCCGTTGGCCCCGCCGGTGACATCTACGTCTCAGACGGCTACGGCAACTCGTCAGTCCACCGGTTTACGGCACCGGGAGAATACATCGGTTCTTTCGGCTCTCCGGGCAGCGGGCCTGGGGAGTTCAGAGTGCCTCACAGCATCAGGGTCGCCAACGACGGCCGGATATACGTCTGCGACCGGGAAAACCACCGGGTGCAGGTGTTCAGCAACGATGGCACGTTCCTGGAGCAATGGACCGACTTCAAGTCGCCCATGGGGGTGCACATCGACGCCGACCAGATGGTTTACATAACCGACCAAGTACCCCGGCTCAGCATCCTCACGCTGGATGGAGAGCTGGTGGCGCGGGGGCGAACTTTCGAGAACGGCCACAACGTGTACACCAACTCCAAGGGAGACCTTTACGCGGTGGATACGGCCAATCAACGGCTGCAACGGTTCACCAAGGTGTAGTAAAGGCACATACAACGAAAAGGTCCCTCTCACAGCGTAAGAGGGACCTTTGTACAACCCCTTTACCAAAGGTCCTAAAGTTGGCGGCGGGTCGGGTCTAGGCGGTCCCGCAGCCAGTCGCCGGTGAGGTTGCAGGACATCACCAGGAAGGTGATGGCCAAGCCTGGGAACACAGGCAGCCACCAAGTGATGTAGATAAATTCCTGGGCGTCCCGCAACATGCTGCCCCAGGAAGGCAAGGGACGCGGCACGCCGAAGCCCAGGAAGCTAAGCGACGATTCTGCGATCACCGCCAGCCCTACTTCCAAGGTAATGAGCACCAACAAAGTGTTGGACACGTTGGGGAAGACGTGCCTGACCATGATCCTGGGCCTGCTGGCGCCGGCTACATGGGCCAAGCGCACGAAGTCCATCTCCATCAGCTTCAGCACTTCGCCCCGTATCACCCGCGCATAGGCCATCCACCGCGTCAACCCTATGACCAGTATTACGTTGGGGATGCTGGGGCCCAGGATGGAGATCACGACAAGCGCTATCATCAGGGATGGCAGGGCCAGGAACCCGTCGGTCAACCTCATGAGAACGGTGTCTACCCAACCACGCAACACTCCGCTGAGCAACGCCACCACAGTCCCCACCGCGGCTGCCAGGGCCACCGCCGACAAAGCCACCATCACCGAAATCTGAGCGCCGTAAATTACCCTGGTAAGGGCGTCGCGCCCCTGCATATCCGTGCCCAGCCAGTGGTCCCGGCTCGGCGCCTCCAGTATGTCAGTGGTCACCTCAATTGGGTTGTAGGGCGAGATGGACTCGGCAAAGATGGCGAATATCAGCGCCACCACCAAAAAGGCCAACGAGAGCTTGGGGGCGCCTCGCAGGGACCCCAACCCCCTCCGAGCCAACCTAGGTACACCAGCCGCCACACCAGCCGGTTGTGGCGCTATGACCAACCCTTCTCCTCCGTTTCCACCTTCACTTGCCATGCGTTCTCCCTGTTATTGCGCTATCCGTATGCGCGGGTCCAGCCAAGCATACATGATATCCACAAATATGTTGATGAAGAGTATGAACGCCGCTACGAAAAAGATCACAGCCTGTGTGGTGGGGTAGTCCCGCACCAAGAGCGACTCGACCAACAGCCTGCCCACACCGGGCCAAGCAAAGATAGTCTCCGTGATGACGGCGCCGGAAATCAGTCCGGCAAAGTTGACAAAGAAGAGGGTAAACACCGGAATCGAGGCGTTCTTGAAGGCGTGCTTCCACAGCACCATGCGGGTTGGCAGGCCTTTAGCCCTTACCATCTTGATGTAGTCCGACTCCAGGACTTCCAGCATCGTGGAGCGGACAATCCGCATGTGGGAGGCGATAAGGAAGAAACCAAGCGTAACGGCGGGCAGTATGATCCCTTTGGGACCTAACCTGTCGATGCCGCCGGCGCTGGGCAACCAGCCCAAATAGACGCTGAAGCCCAGGATCATCAAAAGGCCAACCCAGAACACAGGCATCGATTGGGCGATGATGGCCACCACCTTACCGACCCGGTCGAAAATGGTATCGGGCTTGGCCGCGGATATGGCCCCTAGAGTAACGCCGACGATAACGGCCCACAAGAGAGCGCTGCCGCTCAACTGGAGGGTTGCCGGGAGTCGGTCAAACACAACGTCCGCCGCCGGTCTTTTATCCCAGCTCAGGGCGTCACCGAGATCTCCCCGCAACAGCTTCTTATTGTAAATCCAGTACTGATAATAAAGAGGCTTGTCGAAACCGTATGCCTTGGTCATCAACTCCATCTCCAATGCAGTCGCATCAGGCGGCAGCATGTGGGCGATGGGGTTGCCTCCTCCGACCCTCAGCATGACGAAAACAGCCAGGCTAATCAGATAAAGGGTGACTACCCCCTGCAAAACCCTTCTTGCTACGTAACGTCCCAATTAGTCCTCCCTGTTTGGGGCTTTCGCCGATTGTTGCGCTACGCGGGATATGGTGCCATCACCACCTTGAAAAAAGGGCACAGTCACAGACCAGAGTGAGCAACAAGGGCGACGCGCTGGGCGTCACCCCTGCTGCATTTAATCCTCCGAGATAGGGGTCAGTCACGAAGGACCATCAACTCGACGTGCTTGGGATGTGGCGAAGCCTCTACCGTGGGATGAGCCAGCACCCGGTCGGTGTAACCCCAAACGATATTCATTCCATAGAGAGGGAAGGTCTCCTTGAGGGCCAGGACTTTATCCTCAATCTCAGCCAGCTTCCGGTCCATTTCAACCGGGTCGAGGGTCCTCAGCATGTCGTGAATCAACACTTCGATTTCCTCAGTGCTAGGACCGATGTAGGTGGCCCCAGGGCGATAGTACCGGGCCTCCCAACCGCTGTGGTCCTGGCGCCCCCAAGTCTTCACGTCCACCGGGACACGGACGATTGGATGGGGTTCCGGCGCCCTGCCAAACCCTTTGACGAACTCGGAGGGGTCGAACTCCTTCCATTCCACCGTAACGTTGAGGTATTTTTCCCAACCGCTGGCGATGAAGTCCACCGCCTCGATGATCCCCGGCCGTCCGGCAAACTGGCCGAAGTGGCCGGGCATCGTGAACCCGTCACCATAGCCGGCCTCTACCATCAGTTCCTTGGCCCGTTCAGGGTCGAAGGGGGGCGGCGTGTGGACTACTTCCGGCCTCGCTCCGATGGACTGGTCGTGGTAGATGGAGCCTATGGGGAAGGAGAGACCGAAATGGGGTCCTGCCGACAGGGCCTTCCGGTCAATGGCCATGCTCAAGGCTTCCCTGACACGGATGTCCAGGGTCGGGTGGTCTATGTACTCTGCGGGGTACTCATACGTCTTGATGGTGGTGCCAAAAATATCCGTGCGATTCTGCTCCTTCTGAGACTCCCGGAGAATCATGGGGAGGTAGAAGTCCAAGACCAACATCCCATTGGCCTTGTACTGTTGGGTCCACAGGTCTCCCTTATCCGGGTTCACGCCACGCTGGTAGTCTTCGGACTTGGGCAGGTCCTTGGCCAACGGATAGGTAACGTAGTAGGCGACGTCGGCCTGCTTACTTTTGAGCAAGGCAAACCTGGCAGCGTGGTCGGAGACGAGAATGTTCTCGATTTCCTCGAATTGAGGCTTGTGGAACCACGGGTAATCCGCCCAGAAATCTTCCCACCTCTCAAGCAACATCCGGTTGCCAGGCTCCCAGTCCACAATCTGCAACGGACCGCCGCCCGCTACGTTGATGTTATCCTGGAAACCGTCCGGCCCCTTCAATAGCTGAGTAGGGCTGGAGTACCAGAATTGCTGGTAGCCGTTGCCGCCTATAGTCCATAGCCAGACCGGGTCTGGCCCGGGGGTGGCAACGTAGACTTCACGGGGGCCAATCACATCTATTCTCTCGATGTGCTCCTTGGCCCGGCCCTTGTAGTAAGCCGACTTGTCATAGCCAATTGCCTGTAAGTCCGGCAATTCGCCGGTGATGCCAAGCATTAGTGTCTTGAAGGCTTCGGCGTCGGCTGGAGTCCCGTCCTGGAATCTTGCGTCTGGGTGAAGCTTGACCGTAACGCCCTCTTCCGTCTGTGCCCAGTCAATCCCCCAGACCGGAACCAACTCACCATTAGGATGCTGTTTGAACAGCGGGAAGCCATATTGGTCGGCCAGGAAATTATTGGTTGACAGGAGCCAAGGGTTCACGTCGCTCCCGCTCCAACTCTGCCAAGCCATTGTCACCTTCCCTACCGACTCAGGCACTCCGTCCTTGCCGGCTTGGGGGAAATTATCAAAGAAGGCGGCGAGGGGAGCAGCAATAGGCACTTCCTGGACGACTTCTTTAATTACCTCTACTTCCTTGACAACTTCTTTCTCGACTACCACCGGTTTCTCTACTTCCTTAACTACCTCCTTCTCTACTACCACCTGCTTCTCAACCTCTTTAACTACCTCCTTCTCCACCACCACCGGCTCAGCCGGGGCACTGCCACCGCACGCTACCGCAATCGAAAAGACCAACAGTAGTACTGCGAACAATGAAAACTTTGCAACCAGGGAACTGGCGCCCATTCTTTTACCTCCTGCTCTTGCCGAGAGATGGCTGGGTTCCAACACTGGGAAGTCCAGCTTGGCGCGCAAGTGTAGCAGAGGGATTCAATTATTGTCAATGATTGTCCATAATATTAGTGTGTAACGACGAAATAGGTTCATATATAAATGTGCTAACGTCAATATCTAATATATTGATAATGTATTACGTAACATAAGCTACGGATTTCCGCCACTCGTAATATCCGTCCAAGGCTTGTTCCCAACACTTACAAGGCGGTGTCTCTTTCGAATGCCCGTCAAAAACGGTGGTGGCGCCGGAGATAACGGCGCCACCAAATTAGCAGGTCTGTTTCCATTGGTCACCCGGCTTACTTGGCGTTAACCGGGGCTAGTCCCGCAGAACGATAAGGTCCACGTGCTTGGGATGGGGCGAATGGACCACTGTGGGGTGAGACAGCACACGGTCGGTGTAGCCCCATACCAGGTTCATGCCGTAGAGAGGGAAGGTCTCCTTCAGCGCGAGGACCTTGTCTTCCATCTCGGCCAGGAGGGGGTTCAGCTTGTCCAGGTCCATTTCCTCCTTGGCCTTGGCCAGGACCTCCACGGTTTCGTCATTGCTTGGGCCTATGTAGACCGAAGCGGGACGGTAGAGAAGCGCCGCCCTGAGGCTGTGGTCCTGGCGGCCCCAAGTCTTCACATCCACCGGAAAACGGACTATGGGGTTGGGTTCCGGAGCGCGGCCGAATCCCTTGACGAACTCCGACGGGTCGAATTCCTTCCACTCCACTGTTACGTTCAGGTACTTGTCCCAACCGCTGGCGATGAAGTCCACTGCCTCAATGATGCCCGGGCGCCCGGCAAACTGGCCGAAGTGGCCGGGCATCTTGAACCCGTCGGCGTATCCAGCTTCGATCATGAGTTCCTTGGCTCGTTCCGGATCGAAGGGAGGCGGGTCATGGACCACCTCGTCTCTGGCCCCAATGGCTTTTGCGTGATAGATGGAGCCGATAGGGTAGGAGAATCCGAAGTGGGGTCCGCGGGACATCTCTTCTCGGTCAATCGCCATGCTCAGGGCTTCCCTAACCCGAGTATCCAAGGTTGGGTGGTTTTCGTATTCCGACGGATATTCAAAGGTCTTGACGGTGGTGCCAAAGGGGTCGACACGGCCTACCGGCTTTTGAGACTCTCTCAAAATCATAGGCAGGTAGAAGTCCAGCACCAGCATACCGTTGGCCCTGTACTGCTGGGTCCAGAGGTCTCCCTTGCCAGGGTTCACGCCCCGTTGCGTATCCTCGGACTTAGCCAAATCCTTGGCCAAGGGCCACGTGACGTAGTAGACCACGTCGGCCTGCTTGCTCTTGAGAAGGGCGAACCGGGCAGCGTGGTCGGCTACCAGGATGTTTTCCAGTTCCTCATACTGAGGCTTGTGGTACCAAGGATGATCAGCCCAGAATTCGTCCCAACGTTCGAGCACCAAGCGGTTGCCGGGGTCCCAGGACACTGCCCGCAAAGGACCTCCGCCGGCTTGGTCAAGATTCTCCAAGAAGGCGTCGGGACCTCTCAGCATCTGGGTAGGATTAGAGAACCACACGTTGTGGTACCCGTTGCCTCCCACCATCCACATCCATATTGGGTCCGGCCCCTTGGTCTCAAAATAGATTTCAGTGGGGCTGATCACTTCCATACGCTCGACTCGTTCCCGGATACGCCCGGCGTTCCAGACGGGTTTGTCGTATCCGGCGGCCTTGGCCTCGGGCAACTGGTCCATGATGCCGGCGAGGTTAATCCGGACCGCCTCCGCATCGGCGGGCGTTCCGTCCTGGAACCTGGCGTTGGGGTCGAGCTTGACCGTGACCCCGTTTTCATCCTGGGACCATTCGGTGCCCCACATAGGCGCCAACTCGCCATTGGGGTGCTGCCGGAAGAGGGTGAGGTTAAACTGGTCGTTCAAAAAGGCGACGCTGGAAAGAGTCCAGGGATTGACCTCGCTGGTGCCCCAGCTCTGCCATACCATGGTCACCTTCCCGACAGACTCCGGCACGCCGTCTTTACCGGCTTGAGGGAAGTCGTCGAAAAAAGCGGCCAGCGGCGCCGCCATGGGCACCTCCTTGACTACCTCTTTGATCACTTCGACCTCTTTGATGACTTCTTTCTCGACGACGACCGGTTTTTCGACCTCTTTAACGACCTCCTTCTCCACCACCACCGGCTTCTCTACTTCCTTGATGACTTCTTTTTCCACCACGACAGGTTCCGCAGGCGATGTACCGCCGCACGCTATAGCAATCGAAAATACCAGCAGTAACGCGATGAATACCGGAAGTTTCGCAACATATACGTAGGCGCCCATTGTTTTGCCTCCAACTCCTAATTAAAGGAAATAACAGATCGTAAATGGGATAGCCTTTGGTTGGTGCGAAAGTTTATCAGTCCGGTTTACATATTGTCAATATGTTACAGATAAGATTATATGCAATAAACGTAATGTACACATTATATAGTTGTAAAACGTAGAATATATCTAAATCAATAAGGTATTACGTGTATGTAATTGTAGATACACGCAATGATTAACATATAAGAATGAGGCAAATAGAGACGTATAACTATCATCTATCAGCCGGGAGTACGAGGAATCCAGCAGGGAGGTCAGGAGGAAATAAGAGAGGAAGATGGTCAGCTTCCGGGCAACATCCGCCCAGGGGTCCGAGTGTGTGGCATTGGTGCCGAAGGTCAGAGTCGAACTGACACGAGGTTACCCTCACCGGTTTTTGAGACCGGCGCGTCTACCATTCCGCCACTTCGGCCGGCTAGGAAAGGAGAAGTTGCTCATCTAAAGGATACCATAGTCCTCACAACCATCAAAGTCCCGGCTTTCAGGAAAGGCATGTGCCGGGATAGCAAATGTGGTATTCTCTTACCCACATCGACAGACGCCATCGTTGAGTTTCCGGGACAGATTGACGACTACCGGCTAAAGGACGGCAGAAGATGACGACGTTCCAGACCAACGGCCACCACACCAACGGGCGAAACGGAAACGGCCACAGCCGATACGTTCCCAGGGGCGCGTCAGGAATCGGAGTCCACGATTATGTTCCAGAGCTTGGCTACCGGGAGTACTGGTATCCCGCGGTGGAGGACAAACTGATCAAGCGCAAGCCCGTAGCCCTCAAGCTTCTGGGCGAGCAGATAGCCTTCTTCCGCGACACCAACGACGAAGTAGCGGCGGTATCCGACACCTGTCCCCACCGGGGGGCCTTCCTGTCGGGCGGCGTCGGCAAAGGGATGGGCAACGACGAGTTCAAAGGGTTCATAACCTGCCCCTATCACGGCTACACTTTCGACGGCTCCGGCCAGTGCGTGGCCGCTTTGACAGACGGCCCCGAGTCCAAGCTGGCGCCCAAGCTCAGGGTCCGCAGCTACCCCACCAGGACCCACCGGGGCGTGGTATACATCTGGATGGGCGTCACCGAGCCGGTGCCCCTGGAGGAGGACCTGCCGGAGGAGTTTTTCTACGACGACGTGGAGATACAGACCTACGTCAAAGTCTGGCCCATGAACTGGTCGCTGACCATGGAGAACTCCCGAGACTCCCACAACAGCAAGATACACAGGGGCGGAATCCGGCGCCTCTGGAGCGGGCAGTTGTTCAACCGCCTGCCCGCGTTCTGGGAGGGTACGGACATTACCGAAGAGGGCGACAACTATATTTGCATCGCACCCAGGGTGAAGCAGGGCGTGGAGCAGGGGTTCTTCCCCGGCTTGGGCAAGAACTGGCCCCAGCACAAGTGGTGGCGGTTCCGGGGAGGCGGCCGCATAAATCCCTTGGTGCAGCAGAAGAACGCATTCAACAACTCCCGCCCCGGCGGACTTTACCGGCTGCCGTCTATCGCCTGTCCCAACGCACGGGGCCAGTCGCAGCACCTGCGCTACTTCACTCCCATAGACGCCAACAGCACCCGGATGTTCACCTTTGCTCTGAAACGGGTCAGACACAAGCTATTGGCGAAGCTCTGGTGGAAGTTCTACTATCACACTTGGTACGTTTACTTCAACGCGCCGCAGACCACCAACGAGCGGGAGGACATGCCGGTACAAACCGTCGGGGCGCTCGACCCGCATTCGGCGCAAAAGCTGGGCGCGACCGACGCCGCCATCATCTTCTGGCGGAGGCGAATGCCCTGGAAGTCCAGGGACGCACAGCGGATCTGGGGCCAGGGCCGGACCGAAGCCGCGGAAGAGATGATCGAGATCGAAGAAGAGCGCGAGGCTGCTGAGATACCCCTCAATTAGAACACGGCACACCACTGGTAACATTGAAGGCCGCCCCATTCGTTAGGGCGGCCTTTGGGTTGGTTCGGCCGCTTCAGGACCGTCAGTCGGAGACGTTGCTGCTGTAGGAGTAGTCCCGGAACCTCCGGGGGTAAAGCGCCGTAGCCAGGAAGATGACTCCCAGGGTCAGGTGGGCGGCGTTCTCCCAAGGGTGTTGCACTGTGAATACGCCCAAATTGATGGAGCCCGCCAAGCCCATGAATGGGGATATCAGGAACCCGATGACGCCGACCGCCAGGAAGAGCAGGCCCTCTAAACCAAGGAACACCCGTTTGTACTCCGAGTTCCAGACCTCTCCGACGTACAGGGATAAGACTCCAATCACCAGGTAGGCGATGCTCTGCCCCAAGTCCATGTGGTACAGGTCGCTTGGTCCGGTACCCAGGAAGAACCCGGCGATACCCGCCGCCGTCAACAATGCCCCGAAAATCAGCAAGCAACGGCGGTTGGTAAGTCCTTTGGCGTAGCTCTTGGTGACCGGCCCGTAGCTTACGGTAATGCCCTTGGCTTCTCTCATCATAAGAGTCAACCTCCGCCTGAAGACTGCCGGGAGGGCTGGCAAGATGATACCACGGTAACACAATGCGGGCATGGCCAGCGGAAACCTTCAAATCCGTTTACTCTCGTGTGACCGATGACATATCATCGGATCCAAGACGGTCAATTAACGCCGAGCGTCAAGGAGGCTCAAATTGACGACAGAATTAGACCCGCGGGCGGCAGGCGGCAAGCGACTCCGAGACAAGGTATGCGTAATTACCGGAGCAGGCCAAGGCATCGGGCGCGCCACGGCCAGGAGAATGGGCGAAGAGGGCGGTGTTATTGTCGTCGCCGACCGTGTCGATGAAAGCGCCACGCGGACAGTCCAAGAATTGCATCAACACGGTGTCACCGCTATGAAAGTCCTAGCCGACGTCAGCGCTTTCGCCGGGGCACAAAAACTGATGGATGACGCGGCCTCCGAATACGGACGGATTGACGTCCTCGTCAACAACGTCGGGGGCACCATCTGGATCCAGCCGTACCACAAATACACTGAGGAGCAGGTAAATCTGGAACTGGAGCGGACTCTCTACCCTACCCTGTGGTGTTGCTTGGCGGCACTGCCTATCATGATGGAGCAAGGCTCGGGGTCCATTGTGAACCTGGGATCACAGGCCCCCAGGGGACTCCACCGGCTTCCCTATGCCGTAGGCAAGGGCGGCATATTCGCCCTGACCAAGGTGTTGGCAATGGAGTACGGAGGATACGGCATACGAGTCAATACCGTATCGCCAGGCGGGACTGCCGTACCGGACCGCATAACATCCCGGCTGTATCTGGGCGACGGGGTGATGGCAGAGGAAGACATATCCGAGGAAGCCCTCGACTATCGCCGGCTGATGGGAGAGGACATAAGAAACCAGCAGGCAATTCGGAGGTCGGGCTTGCCCGAGGAACAAGCCGCCGCCATCGCTTTTCTAGCGTCTGACGATGCTTCGTTCATCACTGGGCAGGTCATCAACTGCAGCGGGGGACAATCCTGAAAGACCGACCACGATAGCCGGCCCCATATACTGAGGCTACGCCGGTGGGCATAATCGTCATCCAGTGTTCAGAGCCTCCAATTGGCTGTCGATGTCCTCTGCCTCCAACGATAGCCTTTCCCACTCGTCCCAGAGAGATTCCGCCTCTCCTTTGAGCGCCGCGTACCGCTCGGCCGAGGCTGCAATCTGTGAAGGGTCTCCGAATTGGTCCGGCTCCGAGAACATTGCCTCCAGCTCGGCTATCCGGCCTTCGCGTTCAGAAAGGGAGACGCTTATCTCATTTATCCGCCCGGCCAGCTTGCGGGCTTCCCTGTTGAGCGACCGCCGCTGCTCATCTTCAGGGGTCAATGGTCTTCCCGAACGTCTCCTGGCCGGGCCTTGTCTGGATGCAACAGGGGCAGCCCCGTTGCTTGTTGGACTCGCGCTTCCGTTGCGGGTCTCAGTCTGCTTCCAGTGCAGATAGCTGTCGTAGTCGCCGGGAAACACCGTGGGCTTGCCGTGATCGATCTCGATTATCTTGTTGGCGACCTGCCGGATAAGTGTCCGGTCGTGAGTAATCAGGCAAATCGAGCCGTTATAGTCCTCAAGGGCGTCCGCTAATATCTCCCTGGAAGCGATGTCAAGGTGGTTGGTTGGCTCGTCCATGAGAAGCAGGTTGCTGGGCTGAAGCAGCAGCTTGGCCAAGGCAACCCGGGCCTTTTCCCCGCCGGAAAGCACGGATATGGGCTTCAGGACGTCGTCGCCGCTGAACAGGAAGCCGCCAAGGGTGTTACGCAAGTTCTGCTCCGACTCTGCAGGGGCCGCCTGTTCCAACTCCCCCATCACCGTATTGCGGGGGTCAAGTTGCTCCAAAACGTGCTGGGCGTAGTAGGCCGTCACCACGTTGTGGCCGGTCGTTCTTTTCCCTTCATCCAACGGCAGGACGCCCGCGAGCATCTTCAGCATTGTGGTCTTGCCGGCGCCGTTGGGTCCGACCAAGGCAACACGTTCGCCGCGTGAAAGCTCCAAATCCATGCCGCGGTAGACCACGTTGTCGCCGTAGGACTTGCTTGCATTGGCCAGCCAGATGATCCTGGAGCCGGCCCGGGGAGGCTCCGGGAAGGAGTATCGGACCTTCTTGGTAGCCCTTGGCAACTCGATGATCTGTACCTTCTCAAGCTGCTTCAAACGGCTTTGAACTTGGCTGGCCTTCCTTGCCTTGTAGCGGAAACGCTCCACAAAACGCATCTGCCGCTGCATCTCGCGCTCCTGCCTAGCCGCGGCCGCCTGCTTGACCTTCAGTGATTCTTCCCGCGCGACGAGGTAGTCGTCATATCCTCCCTTCATCAGGACTACCTCGTCAGGTTCGATGGCAAGGACCTTGGTAGCTACCTGGTTCAGAAAAGCACGGTCGTGAGAAGTGATTAGCACTCCGCCCTGGAAGAAGGACAGGTACTTCTCGAACCAGAGGTTTGCCTCAAGGTCGAGGTGGTTGGTTGGCTCGTCCAAAAGCAGCAAGTCGGGTTTCATGAACAGAAGCCTGGCGAGACCCGCCCGCATGACCCAACCGCCGCTGAATTCGCTCATAGGCCGGAGGAAATCGCTTTGCTTGAACCCAAGGCCGGACAGGATAGCCTTGGCCTCATGGTCCCGGTCATTCCCTCCGGCAGCCTCCAGCGCCGCGTCGAGTTGGCCGAGGCGCTCCAAAAGCTCGGCCTGGCTATCGGGGTCCGTCTCCAACGACAGGGTCTCCCGCGTGGCTGATATCTCGTCCGCCAGGGTAATGGCAGCGGTATCGGCGTCCAGAACCTCTTGGAGCAGGGACTTACCGTTAAAAGATGCGGGCTCCTGCTTGAGATAGCCTATCGAGACGTTCCGCTTGGTGGATATGCGTCCCGTTTCCGAAAGGGTGATTCCGGCAAGAATGTCCATAAGCGTGGTCTTCCCGGAGCCGTTGGCGCCTATCAACGCAATACGGTCGCCTGCTGTCAAGCCGAAAGTAAGACCACTGAACAGAGTCCTGTCCGAATAGGACTTGCTGATGTCAGATGCAAAGAGCAATGTTTCTACTCAAGCAATAATTATATCCACAGGATGCAGGTACAGGAAACATTCCGCCAAGCCAGTTTGCCATAGGCAATTCTCGTGATATAATTTGCGCGCAAATCGGCAGGGCGTTTCGCCCACCCAAGAGTTATAAGGAGGACAACAATGGAAAAGGGCGGCACCGTCATACACGCTGGTCCAATAGATTTCGCAATGAGCTACCGTCAGGAGATCATGGATGACCAGGGCCTGTGCCTGCAGGTCTATTCGAAGGTCGGTGACCATGACACGGAGATCCTTCGCTTCGACTGCTTCGACCAGAACCCCCACTACCACTATGGGCCGGAGAACTACAACATCCGGTTGCACATGGACAAGACGACGGCGGGGAATCCCCTCGGCTGGACGCTGGGGAACATTCGCAACAAGTTGCCCGACATGGTGCGCCGGTCAGGCTACGAAGACTTGGCGAACAACCTGGAGGCCCATCCGGTTTCCGATGCTACCTTGGACGAACTGGAGTCCACCTCCCGCAACATGTCTTTGGAAGGCCGGCGGACGGTACACCACCTGATGCCGGAAATGCTGGACGGGGACAAGATCGAGGTCGGCAACCTGAAGTTCGGCTTGGAGTACCGGCATCTTCCGCAGATCAACGATGAGGGCATGGCCATCCACGTACTGACCGACATCGCGGGGCAGGAAGTGGAAGTGCTAGCGTTCGACTGCTTCGAGAAGGGCCCCCACTACCACTACGGCCCGCGGAACCAGGACGTCCGCATCTATTGGGACGTCACCACATCCGGCGAGACCCTTCGCTGGACCCTCGACCAGTTCAAGGCCGGCAAGATCCGGTCCATGATCCAGAGGGCCGGCTACCCCACCGTGGCGGCTAACGTGGACGAGGAACTGGTCCAAGCCATGCTGCCCCAGATCGAGGCCAGGAGTTGGGAACTGGTGGCGCAGAACAAGGGTCAGCAGTCCGATCCCAAAGCCGAATTGATGAAAGAGATAGAGGCTCTCAGGGAGAAGGTGGCTGCTCTGTAGGCTGCCACTACCGACTGCGTGACGCAACACGGCCCCGGATTACCGGGGCCGTTGTCTTTTCTGTCCCGGGTCGTCCGGCCACCGAATGTTGCCCGTCCATGCGTTAGCATCGCCGGTATGGCGCGGAAGCAGGAAGACTTCCAGAACAGGGAGCCGTTAGTCACGGACCGGTGGGGGTATATAATCACAGGGTCGGCGAAAACAGCAGGAGATGGGCATGGGCATTTTTTGGCAGACCGTGAAGGTGGGCAACCCCGAGGGCGGCGATTTCGTGGAGATTGAGGCCATGGTGGATACCGGGGCCGCAGACTCAATGTTTCCCCAATCATTGCTGGCGGCGCTCCACCTGCAACCCTTGAAATTGCAGAAATACGTTCTTGCCGATGGACGCAGAGTAGAGTTGCCCTATGGCTTGGCTCTAATCAATATCAACGACGAAACTTGGCCTTGTCCTGTTGTCTTCGGACCGGGCGACGACGCCCTTCTCGGCGCGACCACGCTGGAAATCTTCAAGCTGCTGGTCGATCCCAATAGCCAATCCCTGCTGCCCGCCGATTTCTCTAATCTGGGTGGGGGTGGCAGGCCACAGCCGCGGCGTCCTTAGATCATCGTGTACCCGCCGCTCACGCTAAGCGTCTGGCCGGTGATGAAGCTGGCGGCGTCGGACGCGAGGAATACCACGGCGTTGGCTACCTCATCTCCTTGGGCCAGCCTGCGGAGAGGATACGCCCGTTTGACCCTTTCCAGCACCTCGTCCGTGAACACGCTCCTCATGCCTCGCCACATGCTGTCCTCGCTGAGGGACTCGTCGTCCGGCGGCACTACCAAGCCGGGGCAGACCACGTTGGCGCGCAGGCCGTAGCGGCCCGTCTCCCTGGCGATGGCCTTGCTGAGCGCTATGATTCCTCCCTTGCAGGCGGAGTAGACGGCTTCGCGGTACTCACCCATTCTTCCAGCGTCGGAACTCATGCTGACTATGCACCCCGATTGGCGCTCTATCATGTGGGGCACCACGGCATCGAAGCAGTTTATTGCTCCCCACAGGTTCACGTTGACTTCCCGTTCCCATTCGGCCCTGGGCTTGTCGACGAAGAGACGGTCCATTGTCCAGCCAACGTTGTTCACCAGGACGTCGACGCTGCCGAACTCGGCAATGGAACTTTCGATCATGCTTTTCACCTGATCGGTATCGGTGACGTCGCAGGCTATTACCTTGACCCTGGCCCCGGGGTTAGTGCCGGTGATTTCGGCAGCCACAGCCTCTCCTTGGGAAGGGGACAACTCGGCGATGGTGATATTGCTTCCCTCCCCGGCAAACCCGTGCACGATGGCCCGCCCGATGTTGGACCCGCCTCCGGTCACAATAACGTTTTTGTTCCTCAAACCCAGTTCCATTGACGCTTGTCCTCCGTTGGTTGTTTGTAGTCTCGATACAGGCGGTTGAAACGTGTTCCCGGCCCATACAACTGGCGGAGAGACCGCTGGAGGTCGGGAGAAGACGGGTTTGCAGCCCCTGAGGATGCCGTTTAATGGAGGGAACGGCGGCCGGGCGGGAATGGGTCCAAGTCAAGACCAGGACGTTCGGGCTGGGGAACCTTGGGAACGCCGCCGAAGCGAAGCCTCAGCAAACCCTTAATGTCTTCCACAGCGGTCCGCGCGACGTTGACCGTGCTGGCGGGATCGTCGTCCCATTTAACCGGAATGGAGTCGATCCGGTAGCGATTCTTGGCGGCTATCAACAGCAACTCGGTGTCGAAAAACCAGTTGTTGTTCTTCACCTTGGGCACGATGGCCCGGGCGGCTTCCTTGGTCAGCGCCTTGAAACCGCACTGGGCGTCGGGGAACCCGGTGAAGAACATGGACTTGATCATCAGGTTGTAACCGCGGGAGATAATTTCCCGTCGCAACCCCCGCTGTACACGTGAACCCTTACTCAGCCGGCTGCCTATGGCGATGTCGTACCCGGACTCCAGAGAGCGGACCAAATGGATAAAGTGAGGCAAGTCAGTGGAGAGATCGATGTCCATATAACTGACTATATCGGCGTGGCTATCCAGCCACGCGGCACGCAGAGCGCGCCCGCGTCCCTTCTGGGGCAAATACAGGTAGTTGACCCCAGGGTACTTGGCGCACAACGCCTCTGAAACGGACCTGGTCTGGTCGGTAGAGGCATTGTCGGCGATGACTATCTGCCATGGATTGCTCAAGTGAGACCGCAGGAACTCCGTAAGTATCAAAACGCTCCTAGGGAGGGCCTGCTCTTCGTTGTAAACCGGTAAAACTATATCTATCGTCGGGCGCATATCTTACCTCAATCCCTCCAAACCACACGGTCTGCATCACCCGCCAACGCCGGTGCGCGGGTGCCCATACACCTGTTGAGGATAAGCGGAAGGCTGTTCGCCGCGGTTAATGGCGGAAGTGCCGTACTCCCGTAAACACCATAGCCAGGCCGTGTTTGTTGGCAGCTTCGATTACCTCGTCGTCCCGGATAGACCCGCCGGGTTGAACTATGGCAGTGACTCCAGCATCCGCCGCAAGCTCAATGTTGTCCGGGAAAGGGAAGAAAGCGTCGGAAGCCAGGACGCTCCCCTTGGACTTTTCCCCTGCCGAACGGCCCGACAGATGGACGCTGACCACCCGGTTGGGCTGCCCAGCCCCCATGCCGACGAGTGTCCGGTCTTTGGCGAAGACTATCGCATTCGACTTGATGTGCTTGGCAGCGGTCCAAGCAAAGCCCAGGTCTTCCAGTTCGGCGGCGGTCGGAGCGCGCCCGGTTACAGTCTTCCACTCAGCGGGGTCTTCGGCCAACGTGTCCGGTGTTTGCACCAGCAGTCCGCCGGTGAGCGGACGCACGTCGTAGGGTTGGTCTTCAATCCCCTGCCGCACTTGGAGAATACGCAAGTTGCGTTTGCGCTGCAAAATCTCCAAGGCGTCGGGAGCGTATCCCGGCGCGACCACCACCTCGTAAAACACCGGACCCATCGCATCAGCGGCTTCCACGGTGACGGTGCGGTTGAAACCCACTATGCCACCGAAAGCGGATACGGAGTCTCCTTCGTAGGCCCGCCTGTAGGCCTCGGCTTGGTCTGCATGGCTGGCCAGTCCACAGGGGTTGGTGTGCTTGATGACCGCAACGGTGGGCTGGTCGAAGTCACAGACCACCCGCCAAGCCGCGTCGGCGTCCATCAGGTTGTTGAACGACAATTCCCGCCCGTGAAGTTGCTCGGCGCGGGCTATACCGCCTGATGCTTGTCCGACTGGGATGTACAAGGCGCCCTGCTGATGGGGGTTCTCGCCGTACCGCAGGCCGGCAACCTTGGTGAAGGACAACTCCAAGGCGTCCGGCATGGAACCGTCACCTTGGCCGTCCTGGTTGAGGTATCCGGTAACGGCGGTATCGTACTGAGAAACGTGGTGGAACGCTTTTGCTGCCAAGCCGCGGCGTTCCTCCATGCTCAGGCCGCCTCCCATCAGACGTTCCGCTACCCAGGAATAGTCCGCCGGGTCAACCACCACAACGACGGACGGGAAGTTCTTGGCGGCGGCTCGCAGCATGGTGGGGCCGCCGATGTCGATGTTCTCCAAGGCATCATCCAGGGTGACGTCCGGGTTGCTGATGGTGGATACGAATGGGTATAGATTGACCGCCACGAGGTCAATGGTCTCTATGCCATGCTCCGCCAGTTCCGCCACATGGTCAGCGGACTCACGGCGGGCCAATATGCCGGCGTGGACCACCGGATGCAGGGTCTTGACTCTCCCCTCGAGGATTTCAGGCGATCCGGTGACATCGGCCACTTGCCGCACGGGAAGGCCCCCTTCCTGAGACAGAGTGCGGTGAGTGCCGCCTGTGCTTACCAACTCGAATCCCGAGCCGGAGATGGCCCGGGCGAACTCAATAACACCTGTCTTGTCGTAAACGCTTATCAGTGCTTTCAACCGTCTGTACACCTCATGATTAGCGAAAAATGACCTGCGCATCCCCTTCACGAAGGGTAACCTGTCCCACCACCACCGCGTCAGGGACTGACTGCTGAACGAAGCCCAAGGCCTCCTCATCGCAGACTGCTACCATGCCGATCCCCATGTTGAACACCCGGTACATCTCTTCGGAAGTTACCGCTCCTTCACGCTCTATGATCTGAAATATAGGCTGCGCCGTCCAGGACTCCAATCGAAATTCCGCCGCCAGGTGCCCCGGCAGGACTGGAGGCATTTTGCCAGGCAATCCGCCCCCGGTGATGTGGGCCAGACCCTTCAAGCTGCCCAGCACGGGCTCCAACAGGGGGAAGTAACACCTGTGCCGGACCAGCAACTCCTCTCCCAGTTGGTGGCCCAGTTCATCATAACGCCGGAACAGGACTGAGGGATTTTCATCAATGCCAAAGACCCGCCGCACCAGTGAGAATCCGTTGGTATGTACTCCGCTGGAAGGTACCCCGACAAGGTAGTCCCCGGCCCGCATCGTTTTTCCGTTGATCAATTCATCGGCCTCTGCCGCGCCGACCACGAACCCGGCCAAGTCCAGATCGTCCTGGGCATAGGTCCCCGGCATCTGGGCCGTTTCCCCGCCGATTAAAGCGCATCCAACATCCCTGCAACCCCATACAATGCCGCGCAACAAGGTTTCCATGGCTTGGGAGTCCAAGGAACTGAAAGCGATGTAGTCCAGGAAAAAGAGGGGCTTGGCCCCCCGGGTCAGGATGTCGTTGACATTGAGGGTAACCAAGTCTTGCCCGACCGACTCGTAATGGCCCAGATGGGCCGCAATTTTGAGCTTGGTCCCCACACCGTCGGCGCTGGCCACCAACACAGGCTGCCGGTAGCCGCCAAGCTTGAACAGGCCGGCAAACCCTCCCTGCGGGTCGAGCACCTCCGGCCCATGGGTTATTGCCGAAAAAGCCTTGATACGGTCTTTCAAGGCATCCATCTCATCCAGGTCAACCCCGGACGAGCGGTAAGCCTGGCTGGACAATTGTGTTACCTCCCACCTGGACCGCCGCCGATTGGGCAAGCGGTCGCACCACCCTGAAACGTCAATTCACGAAGCCTGAGCCTCGGATTCTACGGGCGGCAACCCGCTGAGGACCAGCTTGGATAGTTCCAGTTGCACCGGCACCGGGTAGTTGCCGGTGAAACAAGCATCGCAGAAGCCGCCTTTAGCTCCGCCGACAACGTTCATCAACCCATCGACGCTCAAGTAACCGAGAGAGTTCGCCCCGATCATGTCACGAATTTCTTCGACGCTTTTATTCGCAGCGACCAATTCGCTGCGACTCGCCATGTCCACTCCCATAAAACAGGGGTGCTGGATAGGTGGAGCGCAAACCCGCATGTGAATTTCGGCCGCCCCGGCCCTCCGAAGAAGGCCCACGACATGGGGCGTGGTAGTACCCCTGACAATGCTGTCGTCGACGACGATGAGCCTCTGCCCCGCTATCACCTCGGCAAGCGGATTGAATTTCTGCCTGACGCCCAAGTCCCTCAGCCGCTGCTCCGGTTCGATAAAGGTCCTGCCTACATACCGGTTCTTGATAAGTCCCTCACTGTATGGGATACCCGATTCTCTGGCATAACCTACCGCCGCGGCAGTGGATGAGTCGGGTATTCCGATGACCAAGTCGGCTTCTACCGGGTGTTCCCGCGCCAATTGGGCACCGAGTTCCTGCCGTACTGAATGCACCAACTGGTCGTCCATCATGCTGTCGGGACGCGCGAAATAGATAAACTCGAAAACACACAGGGCACGCGGTCTTGAACTACCCGTCCACTTGGTCGAGCGCATGCCCTCCGGACCGATGACAATCACCTCTCCTGGGGCAACCTCCCTCAAGTATGCGGCCCCAAGGTGGTCCAGAGCGCAGGTCTCAGACGCGATTACCCAGCCGCCATCGATCCGCCCCAAGCAGAGCGGCCGTATACCGAGCGGGTCACGGGCGGCGATCAGGGTGTCTTCAGTCAACGCCACCATGGAATAAGCGCCCTCGAAGTGGCGCATACAATGGAACACCCGATCTGCCCAATCCATGCCCGGGGCGTTGGCCAGCATGAGGGCCATAACCTCGGTGTCCGTGGTGGAGCTAAAGGTGCAACTCCAGTCACGCTGGAGCTGGCTCCTCAATTGGAGCGAGTTTATGATGTTGCCGTTGTTGGCCAAGGCCAACCGCCCGTGGCGGCCTTCGACCAAGTGAGGCTGGGCGTTGGACAGTACACTGCTGCCCGTGGTGGAGTAGCGGGTATGGCCAATGGCCATTTCACCTGAGAGGGGATAAAAGTCCGGCTCGCGGAATACTTGGGTGACCAATCCCATTTCCGCGTGGACGTTAATGGTCTCCCCGTTGGAAGCGGCGATACCGGCGCTCTCCTGGCCGCGGTGTTGCAAAGCAAACAGGCCGAAGAAAGCCAAGTGACTGGCCTCTCCATCCGGCGCGTAAACGGCGACTACGCCGCATTCCTCTTCAGGATGGTCGGACAGGTCAGGGCGCGCACTATTATAGCCCGCGTGAGATCGGGAAGGGGCCGCAACGAGGGACTCGCGCTCGTTACTCACAACGTCATTCTAGGTTGCCGAATAGAGTTGGTCAACCATGTAACAACTGAACGCAAAGGCATTTTCATTCTCTCTGCATCCGGAATCAGGCTGTAGAGAGGGACATATCTGATACACAATCAGGGAGAAGACTTTGGCATGACGGTTACCTTGCGGTTTTCACCCATGCCCGTGCTTTCCGTAGTGACGCCGCCATGACCGGAAAGTGTAGTGTGCACGATGCGGCGGTCCGCCGGACTCATCGGTTCGAGAGTTACGGCCCTGTTGGTCTGGACTACGCGGGCAGCAACCTTGTTAGCCATGTCCCGCAGCGAATTTTCCCGCCGTTGCCTGTACCGCTCCACATCCAGGACAACCCGCACTCCTTCCCCGACCTGCTTTCGGACAATCAAGTTGACCAGGAACTGCAAGGACTGGAGAGTCTGGCCCCTGCGGCCAATCAACAAGCCGGAGTCCTCGCCGGTCAAGTCGATTATGGGCCCGCCAACTTCAGGGTCGTTGGCGGCTCTGAGGGTCCGGTTGACGTTCACCTTGGCGGTTTGAAGAATCCGGCTGACGGTCTCGACCGCGACGGCCGCAGCCCCGCCGCCCGGCTCATCGCGGGAAATCTTGGTAACACGCACCCTGGCGAGTTCCGCGCCGATGCCCAGGAACCCTGACTTGCCCCTACTTAGTATTTCTACCTCGGCCTCGTCGCGGTCGACGTCTAGCTCTTTCAGAGCCAACTCGGTTGCTTCTTCGACGGTGCGGGCGCTCATGACGCGTACTTCCATGGTCTCCCATCTCCTTGGGCGGATCATCGTCCGCAGATTGGGCCGGCGCCGCGGGAGCGGCATCCGGCTTGGGGAACAACGGGAACAGCGGGGGAAGCTCTCCTCTTGGCGTCACCAGGACCTGGATACCTACGCCGATGACGTTGGACACTATCCAGTACATCGACAGGCCGACTGGGAATTGAATGGAGAAGAAAGCGATCATCACCGGCATCATCCACAACATCATAGTCTGGTTGGACTGCTGCCGGGGGTCTGTGGACGGGGTGATGGTCAACTTCTGCTGCACCCACGTGGACACAAAGACCAGTACCGGTACGGCTACTATGCTGACCGAAGACGGCGGCGCCCCGAGATCCATACCCAGGAACCCCGAGTCCAGCGGGACAGCCGGGTAAATGGGGAAGAGCGGTATCCACGAGTACAGCTTCTGGGACAGCCCCACCAGGTCGTCGGGCGAGGCGAACAACGTCTGTATCAGCACCCGGAACAACCCGATCAGGATGGGCATCTGCACTACCAGCGGCCCCAGGCAGCCAATGGGATTGACCCCCGCCTCCCGGTACATCCGCATGGTCTCCTGGGAAATCCTGCCGCGGTCGTTCCTGTAGCGTTCCTGGATTTCCCGCAACCTGGGCTGAAGCACACTCATGGCCCGCATTTGCTTGATCTGCTTCAGCGTCAGGGGCATCGTGACTCCGCGCACGATGATGGTAAAGAGGATGATGGCGATGCCCATCTGGTTGAAGCTGATCACATACAACACCATCAAGGTGTTGAGCATCGGCCTGATGATCAGTTCGGTCCATAGTACAAAAAAGGCGTCCAAAAAGGCCTACCTATTAACCTGGTTCTCAGAGGGAATTAGCATTTGGCGCCGGTTTCGGTGTTGTAGCACCAAGCCTCGCTCAAGTCGAGCCTGCTGGTCGTGCTGCCTCTCAGGTCCAGCCTGACCACGGTGCTCCCAAGGGTACCCACGTACAAAGTCCTGCCTTCCACAAAGAGTGGCGCCCTGATCTCTGCATCACCGACAAATTCCGAGTCGATCAGCCGGTCCGCATCGGCGCCCGACCCGCTGACGTCGAGCAGGACCACCCTGCCGTTCTTCGCCGCAACAACCAAGCTCCCAAGCATCAACGATGGCCTGGAAACGACGGGGGCGCCGACGTCATACTTCCAAAGCAGCTTGCCGCCCCTGTCAACCGCGTAAATGTTGCCGTCCATGGATGGAGCGAAAACGGTGCGGTCGTTGGCAACCGCTCCCGCCCAGAACCAGTGGTCTCCTTCCATTTCCCACCTAAGGCTGCCGCTGTCCGCGTCTAAGGCGTAAAGCTTCTTGTCAAATGAGCCAGCGACCACCATGTCCCGGAAAACCAAAGGTTTGCCGGCCACAATGCCCCCGGTCTTATAGCTCCACTCCAACAGACCGTCACGCAACGACACCGCATAGATGCTCCGGTCATGGGAACCAAAGTAGACCACGCCACGGTGAATGACCGGCGTGGACCAGATTTTGTCGCCGGTCTCGAAGGACCACCGCGGTTCCCCAGTGTCGGCTTGGTAAGCGTAGAGCCTGCCGTCTTCTGAACCTACCACCACTATGTTGGCCTCCCGGTCAAACGCCGGCCCTGAAACCAACGGAGGCATGTCCTCAAGGGGACCTTCGGGAGGGTCGTGCGGCCGCCGCCACCCGGTTTCATTGAACAAGCCGGTGGTCTTGTCGATGGCGTACAGATAGCCGTCAATGCCGCTGACGTATATCAGCCTGTCTCCCACGGCTGGATGGTCGTAAGCTCCCCGGATACCGCTTAACGAGGTCTGAGTGCACCCTGCCATGACGATGCCGGCAAGGACCGCCGTCATCCAAAAAGCGATGTTACGTAGGTTCATCGGTCGCGCTCATCGGGGGCGAATGTCCACTTGACCGGCGGCGAAGGGGACCCGTCATCCCTCAAAGCGGTGACTTGCCCCTGCTTGGTCATGATGAACACAACCCATTCTTCGTCGAGCTTGTATATGTCCGACAGGTCCGCATGGACCTGAGGCCAAGTGCCATTGACCCCGCGGACCACGCGCAGGTCGCGGTCCCTGATGGAGGTTATGGTCATTTGTTCAGTGCCGATTTGAATGGTCTGTCCAACGGCAAATCCCACGGCGTAGCTCACCGTTAGAATGTCGTCCACATTGCTGAACGGCGCCCCTTCGTTGACGGTCTCCCCGGTTTTCACCGGCACCACCGCGGCGGCGGCAGGAGACCAACCGGAACTGGGCTGGGAGAAAGAACCGGGCGTACACGCCAGCAACATCACGGCCAAGGGAAGTGCGACAACCACGGGCAATGCCCAGCTCCCATGCTTCCGGCTCTTTCGAGCGGAGAAGCCCCTGGCAACCCTATTGGCTATTGAGTAGCTGCGATGGACGATTCGGAACAAATCGATTGAGAAATAAGTTAAAGACAAATTCAAGGAACAGGATCGAAGCCCCGCCCTCCCCAAGGTTGGCATCTGGCTATTCGTTTAAGCCCAAGCCAAACGCCCTTGATGGCGCCGTGTCGTCGTATAGCCTCCGTGGAGTAATGAGAGCACGTAGGGAGGTACCGGCAAGAGGATGGTATGTAAGGCGAAAGGGCGTGTTGGTAAAACCCAATGGCTAGGACCAAAACCTGTTTCATCCAGTAGACCCCGTGACTGCCCCGTTTTCCGCCGGCAGCCCGTTAGTGGTGATCAACCGTGTACGGCGCAAAAGGTGTTCGGTTGCCCTGCGTAACTCCCGGTAGTCGGCAGCCTCCGTTCCTCTTCTCGCAATGAAAACGGCATCCGATCCGGGCTTCACATCAAGAATACGCACCGCTTCCCGCAGTCTTCGCTTGACACGATTCCTTACCACGGCGTTGCCAATGCGTTTGCTGACCTGGAACCCAAAGCGACTATGGTCCAGTCCATTATCAAGAACCCGGACCACCAGCAAACGATTTGCGGCGCTTCGGCCTTCTCGGTGGATTTGGGAGTACCGCTTACTTCCGGTGATACGGAACTTCCGCTGCATCACTTGATGCCGCCGGTCATACTGTCAGGCGATGACGCCCTTTGAACCGGCGCCGCCTCAAAACAGCGCGACCGTCGGAGGTGCTGGAACGGGCCCGAAACCCGTGCACCCGGGCCCGGCGGCGTTTCTTGGGTTGATAAGTACGTTTAGGCATATTAAGTGGAAAACCTCAACCATCCGATTATATGGCGGGCCAGAATACCCAGTCAAGGGAGAATGCCTTGGTCGGGAATAATAGTATCCGTATTCTCAAGGAAATCCGCGGCCAACGGTGAACCTGTCGGAGACCATCCCACCACCCGCACAGATTGATGTAAGATAGCCCTGACGGGACTCTGCATGGACACCGGAAGACTTTGTTCAAGTCCCATTCACGCAAGGGCGCAAGGAGGCAAAATGGTAGACCTTTTGATTAAAGACGGAAGGGTCGTCGACGGCACCGGGCAGACTTGGTTCCGGGCCAGCATCGCCGTGTCGGGAGACACTGTTCAAATCGTCCGAGGTGATACGTCAGCCATCGAGGCCTCGCGGGTGATCGACGCCAGTCGCTACGTGGTGTGTCCCGGTTTCATAGACATGCACTCTCATTCCGACCTGATGATGCTTACCGACCCTCGCCACGAAGCCAAAATGCGACAAGGAGTCACTACCGAGGCCCTGGGAATGGACGGTTTGTCCTATGCTCCAAGTTCCCCCAACAACCTGGAACACCTGCTGACCTACCTGGCTGCGGTCAACGGGACGCCGCCTCCTTCAGTGCGGTGGAGCAGCGTAGCGGAGTTTCTGGACCTGCTGGACGGCAAGGCGGCTTGCAACGTGGTCTACTTCGTTCCTCACGCAGCCATCCGGGTTGAAGCAATGGGCTGGGAGGACCGTTTGCCCACACCCCAGGAACTGGCCCGTATGCAGGACCTTGCCCGGCAGGGTATGCGCGACGGGGCGTTCGGATTCGCCACCGGGCTGACCTATCCCCCCGGCGCTTACAGCGACACCAATGAACTGGTGGCGGTGTCGCAAGCCGTCGGCGAGTACGGCGGGTTCTACATGACCCACTCCCGCTACACCCTGGGAGACCGCTTGCTGGACCCCTTCAGAGAGGCCGTGGAGGTCGGCCGCCGCAGCGGTGTGCCGGTACACTTGTCCCACTACCACAGCCCGGTTGACGGCATGGGCCAGAGGATGCTGGACCTGGTGGACGAGAGCCGGGACGCCGGGGTGGACGTTACCTTCGACCAGTACCCCTACGCCGCCGCCAGCACCCTGCTTCACTCTCTTCTGCCTTACTGGGTACACGCGGGAGGCCCGCCGGCATTGCTGGAACGGATACAGACGCGGGAAGTCCGGGAGCATATCGGAGACTCTGTAAATCCCATGTGGGGCCTGTCGCTGGACTACTACATCTTCAGTCACTTGGGGTCGGACAAGAACAAGGAATGGGAGGGGCGTTCTCTGGAGGACCTGGCCCGGGCCCAAGGGAAGAGGATGGTGGACGCCATCTGCGATCTGCTCATAGAGGAAAACCTGGAGGTCGCTTTCGTCGCCCGGACCGGCAACCCGGACAACATACGCACCATCGTAAAGCACCCGGCCCACATGGTTGGGTCCGATGGGCTGCTTACGGGAGAGATGCCCAACCCAAGGAGCTACGGCACCTTCCCCTATGTGCTGGGCCAATTCGTCCGGGAAGAGGGTTTGCTGCAACTGGAGGAGGCGGTACGGAAGATGACCAGCATCCCGGCGCAGCGGCTGGGCTTGAGCGACCGGGGAATCCTGCGTGACGGTATGAAAGCGGACATAGTGATATTCGACCCGGACAGGATACAGGCTCTCGCAACGTTTGAAGAACCCAAGCAGTTCCCTGAGGGCATCGACTACGTGCTGGTCAACGGCCAACCCGTCATAGATAATGGGACCCACACTGGCGCGTTTCCCGGCAGGGCGCTGCGGTCGCAGTAACGAGGTGTACGAAATAGAATCAGTTCGCGTCCAATCATAGACGAGCGCCTATCAAAAGGTGGCATTACATGATCAAGCCAGATGCCAGCATCCGCGCCCACATCAGGAAAGGCGAAAAGTATTACGTGGCCGAATGTTTGGAGATCGCCGTGGTGACACAAGGATTAACACTTGATGAAACGGTGTCCAATCTACAAGAAGCAGTGTGTCTCTTCTTGGAAGACGAAGACCCGGAGGTGATCGGAGTAGTTCGAGATCCCCGTATCCTGCTGACTATGGAAATCGAGACTGCGAATTCCTTGAGTGCCTAGGCTAAGGCGCTTGTCCTATGGACAAGTGGTCTCCATATTCGAAAGATACGGTTTCAGCATCGTTTCTCAACGAGGGAGCCACGTTAAGCTGCGCAGGATATCCAGTCTTGGAGAAGAACAAAACCTGATGGTTCCGCGTCATCGCGACATCGATATCCGTACGCTTCGGTCGATTTACCGGCAAGCATCCGTATTCATAGCGGAAGAATCACTTCGACAAGATTTCTATACCGACTGAACCGGAGGCCCCCATGGACTTTGAACCTAGTTACACCCCGGAGCAGGAAGAGTTCCGCAAGGAAGTCCGCGAATGGCTTAGAGAAAACGTTTCATCGGACATAACGCATCCTCCCGACCCCATCGACATCACCGCAGAGCAGTACCAACTGCGGCGCGACCTGGGCCGTGGGCTGGGGAGCAAGGGTTGGCTTTGGCCAACGGCGCCGGTGGAGTACGGCGGAGGCGGGTTGGACGTGGACCACGCGGTGGTGATCGAAGAGGAGGTAGACGCCTACGGTCTGACGGTGCCTCCCTACTACGACTCGGGCGGCAGGCTGGGCGGCGCGTCCATCCTGGTATGGGGCACCGAGGAGCAGAAGCAGGCCTTCCTGCCGCAGATTTTCCGAGGGGAGGTGCGGACCTGGCAGTTGCTTACCGAGCCGGAAGCGGGGTCGGACCTGGCCAACGTCAAGACTTCCGCCGAGCGGGACGGCGACGACTACATCATCAACGGACAAAAAATCTACGTAGGCAGTTCGCTGGGCGCCGACTACATGTGGACCATCACCTGCACCGACAACGAAGCGCCCCGCCATCAAAACCTGGGCTGGTTCATGATACCGTCCAACTTGCCGGGAATCACCATCCAGCCGATGGACCTGCTCATTTCCGGCGGGGAGTCGGGTGCGGGTTCCGGCGTCAAGAACACGGTCTACTTCGACAACGTAAGAGTACCGGCCTTCAACCTGGTGGGCGGCGAAAACGAGGGCTGGAAGGTGGCCACCACCCACTTGGAGCTGGAACACGGGACCGGCGGGCGCATCGCCAGGAACTGGCTGGTGGACCACCTGTTCGACTACTGCCGCAACAACAAAAGGCACGGGCAGCCGCTGACCAAAGACCCGGACGTTCAGGACAAGCTGGTGGACATTTACATTGAGGCCGAGATCGCCCGGCTGTTCAACCTTCGCAACTACTGGATGCGTCACAGCAAGACCAACATCACCTACGAGGGACCGCAAGCGTCCTACTGGCGAAAGATGTCCGGGCTGCGAATGTCCCAGTCCATACTGGACATACTGGGGCCAGCGGCCCTGACTTACGATCCTCAGTGGGGGGCGTCCGAAGGACACATGGAAGCCCACCAGCGGTCGGCCATCGTCGCCATTCACCCCGGCGGCACGGCCGATATCCAGAAGGTAATCATGGCCCGCCGCATAGGCATAGGGCGCGAGGTGAGGGAGAAGGCCGGCGCGCTGGCCTGAGAAGGGCAACCACAAGGGTTGCCCCTACGATTCGGAAGGAATAAAAGATGGACCTGTCGTTAACCGAAGAACAGGAAATGTTCAAGTCCGCCGTGCGAAGCTTCGTGCAGCAGGAATATCCCAAGGAACGGCTGCTGGAGATAGCAGCATCGGAAGAACCCTCTACTTCGCCTCAACTGGCTCCGGGATGGCAGCAACTGTTGAACACTGGCTGGCTGGGCATTGTCGTGCCCCAGGAATACGGCGGAGAGGGCGGGTCCTTCACCGACGCCGGCGTGCTGTTCGAGGAACTGGGACGCGGCCCGGTGCCTGGGCCACACCTCACCTCATGCGTACTGGCGGCATCGGCGATTATCAAGGGCGGTACCGAAGCCCAGAAGCGGGACTGGCTGCCCGCACTGGTGAGAGGCGACCGGGTGCTGGTGCCTGCTTTGACCGAGGCGGAGTACAGTCTTGACTCGGAGGACGTGCAGACCATGGCGCGGCGGGACGGCAACGAAGTCCGGGTGAATGGTACAAAGGTCTACGTCTTTGATGCCTTGTCGTCTACCCACCTGCTCTGCTCCGTTCGTTCCGTGGACACGAACGAAGTGGGATTGGTGATGGTGCCTGTCAACGCCGCCGGTGTCTCCATACGCTCTCTGCCAGGTTTCGCGTGGAACCTCGCGGAAGTGAAGCTCGACAACGTTGCCGTGGGCGAGTCCGCCATCCTGGGCGGCTCCTTCCCGGAAGGCATCACTGCCCTGGAGCAGGCTATCGTCGATACCATCCCCTTACTTTGCGCCTACCAAGTGGGGGCCTGCCAAGCGGTGTACGAAATGTCGGTGGAGTACAGCCGCACACGCATACAGTTCGGCACTCCAATCGGCAGGTTCCAGAGGGTGCAGGACCACATCATCAACTTGGTCAACCAACTCGACGCGGCCCGCTGGACTACCTACGAAACATTGTGGAAGCTGGACACAGGCAAGGAGGCCATCGACAGCATCCATTTGGCCAAGGCCGTGGGCAGCGAAGCTTACTACCAAGCCTGCAACTTCGCCCACGAGGTCCACGCTGGCACCGGCAGCATGACCGAGTACGGCCTCACCCTCCACACGGCGGCATCCAGAACCCTATACCACTACCTGGGTGACCCGCGGTACCACCGGCGGAAACTGGCGTTGGCGCTGGGGCTTTAATGGACCTCAACATGGGGAAGGGTGGTGCAACGAATCGCAATCGTTCCTTTTACTCCTGCTATGGGGCACCAATCGGGAGTCGGTCATTGCTGCCATTTGCTTTATGGTGTATTTTTTACGTATGTCACGGACCAGTGTAAACATAGACGACGAAGCGTGCGCTGAAGTGATGCGCCGTTATCAACTGACGACCATGAGTGAGGCAATCAACTTAGCCCTGCGAAGGCTCGTGGCAGAGCCGATGTCCCTTGAAGAGGCACGTTCCCTTCGGGGTTCTGGATGGGATGGCGACCTAAATGCCATGCGCTCAGGGCGTATCCCGTGATTCTCATAGACACATCGGCTTGGATTGAGTTTCTTCGCAACACTGGTTCGGAAGCCTGTATCATCGTTGATGAAATACTGGCTCACGAAACCGCCATCTGTGGTGCGGTTCGAATGGAGGTGCTGGCCGGTGCACGGGATGAATCCCATTTGTTGAATCTTCGCCGTTTGCTTGCTCGTGCGAAGGTCATACCAACCTTGGCGGCAGACTACGACAACGCGGCGGAACTCTATCGACATTGTAGGCAGCAAGGAGAGACGGTTCGAAAGCTGGTCGATTGTCTTATTGCCTCCGTAGCTATCCGTGCCGGAATACCCATTTTGCATAACGACGCAGACTTTGACACGCTCGCGCGCCACACAGAGTTGCGAGTCTATGCCGACGTTGTCTAGCTCGTACACGGAAGCAGCTTAATTATTCGGCCTTAACTGCATCATAGCCTTTTGCTCCATCGTAAGCCGCACCAGTCTTAGTTCCTCGTAAGAGACCTCGCCGCCCAGTTCATCGAATACCGGACGCAACAATCCAAGTCCCATGGTGTCGAACGCCTCTTTGATTGCCTTCACCCGTTCCGAAGACGGCAATAGGTGGTCAAAGTAGACATCCTCACCTTCCTGCACCAGCCGCTCCAAGTGACCGATAATGGTGGTCTCCGCCAAGCCGCGTTGCTCCGCAACTTCCGCGATGGTGGCCCCGGTAGATATGATGCTTCCTGTCTCCAAGTAAGTATTGCCGACGATACGAGTGCGTTTTTCTTGGGGAGGCTCCTGTTCAAACTTATTGACCTGTGGATGTCCGTTTGCCTTCACATAGTCCCTAATTGCTCTAAGGAATGGCCCACTAAGTTCCCTCAGCTTGGCTTCACCTACCCCGAAAATTCCGGCGAAGTCCTGCCGCGCAATGGGGGCCTTTCTTGCCATATCCTGCAGGGACTTATCTCCGAAGATCACGAATGCCGGAACACCTTGTTGGTCGGCTATCCTCTTGCGCAGGGCAGATAGCTCCCGGAACAGTCCTTCGTCGTATGGCGCGGAGTCGTTCGTATCGGAGAGCCGGTCACGGTCTCGACGGGCTGAACGGCTACGAGTCGAAGACTCCGGCCCCAAGTAGGTGGAGTCACGTTCCGGGGCCACCGGGCGGGTCAGGGTCAACGAATCGCGGGCTTTCAGGAAGGCCCGACCCTGCTGCGTAACATGCAGGGTTGGGTACTGACCTCCAGAGCTGGCAAGAAAACCTTCATCAAGCAGGGCATCCACCAATTGACGTAATTCGTCCAAGGAATACCGGTCAGCGACGCCGAATACCGATAATTTGTCATGCCCAAGTTCCTGCACCCTCTTTGTGCCCGCCCCAAGCAATACTCTGATCACATGGCCGGCGCCGAACCGTTCCCCGGTGCGGATTACCGCCGACATGATCTTCTGGGTGATTTCGGTGGCATCGAAGGTTTCTTGGGGGGACAAGCAAACGTCGCAGTTGCCGCAATCCTTTTCCGGCCACTCCTCACCCAAGTACTCCAATACGTACTTGCGGCGGCAGGTGGTCAGGCGGCAAAAGGCAACCATCCGATTCAACCGTTGTCGTCCCCGTTCCCGCTCCTCCGGGTCCTCCATCTGCTCAAGGAAATATTCCTGCTTGGCTTTGTCTCCATAGGAATAGAAGAGAACGCACTCGCTGGGCATTCCGTCCCTTCCGGCTCGGCCCGTTTCCTGGTAGTAGCCTTCCAGGTTCTTGGGCAGATCGTAGTGGACCACTAGGCGAATATCCGGCTTGTCTATACCCATGCCGAAGGCGATGGTCGCCACCACTATGGGAGTCTCGTCTCGGATGAACCGGTCCTGTACAGCACGCCTTTCCTCAGGTTCCAGCCCGGCATGGTACGCCTCCGCCTTGAAACCGTGCCGGGACAGGGTATGGGCTATTTCCCCGGTGGACTTGCGGGCAACGCAGTAAATAATGGCCGACTCGCCGCGGTGTTTTTCCAGCAGGGCCAGCAGAGGGTCGATAGACTGCTGCTTCGGCTGGACGGCGTAGGACAGGTTGGGGCGGTTGAAGCTGGAGATGAACACCCTGGGTTTCCGGAGGCCCAACTGGGAAAGGATATCTTCCCGCACCGGCTTGGTGGCAGTGGCGGTGAGGGCAACGGCGGGCGTGTTGGGGCAAACTTCCCGCAGCGTCTTTAACTCACGATAAGCTGGGCGGAAGTCATGGCCCCAGTGGGAGACGCAGTGGGCCTCGTCGATGGCGATGAGCTTCACGTTCAACTGCGCCAGGAAGTCCCGGAATTCGGGCAGCACGGCACGCTCCGGGGCTACGTACAGGATACGGAACCGGTCTTCCCGGGCCATATCCTCGACCCGCGCAATCTGCGATTGGGTCAGCGAGCTGTTGATGAAGCCGGCGGGGATGCCGTTGGCGCGCAGGCCGTCGACTTGGTCTTTCATCAGGGCGATAAGCGGCGAGACCACCAGGGTCAGCCCGCCCAAGGCCAGCGCGGGCAACTGGTAGCACAGCGACTTGCCTCCGCCAGTGGGCATCAGGACAAAGGCATCGTTGCCGTCCACCACGGAGGAGATGATCTCCTCTTGATGGGGCAGGAAGGTGTCATAGCCAAAGTGGGTCTTCAGCAAATCCAGCATGTGCATAAGATATACAATGACGCTCGTAAAATAAATGGGCTGCTGTCAGGGGTCTGACGGATTTAGAGCAAGGTCATGTGTAGCATGGAGAATCGAGATTAGTGGAGAGGAATATGGCGCGAATAGACCCGCCAACAAGAGACCAAGTCCGGGAAGAGCTAAGGGATATATTCGACGAGGTGTCCACTCCTCCGGGCGGGGTGGGCACTGGCCCCATGTCGGTGCTCAAGCACAGCCCCGAGATGTCGCGCAGGGCCACGCCTTTGTTTAACTATGTGCGCAACGAGTTGTCTCTGTCCCCGAAAATACGGGAACTGGCGATGATCGTTACCGCCCGCGCAACCGACTGCCAGTACATATGGAACGTCCACGCACCGGCCGGAAGGCGCGAGGGACTGAGCGACGCCTTGGTGGACGCCCTGAAGAACAAGCAGCCATTGCCGCCAATGCCACCGGACGAAGAAGCCGTGGTGAACCTGGGACTGGAGTTCTTCAGCACTCATCGTGTGACCCAAGAGAATTTCCAACTGGCTTGGGAGCAGTTCGGGACCCAGGGACTGGTGGAGTTGACGACCCTGATGGGTTTCTACGCGATGCTGGCCTTCAACGCCAATACGGTGGAGTTGGACCCTCCGGCGGAACCGGCAGAGCCGTTGATGCCCATCTAGGCCGTACTGGGTACATCCCCTCAGTCGTAGGAGACTTTAGCGCGGGCGAAGGCGGCTTCTATACCTTCGGCCATTGCCTCGACGTCGCCGCAGACAGCGTAACGGACATAACCGGGGAAATGTACGCCGACGAGGCCCGTCTCTTCGATCATCATAAAGTTGAAATGTTCCGCGCTCTCCACCCGCCGCCCAAAGGCTTGGTCCGGGACCATCCACAGGGTGAAGAAGCCTGCCGCCGGCTGAATGGCGAGGCGCATCCCCTGGCCCGTCATCAATCGGATCAAGAGGTTGAGCCGGGAACGGTACATCTCCCGGTACAGGTCGATGCCCTCCTGGTCTTCTTCGAAGGCAGCGACAACCCCGGCGGCCATAGGTGCAACGAAGCCGGTGTCGGTCTTGCCTTTGACCTCCTTGAGGTCTCCGATGAAGTCCGGCGACCCCACTATAGCGCCGACGTGCCAACCGGTCCCGTTGCCGATCAGCTTGGCTGCCGTGAAGGCCTCGGCCCAGGACAGGTCAGGGTAGTCGGGGGCAACCTGGGCCAAGCAGACGCTGTCCGGTCCGTGGCTCAGGATAATGTAGGCGGCATCGTTGAACAGGCGGATTCCATGGTCCGAGCAGTATTGGCATACTTGCCTCAACCACTGTTCGGAGGCTACTTGGCCCGAAGGGTTGTGGGGATAGTTCATCATGATGAGCCCGGTGTCCGGCGCGATGGCGTCCGGGGAGAACCGGAACTGGTTCTCCGGAGTCATCGACAGGGCATAGTGATCAACCAGCGGATGATAACCGCACCAGTCCGCCGGAATGGGGTAGCCGGGACTGGTAGTGGTGGCCACGGTTACCCGCTGGTGGGCACAGCCGCAAGCCAAGGGAACGAGACCCAGCATGGGCTTGACGCCGGGAATGGGCAGGTAATCTACATCAGAGTCCACGAAAGCCCGGTCCACGTGCACTTGAATAAAGCGTTCCGAGAAACCGGGCACGCCGGGGCTGGCGTTGTACTGGTAGGCGTGCATCGCCTCCTCGTCACTCATCACGGCAGCGGCGGCGGCCTTCCTTGCGCTCAGCAGGGCCGGGCCTTTGGGTTCCCCGATGGAGAGGTCCAGCAAAGCAATACCCGCCGCTTCCGCGGAGGCCCGCTTGGCGCGGATCGTTTGCAGTACGTTTTCCCCGCCTTTGGGCAACCGTGAGCCTCTCATGTCGTATCACCTCTTGCCGAACCGGCCGGAGCCGGTCCTTAATTGATGGGCCAATAATGGCAACTCCCTGACCGAACTGTCAATCAGCATACGCCCCGCGATTTTGTTCAACTGACCAGGGCATAGCAGGTCTCAGTTTGAGTATGTGTTACTATTGAGCCGCGGAGTTCGCGGTGAAACCGTTAAAACCGGAGGGTCAGAACTGCAAATATGGGAACTGTTTACGTCAATGTCAATCTGTCGAATCCAGCGAGACCAGGGATAGCCAGCGAGGATGTGCGCGTCTTGGTGGACACCGGGGCCACGCTGAGCGTTTTTCCCGCCAGCCTGCTGGACAAACTGGGCATCGAGCGCATCGGACAGAGAAGGTTCCGCGGCTTTGGCGGTGTGGTGACCCGCGAGATTGGAAGTGCCAATATGCACTACGACGGGGTGACGGCCGGCGTGACGGTAGTGTTCGGAGATGAGGGCGACCCTGCGATTATGGGCGTTACGGCTTTGGAAACGCTGGGTTACCACATAGACCCGGTGGCTGAGGAACTGCACCGCGTCGATATGCTGCTGTATTGAGTTGGCCGAGGCTACCCTGCCCCAACGCCGTCCATAAGGATGACCTGCTGCCGGAGCAGATGGTCGAACCGGTCTCCCAGACCCGCCCCCTCGAGAATCTCCTTGGCGTCCTTACCCGGCTTTGGCGCAGCCCAACCGGGAGTCAGAGGCGTCCGCGAAAGCCGGGGAGCAGGACCGCAGGTGGTGACCAGACCCATATCATCGTGTTCGCGGGTCAGGCTAAGTTCATGGTCTACAACCCACGGGTCGCGCATCAGTTCGCCAACATCGGAAATCACGCGATGAGCGCCGATATCCGCGCCTGTAAGCCGGTGCACCCAAATATCCACCTTTTGAGACAGGAACCTCTGCTCCAAGGACTGTGCTAAGGCTACTCCCTTCAGGGACGCGACTCCCGAAAGGCCTTCAACCCCATCCAAGCGGTCCAGGTCCGCTTCATCGGCGCCGATGAAGAACCAGCCGTCGCTGGCTTTGTAGGCGCGGTGCAATGGGCCATCTCCCACGGCGTCCTGGCCGCTGGTCTCATCCCAAGTCTTGCCCTCGTAGAGGTTGTTGTACGCCGACTGGAGGGTCATCGCGGTGTAAGCCAGAGCGGCGTCCACGTGCTGACCCTGACCGGTACGCTGCCGATGCAGCAAGGCCAGGGCCACAGCGTAGGCTCCCATGTAGCCGGTGCCGTAGTCGTTGACCGTGTTGGGCTGGATAACCGGCGGCCCGTCACCGCCGAAACGACGATCCATGCCGGTTGCCGCTTGGGCGAACTGTTCATGGCCGGGCCGGGCCGCCCACGGCCCAATGTGACCGAAGGCGTTGAGAGACGCGTATACAATATCCGGCTTTCGCGCCCGGACGGACTCGTAATCCAATCCCAGTTTCTCAAGCTTGCCGGCACGGTAGTTCTGTGCCACCACGTCGGCATCCTCCAGCAACCGCCAGAAGACGTCCCGGCCCTCGTCAGACTTGAGGTCCAGCAGGATGCTGCGCTTACCCCGGTTGACGTCGTTATGGCGCGCCACCGTCCTGCCTCTGACCGGGTTGTCTACCTTGATCACGTCCGCGCCGAACTCGGCCATCGTCCGCCCCAGGGTAGGCCCGGCCAGGATGATGCATAGGTCCAGCACCTTCACGCCGTCCAGAGCCGAACGTAACGCGGTTTCAACCGATTTCGTCGGCCGCTTGGGTCCGGGAGCTTTCAGCTCGGTCAGAATCTCCTCCCGGTGTTGGTCGGGCGTGGGGGCAGGAGCGCGCACCGAGCCAGGGGTCTTGGACATGCGGGCGGAGATGCCCGGTTGAAGCATCTTGCCGTGGATGGGGTCGTTGACCTCCAGGACCATCTTTGATTCTATAGCGTGAGGATGGTGAAACCACTCCATCGCCGTGCGAGACATGGTGCACTCGCTGCCGGCTTCGGCGACCAAGTCTTCCCATTCCTGCGCCGTTCGGGTCTTGAACAACTCCCTGCAACGCCGCTCCGCCTCTGCTGCAAGGGTTGGGGCTTCCAGAAGCTTGTAGAAATCGGTCAAGCCTTCATCGTTCCAGGAGCCAACCCCGGCAGCCTCGCAAAACTGGCGGAAGTTCTGGTTCCCAGAGCCGCTGAACCTGACCCAGCGCCCGTCCTTGCATTCGTAATGGCCACTCAAGAGGCCTGTGATGGAGGGAGGTTCCTTGGAAGGGTCGTGCACCTTCATTCCACGGGCGCCGATGGACGGGAACATGGCGTCGAATAAGGGCACTTCGATGTGCTGCCCCAGCCCGTCACGTTCCATAGCATTGAGGGCCAGGGTTATGGCGACGACGGCTTGGAAAGCGGCATAGCTGGAGGCGATGGGAACAGCGGTATAGACAGGCTGATTGGGGTCGGGGCCGTTGCCCCGCGGAACGTAGGTTGCCGACGCCGCGCCGACGACACCTTCGAAGGCCCTGACATTCGACCGAGGGTCGTCGGTGGCGAAACCGGGCATGGAGCAGTAGACCAATTGAGGATAGGCTTGGCACATCTCTTGAGGGCCCAGTCCCAAACGTTGCATTACGCCGGGCCGGAAGTTCTCCACCACAACGTCCGCCCCAGCGATGAGGCTTCGGGCGGTTTCGCGGTCGACCGGGTCTTTCAAGTCCAAGTGAATGCTTCGTTTTCCCCGGTTCCAAGTGGCGTTGGCCGGAGTCTTGAAGCGAGGCCCGCCGGGCGGGTCCACCTTTATGGCGTCTGCCCCTTGGTCCGCCAGGAGCATTCCGGCCAAGGGTCCGGCCACATACTGCCCGAAATCAATGACCCGGATCCCGTCCAACGCACCAGCCATTACCTGACTCCTTTTCTGGAGAATGTCTTTCCTCGCCTACACGCAGGCGTCCCTGACAGCTTGGGAGACGGCGGCCAAGCGGGCGTTGTTGATCTCGGAGCCTTGGAAGCCGTTGGTGATGTAGCCTACCGCCAAGCCGGTGTCGAAATCGGCCCAGCCTATGGAGGTGCCCGCCCCACCGTGCCCGAAGGTGTTCAACGGATTACCGGTGGGGGCGCCCATGCGTTCGTCGGCCAGGGCTACGCCCATTGCCCGTTGGGCAAACTGCCCCAGGGACTGGTCTTCGCCTTCAACCTGGAGGGTAACGCCCTCGTCCACCGTCTCCGGGCGCAGCGCTTGGGCGCCGTCAAGGGAGCCGTGGCGTTCCAACATGGCGTAGAACCGGGCTAAATCGCCCGCGGACGCTATGCCGTTGGCCCCCGGCGTGATGGTGTGATGCACTTCCGGCTTGTCGAACACCACGGCGTACCCGTTGGTGTCGGCAGCTTCATCCATCAGGTGGATTCGGGAGACACGCCCATCCAGCGCCGGCGGTAGATTTACATAAGCGTTTTCTATCTGGAGCGGGGCCGCCAGTTCCTCGGCCATAAACCTGTCGAAAGACCGGCCGTCAATCCGCCGCACTATCTCGGCGATGACCCAGCCGTAGTTGATGGGGTGGTAAGCCATCACTTCGCCCGGCGGGAACTTGGGGGTAGCCCTTTCCATAGCGGCGGTAACTTTGGACCAGTCGGCCCAGTCGGTCCACGGCAAGTCGGCCGGAGTGTCGGGGAACCCGCCACGGTGGCTCAAGATATGGCGGATGGTCACGGATTCCTTACCGTTCTGGGCGAACTCCGGCCAGTGCTTGCCCACCGGATCGTCCCACTCCAACCGACCTCGCTCCTTGAGCATGTACAAACATGCGGCGGCCAAGGGCTTGGTGGAGGAGAACAGAACGAACATTGTCCCGGCGTCGGCCGGCTTGCCGGCCTTGGCATCGGCCATGCCGCCGTGGATATCCAACACCAGGTTGCCGTAACGGTACACCGCCAACCCGGCTCCGGGATGAAGACCGTCGGCGATTTGCTGGTGGAAAAGATCGGTGACCTGGTCGAGCTTCCTGGGGTCCATGGATACCGTCGCTGGCGCGGTAAGCGTAGCCATTGCCAACCTCCTCGGAGCCTTGTTGTAGTCCGTGTTTTCGTGTATGGCGTTAGCGCCCGGTCCAGACCGGCGCGCGTTTTTCAGCGAAAGCGGCGACGCCTTCCTTCGCGTCCTCGGTGTTCAGTACTTCATCACGCTTGGCTTGAGCGAACTCCACCCGGTCCACCATGCTCATTTCCGAGCCCTTGATGGATGCCTCTTTGATGGCGGCAAGAGCCAAGGGGGCGTTGGCGGTGATCTTCCGAGCCATCTCTTCGGCCCGTGGCATGACCTCGTCAGGCTCGACCACATAGTTGACAAGCATCAAGTCCAGCGCCTTCTGGGCGTCGACGAATTCGCCGGTGAACAGGAACTCAAAGGCTATATTGCGCGGCACGACCTGGGACAGCAGTGCGGGGCCGCTGACCGACGATATGCCCCGCTTGGCCTGCGGCCAGCCGAACCTGGCCTCGGTGGATGCGATGCGTATATCGCTTCCCAAGGCGATGCCGCAGCCCTGGGCCAAGCAAATGCCGTTGATGGCTGCGATTATCGGCTTCCAGATGTTGGACTGGACCACATAGAGGTCGCCGGTGCTGGGGCCTTCGTTGGCCCGCGCGTTGGCCATGGCAACCAGGTCGTGGCCTGTGGAGAAGGCCCGACCATTGCCGGTGACTATGGCACAGCGCACCTCGGGGTTGTTCTGCACATCCTGGAAAGCGTCCCACAGCAACTCGCGCATTTCCGGGTTGATGGCGTTCAGCTTTTCCGGCCGGTTGAGCGTAATGTAGGCTATTCCTTCCTTTATTTCGTAAATAACTTCCGACTCTGTCACGGGTCCTCCTTCTTGACTCTTGGGGATAGATCAACTAACGGCGTATTGTCGCGGCGCCTGTCACGCGACTCAGATAATCCTGGAGCCAGTGGGCTTGACGCCGATAACTCCTTCTTCTTCCAGCGCGGATATCCTCTCCGGAGGAATCCCCAACAACTCGCTGTAAATCAATTGGTTGTGCTGGCCGAGAGTTGGCGAAGGCCATCGGACCTTTCCCGGAGTAGCCGACATTTTCCAAGCGGCCCCTGGGTACATCTTGGGTCCAACCTGCGGGTGGTCTACTTCGACGAAGGTGTCCCTGGCGGCGTAGTGATCGTCGGCGAGAAGGTCAGGGCCGCCCATGACGGGGCTGGACGGTATGTCGAACTCTTGAAGTTGGCGGCAAATATCGTAGGCGTCTTTGTCGGCAGCCCAAGCACCTATCAACACATCAAGCGCGTCCTGGTGCTCCATGCGACCCGACACCGTGGCGTAGCGGGCGTCGTTAGCCAACTCGGCGCCGCCCAGAATATCAGCCAACCTCCGCCATTGACCGTCGGAGGTGACGGCGATAGTAACCCAGCGGTCCTCTCCGGCGCACTGATAGGAGTTGTGCGGAGCAAACCAAGGAGACCGGTTGCCCCGGCGCTCCGGCTCGGCGCCGGTCATCTGGTAGGCCAATAATTCGCCGCCGATGAGGGCTACTGCCGACTCCTGTTGGGACACGTCTATAAACATACCTTCACCGGTGCGCCGCCTGTGGCGCAGGGCCGCCAGCAACACGCCGGCGGCGTGGGAGCCGGTTATGGGATCGCCGTGGTTGATGCCGGACTTCATCGGCCCCTCGCCACGATACCCGGTCATGTGGGCCATACCTGATAGCTGCTCCTGCCCGATGCCGTAAGCAACGTACTTCTGCCAGGGACCGCCGTTGCCGAATGCGGGCATGGAGACGTAAATCAGGTCCGGTCGAAGGCGGCGCAATTCCTGGTAGCCGTAGCCCAAGCGTTCCAGGCTGCCCTGCCGGAAATTCTCGACCAGCACGTCGCTTATCGACACCAGTTCGTTGAACACCCGGCGCCCCGACTCCCCGGTCAACTCCAGGGTAATGCCGTACTTGCTCATGTGGAGGCAGTTGAACCAGCCGTTACGGTTCCAAGGCTGTTCGCCAGGGTCGGCGTCGGGGTACGACACAATTCCAGGAGCGGGGTTGACCGGTCCGCGGTGGGAGTCGTAGACGCTGAGGGACTCCATCTTGATGACCTCGGCGCCCATGTCGGCCAGCAGCTTGGTGCAGTAAGGGCCGGCCCAGATGCGGGACAGGTCGAGGATGCGGAAGTTGCGTAACGGCTGCCCGGCGTTGCCGGAATGGGAGGAAGGGACTGTGGGCAATTAAATCACTCCTTGGTCCCGCAGGCGGCTGACTCGATCGGTGGAGTAGCCAAGCCTGTCTTCCAGAATCTGACTGGTGTGCTCCCCCAGCAAAGGCGCCCGGCGGTAGACCCAGGCATCGCTGCGGGAATGGGGACTGATGGGACGACCGGGGTATTGAAGGGGACCGGTCACCGGGTGGTCTATCTCAACGAAGTAGTCTCTTGCCGTCAGTTGCTCCATTTCCAGCAGGTCTTCCATCGTGGCCACGTAGGTGAACGCCAAGCCGTGTTCCTGACCGGCCTTGAAAACATCAACCTTGTCGTGGTCCAGTAGCCAGGGGAGCATCAGAGCGTCCACCTCGTCGGCATGGACCAAGCGTCCGTACCGGCTGGCGAAGCGGGGATCGGCCAACTCCTCCCGCTCCATGATATTGGCCACTTCCGGCCACCTCTGGTCCGGCCCCGCGATGATGCCAACGTAGCCGTCTTGACAGGGGTAGATGCCCCAAGCGGCCCGGCCATAGCCCCGGTTGCCGACTCTGGTGTACTCCTGCCCGGAATAGCTGTACTGCATCATGGCATTTTCGAGTATGTTGGTGGCGTACTCGGCGATGGAGACGTCAATATGTTGGCCTTCGCCGGAATCTTCGGCGTGAATCAGGCCCACCATGGTTGCCACAAAAGCGTTTTGACCGGCGCCCAGTTGGGACAAGGGAGCGCCCTCTTTAAGCGGCTCCTCCTCGGGCTCGCCGGTAATGTTCATCAGGCCGCCCGCAGCGTACAGGTTGATCTCGGCGGCCTTCCAGTCACGGCGCGGCCCAGTCTGCCCATAGTTGGTTATGGAGGTCATGACCAGCGCGGGGTTGACGGCGCGTAGCTCATCATACCCCAAGCCCAGCTTGTCTAAAACGCCCGGCGCGAAGTTCTCCACCAATATCTGCGAGGACCCCACAAGGTCGCGGAGAATCTGCTTGCCGTCCGCCGACTTGAGGTCCAGGGTCACGCTTTTCTTCGACGTGTTCAGATAGAGAAACCAAGCCCCGTTCTCCTCACGCTCTTCAGACGTTGGCCGTTGCCCGTTATCCCCGACGGCGTTGGGTAACATGGCCGACGTGAAGGGCCCAAACCGGCGCATGGGATCTCCGCCGTCCGGGCGTTCGATCTTGATAACCTCCGCTCCCAAGGTTGCCAGGAGCTTGGTGCAATATGGGCCGGAGAAGTAATGGGTGAGGTCAACGACACGGACTCCTTCCAACAGTCCCATCGGCTCACCGCTATTTGGTCCTGGTATCGTCACCTTGGCCTCCTGAAGCGCCATAACAACCACCCGCGTCCACGGCGGTAGTCATTTTGGCATCCAACCGGGGTAAATGCAATCAGACCGGTTGTCCGTCGCCCGTACCGTAGTCTTCCATAACCATGCGGGCTACCTGTCCCCCCATCCTTACCGAATAGTTGGTGCCGCGGTCTTCCGGATAAATCTGGGTGGTGTTAGCCAAGTAGAGACGCTTGAAGGGCGTCCGATGGTCCGGAATTCTCCGGCTGTAATTGGGGCCGATGATGGGCTGCGCCCCGTCAACCCTGTGGTGGTGGTATTCCAGTATCCAGGAACGGTCAAAGTCTGGATTCAGTTTGCGCAGGTGCGGAACAAAGTCCTCAACCAGTTCTTCCGGACTCTTCCGGTAAAGCTCACTGTCCCGGCTGGGGTAGTTGCTGAAGTAGACAATGTGCCGGTCACCGTAGAGACTCTTATCGATCATGTTGGTGTGTTCGATGATGCCGACAAAAGGCAGGTCCGGGTCCGCGATGTTAATCCAATACCTGTCGGTCAACGGGCGGTCAAGCACCAGTATCACCAGGACCGCCGACAGGTATTGGACGTTGACCAGCTTGTCCTGGTAGTCGTCGGGAAACGGAGGAACAAGACGGGTGAACACATAGGATGGAGTGGTGGAAATGACGGCGTCGTAGAATCGAGTTTCCGGTTGGGCGCCGGGCAACTCCACCACCATGCCATTGGCGACGCTGTCATTCACAACCACCTGATTCACGCCGGCGGAAATATGCACCTGCCCCCCCAGGTCCCGGATTCGTTGCGCGAGAACATCGAACACTTCGCTGAAGCTGCCCATAGGGTAGCCTAGGCGTTCCTTTTGCAGGCCCTTGCCGCGCGAAGCCACCCGCAAATATATCTTGCCCCAAAGCCAGGTCATGCTGATCTGATCGTAGAAGTCGCCGAACTTGCCCCTCAGCAGTGGTTCCCAGATGACCTCATAAGCTCGGCGCCCCATGTTCTTGACCAGCCAGTCCCGGGCGGTCACACCCTCGAACTTGCGCCAGTTCCGGGTCTTTTGCAGTACAAAGGTCCACCAACCCACGCGCAACCGCTGCATCAACGAGAGGGGCGTAAACCGCAATAAGTCCAGCGGAGTGCTGAAATTCCATATTGCCCCGCCATGGTACAAGCCCACCTTGGATTCCAGCCACGCCAGCTTGTGTCCCAAGCCGAGTTCATGAATCAAGCCGGTCATATCGGTGTCGCTTACGAACAGGTGGTGGTAACCTCTCTCCAGCAGGCCGCCGCCAACCTCAAAGGTAGAGGCTTGGCCGCCCAGAAAGGGCGCACGCTCGAACACTTCCACGTAGTGGCCGTGCGTGCTTAGCTCGTAAGCCGCCGCCAGCCCGGCCGCGCCGCCGCCGATGATGCCCACTCTCACGGCAAGTCCTCTTTCGCTCGCGGCATTGGGCGCAGGGGACCGGATGCGGCTTCCGGGCCGGGCGCCGAGGTCGAGAGTTGGGTGAGGGACAGGTTCTGCTTCCAAGCAAGCGCCAGCCCCACCAGGGTCACCGGCAGCCACAGGGCCACCAAGTGGACGAACCCGGAGTATGCCGCGCCCGTGGACGCGTCCACACCCAGGGCGAGGAGCGTCTGCTGGGCCACCACCTCGAAGGGTCCGATGCCGCCAATTGCTGTGGGCAGGCCGGTGGCTAAATTGGAAGTGGCGGTCAGCAATATTATGGCAAGCACCAGCACCCAGACCGATCCGAAGAATTGATCCAGTCCAAAAGAGTAAGCGATCAGATAGTAGACGGCCCACTCCATAAACCATACCGGCAATGACATCAGGAAAAGCACCAAGTGCTGCTTGGGGGAGCGGAGAATCTGTAACCCGTCTACGAAGGAAACGATCCAGCCCTTGACTTTGGTCCTGACTTTTTCCGACGGGATAATCTTCGCGCACCACAACACCAAGTCCACAGACCGTGGAGCCACCACCAAGGCAGTAAGAAACGCCAAGCCGAAGAGAAACAACGTTGCTGTCAAACCTGCCACTATGGTCCAGGTCGTCCGGGTAGCTTCACTGGCCCCGTCGAACTGTCCCAATGCCAGCAACACCGGTGCGGCCACCGCAGCTAAAACCAGCAGGGTCAGCCCGTCGTACACTCTCTCAACGGCGACCGTGGCCAAGGCGGTGCTGGTTGTAACCCGTTCCCGCCGCGCCAGGTAGTAGGACCGGACCAACTCCCCCAACCGGGCCGGCAACAGGTTATTGGCCATGTAGCCCATCACCACAACCGGATAAAGCCGTCTTACGGGGCAGTCGATTATGGGAGAAAGCAGGAACTTCCAGCGCACCGACCGGAAATAGACGGACACGAAGTAGACGCCGATGGCTGGCGCAACGTAAAGATAGTTTGCCTCCAGGATGGCGGACCGGATATGGCCCAAGTCGACTTGGTAAAGCAACAAGACCAGGAACAGGATGCTTACCGCAACCGCGAGCCAGAATTGCCAGTTGTTAAACATTGGTGGACCAGTTCCCAAGTTGAAAGCATTGGACCCGCGGGTGTGCGCGGGAAGAAAACCCGCGTACTTCTACTGCGATGCTCCAAGGTTGCGGAGCAGGCAGGCTAAGCACAGGACGCCCAGTATAATAGAGCGAAGGGCGATACCTCAAGAAATGCCGTCCAACTTCCCGTCCAACTTCATGGTAAAAAACTGTAGTACTCCGAAATGAACCAGTCTGCTTCCAGGTCTCGAAAAACCAGGTAGTTGATGCCGTCGGCCCACGACTCTCGACTGACGGCAACCTTCACGAAATAGTTGAAGTCTTCGCTCAACTGCTTGGCGCTGGGAATCCCGCGAATACCCCACTGTGAGCCTTCGGCCTGGCGATTTTCTTGGGGGCGGCGGTAGCTCTCGGGGAACCACAACAGGTCCCGGAAAGGGCCTGCCCTCTCATTCTCGACTCTGGACTCTACGTCATCGCCTCCATGAGGCGATTTGAGCAAAAGGGTGCGGGAAACTTGCTCTTCCGACACAGGACTGCAACTGCTATTCCACCCATCCTCTCCCTCGGCCTTGAAACACTTGAACTGCAAAATCCCCTCGTCATGATGATGCCGGACGTACCATTGGAATGGATACCACATGTCGTAATCGACCAAGACCGGGTTACCGTCCCCTTGGCTGCCTTCGAATACTTGACTGTCCAACTCCCCGAAGGTCTTTGGGAGGTCTGAACTGCCTTGGGCGTATACCAGTATCTCCACGCTCGAATCGTCGTAAGTGTATGCAGCCCGGAAGGCTGCCACGGTCCCGAACGCCAGCAGGAGCCCCGCCAGACCCATAGCGGCAAGCGACAACCCGGTGAAGGGCCCGGCCAAACGGACGAGCCATGCCGTCGCCAGAGCTACCGCAGCGACAGCGAACAACAGGCCCCACTGGGCCAGGGACAGCCCATTGTCGCCGTTTACATAACTGTAAAGCAAATACACGGCAGCCACGGCTATCAATGGCGGCAAGAACAACAATGCAACCCTGCCCCGTCTCAACACACGCCGCCATCTTATCCTTTCAACGATCTCTCCCAAGAACATTCCCGACAGAAGGATGAACGGGAGCGTGATGTTTACCAGCAGCCACGGCATTTTTTCCGATGCGATGGTGTAAACCAGCAGAGTGACGCCGGCCCAGAAAGATAGTGCGAGACCAATCACGTCTCCCTTCCTCAAGAAGTAGACGAAAGCAATCAAGCCGAATATTACCGGCAACAGTTCGTAAACGGAGAGGCCGACGAAATAGTAATACCAAGGCTGGTTGCCCCTGGCGAAGGGCTGCTGGGCAATCCAATACCCCATTCCCTGCCACGCGCCGCTGAAGAGGCCAGCGAAATTGGAAAACATGGTGGTGTAAAGGGTGACCCAGACGCCGTAGAAGATGACGGCGCAGACCAGCCAGGCTTTGCCCAGCCAACGCACTCCGACGTATATGGAGACGGCCAGTGCGGCAACCAACAGTCCGCCGGCAACCAGTACGGTGACGGGCAGGACGTTGGAACCGGTATCCACGGGCAATCCGCTGGGAAGCACAGTTCTCGCCACAACATTCACGTCCACCAACCCGGTAAAACACGACAGGTAGACAGCGGCTAGCACTGCCGGCAGTAGAAGGACCAGAGCGCTTCTCCTCAAGCCGCGTCGTGTGGAAACCACCACAACCACGGAAACTCCCGCCAATGCCGCCGCAATCAGGATGTCTGCGGCTAAGGTAGCGGCGCCAAAGGAGGTCGAGCTCCAAGGACGGAACAGGACCATGAAAACGGCGGCGGCAACCGCGGCGGGAGCAATGACACCGGAAATCTTTGCGAGGATATTGGTCTTCGCGTCGATGCTGTCTGACCCCGCACTGCCCAGAGGGTTGGCCAACCAAAGGATCACCGTCAGCAACACGCCGACTATGGCGTGGAACAGCCAGGGTGCATCGTAAACCGGCAACACCATGTATGGGGCCGACCACTCCGGTGTGCCAACGATCCCTTGAGACACACCGACCGGACTGACAAGCGTGATGCCCATAACACTTTGGAGCAATCCTGCCAAGGCCACCCACTGGGGCAGGGTCAGCGTCAGGAGGAGAAGCAGAAAGCCTGCGGCGCCGACGAGTTGCGAAAGCCGGACCCGCCCGAAAGCCCAGGGTACGAGGTCAGGCAACGCCAGCAGGAACAGCAACGCACCGAAGACCAGCGTCACTATATAAGCGGTCTCCTTGGTGGCGAACATCAGGGCCAGTATCGCCGCGGCGAAGTACAGGTAACGGTTCTTGCTTTCGTGGATGTAGCGCCACATGAGGATGAAGAGAAAAGTTACCCAGAACGCCATGAGGATGTCGTTCCGTCCGAACCGGCTGAAGTACAACAGCGTTGGCGACAGGGTCAGCATGATCGCGGCGATCAACGCGCCTGGCCTGCCGATATGGTCACGGAGGAAATAGGGCAAGGCCACCAAGGCCGTTCCGAAAAGCGGGTAACAGAGGCGGGCGACGAAATCGGTGTCCCCCAAGAAACGGAGAAACAAGGCAACCAGTTCAATCTGGAAGGGGCCGTGCATCCAAGGAGAGTGGATATATTCCATCCCTTGGGCGAGCTTCCAGGAAAAATGGAGATGGATAGCCTCGTCGTAGTGCATGGCGCGGCCATCCAGTTCCCAAAGCCGCAACCCCAGGGCGGCGGCGGTCAAAAGCAAAAAAACCGCTTCCAGCCATCCAAACCGGAACGTAATGCGGAAGCGAGGCATCCTTTTACTGGTCAAGAAGTTGCTAACCTGGATCATTGCCGCCACCGTTGATGTAACTCGTCGGCTCCAGTGGAGAATACTCGTATATAGTTACGCGGCCTTGCCGGAACACGGTTCTCAAGATCGTGTCAAACTCTTCCAGATGACCTTGTCCATAGGTAGCTTTTTCGCGGTCTCCCTGGTATATGTACCGTACTCCGTACCGTTCTAACACGCCCCGGACTTCGCCAACGTCGTTGCTCTGGTAGACGGCGGCGACGTGTTCCCGGCGCCCGGCCATTGGCTCGTGGCTGCCCCTCCACTGCAATTCGTGGCCTTCCCAACCCAGAATGGCGGGCAGCCCGGTACTGGCTGAGATTCTACCGTAATCGGAATAATCGTGCCCTACGGCCTCCACAATCCGTCCCGGAGAAGCTTGGTCCCGCAACCATTGGATTGCGGCATATTCCCCAGGACTCGACTCCTTAACGAATGCAAGGCCGTCCAGGGTGTTGTCGGCGAAACTGGGGCCGCCATGCAGCCAACCCATGCGGTCCAGCACCGCGCCGACCGGGTAGTACAGGGAAACCGCCAATAGAACCAGAAACGCCCAAGTCCAACAAAATCTTCCAACCACCTGTAGCCGGCGTCTGATTCGGAACATCGGTCTTTGCCGTTCCCGGCGCGGCGTCCGTACTGAAACTCTTCTTCTGCCTTGCCAATACCACAGCCCGTAGGCGCCAACTATCGCCAGCATGAGCCACACTTGGTAGTAGACCTTGAATATGGTGTTCATGCGATTGCCGAACAGGTCCGCCACGTAGAATAGTTCCGCGCCCACAAGCAAGAAAATGGACAGGGCCAGCAGCAGCAACGGAAACGCGATCACCTGAGACCGGCGTTGAAGGGCCCTTTGCACAGCGCTGAACGCTGACACGACGACGAGTGCGATTCCCGGCAGAACCCAGAGGGCCCGGCTACCAACGTCGCCAAGGGTCGCTCCCAGGCCTGTACCTGAATCGGAGTTCCAGAGTACCAAAGCCGCCCAAACCAACAACGGCAGGAACGTTACTACAACTATCGACACAATAACGAGTAATTGCCGCCGCCCCGGGCGGGGTAGCTCGGCCAGTTGGGCCAGAGCGAATGTAACACCGAGGATAAGAAACAGCCCCATGACGATGAAAAGCAAGAAGGGCCGGGTAGCCGGGCCGGGCCATGCCGACACGCCTGATGCTTGAGTGTCCAGGGTCAGGTAATAGGGCAGGAACAGCACCACCGCCAATGCAAGAATGGGCAGGAGCATGACGGCGGCAGACCACGCGACTTTCCACGGGTTGCCCCGTTCCTGGCTGTACACTTTCAGCAAGACTGCGACGGCCAGCACCGCGGCAAGCAAGGGAAAGTCCCAAGCGTTTATGAAAGCAAGGGAACCTAAGAACAGAGCGATGAAGAGGGACTCGACCGGATGATGGCGCAGCCAAGCAACCCCCAACCTGTCTCCGGACATGAAAACGTTGAGGCAAAGGGCCAGTCCCAACACCACAAAGGGCAAGCTGAGGACATGGGCGTGTAGGTCTCCCAATACGAAGCTGAACATGGGGAATTCGGTAATCGTATAGTCCAGGCTCTGTCCGACGGACAAAGTATCGATCACCCGCGTTGCCCGCCACCACCACAAATGGCCATCGGGAAACAGTCCCTGGCCGGTCGCTGCGCCATCCAGACCCTTGATTCCAACCCATTGCCAGAACCCGTCCCCTCCCCAACCGCGCAGGTGGACGAACTCCAACGCACCTTCCAGGTTTCCGACGACCAACAGGAGAACGGCTCCTAAAACGCCGTATGACACGGCAGTCTGGCGACGCGCCCTGGACAGACGCAACAGGTTGTAGACAATGCCGAAGATTGCCGTCGCGGCCAGTGCGGGCACCAAGGACAGCGACAGATTGTAGCTGACGCTGGAGGCGATGCCGGTGAGCTTGGTCAGCAACGCCATAGTGAAGTGACCGAAATAGTAGTAACTGATGGAATGGCCTGCCAGCCATGGGTCCTCCGGCGGGAAATGCCGGGCTTGCAGCAGGCCATTCAAGAAGGCGAAGTCCATCGGTTTTTCGGTGTGGTTTATTGCAGAGGCGCTGGATACTATTCCAAGCCACAACAAGTAAAAGGCCAGAAAGACAACCTCGGCGATGATGATTGTCCTTCTTTCGGTTGCCAGGAAGCGGCTCAATTCCCGCCACCGGGTGCGAAGTATGGCACCGCCCGCGACAGCCATGAGCAAAAGTATGCCGGTGATGGTGGCTTGCGAATTTGGTATGAACCCGGTCAACCCCAGCAGCCAGAGGACATAAGAGGCAATGATCAACCCCAACGGTTTCGCCAGGGTATATCCACGGTCGGGGAGCCTGCTGAAGAGGGCAAACGCCAATGGCAGGCCAAGGAGTCCCAAGAGATGAATGGAGAGGAACCAGACTAAGGCATCGATCACGGAATGGCCGGTTTACGGTCAGTGGTTACGGCAGTTAAGGTGACGAAACGTCGCGCTCGGGCACAGAGGCTCAGTTGACCGGAGCCAGCAAAGCGTCGACAAAGTCCTGAGTGTCGAAGGGAGCCAGGTCGTCCAACTGTTCCCCGGTGCCAATGAACATTATAGGGACTTCCAATTCCTGCCGTATCGCCAGAACAATGCCGCCGCGGGCGGTGCCGTCCAGCTTGGCCAGGAATATTCCGGTGCAGTCCACTGCCTCTTTGAACGACTTGGCTTGGGCAAGGCCGTTATGACCTGTGGTTGCATCCAGCGTCAATATAACCTGGTGGGGCGCGGTCGGGTCCAAACGCGTCAGCACCCGGTTGATCTTGCCCAACTCTTCCATCAAATTGGTCTTGGTGTGCAAACGCCCGGCGGTGTCGATAAAGATGATGTCGGCTCCCCGGGCTTTGCCGGCTTGGTAGGTGTCATAGGCCACGGCGCCAGGGTCCGCACCGGAACGATGGCTGATAACTTCGACCCCAACCCGTCCGCCCCAGATTTCCAACTGCTCGGCGCCAGCCGCCCGGAAAGTGTCCGCGGCCCCGAGGATGACCTTTTTTCCCGCTTGTTTGTAATGGTGAGCCAGCTTGGCGATGCTGGTGGTCTTGCCTACTCCGTTCACCCCTACCATCAGCACTACGTATGGGGATGCTTCTTCGACCGAATCCAACCAAGGATCATCCACTTCGCCCGGGTCCAAGTCCCGCACCAACGCCTCTTTCAGGACTTGAAAAACCTGGTCGGCGTCTTCCAACCTTTCATCCCTCACCCGTGCCTTCATCTCGTCGATGATGCGGAGAGAGGTCTCTACTCCCACGTCTGAAGATATCAGTATCTCTTCCAACTCTTCCCAGACCGAGTCGTCCAAGCGAGATGAGCGCAGCACGTTGAGGATACGCCCAAACCATCTTCCCCGGCTGGCTTCCACCCCGGTCTCAGTGCGCTTCTTGTTCTCTTCGCGGTTACGCCGAAATATGCCTAGCATGAAACAATGCCGATATTATAAATTAGAGTCCCAAAAGCTGGCGCAGAGCATCAGCGGCGGCGTTCTGCTCGGCGTCGCTGCGCCTTCCACCATGCCCTATGCCGATGGATTGTCCATCCACGAGCACTTCAACGGTGAACGAGGGGGCGTGGTCGGGGCCTTCAGTCGAGATCAAGTGATAACGCGGCGAGGGGATGCCCATGCCTTGAACATGCTCCTGCAACCGTGATTTGGGGTTCTCGAGAGGAGGACCGTCGGCTTGCAGCGCTTCCAGTTGGGGTTCCAGAAGACGCAATACAAATCCCTTGGCATGGTCGTAGTCCTGGTCCAGGTACACCGCCGCCACCACGGCTTCAAAGGATGCTGCCAGGATCGAGTCCCTTTCACGTCCGCCCGTAGCCTCTTCACCCTTCCCCAGCACCAAGAATTCTCCCATGCTCAAACGCCGGGCCAGCCCAGCCAGCGATTCGGTGCGGACCAATGCAGCGCGTTGCTTGGTCAACTCACCTTCGGTGAAGAGAGGAAACCTGCGGAAGAGCTCCGTGGACACCGTAAGCTCTATAACGGCGTCGCCCAGAAACTCCAAGCGTTCGTATGACTGAGGAGGCTCTCCCGCTTGTTCGTTGAGGAAAGACCGATGGACCACCGCCTGCTGAAGCAGCCCCGGGTCTCGAAACTTCAAGCCCAGGGCCGCTTCCAAGCGTTCAATGGTCACCGGCTGACCTTAAATTACGCCGTGAGGCCAGGGCGGCTGCGGGCGCTTGAATTCCCCGACGTGAGCGAACTCTTTCATCGAGTGCATCAGGTTTTCGTAGATTTCCACCGACTGTTCATCGGGCGGGATGAACATCTTGAGGAACGCGAAGTTGCCGTTGTCGAAGACGAAAGTAGGCACACCGAATGCGCCGTACTCGTCCACCGCCTTGGTGTGGCTCTCCGCAAGTTGGTTCAGCAGGTCGGGGTCGACGATGTCTTCCCTGAAGCGGGCCATGTCGATTCCGGCCTTTTCACCCGCCGCATCTATGACAGCTTGGTCGTTCAGGTCGGCCTTGTCCTCATGTCGGGCTTTCAGCAGGGCCATGAAATAGGCTTCAAAGGCTTCCTTACCCTGGCGCTTGACAGCCAACCCGGCCATGTGGGCGAGCAGGATGGGGTCGGAGCCGTCCTGGACATCGGGGCGGTCCCAGACGTTGTCGCCTTCCTTATTGTTGACTTGCGCCAGCGAGAACGGTTGCCAGTCAACGTCGATGTCGTTTCCGGAGATTTCCCGGACCTTTGCCAACCACATGTTGGCATTGTATACAAACGGTCAACGGAAATCGTAATAGGTGGTGAACTCAGTCTCAGCCACAACTATACCTCCTAGTTTTAGCTGCCAAGATTGTATCCACCGATAAAGCCGTTTGTCAAAGCAAACACAGGACTGCGGAGGCGTGTTCTCGTCAGGGAGAACATCCAATGGCTTTACAGCCATATCAACATGAGGGTGGCAGCTCCCCCCAGGAATAAGGCTACGGCCCAGAACAGGTCCACGTTGATCCAGCCTCGTCTCAAGAACGCCAGTCCCACCTTCTTGTAGACCACCATAGCCACAGGGAACATGACCAGCAGCATGGCCAGGGTATGTATGCCCAAGCCGATGCTCCACGCGACCGAAGTGTCGGTCAAGTCAAGGAAGTCGGCGTGGTGGTCCAAGTCTCCCAAGCCGTGCTCCCGCTCATTGAGGTTCAAAATAATCGGAGCCAGCATCAATCCCGCCCCGTGGGAAGTAGCCATCAGAAACGACCACAGGACCAGGTCGCGGGGAGTGACCTGCATCCCGACCCATCTTGGATGACGGTAGTATCGGAAGACCTTGTAGCCACCGAACAGCAACAGTGCAATGCCGGAGAAAATCCTGACCCAATCCAGCGGAATGAAAGCCCCGATGATCAACAGGGATAAGGCCACAACCGCCAGTGAGGCGGCATGACCGGCGGTGACAAAAACGAGCGCCCGGGTTATAGCCCAGGCGCTGCGTTGTTGAAGTCCCAACGCCACCGCGAATAGCCAACCCATAGCCGGATTGAGGCCGTGGAAAGCCCCCAGTGCGACCAGACCCGCCAAGGCTCCCAAGGAGGCCAGCGCGGTGGGCTCAACGTGGGCAAGGGACGAAAGAAGCATCCGGGGAAAGCTTTACGGATAACAGAAAGAGTCGGACGACGCGTCGCCTCCCTCCAGCCGTACTTGGTGCGCCCTGGTACGCCCGAAATCGACGAAGAAGTCCCGGTCGATTTCCATGCCTCCCTCCGGGTTGGTGTTGACCTTGATCATCCATCCGGTCATGTCGTTGTAGAATACGTCGTCCCAGGAACTGTACAGGGAGTTGGTGACGTAGACTCGTCGCCCGTCCCGGCTTATCTCCACCATCTGTGGCGCCCCTACCAGCGGGCCGGAAGCGGGATGGGCGGCTTTCTTCACGATGCCACCCGCCTGCACTGTGGCAGTGAGTTCAGGGTTGAACGGGTCTGAAACGTCATACTGGCGTAGTTCCCCGGTTCCCCAGCAGGAAACATAAAGGAACTTGTCGTCCACCGACAGGTCCAGGTCGGTGACCAACGGCGGGACGGCTCCCAGGGGTTTGAGCGCTTCGGGAAGCAAGTCGGCGTCTGCCGGCTCAGCGGGAATCTCGATGACCTTCTTGGCGGCCCACTTGCCGTTTTCCCGGTACCAAGTGAACACGGCGGAGGACAGGTCATTGGCGTTTACCACTACTCCCACGAACCCGTAGGCCTTGGTTGGGTTGTGAGCGGGACGCAGTTCCAGGGCCATTTGATACTCAGAACCCAAGTCCACCTCTTGAATGTGCCGGCGGCGGCGCAGGTCCCAGAAGTGGATTTTGTGGCCGTAGTTGTGGTTGACGATGTGTTCCAGCACGGGCCCGTTCTCGAACATGTCCGGCGTGCCCCATTCGCTGGTGATGGCGACGTCCAAGCCGATGTGCCACCAGAAGTCGTAGGACATTTGCTGGGTGCCCCGGTCCAACTCCCAGCGGCCCAGCGGTTCGAAGGTGTTGTGGTCTATGCGCATGATGCCGCCGGGCGCTCCGCCTTCGGACGACCCGATGCCGTTCAGGTAGATGGCGTCGGGGCCGCAGTGGACCGTATGAAGACGGCTGTAGCCGGTCCGGGCGAATATGGTGTCGGACTCTACTGTTTTGACCAATTTAGGATTGTAGGGGTCCGGCTTGGTGTCCAGTATGTATATACGGGAGGTTCGCAGTGTGGGAACGACGAGATACCGCCGCTCCAAGTGAGGGTGGGGAGCGTATGGGCAAAGGGCCGAACTGCAAGCGTTCCAACCGAAGTGGTGCAGTTCGTCACCGATGTTGGGCAGTTCGACGGTGCTCACTATCTTGCTGTAGTTGGAAGAATCCGGGTCAAGGTCTACAACCGACATGCTGTCGGGGCGTCCATCCACGTTGAGGCCGGCCACGTAACCCAGCCTCTCGGGCGGGGCTTGAGTAGCCATCTCGGGTGACGGATAAAAGGTTGGGTCCGGTTGGAGAAGAGCCAAGGCAACACCTCGTTAGTGTTAAGGATAGGGGCATTTTATAGAACCCAACGAAGCCTATCAAGTTGAACGCGGCTCAGCGAGCCAAGGGAGATCGACCCGTATGCTATAATAGCCTCCTCAGGAGGCCCTCCACGCCCGATATTCTCCATAACCGGCTCTCCATCGATGGTGTGGTATGCAGTGTCGGCGGGAAAAGCCTTGTGCTGTTCCGGGAGTTGCGCCGGAGGTCCTTGGAAGAGTCGTCGCCGGTGTACTTGGTAGGGGGGCCGGTTCGTGACGCTTTGATGGGCGTTCCCATCAAAGACCTTGACTTCGTTGTGGAAGGCGACGCTCCACGGTTGGCCGGAAAAATCGCCGAGAGCCTCGGCGCCCGGGTGTTGGTGCACCGTGCTTTCGGCACCGCAACCGTCACATTGGATGATGCTCACATCGACTTGGTTACCGCTCGCACCGAGGTCTATCCGCATCCCGGATCCCTTCCTCAAGTGACCCCTTCAGGCATGGACGACGACTTGTCCCGGCGCGACTTCACTGTGAATGCCCTAGCTCTGCCAATCTCCCAAGAAAACCCTCAAGTCATGGACCGCCACGGCGGCACGGAAGACATCCGGTTAAGAACAATCCGGGCCCTCCATCCACGCAGCTTCCAGGACGATCCCACGCGGTTATTGAGAGCCGTCCGTTACGAACAACGGCTGGGGTTTCAAATCGAAGAAGATACGCTCGGTTGGATGAGGGAGGCCATCACTCAAGGATGCATTGGTTCCGTCACGGGTGATCGCTTGCGGCACGAAATTGAAAGGACTTTGCAGGAGGAAAACCCGGCGCCAGCCCTGCGCCGAGCGGCTGAGTTGGGTATCCTGCCGGGTATCCACCCGTCGTTGGTGGACGTTGGTCCCATACAACGGTTGGCTTCCGCTATAGCACCGGCAATCACGCCCGGAACGGAGAAACATACTGGAGCACAGAAGATACTGCTTTATCTGGCAGCCCTCGCTTACCCTCTTTCTCCGGGCGATGCCGAGGGCGTAATACGACGGCTGAATTTGCCAAACGCTTGGGCGCAAGTAGTTCGAGACACCGTTGACCTGAAGTTACAGGAACGGCGCATTGCCGACCTTGCATTGCCCGGGTCGCAACTGGCGCGCTTGGTGGAGAGGTATGTCAATGAAGCGGTGACGGCGGTCTCCATACTAACCGGGTCGCTCAGTGTAGGCCGCCGGTTGGACCGGTACTTGAATGAGCTACGGCACGTATCAACGGCTTTGGACGGCAGGAAATTGCTGGCTATGGGAGTTCCGTCCGGGCCGATGATGGGACAAATTCTCAACGATTTGCGAAACGCCAGGCTGGACGGCCAGGTTGGCACCGAGGAGGAAGAGCGAAGCTTGGTACAAAAACTATTGGTCCAGGGAGGACAACTGTCTCATGGATGAGGACTTGACGGCTGAAGCTTGCGTCATCTGCGGAGACGCCTTGGACGGAATACACCAGACTTCGTGCCAGATGTGCGGGGGCAAATTCCATCAACCGTGGACCGAGGACAGCGACATTCCCAGGTGCGGCCGCATCGGTAGCCACGAGGAGGCCTTGGCCATCGTATTTTTGTGCGACGACTGCTATTTCGGCCGTAGACCCTGATACCCAGGCAATTTGCATGCCCCCGCGCGGGCGGGGGTCGGAGACGTAAGTTAATGCAAGCAGTATATATCGAGTCCCACGGCGGGCCTGAGGTCCTGACTTATGGCGAACGCCCCGATCCTCAAGTCGGTGCGGGAGAAGTAAAACTCAAAGTGAGGGCCACCGCGTTAAACCGCTTGGACCTGTACACCCGTGAAGGGGGCCGCGGCCTGCAACGGGAATTTCCGCCCCCGTTAATCCTGGGCGGCGATTGCGCCGGGGAGATAGCCGAAGTCGGAGCGGGCGTCAACGGGCTGAAAGAGGGCGACCGGGTAATGGTCAACCCCCGGTTGAGTTGCCAGCAGTGCCCCACCTGCTTGGCCGGTCAGGACGACCTTTGCCGCAGGTCACAATTTCTGGGGAGCGCCATCGACGGGAGCTATGCCGAGTACCTGTCCGTTCCGGCAGCCAACGTTCACGCCATTTCAGACCAAGTGACCTTCGAGCAGGCCGCGGCGGTGCCCACCACTTACCTGCCGGTCTGGAACATGCTGGTCCGTCGCCTGCAACTGAAGCCGTGGCAGACGGTGCTGGTGTTGTCGGCTTCCGCCGGCGTCGGCACTGCGGCCATCCAAGCAGCCAAGGACGTTATCGGCGCGAGGGTGATCGCCACGACAAGCACCCCCGAAAAAGCGGCCAAGGCCAAGGAACTGGGGGCGGACGAGGTTATCAATTACAACGAAGAGGACATCCGGCAGCGGGTACGGGAATTGACCGGCGGCGCCGGGGTGGACTGTGTGGTGGACCACGTTGGGGCCGACTTCTTTGCCCCTGCTTTTGCCTCCCTGCGGCCGGGAGGGCGCTACGGCATCTGCGGCGCGACCACCGGACTTCGCACCGAGCTTCACTTGGGGCTGCTGTTCAGCCAGCAGAAAGAGGTCTACGGCGTTTACATGGGCACCAAGGAGGACATGCGGGAGATCGCTGAGATGCTGAACCGGGGAGCGATCAAGCCGGTGGTGGACCGTACCTTCGCCTTGCCCGATGCCGCCGAAGCCCACCGCACCATGGAAGCGACCAGCTTCTTCGGGAAGCTGGTGTTGACGCAATAGGGAAGGGCAGTTCGTAGCAAGCCGGGGTTTTGTTTATGGCGACCGCAAAGGTCAATGAAGAGCTTATTCAACGGGTAGTGAACAAGCTCGTGGCGGAATACGCGCCTCAGCAGGTCATCCTGTTTGGTTCCTACGCCTACGGGACGCCGGACGATGACAGCGACATTGACCTGCTGATCGTCAAGGAAACGGAAGACCCTTTCATAAAACGGGTGAGCGAAGCGCGCCGGGCGGCTGGGGGAGCACACACCGGGATTCCTATCGATTTCTTTGTGTTGACTCCCGATGAAATGAACAGCCGACTTTGGAAAGGGGACCATTTCATAGAGGAAATTCTGGAGAAGGGACGGGCGCTGTACGGAGAGGCATCGTGGAAGAAGGACTCGGTATTGATGATGGGTGGAGAATCCAGCTACCCAATGGACTGGCTAACAATCGCGGAGCGGGACTTTCATCGAGTAAGCATACTTCTGGCCTCTGAAGACTCGGAAGGAGCCGGCTTCCATCTTCAACAGTCTTTGGAAAAAGCCCTGAAAGCCTTCCTGATTTATTGCGGCTGGCGGTTGCAACGTACTCATAACCTGGTATCGCTGCTGGATTTTGCTCTGGCCTATGGCCCCGGTTTGGAGGAATTCCGCCCTCTTTGCGAGGAGGTCAACGACTACTACTTCGCGGAGAGGTATCCAGGCACCGGACGCACTGGCCCTGGAATGGTCGAGGTCAGGGATGATCTTGCTATGGGCCAAGAACTGGTGCTGAAGATACGGGCTGGCATCACCGGCTGAGCTATTTGCGTTTCCGGTTCTGCATGTGCATGGAGAAGACCGGCCAACCTAACCGGCTTCTTCAAATCTGGTGTTGAGGCATGGGCAGCCTATTTCAGCCAATACCCGGCTACAAACGTCAGAAAGCTATATCCCCAGTCCACCTGTTGCGTAACAACTAACCAGAACCCGATGCCGAGAAACGAGAAAGTAACAGCTGCCCGGGACACAACTCGTACCCAACGCTCGCCATTCTCTGGTGTCACTTGGTTGACCCTAAATCCGGCCTGGAGTCTTTGCTCGACTTCCTTAAACCTGCGCTAATAACCTTGATATCTTCAACGGTTTCTCTAATCGTAGAACCGAACAGGGATTTCCACAATTTGGACTTGTCGTAGGACGATTTGCCGCCAGGCCTGACGTCCTTTTCGCTTGCTGACATCAGTTGAAACTCCTATTTTTCAATAGTGTCTCGTCGGTAATTGGGAATGCTTGCTGCGAATACATTCTATCACGCTGGGCGTTTCCTGTCCCTCAACCGTCTCCCGTGGAACAGGTACTGTTGGGCGTAGCCGCCGTAGCGTCCGAAGTGCTCCATCGCCCACTCCAGCATCACGCGGTCCGGCGGCGGCTTCTGGTCCGGGAAGTACCACTCCGCCAGGGCGCGGCGGACCCAGACGTCAATGGGAAAGGCCTCCAGTTTCTCCAGCGAGAACACGGCGATGCAGTCGGCTATCTTTGAGCCAATACCCCGCTGCTCCATCAGCGCCGCCTTGGCCTCCAAGTACGGCATCTCGATCAGGGTGTCCAAGTCCAACCGGCCCTCCAACACGGCCACCGACGCCAAGTGCACGTAGGGAGCGCGGAACCCCAAACCCAGCCGCCGCAGTTCCATTTCGCCTGCCTCAACCAAGTCGACGGGCCTGGGAAAGGTGTGGCGGGTAAGGCCATTGAGGCTGACGGGCGACCCAAACGCCTCCGACATCCTCTCCATCATGTGATGGATGCGCTGTATGTTGTTGTTGGCCGAGCAGATGAACGCCACCAAGCACTCCCAAGGTTCGGTGCGCAACACCCTCAGGCCCGGATAACGCTCCACCATCTCCGCCACTCTTGGGTCGCGGTTGATGTCGGCGTAAATGGCCTCGATGTCGTCGTCCAGCCGGAAGTAACTTGCCAACCGGGGCGCCATGTCCGCCGGAGAAGAGGGGGCGCATTGGAACTCCACGGCTTCGGGGGTCTGACGGATACGCACCAAGTCCCTGCGAATAACACCGGTGTACCAGCCCTCGTCGCCGTCCTTGGGGTAGGCCCAGCGGTGCGCCTGACCGCTCTCCAGGCTGGCGGCCAAGTCGAAGGGCTGGTCAACGGCGAGGCGCACGGCTGCCTCCAGAGGCGGCACTGTCACCAATCCAGTTGGAAGTCAGCATTCCTACGGTGGACAGATTGGAGGGTTGAAGCGTGCAGGGCGGAATGGACTGAAGGAAGGACTTTCCGTAAGACCTGCCGGTTATCCTCTTGTCCAGCACTACAATGACACCCCGGTCCTCCTTGCTCCGTATCAACCGCCCGATGCCTTGACGAAAGCGGAGGACCGCTTGGGGGATGGAGTATTCCATGAACGGTTCCTTGTACTGGTCGGAGCGTGCCTTGACGATGGGGTCGGTGGGCACCTGAAAGGGCAGCCGGGTCAGTACCAAGGCCTTCAAAGCGCCGCTGGGCAAATCGACGCCTTCCCAGAAGCTGCTGGTGCCCAGCAACAGGCTGTTGGGGGTTTCCCTGAACCTTGACATAAGCTGTGGAGCGGAGCCATCGACGCCTTGGGCAAACACCTCCACTCCGTGCCCTTGCAGGGGAGTCCGCACCCGTTGGGCGACACCCCGCAGGGCAGAGTAGGAGGTGAAAAGGGCCATGGTGTGACCGCCCAGGGAGGCAGCCAAGTCAACCAAAACCCTGGACGCGGCTTGCAGGTAGCCTTCGGAGTTGGGCTGCGGCATGTCCTCCGGTATCAGCAACAGGGCTGCCTTCCGGTAGTCGAACGGGGTTCCCACTTGGAGTTCGTCGCTATCTTCCGGCACTCCGGTCCGCCTCCGAAAATGGTCGAACGTCCCGTCGGTGCTGAGGGTGGCGCTGGTCAGCACCACGCTCTCTTTGCGATTGAAAAGCTGCTCCTGGAGAGTGGCGGCAACGTCCAACGGCGCCGAATTAAAGCTGATTTCTCCCTTCCCTTGGTTCCGAGCGACCCACAGCACGTTGTCATCGGTCTTAGGGGCCAACACCACATCGAGATTTCTCTGGAGATCCTCCAGTTCGTCCTGTATGACGGCGGCTTTGCTGGCGATGGTGGCTTGGTCGTCGGTTCCCGGGAGTTCAGTGGTATCCAAAAACCGGTACAGCCTGGAGAGGACCTGGGCAGCCTGTTGCAACCCCAGGTCCTGGTTCTCCCAAGCAAGCGACATCTCTTCCCATCCACGCTGGGAACGGATGTCGGAGGTCAGCAACAACTGCGATTGCTCGTCGCCGCGCTGGCTCTCCAGCAGCCTCTCCCCCGCGGCCCATAGCCGTGACCACAAGTCCCTCAGGTGCGACGGTTTTGAGTCCAGGTCGTCGGCTATCCGCTCCCCTTCCTGCCGGACGGCCGGAGATACTTCGCCGCCTCGAAGGGCCAACCGGAATGCCGTAGACAAACGGCCTTGGTCTTCCAACGGCTGCTCCAAGCTGTCCGCCGTCACTTGGAAGCCGAATTGGGAAGTGGCCTCATCTTCCAGACTGTGCGCCTCGTCAACTATCAGGTATTGATAGTCCGGGATGAGATTGCCACCCATTGCCATGTCGGAGAGCAAAAGGGCATGGTTCACCACGATGATGTGAGCCTGCTCCGCTCTTTCGTGGGCGCTGCGCATAAAACAGGGGCTGCCGTCGCGCATTCCGGGGCACCATCCCTTCTCACCGGCGGATATCCTGTTCCAAGTAAAAGCATCCCTGCCGGACAGGTTAATCTCGCTCCGGTCGCCGCTTACCGTCTCCTGCAGCCACACCGCGGTTTTGCCAAGCAGACGCGCATCCTCCACACCCAGGTTGTCACTTCTTGCCAGTTGGTTCCACCGCCGCAGGCACAGGTAATTGCTCTTCCCTTTGAGCGATGCGGCCTGCACCACTCCTTTTTCCACCAGTCCCGCTCCTTCCAGCACTCCTATCAGAGCGGGTATGTCCTTGCGGAGCAGTTGTTCCTGGAGATTTATTGTCTTGGTGGAGACCACCACCCTACCGCCGCGGGCAACGGCGAAGAGCACTGCGGGGAGCAGGTAGGCCATCGACTTGCCGACGCCTGTAGCGCCTTCCACTACCAAGTGACGTGCTTGATATATGGCCTCGGCCACACTGGAAAGCATTTCCTCTTGCTCGGGGCGATGTTCGAAGCCGGAAAACGCTTGGGCAAAGGGTCCCTTGGGGCCCAGAAAGTCAACGATGTTGTTCTCATCGATAGTGCCGAGGTTGCTGTCCATCCGGCGTTTTTCGGGACGGGACAAGCGCTTGGAAATAGTATCCAAGTCCAGACCGGTCAGACCGAATGCGGAAGGCGCCGGGGCGGCTTTCTCATTTTCCTTTTCCAACCCATTCAACAGGGGAGCAATCGCCCAACGACTGCGGACTGCCATGCCTGTCATGTAGGTGAGCAACCCAGGGTCAAGCTCCGCCGCCCGCCGCAGCAACGCCACGAATATCCCATGCGTAGCACGGGCGTCGTCCAAGGCGCGGTGGGCATTGACGTGGGACACCTTCAGGTGCGAGGTGAGGTTCCTCAATGAGTATTGCATGTGGTTGGGGAGGAACATGGAGGCGAGGTCCCAAGTATCGTAGGGGACGTTGTTCAATACCATTCCGTGGGCCGCCAGGAACTTCAGGTCGAAGTTGACGTTGTGGCCCACCACCGGGCATTGCTCAAGGAACTGCTCCAGTTGGTCGGAGACCGTGCTGAAAAAGGGCGCGCGCGCCACTTGGTTGGGGGAAATCCCGGTGAGTCGCTGGACGAAGTCAGGGATCGTGCGGCCAGGATTGACGAAGGTCTGGAACGTGTCCAGGACCTGGTCTCCCTGGAACTTGACCGCTCCCACTTCGATTATGGTGTCGCGGTTTTCGTCCAGCCCGGTGGTTTCCAGGTCCAGAGCAACACATACCTGATCTAGGGCGGGTACGGTCGGAGATAACAAAGATTCACCTGTTGGTCCTGCCGACTCTCGCTTACAGTCCCTTTTTTCGATGGAGAATGGGACTATTAGCCGTCAGCTAAGCAGTGTAGGGCCGGAGAACTCCGGTCCTTAGCCCTGTCGCGGGATAAAAGGCCCCCAAACGAAGGGCCGCCAGGAATTCCGATTCGTTATTGATCTCGTCTCTAAACGCGGTTACAAACCGCCCTAATCCCTGAACGGAATGTGCGTCGCTGCCGCCGGTGACCGGTAATTTCAGGGCGCTGGCTACTTTCAAGGCGAACCCGTTTTCGTCGTCGGCGGTCCCGCCGTTGGCGACCTCCACCGCGTCCACCAACTTGAACAGCGGGTGGTCCAAAGCGTCTTCCGGCTCCTTCGGCAACTCTCCTGGGACCGACTCATAAATCAAGGGCCGCCTTATTCTGGGGCGGCTGAAAACGGCCCTGAACGGGTGGGCTGTGATTACGAATCCACCCACAGCCTTGGAGGCTTGGCGCAGCACCTCAGCCTTGTGAAACCCGGCTTGGTACTGGTCCATGCCGAAGGCCAGCATGTGGCCCATGTCGGTCTCCACTTCCATCGCCCGCACCAGGACCACGTTGTGCCGGCTGGCAAATCTCTCGAATTCGTGCCGGTCCCACGGGCCGCTGTGTTCGGTAAGGCACAGGCCGCGTAAGCCAAGCCGGTCCGCTTCCAGGATAAGGTCTTCCGGTGAAAGGTTGCTGTCGCTGCTGCCCTTGGTAGTGTGGATATGGAGGTCGAATAATCGCGCCATGAAGATTCTGACCGTTGTCCTTGAGGCCTTAGTGGGACTTAATGAATCGGATGGCCGATGAACACCCGGCCAACCGCGCGGGCTTAGTCTATCCGGGATGACGATAATCGTCAATGGCCGTGTGTCACCGGACAGGCGTGAAGGGTCAGCGGTTGCGTGTTGCCTCTGCCAGTCCGGGCAGGCTCTCCAAGGGCAACACCTCCCCCGTGTCCTCGAAGTGGGTGATCAATCTGCGTAGTTCGTCGGGCACCGGCTTTGTAGTCCCGGACTCGGACGAATATCCAACGGTGATCACCTGCATGGTGGTGAGCAACCGGCCGGAGTCATGGCGGTAAAGCTCCATTTCGGCGGTGATGCTGGTGTTCCCGATGCGGGAAATCCGCAGGTACAGGTCGACCAACTCGTCCACCCGCGCCGGGGCCTTGAACTCCAGAACGGTCTTGACCACCGCCGTATCGAAATAGCCTGCCTCTGCCACGTCGTAGATGCTGAAACCCAGATGGCGAAAATACTCCGCCTGCCCGACCTCGGCGTAGTTGGTATAAGCCCCGAAGAAGACTATTCCCTGCCGGTCGCACTCCATCCAACGGACTCGGATGGGCGTGTGAAACTTGAAATCAGACTTGGCCATGCTGCATTCTAAAGGGCGGATTCTCCATACCGTCATTCCTGCGTAGGCAGGAATCTATCGGCTTTGTAGCCCAGAGTCTCCAAATATTCTTTGTCTTCTTGCGTCAGAGGCGCCGAACCCAGCAAGTCGGGGCGGCGTTCCAGGGTGCGTTCGAGAGACTTGCGCCGCCGCCAGCGTTCTATCTCCGCATGGTGACCGGACCGCAGCACTTCCGGCGCCTCCATGCCCCGGAACGCGGCTGGGCGGGTGTAAAGGGGGTGCTGCAACAGCCCGGTGGTAATGGAGTCCTCAGCTACGCTTTCAGGGGAACCGACTACTCCCGGAATCAATCTGGAAACGGCGTCTATCAACACCATTGCCGGGAGTTCGCCGCCGGTCAGCACGTAGTCGCCGATGCTGATTTGCCGGGTGACCAGCCCTTGGCATACCCGCTCGTCCACTCCGGCGTAATGCCCGCATATAAGGACTATGGCTGACTCCTGGGCCAGTTCCTGCACCATCTTTTGGGTGAGCAACTCGCCTTGAGGGGTAAACAGAACAACCGGAACTTGGGCTTTTTCGGAGTCAGTGTAACCTGACAGAGCGGCTTCGGCGGCCCCGAACACCGGCTCGGGCTTCATAACCAACCCATGTCCGCCGCCAAATTGATAGTCGTCGGCTGTACCATGGGCGTCCAGAGCGTAGTCACGTATGTCGGTTACATCTATGGATATGAGGCCGTTCCGGCAGGCCCGGGCGACAATCGAGAATTGCGACTGCTCCCCGAAGGCCTCCGGAAACAGCGTTAGCACATGAAAGCGCATCGACACACGATGATAGACGGAGCCGTGAAAAATTCTACCCGGCTTTAGTCGGCCGCTGCCGGCACAGCCGCCGCGCTGGCTGCCAGGTTGTTGACGTAGGCTTCTCCGCCCTTCATCACAACCTTGATTTTCTCACGGTCGCGCAGCACCGCGATGTCCCGCAGCGGATCACCGTCAATCACCAGCAGGTCCGCCAGCTTGCCGGCCTCCAGGGTGCCAATGTCCTTTTCCAACTCCACGCACTCGGCCGCCCAGCCGGTGGCCGCTTGGATGGCCTGCATGTTGGACATCCCGCGGAGCGCCAGGAGTTCCACCTCCCGGGCGTTGTCGCCGTGAACGAACCCGCCGGCGTCGGTGCCCGCCACAACCTTCACCCCGGCCTCCAGCGCCTTGTGCAGGCTTTCCTGGTGTATGTCCATCAACGCTTGGGCGCGAGCAATCATGTGGGGAGCGCTGACGGTGGAGTGGAACTCGTAGACCTCAAAGGTGGGCACAAAGAACGTCCCTTTATCGGCCATCATCTTCAAAAGATCCGGGTCTTCCGCCAAGTAGGAGCCATGTTCGATGGAACCCACTCCGGCTTTGACCGCCATACGCAGACCATCCCCGCCCACGGCGTGACACATTGTGCGCCGGCCAAGGGCTGCGGCCTCCTCGACCAGCGCCTTGACCTCATCCTCTCCGAACTCGATGTCCCTGGGGCCGTGTCCAGGGCGGGAACTGGCCCCGCCGGTGGTGGCGAATTTAATCTGGTCCGCCCCTACCCGGACCATCTCCCTGACCTTGGCCCGCACGCCATCTGGGCCGTCGGCGACGCCGGCAGGCACGCGGGCGTTGAGGTGGAAGGGGTTGCGGTGGCCGGACGGGGCCACGCTGTCAGCCAGCCCGCCGGTGGGGGATATTATCGACACCGTGACCACCAAGCGCGGCCCGGCTATCAGGCCTTCTTCCACCGCCTGTTTGAATCCCCAGTCCAGTCCTCCGCCATCCCGCAGGCAGGTGTACCCGGCCCGGAGAGTGTCTTCGATGGTGCGGGCAGTCCTGATATACGCCAGGGACATCGGCTCGTCCAAGTGCCACCGGTTCATCAGCTGGTAGTTCTGGTGGCCCAAGTGGTCGTGGCAGTCAATCAGTCCCGGCATTATCGTCATACCGGAAATATCCACTACTTCGGTATCCGCAGGCCAGGAAACCGCGGCCCGCGGGCCGACGGATTCGATACGCTCCCCGTTGATCAGCACTGCCGCGTCCGACACCGCCGGCTTGCCGGAGCCGTCGATCAGGGTGGCTCCTACATAAGCTTTCATTGTTCATACCTCCAAAGGAGAGTCATGGCTGAGTTGAAGTAGAAAGGCCCAGACTTACGGCCTCCAGTGAACGGGAACAAGTCCGACCGTTGGGTGTGATGCTAAAAGACCCTTTCGGCCTTGTCAAGAAAGATTTGACGAAGCTCCCCTGTTGCCGCGTGGACATTGCATGGTTAGGCGGGGCGCTTTGATTCCGCTTAATTCGGGTTCATCGGAGCAAGGCAGTCACCGGAAAAGTTGGCTATATTGTCCATTAGTTGGGACCGTTTTCCGGCAATCATGGGTAGGACCTCCCAAGTTGCAATTCACATAAGTCCCAACTTGGTGATTTGATGAAAAGACTTACAACGCCCTGGCTTTATGGATGCTTCCTGGCTGCCATTTTGCTGCTTCTCAGTACGGGTTGCTTCTCCTCTTCTTCACCGCAACGGCTCGTCTTCGTGTCCATGGCCGACGGCGACCCGGAAATTGTGCTGCTGGACATAGAGGCAGGGGAGTCCGTAACCCTGACCCGAAATGGCGCTGCCGACATTGAACCCCAGTTATCTCCTGACGGTAAGCTGGTGGTGTTTCAGTCGGATGAGTCGGGGAACATGGATATAAGCCTGGCGAACCCCGATAAGGAGACCGTCGTGAGATTGACCAAAGAAGTCAGCGACGATACCTCCCCCAGGTGGTCTCCGGACGGAACGCAAATAGCCTTCGTGTCAGACCGGGACGGCAACAAGGAAATCTATTCGATGGACGCCGATGGCACGAATGTAAACCGGGTCACGTCCAATGAAACCGAGGACGAGTTGGGAAACTGGTCGCCCGACGGCGTCTGGCTGGTATATTCCAGCGACGGCGACGAAGCGGAACAGGGCCTGTGGCTGCGCAATCCAGACGGCGTGAACCTGGTGCGGCTTACCTCCGGCCAGGACCGGGACCCGGTGTGGTCACACAACGGCCACCATATCGCTTTTGTACGGGGAGAGGGCGACGCCCAGGACGTCTACATAGTCAGCAGACCCAAGAACGGCACTTGGCACGACGATTTGGAGCTTACCCGAGTCACACAGAACAACGTGTCGGACAAGAACCCCATTTGGGCCCCCAATAGCAAGTCCATCGTCCTGGTGTCTGTTCGGGACGGCAACTCAGAGATTTACGCCATAAAATTCAAGGGCCAGGAGATACGGAGGTTGACCAACAATACCGCCGAAGACCTGATGCCGGACTGGGACCCCCGAAGCCAGCATATCGCCTTCGTGTCAAGGTTGTACGGTGAGGGCGAAATCATCATGATGAAGCCCGACGGAGCCGAGCAACGCCGATTGACCAATAACGATGTGGAGGACTGGTCACCCCGCTGGTGATTTCAAATCAACGCCAGTGTGCAACACCCCGGCGTTTCCAACACGTTACCCCTTGACCATCGGAGATGCCGACGGCAGAATAGAATAAGGTTGGGGTATGCTGGTTGCAGCCTTCCAACCGTTGCCCGGTGGTGTAGTGGCAGCACGTCAGCCTTTGGAGCTGAAAGCCCTGGTTCGAACCCAGGCCGGGTAGCCAATCAACCTCCTGTCCGCCCGCAAAAGCCCCGCTCGTTGCTGAAGACCAACACGAACTACCTCCATGCAGCGCTCGTCGTAGGATTTCCACACTGAGGGTGTTCAATTTGACCACCGCCCTTGCACGGGTATATTATCGTGCAACCAAACGCGGGCCGCAGGGCGAAAGTCATCTCCAAGGACCTTCATCGGTGTATGCGCTAATCTTGGCAGGCGGCAAGGGCGAGCGTCTGCGACCCTTGACCGATACCATGCCCAAACCGATGGTTCCCGTCAGCGGCAAACCCATTCTTTTGCATCAAGTCGAGTGGCTTCGGAAAGCCGGCGTCACCGACGTGGTCTTCCTGGCCGGTTACCTGTGGGAGTCGATACGGGACTTCTTTGGCGATGGCAGGGAGTACGGCATCCAAGCCCATTACAGCATTGAAGATACCCCTCTGGGCCGGGGCGGGGCTATCAAGCTCGGCTTTTCATCCGTGCCGGAATCGGAAGATACCGTGGCTGTTCTCAATGGCGACATTATTACCGATGAGCCCTTCTCGGCCTTGTTGGACCGTCACCAAGAGAAGAGGGGCGACAACCCTTCCTATGCTGCTACTCTCATGGTGACGCCTTTTGTAAGCCCCTATGGGCTGGTGGACACCGACTCACGGGATGAAGTGACCGGTTTTCGTGAAAAGGTCGCTTTGCCTTATTGGATTAACGCCGGGGTCTACCTGTTCGAACGGAGCATAGAACCGGAATTGCCGGGTCTGGGGGACCATGAAACGGAGACTTTCCCGAGGCTTGCCCAACAGGGAAGGATATCCGCGGTAAAGACCGAAGCTTTCTGGCGCAGCGTAGACTCCTTCAAAGACTTGCGAGAGGTAGAGGAGCACTTGGGCTCCAGATGACCGCCGCATCGTTTAACCGGGCTGTAACTTGGCGGGGGCTATGACGCAGCAAAATGCCGCCGCCCTAGCGGTTGCCAACGAGGTTGCCCCGGTAGCCACCAGAATTAAAGACAACGTCGAAAAAGTGCTGGTGGGGAAGGGCGGTGTAATAGAACTGACTTTGGCAGCCCTGCTCAGCGGCGGCCACATCTTGATCGACGACGTGCCCGGCATAGGCAAAACGACGCTGGCGCGAAGCTTGGCAAGTTCCCTCGACTGTTCCTTCAAGAGGATACAGTTCACTACCGACCTGATGCCGTCGGACATCACCGGCATCAACTACTACAACCAGAAAAGCGGCGATTTCGAGTTCCGTGCCGGGCCGATTATCGCGCAGGTAGTCCTGGCCGACGAGATCAACCGCGCCACCCCCCGGACTCAGTCCGCATTGCTGGAAGCGATGGCCGAACGCCAGTTGACCGTGGACGGCGCTACCATTCCTTTGCCGTCTCCGTTCCTGGTCATCGCCACACAAAACCCCATTGAGTTGGAAGGCACCTTTCCGCTTCCGGAAGCCCAGTTGGACCGGTTCATGCTCCGTTTGCGTCTGGGATACCCACAGGAAGCGGAAGAGGAGGCGATGCTGTCCCGATTTGAGACGGCAGACCCATTATCTACGCTGGGCCCGGTGGCGGGAGAGGCTGACGTTATCGGCTTTCAACATCGCATCAGGGAGATTAGATTCGACCCCGTGTTGCGCAATTACTTGGTCAGGTTGGTCCAAGCGACCCGGTGCCACGCCGACGTGGAGTTGGGCGCCAGTCCCAGGGCCAGCATCGGCCTCTACCGGTGCAGCCAGGCATTGGCGGCGATTCGAGGCCGGGAATACGTAATTCCCGATGACATCAAGGGCTTGGCACCGTTCGCTCTGGCCCATCGCATTATTATCCGGCCTCAAGCCCGCCTGAGGGAGCGAGACGCTGATGCCGTCATAGAGGACATCCTGGCCCAAGTACCGGTCCCGGTCTAAGGGGGACTCCTTCCCCATGCTCAACGAGCTTTGGCTGCTGGCGAGCGTCGTCCTGTTGTTCATAGGTCTTGTCGCCAGCCAGGGCCTGTTGCTGGTAGTTGGCGCCCTGTCGGCCATAGTGGCGTTGGTGGCCAAGTATTGGCACCGCTTTGCCTTCAAGCGCGTCTTCCACTCCAGGTCCCTGTCCAACCAGCGGGCTTTCATCGGCGATTCCTTGGAGTACACCATTACCTTGTCCAACGAAAAACCCTTGCCGCTGATGTGGGTAGACATTCAGGACACGTTCCCCAATGGACTGGAACTGCGCGGCGCGGTCATGCGGAGCAGCTCCAACGAGTTGGCCAAGCAACACTGCATTACAACCTCGCTGTTGCCATACCAACGGGTTTCCTGGAAGTACAAGCTGGGATGCGTCGCACGAGGCTATCACCGTATCGGGCCGGTACAGATGCGAGGCGGGGACATATTCGGATTTACTTCGGCAGAGGCCGAATTTACCGACGTGAATCACCTCCTGGTGTATCCGAGAGTCGTTGACTTGGGCCAGTTGGTGTTGCCAGAGGACCATCCGTTGGGCGAGAACAAGGGGTGGATGGCGGTGTCGCACGACACGAGCCGGTTTCTGAGTCAACGAGACTACATCCCCACCGACCCGATGAAGCACATCGACTGGAAAGCAACGGCCCGTCGGCTCAAGTTGCAGACCAAAGTATACGACCCGGTGTTGTCACTTAACGTTCTGATTACTTTGAACGCCACCACCAATGAGTACGCATGGCAGGGCAGCAACCGTCGTTACTTCGAGCGGGCGGTGACCGCGGCGGCGTCCGTGGCCAACTACGCTTCCGAGCGCGGCTACACCTTCGGCTTGGTCAGCAACGCAGTGGCGGCCTATTCGGGCAGGTGGTTAAGTGTGCCGATAGGACGATCGGCAGCCCAACTTCCCCGCATATTGGAATCCCTGGCTATGGCCGCCCCTTACGTCGTTACTCAAGTGACGGAAGTACTCCGCAATGAACGGGCTTCGTTGCCGCCCGGGTCCACCGTCGTGATCGTCTCCTCGATTTTGAACCAAGCTTTGGCGGACGAGATAGCGCAAATCAAGCAGGACGGTTATCAGGTCAGGGTCATGTATACCGGCGATTCTCCTCCCACGGCGGAGGTGCCCGGAGTAACCGTCCTGCGAATAGGCAAGGCCCTGGAGCCTTTGGACCAGCATGAGTCAGTATTCGCGGACTAGTGCGATCATAGCGGTCGTCCTGTTCCTGGAGAGCTGCGCTTTTTACTTGGTATTCAAGGTTGTCAGCACCGGACTTGACCAGGACGCCGCTGCTTTGCCTTTCTGGCTGGTGATACTCACCACCTTCTGGGCTTTCTTCCTTTCCCACTACGTACAGACCCTGAAGTTTTCCGCCAATCTGCGCGGGGTCGCCGGACTGGGAATAAGCTTCGTATCGTTATTGGGCTTGTCCCACTTGAAGACCGGGTTCGGACTTGTGCCCGTGGGCGCCTTCCTTGGAGCTGACCTGAGCACCGTCTTCTACCAAGTTTTCGTATTAGGCTTCCTGCTGCTCTTGTGGTGGCGCGGCAGCACCATCGCCCAGGACGACGTGACCCTTGATGTTGTCCGTAGTTCATTTCAGTGGGGGCTGATTGTGATGTTTGCCGCTGTTGTGCTGGACAGCGTGAGCAACGTCGATATAGTCAACGGGTTCTTGATACTGGGTTTCTTTGGGGTTGGTCTGGCGGGCCTGTCGCTGGCGCGTTTTTCAGCAGAGGCAGGCGGCTATCACACCATATCGTTGAACTGGTGGTTTTCGATCATCGCCTGTGTCTCGGTGGTCCTGGTGCTGGGTCTGTTCATCAGCGCGGCGGGACTGGGAGGATTGGACGACGTCACCAGGGCAGTCCTGAAGGTAATCGGCGCGATAGGCCTGTGGGTAATCAAGCCGGTCCTCATAGGGCTCGGCTACTTGGCAGGGTTGCTGGTAGCGATAGGGAACTGGATTTCAAGCGCCTTCGGGGGAGGCGACCTGAGCGGGTTGGAAAGGGCGCAGGAACAGATCCGTCAGTTCCACGAAAACCTGCGAAACGAGACCGGGGAAAGCAAGGTGCCCGAGGCGCTGGTAACGGCGCTCAAGTGGACGGGGTTTGTCCTGGCCGTGTCTGTGTCGGGGTGGTTGGTGTATCGCATATACCGGTTCCGCCGGCGCTTTCAGAGGACATCGGAGGTAGAGGAAACACGAGAGAACCTGTTGAGTTGGTCCCAAGCCAACAAGGACCTCACGTCGTTGCTACAGTCCTGGTGGGACAAGCTGGGAAGAAAGGATAGGTCCGGAGCCAAATCGCAACCAGCCCCCCGCAATCCCCGCGAGTATTATCATGCGATGCTGGACCTCTCGGCTGAGACGGGACGCCCCAGGGAAGAATGGCAAACCCCAAGAGAACACCAAGGCACGCTGTCGGGGCTGATGCCCATAGACCCGGTGGAGCGAATAGTGGACGGATTTCAGTCGGCGTACTACGGCGGAGTTGAGATTGAGGCTGGACAGGCTGAACAGATGAGAAATGACTGGACCGTAATCAACCGGTACATCGATGAGCAGGGCAGACTGCTGGCTGAAGAAGAGAAGACCGACAGTTAACGGAACTGGGGGATGACACCGTTAGCGATCCCGTCGGCAAGCCTGTTAATGACCGACATGTCTCCTGTGCCAATGGCAAGCACCACATGCTCAACCCCGGCGGTCTGGTAGGCTGCCAGTGTAGCGGCCAGTTGCCCCAGGTCGGAGGAGGGGTTGACGTCCACCCGCACCGACATGGTCAGGGATGCCGGGTCTCTGCCTGCTGCGGCGGCCTGTTCTCTTATTTCCCTCGCTCCCAAGCTGAAGTCCTCCGGGGAAATGCCGGAGGGATGCCATCCATCCCCATCCTGTGCTGCTCGTCTCAAAGCCGCAGGACTGGAACCGCCGATCCAAAACGGGATGTGGGGCGTTTGCTTGGGCTTTGGGGTGAAAATGGTCTCTTCGATGTTCCAGCGGCTGCTCTTGAAGCTGGGGCGGGAGTTGGTCCAAAGCTCTTTCATTATGGCAATGCTCTCGTCGGTGAGCGTACCCCGAGAACGCAACGGAATACCCAGCAACTCGAACTCCTCCGTGGTTGCGCCGGCTCCTACTCCCAAGGTCAACCGACCTCCTGAAATCTGGTCCAGAGTCGCCGCATACTTTGCCAGTTCCACCGGGTTATGGTAAGGCAGTACCAGCACGGACGTACCCAGCATGGCGCGCCGTGTGGTGGCGGCCAAGTAAGACAAGACCGACATTGGATGATAGTAGGGCTTGTCGTAAATCCGGCTTCTCACGTGGGCCACGTTGAACAGGTGGTCCATAACCCAAAGGGAGTCGTAACCCAGTTCCTCGGCCCTTGGGCCCATCTCCAGCACTTGCTGAGGGTCTTCAACACCCCAGTTGTTGGGTATGGTTATGCCGAATTTCATAGTTTTCTCCAAAGTTAGCCGGCTACTGCTGGTAGTGAGATCCCCGTCACAACAACCAATGCGTGTACCCGGCCAACGTACCTCATCCTTTCTACAGCGTCGCGTAATCGTCGCTATGCTGTGTTGATGGCTTGAACCAATCGGGCTGTTTCGATAGCAGCGACCGCAGCATTGCCGCCCATGTTTCCCGACTTGCCGCCGGCGCGGTTCAAGGCTTGGTCCATATTCTCGGTGGTAAGCACCCCGAAAATGGTGGGCACGCCCGTCTCAACACCTACTTGGCCTATCCCTCGGGACGCTTGACCTGCCACCATATCGTAGTGGCTCGTTTCGCCGCGTATCACAGCGCCAAGGCAGATGACCGTATCATACCGCCCGGTTTTGGCCAGCGCCTTGGCCGCAACGGGCAACTCGAAGGAACCCGGCACCCACGACACACTTATATCGGCGTCATTCACACCATAGCGAGTCAACGTGCCAACGGCCCCAGCGAGCAGTTGCGTCGTGACTATCTCATTGAATCGGGCTACAACTATCGCAACCCTTAGTCCGGCGCCGTTCAAATCTCCCGATAGTTCTATGGGCAAGGTAATTTCTCCCCAACTGGACTGACTTGGTTCAAGCGCCTAGCATCAAGTAGCCGTCCCAAGGCCAACCATGAGGGTTTGGGAAGGACACAGATATTAAGGATACCAGGAACATGAGATTAACCTGAACTGCGTACCCCTGCTTCCACTACCCTCTCTATGAACTGGACCTCGGTAACCGCGCCCGTAAAACGGATATGCTCATTTATCACGGTCAAGGGAACTGAACGGACCCCGTAAGCCTGGCCCAACGCCGGGAACTCCTGTATCTCTATCACGTCGGACGATACCCGGGGACTTTCCAACGCAACAGCGTGGGCAAGACGGGCCATTCCGGGACAGAAGGTGCAGGTGGGTGTTACGAATACTTGGATGTGAACGTCCTGATTGAGTCTGCGCAGTTTCTTCCGGGTGTCCATAGTCAGAGGGCTGACCCCGCGGGAAATTGTCTTTATATCCTCCACTATGGTAGCCATTTCGTAACCCATGGGAGCGCCGTAAAACTTTACGCGGGCCGACCCGTCGGCGCTCAGCACGATGGCCGGGATTCGAGTTACCCCCTGTTCCTTGGAGACGTCGGGCTGACCGTAGAAATCAACAGTCTCCAATTCAATCTTGGGCGTTAATCCGGCCAATTCTTCCATCAATAGCTCGGTCTGGGGACAGTAAGGACATTCCCTGCCGGGTATGGTAAGAAGGGACTGCTTCTGCGTAAACAAGCGGAGTTGCACTTGGCGTTTCAGGTCTTTCCGAAAGGTACGCCTCAGCTGGGTCTTGTCCTGCTCGGAAATCAGGGACTGTTGCATATCTGACCCAACTCCTGGGAAATTCTACGGCTCGGTGACACAGGTCTGGAGTTCACCGCCACGTTTCCGGGCACCGGCCGATTACAGGTCACCAGTGTACATAGGTTGTGGGCGCTTATCCACCCTGACCCAGTTCCCGCCGGATTGTAAACATCCTCTGGAACAAAGTGAAGCAGGAAACGGCGGCTATGAGCACCAGCACCCAGATCATCTGGTTGATCAACAAGCCGATTCCGATCAGCACCACTCTTTCGGGACGAGTCATCAAACCGGCACGGCTGAATACCCCCAATCCCTCGCCTCGGGCCCTCAGGTAGCTTACTCCCTGAGAGAAGATCAACGCCAGCAGCAACGCGGTCATAAAGAACAGCAATTGACGTTCATCGTAGTCAGCCCGCAGAGCATATACGGCCAAACCCACGAACAGGGAGGCTTCCCCCAAACGGTCAAACACAGAGTCAAGCAACGCGCCGAAAGGGCTGGCCGTGCCGGTCAACCGGGCCAGCGCCCCGTCCATCAGGTCCAAGCCGCTGCCAACCAGGAACACTATGCCGCCTATCCAAAGGTAGCCCCAAGCCACGATCACTGCGGAAAGTACGGTAATCCCGAACGCAATCAGGGTGATTGCGTTCGGAGTAAGCTTCAACGCGTGGAGAAAGCGGGCGCCGGGTAGCTCGACGTAATTGAGCAGCGCCGCCCTAAGTTGTTCTCTTCCCGGCACGGCCATTGGACAACCCCAACAAGTCCTGATAGTAAGTTTCCACTTGGCTGGCTACGCGGCGCCAACGGTATTGCTCCACGGCTTGTCGCCCTCTGGAACCCAGTTTCTGCCTTAACTCCGGGTTGCGAATCAGCAACTCCAGAGAATTTGCCAGCGCGACCGCGTCCTTGCGCGGGAACAGCAAGCCCTGGTTTCCGTGGTCGACGACGGCGGAGTACCCTTCTATACCCGATACTATGAGCGGCTTGCCCGCAGCCATAGCCTCGAGCAGGACGATGCCGAAGCTCTCCGCCCCGGTGGCGGGGGAGCAGAATATGTCGGCGGTGGCATAGTAACGAGGCAAGTCCTCATACGATACTTTACCCAGGAACACAACGTCTTCCAAGCCCCGGGCGCCTAATATCTGGTGCGACTCCTTGTCAGGGTTTCCCGGCCCGACCACCAGCAGTCTTATATCCGGCAGGTCCCATTTCAACCGGCTGTAAGCTTCCAGCAGGTAGCGCAAGCCCTTGCGCTTTTCGAGCCGACCAACAAAGAGAATGTTGGTCTTACCGTCCTGGTACTGCGGGAATGGAACGGCGTTACCGGAAAAGTGGTCAACATCTATTCCATTGGGAATTATCTTGTAATCGCCGGGAAAGGCGCTGCTTATGTACCGCCGGGCAGCGGGAGACACGGCGATGGAGCCATCCAATCGTTGGTGCCACCGCTTGATGATGGGATGACTCAGCCGGTACAGGTGAGTGTGCTTGTAGGAAGCGTGGAATGTCCCCACATTGACTGATTTGGAGAACTCCAGAACGCACAGAGGTAGTATGGGCGCCATGGGCTCGTGGAGGTGGACGATGTCGAAGGACTCTTGTTGTAGAAGGTCCCGCACTTTGCGGTACAACCACCAGGACAACGACACGCGGGCAATGGACCCGCCACTGGGCAACGGCACCGACCTGCCAAGCGGAATGAACGATTCCTGGTTCTCAGCCTGCCTGGAAGGGGAGTGGGGGGCCAGCACTTGGACTTGGTGGCCCAACAGTCCCAGTTCCCGCGCTAACTGGGCAACGTGAGCGGTAACCCCACCCGGCCAAGTGAAGTCGTAGGGTGACACCATTGCGACTTTCAAGCAGTTCCTCTAAACCCCAAGCAGAGGATACCGGAACACTCAGGCTATTCGGATTCCGTGATGTCCGTTACCGCAATGTCAGATGAGACTGACTCCGCAATGAAGGCCTCCACCATTTCCCGCGCTACATCGTCCGTATATTGTCTGGGAGGAGACTTCATGAAATAGGAGCTCGGAGCTTCCAGAGCGCCCCCGATTCCCCGGTCTAATGCCAATTTGGCGCACCGGATGGCGTCGACCACAACCCCGGCAGAGTTAGGGCTGTCCCAGACCTCCAGCTTGACCTCCATGTTTATCGGCGCCCCGCCGAATGAGCGGCCTTCCAGTCGTATGTGGCACCATTTCCGGTCCTGCAGCCACGGCACGTGGTCACTGGGGCCCACGTGGATGTTGTCCGGTTCGATGTAGTCGTCCATCTGGGACGTGACCGCCCCGGTCTTGGAAATCCGCTTGGACACCGTCCGCTCCCGCTCCAACAGGTTCAGGAAGTCGGTGTTGCCGCCGAAGTTCAACTGGTAAGTATTGAGGATTTTCACGCCCCGGTCTTCGAACAACCGGGTAAGCACACGGTGAGTAATGGTAGCGCCTACTTGTGACTTGATGTCGTCGCCGACTATCGGTACCCCGCGCTCCTGGAAACGGTTGCTCCAGTATTCCTCTTTGGCGATGAACACCGGTATGCAGTTGATCATGGCGCACCGAGCTTCCAGGATTTGCTCCACATACCACTTGGTCGCCATTTCGCTCCCTACAGGGAGATAGTTGATGACCACGTCGACGTTGCGCTCTTTCAGAATTCCTGAAATGTCCGCGGTAGAGTGGGCGGATTTTTTGACTAAATGGGAAACGTACTTCCCGATGCCGTCGTGGGTCATCCCCCGCTCCACAGGCACGCCCATGTGGGGGACATCCGCGAACTTCAACGTGTTATTGGGTTGGGTAAAAATGGCTTCGGACACGTCCTTGCCGACTTTGTTCTGGTCAATATCAAAAGCGGCCACCACCTCAATGTCCTCAATGCGGTAGTCGCCGATCCTGCTGTGCATCACTCCCGGGACGTCGGCGTCATCCGGCAGTTCAACATACTTATGGATACCCTGTACCAAAGAAGAGGCGCAGTTTCCCACGCCTATAATAGCGACGTTAATTTTTCCCACTATTGGGCTCCTTACTTGGCATCACACTCGCCAAGAAACGGGTTTAAGAGGCTGAATTGTAGCAAGGCGGTATCGTCGCCACAAGGGGCGAGTTGACGAAATTAGACCAAGCATACTCTCTAAAACCCGGAATTTACGTTCAGGTACTGAAGAAACGGAATATAGCCGTGCGGTCGTCGTGCCGGAAACGTCTACCTAACAATTCGGGCACACGGCCCTCTTCCAACCGCTCTTCAACAAGACTGTTTACCTTTTCCGCTGCTTCTTCAGGCGTCGCCGCGTTCCTCACGATGTCCGCAAGTTCATCGGTCATCATGTTGTCCGTAACCCCGTCGGTTGCCAGGACAAGCCGGGCTCCGGGCTCCACGGTCAACTCGGTGCGGGACAAGCCGCCCAACTCCGCGTTGGCGCCGATGGCCTTCGAGACACCAACGTGAAGAAATCCTCCCACCCGGCCGGTGAGTTGGCTGATCGAGTCCTCCTCCACTTGGAACACCGGACTATCCCCGGCGCCCAAGACATACAACCGGTCTCCCAAGCACAGCACCACGGAAACGGTGGTCAGCAGAAAACGCCCACCGCCAATCTGAAAGAATTCATCGTTTACTTCTTCCAGGACCTTTATGACGTCCTCGGGCGAGTCTATCTCGGCAGTGGACAGGGCCTCCACCAGAGATTGACTGGCTTCCTCACCGCCGTGACCGGTCACCCCGTCCATAACGGCGTCCAAAAAGCCCTTCTCGCCGAGATCCCGGAGAAGAAAGCTATCTTCACCATGTGCGGAATTGTCTTGTATCGACGCTACGGTGCTGCCGATCATGTCCTTAGTCCCTCACCGTTGCAAAGTTTGGATTGGCCGAGTCCACGGCCTTGCTATGGATCCAAATGGGCGCCAGTAAACGTCAAACTCCGAACGAACCCAGTTCAGCGTCGGCGTCGAACAGATACCTGGTCCAGTACTCCTCGCGAAGCCACTCCAGGGCTTCCCGCCAAGCCTGCCTTGCCTGCTCTACTTCAGCTAGTTGATCGTTTCGCGCGCTGGCGGCCTGAAGACAGAAGTCCAAGTCGGCTCGGAAGCCCTCTATATCCGAGTAAGACCGGTCTCGGACCCTGGCAATGACATTAAGGGCGGCATCCTTCAGGTCACCATCCGTATTCTCGAACCGTTGGGCCAACTCGCCCAACTCCTGCTCAAAGTTGACCACAGGCCGCTGTCCGTAGGGCTCGCGGTAGCCGTCAGACTCTACGGGCGGCGTATCCGGGGTTACATAAAACTTCAACACTTCCAGGAACGCATCGTGAATGTCCCTCTGGACTCTGGTGCGAGGGTCAGGCTCGCCGTCGAAGGCTACCAAGTCTCCGCAATCGACGATCGTAACCTGGCCAGACGCCGGCTGATAAAAGATGTTCTGGGGCCGCAGGTCCAGCAACACGTAACCTTGGCCGTAGAACACTTCTTCCAAGTCCAGCAGTTGGTGATGCACGGGAAACGGCGCTTGCTGGTCCGAGCGCATCAATGGGAAAAGAGCAAAAAGGTTCTGGCCCACGCCGGTGGGGACACCCCTGATACGGGCCCTCATATCTCCGACCATTAAAGGGATACCTTTGGCCCTTTCCTCCACCACCACCCGGTACTCTTGCCCCGTTGAGTCGCCATAGAAGTCGTCGTGGACCTTTCTCTCCGTATAACCCAATATGGGAACAACGTTGGGGATGTAATGCTCCATCCGCTGGAGGACTTCCAGTGTCCGGTCCGTGCGGGCCTCGGTGCTGCCGTGCATTCCGCGGCTTATCATTTGGGGAATCGGACGCTTCAGCACCACCAACTTGCCCGTTTCCTGGTCCACCGCCCCGCGCACTTCATAGTCGGCGCCGGAACCCAGGATACCGGTAATCTGAAATCGGCTTAATTCGACTTGTTCCATTGTACTGGTCGATGCCCGCCTTGCTTGCGCAAGTAAGCCTTCAATGCCCTGTCTTAAACAGGCGAGGATTCGAAGGCGAACAGGAATAACACCACAAACGATGGTATCGTCTCGCCATGGAAAATGCAATCAAGAGGTCAAGACTGGATGCCCAACAAACCTGCCGAGACTCAATCAGCCAATTTATAAGCCTGTGTAGTCCATTCGCCTTGAGACCATTCCTGGGTAAGGGTGAGTCCCAACTCGCCAAGGGCATCGTGGACTTCCTGCCTCTGGTCGGACATGAAACCCGAGGCGATCAGATGTCCGCCGGGCGACAGGGTTTCAGCGATATGAGTACCGCGCTCACGGATTGCCCTGGCCGAAATATTGGCCACGGCCAAGTCAAATTGGCCCTGTCCCGCCAAGGGGTGGGGAAGGGAGCCTTGAGTCAATGCCACCAGCTTTTGGACCTTGGTCCGACGAAAGTTTTGTCTTGCTGCCCGTACCGCTTGGGGGTCTATGTCCAAGGCTACAACTCTCGATGCTCCCAACATGGCGGCGGTGATAGACAAAATACCTGACCCGGTTCCCAGATCCAGAACAACCATTCCCGGCTTGAGCAGGTCTTCCATAGCCTCCAAACAGGTATAAGTAGTGGGGTGGTAGCCGGTGCCGAAAGCCATGCCCGGATCAAGCTCGATTACCCTGTCACCTTCCTCGGGAGAATACTCGATCCAAGACGGCTTGATAACCAATTGCCTGCCGACCCGGAGCAGGTTGAAATGAGACCGCCATTGGCTTTGCCATTCCTCGTCCTCCTTCAAAGGCGTGATGGTGAGGTCTTCCAATGGCTCCAGGATGCTGACCAACTTCAGCCCGACCTCGATACGGGCCAACCGCTGCCGGGATGTCGATAGCAAGTATGTCCGCAACATCACCCGGTCACGGCCTTCCCGTTCCATGGATAGTCCTTTGCCGTATCGGGTGAACAAATAGGAGACGGGCTCAACGTACTCGTTAGGGACAAGTATGCTCAATTCTTGCCAAGTCATTGGATCAAGTCGAATCAGAAAGTGTCATCGCACACGGCTCAAGCGGGACATGCAGACCTTAACCCAAGGCTTCCTTGATGCGGCCGAATAGACCCTTGTCCTTGTCGTTATCCTCTTCATTATCCGGATCATCGGTACCGTGGTCGGCGCCATTGGCGGAACCGAACGAGCGGGACAACTCCTCCAACAGCTTGCGTTGTTTGGAATTAATAGAACGAGGCACTTGCAAATCTACCACCACTCTCAGGTCTCCTCTCCGGTCGCTGCGAAGGTGGGGCACCCCTTTTGAACGAATGCGGAACTCTGTTCCGGGTTGTGTACCCTCGGGCACCTTCAGTGTCTGCAACTCGCCTTCCAGGGTCGGGACCTCCTTCTCCACTCCCAAGGTTGCCTCGGCCAAGTTCACCGGCAGGCGATAGACAAGGTCATTGCCTTCCCGAATGAAGTCTTCATGGTTGCGTACATTGACTTGGACGTACAGGTTTCCCGGGGGGCCGCCGTCCCGTCCCGCATCGCCCTCTCCAGTGAGACGCACCTGCATTCCTGCTTCCACTCCCGCGGGAATAGTTACGGCGATTTTGCGCTTGCGTTTGTCAACTCCCGCAGCCCGGCACTGTTTGCATGGGGTCTGGATCACGTTGCCAGCGCCGCGGCAATTGGGACACAAGGTCACTTGAGAAAACTGGCCGAAGACGCTGCGTTGAGAACGCCGCACTTGACCGCTTCCCCGGCATGACTGGCAGGTGGTCACTTCGGTGCCTGGCTCGTTTCCTGCTCCCGAGCAATGTTGACACCTTTCCAAACGGGTAATCTCCACGTTGCGCTCGGTGCCAAAAACGGCCTCCTCAAAGGACAACACAACCCGTTGTTGGAGATCGTCGCCCCGCTGCGCCTGCTTGGCGCGCGCGCCGCCAATGTCATTGAAGAATGAGTCGAATATATCGCCAAATCCACCGAACACATCAAATCCGTCAAATGGACGGTTGAAGCCCCCGTTGGCATTTACCCCGGCATGACCGTAACGATCGTATTGGGCCCGCTTTTTGCTATCGGAGAGCACTTGGTATGCTTCGTTGATCTCCTTGAACTTATCTTCAGCGCCGGGAGTCTTGTTGCGGTCCGGATGATACTCCATGGCTTTCTTGCGAAATGCCCTGCGTATATCCTCTTCGCTGTCGCTTCTGGTTACTCCCAGCGTCTCGTAGTAATCCTGAGGGGGCATGCAATGTCACCTGCGGAAGTTGACTTTATTGACCTAGGTCCAATGCCATGATTATTAGAATTATAGTCCAGCCGACATGGAGGCTCAATAGCCCAATGGACAACAGACAGGCGCTCAAGCACGCGGCGTCAGCCGCTTTAGCTCCTCTGCCCATTCCGGTAAGGGTAATATTTTCGAAGTGAAAAGCCGCGTCACAGGTGTGGGGCTTCCTTGACACTGTTGAAGCTTATCGTTAGCATGGTACCTGGGAGAGGTATAGAGGATACCTAGCCAAATTAGGACGCAAGGGAGAGGTGATAAAGTGATTTCCACCATCATCATCATAGCCTTGTCTGTCCTGACGGTAGCTGGGATAGGGTCAACTGCGTGGTTGTTTCTAAGGTCCAGGTTAGACGGTACCAGGATAGAAAACGCTAGAGAGAGAGCCAGTCACATCACGGCACAAGCGGAAGAAGATCATCGGAAAATGCTTCTAGTCGCTCAAGAAGAGGTGCTCAAGCTCCGTACAGACGGGGAGAACGAGCTTAAAGAGCAACGCCAAGAGCTTACCCGGTTGGAACGCCGGTTCCTCCAGAGGGAGGAGCAACTGGAGAAGAAGACCGAAGCTCTCGAAAAGCAAAAAGCGACATTGGCCGGCAAGGAGGCCGATGTACAAAAGGCGCTGGGGGAAGTTGAGGCCGTCAAAGCCCAACAATTGGAGGCGCTGGAAGGCGTTGCCCGCCTTAATGTAGCCGAGGCCAGGCAGATGGTGATCAAGCGGGGCGAGGAAGAGGCCCAACACGATCTGTCACGCCGATTTTACGAGCTGGAAAAAGAGTTCAAATTGCGGGCGGATGAAAACGCCCGTCGTATTATCACTCTGGCGATTAACCGTCTTGCTACCGATGTAGTTTCCGAAGCCACAACCTCCGTAGTATCCCTGCCCAACGATGAGATGAAAGGACGTCTCATCGGCCGTGAAGGACGGAATATAAGAACCCTGGAATCGCTCACCGGTGTTGACGTCATTATCGACGATACTCCGGAAGTGGTGACCATTTCCTGCTTCGACCCGGTACGAAGAGAAGTCGCCCGGGCAGCACTGGAAAAGCTCATTTCAGACGGGCGCATCCAACCAGCCCGTATCGAAGACGTTGTACAGCGGGCCCGAAAAGAGATCGATGACACCATCTGGAAAGCCGGTGAACAAGCGACTTTCGACGTTGGCGTCAGTGGATTGGAGCCAGAGCTGATCAGGCTGCTGGGTCAACTGAAATACCGATACAGCTACGGCGAAAACGTACTGAAACATTCGGTTGAGGTTGGATTGTTGTCAGGTATGCTGGCCGCTGAGGCCGGGGCCAACGTTGAAGTAGCCAAGCTGGGAGGATTGCTGCACGATATAGGAAAGGCCCTCACGCACGAGGTATCCGGGCCGCACGCGGAGATCGGAGCGGAACTGGCACAGAAACATAACGTCAATTACAGCTCTTACCGGGGTATTTTGGAGCACCACAGCGACGAGCATGAGACCATTGAGTCTTACCTGGTGGCTACTGCCGACGCTATCAGCGCGGCCCGCCCCGGCGCGCGCAAGGAAAGCTTGGAACACTATGTGAAGCGGCTCAAGGACCTGGAGTCGGCGGCTACGGGTTTCGAAGGCGTGGAACGCGCGTTCGCGATTCAAGCCGGGCGTGAAGTAAGGGTCATGGTACGGCCCGACGACATGGATGACGTCGAGGCGGCATCTCTAGCTCGCAACATCGCCCGGAAAGTGGAAGAAGACCTCGTTTTTCCGGGGCAAATCAAAGTTACCGTCATCCGCGAGACTCGCAATGTGGAGTACGCGAGGTAACAGGAACGGACGCCGCTGCCCTGCGGCATCAACCCACGAGAACTGAAACGGCACAGATCATATTGGGAAGAGGGGGCCCAAATCATAATATTGGGCCCCCTCTAGCTGTATAAGCGGCTTGTGCCCTTGGAAGGAAATCAGGTTTTGCGCATCTTAATGATCGGAGACATCATCGGTAAACCCGGCAGGCGGGCGGTAAAGAGCTTACTGCCGGTCCTGCGCCAGGAACACAGCATCGACATGGTGATAGCCAATGGTGAGAACGTGGCCGGCGGGTTTGGCATCACCTTGGAAACAGCTTACGAGTTGCTTGAATCGGGCGTGGACGTCATCACTTCAGGCAATCACATTTGGGATAAAAAGGAAATGATTCCCCATCTTGACGAAGGATTGCCGATCCTTCGCCCAGCCAACTACCCCGACGCACCGGGACGGGGATGGCTGGTCCATGACAACGTGATGGTAATCAACCTCATGGGGCGTGTCTTTATGCCGGCTCTGGACTGTCCTTTCCGCACTGCCAATCAGATACTGAAAGAGTCTGAAAGGGAAAGGGCCGGTGCCATCGTCGTCGACTTTCACGCTGAAGCTACTTCGGAAAAACAAGCGTTGGGTTGGTACCTTGATGGTCGGGTGAGCGCCGTGGTTGGCACCCACACTCACGTGGGAACCGTGGACGCCCGCATTTTGCCCCGCGGGACCGCTTGCCTGTCAGATGTTGGAATGACCGGCGCAGTGGACTCTGTGATCGGCAGTGACCCCGAAGCCGTTTTGCAGCGGTTTCTCACCGGGCTTCCCCAGCGATTAACCGTGGCCACCGGTCCGGTCATGATGAACTCCGTCCTGCTGGACGTTGATGTTCAATCCGGGAAAGCGAGAACTATCGAACGCTTAGACAGGATGGAAAACTAACATGAGCGCTTTAGTCGACCTGCACCTGCATACCACAGCCTCAGATGGCAGGCTGTCTCCAACCGAGTTGGTGCGCTTGGTATCCAATCAAGGGCTGAAGCAGGTCGCCATATCCGACCACGACACGACCGAGGGTTTGCCTGAAGCTTACGAGGCTGCCCGAAAGTTTCCCGAACTCCGGATTATCCCCGCCATTGAACTGAGCACCGACGTGCCCGGCGACGAAGTTCACATATTGGGTTACTTCATTGACTATCATGACCCGGCCCTCCAAGAGATCCTGACGCGGTTCCGGAGCGGCAGAGAGGAACGCGGCCGGATGATTGTGGAGAAGTTGGCCACCCTCGGTGTGCATGTCGACTGGGAACGGGTCCAAGCTATCGCCGGAGACGGAGCCGTGGGCCGCCCACACATCGCGCTGGCCATGGTAGAGCAAGGATACTGCAAGGAACCCAGAGAAGCGTTCCCGGAGTATTTGGGACGCAACGGGCTGGCCTACGTAGAAAGAACCAAGATGACGCCTGTACAGGCGGTTGAGATGTTAGCCCGGTTCGGTGCAGTGCCTGTGTTGGCCCATCCCGCCTATTTGGTGAACATGGAGCCTACGGTGGCCGAGTTAGTCGATGCGGGCATAGTAGGGATGGAGGTCTATTACGCCCAGTATAGCGAAGAGACCATCAAGCACTTGGCAAGATTAGCGGAGCAATATAGTCTCATCCCTTGCGGCGGCAGCGACTATCATGGGCTTGGCAACACCGGTGAGCCTTTGCCGGGTATCCAAGGTCCTCCATTGGAAACGGTTGAGATGCTGGAGGAAGCGGCCGGTAAGTTGGCGGGGGGCATCAAGTCCTAACGCAGGTTTGGTGAACAACTGTGTCCATCGAGCTGGTGGGGCTGTATATCTTTGCCTACGTGGCCGGGACCGTTCCGACAGCCTACCTGATTGCCAGGTGGGTAAAACGGGTGGACATCCGAAACTACGGCAGCGGAAACGTGGGAGGGTCCAACCTCTTTTACCACGTAGGCAAGCGTTGGGTAGTGGTATTGGGGGTCTTCGATGTCTTGGTGAAAGGCTCGACCCCTATATGGGTTGGCCGATATGTGCTGGGTTTGGAGCTTTCGCTTGAGCTGGCAGCAGCTTCGTTGTTGGCAGTTATCGGGCACAACTGGTCTCCATACTTGAAATTCCAAGGCGGCAGAGGCATTTCCGTTATCGCCGGTAGCCTGCTTGCTCTGTCCCCTTTATTGCTGACCGTTTTCATCGCCGTCAGCGTGGCGGGCTGGGCTGTCACGAGAGCTTCGGGGGTTTGGGTGCTCATCTCTCTAGCACTATTGCCGCTGTGGGCTGTCTTACTTCCCCAATGGGGCTTAACCGGCAACGACCAATATGTGATAAGTTGGTACTGCGTGGGACTGTTGGTCTTGGTGGTAATCAAAAGGTTGTTGTCCAATTGGACTCCCCTTTACGAGGGGTTGCCAAAGAAAAAAGTCATACTCAACAGACTCTTCCTGGACCGGGACGTTGACAGTCACACCGATTGGGTGAGGCGGACGCCACAGGAAATTGAGTAGCACACTGAAGTAATGGGTGAGTCTTACGGGGCTTACTCTGAAGAGGTCTGACGATTACAAACCGTTGTTTCTGGCACCCGGATACCGAGACAGGCTTGTCTTGCAGCCAGTGTGGCAAGTCAATGTGCACTCGCTGCCTAGTGCAGGCCCCTGTGGGGATTCGTTGCCGCGAGTGCGGTAAAGCGGTGCCGTTGCCCACCTACGACGTTCAAAAGGGCTACTACGCCCGAGCCCTTGCCGTAGGCATTGCCGTGGCCGTCGTCGGGAGCGTAGTGTGGATTCTGGGCGTTATGATTTTCGGTTCCATTCCCTTTGTGCCCTCACTGATCGGCATGGGCATAGGGTATGGGGCAGGCGAGCTTATCAGCTTGTCAGTCAACCGAAAGCGGAGCACCGGGCTGGCCTTGATCGCCGCAAGCTCGGTGATAGGGGCTTTTTTGATTACTTGGGGAGCGACGCCATTTAATTTCGGGATATTCGGTCTAGTAATGATTGTTGTCGGCGTCCTCATCGCAGTGCAAAGAGTCCGCTAGCTCCCGCCACAGCGTTGTGATGGCCTCTGTAATGACGTCGGACTCGAACCCGCGGCGTTGCAGGTGCGACCAGAGGCGCCGCCGGAACTTGGGGTAATCGGAACCTTGCAGCCGGGATGCTATCTTTCTACCGGCTCGATAAGCATTAGCGGCCGCGTCAAAGTCATCCAACGCCTCCGCAGCTATATCCCGCGATATGCCGCGGCTGAGGAGTTCGTTGCGCAACAACGATTGTCCTCGTGGGCGGGACCGCTCACGGTATTCCCGCCACTGCCTAGCATACGCGGCGTCATCAAGGAAACCCTGGTTGGTAAGGGCCGATATCACCCTGTCAACTACATCGGTAGTATGATGACGCTGGAGCCGGCGGCGGACCTCTTCGGTGCTGCGAGGACGGGCTGTCAGGAAACGAAGCGCGGTATTACGGGCGGCATCATAGTCTCGATTCTTATCGACGCCGCCCACTCCTGGTTCATGCATCGGGCCGCCTCATTCGTCTCCTGGTCCAGGTCCCGTACATCGCTGAGCCAAGGCAAGCGGATGCCCTTGGTTATTCTTCCTTCTCCAGGTCCGATAGGGGGGTAATAGCGTATTCGGAAGTGTCCGGGGACTCGGCGTTTTCATTGGCTTGCTGTGCCGGGGACTGCCCCCTGATCCGGGCTTCAATAGAGTCGGCGATTTCCGGATGTTGAGTGAGGAAGTCCTTGGAGTTTTCCCGTCCCTGCCCCAAGCGGGTATCGCCGTAGGAGTAGAAAGCTCCCGCTTTCTTAACGATGCCTTGGGCCGTCCCCAATTCGAGAAGGTCCCCCATCCGGCTGATTCCCTTATTGAACATAATGTCAAACTCAGCGACCCGGAAAGGAGCGGCCATCTTGTTTTTGACGATACGCGCGCGGACCCGGTTGCCGACCACCTCCGACCCTTGCTTGATTGACTCGATGCGCCGGAGGTCTATCCGCACGGAGCTGTAGAACTTGAGGGCTCTTCCACCGGGAGTCACTTCCGGGTTGCCGTAGGAGATGCCTATTTTCTCACGTAGTTGGTTGATGAAAATGACCGCGGTGCGGGACTTGTTGATGGTCGAGGTGAGCTTCCGCAATGCTTGAGACATGAGCCTGGCTTGCAGTCCCACATGAGTGTCGCCCATATCCCCTTCGATCTCGGCTTGCGGCACCAACGCCGCGACGCTGTCAATTACTACCGAGTCAATGGCCCCGCTACGGACCAATTGTTCGGTGATATCCAGGGCCTGTTCCGCACTGTCGGGCTGTGAAATCAATAGGTCATCCAAATTCAGCCCGCAGTTCTCGGCATAACCGGGGTCCATGGCATGTTCGACGTCGATGTACGCCGCAATGCCGCCTTTCTTCTGGGTCTCGGCCATGATGTGAATGGCCAGCGTGGACTTGCCTGCCGACTCGGCGCCAAATATCTCGGTTACCCTGCCCCGAGGTATGCCCCCGATGCCAAGGGCAACATCCAGTGCCAGGGAGCCGCTGGGAATCATGTCGGTGGCAAGCCGTTCATATGCTTCCCCCAACCGCATTACGGCGCCCTTGCCGTAGTCCTTCTCAATGTGCCCAAGGGCGATTTCCAGCGCCGCTAACTTGTCTTTGTCTGTCCCTGTTGCCATCGTCCCTCCGTCCCGTCTGAAGTCTTGGCGCATCCTATCATCCCGATGCGAAGACTCTCAACCGGAAAATGTCAGTAGGATCCGGTATTGGACGGACTCCGAGTTGTCGTACGGTCCTGGGCTTTCGGTTACTCCGTGCGGGCCAACCGGCCCGCCGTTAGAATTCTCAAGTACCGCCCTTGAACCCGATGGTGACCTGACCATTTTCCACGATCACCGGCGTGACCCGCTCTCCATTTGTCAACTTGAGAAGGTCGGCGACCTTGTCCTGTTCCTTGGACAGGTCGATATCGGTGTAAGGGACCTGGCGTTTCCGATAGTCCATCTTGGCCGCGCTGGAGAAAGCGCAGTCGGGATGGGTGTAGATAATGACAGTGGCCTCGCTGGATTGGGTCACTGTAGACCCCCTTGGATATAGATTTAGGTGCGGCTCTATTGTAAGGTTTAGGCCTGTTATAGTTCAATGACCGCTCTGGGGCCGCGTTTCGCCGAACCCGCGCACTGGAGATGCTCCGGTAGCTCTCCGTCCTTTGAATTTTCGGCAGTTTTGCGGCTAGTTTTGATATGAAACATAAGGAACAACTGTTGGATAACCTTGCCGGGTTGCTGGCCAAGCACGGGATAGGCGCCGGCTTGATGACCCCCAGGCCGGGGGGCGGGAGTTTGACCGGACGGGCGTTGCGAGAATTGAGGCGGGCGCTCACAGCGATGGAGTCCGCCTCAACGGGCCTGGACACGTTGGTATACGGGAACGGCTGTTTCGCCGCGGGTCGCTACACGAATGCGGCGGCTGTCTATCAAACAGTCCTTGGCGAGATGCCCGAATGTGTCGAGGCCCGCTTTAACCTCGGGCTGGTCTACTTGGCCTTGAAAGAGCCGCAACGGTCAATCGCCGAGTTCACCGCTGTTCTGGCCCAGGACGGCTCGTTGGCTGAAGCCTACTACCAACGGGGGAACGCCCAAGACGACATGGATGATGCAAGTCTGGCCTTAGCCGACTACGCAAGGGCGCTGGAGTTGCAGCCAGACTATCTTCGGGCAATCTATAACAGCGGAGTTGTGCTGGGCCGGCTTGGGCGTCACGACGAGGCGGTGGAGAAATTTGACCAGGTCATCGGCATGAACTCCAATATATCCAACGCTTATCTGAATCGTGGGGCGTCTCTGGACGAACTTGGTCTCCATGAAGAAGCCATTAAGGACTATGACTCTGCAATCAAATGCAACCCGGAAAATTCCTCCGCGTTTTTCAACCGGGCGAGGACCAAGTTCTACTTGGAAGACGTCGAGGCGGCTATCACCGACTATTCCCGGGTAATAGAGTTGGCGCCGGACGACGCGGAGGCCTACAACAATCGTGGGTTGGCTTACGACGCCCTGGGTGACTATGAGGAGGCCCTGGAGGACTACCGGCAGGCGGTCAGGCTGCGACCGGACTTTGCGGAAACCCTGAGCAACAAAGGCGCGGCGCTTGAGGCGCTTGGGCAGGTTCAAGAAGCTTTGGTGGAGTACCTTTCGGCGATTGACAGTAACCCAAGATTTGCAACCGCGTGGTACAACGCAGCGAGACTTTATGCTCAGTTGGGCGAAGTCGACAAGTGCCTATATCATCTGCGCGAGGCAATTGGGTTGTCGCCGGATTTGATGTCGGAAGCGGATGAGGACGACGATCTGCGGTGGGCCCTGAGGCTGGAGCGTATGAAGGGACAACAAGCTCAGGACTCTGGAAACCCCTTAGACTAACGGTTCTCTTGGGCCGTCGGTCCCAAGTCTGAGTCCCCTTCCAAGTCCAAATCGAGCAGTATCTCCTCCTCGTCCACGCCTTCCGCTATTCTCCTCCGGACGATAATGCTCCGCAGCAACACCAACACGGCCAAGCCGGTCAACCCCGTCACCATTTCGCGGTCCATTTGGAAGTAGAGGCTGAGGGAGAGCAGCACCGTAAAGCAGGCGACTACACCCCAACAGGAGCGCCAGGAAGACCGCCTCATCAGCAGCACGGCCGAGACTCCCGCTATCACTCCCACGGTGGCGAGCGGCGGCTCCAGCGCCACCAATGTTATACCCAGGAGCGTAGCCATGCCGTCACCGCCGCGGAAGCCGGAAAAGACAGATATCCAGTGCCCCAATACCGCCGCCCCTGCGGCAGCAAACACTACGACGGGTGGGACTCCCAATAATTGAGCAACAATGACGGCCGCTGCCCCCTTGGCTACGTCGCCGACGAATACTGCCGTACCGGTCCAGCGTCCGATGTTCCAGAATACGTTGGCCGTGCCGCCCAAGCGGCTTCCTGTAGCGAATACATCAACCCCGCGGAGCTTGCCGGCGATGTAAGCGCACGGTATAGCGCCCAACAAATAGCCGACCAATATGGCGGCGATAATCTTTTGGATCAGGAAGAAGTCCATGACTGACGCAACCCTGCAACTTGTGGTCGAATAAGTCGGGCCTCCAGCGGTCCACAGTTAGATACTACATCAGCAACGGCGGAAGTGGAATAGAAATATGGCATATATGCCGAGGATTATTATAACCAATTCCAATAGGGCGGCGGACGAAAGGCTATTTGACGCCGCCAGGTTTCCGCCCGACGAACAGCCAATACCCCAAGTCTCCTCGCTCCACCATCTGGCGCAGTATTTGCATCACACGGGGAGCTTGCTCCAGGAAGCCGAACTCCGTAGCCCCTTGGCGTGAAATGGTCTGCCAAGCCCGGAATGCACTCAGCCTGGATTCCGCATTGTCGATGATTTCGACTACTTCGCGCGAAGCGTCGTATTGACGTACAACGTCCAGCCCACCGTTCGTCAACAGGTCCGCATAGCCTTGAACATCCAAGGCGTCGGGCAGGCAAAGCAACTGGCCCAAGGCACCCTCCAGTTCCAGCGGAAGAGTTCCCGGTCTCAGCGTCACATCGCTGAGGCCGAACACGCCGCCGGGCTTCAGAAGTTGGACTGCTTGTTCAACCACCGCAGACTTGTTGGAGAACAGGCTCATGGAACACTCACAAAGGACGCCGTCGAAACGGCCAGGCCGGAAGGGAATGAATTCAGCATCGCCCTGGACGAAGAAAGCACGCCCCTTTCCTCGAACGCCATGCGACGTATTGATTGCTTTTGCTACCGAGAGAGCGCCGAATTCTACGCCGATCACGTTGCAACGGAACACCCGCGACACTGCTTGGGCGCTGGCGCCGCCCCCGCTGGCCAAATCAGCTATCCATTGCCCTGGTTGAATGTCCATCATCCTGGACAGCCGGTTGGTCAGGCCCAAACCGCCGGGATGCAGAGTATCTCCGAACAGCAGGTATGCCAACTCAGACTGGTATAAATCGGCGCAGCAAGCTTTAGCGGTTGCTTGTTCAATGGGATTCACGATGAATCAGTCCTTGTCGCCCTGCGGCAGTCGATTTCCCGGACATCCAACGGCCTATACTGTGGCGTTATGGAACCCTGGGTGCCTCTGAAACGCGTTTCCCTCGCGCCTGCCGGACAGCCAGCCTGTTGCGGACCTCATCCCGGTATCCCAACGAGTTATAGGCGCAGAAAGGAATGGTACGCCCGTCGGGGACCAGCACACCCACGCAACATTTCATCACTTGTTTCACACTGAAAGTGTACGGGTCGAGGAAGTCTTTGATTGCGATCTGGAAAATGTGGTTTTTCAGGTGGGCCAACTCATATCCCAAGTCCGACCCCGGGCCGCAGGCGCACTGAAACTCCCATGCGGTCTTTTCCGTCCCCGCCACCGCTGAGGCCGACCAGAGGCCTTCCAAAGCCTTTTGGATTTCTGCGGAATTGGGATGCTTGGGCAATGCCCGGTTTGTGATGTAGTCCAAATACTGACTAATGTCCAGTATTCTGGGCAAGGGAATGGTGGTGTCGCCGTGAACGAACACGTAGGAGTTCACTTGGCAGGTTGGGAAGCAACAAGGCACAGGGACAAAATCCTCCAAGACAAAACGGCTCTGCGTTTGGTCAACTATGCCATGTATAACGTCCGGGATGGTGACGCGCTCCAAGGGGTCAAAGTCAATGTGTCTTCCCACGTGCGTTACCGGCTGGAGCACTACTCCCCGGACCGCCGGGTGCTGCAGGCCGAACTCCACAAGGGCGCCGACTTCGTCCACATTGACGCCTTTCTCAACCGCCGCCACCAGGACTGCGTCCAGCCCGGCGCTTTGCAAGCGGTCCAAGGCTTGCAGTTTCAAGTCGAGCAGGTCTTCTCCTCGCAACGTCAAGTACGTTTCCTTGCGGAGACCGTCAAACTGGAAGTAGATGACCGGGTTGAGATTGGCCAGGCCGTCCAGGAAGCGGTCGTCTCGAGCTATGCGAACGCCGTTGGTGTTCACCATCACTTGCCTGATGCCGCGGTCCTTGGCCGCCTGCACCATATCCAGCAACTGGGGATGAATGGTTGGTTCGCCTCCGCTGAACTGCACCACCTCGGGGTCTCCTTCGGTCTCCACGAACCGGTCAAGCATTGCCTCGACCTGTTCCAAAGTAAGACTGTAGCCTATCCCGGCATTGGCGAAACAAACGGGGCAATTCAGGTTGCAGGCGGTATTGACCTCGATAAGGCCCAAGCAAATGTGCTGCTTGTGTTCCGGGCACAGTCCGCAGTCGAGGGGACAGCCGTCGTGGACTTTGGTGCTGAACTCCAATGGAATGGACCCCGGCTTGTTGAACTTGATCGAGTCCACGTACATCCGGGCGTCCGAGCTAATGATGCCCTCAAACCAATCATGGTCCGGGCACCTTTTCCGCATGTAGACCTTGTTGTCCCTGATGATAACCTGGGCGTCGATTACCCGTTTGCATTCCGGGCAAATACTGCGGGTCAACTCGTGGAATATATAGTCGGAGTCTCGCCTCAAAGTCCCCTCCTGGTTAACGCCGTTCAGCTATACATACGCCTCAACCATTCGTTGCACCAAACCGGCGCACCCGGCGTTGAGCTATCATATCAGCCCGCAGCCGGTCCGTCGCGGCACACAAGAAAGGGACGGGTCATTGTCATCGGACCGCTTCATGGCGCTGGCAGGAGCCGTTCTTGTATACTTCTGGGGCTATTTGTCCTCACGCTCTCTAAGCTTTTTCGACGATTTTCCGTTAAGGTACACGTTTAGACGCTACAGATTTACGCGGTTGGTGAGCAATATGCCCGGTGAACAAGGCGTACTTCCCCTGAACGGTATGGTAGTCCTGGACCTGACCCAGATACTTGCGGGGCCGGTGTGCACGATGGTCCTGGCGGACATGGGCGCAAATGTCGTCAAACTGGAGAAACCCAACGGCGGGGACGACAACCGCCACTCCGGCCCTCCCCTGGTTGGAGAAGCTCCGGCGGGGTTTATGGCGGTGAACCGCAACAAGCGGAGCCTGGTGCTGGATCTTAGACAGGACGCGGGCCGCGCCGTCTTCGAACGGATGCTGCAACAGGCCGACGTGGTCGTAGAGAACTTCCGGCCGGGAGTCATGGACCGGCTTGGCTTGGGTTATGCCCGCCTTTCGGAATTGAAACCCAGCATAGTCTACTGCACTATTTCGGGGTTCGGCGGGTCCGGTCCTTACAGGAACCGGGGCGGGTTTGACTTGGTGGCCCAAGGAATGAGCGGGTTGATGAGCATTACCGGCCATCCGGACAGCCCGCCGGCGAAGGTGGGCGTGCCCATTACCGACATTTCCGCCGGTATCCTGGCGGCCAACGGCATCCTGTGCGCCTACATACACGCCAAGAACACCGGCCAAGGGCAAATGGTCGATACGTCTCTTTTGGAAGCGGGAATCTCCTATACCGTTTGGGAGTCGTCTGGGTTTTTCGCCAACGGGGAAATACCCGGCCCGCTGGGTTCCGCCCACAGGGTCTCCGCCCCTTACCAAGCCCTGCGGACCAGCGACGGCTATATCAACATCGGGGCCGCCACGCAACCCACTTGGGAACAGTTCTGCCGCGCCCTCGGCTTGGAGCACCTTATCGATGATGAGCGGTTCAGGATGCCCGGAGACCGGAAGCTGCGGGAGGTCGAACTAGCAACCCTCCTGGAAGAGACCTTGAGTCAAGAGACGACTGCCCACTGGATGGCCTTGCTGGAGCAGGCCGGAGTGGTGGCCGGCCCCATTTACGAAATGGACCAAGTCTACCAGGACCCACAAGTAAGGGACAGGAACATGCAGGTGGACTTGGAAGACCCGGAGTTGGGAACTTTACATAACATCGGAATACCTGTGAAATTGTCAGCGACTCCCGGACGCATCCGCCACAGGGCGCCCTTCCTGGGCGAGCACAGCCGGGAGGTGCTGCTGGAATTCGGGTTTTCCGAAGCGGAAACGGATGACCTGGTGCACGCCGGGGTGGTCAAGGCTCGTCTGTCGTCTTCGACATCCTGAATGCCCTTCCTGTTAGAGGTTAGGGCTCCCACCGATTTGTCACCAAGGCCAAGGCAAGCGGATTGGTCGATGAGTAGGCCGAAAGAGTGACTTCTTTTTCTCTGGCCGCCATGGTGTCCGGCTTTGTCCTTATGGCTATCGCCGTTTCACCGGTGGTCAGCCGGATGGCTAGAAGCCCGCACGCCGCGCCCGCGTGGGCGGTGTCGTTCCAATCCCTGGACTTCCGATTGCTGTGGATATCCATCCTGTTCTATTCCGTGGGAAACGGCATGGAGCAGGTCGCCGTTGGTTGGCTGGTCTTCGAGCTGACCGGATCGTCTTTCATGGTGGGAGTGTCGTCCGCTGCCCGGATGGCGCCGTTCTTTTTCCTCGGTATTCTCTCGGGGACGTTGAGCGACCGGCTGGAGCGCAAGACCTTCCTGCGGCTTGTAACGTTTCTGGCCAGCGGCGTGGCGGTTGCGATGGCCCTGTTGATCCTGGGGACCAGCGCCAACGTGTGGCTGGTCATTGCATTGGTGGTGGCGCAGGGTTCGGTGTTCGCCTTTGCCTTGACCATCCGCCAAGCTTACACGGTGGACATAGTAGGGTCACGGCAGGCGCTGAACGGGCTTGCGCTGACCTCCATCAGTATGCAGGCGGGGGGTATCGCCGGGTCGCTGGGGTCTGGGGTACTGATCGAGGGGTGGGGACCGGGATGGCAGTACGTGGCGGTCGGCGGCTGCTACGCGGCGTCGGGGTTGACCCTGTTCGCGGTACGCACCTCTCAACGGACGATGGCGGCTGCCCGGGAGTCTGTGCTGCGGAACCTGGCCGGGTACATACAGTTGCTGCGGCGCAACCGCACACTGCTGATCCTGATGGGTCTTGCATCGATCACAGAGATCTTTGGATTCACCCACATGACCCTGTTGCCGGTGTTCGCAAAGGACGTGATCGGTGTGGGCCCGGCGGGACTGGGAATCATGACGGCTGTGCGGCAGGGCGGCGGCCTGATAGGGTTGGCCCTGCTGGCGAGCCTGAAAGACTACCGGAGGAAGGGCCTGCTGATGTTCGTCATGGCCGGCTTGTTCGGCCTGGGCCAGATGGCCTTCTCCCTGTCGGCCAACCTGTACATCTTCCTGGTGGTGCTGGCGGTGGTCAACGCTTCAGCCCACGCTGTCGACACCCTGTACAAGACGCTGATGCAGACAGTCGTGGCGGAGGAGGAGAGGGGACGGGCCATGGGTTCCTGGGTGTTGAGCCTTGGTACGGCGCCGGTAGGCCACCTGGGGCTTGGGGCGTTGGCCAGCGCGTTGGGGGCGCAAGGGGCATTGCTGGTGAACGGGACGGTGCTGGCGTTCGTCAGCTTGTCGGCCGGCATCGGGATGAAGGAGACACGACGGCTGGAGTGACCGCCGCTCGGGTTACTCCTCGCCAAAGTACCGGCGGCGGGCGGCTTCGTCCAAGGGGAGCACCGGACCACTGAGGAAGGTGTCGGGGTTGCGGGTGCGGTCTTCCCTCCAAAGGGCGAAGGCTTGCCTGCGGCGCCGGTCGGCTTCGGGGCCGGTCTCCAGCATCAACCTGGTTGCCCAAGTCTCGGCGGTGTGGATGGTGTCGTGCAGTTGACGCCACGCCTCGGCATAGGCCTCGCCTGCCTCATTCCAGTCTTCATGCTTTATCAATTGGTCGCGCAGTCCCCTGGCGTTTGCCAGAGCCATTGACAAGCCCTGGCCCCAAGTGGGATCGGCCACCGCCGCAGCGTCGCCGACGAGAGCGATGCCGTTACGATAGGGCTTGTCAACCCACACCGCCGCGCCGGAGAAGGTTGCCAGAGGCCCGGCGGGTTGGGCGTCGGCGTAAAATTCAGCGGGCGCGCCCGCTTGGATGGTAAGTTCCAGGAAGCGGGCCAAGTCCTGCTGGCCCCGCAAGCGGAAATTCTCTTCGGCCCGGAAACAAACGTAGGCTCGTGCCCGCCCGCTGCCCTGAGGGAAGAGCAACACGAACAGGCCGTCTTCACTCCTCATGCCGGCCAATGTTGCATCTTCAGGGGCGGTTACGCCGTCCAGCAGAATCCCGGCGACCATATTGCCGTCCGGGTCGTGGTTGACTTGGAACCCTCCCAAGGTCCGTACCTGTGAAGTCCTGCCGTCTGCCCCGACCACCAAGCGGGCGGATATTTCCTCCGTGCTTCCATCGACCGATACAGTGACAGTGTGGATTCCCGCCTTCGCAGGAATGACGGAAGAAGGGGAGGAGTTTCCGTTGGCGGCAATGTCCACGAGCCTGGCTCCGCGACGCACCTCTGCGCCGGCGTCGATGGCGGCTTGCAGCACGGCCTCTTGAAGATTGGGATGGAAGCAGGCCAGCACGGGTTCACCGCAGGGCGTGGTCCTCTCCAGGTTCCGGTGGCCGGAGCGGGAGCCGTCCTGATAGCCGTCCCAGAAGGTCAACGGGTGGCCGCCGGTATTCATTACCACATCGTAGAGGCCCAACGCGCGAAGCTCGGGCACACCCCACGGCATTATGGCTTCGCCGCGCACCCGGTCCCTGAACGCCATCTCCCGTTCCAGGACAAGAACGCGGGCGCCGTGTTCCGCCATTCCCTTAGCCAGTGCAGAACCGGCCAAGCCACCGCCAACGGTAATGATGTCGTAGTCAACAAATGCCATGCTTCAGGTCATTCCGCTTCAGGTCATTCCAAGGAGATGTCCAATATTCCGGCGGTAGGGCTAAGAAACGCCGGACCGCCAAGCCGTGCCCTCAGTCCTGCCAAGGAAGTCGGACACCAGAGATGGGTTGGCGGCGATGACACTGGGGTTCCTAAGGCTGGCGGGCTGCCCCTGTTTGTCCACGACGACGCCGCCGGCCTCTTTTACCAAGACCAAGCCCACGGCCAAGTCCCAAGGAGACAGGGAGTGGTGGAAGTACAGATCCACCCGTCCGGCGGCGGCGTAGGCCAACCCCAAGCCCGATGACCCCATCCAGCGGACGCTGACCAAGCCGGGCCACAAGGAACGGACAAGGTCCAGAGCTTCCCCGGCCCGGGCGTCGACGTAACCAAGATCGCAACCCAGCAACGCCTGCGATACTTCAGGGGTATCGGACACGGCAATGGGTGCGCCATTCAGGAATGCGCCTTGCCCGACAGCCGCAGTGAACGTCTCCTCGCGCACCGGGTCGTAAATCACGCCAGCAATGATGTCCTCACCTTCAGCAAGGGCCACCATGGTGCAGAAATGGGGGATGCCCTGGGCGTAGTTGCGGGTGCCGTCCAGCGGGTCCACGACCCAGCGGTAGGGCGAAGCCCCCGCCACCGGCTGGGACTCTTCGGCAAGGATGCCGAAATCAGGGAATGCGGCGGTCAAAATTTCCAGCACCTTGTTTTCGGCGGCAACATCTATGTCGGTGACGATGTCGTTGCGGCCCTTGAAGGTGATTTGCAGGTCGGAGTCCCACCCGCCGCGGATAATTTCTCCTGCGGCACGGGCGGCTTCCAGTGCAACGTCCAGGGCACTGCGGCCGTCGGAGGTTGCAGGGAGGGAGCGATTCGAAGTTTCGGTCATATAGTCCTTTGCTCGTGATAGGGTTTGCGGCTCCGCTTTATTATAGGCGGTTGGCTACGGCTTGGCAGGGTAAACCTGTGTCAGCGGAAACGAGACGGGTTGGGCGCAGCGCCAAGGTTAGAGACGGTTTTCAGGAGGGGCACAATCGGGCGAGGAGGGGCGTGCCGGCGTACATGTGCCGGATTGGGGAGCCTTCACTACAGTCCAGGCCGCTGACGTCGGCCCCCCTGTCCAGCAGAAACTCTGCTATCCCGGTTGCATATACCAGTTGTTGCAAGAGTGTCCCACCGTTGCCCCGAGCGTCTATATCGGCTCCCGCGTCGAGCAGCAAAGCCATTACCGCCGTGCGGCCCGCCCAAAGTAACGGCGTGCGGCGATCGTGATCTCTGGCCTCTGTGTCGGCTCCTCGCTCCAGCAACAAGGAAACCAAGCGTTCCTGAATCTCCGTAAAATGACTCTTTCCTGGGTGTAATCGAGGCGAGGCCAAATGCAATGGCGTTACACCGCGATTGTCCTTGGCATTGACGTCCGCGCCCCGGTCCAACAACAAAGCGGCCCGGTCAGGACTTGGGATACCGGTGACGGACGCCGCAAAGTGGAGGGCCGTCCAATCGTTATTGGTCCTGGCATCAATGTCGGCGCCCCGGTCCAGCAACAGGGCGGCCATCGGCAGCCCACGCCGACTGTTGGCCACAGTCACGTGCAGGGGAGTCGCGCCCTCATCGGTCCTGGCCTCAATATTGGCGCCGCGGTCCAGAAGCGTTGAGGCCACGGCCGGATTGGAATTACCCCACGCTGCCAGATGAAGGGCCGTAAATCCACCGATCTCACCGATAACGGCGGTGGACTCGATGCCGGCGCCCTGGTCGAGGAGAAAGTTGACCATTTTCAGTCCATTGTCATTGTAGTTCGCAGCATAGTGCAAGGGTCTTCCATGAGTCTCCCTCCCCTCAAGCCATTCAGGAACGATATCGGCGTTGAGGTCGGCGCCCCGGTCAAGCAGCAAAGCGGCCACAGAGGTATCGGGATTAAAACGTGCCGCCACATGGAGGGGCGTCCCGGTAATAGAATCCAAGCCGAAAGCCTTGTAGTTGACGTCCGCGCCCCGGTCAAGCAGCAGAGTGATCACCTTTAGCGACGTCTCAGGGTAATTTCCGACCGCAAAATGCAAGGGCGTCCCGTCGGCTCCACCTCCTTGGACGGCATAGGCATCAACATCCGCGCCCCTGTCCAGCATCAGATTAATCAACGGAATCACCACATCATCGGGATGGCCCGCCATAACCAAAACATGAAGAGCGGACCAGTGGGTGGTGGTCCCCTGTGCGTTGGGATCGGCCCCCCGGTCCAACAACAATTCGATGATAGCCGGATCATCTCTCCGGCAAGCTGCGCTCAAGGGCGTAACGTTATCTTCGATACCGCTCTTCGCGTTGACGTCGACGCCCAGGTCCAAGATCCGAGCGATCATCTCCACGTCGAAATCACGGACCGCCCGAACCAGAAAAGTCTCGTGTTTGAGACCATTCTTGATATTAACGTTTGCGCCCCGGTCCAGCAGCAAATTGACCAACGCCATATTTTTGTGCACATGCCACGCCGCGTATAACGGCGTCTGACCGCCATCGGGCTTGGCGTCAATGTCTGCGCCCCGGTCCAGCAACAAAGCGGCAATCTCCGGATTGGAGGCGGAACGAAGGGGCGTAGTGCCGTCATCGCTCCCGGCGTTGACGGCAGCACCCCGGTCCAGCAGCAGTTCAATCATCGCAAGCTTACGGCCAGGTCTCACATTGCCTACCCACCAATGCAGGGGTGTAACACCATTATCGTTCCTCGCGTTGACGTCCGCGCCCCGGTCCAGCAGCAAGACGGCAATCTCCGGATTGGAGGCAAGATGACGGGAGACAAGATGGAGGGGCGTATTGCCGTTACTGTCCTTGGCGTTCACGTCGGCGCCCTGGTCGAGCAAGTGCTCAATCTCGGCCAGGACCGGAGGCGAAGCGCGCAGAGCGGACAACAAATCGTCATGGCTGGGCACGGCCCCGCGGCCCAGGAGCAGGGCCGCGATTTCCGGTTTCGTCACTGCATAGTCCAGCGGCGTTTTCCCGTGATTACTTCTGGCGTCAACGTTGGCTCCCCGCTCCAGCAACAGGGCGATCGCGTCGGGCTGACCGGCTTTCACCGCCGAATGCAGCGGCGTCAGCCCGTTGTTGTCCTTGGCCTCTATGTCCGCTCCGCGGTCCAGCAGCAGGGTAGCGACTTCCAGAGCATTCGCGATAATACCAACGTGTTCGACCGCCAGATGAAGGGCCGTCCAACCGTGGTCACCCTTGGCGTTCACATCCGCACCCCGGTCCAGAAGGGCCTCGACAGTTGCCGTGCTGGCGCCGTCGAGGACCGCCTGCACCAGGTCGCCAGGGAGCCGGTCGCCGGGCCGCGCGGGAGTCGGCCCAGGCACGGGCGCCGGTGTGGGACCGGCACAGGCGGGGGTGTTGGCCGGGCCACCGGGGCGCTAAGTATTTGCTCAATCCTCCGCTGCTCTTCGCCGGTGATACCGTCCAGAGTGATTCTCCGAACATCGGCAAGCTTCACAATTTCATTATCGGTGAGGCCGTCGGCGACCCAGGGGAGTCCGACAATGCGGTGGGCCAAGGAGGTATCCTGTTCACTGATTTTCCAAAATTGATTGAGAAAAAAACTTGTATCAAAGGTGGCGCCGTCGTTGAGCCACGGGAACGTCAAAATACGCTCCGCCAGTGAAGCGTCCGCCCGGCCAATGTGCCCGAGATAGAGGACCGCGAGATTCTCGTTCCCGGTTACGCCGTCGGCAACCCACCGGAGACCCAGGATAGCCCGGGCCAAGGCCGGCTGTTCGCGTTCCATCCGGGACCAGGACATACCGTCCAGAATCAGGGGAAAGTCTGCCGACGGCAGCACCGCCGCCGGAGCCGGCGTTGACACGGGAACGGTAGCCGCAGCGGGGGCGGGAGTTGGCCCCCCAACGTAGGTCTGGGCCATGCACTCGGCCATAGACCGGTCTCCGCGCCGCGTGAGGCAGTAAGCCGTGGCGCGGGCCTTGTCAGCCGTCTGAAAGGCGGTGGGGGCGACCGTAGGCAGCGGAGTTGGGGTTGGCGCGGGAGTTGGGACGGGCGCCGATGCATGGGTGGCCCCTGGCGAGGGAATGTAGACCTGCGCAATACAAGCTTCCATTGTAAGGTCGCTGCGCCGGGATGAGCAGTAGAACATTGCTTGGGTCATGTCCGAAGTTCGGGCAGAGTTGGGCACCGGCGCAGGATTGGGAGTTGGCCGAACGATGTGGGTTGCTGCCATGCAGTCGGCCATCGGACGGTCGCGGCCCTCGGTGAGGCAATAGGCCATGGCACGGGCTTTGTCCTTGGTCTGGAAGACTGTGGGGGCGGCCGTGGGCACGGGAACCCTGTCTGGAGCCGACGTAGGTTTGGGCGCAACGGGCGACGGCGCGGGCGGCTTGGTTGGCGAGACCGTGGAAACGACGGCCCGAGTTGCGAGGTGTATGGGAGTCGCTTCCGGCGTGGGGGTAGATTGGGGGGCCGGAGTGGCCGGGGAGAGGGTCGCAACATGCACGTTTATGAGCAGGGATGAGGTTGGCGTTATGGTGGGGTCGAGGGTTATGAAGGGCGTGAACGTTGGCGTTTGGGGAGCGTCAGTCGTGGTATCACCGGAGGATTGAGTCTGCGTTCCGCAGGACAGGAGGGCGGCGACGAACAAGCCAAGGATTGCAGTTGCCGCGAGGGTGTTGAGGCTCTTCATCCGCATATTCGCTCCATGGCAGCAGACATTAGGGAGAGCTGGGGCAGAAGGGCAGCCCAAGCTTATCGAAGTCATTCAGGCGCACGTCGTGCAGTCTGTCCGGCACGCAGCCGGCCAACCGGTTGCCATTGACGTACAGGGTTTCCAGATTGGACAGGTTGGTCAATTCGGACGGAATCGGCCCGGTCAACTGGTTGCCAGCGAGGTGCAACTCAGACAGGTTGGACAGGTTGCCCAGTTCGGGGGGAATCGGGCCAGTCAACAGGTTGTTGGAGAGGGCAAGGAACCTGAGGTCGGCCAGGTTGCCCAATTCGGGCGGGACCGGGCCGGTGAACTGGTTGCCATCCGGATTGCCAAAGAGGCCAAGGGCTCGCAGCCGGGAGAGGTTGCCCAACTCGGGAGGAACAGGTCCGGTCAACCGGTTGTGAGAGAGGTCGAGGGTTACCAGGTTGGACAGGTTGCCCAGTCCGGGAGGAATCTCCCCGGTCATCCGGTTGTCACGCAGGGCCAGCATTTCCAGCTTAGACAGGTTGCCCAATTCGGACACGATGGGCCCGTTCAAGCGGTTGGAACCGAGGCGCAGGCTTACAACTCGGTGATCATTGTCAGTAACTACTCCGAACCATTGGCCGATGGGCAGGTCGCTCAGCCAGTTCCTGTTTTCCTCCCAATTTTCCCCGTCGGTGGAATTGTAGAGGGCGACAAGGGCAGCCCGGTCGCCCTCATGCTCGGCGGTTATTTTCACTTGACAGAATGGAAGCCCCAGCTTGTCGAAGTCGTTTTCCACGGCGCGGCGGAGGCCCGGCGGGATGCACCCGGTCAACTGATTGCCTGAAAGAAATAACCTCCGCAGTTGAGTGAGGCCGTTGCCCAACTCCGGGGGAATCGCTCCGGTCAGACGGTTGTCAGCCAGGTCCAACTCTCGCAGATAGGAAAGTTGAGCTAATTCCGGTGGGATAGGGCCGGTCAATTGATTGCCGGAAAGGTTTATTCGTGTCCGGAAGAAAGGGCCGCCCAGTCCGGGGGGATCTGCCCTGTCAGTTGGTTGTCGGATAGGTCCAGGAGTTGGAGGCTGGCGACGGCGCCCAGGTCCGGGGGAATGTCACCGGTCAACTGGTTGCTGGCAAGGTCCAAGTTGTGCAATTTGGGGAGAGCGGCCAACTCTGAGGGGATGGGACCGGTCAACCGGTTGTGACCGAGGGACAGGCTGGACAGGTTAGCCAGTCCAGCCAGTTGGGGCGGAATCGCTCCGGTCAACTGGTTGCCGCCGAGGGACAGGCCTTGCAGGTTGTCGAGGCCATTGCCCAACTCCGGAGGGATTGGGCCAGTCAACTCGTTGCCTGAGAAGTTCAGGAAATGCAGGTTGGACAGTTTGGCCAACTCCGCAGGGATTGGCCCCGACAATCGGTTACCGGCGGCCTGGACCTCTTGGAGGTTGGAGAGGTTGCCCATTTCCGGCGGGACAGGCCCGGTCAGTTGATTACGTTGAAGGTCTATATATTCCAGGTGGGAAAGCCCGCCGATCTCGGCCGGAAGCTGCCCGGCCAACTGATTGACTTGGAGGAACAACTTAACGACGCGGCCATCGGAGTCGGTCTGCAAGCCGTACCACTGGTGGAAAGGGACCTCGCTCATCCAGAAGCGATTGTTGATCCAGTTTTCTCCGTTGGCAGCACTGTAGAGGGCGACCAACGCAGCCGTGTCCGGGGTGGACGGGACGGAGCCGGAAGGTATCCATCCGGGAGGCGGCCCACCGTGGAGACGGGAATACAAGTCGCTGAACTCGTCCTGGCGGTCCGACGGGGTATTGGACAGGAAGGCTTGGTAGATTTCGTCTTCGGTCGCGGGTGAGCCGCTGGACTCGCCCGCTTTGTACAGCTCTCTCAAAGAGGACGCGACCACCTCGTGCCCAAGAGCATTGTACATTCCCAGCAGAAAAGACTCCCCCAGGGGGTAGTGGCAATCGTGCAGTCCGCGAAGACCTTCGCCCACAAGGCGAATACCAGTGGGGTCGGGCGGCGGTTCGAGCCACTGCACCACATTCGTTACACCTGACGGGGAACAATAGCTGTCGACGTTTCGTTGGGCAGCAGCATAGCGGGACTGCAGGCTGGTATTGTCGCTGACGTGCAGAGTGTACGACTCAAGAAACTCCGCCGCTCCTTCCCGGAGCCAGTCTGTAGAGTTACGGCCATCAAAATAGTAGTGGGCCAGTTCGTGAAAAAGCATCCCTTTGAATTGTGGTTCTGACGGGTCGGTTTTCACCACGATGTGGGTACCGGCGTTGAATCCTGCTTCGAACAAGTCCGATACAGCCGGGAAGTCGGGTTCCAAATAGAGGATGATGTCGTTCTTTACCCACGGCGGCCCCATGAAGTCTTCTATGGTCTCGACCCCGGTGTGCATCCATTCGAACACACTGTCGTCGTGCTGCCTGAATAAAGGCCGCTGTACCGTGAACAGGTTTACCTGACCGGAAGGCAAGGAAATAGTTTCGGAACGCAGGCGACTATCCTGTATGAGGTCCAGAAAGAGACCTTCTTGGTGCTCGATTACTTGCGCGAGAATAACGATCAAGGCTGCCTCTTCATCGGTGAGGCCGTCCCGAAACCACTGCCGGTTGATGATTTCATTCCACAGGTCCGGCTCATCAATGACGAGTTCACGCACAGAGGCCAAAAAGTCCCGGTGGAGACTCCGATCCTCACCATCGAACAACGGCTGTTCCAAGACGGAGGTCGCTATACCCGAGTCGATTTCGGCGATGGCCAGGATATGGTCCAGTGCCCACCTTTCATCGTCGGTGATATTGTTGGCGAGCCACGGGAATTCCGATATGGCTTGGGCTATGGACGGGTGTCTGGTTTCCAGTTCGCCGAGGTAATACGAGGCAGGCCGGACGAGATGCTTGGAGACGAGAACACCGGACACTGGGGACGTGGGCGTGATTGTCGGCTTTGGCGCGGTTGCCGCAGGTTTGATTGCTTGGACCGTTGCCGGCGTAGTAGTCGTGGGAGGGGCAGGGACGGCGGGGGCCAATTCGCAAGCAGACATGACCGCCGCGAACAAGCCAGCGACGATGATTGCGGCGAACGTTATGAGGCTATTCATCCGCATACTCACTCCACAGCAGGAGGGGTCAGAGAGCGCCGGGGCAGAAGGGTAGGCTGAGTTCATCGAAGTCGTTTAGGTGCACGTCTCACAACTCATCGGGTACGCAGCCGGGCAAGGTATTGGCGCCAATCATCATTAGCGGAAGCGGAGGCAGGCGACTATTGTCAGGACACAGTGAACGTTGCGGTGACGGTCGTGCCTCCAACTGTTACCGACACAATATGAGTGCCCGGGTCCAACTGAGGCGCGAAAAAGGTCATGCCGAAACCGCCCTGCCCATCGGTGCTGGAAGGCACGGTGGGACCCAGGGACAGGTTGTTAACCGAGATGTCGGAAATGCTGGCAAACGCCGGGAAGTCATCGCCTCTTAACATAAGGACAACGCCCGGACCACCGGTCCTGGCGACCACATCAAGGGTTGGGCCGGACGCGGACACCGGGGCGGCAGTGGGGGTCGGAGTAGGCTGGGAAGCGGGGGTTGGGGTAGGCTGGGGCGCCGAACCGGGCTGGCTTGCTTGGCATGGCGGCAGGGAAGTGGAGGATGAGGCGGGCGCCATGGTCATAGCGACGGCCAGGGCACGGCCCGTGTCATCGATCACCGAGATATGGCAAAGCAAGACCACTTCTTGTGAGGTGACGCCATCAGAGAGCCAAGGCAACTCCAGGATCATGGGTGTTGCGCCGGGGTGTTTAGTCCGGATGGTTTGAAGGAATCCCAAAGCCTCCTGTTCGACATCGGTCAGCCCGTCGTTGGCCCAAGCAAGTTCCGACGCGCTGGATGGAGGAGTTGGGGTTGGGACAGGGGTGGGCCTGAGATTGTAGTCCGGCGTGAGTTGCTTGGCCTGAAGGGCAACCCAGAACCTGCTGCTGTCCCAGTATGACGATACTTCGCTGAGAATGAGCATTTCCTTGGTGGTGATGCCGTCGGCGAGCCAGGGCGTATCCGCGAGAATCTGGGGGACTTGGTCATAAAACCCACCGGTACGCCCAACGATGCTTGTGAGATGCGCAATCGCTCTGAATTCATCCTCGGTGATGTCGTCGGCAACCCAGGGAAATCTCAATATGGCTTGGGCAACGTCCGGGTACTCGCTCTCAAGTTTTTGCAGGTTGCGCATTGCCTTCTGCTCGATGTCGTTCAGCCCGTCCCGGGTCCACGGCAAGTCGGCCAGGGCGGCCGGAGGAGCCGGGGTTGGGGTTGGAACGTCAGCCACTGTGGGCGGGGGAGGGGTAAGTGGATCCGGAGTTGGCCACATAGAATCGGGAGTGGGGGTGATGGTTGGAGCAAGGACCACTGCCTGTTGAGGGTTGGGCGTGGGAGTTGACATGGAACTGTCTATTGGCGCGGCCGCGGGGGTTGGCGACGCCGGCGCAGAGGCGGCAGCGGGCGCCGGCGTGGGCGGTATTGCCAGAACGGCGGCCATGAAGGCGGACGGGTCCCGGATGTCGCTGAAGCCGGACAGGAGCTGGACTTCCTCCGGGCTGATACCATCGGCGAGCCAAGGGGTTTCAGCCAAGGTTTGTATCAAGCCGGGATATTGTTCGGCGACGTTGTCCACGATGCCGGCAACATGAACAATAGCCAGCGACTCATCCTCAGTGATGCCGTCGGAGAGCCACGGAAGGTCGAGGATGACCGCGGCTACGGCCGGGTGTTGGGCGGCGATGGCCTCGAGGTGGTCCAAGGCTTCCCGCTCCACGTCCGTGAAGCCGTCCCGGGCCCAAGGGAAGTCCAATGCGACTGGTTCCGGGGTAGGCGTGGGAAGCGGCGTCGGAGTGGGGGTGGGGGTTGGAGTGGGAGTCGGAGTGGGAGTCGGAGTCGGCTCCGGCGTATGTGTGGGCGCAGGGGGGGCCGAGGTGGGAGAGGCGGTCTTGACTTCGCAGGCGAGTGACACAGCAGCAAACAATCCAACAGCAACAACCAATGCCAGCGAGACAAGTTTAGCCATGCTCCCTCCAAAGGGTCAGCCTGACAGTATCGGCAACAGATGTTCAGGAGAGGCCCATTTTTTCGTAGACCTCTTCGATGGTGGTGCGAGCGATGGCGCGGGCGCGCTCAGCGCCGTGGGCGAGTACGTCGCGGACATAGTCGGGGCGTTGCTCGAACTCGCGGCGCCGCTCGCGCAGGTCGCCGAGGTAGTCATTGATGCTGGCGGCCAGGTGGCGCTTACAGTCTACGCAGCCCCGCTGGGCGGTGGTGCATTCGTCGTAGACGGCGGTTACTTCGCCGGGCGGGCTGAAGGTGCGGTGCAGGGAGTAGACGTTGCAGACCGAGGGGCGACCGGGAATGTCGCGTCGGGTGCGCTGGGGGTCGGTGAAGGCGGTCATTATCCGCTTGGCGGTGTCCTCGGGGCTGGCGGCAAGGTCCAAGTGGTTGTCCAAGGACTTGCTCATTTTCTGCTGGCCGTCCAAGCCCACGATCAATGGGTCCTCAGTCAGCTTGGCCTGCGGTTCCGGGAAGGTGTCGCCGAACTTGTTGTTGAAGCGGCGGACTATCTCCCGGGCCAGTTCCAAGTGGGGGACCTGGTCCTGACCCACGGGCACAGTGTCGGCCTTGTAGAGGATGATGTCGGCGGTCTGGAGCACCGGATAGCCCACCAAACCGTAGTTGACGGTCTCCTCGGTCTCGTCCATCTGGCGCACCTTGTCCTTGAAGGTGGGCACGCGCATGAGCCAGCCCAAGGGGGTGACCATGCTGAGCAGGGAGTGGAGGGTCATCACCTCCGGGACATGGGACTGGACGAAGACGATGCTCTGCTCGGGGTCGACACCTGCGGCCAGCCAGTCAAGCACCATGTCTTCAATGTTGGGCTGGATCTGAGCGGCTTCCTCGGCGGACTCGATGGTGGTGAGGGCGTGGATGTCTACGGCGCAGTAGATGCAGTCGTACTCGCGCTGCAACTCCACCCAGTTCTGCAAAGCTCCCATGTAGTTGCCCAAGTGCAGGAGGCCGGTGGGGCGCATACCGGAGAAGATGATGCCTTTGTTGCCAGCAGAGGGTTGTTGACGGACTACCATAGACAACATTCCATTTCTTTGGGTGGGATTGGGGGGACAACGAACACGGGAAAGAGGGATACACGAACAGGCAGGATGGGCAAGCAGCTATTCAGAGTCGGTGTCCAGCCTCTCTCCCAACTCGCTGAGGAACCTCTCGATCTCCGGAGAGAGGTCGGTGGTGGATGCCGCATTCTCCCGCCGGGACTCTTCGGAGTCCAACTGGGCGTCGTAGTGGGCCTCCATCTGTTGAATGAGGTCCTTCAACTCCGCGTTTCGCTCTACGGTGGCGTTGAGTTCCCGGTACTGGCGTTGCCCGCGACGGGTTGGAGCGAGGTCGGCGGGAATGTCTTTATATACGGAGGACAGGACTTCTATCATGCGAGAGGTGCCGGCGTAGTCCTCTTCGAGCTGCACGTACTGGGGCAGGTGCACCATGAAATTGATGGACTCTATGTCCGAGTTCTCCACGCCCTCGGACAGCAGGTTCATTATGGTAGTGGGTCCCTGGTAGGTGCTTTGGCGCAGCCTGAAGTTGGACACCGACTTGATCTGGGGGACGTCTCCCAAGCTGCCGGTAACGAGAAGGGGCCTGGTGTGAGGGACGGCGTCGTACATTGCCCCAATGCGGCAGTACCGCTTGACCCCGAAGTACTTTACGACTTCCAGAATAGAGTCGGTGTAGTCTTCGCCGTTGGAGTGGGGTTCCAAGAGGTGGAAGAATAGGTAGTCGGGGCCGTTGTCGGTGGTAGCGTAGCGTATGTTGCTGTTGGGGATTTTGACTTCCCTGCGCCCTTCCACGTTCTTCATAACGGGCCGATACCTGGTGAAGTCAAAGAAATTACCAGGGCGGGCCAGACCGCCCAATTCCTTGGAACCCAAGTACCGCTCCAAGCGGTTGAGGGTGAGAGTGCCTACGCTTCCCACATCGACCCAAGGCCTGATCATGGCGAAGACGTGCGGGTCCCGTAGCTCCGGCAATGGTTCTTGTATCTCGAATGCTCCTATACGCATAGCGTAATCTTGCCAGAAAAGTATGGCGTTTTCAAGACCTGCGGCAGCGTTCCGTTTCAGGTGGCCTGTCCGGCGGCGGGGTGGATTCCCGCCTTCACGGGAATGACAGGTTGGGGTCGGGTCTGACTGCGGGGCGGGCGGGGGGACCGGATGGTGCTTCGAAGCGTGATTGCCGGAGGGTGCAGACTGGATATAATGCAGGCAGTCGTGAACCGGAACATGGCGGGCTTGGTCCATAATTGACCGGAGGAGGAGCGATGAGACTGGAAGGAAAGGTGGCCCTGATATCCGGCGCCGCCAGGGGAATGGGCGCCGTGGAAGCAAAGCTGTTCGCATCGGAAGGGGCAAAGGTCGTGGTTGCGGACGTGCTGGAAGACGAGGGAAAGCGAGTAGAGGCGGAAATAGTGGAGGCGGGCGGTGAGGCGTTGTTCGTAAGGCTGGACGTAACCAGCGAAGAGGACTGGGAAGCCGCCGTAGAGAGCACGGTATCCCGCTTCGGACGGCTGGACATACTGGTGAACAACGCGGGCGTCAGCAGCCGTTCGGTGGACGACCCGGCCAGCCTGGAGAACTGGGAACGGATTATGAACATCAACTCGACGGGCGTGTTCCTGGGAACGAAACACGCGGTGCCGAGGATGCAGGAAGCCGGCGGCGGATCGATAGTCAACATATCGTCCATCATGGGACTTGTGGGCGGGGAAAGCGGGCACCCGGCATACAACGCATCCAAGGGCTCGGTACGGCTATTGACCAAGGCGACGGCGGTACGACACGGCAAAGACCGCATCAGGGCCAACTCGGTGCATCCCGGCTATATGCCGCCGATGGCAAGCTCGATTCCCGACGAGGAAGTACGCAACTCCCGGCAGCATTTGATCGACGCCACGCCCATGGGGCGGGAAGGGGAGCGTATAGAGGTGGCGAACGCGGTGCTGTTCCTGGCGTCGGACGAGGCGTCATTCATTACGGGAGCCGAGCTTGCGGTGGACGGCGGGTTCACCGCCAAGTGATTCCCGGACAGCCATGACCTGGCAATCCGGGTAATGAAAAGGCCCGCCGGCAGTACGGCGGGCCTTTGTTCATAGCGGGACCTTTCAGTCAGTTGAGGGACAACGTCAAATTCGAGGCTGGAAGGCGTTCTTCCGCCGTGGCCGGGACTTGACGTTTGGATTCCCGCCCCCGTCTCCACGAGGGCAGGCTCTTCGCGGGAATAACGAGGCCAGGGACTGGAATGACCAGGTCAGACGCCTACGTTATCGAAATACCGTATGGTAGGTGCGCCTTCAACCCACGCGCCCATTTTTTCCAAGTCACCCCGCTCGGCTCTCCAATTGAGGTAAGCCTCGTACTGTTGCCGGCTGTCCCAACTTTCCACAATGACGACGTTGTTGGAGTCGTCCTGGCCTTGGTGGACCGTCAGCCCGTTGCAACCGTCGGACCCGCGAGTATGATGCAGCTCATCGCGTAGATACGCGGTGAGGTCATCCATACTCCCGGGTTTCACGTTGATTTCCAGCAGCACGAGAACGGACATCTTGGTTCGCCTCCCGATAAAATTCTCCAACGAGTCCCGGCGCGTGGTGAAGGGCGCCGAGGCACGAATCGTGTGGAGCCATATTGTACATGAACAGCGGTTATTCTTCTTCCTGCGGCGGGGGCGGTTGGTAGGCCAAAGGCTCCGTTTTGGAGGCCGCTACCGCCTGTTCCACCGTGAGGCGGGCCACGGACCTGGACAGCGGGTTGCCGAGGTCGCAGTCCCGGAGGTAATCGAACCCGGGATCCATCCCTTCAAGCAAGGATTTGACGCGGCCCTCCCCGTGGCGGGCGGCAATAGCGTAAGCCAATCCCCTTGGGTCCCGGTCCATGGAGACCTCGCGTTCCTCGCCTGCTTCTACCTCCATCTGGTAGTCGATGCGGTCGGCGACGGACAGAGAGTCGAAGGCTTCCTGCCGGAGCCGGGCAATCTCTTTAAGGGAAGCGTACAAGGCTTGTACGGCGGTGCCGGCGGTGGCGAGAAGAGCGGGTATCTGGGCCTGTTTTTCTGCAGCGGTCTGGACGGCATGGCTGACCGCTTTCATCGCGGCTTCCCTGTTCTGCTCGCGTTCCATGCGGCGTTGCTCTCTTGCTTTTTGCGCCCGCAGCTTGGGCGCTTCTTCCGCCATGGGCTGAAGCCTTTGCAGTTCCTTCTCCGCGGCTTCGGCTTCTCTCAATCTCGATTCCAGGGAGGCCTCAAATCCTCTCAACATCACGGTCTCCTTCACACTCTCAGGTATTGGGCGTCGGCACCGGAACCAGGGTTGCCTGACTCCTTACTTGAGGGTAAGTTTACGTCAACACGCCCATTGACTTACTAGCGGTTAGCCGGACGAGTTTTGGGCAAAACTCGGAGTCATTTTCTTGACCGGGTATTGAAATTCCCATAGACTCCCACCAGATTGCACCAGGTCTACGAGGAGGCAGTGTGAGCCCTCGCGCCGCGTTTATCTATGACGATTCGATGTCCCGGCACGAGCTGCGCCGGGACCACCCGATGCGCCCGGTACGGTTGCGCTACACCTATGACCTGCTGCGGAACTACGGGGCGTTCGACGAGAACAACTCGATGCTGGTGCCGCCGCGGGCCGCCACCGAAGAGGAGCTAAGGAAACTGCACGGCGCGGAGTACATTTCGGCGGTGCGAAGTTTCAGCATGGGCCTGAGCGGATATAACCCCGGGCAGTTCAATTTCAGCAACCAGGGAGACAACCCCATGTACCGGGGCATGTATGAGGCGGCAGCCCTCAGCACGGGGGCATCGCTGGTGGCAGCGGAGATGATGGCGAGCGGAGAGGTGGACGTCGCCTTCAACATCTCGGGCGGACTGCACCACGCATCGGCCAACCACGCGTCGGGGTTTTGCGTATTCAACGACCCGGCGGTTGCGATCAAGGTACTGCTGGAGAGGGGACTGAAGGTAGCCTACCTGGACATCGACGCCCATCATGGGGACGGAGTGCAGGAGGCGTTCTACGACGACAACCGGGTGTTGACCATTTCCATTCACGAATCGGGCCAATACCTTTTTCCGGGAACAGGGTTTGTGACGGAGGCCGGTACAGGAGAGGCAGTGGGATACTCGGTCAACCTGCCCCTGTATCCCTATACAGACGACGAAACTTACCTGAGGGCATTTCATGACGTGGTCCCGCCCCTATTGAGAGCGTTTGCCCCCGACGTAGTAGTGGCCCAACTGGGCATCGATACTTACCACAGCGACCCCTTGACCCACCTGCAAATAACAACCAGGGGTTATGTTGAGGCTGTAAGAGAGGTAGCCAAGCTGGGTATTCCCTGGCTGGCCCTGGGCGGGGGAGGATATGACCTGGGCGCGGTGGCCCGCGCGTGGACGCTGGCTTACGGCGTGATGCTCGACGTGGAATGGCCAGACGAGCTACCGGATGAGTTCGTACAACTGCATGGGGCGGGTACGCTGAGGGACACGTTAGTTCCAGAGGTGCCGGACCAAGTGCGGTTGGAAGCCAGGCGGTTTGCGGAAGAGAGTGTAGCGAGTATCAAGGAACGAGTGTTTCCGGTCCACTTCCCAACAGGCTAGACCGGGCCAGGTCTCAGCGGCGTTTCATCCCAAGCCCGGTCTATCTGCGTTCCTCTAGTTGACTTGATGTTGTTCCCGGCGGAGGAGTTCTTTAGCCGCTTCGCCGATGTTGGCCTCGATAGCGTCCCGCAACGTAGCGTAGATAGACTTGTTTATAGCGCCCATCATCCAAGGTTCGAAGTCGGGATCGGCCTGGTACCCGTTCTTGACGGCTATCAGACGCTGCAACAGACTAAGGTAATGGTATTGCAAACGGGTCAGGGGCTCTTCGATCCCGTCAATGACGTTGGTCCCGCCGTTCTCAATTACCTCTTGTTCTACGCTGTCTTGCTGAGTGCCCATGTCCTCTCCATCATTTTAGTCCTGAATGTTCGATGACAACGAGGTCAGGACTTGTATTATACCAGATGCCGCAGCCTCGCGATAACGATATTGCTATCCCTTTCAGACTTCCCGGAACTCTCCTTCCACGGTATCGTCACCCGGCGTCGTTCCTCCCGGAGCATCCGGGTCGCCACCGGCGGGGCCTCCGGTCTGCCTGTAAACGGCCTCGCCCAACCGCTGCATTGAAGCGTTCAGGTCCGCCATTGCGGACTGCATCTCGGCCACGTTGTTGTTGGCGATGGCGGTCTTCAGGGTCGCTATCTTCCCTTCCACCTCGGCTTTCAGGTCTTCGGGCACCTTGTCGGCGTTGTCCTGCAACAACTTCTCGGTGGTGTAGACCAAGGAATCGGCTTGGTTGCGGGTCTCTATTTCGGCCCTTCGCTGCTGGTCGGCGGCTTCGTTGGCCTTGGCTTCGTTGACCATGCGGTCGATGTCGTCCTTGGAAAGCCCCGAACCCGACTGAATGACTATCCTCTGCTCTTTCCCGGTCCCCTTGTCCTGGGCGGACACGCTGAGGATGCCGTTGGCGTCGATGTCGAACATGACCTCGATCTGGGGGATGCCCCTGGGCGCCGGGAGGATGCCGTCCAGCATGAAGCGCCCGATGGACTTGTTGTCGGCTGCCATCGGCCGTTCGCCCTGCAGGACATGGATGTCCACGCTGGTCTGGCTGTCGGAGGCGGTGGTGAAAGTCTCCGCCTTCCTGGTGGGGATAGTGGTGTTGCGGGGAATCAGGGTGGTCAGGACACCGCCCAAGGTTTCTAGTCCCAGCGTCAACGGGGTTACGTCGAGAAGCACGATGTCGCTAACGTCCCCGGCCAACACGCCGGCCTGGATGGCCGCACCCAAGGCCACCGCCTCGTCGGGGTTGACGTTGCGGTTGGGTTCCTTACCGAAGACCTGCTTGACCTTTTCCAGAACGGCGGGCATCCGGGTCATGCCGCCCACTACTATAACCTCGTCGATTTCGCCGGAGGTCAAGCCGGCGTCGGTCAAGGCTTGGCGACACGGGGCCTCGGTCCGGTCTATCAACCCGGACACTAATTGCTCTAGGCGCGCCCGGCTGAGGGTCTTCACCAAGTGGGCCGGGCCGCTGGCGTCGGCGGTGATGAACGGCAGGTTGATTTCCGTTTCCAGAACGCTGGACAGTTCCACCTTGGCTCTTTCGGCGGCGTCCCGCAGCCTTTGCAGGGCCATCTTGTCGTTGGCGAGGTCGATGCCGGTCTCCTGGCGGAACTCCTGTATCAGCCAGTCGAGTATCCGCTGGTCGAAGTCGTCACCGCCAAGGTAGGTGTCGCCGTTGGTGGACTTGACCTCGAAGACGCCCTCACCCATTTGCAGGATGGTGATGTCGAAGGTGCCACCGCCGAGATCGAACACCGCGATTGTGGCGTCGGTATGGGTCTTGTCCACGCCGTAGGCCAGCGAAGAGGCCGTCGGCTCGTTGATGATGCGCAGCACTTCGAGACCGGCGATGGTGCCGGCGTCCTTGGTGGCCTGCCGCTGGGCATCATTGAAGTAGGCAGGGACGGTGATCACGGCCTGGTTGACCGGCTCGCCGAGCTTGGCCTCAGCGTCCTGCTTTATCTTTTGCAGCACAAAAGACGAAATCTGGGGCGGGGCGTGAGTCTGCCCGGCCATCTCCACGTGAGCGCTGCCGTCGGACCCTTGGACGATTTTATATGGGAGGCGGTTGAGGGCCGACGTAATTTCGGGATCGTTGAACCTGCGGCCCATGAGCCGCTTGACGGAGAAGAGGGTGTTCTCCGGGTTGGTGACGGCCTGCCGCTTGGCGATCTGGCCCACGTAGCGCTCGCCGGTCTTGGCGTTGACGGCCACTACTGATGGCGTCAAGCGCGCTCCTTCGGCGTTTTCCACCACGACGGGCTCTCCGGCATCTATTACTGCCGCTACCGAATTGGTAGTACCCAAGTCAATACCCAATACTTTTGCCATATCCAGCCTCCTTTGCTGAGGGAGCAATTATTTTCGTTTTACGATTGGGGTTCCCGGGCGACGATTACCTGCGCCGGCTGGATCACCCGGTCCTGCAGCCGGTACCCGCCCCTGACCACCTGGATAATGTGGCCGGGGGGATATTCGGTGGTCTCCTCGGTGCCCAGCGCTTCATGTTCCATAGGGTTGAAAGCGCTGCCGATGCCGTCTATCAACTCCACGCCCTCGGACTCCAACAGGGTCAGAAGCTTGCGTTGAATCAACTTGACGCCTTCCAGCCAAGAGGCGCTGGCCTCGGTCTCGTCCAAGTGATTGATGGCCAAATCCAAGTCTTCTTTAACCGGAAGCATCTTGGTAATCAGCCGGGAATTGGAAAACTTGCTGATGGATATGCGCTCCTCGTCGGCTCTCCGCTTGTAGTTCACCAACTCGGCCTGGGCCCTTTGCGCCATGTCAAGGTTCTGCCTGGCCTCCTGCTGGGCCTCTTCCAAGTCCCTGATGATCGCAGCGGGTTGGTCTTCCAGCGGCAGATGGGCGTAGGCATGGAGCGGGGAGGCGCTTTCAGGGTCTTCGGGAGGCATCTGCCATTCGTTGCTTTCGGTCGTCATGTTCAATCCCACAAGTGATGATGATTAGTCACTGGCCTGGGTACGGGTCTTTCAATCGTCCAAGGGCAGGCCCATGTCCTTGAACAAAGATAGTACTTCCTGATCGACGGAGTCCTGGAAGGGGGTGCCTTCGGCGTCGGAGTGCAACCTCTGGCGCAAGGCCAGCAGACGCTCCACCATGCCCAATGCGAACTCCACCCCGGCGAGGTTGAGGCCAAGGTTCACGGAAAGGTACTGGATCAGCCGGACACGGCGAAGGTCCTCACGGGAGTAGAGGCGCAGCATACCCACGGTGCGGCCGGGGTTTATCAGTCCCAGCCGCTCGTACTTCCTCAGGGTCTGGGGATGTACGTCGAGCAGCCGGGCCGCAACGCTGATGATGTAGACGCCCTCTATCTGTACCGTCGCGTCCCCAGTGGTCTCCCGCGATTGCTCCGGTTGGGCCAAGGGAGCATCCTTTGGCGGCGACGGAGGAGGCGACTCGGGTATATCGGCTTGGCGCTGTGTCCTGGTGCTTGGCCTCTGGTACATGGGCATTTCTCCAAGTTGACCAACGGCGAGATCCAAGGTTGTCATTCACTGTATTGCCGCCGGTCTACCTGGGTCGTATAATACACATTGATACGAAGCGTGTCAAGTTGTATAATGTCAGGCGAGTTACTACAGGGAATACGGACCATCGCTAAAGGAGGTGCGCTGTGTTAATCAAATTCAAGTTCTGCCCCAAGTGCCACGGCGACCTTTACCTGGCAGAGGACATCTTCGGGAAGTACGTGAGCTGCCTGCAATGCGGCTTCCTGAAGGACCTGCCGGAGGAGAGGCCGGAAGAGCGGGAATTGGTCCATGCCGGCGGTCCCGGTCCGTCGAGTGAAGCGGCCTAACCGCCACAGGAACGGGGCCGCGTCCGGAGCGGCCCCGTTTACTGTAAGCACCCAGGGCAACCACAATGGTTGCCTCTACGGTGTAGTGAGAGGCTAACGGCTCAACTCGGGCCAGAACCTCTCTTCGAGCCAGGGATCGCCGTTATTGTTGTACCCGCGCTGCTCCCAGAACCCCGGAGCGTCTTCCGCCATGAACTCGATGCCGTTGACCCATTTGGCGCTCTTCCACCCGTAGCGGCTGGGCACTATCAAACGCAAAGGCCAGCCGTGTCCTTCGCCGAGGACCTCCCCGTTGTGCTTGTGCACCAACAGCCCCTCATCCATCACCAGGTCCAAGGGAAGGTTGGCGCTGTAGCCGCCGAAGCAGTGGGCCATCACAAAGCGGGCTTCGGGCTTGGGTTGGGCCAGATCAGCCAGGGCGGACACCGGCACGCCTTCCCAGGTATTGTCCAAGCAACTCCACTGGGTCACGCAATGGAAGTCGGCGGTGACGGTAGTCCAGCCCACGCTGCTGAATTGCTCCCAGGACAGCTCCACTTCCTGGGCGACCAAGCCAAAGACACGCATCTTCCATGTATCCATGTCAATCTTGGGGGTGGAGCCGTAAGTCAGGACCGGGAATTTCTTGGTCAGGAACTGCCCCGGTGGGACTCTGTCGCCCATTCCCTGGTCCGGCGCGTTCTTGATCTGATCGGGCCGCTTCAATTGGCACCTCTTCTGCCGTGGTTTGCCGACGCGGAGACATGAATCTCCGACTTGGCAAGTTTCAATGTTAGCCTTGGGGTATGGCAGTGTCAAACGAATTTCGTCAAGCAGGCTCACGGCTCCACTCGAATCTTACTCTCCGCTCCGTCGATAATCTCACCCACCACAGCCGCCGTTGGGGCACCCGAATCTTCCAGACGCTGCAACAGTTGGTCCAGCTTGGGGCCGGGAACTGAGATGAGGAGGCCGCCGGAGGTCTGGGCGTCGCACATCAACAAGCGTTGCTGCTCGGTCAGGTCGTCGTGCCAATGGGCTGTATCGGCAACGCTGTGGAGGTTGCGGTGGGTCCCTCCCGGTACAACGCCCTGCTCCAGCAGGTCCCAAGCGCCGGGAAGTACCGGGACTTCGCTGAACTTCAACCGCGCCGCAACGCCGCTGCCTCGGACCATCGACCGCAAGTGACCCATCAGTCCGAACCCGGTGATGTCGGTGCAGGCGTTTACGCCAACAGCCATCATGGCCTCTGAAGCGTCCCGATTCAGGGTGGCCATGGCGTCGACGGCCCCTTGCAGCACGCCGGGGTCGACCTTCTGTTGCTTCTGCCCGGTGGTGATGATGCCGGTGCCGATGGGCTTGGTCAGGACCAATTTATCTCCGGGGCGGGCGCCGGCGTTGGTGACTTCCTGTCCCGGATGTACCACTCCTACCACTGAGAGGCCGTACTTGGGCTCGGGGTCGTCGACGGTATGGCCGCCGACTATGAGGCAGTCAGCCTCGGCAGCCTTGGCGTAGCCGCCCTGTAGCACATCGCCCAGCTTCTCCTGGGCGAGGTCGGCAGGAAAAGCCACCACGTTCAGGGCCACGAGTGGCTTGCCACCCATGGCATAGACGTCGCTCAACGAGTTGGCGGCGGCTATCAGCCCGAAGTCGTAGGGATCGTCGGTGATAGGCGTGAAGAAGTCCACCGTCAGGATCAAGGCGGTTTCGTCGTTGATACGGTAGACCGCCGCGTCGTCTCCGGTATTGTTGCCGACCAGCAGGTCGGGATGGGTTATCAGGGGCAACTTACTCAGGACCTGGCCCAGGTCCTCAAGACTAAGCTTGCCTGCTCAACCCGCGCAGTGGGATAGTTCGGTGAGACGGACTTCGCTGCTTTGCATAGGCTCCCTTCATCAAGTGTCTTGCGCGGGGATTATATCATCAAAAAACCCGCTCCTTGAGGGAGCGGGCGGGCCTGTCAATCGGCGAGAGGTTGCAATCGTTGGCGCCATCGCTGGGGTAGACCGCTAGTAGTCCCTATCAACCTCGGTGATGGAGTTGTGAAACTCCTTGACCTCGTGGCAGTGCTGGCAAACACCCCGGCTCAGCGGCCCCTCCGCCGGTGCGATTATCCAATAATGCCGGCAAATTGCCATGGGCTCCGTTTCGATGATGGTTGGCGCCAATTCCCGTCGTAAAAGCATCACACACACTCCTGGGGTCAACCCCTTTAGAATTGGATAGAATAGTGCAATAAGAAATTATCGGCGGCGTTGCCCTCGGGTCAACAATATTTGAAGAGATTTTTGACAAGTTTTAACTTTTAACCAAGTTTTGCTGTGTCGGCGAGGAATGGCTGTGTTCCATCTCAAGTGATCTGTCATTAGGTACGAGGCTATGGATTCCCGCCTGCGCAGGAATGACGTCGCGAGGCAAGAATGACGCTGGGAGGCGGGGATGATGGTTATGGTTAGGGATTTGCCTTAGCGGGTCCGGCGGGCGGCGGCAGAACCTGAAAGAGTTCGAGGAGTTTGATATGACAACACTACGGGAGTCCTGGCTGGCTTTGACGGAAGAGGAAGCCCTTGTGCCGGATATGCCGATTTGCGACCCTCACCATCACTTCTGGGATCGGGCCGACGGGCGTTACTTCCTGGATGAGTTGCTGAAAGATACCGGGGCGGGGCATCGGGTGGCACAGACGGTGTTCATAGAATGCCGGTCAATGTACCGGCAGGGCGGGCCGGAGGAGATGCGGCCCGTAGGCGAAACCGAGTTCGTCCAAGGCATAGCGGCGCAAAGCGCCAGCGGCCAGTATGGGCCGACAGCGGTGGCGGCAGGGATAGTCTCCAACGCCGACCTGTCCCTGGGGGCGGCGGTCCGCCCGGTGCTGGAGGCCCACGCGGTGGCGGGCAGCGGACGGTTCCGGGGCATACGGTACAGCGCGGCATGGGACCCCAGCACTGAGATCACCAGCGCCAGGGCGGCAAGGCAGGGCCTGTTGTCCGACGCCACCTTTCGGGAAGGCATAGCCGTATTGCAAAGCATGGGCCTCAGTTTCGACGCCATCGTGTACCACCCGCAACTGCTTGAACTGGCGGACCTGGCTGGGGCTTTCCCCGACCTCACAATCATCCTCAACCACGTAGGGCGTCCGCTGGGAATCGGTCCCTACGCGGGACGGCGCGATGAGGTCCTGGAAGACTGGAAGAAAGGCATCGACGCGGTGGCGGAACATCCCAACGTGGTGGTGAAGGTTGGAGGACTGGGCAACACCATCAGTGGGTTCGACTGGCACCAAAGGCCATTTCCACCGGGGTCGAACGAAGTGGCGCGAGCGGCGGCCCCATACTATTTGTACTGCACCGAGAAGTTCGGCCCGGACCGGTGCATGTTCGAGAGCAACTTCCCGGTGGACAAGGAGTCCTACTCATACACCGTCTGCTGGAACGCCTTCAAGCGGCTGGCCCGGGATTTTTCCGCGTCGGAACAGGCCGACCTGTTCCACAACACCGCTGCCAGGGCTTACCGGTTGCCGACGGTGTGACGGGAGGCATATGCAAGGCCTTTACCGTCGGCAATTGTCTGAATCAGGATTATCAAGATTAAAGGATGCTCAGGATTGAGAGTATCCTGATTGTCTTGGTTAGGCCAAAGCCGAATGGACTTATCCAATCAGTTATGAGTGAAAGCGAATGGACCGCGCGGTCGGAATGTATTATCGCAAGACTCTGCGACCGTTTGGCCTGCATAGAAAGCCGGTTGAAAGCCATCGAAATCCGTTTGAAAGCGGTCGAAACCAAGATGAACGTTCAGATTGGATTGACGTTGGCTATGTGGTTCAGTTTGGTTGTACTCATGGTGATGGCGCTGGTCCTACAGTGACGACGAACTTCCTGCAATGTCGCCAAAATGGAATCCATGCTTGGCGGGTCCACTGTTGCCCTCCGGAGAACCTGGCATTACAAATGCTATGGCCCTGAAACCGGCAGGGTTGGGTATGATTGAGAGGTGGGGAACGGGTTGTCCGGGTCTACTCGGCGCATCAGGTAGGCTTCGGACGACATGATGCTGTCGGCCTGCGCCGGAAAGTCCTCAAAGCGGTCGGCGAAGGCGCGGATGAGCCGCCCCGATAATTTTCCGCAGGCGTCGCTGCCCAAGAAGACCACCAACTGAGCCGCCCTTTCGATGGATGCACCCTGGCCCGACGTTACCTGCACTCCACGCTCGTACATGGCCATGTCTCCAACCTCCAGAGCGCGGTCGCGGTTCTCCTCCCACATGCGGGTATGTATGGACCCCGGGCTGATGGCGTTTACCGTGATGGGCGTGTCGGCCAACTCCAGGGCCAGGTTTTCGGTGAGGTTGGTGATGCCCATTTTGGCGACTTCGTAGGCGGTGACGTTGGGACCACCCACGCCGGACATGTTGATGATGCGTCCGGCGCCCCGCTCCAGCATGTAGGGGATGACCGCCCGGCAGCCGTAGAATGTGCCCAGCACGTGGATGGCGATGGTCTGTTCCCACTCGTCCGGGTCGTTTTCCCAGAGGCGCCCCACCGGCCCCAGGTTGCCGGCGTTGTTGACTAGCACGTCGATGGCGCCGAACCGCTCCAGGGTACTTGCCACGGCATCGTCGACCTGCTGCCTGCTGGTGACGTCGGCAATTATCGTATGGACCTCAGCACCATACCGAGCGGTGATGGTCTCCGCCGTGTCCCTGAGTTCGAACTCGGTGCGGGCGGCCAATGCCAGTCTCGCGCCCTCCGCCGCGTAAGCGAGCGCGATGGCCCGCCCGATGCCGCGTCCTCCGCCGGTTATCACCGCGACTCGTCCTTCAAGTTGCCGTTGGTTTGCCATAGTCGCCTCCTGTTACATGTCACCGATATTTCGATGAGAGGATAACGCGGTGGTACAATTCAGGCCATACCTTACGCAACACAAGGAGACCTGATATGGCCGAACACAGCCAACAACCCGTGGACACCAACCCGACCGTTTCCTTTACCAGCATGGCAGCGGGAAGCCAGGAAGACTATGACCTGCTGGACCACTTGGAATCACAGTTCGCCGCGGGCACAGCGGACCGGGTGCTGGAGCAACTGAAGGGCTTGTCGGGATCCTTGGCCGGGTATCAAGTGGACCGCTTGGAGCATTCGTTACAATCGGCTACGCGGGCGTACCGCGACGGCGCCGAGGAGGAAATGGTGGTGGCCGCGCTGCTACACGACGTGGGAGACCTGCTGGCCCCGGAGAACCACAGCGAGATGGCGGCGGCGGTCCTGCGGCCCTACGTGTCGGAACGGACTTACTGGATAGTGCGGCATCACGGCCTGTTCCAGTCCTACTATTTCGCCCATTTCCGTGGCGGCGACCGCAACGCGAGGGACCGTTTCAAAGACCATCCCTGGTACCAGGCCGCAGTGGACTTCTGCCACCGCTGGGACCAGCCGTCCTTCGACCCGGCCTACGAGTCGCTGGACCTGGAGTTCTTCGAGCCGATGGTACGCCGGGTCTTCGCCCGCGCCCCATTCAGCTTGTCCGACGACCGGGAGAGGGTGATGTAGGTTGGGGTTGGGATGATAAACACTCTGGAAATCAACAGGTTCAAGTCGGTAAAGAGCCTGACGCTGAATTGCCGGAAGTTCAACCTGTTCATTGGGGAGCCGAACACCGGTAAGTCCAACATTCTGGAGGCACTGGGCTTGTGGTCGTTCATGCGTCACGGCGACCCGGATGGAAGCAACGCGAAGGAATTCTTTCGGTTTGAGAGTACACTGAACCTATTTTGTGATGAAGCTATAGACGAACCACTGGAAATACGATGCGATAGCCTGAAATTTTCTTTAAGAGGGTCAAGCAGGTCGATCACGGGATGGTTGGAAACTGTTGACACCTTGGAGACTTGGGTACCGTCCTTCGAGACTACGGTGACACGGGATCCTGGTGAAATGTGCGGGCGATTGTCAGGCGACCACGATCATATCAGACCTATATCAGAGATGCCGATGGACATCAATCATCGAATTGCGGAGGTGAAATTCTATCGGTTCAGGATGTTGGAAACTTTCGATCAACCATGGTCAGATTTCCTGTTGCCGCCTTCCGGCGATAATCTGATGTCCCTGCTGGTGGCACACCGAGAATTGAGGACTGCGGTAAACAATCCGTTCCGGACCCGTGGTCTCCGGTTGGGGTTGCGTCCGCAGGAAAACAAGATAGAGGTCATAAAGTCGCTGGAAGATGACATAATCATCTCCCATCCATACTCTCTGGCTTCGGAGACCTTCCAAAGGTTGACCTTCTATCAAGCGGCAATCCTCTCCAACCGGGACTCGGTGCTGGTGTTCGAGGAGCCTGAGTCCCACTCGTTTCCCTACCACACCAAGTTCCTGGCGGAGCAGATTGCGCTGGACGAGAACGGGAACCAGTACTTCATCGCAACCCATAACCCTTACTTCCTGCTGCCGGTACTGGAAAAGGCGAACAGGGAGGATGTGGCGGTCCACATCGTGTACTACGAAGACTACCAGACCAAGACCCGGGAGTTGGCGCCGGATCACTTGGCGGAGTTGGCCGAGGTGGATGTGTTTACTAACCTGGAGAGGTACCTTTACTCTCAGTGATTTACGTGGAGTGCGATCCTGACCAAGTCCTTGTACAGATGCTGACAAGTCTGCCGAAACGGGAAATTATTCACGAACAAGGCAAGTACCGGCTAATGGCAAAGCTAAGTGCACGGACAGACACGCAGGCAATGGTGGACGAAGACCCGGACTCGAACCAGCCAGCTTATTTGAGCAAGATGCAAGTCCAACAAGAAATCAGCAATCACGGATTGCGGGTGCTCATTGATGCCTCACGAGGCAATCGTGCGGTCGTGCTATGTCCCAAGCTGGAAGACTGGCTTATCCGTAGCGCGAGAGAATCCGGCATATCGTTGTCAGACCGTCGCTACAACCTTCCAAATACAGCGAAAGCACTACACAGGGTGATCAATTTAGACCCAAGTAAGTTGGAGCGCTTGGTAAAGGATTTGTCCGATACGCCAAGGTTTAGGGCCTTACGACGATTGTTACAAACGTAAAGCGTTCATCGTCACGGCACAGTAGGAAAAAACGAGGAGTTGCCTGGTGTTGGCAACTCCTCGTCTATGACTGAGGCCTATGGATTCCCGCCTGCGCGGGAATGACCATCGTGGCGGATTGTGTTGCTCCCTTAGCGGGCGGCCACAGGTTGATGGGCCTTTAGGAAGTCACGGACCTGGTTTATGGTGTTGGACTTGATGTCCGGGTCCTCTTTCCAAGGATAGGGCGTCACCTCGGCCTTGGGCGCCAACTCCACCAGGGACATAGCGGCCTCTAACGAGTGCGACGGCGTGTCGTCGGGCATGACGAGCATCGGGGTCTGGCACGACTGTGCGAACTCACGCGACACGCAGTACATGAAGTCCGGCTGGATGCGGTAGAGATTGTGCAGGTACTGCTCGACGATTTCCATCGTCACTTCAGGTTTCCGGGCGATCAGCTCCGGCGCCCAGACATCGCGGCCGGAGTCATACATGGCATCGGGCGTTTTCGGGGCGTGGCCAACCGGCTGACAATGGACGACGGCCAGGACGCGCTCGGGCGCCCGTTCAATGAGCTTCATCCCAAAGGGGCCGCCGATGCAGTAGCCCATGAAGAAGAACTCCTGAATGCCGAGATGGTCCATCAACCCCAGTTGATCGTCGGCAAAAGCCCCCCACGGGTCCTCAACCTGGACCGGGCCGGTGGACTCTCCGCCAATCGCGTTGCGCTGATCCATAGTGATGCAGCGGAAGTCGTCCTTGAACACCTCCATCGCGTTGAAGACCTGGTTGGGCCAACCGCTCATTATCGAGTTCAAGCCCCCGCCGGGAGTGACCAAGAGCGGGAAACCGGACCCTACCTCCTCATAGTGGATACGGACATCGCCTCTGGTATAAAACGGCATAGCAGTTTCTCCTTGTTTATCCTGATTTCGCCATCTGAGGCGATTGTAACTTGGTAGTTTGGGTTGTCAAGAAGGGCGGCGTGATGTTTCACTAGGCCCATGAAGGACACACCTGCATGACCACCAGCGGCCTCCTCGTTATGGCCTTCGGCGTCGCTATGGTGGCTTACGGCATATCGCCCTGGGTCAGTTACCGGGCGAAAGCCTTCGGCACTCAAGAAGTACACAAGGCCTGGTTTTACACCGTCCTCGCATTTGCCGTTTGTTCCACTCTGAACGCGGTGATGATTGTTCCGCCGCTGTTGGTGGAAATCTCCACGGACCTGAATATATCGGTAGCGGTGGCGGGGCAGTTGGCTACGGCAACCTTTGGAGCATGGGCGATTTCGGTGGTCTCGGTCGGCCCCTTGTCCGATTCCTTGGGCCGCCGCCCTGTAGCCCTGGCCGGTCTGCTGCTGCTGGTAGTGTCCGTTCTGGCATCGGCTTTCGCGCCAAATATCGAAGTATTGCTGGCGCTGCGGGTGTTAACGGGCTTGGGAGGGGGGACAATCCCGCCCAATGCGGTGGCTGTATTGTCCGACGTCATTTCCCCGGCCAGAAGGGCACAAGCGGTCAGCGGCATGATAGCCATCAACGGGCTGGCTTCGGCCATCAGCGTTCCAATGGTCGCCGTTCTGGCGGACTTGGGCGGCTGGCGGTTTGCTTTCACGGTTTCAGGCCTGCTGCTGGTGGCAGGGTTTCTGGCCAGTTGGGTCTGGTTTCCACGGGACAACCGGGAGCGGGTCCAAAGCTGGGTATTCTTCTCCAGGTACTGGTCGCTGATGTCCCTGCGTTATTTCCGGGTAGGGATTCCGGTAGGCCTGACGCAACGCTTGGCTTTCTGGGCAATGCTCAGCTTCTTCGCTGCCTACCTGATCAATACTTACGATTTGAGCGTGGGATTTGCGGCCCTGCCACTGGGAATAGTGGCGGTGGCGCAGATCATAGGGAGCTACTGCGCGGCATTCCTCACAGAAAGCAAGCACCGGGCCGGGCTTCTCGCGGCTACATCAGCAGCAGGAGGGGTCTGTGCACTACTGGCCTTCGGCGCCGAGTTCGGGCTTTGGATATCGGTGGCGATAGGGACGGTTGCAATGGGCCTGCTGAGCGTGCCCATGCCTGCCCTGGTAGCCATCAGCACCGAGTATTCGGGAGAATCCAAGGCCACGGGAGCCAGCCTTATGGGCCTGAGCAACCAGTCGGGAGGGCTATTGGGAGCGGGGATTTCCGGCGCATTGCTGGCGACCATGGGCTACGCGGGAATAGGCTACCTGTGCTTCGGAGTATGCATCGCCAGCACGCTGATGACGCCCCTGTTCGGGAGGAGGTTTGGGGAAGTTGCCGGGCGAGCGGGTGGGCGGTAAAGAGATGCAAGCAAGGGAATTCATGGCGTAACAGGCTCCATACATAAGCCGTCACTCACCAACATCGCTCTCAGGGGCCAGTTCCAACAGGCGCATACCCCGGTCTACTTGGTCCCCCGGTTGCACCGCAATCCGGCGCACGACGCCGGTGCGGGGAGCCGTGATAACCAGTTCCATTTTCATCGACTCCATTATCATGACGGTCTGGTTCCGCTCCACCCTTTCGCCTTCGGCGACGAGTACTTCCAGCACCACGCCGGGCATGGGTGCCAGGACATCTCCGGGTTGGTCGGCGGAAGCGTTGCCGCGTCGCCGTCCTGAGTTTGTGGAAGAGTCCGCTCGCTGGAAGACGAACAGGTCGCCGTCCAGCCACAGGTGCAGTTCGGGGCCGACCCAGGCCCATGCGAAGGGGTAAGTCCGGCCCGATTCGGTGCGGCACAAGCCTTCGCCAGTGTCACGGGACTCAATGTCGAGCGAAATGCCGGCCAGCAAGCCATCTTGTATCTCACCTTCCAGTTCGAAGGTAAAATTACCTTCCCGCTCGTCTAGCCGGTAGCGGTAGATCTCTCCCGTATCCGGGTACGTCTCCCGCATTTCGCCGTGGCTTTGAGTCACGGTAGCCTCTGGTGCCCGACGGCCTGCCACGGGCTGGCGCTGCCTCGTTGGATTCCCGCCTTCGCGGGAATGACGGGGGTTGAGGGGGACGCCGGGCCGACCGGCTGACGGGATGCCCACGCCGCGAGTGCTTGCGCCATGATGCGGGACTCGCCGGATACGATGGGGCTGGTGACTGCCGGGTTCCACTCCAAGAAGCCGGTGTCGTATTCACCTTTCTGGAATTGGGGATGGCGCACCACTGACCGCAACAGGGGAATGTTGGTCACCACGCCGAGGACGAGGAACTGCGACAGGGCGACTTCCATCCGGCGCAGGCTCTGGTCGCGCGTCGGCGCCCAGGCTATCAGTTTCGCCAGCATGGGGTCGTAGTAGATGGATACTTCCTGGTCTTGGGCCACACCGCTGTCCAGCCGCAGCCCGGGACCGCTGGGAGGCCGCCAGCGGAGCAGCTTGCCGGTGGAGGGAACAAAGTCATGGTAAGGGTCTTCGGCGTAGATGCGGCACTCTATGGCGTGTCCCTGGGGATGGATGTCCTCCTGTTGCAGGGTCAGGGGTTCTCCGTTGGCGATACGGACCTGCCATTCCACCATGTCCAGCCCCAGGACGGCCTCGGTGACCGGGTGCTCCACTTGGAGCCGAGCGTTCATTTCCAGGAAGTAGAACTCGCCGCTGTGCGGGTCCAATAGGAACTCCACCGTCCCGGCGTTGACGTATCCGGCCCCGCGGGCTACGGCGACGGCCGCGTCGCCCATGCGCTGCCGCAACTCCGGCGACAGAACGGGGCAGGGAGTCTCTTCGATTATCTTCTGGTGGCGACGCTGTATACTGCATTCCCGCTCGCCCAGGTGGATGGTATGCCCGGAGTTGTCGGCCAGCACCTGTATCTCCACGTGGCGCGGGTTGGTGATATAGTGCTCCAGGAACACCCGCCCGTCGCCGAAGGCCGCTTGGGCCTCGCGGCTGGCCGACTCCATTTCGCCGTCCAGCTCACGCCGTTGGTGGACCAAGCGCATACCCCGGCCACCGCCTCCGGCGGCAGCCTTGACCAGAAGTGGGAATCCCCACCGCTCCACGAACTCATCGGCTGCACCGTCTCCTGAGACGCACACGGGAGAGCTTGGGACCACCGGGACGCCAGCTCTCAGAGCGATTTCCTTGGAACGCAGCTTGTCTCCCAAGGCCTTCATGCTTTCGGCAGATGGCCCGATGAAAGCAATCCCCTCCTCCCAGCAGGCGCGGGCGAACACCGGGTTCTCCGACAGAAACCCGTAGCCGGGGTGTATCGCATCGGCCCCGCATTCGAGGGCAGCCTGCACTATCCTGGGAATGCTCAGGTAGGTCTCCTCGGCGGTGTTGCCCGGCAGGGCCACGGACTCCTCCGCGGTTGCGACATGGGGAGCGCCGGCGTCCGCATCGGAGTAGACGGCGATTGGGGCAATGCCCATGGCGCGGAGGGTCTGGTTAATGCGAACCGCTATCTCGCCTCGGTTGGCTACCATGACTTTGGAGACCATCAGTGACCCACGCAGTCTATCTAGCGGGCCTGCTTTGCGATGGCCCTTTAGGTATGCGTTGCCACCATACACCGCGCTCATCGTTAGATACCCAATGATGGCAACCGCAAACGGCACTTTGAGTTTTGCCTAGCCTGTGCGCTAGTTCTTGGTCATCAGATATGATCGGTTCTTTGCAGTCTGGGCAATGTAATTGTTCAGTCATATAGCCACCCTGTTGCTCTTGTTCTCTCGCCGACCCGATTCCAGTTATAGAGGTGCTATTGTTTGTCGGCGTGGGGCCTTGTGATCCACTCTGGAAGAGGCAGGGCATCACATTCGGAAAACGCCCCGCTTCTGGTCCGGGAAGGGGGCGTTGATTGACGCGGCAATTCCCAAGCCTACAACTGTGCGGGTGTCCACTGGATCGATGATGCCGTCGTCCCACAGGCGGGCGGTGCTGTAGTAGGGGTCGCTCTCCAAGTCGTACTTTTCCAGGATGGGACGTTGAATTGCGTCGCGCTCTGCCTGCTCCAGGGTCCGGCCCTGGCGCTCCAGTTGTTGCAGCCTGACGGTGGCCAGGACCTCTGCCGCCTGCTGACCACCCATTACCGAAATACGGGAGTTAGGCCACGTCCACAGGAAACGGGGCTGGTAGGCTCTCCCGCACATACCGTAATTTCCGGCCCCGAAGGAGCTGCCGATGATTACGGTGAACTTGGGGACGGCGGCGTTGGACACGGCCATGACCATCTTGGCCCCGTCCTTGGCAATGCCCCCGGCCTCGTACTGGCTGCCCACCATGAAGCCGGTGATGTTCTGCAGGAACAGCAGGGGAATTCCCCGCTGGCTGCACAACTCGATAAAGTGAGTCCCCTTCAGCGCGCTCTCGGAAAAGAGGACCCCGTTGTTGGCGACCACTCCCACCGGGTATCCCCAGATGCGCGAAAAGCCGCAGACCAGCGTCTCCCCGTATGCGGCTTTGAATTCGTGGAAGCGGCTCCCGTCCACGATACGGGCGATTACCTCGCGCACGTCATACTGCCGCCGGTTGTCGGGGGACACTATGCCGTAAAGCTCCGCCGGGTCATGGGCCGGAGGCTCAGGGCTGGAGACTTCGAAGGGGGGATCACGCCGCCGGACGAAATTCTCGACGATGTCGCGGGTGATGACCAAAGCATCCTGGTCGTCGGCGGCCTGATGGTCGGCCACTCCGGAAACGCGAGTATGCACATCGGCGCCGCCCAAGGTCTCCGGGTCCACCTCCTCCCCGGTGGCCGCCCGTACCAGCGGCGGCCCGCCGAGAAATATGGTGCCCTGCTGGCGCACCATCACCACCTCGTCGCTCATGGCAGGAATGTAGGCGCCCCCGGCTGTACACGATCCCATGACCACCGCGACCTGGGGAATGCCCAAGGCCGACATCTGGGCTTGGTTGTAGAAGATCCGCCCGAAGTGGTCGCGGTCGGGGAATACCTCCGCCTGCAACGGCAGAAAGGCGCCCCCGGAATCCACAAGGTAAATGCAGGGCAGGTGGTTTTCCAAGGCGATTTCCTGGGCGCGCAGGTGCTTCTTGACGGTGATGGGGTAGTAGGTGCCACCCTTGACCGTGGCGTCATTGGCAAGGACCACTACCTCTTTCCCTTGCACCACGCCAACGCCGGTAACGATGCCTGCCGACGCTACCTCTCCGTCGTACATATCCGATGCCGCCAAGGGACTCAGCTCGAGGAAGGGAGTGCCGGCGTCCACCAATCCGTCAATCCTCTCCCGGACCAGCATCTTGCCGCGGCTGCGGTGCAAGTCCACCGCCCGCTGACTGCCACCGGCCCGCACGCTGCCCAGCCGCTCTTTCAGGTCCCGGACCAGGACCCCCATGCGGGCTTGGTTGTCCATAAAATCCCGGTCGCCGGTCCGCAGGTTGGATCCGATTACTTCCATATAAGGGAACACCACACGGCGCGAATTTGGGAAGGGGGTACGGCTGGAGAGAGGTCCGAAGGAAGGAGTTGGTGGCAACGACTGGATTCGAACCAGTGACCTAGCGCTTATGAAGCGCCCGCTCTGCCGCTGAGCTACGTTGCCACCTGGGGGCCGTCCGGCCAGCCGCCATGACGCGCCCCGACAGTTTCAATGGTAATCCGGCATAGTTGGAGTGTCAATTGCCGCATCGATTTACCCGGCGGAAAACCCGTATTATCATGGGCCTGTATGCGGTACGAAGACCGGAAAGCCGATGACCTGCAAGCCGCGGGCGAGGATGTCATCACGGCGGCGGCGGAAGAGTTGCGGGCCTTGCTGTCGGAGATAGCGGGCAAGCTCCAGCCCTTTCCCTCTTTCCTGAACCTCATCTCGGTGCAGGCTATTGAACTGGACCCGCCGCTGCAATGCCCGGAGGACCGGGGCTGCGTGGTGGTGCTGCCCACCGGCGAAATCTGCGAGTTCAACCTGACGGTGATGGCCGGAGCGCCGGGAGTAATGGACGTGGACCAGGTTGAAGAGTTCCAGGAACTGGACCTTCCGCCGGAAGAGTACATAATGTACGCAGCCGCCGCCGTGCGGGAACTGGCGCGGGAGTTGCGCCGCCGGGAGTAGGCTTCATTGGACCACTATGCAGGCGACTGCGCCAGTTGACGGCGGGCTACCGGCGTCAATGCCATGACTACCAGGACCAGCAACAGGCCCGTTCCGGAACTGAGGCCGAGAGCGAGGCCAATGCCGATGAAGGCCGCCACTGCACCAACTCCCGATCCTCCCACCAAGTGACCCAGCCCTGCGGCGAGGCCCTGGGCGCCCATTGCGCGCCCCCGCATTTCCGGCGGGGGCGCCAGCAACAGTATGGTGCTCTGCATGGTGCTGAACCCCGCTTGGCCCAATCCGCCAAGGAACAGCACCGTGAAAGAGAGGGCGAACCAAGGAGAAACGGACACCAGGACGACCGCCGCCGCCGCTACCAACGACCCAGCCACGAAGATCAATCCATGACGGCGAATGGTCCTTACCATAGCGAGGCCCACCGCTCCGATTAGTGTGCCGATGCCCTCCGCCGCTCCAAGGAGTCCCCCCAACACCGGGCCGACGGCCAGAATGTCGCTGGCGATGACGGGGATAAAGTATTGGATGGGGAACACCAAGCCATTGACTGTGAGGGTGATGCAGAGCACTCCGAACATGATGGGGTTTTGCCAGCATTGCTTCACGCCCTCGGCCAAGCTTTGCCACACCGGCGGCTGGGTGCCGGTGCCCACTGTACGGGCAGGCAACCTGAGAGACAGTATCAGCATCAGGTTGGTCACCGCGAAGGCCGTCAGCGCGACGTAAGCGCCAACGAATCCGGTGGCGGCGATAAGCACTCCGCCAAGTAAGGGGCCGATTATCTTGCCGGCGTTGTTGTTGAGGGTCTCCAGCGACATAGCGTTGGCTATGCGGTCGTGGCCCACCAAGTCAAAAATGGCGACTCGCCTGCACGGGTCGTCGAACACCTTGGCCGAGCCCTGGAGCAAAATCGCGGCGAACACGTACACCGGATGTGCGTGGCCGGCAAGCAGGATGAGGAGTATGAATATAGCGATGCCGGAGTAAGCGGCGTGGGCGCACAACAGGATCCGCCGCAGTTCCATGCGGTCGGTGGTGATGCCGGCGAACAGCGCCAGTATGGGCCTGGGCAGGTTCAGGAAGAGAGCTATCAGGCCCACTTGCAACTCGGACCCAGTCAGGTCCCAGATGAGATAGCCCAGCACCAGCAGTTCCATGCGCCGGGTCAGTTCGTGCAAAGCGCCGGCGACCCAAATCAGGACGAAGTTCCTGTTTTGCAAAAGGTCCAGAGCCGGCACTTTGGTCAACATGTTGAGCGGGGCCGCGAATCAGACTTTGGGATGTGGAGGAGTAGAGGGCAATGAATATGCCGCCACGGAGTCTGTCCTGCAGAGAGGGAGTGGGTCTGGTTAATTCGCCAAACGGTAACACCTCCCCTCAAGGCAGTCAAAGTAAATGGATGCTTGTCAGAGACGGCTTGGAACAGGGTGTACACTGTAACCACCTGTTGAACTCTGTCCAAACCAATATACGCTCACTAAGGACTTGGAGGTTATCATGGTGTCGTTTACCACCCGCCCGGTAGTCATGGGCACTCGCGGGGTAGTCACGTCGGGGCATTACCTTGCCACAGCAGCCGGCTTTCGAATCATGGAGCAGGGCGGCAACGCCATCGACGCGGCGGCGGCCATGTGCTTCTGCCTCAACCTGCTGGAACCGCTCAGCAACGGAACGGGCGGAGAAGTGCCCACGCTCATATACTCGGCCAAGGAGCACAAAACCTTCGCCGTGAGCGGTATGGGGACCTCGCCCGGCAGCTTCAGCATCGAGTGGTGCCGCGAGAACGAAATCGACCTGATACCCGGAGACGGCTACCTGCCGGCGTGCGTTCCGGCGGTGGTGGATACTTGGGCCGCCAGCGTGGCGCGCTTTGGCACCATGAGCTTTTCCCAGATTCTCCAACCGGCCATAGAGCTGGCCGAAAACGGTTACCCGGTCTACGAAAGGCTCCATTACGGACTGGTGTCCTACTATCGCCAGTTCACCGAGGTCTATCCCACCACCGGGGAGGTCTACTATCCCAAGGGAAGGGCTCCCCAAGTTGGAGAGGTGCTGCGTAACCCGGACTATGCGGAGACGCTCAGGGTGATGTGCCGCGCCGAGAAGGAACGCCAGGGAGAGGGCAGGGTCAAGGGCATAGAAGCGGCGAGGGACGCGTTCTACAAGGGGCCCATCGCCGAGCGCATAGTGGACTTCATAACCAAGAATCCGGTAGAGGACGCCAGCGGCTCCGTTCACTTCGGGCTGCTGTCCTATGAAGACATGGCGGGTTGGACCGCCACGGTGGAGGAACCTGCTTCCGTGAATTACCGCGGGCTGGAGGTGCACAAATGCCCTACATGGACGCAAGGGCCGGTGTTCCTGCAACAACTGGGCATACTGGAGGGCTACGACCTGGCCAGGAGGCGCCATAACTCGGCGGACTACCTTCACCTTGTAATCGAGGCGTCCAAGCTGGCCTTCGCAGACCGGGAGGCCTACTACGGCGACCCGGAGTTCGACAAGTCACCTCTGGACGTCTTGCTTTCCAAGGAGTACGCGGCGGCCCGGCGCGGCCTGATTGGAGACCGCGCCTCAGCGGAGTTGATGGCCGGAGACGTGGGTAGGGGCGTGCCGGAGTACGTCGCCAGGGGTGTGGCCGAGGACAACCGGTTGGCATTGGGCGTAGCGGCGCGGGATATACGGGACCTGGGACAGGACCACGCCCACGTGGGAGACACCACCCACTTGGACGCGGTAGACCGGGAAGGCAACATGGTCGCCGCCACACCCAGCGGCGGGTGGCTCAGAACGTCCCCAGTGATCAAGGGCTTGGGATTTCCCTTGGGAACCAGAGGACAGATGTTCTACCTGAACCCGGACAGGCCCAACGCTCTTGAGCCAAACAAGCGACCCAGGGCCACGTTGACTCCATCCCTGGTGACCAGGGAAGGAGAGCCCTACATGGTCTTCGGGACACCGGGCGGCGACGCTCAAGACCAGTGGACGCTACAGTTTTTCCTGAACTACGTCGACTTTGGCATGAACCTGCAGGAAGCGTTGGACTCGCCCACCGTCCACTCGGTGCACTTCCCATCATCCTTCTACCCCCGGCAAGCCTTCCCGGCCAGGGTGTTCGCCGAGTCCCGCATCGCGCCGGAGGTATTGAAAGACCTGCAAGAGAGAGGACACGAGGTTGTCGCCATCGACGGCTGGGCCAACGGCAAGGTGATGGGGATACGGTTCGACAAGGAACGAGGTGTGATCCAGGGCGCAGCCGCGCCCAAGGGCAACATCGGCTACGCCTTCGGCTGGTAATCCGCCGGTGCACACCGCCGGTCCGGCCCACCGACGAAAGCAGATTCAGGAATCGACTGAAACCGAAAGGGGGAAGCGTCATGCAAGAGAAGAAACGCATGACCACGCGGCTCAAGGAACTGTTCGAACGCCCGGAGATTTTCGTTCTGGCCGGTGGGATGAATGCCATGGGCGCAAAGATGGCCGAGGTGCTGGGATTCGAGGCCTTTTACATGTCCGGCGGAAATACTTCTGCCCAACTCATGGGTTGGACAGAGGGCGGGACCAGTATGCGGGACATGGTGGACAATGCCAGGCGCATTGTAAACACGGTGGATATTCCGGCGTTTGTTGACATGGACACCGGCTACGGGGACGCTATTACAGTCTACGAGACTGTGAAGGAATACATCCGGGCCGGGATAGCCGGCACCCACTTGGAGGACCAGACCTACCCGCCCAAGAGCGGACACCGCCGCAGGTGCGTTTCCATCGAAGAGATGGTGGGCAAATTGAGGGCCGCGATGGACGCCAAGATGGAGTTCGATCCGGACTTCGTTATTGTAGCCAGGTGTGATTACGCCGGCGTCCCGGGGGCGACCTTCGAGGATGTGATGGAACGCTGCCTGGCCTACAAGAACCAGACCAACGTGGACGTGGTATGCCCCAACGTAGCATCATGGGAGGAAAACCAAGAAGCCATCCGGCGGATTCCCGGCCTAGTGCTGCCCCTGTTCACCCACGGCAGCCAGACCCATCCCACCCTGGAAGAGTTGCAGCAGGCGGGAGCCGCTGCGGCGTGGTATCCATCCCTGACTACCATGGCAGGGCTCCAGGCATCCTGGGACTTCCTGAACGATTTTCAGGAACGCGGCACCGTCGCCATCGACGACTTCCTGGCGTCCGCCGCCCAAAGCAGGTGGGGCGTGGCCAGCAACGGAGGCATACTGGGAGCGCAGCGCATCCGGGAAATGGAGGACAAGTACCTGCCGTAAGGGAACCGCTGTGTGCCTTGGCATCCGTCTGTTTACAATGCCCTTACCGCCGCCTCCAGTTGATCGGTGGCTTCCCTGTAATCGGCGCGGCGTCCAAAGTTGATCGGTTGGCCGAAGCGGATTTCGACGTCGCCCCTTGAGAAGAGGCCGCCGCGGTCAAAGACACCGGGTTTGTTAAGGACTACCCGCATGGGCACCACCGGGGTCCTGCCTTCCACGGCCACCAATCCGGTGCCTGGCTTAAAGGACTCCATGACGCCGTCGCGGTAGCTCTGGCCTTCCGGGTAAATCAGGATAGACCATCCCCCGTCAAGAAGCTGGCCAAGGTTCTCCAAGCTGGGACGTATGGCGCCCTCCCTGGAAAAGGGGAAGGCGTTGCCCAACAGCGGAGCGCCGATGCGCCACAACGGGTTGGGAAGCATCCAGTCCGCCGCGGCGGCCGGACTGAGACGCCTGCGCCAGCGGACTGGCATTGCCATTATTATCAGCGGGTTGTCCATCTTGACGTTGTGGTTGGAAGCAAACAACAGCGGGCCTTCAAGTCCCTGGAACTGCTCCCGGCCGGTGATTTTGACCCTGTAAAGGATGTGCATGAACGGGAATATGAACGCGCTTTGCAGGAAGGCCCGCAACGCCGCGCACCACCAAGTTCGGCCCCAGGACGGGAAGGGCAGATTCTGGGCGGCTCCCCCGGCGTCCACCAAGCGCTGTAACTCCGCAATAGTGGTGGTGGGGCTTAGCTGCTCCTCGTCGACACGGGACCCCAACTCTTCCTCGATTGCCGAAAGAAGCTCCACCCGACCCAACGAGTCCAGGTTGAGGTCCAGGCCGAGGCTTTTTTCAGGGGCCAGCTCTTCCAAGGGAAGATTGCAGACGGAAGCAATCAATCTTTGCAGGGAAGTGCCGGCCGCAGCGGTAGTTTGAGCCTCCGGTTGGTTGTCCCGTTGTGCCTCTTGGTTGGTCAAATAGTCCAGTACCAGGGGTTTCCTGATTTTGAGGGTGTGGGTACGGGGGAAGTCCTCGTCCGGCCACAACGTATAGCCCTGCACCTGTTGATGACTCGCCAGAATCTGATTTGCGGTCCGGACCACGCTCCCGGGATCGGCCTCGGTCTCGTCCTCCATCAGCAACGCCGCGTGAACGGCCACATCCCCTGATTCGGTTTGCAGACCCAGTACGACACTGTCCTTTACGCCCGGTTGGTTATTGATGATGGTTTCGATATCCTCGGGGTAGACGTTCTGCCCGTTGGCCAGGACGATAAGGTCTTTTTTTCTCCCCTTGAGGTACAGGTATCCGTCTTCGTCCAGAATCCCCAAGTCCCCCGTTCGGTACCAATCGCCCTCAAAGGCATCGTCGGTGGCTTCCTTGTTCTGCCAGTACCCCGGCGTTACGTTGGGGCCGCGGGTAAGCACCTCGCCGTCCGAGGCTATGCGGACTTCCTGTCCCGGAGGTGTCCTGCCCACCGACCCCTCCCGGTTGTTGCGGAAGGTGTTGGTGGTGATGAGGGGGGCCGTTTCCGTGGTGCCATAAGCCTGCAAGATGGGTATTCCCAAGTTGTTCCACTTCCGGCCCAGTTCCGGGTCCAAAGCCGCGCCGCCCGAGAACATGAAGGACATACGACCGCCCAGCCTGCTGTGCACCTTCTTGAAGAGCCGGCGGCGCACCGAGTTGGGCATGACGGACGCCACGCTCATCAGCATCCCCCACAGCTTCTCCTTTCCCTGCGCCCGGACCTCCCTCTCGATGCCATTCATAAACAGTTGCAGGGCTTGGGGGACCAGAATCATTGCGGTAATGCGGTTGGTCTGAAGGGCCTTGAAGATAATGCTGGGCTGCCGGCTGGTGGCGTAGACGAGGTTGGCCCCATAATACAGCGGCACCAGCAACCCACCGGTCTGTTCCAGCATGTGACTGAGGGGCATGAGGGAAAGCAGCCGACTGTTTGGTTTCAACTGGACCATTGCGGCGGCCGCGAGGGTGTTGGAGACCAGGTTGCGGTGGGTCAGGATGACGCCCTTGGGTTCTCCCGTGGTGCCGGAGGTGAACATGAGCTCCACGATGTCATCCGGGGACGCCGCCGGTTCCTCCTCCCGGGGGGCTGTCTCCTCCATGAGTTCTTCCAGTTCCTCGAAGAGCAGCGTCTCCAGGCCTTCCCTGGGCAACTGGGCTTGGGTCGAGCGCGACACGATGGCCAGCTTGGGACTGGTACGGTCCATGACGCGGGTGACGAAGTCCGGCGCGCTCCGCACGTCCAGCGGAACCGCCACCACCCCGGCGCGGGCGCAGCCCAGGAAGGCCACCACCCACTCGGGGCAGTTGGGACCCCAGATGATTGCTTGATCGCCCTTGACAAGGCCTTTCTTTGCGATGATCGCGCTTGCCCGGGCGGACAGGTCCCACAACCGGCTGTAGCTCCACTTGCGCTGTCGAACGCCCAAGGAGATGCTCAGGGCAGTGGCTGATCCGTACTTTTCCGAGATGTGCTTGAGGAAATCAATCAGCGTTTCCATCTTGATTGCAACTCCTTCCTCAATCCGATTCTCTGGGGCCCTCAATATACGAGTCCACCCCGCTGGCCCACCGGCGGCGGGACCTCAGTCAAGGGAGTCGGCAAAGCGGCGCAGACTCAATCCGGCGTCCTTGGTCATTGGCGGAAAATGACTGAAGCAAAGCACGTCGACGTCCAAGGACGCGAGGCGCCGGATGGACGCCTTGGCCTGCTCCATGTCTCTGGTGAACAAACGGGAAGGCAACCCCAGCTTGCCGCCGCGGCATTCCAATGCATCACCTACAATCAACGTCCCATGCCGCTTGAAATACAGGCTGATACTGCCGGGTGTATGACCGGGGGTATGGATTACCTCCATGCCTCCCAGAACGTCCAACATGTCTCCGTCCGTTAACGCCAGGTCTACCGTAAATGGACGAGGTTCCGACAGCCGGAGGAACGGGGCCGTCAACGCCGCCAAATGCCGGTCCTGAAAAGGGCTGGGCAACGGCTCGGACGCTTCCAGATAGGGTATTTCGCTGTTGTGCACCGCGACGCAGGCACGGCCGTGTTCCTTCAGGTCGGCGATGCCGCCAATGTGGTCCGCGTGGTAATGGGTGGGGATGATGTGGGAAATTTCCATCCCGGAGCGCCCCTGCCGGTTCAAATACCGCAGAATGCGCCTGCTGCCGTTCCTGAAGCCGGCGTCGATGACTGTGATCCTGTCTTCCATCGCCAGGAAGACGCTGGCTCCCACTACCGGCAACTGGTACAGGTCAGGCGCTACCTGCAACGGGTTTCCTGCTAACACTGATATTGTACCCTCGATACTTAATGCCTCAAGCTGCCCAAGAAGGCCTCTAAAGCACGTTATGGGTTATTATATCGTTTGTCCGCAATCTACCGGAATGGCGGGGGCGCATGGACTACGATTTCATCATCATCGGGGCAGGCTCCGCCGGGTGCGCGCTGGCGTCTCGGCTATCGGAAGACCCGGACAAATCCGTGCTGCTGCTGGAGGCAGGGCCGGACTACCCGGATGCGGCGTTCCTGCCGGACGAACTCAAGTACGATTCCAACCAAGCCGCGTCCGAAGTAAACGCTCCTCACAACTGGTCCCTCATGGGCTACGGAGCAGTTGGGTCATCGAACGAACTCCCGGTGGCCCGGGGCAAGGTCACCGGCGGCACCAGCGCCATCAACCACCAGATTTTTCTTCGCGGCGCGCCCGAAGACTACGACCATTGGGCGTCGTTGGGCAACGACGAGTGGGGATACGAGAAGGTCTTGCCCTACTTCAGGAAGCTGGAGACCGACCTGGACATCCGGGACGATTTCCACGGTTCTACCGGCCCAATCCCGGTCCGGCGGCATCATAAAGAGCATTGGCTTCCCCTGCAAGCGGCCTTTTACCGGGCCTGCCGGGACGCCGGGTTTCCCGATGACCCGGACATGAACCATCCCGACACTACCGGAGTCGGGCAAGTGCCGTTGAACAATCCCGACGGCGTCCGCATGAGCACGGCCTTGGGATACCTGGACGCCTGCCGCCACCGGCTGAACCTGACCATACGAGCGAACGTGCTGGTCAAGAGGGTGTTGTTTGCGGGAGGCAAGGCCGTGAGCATAGAGGCGGAGAGCGGAGGCGAGACCTTCCAGATGCGGGGCCGGGACATCATTCTGAGCGCCGGAGCGGTAGCCTCGCCGCAACTCTTGATGCTCTCCGGGGTGGGACCCGAAGACCAACTGAAGGAATTGGACATACCGTTAGTGAAAAATCTTCCGGGGGTGGGCCGAAACATGATGAACCACCCCTCGGTCTCTTTAAGATTCAAACCGGCGGACGGCTATACACTGGAGCACGGCTCTCCCCGGAACCAGGTCGGCCTTCGCTTCGCCGCGCCGGGGTCCAGCGACCGAAACGACATACAAGTGCAGCCGTTGACCTCAGGACCGCCGGGGCGGGAAGCCGAGCAAATCAGCGTCGGCTGCCGGCTGGAACTCCCGCGCAGCGTGGGCGAACTTCGTTTGACCTCCGCCGATGCCAAGGTGCAGCCTCGGCTGGACTACCGCTTCCTGGAAGACGGTTGGGACCGTCAACGGCTGCGGGAGGCAGTCCGGGTGTGCGTCGACCTCTTCCAGCACGAGGCTTTCAAAGGCTTGATCGAAAGCCTCTTTGCTCCAGCTGCGACCGATTTAGCGTCCGATGACGACCTGGACGCCTGGATCGCTCGCAGCATCAGCATCGCCGGGCACACCTCGGGCACCTGCAAAATGGGTCCGGCGGACGACGGGATGGCGGTGGTGGACCAGTATTGCCGGGTAAGGGGAGTGGAGAACCTGCGGGTGATTGACGCGTCGGTCATGCCGACTGTCCCACGGGCCAACACCAATGCGACAGCGATAATGATAGCGGAGCGGGCCGCCGAATTCATCAAGGACCAAGTCAAGTAAAAGCGGCGGAGCGTAACCGTTCAAGCTTGGCGCGTCTACGGACCGCACGGCGACAACGGTATGCTATCATGGCGGCATCCAGGCTCGGCGCCAAGCAACCGCGTCCGGGTAGGAGGCTTACCGATGACAACCGGGCTGCCCACGCCCTTCGATAAATTGAGGCCGAAAACCGCCAAGCCTTCCGGGCTGGATTCGGCAGACCTTCCCGCCGACCCCGTCTACGGTATCCTGCCGGACCCGGACGCTCCCGACGATTACGAGCCGTTACCCGACGCTATGCAGCAAGAGACCGATTTCCACTACGCCGTCACAGCACTGCAAGCCTTTTTCTGGGGACGTCCCGGAGTCCTGGTCAGCGGCGATACACCGGTGTACTACATAGACGCCGCCGGCATTCAACAGATAGTCCGGCCCGATTGCTACGTTTCCTTTGGGATAAACCCAATCTCCATCCGCCGCCGCAACGGCTACTTCATCAGAGAGGTGGGCAAACCGCCGGACTTTGCGCTGGAGATAGCTTCGGAGAGCACCCATGAAAACGACACGGGTTTCAAGCGGGGACTGTATGCCCGGCTGGGGGTAACGGAGTACTGGCGATTTGACTCCACGGGAGGAAAGTTTTACCCCGAGCCATTGGCCGGGGAGCGGTTAGTTGACGGGGAGTACACCGGGATTGAAACGGTCCAAGGCCTGGACGGAGTCATCCGTGGGCGCAGCGAATGGTTGGGACTGGACCTGTGCTGGGACAACGGCGTCCTGCGCTACTATGACCCGGTAGCGGGGGAGTACCTGCGGAGCTTGCGGGAGTCGGAAGTTGACCGTCTGGCCGAGCGGTTGGCCCGGCAGGAAGCGGAGGAGCGGATACGGCAGCTTGAAGAACAGTTGCGACGGGCCCTGGACAGCCATTAGCGACCGAGAGACTGTTTCCTTTTTGATGTAACGTAGGAGTAAAGACCATGATGGAACGCGACTTAATTGGCTACGGCATGACCCCCCCGGCGGTGGAATGGCCCAACGGCGCCCGCATCGCGGTGTCGCTGGTGTTGAACTACGAAGAGGGTTCGGAGTATTCGACCCTTGACGGAGACCCACACGGCGAAACGGTGGGGGAGTCTCCCTCTCCGGTAGCCCGGGGAGAGCGCGATCTGGCCAACGAGTCGTTCTTCGAGTACGGCAGCAGGGTCGGGGTGTGGCGCATCCTCAATATTTTCGACGAGTACGACGTCAAAGCCACGATGTACGCCTGCGCGCTGGCGCTGGAGCGGAACCCCGAAGTAGGCCCGCAAATGGTGCGGCGGGGGCACGAAATGATGGGCCACGGCAACCGGTGGGAAGAGTATTACGGCATGGACAAGGACACCGAGAGGGCAGCCATCCGCAATGCGGTAGAGTCCATCGCCCGCACTTCCGGGCAACGCCCCCTTGGATGGTATTGCCGGTACGGGCCCAGCATAAACACCAGGCAGTTGGTGGTGGAAGAGGGCGGCTTCGAGTACGACAGCAACGCCTACAACGACGACCTGCCCTATTACACTAACGTGAACGGCAACAAGTGGCTGGTCATTCCCTACTCTCTGGAGGTGAACGACTACGGGTTCTGGAGGGGCCAGCTTTCGACCCCCAGCGACTTCTTCGAGTCGGCCCGCAACTCTTTCGACACCCTGTACCGGGAGGGCGCCACCCACCCCAAGATGATGTCGGTGGGGCTGCACTGCCGCATCATCGGCAAACCGGCCCGCGCCGCCGCCCTGCGGCAGTTCCTGGAGTACGTGAAGGAAAAGCCGGACGTGTGGTTCGCGCGGCGTATTGACATCGCCAGGTGGTGGAAAGAGAAGTACCCGTAGCCGACCGGCTTTGTCTGCGTGGGTACAAACCTGTCTGTGTTATACTCGCCATACTGCTACCCGAAATTGCAGGCGCTTGAAGGCAGCCATGAGTAACATTGTCGGGCCGGAAGACCCAACCCGGTTGATGTGGGAAATGTCCTTGGGCGAGTTTCTGGATTCGGTGGCGCGCCGAAACCCGGACAAGACCTTCGTGGAAATGGGGGGTAAAGAGGTTACCTACGGGAAGTTCCGGGAGACAGCCCTGCGAACGGCGTCAATGTTCCAAGAAATGGGCGTCTCATCGGGCGACCGGGTGTGCCTGTTCCTGCCCAATTGCTTGGAGTTCCTGTACTGCTGGTTTGGCCTGTCCTACTTGGGGGCCGTCAGCGTACCTGTAAACACCGCCTACAAGAGGGATGAAACCGCCTATATTCTGAACGACGCCGAGGCGGTCGGCTTGGTCGCCCATGAGTCTTTGATAGACGTAGCGACCCAAGCCGCAGGATTGTCCCCCAGCGTAGCGCACAAGATGTTCGTAGCTCCCGGAGCCGCATCGGGTGATGATGCGGCGGTTGAACCCGGCTGGCGGGACTTCAGCCAAGTCCTCTCGGAAGCCGAACCCGCGACACCCCTGCCGCAGGTCTCCCCGCAAGCAGACTCCATGCTGGTATACACTTCCGGGACCACGGGCAATCCCAAGGGAGTCCGGGTATCGCACCTGATGTACGTTGCAGCCGGGCAAGGGTTTGCACATTGGACCGAGGCCAGCCCGGATGACCGGTTTTTCACTTGTCTCCCTTATTTCCACGCCAACGTGCAGTACTATTCGACCATGGGAGCCCTGGCCAGCGGCGCTACACTGGTAGTCGTGGAAAGGTTCAGCGCCTCCCGCTTCTGGGACCAAGTGCGGCAGGCCAGAGCTACTGTGGTGAACTTCATTGGCATGATGATGCCGGTATTGGCCAAGCAACCGGAATCCCCGCGGGATCGGGAAAACGAGGTGCGCCTCTTTTACGGCTCTCCCGCCTTCGCGCCCGACTTCCTGGAAGCATTTCAGGCCAGGTTCGGCACCGACATCATCGTGGGATTCGGCATGACGGAGACCTGCTATGGGACCATCGAGAGAATTGGCGCCTCCCGCAGGCCGTCGTCCTCCGGCCAAGCCCGACCGCATCCAGACCCCCGTTTCAAGAATGAAATACGCATAGTGGACCAGGAAACCTCCACCCCGCTGGAACTGGGACAGGTAGGCGAAGTCACGATACAGAACCCTGCCACGATGTCCGGTTACTGGCGCAACGAAGAGCAGACGGACCAGTCCCTTCGGGACGGTTGGCTCTTTACCGGAGACTTGGGCTGGATGGATGACGACGGGTTCCTGTACTACGTCGACCGCAAGAAGGACATCATCCGCAGGCGCGGCGAAAACATCTCCTCTCAGGAAGTGGAGAACGTTATTAAGAGCCATCCGTCGGTGTTAGACTGCGCTGTGATAGCCGTTCCATCGGAGTTGGGCGAGGACGAGGTGAAAGCCTACGTGGCCCGGCGACCGGAATCGGGATTGGGTCCTGAAGAAGTGGTCCGCTGGTGCGCGGAAAACCTGGCCTACTTCAAGGTGCCGAGATACTTGGAGATGCGGGACGAGTTGCCGCGCACACCCAGTCTTCGCGTTCGGAAAGACCTGTTGCGGCAGGAGCGCGAAGACCTCATCGAAGGTTGTTTCGACCGGGAGGCAGCAGGGATCAAAATACGGTAACAAGGGCTTGCGGCCCCTGCTCCGACCTCCGACCCGTTGAGAGGCAGGGATGACCCAAGCGCCCGATAGCTGGACATTGGAGGAGTCGATGGCGGAACCGCGTTATTGGTTGTTCAAGTCGGAACCGACCGCCTATTCCTACTCTGATCTGGAGAACGAGGCAGACCAGACTGCGGAATGGGACGGCGTGCGCAACTATCAAGCGCGCAACTTCATGCGCGACGATATGAAAGTAGGCGACCGTATACTTTTCTACCACAGCAGCGCCAAGCCTACGGCGGTCATCGGGACGGCCACCATCGTCAAAGAGGCCTATCCCGACAGCACGGCTTGGGACCCGGCGGACAAGCACTACGATCCCAAGAGCTCTCCGGACAATCCCATCTGGCTCATGGTCGACATCAAGGCAGACAAGGCATTCGACCGACCCGTCACCTTGGCCGAGATCAAGCAGAACCCGAAGCTGAAGGACATGCTGCTGGTCCGCCGGGGAATGCGGTTGTCCATCCAGCCGGTAACCGCCTATGAATGGAATGAGATCGTCTCACTGGGAAGCCAGACCTAGTTGTTGACATAACCCAGTCCGGCGGCCTCAGCAAAGCGCCATTCCAAGGGCTTCTTCCTGATAGCAGAATACTCCCGAGGAGACTTTGTTGAATAACCAGGACACCGGGGCAGCCCAAACTTACCACAACGCCACCAAGCTGGAATACATCAACCTGCGGAATAAGCCTCCCCTGTTCAAGACCTACTCTCAACTACCCGTCATCCCTCTGCCGACCATCTTTCCCGCTGTAGACACGCCGGCCCTTCAAGCTCTGGCCGGACCCATCAGTTTCCCAGTCGACCGGGCATCGGCAACGTCGAGCACATTCGACATATCGACTGTTTCCCGGTTGCTGTTCCACACCGCCGGCTTGGTGCGCCAAGCCATGCTTCCTTCGGTTGGCTTGGTCCAGTACCGGGCCGCGGCCTCGGCCGGTGCGCTTTACCCCATCGATGTGTACTTGGTATGCCAGGACATCCCCGGACTGGAGGCGGGCGTCTACCACTTCGCGCCGGAGACTTTCGCGCTCAGGCCTCTCCGAAAAGGCGACTACCGCGCCGAATTGGTGGGCGCAGCCGGGCAAGACCAAAGCTTCGCTACGGCCCCCGCAACCCTGGTGTTCACTGCAACCTTCTGGCGCAGTGCTTGGAAGTACCGGGCCAGAGGGTACCGTTACTGCTTCTGGGACTGCGGAACGATGTTGGCCAATCTGCTGACCGTATGCTCGGCCCTGGGTCTGCCTGCGGGACTGGTGGCCGGTTTTGTCGACGAGCGCGTGGACACCCTGCTGCGGATCCAGGGAGAAGAGGAGAGCAGCATTTGCTTGGCGCCCATAGGGTCTGGAGCGCAGACTCCGGCAATTCTGGACATGGTAGAGCCGGCCCCGTTGACTCCCGACCGCAGGATTACCGCCGCCGATCCCATCGACTATCCGGAAACCAGCAGCCTGCACCAAGCCTCATGCTTGACGGATGAGACCGAGGTGACGGAGTGGAGGACTTCCCAATCAGACGGTGTCGCGGACGGTGGTGACACCGCCACCCATGCGGCGTCTGCCGCAGGCGGCTTGGACACGCCGGAATCGGCCCCGTTGGGTGAGGTAATCCGCAGACGCGGGTCCACCAGGCGATTTTCACGGGACCCCATCTCAGATACTCAATTGAATGCCATTATCCAAAGCGCCGCCCGCCATGTCCCTGCTGATTTCCACGACAACGGCGCCAGCCTGATAGACGTCTACCTCATTGTCAATGACGTGGAGGGCGTGCCCTCCGGGTCTTACTTTTTCTCTCCTCACAGTGGCGCGTTGGAGACGCTGCGGGAAGGTAATTTCCGCGAGGAAGCCGGCCACCTGTGTTTCGAGCAGGCATTGGGAGCCGACGCCAGCGTGATCGCCTTCTTTATGGCGGACTTGGGGAAAATACTCGAACGGTACGGAAACCGTGGGTACCGCGCGGCGCAACTTGAGGCCGGAATCTGCGGCGGGAAAGTCTACCTCAGTGCCCACTCCCTCGGCTTGGGCGCAACGGGCATGACGTTCTACGATGACGACGTTACCGACTTCTTTTCGCCCCACGCCGAGGGCAAGAGCTTGATGTTCCTGGTGGCCGCCGGCGTGGAAGGACACCCTAACCGCGTCCGCCCCTTCCGTTCGAGGATCGCGGTCAACCTGGATTCCCGCGCGCGCGGGGCGAGCAGGGAGCGTCCTTAGAAGACTGGGCTCGCCTACAAGGCTCCGTCGATGCTAACGTCCAGCAATGCCGGTTTACCGCTGTCATAGGCCCGCCGCAACGCCGGCCCAAGCTCGTTGGCATCCTCCACCTTTTCCCCGGCCACGCCCATAGCCGAGGCGATGGCGGCCAAGTCCAATGGATTGGCAAAGTCCATTCCAACGTATTCGCTCTGCCTTTCCCGGTCATTCTGCATGTGGCGCAGATAGGTGTCCATGTTGACCTTGAGTATCCGGTAAGAGCGGTTGTTGCAAATGGCATATACCACCGGGATGTTGTACAGGGATGCGGTCCACAGGGCCTGAACGGTGTACAAGGATGCTCCGTCGCCTACTATTGCGAGCACCGGCCGGTCTGGATTGGCCAGCTTGACCCCCAAAGCGCCCGGCATACCCCAGCCCAAGGCCCCGCCGCGGATTCCGTAGAGGCTCCCCGGCTCGTCGAAGGTGAACTCCCGCAACAACGCACCCCGAGAGGTAATGGCCTCATCCGCCACTATAGTATTCTCCGGCATGGCTTGGGCCAACTCCCGCATCATGCGCTCGACCGGCATGGGACTCCGGTCCCAGCGGTCCCGCAGCCGGGACTCGTATTCCTCGTCCGAGCGACGCCGCTGCTCTGCCCAAGTCGCCGCCCGTGTAGCAGCCGCCTCCCGAAGAGAGGCCGACATATCCTGTTCCAAGGCATCGGCCAGTTCCGCCATGCCCGCCGCCGGGTCTGACAGGATGCCGACTTCAGTGGGGTATATCTTTTCCAACTCCTTGGCGCTGTTGTCCAAGTGAATAAGCTTGGTGCCCTCCGCCAAGAACGGCTCGGAGACGTAGAGAAAGGACGCAAAGACGTCCGCACCCACCGCCAACACCACGTCGCTGCCAGACAACAGCCTCGCAGTGGCCGGGCTGCTGGTGTTCAACAGGCCGCCATACAAGCCGTGGCTGGTGGGGAAGTTGACCTCGGAAAATGATGTAGCGTAGACCCGTGCTCCCAGTTGCTCCGCCACCCTGACGACCTCGGCCACGCCACCTGACTGGGCCACCCGGTCTCCCACCAAGATGATGGGATTGTCGGCTTGGGCCAGCAAGCGAGAGGCATGGGCGATGGCGTCGGTATCTGGGCGGGTGCGGAAGTACCCTTGGGAAGACGGGTCGATGTTCACGTCGGCGATCTCGTCCATCGTGTCCCACGGAAAGGACAGGAACACCGGGCCGGTGGGCGGCGTTTTAGCCTCTTTGTAGGCCCGCCTCACCGCCATGGGAATGTCCGACGGGTGGAGCACCTGGGCGCTCCACTTGGTGTACTGGTCGGTCATCTCGACCAAGTCCCCGGACAGCGTAGGCTCAGTCAGCAGCATCCGCGTGTCGGAGTTGCCCGCGGTCAATACGAGCGGCGTGCCCCCGCGGTAAGCGTTGTACAACGCGCTGATGCCGTTAGCCAGCCCTCCCGCGATATGGATGTTGGCGAAGGCGGGACGTCCAGTGGCCCGCGCGTATCCGTCGGCCATCCCGACCGCCGTGCCTTCCTGCAGCGCCTGCACGTACTTAATTTGAGGGTAGTCCTGCAACACGTCCAAGAAGGGAGTCTCGCTGGTCCCAGGGTTGCCGAACACGTACTCCGCACCCTCGGCGGCCAGCATCCGGGCTAAAGCCTCTTTTCCGGTCATTTGCGGCATAGCTATCTCTTCCTTACAGTCTTGAAACTAACCTGCTTCGCGTACACTCACTTGGAGACAGGCACAACCTATGGATTCCCGCCCTCACCTGCGCGGGGGTGACGTTCCTGCGCGGGAATGACGGCTTGAGTATTACGGACGCGAAGACCTAATCGTCCAAGTAAATCATCCACTCCAACAGGTTCTGGTCCGGGTCCCTCGCGTAGAGACTCACCGCCTTCAGCGTGCCCCTGGCGCGGGCGCCCTTGCGCGGTCCCGGCCCTTCGATTACATCCACACCGGCCTGCGCCAGCATCTCTTGACACTCCTCAACGGTGCCATCCCAAACGAAGCAGATGTCGGCGCATCCGGGCACGGCGGTGGGACCCCGCAACGAGGCGGTGTGACCCTCGGGGTGTACGTTGATCTTGGAATCGCCAACCTGAATGGAGAAAATGTTCGCTTTCCCCGCCCGCCATGCCTCTTCATCGTTAATGGCGAACCCCAACCGCTTGTAAAAGTCCAACAGCCTTTCGGCGTTTGCCGTTGGCATAGCGATGTGGTCGATACTTGCAGTCGCCATCGTCAACCCCCTTTTCATCCTGAGGCCATCAACGGACTTACACTGTCCACTGCTGTCGCTAACCTGTCCAAAGACCATTGTTGGCCGACGGTGAGCCAATATTATCCCTCTGCCTCGCCTCTGGCAACATGCGCCGTCCCTGTGCAGTGGCGGTGTAGCTGACGGACTGACACAAATAAGTTACACTCCTTTCGTGACATTCGCGAAAATTATCTCAAGGGGTACGAGCAACCCCATTCCCTGCTTCCCCGTCGGCGTCCTATTTTTCTTTGCCACCATTCTTTTCGTCGCCTTGGTTATCGGTTGCGGCGAAAGCAGCTTACCGGAAACACACGACCCATCAACCCCATTGCCCATGCTTCCCCAGAATTCCCAGCCAAACGGGACAATGTCCCGTTCCCACCCCACCGTGGCCTTCACCTCATCCCAAGCCGGTATCAACGCTGCCGGCGACACTGAAGAGGCGATACAAAGTGAGGCCGATAAAATACCCAAACTGACGGTGCTGGGGATCCCTCAGTTCCTAGACGTGATAGTAGTGGAGGTTAAAGACGCCACAACCATACGGGTGGAGACCGAAGACCAAACCCGCGACGACATTGGTATGCTGGGCTTGGGACCGCCGGATGATTTGGATACCCAAGCATCCGACGAGAATCGAATGGGCCAGCGCGCCGCTTGCCTGCGCCACTGGGACAGGCGTGCTCGTGAATTCGCCGAAATCCGGTTGCAAGGACGCACCGTAACCCTGTTGCTCCAAGGGTCCACACTGGCCGAGTTATTTTCCTCTGGCCGCCTCCAAGCAGTCGTGATGTTAGGCAACGAGGACTTCAACGCCACCATGCTGGAGTTAGGGTTGGCTCAAACATCTCTCCAGACCGGAGACGCCAGGTCCCAGGAATACCTGTCTCTCCAATCACGTGCCCAATCCCTCAATAAAGGACTGTGGGGATGCCCGCCAACGTCCACACGTTACCCAGACATGCCCACACAGGCGCGTCCCACGATACCTTCAATACAGCCCACAGACCTACTTCCGCCCACCTTGGGCCCATCCGGCGCCACAGCGGCCGTTGTGCAACCGCTACCGGCCGACACTCCGCAACCCGCATTGGCTGGCACGGCCACAGTGGCGCCGATTCCTTCGCCCACACCTGTCCGGCAGCCAACGGCCACGCCTGCGCCTATACCGGCGCCGACGCAACCGCCGATTCCCACGTCAATGCCGGCGCCGCCACCGATACCCACACTTACCGCGGTCTCACTGCCTACCACGACACCAACGGCGACTCCGACGACCATTCCTACCGCCACGCCGTTTGTCTTGGTAATTCCTGTGCCGAAGCTGGTACTGGTCCCGACCGCGACCTCTACCCCAATCCCTCTTCCAACGCCAACACCCGGCCCGACGGCAACCTCAACGCCATCGCCTACCGCGTCTCCTACGGCGACGCCAATGCCTTCTCCTACTCCAACTCCCACGCCCGTCGTGACGCCAACTCCGTCACCCACACCAACCCCGGTCCCAACTGTGACTCCCCAGCCTGTCGCGACGTCAACTCCACTGCCAACACCAACTCCGTTCCCTACCGCCACTCCAGTGCCTTCACCTACGCCAACTCCGGTTCCACCAACGGCGACACCGACACCTGCGCCAACTGCCACGCCTACGCCTACTGCCACACCCACACCAACCGTCGCGCCCACGCCTACACCTACCCCCAGACCCACCTCCACGCCCACCGGGTGCCGGGAAGGCCAAGTGGACATAAATTCGGCCTCGGTGGAGGAATTACAAAAGATTAAGTACATTGGCAAAGTGCGTGCACAAGAGATGTTAACTTTGAGGCCTTTCAGTTCAGTGGATGACATGGTGAGGATTAAAGGAATAGCGGAAAAACTGTTGGCGAAAATCAAAGAGCAAGGCATAGCCTGCGTGGCTAACTAGACCTGTGTGAATCCTCCATCGCCCACCCGCATGACTTTTTGACCGCCTCACCTGGGGTGGGATACACTAGCCGCCGCGACCAATTTGCCTGGTCATATTACGGAGAGTACAAAACATGAATATCGGACTGAGCATCCCCCAGTTGCTTCATGGCCCCAGCATACGGAGGTTCGTGCAAAGGGCCGAGGAGTTGGGGTTTGAGTGCGTGCTGGCGGGGGACCACATTATCCTGCCCACGGGAGGCACCAACCAGTACCCCTATTCGGCCGACGGTTCCTTCTCCCGTCCCTCGGATGACCCGTTTCTCGAAACCATGACGACGCTGGGGTACGTGGCGGCCTGCACCGAGACCATCAAGGTAGGCAGCACTGTAATCATCCTTCCCTATCGAAACCCGGTGGTGCAGGCCAAGATGTTCGCGTCATTGGACGTTCTGACCGGAGGAAGGATGATCTGCGGCGTGGGCGTGGGATGGCTGGAGAAGGAGTTCGACGTTCTGGGCGCGCCCTACGCCGACCGCGGCGCAATGAGCGACGAGTTCCTGGGGATATTCAAAGCCCTGTGGACCGAGGCCGACCCCGAGTTTCACGGGCGCTACTACCAAGTTGACGGGATTCAATTCTATCCGAAGCCCGTGCAAAAGCCCCATATTCCCATCTGGGTAGGCGGACATACCCGGCGCGCGCTGCGGCGTACCGCCAAGTACGGGGACTGCTGGCACGTCAGCCGGCAGACGCCGGACTACGTCGCCAAGAACTTGCCCTACCTGCGGCAGCAAACCGAGCAAGCCGGAAGAGACCCTTCTGAAATTACCATATCGCTGAAACGCGCCCTGCACTTCACCGACATAGGGTTCGAGGAAGGCTCAACCTTGAGGACCGGCGGGTTGGTCGCGGGAACGACTCAGGAGGTCATTGACGACGTCCATTACTGCCGGGAACTGGGAATCGACCAGTTGACCTACGACTTCCGGGTGGATGGGATCGACGACAGCATCAGGGTGATGGAGCACTTGGCAGACCGGGTATTGCCGGTGGCACAGAGGCTGGGGTAAAGGCCTGCGGGCTATAGCCCGCTGAGCTTGAACCGCTTGGCCCGTTCGACCAACTCCGTTGCGGTGTGCTTCATGTTTTCCATCTGCTGCGGGGTGACCTCTCTCTTGATGGAAGCCGGCGCACCGGTGACGAAGGAGCGGTCCGGAATATCGTTGCCGGACAGGACGACCGAGTTGGCGGCTATGAGGCACTGTTTACCCAGGGTGACCCTGGGCAGGACCGTGCTGTTGTTGCCCAGTAGCGACCCATCGCCGATGCGGTCGCAGTGCACCACCACGGAATGCCCCACGCTGACGTAGTCGCCGATGACCATCCCGTCGCCGTGAATTACCGATCCCTCTTGAACGTTGACGTAGTCGCCGATGACTATCGTCCGGTCCCCGTCGCCCCTGACGGTCACCCCAGGCCAGATGCTGGCGTACTCGCCTATCTCAACGTTGCCGACAACGTAAGCGAACTCGCTAACCCAAGCGGTGTCCGCCACCTTTGGGGTTATGCCGTTAAGGGTGCGAATCAATGTATTGCTCCTTGGTCAATGTGTCAGGGGTAAGGACGAGGGAGTCCGGTTGCTCCAACCGGTCACTCCGGCTCGGTCAGCGGTTGCAGGATGTCCAACAAAAGCTCCATCTGGTCCAAGTGCCTGCCGATGACATCAGGACGCAAGAACATCTTGCGTGTGTAGAAGAAACCGTGTAATTCGTTCGCGCGGGCTCGCATACCGGAAATACGGGCATCACCGGACAAGTCCTCGGCTTGGTACATCACCGTAAAAAACTCGTCGTGTTTCCGGTATTGCCAACCCTGCGCCTCTGCCACGGCCTTTGCCATCCACGCGGCCGCGCCCCATCCTTTTTCGGATGCTTGGTGCAAATCATCATCAGCCAAGTACGTCCGCGCTTTAGCCAGGAATTCTCTGGACTGCCGACGGTAATCGTCTACTGCGGCATTGCCGCGGTCATAGGGTTCGGTCGGGGGTGTTTGAGTCATTTGACCACCTGACTTGCGTATACTCCGAAAGTCCGCTTGCGCTTAATGTCACGATACGGTCTGCACTTAACGAGCCGCCCCCAACGCCCGGCGGGCCTGTTGGTCCATTTCGCGGTTGATAATCGCCCTCCTCTTGTCATAACGGCGTTTGCCCTTGGCGAGCGCCAAGCCCACTTTGGCAACGTGTCCCTTTATGTACATGCTGACGGCCACTATAGTCAGCCCTTTTTCGGCGGCCGAGGAGGTCAATTTGTTGATTTCGTCCCGGTGCAGTAACAGCTTGCGCGGGCGGCGGGGGTTGTGATTGTAAATGCTGCCCGCATCGTAGGGCGCGATGTGGGCGTTCACCAGCCACAGCTCGCCCTGCTGGGGACGCGCGTAAGCGTCCCGCAGGTCTACACGGCCCGCTCTCACCGACTTGATCTCCGTTCCAGTGAGCGCGATGCCGGCTTCATATCTGTCCAACAACTCGTAGTCGTAGCCTGCCCTGCGGTTGGTGGCGATAGTACGGTTTGGATTTGAGGTTTTTCCTTGTTTTTTCGCGGCCATACGCTATCCGCCTCTGGCAAGTTGTTCCTGCAATATTTCGACGGCGCGGTCCAACTGGATGTCACCGGAATCGTCAGGGGCGTCAGCCAGCACCACATCCGGGGTTATGCCTGCTCCCTCAATCAATGTTCCGTTGGGAGTGAACCAATGGGCAATGGTGAAGTTGACGCCTGACCCGTCCGTCAAAGGCCACAGGTTGTTGACGCTCCCCTTACCGAAAGTGGTATTCCCAACCACGGTCGCCCTTCCATGGTCCATTATGGCCCCGGCGAACACCTCGCTGGCGCTGGCGCTGAACTCGTTGACCAGAACGACCATCGGGATGTCCTTCGCCCTGCCGCCGGCCTTGACGCCCCAATCGGTGCGACTGCCGTGGGCATCGATCTGGTACAGCACCAGACCGTCCTGCAGGAACTGGCTGGTCACGTCTACGACAGCGGAAAGCAGACCTCCCGGATTGTTGCGCAAGTCCAACACCAACCCCTTGCCTCGGGAATCTTCAAACTGCCTCAACGCGGCCAAGAGTTCATCGTTGGTGTTACTGGCGAAATTGAACACCCGGAGATGCCCTATACCGTCAGTATTCATAGTGAACTCCACCGAGGTCAGCGGAATAACGCCGCGTGTGATCGGAATGGACACCGGCGTTCCGGTGTCATCATGGAGAATCAGAAGCGTCACCACGGTGCCCTTGGGCCCGCGAATCAGGTTGACGGCCTCCAGCAGGCTGATTCCCTCGGTGCTCTCGCCCTCGATCTCCAGAATAACGTCGCCGGGGCGAATACCCGCCTTCTCTGCCGGTGCTCCGGGCATGGGGGCCAGGATAGTGATATGCCCGTTGCGAATCCCGACCTGTGCGCCAATGCCCTCGAAAAATCCCTTCAGGTCCTGGTTGGCTACGTTGAATTGGTCAGGGGTGAAAAAGGCCGCGTAAGGGTCATCCAACGCAGCGAGCATACCTTTGATCGCACCGTCGCTCATCTCCTGCGGGTCGAGTTCGCCGCCATTGATATGTTCACGCTCCAGAAGTTCCCACACTTCCAAAAGACGTTCGAATTCAGGCGGCAACTCCTCCAATTGCGAAGGTGGTTCTTCTTCCCCTCCGAAGACCTGCAAGGCGCAACCACCCGTCAGAAGCAGACACGCCGTCAGCACCGACAGCAGGCAAACTAACCGAATGCGGGTCAAAGGTAGTTACTCCTGGACAATTGCTGTCCAACCAGCCTTGAGAATTGTTGCGCCATTGTAACATAGGCCCTTCGTTGACCTGTTGAATCTACATTGAATTCCCAAGCCATAAGGCCGTTTTTGAGTTAAGATTCATCCAAGACTTCCATTAAGAGGAGACAACATGGCATCCATCAGACTGTACTCAGGCGACGATGGCGAATCCCACATCGAAATCATCGACCCGGCCTCCCATCCGGACTGGACCCAGTTGCACGGCGCCAAGGGGATCCTATTCAGGGCGATGGAACCAGGGTTTTTCAGCGATTGGCACGTGGCCCCCCGCAGGCAGTACATAATCACCCTATCCGGGGAGGCGGAAATCGGTCTCGGCGACGGGACAATCCACCGGCTTGGGCCGGGAGACGTCAATCTGGCTGAAGACTTGACAGGCCGGGGACACACCACCCGAGTGGTGGGCAACGTTCCAAGGATAACCGCCACTGTTCAATTGGAAGACTAACTCATGCTCGCTGCTGACTGAGGTGAATTATGGCAAGATTGCCCGTAGTAACCAGAGACATGGTGCCTGAAGAGTTCCGGGACGCTTTCGATGAGCTGACCAAGGACACCGGCGGTACGATCACCGGCGGCCCTGGCTCCATTACCATCAACAGCCCGGAGATGTCACTACGGAGAAGCCGTCTCACGGGCTACCTCCGTTTCGAGACCACTTTCCCCAAGAGGATTCAGGAGTTGGCGATCCTGGCCACCGCCCGCGCCATGGACTGCCCGTACATCTGGAACGCCCATGCTCCGGCGGCGCGGCAGGAAGGGGTCAGCGACGCATTGGTGGACGCTCTGCGCGACAGGAAGCCCCTGCCCGATATGGCTCCCGACGAATCGGCGATTGTCAACTTCTGCGCCGAGTTCTACAGGAACCACAGGGTTTCGTCTTCAACGTTCCAGATAGCCTTGGAACAGTTCGGTGCGCAGCACCTTGTAGAGATTTCGGCCCTGATGAGCAACTATGCTCAGACGGCCTTCTTCCTGAACACCTTCGAAGTGGACCTGCCGGCAGACCGGACCGAACCGGTGTTGCCGGTGGAGTAAGGTCAAGCGTTTCGTTGCAACCAGATGGTTTGCGCGAAACCGCCGATGGACGTTCTTACACCGCCCGCTCCGGCCACACCGGGTTGTGGTAACCAAGGGGTACGGACGGCCTGGCCCAGTAGGGCTGGGTCTCCGAGAGTTGCAGCACGGGCGCCAAGTGCTGCAACCGGCCTCCAGGTACGTCGGTAGCTGTTGACCACCGTTCTATCTCTTCCGGGGTGAAGTCCTGCGGCACGTCCTGTAGTTCCGCTTCCGGGACTTGGCCGCGTTCCACAAGCCATCGTCCGGTTTGCGCCAAAGAGATACGGACCAGCCAACTGCCTCCTTCGCGGACCCGGCGGGCCAAGGCCGTCAAAGCCCCGAACGCCATCAGGTAGCCGGTGAGATAGTCGATGGCTGAAACCGGGTAGAATTGCGGTCCCGGCTCCGCTCCGGGAAACAGCTTCCCCTGCCGGTCGGTTATGCCGCTTACCGTTTGCACTACCGTATCGAAGCCCCGCCGCGAAGCCCACGGCCCCACACAGCCAAATGCCGACAGAGAGACATATACGATGCCGGGACGCAGATTGGCCAAATCCTCAGGAGACAGCCCCCGTTGCGCCAGAGTGCCCGGCCGGTATCCTTGGGAGAAAACGTCGGCTTCGCTGACCAGTCCCCGCAGGGTATCCACGTCCTTCTTTTCCCGCAGGTCGAGGAAGGCTGAAAGCTTGCCGTGGCCGGTGTCGTGTTCCTGTGAAGCGCTGCTGGGCAGGTGGCTGGCGGTTATCTTCAACACGTCGGCGCCGTGTTCGGCCAGGGTGCGGGCGCAGGTCGGCCCGGCCAATACGCGGGTAAGGTCCAGAACCCTGACCCCCGATAATGGCCTGGGGCCCTCGGGCAGGGGTTGCGGGGGACAGTCGCCGATCTTTTCGATCTCCAACAGGGGCAGGGAAGCGACGGCGGCGGCTTGCGGATGTTGCGACCACTCCTCCATGGACCGCACCATTCCCCCGGCGCCATTTGCGGCTATGATGGCTTCCTCAAGTTCCAGGGCGTCCCAGCGGGCCACTGCCTGACGCACCGCTTCCCGGTCTTCCTCTACGCCCAGCACGCTCAAGGCCGCGTCGCGATGGTTGGGGAAGTTGCAGTGGAGATAGCTCCAGCGGCCGTTTTGGGCGGGGTACACCCCCATCACCGGGGTCCGCTCGGCGGCGACCGGCGCATCGTCCATTATCATATACCGGCTGCTGCGCAACGAGGCCGTGGCCCGCCGGGTGTCGACGCTGATGTCTTGGCCACGCCCGGTCCGTAGCTTCCAAATATCCGAAACCGCAAGACCGACGGCAGCGAGGCTGGCCGCGGCCGTTTCACCTATACGAAAGGGTGTCGGCAGAATCGGGTCCCTACCGCCCGTAATTTCGACTCCGGCGGCGCGTTGGGTGTCCCAACCTGCGGCGGAAAGAATTGTGGACAGAGTTTCGTCAATCACTTGTGAATCTCTCCTGGATCAATTGGACCAAATACCAACAACCACAACATTCACGCCAATTATACGCCAGCCGGTTCTGGAGGCGATAGAAAATATAATCGCCCCAGTCAGAGTTGACCAAGCTTGCGCCGCCAACGAATAAACGCTAGCATGAAGGCTACTTGGCCTGTCCGGGAGACTTTTTTGGCAGGAATCGCTGCGTTTGGCGCTTACGTTCCCCGGTACCGGCTTGGTGGTGACACTGCCGGTTGGAACTCAAAGTCGGAGCGGTCCATCGCCAACTTCGACGAAGACAGCGTTACCATGGGAGTCGCGGCCGGCTTGGACTGCCTGCAAGGCACGGACAGACAGAGCGTGGACGGCATTATTTTCGCCACCACCACTCCTCCCTACGCCGAAAAGCAATGCGCCGCGATAATCGCCAATGCCCTTGACCTGCGAAGGGATATTTTCTCCGCCGATATTACCGGGGTGCTGAGAGCGGGCACCGCCGGGATAAAGGCAGCCCTTGACTCGGTATCGGCCGGCACCGCCGGGCAGGTGCTGGTAATAGCCAGCGACAACCGGCAGGGAGCGCCAAAGGGAGACGCGGAACGAAATTCGGGGGACGGCGCGGCCGCATTCCTCATATCCAGGGAAGGGACGATCGCCGCGCTCGAAGGCTTCTACTCCATTACCGATAACATGCTGGACACTTGGCGTTCTCCGCAGGACCCGTTTGTCCGTTCCTGGGAAGACAGGTTTGCCACGGAAGAGGGACTGGGCCGGGTTCTCGGCGAGGCTGTATCGGGGTTTTTCTACCAAGAGGGGTTGTCGCCTCGGGACGTTTCCAAGGTCGCCCTTTACGCCCCCGACGGGCGCCGGCACAGTCAACTGGCCCGGCAACTGGGATTCAGCACCGAGCAGGTGCAAGACCCGCTGTTCGGCCAGATGGGCAACACCGGAGCAGCCTTCCCCTTGATGTTGCTCGCCGGTGCCCTGGAACAGGCCGAAGCAGGCCAATTGCTGCTGGTAGTTTCCTATGGGGACGGCAGCGACGTTATTGGCTTTCGCACTACGGGAGACTTGGTCAAGTTGCGGCCTCCCATGGGAGTTACCGGGTACTTGAACTCCAAGTTGGTGCTGGATGACTACGAGACGTACGCCGGGTGGCGCAACGTTTGGGTAACCGACTCAGATACGCGGCGTCCGACCCCGTCGTCTCCTTCGGCGACGGCTCTGTGGCGGGAAAACGACCAGAACATCCGGCTTTATGGGACCACATGCAACAGGTGCGGCTACGTTCAGTACCCGCCTCAGATAGTTTGCGTCAATTGTCGTGCTAGGGACGACTCGTTTCCGGTCCGCTTGAGCGACCAACCGGCCAAGGTATTCACTTATTCCATGGACTACTTGGCAGCCAGCGCAGATACTCCTTTGGTGATCGCGGCGGTGGACTTTCAATGCGGCGGGCGAATGCTTTGCATGATAACCGACCGCGCTCTCGAAGAAGTGAAAATCGGCATGGCGGTCGAAATGAGCTTCCGCAAGCTGCGAGTCGTAAACGGCATCCATAACTACTACTGGAAGGCGATTCCCCAACGCTCCAAGCGTGGGGACTAGGGTTGGAGAAGAGACCATGAGCGGCATCAGGGACAAGGTAGCAATAATGGGAATGGGCTGCACCAAGTTTGGCGAACGTTGGGACGCCAACGCCGCGGACCTGATGGTGGAGGCAGCTTACGAGGCCTTCGCCGACGCGGGCGTAGAGGGCAAGGATATACAAGCCGCTTGGCTGGGCACCGTTGGCTCCTTCCGCACCGGCCAACCGCTGGCAGAGGCGTTGAAGCTGGACTACATTCCCATTACCAGGGTGGAAAACGCCTGCGCCACTGCCACTGACGCCTTCCGCAACGCTTGCTATGCCGTGGCGGCCGGCGTTTACGACATTGTGCTGGCCCTGGGAGTGGAGAAGCTGAAAGACTCGGGGTTCTCCGGCCTTGCCATCCCGGAGCCGCCGGGGGCGGACGTAGCTCCGCCCACACCTCCGCCGGCCCAGTTTGCCATGGCGGCTACTCGTTACTTTCACCACTACGACATTCCCTACGACCAAGGAAAGGAGACCCTGGCCCGCATTGCCGCCAAGAATCACCACAACGGCTCCTTGAATCCCAAGGCCCACTTCCAGCGGGAAGTCAGCACCGAGCAGGTGATTAACGCGCCCATGATCGCGTGGCCCTTGGGGTTGTTCGATTGCTGCGGGGTCAGCGACGGCGCGGCGGCGGCCATCATAACAACACCGGAGATAGCGCGAAGCTTCCGGGACGACTATGTGCTGGTCAAGGGACTGGGCTTGGCCGTGGGCGCTTTCGGAGTGTTGCGCAACGATTGGGACTTCGTCCACTTTCCCGAGACGGTCAGGGCCAGCCAAGCATGTTACGAGGAGGCGGGCATATCCGACCCGCGGCGGGAGCTGGACATGGCCATGGTCCACGACTGCTTCACCATTACCGAATTGATAATCTGCGAGGACCTGGGGTTCAGCCCCAGGGGGAAAGCGGGCGAGGACGTGGAGGCGGGATCCTTTGGATTGGAAGGCGATTTGCCGGTAAACACCGACGGAGGCCTCAAATGCTTCGGGCATCCCGTCGGGGCCAGCGGCATCAGGATGATTTACGAGGTCTACAAGCAGATACAGGGGAAAGCCGGTCCGCGCCAGTTGCAAAAGGCCGATTTGGGCCTGACCCATAACCTGGGAGGCCGCCCCGGCTCTTTCACCTGCTCGGTAGCCGTTTTCGGGGCCCGTGACTGAACTTTCACCAACCCCGACCTGACCCGGCGCATGACACCCCTGTAATGCAGGGGTGTTTTTGCGACAACCGATGTGGGCAATTATCAAAGAAGTCTTGGAAATTGCCCAAATCGGTCGCCAAATTCATTGAATCTCTTCAAAGGGCATTGGTATAAACGAGGTTACATAAGGTGAAGCACTCAGCGTCAACAGATTCGCCTGTGTAACATAATCTGCTTCAAGCGCGACGCCGCGCCATTTGGATGATCGCCTCATGTTAGATTACGCTCCGGTAAAAGTATCTGGACGAGGCACAAATGCCGAGTTCATCATCGACGATTCAATGCCCTTCGCGGAGACGTCGGAGGCATTAAAAGGTTACTTGACTGAACACCGGGGGCTCTGGTCCGGCGGTGAAATAATCTTGACGGTCGGTACCCGGTTTTTTTCCGAGGAGCAACTGTCCGGGTTCAAGGATATTATCGAAAACGAGTCAGGGTTACGAGTGGTCCGGTTCTCGTGCGTACCGGATGCCACTGGAGAATCGCCTGTAGACTATGCTGCTCAATATCCGAATTTTCCGCAGCACAATGCTGTCCTGACTTCCATACCAGACGATGTATTTGTGTCGGGCAACCCAACACCCAAGTCGGACAAGGCGGTGATAGAGCCGCACGCCGGTCCCGGGGCATCAGAATTGGAACTCAAAGGGAACTCGGCAAGCCCTGCCTCCCAAGCCCAAACGAAGCGCAGACCGGCAACGACCAAGCAGAGCAGCCACTCCAAGGGGAACGTCGAATCCGCGTTGCTGGTCAAGTCCACCTGCCGCTCTGGCGAAATCATTACCCACGATGGCGATGTGGTGGTGTTGGGCGACGTCAACCCTGGCGCCGAGGTAGTGGCGGAAGGGGACATAGTAATAGTTGGGTGCCTGCGAGGATACGCTCACGCCGGTTCCAGCGGCTATACCGAAGCCACCATAGTGGCGTTGAGCCTCGGTTCACCCCGCATTCAAATCGGTCCTTATGTGGGTGTCTTCGCCGACTCGGGACCGTGGATCAGAGATACGGAAACCGTCCCGGTCATCGCTTACGTCCGGGGGCAGTCCATCCACTTGGCGGCGTTCGAGGGACGTTTCGCCAATTACGGGAGGGGGGAGTTGTATGACGGGTAGGACTATTGTAATCACATCCGGCAAAGGCGGAGTGGGCAAGACCACCACAACAGCCAACCTTGGCACCGCTCTGGCCATGCGCGGTCACAAGGTGGTGGTCATAGACACCGATATAGGGCTGCGTAACCTGGACGTGATCATGGGCTTGGAAAATCGCATTGTCTATGACTTGGTAAACCTCATTGAAGGCAAGTGCAAACCACAGCAGGCCATGATCCGGGACAGGCACAAGCTGGAGTTGTATTTGATCCCGGCGGCGCAGACGAGGGACAAAGACGCGATCGACCCTGAACAACTGCGAGCAGTTTGCGCCGACTTGGAAAAGGATTTCGACTACGTCTTGATGGACTGCCCCGCCGGCATCGAGGGAGGGTTCAGAAACGCAGTGGGCGCAGCGAGGGAGGCCATACTGGTCACCACCCCGGAGGTCTCGGCCATTCGTGACGCCGACAGGGTTATCGGGCTTCTGGAATCGTCCGGTCTGAGCAGACCCAAGTTGATCATAAACCGCGTAAATACCGGCATGGTCAAGCATGGCGAAATGATGGACAAGCAGGACATAGTGGACCTGCTGGGAGTGGAAGTGCTGGGGTTGGTGCCCGCCGACGATCGGACCATCACCGCCGCCAATCGGGGAGTCCCGGTAGTCCATGACAAAAAGGCTTCGTCAGGCGCCGCCTTCCTGCGCATCGCGGCCAGGATCGACGGTGAAGAAGTCCCTCTCCCCGATCTGGATTCAAAGGCCGGCCTGGTTGACCGGCTCAAAGGCATTATGGGGCTGAACGGGAGGGCATATTCCCATGCGTGAATTCATCCGCTGGATCGTCAGTCAGATCGCGAACTCCGACGACCCTGAGCTATCCAGCCAAACGGCGCGGCAGCGGCTCCAGCTTGTTCTGATTCAGGACCGGCTGGACCTTCCCGCAGACAAAATGACCGCCATGAAGAGGGAGATGCGGGAAGTGGCCGCCCGTTACCTGACGGTGGCTGACGAGTTCTCCGAATTCGAAATCAAGAAGCTGGGTGACCTGGTAATACTGGTGTCCAACATCCAAGTCAAAGACGCGAGTCAACTGGCGCCAGCCAACTAACATTCAACGCACCGGAGGACCGGCTTAAAGCCGTTGCTCACGATGGCCTGCTCATTGCCCTCGTTGAACCGCGCCCTTCCACCAGCGTATAGTAATGCAAGCACAGGGAGGGAGCATGGCCGATTCGGAAATCGTGGTCATCGGAGGCGGCATAGCCGGGGCTTCCGCTGCCTATCATCTGGCTGAACACGGGCGCAGCGTCATCCTGCTGGAGCGGGGTGAGATCGCGTCTGAAGCGTCGGGGGTAAACGCGGGGGCGATTGGCGCAATGGGCTGGGGCAATCTTCCCAACCTGCAATCCTACCTCACCATGGGAAGCCTCCAGATATTCAAGGCCCTGCAACTGGACCATGGTTACGATATGGAATTCCGGGCTTCCGGCGCCCTTCAAGCGATTCAAACCGCAGAGCAGTACAGCTTCTCTCGTGACCAAGTGTCGTCTCTGAAGTCCCTTGGCTACTCGGTGGAATTACTGACCGCGAGGGAAGTCAGGGCCATAGAGCCTGAGTTCAACCCCGAGTTGCCGGGGGCGATACATTATCCGCTCCGGGCCCAGGCCGACCCCCAAAAGGCCACCCGCGCTTTTGCCGCGGCGGCCGCGCAACAAGGCGCGGAAGTCCTGACGGGGCGGGAAGTAACGGGGATCTCCAAGCTGGGCGGCGGCGGTTACCGTGTAACCTGCTCCGCCGAAGTGTACCATGCCCAACAACTTGTGCTGGCGGCGGGCGCTTGGTGCGGGCCGCTGGGAGAGATGCTGGGAGTACAAATTCCCATAATCCCAGTGCGCGGGCAGATGTGGGCCACTAATTCGCTACCCCCTCGGGTGTTTCAGACGCTGTCCTCGGCTGAATCATCCTTGCAATGGCATACCACGCCGGGAAACGGTCCCGACACGCCGCCTGAATTGACTCACCAAGGCTGTCGTCGCGTCACCAGGCACCTTTACGGCCGGCAGACCAGGGACGGAGAGATAATCTTCGGCGGCGACCGGCAGATGATCGGGTACGACAAGACGGTTGACGCCGCTGGGATCGAGGTTAACCTGGGCCACGCCACCGAGGTGATCCCGATGCTGGGCCAGCTTTCCATTAGCCGGACCTGGGCCGGCCTGATGCCCTTCTCGCTGGACGGAAAACCGATCATCGGAAAGATACCCCAACTGGACAACCTGTACATCGTCAGCGGGTTGGCCTCTTCCGGCTTCGGGCGAGGGCCCATGGCGGGCAAGTTGATCGCCGACTACGTTCACACCGGGCACCGTCCTCACGTACTGTCGGAGTCTGACCCGGCCAGATGCGTGACCGCCTTGGAATAAGGCCCTCATTTTTCGGTATTCAAAAGATGGTTCTTCATTCAAAGCAACCGTTGGGGAGGTAACTATGCGCTTGGTGCTGACCAACGCCACGTTGATTGATTGCGTTCATCCTGTTCCCGTGGCCGGAGCAAGCGTGGTGGTTGAGGACGGACTTATCGCCGAGATCACCAATGGCCGCCGTTCTCCCGCCAGCCAGGATTCCCAAGTGATCGATCTGAACGGCGCTTATCTGCTGCCCGGACTGTGGGACGTCCACATCCACCCGGAATATGCTGCTCCCAATATCACCGTGTCCCAGCAAACAGCCACTTTCGGGCGAAACCTGATGCAGGGCATGATCCACGGAGGCGTGGTAGGCGTCCGCTGCGGCGGCGCGGGCCACTTTATGGACGTGGCTTGGCGAAATACTTTCGCCTCCGGTGAACTGGACGGCCCGCGGGTGTTCGCCTGCGGAAACTTCCTCACCACCACCGGCGGACATTTCCTTACATCCGGCCATGCCCGAGAGTGCGACGGCCCCTACGGTTTCGTCAACGCGGTGCGCGAGCAAATCAAGAACGGCGTAGACCATATAAAGCTGAACCTTTCGGGCGGCGTCATGGGGCCCTTCTGGGACCGGCATACGCACACCTTCCTGTTGGAAGAGGAACTGGCGGCCACCTTCGCCATGTGCAAGCAGCGCGACTTCAAGGTGATGGCCCATGCAACCAACCCGGACGCGGTCAGAACGGCCCTCCGGCTGGGCGCGCACACCGTGGAGCACGGGTACATCATGGACGAAGAGTGCATGCAGATGTTCGTCGAGGGGGACACTTGGTACGTTCCTACCCTTGGCATCACCCACTTGACACCTTCGCAGGCTACCTCTGAGCGGGAGAAGCGCTGGATAAAGCAGAAGAACTTGGCGCCGGACCTGATCGTGCGGGCGGAAGCGGCCGTAGACACCCACCGCAACTGGTTCCAGCAGGCGCTCCGCTCCGGGGTCAAGATGGCCTTGGGGTCTGACCTGTACCCACTGCGAGAGTCGGCCCTGCTGGAAATGGGCCTTTGGGTCAAGGACGGGGCCACAACCTGGCAAACGTTATTGGCCGCCACCAGGGACGGGGCGGCGCTGTGCGGCAGGGGAGACGATCTGGGGACGGTGGAAGTTGGGAAGATTGCCGACCTGATAGTCGTCGGGGACAATCCCCTCGATGACATAGAGAACCTGGGCAAACTGCAACTTGTGCTGAAAGAGGGCCGAATCGTCGCCGACCATCGCGCGTCCCAAGAGTAGAGGGCGCCCATTTGTCGCGGGCTGTATAGCGGCCTATAATCGGGGACTAACCCACCCGGACTAAAGAACGCCGCACGACGCGGCGCCGAGGAGGCCCCCTTGCCTGACAACAAACTTACCATCGGCAACGTCGAAATCACTTCGCTATCCGACGGAGTGCTGGCATTCGACCTGTGCAACTTCTTCCCGGATATCCCGCAAGCGGATTGGGCAGGTCATGAGCACCACCTAAGCTCGGAAGGCGGCGTAAGTTTTAATCTCGCCTGCTTCCTCATCCGGTCCGAGGGCCAATTGATCGCCGTAGACACCGGAATGGGGCCAAAGGTCTCGGCAGAGACGCCTTGGGGAGAACTGCTGAACGACTTCGCCGCCCACGGCGTAAGGCCGGAAGAGGTGGACATGGTGGTGATGACTCACGCCCACCGGGACCACATCGGCTGGAACCTTTCCTCTCAAGACGGGAAGCAGGTCCCCACCTTCCCCAACGCCAAGTATTACGTGAGCGCCAAGGACTGGGAGGCCTGCCACGACCCCTCGCTGATCGAGGCCCGGTTCCCCAACGCCCCTGACTGCGTCTGGCCTCTGGAGGACCTGGGTGTAGTCGAACTAGTGGACGGGGAGCGCCAGTTGACCGGCGAAATAAGCACCCTTCCCACTCCCGGCCACACTCCGGGCCACATGAGCTTAGTGATTTCATCCCAAGGCCAGCAGGGCTTGGTGCTGGGAGACGTGCTGCACAATACAGTCCAGATAGAGAACACTGATTGGGTCTCCAGAGCCGACATCGACCCGGAGCAGACTCGCATTACCCGCCGCAACCTGATGGAACGCTTGGAACGTGACGGCATCCCGGTCGCCGCGGTGCACTTGGCATCTCCCGGATTCGGCCGCATCGTCCGCTTGGACAACCGCCGTCAATGGCAGGCGTTGTAGCTGCGCGCACAGGAATAATCCAACAGACGTTATCCAGTCTTGCTTGGCGGTCAATAGCATGAGCAGTAATTCATCCGAAACAACCCGCACCGACCGCGCGGCGGCGGTGCTGCTGGAGCAGTTCAACAACAAGGGAAAGTACCTGCTGGACGATGCGACGTTGCCGCAAAGCATCGACGAAGCCTATGCGGTGCAGGAAAAGTACCAGGGCGCGCTCACCGAGAGTTACGGGCCGGTGGCAGGATACAAGATCGCCTACACCACGACGGCGGTGCAACAGGCTACCGGGCTCACCGAGCCGTGCGCGGGCGTCATACTGGCCAGCAACATACGCCGCTCGCCGGCGGTCCTGTCGTCGTCCAGCTTCCTGGAGGTCGGCGTAGAGTGCGAAGTGGCGGCGCGCATCGGAAAAGACCTTCCGGCGTCGGGAGCGCCTTACGACCTGGCCAAGGTGTCTGAGGCTGTGGACGCCGTAATGACCGCCTTCGAGGTGGTCGACAACCGCCGCACCCAAGGCCAGCCGCAACAAGTCCAACTGTTGACCAGCGTCGCCTCCAACATCCTCAACGCGGGCGTGGTGCTGGGTCCTCCCGTCCTCCAGTGGCGGGGCATCGACCTGACCACCGTCCGCGGCTCTATGGAAATCAACGGAGAGCTGGTGGGCGAGGGATACGGCTCGGATGTGATGGGCCACCCCCTGGAGCCGCTGGCTTGGCTGGCGAACATGCTGGCGGCACGAGGGAAAGAACTGTCCGCCGGCATGATTGTCATAACCGGCAGCATAGTGCCTCCCAAGTGGATGAAGGCCGGCGATACCGCCGCCATTGCCATTGACCACCTCGGGCAGGCGGAGTTGAAGGTCGAATAAATTTATTAGGGGCGATCATGCTTGACTACGACATCTTCGAACTGGGCAACGTGGTGCTGCAATCCGGAGCGACGCTGCGAAACGCCAAGCTGGCTTACAAGACCTACGGGACCTTGAACGCCGCCAAGGACAACGTGATCGTCTACCCCACGTCCTACGGCAGCCAGCACTACCTGAACGAGGGGAAAATCGGCGAAGGCCGGGCATTGGACCCGGGCAAGTACTTCATCATCGTGCCCAACAAGTTCGGCAACGGGCTGTCGTCATCGCCTAGCAACACGCCGACTCCATACGACAAAGCCCGGTTTCCCGGTGTCACCCTGTACGACAACGTCGTGTGCCAGCACCGGTTGTTGACCGAGCAGTTCGGCATCGAGAAAGTCGCGTTGGTGACCGGTTGGTCCATGGGCGGGCAGCAGACCTACCACTGGGGAGCCTTGTTCCCCGACATGGTGGAGCGTATTCTGCCCATCTGCGGGTCGGCGAGGACCTCCCATCACAACTTCGTCTTCCTGGAAGGCGTTAAGGCGGCCCTCACCGCCGACGACGCTTGGGCCAACGGTTGGTACGAGAAGCCGCCCTTCAAAGGACTGCGCGCCATGGGGCGAGTCTATGCCGGTTGGGCCGTATCACAAGCGTTTTACCGCGAGGAAATCTACCTGAAAATCGGCTATTCCTCCTTGGAAGACTACCTCATCTCGTTCTGGGAAGGCCGCCGAATGGAGGCCGACGCCAACGACCTGCTGGCCATGCTCTGGAGCTGGCAGAATGCCGACATCAGCGCGAATGACATGTACGGCGGCGACCTGGAACGGGCGTTGGGGGCGATCAAAGCCAAGGCCATCGTCATGCCCGGACGGACCGACCTGTACTTCCCGCCGGAGGACAACGAAATAGAAGTGAGCCACATGCCCAATGCGGAGTTCCGGCCCATAGAGTCCATCTGGGGACACCTTGCCGGAGGGCCGGGCGCCAACGCCGAGGACATAAAGTTCGTCGACGATGCAATCCGCGAGTTGCTGGCCAGTTAAGACCAGGCCAGAGACCAGCCGTTAGCCGCTTCGTTCCGAATACGCCAATGCGCTTTTTGATAGTCTCAGACATTCACTCCAACCTCGAAGCGTTCCACAGTGTCATAACCGACGCCCAGAACTCCCAGGGCTTTGACCGGATATGGCACTTGGGCGACGTGGTGGGATACGGCCCGAACCCTGAGGCTTGTATCGACCTGCTACGGGAATATGACCACATCGGCGTCGCCGGAAATCACGACTGGGCGGTGCTTGGCAAAATAGATGTCGAGACGTTCAATACCCATGCGGCGGCGGCAGCCCGGTGGACGATGGGCCGATTGAAAGACGATCACTCGGAGTACCTCCGCGGGTTGCCGTTGCAATTCCAAGCCGACGACTTCACCGCGGTCCATGCCAGCCCCAGGGACCCAACGCGGGAGTACGTAATCTCAAAGAGCGCCGCCGCCGCTAACTTGGACTACTTCCACACGGAGCGGTGCTTGGTGGGTCACTCCCACATACCGTTCCTGTGCAAATTCGAGGAGCGTGAGCCGGAGTTCTTTGCTCTTCCCACTGGCACGCCCGTACCGCTGGGCTCCGATAAGTACATCATCAACCCTGGGAGCGTGGGTCAGCCCCGCGACGGTCTGGCGACAGCCAGTTACTGCATCTACGACTCTGAAACGGAGGCGATTACGCATCGCAGGGTTGGCTACGACATCGCCGCGACGCAGCAAAAGATGCGCTTGTCCGGCATGTCGTCCTACCTTATAGACAGGCTGGCAGAGGGCCGGTAGCCGGCACGGAATGAACAAAACGATATACCTTGCCAACCCTTACGGTTTTTCGGCACAGCAGCGGGCATTGCTTTTGCCGCAGATCGTTGATGCCTTGGAAACGATAGGGTTGGAGGTATGGGAACCGTTCCAGCGCAACAACCAAGTCGACTTTTCGCAGCCGGGTTGGGCCTACGAGATAGGCCAAGCCGACTACAAGGACGTGCGGGACGCCGATGCGATTTTCGCTGTGGTCAACGGGGTCCCGCCGGACGAAGGGGTCATGGTAGAGCTTGGAATGGCCATCGCAATGGGAAAGCCGACATTCCTGTTCCGTGACGACTTCCGGCGCGTTACCGACAGCGAGGAATACCCCCTCAACCTGATGCTGTTCACCGGGATGCCGCGGGAGAAGTGGCGCGACTATTATTACACGTCCATCGAGGAGATAGCAGCCGAAGACAAGGCGTTGGCTCGATGGGTTAGAGAGTAAGCGGACGGGCGGCACGGAGACGATTTGGAATCAGTTACCCGCGCATTGGTACCCGTAGTTGGTGTCCTGACCTTAATACTCCTGGTCTCTTGCAACGGCGAGCCGTCCCCTAATGCAGCGAAACCCGACGGGGCCAAGACCGAAGCTGCTTTCACGCTGCAATTGCTGCACGCCTCGGACATGGACAACTCCACCGGGGCGCTGTCCAACGTCGAGAACTTTTCGGCGATTCTGGACGGGTTCCGGCGGCAGTATCCCGACAACACCATAGTCCTCAGCTCGGGAGACAACTACGTCCCGGGCCCGCGATACTTCGCCGCCAGCGATGACGCCAACAGTCCGGTGCTCGGCGTACCGGGCAACGGGCGTGGGGACATTGCCCTGTTGAATGCAATGGATTTCCAAGCCTCGGCGCTGGGCAACCATGAGCTTGACCGGGGCACCGGGGCATTCGCCGCCGTGCTTGACGTTGAAACCACCGAAAGCGGAACGTACCCCGGTACGGCGTTTCCGTACCTGGGCAGCAACCTGGACTTCGCAAGTGACGAGGCTCTGTCCGGCTTGGTCGTAGCCGACGGTCAGGAAGCTTCATCAGTAGGGGGCAGTCTTGCCAAAAGCGCCGTCGTCACTATAGGAGACGAGCGGTTCGGCGTCGTGGGCGCCACCACACCGAGCTTGAAGAGCCTTACAAAAGCGGGAGGTACCACCGTGCTGACGGCTCCCGAGGATGGTGTAGACGGGCTGGCCGAGGTTATACAGCAAGAAGTGGACTCCCTCACTGCCCAAGGCATCAACAAGATTATCCTGTTAGCCCACATGCAACGGCTGGAAATTGAGAAAGAGCTTGCAACCAAGCTGACGGAGGTGGACATAATCGTCGCCGGAGGGTCCGATACCCTTCTTGCTGACGCCACCGACCGTCTGCGTGCCGGGGATGAAGCTGGCGGCGCCTATCCACTTGTCTTCCAATCCGCCAAAGGAGAGCCATCGCTGGTGGTCAACACCGCGGGCGATTACCGGTACCTGGGGCGTTTGGTGGTTGAGTTCAACACGGACGGACAGGTAGTCACGGAGTCCATCGATCCCAACGTCAGCGGAGCCTACGCAACTGACCGGCAAGGAGGTCAAGGTACTACGGGCCGGCCCATTCCCCAGGTGTCCCGGATTGTCGAGTCTTTGCGGAACGTACTCGTAGAACGGGACGCCAATATTTACGGCAAGACCAGCGTCTACTTGGACGGCCTCCGGCGGAACGTGCGCACCCAGGAAACCAACTTGGGTAACTTGACTGCCGACGCCAACCTGTGGCTGGCGAAGCGTGCCGACCCGGAGGTAGCGGTGTCATTGAAGAACGGCGGCGGCATCAGGGACGCCATAGGGGTGACTAAGCTGCCTCCGGGGGCCGACACACTATCCGAGATGGTGTTTATGCCGCCAGCAGCCAACCCCGAGTCCGGCAAGAAGGAAGGGGAAATATCGCAATACGACATAGAAGGGGCGCTTCGATTCAACAACGGCTTGTCCATACTGAAGCTGACGGCGGAGCAACTGGTTGCGGTCATGGAACATTCCGTTGGCTTCGACGGCGCCGGAACGGCAACGGTGGGCCGGTTTCCTCAAGTGGGCGGGATGCGCTTCAGCTTCGATCCTGCGGCCCCAGCCGGGGAGCGCGTCCGGTCATTGGCGATTGTGGACGGGCAGGGAGCGGTAACAGACCGGGTGGTGGAAGGAGGGGACTTGGAGGGCAACCCTGAACGTGACATAAAGATGGTCACCCTCGACTTCCTGGCCGATGGCGGCGACGACTATCCGTTTCCAGTTTCCAACACCGACCGGGTTGATCTCAGGGGCGAAGCCGGGCAGTCCGGTTCGCCGGACAAGGACTCCAAGGGCGCCGATGAAGACAGGCGCATGAATGCACTGGAAGCGGTGGACCCCGGCCTCGCAGACTTTTCCGCTCCTGGCACGGAGCAGGACGCCTTGGCCGAATACTTGGCCCACTTTCATAGCGAAAATCCCTTTGACCGAGCCGAAACGCCGCCGTTGGAAGACCAGCGCATCCAGAACCTTGGCGTCCCTGGCAAACATGACACCGTGTTCGGGCAGTAAAGGGAGTTTATGAGGCATTCCCAAGCAAGGTATAATGAGTAAACCCCGGCCCCTTGGCAGTCGGATGTAACGACTGCGGGGCGAGGGCAAATGTGTTCACAAGGGAAGGCCAAGCATCATGATGAGATTCGCCGAGGAAATCACGCTGCTCCTGCTTAACGACGACGGTACGTTCGTTCACGTGCCCAGTTGGTCGCTGAATTATGCTCTCGCCGGGGGCGTGCTGATGGACCTGGCGCTGGAGAACCGCATAGACACCGATCTGGAAAAGCTGGTCCTGATTGACAGCACCCCTACCGGAGACAGCCTGCTGGACCCCACGCTGGCCGACATCAAGGAAGTGGGGGAACGGGACGCCCGTTTCTGGGTGGAGCGCACGGCCAATCGCGCCCAGGAAATCCGGGACGAAGCCCTCTCACGTCTGGTTTCCTTGGGAATCCTGGAGACTCGGGACGACCGGTTCCTGTGGGTATTCCGGTCCCGGCGTTACCCGGCCATTGAGGGCACGCCTGTGCGCGAAGTGAAACTGCGCATCATGGGAGTGCTGTTCAGCGACGAAATACCGGACCCGCGAGACGTGGTGATCATCTGCTTGGCAGACGCGTGCGGCATATTCCGGCGGTTGTTGTCGAGGGCCGAACTGGGCCGGGTTACCGAGCGTATTGAGCAGGTGACCAGGCTGGACCTCATTGGCAGGGCCATGTCCCACGCAATCCAGGATATCCAGCTGACCATCGCCACCTCGGTCCGCGGGCACATTTAACGGTCCTTTTCGTGGCCTCGGATCGGGATACCGAACAGGACGCTATGGCAGCAACGGCAACGCCCCAAGGCGGGCCCATGATGACCCTGCCTGAGGCGGTCAAACAGGTACTGAGGAAGTACGCTGATTTCAATGGCCGGGCCACTCGGGCCGAGTATTGGTGGTGGGTCCTCGCCACCGTTATCTTCGGAACGGCCCTAGGAGCTCTCGACGCCTTCATCGTTTCAATAATCGTGGGAGTGGGCATATCGAATCCCCTGACCACGATTTTCCACTTGGCGATCCTGCTTCCCAACTTGGCCGTCAGCGCCCGGAGACTGCATGACATCGGCAAGAGCGGTTGGTGGATACTTGTATGGTTTGTTCTGGCTGTTATCGGCTGGATACCGGTGGTCGTAGGACTTGTTCTCTGGATCCTGCGCGGAGCGTTGGAAGGACAGCTTGAAGGCAACAGTTTCGTTCCGTTGATAGTCGGGGGCGCCATTACACTGCTGCTGGCGCTGGCCCTTCTCCTGTGGATCATACTCTGGATGGCCCGGCAGGGAGAAAGCGGCACCAACCATTATGGGCCGGACCCCCGGGCAGTAACCGGTCCGGAACCACTGCCTGACGCCGACGCCACAGCCTGACCGGCCATCCCCGTTGCAAGCCCGTTTCCGTGCGTCACTGGCCACGACCTATGGATTCCCGCCTGCGCGGGAATGACGGGACGTAAGGCGGGAATGACGGGACGTAAGGCGGGAATGATGAGTCGTCAGACGGAATGCCAGATTCGGGTACTGCTCCAAATATTGAGGTAGTTCCTAACCGGAGGCATTTCGCCACAAGCGGCAACCGGCTACGCCCACCACAATGGGCATTGCGGTGTCGATAACCACCCAGAACTGGCCGTCGGGCACGTTGTTGGGGGACAGGGAACTGAACCAGTTCCAGAAGTACACGATGAATAGGGCGACAGCGCCGTAGAAGACCACGTTGGCCTCCAGGTACCGCTTCATGTCCGCCCCGCTGTCTCCGTCGATACGCCGCTTTTCCGCGTAGGCAACGGCCAGGGTGATAAGCATCGCCGCCGACATGAACCAGTTCATCACCTCCCAAGCCGTAAAGGGAGCATCGCCACCCGGGTGGTACAGGGGAGTGATGATGAAGTGCACCGCGACCGCCGCCGCCACCAGCACCATGTAAGCCGCCGTCGCGCGAAGCAGGATTGACATAATTCCTCCTTGGAAATTGACGGTACCGGGGTGCTACGTTTCAGCCATGAAAGAACCTGGGAGCAGAGCGGTCCACTGGGTCGCAACCCTGGGACATGTATCTCCACCGGAGCCGGTCCCACAAATACAGCCGGTCCCAGTCTGGGGATTCCATGTAGCCCTGGTTTTCGTCCAAGTGAGGGTTGGGCAGTAGAACCGTTATCTGCTGCTGACCACCACCGTTGAAGAGACGGAACCCCCAAGACGTGGGCTGCTGGTCAGGATTCAAGCGACGGTACAACTCGGCACGGGCACACCGGCGCAACCGCGCAACCTCCGGCGGGGCCGATTTCTGCTCTCCTATGCACAGGTGCAGGTGCCATTCTTTGAAATCAACGGTGACGTATCCATCAAGGAAGCCGATGCGAGGTTCACAGGGAGGCTTGATTTCCCATACGGCGCCGGGAATCAAAAGGCCGATGCGGATATGCCGCCACTCCGACAAGCAGTCCTTGATGATGCCGGACAGGGTATCCTCGTCGGCAGGAAGAGGAAACAACTCGTATGTGCCGTCCAGTTGCTGGATTATCTCGCCGCGCGGCAGAGGGTGGGCAGCAGTCATGGCGTTTGCTCCCTGGGGGCCGTGTCTGTTAAGGCGTGCTCGTCATTAACTCCAGAACATCATACACGATAGTCAGCTATCGACGGGGTGGTGGGGCGAGAGGGCTTGCGGTTACCGATGTTGATCGGGGATGTCGCTATCAGAACCCATCCCACCCCGGCAGAGCGGCCGCCTGCCGGACCCACTCCGCCATCTGCTCCTCATCGAGTCCATCCTCGTAGATGTCGACCCAGCGCGAGTCCGGGTCCTTGCCTGAGCCGGGCGGGGCCGGACTCAGCGACGCGCCATTGAGGAAGGTCACCTTTACGTAACGAGTAAAGACGTGGTAACTGACAAACCAGCCTTGGCCGTCGATACCATACCAGGGCGAGTTCCACCTCACCGCCTTCCGCACATCGGGCACGGTACGCGCGATAAGGTCGTCAAGCCGGCGTCCGACGTCGCTTTTCCAGCCCGGCATAGCAGCTATGTAGGCCTGCACCGGGGCGTCGCCGTCGGCTTTGGCGATCTGGGGGTTGCCACCTGAGAGGAGTACAGGCTCGGCGGTGGCGACTTTTTCGGTCGCTTTGGTTGACTTCCTGAGCCTCTTGGCGGCCATTGCCTTCACTCCAATACGCGGTTCGTGGAGAGTTTCGGTTGGAGACGAGTCTGAACGGAAGGAGGTGACATATCCTTCACTCGACGGGATTTAAGAGGGGGACTCCCGTACGCTCGAAGTGGCGAGCATTGCGGGTGACGACCGTCAAACCGTGCTCCAACGCCGTAGCGGCGATCAGCAGGTCTGCGCTGTCGTGGCCAAGGGATGCGGACAACCTGCCCCAGCGCCGTGCCGTCGCGGTGTCTACGGATAGGATTCGGTCGCTGTACCAAGCCAACACCCGGTCCAGCCAGAGAGCCAATTCCCGGGAGAAGGATGGGTTCCGTTGCCTTTGTTGCGTGATGCCCCGCTCGACCTCGCCCACTGTAACAACGCTTATGTACATGTCCGACGGTCGTTGTGCATCCACCCAACGAACGGTCTCGGGATTCCGGTCACGCCTTCGGAGCGCCGAAAGTACATCGGTGTCAAGGAGGAACATCACAGGTCAAGCGGACGGGTAGGTATGGACAGCCGCTGGAATTCCTGGTCATCCTGTGGGATTTCAAGAAGCAGTTGACCAAAGGTAGGGGCGTGAGACCGCTCTAAATGGCAAAGTCGATCGTATTCCTCAGCCGACAAGACTACCACCGCAGGCTGTCCTCGTCGGGTAACCCGCTGGGGCTCGCCGGCCAACGCGGCATTGACCAGTTCGCTGAATTTATTCTTCGCATCTTGCAGGGGCCACTCCATTAAAATTCTCCAGCTAGATGATATAGCTAGATTGTAGCGTAGTTTACGCCGAACCATCAATCCAGCATGGCCCACCTTCAAGTAAGTCGGGAAAGAGTGGGCGGTGGAGGACTCGAACCTCCGGCCTCCTGCGTGTAAAGCAGGCGCTCTAACCAACTGAGCTAACCACCCGCGGTAAACGTGTGCGCCTCACGTCGTTCCTCTTCATCCCAGGCCGGCGGCGCGTTCGGCTCTCTACAGTTTAGACGATGCGGGGCCTGTGCTCAAGGGCGGTTTTCGATGCTATACTGGGCAGCGACCCGCCGAGATTCCTCCACCCGGAAGGCCAGCCAAGGAGGACATGATGAAGTACGACGTTATCGTAGTAGGCGCAGGTTCTTCGGGTTGCGCGTTAGCGACGCGGCTGTCGGACGATCCCAACAGGTCGGTGCTGTTGCTGGAGGCGGGGCCGGACTTTCAGGACGTGGATAGTCTTCCTCAAGAACTGAAGGAAGGTCTGAGCACTGCCGCGTCGGCGGTGGGCTCGCCCTTCAACTGGTCATATTCCGGTCGGCTTGCGTCCGGCCACGCGGAACGGACGCCCATACCAAGGGGCAAGGTTATCGGCGGCTCCAGCGCCATCAACGGGCAGTCGTTCATCCGGGGCATACCCGACGACTTCGACGGCTGGGCCGCCTTGGGAAACGACGAGTGGTCGTTCATCAAGGTGCTGCCCTACTTCCGGCAAATCGAGAACGACCTGGACATCCGGGATGACTTCCACGGGTCCACCGGCCCCATAGAGATACGCCGGCACAAACGGAATGACGAACAGCCGGTCCAAGGGGCCTTTTACGACGCCTGCGTGGCGGCGGGATTCCCGGAAGACCCGGATATAAACAACCCGGAAGCCACCGGCGTGGGGTTGATGCCCAAGAACACCACCGACGGCGTGCGCATGAGCATGACGCTGACCCACCTGAACCCCAACCGTCACCGGATCAACCTGACCATCAGGGCGAACGCCCAAGTCAGGCGGGTGCTGTTCGACGGCAACCGGGCCACCGGCGTCGAGGTAGAAAGCGGCGGTGAACGGTTCGTGGTCGAGGGAGAGGAGATAGCGCTGTGCGGTGGCGCGGTGGCCTCGCCACACCTCCTCATGCTCTCGGGCGTCGGCCCGGCGGACCACCTCAGAGAACTGGGCATACCGCTCGTACACGACCTGCCAGGGGTGGGCCGGAACTTGAGGGACCATCCCGGCGTCAGGGTATCCTTGCGGGTAAAAGACGACGTGACTCTGGACCCCAACGGCCCTTGGACCAACCTTACCCTTCGTTACACGGCGACCGGGTCACCGACCCGGAACGACATAATGATCAGCCAAGCATATCCGTCCGGCCCGCCCTACGGGGACGTTTCGGCGGACGACGACTTTCGCATCACCTGCTTCCTGGAGCTTCCCAAGGGGTCGGGAGAGTTGCGGCTGGCCTCTGCCGATCCTCATGTATATCCCACGCTGGACTACCGGTACATGGAAGACCCTTGGGACCGTCAGAGGATGCGGGAGGGTGTACGGCTGTGCGTGAAGCTGCTGGAGCACCCCGCGTACCAACCCTACACCAAGGAGCGCATCAACCTGTCGGACGAAGACCTGAGCAGCGACGAATCGCTGGACGCTTGGATTGTGGAGAACCTGACCACGGCCATCCACATGTCGGGCACCTGCAAGATGGGACCGGCGTCGGACCCGATGGCGGTGGTGGACCAGTACTGCCGGGTGCACGGGCTGGAAGGACTGCGGGTGGTGGACACCTCCGTCATGCCCGACGTGGTGCGGGCCAACACCAACGCCACGGCTATAATGATCGGCGAACGGGTCGCCGACTGGTTCAAGTAGGAGAGTTGTTTCATGGCAGACCATTCCCTGGAAAGGGTGAAGTTTCTTACTTTTGATATTTTTGGCACGGTTATGGACCTGACGGGAAGCCTGGCCGGGCCCGCGGGAGATTTCTTAGCCGCCAACGGGTCCAACATGACCGGCCAAGCCTTCTACGCCGACTGGCGGGAGCGCCAGCGCATTGAGCAGTACCAGGACAACCTGCTGATGCTGGGGCACAGCGGATACCTGGAGACGTGCCGGCGGGCCTTCGTGTACTGCCTGAAGAAGCACAACGTAAGCTACACCTCCGAAGGGGTGCAGGAGTTCATGAAGGTGTACATGGACCTGCAACCCTACCCCGACGCCATCGAGGGGCTGCGGTCGCTGGGCGAGCGGTACAAGCTGGTGGCGCTTTCCAACGGAGAACAGTGGTACTTGGAGAAACTGCTGGGCAACAACGTGCCGGTGGAGTTCGACGCCATCATATCCGTAGACCAGGTTGGCCTGTTCAAGCCTGCGCCGGGTATCTACCGCAAGGCCGTGCAGCGCCTGGGGTGCGAGCCGGGGGAGATCATGATGGTGGCGGCCCACGCCTTCGACATACTGGGCGCGCAGGCCTGCGGCTTCAAGGCGGCCTACGTCAACCGCTACAGGCTGCCCACCGAGGACTCGGAGTACCAGCCGGAGATCATCGTTGACGACTTTGTCGAGTTGGCCCAGTGCTTATTGACATAATGAAGGGGACTTGCCAGTGGAACGGCTTGGAATAGTCCTATACCACGGTATCGGCAGCGGCGATGAGCTGCGGCGTTATGGCGAGCTTGCCGAGGGCGCCGGGTTCGAGTCACTGTGGGTAACGGAACGGTATTTCCACGAGGAGACCTTTTCCCTGCTGGGCTATCTTGCCGCAGCGACAAAGACCATCAAGCTTGGGCTGGGAGTCACCAATCCCTACACTCGCAACCCGGCGTTGCTGGCCATGTCCACCGCCACCCTGGACCGGATCTCCGGCGGGCGGTTCTCCTTGGGGCTGGGGCGGAGCGAGCGAGGCGTCATCCAGGACAGGATGGGGATGAGCTACGGCGACCCCTTCCAAGTCATGGAGTCGGTGGTGTCCACCCTGCGCCGGTTGATGGCGGGAGAGGCGCTGACGACTACTGAGAGGCCGTCGCCGTTGACCAACGTGCGGCTGGCCATTATGCCAGGCCAGCCAAGGCCGCCCATCTACTTGGCGGCCATCGGCCCCAAGGCGTTGAGGCTGGCTGGGGCGATAGCCGACGGGGTGCTTTTGAACGCCTACACGCCCGTAGACTACGTGAAATACGCCGCGGCTGAGGTGCGGAAGGCGGCGCAGGAAGCAGGGCGCGACCCAGATTCGGTGGACATAGCCTGCATGTTGATCATGCGCCAGACCGACGATCCTGAGCGGCTCTGGCCCGACCTGAAGCGCCGCATCGTGCGTCTGCTGGAAGAACCCCGGGTCGGCGAGATACTGCTGGATAAAGGCGGGTTTGACGCCTCCATCCTGGAGCCGTTGCGGGCATCGGTGCGGCAGGACCGGGGCGCGAGCGCGGCGGATCTCATCAGCGACGAGATGGTGGACGCGTTCTACCTCGTCGGGTCGGAGAAGTACTGCAAGGAACGGGTGCAAGCCTACCGCGACGCAGGCGTGGACCTGCCGCTGCTGTTGCCGCGGCTGGAAGACTTCGAGAACATCGCCCGTACCCACGGTGAATAAACGGCAAATCAACCAAAAGGAGTCGAGACAGTGACGACCAGCCCCATCGACCCCAACCGAGTATTGCTTACCGGGGAGAACCCTTACATCCGCCTCAGCGAGACCGACGACGGGCCGGTGACTACCGACGCCAGCTTCTGGCGCATCCTGTTTTCTCCCGGCGGCCCCGGCCATGTGCTGTTCCTCCAGAGCGAATTGACCGGCAACGAGCCGAGGATTTACACCGACAACATCCAGATGACCCGCTGGCTCCAAGGCGAAATCCAAGGCAGGATCAACGCCACCTTCGGGAACCTGGAAATCCCGGCGCAAGACGCTTCCTTCGGAAGTTCGGGCGACCTGAGGTCCTACTGGACGGAGTCGGTGAACGCCGGTGGTGAGGAAATCGCCCTGACGTGGTACGACCTGGGCGAGCCGTTCTTGAGCCACAGCTTTCCGGGCGGCAACCCGGAGCGGCCCCACGGGGTGGCAACGGTGCTGATACCAGCCAACGGCGCCCGCCTCACCATCAACGGGAGTTTCGCCAAAGGGCGGCCATTCCCCCGGCAACGGGACGCCCGGACCCACAGCACCTGCGCCCTGGCATTCTCCGAGTCGTGGATGCTGCCTTACTGAGAAACTATCTCAGGAACGGGCCGACTAAGCTGACAGTTCCTCGTCGCTGGCTGAAGCTTATGGATTCCCGCCCCCGTCTCCACGAGGGCAGGCTCTGCGCGGGAATGACGAAGTGTGTCCGGCAGCATCGCTAGGCGGGGCAGAGACGGCGGAGTATGGGATGGTCGCTGAAACTGCCGTGATGCCGGGCCCACTGGCAAGGGGTTTTGCCTTCACCGTCGATGGAATTAACATCCCCGCCCCGGTCCAACAGCAGGGCCACCATCTCAGGGTCAGCGCCCAAGCCAACATCTTCCATCTTGGCATACCGTTCAGCTACGGCTTCATGCAGGGGAGTGCGGCCTTTCCCATCCCTGGCGTTCACGTCCGCGCCTGCATCCAGGAGCAGGGTTAACATGGCCAAATCGGCAAACTGCGAGATCACCGCCCAGTGAAGAGGCGTTGACCCATCGCTGGTCTTGGCGTTCACATCCGCTCCCCGTTCCAGGAGGAGCTGTGGAATCCCTGTGGCTAACGTTGCCCCAAGCCTATGCTGCAGCACGAAATTATGGAGCGGGGTACTATCATCGTCGCCCCCGGTTGCATTGACGTCCAATCCCAGGTCCAGGAGCTTGACAGCCATCTCAGCGCTGTCCGCTACATGGAGGAGGGTGTATCCTCGGTAGTCCGTCGCTCTCCAGTCCGCGCCTCTGTCCAAGAGAAACAGCAGCGCCTCCATTGTGCGGGCGTAATGCAAGGGAGTTCGACCTTTGTTGTCTCTCGCCTCGATGTCCGCACCCCGGTCCAGGAATACTTGGGCCACCCCCAGGTTGTTAGCAGATAACGCAAAGTGTAGACCAGTCACGCCTTCCGGCCACTCCCCTTCGGCAAGAACCGCTCCGTGGTCCAGCAGGAGCGCGACAACACCTGGGTCATCGTTGTTGATCACAGCTATGCCCAAGGGAGTCCAGATTTTAGGATTAGGGAATACTTTACTAGGCCTGTCCCTGGCTTCGGCTTGAACATCCGCGCCCCTTTCCAGCAGGTGCGCGACCAACTCCCCCCCTCCGGTCGCGGCGGCTTGGTGCAGGGGTGTCCAACTGTTCACTTCTGCACCCCTCATGACGTTGGCCGTTGCGTGAACATCAGCCCCAAGGTCCAGCAATAGCATGGCAGTAGCCGCCCGGTCCCTTTTGGCCGCGTAGTGCAGGGGAGTGCGGCCTTTCCCATCCCTGGCGTTCACATCTCCACCCCGGTCCAGCAGCAACCTGGCAAAGGACGGATCGGGTTGTCGGGCCGCGAAATGGAGCGGGGTGATTTCAGGGGTGGCATGGGCATTGACGTCCGCCCCCTCATCCAGCAAGAGTGCGCCTATGGCCACGTCGGGATTGAGCCACGCCGCAAAGTGGAGCGGAGTCGCTCCCACGTAGGTCGTGACATTGACGTCCGCCCCCCGGGCCAGGGCTTTTTTCACGTCCTCCACTGTGCCTGTGCGCACGGCCCGGTGAAGCGGCGTCTCCCCGCGCAGTGCTTCGGGATGCAGTGTGGGACGGGGAGTCGGCGTCGGCGTCGGCGTGGGAGTAGGAGTAGGAGAGAGGGTCACAGTCTGTGCTGCCCCAGAGGTCGGGACCAGCGTCGGATTAGCCGCCGGACCACGGGGAGTGCCGGGGCCAATGGCAGTTGTCGGTGCGGGGGTAGCAGTAAGAGCAGGCGGCATCTCAGCGGTGGGAGGGGGCAGCGTCGAAGTCGGGATTGCCGAGATGACCGGCTCCTGCGGTGACTCTGTGGGAGTCTGGTGCACGGCATCTTTCTCAGTGGACGGGACAGTTACGTCAGCTTGGCATGAAACTAAGCCGCCGACAAGAATGCACAGGAACAGCGTAGTTGTAAATTTCACAGCCCTCCCTCTGTTGAGGTTACAATGCGCCGCTCTCAATACTGTCCACGCAACCAGTGCCAAGATAGTTTCTAAGTCGAATCACTTATGCCCAGGGCGGTCTCCCAAGCCTGCTGGGTGGCAACGTCCTGGGTCCATGGCCGCATGACTGCCGAGGCGCGGGCGTCGCGGTAGTACCGTTCCAGTGGGAATCTTTTCAGCATGGCCCTGCCGCCGCAGATGCGAAGTGCCTCGCCGGTCAGGTGCGCCACGCCGCGCTGCACCTGCACGTGGGCGGCGCGGGCGCGCTGAACTACGTCCACCGGCGGGTCCAACTGCTCCTCGGATATGGCCCGGTAGTACAGTGCGCGGGTGGCTTCCAAGGTGAAGAGCATATCGGCCAGCGTATGACCGATGGCCGGACCGACTTCTTTGGCGGCGGAAACACCCTCGGCCTTGCCGGCCAGGTACTCGACGGCGTAATCGTAGGCGGCCTGCATCAGCCCCAGGAAGGTGGCGGAGAACCCGAGGAAGTGGTGAGGTCGGCGCTGGTAGAGTTGACCGAAAGCGCCGGGGGGCAGGATTTCAGCGTCGGCGGGCACCCAGACATCCTTCAAGACCATGTCGCGGCTCACCGTAGAGCGCATCCCGACCGGGTCCCATTCCCCGGCGAATTCTACGCCGGGCGCGTCCTTGGGAACGGACAGGTAGAGGGTGCGGGACTCCCAGGAGCCCTCGGCGGCCAGCAAAGCGGGCGTAGCGTAGTAGTCGGCGGAGCCCGACGACGATACAAAGAACTTGCGTCCGTTGATGAGGTAGCCGCCATCTACGCGCTCGGCCCGGGTGCCGAACCGGCGTCCTCCGACGCCCAACTCGTCGGCGCTGCCCGACTCCACCGGCTCGCTGTGAGGTTGAGCGTAGAAGACGCCCTTCTCCACTACTTCCCGGTAGCGCCGCTCACTCAACTCTCGATGCCTCTCCAGGACCTGCGGCGCCAGGTCAAGCCCTTCGACGGAGACTTCCATCATCAGCATGACCAGAACGTGCATGTTGAAGGTCAACGACGTTGAAGCATTCCCTTGGGCGAGTTGCTCCGCCACCAAGCAGTATGTCTCGAAGTCGGCCCCCAAGCCGCCGTATTTCTCCGGTACGCAGAGGGCCAGTATGCCGGAGTCTCTCAGGTCGACATAATCTTCAAAGGGGAAGGTCGCGTCGCGGTCGGAGGCCGCCGCTCTTGGCGCGAACCGTTCTACCGCCAGCTTGCGGGCCTTGTCCGCCAGTTCCTGCTGGCGGGGGCTTGGACTTGATTGCATGGCGTACCCTACAGGCCTGACGGAGACATGGTGTGCCAAGTGGTGGCCTGCTCGTAGGCGTGGGCAACCTTCAGCACCGTGGCGTCGCCTCCGGGGCGGCCTCCTATCTGCATACCGATAGGGAGGTTGCCGGATGTGAACCCGCAGGGCACCGACGCCGCCGGGGCGCTGGCGAGGTTGAATACCCTGGTGAACAGGTAGGGCAGGCGGGACACCGTTTCCTTGCTGGTGATGAGCGGGTCCTGCTCGACAGGCTGGGCAGGCTTGCCCGACGTTGGGGTTATCAGCACGTCGTATTTTTCAAAGGCCTCCTGAACCTGGTCCCGGATGGAACTCCGTAGCTTCTGGGCCTTGTAGTAGGCGTGGGCTGGGAGAATGCTGCCGGTGAGCAGGGCGATGCGGTTGTCGTGTCCGTAGTCCTGGATACGCTCCCGTACCCAGTCGCGGTGGTTCAAGGCCGGTTCGACCCCCAGCAGGACGGAAGAGACCACTCCGGCGTGGGCAGTCAACGGCAGGGAGACCTCTTCGACCGCCGCGCCCAACTCTCCAAGGGTGGCGATGGCCCGGCCAACCGCTTCCCGCACCTCCGGCTCCACCAAGTCGCTGTCGGCAATCTCGGTTATTACGCCAATCCGTAGGCCGCTGATGTCGCCGTCAAGGGCTCCACGGTAGTCCGGCACCGGGCTGGTCCAGGAATGGGGGTCCTTGTCGTCGTGACCGGCGATGGCCTGCAAGGTGATGGCGGCGTCTTCCACCGAGCGGGAAATGGGGCCGACGGTGTCCATGGACCAGACGCCCTTCATCACGCCGTAGCGGCTGACCCTGCCCCAACTTGGCCGCAGGCCGACCAAGCCGCACCACGTTGCGGGGAACCTTATCGAGCCGCCGGTGTCCTCTCCCAAGGAGGTGGCGCAGAGGAACCCTGCGGTGGCCGCACCGGAGCCGCTGCTGGAGCCGCCGGCGTACGTGTTCAAGTCCCAAGGGTTGCGCGGCATACTGAAGCGGTGGCTGAACCCGGTGATGGCGAACTCGGTCAGGTTGGTCTTCCCCAGCATGACCGCTCCGGCGTTCTTGAGATTGGCGACCACCGTGGCGTCCTCTTCAGGCACGAAGTTCGCCAGGATGCGGGAGCCGCCCGTGGAACGTATGCCCTTGGTCCAGAACTGGTCCTTCACCGCCACCGGAACGCCGTGCATCGGCCCCAGGTAGTTCCCTTGGGAGATGGCGCGTTCAGCCTCTTGGGCCGCCTCTCGGGCTTCATCGCGGCAGACAGTCAGGTAGGCGTTCAGCTTGAAGTCCAGATCGTCGATGCGGGCCAGGTATGCTTCGGTGACTTCCACCGGAGATACTTCCCGCCGCTCGATCAACCGCGACAGCTCGGCAACCGTCAGGAAGGGTATTTCCGCTTGACTTGGCATGTCAAATTCCCTACTTCACGGGCGCCTGCTTTTACCAAGCGGCGCCGGAGGATCGGATTACATAACGCTGGCATTGTAATTCTCCGGTTAGACCGTAGACAAGCCGCGTGACTCATCATACTATTTCGGCATAGCGGTCGAGCGCGGCTACGGCCACCACGGAAACGCTCAATCAAGCCAGGAGGGCAGAGAACATGCTGAACAACGTTACTATCTGCGTAGGCACCCTGGGCCAGGGCGTATGGCGAAGCACCGACGGCGGCGACAACTGGCAACGAGTCCGGGAAGGCATTTACTCCGAGGGTTCCGTGCGGTCATTGGTTGTGCATCCCAAGGACAACAACGTGATGTACGCGGGCGTGGAGGACGGCATATACCGCAGCGACAATCGCGGGGAAACCTGGGGGAGGCTGGACTCGCCGATGAACGAGATACCCATCTGGACCTTAGCGATAGACCCGGTGGACCCGAAGATAATCTTCGCCGGGACCCGCCCCGCAGCCCTGTTCCGCTCCACGGACGAAGGACGGACCTGGAAGAAGCTGACGGTGGAAATTGCCGACGAGTGCCCCAACGTGAGGATTCCCAGGGTAACGGCATTGCTGGTGGACCCGTTCAACCACAACAACGTGTGGGCCGGGGTGGAGGTGGACGGCGTGCGGCGCAGCCGTGACGGCGGCGAGACGTGGGAGGCGGTAAACGGCGCGCTGAACGACCCGGACATTCACAACCTGGCGATTACATCAGGGCCGCCCAAGACCTTGTTGACCATTACGCCGAGAGAAGTATTCGCCAGCACCGACGACGGAGAGTCCTGGTCACCGATGGATGCGGGGAAGCAGGTGTCCATCCCCTACTGCCGGGCTGTAGCGGTCAAGCCCGATGACCCGCAGGTGGTCTACATGGGGAACGGCAATGGCGCGTTCGGTGACTTGGGCGCCATGCACCGGTCCCGGGACCGCGGCGCAACCTGGGAATCCTTGTCCATGCCGGTACGGCCAAACGGGTCAGTCTGGGACGTAGCAACTCACGCTTCGGACCCGCAGTACGTCCTGGCAAGCACTGTGAACGGCCAACTGTTCTACAGTTCCAGCGGCGGCGATACCTGGAACAAGATGGGCCGGGACTTCGGGGAAATCCATTCGCTGGCGTGGGTGGCTAATTAAATGACGGACAAGGCATAGATGTGGCTGTGTGGTCAGGGTGAGGGACGGCGGCCGCCTCCGGGGAAAAGGGCGTCCTGTCCTCCTTCAGGGACTATCACGACGGAGGCGGCCTCGACAAGACCCTCGTCCGAGCGCGGTCCCATGACCCGGACCTGGGCTTGGGGGTGCAAGTCATCGGTTGACGCTTCCACCACCCAGAACACGCGGGTGTCCGGCCCGACTGCAACATTTGTTGCTCCCTGCCGTGTTTCCACCGTCAATTGTGCGCCTTCGACGCTTTGGATAGTCCCAAACACACCGGGAGAGCCTTGCCTTCCTCCACCCGATCCTTGCCGCTCACCACGTTGAAAGGCCGGGCCGTCATTCTGCCCGTCCCGTTGTTCACCTGTCTGCGGTCTACCGGCGGGACCGTTGGATGAGCCTTGCCCAACTGCCCTGCTTGATGAGCCTTCCGGCCCGGCTCCGGCTGCCCGTTGGCCTTGGCCCTGTCGGTTGAATTGACTGCCCGGCTGCGCTCCTTCACCTGGTTGGAACCGACCGAATGCCTGCGGTTGACCAGTGTCGCCGCCTTGGGACTTGCCGAAAGCCACTCCGCCGGCGAAGGCACCTCCCAATGCGACTCCCAGTACCAGCGCCGCGACAAGAAACCCCACAAAAGCCTTGGTCATGTTAAATTCCTCGCGCCTTTCAACCCCGATTATTCGGAGCGCAGGGCCTCAATAGGATGCAACCGGGCCGCTCTCATTGCGGGGTATATTCCAAAAAAGAGACCGATGCCCGCCGACACCAGAAGAGCCATTATTGCGGTCTCTGTGCTGAAGGCTGTCTGCGTTGGCCTTCCCAGCAGATTTCTCCCGTCCAACAACCAGGAGAACAGGAAGCCGAGAAGCACACCCGCGATGCCTCCGCCCAAGCTCAACAGGGTCGCTTCGGAAACGAACTGTAGCATGATGTCCCGGTACCTGGCCCCCATGGCCTTGCGTATGCCGATCTCCCGCGTCCGCTCGGTAACGGACACCAGCATAATGTTCATTATGCCGATTCCGCCCACGAGCAAGGATATGCCCGCGATGGCCGCGAGGAAGACCACAAAGGTGCCGGTGGTCTCTTCCAGCGCCTCGATTGTCTCCTGCTGGCTGGTGATGGAAAAATCGTCGTCGCCGGTTATCCTGTGCCGCAAGCGGAGCACGGTGGCCACTTCCTGGATCGCAGGGTCCATGTCCTCCACGTCCCGCACCTGGACGTTGATGGTCTGGACGTTCATACTTCCCTGGGCGGTGCGCTGGGACGCCAACCGGTGGTAAGCCGTGGTGATAGGCACCAGCACTTGATCATCCAGAGAGAACCAACGACTGCCGCCCTTGCTCTCCAAGACCCCAATCACGTCGAACTGCCTGCCGTTTATCCGGACGCGTTGCCCCACGGGGTCTCGAAGTCCAAACAGGTTTTCGGCCACCTCCGAACCCAGCACCGCAACCTGGGAGGCGTTATCTACGTGACCGGCGGTAATGAAATGGCCCGATGACATCTCGAAATTGCGAACAGTGAAGTATTCCGGGGTAACGCCGTAGATGCGGGTGGAAGTGTTGGAACGCCCGGCAACCACTTGGCCGGTTGTGCTCAATTCAGGGGCGACCGCACTCACCGATGGGGCAAACAAGGGGTCGATTAGGGCGGCGGCATCCTCCATAGTGAGGGTCGCAGCGCTTCCTTGACCCCCGGCCACTCCTCGTTGGCTTATCTCCCCCGGCCGCACGAACAGAAGATTGGTGCCCAGTGACTCGATCCGCTGCGTAATAGTGGCCTGTACCCCTCTGCCGATGGCCATCAGCGTGATGACGGCGGCAATACCGATAACGACTCCCAGCAGCGTCAGCCCGGCCCGAAGTTTGTGCGTCGCCAGGGACGACACCGCCGTGAGCAGGACCGTCGAGAGGTTCATCTTAGCCCTGACCTCAAATCCAAGCTCAAGACTTGGGCGGACTCGCTCGTCGGTTCATCCGCAACGATAACGCCATCCCTGGTGGAAATGACCCTCCGGGTGGCTGCGGCGATGTCCGGTTCGTGGGTCACTACCACAACCGTCAGGCCCTCTTCCCGGTTCAACGTCTGCAAGAGTGACATAATGTCCTCGCTGGACCGGCTGTCCAGGTTGCCGGTCGGCTCATCGGCCAGCAGCAGGGAAGGGTTCTTCACCAGCGCCCTGGCGATGCCGACCCGTTGCTGCTGCCCCCCGGAAAGCTCCGGTGGGCGGTGATTGATTCTGTCGCCCAAGCCCACCCTGGCAAGGGCCTCTTCGGCACGGCGCTTCCGGTCGCGGCCGTTGCCGTACAGCAACGGCAACTCCACGTTGGCCCTGGCCGTCATCCTGGGCAGCAGGTTGTAAGTCTGAAAGACGAAGCCGATCTTCCGGTTGCGGATGCCGGCAAGCCTGCTGTCTCCCAAGCTACCCACGTCCTCACCTTCCAGCAGGTATGAGCCAGACGTGGGCACGTCCAGGCAGCCGATGATGTTCATCAAGGTGGACTTGCCCGATCCAGAAGGGCCGATGATGGCTGCCATCTCACCCTGTTGGATGGACAGGGACACCCCGCGCAGCGCCGGCACTTCGACGCTGCCCATGCGGTATATCTTGGTGACGTCGCGTAACTCGATCATGGCAACCATAGCAACCAATCTCTCCCTAACAGCCCTACCTGCCGCCCCGGCCGCCGCCGGGCCGTCCTCCACTGCCGGACGCTCCGGTCACCCGCCGGAACTGGCCGAAACTGAACCGGCTGGTGCCAACGTCCGCAGACTCCATCACCACTTGGTCTCCCTCTTGAAGCCCTTCCTTTACCGATACCCAGAAATCATCGGAGTTGCCCAGCGTTACGGGCCTGGTTTCCACCACACCGTTCTCGGCAATGACCCTGACCATGGGATGGTCGAACGATCCTACAAGCGCCTGTTGCGGGAGCAGCAACACGTTGCGTTCCTGCCGCAGCACTATCGACGCAACCGCGGTCAACCCCTCTCGTACTTGCAACCTCGCCGGCACCTCCATACGGATGCCTATGGGATAGGTCACCACCCCCTGCTGGTTAGTGGCGCCGGGCGAGACGCTTACCACCGTTCCCGGTATAACTTCGCCCGGCAGGGCGTCCAATGTGACTTCCACTCCCGCGCCTTGCCGGATTGACAGCACGTCTATTTCGTCGACGATACCGTCAACTTCCACGACTGACGGGTCTACAATCTCAAGGATGGGTGCTCTCGCTTGGACTTCGTCCCCTTCTTCTACGTTGATCACAGACACGAACCCGTCGGTCGGCGCTCTCAGCACAGCATCGGTCAGCGTTTTAGCCGCTTCTTTCATTTCCTGAGCCGCAGAGGATACCTCTGCCTTGGCCAAGTCCACCTCCACCGTGTCCGGGCCGACGAGCAACTCCTCCAAGTCCTCTTTAGATTGGGTCAGGGCGGCTTGGGTTGAAACGACCTGGGCCGCCAACAAGGCCAGCTCCAGGGCATCCGGGCCGGCAAGCATTGCCTCCAAGTCTGCCTTGGCTTGGGCCAAAGCCGCCCTAAGCCGGACTATTTCAGACTCCTTGGCGCGTATCTCACGGGGGTCCGGACCCGCCTCCAAGATAACCAGCTCTTGTTGCGTGTTGATTAACGTGACCTGCGCCAGCGCGATATCAGACTCTATCAGTTGCAATTGGCGACCGTCGGCGCCTGACATGATGGCTGCCAGGACTTGCCCTGCTATTTCCGCCGCAACTTGGACTTCCTTACCGGCAGCGCCGGTTTCAGCTAGCTTGCCCTTCTCCTTCCATCGCTCGATTAACTCCGGGTCCGCAGGAATCTCCAATGCTGCCAAGGCTAACTTGGCCTCCAAGAGTTTCCCGCGGGCCAACTCCGCTGCCGCCTCCAACTGGTTCAGTTCCAAGGCGTTAGGGCCGGACTCTAATTCCCGGACATCTGCCTTGGCCATGGTGTAGGTCTCTTGGGCTAACTCGACTGCCGCTTCCAACTGCTGGCGCCGGAGTACACCGCCGCCTTCTTCCAACTCGGCAAGTTCGTCCGAGGCTTTCCGCAGGTCTGACCGGGCCGAAGCCAGAGCCGCCTCCAGTTGCATCCGTGTCAACGAGTCCCGCTCCCCTTCCAAGCGGGCCAAGTCGGTCTTGGCCCTGTCGAGGCGGCTTTGCGCCAAAGCCTTCGCGGCCACCAACCGGTCAAAAGCGGCCAAGGATTCTTGCAATGCCTCCAAGCTCTCTTCTGTGGACGAGATAGAGAATTCAATCGAGTCAATAGCAGTATCCAAGCCGGAGACTCCCTCTTGCTGGGAACGCAACAACGTATCGAGACGGTCCTGTAATTCGTCTAATCGCTCCTGAAAGTCCTCCTTGTCTTTAAGGAGCCTGCTGAGCCGGCTCCCCCTGGAACTCTCAAATCGTTCCAAGGCTTGTTGGGCGCTTTCCAAGGCGATTTCCGCGTCGGCCTTCTCCTGTCGGGCCGCAGCCAAGTCCTCATCCTGACCGGGTGAAAAGTCGTCAAGCGCGTCCTTGGCCTCTTGAAGGCTTACCTCCAAATCGGCCTTGGCTTCCCGGGCTTGGGCAAGTTGTTGGGAATGATCCGACGCGAAAATGTTCAACGAGTCGCGGGCTTCATCCAAAGCCACCTCAGCGTCGGCTTCAGCTTGGCGTGCTTGGAGCAACTCGTTGACATAAGCTGGGCTGAAATCGTCTACCGCGGCGGCAGCGGCGTCCAACGCTAACTCCGCGTCAGCGAGAGCTTGCCGCGCCTCATCCAAGCTCAGGAAATATGAAGGTGCGAAGTCAGCCAAGGCCTGCCGGGACTCCTGCAACGCGGCCTGGGCTTCGGCATGGTCTTTACGGGCCTCGCCCAACAGTACGGCGTGCCGCCGATCCGTGGCGTCCAGGTCATGCTCGGCGTTGAGTAACGCGAAATCGGTGTCCGCCACGAGCTTGCGCTGGGTCTCTATATCTTCAGGGGTGTAAGGCTGGCGGGCATCCTCAAGGGCTTCAATCGCCTGTTGCAATTGAAACTCGGCGTCGGCTACGGTCTCTCGTGCTTGGGCAAGGTCAAACTGGTCTGTCTTCTGCAAATCCTCCAAGTTTTCCACCGCGTCGGCATGGTCCACCTTTACTTGGGCCAGCGCCTGCACCAAGGACGCGACTGCCGTTGCGTCGAGCGAGGCCAGCGCTTGGCCTTGGGACACCGCCTCGCCTTCTTCGACCAAGAGTTCCCCTATGACGCCGGGAGAGCCGAACCTGAGCATCTGCCGGTTGGGGAAGGCGATAGTCCCGCTGGTGGTAACCTCGTTTACCAGATCTCCGAACCGCACCGGTATCAACTGCTGGTCCTCTTCCAGTGAAACCGGTTCCGCGCTGTTGGCCCAAAGATATCCTCCGTAGGTGGCCGCCGCGGCGCCGAACAGGACTACCACTAACGCCACGACTTGGAACGGCGACAGGGTTTTGAGCGCTCTCCAAATTGGCATCATGTCGTATCGTCTCTTCTTCCGGCGCGTTATTAGACTACAGTTTACATAAACCGGAGCGGCTTGGATGTGAAATTATGGACCGCACAGGACCGGTTTTTGGGGGCCGCCGAAGTTTGGCGGAGTATTGCACCATTTTATCCGATGATTGTGGAGAAATGATGAAGGGCCCTACTTGCAAGACCACCTCCACAATTTTAGAGGCCCTAAATTGACTTACAGGGGCACACATTTTTTGTCGGCCGACCGACCGCTTGGGAGGGGTCAAGCCAAGGAATGGGAGAGAGGTCGGCGGCACCTGCAAAAGCGTGCGACATGGATTCCCGCCTTCGCGGGAATGACAGGTCAATGGGAATAAAGGGTTGGGGGAAGAGTATGGCGCGCTTGGCGGGACTTGAACCCACGACCTCTGCCTCCGCAGGGCAGCGCTCTATCCGCTGAGCTACAAGCGCGTATCTGTGCCGTTAAGCCTTCGACCACAGGGGCCGGGTGATTGTTGGCTACCGCCGGGTCAAGACTTGATTTGGTGCCGAGGGAGGGATTTGAACCCACACATCCGTAAGGACACTGCGCCCTGAACGCAGCGCGTCTGCCATTTCGCCACCTCGGCTTGCCAATGCCTGTCAAGTGGTGGGCGATGGAGGATTTGAACCTCCGGCCTCCTCGGTGTGAACGAGGCGCTCTAACCACTGAGCTAACCGCCCCTCTCTTGCGGGCACGTTCAATTATATGGAGAAGCGGCTGTCCTGCGCAACCCTTGCTGCGGGCTTGGCCTCGGGCAGGGGCAACGGACTGCAAGGTATTTTATGTAAACCAAGGATTAAATCATGCCTTGGCGCAACATAACGTATCTTGTGCGAACCAACCTATATTTTGAATTTTCAGCGGACCGGCGCCATCATGGGCCCCTCGATGGCCATCATCCGTTTCTCGATTTCCTGCAACAGGGCGTCCAGGTTCCAACCCTTCGCCGCTGAAACCAAAACGCTGGGCCAGGTCCCGTTACGCGACGCTTCCGGCGGTCGAGTCCCCGGCGCTGTTTCGCCGCTGCTGCCGGCGAGAAGGTCCATCTTGTTCATCACCAACAGACGCGGTCTCTCCCCCAAGCCCAGTTCACTCAAGGTATCTTCAACCACCGAGGTCTGCTCCGGGGCCTTGGGGTGTGACACGTCGATGACGTGGAGCAGGATGTCCGACTGCTGCAACTCTTCCAGCGTCGCTCGGAATGCCGCCACCACCTTGGGGGAAAGCTTCTGTATGAATCCCACGGTGTCGCTGAGCAGGAGTTGGGAGCCGGAGGGCAGCCGGATGCGCCGAGTCACCGGGTCGAGGGTGGAGAAAAGCTTGTCCTCGGCGGTGACCCCCGCGTTGCAGAGGGCGTTAAACAGCGTGCTTTTGCCCGCGTTGGTGTAGCCGACCAGCGTAGCCATGGGGATGGTCGATTTCTTGCGGCGGCCCATGTGCAGGGAACGTCGTTGTCGGACACCGTCCAAGTCAGACTTTATCTTCTGGATACGCCGGCGCACCAAGCGACGGTCGGTCTCTATCTGGGTCTCGCCCGGCCCCCTGGTCCCTATACCGCCGCCCAACCGCTCAAGATGGGACCACTGACCAGCCAGCCGCGGCAGCAGGTACTCATGCTGGGCCAACTCCACTTGGAGCTTGCCCTCGTAGGTTGATGCATTCCGTCCGAATACGTCGAGGATCAGGGCGGTGCGGTCGATGACCTTCCGTTGCAGGGCGTCTTCCAGGTTGCGTTGTTGGGTGGGGGTCAACTCGTCATCGAAAATGACCACGTCAGCCTGCTTCCGGCTGGCAACGTCCTGAAGCTCTTCCAGCTTGCCCTTGCCAACGTAAGTGGGGGTGAGGCGGTCGGAACGCTGGCTGACCGACGCAACGACGTCGGCGCCGGCGGTGTTGGCCAAGTACTCCAACTCCGGCAACGTGTCTTCCAACGCCCACAGGTGGTCTCGGCCTTTCAGCTCGACAGCCACCAAGACCGCCCGTTCCGCCTCCGGTTTGGCCGGTATCAAACGCTTACTTATGTAAATCAGCCTCCGCGCGGAGCCGGGAGGCTCCAGGATTCAATGCGCTGGCAGCCCTTTTCCACCTGTTCGTCGGGGGTGGTCAAAGACAACCGGATGTAACCTTCGCCGTAGCGCCCGTAGCTGGAGCCGGGAGTTACGACTACGTCCAAGTCTTCCAGCAATCTCTGGGCAAGTTCCGCAGAGGTGAAGCCCTCGGGCACCTTGGCCCAGATGTACAGGCTGGCTCGTGGCACCGCCACGTCCATGCCCACGCTCCTCACGGCGCTCACCACCCGGTCGCGGCGGCGTTGGTATATCTCCACGTTCTCGTTCACACAGTCCTGCGAGCCGGTCAGGGCCTCCATCGCCATTTCCTGCACCGCTTGGGGGACGCCGGAGTCAAGGTTGGCTTTTATCTGGAACAACGCGTGGATCATGTCAGCGTTGCCCACCGCCATGCCGATGCGCCAGCCCGTCATGTTGTAGGTCTTGGACAGGGAATGAAACTCGATCCCAATGTCCTTGGAGCCGTCCACCTGCAGGAAGCTGGCCGCTTGGTATCCCTCGTACCCCACCTCACTGTAGGCGGCGTCGTGGAGCAGGGCGATGTCGTTCTCCTTGCAGAAGGCGATAGCCGAGGCGAAGTCTTCTTCGGTCGCCACTGCGCTGGTGGGGTTGTTGGGATAATTCAACCACATTACCTTGGCGGCGCGGGCAACGTCCGACGGAATGGCGTCCAGTTCAGGCAGCCAGCCGTTGCTCTCGTAAAGGGGCATTATGTGGCTTTCGGCCCCGGCGAACATGGTCCCTACGCCGTATACGGGGTAGGCCGGGTCGGGAACTAGCGCGACGTCTCCCGGGTCGAGGAAGCAGAAGGCGGCGTGCCCGATGCCCTCCTTGGCTCCTATCAGCGGAAGCACCTCCTTGTCGGGGTCCAACGTAACGCCAAACCGTTTTTCGTACCACTCGGCGATGGCTCGCCGCATCTCCGGGAGGCCGTCGGTCTCGGGGTAGCGGTGGTTGGGCGGGTATTGGGACGCGCTCAAGAGGCGGTCTATGATGGGTTGCGGCGTTGGTATGTCCGGATCACCGATTCCGAAGGTAACCACGTCGGCCCCGGCGGCGCGCTTGGCGGCGATGATCCGAGAAATCTCCACGAAGGGATAGGGCGCCAGTTTGCCCAGTCGTTGGGAAAATTCCATCTCAGTGGTCCTCGTCTTTTTGAAATATGGCCTCTATACGGCCCTCACGCTCGCTCGAAGTCTTCCCGGGATATTCCCAAGTCCCGGAGTATCGCGGCAACTTGCGAGTCAGTTGTCGGTAGTTCACGCCGTAACCAGTATCTCTCCATGAATAATCGGGCCTACTGGCTCGATTGCCAACTCCTCTACACTCTCGGGAAGCGGGATTTCCCGGTCCAAGTAAGAATCGATAAACGCTTCGGCAACACTGTGGATAAGCTCCAATGTTTCGGAAACCGCATCTCCCCAAGCCCGGCAACCCGGCAATGACGGGACCTCCGCCATGTACTTGTATTCGGTGTCCTCCGAGGGTTCGTATAGGACTATTGGCAGCTTGTAAAGCTTCATTAAATAGTCTCCCTTAACTTCCTTGGGAGCCAGCCTTGGTTTCGCCGAAAACGTCTGCCAGAGACAACTGGAATCCTTGGAGGACTTCTGAATGGAGGGTATCGTTTAAGCCGAAAATAGCCTCGGTAGATACACCTTCAGAAGTCAATCTCATCACTTCAATAGTCTCATCTTCAGGACTTACGAGCCAACACTCCAAAACGCCGAATCGCCGGTAGTCTTCAATCTTATCCTGGAACCTGGGTCCGGTGTTGCTTGGAGACAACACTTCCACGACCAGGTCCGGCGGGACCTCAAATATCCGTAATCCCTTGAGGTCCGAACGTCCCAGGAACCCTGTTCGCTCGGCATTGAAGAACATTACGTCTGGTTGCCTGACCCTCAAGGGTTGGCGTTGGATCAGGAGGTCACTGGGCGCCGTCAGAACGATCCCCAAGCCGTTGACCATCACGAATTCCCAGAGCCTGACGAATATCTCTCCTGTAATCCATTGATGGTCCGGGATCGCTGAAGGGGCCACATGCAACACTCCATCGACGACTTCACATCGCTCTTTGGTCTCTGGCAGAGCCATGAATGCTTCGTAGGTCAGTTTTGTGGTCCTGACGGTACTCACTATGTACCCCACTCCCCGCTGAAAACTTCCACCGCCGGCCCCTCCAGGAAGACTTCGCCTTGCCCGTCCCACTCGATTGTCAGCGTGCCGCCGGGCAGTTTTATGTCAACCTTGTCGCCGCAGATACCGGCCAAGCGGGCGGCTACTGCTATGGCGCAGGCGCCGGTGCCGCAGGCCAGGGTCTCGCCGGAACCGCGTTCCCACACACGGGCGTCGAGTCTGCCCGGCCCGACGGCGTTGACTATCTCGAAGTTGACCCGCCGGGGAAATATGGGGTGGTGTTCGACCTTGGGACCGATGGTATGCAGCGGGAAGTCGGACACCGGTTGCTCGATGAAGGTAACCGCGTGGGGGTTGCCCATCGACACAAAACTGAGAGGCAGAGACAGACCGTCCATTTCGAAGGGATAGTCCAGCACCGGGCCGACCTTGTATGCTTCAGCGGGGTCCAAGGCCACGGGGACCAAGTCGGGTTCCAGGATGGGAGCGCCCATTGACACCCGGGCGCCGCTGATGCTGTCGCCGTCGTACTTGGGGATAATATTCCGTACCCCGGCCAAAGTCTCTACGTTCAGCCCGTTTACGGGCGGAGGCACTATTTCGTGCTCGATGGCGTACTTTGTGAAGCAGCGGATCCCGTTGCCGCACATCTCGCCCTCGGAACCGTCGGCGTTGAACATGCTCATCTTAAGGTCGGCAACGTCGGAGTCCTTGATGAGGATCAACCCGTCGCCTCCAATGCCGAAGTGACGGTCGCTCATTTGACGCGACAGTTCGGGCCAGTCAAGGTCTAGGGAACGGGCGTCCACGTAGATATAGTCGTTCCCAGCGCCTTCCATCTTGGTGAATTTCATGGGATCGGCTCCTTCCTTTGAGGCGAGGCTATTGTAACACAGGGGGATTGGCCTCCAATAACGAGGCCACCAACGCAGCCGCCCTTTCATCCAAGCGTTCATCGCCAGCGTCCAGCCATCGTATCCGGGGGTCGGTAAGCTTGAACCAAGTGTACTGCCGACGGGCCATCCGATGGGTCTGGGTCTTGGTGCGGGCCACGGCTTCATCCAAGCCAGTCAGTCCAGATAGGTACTCCCCCAACTCACGGTAGCCGGGGCTGCCCAGCGCTCCCTGTCCTGGAACGTACCCCGCCGCGGCCAATCCCTCAACCTCTTCCAGCAACCCTTGGGCCATCATATCGTCAACCCTGGCGTCTATCCTCCGGTACAATTCCTGTCGTTCCAACGTCAGCCCGATAACCAGAGATGGAAAGGGCGATGCTTGGTCTTGCCCAATTTCCGAGGGTTTTCTACCGGTAGCTTGGTGAATTTCCAAGGCGCGGATTACCCGACGGACGTTGCGAGGGTCCAGGGCGGCAGCCCTGTCCGGGTCAATTTCCCGCAACCTCTCGTGCAACGCATCGCCACACCCCTCGGCGGCCAGTTGCTCCAGACGTTGCCTGAACTGGGTATCCGGCGGGACTTCGGGCACCTGGCGACCCTCCAGCAGCCCCCAAACGTATTGTCCCGTGCCGCCGGCGACTATGGGCAAGCGGCCGCGGGCAGTTATATCACCTATGGCCTCGTGGGCCAATTTCAGGAACAGCCCCAAGCCAAAGTTTTCATCCGGGTTGAGGATGTCCACCAGATGATGGGGAGCTTCAGCCCGCTCGGCGGGTGTGGGTTTCGCCGTGCCTATAGACATCAACTGGTAGACTTGCCGGCTGTCGGCGTTGATTATCTCCCCACCGAACCGCTGGGCCAGAGCTATCGCCAGCCGCGTCTTGCCAACAGCAGTGGGTCCGACAACCGCAACAACTGGTGAAGCAGCACTGGTCAACTTCAGATGCGGGCCTCGCATGAAAAAGTGGACAGTGATGAACGGAGGATTCTACTCACGCCTTCACGCTGTGAGCAGCGTGAACCACCCGGAGAAACTGGTCGGCCTGCAGGCTGGCGCCCCCAACAAGCACCCCGTGAATGCACGTCTGTTCCAAGAAACCGGCGACATTGTCCCCGTTCACGCTGCCGCCGTAGAGGAGCGGCACGTCGGACGCCGCGTCATCGTACATTGAGACCAAAGAAGACCGGAGGGCGCCGCCCATTATTTCGGCGGCGATTTCCGGCGTCGCCGCTTGCCCGGTGCCGATGGCCCATACAGGTTCGTAAGCAACCAGCAAGCCCCTTATGTCAACTATGCCGTCCAGGGCCGTCCGCAGTTGCTTGTCCACCACGTCCCCGGCGTCACCCTCTTCCCGTTGCTCCAGGGTTTCGCCGACGCACAGGATGGGGTTCAGACCGTGGGCGAAGGCTGCCTTGACCTTGAGGTTGACCAGTTCATCGGTCTCGCCGAAAATCTGGCGGCGCTCCGAGTGGCCCAACAGCACGTAGTCGCAGAGGCCTTGCAGCATGGGCGGCGATGTTTCCCCTGTGAAAGCCCCGCTGGGCTCGCAGTACATGTTTTGAGCGCCGACCCTGATGGCCGAGCCGTCCACAACACTCCGTACAGATTGCAGGGATATAAAGGGTGGGCAGAGGATAACGTCAGCAGTGCATCCCGCGGGTATGCCGTCCCTGACTGCCGCGGCCAACCGGACGGCTTCATCCAAGGTAGTGTTCATCTTCCAGTTGGCTGCTATGGTCGTGAGCGGCATCGAGCCGACTCCCTTGCCTGCAGAAATGCCTAAGGACCGAACTTGGTGAGTTTCCCCGCGTGCGACATGGCCAGCAGCATGACCTGGGTGGCTTGGATACGGCCAATGGAGCCTTGGCCGCAAGCCCGTTCATCAAAGCTGGGTATTCCTTCGCCCTTGGTGAGCTTGGAGTGAAGCATAAAGGGCACCGGGTGCCAGCTATGGGCCGCCATGATGGCGGGTGTGGCGTGGTCGCCTGCCACCATGAACACGTCGGGTTCCAAGGCGCGAATCTGCGGGATGAACGGGTCCAACTCCTCCAAACGCTTTACCTTGGCGTCGAAGTCCCCATCCTCGCCCGCGGCGTCGGCCGGCTTGTAGTGGATGAAGAAGAAATCGTGGTCGTTGTAGTGTTGTCTCAGAGTATCGACTTCGTCGCCAAAGGTATGGCCTGTCGGAATTACCCTCATCCCCGACACGGTCGCCAAGCCCCGGTACATGGGATAGGCGGCGATTCCCACCGGGTCCAAGCGGTAGACATCGCCCATGGGCGGCAAACTGGGCAACTGGGCGAAACCGCGTAGCAACACCATGTTTGCCCGTTCTTCTTCAGCCAGCAACCGGCGCGCTTGGTCGACAAACCCATTCACCAATGCGGCGGTCTTGTCCGCTTCGGGCGACAGCGCCCGTACAGGCAAGGCGGCAGCGCCGGTGATTTGGGGATCGGTCTCGGAGAGCTGTTCGGAAAGCCCTTCTCCCCTCAGATGCAGCACGAACCGGTAGTCCTGCACCGGGTAGATACGCAACTCCGCGCCGTCCACTTCGATGCGGTCCATACGCTCGCAAAGTGGGGCGCTAAGCTCCGTCGGGATGCGCCCCGCCCGTCGGTCCACCAAGAGTCCGTCGCCGTCGACGGTGCAGAAATTCCCGCGGGCGGCCACGTCTCCGGGTTGGAGTTCTATGTCAATCCCCAGCGCCTCCAGGACACCCCGGCCAATCTGGTGTTTCAGAGGGTTATATCCGAACAGCGCAAGGTGTCCCGGGCCGCTGCCGGGAGCTACACCCGGCAAGACCGGTGTGGTCAACCCGCAGGCGCTCTCCTTGGCCATGGCGTCAAGGTTGGGCGTGTGGGCGGTCTCCAACTCGGACAAACCGGTATCCGGGTGGGCCAACCCTCCCAAACCGTCCACCACAAGCATGACGATCTTGCTCTGGGTGGGAACGTAACAGTCGCGTAGTTCTTGCTCGTCGATCATCCATCAATCCCTGTATAGCTAAGCTTCCGGTAACGCGGCGATGCCCGGCAGTTCCTTGCCTTCCAAGAACTCCAGCGACGCGCCCCCGCCGGTGGAAACGTGGGTCATTTTGTCCATCAGGCCCAACGCTTCCACTGCCTCGGCGGTGGAGCCGCCGCCTACTACAGTCGTCACTCCTTCCCTGCCGGCAATGGCTTGGGCCACCACGCGGGTGCCTTCGCTGAAGCGGTCCATCTCGAACACACCCATGGGGCCATTCCAGATGATGGTCCTGCAACCCGACAATGCCTGAGCAAACTCTTGCCTTGCAATGGGGCCGATGTCCATTATAAAAGAAGCTTCAGGCACATCGTCTGCCAACGCTACCTGTGTCAGACGCGGCGACGCATCAAAATCGCTTGCGACGACCAAATCCGTCGGCAGGTGGACGGTAATGTTGTCCTTGGAGGCCCGTTCCAGGATTTCCCTTGCAAAGTCCAGCCGGTCCTCTTCTATGCGGGAAGCCCCGGTGTTATAGCCCATGGCGTTCAGGAAGGTTACGCACATGCCGCCGCCGATGAACAGGTGGTCGAGTTTGTCCAGCAGGTTTTCCAACACCAGTATTTTGTCGCTTACCTTGGCGCCCCCCATCAAAGCCGCCAACGGCTTTTCCGGGGACTCCAGGGCGCGACCCATGGAGTTGACCTCCTTCTCTACCAAGAACCCCATAGCCGAAGGCAAATACTCGGTGATTCCGACGGTGGAGGCGTGGGCACGGTGGGCTACGGCGAAAGCGTCCATCACGAACACGTCGGCCAGCCTCGCCAAGGCTTGGGAAAACTCAGGCGAGTTTTTCTCTTCACCGGCGTCAAACCGCAGATTCTCCAGCAGTACAACGTCTCCGGCGTTCATGGAAGTGATGGCCGCGTCGACTTCAGGGCCGTGCACATGCGGCAGGCTGCGAACGGGATGGTCGAGCAGGACGGCCAAACGGTCGCCGACCGGCGCCAGCCTCAGGTCTTCCACCACCTGCCCGCGGGGGCGGCCCAAGTGGGAACAAAGGATGACCTTGCTGCCCTTATCTATCAAGTAACGGATTGTAGGCAGCGTGGCGCGGAGGCGTTGATCGTAAAGGGCTATGGCCTCAACTCCCTGCTCTATGGGGACGTTGAAATCGACCCGCACCAAGACTCGCTTGCCTTCAACATCAAGGCTGGTAAGACTGCGTTTAGCCATTTCCTTCTACAGCCCACTTGGTAATATCGCGGATGGAGTCCAGCCAATCGTCGGAGACTCCCGCCGCTCTGAATCCCTCCAGCGCTTCTTGAGCAAGTTCCACAGCCTTCTCTTCAGCGAAACTGCGGGCGCCGGCGTCATCCAGGATGGCGACTATCCGGGCCGCGTCATCGGGGTCCAGAACGCGTTTGGCGTAAATGTTGCCCAGTTCCCGCTTGGTGGATACGGGGGAATTCTCCAGAGTGTGAATGAGAGGGAGGCTCTTCTTCTTGTTCAGCAGGTTGCTGGGGGTCATCCCGTCGCCGCGCTGGCCCCATAGGTCAGCCACATCCAGGCTGACCTGCCACGCCATGCCAAGGGAGCGTCCTGCTTGGTGGAAACCGTCGCAGACTGTATCGTCGGCTCCGGCGGCGACGGCGCCTATCTCGGCGGCGCAACCAGCCAAGGCCCCGGTCTTCCGGCCAATCATGTCGTAGTAGGTGCCGCTGGTCACCATCAACCGGTCTTGAAAGTCCAGGTCCAGGAACTGCCCCTCACAAAGTGACAGGCAGGCCCGATCCAAAGCCAAAACCGAGCGTAGCACACGCTCCGCCGGCACCCCCCGCTGGGCCAGGCGCATTATAGTTGTGCGCCCAAGGGCGTGCAAGCCATCGCCCGCGTTAATGGCTTGGGCGGGACCCCACACCCACCACACGCTTGGCCGGTCTTCCGCGACGGTCCGGGCGGACTGGACGTCGCCATGCACGAGGGTGAAGTTATGCACCAACTCAACCGCGGCGGCGGCAGGAGCGGCCTGCTGAAAGTCGTTTCCAAGCGCGTCGCAGGCGGCAAAGGCAATCGCCGCTTGAAAATTGAGCGGCGATACACCGGCAACCGTCTGCCCGGCTTGGTCGGTCCACCCCAAGTGGTAGCGCAACACGTCGTACAGGAACCCGTGTCGGGACTCGAACACGTCCCGCAATTCTTGGTCCAACGCTTGTTGATAGGCTTCATACTTGGGGACCGCAGTCGTCATTCCAACTCTCAGCAAAAAACGGGTAATACGGATTCAGGCAACGCAACGTCAACGCCAATACGCGGCGACATCCTCAAAAGGCACCACGCCCTGGCGTATCAGCTTGGGACAATCCTCTGTTATGTCAACTATGGTTGAGGCAGTGCCCACCGGTTCTGGGCCGGAGGCGACGACGTAGTCGACCTTGTCACCCAGTTGGGCGGTCAGTTCCTCGAGGCTCTTCAGGTCTGCATCGCCACTCCGGTTAGCACTGGTGCCGGTAATGGGGCCGCCAAACAAGCGAGCCAGAGACCTGGGCACGGGATGGTCGGGCATCCGCACCGCCACCGTGGACGCCCCGGCTGTCAGCAAGTCCGGCACGGTGACGGCCTTGGTCACTATCAGGGTCAACGGTCCCGGCCAGTACCTGTCTGTCAAAGCCTTGGCTACGGGAGTCACGTCGTCCACCACCATCTCGAATTGTTCCCAACTGTCGATGAGGACCGGTAAGGCCAGCCCTTCGGGTCTTTCCTTTATATCGAAGACCTTTCGCAGAGCAGCCGGGTTGAAAACGTCCGCTCCCAAGCCGTAAAGGGTGTCCGTCGGGAATGCCACGACTCCGCCATTGCGAAGCACCTGCACACCCCTTTCCAATTCACGTTGTGATACCTCAACAGGCATCAGTTATATTCGCCAAGCATAGTTTTCCGCAGCCACATGGCGAGTATAGCATAGTCTCTCAGGGTCTCAGCGGCCGACCACACTAATCAAGCCTTATCGCCCTTCCGTAACAGTGCCCTTGCCAGTGGGATGGAACGCTCAGGACACGTTCATAAGAGGTGGAGGATGGTATACTCGATGCACTCGGGATAATGGTGGTGGCTGCACAACACGCAGCAAAACATCTGAGATATTCGACCGATTGGCATGGGCCGGGTGTGCTTTGGATAGCGTATTCATCTACTGGGATAACTCCAACATTTTCATAGAGGCTCAGCGATTGGCCGAAGAGCGCGGTGAAGGACCGGATGCTCGCCAAAGGGTACGGATTCACTTCGACAACATGCTGCGGCTGGCTCATGCCGACCGCAGGGTTCAGAAAGCGTTTGCCGCCGGTTCAGTCCCGCCAGAGATGCGGCAGCTATGGAACAGGTTGGAAAGCAACGGTGTTGAGGTGCAACTGTTCGACCGAGGCAGTTCCGAGCGAGGCGAGCAGGAAATCCCTGACCGGGTCCTTCAGTTGAGGATGCTGGAAGATGCCTTGGACTACAACGGCGACCCGGGCATAGTTGTGCTACTCACAGGAGACGGCGCAGGATACACTGAGGGAGCGGGCTTTCACAGCACCCTGGAACGTATGCACCGTCGAGGATGGCGTGTAGAAATCCTTTCATGGGCCCATTCCTGTAACCAACGGATGCGCCGATGGGCGGAAGAGAACGGTGTGTTTGTTCCGCTCGACGACTTCTACGAAACGATCACTTTTATGGAGCAATCCAGACCTGGATTCGAGTTGGCCCAAGGTAGAGGGCCCTCGGACTTGGATTTAGCGAGGCGGCCTGTTGCCTGAATCAGTAGACCCAAACCGGTTGCGTTTGACCGACGAAGAAGGCTCCGAAGGAGTGCTTCTCGGTCTTCGTTGCCGCGACTGCGACACAACTATCTTCGGCCCCGGCACCTTCTGCCAGCAGTGCACCTCGGCAGACTTGGAGCCCGTGGAGTTCGGCCAGCAGGGAGTCCTTTACAGCTACACCGTGGTGCGAGTGCCGCCTGCGGGTTGGCCTGGCCCGGTGCCGTACATCCTGGGACAGGTGGAGTTGGCGGAAGGGCCTCAAGTGTTGGCTGAAATCGTGGACTGCACGGAAGAGGACCTGACTATAGGTATGCCAGTGCATCTCGCTTTAAGCACGGTAAGCGTCCAAGAAGGCCAAGGCGAGAAGGTGGTGTATAAGTGGGAAATAGGGAGAGGAGACTAAATTGACCACATTCCGTCCCCAAAGGCAGGTGATGGTGGCAGGCGTTGGCCTCCACCCCTTCGGCAGGTTCCCTGAGAAAGACTTGGCGGGCTTGGCCTTGGACGCCGTCCTCCCAGCCTTGGACGACGCCGGCGTCCGCTGGCAGGACGTTCAAGTCGCCTACTTCGGACACGTCTACTACCACGGCATGTCGGTGGGTGAGACCGCGTTGTCCAAGCTGGGCCTTACCGGCGTGCCGATAATCAACGTGGAAAATGCCTGTTCCAGCGGATCCACCGCTTTCTGGCAGGCCTATTGGGGCATCGCCACCGGCATGTTCGACTTGGCGTTGGCCTTCGGGGCCGAGAAGGTGCCGCGGGGGCCGGTCACCGTCACCGCCGACGACAGCCCGGAGCGTTACATCGGCGGCGATCACATGATGGCCGGGTACGCGCTCCGGATGCGCCGGTACATGGAGGAAACCGGGGCCACCGAGGCGGACATCGCCCAAGTCGCGGTCAAGGCCCGGGACAACGCCGCCCTCAACCCCTACGCCCACCGCTCCGAGCAGCGCACCCTGGCGGAAGTGCTGGAGTCGCGCAAGATCGCCGACCCGCTGACGTTGTTCCAGTGCTGCCCTACCAGCGAGGGTGCAGCAGCGGCGGTGTTGTGCGCCGAGGAATCGTTGAGCAAGTACGGGATAGACCAAGCAAGGGCCATGAGAGTAGCCGCGGCGGTGCTGAAATCGGGCAACTACAACGGCAGGGGCAGCGATCATTCGGCCTTCAGCCCCTATCGCACCGAGCCGGCGGCGTTGGAGGCCTATGAGATGAGCGGGCTAACACCCGGCGACGTTGACTTGGTCCAAGTGCATGACGCCGCCACCATCGGCGAGTTGCAGCAGATTGAGTCCCTGCACTTGGTGCCCTTCGGAGAGGCTTGGCGGGCCACCGTCGACGGGCGCACGGCCCTCACCGGAGACATTCCCACCAACACCGACGGCGGCCTGCTGGCCATGGGCCATCCCTTCGGGGCCACGGGCATACGAATGATTCACGAGACCGTGACGCAGTTGCGGCAGGAAGCGGGGCCGCGGCAAGTAAAAGATGCGGAAGTGGGCTTGGCCCAGTGCTCCGGCGCCGGAGACGTCACCACGGTCCACATTCTCACCAAGTAGCAGCCTGCCCCTGGCGAGTTTCCCGCCTTCGCGGGAAGGACGGGAAAGGGGACAGCCCTACCGGTAAAGCCATGCCAGACTTCATTATTCTTGGCGCGATGAAGGGACGGTTCGTCTCGGACAACGGGAACCTGTACGACAATTTCCAGATGATGGGGTACGTAGAGGCACCCGGCCCGACCGAGGCAGTAACCCAGTTCTTCGACCAAACACCCTACCCCATCCGCTGGGAGGACGTCGAATATATGTGGGCCCTCCGATTGGCGGAAACGGGCGTCAACCCTCTATATGGCGACTACCCTCGTGTTTATGTCGAGTCGCTGCGCCGCCGCTGGGACCCGGACTCGCCACCCTGAAGCTGCTTCCGGTTGTCCCGTCTACGAAGGGAGGTCGCTGGCAAACTGGCGCAACCGCCCGAACTCCGTCCTGAAGCCTTCGGCCATAGCCCTGCGGTCGGTGCCGTGGAGGATGAACCGCGCGCCCTGGCTGATCCAGTAGGTGGAAAGCTCCGGCGTTTGATGGTGCACCAGCACGGGAATGTCCTTGGCCCCGGCCGTGTCGATGATGTGTTTGACTGTATTCTGGTACTCCGGACGGTCGTACTGGTCGGGGAATCCCAGTGATATGCTCATGTCGTTCGGGCCTACGAAGATGCCGTCTATGTCCGGGACTTCCAGGATATCGGACAGATTCTCAACGGCGGCAACGCTCTCGATGCCGATGATGGCGACGTTGTTCTTGTTGCGTTCTTCCAAGTAGGCCTTGGTGGCGTCGCTGACGTGCTCCCCCGTGGCCATGAGCTTCCGCACCGCTTCTCCTTTAAGAGGACGCCACTTGGCCGCAGCCACTACTTCGACGGCTTCGTCAACCGTTTCGCAGTACGGCGCCAGAATGCCTTGGGCGCCGGCGTCGATGGCCATGGTGACGTAGTGGGAGTCGGGTATGGGGATGCGGACTATCGGGACCACGCCGGTGGTGTTGAACATCGTCAGGTAATCGCCAAGCTCGCCGCGCCCTCGGGAACTGTGCTCCGTGTCAATGATCACGTAGTCCAACCCCACGCCGTCCAACACGGGCGCCCACCTGGGGTTCCGGTTGAGGCTTATCATGGTGCCGAATACCCGGCCACCGGATTTCAGCGTCGCTTTTAGCTCTGCACCGTTCATGTCACCGTCCTCCCCCCGCATTCGCGGGGGTGACTCTTTTGATTTTCAGTGTTGCCGACTGCTAGACCTTGGTGGTCACCACGTTCTGGCAGAACAGGGCGGTGTTGACCAAGTCGGGGATAATGACGTGCTCGTCGACGGTGTGCATGGCGTTGGTGGACATGCCCACCACCACGCAGTCGATGCCGTGCAAGCGCATGGCGTTGGCGTCGGTCCCGCCGCCGGAAGGCTTGATGTCCGGCGTAAGGGCCATATCCCGCATTACCCGGGTCACCAGTTTGACTATCCCGTCGTTGGGGTCCAGGTTGTACATGTGGAACATGATTTCCAGTGTCTCGTCGATGGTCGCGTCCTGGTATTTGCTGCGGGCTTGTTCCAGCGTGGTCAGCACCTGCATCCGAAGCAGGTCCAGGGTTTCGGTGTTGCGGCTGCGGAACTCGCCGCCAAAGACGGCCTCCGCCGGAACCGCGTTCCTTACCGACCCTCCGGCGATGGTCCCAACGTTGAATGTCGTCTCTTCGTCCAGCCTGCCTTGGGGCAGTTCGTTGATTATCTCCGAAGCAATGCGAATGGCCGACAAGCCTTTCTCCGGCTCCACTCCGGCATGGGCGGCCCTGCCCTTTACAGCCACGTCGAAACTCATGTACGTCGGACTTGCACCCGTGATGGTGTTCACCGGGCCGTTGCCGTCGAACACCACCGACTCTTTCGCGCGGATCATCGAGTAGTCCATGTTGGTGGCCCCGACGATGCCGATTTCCTCGCCGCGGGTGAACACAACCTGTACGGGACGGCGGGTAAGTCCTTCGTCCATGACGGCTTCCAGACCCTCCAGGATGGCCGCCACACCGGCTTTGCAGTCGCCGCCCAGAATGGTGGTGCCGTCGGAGACTATCCGGTCGCCTTGGATCCGGGGCTTTATGCCCCTTCCCGGCTCCACGGTATCCATATGGGCCGATAGAAGGAGTGGATCGTTTCCTTCTTCCGAGGCGATGACGTTTCCGTGGGCGTCCCTGGCCACGCTAAGGCCCAAGCGTTCCAGCCTGCCGGTCAGATATTGGGCTACCTCCTCCTCTTCATCGGAGGGACTATCGATGCGCACCAGTTCGCAAAAGGAATTGACAAGTCTCTCTTGATCGGCCATCAGTACCTTCTCGCTGAGTTTGATGAGGGATATGCCGTTGGCGGTAAATACCCCGGCGGCCTGGGACATTATACAACACCACGCCTACGCCGGGGCTGCGGAGCATAGAAAAAGGCCTCCAAACGAATGCCGGAAGCCTCTCATATAGCCGTTATGTCTGGTAGCGCGTGCGGGATTCGAACCCGCGATCTCCGCCTTGAGAGGGCGGTGTCCTGGGCCTCTAGACGAACGCGCCACACTTTGCCGGGACTTTAAGGCCCAATGCATATCCCAGCCAGATTATCCTATCAAACCCCTGTAGACTTGTAAACCGCCCCGCCGTTGGGCATGGATTCCCGCCCCCCTTCCCTTCTTTCCCGCGAAGGCGGGAAACCCGCCGGGGGCAGGCTGCGCGGGAATGACGAGAGAGTGAAATGGTCCTGTCGCGGCGCGGGGAGGTCCGGCACAGCGCTCGTTCCCGTCCACGGCCCCGTACTTCCAATGCCGGTCAGGAAACCACAAAGTCGCCATACATCGTGAAGTTGTGTCCGGGGAAGGTGCATACGTACTGGTAGACACCAGCCGGGGGGGCCTTGAAGTTGGTCTCTCCTCTGTCACCCCCATCCAGCAACTCGATGAAAGCAATGACCCTGGGGTCGCCGTGCGGCAGCCAGGAATTACCCTCCCCGGCTTCTATGCCCGCCGTAGCTATCGCATCCTTGGTCCCCGGTTGCACCAGCACCCAATTGTGCTGAAGAGAGGACGCAGCGTTGTGGAACTTTACGGTGACGTCCCTGGCGGCATTGACCGACAAGGTGTCGCGGTTATAGTTCAGGGTGTCCCCTTTCGTGGCGATCTCGACGACCTGCGGACCTTCACCCGACAGTGAGGGAATGCCTTGTATACTTCCTTGGGGCCGGTCTGAATACGGAAGCGCTCCCTCCTCTCCGGTCACCAAGTCCACCACGTCGGTTGCTCCCGATACCCATGTATGCGTCTGGTGTGCCTCCTCATCGCCGATCTTGAAGGTGACCGTCCTCCCGAAATACGCCTGTCCGTTTCGCTGGACTATTTTCAAGTGGTACTTTCCTTCCGTAACTGCTGTTTCCGCCACCGGAGCATCTATGCCCTCCATCCAAGCGGTCACCACTTCTCCGTCAGCGGCGGGTACGCAAGAGTCCTTGGATGGGCAAAGCGTAACCGTTCCCACCAAGGCATGAGGAGGAGTGGACGCGATACCTTGGGCAAAAGAGGACGGCGGAATTTTGGCCTTCCCGGCATCACCGGCCTGCTCCCCGGCCTGCTCCTGGGAAGCGGTCGACCCGCCGCAAGCCAAGGCAAATACCAGCATGAGAACCACGAAAGAAATTATTATGGGTTGCTTCTGTATCACCTCACCTCCCGGACCCGTTCCCTTTTTATTGGTTTCCGATCTCTGCTGTTCAGGAGTCAGTCTCCGTTGTTCACTGCTACCCTCGATTACGAGGAGTTATCCGACCCGGAGACCACCTCCGCTAAAACAGGGGCCTTAAATCGCGTTACAGCGCCACAGACATTCGGAGAGCCTTCGAAAGGCCCGGATGTGACCGGATTGTCCAACAAATACCGCCTTGGTCTATTATATTGCAACCTGTGGCGAGATTATTCCTTACGCGGCAATCGGAGAGAGTAACTTTGGAAGTTGGAAAATTCCCGGCCGACCTGCTGGAGAGAATCCTGGCGAAAAACCGGATAAGCGATCCAAGGGTACTGGTGGGCCCCCGCGTTGGCGAGGACACAGCGGCCCTGGACATGGGCGACCGCTTGTTGGTGGCCAAGAGCGACCCGGTGACCTTCGCCACCGACCAGATCGGTTGGTACGCGGTCCAGGTGAACGCCAACGACGTCGCCTGCTCGGGCGCGACTCCCAAGTGGTTTCTGGCGACGCTGCTGGCACCGGAGAGTTTTACCGAGTCCCAAGCGGAGGAGGTGTTCGATCAAGTGCTGGAAGCCTGCCGCGCCATGGGGGTGGAACTGGTAGGGGGCCACAGCGAGGTCACCTACGGCATCGACCGGCCGATAGTGATGGGGACGATGCTGGGTGAAGTGGAGCGGGAAAAGCTGGTGCTTACCGGCGGCGCCCAGGACGGCGACAGCATTGTGGTCACCAAGGGAATCGCCATCGAGGGAACGGCGCTGCTGGCCCGCGACAAGGCGGATGCGCTGTTGGCCGCCGGAATGAAGCCGGAAGAGGTCACCGCGGCGGCGGGCTTGCTGACATCACCCGGTATAAGTGTAATCAAGGATGCCGATGTCGCGTGTAACAGCGTCCGAGTACACTCTCTTCATGACATCACCGAAGGCGGGTTGGTAACGGGACTACGCGAAATAGCCCGTGCTTCGAGATTGGGACTTGCGATAGAAGAAGGCAGCGTGCCCATAATTCCCCAAACGAGATCAGTCTGCCAAGCCCTGGAACTGGACCCGCTGGGGTTGCTGGCCTCGGGAGCGCTGCTGATTACTACGCCGCCGTCGGACGTGCCCAGCCTCGTTGCGGCGTTGGGGCGCGAGGGAATCGACGGCTGGGAGATCGGCCTGATGCTGGCGCCTGAAGAGGGACTCCAGATGATCGGGTACGAAGGAGAGGTACCGTTACCGGAATTTTCCAGGGACGAACTGGCCCGGTACTTCGCTACACACGCCTAGTTACCGCATTAAAAGTGTAATTAACTACTCAAGTACACTTTCAATGACTCCTCCAGTTGAGGAAGTGTAATGTTGGCGCCACTGACGGTAATTGATACCTTTTTACCCCTAATACGCTCTTGCACTTTTACCGCCCCGGCAGTGGCCGCAGCGCCGGCCGCCTCTGCCATAGTGTGGGCCTTCTCAATCAGAAGCCCGGTGGCGCGTCGAATATCATCGTCGCTGACCAGAATGAAGTCGTCCAAGTGGTCCTTCAGGATGGACTGGGGCAGGTCGTACCCCACCTTGGTCGCTAACCCTTCGGCATAGGTCTCCATGGGCGCTTCCACCACTTGGCCGTGCTTCCAGTACAGGTATCCTCCGGGCGCAGCCTCCGATTGCACGGCGAAGACCTGGATGCCAGGATCGACGGACTTGGCCACTACGCAGGCCCCGGAGACGGCGCTGCCGCCGCCCAGCGGCAGGAAGAGGGCCTCAACGTCGGGCAGGTCTTCGATCACCTCCAGCGTCTGCGTGGCAACGCCGGCTATCAACAGGGGCTCGTCGGCAGAGTGCACGTAACGGTACCCCTCTTCGGCAGCCAGCCGTTCGCAGTGCGCCTTGGCCTCGTCAAAGTTGTCGCCGTGGAAGATCAGCGTGGCGCCCAAGGAACGCACCGCGTTTGCCTTCAAGGGATTGGCGTTGCGAGGCAGGACGACGAATGCTTCGCAACCGAAGAGACCGCAGGCATAGGCAATGGACTGGGCGTGGTTGCCCGTGGAAGCGGTAATAAGCCCACGGTCCCGTTCTTCCTGGGTGAGGTGCGCCACCAGGTTGAGGCCCCCGCGGCCCTTGAAAGCCCCCAAGGGCAGGTACTCGTCGTGTTTCAGGTAAACTTGGGCCTCGAGGGCCTCGCTCAGGCCTGGCGAAAAGTGCAACGGGGTGCGGCCTAGGTAGGGGGCGATGGTCTTCCTGGCTTCGTAAACGTCGCGGAGGGTGGGAGCTTGCATTTTTGGCCTCACAACCAGTCTGGAGTGGGCCAAGCTTAGGTTAGGGGGATTTGAGTGTCAACCGGACCGCAATGAGCCTGGATGAGCAGCCACCCAGCCAACGGCATTGATGAGATTCTCTACTGCGTGCATGACGGCGGAGTGTAACACTGGCCCAAAGGGGAATCAAATGCGGTAATTTGCGTTCTGGAAAAGTTTAAGATAAGTTTAATATATATTTTATGTTAATTTGAACAACGCATTGACAACCGTCCATTACCGTGCTAGTCTGTCCCACGGTCAATACGCAGGCGGTGCCACTAAGTACACGATCTGTTTCAGTCAGTACACAGGAGGTACATTTTGGCTAAGAAAACGAAGCTAATGCTGCGTGTGGAGGAGCAACATCAACGTCCGCTGGAAAGATTGCTGCCGGAAATGGTCAACGAGATCGGTCTGTCCTCTACCGCAGCGGAGTTGGGTGTGAGTAAAGCTACACTGGGTTACTGGCTGCTTAAGCTGGGTATAAATGTAAGACGTGTAGCGCTGGCCCCCGGAGAGACCCTGGAGGTCAAGCGAGTAAGTTAGCGCGGTAGCAGCCAACGGGTCTTTCAACCAGGGTCATCCTGTCTATCCTGCAAGACGGCGCTATTGGATGGACCGTCCATCGCCGCGACCTCCGGATGACAACGGCTTGTCGAAAAGACAAAATAAAGCGCCCCGGAACGTTCCGGGGCGCTTTATGTATTCTTAAAATTTTTTTGGCCCTGTAAGGCGATTTAAGGCCCTTGTTTTCTCGCTGACGGGTTTGGGTTCCAACTTAGTCCTGAAAAATATCCTCCGGAAGGAAGGCGGACACCGTGACGTTGGGCAGGTCCACGGCGTTGCTGATTTTCAGGTCCACCGCCACGCTGCAAATCACGTAGGCCTGCTCACGCGACCATCCCCGCTCCTGGAGCAACTCGATCATGTTGATCAGGGCGTTTCGGGCCGCCAGCGTCAGGTCCTCCCCTTCCTGGGTGCCGTTCTCGCGGATGGGGAAGCCCATGGTGGCTATGAAGTTACGTGGCGCGGCCCATTCCGGTGGCAGAAAGTAGTCTGGATGGGCAAACCGGGGCACTCTTATATTATGCCGCTGGGCCTCTCCCTTGTGCAGGTGAAACTTCACCACCGCCGTAGCGCCCATTTCGATGGCGGTGATACAGCACTCCGAGTCTCCTTGGGCGAAGTGGCCGTCTCCGGCCGAATACAGTCCGCCGGGCACGTTGACAGGAATCAACAGCCTGGACCCTTTGGTCAACTGCTTGGCGTCCACGTTGCCGCAGTTCTCCCGCGGCGGAATAGTCCGCAGACCTTCCTCGGCGATGACGCCTCCCGCCGGAACGGCGTCCTCCGGGTCCGGCGGAGCGGCGGTGCCGCCGCGGCGCACCAAGTCCGCCTCCCTCCTGGCCCAAGCCTCCATCTGCTCGCGGGACGGCGCGATGCCTGCCGTCCCCATGAACGATCCGTTCGGAATCCTGACTCCTGGAATCCCGGACGAGGTAGCCCACCCGTCCTTTATATCCCAGTGGAAGGCGAAGGATTCCTGGAACAGGTCCCGCAGGAATCCCGCTCCGGTCCGGTTGCGGGTCCAGCCGTAGGGCTGGGGAATGATGTCCACGTACTCGATTTCAAGCATGTCGCCGGGTTCAGCGCCCTTTATGTAAACCGGACCGGTGAGTGGGTGTGAGACTTTTGTGTCGAAGGTGTCGAAGTCAGCTACCGTCACCGTGGGCTTCATCTGACCGTCCGACGCGTCCCGAGTCTCCAGCACAACCTCTTCTCCCGGGTCAACCTCAACAATCGGCGGAATATCCGGGTGCCAACGGTTGTGCCCCTTCTCCGGCTCCTCTTTCAGTCGCTTGCTGCGGTCTATCTCAATGCTTTTCATCGACGGAGATTACTCCTCGCAAAACGTTGGTTGGAATTGGACTGTTGTTCGTCACCAAGCCCGGTCACAATGACCAGTCGTCGGGGGCTTCCGGCGTGCGCATCGGCCTTATCATTACCTCGACCAGCGCCGCTTGGCCCGACTCGGTGGCGGCTATGGCCCGCCGGTACGCGGCTTGCAGGTCCGACGGATTCTCAACCCGTTCCGCGTAGGCGCCCAAGCCCTGGGCCACCATGGTGAAGTTACCGCCCAGCTCTGCCATCGTGGGCGGGGCTGCGTTGTTGTTGGCCATGGCCATCAGACCGCCGCCGGTGCCTCCGTTGTTCAACAGCACCGTCAGCGTGGGCAGCCCCATCCGCACGGCGGTTTCCACTTCCATGCCCACCATTCCGAAGGAGGCGTCGCCCAGAACGTGGAATACCAAGTGATCGGGGCGTCCCAGCTTGGCGCCTACCGCTCCTCCCATGGACCAGCCCATCGCCGCCATGCCGCCCATGCCGATGTAATTGCGCGGCCTGGTCGCCATCCAGAAAGGCGACAGATAGCCGCGGCTACCCCCAGCGTCGTGGATAGCGATGGTCCGGTCCAAGTCCACTACCTTCATCAATTCCTGTACTGCGCGGTAGCCGTTGGTTGGCGCCGACTCATCATCGAAAATAGGCTGCCATTCGGCCATCCATTTGGCCCTGGCTTGCTGGATTTCGGCAACGACCTCTTCCTTTATACCGCCCCGTCCGGCGCCCAGCCGGTCGCGCACCGCATCGAGCAGGCTGCGCAGCCCCAGCTTGGCATCGGCCTGAATAGGCACGTCAGCCTGATAAATCTTGTTCAAATCGCCGGGGTCGGCGTTGATGTGAATCAGCTTTACGCCCTCGGGGATCGGTCTGCCGTCAGTGCCGTTGGGCATCCTGAAAGAGTTGCCGACAGCCAGCACGGCGTCAGCCTTGCGGTTTATGTGAAGTGCTTGACCGGACGCGTACTTGCTGCGTGGGTACACACCTCCGCCCAATGACAACGGATGGTCTTCCGGGAATACGCCCTTGCCAACCAGGGTGGTGGCAACGGGCATGGACAGCAACTCCGCCAATTCTCTCGCCTCGTCCCACGCCTCGGCCGACAGGACTCCCCCTCCCAGGTTCAATATGGGATAGCTGGCGTTCACCAGGATGTCCGCGGCCCTCTCGATGTCCCTGGGGTCGGCGGCAGCCTTGCTCACGGGGCCAACCGGCTCGTAGTTCAACACATTGTCGGGCGCCTCCGAGGAGAGCACGTCCGACGGCATCTCCAGCACCACAGGCCCGGGCGAGCCGGACCTCAGGTTGGTAAACGCCCGGCGCATTATTGCCGGAATATCCTCAATCCGGCTCATGGTGCCCTTCCATTTGACGAAGCTGTCGTAGATGCTGGACGGTACTTCCTGCTGGATCTCCCTTCCCATGTTGCCGAGGGGATGCTGGCCCATTAACAGCAGGACCGGAATATTGTCGGCGAATGCGCCGGCGATACCGGTCAAAGTATTGGTTGCGCCGGGGCCTGTGCCCGTCAAGGCCACGCCCACCTTGCCGGTGGCCCGTGCGTAACCGTCGGCGATTTCAACACCAAGACGCTCGTGTCGGGCTGAGAACACCGTAATGGTCTGGGAAGCCCTGAGGGCGGGCCAAAGGGGCGCCTCCCCACCGCCAGCGAAACCGGAAATATACTCGACTCCTTCCTTTTCCAGCGCATGAATAACTGCGTCGCCACCACGCATTATGTCACCTCCTGACGGTCGTTAGGCTCCAGTTATCGGTATCGGGTCGCGTGTCTCAGATAATGAGGCTGGGTCTTGAAGCACGAAAGCTCGCCGCAACCCTCCTGCGGCTCCAGCTTTCGGATGCTGGGATAATACGCCCGTGCCTGAACCGGGTCAAGGACGCCCCATTCGCCAGGACGGGTGTTTCGCTGTTATGTAGCTGTTATGTAAAGGAGTACCGGAACAGGCAAACCTTGACCGGCCAAATGGCCCAGAGTATTATCGCCACCTGAGACACCCGCTCGCTGCGGTCACCCGTTTTGTTAGAGGAGGCGCCATGCCCACAGCCGACGAACTGATCGTGCAGGCATTGGAGGAAGCCGGCGTAGAGTACGTTTTTGGAATTCCCGGAGGCGGCACAGGCCAGATTTTCAACCTGCTCTACGACAAGCAGGACCGCATCAAGACGGTATTGGTGCGGCACGAGCAGGTAGCAGCCATCATGGCCGACGCCTACGGCAGGGCTACCGGAAAGCCTGCGGCCATCATGGGTCAAGGACTGTTCATGGGATCCAATGCGTCCTTTGGCATCATGGAGGCCATGCTGAGCAGTTCGCCCATGCTGGTGCTCACCGACACATCCGACGGGGGCGTCGCTTTCCACGCCGCTAACCAGTCGGGAGCGGGCGAGTACGGCAGCATCGACCTGCCCACAATATTCAAGTCCATGACCAAGTACACCACCCTGGCCACCAGCCCCAAAGAGGCGGTGTTGGGCACCCAACTGGCAATCAAGCACGCCACCAGCGGCAGGCCCGGCCCGGCCGCTGTGGTAATGCGCTCGGCCGCCATCGCCGGAGACGTGGACGTGGAATCTCCTCCATTCGTCCACCCCACCTCAGGCTACCTCAACACCGCGAAACCACAGAGCGCTCCCCAGGACATTCAACGGGCAGTGGAACTCCTGTCCCAGTCCCAACGACCCGTGATGGTCGCGGGCAATGGGGTGCACCTTTCCAAGTCTCACGACCAACTGCGGGAACTGGCGGAAATCTGGAACATGCCGGTGGCCACCAGCTATAAAGGAAAGAGCGCCATCGAAGAGACGCACCCCTTGGCGCTGGGCATGGTGGGAGTGTACGGGCAGGATACCGCCAACCGCGTGGTCGGAGACGCCGACACCGTGTTGGTTGTGGGCGCGAAGCTTACTCCTCAGGACACGGTGCGGGAGCGGCCCAACGTATTCGACCCCCGCCGGCAGAAAATAATCCAGATAGACATCGAGGACCGTAACGCCGGGTGGACGTTCCCCTTGGAACTGGGACTCATCGGCGATGCCGGGAGTATCCTGTCCCAGTTGGTGGAAGCGTCCCGTGAACCGGCGTCGGATTCGGCTTCTGCAAGAGAACGATGGGCGCAGGACCTGCCCCAACGGAAGACAGACCTGGCATTCTATTCCGACCCGGAGATGCAACGCGACAGCTCCCCCGTCACTCCGCAGCGGCTGGTTGCCGTGCTGGAAGAAACTCTGCCTACAGACACCATATTTTCGCTGGACGCGGGCAACAACCGCACCTGGATGGCCCATTTCTATCAAGCCCCACAGGCGAACACCTTCTTCTGCCCCGGCGGCACCGCCGGCATGGGGTGGGGCCTTCCCGCTGCGGTGGCCCTCAAGCTGGTCTATCCCGACCAACCGGTGGTCTGCGTCACCGGCGACGGCGGCTATATGATGACCGTCAATGCCCTTTCAACCGCCGTCCAGTACGACCTGCCCATTATTTGCGTGGTCTTCAACGACGGCGCCCTGGGCATGGTGAGACAACACCAGCCCCAAGGCCGCTACATCGCCTCAGAGTTCGCGCTTACCGATAACGCCGCCGTGGCCCGTGGATTCGGCGCGTTCGGCGTACAGGTCGGCGACTCGCGGGACCTGCCCAACGCCATCCGGCAAGCGCAAGCCTCCGGACTCCCAGCGGTGATTGACGTTCTCATAGACAGGGGCCCAAGCCCCGACGACTGGCGGGCCGACGCCCGCAGGGCCGGGGAAACGTAGGCGAAGGGTGTTGGAGGGGGTGGTAATGACGCTCCAGACCAAGAAACTGACCTACGAAGAGTATCTGGCTGGCCCGGTAATAAAGGCCCGTTACGATATCATCGACGGGGAAATGATCATGTCAGCCAAGCCCACCCTCCTTCACCAAACAGTATTGAAGTTGCTTTTCATGGGGATTTATCCGTTTGTTACCGAGCATAAATTAGGCGAAGTCCTGTTCGCTCCTTTGGATATCATCGTAAGTGAGGAACCCTTGAGAACTCGTCAGCCCGACGTTATGTTCGTCAGCAACGAGAATAAAGGAATTCTTCGCGAATTCGTTCACGGCGGTCCCAACTTGGTGGCAGACATTCTTTCGCCAAGTAGCGATCGGAAAAACATTGAAAGCAAGTTGGCCGACTACGCCGGCTTGGGCGTTCTGGAGTGCTGGCTCGTGTCGCCACAAGCGCAGACGGTGGAAATACTGGTCCTTGAACAAGGAAAGTGGCGCCGTCTTGCCATTCTTGGAATGGGCGACAGTGTGGAGTCTGCGGTTCTTGACGGTCTGGCGCTGACGGTAGATGAGATTTTTGGAGAAACCTGAACGGAAGGAATCGGGCGGGGGCCTTAATGTTATGACAACCTGGACCGAGAGTCAGCTTGCGTCCATCGACAAAATGCTTAACCCGCGGTCCATTGCCATCGTGGGAGCAACTCCTCGGATGCAGTACGGCGGGCGAATGCTGGCCGCGGCCTTGAACGCCAGGGACCGGGTCGATGTATACCCGGTTAACCCACGATATGACGAGGTCCAGGGCGTCCGCTGCTATCCCAGCGTGACCGACCTGCCGGCCGCTCCCGATTTGGTGGGAATAGTAGTGCCCTACAGCCGCGTGTTGGACGTGCTCAAGGAGAGCCATCAGAAAGGCGCCCGCGCCGCCATAGTCATCTCCGCAGGGTTTGCAGAGCGCGGCGTGAGTGAACGAAGCGACTTGCAGGAAGAACTGGGGGCCTTTGCCCGCGAGTCGGGTCTGCGGGTATGCGGCCCCAACTGCCTTGGCGTGGCCAACCTGAAGCATGACATCTGGGCCAGTTCGTCGTCCCGCGGCGCCGCGGGCTTGAGCGGGCCAATCGGCCTTGTGTGCCAGAGCGGTGCCTCTGCCTTCGGCCCTTTCCTGGTACGGGCAGTCGACAATGGCGTGGGCTTCAGCTACGTCGCATCCACCGGCAACGAGGCCGACCTGGACTTCACTGACTTTGCCCGTTACATGCTGGATGATGAGGACACCAGGGTCATCGCCGGGTTCGTCGAGGGGTTCAAGGATGGGCGCAAGTTCGTCGAGTTGGCCAAGCTGGCCGCCGAACGCGGAAAGCCCATTGTCCTTATCAAGATCGGCCGTTCCTCCCTGGGGTCCCAAGCTGCCCGCTCCCATACCGCCGCCCTCACCGGGGAAGACGCGCTCTACGACAGCATGGCCGCCCAGTATGGCGTAATCCGGGTGCAGGACTACGACGAACTCCTGGAGGTCTCCCAGCTTCTGGCCCAAATGCCCAAGCCGGTCAAACCAGGAATAGCCGTGGTATCCCACTCGGGCGGCATCAGTTCCCTCACCGCCGACATGTGCGGGCAAGCCGGGCTGGACCTGCCGCCCCTCAGCGACCAAGCCAAGGAAGGCATCAACGGCGTGTTGAAAGGGTTTGGATGGGCGGCGAACCCGTCGGACGTGACCGGATTCGCCAACAGCGATTCATTCCCGGAAATCATGGCGCACATGGCCAACGAGCCGGAGGTCGGAACGCTGGTGGTGGCCAGCGCCGGCGCCGACTCCCAAGCGGAACAGGTCATAGCCCAACGGGACCGCAGTGACAAAGGCTTGGCGTTCCTTTGGACCGGAAGCCGCGGCGACACCGCTGGACTGGCCAAGCTGAAAGCAGCTCAAATTCCCACCTTTTACGTGCCCAACCGGTTGGCCAGTGCTCTTAGCAGCTACCTGGCGTACCACTCTTGGCGGGACCGCCGCGTGGCCGCAGGGTTCCCTGCTGTCACAGCCATAAACCCGGCACAGGAATCTACCCTGAGCAGGGTGAGGCAAACCGGGCGTTCCACCTTGTCGGAACACGAAAGCAAGCAACTCATTGCCGCTTGGGGCGTTGAAGTCACCAAAGAGGCCTTAGCGTCCTCTGCTGATGAGGCCGTTGCCGCCGCCAATGAGATCGGTTACCCGGTGGCGCTGAAAATCGACTCGGCCGACCTGCTGCACAAGACCGAAGCTGGGGCCGTAAAGCTGGGTATCGGTAACGACGATGACCTGCGGGCAGCTTACGATTCTCTTATGTCAACCGCACAAGGACTCACGGGCGGAATGGCAGGCAGTACAGCGACCTTCAACGGCGTGCTGGTGCAGGAAATGGTGGCAGGAGCGGTCGAAGTGATCGTTGGGGTGTCATACGACGCCCAACTGGGGCCGGTGTTGCTGTTCGGCACCGGCGGAATCATAGTGGAGGTCTACCGGGACGTTGCTTTCCGGCTGTGTCCTATAGACGTGATGGAAGCCAGGGAGATGATCGATGAGGTGAAGGGGTCCCGGCTGCTCAGAGGGTTCAGGGGGAGCCCACGAGCAGATGTGGACGCTCTGGCTCGCACGTTGACCCAAGTTTCACAACTGGCGGTAAACCTGGAAGGAACATTGGGTGAATTGGATATAAACCCCTTAATGGTCCTGCCTGAAGGACAGGAAGTGAAAGCTGCGGACGCGTTAGTTGTGTTCAAAGATTAGCATGTCATCAATGCTCGTTGGACGCGATGTTGTAATACGAATCCAGCTTCTCTAAAAGTATTAGTGGCCCGCTCCCGTGATGATGGGTTTGCTGTGCGCGTGCCGTCAGGGGCGCCTTGACTGCCGCAATCGCCGATTGAAACCATAGTGTGACGATGGCAAGGACGCCGCTCGTGCTGACCGCGCTGAGGGCTGAAGGCTCAGAGTCACGGTGGACTAGCTAACGAAGGTTGTATTAGCTGTTGGTATTGTTGCATTAGCTATCCGGTCTGGAGGACTTGGACTACCTTGCCGATACGGTCTATCTCCTGGGACAGTGCCTGGTGGTTTGAACGCATTGATAGGTTGGTCTGCTCTACCATCGACGTGAGCTGATTCTGCATTTTACCTTGGGTTACGATGAGAGTTTCCAGGTTTTGGTTGATGCGGTCGAGCTTCTCGGGGATGGAGCCCCCGGCTGCCGCTTCAACATTCTTCTTTTCATGCTGTTGGTTCATGCTACATTCTCCTGAATGGAGCGGGCCATGACCATCATACCGGGGCCGGGATTTTTCTTCCTAGCGTTCTGTAAACCAGATTGAGCGATTATTCTGTATCCCTCTGTTGCAATACCTCTCCGGACAATTCCGTGATCTTGTCTACCTTAATCAGCACGGCGACACCCAAGCGTTCCGGGTCCCGGTCCAGCTCGGCCTGGACGCAGCGGTCCATGACCTCTTGACGAACGGGACCGTCCTCATACACCGCTGCCTTGCCGTGGAACCGCCAGCGCACCCGGTCAGCCGCGTGGGCGTAGTAGACGACAATATGCGGGTTCTCGGCAACGTTGTCCAAGGCCGACCGCTTGGCCCGTTCCCAATAGGCCAGCGTCTCCCGGTCGAAGGCCATCACGCTTCCTTTGGGGCTTATCTGGGGTTCGCCGTCCTTGGAGGCCGTGCCCACCAAGCATGAGTATCCCTCGGCCAAAGCGCTGTCCAGCCGGGATACCATTTCATCGGTCAAATTGATCATCGCAGACAATCTCCTTGAGAAACCCGGACAGTCACCAGCGGCTCAGGCCGCCGCCCGCGCTAAAGCCTCTTGCTTCTCCAAGTCCCTTGCGGCGCAGGCCGCCGCCATCTCCAGCACCACCTTGGCCCACTCGTCCACCGGCACGTCTATCATTCTTCCGGCAAAAGGCGCGGCGGCGGTACCGGCGGCCAGGGCGTTGGCGAACACCTGCCTCACTTGGGTATAGTAGTCGACTTGAGACTCGGTGGGCGTGAATGCCGTGTTGACCGGCGCTACCCACGACGGATCGGGGCAGAGCATTCCTTTGAAACCCAGGTTCTTCGAGTCCGTCGCTATTTGCAGAATCTCCTCTTCGGGCAACAACCTCGGCAGGGCAGCCATGGGATGGCTGACCCCGATGGCTTGGACACCGGCGGCGGTGGCCTCGATTGCCAAGCGGCCGCGGGCATAGACGAAGGGATCATATCCGGCCACAACGTCGATGCCCATTGAAGCCGCCAAGTCGCTTTCGTCGAGCCCGGCTTGAGTGGAACGCGGGCTGGCGGCAAGGATTTCCCGCACGTCCCAAACGCCCCGTGCCGACTCGATTAACAGGACGAGTTGCAGCGACCCCGGTTCAATCCCGCGCCGCCGTTCCATCCGGTCCAACAGTCCCTCGGCATCCTTCACCTCGGCGGACGACTCGACCTGTGGGAGGACAATGCCGCTGAGACCGGGCCACACCGACGCTTCAATGTCAGCCTCGGCAAAGGGCTTGTTGACCCGAACGAACACCTCGGCAGCACCTTTGCCGACGGTCTCGATAGCGTCCTTGACCAAATCGCGGGCCGCCATTTTGGACGACGCAACCACTCCGTCTTCCAAGTCAAGGGTGACGGCGTCAGCGTTATGTCTCCAGGATCCCGCTACGGAGGCGGTATCTGTGATGGGAACAACCAAGTTCGAGCGGCGTATCAGCATCAGTCCGACTTCATCTATTGCGTTTCTTGTTCCGGTTGTTGAGCGTCCAAGACCGCTTGGGTGCGGGCGATGGCGTCGGCCTTTTCCCGGTCACGGTCGGCGCACATTGCGGCCCACTCCAGCAACTCTCTGGCCTTGGCAGCTTCGTAACGGTCTATGACACGTCCATCGACCTCTTGCCAGGTCTTGCCCGTTCCTTCCAGCGACCGGTATTCGTCCAGGACTTTACGGGCGTCATGCACTTCGTCTTCCGTGGGGGTGAAGCCCCGGTTCTGCGGGTCCACCACGCTGGGATGGAGACCGCCGCCGATTCTGAAGCCGCATTGCCGGGCCGCTTCCGCCTCGCGGAAGGCGCGGTCTGCATCGCTTACGCTGCCGGTGGTATTGGCAGTGAAAGGCGCGGTGTGTATCTCCAAACCCAAAGCACGGCCGGCAAGCTCCACCTCGCCCTTGCCGTAAACGAACTGGTCGAACCCGACGAACATCTCCACACCCAGGTCGCGAGACATATCGTAGCCGGCAGCCCCGCCGAACTCTTTGACGCGAGGGCTGGCAGAGGCTATTTCGTAGGCGTTGGCAACCCCCACAGACGTTTCGATATTGGCGCCTATCTCCACGGTGCCGGGGCGTATGCCTCGCTCCTTCTCCAGCCGCGTGACGATCTCATCGATTTTCTGTATCTCCCAAGCATATTCGGCCTTGGGGTAGTTGACCTTGGCCAACCCCGGCCATACGATGCCATCGAGGTCGGCCAGAATCAGGTCGTGGTTGATTCGGGTAAACGCCTCGGCCCCGCCTCGAATCACGTTGGCTATAGCATCCTTGATCAGACCCCTGGCGTACCCCTTCAGGTGTTGGGGTACTGAGTCTTCCAAGTCCAGGTTGATGAAGTCGCAACCCCGGTGCCAAGCGTTGTCGATAAAGCGGCGGGTCACCACCGGCATGGTCAGCCCGGAGCGGCGGACCTGTCTCTCACCGGGCATTGCTCTCCTCCAAGACCTGATTGAGGCAGGACCTGATTAAGGGCTGGGGACGGGGCGTTGTTCCAATGCCGCCTTGGCCCTTTCTTCCCGGGCGGCCGTGGCAGCAGCCAACTCCAGCAGTTGCCGGGCTTGGCTGGCAGCCCCGGCATCGATGATGCGGCCGCCCTGTTGGACAACAGCGACGCCCCGGTCTAAACCGTCATCATAGGTTTCCAATAGTTCGCGGGCATCGTTCAGCTCTTCCTGCGAAGGGGTAAACCCTTGATTCAAAGAAGCCACTTGGTTCTCCAGCACACAGAACGAACCCTTGAATCCGATGGACCGACCCCTGATCGCAGCTTCCAGCGTATTCTCGGGCGTAGCCAACAGTCCCCGGTCCGGAGCGCGCCACCAAGCACCATACGGGGTGACCCCGGCGGCGTTGGCCACCACCACGAGCCGTTGCATCAGGTACTGCATCAGGTGGATTTCACCGGAAGGCTCAGGCCTCAAGTCCATCACCAACTCAGCACGGCCCAAGGTTGCGCCCGTAACTCGCTGGCTGGCGACGCAGATGTCGTAGGCTTGGTGATTACCCCGGGCCGTTTCCAACGCCGCGACTATTTCCAAGCTTCCCGGCAGCAGGCCTCGTTCTTCTTCCAATTGGCCAATAAGCTCATGTGCTTCAACGATCTGATCGGGTGACTCCAACCGGGCCACTGCCACTCCGGTCAAACCGGGATGCACTGCCGCCCGCAGGTCGGCGTACAGCAACTCCGGGTCCACTTGCACGAACACCTCGGCTCCGCCTGCGGCAACGGACTGTATGGCGTCCTGCACGGCGTTTCTTGCGGCGGGTTTGTCCCCTTCGGCGACGAACTCAACCAAGTCCAGCAACACCACGTCGGCGCCCGATAAATGGGCGCATCCCACCGCCTCAGTGTCGGAAACGGGCGTCAACAACCAGGAACGGCGTATTTTTGCAGGCATTTTGTCCCTTGTGCTCTGGGGCCGCCCGCATGTATCGGCGGAAGGCCACACTGCAAGGCGTTGGACTGCCGGATACCGGAATGGTAGTATAATCGCGGCTGACGGCCATGCGGCCTGAGCGGATTAAATAGTAACCCAGCGCTTACGGCTTGACAAGGATACCCTGCCGCGGGCGACGCGGCTCCACCATCCTCTAAGAGGGTGTTTCAACAGTCTCCCCTCGCAAGGAAGACCCTCAAATAAAACACCATCCAAGGAGCGACTGGTGACTTCATCCACTGTCACAATGTTGGAAATCCACGACTTGGCGGACAGCGGCCAAGTCCAGTTGAGTCTAGTCCGTGGACGTAACCGAGACTCGGCCCCTCCCGCGGACTTCGCCCATCCCCTTGTAGACGATGACCTTCGGGAGATGTGCTGGTACTTCACCGAGTTCCTGCAATATCCCTTTGGTGAATCAAAATCTCGTGCCGACTCGGTCGAAGGGAAGCTGCGGAGACTTGGACAAGCCCTGTTCGAGCCGGTATTCCAAGGCAACGTTGAGGCCGCGCGGCTTTACGCCGCCGCTTCGCAGGATGCGCCGGGCACCTGTCAACTATTGATAGTCTCGGACCGGCCAGAATTCTTGGGGCTGCCTTGGGAATTGATGAACTCCGCCGCCGAGGGTTTCGTTGCTTCTCGCTTCGCCTCGTTGGTCCGGCGGACCCCCGTTGACGAAATCTCCGCATTCGATATAGACCTGAACAATCAGCAGCTCAATGTCCTCCTGGTTTCGCCTGGGCCTTGGACGAAACCCGCAGACGCCAATTCGATGACCGGCAGCGTAGCGATAGAGACGCTGGAAACCCTGGAGTCACTGGACGTTGTGGTCGAACTGGACCGCTTGCATCCCGCCAGCCTGCAAGCGCTATCTCAACGGCTCGAAGAACGCGCCTCTCACTACCATGTAGTCCACTTGGATGATTGGTCGCTGAACAGCGACGGCGGGTTCAACCTTGACTACGGAGACAAGAGCAGCGCTTCCGTCCCCGTCCCGCAGATAGCAGAGCTTTTGGTGAAGGCCCGCGTGCCAGTGGTGGTGCTCAACGGGCAGGGGCTGGGTTCTCCCGGCTCCGTCCAAGCTTGGAACCGCGCCGCCGCTGCTCTGTCTCAAGCGGGAGTGCCGTTGGTGGTATCCCTGCCAGCGGCGTTGACCGACAAGGCCCGCAGCGATTTCGTCCGCAACCTGTACGGCAGCATAGTGCGAGGCGGCGGCGTTGCGGAGGCCATAACTTCAACGCGACGCGCCCTCATGGACGACCCCCAGAGGCCGAGCGTCGCTGGCAAGACGGTTTTCTGGGACTGGACCGTGCCTACGGTATACCAGTCCCAAGAATACACTCCCATACCTATAGAAGTGGAGCGGCCCGACCCGCTGGCGGTACCCCTGCAACCGGAGGAGCACACCGGGCTGGACGAGCACCTGCCCATAAACGGCGCGTTTGGGTTGGTGGGGCGAAGGGGTGAGCTGCGCGAACTGGAAGCAATGTTCCGGCAGCAACCGGTGGTGCTGATGTCGGGTAACTCGGGTTCGGGTAAGACCGAGTTGGCGTTGGGCTTGGCCCGTTGGCTCCAGAAGACCGCCGCCCGCACCGGCGGCGTGTTCTACACGACCTTCCAAGTTGGAGCCGGTTTGGAGAGGGTAGTCCACGAGATCGGCACCGCCGTGGCTGGGTTGAACTTCGCCGACATGCCGGGCCCTCAACAGCGCCAATGGGTAGTGGAATACCTCCAGCACCAACCGTCGCTATTGATTTGGGACGGCGTCCAACAGACCGCCGGTCTTCTGGAAGAGTCGGAACAAGCCGAGTTGAACGCTTTTGTCGCCGAGGCCACGCAGGGCGCAATAAGCTGGGCTTTGGTTGTCAGCCGCCGCCGGAACGAACCCTGGCTGACTACACCTCACTTGGACTATGAGATTCCCGGCCTTGGGACCGCAGACCGGGCCGAGTTGGCTTCTCTTGTCCTGCAGGAGAGAGGACCGACCGACCTCACACCCGGAGCAAACGCCGACCACCAGTTGGGTCACCCATACGTCCAACTGTTGGACCTTATCGAAGGCAACCCGCTGGCGATGCAGATAGCAATACCGGTGCTCAAGGAAGTACCCGCCTCAGTGCTACTGGGCGAGTTGCAGAGCCGGCTGAGAGACCTTGAAACATCATCCCAACAACCCGGCCAGGAACCGGACCGGGACCCTTACCTGACTGCGTTGATGGAATACTCTTTCTCCCGGATGTCCCGCCGCAACAGGGCCCACCTGCCGTTCCTGTCGATGTTCCAGCAACGGGTGATGATGGACGTTTTGACTCACATCACCCAAGAACGTGCCTATCGCACGGCGATGGGCGAGGAACTTGGCTGGGGCGCGTGCCGGACCCTCCTTCGCACGGCGAGGGACGCCGGGTTCCTGGAGATGATAAATCCCAGCGTGTACCAGATTCATCCCGCCTTGCCTTCGTTTTACGGTCGGCGCCTGACCGAGCAGATGTCCGCCTCGGGCATCCGTGAGTTGGAGCGGGAGTTTGTTCGAGTATACGCCGACACCGCCGACTACTTCATGGAGACGCTGTACGAAAACCAGGACTCCGGGACGACCGCCGTCCTGGCAGAGGAAGGCAACCTGACCCAAGCGCTTGGCCTTGCCTTGGAAGACGGACAATGGGACGCCGCCCAGTTGCTCGTCCAACCACTGGCGCAAGTGTACCGTATGCAGAAACGGTACCCGGAGTTGCAACGGTTGCGGAGCCAGTTGCTGCAGGTGGTAAACCCCGACGGAGGCGGCGCAGACGAAGCCGATTCCAAGGGCGCCATTGAACTGTGGCTGTACCTGATGGGCACCGAGGCCAGCGAAGCCACCGACCGGCTGGATTTCAGGACAGCCCAGGAGTTGAACCGGGAACTTCTGGAATACTTGAGTTCCAATCCCGAAGGAGAGCAGGACCCGCGCACCGCCGCCGTTTATCATCAGATGGGCGTTCTGGAGCAGCACCGTTGGAACCTGGCCGAGGCTGAAGAGTTGTTCGGGCGCTCCTTGGCCATTATCGAGCACGGTGAAGACGAAGCGTCGGTGGCCGACGACTACTACTCCATAGGACAGGTGAAGCATCTCCAGCGGCTCTATACCGAAGCCAAGGAGTGGTTCAGCAAATCGTTGGCCATCCACCAACGGCTGCAAGACGGCGAAGAGATGGTCAAAGATTTCCGCGCGCTGGGCTTGGCCGCACAGTACAAGTTCGAGTATGACGAGGCCGAGAGTTGGTACCTTCGGGCCCAGTCCATCGTCGAGGACAACCGAGACGAAGAGGTCGCGGCCCAGATTTACCATGAGTTAGGGACGGTCTTTCACGCCCGTTACATGTTCGAGGAGGCGGAGGACCGTTACCGGCAAGCCTTGGGTTTGGCCCACCGGTTGGGCTTGGACGCCCAGATGGCCGTGGAGTTCCACTACCTGGGACTGCTGGCCCAAGCGCGGGGAGTAGGTTCGGACATCGCAGAAGAATGGTTCGAACTGGCCTTGGAAAAGCGGGAAGAACTGGGGGATACCCGCGGCGTTGGCGATGAATGCCGCCAGTTGGCCGTGTCGTGCCACCAGGACAACCGCTTGGAGGACGCGCAGAGGTGGTACCAACAGGCGCTGGACGCGTTCGAGGCGACGGGCGACATAGACCGCATCGCCCGTACCTGCGGCCAGTTGGGCAGACTGGCCGAAGACCAGGGCGACTTGGCCAACGCGCTGGAATGGGTCGCCCGGACCTACCGCTTGGCTGCCGAGCGCCAGTTGCCCGCCCTGACCCAAGCCAAGGCTCACTTGGCCGCGTTACGTGAAAAGTACGGAGAAGAGAACTTCACCTCTTGGTGGCGCGGCTTCGCCGGCACGGACCCGCCGGAGGACTTGGGGGTTGACCCGGACGCAGCGCCATAAGCCGGCCTGCTTATTATGGGTCCGGGCAACCCTTACAATGATGACCAGGAAGAAGACCGCCGCCTGCGCCAGGAATACGAGGCGCTACCCAAAACTGCTCACGGCGAAGATACGCTGACGCGGCATCCCGAGATTCGGCCGGAATGGATAATGCGTATCATCGCAGATCCATACGACCAATGGGAACAACTCAGGTACGGAGAACTCAGGACGGTTCTTGTTGGGCGAGTACCGGAATTCGCTCAATGGATCATGGTGGTATTCATAGGTGATACTAACGCCGGGCGCTTTAATACTGCCTACCCCAACAGACGGATGGAAGAAAGATACGGAGGAAGACCGTGGAGGAGCGGACAGTAAACGAAGGGGCACAAGAACCCCTGCCGGATGTCGCAGTAACCTATTATCCGGATACGGATATGCTCATAATACAAGCTGGAAAGCCTGCTGTCAGTCCAATCCACGAAAGCGAGTCCATCGCCAACTACATGGTAGCCCACTATGACAAGAACGACAGGCTGTTCGCACTGGATGTGGAAGGCACAGAGGAGGCACTGGAGCCTCTTCTGAATGCCGTGCTGCGTAGTGACGACAAAACACTGGATAGGGAGAGCAAGGGCACACACTTTTACGACAAAGCCGGAGAGTTCTTTGGAACCCTACCGGAAGTCATGGTGTTCTACACGCCAGGAACCCGTACACTACGTATCCAACCCAACGAGCCGGTTCATATCCACAAAAGCGAGACCGTCGCCAACGGGATGGTAGCCCACTACAACGACAACCGCAGCCTGGTGGCCCTCGACCTGGAAGCCGCGGACGTTGCTCTCAAACCGTTCTTGGACGCCGTCCTGAAAAAAGAACAGGAAAAGGCAGCTCAGGCGGGGTAGTCTTCGCCACTACGTTTTAACATGCCACGCTAAGGATTTCCGCGGAGATCACAGATTGTGCAGTCAGCGCCGCATGGAGTACAAAATAGCTACGATAGACACGTGAACGGAAAGATTGTGTATACTTCTCAATGCCATTTGACTGGGGCTTGAAACACTTATGTTTCAAGACCGGATTGACAAAGGAGGTCAACCCATGCCCATAGGAGTTTCCACACCGCTGCCCGCTTATACGATTGACCCGGCCTTCACGGCCAAGAAGGCCGAGGAGTTGGGCTTCGATTCCATCTGGTACGCCGAACATCCGGCGGTCCCTGTCCACAGCGACAGCCCTTTCCCGGCTACGGGCGGCGAGATACCCTGGACTTATTCGCACTTCACCGATCCCTACATCGCCTTGGCACGGGCCTCCGGCGTCACCAGCACCATCAAGCTGGGGACCGGCATCACCCTGATACCCGAGCGTAACCCCCTGCTTCTGGCGAAGGAAATATCGGTGTTGGACCGGGTTAGCGGCGGCCGTTTCATACTGGGCGTTGGCACCGGCTGGCTCCGTGAAGAGACCGAGATCATGGGCGGCGACTTCGAGCACCGCTGGACCCAGACCCGCGAAGCAATCGAGGTCATGAAGGAGCTTTGGACCAAGGAGGAAGCCGAGTATCACGGACGTTACTTCGACTTTCCGCTGGTAAAGTCCTACCCCAAGCCGGTGCAGCAACCCCACCCGCCGGTCTTGATAGGCGGCATGGCCAGAAACGTGCTCCGCCGGGTGGTGGCCCATGCCGATGGATGGCTGCCCAACAGGGTTACCGCCGCCGACGTGGAGGACAGCCGCGCCAGGCTGGACGCCATGGCCGCTGAAGTCGGCCGCGATCCCAAGTCGATAACAATCTCCGTATTCGGGCAGGCCCCGGAACGCGACTTGGTGCAGTCGCTCCTGAACGCCGGCGCCGACAGGGTAATCGTCCGACCCGAGCACGTAGACACGGAAACCGAGATGGGGGAGCAGTTGGAGCGGATGGCGGAAGCGGTGTTGCGGTAGGCGGGCCATTGGAGACCCGCATCCCCCGCATCCAAGGTGAAGAGACCTATGGACCGTACCACAGAGGCTCTTAGCTCATTCGCGTGCAGCCTTGGCTACAACGACCTTGGCACCCAAGTGGTCCACCAAGTCAAGCGGACTCTGGTGGATACCCTTGGGTGCGGCTTGGGAGGTTATCCCTCCGAGCCTGCCACAATCGCCAGGGCCGTAGCCGGGGATGTTTCCAGTGCAACACCTTCCCGGATATTAGGCACCGGAGATTATAGCTCCCCGGACATGGCTGCCTTCGCCAACGGCGTTATGATTCGTTACCTGGACTGTAACGACTCGTATTTCTCGCCCGGCGGCGGCCATCCCAGTGACATGATACCCGCGGGATTGTCCTTGGCAGCCCCCACGGGCAGTGACGGGCGCGCCTTAATCACCGCCATCGTCCTGGCTTACGAAGTATTTTGCCGGTTGAGTGACGAGGTGGTGTCCGGAGACTACGGCTGGGACCAAGGCATGTTCAGCGTCATTGGTTCCGTATGCGCCGCCGGCAGGATGCTGGGGCTGGACGGGCAGCAAATGGGACACGCAATTTCCTTGGCTGTCACCCCCAACCTGCCTTTGGGGGTCACTCGTACCGGTGAGCTTTCCATGTGGAAAGGGTGCGCCGCCGCCAGTGCGACCAAGGCAGGAATCTTCGCGGCACAATTGGCGGCGAAAGGTATGACCGGTCCCTTCGAACCCTTTGAAGGACGGCGCGGCCTTTGGGCCCAGGCCCTGGGCGACCCTCCCGAAATTCCGACCCTGCCTAAATTGGGCAACGTGGGCCCCGATTGCCCTACCGGATTCCGCATAATGGAGACCACCTTCAAGTCCTTTCCTTCTCAAATCCACACCCAAGCCCCCATCGAGATGGCCTTGGAACTCCGTTCCAGGTTTTCCCTTGACGATATAGAGTCGATAAGGATTCACTCATACGCCGGGGCCATCAGCTCGGCGGCCACCGAGCCTGAGAAGTGGGACCCGAAGACGCGGGAAACCGCCGACCACAGCATCCCCTACCTGGTGGCGGCGGCGCTTCAAGATAGCGATGTAACCGAGGACAGCTTTACGGATGCCCGTATCCTGGACCCGGCCTTACGCGCCATAATGGGTAAGATGACCCTGGTGGAAGACGCGGGTTTCACTGCAAGATACCCTGCCGAGTTCAACTGCCGCATGGAAGTGATCGACGGCTCCGGCCAAGTGCATGAGGCCAGTACCCGGAACCCCAAGGGCAACCGGCGCAATCCCATGAGCGACACTGAGGTGGATGCCAAGTTCCACCGCCTGGCCGCCGGTGTGCTGCCAGCACCGCAACGGGACCGGGTATTGGAACTCGTTTGGTCTTTGGAAGAGTTGCCTGACCTCGACCTGTTGTTCGAAAGCATGGTTATTCCGGAAGCGCAGCCGATTTCATGACTACGCCCGTATTCCACTACGAAGGTCAAATCCGAAAGTCCCTCAAACCCGTAGTAAGGGTTACGGGCGTCTTGGTGTTCGGCAAGGGAGCGTAATCCGGTGGTCGATTACCCGGAATTGGACGACCGCCAGCTTATATCGCGGATTGCGTCTTCGGAAAAGGATGCTTTGGAAGCCCTTTACGCCAGGTATTCATCGTCAGTCTATTCTTTGGCGATGTTCATGCTCAAGCAGGAAGCGCTTGCCGAAGAAGCGACGCAGGACGTTTTCTTAAACATCTGGCTCAAAGCGTCCAGCTATAAATCAGACAGGGGTGAGCCCAAGGCCTGGATAATGAGCGTGGCCCATCACAAGGTCGTGGACATGATCAGGTCGCAGCGGCGCGCCTCGGCCGTCACAGATCAGGGCGCTTACGACACGCTAGAATTCCTTCCATCTTCAAGAATCTCCACCGAAGAAGAAGTGGAGAGGAAATTGGACCGGGACCGCATTATGGCCGCACTGGCCACGCTGCCGCCCGAACAGCGTCAAGTAATCCTTCTTGGCTACTTCGAAGGCTACTCCCAGTCCGAGATGGCAACGGCGCTTCAGCAGCCGCTGGGCACGGTGAAAACACGGGTCCGTCTGGCAATGCGTAAGCTGAAGTCGGCGCTGGAGGAAGATGCTAACACCAGACCCGAATAACCCAGTCCATCCTTATGAGCAGTTAAGCGCTTATGCTCTGAACGTCCTGAGCGATGTCGAGGCTACCGTGGTGGAAGTCCACTTGGCGGCGTGCGTGGAGTGCCAGGAGACCGTCGCAGAGTACCAAGCCGCTGCCGCTATGTTGGGTCAGTCCGTTAACCAGATACCGCCGCCGGCCGCCTTGGAAGCCCTCATCATGGCCACGATACCTCGGGCAGAGGTCTCAGACCAACCTCGAGAAACGGTCGTCCACACCCGCCCCCGGTTAGCGGGCAGGTTAACCAGGACCTTAGTGCCCTTGGCGGTCGCACTGATAGTCGCTATGGCCCTTTATAACCTGGTGGGGTACTTCCTCCTTTCATCCCAACTGGACCACCTTCAAAAAGAGACCGCCATGCTGGCGCGGATGGAAAGCATGACAGCTCAAGTGTCCGATATGACCGACTGGCTTACCCACCTGAAAGTGGCCACCGAATGGCTGGGCCCGTCAGCCCACCAAGATGTGCTTCTGAGGCCCCTTCATCCCAGCATCAACGCCGCCGGTATGCTCCTGGTTGCGGAAGATGGACGCCGGGCTATGCTGATGGTTGATGGGCTACCGGAGCTTGAGCACCCTTCCAGTTATCACGTGTGGCTTGTGCGCAACGGCGAAAGGCAATGGGCCGGCCAACTGAGAGTAGACACCCATGGGCGGGGCGCCGTAACTATTCACCCCCCGGAACCGGTATTCCAGTATGACACGGTCAGGCTGGCGGCAGATCCTTCAGTGAGCATGAGCAGCCAGGAAGAAAGGCCCGAAATGGTGCTGGTGGGGCAGATACTGGCCAAGAACATCTCCCGCTAATAGTCCAACACTGAATAAAGGACTCGTGCATAGGCATGAACAACCCTACTTCTCCCGCTCTTGTCTGCGACATTTGCAACACCACCATGTTGGAAATGAAGTGCAAGATCATCTGCCCCAACTGCGGCTACACTCGGGACTGCTCAGACCCGTAGCGAGCTACTCCATTGTCGATTTCCGTCCTCGTCCTGTTTGACGACAAAGGCAGCGCCATCCGGGCGTTGGCTGAAGCAGCCGCTGAGGGCGTATCCCAGACGGGCTTGGCCGAACCCAGGATACTGACCCTGTCCCAAGCAACTCGTGATGACCTGCTGTCCGCCGACGGCCTGATGCTGGGCTCTCCGAACTGGAGCGGCATGACTGGGTCCCTCAAGTCATGGCTGGACGACCAAGGCGACTTCTGGGAAGAGGGTACATTGGCAGGAAAGCCGGCGGCGGCGTTCACCACCGGATCAGGACGTCATTCAGGCTTGGAAATGACTCTGTTGCAACTGCTCCACTGGCTGCTGGCCGGCGGAATGGTGGTGGTTGGGTTGCGTTGGTCGGAAAGGATGCGGACCTCCGGCTCCTACTACGGCGCTACGGCGGCCGGACAGGTGACCGAAGAAGACCTGGCCCAAGCCAGAGACTTGGGCGCACGGTTGGCGACGATAACCGCCCGGCTTGCCCAGTCCTGAACCGTCCCATCGCCGGTTGGCCGCAAGGGGCTGCTAGTCGAATCAGTCCCTGAGTTGCAAATGCCGGAAAAGTTGAGGGTGCTTTTCCACTGCCAGACGCAATGCTTCTTTCACCGGTTCCCGGATGGAGAAGTGGGCCATCTCCGATGTCCTCAACTTGAACAGGTGGTAACACTCCCGCAGGTTCAGCTTGGACAACACCCGCCGGTTGTGGGCGTGCGTCACCAAATATTGCGCGACAATGGGTGATTCCTGGTGGACGCTCCGGAAGGCCCTCTCAGCCTCGGAAACCGCCTGTTCGAACTCCCCGGTCAACCCCGCTTCGGCTATCACCGAAGGCACCCTGTACCCGTGGGCCACTGTCAGCAGTTTGGGGAAATAGGACTGCATACGGTGCCGCTTGAACTCCCGGTACGCGCCGTAGTCCATCAAGTACTCGAAGGTATAATCGACCACTTCCAACTCCCGCACCGGCGCGTCGTGCGGTCCGATACCCCGCAGGGCCTCGTCGATTATTTCCCGGCGGGCATCGGGACTCATATCCCGGGCTTGCCGCCACACTTCTTCGTAGGTCAAGTGGGAACGGCCGTACAGCAGGGCGGCGGCGATTTTCTCTTCCGCCTGCGAGTCCCAGTGGACCAACCTGACTTCAGGAGGGACATCTTCTCGCCTATGCACTTGGGTTGAAGCAGCTTCCTCGTACTCCAGACCCAGGCGGGCAGCCAACTCCTGGCGACGCTCCGCATCTCTCGTCAGATACTCGTTCTTCTCCGCGTACTTGATCAAGGTGGGAGTGATTTGCCGGCCCTGCTCCCGCACTTCAAGGCCCAACTGGTTCTCCTCCAGCAGAGTGCTGGAAAGGAGTTTGGACACAGCGTGCTCCAGGGTGCGGGCGTTGGCGGTAACACCAACGTTGGTCAGCGTCGCCGCCGGCAGGACTGCGCGGCAGTGGTCGGTGGCGATGCGCCTCAGTCGCAGGTTGTAGACGCCGTCCCGCTCTCTTTGTCCTTGGGGATTGTTCCGGCGCAGGTGCGCCATGCACCCTTCGATAAGACTCGAATAGCCGTCGAACAGCGCGCCGCAGGCAGCCATATACTCTGCCCGAAGGGATGGATGCCTGTCCAACTCCGCTGGGACATGATAGAAACCCTGGTCGATTACTTGGTACCGGGACGACTTTTCGGTGTATGACGCCAACCGGTTGTCTTCGAGAGCATCGCTGGCCAAGCGGGAGACATTCTCAACAGCGAGGTGCACTACCGCGTGCTCGGCCACCGACGCGTGGCCGTACCCCAACACCCACCTTTCATGGAAATCTGCGGCCTTCTCTTGGCTGACCTGCTCGGCTATCTCGTCGAAGGGTTCAGGCCGCCGCGACGTCATCGCAAAGGCAACGGCGATCTGCTCCTCGGTCAGCTCGTGGGCGTCCAGAGGGTAGACGCGGCGTTGGTGCCTTTGACTTGTTGAGGGGTCGTCATTGGAGTGCGAGGGCGGCATTGGAGTGCCAGCCTACACCAACGCCCCGAACCCTTCGGGAGTCAGTACCTCTATGAGCTGGATTTTGTCGGACGCGACGGCCTTTCCCAACGCGCTGGCCAGTTCGTCGACAGTGGATACTTTTGTGCCCTCGAACCCGTAGCTCTCAAACAGCTTCACAAAGTCGGGGTTTACCAGTTCCGTACCCATCAGCCTGCCGTTGTAGTTGTTGTTCTGGTATCCCTTCAGCACGCCCCAAGCGTTGTCGTTGAACATCAGGACGATGGGGTTGATGCCGTACTGGGCTGCGGTGGCCAGTTCCTGGAAGTTGTACTGGAACCCGCCGTCGCCGGTAATGCACACCACGGGTTGCTTGGGCTTTCCAACCTTGGCCCCCATTCCCGCGGGGAACGCGAAACCTATGCCGGCCCAACCGTGGGGGTACATGAAGGTGCGGGGTTGGTAGATTGGCAAACACCGGATGGCCCGACTGGTCGGCACGGTGGCATCCAACGAGAATATGGTGTCCCGCGGCGTCGCCGCCCGGATCGCCTCGAAGGTGCGGGTCTCGTTACTCCACGTCTCCTTCAGGGTCTGGTACACTTGGGCCTTCATGGAGTCGATCTCGTCGCGGAAGCTGTCGCCCTTGTACACGTCGCGGTTTCCTATGCCATCCAGAAGCTGCCGGACCACCGCTTGGGAATTGGCGACGATGGGCACGTCCACATCGTAATTCTTACCGATGGAGTCGCCGTCCAGCAGAACGTGCACCACTGTCTTGGGAAGCTTCAACCCCACTTCAGCGGTGCTGCGCAGGGGCATGATCGAACCCAGGATGAGCGCCACGTCACAAGTGCCCATCCACTCCTGCAACGGGTTTACACCCCAGATGCGCTTTCCCAGGACCTGGCCCAAGGACAGCGGATGGTCCTCGGGAATGGCCCCCTTGGCGCCATCGGCGGTGACCACCGGGGCTCCCAGCATTTCGGCCAGTTGGATTATTTCCTCCGTGCCGCCGAGGGACTGGACTTCCTCGCCCACCAGGATGACGGGACGCTCAGCGTTCAACAGCGCCTCCAGAGCCTTTTCCACCATGCCGGGGTCGCCTTGCGGAATGTCTGGGGCGCGGGGAGAGAGCACCTCAACGTCGGCCTGTCGCCCTAGCAGGTCGGTGGGCAACTCCAACTCTATTGGCCGGGGCCGCCGCGCTTGAAAGCGCTGGAACGCCTCCACAAAGTGGTCAGGGATTGACTCGATCTGGTTGATGAAAGCGTTCCAGTCGGTTACGGCCTTGAACATGCCCAACTGATCCTTGGTCTCGTGGGTCGACAGTTTGCCGCTGTTGACGTACTCCTGCTCCACGTTGGTGGTGAGTTCCAAAACCGGAGAACTGGAGTAGTAGGCCTCTCCCAATGCGCCGACCGAGTCCGCCGCGCCAGGCCCGGTGCTGGTCAACAGCACGCCGGGTTTTCCCGTGGCCCTAGCGTAGCCGTCGGCCATAAAGCCGCAGCCCAACTCCTGGCGGCCCCCGATGTATCGAAGGTTTTCCTGTTCGCGGAAAAGGGCGTCGAACAGGTCCAGGGTGTGAATGGAAACGATCCCGAAGATGGTATCCACCCCGTGGACTTTCAACGACTCGGTAATGGCTTCGGCTCCGGTTATTCTGGGCAAGGCAGCGCCTCCTGTAAGATTAGTATCCCTGTCGGTTAAGATTAGTATCCCTTTCCGGCTAGGTTTAGTATTCCTACTCGTCTACGATTAGTATCCTTCTCCGTCACTCCCGCGAAGGCGGGAGTCCAGAGTCTATTATCCGGCTAAATTAACAAACTGACTGGTGTTTCCAGCAGCCTCTTGACTTCCATCAGCATCTGGGCGGCTTCCGCCCCGTCGGCAACCCGGTGGTCCACGGACAAGGTGGCGTTCATCATTTGGGACACCACTACCTGTCCTTCGCGGACGACGGGCTGTTCTTTCACCCTGCCCACGGCCAGGATGGCTGCATGGGGCGGGTAGATGATGGCGGTGAAACTGTCCACGTCGAACATGCCCAGGTTGCTGATGCTGAACGTGGTGCCGCTGTACTCCTCGTTACGTAAGGTGCCGGTGTGGGCCCTGGAGATAAGGTCCCTGCTGGCGGCGGCTATCTCCACCAACGTCTTGTCCTGGCAATCGTTGATGCCCGGGACAATCAGGCCGCTTTCCAACGCTATGGCGATCCCGATGTTCACGTTGGCGTTCATCTGGAGGTGGTCGCCGCGGAAAAACGCGTTGAACTTGGGGTATCGCTGCAAGGCCATGGCGCAAGCTTTGACGATGAGGTCGTTGACGCTGACGCGGCTATCGCTGGGAACGGCCTGGTTGACATCGGCCCGCAACCCCATCGCCTTGGACATATCCACGTCGGAAGACACATAGAAATGCGGAGTCTCCCGCTTGCTGTCGCTGGTTACGCGGGCAATGGTCTGCCGCATCCGGGAAAGGTCCATCCTGTCACCGGGTTCTTCAACGGATGGACTAGCCGTTGGAGCAGGTTCAGGTTCGGCAATGGGCACGGCTTGGCTGGCTGCCAGTACGTCGGCTTCCACGATACGGCCGCCGGGACCGCTGCCGGTCAAAGTCGCAATGTCAATGCCCCGTTCCCGGGCCAACCGGCGGGCAATGGGAGACGCCAGTACTCCTCCGGGCGCGGACGCCACCATTGCTTCCCTTGCCTTGGCCTCGACGGCGGCCAGCACGTCGGCCTCCACGATACGGCCGCCGGGACCACTGCCGGTCAAGGTTGCAAGGTCTATGCCCTGCTCCCGCGCTATCCGGCGGGCGATGGGGGACGCCCTGACCTCGCTGGAGGCCGGGGCCACGGGAGTTGCTTCCAGGCTCGGAGAGACGGCGACGGGCTGAGCCGCTGCGGGAGTCTCTGCCGGGGGAGAAATTCCCAAATCGTCGGGCAGCGGCTCATCGGGAGCGGTTATTACGGCGATCAAGTCGCCCACCGGAATGGCGACGCCTTCCTCGGCAACAATCTTCCGCAGCACCCCGCCAACGAAGGCCTCGTACTCTACCGTGGCCTTGTCGGTCTCGATCTCGGCCAGGACCTCGCCGCGGGCCACCTCTTCACCCTCCTTCTTGACCCACCTCACCACGGTGCCCTCTTGCATGTCGTAGCCCATCTGGGGCATGACGATTGAAGTTGCCAAAGCGTCCTCCCACGGCCTTACGCCGGCGGCCAACTCACCACGTAGCCCATCCAACCACGCCGTGTACAAGCGGGTAAATGGGCCGCGAATTCCGGTTAGATATTAAACCACCAAGGGGCGGTGGGCAAGGAGATGGTAAGGAGCGCCGATCCGGGACTATCCCGACGCATGCTTGGACAGAAGCTCCCTCACGGAAGGCACCAACTCGGTGGGAATCAACATCACCGTTTGAGTGGTATCCTCCCAAGCCTCATCATCTTCTGCGGCCTGCTCCTCCTCAGTCTGGTGTTCATAGTGGTCAATTAACCGCCGAACCCGCTCACCGTCCCATCCGTGGGGGTAGGTATTAGGATCGTTCATCTTCGTCTCCTTCTCATGCGCCTCCTGTGGGATGCAAGAGCCGCACCTCTCAATTCATACGCTGTTATAACAAAGATGACGCCGGACTCGCGCTCTCGTACATAAATGACGCGGAGATACCGCCCAGCAAAGGTCTGCCCAATGGCCATGCGCGAATTATCCCGCTCCTGTCGGTCTTCACGCGGCGAGGTCAGTGCCTCCACCACTTCGTATTCTTCAATACCGTGATTGTGAATGTGCGGGTAGCCGGTCTCCGGGTCGATGTAGAACCGTATGTCACCAAGCGTAGGCATTGATATTATAAAGAAAGGCGGCCTTGTGGCCGCCCTTGTCTCCGCCGGGTGGTCATTAGTCACCAGGGGCTACATCATGCGCCCAATGATCCGCTTCGACTGCTCCTCGGTCAGCCCCAAGGGTTTGTGGGCCAAGGGCTCCTCTTCCAGGACCGGCTCGCTACCGTCCAATGTCGGAGCTTCCTTCTGGAAGAAAAGCCCAGTGTAGATGGTCTCGCCGAAGGTTATGGCCTTCTCGCAGGCGGACTGCCAGTCGCTGGTATCGTGCTCTTCGTCTTCCAACCTCTTTATGCGGTCTTTGAAAAAGGCGTGGCTGTTGTCGTGGTTGAAGGTGACGCACGGACTGAACACATCCACCAAGGCAAACCCGCTGTGCTGGATGGCCTGCTTCATCAAACTGGTGAGGTGCCTCACGTCGCCGCTGTATCCCCTGGCGACAAATGTGGCCCCGTTCATTATGGCGGACGTTATGGGGTTGACCGGCAACTCCACGCTGCCGAAGGGGGTGCTCTTGGTCTTCATTCCCATGTCGCTGGTGGGAGAAATCTGTCCCGTGGTCAACCCGTAAATCTGGTTGTTCATGACGATATAGGTCAGGTCCACGTTACGGCGGGCGGTATGGGTGAAGTGGTTGCCGCCGATGCCGTATCCATCCCCGTCCCCGCCGGTCACCACCACGTGCATCCGGTGGTTGCCCATCTTGGCGCCGGTGGCCACCGCCAGGGCCCGGCCGTGAAGCGTGTGCATACCGTAGGAGTTGAAGTACCCCGGCAGGTTGGACGAGCAGCCGATGCCGCTGACGGTGAGGATTTCGTGGGGCCGCAGACCCAACTCGGCGGACGCCCTTTGCAGGCTGTTCAAAACTCCAAAGTCGCCGCATCCCGGGCACCAATCGGGGTCCACCAGACCCTTGAAGTCCCTGGCGGTCAGTTCGATTACGGGCTTGCCCTCCGCTTCCGGCAAAGTCGTTGTCATGGATGCACCTCGTTAATGGATTCCCGCCCCCCGCCTGCGCGGGGGTGACGTTCCTGCGCGGGAATGACGGGTTAGAAGGCAGAAATGACGGGTCGGGACCCGGCATCATCATGAATGCAGCTTTTTAAGTGATGGCCTCCTGGTAAGGCACGTAATGGGCTGTCTTCCCGGCGACCTGCTCCAACACGCCATCGACGATGTGATGGGGCATGAAAGGCTCGCCGTCGTACTTGCGGATGTGTCCATCCACACTGAGGCCGGTCTCGCTGCGCATGTAACGGTAGAACTGTCCGGAGTAGCTGTTCTCGACCACTATCACCTGCTTGGACCGGGACAGGATATCGACTACAGCATCGCCGTGGAATGGAACGATCCATTTGATGGGTAGCTGGTTGGCGGTAACGCCCCGTTCCTTGAGCTGGGCCACCGCTTCCTTGATGACCCCATAAGTGGACCCCCAGCCGACCAGCGTCACATCGGCGTCTTCCGGCCCTTCGAGTTCCGGCGGCTCGATGTCCTTGGCGACGGTCTGGAACTTGCGGCCGCGCTTCTCAACCATCTTGCGCCGCTTGTGGGGGTTGGTGAACTCGTCGCTGATGAGCACCGAGTCCTCGTCGTGTTCGTCGGTGGCGACTACGTGGACGTATCCTTCCAAGCCCGGCAGCGCGCGCGGCGAGATGCCGGACTCGGTATCCTTGTAGCGCATGTAGCCATTGGGCGATGCAGGTTCGGTGATCAACTCGCCCCTGTCGATTTTCGGGTGCATGTCGATCAGGTCCGGGTCGACGCTGTAACGTCCTTCGCCAATCAGCAAGTCGGACACAACTATCGCCGGGCATTGGGCCTTGTCGACCAGGTTGAACAACTGGGGCATGGTATTGAAACAGTCCAGCGAGTTCTTCGGAGCGACGATGAACCGCTCGAAGTCGCCCTGGCTTGCTCCCAGCACCTGCCACAGGTCGCCCTGCTCGGTCTTGGTCGGCACGCCAGTGGACGGCCCGGCGCGCTGAACGTCGACGAAGACCACCGGGATCTCCATCATGCCGGCGGCTCCCACCGCCTCGGTCATCAGGGCGAACCCCCCGCCGGAGGTGGCGCACATGGCGCGGCAACCAACGTGGGCCGCGCCTATCACCATGTTGGCCACGCCGATTTCATCCTCCACTTGGCGCACCATGATGCCCAGGTTCCGGGCGTTCTGCGCCATCCAGTGCAGAATGCCGCTAGCCGGACTCATCGGGTAGGCCGCGTAGAACTTGACGCCCGCCGCCGCCGCACCCATGGCCAAGGCTTCGTTGCCGGACCATACGGCCAAGGGCTTCCCGCCTGTGGGGACCTTGGCGGGGAAGGGATCAAAGGTGTCCTGAGCGTAGTTATAACCCGCAAGGGCCACTTCCACGTTCTGGTCTATGACCGCCTGCCCCTGCCGCTGGAACCGCAGATTCAAACTCTCTTCGAGAATCCCGAAGTCGAGTCCCAAAAGCGACATGGCTGCGCCCACCGCCATGGTGTTCAGCACCAGACGGTTGCGGCTCTTGTTCAATTGGGACACCGGCAGGGGGCACAACTGCACTCCGTCGGCGGCCTCTCCCGGCCTGACGTTGTCGCCGTTGTAAAGCACGCTGGTCCCCGGACCCATCAGTTGCAGATGGCGGTCCATGGTGTCCTGGTTCAGGCACACCAGCAAGTCGATCTTGTCCCCGTGGGTGTGAATCTCCTCGTCGCTGACGCGGACGTAGAGGAAGATATGACCGCCCCTGATGATCGATTGGTAGGCGTTGTAGGTGTTCAGATGAAGCCCGCGCCTGACGAATATGCGAGCGAGAATATCGCCCGGGGTCGCTATGCCCTGCCCGGCCTCACCCCCAATTGCGAGAGAAAAATCGAAACTTCCCACGCCCATTGAATCGCTCCTTACCGGGGACTTTCACGGTATACGTGGCTTGCAAGCAACAGCAATTTCACTTATGTAAATGTGGAAACTTGCTCTGCTTGGATTTCCCCAAAGTATACCCTTGACGCCTGAGGGCTGCAACACGGACCGAATCGGGTGCAGCGCGATTGGGAATACCTTTACATATGTATCGCCCGCCCCTGGGCGCTGAGCGCCGCCTCTTTCACCATTTCCGAAAGGGACGGGTGAGGGTGAACGACCCAGCCCAGTTCCAATGTAGTCCCCTCAAGCACCTTGGCGACGGCCAGTTCGCCCAGAAGCTCGGTGACCTCCGGGCCGATCATGTGACCACCCAGCAGTTCTCCATACTTGGCGTCCACTACCAGCTTGACCACGCCGTCGGGCTCGCCCATGGCCAGCGCCTTCCCGTTGGCCTGCGCGTTGAAGGTACCGACGTTGACCTCGTAACCCCGCTCGGCGGCTTGGGACGCAGTAAGCCCGAAGCTGGCGATCTGGGGGCTGCAATAAGTAGCCCTGGGCATGGACTCGTAGTCCAGGGGCTGGGTCTCTATTCCGGCGATATGCTCCACCGCCGTCACTGCCTGGGCCGACGCTACATGGGCCAGCGCCAGCTTTCCGGTCACGTCTCCCACGGCAAATACTCCCGGGACGTTGGTGGACATTACGTCGTCTACGTCAATGTATCCTCGATCCGTGGCGATGCCCGCCGTCTCAAGCCCCACGTCGTCGCTGTTGGGTTGGACACCCACGGCCACCAGCACCTTGTCGCAAGCCAACTCCGACTCGACGCCGTCCTTCTCCACCGTCACCGTCACTCCGGACGGCCCGACTTGGGCCCCTTTCACCCCGGCGCCGGTCATTACCTTTATTCCCTGGCGGGAAAAACTGCGCTCCAGCAGCCTGCTTATATCTTCGTCCTCGCCGGGCACCAAGCGGGGCAGAAGCTCGACCACCGTCACATCCACGCCGTACATCCGGTACAGGTACGCGAACTCCACTCCGATGGCCCCGCCGCCGACGATGACGACGCTGGAGGGAAGTTGGTCCAGCACTATGGCCTGGCGGCTGGTGATTATCCTGTCCTCGTCCACCGGCAGCGGCGGAATGGTGCGGGGCCGCGCCCCGGTGGCGACAATGATGTTCCTGGCGGAAAGCCGCCTGCCTTCCGGAGCAACCTCCACGACGTTGGGGCCGGCCAGCCGCCCGTGTCCTGTAATGTGCTCCACGTTGTTCCTGCGCATCAGGTAAGCCACGCCCCTAGTGTTTCGGTCCACGACCTTCCGGCTGCGGGCTACAGCCGCAGAGTAGTCGGCATGAAAGTTGTCGAAGGTCAGCCCGAACTCTTCCCCTCTTCTGAAGTAGGAAAGCACCTCGGCGTTCTTCAGCAAGGCTTTGCTGGGTATGCAACCCCAGTTCAGGCACACTCCCCCCAGGTTTTCGTTTTCCACTATCGCGGTCTTCAACCCAAGCTGCCCGGCCCGCACCGCGGCCACGTAGCCCCCGGGCCCCGCTCCAATCAGTACCAAGTCATAAGGTGAGTCCATGTGCACTCGCAGAAACAAAAGTCATCGCCGCAGCCAACTTCATCCGCGCAGCCTGCGGCCGGATGAATCAGTATACAAGCGGCCCCCAAAGGGATACAAGGAAAAGCACCATGCTAGAATCGAGGTAACTTGGCCATACGGGAGACCAATGCTGCAACCCGAGCGCACCGCCGCCCTTTTTGCCGACGCAAGACTGCTGTACGATGAAGCCATCGAACTGCTGGAAATGGGCAAGCTCCGCATAGCGGCGGAAGCCGCTTGGGGCGCCACCAAGCGGGCCACCGATGCTTTGATTGTGGCGCGAACCGGTAGGGAGCCGAGCGTGTCATCTCACACATCCAGCGGGTTGCGTAATTTAAGCAGGAGTGACCCAACGATCACCTCATTGTTAAGACGTTACAACCGTGGAATGAGGTATCTCCACGTCCAGTGCTTTTATTGGGGACACTGTGGGTCAGAAGATGAACGAGTCCGAGACATACGCACTACAATAGACTACATCCGGGATGCGGAAAGGCTGGCCGGACTTTGAGACCTGGAGGGACCATGCTTGAGGCCAAACGTGTAAAGGCGCTATTCGAGGAAGCTGACGCTTTCAATGCCGAGGCTCTGGAACGTCTGGATGATGCCGTTAAGCACTGGGACCGGCGGGAGTTGAGCAGGGCCGCTGAGAAGGCTTGGGCCGCCATCCTACAGGCCACCAACGCCCTGGTATTGGCCCGGACTGGGGTCGAAACCAAGCTGGACATTCACAACGACCGTGAAACAGGACCTAGACTAGACTCCTTGCAACCTAGAACTCCGGAACTGGATAAATTGATCGGCAAGTATACGGAGCAATGGGTGTATTTGTTCGGACTGGTTCTATGCGATGGCAATGTAGACCCCATTGACACCACCATCGAAGATATACAAAGTGTCGCCGACTACATCCGCGACGCGGAGCGGCTGGCGGGGCTGGAGGCCCTCTAAGACGCAATACAGTCTAAAGAGGTATTGTTTCACATCGGTGTTTTTTGGTCTATCCAATATCATTCACTGCCGTTGGGGGTGAAAGATGTCAGGCACATTGAGAAAAACCTACAAATTAGAGAAGGGTCCTCCACACATTCCGATAGATGAATATGTGGAGAAGTCCAACCAACAATATAAAGAACTGATTAAGCGAGAGCCTCCAGAAAGCGAGATACAGTGCTTCTTGGAAAAGCACCCCTCACTCGTACCGGGCCATTTAACGCCGATAGGGACTTCCGGGCACCTACCATTACATTGTGCGCTCATAACCCAACCAACATTGCCAGGTCTCGAATCTTATCGCCCTGATTTCATGTGGGTTGCGACCCATAGCGGAGCTTGGTTTCCGACTCTGATAGAGATCGAAAAACCCAACAAGAAAATCTTTACCAAATTAGGCCGTCCTAATGCAGAATTCACTCAAGCCCGAAACCAACTGGCTCAATGGCGCTCTTGGTTCAACGATCCAACCAACGCAAAGAAGTTTACTGAATCTTACGGAATCCCTGATTATATGCGAAGGCGAGCGATGCATCTTCACATGATTCTTATATATGGGAGGCGTGCCGAATTCGAAGGAGACCCTACAATTACAAAACTAAGAGACTCTCAGCTCAACGGGCATGACGAGGAGCTTATATCATTCGATCGCCTCCACGCTGATGCATCCATGGCAGATGCCATTACGATTCGCGCCATAGGTCCTGAAAAATATCGAGCCGTGTGGGTTCCACCCACATTCGCAACGGGGCCAGAGTTGGCTTCAAGATTCTTGCACATTGAAGGAATAGCAGAAGCAATCGACCAAAATCCAGAGATTAGCAAGGAGAGAAAAGAGTTCCTAAACCGTCGCATACCCTATTGGAAAGATTGGGCACCTACCAGTAGTGGCACGATCATTGGGTCGAATGATAGAGAGTAGCCGAGTAGATGAGTGAACTCCTGGAAAAAATTCGCTCCCGGGGCTACTGGAGAGTGGTCATCCGCCCGCACACTTTCGTGGAGAAGCTAATCGCCGACCGGTCGGAGCTTTTGCCCATTTTGGAAAAGACCTACGTTGAAATCCATTCGTGGGGGTTTCCATATCTCGGCTCCGGAGCGCCAGCCCACTGGGGCAAGGACTGGATCGGTCACGAGTCCGACCGGGGACGGGAATTGGAACTATGGCGATTCTTTCAAAGCGGCCAGTTGGTAGTCCTTAATGGGATGCGCGAGGACTGGTGGGACCAATCAGATTTATGTCCGCCTCCAGACGGTTGGAAACACGGTCAATTTGTCGAGGCAGTAGACGCAGTACGTCAATTCACTGCGATATTCGAGTTGGCCGCACGGTTGGCGTTCACCAAGGCCAGCACCGGGCAATCACATTTGGAGATTAACCTTCGCGGACTCAAAGGACGTGGCCTCAATATCAGTGACAAATTAATGGATTCTTCCTACTTTGGTCCGTTTAAGGCCACCGAAGACGAATTTACCTGCAAGGCTGACGTTTCTCACATCGAGTTGATCGCAGATACCAAAGAACTTGCCCTGAAGCACGCCGTCGCCCTTTTTCAACACTTTGGTTGGGACGCTTATATAGACTTTCTCCGGGATATACAGGCATACCCTCGGCGTTACGCGATATAACCCACGGCCAGCACTCCTCAAAATTACATTCTATACGGTCGACGGTTGTCTTTGATGACGCTCCAGACGGCCGCAAATGCCACCAACATGACCACTGCACAGGATATCACGAAGGCGGTAAGCAGGAGACCTTCACTATACCAATTCATATAGTCAAAGCACCAAAGCCCTACCAAAAATACAATGAACCAAACGAGTAGCAACCCAAACATAGTGCTTATGAACGTCCCCATGAGTACCTCATAAAAGGAATTTGACGAGCCAGAGCGTGACCCCGTACCAGACATTGTAACAAAGCCCGTTTGTGTCCAAGCTTCCCCAAGTCATTCCCTTGGAAAGCCGGAGGCCCTCCATGCCTAACACCCTCTACTACGGCGACAACCTCCAGGTCCTCCGTGACCACGTCCCCGCCGAGTCGGTGGACTTGGTCTACCTCGACCCGCCCTTCAACTCCAACGCCTCCTACAACGTGCTGTTCCGCGAGCGGACGGGGGAGGAGTCCCCGGCCCAGATCAAGGCCTTCACCGACACCTGGGAGTGGACGCAGGAGACTGAACGCACCTTCGAGCTGGACATCATCCAGAACCCGGCCGTCCCGTCGGCGGTCAAGGATATGATTTCCGCTTTCCGCCAGTTCATCGGCCGCAACGCCATGATGGCCTACTTGGTGATGATGGCGCCCCGCTTGGTGGAACTGCACCGCGTCCTGAAACCCACCGGCAGCCTGTACCTCCACTGCGACCCGACGGCGAGCCATTACTTGAAGCTGTTGTTGGATGGAGTGTTTGGTTCCGAGAATTTCAGGAGCGAAATAGTCTGGCGTCGGACTAACGCCCATAACGATGCTAAACAGGGGCGCCGTCAGTATGGAAATGTGCACGACACAATATTCTTTTACACGAAAAGTAATACGTGGACTTGGAACTGGCTGTACACAGGATACGACACTGAATATGTAGACTCGTTCTACAAATTCACGGAATCGGATTCGGGGCGGCGATACCAAATGGGGGACTTAACCGCAGCCAAACCGGGAGGTGATACCAGCTATGAGTGGCGCGTGAAGCGTTTTGGCAATGGGGAATGGGAAGCCGATTTAACCAACGAATACAATCAACCCGCTGATGGCTGGGAATACAAAGGTGTATTACCTTACCAAGGGCGGTATTGGGCCTATTCCAAGGATGGCATGATTGCAATGTCCGATGAAGGGCGTATCACATACACCAGAAATGGGACGCCAAGATACAAACGTTACTTGGATGAAATGCCTGGTGTACCGTTGCAAAACGATTGGAGCGATATACGCCCTGCTTCCCGCTCGGAATCCCTCGGTTACCCCACCCAAAAACCCGAAGCCCTGCTCGAGCGCATCATCCAGGCCTCCTCCAACGAGGGCGACGTGGTGCTGGACCCCTTCTGCGGTTGCGGCACTGCCGTGGCGGCGGCCCACAAGCTGGGGCGGCAGTGGCTGGGCATCGACATCACCCACCTTGCTGTGGCCTTGATGAAGAACCGGCTCAAGACGGCCTTCGACCTGGAGCCGGGCCGGGACTACGAGGTGGTCGGCGAGCCGCAGGACGCGGGAAGCGCCCGTGCCCTGTGGGAGCAGGACCCCTACCAATTCCAGTTCTGGGCGGTGTCATTGCTGGAAGCCCAGCCCCAGTCGGAGCAGAAACGCGGCGCCGACCGGGGCATCGACGGCCTGCTCTACTTCATCGACGGCCAGCGGCGGACCTCCCACAAGATAGTGGTGCAAGTAAAGGGCGGGCGGGTGTCGTCGCCCCACGTCCGCGACCTGAAGGGCGTGGTGGAGCGTGAGAAGGCGGCAATGGGCCTGTTCATTTCGCTGGAAGATCCGACGCGGGACATGCGCGCCGAGGCGGCCAGCGGCGGCCTCTACCACTCCGACGTGTGGCAGCGCGACTTCCCCAAGATACAACTCCGCACCATCGAAGAAATGCTGTCCGGCAACGGCTTCGACCTGCCGCCCCGCCCGGCAGCCTACCAACCCGCCCAGCGCGTCCGCCGCCCCCAGGGACGGCAGGCGGGGTTGGGAGAGATGGAGGCAGGGTAGGGCAAGATCAAACACCGGTAGCGTGGAGAAACACAAAGAAAGTAAAGGTCAAAAGAGGTACAATAACTCAAATCAACAAGAGGTCCCGGGTTGTCATGACTACAGGTAAAACTAAACTGCTGACTGCCGACGACCTGCTCCGCCTGTACGGCCAAGGAGTCAGGGGCGAGTTGGTGCGGGGAGTGCTTCACGAAACTGTGTCTACTGGAATGGAGCATGGACAGATTGCGGCCAAGTTTGTGATCCGGTTGGGGATTTTTATTGAACCAAGGCGATTGGGCAGATTAACGACGTCCGATTCGGGTGTCTGGCTGGAGCGGGACCCGGATACGGTGCGGGAGCCCGACGTGGCGTTTACGTCAGCCGAGCGTCTCCCATTGAACGTGAGGGTCCGCGGCTATGCGGAAGTAGTCCCTGACTTGGTGGTGGAGATTGTCTCTCCAAGCGACACTATGCGGGAAGTCCACGAAAAGGCGCAGATGTGGCTGCGATTCGGGGTGACCGTGGTCTGGGTAGTATACCCGGATTCTAGGACCATAGCTGTGTATCAGTCCGGCGTTCCCGTGGTCACCCTCACCGAAAACGACACCCTCGACGGCGGCCCGGTCCTGCCCGGCTTCACCCTGCCGGTACGGGATGTTTTCGAGCTGGAGTGAAAATTGTTTGCGTGTCTATAGCCCAATCTGAATCAGGATATGCCGGATTATGAGATTCTCAGGATAATGCCAATTCATCCTGCCAATCCTTGAATCCTGATTCAGACAACGGCACATTCCCCGCATTGTACGGCCCGCATCCCTTTTGTTATCATTGAACCAAGCACCTTGGTACACAACGAACCAAGTACCCTAATACCCAACTCGCCATTCCCGCGCAGGCGGGAATCCGTCACATAATAAGGGAGCATAATGAGAGTAGGACCTTTCGGCTTGACCGAACTGCTGATTATCTTGGCCATCATCCTGCTGGTCTTCGGCGCAAGGCGGCTGCCGGAAATAGGCGCTTCCCTGGGGCGCGGCATCAGGACGTTCAAGAGCGCGGTTACCGGCGAAGAAGAGAAAGAGCAGCAGTCCGAGAGCACCAGCGTCACCAAGCGGGTGGACTGACGCCACGTCGAAAATCGGGGGCGTGAAAAGACCAGTGTTTGAGGCTGGTCTTTTTTGATGGTGTTGTTGTGTCTCCCTACTCGGCGCGGGGCACCGGGGACAGGGACTCCGGCTCCTTCCTCCGTCCCGCTATGCGCGCCAGCAGCACGCCCAGTTCGTAGAGCACCAGCAGGGGCACCGCCACCAGGGCCTGGTTAACCGGGTCGAAGGTCGGCGTTATGATGGCCGCCAGGATGAAAGCGATAATCACCCAGTAACGCCTGAACCGTCCGAGACGCCGGGCATTGACAATCCCCAGGCTGGCCAGCAGGTACATTATCAAGGGAGTCTCGAAGGCCAGACCCATCCAGAACAGCAGGCGGATCATCAGGTTGACGATGTTGCTCACCCTGATCATGGGAGTGGCAACGTCGCCGCCGAAGGTCAGGAGGAAGTGCAGGGCCGGAGGGGTCATTACAAAGTAGGCAAAGGCCACGCCGCAGATGAAGGCCAGGAAGGCGGCCGGCAGGAAGGCCAGCAGGTAGCGTTTCTCGCGGCGGGTCAGCCCCGGCGCGACGAACATGATCACGTGGTACAGGATTATGGGCAGGGCCAGGATGAACCCGCCGACAAACGAAACCTTGACGCTGGTGGTGAGGAGCTCGGTGACCTCCGTGTAAATCAACTGCCCGGCCGCATCCGGGCCCAGGTCCCGCGCCGGGCGCACCAGCAGTTCGATTATCTGCCGGAAGAAGGCGAAGGCAACGGCGCTGCCCGCCAGCAACGCCAGCACGGACCAGAAGACGCGCTTCCGCAGTTCACCCAGATGCTGGACCAGCGTCAACTCCCGTTCATTCATCGCCGGGCTGCTTCTGTGAAGACTGCCCTTGTTCGGGCGGCGTAGTGTTCCGCGGGCGGCTCGGTTGTTGGCGTTCCTCCAAGTCCACCGCGGACGCCAGGTCCGAGAAGCTCTTGCGCAGTTCGCGCAGCACTCTGCCGGTGTTCCGGGCCATGTCGATGGACTTCCCCGGCCCAAGCACCAGGAAGGCAATCAGGAAGATTACCCCCAGCTCCATGGGCCCCATTCCCATGAAGTTCATGGCGCATCTCCCTCCAACCCATCATTTCCGAGCGACCCCTCATTCCCGCGAGGTCGGTCATTCCCACTCAACCCGTCATTCCCGCGAAGGCGGGAATCCATTGTCGAAAAGGCATGACGGGTGGTCTCACCCAAGCGTGACGGACAGGTGGGACCGCATTCTTCCGGGTCAGGCCATGCCCGCCCCGGCGGCGGCTGGCGGCCAATTTTCCGCAGCATGTCCAGCAACCGGCAAAGGGGCAAGCCGATGATGTTGGTGTAGCAGCCGTGCCATGATTCCGCCGGCCTCAAGTCCGGGTCCTGCACCGCGTAGGCGCCGGCCTTGTCCATCGGCGTACCCGAGGCTATGGACACCTCCATCTCCGCGTCGGTGAAGTTCCGCAACGTTATGTCGCTTGCCATGCTCTCCGTCAACATGCGCCCGGACGAGGCATCGATCACCGTCACGCCGGTTATCACTTGGTGACGGGTGCCCCGCAGTTGCCGCAACATTCGCCGCGCGTCCTCGACATCCAAAGGCTTTTCATAAGCCTCGCCGTCCAGCACCACGGTGCTGTCGGCGCCGATGACGTACCCTTCCTTCGTTTGTCCGGCGACTGCTCGCGCCTTTTCCATCGACAGCCGTTTCACCATGGCGGCGGGCGTTTCGCCGTCCTGTTTCTCCTCTGGAACATTGGACGGGACCACCCGGAAGTCCAACCCCAGCCCGGTCAGCAGGTCCCTGCGGCGCGGCGACGCCGATGCCAAAACCAAGGGGGCGTAGCCAGCCTTCCGTGAAAGGGTAGCCACGCACTCGACGTGGTGCGTTTGCGGGAACATATCCAAGGGGACGACCCTGTCCAACGTATAGGCGTCCCGGCACAACACCTTGAGGTCCCGCGCCAGTGTCTCTGCGTCGCAGGAAACGTAAGCGATCTTCGGCGGCAGCAACCGCAGCAGGCCATCCAGCGCTCCGGCTTGGCACCCCGCCCGGGGCGGGTCCAGAATTACGGCGTCGGGCCTTTCTTCCAGCAACCACAGCATCGCTTCCGTCTTTCCCAAGGCCAGCTCGACGTTGCCGATGTCCTTGATGTTTTCCTTGGCATCGGCGACGGCGGCGCTGGACTCTTCGATCCCGATGACCTTCTTTACGTATGGCGCGAGCAGCGCGGCGAACGCGCCGACACCCATGTAGGCATCCACCAGCAGGTCGGTCTTCTTCAGGTCCAGCGCCTGTTGGACTGTCCGCGACACCTCGGCGGCCTGCTCCACGTTTACTTGGAAGAAGGACGGCGACGCTACCCGGAACTGCCGCCCGGCAATGGAGTCCTGGTAGGTCTTCTGTCCCGTCGGCAACGATACGTCCGGGTTGCTCAACTTTGGCTGCACCAGGGTGTCGCCGGTGAACTCCCCGGCCCGGATGGAAAGCTGGGTGGTCTCGCCGCACCTGTCCTGCAACTCCGTCAATGTGGCATTGATACCGTCGTGCATCAACATGCACCGGTCGATCTTCACGAACCGGCGCGATTGCCGGTGAACGAAACCCAGTTCTCCTTCGTGCCCGATGGTGAACCTGGCATGGTTGCGATACCCGTATTGCTTGGGCGACGGCACGACTTCCGCAACATCCACATCGTCGAACCCGCCCACGCGCTTCAGGGCATCGACCACCTTCTCATGCTTGACCTCAAGTTGATGCTCGTAGTCCATGTGCTGCCATTGGCACCCGGTACACTGGCCGTAGTAGGAGCAGGGCGGCTCTACCCGCCAAGGGGAAGGCTCCAGCACTTCCACCACCTGCGCCTCTACGTAGCGGCGATGCACCCGCGTGACCTCGGCGGTTACCCGTTCCCCGGGTATTCCGCCGAACACGAACACGTCGGTCCCTTGGAACCGGCTCATAGCCTCGCCCAGACGGCCCCAAGCTTCCAGTGCAAGCTCCAGCACTTCACCCTTGGCGATGGTCTGCTGTGTCAAGCGGCCTCCACAAAAATTCACTTATCAACCAATATAAAGGAACGGCGGTTGGAATCCAATGGGCGTAGTCAGTCCACGGTTGACCTCCATTTGACGCCGGTATACACTGAAATTGACCTGTACGGAATTCGTTGATTCTCCGTGCGTTCGGCAATCAAATAGACGGATATCCATTGGAGGAAAAAATGGCGGAACCCATTGAAGTAACCGAGGCCAATTGGGAGGAGCAAGTTCTCCAGTCAGATGTGCCCGTGATGGTGGATTTCTGGGCCGAATGGTGCGGCCCCTGCAAGATGATCGCCCCTTCGGTACATGATATGGCCGTGGAATACGACGGCCAGCTCAGCGTCGGCAAGCTCGACGTGGACAACAGCCCCCAAATCGCCATGAAGTACGGCGTTCGCAGCATTCCGGCGTTGATTTTCTTCAAGGGCGGCCAGCCTGTCGACCAGATCGTCGGCGCGGTCCCCAAGGGCCGGTTGAAGCAGAAGATCGACGACGTCCTGGGAGACTAGGCAGACCCGCACATTAGAGCAGTATTGAGGAAAAAGACTGGTATATCTGCCAGTCTTTTTCTTTGGAAAGCAAGAACCTACCCCATAAATCGTCGCAGCACCCAACCCGTTATCCCAGCACCTCACACGTCATTCCCGCACCTTACCCGTCATTCCCGCGCAGGCGGGAATCCACAGGCCTCACTACAACACCCGCCCAACGGCGCACGGAGGACATCATGGCTTTGGAACTGAACCCCGGCCATACCGCCCTGCTGGTCATGGACTTCGAAAACGACATTGTCCATGAAGAGGGCGCCTTCAAGGACTTTGGCTTCGCCCAGATGGTCAAGGACAACGACGTGCTGGGCAAGACCTCCGGGCTGCTGGCCGCCGCCCGCAACGCCGGCGTCCTGACTATCTACGTATCGGTCAAGTTTCGCCCCGGCTACCCGGAACGCCCGGCCAACGCCGGCTTGTGGCAGGGCCTTCACGCCGCCAATGCCCTTATAGAAGGGACTTGGGGCGCAGCGATACACGACGTCCTGACGCCCCAGGAAGGCGAGCCTGTCGTTACCAAGCGGGGCGTCTCGGCCTTCACCGCTTCGGACCTGGAGCCGATACTCAAAAACAAGCGCATCGGCACACTGTTGCTGGCCGGTGTAGCCACCAATTTCGTAGTAGAGGGCACCGCCCGCGAGGCATCCGACCGCGGCTACAACGTCGTCGTGGTCGGCGACTGCTGCGCCTCCGTCAGCCAGGAAGCCCACGACGCCGCGCTGACTGTCGCCCTTCCCTTCCTGTCCACCATCTCAGACAGCTCGGAAGTGGCGGCGGCATTGGCGGGGTAGTCATTCCCACTCCCCAACCCGTCATTCCCGCGAAGGCGGGAATCCACTGGAGGCCAGGACCTGTGCAAAGTCTTTAGCGGTGGCAAATGTCTGAATCAGGATTATCAAGATTAAAGGATATTCACGATTAGGATATCCTGAAAATCACTAAATCCGACAAATCCTGATTCAGACAATTACTTTGCACGCCCCGGTGGATGGCGTTGACAGCCTGCCGAACTGCCGCTAAATTCTCAATGTGCCGGTTTCGGCGCCCAGTGGGAGTGGATGGGGCCCGGTGGCTCTTGCGGACTTCAAATCCGTTATGCCTCGTGACGAGCGGGGTAGGTGGGTTCGACTCCCTCGCACTCCCGCCATTACTTTTCAGGTTGAGAGTCAGTCCCCGGGAACTTCCCTGGAGGCTGCTTTTATGCCTGAGTATCCACGCCTCAACTTCAAGGCTGTCACTCCCGTTTTGACAACCTCGACCTCCACAAACCCACAAACGCTCCACGGCCTCAGTATAAATATAGCAAAGTTAGCCATATTATAAATTTTTTGTAATTTGGCTAATATTGCTATAAACTGACTTCATGGACCCGATACGCAACCCATACGCACCCGGAGCGGGAACTCCACCACCGGAACTGGCTGGCCGCGATGAGATCCGTGACACCGCTCACATCGCATTAGAACGTACCAGAATAGGGCGTCCCAGCAAAAGCCTGTTGATGATCGGCTTGAGGGGCGTCGGAAAGACCGTGCTGCTGGACCGCATTCGGGAAGACGCTGAGGCTGGGGGTATTTGCGCCCTGCGGATAGAAGCTCCTGAGGGACGTTCCCTTCCCTCCATTTTGGCGCCTCAACTGCGCATCGCGTTGCTGAAATTGTCGAATAGAGAGGCGGCAAAAGACCTGGCGCAGCGTGCGCTTAGAGGGCTCGCGGGATTTGTTGGCGCCCTGAAGGTGAAGTATCAGGATATCGAGGTCGGTTTGGACTTCGACTCTGAGCCTGGTTTGGCGGACAACGGGGATTTGGAAATCGATTTGCAGGCGTTGTTGGAAGCCGTCGGCGAAGCAGCCAGAGCAGATGGGACCTGTGTAGGACTCTTCATCGACGAACTTCAATACGTGAAAGAGGACGAGCTTGCGGCATTGATCACCGCCTTGCACCGTACATCCCAACGGCAACTTCCCGTAGTAATGCTCGGGGCCGGTCTGCCGCAAATACGAGGCCGCATGGGGAAGGCCAAGTCTTATGCCGAAAGGCTTTTCGAATTCCCGGAAATCGGACCTTTGTCTGATAAGGACGCAAGGCTGGCTATTGCCAAACCGGCGGCTGACGAGGGCGTGGAGATAGAAGAAGACGCCCTGGACGCCATTATAAATCAGACTCAATGCTACCCCTATTTTTTGCAGGAATGGGGCAAGCACGTATGGGATGTAGCCGAGAAGTCACCAATCACAAGTTCTAACGTTGAAATAGCGTCCAAACAAGTCGTAGCTACTCTCGACGAAAGCTTTTTCTCGGTAAGGTTTGACAGGCTGACGCCGTCTGAAAAAAGGTATGTAAGGGCTATGGCTGAGCTTGGACCGGGACCTCATCGTTCCGGTGACATCGCCAGTGAACTCAAACGTCAAGTGAGTTCTTTGGCCCCGACCAGAAGTCAACTGATTAACAAAGGCATGATTTGGAGTCCAAGCCACGGCGATACCGCTTTTACAGTCCCAATGTTCGACGAATTCATGCTGCGCATCATGCCGGGCAATGACTGGCGCTCGCCCTCATAATCGACAACGTTCTCAATGACTGGTCAAATCACTGGTTTCCGTCCATAGCCCGTTGTGCGTCGTTTGTCCCTCACTCTTCGGCTGACCCGCCCTGCGCCACCGTGTAAATATCAGGGAGATTGCGCCAGCGTTGGTCAAGATCGAGACCATAACCGACGACGAACTCGCCGGGAATAATTAACCCCTTGTAGTTGGCATCAATCGGCACAACCCGCCGGGACGGTTTGTCCAGCAGGCAGCAAAGGGCGACGGACGCCGGACCGCCTTGCCCAATCAATTCCATGAGCCGGGTGGCGGTCAGACCGGTATCCAGTATGTCGTCGACCAGGACCACGTGCCTCCCCCGGACGTTCAAAGACTCCACGTCGATGGTCTGCACATAGCCTGTGCTGTCGGTGTGCTGATAGCTATGGGCGCTCACAAACCCGATCTCAACCGGCGCGTCAATGGCCCGGACCAAGTCGGCCATGAACACGAAGGCGCCGTTCAACACCCCCACCATCAGGGGATTGCGGTTCTTGTAATCATGGCTGATCTCAGACCCCAGACGGGCGACCGCACGTGCAATCACGGCCTGAGAATAACGTAAAGACAGGTTTGCATCGGACATGACAACAACTCCCCGGCCTTGGGAATTTGGCATAACGGCTTGCGGCCATCGGGCGGCAACAGCGTATCCACCACCGCTCCCATAGTCAATTTCCGCCCGCCCGGTGTCCCGTTTGCTCGTAACTCATTAACCAACGGAATGAATAGCGTGATGTATAATCCCGGCCTGAGAAAGCCCACGCCAAGGGCGCTGCGGTTACAGTAAAACCCTGGAGGATTGAGATGCCATACGAAAACCTGGCCGTCGACCAGGACGGCCAGATTGGTATCATCACGCTGGCCCGCCCCGAGAAGCTCAACGCCATCAACCGCGAGCTTCACCTCGAGATGATGAAGGCCTGCCGGGAGCTTCGGGACGACGACGGCGTCCGTGTGGTCATCTTCACAGGGCAAGGACGCGGTTTCTGCTCCGGGGCGGACATTACCAGCCTGCGCGAGAAGGATGAGCACCCCAGCCGGGCGGAACGGCTGGACGAATATAACTGGGTGGGTCGGCAAGCCATGATGGTCTACCGGGGCTTGGACAAGCCGACCATTGCCGCCGTGAACGGCGTGGCCGCGGGCGCGGGAATGGGCCTGGCCTTGGCCTGCGATATGCGCGTCGGCAGCGAGAACACCCGGTTCAAGACCGTATTCATCGAGCGCAGCCTCAGCCCCGACTCCGGGCTGTCCTACTTCCTGCCCAGGATAGTGGGCATAAGCCGCGCCTTCGATCTTGTGTACACCAGCCGGAACGTGGACGCTGACGAGGCCTACCGCATAGGCCTGCTGGACCGCCTGACCACTGCGGACAACCTGATGGACGAGGCCCTCGAACTCGCCCGGCAGATAGCATTCTGGCCCCCTGTGGCCATGCAGATGTCCAAGCGGGCCATCCAGCGAGGCATGGACACCGACCTGGAAGACCAACTGGAATACGAGACCCACAGCATCGTATTCGCCCGGCGCGCCCCCCACGACGTGGCGGAGTCGGCCGCCTCGTTCCGAGAGCGGCGCCCACCTGTCTTCACTGGGGAATAGAGCGGGTCGTCGAGGATTATTTCAATCCCGGCAGACCCAACGAACCCGACTCTCTTGCCCGTCTGGACTCGCGTGGCAAGCGGCTATTCTGACGCCACGGCCTACTCCAGTTCCGCGGCCTGGAGCTGGCCTCCCAAGGGTTGGTCTGGCGAAAAACCTTCCGCAAGCGTTTGGGACAGCGCCTCTTTAGCTGCCTCTTCCGCAGACCGGCCGTCAAGTACTACCTTTGATACCCCGAACTCTTCAACATGGGTTATCGCGCCTGGTCGTTCACTGCCGGTGAAGAACCCGTTGATGATTGACACAGTACCATCATGGACACCGGCGCCCAAGTGAAATACGCCGCGCCCATTCGCACCCGTCAGCAGCTCACCGTTCAGGAAAAACCAGCCGTATTCCCCGATGGACGCGACGGTCAACAAGTTCAACCCGCGAGCGCCCGTGTTTAATTCGAGTGCCTGGCCACGAGCCACATATTCGTCCCCATCAACGGTCCGTTTCAACACATTCCAAGTACCTCTGCTGGACACCACAAAAAACAGAGGGTCGCCTGTACTAAAGCCGCGAACGCGGAACCCATAGGAGAAGGGTTGGGTCGACGCGGAGTAGGGATTATAAAAGAATGCTGATGCAATGACGTCCGACTCCCACTGCCACGTGTTCACCGTCTCGAAGTACTGGTCATCATTGTGGTGGATATGTCCTGTCCAAGGGCCGTAGATTGGCTCGAAGTACAAGCTCGGTGTGGAGCCACCGATGTCCGGACGTCCCCCTTGCCCAGAGACCAAGGAGGGCAATCGCTCTTGGACCGTCGTCTCCAAGACGGCGAAGTGCAAGCCCTCGGACTCGAACGCAACGAAGGAAAAGGTGGTTATGCCGATGATTTCGCCGGACATGGAGACCAATGGCCCTCCACTGTTGCCCGCGTTGATGGGCGCGTCGGTCTGCAACAGTTCTCGGTCGTTCTCGCTGTCGTAGCGGACGGCTGACACTATGCCCCGAGTTACGGTAGCCGACACTTCGCCGGGGTTGACTATGACCTTGGGCTGGGCTGATTCGCCGTCCTTAGGGAGAAAGGCGTCCACCGGATAGCCTACCGTCAGGACCTCGTCGCCAATCTGCAACTGCTCCGAGTCGCCGAAGCCCACCGAGGGGAAGCCGGCGTTGCAGCATATTCGGACCACGGCCAGGTCTCGGGCGACGTCCACGCCAAGCACCGCCCCCTGGTAGTCCGTCTTGTTACCCACGGTTACGGTTACAGTGTCGGCCCCGCGGACTATGTGCTGGTTGGTGATGACATAGCCGTTTTGCCCGTCGACCTTGTAGATGGCCCCGCTGCCTTGGGCGCGGGCGGCATCGTTAACGATCTTCACCACGGCCGGCATCACCTGGGCCACCACCTCAGCCAGGGAGGGCGGCGCGGCCTGTTCTTGGATGCGGGCGCCCGTGAAATAGAGGACGATTACCTCGATGGCCTGCTCCTTGGTTATCGCACCGTTGATGTAGGCAACCACCGCCGCTATCGCCTCATCCCTCTCGATCATGTTGTTGGCGTTGGCGTCGTATTGGGCCGCGAAAGGCGGCTCCATAGCCTCGTTGGTCGAGGCAGCCACCGGAGCGGCGCAGGCGGGAATGAATAGGGCCACCATCAGCATCAAGATTGCATAACGCATGAGATGCCTCCTTACCTTGATTCCACCTCACCCACTTTGACCCCGGTGTGGCCCAGCAACCGCCGGACCATATATTGCTCCACACTCCCGGTTGATATATCAGGCCGCGGAATGATAAGCGAAGTATAACTTACATATTGTATATGTACTATATAGTATGATTTACTGTATGATTTCCTTGTCGTATATATGTACTAACGTAGCATTATTTATATCTATGATAATTTCCCACCTCAAGGATATTCCTTGAATCCGTATGAGCCTTGACCTTCCCATCAATCTCGATTCGGGCAACTTTATTCCCACTGACAGTCGCCCCTTCCCCCATCGGCCTCGGCGTCGTACCATGGTACTTGCCCGGTATACTCAGTCGGCGTAACCCAAATTTCTCAGCGGGGCCATCTTGACACCGGGAGCAGGAAGAGATTTTGCTGACATAGAACATCCTGAGCCACCAGCCGGACTGCAATGTCCGGGAATGTCCTGAAATGTCCGTGCATTTAAATTTTCCTTCTCCTGCGGTCTCCCCGGATAAGCGGTACAAATGGGAGACAACGAGAGGATATGAGAGGAAAATTACAAAACCACAATCCTCAAGGAGGTCCAGACAATATGGCTACAGTAGGCAGCGGGAAATATACCTATGAAGTGAACGAGAATTGGGGCAAGCTACCGGACGGGATGTCATTTGGAGAGGTCAGCGCGGCAGCCGTTGACTCTCAGGACAAGGTTTATGTCTTCCAGAGGAAGGACCCGCCCATCCTGGTGTTCGACCGGGACGGTAATTTCCTGGACTCATGGGGCGACGGTTCAACCAACTTCGCCCACGGCATTTTCATCGGGACCGACGACCTGATGTACGTCACCGACAGGGACGACCACGTCTGCCTGAAGTACACCCTGGACGGCAAGCCGCTCCAGATCCTCGGGGAAAGGGGAGTGTTTTCTGATACCGGCTGCGAGGAGGACAGCGGCAAGGTGTTGAGGGCCGGCGGCCCCTTCAACAAGCCCTCCGGCATGGTCAACTCACCGTCGGGAGACTTGTACGTGTCCGACGGCTACCGCAACTGCCGAGTCCACCGCTTCGCCGCCGACGGGTCCCTCATCCAGTCCTGGGGAGAGCCGGGCAAGGTGGCCCCCAACGAGTTCCACGCGCCCCACGATTTGTGGGTGGACCGGGATGGGATCGTATACGTTTGCGACCGGGACAATGAGCGGGTGCAGGTGTTTTCCGCCGACGGGCAATACAAGTCGATGTGGACCGACATGGGCCGGGCAACGTCCATCTGGATGGATGCCGACGAGACGGTCTACGTGACTGAGTTGACCCCGGCCCTGGGAATCTGGGACAAGCAGGGCAACCTGATTCAAAAGGTGGAGTCGAAGGCAGCCCACTGGATCAGCGGCGATTCCAATGGAAACCTGTACTTGGCCGGGGCTGGCATCCCCAGCGTTACCAAGTTCATCAAGCAGAGCTAGGGCGTGTTGATGCTTTGGGAAAGCAAGTAATTCACCAAACCGTCATTCCCGCGCAGCCTGCCCCTGGCGGGTTTCCCGCCTTCGCGGGAAAGACGGGAAAGGGGGCGGGAATCCAAGATCTTGGGAAGAGGAGGTCCCTTCATGCCCGTTGACGGACCGTTGGTCAAGGTAATCGGCACCGGAGGCAGCATCGCCGGCATCGGCCCGCACCGGCTTGACTACATCCTCTACCCGGAGTTGGGCCAGCATATCACCATCGAGCAGTCCCTTGAGAGGATCCCGGAAGCCCTCGAAGTCGCCCGCATCGAGTCGGAGGACCTGATCAGCGTCGGCAGCACGGCCATCGGCGGCCCTGAATGGCTGCGGCTGTCCAACCGCATCAACCGGATTTTCGCCGACGAGCCGGATGTGGCAGGGGTCGTGGTGACTCACGGCACCGCCACGCTGGAGGAGACCGCCTACTTCCTTCACCTGACGGTCAAGTCGTCCAAGCCGGTGGTTGTCACAGGAGCCATGCGCCCGCCCACGTCCCTTGGCACTGACGCTGACCTTAACCTGCTGGACGCCATCCGCATCGCCGCATCCTCTCACGCATCGGGCAAGGGTGTGCTGACGGTGTTGAACAACGAAATCCAGTGCGCCCGGGACGTCACCAAGGCCAACGCCTTCCGGGTCGAGACCTTCCGCCCGAACGAGCTGGGATTCCTGGGATACGCCGATTCCGACGGCGAGGTGGTCTTCTACCGCACGCCGGTGCGCAAACACACCTTGGACACGCCATTCGACGTTTCCGGGCTGACGGACCTGCCGCGGGTGGACATAGTTTACTCTTACGCCGGGGCCGACGGGCTGCTCATCGACGCGGTGCGGGCCAACGGCTCCGACGGCTTGGTGGTGGCGGGGTTCGGCGGCGGCACCTACCCGCCAGCGGTGCTGCAAGCCTCTGCGGCGGCGGCCGAAGCGGGGATTCCCGTGGTGCTGGCTACCCGCGCCACGGCTGGCAGGGTTGTAACCACGCCGCAAAAGCAGCAATTGGGGCTCATGGTCTGCGACAACCTGCTGCCCCAGAAGGCGCGGGTGCTGCTGATGCTGGCCTTAACCGTGACCTCCGACCGCTCGGAGATACAGCAGATGTTCTACGAGTACTGAAGGACAACCCCGTAAGCGGCGTCGTAGAAGCTAGGCGGCCACCGGCGCCAGGCTCTCCAGCAGCCGGCCGTAGCCGCGTATCTCCGGGGTCATGCCCAGGGCCTTGAAGGTGGCCCAGATGGTGGCTTGGTTGGATGAAACGACCGGCTTGCCGGTTCGTTTCTCCAGTTCGTCTACCGCTTCCAGCGACCGCCACGCGGTGCAGGAACACAACAGGGCGTCGGCCTCGGGCAAGCAGACCTTGGAAGCGAATTCCACCACCGACCCCGGGTCCTGGTCGTTGATGCCCTGGTTGCCCGAGTTGGATGCCACCGGCTCCCCTTCCACGTTCAGCACCTCGAACCCTTGGGCTTCCAAGTAAGCCCGCCAGCATCCTGTTGTTCCAGTCGGGATAGGGCGAAGCGACGGACAGCTTTTTGGCCCCCGAAAAACCGCAACGCCTCGACAACGGAGGGGCTGGTGGCGGTGGCGGGTATGCCGGTGGCTTCAGTCATCAGACGCATCATCTCCTCGTCCCAACCCGGCCCCTTGTAGAAACTGCCGGTGGTGCAGCCATAGGCGATAACGTCCACGTTGGCGGTTGCAAGGTAGCGGGCCGCAAGCTCGATGTCCGCGTTCATGCGGTCCATCCCTTCGGCGTCCGAGAACTCGTTGGTCAGCCACATCCTGTGACCGTGGATGGTAACGCCTTCGGGGGCCACCAGTTGGCAGTCCGCTTCGAAGGTGGTATTGGTAGACGGGACCATAACACCGATGCGAGTCCTGACGGCCATGTCCCTCCTCCTCATTTCTCAAGTTGGGTACTTTGCGGCGACCATTTTACCACGCGCCGGCTCAAACTCCGCCCGGCATCTCCTGCGTTCCAAGCGGAAGGCTTTAACCGAGCGGGTGTTTGATACAATGCATGGGGCAACATCCACTCATTAGAAACAGGAGGCTCATCTTATGTCCACCGGTCAAGATATTCCCCGGCCAACCATGCGTATCGCCGACCAGCAACTGAAGCTTGAGCAGGTGCAAGCGGCCATAAAAGCCATGCTGGACCGAGCACAGGAAATATCCCCCAACCCGGTCTGCCTGGCGATCGTCGATGCGTCAGGCAATCTGGAAGCGTTCGCCAAGATGGACAACGCCCGCGTGTTCACCCGAAGGCACGCGGTACGAAAGGCTTACTCTGCCGCCATCCTTGGCATCAACACGGCCAACTGGGAACAGAGAATGCTCGAAATAGGGCACAGCACGGCCGAGAACGGCGACCCGATGATCACCTATGAACAGGGCGGCGTCACCATCGTCAAGGACGGCGCAATACTGGGCGGGATAGGCGTCGGCGGGCTGTCGGGCCACAATGCCGACGATGACCTGGCGAAGGTTGGCCTCGCCGCAATGGGCTTGTAGGCACGAAGTAGGACCAGCCCGAAAACCACCGTACATACCGCTATGTCAAGAAGCCCCCTGGGTTCAGGGGGCTTCTTGCGCCGGCGCCCAAGCCTACCGGAAACTGAGCCTGCCCTCGCGACGGAAAAACTTGGCAGCCAAACAGCTGGTGCATTCAGACTCGAGTTCGCGGACTTCCAAGCATTGGGAGCAACCGCAGTTATACACTGGGGCTCGGTTGCAGGCGGGGCAGGTGTGGGACTGCTCCACATAGGTGTGGAGGGTATCTCGCAGCGACATTACACTATTCCTCGACGCCTCGCTGCCCCGCTTCAGCGCCACACCACGAAACACACCCCGCCCGCCGTAAAAGCACGACAACGGCGTAATAAATCCTGTGCAGCTTATCCCAGCGCGGTCGCCGACCACTTAGAGATGGAACGACGGGTTTTGAGCAAAATCGTGTGCCGCGTTTGACAGCGTTTCCGCCCGATGCTAACGTTCCCCCGGTTATCTTCAGGCGAACAGGAACGCCCTAAACACAATCAAGGGAGACTATAGATGGCAGACAGGCCCAACATCATCGTTATACTGGTAGACGACATGGGTTATTCCGACATCGGTTGCTTCGGGTCGGAAATTCGCACCCCGAACCTTGACCGGCTGGGAATGAACGGCCTCCGTTTTTCCCAGATGTACAACTCGGCCAGATGCTGCCCGACGAGGGCGGCGCTGTTGACCGGACTGAACCCCCAACAGACGGGCGTGGGGCACATGGTGGACAACTGGGGCCTGCCCGCTTACCAAGGCTACTTGAACAACAACTGCGTCACCGTAGCCGAGGTGCTGCGTGACCACGGCTACGCCACCTTCATGTCGGGCAAGTGGCACGTCGGCGGGCGCTACGACCTGCGCAATCGCGCCAGTTGGGACGAGTTGGTTGGCAACGCCGGTCACCCCATCCCGGTGCAGCGGGGATTCGACCGGTTCTACGGCATCGTGTCCGGCGCGGCCAACTTCTTCTACCCATTGACGTTGATGCGGGACGACAAGTTCCTGGAACTGGAGCCGTCGGGCTACTATTTCACCGACGCCATCACCGACAACGCGGTGGACATGATTCAGGACAACGCCGACAGCGACAAACCCTTCTTCCTGCACGTCACCTACACGGCTCCTCACTGGCCTCTGCACGCCTTGGAGGAGGACATCGCCCGATATGAGGGCAAGTACCGCGGGGGATGGGAAGCCCTGCGCACCGCCCGCCACGAGCAATTAAAAGGGATTAGGCATTCTGGACTCCAAGTGGGAGATTTCCCCCAGGGACAAGGACGCCACACCGTGGAACGAGACACCCAATCAAGACTGGCACGACCTTCGCATGGCGGTCTACGCCGCCCAGATAGACCGGGTCGACCAGGGTGTAGGCAGGATTCTCGCCAAGCTCCAAGAACTGGGCGTGGAAGAACAACACGCTGATCATGTTCATGTCTGACAACGGAGGGTGCGCCGAGTTCCTGGCCGAGGAAAGCAACCGGCCGGAGCCGTCCCAGTACTCGATGCCCAACGCGGACGGGACAGAGGTTATGGTAGGCAACATACCCAACCTGCGTCCGGGCCCCGGCACTACCTTCATGAGCTACGATCTGGCTTGGGCCAACGCCAGCAACTCCCCCTTCCGGCTGTTCAAGCGGTGGACCCATGAGGGCGGCATATCAACTCCCCTCATAGTCCACTGGCCCGACAGGATCAAGCAACCGGCCATCGTGCACGAGCCGACCCACATAACCGACATCCCGGCAACCTGCATCGCCGCCGCCGGGGCGACCTACCCCACCGAGTTCGGCGGCAACCCCATCACTCCCATCGAGGGCCAGAGTTTCATGCAGGCGATTGACAGCGGGGCTTGGAATCGCCCGAAACCCATCTTCTGGGAGCACGAGGGCAGCCGGGGCGGTGCGCGCGGGGGAGTGGAAGCTGGTGAGCGAGGTAGGCGGCCAATGGGAACTGTACAACATGGACCAGGACCGTACCGAGTTGAACAACCTGGTCGAATCAAACCGTCCCAAGGCGGAAGAGATGGGCAAGATGTACGATGAATGGGCCGCCCGCTGCGGCGTATCACCTTGGCCCATCCCGCCCCACGTCTGGAACCCTCGCATGATTGGCGGGCATAACCATATTTTCGTGACATCGGGGACACTGCGGTATAATAACCGCACAGAGGTCCACGCCAACCATGACCACCATAAACAACATCGTTGATCTGGCTCGCATTCTCAGGGAACAACCTGAATGGGCCGACACCATCGGGGGCCTGCTGTTAAGCCGGGAAACTGTTGGCCTTGCCAGATCAATTCGCTCAGTTCACGAAACAGGCCCAGCACCGCTTCGACAACATCGAAAGCCGACATCAACCAGATGAAAGGCAACATCAACCGGATGGAAGCCGACATCAACCAGATGAAAGGCGACATCAGCAATCTGAAGGGCACAGATTACGAATTCAAAGTCGTAAAGAACATCAAAAGCACCATCGGCCAACACCTGCGCCTTCGTAGAGTCAGGGTGTTGCAAGGAGTGCGGACCGACCCCGACCGTGACCTCGAAGAACTCAGCGAGAACGCCGAGGACAACGGAGCGATTACCGAAGGGCAAAGTTATGACCTTTCGCGTTCGGACCTCATCGCCTCTGGCTGGAGCAGAACGTCGGGTGAGGAAACTTACCTCACCGCAGAAATATCCGTCACCATCGGCGACGGGGACGTTACCCGTTCAGTCCAAAGGGCGGCGATACTGGAAGCCGTCGTAGATCAGCCTGTGGTACCTGCAATAGTAGGGGCGCATATCGACGAAACCAGGGCAGCGTTGGCCGCAGCCAACAACGTCGCGGTCATCCTGGTCCCCGAATAGACGTCCAAGCTATCTGGAGGTGAGCCCTCGCGCCTTATCGCCTTGGCCCATCCCGCTTCAAGCCTGGAACCCACAGGGTGATTTGCGGGCATAATTACATTTCGTGATGGAGTTAGGGAGTTTAGGAATTGTGGGGCGGTTGCTCAGCGATTGAGCGGCCGAATAGTACCGGGCAGGTTGTGGGTTAAAACCCATGCCCAGCCGCAAGCTATATAAAAGCAAACGAAATACCGATGCCTAAACTCATCGCACTGGCCGCCGCGGCCCTGTTTGCCTTTGTCGCGGCTTGCTCGCAACCGCAAGAAGCACCCAATTTGCGAGGAACGATCGAAGCGGCAGTAGCAGCCACTATTGATGCTGAAGCCGCGTCTGCTCGGCAAATTCAGGCCAAGCCATCACCGATACAGAAAGCGATGTACACACCTATCCCGACGCCGGTGCCCATACTCACACCGACTCCGGCTCCGGCACTGGCATCAAAACCTATCCCGACGCCGGTACCAACATCCCCGCCTTTACTAACGCCCATCTCTACCTCGGATCCTATACTAACACCCACACTGACCCCAACTCTGGCACTGACTTCTACACCTGTACCAACGCCTACATCCGCCCCGACTCCCGTAGGTATCGGACGGTTTTATAAGGGCAGGACTCTTCATGTCAGTGTTGTCGCCATGGACCGGCTGCCTGAGTTGCGCTACTCAGTGGCCCAGTCCGACGGCGAAATCACTCATCTGAGGATAGCTCCCCTCAGATGACACCATGGAACTTGTGGTGCTCCGGGTAAGGGTGCAAAACCATACCGCCACCAGCGCCGTCTTCACGGTGGACAAGGAAGGCGCTCAGCTTCGTAATTTTGAGTCCGAGCGCTACTTCCTTCTGGACGCGAGTGAGAGCGCCGAGGAAGTAGCCGAACCTCCCGGACCGAAAAACGAGTCCAGGAAGGTGCTGGAGTTGAAACCGGACGGCACATTCGATACCAACCGAGGCTTCATAACGGGGCGCGATAGAGTTACAACGAGGCACCGGACTGGACGGCTGGATCGTGTTCGAGGCCCCTAGGGAGACCTGGTTCCAAGACTTTCGCTGGTTGGCCGGGGACTCAGTAACCATCCCTGTGCTGACATCCTTGCCCACACTCACTCCGGCGGTCGGTTACCAGGAGGTTATCGATAGAAGTCGACAAGCTCGGCACACACCTACGCCTATCCTGATACCTACGGCCACACCCATGCCGTTCAACATCAAAAGTGCCAATTGCCAACATGGGGACTTAAGGCAGGTTTTTCGTGACTACAGGCTTACCGACTCCATAGGCCCCCGCGAATGGGATGTGGACTCTTGGGGAGTGTGGCAAGGTTACAGCACCTTTTGGTCCGGGGGTGGATACACAATCCGATGCGTAACGACCTTATACGATAGTATCGCAAACGCCCGATGGTCGCTAAATTACTCAACAGCGGTACAGCGGGAATGGTTACAGAAAGGGTTATTGGAACATCATCAAGTCTTGGCGCCGACCATCGGCCAAGATTCTGTGGCCCTTCAGATAGAAACGGGAAGGCGGCACCGGGAATTTACGAGCCGAGAGTACGTTGCGACCATCATCATGTTCCGTCGGGGAATAGTGGTCGTCACAGTAGAAGTTGGTCGTCGACCTACAGATGTCAACCCTTTTTTAAGAGGCTATGTCAAACCGCCCGACGTTGACTTGCCCACTAAGGTCGCTCGTCTTGTAGATAAGTCACTACAGCCGGAACTGACCAGGGTTAAACCCGGTGACTGAGGACGAATTACAACCCAAGCCCTGGTTGTTTTGAGTAATACGAGTTAATCACATGCCCAGTAGTCCACAAATGTTGGATTGATGGGCGCAGAGACTGCCGGTTATATGCGCGTATTGGGCCACGAAGCGCCACTCCGTTCATGCCATGCCTCGGTTACACACTGTCTATATGGAATACAACCTGGCGCAGTTGTCCCAGAGAATCTTCTTTTTGGCCTTGGGGGAAATCTCCTCCAAGGCCAATAGTTCTTCCACAGCGTGAGGAAAGGCCGAGTCAGGGTGGGGGTAGTCGGTGGAAAAGACTACGTTGTCATCCCCCAACCGGGCCAGCATGTCCGCTGCCAGGTACTCATCGGCGTCTATCGAGATGAAGCATTGCCTCTGGAAATAGTCGGACGGCCTGGATTGAAGCGGTATCGTTTCTCCTGCGCCGAACTTCTCCCACTGGTCATCCAAACGGTAAAGCCACCACGGCAGCCAGCTACAGTTCCCTTCGAGGAAAGCCACCTTCAGGCGAGGGAACCTTTCGAGCACGCCGCCAAGAATCATGCTGCCCATTGCCATCATCAGTTCGAGCGGAAAGACGGAGGCGTGGGACAGGGTCCGGTACCCGGGATGGCCGACCAGCCTGTCGCCCAAGTAGTCCTTTGAGACCGCCCCAGAGGTACCGTGGAAGCACGCCGGCACCTGCAAACGCTCCAACTCGGCCCACAGAACGTCAAACTCGGCGTCGTGGACATGCTTGCCGGCGATGGGCATGGGCAGCAGCACGATGCCCAAGGAACCCAGCTCCTCGACGCTTCTCCTGGCCTCTTCTGCGGCCAATCCAGCGTCGTGCTGCGGCACGATGGTCGTGGCTTTCAGCCTGGCCGGGTCTTCCCGGCAATAGTCGGCTACCCAGTCATTGAAGGCGCGGCACAGGGCCAAAGAGTAGTCCGGGTCCAGGGAGTCCAGCGACACCAACATGCTGGCGGCGGTGCGGAACAACACCGCCACGTCGATGCCCTCGGCGTCCATAGCACTGAGAGATGAAACAGCATCGAAGTGGCGCTTCCAACCATCCTGCATTACGCTGCCCGCTCTTTGGTCCATCTCCTCGTTGGCGCGCAATACTTGGGCGTCGCCAATCCACGGAGGCACGGACAGGCCGTCAATCACCCACCCGGCGTAATGACCCGGCCTGTTGTGGGTGGCCTTGGGCATGCGCTCCCGGTACGCCGGGTCCAGGTAACGCTGGTATAGGTCCGGCGGCTCCATCAGATGCAGGTCGCTGTCCAGGACACGGTAACCGTTATTCAATACTGTTGCTCCTTGGAAAATGAATGCGGTCAACTATGCGGCTGCACAATCACCTTCAGTGAATCCCGGGCATCAGCGGTGAGCTTGAAACCCAGCGCGGCCTCATCAAGTCCCACTCGGTGGGTGATCATATCGCCCACGCGAACGCTCTTCGCTTTTATCAACTCCAGCGCCGCGGCCAAGTTGTCCGGCGCGCCGGCGTAGGTGGTGGTAAGGGTGGCGTCGTTCCGGAAGAAGACTTCGTTGACCGGCACGGATATGTTGACTCCGGGAGCCGTGGGGGCGAAGAAAAGGACGGTGCCGCCCCGGTCCACCGAATCGAGGGCTTGTTGTAACGCGGGAGCAGCACCGGTGCAAACGATGACCAGATCGGCCAGTCTGCCGTCGTTGACCTCGCGGAGATAACCGGGAACGTCCTCGGTGGCTGGGCAGGTATAGTCGGCGCCGAACCTTTGCGCCGCCGCCAAGCGGTAGTCCACCACATCGGTGGCGACAATCCGCCCGGCGCCCAGGGTGCGGGCCAGGTTTATGTGAAGCAGACCGGCAAGGCCGCTGCCCAGCACGATAACACTCTGGCCCGCCCGAATGTTGGCGCGTTGCTGGCCGCGCAGCACACAGGCCAGCGGTTCGGCAAAAGAGGCCTCGTCGAAGGACAAGCCGTCGGGGATTTTGAACACCCCGCGGTCCACGTTTATCGCCGGCACCCGCAGGTACTCAGAGAACCCGCCAGGGTCGAAGCTGGTCTCGCGCAGGGTGTCGCAAACGGTGTGATGGCCGTTAAGGCAGTAATGGCACACGTTGCAGGGGACGTGATGAGTGACCACCACCCGGTCACCCTCACGAAAACGCTCGACGCCGTCGCCAACCTCGGCGACCTGACCCGCTACCTCGTGCCCCAACACCACGGGCGCGCGGGCGGCCCGGTACCACTCCATAACGTCGCTGCCGCAAATCCCGCTGGCCTCCACCCGGACCAGCAACTCGCCGGGACCGATTCGCGGCGCGGGCATCTCCTCGAGCCGAACGTCCCGGTTGTTGTAATACATTGCTACGCGCATAAAACATTTACCTGATGATGGTTAGAATTGATTAACCCTGCAGCCACGATATCAATGGGCTGGTACACCCCGTCGACCAGCCTGTCCCCTGCCAAGCCTTCCGGATAATACTCGCCGCCCGTGGGGTCGAAGCGCCAGTACTCCGGGATGCCGAACGCGGCGTAGTCATCCCGCTTGCCGGTAACGTCGTTCTCCGCGGTGTTCTCGGAGGCTATTTCCAGCACAAAGTCCGGCGGCTTGCCCCAGTACTCAATGGAGTAGCCCCGGTCTGAGATGATCCTGCGACGGTCTACTCCAAAGGCGATGATCAAATCAGGGACCCGCAGCCCCCGGCGCTGGCTCAGGTCGCGCCCGACGGTGACTTCTCCCAGGACCATGGTTGTATCGAGAGAACCAAGGTGCAAACTCAAAGCGGCCAAGTGCCCCGGACGGTGAAGATAGATAGGGTTCTGCATATCACCCCTGGGTGGAAATACAGGAAACTTGCCGTCGCCCGGGTCAACCGGTATTCGCGGGGGCGGTACGAACCGCTCCCCGACGGGAGCGGACGGTTTTCGTGGGACCGGTCTGCTGGTCATAGAGGTCCTTGTGCTGTTTATGTTTCGGTTAGCGTCCGTCATAGCCCGAAGAAGCGTCTCCACCCTTTGCCAACCGGCCGCAATTGCCGTCCTACAAATTCTTCCAGCTTGTCCCGGTGCAGCACCGTCCGACCCGGACTGCTGGCATCCTGGTCTACGAGAGTCGAGGGCACGTCTTCCCAACTGAAACCGCTTCTTCCAAAGGCGTCCCGCGACTCACTAACGATGATGCTGTTCCCATCAATGATCCAGCCGTCAGTCGCTGAACCTTCAGTTTTCATATACGCAGTTGGACGAAGCAGATTTACCAGCCGGGCCTTGACCCTGTCGTAACGTTTCTCCGCATAACCTAACCATGTAACACCCTGGCACCAGTCCAGCGTAGGCCCCTCAACAGTCTCAGACAGTATGCCACTGAGTACACCAGAGGAAAGAACCAACCAGTCTTCCGGAAGCCGCTCTTCGTCCAAATAGTCCATGATCCGGGACAAGTACCGCCGGTAAAGGTGTCCGTTTAATCCCCGGCGCATCTCCTGTATCCGTCCTTGCAACCGCTGACGCAACACCTCGTCATACGAAGGCAGGGCTGTCGTCGTGTATATCATCAAGCTGCGCTTAACCACTTCATCCGGGAAGGACTGGGGCTCAGCGTTCATGGACAATATGAACCCCGGGTATTCCGGTACGTCGGGCTGCAACTCCTCCTTAATCATGTCTTTGCCGTGAGCGTTAAAGGCCCTCCGCCCAATATCGTCAAATACCACCGGGAAACGCTTATATCCATGCTGCAATCCGCGCAGCCGAGACCTGGTAAAGCTCCCCTTTTCCACGGTATGGGCGAATCCAAACATGGATGTCATCAGCGTATCGACCAAGCTGGTCTTGCCACAGTTGGACTTGCCGAACACGATGGCGAAGGAAGGGTAACGAATGACGTCGCTGTCTTGCAGCAGCGCCAGTGAACGCACATCGCACAAAAAAGGTGAAAAGTACAGCCAGGACATCAGGATGAAGTAATCGCGTTGCAGGCTGGCGACGTTGCCTTCGAAGGCGTCTTCAAAGTTCTTAAAATAGCTAAGCAGTAACTCGGAGTCCTGTTTTACCAGGCCCTCGTCCCACTCCAAAGGGAACGACTCCCCGGACAGCAGGGCTGAACGAGTCGTTTTATCTATGGAAAAGTCACGGCTGTCAGCTTCCTCAGCAGACTTTACCAGACGTATCCGGCTGATTTCCCGCTTGATTTCCGGGGTGATTGTCTGACGTCCGTTTCGCACCGCCGGAACCGCCGCCGATATGCGCGGCCCCAGAACGGCGGCTACTTTCTCTATACGCTCGATTTGCACCGGCCCGTAGACGTGGGACTCTTCTGGTGTGGGCGCCTCTATGATCAGCGAGCCGGTCACATCCGACATGACGGGGGTATCCGTCACCTCTATCTGGGCTGCCGTAATCCTGTCTTCCGGCAAAGAAATCTCATCCGACGCCGAATCCCGAATGGCATCGTACATCCGGTTGTAGTGTTCCCAAGCCGCCGGGTCATCATCGAAAACGACCAGGGTTTCCGACTGTTTTCCGGAGAATGCCTGCTCGGACAGGTTGGCCGAGCCAATGACCACACGGTTGCGGTCGCCAGGACCTGACAGCAGGTACAGCTTGGCATGGGCGATGGACTTTCGGAGCACACGGAAATAGGCTTGGCCGCTGTGGACTTTTTCGAGAATCCGGATGTGTCGCTCGTCCTCCAAGCCCATGATGGCCGCGCGAGTATCACCGACCACTACCTGCTGAAACGCCAGGATGGTCTTTATGTCTCGCAAGGTATGTTCACATCCAAACACACACTCAAAGTGACTGAAGGACTGTTGGTCCAACATCCTTACGATGGCGTTAACACTGGCGGAGTAGGTCAGCACCCTGAGTCGGTCATAGCCGCGAAAAAGTTCCCAGTCGAACTTCTGCTCCTTCATAAAGGTGGCGTGGACCACACGCAGACCGGTACCATCGTCCAAAGCGAAGGATGGCTGGCTTTCAGAGGCGATGACCATGCGCTGCAACTCCAACAAACAGAATCAAATGGAACCTTGAACGATTTTGGTTATTGTAAATTGGGGTTTGTTGTGGAAACGGTCAGTCCCGTACCCTCGCGGCGCGTGTACTCCACCGGCTAAACAACCTCAGCATTGACCGGAGTGCCCCGCCGTTTGGCGGTGATGATATAGACGTGCTCCATGTCCGTGTCGAAGAGTTGGCATTGGTCTAGTTCAATCAGCCCGTGTTCAATGACGTGCTCATCCTGGATTTCTTGAACGCGGGGGTCATTCGGGTCCAGCAATGGCAGCGCACCAAGCCGAAATACCTCGTCCTCCTCCATATTTCGTCTGATTCCGTCCATAATTACGGCGTAGGAATCCATTGTTTCCGGGAACAGCCAAGACGCCGCTACTACCAAGTCCCAGTAGTCGGCTAAGGTATTTTCCCGGAAGCAGGCCGCGAATAGAGAAAAGTCGCCGTACTTATGCGACAGGTCCCGTTCCGCCTCGACCAAGTTTTTGAGAAATCTTTGCTTGCTTTTCATATTGCCTCTATGACACGCCGTATCTGACCCAGTAGAGTAACCGTAGCCGACCGGTTGGCATTGCCGGGAATCTGGTATCTCAGTTCGGGATTCCAAGCTTTTACTGCCTGCCAGATATTGGGCATGGACTGTAAGAGTCTGCTTTCCTGACCGCTCAGCCGGAGCAGGATATTCAGATCATGGGTACGGAAGGACTGCAAGTCCCGGAACTCTCGATTGGTGGAAGGATACCCCGCCCAATTCAGAGTTTCGCATATCCTCGCTTTCAACGCTAACTCGACTGCATAGCCGCAGAGGTAGACCACGCCGTCGTAATGCCCTGCGTCAAGCAGCGTCTGGGCCTCCTCCATCCGGGAGGTGGAAATGGCTCGCAACTCGGCTACGGTCAGCACACTATTCCGTCACGTCGCCCTCTGCCAACTGGAAGTGGATGCAGTAGGAGTGGAGGATCAATCCGAAACGCCCGCCAGTACTCCGCCTTCGGCCTTGGCCGACTCGAATATTTCCTGGGCTTCTTTTACCGAGCCGTTTCCGTGGACTATGTGGCGCAGGGCGCGGATCATGGGGACCGGGTATTCGCTCTGCCAGATGTTGCGGCCCAGGTTGATGCCGATGGCGCCGTTCTGCATACCGTCGTGCACGAAGTCCAATACCTCGATCTCGGTATCCAACTGGGGGCCGCCGGCCATGATCACCGGCACCGGACAACCGTCCACCACCCTGTCGAACCCGTCGTCGCACCAGTAGGTCTTGACCACCTTGGCGCCCAACTCAGCGGCGATGCGGCAGCACAGAGCCAGATAACGCGAGTCGCGCTTTTCCAGTTCCTTGCCCACGGCGGTAACTGCCATCACCGGAATGCCGTACCTCTCTCCTTCATCCACCAGCTTGCCCAGGTTCAAAAGGGACTGCTTCTCATAGTCGCTGCCGACGAAAATGGAGATGCCAAGCGCCGACACGTTCAGCCGGATGGCCTCTTCAATAGAGGTGGTTATCCCCTCGTTGGCCAAATCGGCGCCCACCATGCTGGTGCCGCCCGAGACGCGGAGCACCACCGGCTTGGTGTTGGCCGGGTCTATGGCCGAGCGCAACACGCCCCGTGTGGCGAACAGGGCATCGGCGTAGGGCATCAAGGGTTCAACGGTCTTGCCGGGCTGCTCCAGCTTCCGGGTGGGCCCCAGGAAGTAGCCGTGATCTATGGGCAAGAATACGCAGTGACCGTCCGATTGAATCAACTGCGACATCCGATTCGACATTCCCCAGTCCATTTTTGTACCTCCCGTTTTTCAGTGCGCTTAGGCAGAAAGGAAGTCGCTCAGGTTGGGCGACAACTCGATAGCAGCCATTGCTTTCGTGTCATTATCTACGCCGCCTAGCGGGGATACAAGGCACGCAGGATATTTGGCTGAATCAGGATGAAAGGATTTTCAGAATGAATCTACCCTATCTTGAAAATCCTAAAATCCAGTAAATCCTGATTCAGACAGTTACGCCAAGGGCCGGTTGCCCGCCCGTCAATCGTCTGATACCCTTTAGCGGAACCAAGCCGGCAGCGTCAGGTGAACTATTGGCATCGGCTTCCCCAGTCAACGCAGACCTCTTTGTTACCTGCATCATCGACCAACTCTACCCCCAAGTGGGTGTCAGCGTAGTGCGGGTGCTGCGCCGGTTGGGCGTCAACGTGGACTTCCCCGCCGACCAGACGTGCTGCGGGCAACCCCTGTACAACTCCGGCTATACCCGCCGGGCGCGGACGCTGGCCCGCCGGGTGCTGAACACCTTCCGTAACAGCGATTACATCGTCGTCCCCTCCGGTTCCTGCGCCGCCATGATGAGGGTGTTCTACCTTGATCTGTTCCAGGACGAACCGGAAACGCTGAAGCTTGTCAAACAATTTGCTCCCAAGGTGCACGAGTTCTCCCAGTTCCTGGTGCAAGTATTGGGAGTACAGGACACGGGAGCGGAGTACTCCGGGAAGGCGACCTACCACCCCTCATGCCACCTGTTAAGGGAAATGGATGTGCGGGACGAGCCGCAACAGTTGTTGCAGTCGGTCAGCGGGTTGGAACTGCGCGACCTGCCCCAAGCGGAAGTGTGCTGCGGCTTCGGCGGCACATTCTCGGTGAAGTACCCTCATATCTCGGAGGCGATGCTGGCCGACAAAATCAACAACGTGACCGCAACCGGAGCGGAGACTCTGGTGTCATGCGACATGAGTTGCTTGATGAACATCGGCGGAGGCCTGAGCCGACGCGATTCGAACGTAAAGGTCCGTCACTTGGCCCAAGTGCTCGACGGGGATAGCAACTGATGGCTGACATCAAGACAAAAGAGTTCTCCGCAGCTTCGGCGGTGTCGATACTTGACCCCCAACTTCGCTTGGCGTTGGAGCGGGTCGGGACCGGTTTCGACGGGGCGCGGCGGGAGGCGATAGACGAGGTTTCTCCCCAAACATGGGAGGAATGGAGGGAGGAAGCGCGCCGGATCAAGATTCACGCCCTGGACCACTTGGACTACTACCTGGACCTGCTGCACGAAAACGTTACACGCGCCGGGGGCAAGGTGCACTTCGCCGCCGACAGCGCCGAGGCCAATGCCATCGTCGGCGAAATAGTGCGGACTCGGAATATCCGCGTCGCCACCAAGAGCAAGTCCATGGTGTCCGAGGAGCTTGATCTCAACCATGCGCTGGAGGCCCAAGGGGTCGAGGTATTCGAGACTGACCTCGGCGAATACATCATCCAACTGGCTGAGGAGACGCCCTTTCACTTGGTCGCCCCGGCGCTGCACAAGACCAAGGAACAGGTTGCCCAGTTGTTCACCGACAAGCTGGGCATCCCCTATGTGGACGACATAGATGCCTTAGCGGCGGCGGCCCGAGTCGCCCTGAGGGACAAGTTTTTGCAGGCGGACCTGGGCATCAGCGGCGCCAACTTCCTGGTGGCCGAGACCGGCACGCTGGTGATTATCACCAACGAGGGCAATGGGCGACTGTGCACCTCGGCACCAAGGGTGCACATCGGCATCACAGGGATGGAGAAAGTCATCCCGTCGATGCAGGACCTGGCCGTGTTCCTGCGGCTGCTGCCAAGGTCAGCCACCGGGCAGCGCATCACCAGCTACGTCAGCATGGTCAGCGGCCCCCGGCGGTCCGACGACGAGGACGGCCCGGAGGAGTTCCACCTGATACTGGTGGACAACGGGCGGTCCAAGATGCTGGCCGACCCCCACCTGCGAGAAGCGCTGTACTGCATCCGTTGCGGCGCGTGCCTGAACATCTGCCCGGTCTACCAGAAGGTGGGTGGCCACGCCTACGGGTGGGTATACCCGGGACCCATCGGAGCAATCGTCACTCCCAACTTGGTCGGGTTGGGGCAAGCGCCAGACCTTCCCCAAGCGTCCAGCCTGTGCGGGGCGTGCCGCGAGGCCTGTCCGGTAAAGATAAACATTCCTCGCATGTTGCTGCACCTGCGCCAGAAGAGCGCCGAGAGCCCCAACCCCGACGAAAAAACGGGGACCGCTGCGGCGGGATTCGCGGCGGCGGCTTATACCAAGGTGATGGAACGACCATCGCGGTTGGCAGGTGCCCGCAAATTGGGCAGGTTATGCCTGTCGGTCATGGCCGGCTTGCCGTTCTTTCCGGTGTCCAAAACTCCAACCGTCATTCCCGCGAAGGCGGGGATTCGCAAGGCCGGACTGCCCCTGCTGTCACGTTGGACTCGCAGCAGGGACTTGCCTGAGCCGCCGCCAAAGGCTTTCCGGGATATTTGGCGTGAAGAACTGTCCGGCAACGACGGTGTCCGCTAGTATGGAGCAGCCGCTGGGAACGCCCAGGACCGAGTTCCTGGAACGGGTGCGACAGAGCCTTGGACGCTCCGCCGGACCGCCACTCAAACCCTACTACCGCTTGGAAGAGGACATCACCGAACTCAGAGAGAGGGCGGAGGTGGTCCAAGCCCACTTGATCGAGAACAGGCCGGCGCTGCTGGACCGTTTCGCGGAAGTTGCCGGATTGAGGGGTTGGCAAGTCTTTCGCACGTCCAACCCGGAGGAGGCAATCGCTCACGTCCAGGGGCTTGCCACGGAACGGGGGATAGAGTCGATAGTCCGTTCCGACCAGGATGCTCTCAGGCAGTTTCCGTTGGACGAGCCTCTCCGGGCCGCCGGGGCATTCGTTACCACGGTAGCCATGGACGACGCCCACTCCCGCGAGGACCTGCGGGGGGCCATAGCCGCGTCCGGGATGGGCATCACCGGCGCCGATTATGCGATCGCGGAGACAGGTTCGGTCATTGTGTTGCCCCGCAAGGGCCTGAGCCGGTTGGTATCCTTGGTGCCCCCTGTCCACGTTGCGGTGGTGCGAGCGGACGACCTGATTGAGAGCCTGGACGACCTGATGCTGTTCCGCCGCTTGGAATACCACCGGAACGGCGGCGACATGGGAAGTTACCTGAACTTCATCACCGGACCCAGCCGGACAGCCGACATAGAGCAGACTATAGTGGTTGGAGTGCATGGGCCCAAGGAAGTCCACTTGGTATTGCTGGGTTAGGGGCTTAAAACCACCGTTCCGGAGCGCCGGATTATCAGGAACTTTGAGGCCGGGAGATAGTACATGCCGGTACGAGTAGGGTTCAGCATGTTTCGTAAGCAGATGCTGGAACAGGAGTTGGAGCGGATCGAAGAGTTGCTGCCGAACCTGGGCCTCAAGAAAGTCATCCTGACCGGCGACATGGCCACCGGCGACGTCGGTCCCGAAAGCCGCATTGACTTGATAGTGGTCCAGGAAACCGAATATTCCTTTGGCCGGCGGGCGGACTTTTTTTCCTGGCACTTCAATAGTTTTATAGCGGTGGACACCCTGGTCTATACACCGGAAGAATTTGAGGCCCACCGCGACACGCTGCCCGCGTTAAAGCAGGCTTGCGAAATAGGAAGGGTATTGTTCGATGACGATTCGTCAATCTGAGGGCACTAGGTGGCTGCGCCAAGCGAAACAGGACCTGCTCGACGCAGACTATCTGCGGGAGGGAACTCGGTATAACCTGGCCTGTTTCCAAGGGCAGCAGGCCGCCGAAAAAGCGGTCAAGGCGTACCTGTACCACAGGGGCGCGGAGGACGTTTGGGGGCACTCCCTGATTGACCTTTGCGAGGACGCCAAGCTGTTCGAGATGTTCTTTGACACAGTAAAGGACGACGCCCGCCAACTGGACAAGTACTTCGAAATCACCCGCTACCCCGGCTACCTGCCCAGCGGCACTTCATCAGAGGCGTTCGACAGGATTGACGCCGACCGGGCCATAGAACTGGCCCAAACGGTGGTGGACTTCGTCAGCGAAAGGGTGCCGGCGTAGGCCTGCCCCAGCTTGGCGTAGCTTTTGGCAGGAAATAGAAGTAAGGAGCAACTGGTTTTGGCCATTAAAGACGACCTTCACCGGTTGGTTGACGAGTTGCCGGAAGATGAGTTGCCCGTAGCCAAACGTTTTTTACAGTACTTGTACGATATGACAGACCCCGTCCTGCGTGCATTAATTGAAGCACCCGAGGACGATGAGCCTGAAACCGACGAGGAACGGGCCGCAGTCGCTGAAGCTTACGAGGATTTGGCCGCAAGCAGAGTAGTCAGCTTTGAGGACGTCAAGCGCGAGTTTGGGGTGTGACGTGGCGGGTTGAACTAACCGGTCATGCAGAGCGTGACCTCAGAAACTTGGATGTAACGGTTGCCAGGAGGATCTTGCAGGCATTATCAAGGCTATCGGAAACAGGGGAGGGCGACGTCAGGCACCTCAGGGGTTCGAGAGGAGAATTTCGCATCCGTGTCGGCCAATGGCGAGTCCGATTCACTTACAACCATCAGGATGGAATCATTAGGGTGCTTCGTATTCTTCCACGCGGACGCGCTTACAGGTAACCGTAGACCGAGTGGTTCGCAAAACCATTACAAAGGCTTCATCCCCATCCCCACCTTGATCAACCGCAAGGCCCTTTCGGCGGCGTTTTCCAGCAGCCTTTCGCTTCGGCGAAGGCTCTGGCTGAAACTCATAGGGCGGTCGGCCATGCAGACTATACCGGTGATGCCATGCTCGTACAGTTCTTCATGCCCCTGCCCCAAAGTCCCTGCCAGAAGAATGGTCGGCACACCCTTACCCCTGGCCCATCTCGCCACTCCTACCGGGGCTTTGTCGTAGATGGTGGACCGGTCCACCCCGCCCTCGCCGGTGATGACCAAACTGGCGCCCTCCAAGTGAACGTCAAAGTCCAGCACGTCGCAGACCATGTCGATACCCGACCTTATCTCTGCTCCGGCGAAGGCCATTAAACCCGCCCCCAAGCCACCTGCCGCTCCGGTGCCCGGGGAATCCATAACGTCCAGCCCCAGGTCACGTCCTACGATAGTCCCGAAATTGTTCAGCGCGGCGTCCAATTCCGCCACCACCTCCGGCGAGGCGCCCTTTTGCGGCCCGTAGACCGCCGAGGCCCCGGTGGGGCCGCACAACGGGTTGGTCACGTCTGTGGCGGCCACCACGGACACCTCCTTCAACCTGGGGTCCAGTGAAGAGACTTCTATGCGGTCCAGATGGGCCAACGCCGCGCCGCCGTCCGGCAGGGCTTGACCTTGAGCGTCGAGGAATCTCGCCCCCAGGACAGACGCCATTCCTGCTCCGCCGTCGTTGGTCGCGCTGCCTCCCAAGCCAACTATGATGCGGACAAAGCCCTTGTCCAGGGCCTCCTTGATGATTTCGCCCGTTCCGCGGGTGGTGGTTACCCTCGGATCCCGGTTGCGGGGCGGGACGAGGGCCAGCCCGGACGGTCGAGCCATTTCGATAACCGCTGTCCGGCCGTCTCCCATAACGCCCCAACTGGCTTCCAGGGACTGACCCAAGGGACCGGTCACCATACTGCGGAATTGCTGCCCGCCGGTGCTGTCGACCAAGGCGTTCAGTGTGCCGTCTCCACCGTCCGCTACCGGCACAAGTACGGTCTCCGCCTCCGGGTCGGCGGCCAATACACCTCGTCGAATGGCGTGAGCAGCCTGTAATGCTGAAAGGTTCCCTTTGAACGTCTGAGGGGCGATTACAATCTTCATTGCCATAGGACTACTACCCGTGCCATAGGACTACTACCCTTCCCGCCATGCCCGCCTCTCTTCCCACCATGCACGCCCCCCTTCTCGTCTTTCCCGCCCCCTTTCCCGTCTTTCCCGCGCAGGCGGGAAACACGCCGGGGGCAGGGCGCGGGCATCTCGCCGGGTACAAGCATTATACAACAGGCTCTTCGAGCCAGGCGCTGTATCCAATTCCGCCGCCCTCTGCTAAAATCTGGGCTACCTTACTTCGGGACAGGTCGCATGTCGTCTAAAGAAGAACTAAAACAACGCGCTTTCCAAGAAATAGACACTCGCGCCGATGAAATAGTTGGGATCGCCAAGACCATTCTGAGCAACCCGGAACCCGGTTTCCGCGAGACCAAGACCTCCAACCTGGTGGCGACCAAGTTTGCGGATATGGGTATCCCTTTCCGCTCTGGACTGGCTATGACGGGGGTCCGGTCGGAGTTGGTCGGCGGGACCGCCGGGCCGACCCTTGCCATCCTGGGTGAGCTGGACTCCTTGATAGTCAACGAGCACCCACATGCAGACTCAGCCACGGGCGCGGCCCACGCCTGCGGCCATCACTGCCAGATAGCGATGGTGTTCGGCGCCGCGATGGGCCTGATGCAATCGGACGTGCTTTCCGAGTTGAGCGGCCGGTTGGTGTTCATGGCGGTCCCGGCTGAAGAGTACATCGAGATAGAGTACCGCGACGGGCTTCGCCAGGAAGGCAAAATCGAATTCCTCGGCGGCAAGCCGGAATTCATACGGCTGGGGGAGTTCGACGACGTAGACCTGGCGATGATGTTGCACACTACCAGCACTCCCGACGAGAAGAAGCTTTGCATCAGCGGCACCAACAACGGCACGGTTGCCAAGAAGATACAGTTCCTCGGGCGGGGCGCCCACGCGGGCGGCACGCCCCACTTGGGCATCAACGCTCTGAACGCGGCTACGCTTGCCTTGACCGCGATCCACTACAACCGGGAGACCTTCAGGGACCCGGACACGGTCCGGGTGCACCCCATCATCACCAAGGGCGGCGAAGCCATCAGCGCCGTTCCCGCCGAGGTGCGGATGGAGACCTTTGTGCGCGGACGAACAGTTGAGGCCATAGTGGATGCCAATAAAAAGGTGGACCGGGCCTTGAAAGCCGGCGCGCTGGCCGTGGGCGCCGGCGTCAACATCCAGACCATCCCGGGGTATATGCCTCTGACGCAAAACTCGAGCATGGCCGACATCTTCGAAGCCAATTCAGCGTCATTGGTCGGTAAGGAAAACATCGGCTACGCGCCGCACCGCACCGGATCCACCGACATGGGGGACGTGAGCCAGTTGATGCCGGTGATACACCCCTACGTGGGAGGCGCGACCGGCATCGGCCACGGCGCGGACTATGTAGTGCAGGACTACAGCCTGTCGGTGATTACGGCTGCCAAGGCCCTGACCGCCACCGCCATCGACTTGATGGGCGACGGGGCCAGCCAAGCCGGCAGCATCGTTGCGGGACACCGCCCGAACATGACCAGGGACGAGTACCTGAAGTTCATGCGCCAGCAAGCATCGGAGGAAACTTTCCGGAGCGAATAGCCTTATGTTGACTACTCAAGAACTCAAGAACCTGGCTTGCGCCACTATAGACCGAAGGGCCGACGAATTTGTTGGTGTTTCGCAAAATATCCTGTCCCACCCGGAGCCGGGTTTCTCGGAAGCCCACGCGTCCCGGTTGGTGGCCGAGAAGTTTTCCGAATTGCAAATTTCCCACGAGAAGGGAATGGCCGTAACAGGGGTCAAGGGAAGAATCTCCGGAGGCGCCGGGTCCGGCCCCAAGGTCGCTATCATCGGCGAGTTGGACTCGTTGATTGTCAACGGCCACCCGTACGCAGACCCGGTCACCAGCGCCGCCCACGCCTGCGGGCATCATTGCCAGATAGGCATGATGCTGGGCGCCACCATGGGACTGCTTACACCGGAAGTGTTGGGCCAGCTTCACGGAGAAATCATCCCCTTCGCCGTGCCCGCCGAAGAGTTCATCGAGGTGGAGCACCGCCTCCAGATGAGGGACGAACGCAAGCTGGAGTTCCTGGGCGGCAAACAGGAGTTGATCAAGCTTGGTAAGTTCGACGACGTGGACATGGCGGTCATGTGCCATACCGCCAGCGACATGGGTGAGCGCAAGTTCGCCATTGGGGGCACCAGCAACGGCCACGTGGTCAAGTACGTGCAGTTTGCCGGTCGCGGCGCCCATGCGGGCAGCTATCCTCACTTGGGTGTTAACGCACTGAACGCGGCATCCTTCGCCCTCCAAGCCATAAATGCCAACCGCGAGGTCTACCGCGATGACGACACTGTCCGCATCCACGGCATCATGACCAAGGGCGGCGAAGCGGTAAGCGCCGTCCCCGCGGACGTGAAGCTGGAGTGGAGGGTGCGGTCCGGCTCCCCGGATGCGGTGGTAAAGAACTCAGCAATCGTGGATCGTTGCTTCAAGGCCGGCGCCCTGTCGGTCGGGGCTTCCGTGAAAATCACGACCATTCCGGGCTACCTGCCCATGCGGAACGACAACACGCTGCAGGACCTCTTCAGGCAGAACGCCACGGCCCTGCTTGGTGAGTCGGCGATAGCGGTGGTGCCGGCCCGGCGCAACAGGGGCGGGTCGACCGACATGGGCGACCTGAGCCACATCATCCCGGCCTGCCACCCCTACGTCGGCGGAGCCGTAGGCGCGGGGCACAGCAAGGACTACTTGATCACCGACTACGAAACGGCGGTGATCAACCCGGCCAAAGTCATGGCCATGGTGGTAATCGACCTTCTCGCCGACGGCGGGGCCAAGGCCAAAGAGGTGGTTGGGGCCCATAGGCCGCAGATGAAGAAGTCGGCCTACTTGAAGTTCCAAAGAGACCGTGCCGAAGTTATTGACTTCGACGGCGCGGCGTAACGGTAACGGTCCCCACACCGGCCCTTTTCGCAGAACGTCCCCTCTCTTCGGAGAGGGGACAATTTTTGGAGTCGGCTACGCCACCAGGAAGTGCATGGCCCCGCCCGAAATCAACGGGACCGTGAGGTTGTCGTCAGGAGGCAGGGAGGCCAACTCCACCAACGCTGCCACCGCAGCCCCGACCAACAGACCCCAATGGTACTCAATCACTCCGGCTGCCGCCAACACGCCCACCACGGCCACCGACACCGCCAGGAATGCGGCCGTCCCTCCGGGCGACTTGCCGTGTATCCTGGGCCCCGGCATAGCGCGGCCCACCAAGGCCGCCGCCGGATCGCCAAGGGAGAGGAACAGCAACGAGGCCACGGCTATTGTTGAGTCGAACAACCCGAAAACCGCCAAGGCTGCGATGATCAGGTAAGTGGCCCCGGTAATGCGGTTTGCTTCCGACCCCTTGAGCAGGGGCGCCAGCCAGCGGAGGAAATACCGGTTCAACCACTGTACCCGGAACCGGACCAAGTCGATCGCCACGGCGCCCACCGACAGCACCGCCAGAGCGATAACCATATAAGCGGACGCCACGAAAATACCGGCTATCGGGATCGAAGAGCCGGCAATCAGATGAAAGAGCCTTCGCCAGACGGGGGGATCAGTTCTGGGCGACGACATCCTGATATTGTCGTAAGACTAGGCGTGCTGTTCAAGTAACTCCAACAATTCCTTAACAGCTTCCAGACCTTCAGACACATCTTGAACAGTCAGCCAGCCCTCATAGAAATTAATGTGGAGGGTGTTCGCCTCGCGGAACAGTCTACGGAGTTCGACCTGACCGGTCTCATCCACTATGTTACCGATTGCTGCGAACAGGTGGGCATGTCCTCTATGCTCCCACCCGCGATCTTCAGCTATGGCCTTGACTTTGCGGGAGGCCGCTCCCCACGCTTTCTCAGACGCCTGTAACAGGTCGCCCCGCACCAAGTATTTTTCGGCTTCCCCAATAAACTGGCGACTTACCTCTGTGTGGTTCTCTTCCGGCCGGAGCATTCTCTTCTCCCCGGTAGCCGCATTCTATGCTATTTGCTTCAACCCACCCGTCCACTTGAACCAAATCTATCACACGAAGTTAGAAATGTATGGTCACCGAATCTCCGGCCTGCCAGCGAAAGTCCCGGAATAGGGTCTCTTTAGGAGCCTCGAACACGATCCAGCCATCCAACCCCGTGCCTCGTTGCAACTCTATAGCACCCCTTATGAAGCCTCGGCTGGTATCGAAGGTGCCGTCCGGTTTCAACTCCAGCACCTTCCTGGACTCGCTTTTCGGTCCGGGGGGGTCTGTTGTCTCCTCAGCGCTTTCGCCCACATCCAGCGGGAAGTAAGATTCAGAGTCAAAGTCGCGGAGCTGAGCGCCTTCCTTGTCCAACGTGAATACGGCGCTGGTGGCGGTGTGGTTCTGCACTCTTACCCGGAGCACCACAAGCTCCATGGTGTCGTCAGAAGGAACTATCCTCAGGTGGGTAAGTTCGCCGTCGCGCTGGACTACCGAATAGCGCAACTCGGGCAACCGGTCCATGGCGGCCACGCTGACGTGCAAGGTCCTGCCTTTGAAAAACTGCCCGATGTTGGGGGATGTTTCGGCGCACCCGGCAAAGCCAAGGGCAGCCATAAACAACAGGACCGGGACAACCGCCGGGGGTACTTTGGTCAAAGCTGAGAGTCTAATCAGGGTCACAGTCAAATTACGGGCCGCTGGTTGCAAGGGTCGGCAACTGTCGAAGTTGTGGGATAAGGCCGTCCAGCACTTGAAGGAAGTATTCCACATCTTCCTCGGTGTTCTCCCTGCCCAAAGTAACGCGAAGACTGCCCCGGGCCAGGTCGGCAGACTGGCCCAACGCCAGCAGAACATGGGAAGGCTCCAGGGAGCCGGAACTGCAAGCACTCCCGCTGGACGCGGCAATACCCGCTGCGTCCAGTCCCAGCAGAATCGCTTCCCCTTCCACCGCTTCGAAGGAAAAATTGACGTTGTTCGGCAGCCGCTCGCTTGGATGACCGTTGAAGTGGCTGCGGGGAATCGTTTCGCCGATATGCGCGACGATACGGTCTCTCAGCGCGGCGCAATGGGCGCTTGACTCCTCCCGTTGAGCGTCGGCAGCTTCCAACGCCGCCGCCAGTCCCACTATCCCCGGCACGTTCTCGGTTCCGGAACGCCGGTCCCTTTCCTGGCCGCCGCCGTGAATTAGGGGCAACAAAGGCGTGCCCCGGCGGGCATACAGGACGCCGGTGCCCTTGGGGCCGTAAAACTTGTGGCCCGACAGGCTGAGCATGTCCACGCCCAAGCGGCGGACGTTCAAGTCCAGGAACCCTGCCGCTTGCACTGCGTCGGTGTGCACAACAATGGTGCGGTCCAGTTCTTCCGCCCTGCGTTGGACTGCGCCGGATATACCTGCTATAGGGTTGATGGTGCCTATCTCGTTGTTGGCGTACATCACCGTGACCAGTATGGTCTCATCGGTGACCGCGTTGTAGACCTGTTCAGGGTGGACCATTCCATGCTCGTCCACCGGCAGGTAGGTTACGGCAAACCTGTTGTTTTCCAAGTCCTGGCAAGCGTGCAACACCGCGTGATGTTCTCCGGCGGTGGTGATTATATGGTTTCCGGTGCCCGCCAACGCCACGGCTACCCCGCGGATGGCCATGTTGTCGGCCTCAGTGCCGCCCCCGGTGAAAATCACTTCCCTTGCCCGGCAATGCAGGACACCGGCCACTCTTTCCCGCGCGCCGTCCAGCGCATAGCGGGCCTCCTGCCCCACGGTGTGCATACTCGAAGGGTTGCCATACAACTCGGTGAAGTACGGAAGCATAGCTTCCAATACGCGGGGGTCCATCGCCGTGGTGCCGGCGTGGTCCAAGTAGACTGTACCTTTTGGCGTCATCGTTGACATAGCTTGAGGCTGATGGTCTCTGAAAATCAAAGCTTTGCTGGAGTTTCGCCGGGTGGGGCGTCCAGACAGGATGTATATTGTAGCACAGGCCGTTTCAGGGATATCTACTACATGCGGCGGCGGCGCACGTTCCGGGCAAAGCGCAATACATCCTCCCGGCTGATGAACCCCAGCACCTCGCCGTTCCTCATCACCGCCAATCGCCGCACGTTGCCGGCTTCCATGCGCTCCAGCGCGTGGGAAACGGGATCTTCAGGTCTGGCCAGGCCTTCACCTGCCAACGGCAAGCCCAACGGGGCGTAGCCCGACAGGCTGCTCACCATCACGTCGCCAACCCGGTAATGCCGCAATTCTTCCCTGTTCCGTTCCTGCCGGTAGGTAGCCGTGGCGGCTATGAACAGGAAAGCGCCAATCAGGGCCAGCCAAGCCCCGGAGAAACCGAATACCTGGAAGTATGCCATCGCCAAGGCTATGCCCCCAACCACCATCAGCCCGCCTATCGCTTGGCCTCCCCGCGTGGCCAACTGGGTTGCTCTCCAATAGTTGCGGGATATTCCCCATAAAACGGCCCTCAAAACGCGCCCCCCGTCCAGTGGGAAGCCCGGCAGCAGGTTGAAGAGCCCCAGCATGAGGTTGATGATGAACAACATCCGAAGAGTTACCTCGAACGGGGATGCGTAGGCCCGGACAGTAAACAAGACCGTCAGGGCTTTTTCCAAGGAAGTTGTTCCATCCACCAGGAGCAGCAGCGAGCCACCGAACAGAAGCGCCATAAAGATGCTGCTCAGCGGGCCGACGACGGTGACAATGAACTCGGTAAAGGGTCGGCGGGCTTCGTGGGACAGGTGGGAGACTCCTCCAAAAAAGAAAAGGGTGATGCTTTGAACGGGTATGCCGTTGCGCAGGGCCACCAAGCTGTGGGAGAGCTCATGGACCAGTACGGAGAGAAAGAAGGCTATGGCGATACCCACCGCCAGTCCCCACTGCCCAACCACCGGCCAACCGGGATGAAAGCGGCCGAACTGCTCGGCCAACAAGTAGGTAATCAGCAGGAAAACGAAAATCCAACTGATGTTGATCTCGATGGGAATACCGGCGATTTTGACCAAGCGAATTGAGCGTCCCATGAGGTAGCCCTCACCCGGCCGTCGCATACGCTACCAGCTTGTACACCAGCTTGGCGGCGGTATAGGAACAAGCGGCGGGACCTTCCCCTGGGGCTAACTCGGTGACGTCGAATCCAACGACTCGCCGGGATTCGGCCACGGCCCGCAGCAGGGAAATTACTTGGTACCAGCCCATGCCACCGGGCTCCGGCGTGCCGACGGCGCTCATCTCGGATGGGTCCAGCACATCCAGGTCGACGCTGATATATACGTCCGGTCCAAGGCAATCGACGATGTCCTGAATCAACGGCCGGTCCCATCCATCGGCAGGCCAGAAAAATGTTGGCAACGCAGTGGCCTCAATATAGGAGCGTTCTTCTTGACACAAGCTTCGTACACCCACTAATACGACGGGACACATCTCGTGGATGCGCCTGGCTCCGGACGCGTGCCCCCAAGGAGTGCCCATGTACTCACTGCGCAAGTCGGCATGGGCGTCCATGTAGAGAACGGACAGCCCGGGATGGACTTCCAATTGGGCTTGCACCGACCCGATGGACACCGAATGCTCGCCGCCCAGCACCCCTACCAGCCTGCCTTGTCCGGCGTAGCCCTGGACTGCTGAACGGACTCGTTCCACCATCTCCGCCGGGCCGCCCATGTGGGGTTCGACCGCGGCTGTGGTATGGATGCCCACCTGCGAAACATCCAAGTCCAACTCTAGATCGTAGTCTTCAAGACCATACGACGCATCAATGATGGCGCTTGGCCCATAACGTGCGCCGCTGCGGAAAGAGGTGGTGCTGTCGTAAGGGACGGGAATCAGGACGGCCTCAGACCGTTCCAACTCGCAGTTCTCAGGAGGGAGAGCCAGAAAGTTCGAGGGCACCCAAGGGAAGCCGCCTCCCTTCCCGTCTTTCCCGCGCAGGCGGGAATCCCGCCGGGGGCTGGCGGACTCAGGCACGGGACAGACCCGGCGGCCCCGATTCCAGGACGGCCCGCTGGGCCTGCACCTCGTTCAACCCTTGGCGGGCGTCGAGCCACTCCAGCCCTCGGTCCAACAGCCAGGTCTTGGCTTCGTCCAGTTGAAAGAGGGTCTTGACTTCCTGCAGGGCTTGGTCATGGTCGAAGGCTTGACAAGAGAAGATGTCGATGTTCACGTAATTCCGGTTGGGGAAGGTATGTATGCTGATATGGCTTTCCGCGATGATGACGAACCCGGATACGCCGGCGTCCTCCACCTTCGGCGCGTCGTACCTCAATACATGAGGCTCGGTGATGCGGGTCATGTCCAAAGATTCAGGACACTTGGTCAAAAAGGACCGGATCAGTTCTACGTCCCACATCTTCCCAACATCTCCACGGTATCCGTCGATCACCAGGTGCATTCTACCTCCTACAGCCAATTTGCCTGATATCCGGGTGCATCGGAACTCGCACGCAAGCAGCAATCAGAAACCCTTGGCAAAACCATTGGTATGGAATATCATTTTTAACTCTCTGGTAATTTTCACGCAATAGCCGAATGGTTGCAACCCTCGGACTCCGCCGGATGGCATGGTGAAATGGAAGAAACTAATACAAAGATGATCGAGGTCCAGGACCTCACCCACTACTACGGCCCCTACGCCGCCATCGAGGACGTTAGCTTCGACGTGCAAAAGGGCGAGATCCTCGGGTTCCTTGGCCCTAACGGCGCCGGCAAGACCACCACCATGCGCATCCTGACCGGGTTCATGCCGCCAACGCGGGGGCAGGTAACCCTGGATGGCAACGACATAGTGGAGCAGTCCCTCGAAGTACGAAAAAGAGTAGGGTACCTGCCGGAAACCGTTCCACTGTACACCGACATGACGGTCTCCAACTACCTGAAGTACATGGGTACTCTGCGAAAGATGCCCAGCAGGAACATCAAGCGGCGAATAGGCGAGGTCATTGACGTTTGCCGGTTGGGGGACTACCGGAACACCCTGATTGGCAAGCTGTCTAAAGGGTTCCGGCAGCGGGTGGGCATTGCCCAAGCGATACTGCACGAACCGGAAGTGCTGGTGCTGGACGAGCCGACCATTGGAATCGACCCGATCCAAGTGGTGGAAACCCGACGCTTGATACAAGAGCTTGGGCAGGCTCAAACAGTGGTGCTTAGCAGCCACATCCTGCCCGAAGTGAGCATGATCTGCGACCGGGTGTTGATTATCCATGAAGGCAGGATTGTCGCGGAGGACACTCCGAGCAACTTGGCGGAGCGTCTGCAAGGCACGGAGCATCTTGAAGTGGAAGTGGGAGGCCCTGTTCCTCAAGTGCTGTCAGCCCTGCGTCGAGTACCGGGAGTAACGTCCGTGAGTCACCGGTCGTTCCAAGGGCGGAACCTGTACTCTGTGCAAGCCAAGCAGGGAGAGGACCTGCGGGACGAGGTATCCCGCGCCGTAATCAGCAATGAGTGGAGCCTGCTCAGCATGCAGTCGGTGGGCATGAGCCTGGAGGAAATATTCCTCAGGCTGACCACCCACGAGGAGCTCTAGCCATGCGCACCGTGCACGCGGTAGCTTGGAAGGAGATTCAAATCTACTTCAGCAGCCCAACCGCTTATATCGTAGGCATGATATTTCTGGCCTTGGCCAGTTTCTTTTTTGTCAGGGACCTTGGCTCGCCCTTCCCGGAAGCTACCATGAGCAACTTTTTCCAGGGCGCAACCATCATTTTCATACTTCTGGCCCCGGCGCTGACCATGCGCCTGCTGGCCGAAGAGCAAAAGCTTGGCACCATCGAACTGCTGCTTACCTCCCCGGTACGGGACTGGGAGGTAGTGGTGGGCAAGTACTTGGCCAGCCTTGTGTTCCTGCTGGCTACCCTGGCGCTGACCCTGTACTTCGTCCTGCTGTTGGCGATCTTCGCCGACCCGGATCCCGGCCCAATCTGGTCCGGCTACCTTGGGCTTGCTCTATACGGAGCAGCGTCCCTGGCCATAGGGATGTTGACGTCCACGCTTACCAGCAACCAGATTGTGGCGGCCGTAGTGGCCATGGGCATACTGCTGGTGCTCTACCTGGCGGACTTCGCCGCCGGTACTCTGACCGGTCTGCCACAGACCATAATCGGAGAGATAGGCTTGAAGAGCCACTTCGACGACTTTGACCGCGGCGTTATCGATACCAAGAACATCATCTATTATGTACTCCTGACGGCCTTCTTTCTCTTCATGACGATAAGGGCGCTGGAGTCACGAAGGTGGAGGTAGTTTGAGCGATCAGCCTACTACCGAGCCCAGAGACCCGCGACGGCGTCGGCGCTCCGGCGCCGCGGCTGAACGGAGCGTGGAGCCTGCCGGGGAGGCGCAAGCCTCATCCGAGCGGGCCGACGACGTGGTCTTGAGCCGGACGCTGTTCAGTTTTCTTGAGCCTGGGTTGAACGTAATCGGTTCCTTCAGTCTTCCCATAGTTATCGCGGGAGTTGTCGGAATTGTAGCGAGCGCAACCGTGCTGGCGTTCGTCAGTTCCATGCGGGACCCCTACGGCTGGATCGTGTTGTGGTTCAGCATAGGGCTCCTGGCTATAGTTGCGTTGAATTCCCTCAGCACCGTAGTGGCGGCGTTCATTTCCAGGACGGGCCGTTACGGCGTGAACACGCTGATAATGACCGCGGCGTTTACCGGCATCGTTGTGGTGGTGGCAATCGTCGGTTTCGAGAACACCCAGCGTATAGACCTGACCGCCACCAACCAGTTCAGCCTGTCCAACCGCACCAAGCAACTGCTCGGCGAATTGGAGCATCCCATCAGGGCCACCGCCTTCTACAAAGACACGGCGAGCCCGGGTAGCCCGGAACGTGTCCAAAGACGCATCAAGGTGGAGGATACGTTAAAGGAGTTTGACGCAAGGACGAACAAGTTCACCTACAGAATAGTCGACCCGGACTTCAACCCGGAGGTGGCCAACCAGTACTTTGGCGCCCGCCCAATTAACTTTGTCGCCGAATCCATCGTGGTGGAAAACCTTGAAACCGAAACAGTAGACGTGGTGAAGCCGGAAGACGACGTCTACAGCAAATTGGAGCAGAAGTTGGTCACCAGTATACTGGTGGCTACCGGCTTGGAACAGAAGTCCATATACTTTCTGACCGGTCACGGGGAACGCTTGCTTAACAGCTCCGCCGCCGATGGATACAGCAGCCTGAAGGACGGACTGGAGCAGGACAACTACAAGGCTGAGCCCCTCATCTGGAATGTGGCCCGTGATGACGTGAGTGTTCCTGAAGACACGGACCTGCTGGTGATAGGCCGGCCTACCGGAGACCTGCCGGAGTCCCACGCCGAGGCGCTGGAGCTTTTTTTGCGGGGCAAACGTGTGAACGAAGAAGGGCAAACAGTGGACCGGCGGGCCGGCGGCCGGATGATCTTCCTGGCTGATGTTGACACGCCGGACTCTTTCAAAGAGTTCCTGATCCGCTGGGGCATTGGGATTCAAGACGGATACATAAGGGATGTGCAAAGCTCGGTGCCGCAAAACCCGCAGATGCTCCGGATAACCAGTTACAACCCCGAAGCGCCGGTTGACATCATCTTCCCGAGAGGAGTCCCCTTGGACGTTACATTCATGCCAACAGCGGCCCCTCTGGCGTTGGTGGACGACGGCCTGAGAGTGCATCTCCCTCTGGCAATTACGTCGCAAGAAAGTTATCAGATAGACGACCTAGAACGCATAGACCCGGTGACGGATGCCGGTGAAGATTCCGACACCAAGGGGCCCTTTAGCCCTGCCGCGTTGACCCGAGGCTTTGGCCAGATTGGTGAACCGCCGCCGGCTGCCCAACCATCGGAGTCTGAGTTGCACTGGATCGTGGCGTTTGGCGATTCGGACTTTGTCGCCAACAGCTTCTACCAACGCGGAGGCGGAGCGGCGCTTTTCCTGAATACCTCCAACTTTCTGCTGGATGTCGTTCCACTGGAGCCTATAAGGGACAGGGCATTCACCTTCCGGGAACTTAACCTGAACCGCAACGAGGAGCGCTTCGTCCGCTGGTCCTCGTGGCTGTTCATGCCCGGCCTGCTGGCATTGATGGCAGGCTTGGTATGGTGGGTACGCCGGTAGGGAATCCACCTGTCATGATAATCCACCCGTCATTATTATGAAAATAGGCATTTTCATGTTCATACGTGGCCCCAAGGGGCCACCCGTCATTCCCGCGCAGGCGGGAATCCACTTTAGCTGAGGGCAACCGTAGCGTCCTATGAACCTGCGCCTTTCAATCCTGCTTGTAACCGTGCTGGTGCTGGTCGGCGGCACATTTTTGATGTTCCGGTACTTCGGCCCCACCGAACGCAGGCAGGAAGAACCGTGGCTTTATCACATGGACGAGGACCGGATAGTCCGCATCGAGGTGCAACACGCGGGGCAGTCCGCGCTCTATTCCAGGGACCCCGGCAGCACCCGCTGGTACATCCGCGGAGAACCGGACATACCGGTTTTCATCGAGAAGTGGAGCGGGACCCCGTTGTTGTTGAGCGGTCCCCGCGTCGACCGCACCCTCACCGATATAATCGACGACCCGTCGAAGTACGGATTGGCCCCCCCCGAATCGGTGGTCAAGGTGTCCAACCGCGCCGAGCAGACCTTCGAGTTCCACATGGGCTCCACAACGCCTGACGAGGACAATCAATACGTCCGGTTGGTGGGGAGTCCTACGCTCTTCACAGTGCCGGCCATTTGGGCCCAAGTGATCAACCGGCTGGCTACGGAGCCGCCCTACTTGCAACTGTTCCAGTTGGAAGAGGGCCTGTTGGGAGCGGCGATAATCACCGACGGCGAGACCACCGTCAGCTACGGCAAGCGGTCGCGCACTGAATGGGGCGTGGTCGAGCCGGAGGAGCGCCCGATCGACCAGTCCAAGTGGGGAGACACGGAAGACTTCCTCAGCAACCCCCGGGCGAACCAGATAGTTCAAGAAGAGATCGACAATCCCGAGGACTACGGATTGGAGCCGCCCCAGACTACCGTGCGATTGAGGATGCTGGAAGGCGCCGACAAGGTGTTCTTCCTTGGCGACACCACCCCGGATGGAGGCCACCGCTACGCCTATGTGGAAGGCGATGCCACGCTTTACGCGATGCCCAACGACTTGGCGGAACGAATCACCGACTTGGTCGCCTCGCCTCCTTACGGCACGGAAGAGGCGTCCGATGACACATCTGAAAAGCCTAAACAGTAGACGGGTTCTGGAAGGCGTTCGTGAAAGCTGAAATATTGTCCGTCGGCACCGAGCTATTGATGGGGGAACTGGTGGACACCAACTCCTCGTGGATTGCCGGCAAATTGCCGGCTCTGGGTATCCAGCTTTGTTGGGTATCCATCATCGGGGATGACTTGGATATGCTGGCCGACGCCTTCTCCCGCGGGCTGCACCGGTCGGACATTATTTTTACCACCGGCGGCCTGGGGCCAACGCAGGACGACCTGACCCGGGAGGCCGTGGCCAAGACCTTGGGCGAGACCCCCACTGTGCAGGAGGAAGTGGTCCGGGACTTGCAGGTCTATTTCCAGAACCGGGGCACCAGGATGCCCGCCCACAACATCAAGCAGGCCCACCTGATTCCATCGGCCCAATTCATACCCAACCGCAACGGTACCGCACCAGGCTGGTGGACCGAAAAGGACGGGCGAATCATCGTGTCCATGCCGGGGCCTCCGGCAGAGTTGCACTCCATCTGGGATGAAGAGGTGGAACCCCGGCTGCGCGAAATCGTCGACGATGAAGTCACCATCAAGCGCAACATCAAGACCATGGGACTATCGGAGTCGGCGATCGACGAGATAATATCCGAGTTCTTCGGACAGGAAAATCCCTACTTGGGCATTTACTCCAAGGCCGACGGCATTCACCTGAGGATCATCGCCCGCGCCAAGGAGGAGTCCGTCGCGCGGGATATGATTGCCCCCGTGGAACATGGAATAGTCAGCCGCTTGGGCCCATACGTTTGGGGGTACGACGACGAAACACCGGAACAGGCCGTGGGTCTGGCGCTTCAATCGCGGGGCCAGACCCTGGCGGTGATGGAGTTCTGCACCGGCGGCTTCCTCACCAACGCCATCACAGAATCTCCCGAAGCGGTTCGTCACTTCAAGGGTGGGATCGTGGCATTCGGCGCAGAATCCTTGGCGGCCTCCGGCGTGCCTCCCACACTACTGCACAACCATGGCGCGGTCAGCCAGGAAGCGGCAAACGCGATGGCCGTCTCAGCCCTGGCCCAATTAGGGGCTGACTATGGCCTCGGCATAACCGGCGCACCCGGTCCCGGAGAACTGGAAGGCCGCCCTATGGGCCTGGCTTACATCGCCATTGCCCGCGCCGCGACCGGCGGCCCGCAAATCATCCGCGAGATGGAGGTCCGTGTCCCGCCGCGCCGCGTCACCATCAAGCGTCGCGTCTCCAACACAGCACTGATAGAGTTGCGGAAGATGATCGGCGACGACGCCTCTGGCACGGAGATTCCGCCCGGGGGGCTGCTGTAGCGGGGCCTCCACCCCCGGTTAACTGACCCCCAATCCAGATTTCACTTGGCCGAGATGGGTTACGACACATTGGTCGACAAACCGGTCTGCAAAGTGTTCGTGGGCCGTTCGCGGTATGACTGCCCCGGCGTGGTACCGCGCCGTCTCGCTGGCAAACCGGAGAGACCGAAAAGCGTACCGCGTTCTCCTGTCAAAGTTAGCTATAAGCAACTGCTCTCGCCAAGCATGAGGCGAATACTTGTAACGGCCGCGATCCAAGGGGATTGAATCTTCTGTGTGGAGGATTCTGCCTGCTGCTTCCGGGTGAGTTAACTGCGGGTACCCATGCAGGCGGGCCTCGAAGTAATGAACGGCGGCATAGAACGCCGCCACGATGGACCAATCTTTGAAGCGGTAGCCGTACCTGACAAGTTCCCTCGCCAGTGTCTCGTTGTGTCGCGCTTGCAGAATGTGAGCCTGCCGAGTACTCACCCCGTCAGACATCCCGCTTCCAAATAAGGGTCCCGTTATAGTACATGTATGGTTCGATTGCGAAATCTCCTACCGGAATGCAATGCATAACTAAGCAGAGATGCGGGAACCTTTGATGCAAGTCGTCTCCGGCGTGTAACAGACGCCCCACCAACTCATCGTCATATTGCTGCCTCATCGAAGCCAGCAAGTACACATGCTCTTCGTACAGGTATTTCCCCACCGCAATTGCCAGCACCTTATCGAACTTCCTGAACGTCCGAATCAAGTCCTCCCTTAATTCGTCCTCTATGCTCTGCACATGTTTAGGCACTTCTCCTTGCCCTGCGCAAAACTCTAGATAACCCTCCACCGAATCGGCCAAGGCTGCCCGGAGTTCAGTGACCGACGTTCCTTGAAAGGTAACCACGTCGCTGATATTGGCGACATGGCCATGAAATAGACTCGCTTCGTCGTCAAACTCGACTTGCCCAACATAGTCCTTATAGTGCATTACAAACATCTCAGTTCATCCAAACAAACCGGAGTATCTGCGATAGTATCATCGCGGGTTGTCCCCTTCAATCACCATGATCACAGAATAAAGGCCCGCGCCACCAAGGCGCGGGCCCCATCTCATCGTTAGACCGAAGAGTAACCCCTATATCGTCAACTTCCTGTACAGCATGGGCAGGCGTTCCGGCAGGGACCATATCTCCCCCAGCACTTCGTAGCCCATGTCACCGCACATGCTCTTCAGGTAGTCGTGACCGGCCTTGTCCACGGTCAGGCAGAAGGGGGTTATCTCCTGCCGTTTGGCCTCCAACAGGGCCATGTGGGTATCGTGGACCGCGTACTCCTTTTCCACCCCCTCGCGGCTGTAACCCCGGTCCTGGGGCCTGCCGTCGCTGATGAGGAACAGTATCTTGGTGGTGGCGTCCTGGTTCTCCAGCTTGGTGATGGCGTGGCGAATGGCCGCGCCCATCCTGGTGGCGTGCAACGGGGTTATCTTGTCGATCCGCCGCTTTATCTTGTCGCCGAAACCCTCGTTGATGTCCTTGATGACGTAGAACTCCACGTTCTCGCGGCCGTAACCGGAAAAGCCGTAGATGCCGTAGGTGTCGCCTATGGACTCCAACGCTTGGATAAGCAGCGCGGTGCTCTCTTTCTCAAGGTCGATGATGCGCTTGTAATTGCGCCGCACCAAGCCTTCCCGACGGCGGCGCAGCCACACCATGTACTCCACCGGATCGTCGGGAGCGTCACGGTCGTCAACCACCTGCCGACCCTCGTCGATGGCCTCGGCGGTGGACGCGCTCATGTCCAGCAGGAACACCACTGCCACGTCGCGCCGGTTGCGGTTGCGGTGCCAATAGATTTTATCGTCGGGCGGCACGTTCATCCGCAGGTCGGCCCAAGCCTCCAGCGCCGCGTTCAGGTCGATGTCTTCCCCGTCAACCAAGCGGTATACCTTCTTCATGCTCTCGGGCATGATTAACTCGAACTGCCGCTTGATGTGGTTGGACAAGCTCATGTAGTTCTTCAGAGCGTCGTTGTAGAATGCGAGGTCTCCTTCCTCCACTGCCTTCTCTTTGACGATGCACCACCTGGGCTTGTAATCGCCGGCCCTGAAGTCCCACTCGTCGTAGGCATAGGTCTGCGGTTCCCTGGGTTCCAGTTCCCCGCCCTGGTCGTCGTCGTGCAACAACGGGCCATAGCCTTGGCCTGGCTGCGAATTGGGCGGCGGCGTGCCGGCCTCCTTCATCAGATTCTGGGCGAACATGCTCATACTGTTGGCTATGTCGCCCTGCTCGGCGTCCAACTCCAGCTCGGCGCTGTCCTGGAGCATCTGCTCCAGCATTTCCTGGGAGATAGGCTGCCCTTCTCCCTGCTGGTCCTGGCCGACCTGAAGCTTGGTCAGCAGTTGGACCATCTCCGGCTTGAAGTCACCTCGGAAGTCCACGGGTTCCGGCGAGTCGTAGTCCTCTCCTTCCCCGCTTTCACCGGACTGGTCGGCGCCCGCCTGCAACTGGTTTATGAGTTCCTCGAATTCCTCTTCCGAAAAATCACCGGGCTCCTCAAGGTCTTCTGGCTCCCACTGGTCTTCGGACTGGGTCTCGTTCGGGAGGCGGGAAATAATCTCGTAGGCCCGCAGCGTAGCCTCGGCGGTATCCTCCACGTTGGCTGCCGAGTTACGGAGTTCGTGGAGTATTTGCGCCAGCATCCGGGCGGCGGCCTCGTACTCGACGGGGACCGGCAGGTCGGTGAACTGCTCCAAGCTCATGCGGATCAGCAACTCCACCATGGCCTGTTGCAAAGGCATTTCTTCTACCGTTGGCCTTCCGGCCAGGGCCTCTCCTTGAACGCGGCTGGCGGCCGTTCGTATGCCGGGATACTCCACCTTGATACGGTAGTCAAGCCGGCAGTCTTCCAGCACGGTAAACAGGTCGAAGGCCAGCCGCCTGTCTTCGAACAGGTGGAGGAACCTTCCTATGTCGGTCAACGCCGTGGTAGTGTCGGAAGCCTCGGCCACCATCTGCAGCCCGGCATCGGGCGTTGGGTCCAGCACCGGCGATGCCTGTGACTGCCTGGCCAGTACCTGCTCCTCAAGCTCGAATCGCCTGTCGGTGAAAAGAACGCTGGGCGTATCGAAGTCAAAACGGAAGCTGCCAAACTCCAAGTGGCCGACCTGGTGAGTGGACACGACCTTGAACCAGGAGAAATTCTCCTGCTTGTCCGAATAGTGGTCCACCACCGTGGGCAGGAACACCTTGGTGCCATCGGTGGAGGCCGAGTCCTCGTCGATCCAGCCGATATTCTTTCGCACCAGTTCCTGGGTGTTCAGCACTTCTATGCTGGAGCCGGACAAGGCGCTGCAATACAGCTTGATGATGTTCTTCACTCTGTCCAGTTCCAAGCTGGATGAAAGGGTTTCCAGGATGGAGAGGGAAGTATTCGACTCGACCCTGAAGAAGGCGATGCCGCTTTCGGGGTTCTCCTTGAGCAGTTCCACTCCATGCTGGAACCAAGTGTCCAATTGGTTGACGGTTATCCGTCCCAGGACATCCGACAAACTCCTCAGGAATGGAGGGACAGCATCGGATGAAACGGCCAGAAGGGTCTCGCACAGGTCCAGAACATATCCCTGCGACCCTGAAGGCACCAGTGTCAAAGCTTGGCTGCCGTCGGCCAGGAAGCGCGACGTGTCCCGAAGTCCTACCTTGGCCAACCGTTCTCCCAGCTTCAGGAACCGGCCGGTCTGGCTGTCGTCCACCTGCTGTAAAGCCTTGGGGACGATCTCCAGGCAGGTCTTCACGTCCCGCCAACTGCCGTCCACCAGCGCGCGGGCCATCGACAGGAAGGCTTCCCGTTCCCTGCCCATAGCGGGCAGCACGTCCCGGCCCAGCACCAAGCACTCGGCGGCCACATCGTAGGACTTGTAGGACAAAGCCTCCACCAAGGACGCGAACACCTCCACGTCCCAGAAAGGAAGGTTGCGCACCAGGTCCGGGCTGATCTCGAAGAACTTCGCCGCCAGGGTGCTGGATTTCCATGTGCCCTTGTATAGGCTGCGGCCAAGTCCGGCCCAGCGTGGAATATACTGGGGCCTGAGGTTGGGGACTATAAAGGCGCTGGAGCGGAAGAACGACACCGCCAGCGTAGGAGAGTCCTGCGAAAGGTAGGTGCCGCATCGGGCCCATTGCATGAACGACGGAAACGAGAGGAACCGGGCTACTTGGGGGCCGACCCGGTAATATTCGACCGCCGATTCCCACGAGCGGACCGTCTGGGTCCCAATAGTAACGCCTTCCTTGACCCAGAGGAGGTACTCCTCATCGCCAAAGGTAGGCCTCATTATCTTTTCCGCTTCTCGGTAGGCCTCGGTTACCGCCGGGGGTAGTTTGGCCAGTTCTGCTTCTAAGCCTTCTAGAGGAGACGTGCTCAAATCGGTGTTCCTCCTTTAACGGTCCATCCTTAGAGAAGCGCCAGAAAATTTTGGAGTATCTTGGCCGTCGCTCCAAAAATCAGGTGTTCGTTGTATGCGTAGGACTGGGCCGTGACGGGTATCCCATCCTCCAATGCGGTCTCAAAGCGCAGGTTTGCAGGGTCTTGCAACGAGGTGATCGGGACCTCCAGCACCTCCGCTACTTCGCGGGAGCTGGGGTTGAACGAATAGGGATAGTCAATAGTCCCGGCGTACACCCGCACCAGGAAACGGCTCCTGGTGACTACGTCGTCGAGTTGCCCCAGGACCGTCACATCCTGGGGACGGATGCCCATCTCCTCTTCCGCCTCCCGAAGCGCCGTATCCAGAAAGTCCCGGTCCTCAGGGTCCTTCGCGCCGCCCGGGAATGAAATCTCGCCCTTGTGGTGCTCCACTTGGTCCGAGCGTTTGTTCAGCAAGACGCAATATTCCCCATCCTTGGGGTAAAGCAGCAAAAGGACGGCGGCGGGCATTAGAGACGCATCGCCCACCGTTTGTTTGACGCGGTGGGCCAATGCATGGCTGAGAGTCTCCGGGGGAGATAATGCCATCAATACATCTACTCGAATATTGAGGAGACCACCTCTTCAATACTGCGCTGTAGTTCCGGCTCGTCGGTCAACGTCCAGACGATAGCGACCTGGCAAGCCCGGCGGGCGTTAATTCCCTCGGTCATCAGCCGGCCGGCGTAGATCAGGAGGCGGGTGCTTGCGCCCTCCTGAAGCCCGTGCTCCTGGAGATTGCGGATTTTCTCTCCGAGTTTCGCAAGGGAGTTAGCATGCTCAGCGGAGCAGCCGCTTTCCCGCCTGATAATTTCCGATTCCACGTCCGCGGGAGGATAGTTGAACTCTACGGAAATGAACCGCTGCCGGGTGCTGTGCTTCAGGTCTTTCAGCGCACTTTGGTAGCCGGGGTTGTAGGATATGCACAGCAGGAACCGGTCGTCGGCTTCAATGATCGAGCCGGTCTTTTCTACGGGCAGTATCCTGCGGTGGTCCGTCAGCGGGTGAATAAGAACGGTGGTATCCTTGCGGGCCTCGACCACCTCGTCAAGATAAAGAATAGCCCCGTTTTTCACCGCACGAGTCATGGGACCGTCAATCCAGCGAGTGCCATTGGCGTCCAGCAAGTACCTGCCTACCAAATCGCTGGCCGTTAGGTCCTCATGACAGGCGATAGTGACCAAAGGAACACGTACCTCACCCTCGGCCATGGGTTGCGCGTTCTCAGCATCCCGGACCACTGTAAGGGGCCTGCCCAGCTTCCAAGCCATGTATTCCACAAACCTGGTCTTGCCGCAACCGGTGGGTCCCTTCAACAGCACCGGTATATGCTGATGATATGCCGCAGTGAACAGGTCCTCTTCATCCCCCACAGCCCTGTAGTACGGCTCATCCCGTACCAGGAACTCTTCAATGGCATACTCTTTGAACTGTGGCTCTTCGAACTGCGGCTCTTCCGTCTGTACCATTACTGTCTCACTATCCTTTATTTACTCTGGTGTCCCAGAGGGCTTTAACCGTTTTTTCGAGGCTGGTCACGTCTCCCGAGTTGTCCACCACCAAGTCCGAGCGTTCTATCCGTTCCGATCGGTCCATCTGGGAGTTGATGCGCCGCCTGACCTCTTCCTCGCCCATGCCATTCCGGGTTTGGAGCCTCTCGACTACCAACTCGACCGGAGAGTCAGTGGTCCATACCTCGTCGACCAAGGAGTCCCAGCCAGCCTCGAACAGCACAGCGGCTTCGACCACCACAGCGGGCGCTCCCTTGTCCCTCAACACCTCAATCTTGTCGCCCACCATCCTGGCCATTCGCGGGTGCATGATGGCATTGAGCTTGTCCAGTTGTTCAGGGTTGGAGAATACTATCCCGCCCAAACGTTTCCGGTCTATTTGACCGTCGGGCTGGAGTATTTCTTCACCGAAGGCGTTGACCACCTCGCGCCAACTTTCGGAGTTGGGAGTGTAGGCCTCATGACCTACCTGGTCGGCGTTGATGACCTCTGCTCCCAATGATTGCAACAGACCGGCTACTTCGCTCTTGCCAGTCCCGATACCTCCGGTCAGCCCTATGACCAACATGAATTCCGGTACTCCAAACACCCCCCTTCGTCTTACCCGCCCCCCTTCCCGTCTTTCCCGCGCAGGCGGGAAACCCGCCGGGGGCAGGGCTGGCGAGTATCCATCAAGGGGCAGGCCTTAACCGTTAGGGACCAATCACCGCCTGCGGCGTCCGTACCCAGAGGGTGAAACGATTGGGCCATTCTACCAATGCGTCTCAGTATGGTCAACATCAAGTCTGGGGCTGTTCCGCCCCCCTCAGGGCCAACGTGAGAGAATACCAGTGGCAGCCGCCAAGCCAGAGCAGAACGTTTACCGCTGGAAGTTAATCTCTCTCCAACGCGCCCGGTACCTTTCCTGCAAGTCGCGGAACATCTCCTGGTATTCTTCGGTCTGTATAGGGTTGGTGGTCATTATGACCGCGTCTTCCCTGTTGTCGGCGTAATAACCCTTGCGAATGCCCACCGATTTGAAGCCATACTTTTCGTACAGGCGTTGGGCGATGAAATTGGAAACCCGCGCTTCCAGAGTCATTACCTTGGAGCCGTACTGGCAGGCTTCCCGCAATGACCCGATAAGCAGCAACTCACCCAGACCGTTGCCGCGCATTTTTTCACGCACCGCGATCTCGGTAATGTGCGCTTCTTCGCCTTGGTACCAGACGCTTACGAACCCGGAGACCGACTCGTCGCCGCTTATCTCGTCCTGGGCGCCGGGCACCAAGCGCCGGGCGGCGCTTACCACGCGACCCCATACCGACGAAGGCGCTTCGCTTTCAACATCCTCTTCAGGCTCCTCACTTTCGAGCACGGAAGCGTCGCAGACAACCAGGTAACAGGCGTAGCGATTATTCAACTCGCGCTTGAAGGGCGTGCTGACCCAGAGGGGAGAGAAAGCCTCTTTTTCTATCTCGAGGACCTGGCTGATGTCCTCGCTTCTAAGGCGGCGCAGCAATACATCCATTGGTCAACAACAAAGTTCTCGCTGGGTTGGCCCAATTCTAGCACAGGGCTGGGAATGTTGGCACATCCGAGGGTCAAAGCAGGCCCGGTTGGCCTTCCTCATCGGGCCATATACGCACTTTTCCGTACAGGCCGTCGTAACCCGGCTCTATGACAGCCCCCCCGGTGCGGGCCTTCAGTATCCCTCTGGCCAGCCGCTCGCCGGCCGCTTTCACCAGATCGGCTTCATCGGCCCACGCCAAGACCCGCAACTCGTTGCCCAACTCCTTCACAATCCGAAAATACTCCCGCTGCACCGACTTGGTAGAGGGGCCACGGCCCAGCGTTTCCGCGATTATGTCAACCAGTGGCACCAGCCTTATGAACCTTGGGCGGCGGTGTTGTGCCTGAACAAACCCGTCCGGCCCCCTGCTCTCCTCGCTTTCCCCTTGGGACAGTTTGTCTACCCTGTGCAGGACTCCCAGGGTGAGGGGACGGTGGCACACGGGGCATCGTTCACCCTTGCGGGCAGTCTCTTCGGGGGACATGGAAACGCCGCATTTCCGGTGGCCGCTGTAATGGTACTTGCCTTCCTCGGGGTAGAACTCCACAGTGTAGGCAACCTTCTGATGCTCCAACGCCTTGGCAAGGCCGGAGTAGCTGAGATCCTCTTCGAAGATGGTCAACTCCCTCCCCATTTTCGCCGGAGAGTGGGCATCGGAAAACGACACGATGGACTTGTCGGACAACTCTCCTATATTCCAGTTCATCGCCGGGTCGCTGGAAAGGCCGGTTTCCACGGCATGGATACAGGAAGTCATGTCCAGGAAGCATTCTTCCAGGCTGTCGAACCCCGACTTGGACCCGTACAAACCGAACCAGGGCGTCCAGACATGGGCCGGGATAACAAGACACCGGGGATCGATATCCATCACCAACGCAGTCAGGTCCCGGGCTGACAACGTCAGCGTGGGGCGGCCGTCGGATTCCAGGTTGCTCCCTCCAACGGCCAAAGCCCGGCACAGTTTGTCCACGGCGGTAAAGTCGGGCGCAAACAACAGGATGTGCACTCTGCGGCCACGGCCCCCCTGCCGGTACACACAGCTGACCTCGGTGCCAAGGACGAAGCTTCTCCCGCCGAAGCTGTAAAGCCCGTTTGGCTCCGGGGTCAGTTTTTCCTCCAATTCTTTGCGCCAGATTGGGTGGGTAAAGTCGGCGGCAGCCAGAAGGTCTACACCTTTTAATTTTGCCCAGCAGGCCAACGCCTCCAGCGTCAGGTTTTTGCTGGTGGCGTAGGCGAAGCGGGAGTGGAGATGCAGATCGGCGGCGTAAGTCATGCGCGCAGTCTAGCACAGAGACAAGCTAACCGGCGGGCATCCCTTGACCGTTGAAATGGCCGGACTTATCCTTAACACTGAAACATTGATGGCGCACTGTCAACAGGCTATGCGCCACGCACGAAGTCTAAGGAGGACTAGGGAACATGCCGGCCAAAGAGATAGTTCGCGACGAAGAGGCCCAGAAAGCGTTGCTGCGGGGCATTGAGACCTTGGCCAACGCGGTAAGCCTGACCTTGGGGCCCAAGGGCCAGAACGTTATTCTGGAGAAGAAATGGGGCGCGCCCGTAATTACGAACGACGGGGCCTCCATCGCTCGAGAGGTTGACCTGTCGGATTCCTTTGAGAACATGGGCGCCCAGTTAATCAAGGAAGCGGCGACCAAGACCAACGACGCCGCAGGCGACGGCACCACCACGGCGACTATTTTGACGCACATGATGGTCCGGGAAGGGATGCGGGTCGTAACCGCAGGCGTCGATCCCATGGCCCTCAAGAGGGGCGTGGACAAAGGCGTCGCCGCCATGGTGGCGGAACTGGAAAGGCTCTCCTCCGCGGTGGACACCCAGGAGCAGATAGCCCAGGTTGCCTCCATCTCCGCCAACGACACCGACATCGGCCAGATGCTGGCCGACGTCATGGAGCACGTCGGGCGTGACGGCGTGATAACCGTCGAAGAGGGCAAGGGCATCGAGTCCGAGACCGAATACGTTGACGGTATGAACTTCGACCGCGGCTACATCAGCCCTTATTTCGTCACCAACCCGGAGAGGATGGAGTCGGTCATCGAGGACCCCTACATCCTGGTCACCGACAAGAAAATCTCCGCAGTCGCCGACTTGGTGCCCATTCTGGAGAAGGCGCTCCAAGTAACCCGGAATTTTGTGGTCATCGCCGAGGACGTGGACAGCGAAGCCCTGGCGGTGATGGTAGTAAACAAGATGCGCGGTACGCTGAATTGCTTGGCCCTGAAAGCGCCTGGATTCGGCGACCGCCGCAAGGCCATGCTGGAAGACATCGCGGTGCTCACCGGCGGGCAGGTGATTTCGGAGGAGCAGGGCCGCAAGCTGGAGAACACCGAGGTCGCAGACTTGGGCAGGGCCAGGCGGATGGTCTCGACCAAGGACAACACCACCGTTATCGACGGCCAGGGTTCTGAGGAGGTCATCTCGGCCAGGGTGGACCAGATACAGGTGCAGATGGAGGAAACAACCTCCGAGTACGACAAGGAGAAGCTACAGGAAAGGGTAGCCAAGCTGTCCGGAGGCGTTGCCGTTATCAGGGTTGGGGCCGCAACCGAGCCGGAGATGAAGCAGCGCAAGCAGCGCGTGGAAGACGCCTTGGCTGCCACCCGCGCCGCCGTGGACGAGGGCATCGTCCCGGGCGGAGGCGTCTCTTATATACGGGCCATGTCGGTCCTCGACAACCTGAACAACCTGAGAAGCGACGAGGCGGCCGGTGTGGAGGTCTTGCGGCACGCCTTGGAGCAGCCTATTCGAATTATCGCGGCCAACGCCGGCCAAGAGGGCGCGGTGGTCTTGAACGAAATCCGCAGCAATGCGTCGCCTTCATACGGGTTCGATGCACGGCGCAACGACTACGGCGACCTGTTGTCGAAGGGGATCGTCGATCCCACCAAGGTGTCCAGGGTCGCGCTGGAGAACGCCGCCAGCGTGGCGACGATGATCCTGACCACCCAGTCCCTGATAACCAACCTGGAAGACGAGGAGCCGATGGGCCATGGCCACGGTCACTCCCACGGCCCCGGCGGGTTCTAGGCTGTTACCGGCTTCAAGCCGGAATTCATTTGACACCAAAGCGCCCCGGCAATGACCGGGGCGCTTTTATTTGAAGTCTACGATACCGCCGCCAAGTGCTCCGCGTGGCGGATATAGTCGATAGTCTCCCTGATTCGGCGTTCGGTGTCGGGGTTACAGATACCATCGTAAAAACACGCGCCGTGCAACTGGCTGATACGGCTGTAATAGCGGCCCACCAAACTCTTGACGTTGCTATCTTGTCTGGCCAGGGCGTCCAACCCGTTTGAGGTCTGGGCGGTCGTCCCAGGTTCTTCGCCGGTACGGGCCAGGATGAGCGCATCAGTGGCGCGCTTGGTGGCGCACCAAGTCTTTTCCGCTGCATCTCGGACGTCGCCCTGCTCCAACCGGGCCAGAGCCTCGACGTGGACTTGCCGTGCATCGGCAAAAAGCACTTCTAATCGGTTATAGATGGTCGTCATGCGGATGACCTCTCGCCTCGACCAAGTGAGCGGAATGCGTCTAAGCGTAACCCAGCAACAGGTCCGCCAACTCTCTCGGATTGGACAACATTGCCTGATGACATGCGTCCATGTTGACCACTTCCGACCCAGGGACCCGCCGTGCCATCCTGTATTGCAGGTCCGGCGACAGTATCCTGTCCTGGCTCAGGACGACGTAAGTAACCGGACTGGGCGGTCCCGCTTGCTCCAGGGTGACCTTGGTGTCCAGCACCTTGGTCGGGATAGGCCCGAAGTGTCCCAACGAATGCACCACTTCCATAGGGTCCATCCCGTTACACAGCTGGTTGTATATGACCGCTTTGGGGAGCTTGACGCCCTTGCCAACGAGGCTGTTCACCGCCGAAAGCGCCTTGAACCCGAGCCTGGCCCTGGACGGAAGCACGCTCACCAAGGAGCGTTGCGGCGGCGGCACCACCCCGGCCAATAACACAATCCGCTTGGGAGGTTCCGGGAGTTGGCCCGACGCTTGCAGTGCGACGCAAGCCGAAAAGCCGTGGGCTACCACCACAACGTCCTTCAATCCCTGGCGTTCCACCGCGCGAGCGACGGCTTGAACACACTCTTCGAAGAGTACATCGCCCGTGTCACCCTCAGTATCTGCGCCGTGGCCGGGCAGGTCCAGAGGGTAGACTCGGTTTGCTATCCGGGTCTTGTAAAGGCGGGGAGGATGCTCCACCGGGGCGGTCAGGTACCCCCACACCCGTCCCCAACTCCAGGCTCCTTGGCCGGCCCCATGTACCAGCAGATAGTCCGTCATATCTCTCTTCCACCCTGGATGCCCAATGAAGATGCCTGCCGAGTCACGTCGAAGCCGCCTCCTGAAGTACGGCCGCACCGATTCATTAGAGGCTTGATCAAGGTACCGAAAGGGCTTTCCGCAACGCGGCCAGAAGGTCTTCCTCTTCCTCCGCCAACACCGTCCGCGGGTCCAATAATACGCGGTCTTCTTCTATGCGGGCAATCACCGCGGTATCGGCCTCCCGTAACCGTCTCATCACCGTTTCCGGACCGCCGGATGTCTCGTGACACGACAGGGCCAGCAACCAGGACGGCAACGTCTCTCCAGGCAGGCTACCGCCTCCGATGGCCGACCGGCCGCTAACCACCTCTCCCAATTCGGGAAAATTCTCTTGCCACTTGCAGGCCCTCCAGCGGACTTCATCCTCCGGCATCGCCATCATCCTCAGGACCGGGACCTCGGACTCGGCTTCTCCCCTCAAATAGTGCAGCAACGTTGCCGTCAGGCCCGCCAAGCTCAACTTGTCGATCCTGACGGCGCGGGCCAAGGGATGCCTTTCCAGTTTTTGCACCAGTTCGGATTTGCCTACCACAATTCCGGCCTGCGGCCCTCCCAGAAGTTTGTCGCCTGAGAAGAACACCAAGCCAACCCCGGCGGCGATGCTGTCCTGGGGAGTGGGTTCGTGGGCGAGGCCGTAAACCTCTGTGGGCGCCAGCGCGCCGCTGCCCACGTCGTGCAACACCGGCACCCCCCGTTCAGCGCCCAGTTCGACCAGTTCCGGGGACGCCACCGTAGCGGTGAAGCCCTCCACACGGAAGTTGCTGGCGTGGACCTGCAACAAAGCGGCGGTATTTTCCGTTATGGCGTCGCCGTAGTCCCTCAGGTAGGTGCGGTTGGTGGTGCCTACGTCAACCAGCGTTGCCCCGCTCTGGCGCAGTACGTCAGGCACCCTGAATCCTCCGCCGATCTCCACCGCCTCGGCCCGCGACACAATGACCTCTTTCCCTTGGGCCAAGGCCGACAGGCCCAGCAGCACGGCGGACGCGTTGTTGTTTACTGCCAACGCAGCCTCGGCCCCGGTCAGTTGCCGCAACAGCGATTGGAGATGGGCTTGGCGGGAACCCCGCCGCCCGGTCTCCAGGTCCAGCTCCAGGTCGGTATACCCCTGCGCCACCCGCGCCATGGCTTCGGTAGCGGCGCGGCTGAGGGGCGCCCGGCCCAGGTTGGTATGGACGATGACTCCGGTCGCGTTTATTACGTGCCGGGGAGTGACCCGGGTCATCAACGAAAGTTGTCCGCATACGGACTCGGCCACGTCGGTCGCGCTGGGAGCGTTGCTCCCGTTCCGAATCCGCTGTCGGGCCAAGTCCAGCTCCTCGCGGACCAAGTCCACAACCCAGTCCCGCGGGTAGCTGGTGGTGGCGGCCACCATCGCTTCGCTCGCCATTACCCGGTCAACACTGGGCAGGTGGCGGAATTGCATATCTTTCGACTCCTGACAGGTGAACGTCGAATATCGTCTTGCATTTTAACATGGCAGCCGCCCGTTCCGGTCTGCTCGGTATATCAGCGCAGGGCAATCAGGGCCTTTTCATTCTCTCGTCATTCCCGCGCAGGCGGGAATCCATGTGGTCTCGCCACGAGAACATTGCCATAGGCTGGAAGTATGTGGATTCCCGCTTTCGCGGGAAAGACGGGACCTGTGCAGCCCAACCCGGAAAATGAAAAGGCCCTGCACGACAATCGACCCGGTGGCGTTCGGATTCCTGTTCATATAAGATGTTCGGAATTATCGGAGCCGACCGGGCGATCGACCTATGGGCCATCCCCGAATCTTCCCCGTGGAGAACTTGCTATGCAACCTGGGCTTCCCCCGGAGCTTGATGCACTGAAAAACACCATCCGGCAGATAGTCCGGGACGAATGTGTGCCGCTGGAAGCCGGCTACCTGGCCAATCCTCCCCAGGAAGGGCAGGACGACGGCGGCCCGACGGGTATCGCCCAATCGGTATTGGGCATTGTCGGGACGCTGGATCCGGACAAGTGGCGGCGCCTGACCGATATATCCAAACAGACTGGCATATTCACCTCCTTCGTGCCTGAAGAGTACGGCGGCGGCGGCATGGGCGCATTGGGCCACGTAGTGCTGGACGAAGAGGTGCACAAGAGCATAGTTCAACTTCCCACTTCACCCGTGCCCATGATGATGTTCGGCACGCCACAGATTGCCCGCTTGCCAGTGCTTGGCAAGTCTCGCCTTGGCGTCCCGCCAGCGTTGCGCCAGGGACCGCCGGGGCGTGTTCAGGATTCGGCGGACGTGTCGCATGGAATAACCCACGGCCTCAGCTATGGCCCGGATGGTCAACCCGATGGACCGCAACCGGCGGACTTGGTTATGGCGTGGTTGCGCCCGTAGGTCCCGCACGTAGCCGCTATGGACACCGCCTTTGATGGTCTCGAAATAAGTCCGGTACTCGCGCCGTCCGGCTTTCTCGCTGTTGGGAATCGGCGGCCCGGATTTGGCGGGGCGGCCCTCGGCACGGCGTAGGGCGGAAAAGTAGGCGTCTAACGCCTTGCGCCGTAGCTTTCGGCCAATGCGGGAATTGCCGAGACGGGAAAGGTCAGGGAAGGGGATTGAAAGGGGATTGTTGACAATTGGTTTGTCAACAATTGTCGCATGGTGTAAACTTGCTATCGTCATTCGTTCTCCCGATTGACTGGTTCCCTTGACCGTCCCGTGTTGCGCCGGGGCGGTTTTATTTTGTCTAGCTTGGTGTTGGGTTTACGGCAATTGGTCCCAAGGAATTTCAATGACTATCGGGCCGTCTTGCCGGTCCCGAGACGGGCCGCCCCTCAGTGTTCCCGGGGCGGACTTGGGCAGCCGGTCCCGTGGGTCTTGGAATACCCGCTTGACGGGCGGCTTGGCTGGCGGCGCGGCTGGCGTTTCCGGTTGGGCCATGCGCCGGTGTCGGAACAGCCGCCGAATGATGGCCATAAACATGGCTATCCCCCTTTTTCGTGGGTTGAAATTCTGCCGAGAATCTGCCAAGATTCGCCAAACGGGACCATCCAAGCATTGCCGCAAGGATGGCCCCATTTGTATCTGTATGGCCCTTCTTGGCCCCTTGGTTTCTAGGATGATGATCGGCGCCTGCACCCCCGAACAGGAGCAACAATACCTGCACCCGGCGATTCAAGGGGACCTGAACTATGCCTTCGGCCAAACCGAGCCTCAGGCAGGCTCGGACCCCGGCGGCATGATGCAGACGCGGGCGGTACGCGACGGGGACGATTGGGTGCTGAACGGCACCAAGATGTTCATCTCAGGCGCAGCCACCGCCGACTTCATCCTGCTCCAAGCGGTGACCGACCCCGAACGCCGTCAACGGGGCGGCATCACCATGTTCATCCTGGACAATCCCACGGAAGGAATGAGCTTCGAGCCGATTCGAATATGGACCAGTCCCACCCGGGCCCAGCAGCACTACATCCACTTGGACAACGTGCGGGTCCCCCAGACTAAAGTCTTGGGGGAGGTCGGGCAGGGGTTCACCCTGGGACAGAAATGGCTGGTCCACCACGACCGCCTTCTGCGAGGGTCGATGGCAATCGGTATCCTGACAAGGGCGCTGGAAATGGCCATAGAGTGGGCGAAGCAGCGTGTAACCTATGGACGACCCATCGCAGACCGCCAAGCAATCCAGTGGATGCTTACCGACGTTTATATTGACATTATGAACCTGCGGGCCATCACCCGGGAGACGGCGGCCCGGGCCGACGCCGGTGAAGACGTCCGGGTTGAGGCCTCGATGATCAAATACTGCGCCGGTGAGTGGGGATGGCGAAGCATCGACAAGATCATGCAGGTATTCGGCGGCATGGGCGAGACCCTGGACATGCCCATCCCTCACTGGTACGTGCTGCTGCGCCACGCCCGCATCGGCGGCGGCACCTCCGAGATACATAAATTCGTCATGGCCAGGGCATTGCTGAACGGCGGGGTGTCGTTCCAGGGATAGATGCAGCATAGGGGAGGATAGACAACAATGACGTGGACACGAAAGGCCAAATGGATGCTTGCGGTGGCCGGGGTCGGCGTGGCGTTAATGGCGTTGGCCTACAGCATGGGGGGAGCGCGCGCCATCCCCCTTTCCGTCATGCCCGCGCAGGCGGGCATCGCCCCGGGGGCAGGGGTCACAGTCGCGCCCTCCCCGAAAAGCGGAACACAGCGAGCCGTGAACCAGGAAACTTCCGCGGGAAAAACGGGAGGAATCACGGTATCCGGTCAAGGCTCAGCCTCGTCCGCTCCTGACCTGGCAATCGTGACGCTGGGGGTTGAAGCTACCGGAGAGACCATAAAAGAGGCGCGCAACTCGGCCGCGAGCGCCTTGGGAAAGATCATCGATACTCTGCTGGAAAGCGAGGTTGCCGAGAAGAACATTCAGACCTCCCGTCTGAGCATCCATCCCCGGTACAGCACCCGGACAATCACCAAGTGCCCCGCCAATCAGGGAGCAAGCGGCACAGCCGCTACCGAGGGGCCCACGCCTCGACTCCAGGAGGCTCGGCCGGAAGACGAGTGCTATACGGAACGCCAGTCTGTCATCACCGGATACGAGGTCAACAACCAGTTGGCCGTGCGGCTGCGGGACCTGGACACCGTGGGCGATGTCATAGACGACGTAACCGACGCTGGAGGCGACCTGACCCGGTTCCAAGGCATCAGTTTTTCCTTGGAGGACACGGGGCCGCTGAAATACAAGGCATTGACCGCGGCCATCGAAGACGCCCAAGCGAAAGCGGACCACATCGCCGATAAAAGCGGGGTGACCCTGGGAGAGCTTGTCAGAATATCGGAAGCATCATCCCAAATTGGCGACCCGCACCGCGCATCCCGGTTGGCTTTTGCAATGGAGTCCGTGATATTGGAGTCAGACGTCCCCACCTCCGTCGAGGGCGGACTCGTCACCGTAAGCGCCGCTGTACAAGCTATGTACGGCATCAAGTAAGGCCAGTAGAACGAAATCCTTGTTGCGATGGGAATCGCCGTAGTGGCAATCAGCCACAGCAACGGAGAGTATGTCGCCATCCAACGCAAAGCGAGGCCACAATGAGCCGCACGTACACGGTTTAGGCGTAAACGAGTACGCCGACGAACTGGAAGAGGACGACACGGCGCCGGGCCGGTGCCGCCGGAAAGCCGCGGACGCATCAAGGAAATGACCCAAGCATGGTTGGCATGGGGACGCCAGCAAGGATACGAGCTTGGGAACACCGAGTTGGATTGACGAGCACCTGCCCCAACTGGCGGCTGAGGTGTGCCAGGTCACCCGAATCCCTCGACCGTAATGCCTACGGCGAGGTCCACTGCTTCATGCGCCGCCCACTTTGACCATTGCAACCCGGGGTCGCTCCCCACCCTGACAATTCCCGCTTGCCACTTCGTAAAACACCTCTCTACCATACTACCTGCGCAGCACAACATTCCCAGGGTCCCTAGTTTTCCGTTCGAGGCGTCCAGAATGTCCACCGATACTCCCGGAAGCCCCGTTATTCCGTAGGGGCAACAGGGCACGTGCAAAGTAATCGTCTGAATCAGGATTTACTGGATTCCCGGATTTTCAGGATGTTTCCAATCCTGAACATCCTTTAATCTTGACAATCCTGATTCAGACTTTTGCCGCCAGTAAAGACTTTGCACACGCCCTGGTAGGGGCAACCCGCGAATGGGTATAACCCTCCTCGTGGTTGCCCTGGATGACCTGCCGTAAATGTCCTGAAATGTCCGCAAATGTCCGCGATTCTAAAATCTCCGGCAAATAGACCAATCTAAGGAGTCTGCATCATGCGAAGTGAACTAAACGCCCTCTGGGCCCGCGTCCGTGCCCTTCAACGAAAATTCGCCCGCGAACTGGCCGAGTACCGGCTGGGCCTCCTTTGCGACGACCTTTGCGAACGCTGGTTCGCCGCTTGGTCCGACCACAAGCCCTTGCCCCGAATTCATCCCTTCATCGTCCGGGTGATAGATTCAGGTTACCGGCTTCTCGGATTGGGCGCGGCCAACAACTACCTGAGGGATTGTCGTCGCCAGGGTGACGCCCCCAACCCCCAAGTGCTCCTCAACGCCATCCTGCCCCCGACCGGGAAACGCCCCGCCCGCGGGTACATCGGCTGACGGCAAATGCTGTCTCCACTCCAAAACTTGCCCCCGTGGAGACGTGGAGAGACCGTCCGGAGCGCGGGCGTCCCGCCCGCTCCGGAGCCTGTCATCGCAGAGACGGTGGTAGGAACAACTCTGCACACGCCTTGGTATTTCGACCAAGGGTGCTTGCGGCGCCCATTTTCGGTTGCTAAAATTGGCGCAGGTTTATCATGTCAAGCGATAATCCCGTAAAGATAACATGGGCTTGAGTGATAGAGGTTGATTTTGTCCCCCGCCGACCCCATGGAACGCGCCATCCATTTGGCCCAACAAGCCTTGGGAACCACCAGCCCGAACCCGGCCGTGGGCGCGGTTGTGGTGAAGGACGGAGTAACCCTGGGCAGCGGGCATACTCAGCCGCCGGGCGGGCCGCACGCCGAAATCATGGCCCTTGGAGAAGCCGGACCTTCAGCCAAGGGTGCTGCCCTTTACACCACGCTGGAGCCTTGCTGCACTTACGGCAGGACTCCCCCCTGCACCGACGCTATTATCAACGCCGGCATCAAAGAGGTGCATATCGGCGCCATTGACCCCAACCCGCGTGTGTCCGGCGACGGCGCAGCCCAACTGGAAACCGCTGGCATCGAAGTTCACTTCGTAACCACTGAACAGTGGCCACTGGGGACTGACCACTGGCACCGGCCACTGACCGAGCTTTACGAAGCCTTCGCCAAGCACATCACCACGGGTCTGCCTTTTGTAACCAGCAAGTTCGCCATGAGCCTCGATGGCAAAATCGCCACCCGCACCGGGGACTCAAAGTGGGTCACCGGCCCCGAGGCTCGTGCGAGGGTCCAACACCTGCGCCGGGAGGCCGACGCGGTAATGGTGGGCGTCAACACCGTGCTGGCGGACAATCCGCAGCTCACAGCTCGGGACGCGGACGGCGCGCCTTTGTCGAGGCAACCCCTACGGGTCATACTCGACAGCCGATGCCGTACCCCGCCTGATGCCCGGTTGTTGCGGGAACCAGGCGCCACTTTGATCCTTACAACCGGCGAAGCCCCTGAAGACCGCATTAGTGCCCTGGGGCGCGCCGGCGCAGAAGTATTAACGGTGGCCAATGCCCAGTCTCCAGTCCCCGACCACCGGCCACTGACCACCGGCCACTGGCCACCGTCAGGGGTTGACCTCCACGCGGCCCTGAAGGAGTTGGGGCGGCGCGGCGTCGTGACCCTGCTGGTGGAAGCCGGCGGCACATTGCAGGGGGGCCTTTTCGACGCCGGTCTGGTTGACAAGGTGTTCGCCTTTGTCGCGCCGCTCATCATCGGAGGCGCTCAAGCGGCTTCCCCGGTGGAAGGAGCAGGCCCGGGGTTGATGGCGGAAACGCACCGGCTTTACCGGACCCGCTTGGAACAGTACGGGCCGGACTGGTTGATAACAGGCTACCCCCGTATCCACGAGGGCAGGCCTAAGGAGGACAGCTAGTTTGTTTACCGGTATCGTAGAAGAGGTAGGCACCGCCGCCGAGGTGAGCGACCACAGCCTGACGGTGCAGGCGGAAATGGTGTTGGATGGCTTGAAACTTGGCGACAGCATGTCGGTCAACGGCGCCTGTTTGACCGTCGTTACGCTGGAAGATTCCACGTTCAGCGTGGACCTGTCTCCGGAGACCATCCGGCGCACCTCGCTGGGAGACTTGGCCCAAGGACAAAAGGTCAACCTGGAGCGCCCGCTGGCGGTCACCGACCGCCTGGGCGGTCACATAGTCCAAGGCCACGTGGATGCAACTGGGCGTGTTACGTCCTGGAAACCCGAAGGCGATTCCATGATCCTGAGGGTCAGGTGCCCCAAGAGGCTGATGCCATACATCGTGGAAAAAGGGTTCGTCGCTGTTGACGGTATCAGCCTTACCGTGGTACAAAAGGGAACGTCCTCGTTTACCTTATCGCTGATACCCTACACTTTACAAAACACCAATTTGCAGGGAAAAGCGGCGGGTGACCGGGTTAATCTGGAGGCTGATATCGTAGCTAAATACGTGGAGAGCATGCTGGCGCGGTGATCGGGAAGGCGTATCAATCTACCGATACAGAAGGATGGATTTATGCCTCTGTGTAGTTTGGAAGAGGCCTTAGAAGATCTGAAAGCCGGGAAGTTCGTTCTGGTCGTCGACGATGAGCAACGCGAGAACGAAGGTGATCTTGTAATGCCAGCTGAAATGGTTACCCCGGAGGCTGTCAACTTCGCGGTAACCGAGGCCAGAGGGCTGCTGTGCTTGCCCATCATAGGCGAGCGGCTGGATGAACTTGAAATTCCCCAGATGATCCCCAGGAACGTATCCATCAAGAACCAGACCGCCTTCACCGTATCGGTGGACTACAACCAAGGCACCACCACCGGCATCTCCGCCTATGACCGGTCAGCCACCGTCAGGGCGATGATTGACCACGACATTGGACCCGATATGTTCACGCGCCCTGGCCATCTGTTCCCTCTCAGGTACCACCCCGGCGGCGTTCTGGCTCGGGCCGGGCATACCGAAGCCATTGTAGACCTGTGCCGCATCGCCGGTATGTACCCGGCGGGCATCGTCTGCGAGATCATGAACGACGACGGCACCATGGCGCGAATGCCCGCGCTGGAGGAGTTCGCCGAACGCCATGACCTGCGAATCCTGAGCATCGCCCAGATCATCGCCTACCGCAGACGCCACGAAAGGCTGATCGAACGGGTCGCCGAGGCCCGGCTTCCTACCAAGTACGGCGAATTCAAGGCCATCGCTTACCGGAGCGAGGTAGACCCCGGTGAGCACATCGGAATGACCATCGGTGAGTGGGACCCGGATGAGCCCGTGCTGGCCCGCATCCACAGCGAATGTCTCACCGGCGATGTGTTCGGCTCCATGCGGTGTGATTGCGGAGAACAGGTTGAGTTGGCGCTGAGCATCCTGGGACAGGCGGGCGCGGGCGCATTCGTCTACATGCGGCAGGAAGGCCGCGGCATCGGGCTGCACAACAAGATCAAGGCTTACTCCCTGCAGGACGGCGGCATGGACACCATCGAGGCAAACGCTTCCCTGGGGTTCGAGGCCGACCTGCGGCACTACGGCATAGGCGCACAGATTCTGCAGGACCTGGGAGTCAAGAAACTCCGCCTGTTGACCAACAACCCCCGTAAGGTTGTGGGCATCTCCGGGTTTGACTTGGAGATAGTGGAGAGGGTCCCGGTCGAGGCAACAGTCACCGACGAAAACCGGAACTACCTGCGGACCAAGAAGACCCGTCTGGGCCATTTCCTGGCCAACTGCTAGGCAACGTCAAAAGCAACAAAAACGAGAGAGGCGGGAACGACGCTCCCGCCTCTTCATTGTTTCAAACAGTACGCTGTTACTCTTCCCCAACCCGGGACATCAGGTAAGCCTCAATGAAGCCGCCCAAGTTGCCGTCCAGCACCGCGTCCGGGTTGGTGCTCTGGTGGTTGGTGCGGTGGTCTTTCACCGACTTGTAGGGGTGCAGCACGTAGCTGCGGATTTGGTTCCCCCACTCCGGGACAGCCCGCTCGCCCCTGATTTTCGCCAGTTCCGCGGCCTTCTCCTCGTTCTTTTTGGCAAGGAGCTTGGCCTTCAAAATACGCATGGCGAACTCGCGGTTCTGGTGCTGGGACCGCTCGTTCTGGCAACTGACGATCAACCCCGTCGGAAGGTGAGTCAGCCGCACTGCCGAGGCCACCTTCTGCACGTTCTGGCCCCCTGGGCCGCTGGACCTGAAGACGTCCATTTTTATGTCTTCCTGCCGTACCTCGATATCCGGGTCCTCTTCCGCCGACGGCAGGATTTCAACCTCCGCAAAGGATGTGTGACGCAAGTGGTTGGGGTCGTAAGGAGACAGCCGCACCAGCCGGTGCACGCCCCTTTCGGCGCTGAGGTAGCCAAAGGCATGAAGGCCGGAAACCTCCATAATGCCGGTGCGCAGTCCGGCTTCATCTCCATAGGAGAGGTCCATCACTTGGGTCGGACGGTCCTCCAACTCGGCCCACCGCAGGTACATCCGCAGCAGCATCTCGGCCCAGTCCTGGGAGTCGGTGCCGCCCGCCCCGGCATGTATGGAGACGATTGCCGACCGGTCGTCATAAGGCCCGGACAAGGTCAAGGCGGTCTCCTGCTTCCGAAGAGCGTCCGTGATCTTGCCCGCCTCTTCCTCCAACTGCGGCAGCAGCGAGTCTTCACCCTCCTCCAACGCCAGTTCCGTCAACTCCAGGAGAGATTCCGTCTCGCTTTGCAAGTCCCTCCACGCGCTGACCGTGTCCTTGATGCGGCCCAATTCCCGCATCTTCCGTTGGGCCTCCCTGCGGTCGTCCCAGTAACCGGGAGCAGCGGCTTCCAGTTCCATTTGAGCTATCGTTTTCTCTTTGTCAGCGAGGTCAAAGACGCTCCACTATCGCCTCGATTTTCTGCCGGATGCCTGCCAATTGTTCACGTAGTTCTTCCATAAAACTCTTTGCCGTCCTCTACAAACAAATGCTCGATCCGAGGAAACACAATCCCCGACAATTCGAGATAAACTTACAACACATACCAGTATAGCAAACTCATTCCTCCTTCATTTGGCGGGCGAGCAGACCACGTGAATACTCTGTCACTATCTACGTCAAGCCTATGAGAACGCGAGTCGCCGCCTGATATACTCACCCGCGGATTAAGGCACCCGGAAGTACCCATTGAACCTACCCGACCATTGCATCGACTACCGCAGCCGGCAGATTGAGTTTCCGCCGTCGACCGCGCGGCACATTTCAAATAGGCATCCGGAAGTGTATGTTTATCTTCCCAGAATTTGTGAAGTGTTAGCGAACCCCGACTTGGTGTTCTCCCGTCCCAGTGAAAACACCCACATCTACTATAAGCGTGGCATCTACTCCGACGACGATGGTCCAAAATATTTGATCGTATACGTCAGATATAATGGTGACCGGTCGGTTAGAACCGCTCACGCGACCCGTTTCTTCCCATATAGGTCTTACTTGATCCACCAGCGCACTGATATGACATGACCAACCAAGGTCCACTGACAAACTCGAACCGTCTCCTTGAAGCTAATCGGGACATTCTCGACCGCATCCAGCAATCTGGAATGGATGTGATATACGATGATGTGCTAGACACCGTATTCATTGAAATTGGCGGCCCCAAGAAGGCTTTCAACGTTCCTATAGACGAAGATATTATGCTCCGTATAGACCCCACTACGATGGAAGTGGTCGCAGCGGAGATACCTTTATACTTGGCGGGCGTCGTTCGTGACCGTCCTGAATTCGCCAAGTTCATCTCCGAACTCGGTGTCTATACTGACGCCGAGTGCTCCCGTTCACTCCCTCCCGATGAGGCCAAGAAAGTCGGCCGGTTGCTTCAAGCCTGGATAAACAACCTCGCCGCAAACTGAGTTGCCAACCTGTCTCCAGCCATAGCAGTCATACTGGCCATCGCCGCCTACCTCATAGGCTCCATCCCCACGGCCTACATCCTGGTGCGGTTGCTGACCGGGCAGGACATACGGCGGTTGGGAAGCGGCAACGTTGGCACCTTGAACACCTACCACCAAGTCGGCTTGGGCGGCGCGGCGGTGATACTGCTGCTGGACATGGGCAAGGGAGTGTTGGCCGTTTTTGCGCCGACTTGGTTGGGCGCGCCGGAGTGGACCGTTTTCCTGACCACAATCATGGTTCTGGCGGGGCATAACTGGCCCGTCTTCCTGGGGTTTCGGGGCGGGAAGGGCGCCGCCGCAATCTTCGGCATCTCCATAGCTTTCGTGCCGCTGCTTACGTTGATTACCCTCGGCCCGACGGTGGTTGTCGCCTTCCTGCTGCGAAACGTGGTGCTGGGAGTAGCTTTCGGGTTCGTTATGTTAAACACTCTGTTGTTTTTCACGGACCACGACCCTCAGAAGATTGCCCTCTGCATATTCCTGACGGTGGTTGTAACCGCTACCTACTTGGTAAGCGTCCGAGCCCACATAATAAAGTCCGTCAAGTCGCGGCAATGGAGGGAACTATTCACCGAGTTGGCCTGAACCAAGTCCGTCCTGGCAAGCGGCTTGGGTTATAATTGGTTCACCTTATACCATCCGACATGACCCGACAGGACGAGCATTATGCTGGACCACGGCACTCTCGAAACAGGACACGTTGACCCCACGGAAGCGTACCGCCACCGGATGCGGCACTCGGCGGCCCACGTTATGGCCGACGCGGTGCTGAAACTGTTCCCGGAAGCCAAGATGGGGATCGGCCCGCCCACCAGGGACGGCTTTTACTACGACTTTGAGGTCTCCCGCCCTTTCACACCTGAAGACCTTGAGCGGATCGAGGGGTTGATGAAAGAGGCGGTGGCCGGGGCTTTCCCCTTTGAACGGGAAGAGTTAGACACGGCGGCCGCCAGGGATATGTTCGCCGATCAGCCTTACAAGCTGGAACTGATCGAGGGTCTGACCGACGCCGAATCACTCTCCATCTATCGCCACAACGGGTTCGTGGACCTGTGCCAGGGGCCCCACGTGCCCAACACCGAGGATATCCCGGCCTTGAAGCTGCTCAGCGTGGCCGGAGCTTACTGGCGCGGCGACGAAAACCGGCCCATGTTGCAACGCATCTACGGGACGGCCTTCGAATCGGAGGAGTTGCTGTCCGACCACCTTGCGCGGCTGGAAGAGGCCGAACGTCGGGACCACCGCACCCTGGGCCGCCAGTTGGGCCTGTACACCATCCACGAGGAAATCGGCCCGGGCTTGGTGGTGTGGCATCCCAAGGGCGGGCGGGTCAGGTCCCTGATAGAGGACTACTGGAAGGACATTCACTTCCGCCGCGGCTACGATGTGGTCTACTCCCCCCACATCGGCAGGTCTACGTTGTGGCAGACCAGCGGGCACCTGGACTTTTACCGCGATGGGATGTACGCCCCGGTGGAGGTCGACGAGCAGGAATACTTCCTGAAGCCGATGAACTGCCCCTTCCACATCACCATTTACCGCTCGGCGCTGCGCAGCTACCGCGAGCTGCCGCTGCGGTTCGCCGAGTTGGGGACCGTCTACCGCTACGAGCGCAGCGGCGTATTGCACGGGTTGATGAGGGTGCGCGGCTTCACCCAGGACGACGCCCACATATTCTGCCGCCCGGAGCAGGTGGAGGAGGAGATAGGCGGCGTGCTTGAGTTGACTTTCGAGTTGCTGGACGCCTTTGGCTTCTCCGACTACTCAATCGCCCTTTCCACCCGCCCTGAGAAGTACGTGGGCGATTTGGAGATGTGGGACCACGCCACCAATTCCTTGCGGGGGGCCTTGGACCAGCGGGGACTGCCGTTCACGGTAGACGAAGGCGGCGGAGCCTTCTACGGCCCCAAGATAGACATCAACATCACCGACGCCTTGGGGCGGGCTTGGCAGTGCACAACGGTGCAGTTCGACTTCAACTTGCCGGAGCGGTTCGACCTCACCTACCAGGATGACCAGGGCGGCCGCAGCCGTCCCTACATGGTGCACCGGGCGATCCTGGGATCCATGGAGCGTTTCCTCGGCGTCCTCATCGAGCATTACGGCGGCGCCTTCCCGGTATGGCTGGCCCCGGTGCAGGCGGTGGTAATACCCATCGCCGACCGTCACCAGGAATACGCCGAATCAGTGCGGGCCAACCTTGATTCGAGCGGGTTCAGGGTGGAAGTGGACTCCCGCAACGAGCGCATGAACCAGAAAATCCGCACCGCTCAACTGCAAAAAGTACCCTACATGCTGGTGGTCGGCGACCGGGAAGCTGATGCGGGCGCCGTAGCCGTCCGGCAGCGTGACGGCGGGGACTTGGGGGCCATGCCGGTGGAGGAGTTTGTGAAGGTGTTGGGCGAGGAAGTCCAGGACCGGGGAGGAAAGGAATGAGAATCAAGAAGAACTATGCTTTTGACGTAGATTTCGAGCAGGAAGAGGACGGTTTTTGGAGTGTTGACATTCCTGCGCTGGGAGTGTGCGCCGCTTCAGGGTACACTAGAGAAGAGGCACTGGAGGCGCTACAAGATCTAACACAAGCTTACTTTGAAGTATTGATGGAGCATGGCGACCCGCTGCCGGCAGGCATTGAGGCATACGAAGTCATCCAAGGCAACAAGGCGGTCTCAGGTCTGGAAGTCGTTACCGTAGAAATATGAGACCTCCAGGGCGGTTGGTACACCTCCTTCGGAACACCCCGTTAAGGAGATTGCTCCGCGCTCTTGAGCGGGACGGCTTCATACGTGTTCGCAACACTCGAACGGGTGGTTATGTCTACCAACATCAAGATGGAAGAACCGTCCCTATCCATTATCACTCAAGTAGAGTCCAACTGCCCCGAAAAACCTTGGCCTCCGTACTCCGCTCCACTCAATGGACGGAAGACGACCTTAGCCGGCTGGGACTCATATAAAGTGATCTCGACAATTCCCCGACACCAGCCACAAATCACGGACGAAGGACTAGGTGCAAAATGCCTAACCGTTTAATTAACGAGACCAGCCCCTACTTGCTCCAGCACGCCCATAACCCGGTGGAATGGTATCCGTGGGGGGAAGACGCCTTAGAGCGGTCACGCTCGGAGGACAAGCCCATCCTATTGAGCATCGGCTACTCCGCCTGCCACTGGTGCCACGTGATGGAGCGGGAGTCTTTCGAAAACGAGACCATCGCCGGGTTGATGAACGATAACTTCATCAACATCAAGGTGGACCGGGAGGAACGCCCGGACCTGGACGCGATTTACATGGAGGCCGTCCAGATGCTTACGGGCAGCGGCGGATGGCCAATGACGGTCTTCCTCACGCCGGAGGGCAAGCCCTTCTACGGCGGGACTTACTTTCCGCCCGTGGACCGGCACAACATGCCGGGCTTTCCCCGGCTGTTGTTGGCCATCGCCGAGGCCTACAACACCAACAAGGGAGAAATCCAAAGGGTTACCGGACAGCTTACCGAGCAGATGGGCCGTGGCAGCCAGGTGCCCCGCGGGACAGCCATCCTGACGGTGGACGTGTTGCACCGGGCTTATTCCACCCTGGCGACCAACTTCGACTACCAGAACGGCGGCTTTGGCATGGCGCCCAAGTTCCCCCAGCCCATGACCCCGGAGTTCCTGCTCCGCTACCACAATCACGGCTACAACCCCAGGGCGTTGGAACTGGTGGAGTTGACGCTGGAAAAGATGGCCTACGGCGGAATTTACGACCAGGTCGGCGGCGGCTTCCACCGCTACTCTACCGACGCCTACTGGCTGGTGCCCCACTTCGAAAAGATGCTGTACGACAACGCCCTGCTGGCCCGCTTGTATCTCCACGCTTTCCAGATTACCGGGAAGCCCCTGTACCGGCGCATCACCGAAGAGACCCTGGACTACGTGCTGAGGGAGATGACCGACTCCCAAGGCGGGTTCTACTCGGCGCAGGACGCGGACAGCGAAGGGGAGGAGGGCAAGTTCTTCGTTTGGACTCCTGAAGAACTCATTGACGTGCTGGGTGACGAGGACGCCAGAGTTTTTTCCGGTTATTTCGGAGTGACTCCCAACGGCAATTTCGAGGGCAAGAACATCCTGAACGTCCCACGGGACCCGGAGGCATTCGCCGCCGAACACCAGCTTGACCAGGATCAACTTGACGGCGTCATCGCCCGCGGCAGGAGCAAGCTCCTGGAGGTGCGGGACCGACGGATACATCCTCTACTGGACGACAAGGTGCTTGCGTCCTGGAACGGGCTGATGCTGCGCAGCTTCGCTGAAGTCGGCGCTGCCCTAGGCCGCCCCGACTACTTGGAAGCCGCCGTCAAGAACGCCCAGTTCCTGACTACCGTTATGCGCCCACAGGGACGCCTGCTGCGCACGTACCGTAACGGTGAAGCTAAACTTCTGGGGTACTTGGAAGACTATTCCTGCGTGGCCGACGGACTGATTGCGCTTTACGAAGCCACTCTGGACCTGCGCTGGCTGGAAAACGCAGTAGCCATTGCCGATTCGATGATCGAGCTTTTCTGGGATGAAGCAACCGGCGGATTTTATGATACCGGCTCAGACCACGAAGCGCTGGTCATCAGGCCGCGGGACGTATTCGATAACGCCCAGCCCTGCGGCGGCTCGGTGGCGTCGGACGTACTGCTGAAGCTGGCCGTGTTCACGGGCAACGACGACTACGCCGCCAAAGCCGCGGTCCCTCTGAGATCTCTGCACGAATACATGGCTAGGTCGCCCGGCGGCACCGGTCACTGGCTCAGCGCACTGGACTTTTACATCTCGGCGGTCAAAGAGGTCGCCGTTGTTGGACCGCAGGTGAACGACGCGACGACCGCGTTGTTGGACACGGTGCGCCGCCAATTCCTGCCCAACAAAGTGCTCATGGGGTATGACCCATCATCCTTGGAACGCGCCGGACAGGAAAGCATCGGCCTTGACAGCTACCCCCTCCTCGAGGGGCGCGGCATGGTCAACGATCAACCCACGGCATACGTGTGCCAGAATTACGTCTGCCAGCTCCCGGTTACCGAGCCGGGGCTGCTGTTGGAACAACTGAAGGCTTGACGAGTCTCACTGCGATGACCGGGCTACCGTCGATAAGTTTGGGCATGTATAATTGCTCGGATTAGTCTGGACCAGCAGCCGAACGTCTCTTGCCGACTGGTATCGGCCAGTGAAATTTATTTCCCAAGGAGAGGAAAATGCCAGAAGCGGCGAAGATTATTTACACAAAAATCGATGAAGCCCCGGCCCTGGCGACGCACTCGCTGCTGCCGATTCTCCGGGCCTTCACCAAGGGCTCCGGTATCGAATGGGAACCGTGGGATATTTCGTTGACCGGCCGCATCATCGCCAATTTCCCCGACCACCTGACTGATGAGCAAAGAATCCCCGACTACCTGACCATGTTGGGCGAGTTATCCGAGGACCCTTCCGCCAACATCATCAAGTTGCCTAATATCAGCGCTTCCATTCCCCAGATGAAGGGAGCAATCAGGGAATTGCAGGAAAAGGGATACAACATTCCCGATTTCCCTGACGATCCCTCGACCGACGAAGAACGCGACGCCCGGGCCCGCTTTTCCAGGGTGGTTGGCAGCGCGGTAAACCCGGTCCTGCGGCAAGGGAACTCGGACCGACGGTCCTCCAACTCGGTCAAGGAGCACGGCAAACGCAACCCCCACCGGATGATGCGGGACTGGCCGGAGGTGTCCAAGACGCGGGTGACCTATATGGAGGGAGGGGACTTCTACGGCAGCGAGAAGGCGCTAACGGTGTCGCAGTCGGGGTCAGCGGCCATCGAATTCGTAGCGAGCGACGGCAGCGTTACCTCGCTCAAGTCCGGCATACCCCTGCTGGCTGATGAAATCATAGATTGCGCCGTGATGAATGTCCGCGAGTTGCGCAATTTCTATGCGGAGGAAATTGCGAAAGCCAAAGCTGACGGCGTGCTCCTCTCGCTCCACATGAAGACAACCATGATGCGTGTTTCCGATCCGATAATTTTCGGCCATCTCGTGTCGGTGTACTATGAAGACGTGTTTGCCAAGCACGGCGCTGCATTGGCGGAGGTCGGGGTTGATCCCGACAACGGCGTGGCTGAACTTCTCACCAAGATACAGGACCTGCCGGAGGCCAAGCGAGCGGAGATCGAGGCCGACGTTCAGGCGGTCTACAGCCAACGGCCGGAACTGTACATGGTGAACTCCAACCGGGGCATCACCAATCTCCACGTTCCCAGCGATACGATCATTGACGCCAGTATGCCGGTGATCATCCGCGACGGTGGGCGGGCCTGGGGTCCCGACAACGAACTCCACGACACAGTCGCAATGATCCCTGATCGCTCCTACTCGAGGCTGTACCAAGCGGTCATCGAAGACTGCCAGGAGAATGGGGCGTTTGATCCGTCCACCATCGGCAGTGTGGCCAACGTCGGGCTGATGGCCCAAGCGGCCGAAGAGTACGGGTCTCACGACAAGACCTTCACCGCCCCCGGCAATGGGATGATCCGGGTCGTGGATGGGTCGGGAACGACCCTGATGGAACAGAGCGTTGAGGAAGGCGATATCTTCCGGATGTGCCAGACCAAGGACGCGGCGATCGAGGACTGGGTCAAGCTGGGAGTCAACCGGGCCAGGCTCACCGGCACCCCGGCCATCTTCTGGCTCGACCCCAACCGCGCCCACGACGCGGAGTTGCTCAAGAAGGTGGACCAATACCTGCCCACCCATGACACCACCGGGCTGGACATTCGCATCATGACTCCTATGGATGCGATGAAGGCTACGGTGGAGCGAAGCCGGGCGGGACAGGACACCATTTCCGTGACCGGCAATGTCCTACGGGACTACCTGACCGACCTGTTCCCTATCCTGGAACTCGGCACCAGCGCCAAGATGCTTTCGGTAGTCCCCCTGCTGAAGGGCGGCGGGATGTTCGAGACGGGCGCCGGCGGGTCAGCCCCCAGGCACGTGCAGCAGTTCATGGAGGAGGGCCACTTGCGGTGGGACTCGCTGGGAGAGTTCTGTGCCCTCGTCGCCTCCTTCGAGCATTGCGCCCAAGTATTCAAGAACGACAAGGCCCAGCTATTGGCCGATACCCTCGACGAAGCCATCGGGGAGCACTTGGAACAGCGCCGGGCCCCGTCGCGTAGAGTGAACGAACTGGACACCCGCGGCAGTCACTTCTACCTTGCCTTGTACTGGGCGCAAGCACTGGCTAATCAGACCAAGGACCCCGAGCTGCAAGCCCGCTTTGCCAAGGTGGCCCAGCAGATGGCCGAAAATGAAGAGAAAATCATCCAGGAGCTGATCGACTGCCAGGGCAAGCCAATGGACATTGGCGGCTATTACATTCCTGATGACGAAATGGCCGCAAAAGCCATGCGCCCGAGCGCCACCCTGAACGCCATTGTGGACTCGATTTAGCAACACACCGACCGGATGAGGTGTAGCAAACGATTACAAGGGGCACCACGGTGCCCCGTTATCGTGTGCCAGGCAAATCCTGAACCATACCGATTACACATAGGAGCAACGACCAGATGCGAAACAAGGTAACCGTAGTCGGCGCGGGCAACGTCGGCGCAACCACCGCTCTGCGGATTCATCAATTGGGTTACGCCGACGTAGTTCTCGTAGACGTCATAGAAGACCTTCCCCAAGGCAAGGGACTGGACATGCTGGAGGCCGGACCGGTCACGGGTACTGACGGCAGCATCATCGGCAGCAACAGCTACGAAGAGACTGCGGACTCTGACCTTGTTGTAATCACCGCCGGTATCGCCCGCAGGCCTGGCATGAGCCGAGACGACCTGCTGTTGACCAACATGCGGATTACGTCGTCGGTGACGGAGCAGGTGGTCAAATACTCGCCCAACTGCATCATCATTGCAGTCACCAATCCCTTGGACGCCATGGTTCAAAACGTGTACGAAAGCAGCGGCTTCCCCAGGAATCGCGTCTTCGGCATGGCAGGTGTGCTCGACACCGCCCGCTTCCGTACGTTCATCGCTCAAGAGCTTAACGTATCCGTGGAGGATGTGCAGGCACTGGTGCTGGGCGGCCACGGAGACGACATGGTCCCTCTGGTGCGATACACCACTGCCGGCGGCATCCCTATCACCGAGTTGATGGCCGAGGAAAAGATAGACCAACTGGTGCAGCGCACCCGCGACGGCGGTGGGGAAATCGTCGCCCTGCTTAAAGAAGGCAGCGCCTACTACGCCCCGTCCGCCGCCATTACCCAGATGGTGGAAGCGGTGCTGCTCGACAAGAAACGCATCCTGCCCTGCTGCGCTTATCTCGAAGGCGAATACGGCATCAACGGCCTGTGCGTAGGCGTCCCGGTCAAGGTTGGCGCCAACGGCATGGAGGAAGTTATACAAATCGGGCTCACCGAGTCTGAGAAAGCGTCCCTCAACCGCTCCGCCGCCAGCGTACAGGAACTGGTGGAGGTGATGAGGCAGGCCAGGGCCGAACAGGCGTAACCCAACCCCGCCTTCAATACCATCGTTTGAGCCCCACCAAGGAACGGTGGGGCTTTTTATAGATTGTGATTTACCAGACCTCATTGCAGGTCATTAACAAGACGTAGTCGTTGTAGTTGGAGTTTTGGAAGCAAATACGCTCTTGGATAATCCCGGTTTTCGCCGTCGCGTTGGCGGTCGTCCTGTTTGTATTTCAAGTAACCATTGAATTCGTCCATCTATCAATTCAACTCATCGCGATTAATTTGGTCTTCGCCATCCTGATTTCCATCGCGGTCACTCTTGTCCTGATATTCCTGTACCTCATAATCACAGTTACTGTCCCTAAACTTTTGACTCGGCTTTCAGTTTGGATTACTTTAAGAACGGTAACAAAAGCTATAACTAACCTCACCGTCATTGTCCAGGCAACCGGCATCACAACCATAGGCGATGACGTGGGCATCGACCTGCCCCTCGGTTCTCGAGATGGCATAATGTCCGGTGATAGATTCGTAGTGCTCGCCACCGCCAGGGAGGAAAAATGGGGAGTGTTGGAGGTTTCGGAAGTCCGTGACACCTACTCGGTCTGTTCAGTATCTGATAGGATTAACCCAGAGTTCTGGGCTGATTTGGAAAGGCGGATGCGGTACGACCCGTCACCACCTCAAGGAATTACCATCAGACGAGAAATCCCAGAAGAAGCACTGTTTGAGTGGCTAAGAGCACTTCTCAAGGGCGAAAGAGGCTGATCCATGGGAATTGAAGGTAAAGTGGCCAAAATTCTCAACAGCAGAGAAGTTATAATAAACAAAGGCGCACTGGACGGTGTAGAGACCGGTATGAAGTTCGATCTCCAAGAGCCTGAAGTTGCTGTCTTCGACCCCGATTCAAAAGTCTTATTAGGCCGCTTAACGCGTTCCAAAATCCGAGTAGAAATCATCGAAGTTCAACCCCAATTTTCGGTTGCGAGAACATTCGAGACCTACCGAGCAGTTGATCCCGATGCGCCTCGTTCTTTCTTGGGACTTCCCGGATACGTCACAAAGGTAAAAACGCTTCGAGAGGAGTGGAATCCCAACCTTTTCGAATTTCGGGAAGACTCCGTCCATGTGAACGTGGGAGACTTGGTAATACAGGCGCCACAACCCCAAAAGTAAGCGAAACACCAACAAGGAGATTTCAATGCCAAACCGCACACCCGAGGAAAAACTTCTGCTGAAAAAGGCCGGACAATACATGCCGGGCGGCTACACCGGCAACCTCCGCTTTAGGGAAGACCTGAATTTCCTGGTCAAAGAGGGCAAGGGATCACGGGTCTGGGACGTCAGCGGCAACGAGTACGTGGACTGGATGATGGGGTCTGGCCCGATGCTCTTGGGCCATGCCCACCCAGCCGTCGTGGAGGCGGTCATCAAGGCGGTGGAGCAGGGCAGCACTTTCTTCGCCAATAACGAAAGGGCCGTGCTGCTGGCTGAACAGTTGGTCGAAGCAGTGCCGTGTGCGGAAATGGTGCGCTTCACCACCAGCGGCACAGACGCTACCTTCCAAGCCATGCGCTCCGCCCGCGCCTTCCGGGGTCGCGAGAAGGTACTGAAGTTCGAAGGAGGGTTCCACGGCACCAGCGACTACGCCTTGATGAGCGTGACCCCTTCCGCAGCCCAGGAGTTTCCTATTTCCGAACCCAACAGCGGCGGAATTCCGAGGGCCATCCAAGAACTGATGTTGATTGCACCCTACAACGACCTGGAAACGACGTCGGCTATCATCGACGCTCATCACGACGAAATGGCTGCCGTCATCGTCGAGCCCTTGCAGCGGATGATCTCGCCCCAGCCGGGCTTCCTTCAGGGCCTGCGGGACATTACCGCCAAGTACAACGTTCCCTTGATATTCGACGAAGTGGTGACCGGTTTCCGGTTGGCTTGGGGAGGCGCCCAGGAATTCTACGGAGTTACGCCAGACCTCTGCGCCATGGGCAAGATAATGGGAGGCGGCTATCCCTTGGCGGCAGTTATGGGACGCAGTGACATCCTCTCGGTCTACGACGAAGGCTCCGTCGACTCCGACACCTTTGTAAGCCAGATCGGCACCCTTAACGGCAACCCGGTCGCCTGCGCGGCTGGTCTGGCCACGTTGGAGCAACTGCGGCAGGAAGGCGTGTACGATAAGGTGCGGCACGCCGGAGGACAGGTCCGTCAAGCGATAACCGATGCCTGCGCCGAAAACGGAGTCCCGGTCCAGGTCTGCGGCGAAGATGCTGTGTTCGACGCCGTCTTCACCGACCGCCCGGTCCACAACTACCGGGACTGGCTGTCCGGCGACGGGCGGACAATGACCGACTTCAACGCCGGCCTGCTTGAAAACGGGGTCTTGAAAGGTTCCAAGTTTTACCCCGCGGTAGTGCACGACGACGAGGCCGTGGATAAGACCATCCAAGCCATCCGGCAATCGGTCTCCAACCTGCAACGGTAGGCGGTAACCGGGGAAATGGCATCCTACACGACCATACCCAAGCGGCGCACGCTGAAAACGCTGTTCACCGCGGAAGAGTTGTTGCATCTCCCTTCCGATGGACGCCGTTTGGAATTAGTCGAGGGGAAAATATACGAAATGCCGCCTGCCAATGGGAGACACGCTGACATCGCCGGGGCTACTGCAAGTATATTGGGACCTCACATTAGAAGTAACCGTTTGGGACGCATTCTCGTTGGTGACCCCGGCTTTATTTTGCGCCGGAGCCCTGACACGGTCCGGGCGCCCGATGTAGCCTTTGTCAGCTATGACCGTTTGCCGCCCGGCGAAATACCCGAGGAGTACCTTCCTATGGCTCCCGACTTGGCCATAGAGGTTGTTTCTCCCAGCAACCGTACCCGGGAGGTACTGGAAAAGGTTGCGGAATGGTTTCAAGCCGGGACACGCTTGGTCTGGCTGGTGTATCCATCCCGTCGCACGGTCAGAGTTTACCGGTCCGCCACTGACTATACGGAGTTGACCGAGGACGGCACACTGGACGGCGGCGAAGTGGTACCCGGGTTCGTTTGCAACGTCAAGGACTTGTTCGATTAAAGGGAACCAAGAGGCCCACTGACTGGACAAAATAGGCGGGTAAAGCGTTATGACAACTAGAATGACGACCCTCGCGGGACGCAGGCTCAAGACTCTGTTCACAGCAGAAGAATTGCTTTGCCTGCCCGCCGACGGGCGTCGCCTGGAGTTGGTCAAAGGAAGGGTCTACGAAATGCCGCCGGCTGACGAGAGGCAAACCGGTGTGGCCGTGCGCATAGGGACGGCTCTTGACGCCCATGTGAAAGGCAATGACTTGGGGGCCGTCTTCTCTGCAGGGACCGGGTTTGTGCTGGGCCGCGACCCTGATACGGTACGGGCGGCGGACGCCGCCTTCGTTGGGCGTGACCGCATACCCGAAATTGGACTTCCCGAAGGCTGTTTCCCTGCGGCCCCCGACCTAGCAGTAGAGGTGGTGTCTCCGCAGGACAGGCCGCTGGACGTGCGGGAGAAAATCGAGGACTGGCTGCAAGGGGGTACGCGTTTGGTCTGGTTGGTCCAACGGGTGCAACGGACCGTTACCATCTACCGTCCGCTGGGAGACCCCACAGAGCTTTCCGAAGGTGCAAGTTTGGACGGCGAGGAAGTAATCCCCGGGTTCACTTGCGAAGTGCAGGACCTTTTCGTTTAGTACCCATTCAAGCCCGAGTGAAGCGGGCTGATCATATCACCCGGGCGAGACCGCCCCAAGGTTAATGTGCTGCCGCGCCCAGCTTTGTAACCAGCGGCCTGGTGTTGACGATGTGGCGTTGCAACCCCAGGTCCTCGGGTCGTACACCCATGGCCAGCCCGATCGCCTGCGGCATGTGCAGGATAGGCATGTCTATGGGCCGCTGCGCTTGAGCCGAGGCTTTTGGTTGAAACTGGTCCAGGTTGAGGTGACACAAAGGACAGGGCGTCACCATGGCGTCAGCCCCCAGGTCTTTCACTTCCGAAGTGTGCTTGGCCACCATGGCCACCGAATTCTTCTCGTTGATGGTCAGGATGGGGAACCCGCAGCAACGGGTCTTGCCGCTGAAGTCCACCACCGTGGCTCCCAGGATTTCGATGAGCCGCTCCAGTGACGAGGCCCGCTCCGGGTTGTTCTCAAAGTCCAGGGCGTCCGTGGGCCGCACAATGTAGCAGCCGTAGAAGGGCGCCAGTCGCACGCCTGCCAATGGCCTGGTTATCAACGGCGTCAGGTTGTCCAATCCGTAGTCTTCCAAGAGTATCCACAGGAGGTGCTTGGGCACCGCGGTCCCTTTGTACTCCAGCCCTTCTTCAGCCAGTTGCTCGTTGACCTGCGCCAAGTATTCGACATCATTGACCATGCGGTAATTGGCTTGGCTCATCACGCCCTGGCAGGTACTGCAAATAGTCATGATAGGAAGCCCCAAGGCTTCTGACATGGCGAAGGTCCTGGCATTGAGCACGTCGCCCAGGAACCGGTTTTTCTCTTGGAGAACGCCGGCGCCGGTGCACGACGCACCAGGCATCTCTTGCAACTCAATGCCTAACCGCTGGCAAATCAGCTTGGCGGCGGGGTAAAGCTCCGGGCAGCCTCCACGGGAAACGCAACCCGGGTAAAATGCGTATTTCAACCTGGTCCTCCGGGGTTACCAGAATAGAGCACGCTCCTAGCGTGCCCGACGATTACTCTTCGTTGTCTTCCAGCCGACGAAATATATCTCGGACGTGGTTGACGCCCTCGATTTTCTCGTGTGTGAATGGGGGCAACTTCCCGTGAGTCAAAGCGCGCAACGCTTCAGGCGCCATGTTCAAAAGGGCGGGAAGGTTCGTCATGCCCACAGTCTTGGGCACAAGGCGCAGTTCGTCCAGCCGGCCGCTGTGCTCCACTGAGTCACTGAACGCCTCGGCGTGCCTTGCGCCATTGGTGTTGGTCAGACCCACGGATATGGCTTGGTCTCGCAGGGCCATTATCCTGTCCATCGGGGCTACACCTTTTGGACAGGCCTGGACGCACTCGTAGCACCGGGTGCAGTCCCACATCCCCGTCGGCTCGTTCAAAGCCTTCAAACGCTCAACAGAGCGACCTTCGGCATCGCCGTCCCTCGGGTCCGCGGTGAACCGGTATGCCTTGGCCAAAGCTGCCGGACCAAGGAAAGTGGGGTCTACTTCCAGCACCGTGCAGTCGGACACGCACGCGCCGCACATGATGCAAGCCGTTACTCCAGACAGGTGCAGCATCGACTCGGCTGATGCGATGTACTCAGCCTCCGGTTCGGGACCTTCGGGCTGCAAATACGGCTCGACCTCCATAATCTTCGACCAGAACATGTCGAAGTCCACCACGAGGTCTTTGACCACTGGCATTACTCCGGCCGGTTCGATGACGATAGTGTTGTCTTCGCCGGCAGCGGCCCGGGCCTGAGTCTTGCAAGCCAACGCCGCATGGCCGTTGATGCGCATGGCGCATGAACCGCAGATGGCGCTTCGGCACGAACACCGCAGGCTCAGGGAGCCGTCCATCTCTTCCCGTATCTTGATAAGAGCATCCAGCACCGTGCCGCTCTCTTCCAGGGTCACGGCATAGTCCTGCCAATAGGACAGTGGCGGGTCGACTTCCGGGTCGTACCTCTTAACTCTGACGGTAATGTCCATGGGTCAGTATTTCCTTTCTTCGGGAGTCCATTTGGTAATGGAAACCGGGGAGTAGGAGATTTCCGGGCCTTCCTCGCCCTTGGAAGCGACGATGTGCTTCATCCAGTTCTCGTCGTCACGGTCGGGATAGTCGGTCCGCGCTTGCGCCCCGCGGCTGTCCTTCCGATCCAACGCGCTCATGGCAATGGTCTCGGCGCAGTCCAGCATGAATCCCAACTCCAAGGCGAACACCAAGTCGGTATTGAACACACGCCCCTTATTGTCCACCGGAACATTACGGTAACGCTCCTTGAGCCCCTGCAGGTCGTGCATGGTCTCCTGCATTCCATTCTCGTTGCGATAAACGGCGAGGTTATTGTTCATAGACTGTCCCATACCCAACCTGACATCACCGACCCGGTCGCCATTTTGGGGACGGTCCAGAATGTCCTGTATCCGCTGCTGTTCCCGCCTTACCGTCTCGTCCACGTCGAACTCAATATACTCCAGTTCGCGGGAGGCGCGGGCCGCATGGGCGCCGGACCGTTGCCCGAATACGATGGTGTCGAGCAGGGAATTAGCCCCCAACCGATTGCCGCCGTGGACGCTGACGCAAGCGCACTCGCCGGCCGCGTAAACGCCCGGCAGGTTGGTCAGCCCGTCCACGTCGGTCTTGATACCGCCCATCATGTAGTGCATGCCCGGCCGTATCGGTATAGGCTCCTTGATCATGTCAACGCCAACCAGGTCGATGCCGATTTCACGGATCTGGCTGAGCTTTTCCATGATCAGGCTCTCGCCCAAGTGACGGCAGTCCAACAGGACGCAACCGTTGATGCCGTTGCCAGCGTTGATTTCGGTCTGCTCCGCCCGGGACACCACGTCACGGGAGGCCAGCTCCTTCATTGTTGGAGCGTATCTCTCCATGAATCGGTCGCCGTTCTTGTCCAGCAGATAGGCTCCCTCACCCCGCGCTGCCTCGGAGATCAGCACTCCGCTTCCGGCCAGGGTGGTGGGATGGTACTGGACCATTTCCATGTCCATCAGCCGGGCGCCGGCATTGTACGCCAAGGCAATGCCGTCGCCGGTCACGATCAGGGCGTTTGTACTTGGCTCGAACAGCCTTCCAAGTCCGCCGGTGCAGAAGATTATGGTCTTGGCCCGGATGGCGTAAACCTGGCCGGTGCGTATTTCAAGGGCCGTGACGCCACAAACCCGGTCGTCTTCCTCAATCAAGCCTGTCACAAACCATTCTTCGTAACGGCGCACACCCGACTTGATTAACTGCTCGAACATCACGTGCAGCATCGCTTGGCCGGTAAAGTCCCCGACGAAAAAGGTTCTTGCACGGCGCTGGCCGCCGAAGGCGCGAGTCCCCAACCGGCCTTCGTCATCCCGGTTGAAGGTCACCCCCATGTGCTCCATGTCGATCAAGGCCTGCCCCGCGGAGCGGCACATGACTTCGATGGCGTCCTGGTCTCCCAGGAAATCGCTCCCCTTCACGGTGTCGTAAGCGTGGTCCTCCCAGTCATCTCCCCGGTCAAGCAGGGCGGCGTTGATGCCTCCCTGCGCGGCGTTGGAGTGGCTTCTCACCGGGTGGACTTTGCTGATAATCGCGGCATTGGCTCCCTCGGCCCGCGCGGCAATGGCGGCCCGCATACCGGCCAACCCCGCTCCGATGACAAGGACATCGTGTTCCAGCATTGGCGCCTCTTCCTCCGGTCTTGCCTTTGAAAATATCAGCGCCTGCCGTCTTTAGGAGGCGCCGCCTGTTTACATTGCGTCGATTCCAGTGGCGTTCGCTTCAACTCGAGAAAACGCCATTCAATATATCAGAATCTCACTTGGCCATCTATACAAGCGTGGCTGGCTTATCGGCCGCTGTCGTTCTGCCGAAGGGCCATCAGCAAGGCGGCGATGCTCTTGCCGTCCTGTATCTCGCCCTTCTCAATCAGTCCGAGAGTGTCCGGCAGGGGCACCCGTTCCACCGATATGTTCTCGTCATAGTCGGCGTCAAGCTCTGCTTGTCTCAAATCTGTGGCCAAATAGGCGTACATGTACTCGGTAGTCCACCCGGGGGCGACCCAGAAGCTGCACAGGTGGCGGAGAGTGTCGGCGGTGTAGCCAATTTCTTCCTGGAGTTCCCTCACCACCGCCTCTTCGGCGTCCTCTCCCGGTTCTATGCCGCCGGCCGGTATTTCCAGCAACTGGGCCTCCGCAGGCTTGCGGTACTGGCGCACCAGCAACACGTTGTCTTCATCGTCCAACGGCACCACACAGATGGTGCTGGAATGTTCGGCTATTTCCCTGGTGGTCAACCGTCCGTTGGGAAGGCGCACCGTATCCACCCGCAGGTTGACGATGCGTCCTTCGTAGATGGTCTTGGTTTCGACGGTGGGTTCCGATTCTGATGCTGCCATAACCTCTTGAAGCCTCACTGCCCGCGAATGCTGAAACCGAGTCGGCGGGTGAGCGTTGCGTAAAAATAGCTGGGGGAGTTTGCCCGCAGGAACTTAGCCTTGAATGGGCTTTGTTCCAACTCAACCCGATCCCCGGGATACAATGGGTAGTCCACGTAACCGTCGACGCTGAGGGTGGCTTCCTGGTACCCTTCGAGCGCCAGCCCGACCTGGGCGGACTTGTTCAACACCAGTCCAGCGGTAAGACCCATGTGCGCCGCCACCGTCTTGAGCACCAGACCGTCGGACAACGGGTCGAGAATCGGTCCTCCCACGGCAAGGTTGTAACCGGTGCTGCCGGTTGCGGTGGATAGAATGACCGCGTCTGCCCGGAAGGTAGTCAACTGGGCGCCGTCAATTGTTCCCGTAATCGTCACCACCCTTGACACTGCGCCCCGGGCCACCACAGCGTCGTTGAGAGCGTGGTACGGCCCGTCCACAACCTTCCCATTGGTGTCCCCTTTCACTACCCTCGCTTGGAGCATGTTCCGCTCCTCGGTGCGGCACTCCCCGTCAATATACTGGGGCAGCTTTTCCAATGCCTCGTGCACCTGCAACTCGGTCATGAAGCCAAGGCGCCCCATGTTGATACCCACCAAGGGGATGCCACTGGGGGCGGTAACCTGGACAGCCCGCAGAATGGTCCCGTCGCCCCCTACGGTGATCACTAGGTCGGTGTCCACCGCGTGCTGCCTCAAGGCCTCCAGGTTCTCGGCAGGGGAAATCCAGGAATCGTCGGGCAAGTCTAACTGGTGGAGGATGGCAGTGGTCAGGTCCAGAGCCTCCGGGATTCGGTTGTTGTATATGATTCCGACGCTCTTCATTTGAGAGGTGTACACCACAGCGCGAATCAGTCTCGCGGGTCAGACTTGCTGGCGATTATTCGGGCAATTTCCGGCGGGACGTCTACCCCACTTCTTGCCAATTCCTCCAGTTCCTGCCCAATGCGCTCCCGCTCCGCCTGTTGGCCCTCTCGCAGACCTTCCTGCCGACCCCTCTCGGTTGCTTTTTTCTCAACTGCTTCCTTGGCTGCGAATATCATCCTGGCCACCACGTAGATGAAGATTGTTGTGGGGAACAGCAACAGCGAGGCTACTATAATTACCCCGTCCTGTTTATTGGTCAGTTCGTGGAGAAATCCAACGCCCCAGACTCCGGCCAGTGACGGAGAAACATTTATCAGGACCGCAATCAACGCGCTAGCGCTGATGGTTGCCGAGCCATCGGCCCAAAGCCAGGATGGGGAACGTTCGTAGCCGTGGTTAATTATATCACCCTTGCCGCATCCGCCGGTGCAAATACCAACTCGCTGCTCTCCCGAAGGTGGGGCTGAAAAAGAGCATGGCGTTCAGATGAGAAATCGTCTGGTTCTATCCACCGCCAAGTCGTCATATCCCAATCGTCAGCGCGCCCACGGCAATTTCCGACGCCCGAAGGACATAGCCGGGTGCGACGCCGATCCAGACCATCGCAGCGGACGTGACGGTCAGGGCAAGCCATGAACTGGGAGACACAGGTATGGCGTCCTGCTCCTGTGGCTGGTCCAGGAACATAGTGCGGATGATTCGAACGTAGTAATAGGCTGAGACAACGCTGTTGATCACACCCAGTATCGCCAGCCACGTCAACCCGCTCTTGACTGCCGCGGCAAAGATGAAAAGCTTGGCAATGAAGATACTGGTCGGCGGCACTCCTATCAACGCCACCAGCGCCAAGCTCAGGGCGATCGCCAGTAGCGGCGCACGGCGGGCTATCCCGGCATAGTCGGTTATCGAGTCGCTGCCCGTCCGGTGGCTGATGGCGATTATCGCAATAAATGCCGTCAAATTGGCTACTGCATAGGCACCCAGGTAGAAGACAACGCTATTGAGACCTACGGGCGCAAATTCCGGTATCCCGGATCCCACAGCAGATTCCTTCACCCCCGCCGCCACGCCAACCAGTATGTACCCCGCGTGGGCAATGGTGCTGTAGCCAAACAGCCTTCGTATGTTGCTTTGCCCAATGGCTGCCAGGTTGCCAACCGTCATCGAGGCAGCCGCCAGGATTGCCATCAGGATTCCCCAGTCCAGCGCGGCGCCGAAAAACCCGGTGAAAAATATCCGGATGAGCACCGCAAACGCCGCGGCTTTACTGGCTACGGAGAGGAAGGCCACCACAGGCGTGGGAGCGCCTTCGTAGATGTCCGGCGCCCACATCTGGAAGGGGACCGAGGAAATCTTGAAGCCGAATCCGACCAGCATCAGCACCACGCCAATCAACAGGGCGAAGCCTCCGAAGGCTGGACCCTGGCCGGCCGATGATTGGAACAGGGCGGCTATCTCTTGAATGGTGGTGCCACCGGACAGCCCATACACCAAGGCCATGCCGTACAGCATGACCGCCGAACTTATAGCGCCGATGATCAGGAACTTCATGGCGGCTTCGCTGGACTTGGAGGTGCTCAAAAACGCCGCCAATGCCGCCAACGGCAATGTAGTCAGTTCCAAGGAGATGTAGATGGTGACCAACTCGGTCGCCGACGCCAGCAACATCATTCCCGAGGCCGAGAAAAGCAGCAGCCCAAAGTACTCGCCACGGAATCGCGGCATTTGCCGGACATAGTCCTCCGAGGCCAGGACCACTAATGCTACCGAGCCCAACACCAGGAAGTTAAAGAACAGCGAGAACTCGTCTACGGAAAAAGACCCCTGCAAGGCGTCCGGCTTAAATTCGGACCATCCTGTCAGGAAGGTGAAAGACGCCCCAGTTATCGACACTTGGTGGAGCAGCAGCAACAATGGGACTACAAGCCCGACGAAGGCCACCGCCGGAAGCACGTCCTTGCGGGGCACCAGCAGGTCCAGCAGAATGACCAGAAGACCCACAGCCGCCACTGCGAGTTGAGGTGATATCAGGTAGAGATCGTGAAGGGACATATGATTGTCAGCCGCCCGCCGGAAGTAGCGCCACTATGGGCTTCAAGCCTGCATCGAAAACGTCGGTCAAAATCGATGGGTAAACGCCCACGCCAACGATGGTGACCACCAGGATTACCAACGGAAGGGCCTCAACAAACGATGCGTCGGTCAATTGTTGGAACCGCTCTCGACGGGCCCCGAAAAACGCCCGCTCCATCATCCACAGGATGTAACCCGCGGCCAACACGATTCCCAGGACAGCCAAAGCGGTATGTACAGGATAAGCGCGGAAAGCCCCAAGAAATACCAGCAACTCCGACACGAACCCGCTCAGCCCCGGCAGCCCCAGCGAAGCAAATCCCGCAATCAGAAGCGCGGTCGCAACTATGGGCATCCTGTACGCCAGCCCACCGAGGTCGGGAATGTAGCGCGTATGGGCTTTCTCGTACACTATGCCGGCCCCAAGGAACAAGAGTCCGGTTATCGTCCCGTGGGTAAAAAGCTGCATTGCGGCACCGCTCAGACCCGCCGCGGTTATCACGCCTTGGGACACCCCAACAGAGCCTATGCCAACCAGCACCAGCCCCATGTGGCTGACGCTGGAATATGCGATGAGCCGTTTGAGGTCTGTTTGCCTGAGGGTAACGACTGCGCCGTACAGCACGCTGATTACACCCAATAGAACCAACGCCCAAGAGAATTGCTGGGTTTGGTCAGGGAACATGCCAACGTTTATCCGCAGCAACCCGTAGCCGCCCATCTTCAGAAGCACTCCGGCCAGCATCACGCTGGCGGCGGTGGGCGCGTCGGTATGGGCGTCAGGAAGCCAGGTATGCACCGGCCAAGTGGGAAGCTTGATGGCGAACCCTGCGAAGAACAACCAGAACAACGCCCCCATGGGCAACAGCGCGACAGCGGACGTCAACATGCTGCCGGGCTCGGAGAGAGACCTCATGTCGAAGGTCCCCACCTCCGGGGTCAGGAACACTGCCACGATGGCCACCAGCATGAAGGCGCTGGCCAGGATGGTGAACAGCAGGAACTTCATGGCCGAGTACTCTTTGCGGCCCGTGCCCCAGCCGGAGATGAGCATGTACATGGGAATCAGCTCCAACTCCCAGAAGAGGAAGAAGAGCAACAGGTCCAAGGAACTGAATACGCCCATCACCGAGGTCTGCAGCAACAATAGCCAGATGTAATGTTCCTTGACCCTGGTGTGGATATGCCACGACGCGAATACGGCGCACAGTCCCAGGATGCCGGTCAGCGCAACCAGTGGGGCGCTAAGACCGTCCACGCCCAGCAGGTAGCTCGCCCTCAGTGACTCGGTGTTGAACCAGAAAATCTGGTCGATGAGTTGGAACCGGGGGGCTCCATCATCGCGGCTGAACAGCCCAAACACCATCAGGCTCAGGACCAAATCTGCAACGGCGACCACAACGGCAATGGCGCGAACGTTGCGGTCCCCTCTGGCCAAAGCCAGGATGACCAGAGCGCCCACCGCGGGCAGGAATACCGTTGCTGTCAGCAGACCCGGAAAAGCCGTCATAGCAGCAGGAATCCAAGGACGATTATCAAACTGCCAATAGTCAACAACACCCCGTAGGCCTGCACTTCTCCGGTCTGAATCCTGACAATGGATTGGGGTCCCAAGTGCCGCAACACGAATCCCACGGCCTCCACAACCCCGTCGACGACGACCCTGTCCAGCCAGTCCAGGACCACTACAAGGCCGCCATAGAAGACTCGCCGCACGATAAGGTCCTCATAAAGGACGTCTATGAAGTACTTCTGCGACAGCAACCTGTGCGCAGGCTTGGCTACCTCCAGTGGGTCTCCTGCCTCGGCGGTGCGACCGCGATAGACCAACGCCGCCAGACCTATTCCCGCCAACGCTACTATCGTCGAGAGTATGGCCATCCCGATGTTGAAATCGGGGATGTCCAAGTGGACCACTGCGGGCAAGGCGGCCGTTTCGACTCCCGCCACCAAAAATTCCGTCACCCAGTGCTTGGGAATGACGAACACTTTCACCCACTGCGGATTGATCAAGAATCCCGCGACAACCGCCGGTATGGCAAGCAGGGCCATCGGCAGCCACATGACTGCAGGCGATTCACCCAAGTGCACGCCACCGTGATGCCCGTCTCCTTCCGGCGCGCCCTGGCCTTCCAATTCCTTTTCCACGCCGCCCCGAAATTCGCCGTGGAACGTCATGTGAATCATCCGCAATGTGTAAAAGGCGGTAAGGAGTACACCGACAAGCAACAGGATAAACGTCAGGACGCCAACCCAGTCCGGCACCAACCGGGTGTCGCTCCACGCTCCAACCAGGATTTCGTCCTTGCTCCAGAACCCCGCCAGCGGAAATATTCCCACCAGGCTGAGGCCGCCTATGACCACCATCAAATAGGTCAAGGGCATGTAACGCCGCAGTCCCCCCATATAGCGCATGTCGAAGGTGCCAGTGGCGTGGTTGACGCTGCCCGCTCCCAGGAACAACAGGGCTTTGAAAGCCGCGTGAGTCACCAAGTGGAATATGGCCGCCGGGAATGCCCCTACTCCCAACGCCGCCATCATGTAGCCCAACTGGCTCACCGTCGAGTAAGCCATAACCCGTTTGATGTCGTTCATCACCAAGCCCATGGTGGCCGCCATCAAAGCAGTGAAAGCCCCCACCAAGGCCACGACGGTAAGAGCGTGCTGAGCGGCCAGGAACAACGGGTAGAACCGTCCAACCAGGAAGACCCCGGCGGCAACCATTGTTGCGGCGTGAATCAGCGCGCTGACCGGCGTGGGGCCTTCCATGGCGTCGGGCAGCCAGGAGTGTAACGGGAACTGGCCGGACTTTCCCACGGCTCCGGCGAAAATCCCCAGGGTGAGCCAAGTCAACCCGGCCCCGCCCAGTATCGCGCCTCCCGCCGCCAGCGGTGCGGCCGCTTGGAATATGTCCGGGATGTGGAATGGGTTCAGGCCCACGGCGACGAATTCGTCCGCTTTGAAGAACAGGTAGAGAATCGCCAGCAGAAAGCCGACATCGCCTATGCGGGTAATAAGGAACGCTTTTTTCGCTGCCGCCGCGGCCGCCGGACGGTCGTGCCAGAAGCCTATCAGCAGGTACGACGATACGCCCACAAGTTCCCAGAAAGCATAGAGAACGATGACATTGGCGGCCAGCACCAACCCCAGCATGGAAGCCGTAAACAGGGACATGTAGGCAAAGTACCTGGCGTAGCCGGGGTCGCCCCGCATGTACCCCAGGGAATAAATCTGGACCATCAAGCTGACCGACGTGACCACCAGCAGCATCACCGCCGTCAGCGGGTCCACGAACAGCGAAAATTCAATGACTGCCCCGCCCAAATCCAGCCACGGAATCGCGGTTGGCTGGAGGTCTTGCCCTCTGACCACGGCATTCAACACCGAGGCTGAAAGGATCAGGGCAACGGTGAGGGCAGCGATAATCAGGTACCCGCTGATCCATGAGTACCGGTTGAAAAACGGACGGATTACCAGGCCGATGACCAGGAACGACGCCAGCGGCAGCAGGAAGATAGCCAATATGGAGGACTCGTTGACCATCTACAACTTCCTCAGGATCTCTTCCGCCACATGTTCCCGCGCTTTGGGTACGTAGATAACAAATGGGACTCGCTCGCCCCAGTCCAGTATGTCGCCTTCAGGGAGGATGCGGGTAGGCAAACCTTCTCCTTCCAAGACTTCCTTCCACATCTCGGCCATCATCAGATTTGGGGCCCGTTTGAATTCAATCCACATTTCAGCTATGGCTCATCGTGTCTCAGTTGCCAAGTCATCTTAATTGCGCAACTCCGTCGCTTGGTCCAGGTCTACCGATTGGGTGTTCCTATACATTGCGAAAACTATGCCCAGTCCAAGGGCAATCTCGGCGGCGGCTACCGTAATGACGAACACCGCAAACACCTGGCCCGTCAATACCGCGCCGATATTTTCCTGCAACCCCGCCGGCGCCACGTACTTCGCCATCGCCACCAACGTCAGGTTGACGGCGTTGAACATCAACTCTATGGACATCAGCACTACCAGTACGTTGCGGCGCGCCAAGGAACCATACAAGCCTATGGCAAACAGGGCTGCGGCGACTATCAGCATCGATTCGAGAGACATGGGCAGTTACCTTGGCCTTACAAGGACCAGCGCGCCGATAGCCGCGGCCAGCAGCAACAGCGACACCGCCTCGAAGGGCAGCACGTAGTCTTCGATGAGCAGGTCAGCCAAGCCGGCCTGTTGGGCCGCTGATTTTTGCTCTTCCGTAGTAAACCCGGCCTGTTGCAACGCGGATACGTCACTCGGCGAAGCAAGAATGCTGACGGAGCCGGTTTGGATAACTTGGGCCTTCTCCAGGTCCTGCCCCGAAAGCATTCTCCAATCGGTCTGCACCGCAACCACCACCAAAGCAACCAGAAGCAGGGCCGCTATGGTTGCGGCGGGTATCTGCAATCGGTTGGCCAGATTGCCCCGTTGCACGTCCCGCGTGAGCATAACGGCAAAGATGATCAGGATGGCAATGGCGCCGGCGTAAATCAGCACCTGGACCACCGCCAGGAACTCGGCGCTCAACAGCACAAAGAATCCCGCTACCGATATGAACACCAGCACCAGAAGCAGGGCTGCCCGGAATAGGTCCTTGACCAGCACTACTCCCAGAGCGGCGCCAATAGTGACCACCGACAGAAGCCAGAAAACGACGTCCTGGAACAGCATCTACCGCGAGTTCTCTACAGGGTCCGTGGCCGTGTCCTGACCGGAATCGTCTTGAGCTTCGGATTGGATAGGACCCGTGTCCTCAGCATCAGGACGCGGGGTCAACCTCATTCCGGCCTTTTCCCGTTGATGCCACCGCCATGACTCGCGCCCGACCTCACGCCAGTCCAATGGCCGCCCGTCATGGGGATTGTATCGGGCCGACTCCAATTGCGGGCGGAAGAAGGTGCTGGGATGCTTTTCGCTCTGACGCAACTGGTCAATGCCTATGACCATCTCTTTCCTGGAGTAGCGTCCCTGCTCGAAGCCGCTGCCCATAAACAGCGCATCGTAGGGACAGGCCTCGACACACAGGCCGCAAAACATGCACCGGGCAAGCTCTATGTCGAAGACATCCAGCCGGTACTTGTCGCCCTGGTCCGGCGCGGTCTGGCTGGGGTCTGTGACTATCTTGATTATGCCCAACGGGCAGTACTTGGCGCAGGAAGCGCAGCCGGTGCAACGCTCCTCGTACCAAACGAACTCCTCTCCTCGAAACCGGGGATGCTGCACCACCCGGTCTTCAGGGTACTGGACGGTGAAAGGCCGCTTGGCCAGGTTCTTCAACGTGACCAGCAGGCCTTTGGCCATGCCCATTCCGTACATTTATGTCACCTCGCCCATTGTGACCGCCGTGCCTGCGCGGGTCGTCGACCGCGGACGGAGAGGCCGCACCTTCTCACGAATCATACTCCCAAAGAGCGCGACACATCCAAGGGTCAATACCAAGTTTATCGCCGCCATGATCCACAAGTCGTTGGTGGTCAGAGTTCCCGTTGCGTCACGCAGGAAGTACACTTCCAGGGCGGTGGCCAGCAGGTTTATCAAGCTCAAGGGCAACAGGAACTTCCAAGCAAACGCCATCAACTGGTCCACCCTCAGACGTGGGTAAGTCGCCCTCGCCCAGATGAAAAGAAATGCCACTGCGGCCACTTTGAGCAGGAACCAGAGCCATCCCAAATAGTCCGCCGCGGGGCCGGTCCAGCCGCTCAGGAACAGCGTGACTATAACCGCCGACGCGGTCACCACCCCGCCGAACTCAGCCGCTTGAATCAATGCGAACTTCACGCCGCTGTACTCGGTGTGGTATCCCGCCACCAGTTCCGATTCCGCCTCCGCCACATCGAACGGCGTCCGGTTAAGCTCCGCGGATACCCCGGCCAGGAACACGAAGAAGGCCAAGGGCTGCACGAGGATGAACGGTATGGCTTGGGCGCCCACAACGTCATCCAACGACATGGACCCCGCCACCATCACCACTCCCAACAGGCACAGCACCACCGGCACTTCGTAGCTGATCAACACCGCCACGCCCCGCGCCGCCCCGAACATCGCGTAACGATTGTTGGACGACCAGCCAGCCATCAGTATGGCCACTGAGGTAAGGGACGTGACTGCCAGAATGTAAAGCACACCCACGTTTAGATTGGCGAGCGCAGTGTCCTTGGTGAAGGGGACCACTGCCAGCATCAGTATCGCCGGAGCCAGCATGGCTCCGGGTGCAATCAAAAAAGCGATGCGGTCCGCCGTCGCCGGGGTAAGGTCCTCTTTGAACACCAGTTTGAGCAGGTCAGCGAAAGGTTGAAACACACCAAAGGGACCCCAGCGATTGGGCCCGACCCGGTTGTGGAACCGTCCGATGAGACGCCTTTCCGACCACACGAACACCGCCGCGCCCAGCAGCACTGCGTTGGCCAGGATGAACATTATGACAAGCCCGGCTATCACGTAAGCAAGCCAACAGGGCAGGAACGACCCCACCAAGTCATAAAGAACCCGGTACAAGGGAGTATGGTACAGGACGTTGTCAGGTGTCAGGACACAGTTCAACGGTCCACTTCCCCCATGTTGATATCGACGCTACCCAGGCTCACAATCATGTCGGCCAGCTTCCATCCCACCAGCAGGTGTTCGGTCACCGTAAGGTTTATGAGGGATGGAGACCGGATTTTGCAGCGGTACGGGCTGACCCCGCCGTCGCTCACGAGGTAGTACGCCAGCTCTCCCTTGGAGGCCTCGACCCTGCTGTAGACTTCGGCTCCGGGTTGTGGCCGCAGCACCAAAGGCAGCTCGAGCCTTACTGGGCCCGGTTCTATCTGCTCCATGCACTGGCGAATAATCCGGCCGCTCTGGTGTATTTCCTGGATCCTCACCCAGAAACGGTCGTAATTGTCGCCGTTGCTTCCCACGGGGATGTCGAACTCCATCTTGTCGTAGGCATCGTAGGGGTCCATCTTGCGCCAGTCCAGCGACGACCCGCTGGCACGCAGCACCGGGCCGCTGACCGAGGCGTTTATCGCCAGGTCCAACGGCAGGGGGCTGACTCCCTTGGTCCGCACCATCACTATCTCGTTTTCCAGGACCAGTTGCTCGATTTCGCCTATTTCCGAGGGGAACTCCTCCATGAACCGATCCAACGCCGGCCAGAAGTCCGGGGGAGTATCGGCAAAGACACCCCCCGGCCTCATATAGCTCAGGGTTATGCGGGCGCCGCACAACATTTCAAAGAGGTCGAGAATTTTTTCCCGTGTCCGGAAGCAGTACATCAGGGGAGTGCCCAGAGTGCCCAGGTCCTGCAAGAAGAACCCTATGCCCATCAGGTGGCTGGCGATACGCTGAAGCTCGGCCGCCATGGTGCGCAGGTACTTGGCCCGCGGGGGAGCCTCGACCCCCAGCAGCTTTTCCACCGCAAGGCAATAGCCTTGGTTGTTGATCATCGAGGAAACGTAATCCATCCGGTCGGTCAGCGTCACGACTTGGACATACGTCCGTTCTTCCGCCAGCTTCTCGGTGCCCCGGTGCAGGTAACCGAATACCGGTTCCACCTCCAGGATCTCCTCGCCGTCAAAGGTAACACGCAAACGGAACACCCCGTGGGTGCTGGGGTGCTGCGGCCCCACGTTGACCGTCATCGGTTCGGTCCGAATTTGCTGCATGTTTTGTCCTTTGGTGTACCGGCGGCTGGTGCTCATCCCGTCGAAGAACGGGGCAGCGTAGACCTTGAAGTTACAGAAAGTCCTTGCGCAGGGGATGACCGTCGAAGCCTTCCCACAACATGATACGTTTCAGGTTTGGATGCCCTTCAAAACGTATGCCCATCAAGTCCCACACTTCCCGCTCCTGGAAGTCTGCGCCCCGCCAAACTTGGCATACCGAGGGCAGCGACAGGTCTTCTCTCCCATAGACCGTGGCCTTTACAACTCCGGTGTGCTGGTGGCGCAACGAGGTCATGTGGTAGACCACATCGAAGCATTCTATAAGGTCTATGGCGCTGACGGAGTTCAAAAACTGGAAGTCCAGCGACTCGTCGTCCCGGAGAAACTGGGCCACCCTGGAGATGCGCGGCGGTTGCACCCAAACGGTGTTCTCATTCCAGCGTTCTACCGAACCGGGAACACCCTGGTCAATCTGTTGGGCCAGTTGCTCCCCTGTCAACTCCCGCACCGGCATCAGGACCTTTCGCTCTCCTCTGTTGCCGGTATAGCGGCGGTCTCTCCCACCTTGGTCATTTGCACTGATGTCGGGGGCCTCTTGAGATTTCGGTATTGCTTGATTTTCTGGTGCAGTTCCATGATGCCATACAGCAGGGCGTCGGGTCGCGGCGGGCAACCGGGTACGTACACGTCCACCGGGATGATGTGGTCAACGCCCGGCACCACGCTGTACGAGCCGAAATAGGGCCCGCCGCTGGTGGCGCACACGCCCATGGAAATGACCCACTTGGGGTCGCCCATCTGGTCATATATCCGCTGAATCGTGGGCGCCATCTTCCAGGTCACCGTGCCGGCGATAATCAACAGGTCCGCTTGCCTCGGGGAGGCGCGGAAGGCCTCCATGCCGAACCGGGCAATGTCGAACCTGCCCATTGCCGTTGCTATCATCTCGAAGGCGCAGCACGCCAAGCCGAACGTGACCGGCCAGAGAGCGGACTTCCGGCTCCAGTTGACCAGAGCATCGACCGACGTAACGAGGACATTGCCTTTCAGGTCGTCGGGGACCTGGATGAACGGTTCATCCACCGGCTCGATGGAGGTGTCCTTCAGGCCCTGAACGGCAGCGCCTTCATTTCGGTCGATGTCCCAAGTCCGGGAATGCAATGGCCCGCCCAAGGTCGTTCCGTCTTTCCCGCGAAAGCGGGAATCAAGACTCATATCCGTCTACCCCCACTCCAGGTCCCGTTTTCGCCAAGCGTAGGCCCACGCCACCAACAGGATAGCCACGAACACCAGCATCTCTATCAGGGCAAACAACTCCAGCCGGAGGAACTTCGTTGCCCACGGGTACAGGAACACCACTTCCACGTCGAAGATGACAAACAGGATGGCGTACATGTAGTAACGGAAATTGTAGAGGTTCCAGCGTCCCCCTATGGCTTCCATCCCGCACTCGTAGGTCTCCACCTTCACCGGAGTGGGATTTCGAGGGCGCAATCCCAACCGCGACATCATCCAGGACCCCACCAACATGCTGGTGGGAACGATAATAGCCACGGCAATGAATATGGCAATCAGGCCATATTGACGGAAATAGTCATCCAGCATATGGTCTCTATCCAGCGCAGCCTACCCCGCCTCCGGTCGGGGGCGGCAATCCGGCTGGAATTATATCATAGGGTTGTTAACGTTAGGACATCGGCATTTTACAGCTACGTTTGGGAGAACGGGACGTGCTCCTCCGGTATTGGGTCAGTGGGCCAAAACTGCTCTATTTCAGCGTGCTTGAGGCGTTGCTTGGCCTGCCAGAGATCGTAGGCTGATTGTCTCCCTAGCCAGTGTTCGGGGCTGGAGCCAAAGGCCAGAGCCAAGCGGACAGCCATTTCAGCGGATATGCCCGCCTTTTCGTTGACAACGTCTGACAGTTCCTGGGGGGTTACGCCCATGCCTTGGGCCGCCCGTTCCACCGACAAGTCCAACGGTTCAAGGCAATCATACTTCACTGATTCCCCGGGATGCGGAGGGTTGTACATAGACATGTTTTCACTCCTAAGCTTAATGATAGTCCAAGTAATCTACGTCAAAGACATCGCCGTTTTCGATGCGGAACGTTACCCTCCAATTCCCAGACACAGATACTGCATAATAACCCCGAAAACGGCCGGTCAATTGATGCAGCTGATAACCCGGTCTATTCATGTCTTGTGGTGTTCGGCTGAGGTCCAGATCCGCAAGAATACGTTTCAACTTGCGGAGGTGTGCCGGGTCTACACGCCGGGCCCCGCGACCTTCATGCAAGTCTCTGAGGCCCCTGTGCCGGAAAGACAATATCACAGTTCGATGTTACAGCGTCCGGCGCATTTATCAAATAGCCCACCCCTACCGGAGTAGGACGATTGCAAAGTCTGTGCTGTTATAATGCGCTAATATGCCGGGACGGGCGGCAACAAGACCCGCCCTTGGGAAGTGCTCGACATTTGGAGGAACATTGGGCGACGCAGCCGGGCCGCTCAAGGGCCTGAAGGTTCTGGACCTCTCCGTAATTGTCGCCGGGGGGACCGCCAGCAGCCTGATGGCCGACTTCGGCGCAGAGGTTGTGAAGGTCGAACGGCCCGGCGGCGGCGACCCTCTTCGTAACTGGGGGCCTTTCGTCAACGGCGTTTCCCTCTGGTGGAAGGTCCACTCCCGCAACAAGAAGTCCATTACCCTCAACCTGTCCCTCCCCAGCGGACAGGAACTGCTGAAGCAACTGGCCTGCCAGGCCGACGTCCTCATCGAAGGGTTCCGCCCAGGCGTGATGGAGCGTTGGAACATTGGGCCCGACGAATTGCATGAGGCCAACCCCCGGCTCGTTATTCTCCGGTTTTCCGGCTTCGGCCAGACCGGTCCCTACAAGGACCGGCCCGGCTTCGGAACCATCGCCGAGTGCATGAGCGGCTACGTAGGAATGACCGGGTTCTCCAACACACCCCCGGTGCTCCCGCCGGTGCCCTTGGCCGACGAAATAGCCGGCGTGTTCGGCGCCATGTCGGGGATGATGGCCCTGTACCACCGGGATGCTTCCGCCGGCAGTTCCCAAGAGGACTCGAAAGAACGCCGCGGCCAGGTTGTTGACCTCAGCCTGTTTGAACCCCTGTTCCGGTTGTGCATCCCCCACGTCACCATGTACGACCTGCTGGGCATTTCCCGCGAGCGGGTGGGGAACGACTTTCCCGATGCCGCCCCCCGAAGCCTGTACCAGACCGCCGAAGGCCGTTGGCTTGGCCTGTCCGCCACCTCGCAAAGCACCTTCGAAAGCCTTGTGCAGGCCATGGGGCTTGACTCGTTGCTCCAGGACCCACGGTTCAAGGACAACGCCGCCCGACTGGAGAACGTCGGGGCCTTGAACACGGTGCTGCAGGAGTGGCTGGGACAACGGCCTCTGGATGAAGTCATGGAGCAACTCGTGCCCAGCGGGGGAGTGGTCGGGCCGGTCTACGACGCGGCGCAAATAGCCGAAGACCCCCACTACCGCGAGAGGCAGGACATCATAGAGGTTGACGACCCCGAACTGGGCCATACGAAGATGCTCGGCGTCGTCCCCAAGTTCAGCGACACCCCGGGTGCCGTGGAGCACGCCGGCCCCACCTTGGGACAGCACAATCAACTCATTTATGAATCTTGGTTGGGGTCCGACGCAGAGGAGTTGGCGGACTGGCGCAGCCAAGGCATAATCTAGCCGGGCAGTCCAGCCACCTTATCCGAATCAAGAAGTCTCGAACTTCACCCGGATGTCTTTCAAGATCTTGCCTCGACTATTGATCGCCACCGGCAACCCCGGAAAGTTGCGGGAATACCGGCAACTTCTGCATGGAGTCCCGTTCGAGTTGGTGTCTCTGGGTCACTTGGGAATCACCCAGGAGGTCGATGAGACCGGCCTTACCTTCCATGAGAACGCCCGGCTGAAGGCGGTTGGATACGCCGCCATGAGCGGGCTGCCGACCCTTGCCGACGACTCGGGCTTGGAGGTAAACGCATTGGGGGACGACCCCGGCGTCCGCTCAGCCCGATACGGCGGCGACGCCTGCAATTCCGATGACGACCGTGTGCGCCTGTTACTGGAGAACCTGCGAGACGTGCCTTGGAAGCAGCGGATGGCGCGGTTCCGTTGCGTCATCGCTATCTCGTTCCCGTCAGGGTCACTAACCGCGGAAGACGGCCCGGATACCTTGGCTTACATGGTTGGCTCCGTCGCCGGAATGATACAATACGAGCCAATGGGGGACGAAGGGTTTGGCTACGACCCGGTGTTTTATCTGCCGTCCTATGGAAGGACCATGTCGCAACTGACCCTGGCGGAAAAGAACCGGGTTAGCCACCGGGCCGACGCCGCCCGCAAGGCCTTGGCGTGGCTTAACCGCCTGTCGTAAGGCCGTCCCGAAGCAACCGGCCATCCATATAGAGAGGAATCCATCTCCGGATGATCACCGACACACTGGGCAGGCCGTTGAAGGACCTGCGTATCTCCGTCACCGACCGCTGCAACTTCCGTTGCCCGTATTGTATGCCGGCCGAGATATTCGGCGAAAGCTACCAGTTCCTGCCCAGGGAAGAAATACTGACTTTCGAAGAAATCCACCGGGTGGCCCGCATTTCGGTGGAACTCGGTGTCAACAAAATCCGCATAACCGGCGGCGAGCCGCTGCTGAGGACCCAGTTGCCCGTGCTGATAAAGATGCTCGCCGGCATCCCGGGCTTGGACGACTTGACGCTCACCACCAACGGCTACCTGCTGGGCCAGCAAGCGCAGCGCCTCAAGGACGCCGGGTTGAAACGAATTACCGTGAGCCTCGACAGCCTTGACCAGGAAGTTTTCAAGGTTATGAATGGCCGTGGTCTCGGTGTCGACAGGGTTCTTCAGGGCATCGAATCCGCCGACGCCGCTGGATTGTCGCCGATAAAAATCAACGCCGTGGTCCAAAGGGGCGTCAACGACCATACGGTTGTCGATCTGGCCCGCCGCTTTAAAGGCACCGGCCACATCGTCCGGTTCATTGAATACATGGACGTGGGCAACCGCAACGGCTGGAAGTGGGACGAGGTCGTCCCCGCTGCCGAGGTCGTCGAACGCATCGACGCCGAGATGCCGTTGGAGCCTGCGGACAGCAACTACAGGGGAGAGGTTGCCAACCGCTACCGCTACCGGGACGGCGAGGGCGAAATAGGCGTCATCGCCTCCGTCACCCAGCCCTTCTGCGCCGATTGCACCCGCGCCCGCCTCTCCACCGACGGCAAGATTTATACCTGCCTGTTCGCCAGCCGCGGCGTGGACCTGCGTGACGAAATGCGGGCCGGGGCCACTGATGACCAACTCCGCAACCTGCTCACCAGAATATGGGGCCTCCGCGCCGACCGCTACTCGGAAGAACGCACCGAGCTGGCGCCCCTCCAAAACGACCGCCGCAAGATAGAGATGTACCAGATTGGCGGGTAGGGTACCGGAAGTTCCAGATAATAATTGACTTTCCGAGATTGGCATGGACAACTGGTACGCCTTCCCGAGGAACGGATACGTCACATTCATGCCAGACATTTCGAAATGTCCGGCATGGAATGGGCCATCGCTGAGACCCTTGCATCACCCGACGCAGTATTGCCCTCTGTAAGGAGTTCAGCCAGAGTAGTTGAGTATTACCGGTGGTTCCCTGATACTAACAGGGGCAGCAAATACGTCCGAGTAGTTGTGAGATTCAACGCAGGAGACGCCTTCATATTGACTGCTCATTTCACTAGGAGAATCCCGCGAAGAGGTCAATAATGAATCCCAAACGAGTTAATATATGGTACGACCCTGAAGGTGATTTTCTCGAAGTCATGTGGGCAGAAATGCCCGGGGACTTCATTGACACAGTCGACGGACAAGCTGACATCAAGATTGACGATGACGGCAATATTCTGGGGTTCCAGATTCACGCCGTAAGCAAAATCACCAAGCCTCTGGACGTGACTTTCGAGTACGATCCGATCCAGGATTAGGGGTTAAGGACGGCCCGGTTCTCAATTAATGGCTGATGGACGTAACAACACCTTGGCCACTGACACTGTAGTGACCATCTATACCGATGGTGCCTGCATCGGAAATCCCGGGCCTGGCGGCTACGGAGCAGTGCTGCTTTCCGGTGAGCACCGCAAAGAGCTTTCCGGCGGGTTCGCCGACACCACTAACAACCGAATGGAAATCCTGGCCGCAATCATGGGGCTTGAGGCCCTCAAAAAGCCTTCCGTGGTCACCCTATACAGCGATTCCAGGTACCTGGTTGACGCGATGGAGAAAGGGTGGGCCCTCAAGTGGCAAGCCAACGGATGGATGCGCAACAAAAAGGAACGAGCAGTTAATCCAGACCTTTGGGAACGGCTGCTGGCCCTGACCACGCAGCACGACGTGGAGTTCCGGTGGGTGCGAGGTCACGCGGGCAACAAGGAAAACGAGCGTTGTGACAAACTTGCTGTGGCCGCCGCGAAGGGCAACAACTTGCCGCCTGACTCCGGCTACAAGTCCGATTTCAGAACGCTTCTATAACCTCCGGGATGCCGCCACCGGCGGCGCCCCACAATCTTACCAGCCTGGTGGTGCCGCCATGACTTCTCAAGCTGATCATCCCTCCAAGCAGACCACCCTCACCCACTTGGACGAAGAAGGCCGCGCCCGCATGGTGGACGTGGGTTGGAAGCCGGTCACCGACCGGGAAGCCGTGGCCCGCGGTCAAGTCACCGTCCAACCGGAGACGCTGCGGTTGATCAAAGAGGGACTGATGAAGAAGGGCGACGTTCTAACCATCGCCCAACTCGCCGGCATCATGGGCGCTAAACGCACGTCCGAACTTATCCCCCTGTGCCATCCTCTACCGCTCAACAAGGTGGACGTAGACCTGGAACTTGACGAGGCCCACAACCGTATAAACATCTCCGCCACCGCCAGTACCTCCTCCAAGACCGGCGTCGAAATGGAGGCCCTGACCGCCGTGTCGGTTGCCGCCCTCACCGTCTACGACATGTGCAAGGGCGTCGACCGCGGCATCCGCATCGAAAACATCCGCTTGGCCAGCAAGCGGGGCGGCCAGAGCGGGGATATAATGCTGGAGGAGTAAGACGGGTATCGTGCCGCACGGTCTCACCAAAGAATGTTAGGGAGAAACACTTACAGTGGGTATCTTTACTTACGCTTTTGAGGTTGGCGACCCTCAAGGCCAACGGTTTGAGTCCGTCGAGGCAATGGTCGATACTGGTTCGATCTTCACCGTATTGCCTGCAAGCCAACTGGAAAGGCTCGGGGTGCCCATCCAACGCAGGCTTAGCTTTGAAATAGCCGATGGAAGTGAACTGGAACTGAACGTGGGAGAAACTCTGGTCAGGCTGGATGGTCAGACAATCACCACAACGGTCGTCTTCGCGGAAGAAGGGACTCCCGCACTCTTGGGAGCCGTTGCATTGGAGACCGCTTTGTTGGCGGTGGACCCTGTGCGCCAAACGCTAGTCCCGGTCAACCCAGTGATGATGGCTACCCACTCCTGACCAGGCCGTTGTTCGTACATGATGGCGATCATCGATTCTCGCTGGCGGCGTTCCTGAACTACCGGCGGCAAATGTCTGAATCAGGATTATCAAGATTAAAGGATTCTCAGGATATTCCCAATCCTGAAAATCCCGGAATCCGGTAAATCCTGATAGGAGTTACGCAGTTGGTCTAATAGGATTCAATTCAAGGCATCAGAGGGGTATGCTTCTGGCAGCAGTAAAATCGTGAGGCGGTGAGTGGGAATGAACCCGGCACGAAGTGGACCTTTGGACTACATTGACTTCCTGGTGGCGGCGCAAAAGAGCTTTACATGCACCGAGGCCGCCAGGTGCCAGCCTGAATCCGACCGGGTCCCGGCCCATGACGCCTTCACCCGCCTGCTGCGGAGACAGCCTCCCGATACCGAGGCGCTGTGGCGAGAGACCCGAGGGCTGGTGAAGCTGGAGGGCGGCGCTCTGGTCTTGGACGACACTACCTTGGACAAGCCTTACGCCAGGAAGATGGAACTGGTCACCCGGCACTGGAGCGGCAAACATCGCCGGGTGGTCTCCGGCATCAACTTGCTCACCCTGGTCTGGAGTGGTGGTCAATCCCTGATACCCTGCGATTTCCGCATCTACGATAAGCCCTTGAGTGGGAAGAACAAGAACGACTATTTCCGGGAGATGGTGGAGGTGGCTCATGGCCGGGGATTCCGGCCCGGCCATGTTCTCTTCGATAGCTGGTACAGCAGCTTGGAGAATCTGAAAAAGGTGCGCAGCTACGGGTGGACCTGGCTGACCCAGTTCAAGGCCAACCGGAGGGTGAACCCTGACGGAGAAGGCAACGTCAGGGTGGACGCGGTGGAGATTGGGGCTGAAGGACGGATGGTGCATTTGCGGGGCTACGGGTTCGTCAAGGTGTTCCGGAGAGACTCCCCAAACGGAGACGTGGAGCATTGGGCCACCAACGATCCAGACATGACCCCGGAGGAGCAGGAGGTGCTGAAGGGCTGGGCTTGGAGTATAGAGCGGTATCACCGGGGGCTGAAGCAGTGCTGCGGGGTGGAGAAGTGCCAGGCACGAAAGGCGGAATCCCAGCGGAGCCACATCGGTATGGCGATCCAAGCCTTTCTGCGCTTGGAGGTCCATCGCCTGAGGTCCGGGGTCAGTTGGTATGAAGCAGTAGCAAGCATAGCCCGCCCTGCCATTCGACAGTATCTCGCTCAACCCCTGTACTCCCTCATCCCAACTGCGTAACTCCTATCCTGATTCAGACAATTACTTTGCACATCCCTCGAAAGACGTAACCACCTTGCCTATACTGCTTTCTTTCCCCCGGTTATAATGTCAACCCAACTCTCGGACGGTCTCTCAGAGCGACGTTCCGCTGAGCGAGGAGGTGCTGCCACGACTTCAGAAGAATCGTCAATGGGCCTGCGGGTGGCGACCAGCGACGACCTCGAGGTTTCAGCCTACTTGGAGGTCGCCAAGCGGGTCGAGGGCGTGGGGCCTGATGCCGACGGAGCCCGTCAGGCTGTTAACGAAGGCATCGTCGTAATCGACTTCGGCTCTCAGTACAGCCACCTCATCGCCCGCCGCATCCGGGAACTGAAGGTCTATTCGGAAATCGTTCCCGCCTCCAGCAATTGGGAGTCCGTCGAACGCTTCAACCCCAAGGGCGTCATTCTTTCCGGCGGGCCGGCAAGCGTCTACGCCGAAGGCTCTCCCCGCATACCCGACTGGGTGTTCGAAAAGCGCCTGCCCGTCTTGGGCATTTGCTACGGGATGCAGGCGCTGGTGCACCAGCTTGGCGGCAAAGTGGTGCCTGGGGATGTTCAGGAGTACGGGTCGGCCGTCCTCCACCAGAACGGCTCCGGCAGTCCGCTCTTCCAAGGGTTGCCCCCATCTTTCCAAGTCTGGATGAGCCACGGCGACAAGGTGACCGGCCTGCCTCCCGACTTCTCCGGCTTGGCCTACACCGAAAACTCCCCCGTGGCCGGGTTGGGTAACGGAGGGCATATCTATGGTCTCCAGTTCCATCCCGAGGTAAACCATACTCCGCTCGGCAGTTCCATCCTGGACAACTTCCTCACCCGCGTCTGCGGCTGCGCCAAGACGTGGACGCCGGGCAACTTCGTCAACGATTCGATACACCGCATACGGGAGCAGGTTGGTGACGGACGAGTAATTTGCGCCCTTTCCGGCGGGGTGGATTCGGCGGTGACCGCCATGCTGCTCCACCGGGCAATCGGCGATCAGTTGACCTGTATCTTCGTCAACAACGGCCTGCTCAGGCTGGAAGAGGCGGAGAGGGTGCAGGACACCTTCAAACGCAACCTGGGCCTTAACCTCTTGTACATCGACGCCACGGAAAGGTTTGTCACCCGCTTGACCCAAGTAACCGACCCGGAACAGAAACGCAAGGTCATTGGTGAAGAGTTCATCCGCGTGTTCGAAGAAGCCTCCACAGGGCTTGGGCAGACCGATTTCTTAGCTCAAGGGACCCTGTACCCCGACGTCATCGAAAGCGAGACCCCGGAAAACCGGGCGTCCGCCCGCATCAAAACGCACCACAACGTAGGCGGCCTGCCGGAACACATGAAGCTACAACTGGTGGAACCCCTGCGGTACCTGTTCAAGGATGAGGTACGGGACGTCGGGTTGGAGTTGGGACTTCCCGGCGAAATAGTGTACCGCCAGCCTTTCCCCGGACCCGGCCTTGCCATCCGTATCATCGGCGAGGTAACGCCCGAGAAGCTGGACATTCTGAGGGCGTGTGACTGGATCGTAATAGACGAGATCAAAGGCGCGAACCTCTACGGGCAACTCTGGCAGAGTTTCGCCGTTCTAAGCAACAGCCGGACGGTGGGAGTCATGGGAGACTACCGGACCTACGGTTACGTCTGCGCTATACGCGCCGTCTCCAGCGAGGACGCCATGACCGCCGACTGGGTGCGGCTTCCCTACGAAGTACTGGCCCGTATCTCCAACCGCATCGTCAATGAAGTGCCTGGAGTGAACCGGGTCGTTTACGACATTACCAGCAAGCCCCCCGGCACTATCGAGTGGGAGTAGCATGAGGGTCCTGGTAGTCGGCTCCGGCGCGCGGGAACATGCCCTGGCTTGGCGGCTGAGTCAAAGCCCCAGCCTCACCGGCCTCTGGGTTACGCCGGGCAACGGGGGCACCGCCCGGATAGCCGCCAACCTTGAGGTCACGGTGGAAGACGTGGACGGCGTAGTGGCTGCGGCCAAAAGCTTGGGGATAGACCTGGTGGTAGTAGGCCCCGAAGTCCCGTTGGCCAACGGCCTAGTCGATACGTTAGAGTCTATCGGTATCCCCGCCTTCGGCCCGTCTCAACAGGCCGCCAGGATAGAGTCCAGCAAAGAGTTCGCCCTGCAGGTCATGCAGGCCGCCGGAGTGCCCTGCCCGGAGTTCAGGGCCTTCCACGATGAGGCCGACGCCCTGTCGTTCATCGAACGCCACCGGCAACCCGTGGTGGTCAAGGCCGACGGGCTGGCGGCGGGCAAGGGCGTGTCTATATGCGAGACGCAGGAGCAGGCGGCTTTTGCGGTACAGGCCTGTATGGGCCAGAAAATTTTCGGCCCAGCCGGTGACACGGTGGTCATCGAGGAACTTTTGCGTGGGCCTGAAATCAGCGTATTCGCCTTCAGCGACGGCCAGTCGCTGTCGCCATTGGTGGCGGCGTGCGATTACAAGCGGTTGCACGACGGGGACAAAGGACCCAACACCGGCGGCATGGGCAGCTTCACGCCCCCCGACGTCTGGTCCGAAGATTTGGCCGACGAAGTACGCCGGACGATTATGACGCCGGTCATCCAAGAGTTGGCCCGTCGCGGCGCAACCTATCGGGGAATCCTCTACGCCGGTCTTATGTTAACCGCCGAAGGTCCCAAGGTGCTGGAATTCAACTGCCGCTTGGGCGACCCGGAAGCCCAGGTAGTGCTGCCGTTGTTGGAAGGCGACCCGCTGGAAATCATGTTCGCCTGCTTGAACGGCGGCCTCAACACAACGCCGGTCAAGTGGAGCGACCACAGCTACGTAGGCGTCGTGATGGCATCCGGCGGTTACCCGGACAGGTACGACACCGGGTTTGAGATTTCGGGGTTGGATGTTGACGACGGAAACACCATGGTGTTCCACGCAGCCACAAGGCGGGTAGATGATGCCCAGCCTTCCAAGTGGGTAACCACGGGAGGGCGGGTGCTGACCGTGGTCGGCAACGGCAAGTCCTTGGCAGAGGCTCGGCAAGCATCGTATGATAGAGTTGGCAAAATAAGCTTCGAAGGGGCTTATCACCGGCGGGACATCGCGGCGATGGAGGGCCGGGCATATTCGTGGTTACAGGACTCGGTGGCTCCAACTGGTTAGAGGTACGACAAGCCTACCAGCAAGCCGTATCGGATGGGCGGCTGGATGCTTACGTAAAGCGGCGATGGAGGCGATCCGAGGAATTTGCCGGTTGGCTTACCCAAGAGAGTTTGCCGATCCTTTCACTGGAACAGGCTTCAGCCCTTTACAGGGCGTCAGGGGGAAGGAAGTCTCAAGATTTCAGGTCCAACCTCATAGAGGATATACGCGATTCTCTGGACTTTCTTCTTTTCGACACCATCGGCTTGGAAACTCGGTTCGCGGAGTGTGCCTCGACAACCGGAGCGTACTACCTCGCTGGGGCGAGCAGGGAGTTCATGTCCTACATCTTGTGCTTGGCGGATCCTTCGCTGTTCGCCTTCTGGGGTTCCCACAGCGAAAACGCGCTGCGGCGGCTTGGGACCTATCCGGCCAACCTTAACAAGGGGCACCTGGGCTTGAGTTATTTGGACTTGCTGAACGCGTTCCACGCGGTGCGGCTCAGGTCGGGGGTGACCGACTTCCGGGCCGTGGACCAGTTGGCATTCCTTGTAACTCGGAAGAACATCCGGGATGCCAAGCCCAGCGCTGGAACAGCTTAGCGTTTACCCGGTAAATCGATAGCGGAGTAGCTGATGACGACGTGGCGGGACACCCTGGCGGAATTGAAGGAAGAATTGGCTGACGCGCGTGCCGAGCGTATGCGGCGGGACGCGGAAGAAAACGCCGAGCTCCAGCGCCAACGAGCAGTGCTTTCCGAGTTAGTGGAGTCTTTGGAAATTTCCGACTTGCTGACCGAAATGAACCGGACTCTCTTGGACGGCGGAGGCGCCATTGAGACAATATTATCCTGGGAAACGGAAGACGAAGATGACGACATGCTGCCTTACGGCCCCGAAGAGGAAGAGGGAGATGTAATCGCCCTTATCCTTACTTGGGTTGAAGGAGGCGAACGGGAATTGGCGGTGGACGTGGGCGTGACGGACGACGGTACCTACGTCCAAGTCAACGGTGTTGAAATACGCCCGGAGCGGGAAGCTTTGGAAGCCGCGTTAGTGGAAGCGTTCCGGGAGGAGTTGGACCTATAATCAGGCCGTTCCAGGCCATCCAGGAGGGACTTTTTTGCCGCTAGTAGGAGTAGTAATGGGGAGCGCCACCGACGAGCCGGTGGTGAAAGATACCGTCAGCACCTTGGAGCAACTGGGAGTTGACTACGAAGTCAGGGTCATGTCGGCTCACCGGACTCCTGAACGTGTTCAGGAATACGCCACTACCGCCCGCGAACGGGGCATAGAAGTGCTCATCGCCGCTGCCGGCGGGTCGGCTGCCTTGGGGGGAGTATTGGCGTCCTGGACAACCATTCCGGTCATCGGCGTGCCGCTGGCTTCCAGCGAACTGAACGGCATGGACTCGCTTCTGGCCACCGCCCAGATGCCGCCGGGCATACCGGTGGCCTGCATGGCGGTCGGTTCCTGGGGAGCCAGGAACGCGGCCTTTTTCGCCGCTGAAATCCTGGGGCTGAGACATGAAAACATAAGGCAGGCGTATGAGGCCTATAGACAGCAACTCCGGGAACGATAGACTCGCTCCGGCGGTGTTGACCGACTTCGACGACACCGCCGCGGAACAAAACGTTGCCGAGTTGCTTCTGCACAGGTTCGGGGACCCTACCTGGACCGACATCCGGGCACGGTTCCGGGAAGGCGAGTTCACCCTGATCGAGTACCAGGAGATCGTCTTCCGGAACATCCTGGCCGATCGGGATATGATGCAGGATTATGTCAAGAACAACGCCAACCTGCGTCCCTACTTTCGCGAGCTCTGGGACTACTGTCAGGGTAATGGTATTCCGTTGGCGGTCGTCAGCCAGGGCTTGGACTTTTACATCGAAGCCCTGTTGGAGAAGGAAGGCTACCCCCTGCATCATTCCAGCGAAAGCCCCGTCGTCTCCCCCGCGCAGGCGGGGGCCGAGGGCAGCGGGAATCTCCTGGGGCCAAGCCCCCGGATTCCGGTCTATTCGGTGAATACCGACTTCACTCAAGACGGCATCATCTACGAGTACCGGTACATGAGGCCAGGCCACGAGCGCCAAGGCAACTCGAAAGGGCTGATCGTCGAAAAGTACCGGGACCAAGGTTATTACATCGTGTACGTCGGCGACGGCCACTCCGATTTTGAAGCCGGTGAAATGGCTGACCTGCTGTACGCCCACCGGACCCTGGCTGAGGAGTGCAAACGGAAGCAGATACCTTTCCGCCCATTCAGTGACTTCGGAGATGTGCTCCGGGGGCTGGAGGAATTTTCCGCGGGCGGCCCCTCCTCCCGGTCTTCTCCATAGGAAAGGGGATATTCCAGCCACTTTGGATGAGGATTAGAGGACGTGCAGTGGACACTGGTTTACAAATCTTAGGAGGTATACGGTGATAGACCGGTATTCCCGGCCCGCGATGAAGTGGGTCTGGTCCGAGGAGAACAAGTACAACCTCTGGCTCAAGGTGGAGTTGGCGGTCTGTGAAGCTTGGGCGCAGGAAGGGGTCGTGCCGCAGGAAGACATGGCCAAGCTGCGGGCGGCCAAGTACAACCACAACCGCATGATGGAAATTCTGGCGACGGTCCGGCATGAGACCAACGCCTTCCTGACATCGGTGACCGAAGGCCTGGGGCCGGAAGGCCGGTGGCTCCACTTGGGGCTAACATCCTCCGACAAGCTTGACACCGCCTTAGGACTTCAACTTGTGGAAGCAGGAAACCTGCTGCTTCAGGATATGGACCAAGCCATCGCCGCCATTGAAAAGCAGGCCGTAAAACACAAGGACACAGTAATGATGGGGCGTACCCACGGAGTCCATGCCGAACCCATCACCTTCGGACTCAAGATGGCCTTGTGGTGGGAAGAAATGCGCCGCCAGAGGGCGCGGTTGGTGGAGGCGCTGGAGACCGTTCGCGTCGGCAAGATTTCCGGCGCCGTCGGCACCCATGCCACCGTGCCTCCCTCGGTGGAAGATAAAGTATGCGAACAACTGGGGTTACAGGTGGCCGCGGTATCAAACCAGGTTGTCCAACGGGACCGGTACGCCCACTTCATCCTGACGCTGGCGTTAATCGCCGCTTCCCTGGAAAAGTTCGCCACCGAAATCCGTTCGTTGCAGCGCACCGAGATCCACGAGCTGGAGGAACCTTTCGACGAAGGTCAGAAAGGCTCCTCCTCGATGCCCCACAAGCGCAACCCGGAATTGGCCGAGCGCATTTGCGGCCTTGCCCGCTTGATCCGGGGTCACAGCGTCACCGCGTTGGAAAACGTTGCCCTCTGGGGGGAACGGGACATCAGCCACTCCTCGGCGGAACGTATAATCCTGCCGGACGCCTGTCTGGCCTTGGACTATATCCTGAGTATTTTCACCCGCGTCATGGACGACCTGCGGGTGTACCCTCAGAGAATGTGGGAGAATATAGAGAGCACTCAGGGCCTGATTTTCAGCCAGCGGGTGTTGCTGGCCCTGATTGACAAAGGGATGGCCAGGGAGGACGCTTACGGCATCGTACAGCGGAACGCCATGTCGGGTTGGGACGACGGCAAGGACTTCCGGCAGCTTATCGAGTCCGACAAAGACGCTTCGGGTTACTTGTCGGAAGCCGAGATGCGTGAACTTTTCGACTACAGCTATTACACTCGCTACGTAGACGACACCTTTGAGCGGCTGGGACTGCTGGCTGCCAAGGCGGCCCCCCACTGTCATTCCCGCGCAGGCGGGAATCCACAAGGGGCAGGGGTTTAGGACTGCTCCAATCACAGGATACAGAGGGACACGAATGATAACGCAAACCGAACTGCCTAACTTTCTTCACCGCGGCAAGGTCCGCGACACCTACACTATTGACGACAACCTGCTGTTGATGGTCACCACCGACCGTATCTCGGCCTTTGACGTGGTGCTGCCCACCGGCATCCCGGAGAAAGGGCGGGTGCTCACGAAAATATCATCGTTCTGGTTCGACAAGACCAAGCACTTGGTCCCCAACCACTTGGTCGCTCTGGGCGACGCTCCCCAAGCCAAGTCGCTGGCCGGGGGCAGTTCTCTCATAGCGGACCTTCCCGAAGAAATTGGACGGCAGTCCATGATAGTCAAGAAGGCCCAGCGCATCGACATCGAGTGCGTAGTCCGCGGCTATATCACCGGCTCGGCCTGGTCCGAGTATCGCCGTCAAGGCACCGTGTCGGGGCAGCCCATGCCCGAGGGACTGCTCGAAGGCCAAGCCTTCCCGGAGCCGCTGTTCACGCCGACCACCAAGGCCGAAGAAGGGCACGATGAAAACATGTCCCATCAAGAGGTGGTAGACATGGTGGGCGCGGAGATGGCCCAACGTCTGGAGGACCTCACCATAGCTGTCTACCGGTTCGGACACGACTATGCAAAGGAGCGCGGCGTCATATTGGCGGACACCAAGATGGAGTTCGGCCTCCTCGATGACGAGTTGATCCTGATAGACGAACTGCTCACTCCCGACTCCAGCCGGTTCTGGGACCCCGAGGGTTACGAGTTGGGGCGCACTCCTCCCAGCTTCGACAAACAGTTCGTGCGCGACTGGTTGACCGATCAAGGATGGGACCGGGAGCCTCCGGCCCCCGAATTGCCGGATGATATCGTGGCCCGGACCACCGAGCGTTACCTGGAAGCCTACCAACGAATAACCGGAGAGCAACTCTAACGGACCCCCAACGTCATTCCCGCGAAGGCGGGAATCTCCTGGGGGCAAGGTTGATACATTGCCTGAGTCCAGACATCGACGACGACGCGGCCGGCAAGTACGCAGGGACCAGAGGTCCGCTGCGGCCGCCGCCATAGCCCGCCCACGCAGAGGGAAGTGGACCCCTCGGCGGATCATGTACGTGACCGCTTCCGCCGTGATCGCAATACTGGTTATCGCGGGGTTCGCAGCCGCCGACTTTGTGAATACTGGCCGACCCGCCGCCGCAGGCGGACTGGGAGACAGCCGTCAATACGTGGAAGGTGTTGGGGACATGCAACCAATAATGGCCACTTGGAACCATGTGCCGACCGGGCAGAGCGTGGCCTACAACTCCACACCACCCACCTCTGGCGACCATTGGGACCGTTGGGCAAATTGTGGCTTCTATGAGGATGGCCTCCCGGACGAGCGCATAGTCCACAACCTGGAACATGGCAATATCGTGGTCAGCTACAACCTGCCGCCGGAAGGCGTCAGCCAACTCAAGGCGTTTATGGATGACTTTGACATGGCCCCGACCTGGGCGGTTACCCGGTTCTACAACGAGATCCCTGAAAACACCGTTGCTTTGTCGGTGTGGGGTGTGCTGGACACCATGCAAGGCGTGGACGAAGACCGGATAGAGAGGTTCTTCCGCACCTACGCAGGTACCATGGGACCTGAATTCCCCAACGGCGCCCCTTGCACCGCTCCGGGTATCACCACCGGCTCTCGCTGACCGCGAACCCAACCAAGCCTTTGAGTGCGGCAATATTTTGTACTTGGCTCGGGTGTACATTACGCTGAAGCCCACCGTCAACGACCCGCAGGGCCTGACGGTATTGTCCACGTTGCAGACCCTCGGTTTCTCCTCGGCCCAGGACGTCCGGGTTGGCAAGTACTTGGAGGTCCGCGTCGACTGCGCCGACCATTCCGACGCGGAGACCCAGGTCAGCAAAATGTGCCACGACCTGCTGGCCAATCCCGTGATCGAAGAGTTCCGTTTCGACCTTGAGAAGGAAAGTTAGGAGGGACGTATCATGACAACCGGCAACAATCAGACCTACGTCTACGTTGGCGCTGAAAGCAGCGGCCTGTACCGCTTGGCGCCCGGTTCCGACCAGTGGGAGGAACTGACCAACGGGCTGCCCGCCAACCCCATCGTTCCCGGTGTCGCCGTTCATCCCGACAACCCTGAAGTAGTGTTCGCCGGCACCCAGAACGGTCCCTACCGCAGCACCGACCGCGGCAATCACTGGGAGCGCATGGACTATCCTGACAACGGCGAGCCGGTATGGTCGTTCCTGTTCCGCCCCGGCGACCCCAGCATCATGTATCTCGGCACGGCGCCCGGCCAGATATACCGCAGTTCCAACAGCGGCGAGGCTTGGGAAAAACTCAACGCCACCATGGGTTCAAACGAGTGTGTCATGGGCTTCCCCACCAGGGTCATCGCCCTTGCCGCCGACCCCAGCCATCCGGACGAGCTTTACGCTGGGTTGGAGGTGGCCGGCGTGATTCGCAGTTCCGACGGCGGCGACAGTTGGGAAGAAATCACCGGCTCGCTGGCCCCCGCCGAGGGCACGCTTGACCTCCACGGCGTCCAGTGCAGCGGTTCGTCTCCCGGCACGGTGTACATCACCACCCGCATGGGGCCGTTCATCGGCCCGGACCGAGGGCGGGAATGGGTGCCGGTGGACTTTGGCCAGTTTTCCCCCATCACCTACACCCGCGACCTGAGGGTTGCGCCCAACGACCCCAACACCATGTTCGTCTCCATTGGAGCCGCCGCCCGCAGCTCTCAAGGCGCCTTGTACCGCACCCGCGACCTGTTCCAGACCTTCGAGCGCGTGGACCGCGACATTGCGCCAACCGCCACCATGATGGCCGTAGGCGTTGACCCCCGCGCTCCCGGACACATCTACTGCATCGCCCGGGACGGCCAGGTCTTCGGAACGCTGGACGACGGCGCCAGTTGGACTACTTACAACCTGCCTGACAAGGCAAAAGAACTTCGGGGACTGGCGGTTGGGTGATTGGCGATGGACTCCAGCCGGATTGAAATCAGCCTGACGTAAAGGAGGCCCCCAATGCCCATCGAGCAAGTATCCTCTGAGTTGGCGCGCATAGTATCCCCGGACACGCCTGTGGAACAACTCGCCGACGGCTACGGTAACGAAAACGGCCCCGCCGAGGGGCCATTGTGGTGGAAAGAGGGTGGCTACCTCTTGTTCAGCGACATCGGCAACAATCGCCGCATCAAATGGAGCGCCGGGGAAGGCGTCAGCGTGTTCCAGGAGCCAACCGGCTACGCCAACGGCCTTACCAGGGACCTTCAGGGAAGGCTGGTCGCTTGCGATCGTACTCCCAGCGTGCGCCGCACCGAGCCTGACGGCAGCACCACTGTCGTCGCTAACAGCTATCAAGGCCGCAGCATAAACCGGCCCAACGACGTGGTGGTCAAGTCGGACGGGAGCATCTACTTCACCGACCCGGGAGCGCCCGCGCCGGGCATGGCCCTGGACTTTTCCGGCGTTTACCGGGTCTCGGCAGACTTGGGCACGCTGACGTTGTTGCTGAAGGACTGCGTCGTGCCCAACGGGCTGGCCTTCTCTCCCGACGAAAGCATTCTCTACGTCAATGACACCCGCCGGATGCACATCAGGGCATTCGACGTGCAACCCAACGGCACCCTGGCGTTGGCCAGCGACCGGGTCTTCTGCAACGTAACCGGCTCCGGCCCGGGCTTCCCCGACGGGATGAAGGTGGACTCGGAAGGCAACGTCTACTGCGGCGGCTCCGGCGGCATCTGGATCATCGACCCTGATGGCAACCACCTCGGCACCATCGTCCACGGAGCAACCGAGACCACTAACGTGGCCTTCGGCGGCGACGACTGGAAGACCCTCTACTTCACCACTTGGCACACCATCGGCAGGGTCCAGTTGAACGTTCCGGGCATCCCCGTGCCGGTTGGGGGGTAGTTGCAAGAAAATGCGCGAAGTTACAGACGAAGAAGCCAAGGCACAATTATCAAAATTGCTTCAGGCGGTAGAACAAGGGGAGATGGTTAGCATCACTCGGAACGGCGAAACGATTGCTCACTTGGTCCCCGACCTTACCCCGGAACAGATAGCTCGCAAAGTGGGGGTAGCCCAATTTTTGAAATGGCGCGCCACCCGGAAGCCGACCGGTATGACCACCGAGGAAATAATTGCGTTGGTTCGTGAGAGCCGCCCATTCTGAATCCCATCGTCATTGATGCCTCGGTCACGGTTTCTTGGGTTCTCGATGATGAATTCGATCCCTTGGCTTACGCCGCAATGCACTGTGTAGAAGATGGCGGCGGAATAGTTCCTCAGTTATGGCATTACGAGGTGCACAACTCTCTCCTTATCGCGGAAAGGCGGGGCCGGAGTTCAATCAACGCCACCCAGGATGGTTTAGACCGCATTAGAGGTTTGCATATAATCTCAGACTTGGAAACGGATTTCCAAGCAACATTGGACCTTGCACGAGCACACCGCCTGTCTTTTTACGACGCCTTGTACTTGGAACTTGCTTTAAGGCGCAACTTGTTGCTCGCAACGTTAGACAGAGCGTTGGCCCGCGCCGCAGCCGCGTCCGGGCTGTTACTGCCGACGACTTAACCTCCAAACTTGCTCCCAATTCCATCGGTTCTTCATAATTCCTCCACACTATTCGTGTCCAATATTCGCAACAGTCCAAGCCGATTTCCCATTGGTGAAGCTGTCATAGTCCACTCTATCGATACGGCATGGAGTAAAAGAGAACGATGTTAATTGGACTTATCGCCGGCGCCATAGCCGCGATTGTGGCGGCGTTGGTGTCGCTGCCGCTGCATTCCCCGCTGGACCTGGTTTTCAACACACTGACCGTCACCTTGGCGTCGCTGGCGGTGGGCTTGATCGCCGGGCTGCTGTGGACCGGCTTGGCCGCCAACCCTCGCAGGCCCCTGCTCTACGGGAGTACGTTGGCCTCCCTGTTCATCATCGTCGTGGTCATAGCAATCATCGGCAACCTGTGGCTGGAACGCTTTCTGTCCTTCATCCTGCCGCTGGCAGTCATCGTTTTCGCCCTGTGCGGAGGCCTGACGCCGCTCCTCCAACGCCTGCCAGCGCCGGGAAACCGATGGGCCGCCGCGGTCATGGTGATTGCGTGCCTCGGACTGGGAGTTGGTCTTGCGGGCCAGGGCGACACTCAGAGCGGCGACCTGTCCCTCCCGGCACGGGCGGAGACGACATCCACTCCTGTAGCTAGTCTGCCCACTCCGGAACCTACCCAAGCGCCTACTACTGCCCCGGAGCCGACTGCAACGACTCCGGCAGTAACAAAATCAGGCGAGACGACATCCATGGCGGCAACATCAAGTCCCACGCCTGCGGTGACAGAGACTACCGCCGCTACACCTATTCCCGAAACCGCGACGCCAACGCCTGCGATGACAGCGGCTCCCAGTCCCGCTGCCGACCCAACTCCCGCCGGTGCCGAGCAACCGGCAGGCGCAGTCCGTTATGTAGTCGGCGAAGGTTCGGAAATCACTTTCACCGTCGGCGAACAGTTGACCCGTCTGCCCACGCCCATCGAAGCCGTTATGCGTACCGAAAACCTGTCCGGGGAAATCAACATCGAAGGGGAGCCGTCCACCATTCAAGTGGATCTGCACTCCCTGGCCAGTGACCAGCAGTACCGCGACCGTTACGTCCAACGGCGTATGTTTCCCGAACATCCCACCGCGACCTTTACGGTGAGTCCCATCGCCGAACTTCCTCCTGAATTCGAAAGCGGCGACACTTTCAGTCATCAAGTGGACGGAACCCTGGACCTGAACGGCCAGGACTTTCCTATCTCCTTCGATCTGGAAGTCCGCAACGACGGCGACGTGCTGAACGTGCTGGGCCGCACCGTGTTCACTTGGGACCAGCTTCAAATCCCGGTGCCCACCGCCCGCTCGGTGGTGTGGGTCGAAGACGAAGTGGACGTTCAGGTGCTGCTGGTGGCGCAGCGGCGGTAGGGGTTGCCTTTCTTGGCTATAATGTCCTTCATGACAATCAGCCTGACCCGGGAAATGTATGTTTAGGGAGGGTCCATGAAGTACGACGTTATTATCGTTGGCGGAGGCGCAGCCGGATCGGTCATGGCCGGCCGGCTGTCCGAAGACCCCAACCGGTCTGTCCTGGTGCTGGAGGCCGGCAAGGATTATCCCGATTTCGATCACATACCCGACGAGGTGAAATACGGACACACACGTTATGCCGAATCTCCCGATTCGGAGCACAACTGGGCCCTCAGAGGGAAGGCTACCGAGGAACAGGGCGAGATTCACGTGGCCCAAGGCAAGGTCATCGGCGGGGGGTCTTCCATCAACGGCCAAGCCATGCAGCGCGGGCTGCCCGAGGACTATGACGCTTGGGCGAGCCTCGGCAACGACGAGTGGTCCTATGCCAATGTGCTGCCGTTCTTCCGCAAGATGGAAAACGACCTCGACATACAGGACGACTTTCACGGCACCGAGGGGCCGATGCCCATCCGGCGGCGCCAGTATAACCCAGCCCCTCCCATCCAGAAGGCCTTCCTGGAAGCGTGCCTCAACGAAGGGTTCGGCGCGGTTGAAGACACCAATGGCGTGAACCCCACTGGCGTTGGCGTATCTCCCACCAACAACCTGGGAGGCGTTAGAGTCAGCACGGCCATCGCCTACCTCAGCCAGGTACGCCACCGCCTCAACCTGACGGTAAGAGGGCAGGTGCACGTTCGCCGTATACTGTTCGACGGTAACAAGGCCGTCGGAGTCGAGGCTGAAAGCGGAGGCGAGATATTTACCGTCGAAGCTGAAAAGGTCGTCCTGAGCTCCGGCGCTCTCCGGTCACCGCAACTCCTGATGCTGTCGGGCGTCGGCCCCAAGGACCATCTTGAAGAAATGGGGATTCCTGTTATCAACGACTTGCCCGGCGTCGGGCAGAGCCTGTGGAACCACCTGAGCGTCCACATCAATTTCAAGGTGAAGGACGGAGTGGAAGTCCCGGTTGACCTGGATGCTCCCCACTACCGGTTGATCTTTACGGCCTCTGACTCCGAGTTGCCAAACGACTTGGTGCTGTCGACCGTGAACGTCGTCGATGAACGAGAAGAGCGGGTGGGCGGCTTCAGGACCCAATACCGGACCGGAGATGTCCCTCCCGAACGCGCTGGCCGCATCTCCTGTACCCTTGGGATACCGAGAGGGTCGGGATATGTCAGGCTGTCGTCATCCGACCCCGCTGTTCAACCCGAGTTCAACTACCGTTACCTCCAGCACCCCGAGGACCTTCGCCGGGTGCGTGAGGGCATTCGGTTCGGCGCCAGGCTACTGGAATCCGAGGCGTACCGCGACGTGGTCGACCACCGGATTACCCCGACCGACGAAATCCTGGCCGACGACGACGCGCTGAATCTCTATATGCGCCAGACCGTGGGGACGGCCCGCCACGTATCGGGCACTTGCCGGATGGGGCCGGATTCAGACTCCATGACTGTCGTGGACCAGTACTGCCGCGTGAAGGGAATGCAGGGCCTGTGGGTGGCAGACGCTTCGATCGTGCCTCAGTTGCTGGGCGGCGGCGGCATGCACACCACCGTCATCATGATCGGGGAGCGTGTCGTTGACTGGATAGCGGCGGGTTAACCCACCGCGCCGCAAAGTCCGGGCGGGGCCAGTGGCCCCGCCCTTCATATTCACGCCGGTCCGGTCTCTCGGAGTCAAGCTACCATGACTTCACGACCGGCAGCACCTCTTCGGCAAAGAGCTTCAAGCTACGCTCGGCAACATCCAGCGGGATGCCCCCGAAGCGGAAGGCTACGTTCCACTCGAAATCGCCCAGCAGCTCTCGTCGCTCTTCCAACCCCCGCAGGATCTTGTCGGGCGTGCCCCAACTGGCCGCCTTCATAAAACCTTCGACCGCTCCTTCCAAGCCTGCCGAACGCGCGATCTCAGCCTTCTGCTGGTAGGCGTTGTAGCCCTTCACTTCGCTGAAGTGATCGCTGAGGAACTCGTAGTGATAGAAATTGCTCTCGACGAACTTGCCCTGGTACTGCCGTGCCTCTTCCTCGCACTGCTCCAGGTCGGCGCCGCACACCACGAACTCGGTGAGCATCAGGGCGGGCGGCTCAGTGCCGTGAAATTCCCGGTGCAGGGCCCTGCCGCGCTCGATCCCCGGCATCCGCATTTCCCAAGGGCGGTCGGCGAACATGACAATGTGCGCGCCGAGCTTGGCCGCCGACAAAACGGACTCATCGCTGGCGGCAACGGCGTAGATGCGCCCGTCGAAAGAGTGCTGGGGACGGGGCCGGATTTCCACCCGCGGCTGCTTGTAGTAAGGCCCATCGCCCTCTATGAATCCCGTCCTCAGGGCCTCGACAATCATCGGCGCGGCCTCGTCGAAACGGTCCCGCGATTCGTCCATACTGATGCCGAAGGCTTCAAACTCCCGCCTCGCCAAGCCGCGTCCGAACCCCAAACGGAGCCGGCCGCCGCTCAGCATATCCAGAACAGCGGCGTTCTCGGCCACCCGCAGGGGGTTATGCCAAGGAAGGATCACCGCGGCGGTCCCAACGTCGATGTCGGGATGCTTGGCTGCGAGGTGGGTCATCAACTGGATGTTGTCCGGCACGAAGGAATAATCGTTGAAATGGTGCTCTGCCGACCACAGGCTGTCGAACCCCGAGTCGGCGGCGATTTCTGCCAATCGCAGTTCCTCCTCCCACATCCGACCGTCCGATCCCTCTTCCCAGCCGTAGCTGGAGAAGACCATCATCATTCCGACATCCATTCAAACACTCCTTCGGGTTTCATCTAGGCTACAGGGCTTCTCCGGGAATATCGTCAGAAGCTTGGCTTGGTGGGGAAAGGCGTCAACTGGAGTTCGTGGGTCCAGCAGGACTTGTCTTGCGTGTGAAGGTAATAGAAAGCCTCGGCGATCTTGACGGGATTCATCAGCAAATCAGGGTTCTCCTGGGCCCGGTCCGTGGCCCGGGTGCCAGGGGAATCGATCATGCCGTCGATGACCACGTTGGCGACGTGAACGCCGTGCTCGGAATATTCCTCGGTCAACGCCTGCGCGAACCCGCGCATCAGCACCCTGGGATAGTACAGCGACTGTCCGGTGTACCGCTTCCTGCCCCGCAGTGAAAAATTGTTGTTGGAGATCAGGATAGTGCCCTCGCCTCTCTCACGCATGGCGGGCAGCACTTCCTTAGCCACCAGGAAGGGGCCGCTGCTGGCTATGTGCTGGGCCGTCTCGTACATTTCAAAGGGTATGTTTTCCATAAGCTCCATTTCCGGCGGAAGGTCGCGTCCTTCCAGGTAGCCCGCGTTGTAGACCAGCACGTGCGGGTCTCCGGCCTCTTCCCGAATCCGGGCGAAAGCGTTCGAAATGGACTCGGGAGACGCCAAGTCCAGCTCAACGATCATTGCTTCGCCGCCGTCTTCCCGGATCGCCGCCTCCAGCGGAGCGGCGTTGGCGGCGTTGCGGGTGGTCAGCACCGTGAAGAAGCCTTCCTGTGCAAACTTCAGGGATATGGCTCCGCCCACGCCCCAGCGCACACCGACGGGCAGGTCACTGTCGTCAATATCCCTGCCGTGGACCAAGCGGGTGTTGCGGCCGTCTGCCTGCCACTTCGATGTCGCCCCGATTACGACGGCGACCGGTTTTCCTGTTGAGTTCATGTCTAATTCCTTTCGTAGAGATCGAGACAGGTTGCAACTTAAACCCGTCGCCCGTGGCGTGTCAACCTTGCCCTAACAGCCACTCCCACCTTCGCGTGAAGCCGGTTCTGATTCCGACCTGGAACCTGTTATGTTTGATACAATATCTCACCATTGAAGGCGCTTTCCTCGGATGCACCAGGACGACTACCTGCGGGTGTAGTAATAGGTGGGTTAATTCCCATCCCCGCCTTCGCCGGAATCCACCGTCCCGTTGTGGCTGAATATGCCACCCGACCCGAAACGCTGATTGGTTGCGTCCATCAAGATGCCGCCGTACACTGGCGGCGTTTGTAGTCCCGGCACATATACCGTGGAGGTAAGTCATGAGTGAACTGGATAACCGCTACGAGCGCGGCCAGGAAACACGGAGGATGTTTGGCGGCGGACAGATTTCCGGCGGGTCTTCGCCGGGGGCGTGGGACATTGCGCCGGACTTGGAAAGGATAATCGGCGAGGCGCTGTTCGGCACCATTTGGAAGCGGCCGGCATTGACCCCGGTACAGCGTGAGATGATCACGCTCTCGTGCCTCATAGTCTTGAACCGCGAGGTGCAGTTGAAGCGGCACCTGAGCAACGCTCTGAACGTAGGACTCACCCCTGAGCAGATCGTGGAGTTGATCATTCACGACACTTGGTACGGCGGGGCGCCGGCGGGCATCCAGGCGCTGACCCTGTGCAAGCAGGTCTTCGAGGAGCGTGGGATAGACTTTACGCCGGCCCGCATCCACGATACCAACGAAGACCCCGACAGCCTGTTCCAGCGAGGCGACGAGTACCGGCGCAAGTACATGGGTATCACCTCTGCGGTGCGTCCCGCCCCTCCGACGGAAGCCGAGAGGGAACTCGGACGCACTACCGGGGAATACTACTGGGGAGCGACCTGGACCCGCCCCGGTCTCGATCTTCCCAGCCGTTGCCTCTGCACCATGACCTGCTTGGCGGCCTTGGGACGCGAGGGGCCCCTGCGGAGCCACATCCGCGGCGCACTGAACATCGGCTTCACCCAGGACCAGATTATCGAGGTGTTCGGCCACATGACCCTGTATGCCGGCATACCCTTCGCCCGGGGCGCCATGGACATCGCCAACGAAATTTTCACCAGCGCGTGAAGATGCTGCTGCGTAGATGGAGCTTGCAAGTGTGCGGCAATCTCATATCTCGTTAATGGACTGGCATGAATGGCGGCATACGCCTACCAAACGATAACCGATGGAGACAGAGTAATGATGAGAAAGCGCCAAATTTTTGTTCCCGCCCTCGCGATAGCTGTTGTCGGCGTCCTTGTGGTCGCCGGCGGATGGTTTGCGCTGGGCAGCATTGTGAACGCGCAAACGGGCTTGGCCGCCCCGGCCAACGTGAGTGCGGCTAACGGACCTGATCGCGGCCAAGCGGTGGTGTCATGGGACGCGGCGACCGATGCCACCGGCTACAGCGTGCGCTGGGCGGACCTGGACGCGGCGTGGGCAGCCTATAATGCCGGCGGGGATTGGGTGGAGTTGGTCCAGTCTCTTGACGTCGCTGCGTCCGGTACCGGTAGGCAGACCTTGACGATCGACAACCTCAATACCGGCATCTTTTACTCCTTTGCCGTGCGCAGCCGAGGTGGAGGCTCGACCTCTGGCTGGTCCGGTTGGCAGACGTTGAGATTGTCGGGTGCAGCGGCGCCGGTCGAAGTGGACAACGATGTCGAGATCCTCGCCGCCGCGCTGGCCATATCCCGCCACGCCAGCGCGTTGGTCGCCGCGCCTCTACCAACAAGTGAAGCAGACTTCCCCCAATACCGGGCCACGGTAGCCGGCAACATGCGCGCACTGGAACAACAACTCGGTACCTTGTCCGGCAAGGGCCATGAAGCGCGGGTCGGCGAGATCAGAGTCCTGGTGAATAGGTTGCAAGCAAACACGACCTTGATTCTGAGGGACAGGCCCGAGTTGCTCCGCGCCGTGGCGGCAGAGATAACAAGCCGGGAGACCTTGACGCAAACCAACAGGAACGTATTGACTCCGGCTGCCGGCGCCAGCTTAGACGATCAGTTCTACCACCTGATGACGAACGTCGGCGATGGTACGACAGGCTCGGGGAATCTCTCTGAAGCGGACATTCTGCGCTACGGCCATATCAGCAGCCTGTCGTCCAATGTAGCATTGGGTCATACCTTCCTGCTGGTGGCCAGCCTCATGCAGGACCCAACATTCGTGACCCGCTTACAGGAGAGTTACGACTCGGTCAATGGTCGCATCGTCCGAGACATTGAGTACCTGTCGATGCACGGCGGTCCCAACCTGGGAAGTCAGGTAGTGCCCCTCGCCCGGCGGGTCGTGGCCGCCGGCAGCGGAGACAACAATTACTTCGATCGCTTGGTGGACCGGCTCGAGTTGGTGGTACAGGAAAACGACCGTATCGCCACAAACGAGAAGATATTGGACCAACTGCTGAACGAAATCGATCGGTTGGCTGCCGCCGTACAGGGGATGCCGGACCCGGGACCGTTGCCGGCGGAAGTTCCGGTGAGCCAGGGATTCACCGCCACTGAAGTAAAGTTCGGTCAGTCGGCCGCTTTGACCGGACCTTCTGCGGCTCTCGGCCAGGGAATGAAGACGGGTATTGATGCGGCATTCAAAGAGGCGAATGCTGCGGGCGGAGTCCACGGACGAATGCTGAAGCTAGAAACGCTGGACGATCGCTACGAAACTGACCCGGCGTTTGCCAATACCCGCAAGTTGATCGAAGAGGAGCAGGTATTCGGGCTGATTGGCGCGGTCGGCACCCCCACCTCCCGGGCGGCGTTGCCGCTGGCCGAGGAGGCGGAAGTGCCCTTCATCGCTCCGTTCACCGGAGCCCAACTCCTGCGCGATGACGATCTGACCCAGGTCCTCAACTTCCGTGCCTCGTATCATCAGGAAACCGAGAGCATGGTGAACCTCCTCAGCCAGGCTGGAAAAACCAGGGTGGCGGTGCTGTATCAAAATGACTCGTACGGCAACGACGGGCTCGAAGGCGTACGGGCGGCGGTTGGCAGTCGCGCCAACATGGAACTTGTCGCATCCTGGTACTACCGGCGCAACACGGATGCGGTGAACTCCGCGGCGTTCCGGATCGCGGAAGCAAATCCGGACGCGGTGATTATTATCGGCGGCTACCAGCCGACGGCCCGAATCATCGAGAAGCTGCGCATGAAGCTGGAGCCGGACCCAACGTTCCTGGCGGTGTCCTTCGTGGGCAGCAACGCGTTGGCGCAAGAACTGGGTTCGGCCGGTGAGGGTGTTTACGTGACCCAAGTGGTGCCGCTGCCTACCGATACCGGCAACACTATCGCCGCCAATTACCGCAGCGCATTGACCACATACTATCCCCAGGAGACCCCCGGGTTCCTCTCCCTGGAGGGTTACATTGCGGGACGGCTGGCTATCGCTCGCCTGCAAGCTTGCGGAATCGACCTGAGCCGGGAGTGCTTCTTGAATGTCTTGAGCAGTTCCACAACTGTGCCGATAGACAACCTCACGCTCCAGTACGGTCCTGGAGACAACCAGGGGTCTGATGCGGTCCATCTGACCGTGATCGGCTCCAACGGTCAATTGCAGTCGGCCACAAGCATCGCCGACACGCCATAATGGGCCCAAGTGATGTTGCCGTGCTGAACGGCTGAACGCTGCATAGTCTTGGCTGATCCAACATGAGTCATCCCGGAATGTAGGAATAATGAGGTCTCCCCAGTCAGCCGCATGGAGGGCGTCATGAGTGTCTTGATCAAGAACGGGCACATCTTCACCGCAGTGGACAACTACGTGGCCGACATACTGGTGGACGACGGCAAAATCCGCACCATAGGCATCGACCTGTCGGCGGACGATGCCAAGACCATAGACGCAACCGGCAAGTACGTTATTCCCGGAGGCATCGACCCCCATACCCATCTGGACTTTCCCTTCGGCGGCACCGTCTCGTCCGACGACTTCAATACCGGCACTGTCGCCGCGGCCGTGGGCGGCACCACCAGCATAGTTGACTTCGTGGTGCAGCAGCGGGGCCAAGCCTTGACGGAAGCATTGGAGATATGGCACCAGAAAGCCGGAGGCCAAGCTGCGATCGACTATGGCTTCCACATGATCATCCAGGACCTGCCCGACTCCCGCTTGCCGGAGATGGACGAGATGGTCCGGCAGGGCGTCACCAGCTTCAAGATGTTCATGGCCTACCGCGGCGCCGTGATGGTGGACGACGACACCATCTTCAAAGCCATGGTACGGGCGGCGGACAACGGAGCGATGATCTGCCTGCACGCGGAGCACGGTCACATGATCGACGTCCTGGTGCAGGAGGCCCTGGCCAGGGGCGACACCGCGCCCAGGTTCCATGCCAGTACCCGCCCTCCGATAACCGAGGCCGAGGCCACTCACCGGGCAATCCGCATGGCCGAGGTCGCCGGCGCGCCCATTTATTTCGTCCACCTGAGTTGCACCGAGGCGCTGCAAGAGGTGCAGGCGGCCCGCTCCCGGCGAAATTACGTCTACGCCGAGACCTGCCCCCACTACCTGACCCTGGACAACAGCATGTACGATCAGGAAGGTTTCGAGGGAGCCAAGTACGTGCTGACGCCGCCCTTGCGCGACAAATGGCACCAGGAAGAATTGTGGAAAGGCCTGCGACGCAACGATCTTCAGGTGGTGTCCACCGACCACTGCGCTTTCCGGTTCAGCGACCAGAAGACCCTGGGTGTCAACGACTTTTCCAAGATTCCCAACGGCGGGCCGGGAATCGAAAACCGCTTGAGCCTCATATACACCAACGGCGTGGCTTCCGGCCTGATGGACATGAATCGGTTAGTGGAGGTTTTCTCGACGACCCCCGCCAAGCTGTTCGGCCTTTTCCCACGCAAGGGCACCATCGCCGTGGGAAGCGACGCCGACATAGTGGTGTTCGACCCGGACGCCGAGTCGGTAATCAGCGCCCAGACCCACCACATGAACATAGACTACAATCTCTACGAGGGCATGACCGTGAAAGGTGTGCCCGAGGCTGTAATCGCCAACGGGCGTGTGCTGGTGGAGGACGGAAAGTACACCGGCATTTCAGCCGGCGGCCGTTTCCTCAAACGCAGCCCGCAATAGGCAGGAGACACCACAGCATTCAAAGGAGCAGACATGGAGAGAGTTGGCCTGATCTTCCTGGACCGGCCGTCCCTGCGGGAGCAGGTGGAGCTGGTCCAGTACGCAGAGCAGCGTGGGTTCGAGTCGGCTTGGGCCTGCGAAACACGGTTGGTCCGCGACGCCATGACGCCCTTGGCAGCGTTCTCTCAAGCCACCAGCCGAATCAAGCTGGCGACGGGAGTGGTCAACAACTGGACCCGCACCACGGGGCTGATGGCGATGACGCTGGCGACGCTCCATGAACTGTCCGGCGGCAGGATCATTCTGGGAATCGGGGCCTACTGGGACCCCTTGGCGCGAAACCAGGGAGTGCGCCGCCGCAGGAACCTGTCCGCCATGCGGGAGTACGTGACGGTTGTCAGGCGGTTGCTCGAAATGGAGACGGTGACCCTCGACGGCGAAGTCGTAAAGGTGGATGACCTGCGCCTGGACCTGGGAGATGGAATGGTTAGGGAACCCATCGACGTACCCATCTACATCGGCGCCACGGGCCCCAGGATGATGGAACTGGCCGGGGAGATCGCCGACGGAATCTTTCACAACTTCTTTACCTCTGTCAGCTACCTGCGCCAGTCGCTGGAAAGAGCGGAAAAGGGAGCGGCACGGGCCGGAAGGTCGATCGAAGATATCGACATGCCCCACATGTTGGCTGTGGCCATGTCCGACGACGCGACAACCGCGCGGAACATCGCCCGCCACGACGTGACCATGTACCTGGGTCAGCAACCCCACATCGGCAAGGCCAGCGGGGTGCCCGAAGAGGTTATTCAGAACGTCCACGATGCCATGGGGGGCTGGCCTCCCAAGGCGGGTGGAATCGAAGCGGCCATGTCGCTGGTGGGCGACGACATCATTGACCTGCTCTGCGCCGCTGGCACCCCGGCGATGTGCCGGGAACGTGTGCAGGAGTACGTGGACGCCGGCGCGTCCTATCCCGTGCTCTGTCCACTGACTCCCAATATCCGGGAGATTATCGACGCCTTCGCCCCCAACTAGATTTCACTCCGCTCCGGCGGTTTCCCAGAGGAGGTTGCAATGCCAAGGATGGTCCGCGCCGGGCTGATTCAGGCCAGTGTCGGCAACCAAGCGCCCCAGGACCTGGCCCGGCTCAAGCAATACATGATCGACAAGCATGTTTCGCTGATCGAGCAGGCGGCGGCCCAAGGGGTGCAGGTCCTGTGTCTCCAGGAGTTGTTCTACGGCCCATACTTTCCCGCCGAGCAGAACGCCCGCTGGTACGAAATGGTGGAAAAGGTGCCCGACGGCCCAACAGTCCGGTTGATGCAGGAACTGGCCAAACAACACGGCATGGTGCTGATTGTGCCCGTCTATGAAGAGGAGATGCCCGGCGTCTACTACAACACCGCGGCGGTTCTCGACCGCGACGGCGCTTACCTCGGCAAGTACCGCAAGACCCACATCCCCCACTTGGAACCGGGCTTCTGGGAGAAGTTCTACTTCAAGCCCGGCAACGTCGGTTATCCCGTCTTCGACACCAGCGTGGGCAAAGTGGGAGTGTACATCTGCTACGACCGCCACTTCCCCGAAGGCGCCAGGGCACTGGGACTCAATGGCGCGGAGTTGGTCTTCAACCCTTCCGCCACCGTGGCTGGACTCTCCGAATACCTCTGGGAGTTGGAGCAACCCGCCCACGCCGTAGCCAACGGGTACTTCGTTGGCGCCATCAACCGTGTGGGCTGGGAACAGCCTTGGGAGATCGGGGAGTTCTACGGCAAGAGCTACTTCTGCGACCCAAGAGGTCAAATCGTGGCCCAAGGGTCCCGCGACCACGATGAAGTCATCGTCGCCGACCTGGACCTGGATGAAATACGCCAGGTCCGCACAACCTGGCAGTTCTACCGGGACCGCCGCCCCGACACCTATGGTGAACTGCTGGAACCCTGATCTTGGCCCGCACCTCTGGCCTGACCGCAATGCCGGATTTGCGACCCGATGAAGTCAAGGGTTCCCGGATTCGTTAGCCCCCGGAGCAAGCCATGAAGTACGACGTGATTATCGTTGGCGGCGGGTCCGCCGGATGCACGCTGGCCGCCCGGCTGTCGGAAGACCCCAACCGTTCGGTGCTACTGCTTGAAGCCGGGCCCGACTACCCGGACTTGGACCAACTGCCCGACGAAATCAAGTACGGCACCAACAACGCCGCGTCAGAGGTGGACTCGCCCTTCAACTGGTCTTACCAAGCCACCGGCAGCGCCCGCGGGTCACAGCCTTTGAACATCGCCCGCGGCAAGGTCATTGGCGGCTCCGGCTCGGTCAACGGCCAAGTGTTCCTGCGCGGGCTGCCCGGGGACTACGACTCCTGGGCCGAGCAGGGCAACACCGAGTGGAATTATGTTAACGTCCTCCCCTTCTTCCGCAAGCTGGAAACCGACATGGACGTGCGCGACGACTTCCACGGCTCCGATGGGCCGGTCCCGGTGCGCCGGTTGCCGCGCCACGAATGGCTGCCTCTCTATGAAGCCTTCCATCAGTCCACCCTGGACGCCGGATTCCCCTACGACCCCGACATGAACAACCCGGAGACCACCGGCGCCGGCGCATTCCCCATGAACAATCCCCTCAACATCCGCATGAGCGCCGCCGTCTCCTACCTCAATCCGGCTCGGCATCGCCTCAACCTGACCGTCCGCGGCAACGTGGCGGTGCGGCGCGTGCTGTTCGAGTCCGGTCCGGCAGGCTCGCCCCGCGCCGTGGGCGTCGAGGTGGAGAGCGGCGGCGAAGTGTTCACCGTGGAAGGGGAGGAGATCGCCCTGTGCGCCGGCGGCCTCGCCTCACCCCAACTGCTCATGTTATCGGGAATCGGCCCCGCCGGTCACTTGCAGGAGATGGGCATCCCTGCGGTGCTCGACTCCCCCGGCGTAGGCAGGAACCTCCGCGACCACCCGATGGCGCTGATGTACCTGGACCCCGCCCCCGGCGTGGCCTTGGCACAGGGCGTTCCCCGTATGCAGACTGGACTGCGTTATACCGCCGAAGGCTCCGACCTCCGCAATGACATGCAGATCACGCTGAATTCTTACTACGGCGAAGGGGTCGGCGACCCCATCACCGGCGCAAGCCGCAGCCGCAACGGGCGCGCTCTTCACTTCACCATCATCCTGCAATCGGCCAATAGCTCCGGCGTCCTGACCCTGACCTCCGCCAACCCCGCTGACGGCCCGCGCATCGACTACCGCTACTTCGAGGACGAGTTCGACCTTCGCCGTATGCGGGAAGCAATGCGTCTCTGCGCCAACCTGCTGCAACACCGGTCATTCCGTCCCCTCATAACCGCCCTCGTCACCCCCACCGAGGTAGAACTCGGGTCCGACGAAAAGCTCGACGCCTGGCTCCACGAGAACATCCTCACCACCTTCCACACCTCCGGCTCCTGCAAAATGGGCCCTGAAAGCGACCCAATGGCGGTGGTCGACCAGTACTGTCGGGTGCGCGGAGTCCAGAACCTCCGCGTCGTGGACCTGTCCATAACCCCAAACGTCGTCCGCGCCAACACCAACGCCACCGCAATCATGATCGCCGAACGCGCAGCCGGCTGGTTTTAAGGGGAAAACCGCAGGTTGCCGCGATCAACCGCTATCGCCACGCACTCTTGCAGGCCGGGTTCGTAAATTGGGACAAGTCTCGTCTGCAACGCCTGGACTTTCCTGTCATCTATATCTAACCCGGTAACGTCATGATCGGCGGCAGCCAACCCCCGGCGGCCACCGTACCCAGGTGTCCAAGCCCGATGACCGTAATTTTCAATTGGTCTTCCTTGTCCGGTGCCGGCCATATTCTGTCCTTAGTTGACAGCCAATCCAATGCGGACAGTATGAGTAATATCTTTGTGAAAGACAAACGACTGACATAAACAATATCTATAAGACATTAACTTGACAGTATATATTACCTGTGATATATGTCTGCACGATATATTAAGCAGATAATACACACAGTAATTTGAAAGCATAAGACATACTTTACCAGTATTTATGCAAACGCCCATTCAGATAGTGTCTCAACAGTCTGGAAAGGCTGGTGAGACCTCAACGGCTCTTGGCGAACGCTCTGTATCGGTCTTCAGGATCGTTTTTTCCGTGGCGCTTGCCGCGTCGGCCTTGTTGCTGGTGGACTATCTGGCGGACTGGTCACAGTTGAAAGCGGCTTTGCACCAGTTGGGGGGCAAGCCTTGGCTGGTAGCTATTCTGCTCTTCGCTTACACCGGGGCATTCCTGTTGAGAGCAGTCGCATGGCGGGTGTTGACAAGTATAGGGGAGTAGGAATGGCTTACATTTGTCGCCGGATTTTTCCGCAGGCTCTGCTGGCGCTGGCAGCGCTGTCCTTGGCAATACCCTTGGCGCTGGCGGGCTGCGGAGGGGAGGAAAAGGACCGCGCCATAACCATCTACTCCGGCCGGTCCCAGTCGCTGGTGCACCCTTTGCTCGAAGCATTCGGCGATTACACCGGTGTAGGCATCCGTGTCAAGTACGCCAGCAGCGCTTCCACTGCCGCTACATTGCTGGAGGAAGGCAATAACACACCAGCGGACGTGGTATTTCTGCAGGACCCCGGCTCATTGGGCAGCCTGGCCTCGGCGGGTACGTTGGCCGACCTGCCGCGGGAGACTCTCGACAAGGTAGACTCCAGGCTGAGAGACCCCAACGGCCGGTGGATCGGGACCTCCGGCAGGGCAAGAACTATAATTTACAACACCGGGACCATCGACCCTGAATCCGACCTACCGCCCTCCATACTGGACTTCACGCAGGAAGAATGGAAGGGCCGGGTTGGATGGGCGCCGAGAAACGGGTCGTTCCAGTCCTTCGTCACCGCCTTGCGGTTGCAATTGGGCGAGGACACAGCCCGGCAATGGCTGAGGGGCATGAAGAACAACGACGCCCAAGAATATTCTAACAACACATCCATCGTCCAAGCCGCGGCAAACGGCGAAGTGGACGTGGGTTTTGTCAACCATTACTACCTGGAGCGCTTCCTGGCGGAGCACGGCCCGGAATTCAAAGCCCGCAACCACTACATCGGCAACGGTGACCCGGGAGCCTTGGTCTTGGTCGCGGGAGCGGGGATTCTGAAGGCGTCCGACAACAAGGAAACGGCCGAGGAATTCATAGAGTTCCTGCTATCGGAGCCTGCCCAGCAATACTTCACCTCGGACGTGAGGGAATACCCGGTGGCCGCGGGTGTGGTCCCTGAAGGCGACCTGCCACCCCTGGAGTCCCTGGACCCGCCGAACATTGACCTTGGCAGCCTGAGCGACCTGCAAGGAACGATTCAGCTTCTAAGGGATGTTGGCGTTCTGCCATGACCTGGGTTTCCATTGTGAACCCGTCCATAGCCCCAAACGTCGTCCGCGCCAACACCAATGCCACCGCTATTATGATTGCCGAGCAGGTGGCGGAGTGGTTTTAGGGGGATCTGAGCGTTGCGATAGCCCGCAGCAACTCAAAATGGCGTGATCATGGGCTCCTTTATCGAACGGCGTTCACTTCGAGTTGGACACCCTCGTGCTGCTGAATGCGACTAATGACCGCAAATAAATTGCGGGCATGGGGGTTGCCGGACGGCCCGAACATGCGCATCAAACTTTTGGGCGGCTTGCCGGTGAGGGAACCAAGCTCCTCGAACCCGATGGTAGCGTTAATGTAGTCACGCAGGACTATCTTGCCCGTATCTACGTCCCCGGCAAGCAAGCACTCGATACCTTCTTTCAACAACCCCTCTCGAAATTCCGGGTCACGCTCAGCGCGGGTCTGTACAGTCTCCTTGAAGTCACGGGTGAGCGGCATCTTTCACACCTCCTGCTGCTTTCGACGCTTGTACTCTCGCCGGAGATCACGAGCGTTCTCGATGTCCCTCTGCTGACGCACTTTCGTTCCACCGACGGGAAAGACTACCAGGGTGTCTCCATCTCTGCCGAAGTAGACCCTGTAGCCTGGGCCAACGTTTATGCGGTACTCCAGCACTCCGCTGCCAACGCCTCTGACGTTGGACAGGTTTCCCGCCTCGATGCGGGCAAGGGCCGTCCGCACCTTGATCGCAACTCCGGCGTCGAGACCGTCAAACCAGCGACCGAATGGACTGCGTCCCCGATCATCGACGTATTCTCTGATCTCGATCACAATAGCAATGGTAACGTATCTGTTACCAATACGCAATCATTCGCGCAGGCGGTGGTCGGGGCAGGCGTAGACAGAGTGTCGTCGGGGACTAAGACGACTCGACAATTATCATCGCCACATGATCGAAGCAACCAGATAGAGAGCCGACAGGAAGTATATGCTCCTCCGGTCATACCGGGTGGCGATTCTGCACCAGTGCTTCAGTTTGTTGAAGGACCGTTCAATCAGGTTCCGCTCCCGGTACAGCCCCTGGTCGTATTTCCCAATGATCCTTCCGGTTTGATTTGGGCGGTCTGACCGCTTCGGCGCCCTTCAAAGGGTTGTTCCTTGGCATCACACACCATGTGAATCTTGGTGCTCAGACCACCTCGGTAACGCTCTAAGCCTGCCCAAGCTGACTTGGAGTCCTACGAAAGATTGGACTCTTGGCTGCACGAGAACATTATCACCACCTTCAATGCCTCAGAGTCCTGCAAAATGGGCCCCGACGGTGACCCGATGGCGGTGGTGGACCAATACTGCCGGGTGAGGGGAGCCAGGACTTGCGAATTGTGGACCTGTCCGTGGCTCCGAACGTGGTTCGCGCCAATACCAACGCCACAGCGATCATGATTGCCGAGCGGACACAGGATAGCTCTAAGAATGGTCTCTCCTTCCGTCACTTCCCCTGCTTGATGAAGTCCGCGACCCGTTCGCAGATCATCAGGACCGTGCTCTGCAATATGGGTTGCATCGCTGCGAACCCAGGTTCCTTGCGGAGCTAGAAACGGGAAATCGTGGGAGATTGCAGCCTAACTTCTAATATCAGGCGAGAACCCGAGTTCTCCGGCTTCGGCAAAATCACTTTCGGCTTCTGCGTTATTTCCAAGCGACTGGTGCGAAACTCCACGGTCATACCAAACTATTCCGTTGTTCGGCATTAGCGAGATAGCCTGCTCAAAATATTCAATAGCTTGAATATGCTGTCCCTTACGCCGGTGAGCCATTGCTTTGTTATAGTAAGGTTCACCGAAATCAGGTTCTAGAACGATTGCTTTATCGTAGTCCATAATGGCTCTGTGGTACTCACCTTCACAGGAATAGGCAAGCCCTCGATAGCAAAAGGCTTCCGCGTTATTCGGTTTTAAGTTAATTGCGTGTGTAAAATCCTCAATCGCTGATCGATACTCTCCACTGTCTAGATAGGCCATCCCGCGGATCTCGTAAGCCTGGGCGTCGGCCGGGTCCAAGTTGGCGAAGAGTTCATCATATGCGTTAGATTGGGTACTTTTCGCTTTGAGACGGTAAGCAATTTCTCTATTGCTTAACGCTATGGCGTCGTGCGACTTCTTTTCGACAGCCGTCGCAAAATCATGGATTGCTAAATCGTACTCCTTCTTATCTACTAGCGAGATTCCCCTATTATTGTAAATTGATGCATGATCCATACCTAGCTCGATTGCTTTGTTGTAGTCTGATATTGCAAAGTCATACTCTTCAGATATGGCCCATGCGTCGCCTCGCGCAAAGTATGCTCGTGCGTTGTCGGCAACTTGTTCGATGATGTGATTGTAATCTGATATCGCCAGACCATATTCTTGTCTATCAAGATGAACTAACCCCCGAATAAAATTGACACCTGAATTGTTTGGGTTCATTTGCTCAAATGTGTTGCAATCGGTTAATGCCGAGTCATAATCTTTGTTTCGAGCGTAAACCTCCGCTCGCACCAAGTATATCGATTCGTCATTAGGAGTACGTTGAACAACTTCACTGTAGTCGGCAATTGCAAGGTCGTATTGCCCTTGTCGATGATGAGCATTTCCTCGGACACGGTAAGTATAGGAGTCATCTGGGTCAAGTTGGAGAGCTTTATCGAGGTCTTTAATTGCGGACTTGTACTCTTCTCTTCGACTATAAATAGCGCCTCTCATTCGGTATGAGTATACGTCGTCAGGGTCGAGTTCTATAGCCGAGCTAAAATTAGCAATAGCTAGGTCATGATCCTCGTTCGAAATGTAAGCACGTCCCCGGAGGTGGTAAGAATGCTTGTTGTTAGGAGCTAATTGGATCGCCTCGGTAAAATCCAAAATCGCTAAGTCATACTCTCCCTTGTCCAAAAATGTACGCCCTCGGACACGATAACCAATTGCATTTTGGGGATCAAGCTGGACTGCTTTGCTGAAATTTAACAACGCAGAGTCGTAATCCTCTTTCCTAGCGTAGGTCCCACCGCGCGCAAGGTAGGTTCTTACATCATTAGGGTCAATCTCAATTGCCCTATCGTAATCGGCCATCGCTAGGTCATACTCTCCTTTCTCCATAAATGTCCGCCCTCGGACACGATGACCAATTGCGTTTCGGGGATCAAGCTGGATTGCCTTACTGAAATTCAACAACGCAGAGTCGTAATCCTTTTTCCTAGCGTAGGCCTCACCTCGAGCCAGGTAAGTTCGTACATGATCAGGGTCAATTTGAATTGCCCTGTCGTAGTCCGTAATGGCTAGGTCATAATCCACTTTCCGTAAATAGACGTTCCCACGTGCTCGATAACCTCTGACATTCCCAGGGGACAGTTCTATTGCAGCTGATAAATTTGTTATGGCTTCGTCGTAGTCACCTTCTTTCAAATTTCCTTCGCCGCGGCGAATGTAGTCATCTACATCATCTTGATCGTCCAACCCAACTCCATCGGCACCTGTATCAACCTTGATATGGTCGGTTGGAGAGGAACTTTCCTGAGATGTAATAGTCGACATTGCTCTACTCAGAATCTCTGCGAAATCATCACCTCCTACACCCTCAGGTAATGCCAAAACGATTTGGTTTGGACTATCAACATGCGAACCTAACGTCTGGCCATAAATTAAACGCCCAATTGCTGTGTGTAACCGTCCCACGGAATCCGATTGCTCTTTAGCCCCTATTGATCTGAGCAGTCGTACCATAACTCCCACGTAGTGATGGATATCCTCATCGCTGTAAATTCCCTGATGAGCCCACGCGTCGTTCCGTAGACCAAAGAGCTCTGACGCCCAATTCCGTTCTTGGCGACCTAGTGCTGTGAAAAATTGATCCCAATTGCCTCGTACTACCATTTTCTGAAGGATAGCGTAAACATCTCGCGTCCCACGCAACCTCTGGTCACCTGTTCTTTCAAATACGTATGGGCCAAGACCTTCCCCTAGGAGTCGCCAAGCCTCGGAAAGATAGCCCTCAGCCATAAAGTGAGCGTCTGCGTCTCTCATACTCATCGTTGATACCTGTTTCTAGGCTTTCCTTTCCAAGTAAGTCGATGATACCAATGGGTCTGCTGGTTCTCAATCGCAAGTGGCCGGTCAACCTTCCCCTTCCTAACCCAAATCGCCTTGAGCATGAGCCGCGATAAGACTGAATTGTTCCCCGTTGAGATGACAGACTGCTGTTGATGGGGTTATCGGATGGGGAGACGATCGTGGTCCTATCCAGACTTCGCCACCAACCATGGGCCTGCGGCAGCGGTTGCATGATTTTGGGATATATAGGCCTAGCTTCAAGGTAGTGGTGGTTGAACCTCTAGAGGTCTGTCCCATTTCCTTTCATAAACTGCTCTGATTATTCGGCAGAGACTCGTGGCACTCCACTTTAGGGGCCACTCGATTTTTGCTAGGCAATCCGCCGTTGCGAGCAATAATCGGACCCCGGTTGATCTAATCTGTGAAGTGTTCTTCTCCATCGTCCCGTCTCCGCCGGGATTCCGAGATGTCTTGACAGTCTCGATCATCTCGACCGTGATGTCCAAGCCAACTAACCTGGGACAACTAATTCCGGACGAGTGCCTCAAATAGCATTGCCGGTAATCGGTACTGCCTGCGGTCAACTACGGCAGAAAGTGGGCCTAAGTGTACCGTATTGCGAACTTTTCGGTGGGAGGTCTCAATGTAGAAAAGCAGGTGTCTCCCCATACGGCTTAAGTTCCTCCTGTTTGTAACCTGGCTAACAAGGATTTGTTCCGTTCATGGTGATCTCGACAATGAATGTACCCATTCAGCGATGGACACTCCCTGACTCCACAAGTCCAGGGAAACTCCGTAACGGAGCATTTCTTCATTGCGCAAGTAAACGGGCTTGCCAGTGTCGGAGAAACCGGTAACACCTTTGTGAATCTCCTCGAATTCCCCTCCGATCCTAGTGACGATTTTGGCCCAAGGCACTATGTCCGCAGGTTCCCAATGCTCTTTAATTTGCTGGCCGTAAAGGTCGACAACGCACAGAATGAATCGTTCCGGTGCCCGCCAGGCCTTGTTAGCCTGTGTCGGGGTCAAACGGACATCCCGGCTGGTCGTGGCCTTTACCTCCAGGAAATAACTCCCAACCTCGAAGGTGAACGAGGCCCCATCCGGAAAAACCTCGTAGTCATATCCCCAGTCCACAAGCTCCAACTTCATCGGGCCCATGGCTTCGACCGCTCTTTTTACAGCTTCCTGGACCGCGTGCCCAAAGTTGTTGTTCCGATTTCGAACCTCGTTCTGGCGCTTCTTCTTGTCAAGTTCCTCTCGGATTTCCCGGATTTCCTCAGCTTCGGCTTCGGAAAGAATTCTGGCGACTTCCGGATTTGAAACCGTCGCCCTGAGGAGGTCCAGGTTTGCCGCCGCGGACTTTACCAAGTCAGGGTCCTGAAGCAGTTGAACCAAGTCCTGTTCAACACCTTCATCCAGGTTTTCCAGCATCAGCGTCAGCCGCCGGAATCCGAACGCCCGGTGCAGCAAGTCTATGCCCGGGGAGTTGTCCTGCAACCACTCATCGCCGAGCAGGGGCCTCAGATTAGCTTCGTTGGCTGGGACCTGACCAACTATTTTCCCTTCATCGTCAATGACCGGAAGCCAGGACCGGACTTTGAGCTCAAACGGCCATGTCGAATTGTATGTCTGAAATTGCACTTCCTCGCCGTCGCGTGGCCTAAACGTGGTACGCCAGGTATTGTGCCATTCCGGGTCTTCCTTAGCAGCTACATTGACAACGAAACCCAACAGCAGTTTCGCAAGCTCTTGGTCGTTGCCGCAGCGGGGGACCAGCTCGTTGGCTAAGAATGCGATTTGCCCGAACTCGTGCAATCTGTAGGTGAACCTTTCCGCCGGACAGTCCGGAGAGATTTCCTTAAGTAACGGACCCTCCACCGGCGAAGATCGCCGGCCCTTGAAGAAAGGTCCTGGAAGCGCCAAAGATCGCTCGATCAGGAACGCAAAGGCCGCGTTCAATTCTGCATCGTCCGTGTACCTGTCGGACAGAACTCGGTTTTGAGTGTAGAGTTCCTTGTAGGGCCTGGCTGAATCTTTCCAGTGCGACACTGGAGCAAGAATTTGCAGGTTGTTTGCCAGGCGGACTATCTTATCCTCGGCCGTCAGGAGGGGACACCGTCGAAGGAGACCAGTGTTCTCCTCCTCCTGAGCCAAGAACGCTACCAGCCGGGCCGATGTATGTAGAGGAGACGGCTCATCCGCCGATGATATCGGGCTGTCTTCCGGTAGCCCCTCATCCAACCTGTCGAGTACGGCTTCCACCGCTTCGGATTCAAGGTACGGCTGGCCCAGAGTTTCCTCGGCAAGGGCTTTCGCTGATTCGTACCCGGGCGAGCCCAAGACCTCGACAAGGCGCTCGTGCAGCAGTTGGGACCGAAGGTCAAGGTCTATCGTATCGGCGATTTCCTTCACGTCGTCCGATATCCCACCATCGAAACGAAGGTATCTCGCGGTCCGCAATTCTGAATGCTGGTCTGGCACCATCCCGTTAAGAAATGGTCTCTTGTTTATTTCCTCAGGAAGTTCGGAGATAAGTAGAAGCAAGTCAGCGAGCCACTCGAAGGGGTCTCCGTCAATGGGAAGAGCCGACACTGTTTCACAACCCCTTCTGACCCACTCCACGAGTTCTCTCAGCCCCATCCGATTGATGGGTAATCCGATGACGGACCATCCACGTGCTATCTCCTCCCACTCTCGGGCCACCGCCTTGTTGGGCAGGTAAACGTTGGTGACACGTTCCGCCAAATCGTACAAGCTATCGTAATTGACCGGGAACTGTTCAGTTTCATCGGCGGCGGGAACCAGAAAAGAGACGAACTCCTCATCATCGGAAATCGCCGGAAGATACTCTGTCCCAGTGGATATGATTGGTTTCGAGGCTGTGGCCTGGGCAGCCTCTTCTACGACCTCTTGCCACCACGCCAGTTCTTCCGATGCGGTAGCTTCCCCACCGAGGGCCTGACGCGGTACGGCGATGTGCGCGAGTCCATGGGCATTCCCCCAACCGGAATTCACAGCATATTCCACTATGGCAGGAAAGGCCGACAACGCCACTTTCAGCAGTTCCTGATCATGGGGGTTCATGGTAATCCCGTCCCGCTCCTGTTTTGGGTTAAACTTGCTTTCGAATACAGTGTTGAAAGGCAAAGCCCCCGTTTCATTGATAGGGAATTGGACGAATACCCTTGGGAAACCTGGTTCAGGGAACACGATGCTGCCCTCTTCCCCGTCATCTTGTTCTAGGATCAACAGCAATGCTGCCGAGGTATCTTTGCCAACTGTAGAGTCCTCCTTATCTGTTTCCGCCTTGGCAAGGATGCTGACGGCCACGAATTGTCTGGTAGCAGTGCCCTCGGAAGCCACAACTATGGCCTCTTTAAGCAAAAACCCGTCAATGTCCTTGAATCTGGTGTCGGGAGGCGACTTTCGCCTGAAAACAACTGTCTTTTCCGGACGCCGAATTCGAACCTCTCCTAGGTTTCCGCAAGTCGCGTAAAGGTAGGGAACAGTCTGCTCTAGACGGTCCAAGCCCGGTCGAACGACCTCCGTGTTGGCCTTGTGATAGGTGAAAGATGCGGTCGGAATATTCAATACCTCAGTTGCGGGCTGTGCGGCTCCGAATGCCTCATCGGTAAGTTCAATGTTCTTCAAGATTTGCGCTTCATCCGGTGGCCGGTTCAGCTCTATCCGGAAGGTTTCGAGTTGTCCATCCGTCGTTTGCAGGATCCCATCCACGTCAACCCGCGACGATATGGCATGGGTCACCAGGAATCCCGTGCCGAACCGGCCAGTCGTCTCGACTCCATCGAATTCCTTACTCGAACCGCCGGACAACAGCGCCTTGAGTTCCGGAATGCTGAATATCCTTCCGTTGTGGGAAACAACCAGATTTTCGTCATGCTGGCAAAATTCGATCTCTACGAGGTCCTCTCCCTCCCGCGCACCGAAATCGTGAGCGTTTTGGAGGAGTTCAAAGGGCCAGCGAACCCCGGACGACAGCGGGCTGTTCAAAGCAGAGTCAACACCTTTGAGAATGTCCCGCGCATCTTTTCGATGCGCCTGTTCTCTATCGACTGCTTGGGCTTCCCTTAGCGCGTTTTCGCTCATCGTAGGTTCCTTGATTAAGAGATACTCTCTACCCTATTCTGAGATTCGACATTTCCCACTTCTTCCTGACAGCAACATCTGCCCTCAGTTTAGGAGCGGGATTCTCACTTAACTCGGCCCTGATTCTGTCCAAATAATGGGTTCTACCTCAGAATAAGACTACGAGTCCCTCTTTTCTCGACTCCACCGTAGAAGATCAATTCGTCATGTATTCTCAGGGGCTCCACTTTGAAGCGATTCTACCGTTCGTGTCATAACCTCATAGCTCTTGTCCGGTTGTGTTGGGATTGGTTGGGGTGTGCTTAGTGAGAGAATATCTCCCAATAGAAGGTACGTGTAAACTACGCATCGGTCCGCTTCCTCCCTCGTAACGGTCGCGTGAGAACCCTTTTGGGCAGCTCCAAAAAGAGCATCGAGTCTATCTCCCATGTAGCCCATGTGGGAGCCTACAATTTCATTGAAACGGTCGGATTCTGACAAGTCCTCGATATGGGCTATCAACCTGTTGATGTATTGATCAACCCCAAGTTTGATCTCTATGTCCTTACCGTTGACTTTCCGAGTCCGCGTTTCAGACCGGGCCGGAAAGACCGCATCGGCGAGGTCTTGGAGGACACGTCTACAGCTGTGTGCTGCGTTAGCCCAATCCTCAGGATTGTCGGACCTGAGATTGTCGTAAACGGCGGTGAGTTTCTTAACCGCTGCTGGCACGGCTAGACCTATAGCGGAATCCACAGTCGAGCGTACCCTCCCAAATACGTCATCAGCGACTCCGGCGAATCTCAGCTCGTAGTGTTTGCGAGCGGCGTAGCCGTAGATAAGTGTGCGCCGAGAAGCTAATCTCTCGATTGATAGTCGCATCTCGGCTCGTATGTTACCTCTCTCAAAGGAGTTTCCTGGTGGTACTGTAACGTGCTGATACTGATTCGCCGAGCTTATGGAGATATTGGGGTCCTGGGCCACTTCAAGGCTGGTAGTCCCCATCTCCACAGCTAGCTCCATTTGCTCTATGGATTCCATGTACATATAGGTTTTCGGAACTGCGGGGGTAGAATCGGCACCAAAGAAAAGACGGTTGGATCTAGCTCCCGCGCTCCAAACCTCCGGACTGACTCCCGAAGGACCGATGGGGTAGCCACCGCTTTCCCACTCAAAGATTTGCTGAACATCAAAGTCGTTCAGAATGCGAGCTAGCCGTAAGGCTTTCAGCACGACAACCGATAGTCGCGCTTGACTCAGTTCGATATCCTTCAAAATCTCAGCAGATAGTGTCTCCGCCTCCCTTAAGACTTCCGTGTTGGCGGGGACTGCAGGACCGGAGGGGCCTCCACTTGTCATTGTCAATTACCTCCAACTAGGGAATCTACGTCAAGGCCGATTCGACATAAGATGCTCTGGTTTGCATGGCAGGTAGCCGTGAACACTCGGTGGTTTGCTGTCGACCATAATTCATTGACATACAATGCACTCTCTGAGCCGCGCCTATCTAATCGAGGGTAGAATGGAGTCCCCCTGTTGCTCAACGATTGACACAACTTGCGCCGCAGCTCTCGCAAAATTTCGGACGGTGTCAGGATTCAAGGCGTCCAAGGGGATGTCCTGCCCATGTGCAATGAGGTTTCGGACACCGCCCAAGTCGTAGAGCACACTCGCTAGTGAGTCATCAATTAAGCCTGCTTGACTCAATGCTTGTACGCGCCTACGCGTCGACATTCGGTCGACCCGTCCGGTCAAATGCAAGGAATCCCTGTTTGCGGTTACGAAGCCTTCGATGGCAGCCTCAACCGATGCCCAAGACTTAAGTATGGCGATTCTTGGATCTGTGTCAGAGGTTTCTCGCAATGAAGCAGCGAGGGCAGCATTTTCGACTTCAGGCAAGATCTCGGCTGCTCCCGAAGCAGCTTCTTGTAAGGATTGGTTTAAGTCCACCTCTAAACCCTTATATCTAATTGTGCGTATTAAGCTTACCAATTTCTCGAAATTAGGTCGGAGAATCCAGACCATGACGAGAGCGAACAGTGGCCAAGCCAAAGAGTCAACTAGTGAAACTATCAAGTCACTAACCTCTGCACTACTCATAGTGTCCAATCCTTTATCGTTAAGAGCCGGATCCGGCACCTATCGAAGAACTCCTCGGTATGAAGTCCATGGAACAGCTCTCATCCACTCCCGCAGACACCGGCTGCTCCACCCGCCTCTGGCACGATACGTACCGCTTGGGCTTCTTCTTTCCCAGCATCAAGCCCTCCTGGGAGTACAGCCGGTAGACCCGTTTGTGGTTCACCAGCCAGCCCTCCCGCTGGGGGAGAATGTGGCGGCGGCGGTAAGCGTAGCTCACCTGGGCCTGGGCCAGGTCCCTGAATCCGCATCCTCAGTGCAGGCTGCTCATCCGCCACCCTCTAGTAGCGGAGGCTGGTCCTCGCCGGGGTCAACACCTGACAGGCCTGGCGCTTGCTGACACCGTAAGCTGCCAGGAGGTACTCTGCCCTGGGCCGCAGTTGAGCAGGCTTCACGGCCTTTTTCTGAGTACGTCCTAAAGTATCTGCTTGTCCGGGCTGAGGTCAGCCACCAGCTGCTTCAGCTTGCGGTTCTCCTCCTCCAGGACCCTCAGACGGCGCACTTCCGCCACCCCCATGCCTTGGAACCTCTTCTTCCTACTAATCAAGTCCTCATTGCCGGGGTTAATCTCTTTTTTATGAGACATCGAGACTGATGACAATATCGGTTTTCCGGTTCAGTTGCCTAACCCTTGAACACCGCTCGTTCATGCCACCTCAAAAATCTGGCGGCCGGACGTTGGTCACTGCGGTCAGGAACCACCTGCAGGACCGATCCACTATATTTTCTCAACGATTCCTCCACGCTGGCCCCTACGGCTCTTCCTCCCACCAAGACAGTGAGGTCGGACATCACAGTGAACAGACCCGAGTCAAAGAATTTGTGGTGCAACACACAGAGAGCCATTCCATTATCGACCTGCGCCGGCCCCCTAGCACAGTGCCATTTGATGTGGGCGGCCTCAACCCCGATCGGTTGTCCGTCGACTTGCACGTCCAACTCACAGAGAGCACACCGACTCTTATACGCTTGCAGAATCAATTCGCGGAAACGTGGGTCACGCGAATCGCGTCTGGACAAAGTGTCAACCGGCCAGCTTGGGCCTACTTCACCGACCAGTCCTACACTTTCTAGTATGTCCTGATGCAAGGATGGCGGAAAGTAGTTGTTAAGCAGATTTCCAACCACGCGCCACGCAAAGTCAGGGTTCGAATCAAGGGCGTGTACGAATTCCTGGGTAAGGCCCCCACGAATGTCGTGTTCTCGCAAGTCAGATAGGTAGGGATCCCCTGATGTTGTCGTTCTTACGAGTTCCGGTCTGTCAAGCTCCCACAATCTGTCGTTAGTCAGGTGCCAAAATGGGTAATGTGCGTTCTCCCTGCTGTCGGGCAAGCCGAAGCGCCTAATCAACCTGTTCAGGTCTCCCTCTATTTCCCCATATGCAATTAGTCTCTGTTGCCCACTCAAGTGGCGCCCAATGGAAAGCAACAGCAATAACGGCTTGTGAGGGGAAGGCCGCCCGCGCCGCAAGGCGACCCGAATCGTCTGGACCCTGTGCAGCACTTCATAATTTGGATTCCGCGTCATCTATGCTGTCCCTGCCACCGAGAATGGTCCACCAAATAGTCAAGATCGAGAGCCCATATGGGACACTTGCAATCGCTGCGGAAAACTGCGCTACTCTTGGCCGGCTTGTCTGCAAGCTGCTAACTAGTACCGGGTCAAGCCGGTAGTGTCAGGCATGTCTTCCGATGAAGGGTGATGCTATCTTTGGGCAGGGGATTTGTGTTGGGTGAGGTGGGCGTTCATGGTTCAGGAAAAGTATGAGGTTCAGCTCTCATCGCAGGAAAAGGGGCAGCTGCGGAGAATGATCCGGTCGGGCAGGAGTTCGGCCCAGGCAATCACCCGTGCCCGCATTCTGCTCAAGACAGACGAGGGCTGGACCGCCGCTCAGGTGGCCGCCGCTCTGGACATCTCGGAGCGCACGGTGTTCCGCGCCAAGCGGCGATATGCCGAGGAGGGGTTGGACCAGGTGCTGCATCGCCGTAACCAGGTCAACCGGTACCGGAAGCTGGACGATCGGGCAGAGGCCCACCTCATCGCCCTGGCCTGCAGCTCGGCCCCCGAGGGTCAGGATCACTGGACGTTGCGCGCCCTGGCGGGCAAGACCGTGGAACTGGGATTGGTGGAGTCGTTGTCCCACGAGACGGTGCGGTTGCGTCTGAAAAAAACACGCTCAAGCCGTGGCGCAAGAAACAGTGGTGCATTCCCAAAGTGAGCGCCGACTTCGTGGCCCACATGGAGGACGTGCTGGATCTCTACGCCGAACCCTACGACCCGGAAAGGCCGGTGGTCTGTTTTGACGAGACCTCCACACAGTTGCTGGCAGACATCAGCGAACCTCTACCCGCCAAGCCCGGAAGGTTGAGGCGGGAGGACTACGAGTACCTGCGTGCGGGAACCCGCAACCTGTTCCTTACCTGCGAGCCCTTGGCGGGCTGGCGGCATGTGGAGGTGACGGAACGGCGCACCATGCAGGACTTCGCCCATCAGATGCGCTGGCTGGTGGATGAGGCTTACCCCGGTGTTCCGGTAATCCGAGTGGTCCTGGACAATTTGAACACGCACCGGATGGCGTCCCTCTACGAGACCTTTCCACCGGCTGAGGCGCGTCGCATAGCCAAGCGCCTGGAGTTCCACCACACCCCCAAGCATGGCAGTTGGCTGAACATGGCCGAGATTGAGTTCAGCGTACTGGCCCGGGCCTGTCTCAAGGGCCGCAACCCTGATGAATGCGCCCTGAAAAGGAATATCAGCGCTTGCGAGGCGGAGCGAAATGCCATGGGAGCCACCATCAACTGGCGTTTCACCGCCAAGGACGCCAGAACCAAACTCCGCCGGCTATATCCTGACACTTCAGCTTTGACTCAACACTAGGTAAAGCGTATTGACAAGGAGGGGACTGGTCCGACCCTCCTCAGTTTGGCGAAATTACTTCACCCCGAAAACAATGCTTCGATGCCTACTATCAAATCCCCAGATTCAATCTCCCAGTGCCTTAAATAGGGCTTCTCTCACATCTGCGTAATAGATGATACCCAGCTTGGTCGCCATGTCGTCAGACAAGTCGTTCAGTTGCTTTCTAGCGGAGATCGGAATCAATAACTGGACCGCTCCTTTCTCAACCGCGAGTTCCGCCACGTTCACCGCGTTGTGTACGGGGTCCAGCCCGCCTCCAAGATTCAGACCTCCAACCGTTGCAAGTCCTCCCTTGAGGCTCTTCCCCAGAAGGGCGCCACATAGCGCCAATAGAGCTGGAAGGCCAAGGAAAGCTCCAGTCCTCGAAGTGTCGAATGAACGGAGTTGGATTGTGAACTCATGGGCGCGCGGGTCTCGGTCCCCCACCAAGTCCTTGGCCTGCGTGACCAGGTTTCCTTGAGCATATCTGACACTCTCTCGGAACGGACCGGGGGCGGGAACGTTGATGATCTTTACTCCTGAACCTGGTCCAACGTTCACCTCAATGCGATAGAGACCCGCATTGTCATCCAGCCCGCCGGGGCTGATAGCCCATACCTGCCCCGGAGGAAGCGGGTCTGCCGCAATTGCATCGTCGCTTTGGAGCTCGGGCGTAGCCACGAATCGTTCGACCCCATCCTCGCCCATCGTGTAACTGAATTGGGTATTCCTAAACTCGGCGCTGCCGATCCGCTTTTGTTGTTCCTTAACCCGCCGACGACACTCAAGGGCCAACCGGACCGCCCACTCAATGTCTTCGTCCGGAATTTCTGCTTCCCGGTCAGGGTGGAGGAGCTTCAACAGGCCATCCAAAGTCCGATTCACTGCTGTGGTGTCTCGTCCGCTAAGGGCGCCACCATATTGGACTCGTCCTTGAATGGAGGACAGCCTGTTTTCAGACCGCAGTTGCGACCAGCAGTCAGATAGGAAGTCATTCACCAAGCCAAAGTGATCTGTGAAGTATGAACGGTCCAATTTGGGTACGTCCCAACCCGGCAGATAGGCATGAATACGATCCATGAAGGCGGTGTCATGCCTCATCTCTGGCGGCAGCGGTTCCAGCAGATGCCCAATCCGCTGCTGGTGTTCGACATCGACGTCAAAGTTACCCACGAACACCAAGCTACCGTTCGCACGTATGCTTTCGCGGCCCCTGCTGAACTCTCCAGACTCCATGTAGCCCTTCATGATGTTGACGCCATCCTTCTGATCGAAGGAGACGCCGGAGATTTCGTCGAAGCAGACGACATCGTACTGGGCAACCAGGCCGCGCTGTCCCGTTGCGTTGTTCACGAACATGCGGGCAACCGTTGCCTTGCCCCCGGAAATTAGGTGGGAAGCAGGAGAAATCTGCTGAAAGAGGTGGGACTTGCCTGTACCGCGAGGGCCGAGTTCGACCATATTGAAGTTGCGGTCTACAAATGGAACCATCCGCAGTAACAGGACATCCTGGGACCGCGGGCTAATGGTGGAAGGCTCGAAGCCAACGCTTCTCAGCATCAGGTGCTTCCATTGATCCGAGGTAAAGGCCCTACGCCCAGCAGCGAGATCGTCCAGCATTCCACGCTTGGAGAGCTGGATCGGACGTAGGGCCTCGATTCCGAAGGGTCTGCCCCCCTTTTCCTCTGCCACGGTGGCGTCGTAGGTAAGCTCCAGCTCCGCATAGAACCCACCAGTCAGCATACGCTCGTGTGCAGAAACGAGTTCTGCGGAGATTCGAACGTCGGTCAGCCTCAGGCTCGGCAGGGTAGCCATGTAGGAATCGGAACGGGCGTCTAGTCGAGCGGTGATGATGTCTATGAGCTTGACCGCCCCGAGCTCACGGGCGCGCGACTTGAAGAGCTCCTCCTCGCCAGCCCTGACGGTCCGGTATCGCATCTGCGATTCGACGATGTTCAGGCCCTCTTGTATTTCCCTCTCGTCTGTGCTCGCGCAGTATCTCCCTAACAGGAACTCGGCGACGTATTCGGGAACAGGGTATCTCCCCTTGAAAGACCGGGCTAGGTCCTTGCGGACCACATACCCCTCGAAGGCTTGCGCCGCTAGATCGTCTAGTTCATCCATGACGAGTGTAACCAACTTATGACCCCCCCACGATTGTGCTCGTTTGAGCCAAGACCATGCCGTCTGAGCCAACTACCACGACCAACGCCGCCTTTTCTTCATGCTCTGCATCTTCAACCAGGAGGAACAATTCACCTTGGTCCCCAAGCTCCTTACCACCCATAGCCAATGTGGTAGCGGGGTCGCCTCCTTTGGTACGGATGTCTACACGTGCGCCAGCCGCTGACCCCTCGATCATGATGTTGCACCGGAGCCGCCGCCACCTCACGTCACCAATGGACACGGTCGGCTGGGACGCTCGTCCGGATGCCGCCAGAATCGGGACCACACACTCCTGTGGGCTGAGACCGCCGTGCTCGTATTCTTTGCCAGCTTCGTAGCAATGGATGCCTGGCGCGATGGCAATGCGGACGGTGGGGTCCCAGTGCCAAGATACAACCTGCTGGTCGGTTTGAGAGCCTTCCTTTAACCGCGCGCAGCGCCCTTTCCGTACCTCGGTAAGGTGTTCCGGCAACTCAGCTTTGGGCAGGCCACCAGGCATCATCAGCCACCCGTGGTCAGTGACCACAACCACCTTTCCCCATCCGTGATCCAAGAGACTAGCTATCCTATCAACAAGACCTCGAAGTTCGGCGGCGGCATGGTGGACAATTCTCCACCCATGTTCGTGCCCGTATGTGTCGATGTTCCCCGACTCCAACCATGCGCGCCCGGCGCTATCGCCAAGCTCCTCTGCTCCCAGTATCTGGAAGCCCTCATTACCTACCAGCCTCCGCAGTAGCCGGGCATTGACCTTCGCTCCGTTGGCCTTTACAACAGTTTCAAAGCCCTCACCCCCGGCTAACTCGGAAGCTGCAGGAGAGACGGCCGGCTTTGCCGTAGCGGTTACTGATGGCAGAGCCGTCAGACGTGGCTCCACTTCTACATCAATCCCCCTCTGCTCCAACATCGTTCCAAGCCGATGTGCCAAATCGAACCGAAGGCCGTCAACGAATAGCAGGCACGTTTCCTTGCCCACCTCCAGCGGAGGTCCTGTTTGGTAGCTGTCTGGCCCGGACACAGCAATGGCGTCCTGAAACGCCTCGACGATCCCTTCCAGCCACGGGTGATATACCGTCCGCGCGGCTGATCTCACGGCCCTGACGTCCTCCATTCTCTCGACCGAGGCAAGTGCGTCTAGGACAGCTAGGTCGGCAACCCATCCGTCATCAGCATATTTCTGCATAATCTCAGAAATAGATGTTCCCCATGCCATTCGTTCGGTGGCTCGCACCATTGTTGCAAGATGCTCAATGGCCTGGGCAAGAGGAGCGGACTCCAAGGAAGCCCATACCCAGCTTCGCCGCTCACCGTGGTGCTGCTCCAGTTCGAGAATCTTGCACCGAGCGGCATCAGGGTCTAAGCTCGACAAGCCTACCAGGGCGTCACGAAGAGCAACCTCTGCAGATTCATTGTTCTGGGGCCACGATTCCGAATGGTCGAGAAGCGGCAAAGTCATCTGTGGTTTGGCTTCTCGCAGCCGGTCGGGGATGGCTACGTAAAATGCGGGAGTTTCTGCGAAGCGACGCCAGACCATATCCCAATTGCCGTATTGCTGCCCCAATTTCTCGGCGGCTGCCACTTGGCCGTCCTTCTCCGGGTGGAAGTCGTAGTGACTTTCGCACAATGCCACAAATGCCGCCCACTCCTGGTCGGAGCACTCATCTTGATATTCTTTGGGGTCATTCATCCATCGAAGCACGTTCTTTACATTGTCGGGGTGGATCAATCCGTCCAGATAGAAGGCCCGTATTGGAGCGGCCCTACAGATAGCCTCGATAGGCTCTTCCGCCAGCTTCAGAAGGGAACGCTGGAGTGCCTCTCTGGTCCCCTGGCCTCCATCTACCCCTATGCCAAGCCCTCCGTCCTTGGTCTGTAGGAATGCGTTGACTGTCCAGTCTCGGCCGTTCTTCTGGCTCCACAGCACTCCCCGGTATTGCAACTCAGCCAAGGGCTGCAACTGGACTGGGCAGGTCTCCAACGCCCGCATGTCCTGTCGTGAGTAGCCGGGCAAGTAGAGCACGGGCACCCTCTCCGGCGGTAGGCTGGGATGAGGAATCGTGCGGGCAATAATGCACCTCAGCCAATAGGCTGGGCCGGTGTTCTCGTCTGGGGAGTATTTGCCCAGAACAAAGAGAGGCAACCGGTCCTTGAGCAAAGACAACAATTGCTCCCATTGCCGAGCCTCGTCCGTCCAGAGGACGGCGGCAGGTGGGACTTGGTCCTGCCTGTTGTGCGAGCTCGCACTCTCTAGCGCGTCGGCCAGAGCGTCGAGGAAGGTTCTGGAAACGGAGACGGTAGTCACTCTGTCTTCGCCTCCTTCGCAGCGCGCTTCTGCGCCAAAGTAAAGTTCACGTCGTTCACCCGCTCGGAGCCGTCGGGGTCCCTACCGCGGTCCTTCTTCCAATTCACGTTTACTCGGCTGCGAAGAACGCCTGCGGCAACGAACGGACGGATGTTTAGCCGCACACCGTCGTTGATGTCAGGATTCCAGCCCATTGGTTGTTCGCGTAGAGGCTTCCAGCGAACGTATATGTCGTAGGGCGGCTCCCCATCACGTATGGCTTCGAGCTTCCTTTGCAGTTCCAAGGCAGCTACTAACCGAGCGCTTGCCCCCGGAGTGCTAGATTCTTCGGCGGCTCGCTGAGTGCGAATCCACTCGCCCAAATACGTGTATATGAGCCTGTCGAGATTGGCCACATCCAGCTTGTGGTAGTTCACAAGGGCCGAGAAACCGTCCCGCCGACCGTCCCAGACGTGCCAGATAAAGGGGCGCTGGTGGAACAGCTTGCAATGCTGGTTGAAGAAACCATCGCGGAGCCAGGCATCCAGTCCTTTGTCGGCGAAACCAACGTGTCGTAACAACTCGGCCTGATGCTCAACCGACCACCTTTCTCCATAAGCAGCCGCCAATATGTTCCGTAGTCTTTCGGAGCTAGGCTCCTGGCCTACGACCGGCGAGAGCGACAATATCCCATCAGAGATGGCCAGCGGGCTCAAGTCATCTGCTTTCCCTTCAGGCCACTGGTATCCAAGTAGCCTTCCCATCGCGACCTGTAGAGGTTCGCTACTGTCTCTTGGGTCACCTCGGAAGAGCCACTGGGTTGGGTCCTCGGAGAAGGGCTCTGGAATGGGGCCGGTTGACTTGGCCGCCGCCTGCCAGTAGTCGAGATCGAACGGCACCTTCTCAAAATATCGCACGTCCACACTTAGCTTCTGATTCACTTGCCGAACGCAAGTTGGGAATTCTCGTGATGAGCAAAACGCCCATAATGCAGGAAGATGGGCAACATCCTTTGGCACTGCAACGCATATGATGTTCTCAAAGATTTCTCCAGTGTAGAGTGTCGCAGCAAGCCCGCGAGTGTAGGATATTGCGATGCCCCTCCGCCCCCACGCCTCGCGACCTGCAATCGTCGCTCCTGCTCCCTGAGTTCTGGCGGCCAGAATCCCCGATCCATCCTCCCAAAAGATAACGCTCTCACGTCCGCCATAGAGGGTCGGTCCCGAGACTGTCAACTGTTCCGGTGTCCAAACTGCCCTCGGCAGAACTAATTCCCAGAAGAACCGGCGGAACCTTGGCGAGTCGCCTGTAGTGATCCCACCTCTGACGTAGGCGAACTTGCCAAGTACGCTATCGCGGTCAATGGGAGCAAAAGACACTATGGCATCAGGATTGACTAACACCGATCCTTGTTTGACGGACACTAGAGAGGAATCTAGTAGTTGGCTTGACTTCGCTTCCGGGTCAGTTCCTTCAGAGACATCTAGGCCGACAAATTCATTAGTAAGAGAGGGCGTAACTTTGTCCACGATCAGCACCGCTGTGAAGGCACCAGCCGCGGCACTACTTGCAAATGCATGTTCTCCCAACTTGATTGCGGCCTTCCAAGTGTCCTGAGCGAGTGAGATCTCCCGCAATCTCGCATATCGTTTGAGAAATAGCCAGTTCTGAGGCGTGACCACCGCATATGTGCCCCCAGGTATGCAGAAGGCACCAGCGCGTACCATAAAGGCGGTGGCCAGATCCGCTCTCGCTTCTTCATAATGTTGCTCAATGAAATCCTTGAGTACATCTCCTTGCTTGCCGCGTGCGAGATACGGCACATTGGTCGCAACCAGAGTATATTGACGTGCCAGCAGTTCGGCGGCACGTGCAGCTCCCAGGGCGGCACTCCCAAAGACTGCCGCGACCGGGTCGTCAGCCCTCTCCTTTGCTAGCGCTCCTTCCAGGAGTGGCGCAACCTTGCCGAAGTCAGGCGTGAACATCCGCTCTGGGACCGGAACGTTCATAGGATCAATAAGACTGCCAAGGTCCGGCCCATTCACGAATAGCCCGTGCAGCCTCCCCAGGGTCTGTCGCATGTTGGCGTCGTCTCCTGCCAGCTTAGTCCATGCTTCACTCTGTCCACGAACCGCTATGCCTGAACATGCGAGATTCAGCGTAGGCAGTTCGCGGTAGCCCCCAACCTTCCATGCCGAGAGCGCAAGGGAAAAGGCAGCGATTTGTACGCACCGGGGGTCTATCTCCAGTCCGAATAGATTGTCACGAAGCACGGAGTCAGCCGCCTGAGTCTCACTGATGCCCTCTTCCTCCATACGCATCTGGCGGAGCATTTCGAACGCAACTACCAAGAAGTGACCCGAGCCACAGCACGGGTCCATCACAGTGACGTCCGCCGCCCTTTCTGGCCATCCTGGGAATGAACCGGTTGCCGGCGCTCCATCCTCCTGCAATCGAAGATACTTGAATCCCTTTACCAATGGACTTGCGGGATACCGTGCAGCCCACCATGCGCCAAGCGAGTTCTCCAGCAAGAACCGCACCATGTAGTCTTCGGTGAAGAGCTGAGAGTAAGCGGCCAAGTCCAGCTTCTCGATCTTTCGCCCGCTGCCGCTGACTTCCCTTTTCTTCTTCGACTGCCAGAACTGGTATACCCAGCCAAGGCCGTCGTCGGACGTGAAGACTGCAATGGGAAGGGTGCTCAGGATGTCCTCAAGGGCGGCGCGGTCTTCAGGAGCGAAAGTGACCTGGCCACTGGGGTCGTCGGAGGGAAAGATGCCTGGCAGCATGTTGCCTGCGTACCGGGCTGCCGTTGCCCACCGGTCCGGGTCCCCCTCTTCCGAAGTCAGTTCCTCGCACTCCTCCAAAGTCACGGCCACACCGGCAGGGTGCATGAGCAAGTCGCTTTCGGCTAGGAACTGCGCGAACAGCATCCGATGCCACTGCACATACGCCACCTCCTCAACGAGCAAGGCGAATCCGGTGGACTGGCTGCCGGAACCCAGTTGGCGGGCCTTTGCCCGCAACGCATTACGAAGCGCCCTCTGCTCGCTCGTAAGCGTTTCGAACGCCCTTTGCTGATTGACGGCCAGAACATCCAGGGCGGCGCGTGCCGCATCCTCGGCTTCCTCGCGTGCCGCTATGATAGCCTTCTCCAGGGCAGACCTTAGCGTGGATTCTAGCGTTGCCATCTTCTGATCCTTACCTCTACGGGATGAGCACGGGGTGCTCATCTACGTGGGCTAATAGCTGTTCCCTCAATCGTTGGATGTAGGCTTCTACTTCTTCGCGGCTATTCAGGGTTGCCGGATTGGGACGGACCGTGACTGCCTTCGGTGCCAGCAGACGGGCAGCTTCCTCTCTCGCGTGAGCAATCCGCGTTCTCAGGGCCAAGATTCGGTCATTCCATTCCTGTATGCCAACATCTTCGAGACATTCCATTAGCGCCTTGTCGGTGCCAATGTCGAGATCAGGAATCGGGCCTAGCCTGTTGGAAGCCAGGATCCCAGCGCCATCTCCAGGCTTTAACTTCAGCCAATCGTCCGACTTCTCAAGTTCAGTCACCTCTCGGTCGCGCTCCCCGCGTAGGTGTCCGTGTGCTTCAGAGACCGTCTTTCGCAAGGCAGCCGTCACCTGGCTGAGAAGCGGTGGAAGGGGGTTGGGATCAGTCAGCAGAGAACGTTGGGACCGAATCGCTTCCAACTGGGGTTTCAATTCCTCTGCGATAGCCAAGTTGTGAGCATGATGCAGAAGTCTCTCCAGCCGAACCCACTCGGGCAGGCGTTCTTGTGCAGCCTCGCCAGCCGCCGCCCAATCCTTATGGTGGTTGACTAGGGTGTCCGACCTTTCGGCCACTCCAACGATCTGACGGTTCCCAGCCATTTCCCGAAGCTCCCTGACTATCGCGGCGTCCGGCTGTGCGGGAAGTGGAGCCTCCCCACCGGCAGCCTGGGCTTCGCTCTGGAGTCGATCCAAAATCGCCAACACAGCCTCAGCTTCCTCTCCGCTCTTTGCTGGAAGGCCCATCACTGATGCGACCTTGCGAACCTCTATCCGCTGGGCAGCAGACACGACGACTCCCTCGCTGAAAAAATCGGTAACTCCTATCTGTTGCTGATTCAGATCCTTGGCAGCCATAGGCTGCCCGCTGCGAGCAGCCCGCAAGAACCCGCCTGCAAGCAGTGCCAAGAGAGCACCATCAACAGCGTCGCGTGACCACCCGTAAGGTGGGTCCGAAAAGTGACGGCGTACGTCGGAACCCTTCTTTCCTGCACCCCCGACAAAGCTCCGTATCTCTAGGCAAACAGGATGATTCTCCACGTCGGAAGAGTACCCGAGGGTTGAAAGTGCGTCGGCAGCACCCTGCAATGCCCTAGTTACTACTCTGTTCCAGCCGCTCTGGTCCGCATCTGAAAACTTGGGGAACAGCCTAATCAAGGCAGCCTCGACGGCCTGTCCGATGGCCTCAGAGAAGGACGCGGCAACGATTTCGTTACCACCGCCCTGGTAGACCCGGGCGTTTCTGATGATGTTGTCCACGAGGTCGCTGACGCGCCTCCCTTCGACATCTATACGGGACTGCATTGCTCCTCTTGCTTCGATCCCTGCGCTGGTCTGCGGAACCGCTCGGGTGCTGACAGTCTCCTCAGCCGCACGGAGTCGACCGATAGCCTGTCGCAGCTCGTCAGCTTCAAGTCTCGGCAGGAAGACGAACACAGTAGGGTCATCAACCCCCGCTTGCCTAGCTTCTTCACGCACGGACCCGAGCGCCGCTGACCATTCATCTTGTACCCACAGAGGAACGCTGCTTCCGTCCGCTGCTGGCCTCTCTGAACCCAGGTACACTTCGTACTTGCGTGGTGTCCTAGTGGCTCCTTGTAAGAAGCTGAGCCCTCTAAGGGCCGTGGCTAGGGCTTCTCTTATAGCCGTTTCACGCTCGGCTGCCATCCGTACGTCATCCCCGAGAACACGGGATAGGCGGCTTCGGTAATCCGTCTCCCATTCGATACTCTCCGGAGTCTGGAGTCTGTATTCGCCATCGAACAAGATTAGCGTTCCTGCATCCACGAGACCCTGAAGCACAACCGGGACCTGTTGCCGCAGAGATGCGCTTCCGGCAGTTAGGTCATCGATCACTAGATCTGCTAGGGCATCAGAGGTGGCGCGGACTCCCGTTGCCAATGGACCTTCGTCCCGCTCCAGTTTGCCTATCATGAAAATCAGTGCGCAAAGACGGGACTTGAGCCTGCCATCCTCCGAGTCATCGTCTAGCTCCCGGATCAAGGTTGCCACATCACGCGGTAGGATAGCGCTCTGAAGCATCTCGGTCTCAACTTGCCAGTAAATCGCGTCCGCTCGTGCAACCGTGCCCAGTGGCTTTTCTGCAACCTCACGGGCAGTGTCATGGACGATGCGTAGCTGGGTCCTCAACTGCCCGGCTGTCCCTGCACTATCGACTGACCGCAACATCCGTTCCCATAGACGCCGCCGCACGGGAAGCATCGGGTAGTCAGCTACACGGTCCTGGACATCACTGGGCTGGGGGCCGATTCTTGTACCTGCCAAGTGGCGGTCGATCTCACCACTGGCCGAATCGAGCACTTTCTTCACAGAAGCAACCTTGTCCGGCGTCTTTCGCAGGACCACTTCCCTTACAACCTTCTCGACATCGACGTCAGAGAGGGTCACACGTATCGAGAATCGGCCCTGGAGCTTTGAAAGTTCCGTATTGGCTTGGAGTGCCGACTGCCCAGTGCCAACGAACAGGAGATGACTCCCGAACTGAGTAGCGCAGGCCTCGACAACGTTCTGTACATGAAGCGTTCGCTGCGGGTCGTTGCCTATGAACTGTTGGAGTTCGTCGAAAACGAGCAGCGTAAGGGGCGGTTTGTCGGGAGTGGTCGACTGGAGCGCGAGTACATCGGCAATTGCACTGTGCAGTTCAGCATCCGATATATCCTGGAGATTCGGGTACTGCTCCCGGAGCAATGTACGGACATCCGGCGAACTGGAAGCCAAGCCTGGGATCACTTCTAGCAGGGATTCAGCCAGCGCCGGCGAGACGTACATATTTCGAAGTTCGTGGTTGAGAGTCTTGCTTCGCGCTTCAATTGCAGCGTCTACTGCGTCGTACCAGCCATTTTGCTTTAGCCATATGACAAGCCGGGCTGCCGGGTATTGTTCAGGCAAATTTGCGCCCCTGAAGAGGATAGCCAGCAACGCCAGTCTGACGGCGCCCGCACCAGACCCGAGAGTGCCCGCTGCGGACCACAGGCCCCCTTCTTGTCTACCTAATCGCGACAACTCCACAAGGTTGGCATCCAAGTCAGAGGGCAGCGTAACCAGGGAACGGGCCCGAGCACCATCAGGGAATTCCACATCCCGCCAAAGGTATTCGAGTACTCTGACTAGGTGGCTCTTTCCGCTACCGTAGAAGCCGCTCACCCAGACGGCCTGTTGTTGCGGCTGCGAGATGTTGGTGAGGAACGCCGAGAGTATCCGGTCCAAGCCCTGTCGGTACTCGCCTTCACATACGAATGACTCTAGCTCGTACCTGAGGACGTTCCACTCGTTCTCCGACTGGGGCTGGATAACCTTAGTTACGCCGTCGTTTGGGATAACTGTCGTAAGTGGGTCTCTGGAGAGAACATCCCGGATTCTCATGTCTGGCATTAGTTGTCCCCCTCTATCGGCACCGCATGGTAGTTCCAGCCGTCACGGGCATTGAGCAGTCGCCAATTGGAGCCATCTCGCTGTCCTGGAAAAAACGCCAGCAGACGGCCGCGTATCTCGGAATCGACCTTCGCAACAAGCTCAGCGACTCGTATGAGACCGAATAGCGATGCTAAGCCAAGCAGCGCCACCACTGTATCCTTAGCAAGATTCTCATCAACGCCTGGGCGTTTCAATTCCTGCCGCACCCGTTCCGCCACATAATCGGAGAAATCAACGAGCGCCAGTTCCAGGTCTTCCGGATGCTCAAAGTACGCATCCTTGTACTCGTGGTTAGCCATCCACTCTGCGAACCAATCGGTGATGTCTACCTGGTGCCACGTATGTCCGGCATCGGCCGTGGCAGTCTGAAACTCGCCGAGGCGTAGCCGCAGGCGACGCTCTTGGCCGGGATCATACCTTGCAAACCACACTCTTTGTGCCCCAGCAAGCTTAAAGTCCCAGGGAAGCTTCACGTACCGCTCGTAGCGGCTCAGAAGATCCTCTATCTCACTCATAGTGCCGGCTCTCCTTGGTCACGCATAAGATGTTGAAAGCTCACCTCCACTACATCTCCAGCTGCTCTGTACTCGATCCAGCCCTGACGGGAAGCTATGACCGCCAAGGCTTTTAGTTCGTGAATCGGTGCGTCCAGCATATTAGCCCACAGCGTGGTGAAGAGGCCCTGACCGCGCTTGCCGCAGAGATCACCCAATAGGAGAGCGTAAGCGAGTGATGTCGGACGGGCACGCGATTTGGATCTTCTCTTTGTTAGCTGCCCAGACAATAGCCCGGCTTGCTCCCAGGAAGACGCCACATTCCTCCCGAGGCGTTGGCGGGAGCTTGCCACGAATTTCCCGGGGAATTGGTGCTCAGCTTCCTCCGCAAATTCATGGGGCGTGACCGTTGTGTCCATGGGAAGGCGAAGTACGAACGGAGTCATCGCTCGCAGGATTGGGTCTCTCGCGGTCGAACATAGCAGGGCGATCATCGGCTGTGCGCTGCCATCGGCATCCCACAGGTCTTTAAGAGCTCTGAAGATCAGCATGTTGGGGTCCAGCCCATAGAGTTCGCGAAGCCGCTCGAAGGTGATGCGACGCGCAGAGGCCGTTGGTTTGCCCAACAGGTTTTGATCAACTATAGCGGCCTTGTAAGCATCCTCTGTAGCAGGCGCCGGGCGGCTGGCTAAGAGAATGCGTAGCTCCTCCAACTTCATGGTGCTACTCAGGTGAGTGCCAGTTGGGTCTATCCTTAGTCCGGAGGTCGAAGCTGATCGCGGCACTCGTGAATCCATGGTCGTCATAATCCTCAATATAGCCCTTAAATGGATTTGATGCTACAATAGCAGGAGAATTAACTTTAAAGTCTCCTGCTAAGGAGGTATCTAATGTCAATCCGACACGTCCTGAGCTTTGGTGGGGGTGTGAACAGCGTAGCCCTCATGGTCGTCCTACTGCGAGAAGGGCTGCCCTTCGATGAGGCGGTGTTCGCTGACACGGGAGGAGAGGTTCCCGAGACGTACCAATACCTGGAGATCGCCAAGCAGTACCTGGCCAATCATGAAATACCCCTCACTGAAGTATCCAAGCGGGGGCGCTCACTCTATGATACGGCGTGGGACCGTCGGGTATTTCCGTCAGCTATCTGGAGATGGTCTACCAGGGACTTCAAAATTACGCCGATTCAACGGCATTACAGGTCGTTGGATGTTCACATCAACCAATACCTAGCTATCGCGTGGGATGAAGTCCATAGAATGAAGGACAGCCGGGTTGACTATGTGACCAACCTGTATCCTCTAATTGACCGGCGTCTCACAAGGGCAGACTGTGTAGACATTATCCAGGAGGCTGGACTGCCCATCCCGCAGCGGAGCTCTTGTTTCTTCTGCCCGTTCAACTCCGTTGACCGGTGGCGCTGGTTATACGAAACCCACCCCGACCTCTTCGATAAGGCCATCGCACTTGAAGAAAACTCAAAGCACTTCCCCTCTCAGCGGCTCACAGATCAAGCCTTTCGTGAGAGGACTGACATCTCTCTCCGTTCCCTCGCCAAGATATTCGCTGACGGGAGTCCAATACTGGCTCAAACAGCCATCGAGCAACAGCCATGTGGGGCCGAGTGCGGGACATGAGCAAATGGAAGCCTTTTTAGAGTCAGATAGTGGAAGCTCGCGAAGTTCCGCTGGCCCAGCCACGCTGGACTTAGCGCAAACCTCATCCCTCGTATCAGCATCCAAGCTGGAGTCCGTGCGGGTGCCAGTATGAGCACGGAGTGGATTACCCTCGGCCTTCCGAACCCGACGCGACTGGGTTGCTTTGCTTGAATGCTTCGAGTACGGGTCTCCCGCACAGCTATGCCATAGCCTGTATGACTACTTCGCCCCCGCTTTCCACTTCAACGTTCAAGCTGTGCCCATCAAGCAACAGCATTCCTACCAGCGGAGTGCTGCCCGTCGCATCGGCTTCGATTTCCCGCGGCTCGTCATCCCACACGAGCGTAACGTTGTGAACGTTGAACTCCACTTGGTCGTCGTTGGCCAGGAATGCCCGGCCTACGTAAGCGAAAGGCAGCCCCAACTCGTTCACCAAAGTCGGCGGCAGGGTCAGGAAGCCGGTGTAGCCGGTGTCCACCACGGCCTCGATTTCCTGGGTCCGTCCTTCAGCACTCTGCAAGGTAAGGGATACTACCGCTTCATATGCGGCGTTCACCACGCCTTGGATCACCCGGTCCTCCGCAGGGACCCGGCACCGAAGCTGCGCAGCGCCCGGTATCCCACGCGCTCCATCAACACGTCAACCGCGCCGGGCCGCTGCGTCCGCAATCGCTCCAACGCTTCCTTCGCGCTGTTGGCGATGGCCCAGTCTCCGGTGTCCACGTCGATAGCGGCGTACTTTCCAAAGTGACCGTCCTCGACCTTGGGCAGGACGTCGCGCTGGTAGATTTCCTGGCCCAAGCGGGCGATCTCTTCCTTCGGACGGGTTGGCGCGTTCACTGTCAAAACCCTCGTGTTGGCCGGCTTCCGTGGCTGTCATTTTACACCGCCCGGCGGCCTTCGGACAAACCAAAAGGCCGAGCCTGCGGGCGTATCCGAGGCGGACCGCTGAATCAGCGGCCCACCCTTGTTCGTGCGTCCTGGCGGCCTGTGCCCACCGTTTCCGGCGGGTATCCCAGGTCTGCCCGCCCGCTGACTGTGGCTGAGCTTCCTGTCTCCGTTAGCAGGGAGGAGGCTGTTGGAACCGGGAGGCGGCGCTAAACGCCCTCCAGTTCACTCCGCTTCAGCATTGCGGAACAGCCCCGCTCGTCCACGATATGGTTCACCGACACCCGCCCCCGGCTGTCGTAGCCGGTGGTGTAGGCGAATTCCACTTGGGCGCCCCAGGGCACCCGGCCGCCGGTGCGGATGGTGCCGTCGCCAGGCTTGCCGTTGCTCCTCGGCCCACCGGCGCCCTTGATCACCACGCCCTTGCGGTCGTCCTTCTTCCAACCCATCACCCTGAGCCCCACCGGCGCCACCAACTCCGCCGCAGACGGCGCGAACAGAACCTGGTGCAGCCGCCGCAGCACGTCCCCCGACGGCTTGCGCTGGCCGTTCATGACCAGGGAGAGCATGGCGGAACTGATGCCCGCCCGGCGGGCCGTCTCGTTCTGGCTGATGTCGTGAGCGTCCATGCGCTTCCACAGCACGCTGGGGTCCACGTCGGAGCACTGGGCGGACTCGACCTTCACCGGAGCCTCCAGCACCACCTCCATCCGGGCCTGGGCGGCGGGACTCAGACTGCGCTGGCCCCGGGACACCATGACCACGTGGCCGTAGCTCAATCCCGTCCGTTCCGCCACCTGCCGTAGGGTCATGCCCCGCTCCCGGGCCCGCTCCCGCAGGTAGGTACTCTCGCCGCCCTGGATCACGCTGCCCTGTCGGTTGGCGCACTCGGCGGGGGCGATCTCCACCGGACCGCCCAGCGCCTTCTCGACTCTGGCCTGGACCGCCGGACTCATGTGCCGCTTGCCCCGGGACACCTCCGACAAGTAGCCGGCGGACACGCCCACCAGGCCGGCCAGGGCCTTCATGTTCAGGCCCCGCTCCCGGGCGCGTTCCCGCAGGCAGGTGCTTTCGCTCTCTACGAGGTCGCCCTGTCGGTAGACCACGCCCTGCCCGGGCACCTCGCCAAGGACCGCCTGCGCCCGTTCCCGCAGCATGGGAGACCAGGGGCGGCGCCCGCTGGCCACCGAGGACAGGTAGCCGTAGCTGACGCTCATCAGGTCAGCCAGTTCCCTGAGGGTGAGGCCCCTGCGCCGGGCGGCGGCGCGGAGTTCGCTCTCCGGCTTGCCCTGGTTGGGCTCCTGCTCTGCAGCGTTGGCGGAGTTGTAGTTGACGTTTTTGACGTTGATCTTTGCCGTAGTGTCGATACCGGTATTGGAATTCGCCTTCATGTCGTTTCCTCCAAAACGCAGAAAGCGGGGGCCGTCCTCGTCGATGAGGACGACCCCCGCTTTGCTGTCAGCTGTTTGTTTTTTCAGTCGTCGGTGGCGTGGATGGCCGCGCCGGCGGCCCCATGGATGAGTGGTGGCGTCCGCCGTCCGGCGCAAGAGCGCCCAAGGTGGCGCCGGGGTTACGGTTTGTTCATGGGCATTCCTCCGTGGTCGTCGTAGTCGTGGATGTGGTCGTGGTGGCAGTAGCCGTCGCCGTGGTGGCATCGGCGGTTCACGCGAGGCCGTCCCTGCCGACAATGAGGTGGCGGCGCTGGCTGACCCGGCGCCGGTTTCGTCGTGTCGCAACTGGCAGAGACGCACGTCACCCCGGGACACAGGCCGGCCCGGAATGACGCGACGAGGAAGGGAAAGGGGAGAAAGGGTTGCGCCGTGGGGCAACGCCGTAACCGGCGATGACAAAGCGCAGAGCGCAACGAAGAGCGCCGCCGTGCCATCGGAGAACGACAGAGGCAGCGGAGAGAGGGAGGTCGGCTAAGCCAGGGAACGCCGGAGTTCATAGTCCGCGCAAACCCGGCGATGGCAATGAGCGAGGAACGGGGAGAGGGAGGGCTGCGCGGCCGGGGAACGCTATGTCAATGCCGACGGCGCAGCAGAGGCACGATACCGGTCTGGCGCTGCCGCAATGCCGGAGCGTGGTATGAATGCCGCGACGTTGCTGTTGTTGAACAGCTACATCGCAGGCGTGAGGAAGCGGCCGGGGACGGCGATGCCCGTTCCAGCCGCTGAGTGAGGGGTGAGCGCTGTGTCCTGTGCGCTCGGAGAGTGAGTCAGACCGATTGGTTCAGGTCCTGGGTTGCCGTGTGGTTCTGGTTTTCACCTCCTGGACGATGTTGGCGACGCTGACGACCTGCGCCAGCATGGTGTGATGGTGTCCCGCATCGACGTGGGCGCCGGAGGAGCAGGACTCAACCCCGGAGTGCCGCGTCACGCAGCGGGCAGGCGCTTGTCCCTGGTTGAGGCCGCCCGAGGGAGAGCGGGGCTCGATCCCTGGCGAACGGTCCGGGTCGGGGACGGACCCTCCAGCTTTCTGCGGGAAAACTGGCAAAAACCGTAAACTGCATTGATTATCACCCGCGCTCCCGCCGCAGGGAACGGTTACAGCGAGCACCTGGCCCGCCCCGACGGTGAATGCTTGCTCTACGCTCGCTGGAGGTTCGCTGGTATGCCGGAAACCTTGCCCGTCAGCATCGGCCCCGGCTTCGACCAACCACCACCAGCGGTCTAATCCCACCACGCCCCCAGGGTGAGGATCCGCCTGATCCAACGCAGCAGCGTGCGTTTCCTGATGGACACCTGGGTGCGGTACAGCGCCTTCCAGCGCCAGCGGGTGTGGTCCCCCGGGCCAAGCCCTTCACCGGCTGCAGCGCCGGCGGCACGGTCAACTCGTGCTCTTCAAACATGGCCAACTCCAACGTCAGCAGCCGCTCCTGGTCCTCCAGCCAGGACAGGCTGCGGCCCCGGACGGGATGCCGGTCCTTGAGCTTGCGCCACTCCTGCACCAGGGGCCAGGCATCGCCGTAGACCTCCGGGTCGTCCTCGGCGGGTTGGCGGGTTACCATCTCCGGGTCCACGCGACGGCGGCGTGCCGGCCTGCCCGGTTTCAACCCCGCCACCGGCGGCGCCGTGGGCGTTACCGAGGCCGGGGTGTTTGCGTTGCCGCTTTCGGCCTCCGCCCCAGTCTGAGCCTCCCCTGTGTTCCCGCCGTCGCCGTCAGCGTCGCCGCGCACAACGTCCCGTCCCCCACCGGCCAACGGAGCCACGGGCAAAACATCGCCGCCCCTTTCCTCCAGGGCCGCCACACGCTCCGCCAGCCGCTCCACCTCCCCGCGCAGCCGCGCCACTTCAGAATCGCCGCCCGCGCCCAGCAGCAGTTCCAGGGCGTCGGCCACTCGCCCGGTGACCCGGTCCTCGTCCAGCGCCCGCGCCACGGTCTTGTAGTTCACCCCCAGCAGGGCCGCCGCCTCCATCCGTCCCTGCTGCCGCTCCAGCTCCCGCAGGAACCCCATCAGCTTGACCTCCCGCAGCCGCTCCACGTCCCCGTCCACGCCACCCGCACCGGCGCCATCCCCCGGCTGCGTCCCGTCCAACTCGCGCTCATCCATCATTGACCTCCTCGCCTTACCGTCCAATAGGGGGCTTGTCCTGTAGGGGGCCTTCCCGCTCCCCAACCAACCCCTTCCCCCCGATTGCTCTCTCCGATAGGGCTGGACGCTCACTTCCCAAAAGGGAAATGGCCCTGGCGTTTCCGGAACCGGCCCTCACCCCCAAGTGCTCGCCAATAGGGGATTCCGGCCCGGTTTCTTCCATCGGTTTTGAGTTCAAAAGGGCCGGAAAGTTCCCAAAAGGGAACTGACCCCAATCCCTGTACACGGGTATCACATCACATCCGGCCCAATTCCTCCTATTCCCTATAAGGGAGGACGCCGGAGACCCTCCCTGTAGGGAATTGGATTCCGCCCCCCGGCTTCCCACACTCGGTTGAGGGCGAATGCCCCCGGGACCGCCAACCGGCGGTCCCAAAACCCGGACATTCCGACGACATGGAGGCAGAATTTATGAATATCAGCATCAGGAACATCTTCCTGGGCAACCAGCGGAAGAAGGAGCCGGTCCTGCTGTCCGTCACGCCGCCCCGCGACGGCGAGCGCACGCTTTTGGGCGTGGAGAACCTGCTGGCCTCCATCGCCGTCCCCGAACCCTTCTCCCTGGAACTGGCCGGGGACGCCAACGGCGTCAGCCTCCTGGCCCGCTGCCTGGACGACCAGGTGGTGCGGGGGCAGATCGCCGCCCGCTACCCCCAGGCCCGCATCACCACCCTTGAACCCGACGACGACCCGTTGCGGTTGCAGGACGGGGAGCAGGCGTGGGGCATGACGCTGCGGGCGGGAGGCCCGGAATACGCCCCGCTGCGCACCTTCCGGGATGACGACCTGCTGGACGCCGGCTCCGACCCCCTGATCGCCATCATCGGGGCGCTGTCCAGCCTGAACGACGGGGAGCGGGTGGTGGCCCGGCTGCTGCTGCGGTCCCTGGGACCGGAGTGGTCCCTGGTCCACCAGCAGAAGCTCCAGCGCCAGCAGCAGACGGGAACCGGCCAGACCGTCACCAACACCCAGGCGACCCAGGCCCAGATCAGCACCAAGGACGGCGTAACCCTGGCCATCCTGGGCGTGGCCGCCCTGGTGGGACTGCGGGGCTACCTGTGGTACCAGGACGGCGAACTGCTGAAGGCGTCGCTGCTGGGTTTGGGTACGGCCCTGGGGCTGGTTCTGGCCGGCTGGGGCTGGTGGCGCTGGAGACAGGCCCGCAGCCGGGTCTACGACCCCTTGATGATCAAGGAGAAGACCTCCCGCATCGCCTTCGACGGCGAGATCCAGCTCACGGCCATCCTGCCCGAAAGCGCCGGTCCCGACCGGGCCAACGAACTGCTGGGGCCGGTGTCCGCCGCCTACCGCACTACGACAATCCCGCCGGGGCCAGGTTCCGGGTGGGCAAGGTCAAGCCCGCGTTGCCCGGCGCCCACCTGCACCCGGCCGGGCCGGGGCTGTTCGGGAGGCGCAGCGTCCTGGGGGTGAGAGAGGCCGCCGGCCTGTGGCACCCGCCGGGAGCCAGGGACGAGACGCCCCTGGTGGCCCGCGCCGGGTCCAGGGCGCTCTTGCCCTCGGCACGGGGCACCAGCGGCGGCGCCCTGGTGGGCGAGACCACCACCGGCCCGGCCAGGAAGATCCACTTTCCCCAGGACCTGCTGCGCCGCCACCACCTCTACGTGGCCCGCACCCGCATGGGCAAGTCCACCCTGATGGAGCACGTCATCGCCCACAAGCTGAGGGAGAAGGCGGCGGGCAACGACCACGACGCCATCATCGTCGTGGACCCCCACGCCGACCTGGTGGGCAGCGTGCTGGGGCAGGTGCCCGAGAGCCTGGTCGAACAGGTGAAGCTCATCGACCTGGCCGACAAGCGGGGCTTTCCCGGCATCAACCTGCTGGACACCCGCATCTTCGCCGACCGGGACCGCACCGCCGACTCGGTGGTGCGGGTGGCCCACGGCCTGTGGGAGCAGTGGGAACCGAGGATGCAGTCCATCCTGGAGCACGCGGTCAAGAGCCTGCACGAGGCCAACGGGAAGCGGACGCCGGAAAGCCAGTACACCATCATCGACGGACTGAGGCTGCTGGGCGACGACGACTTCCGGGACGAGGTGATGGCCCAGGTGGACGACCACCACCTGCTCAGGTGGTGGGCAAGGGAGTTCGGGACCTGGCGCAAGGACTACCAGGGCATGGCCCTGGCCCCGGTGCAGACCCGCCTGGCCTACTACGCATCGTCCAGGACGGCCCGGGCCATCCTGGGCCAAGCCCGCTCCAGCATCGACCTGCGGGAGACCATCCAGGGTGGCGGCATCCTGCTGGTGTCTACCGCCCAAGGCGCCGTGGGCCGGGACGTGGCGGCCCTGGTGGGCTCCTCCATCCTGAACCTGGTGGACGGGGTGATCCGGGAGCAGGGCAGCCTGCCGCCGGAGCAGCGGCGGGGCGCATTGGTCGTCGTGGACGAGATGCAGACCATGCCTGGCGTGGACTACGAGTCCATGCTCAGTGAGCTGGGCAAGTTCGGGGCCAACTTCATCCTGGCCACCCAGAGCCTGGCCAAGCTGGAGGACCTGTCCCGCACCATGCGCGACACCGTGCTGGCCAACGTGGGCTGCCTGGCCGCCTTCCAGATGGCGGGTACCGACGCGCGGCAGTTGGTGTGGGAGCTGGGCAAGGAACGGGTCAGCGAGGACGACGTCACCTCCCTGGACGTGCACCAGTGCTACGTGCGGGCAACCGTGGGCGTCGAGCGCATGGACGCCTTCTCCATGCGGGTGCTGCCGCCGGAGCCGGGTGACCCGCAGGTGGCACAGCGCATCCGGGACCTGGCCCTAGGCTACCTGACGCCCGTGGACGATATCGGCCCCCAGGACGACGAGATGGGCAAGCTGGTGGAGAAGTACCGCCAGGAACTGGCGGAACTCCGGCAGGGACCGCGCCGCCGGAAGGAGAACCAGGCCAGCCCTCCGGCCCAGCCCAAGGCCAACAACCGGCGCAACCAGCGCAGCCGGCGGCAGGGGCACCCCGCACCAGGAACGGAGGCAGAGGCGGAAGGGGAGCAGGATAACGAGGAAGGGAGCGACGGTTGGGAAGAGGGCAGCGGTGAGCCGGACGGCGAGGGGGAGGGGGAGGAATGACGCGGACGATGAACCGGAGCCAGGGAGAGCTGCTGCGCCTTCTGGCCCGGATGCCCTTCCTGGACCGGCTGGAAATGGCTGCCCTGGCCGGGCGGTCCAGGGGCGGGGTCTACGAGGCGGCTGACCGTCTGGAGGACGCCGGACTCGCCGCCTCCGTGCCCCACGGCACGCCCCTGCTGGCCTCCACCCGCCGGTACTACCTCACCGAAAAATGCGTGAACGCGCTGGGCCAGGAGGAGGTCCAGCCAGTGGCAAGCCTGCTACGCGAATATCCGCTGTCGCTGCGCTGGCGCCGCGTGCTGCTGGAACGGCTGGACACCGCCGCCGTCATCTACCGCCTGGCCTCCGCCCTGGCCGGCCTGGGCCACCCCGCCGGCTTCCGCTGGCACCGGGCGCTGCCCCAGGACGCAACCGTAATGCTCCCCGGTGATCGCGTCCTTGCCATCGTGCGGCAGGGTTCGACCGCCGAGCGCGCCGGTTTCGCCAAGCGCCTCTGGCGGCTGGCCCAGGGTCCCCGGCCAGGGGCTTACTTGGTAATGGTCCCCGATGAGGTGCGGCTGCGCCAGGCCCGCGAACTGCTGCGCGGCGTCCGCGCCCCGGCATCCTCGGCCCCGGCCCTCTTCGCGCTGGAGCGCCACGTCGCGGCGGCCGGCGGGGACGATCCGGTATGGCGGTCACTCTCGTCGGGCGCCGGCATATCCCTCGCCGAGGCCGTGGCCCGCGCCAATCCCGGCGGCGTGATGGCGACCGAGCCGCCCCTGCAACGGGTCTCACTACCCAGGGACATCGACACCGGGGAACTGGACGGGGGCGACGGGGGCGAAGGCGTCCCCGGCCACCTGCTGCCGGTCCTGTTGCGGTCCGCCGAAAAGCGCGCCCTGGACCTGCTGGCCGACTGGCCTTGGCTGGCGCGGCAGGATCTGGCCGGGCTGCTGAACGTTTCCAACTCCGGGGCGTCCCACCTCACCGGCGCCCTGGCACGCTTTGGGTTGGTGGCCGCCGTCCAGCGCGACAGCCGCCGCCTGGCCCTCACGGATAGGGGGCTGAAACTGCTGGCCCGCCGGGACCGCGTTTCCACCGGCGAGGCCCGGCAGCGCTGGAGCGTCAGCACTGACGACGGCGAGGACGACGGCAACCGGCCAACCGTATCCGGCCGGCGCAGCCGCCAACTGCTCCGGGACCTGGAGCACACCGCCGCCGTCCACCGCTTCATCGCCGCCCTGAACCGCCAAGCCCAGGGTCTCGGCTGGAATATCGAGCAACTGGACCCGCCCCACCGGGCCTCCCGCTACTTCCGCCACTACGGCGGCCCCCTTTCCCTGCATCCCGACGCCTTCGGAACGTTGCGCCGCAATGACCTGCTGCGTTCCTTCTTCCTGGAGTACGAACGCCGCGCCGTGCGCCCCGCCACCATGGCCCAGCGCCTGGCTCCCTACCTGCGCTACTACTCCTCCCACCGGCCCGCCGACGACCATGGCCAGAGGCCCCTGGTCCTGGTGGTCTTCGATGATCCCGTCGCACCCACCCATTTCCTGGAGGTGGCACGGAGGGAGATGGAGCGCGTTCGCGTGCCGCTGCCTCTGCTGGTTTCCCACCGGGAACTGCTGCAACGGGAGGGGCCGCTGGGTTCCGCCTGGCTGGCGCCGGACGGCGATTTCCGGCCGGTTCAACCTCTGCACCGCTACCAGTGAAACGCCAACGGGGCCGGACGGTTTATTCCGTCCGGCCCCGTCATATTCGGGAAACTCCTTGCGCCCTGGTCAGTCCTGGACTTACGTGTGCGCGGCGCTGGCCTCGCTTTCGGCATCCAAGTCAGTATCAACCTCCGGCTCTCCCGCCTCGGGCAGCAGGTGGTGGAGCAGCCCCAGCCGGGCGGCCAGGGCGAACAGCGACACGAGGTGGCCGGAGCCGACCCGGGAGCCGGCCTTCCAGCGCCTCACCGTTTCGGCATTGACCCGCAGTTCCCGGGCCAGGCCCCGCCAGCTAAACCCGGCGGCCTGCCGGAAGCGGTCCATCCGGTCGGAAAAGTCCGCCGGGAACTCCTGGGGCTCCGTGTGGTAGACGTACTGCTGACGGCTTCCCATCCTTCACCTCCGGTATGGCCAGGGTTCGTCGGAGTCCCGCAGCAGCACCTCGACGCCGCCCCGCACCGTGCAAGCCCACTCCAGGATGGCCCGCATTTCGGCGGCGGTGGGCACGTCGTAAAAGCGCAGCCGGTTGGCCCGCTCCAGGGGCAGACCCCACCGGCGGGTGAAGTCCTCCATGGACACGCCGGTGCGGTCCTCCAACCGCCCCAGCCGCACCCACCAGTCCTCGGGCAGGGGCGGCGGCGGATAGCCCTTGCTCAGGCTGGGCTCGTAGTTGTCGTTGTCGAAAGTCATGGGCGATTCCTCCTTGGTTTTCTTGGGGCGGTTCTGCGCGAGGTTCCCAGCGACGGCATCCCGGTTGGAGCCAGGGCCGGATAAACCGGCGCGGTGATTGACGCCGATGCGGGCCGCCAACCCCCGCCAGGTCAGGCCGCACTTTTCCTGCAAACGCTCCAGCCCTCCACCGACGCGCTCCGCCGGCAATGGGGAAAAGGCGTCGTCAATAGGCGATCTTCCTTCCTTGGTCATGGTTCCACCTCCCAGGTTGATGGATTACGATCACGTCCTCGTCCGTAAGCAGAGCCAGGCCACCGGGCACCCACAGGGCCAGGCGCACCAGGGCCAGCATGGCGCCCCCGTTGGGCTGCACCCCGTGCCGCCGCCAGCGCCACAGCTGGCGGCTGTCCACCCCAATGGCCGCCGCCATCCCCTCCCACGAGAGGCCGGTCGGGCGCTTGATGGCCTCCAGCTTCTCCCGGAAGTCCTCCGGCAGCAGGGCCACGCCCGGCGGTATCACAATGGGCGTCTTCATATTCGCGGGGGAGCTACTCATCGACCCGCTCCAGGACGAAGAGAACGTTGAAGTCGGTGACGCCCAGGGCGTCCATCAGGCGCTGGCGCACCCCGGGCGAGGCGAAGCGCTCTCCGCTCATCAGCTGGGACATGTAGCCCGACCTGATGCCGGCCCGGCGCGCCAGCTCGTTCTGGCTCATGTTGAGCCGGTTCAGCAGCTCCCACACCACCTCGGTGCGCAGCCTGGACCTGAAACAGGGCTTCCTGCGTTTCATTCGGCTGCCTCCTTGTGGGAAAGGTCTCCATCGGCCCGCGCGACGGCGTTGACCATGGCATCGTCCTTGCCGACGTCCCCACTTCCGCCGTCGATGGTGCCGGTAGGAACGGGGTACAGTTCGGGGTGGGCCAGGTAGTGGCGGACGATGACGCGGGCCAGAGCCCGCAGGCCATCCATCCTCTGTCGCTCCTGCTCACCGGTAAGTCTTGGCCTGGTACTCAAGGGAAACGTCTCTCCGTTGCCGCCGCATATCATTTCCCGTGTCATCCGGGGATTGGCCGGGGACCGGCCGGTGGGGTATACTGGGCAGCAATTACGATTGGATGTTCTACTTGCTAGAGTGTAACAATCAGCAAACCAGATAGACAAGGACTCACTGCCACTAACGCACTGTTTCTTGACTGATTGCTCGCTGTGATGTAACAATAATGCGACAAGAATCCGACAAGAATCTGACTATTATCCCGTAGACTGGGAGCAGCAGACTGCGGGAAAGGAGGGAAGCATCATGGGCGAGCCTGACCAACACCAGTCTGGCCCAACCGATGGGGAGGCAGAACTGTACGGCAACGAGGAGATCGGCCCCCTACTGAGAAGGCTCAGGAGACCCCTCAGCCTGAGAGACGTGAACCGCCGCACCGGGGTCTCCGGCTCCTACCTCTCCCAGATCGAAAACGGAGAGCGCAAGCCCGGGGCCAACATCGTGCGCAAGCTGGCCGCCCTCTACCGGGTGGACCCCGACGAACTCCTGAAGCGGGCCGGCCACGGCCCCAGGCCCGACCCCCACGGCGACGAGACCCTGGAGGTGGAGCGGGCCTACCGCTACGTGCTGGACGACCCCAACTTCAGGGTGGGAACCCGGCCCGACGGCCCCCTGTCCCTGAACGCCAAGCGGTTCATCGTGGAGATGTACGAGAAACTAACCGGCAAGAGGCTTTTGGAATGAACGAAACCCTGGGCGGCTTCTGCCGCGACCTGCTGGATGAACACCATTGTTGCCCAGGCCAGGAACCCAGCCTGGAGGCCGTCGCCGCCCGCTTCGTGGAACGCTTCGGTGTGTCAGCCCGGCCTAACCTGGAGGAACTCAAGGCCCTGCTGCGCGACGCCGGTTTCGGGGAGGTGGTGGAGATGAGCATGGAGGGCAGTCCCAAGGGACTGCACGTGGGGATCGCGGGGCAGGAGTGCCACATCTACTACAAGGAAGAGTTGTGGCAGGGCGCCAGGGACTACACCGTGCTCCATGAGAGCTACGAGATCATGCACGAGACCCTGTGCGACCTGGCCACGGGAACCAAGGCGGAGCAGGAGGTGTGCCGGGAGGCGAACCGCTTCGCGGCGGGTGTGCTGATGCAGCCGGGGGAGTTCCGGGAGTTGGCCCTGGCGTTGGGACTGGACGTGATCGCCCTGCAACGGGAGTACCGCTACGCCTACGCTGCCGTGACCATGAGACTCACCGAGGTGGTGCGCAACTTCCCCTACTCCGTGGTCCTCTACGAGCGTCCGGGCCGCACCGACCCGGCGATGTGGCCCAGGGGAGACGACCTGGCCGCGCTGCGGGCCACGGTGGTCCGGCGGACCAAGGGCATGGGGCCTCCCGCCTCCAAGCTCATCACCGGAAAGCGGGGCGGCATTCCCCAGAGGTACAAGCGGGTGCCCGCCGGGTCCCTGGCGGAGCGGGCGGCCCGCACGGGCGAGCCGGAGTACGCTGAGGCCGACGGTCTGGCCGTGGTCGCCAGGTCCGTCCGCTGGAAGGGGCGTCTGGCCAAGCTGGCGGTGGTGGCCGTGCCATTGGAGTTCCGGGCGGTGCTGGCCCCGCAGTTGGGCCGGCGGAGGCAGACCCGTCCCTTGACCAACCCCAGGGCGCTGACCGCCACGTCTTGACCGATGGGGCCGGATGCCGGATAATAATAGTAAGACAAACACTTATCCCACGAGGCAAAAAAAGGGGACTATGCCGCCACGCCGCAAATCCAGGACCATCACCTTCTCGCTGCCGCCGGAGATGTACCAGGAGGTGCAGCGGGTCAAGGAAGAAGAGGGCCGCGACATGAGCGAGCTGGTGCGGGAAGCCCTGCGTTTGTACATGGAAGACCGGGAACTGCGCCGTGAGCAGCGCCTGGAACGGCTGCGTTCCCGGCAGGCTGTACCGGAGACAAATGAACGAGGTGAGAGCAATGAGTAGGAATACCGACCTGGCCCCGGTGGCCCTGTACGCCCGGGTGTCCAGCGACCGCCAGGACGTGGACCTGTCCGTGGCCGCCCAGCTTCGGGCCTTGCGAGACTACGCCGACAAGAACGGCTACCTGGTGGTCCGCGAGTTTGTCGACGAAGCCGAGAGCGGGCGCATAGCCGATAGGCCCCAGTTCCGCAAGATGCTGGACGAGGCCGGCAAGCCGGAGGCCCCTTTTAGCGAGATTTTGGTCTGGAAATTCTCTCGCTTCACCCGCAAGCGGGAACACGCCGTGGCTTTCAAGTCCATGCTCCGGCGCAAGGGCATCCGCGTCGTGTCCATCACCGAGCACGCCGACGACACCCCCACCGGCAAGCTCATGGAGGCCATCATCGAGTCCGTGGATGAATTTTACTCGGAAAATTTAGCTCAAGAAGTGACGCGGGGAATGCGGGAAGCCGCCTCCCGGGGCTTTTGGATGAACGCCAGCGCCCCCTACGGCTACCGGCGGGTCTACGTCCAGGACGGGGCCAAGAAGCGGCCCCGGCTGGAACTCAACCCGCCCCACGACGCCGTGGTCCGCCGCATCTTCGACCTCACCCTCCAGGGCCGGACCTCCCTGGACATCCTCAAGACCCTGAACGCCGAGGGCATCCCCTCCCCCAAGGGCAGGCAGTGGCGCAAGACGACCGTTCACAAGGTGCTGACCAACGAAGCCTACACGGGCAGCCTTGTATGGGGCCAGAAGGCCAGGGACGGACAGGAGCCGGTTCGCGTGGAGAACGCCTTCCCCGCCATCGTGTCAGCGGACGAGTTCGACCGGGCCAGGAGGCTGTTGGAGTCGCGGGCGCCCAAGGTGACCCACCCCCGCCGCGCCGCCAATCCCTACCTGCTCAGTGGGTTGGCCAAGTGCGAGTCCTGCAACAAAGCCCTCACCGCCGCCGAGGCCAAGAGCGGCAAGTACACCTACTACGTCTGCCAGTCTTTGCTCAAGCAGGGCAGCGGGTCCTGCGACACCCCCAGGCTGAACGCCAAGAACTTCGAGGGCATCATCGTCTCCAACATCCGTGAGAACATTCTCACCGAGTCCAACGTCCGCGACCTGGTGCGGCTGGTGGACGAGGAGATGGACGGCATCGCCCGTGAACAGCGGCAGAACCTGGAAACCATCGAGGCCGAACTGGAAGAGGTGAAGCGGAAGCTGGACCGCATCTGGCACTTCGTCGAGAGCACCGACCTGGACATGGCCGACGCCTCGGAGCGCATCCTGGAACACCGCCACCGGCGGGAGCAACTGGAAGCCGCCGCCGAGGAAGCGCGGGCTGTGCTGTCCCAGCGGCGGGAATTGCTGGACAGCGCCGACGTAATCGCCGCCTTCGCCCGAGACATGAGCGAGTTTCTCAAGACCAGCGAACTCACCGAGACCAAAGCCTTCGTGCGGTCCTTCGTGAAGGAGGTGCTGGTGCGGCCCGGCGGGGCGACGATTATCTACACGATCCCCACGCCGGAAGATAGTCCCATAGGGGGCAAGGACGCTGCTGAAATCGCCTTGGATGGCGGAGTTCGCAGTAATAGATACGGTGGTGGAGGTGAGGGGAATCGAACCCCTGGCCCCCTGCGTGCAAAGCAGGTGCTCTCCCGCTGAGCTACACCCCCATGGTCTACATCAATTATACCGGATAGCCGCGGGATACGGCATTGGTACTGACGGGAGTTCTTCCGATAGCTCCGTAGTGCGCAGGGGTATCCTGTGATGAGTAAGGCGGCCTTATGTCGCCAGGGGCTGGTTTTTTGTTAGCTGGTGCCACGCAGCCTGGGGTCCAGCACGTCCCTGAGGGCGTCGCCCAACAGGTTAACGCTGAATACTGCCATACAAATAACCAAGCCGGGGAACAGCAACAACCAGGGAGAGACCTCAATGAAGTTGTTGCCGGCGACGGAAAGCATCCCGCCCCATGTCGGGTCGTCCGGCGGGGCGCCCACGCCCAGGAAGCTGAGGGCGGCCTCTACGACTATGGCGTAGCCAAGGTTGGCGGTAGCGAAAACGATGTAGGGGGCGGCGCAATTAGGGGCGATATGGCGCAGGATGATCCGTACTGGACCGGCGCCTACCGCGGTAGCCGCCAGCACGTAGTCCGTCTCTCTTATGGCCATAGCTTGGGCCCGAATCACTCGCCCTGACCCGGTTATAAAAATTACTATCAACGCCAGGATAACGTTGGTGATGGACGCACCGAAAGCGGCCACGATTGCCAAGGCAAGGATAATCACCGGGATGGACATCAGGGTGTCCAGAAGGCGCTGGACCACCAAGTCGATGATACCCCCGAAATAGGCGCTGGCCATTCCTATCAACGCCCCGGTGGTGACGCCAACTAATACGCTGATCGCAGCTACGCGAATAGAGGTTTTGGCGCCGTGAAGCAACCTGCTCAAGGTGTCTCGCCCCAACTGGTCTGCTCCCAGCCAGAAAGTCTTGCCGAAGTTTTCCCTGCAGGCCGTCTCGGAATTACATACGACGCCGGGACCGGCGTACTTGAACTTTCCATGCGGCGAGTAGGGGTCAAAGGGAGCGACCGCGGGCCCGATGGGTATAAGTAGTAGCATTACCACGAAGATGACCCCGCCAACGGCGCCCAGCGGCTTCTTTCTAGCGAAATCGGTCAGGGCCTTTCCGGTTGTCTTTACCGCATAGGCGGCCGCCTGTGGGGCGTTGCGGGATAGCGTAGCTCCCGGTCCCTGTTGGTCGACCGGGCTAAGCATACCTGATCCTAGGGTCAATCCAAGCGAGGGCCAGATCCACCAGCAGGTTGACGGTCAACACTGACACCGAGAACACTATGACCACTCCCTGCACCAGGTTGTAGTCCCGCTGCCCAATGCTTTCTATCAACAGCCTGCCCAAGCCGGGAACAACGAAGATTTGCTCGATGATTACGGAGCCGCCCAGCAAAATGGCCAAGGACCAACCGGCCACTCCGAATATGGGCAGCAGCGCGTTTTTGAGAGCATGGCGGGCCAGGACTACCCTTTCGTGAAGGCCCTTGGACTTGGCGGTGCGTATATAGTCTTCGCGGAGCACCTCCAGCATCGCTGAACGGGTGACCCTGGCGGTGAAATTCATCTGGAATATGGCAAGGGTCAAGGCCGGGAAGAAAATTTGTTGCAGGTTTTCCCACGGCGCTTCCCAAAGTTTGGCGTAACCGAACGGAGGCAGCCAGTTGAACACACGGGCCAGGATGTAAATCGACACTATGCCGGTTACGAAGATGGGAACGCTGATGCCGAAGATGGTGAAGCCTCTGCCAATGTAGTCGAACAGGGAGTCTTGAGCAATGGCCGAAGCTATGCCCAACGGCACGGCGAGGACGATGCTGATGATCATCGCCAGAATGGCTATCTCGAAGGTGATAGGGATGCGCGGGCTGAGTTCCTCGCTTACCGGCCTCTGGTAGTACAGGGCCTTGCCCATATCCCCTCTGAGCATCCCCCATATCCAGTCGACATATTGCACGGGGAGCGGGCGGTCTATACCAAGTTCGGCCCGTTTCTTGGCCAGGTCCTCCTCGGTGTAGCTGGCATCGCCCCCGGCGGCCAGAAGCTGTATAGCCGGGTCGCCGGGAATCACCCGCATTAGCAGGAATACCAGAACCGTAATAAGCGCCAGAGTGGGGAAGTAAAGCAGAACCCTCTTTACAATATATTGTCTCAACAGCCTGCTCCCCTGCTTCGCTTAAACCCGGGCTATTCCTCTATCCAGATGTGCTCGACTATTGAACCGACCGCGGTCTGGATGGTGTCAGGGACGACATAGCCGCCAGCGGCAGTCTTCATCTTGTTGTTGACCACGTTGTAAAAGGGCCGCCACTGGAAGATTATGTTCCCGTGACCTTCCCCGGTAAGCAAGTAGTCCTCAATTTTTCTGAGAATCTCTTTCCTTTTCTCTAAGTCCAGTTCGGCGCTCTGCTGCTGGAACCACTCGACGTATTCAGGCGGCGGCTGCCAGCGGCTCCAGGCACGGTCAGTGGGCATGAACTGGGCGTTCACGAAGTCGTCCGGGTCCAGTATGTTAATACCGTATCCGGAACCGCCAATGGCGTAACTGCCCGAGATGTGCTCCGGGTTGACGGCTGCCAAGTCCTTGATGACCAGCTTGATGTCCAAACCCAGGTTCCGTTTCATCTGTTCCTTGAACAAAGCCATATAGTCCGGGAACCCGGCGGCAGTGAAGCTGGAGAGGGTAATTTCTCCGATGGCGCTGGGCGGGTCGTAACCCGCCTCTTTCATCACCGCCACCGCATCGTCTATATCATCCTGTTTGGTCCGGGGGCAACCGTCACAACCGCCGAAACCGGGAAATTGCTTCAATTCCTCCGTAGAGTAGGAGTACCACTGGTCGGGGATGAATGGGGCCCCAACGGCGTTCTTGCCATCCCCGAAGGTTTCCTGGAATTCCCAACGGTCAAGTGCAAGCCACAGTGCTTTCCGCAGCTTCGGATTGCTCCAGACTGGGTCATTGGTGTTCATGATTATGTCGCCCAGAGTCGCCGTCTTGGTGTAGTAAGCAGCCAGGAACGGCTCTTGCTCCAGTTCGGCCACGTCTTCAGCAGAGATGTTCATAACAGTAGTGCTGGACATCATCAGCCGCTCGGTCTTGTAACCGGCTACTATCGTGCCCGCGTCGACCATTGTGAAGGACTTGTAGCCGTCCAGGTAGGGCACCCCTTCTTTGAAATAGTCGGGGTTTCTCTCGAACTCATAGAAGCTTCCCCGCTGCCATTCCTTCACCTTGAAGGGACCGCTGCCCATCACGTCTTCAAATCGTTCGAACCCCTGCTCTTTCTGCGCCTCGGGGAGAATCAACATGAAGTCCACACCCATCAACTGAAGGATGGCGGCGGAAGCGTATTTGAGGTGGATATCGACGGTGGTTTCGTTCACGACCTCAGCCCGGTCGATATAGGGGCGCAACAGGCCTGTCCTGGGCCTGGGTTCGCCGGGTTCAATCCAGCGGTTGATACTGAACGCCACGTCGGTGGCCGTCAAAGGGGTGCCATCCCACCACGAAGCGTTGTCGTGGATGACAAAGGTGTACTTGGAGCCGTCGTCGGCCAGCGTCCAGCTTTTGGCCAGGTCCGCCACCAACTCGGAGGTGTTGGTCGGGTCAAAGTACACCAATTGATTGTGCAACGGGCTGCGGAATTGGGAGGACTGGAGGGTGCCCGCCGCGTGGACGTCGAACAGCTCAACGTCACCGTAATTCACCATGTTGACGGTACCACCCTGCTTGCCGGGAACAGCCTCCAGCACGGGGGCATCTTCCGCCATCGACTCGGACTCCGCGGCGGGCTCCGTTGCCATCATGGCCTTGGTAGGTTCCATTGCCTCCGTAGGCTCCGGCATTGCGGGCGCTTCGGTTGGCGCGGCTGTGGGCGGCTGGGTTGCCGGTGGGGCCGCCTCAGGCTCCGACGTGCAGGCTATCCCAATCACAAGGACAAGCACCAACAGAGTCGATAGAAGCAGATTGGTCTTAAGCCACGGGGAGAAACGCATAAGATAACCTCCAGACAGTAATCCTTGAAGCTGGTATCCTGTTGGACGGTTGCCCCGGTAGAGGCAGGGGCTGGTTCGCAGCGTTTGGGTGATATTAAGAGTCCACTATATTATTGTCAACCACACAAGGAGGCCCTCAATGGCTGTACGCAAACGTATCGGGGTGATGATGCCCACGACGAATACCACCGTCGAACCCGACTTCAACCGCATCGCCCCGCCGGGCGTGACGATTCACGCCCAGCACCTGTGGATTTCGTCCTTCAGGGAAGGGCCGGACGCCATCCGGGACGCTATGGACGAGATGAACGCCCAGCTTGAGCAGGGGGCTTGGTACCTGTCTCAAGGGAAGGTGGAAGTCGTCAGCATGGTGGGCACCACGAACAGCTTCTACCGGGACCGGGCGTGGAGCAATGAGATGGAGCAGATTATGTCCAAGGCTGCCGGGGGCTTGCCCGCGGTGGCGACCAGCCCGTCGGTGGTGCAGGCCCTCAACCACTTCGGCGCAAAGAAAATCTCCGTGGCCACGCCCTACCCAGACTGGAGCAACGAGCGGTTGAAGCTCTACTTCGACTCCGCCGGGTTCGACGTCCTCAATGTGGAAGGGGAGCCTTGGGCGGCCCAAGCCGGCCCACAAGGAATGAACGATCAGGACCCGGAGTTGATAGTGGAGTTTGCGTCGAAGGTATGCCGCGACGACGCCGACGCGCTTTTCTGCGCCTGTACCGGCTGGCGGGCCATGGAGGCCGCCGCCGAGCTTGAGCAGCGCCTCGGCAAGCCGGTGGTGACGTCAGTCCAAGCAACCGCTTGGCGCACCTTCCGCAAGGTTGGCATCACCCAGTCAATCAGCGGCTCCGGCAGCCTTCTGGAGCAGATGCCGCCAGTGGCGGACTAATCGACAGGGGATGCAGCACGGGTTATCATACCCCCGACGACACGGAGGCAGGCTCTGTTGTTGCATCCGTCCGTCGGAATTTTCGTTATTGAAGAGAGGAAAAAATGCGAGAAGTCGCTATCGTTTCACCCGTCCGGACGCCCGTGGGAGGGTTTGGCGGCAGTATGCGCGGTGTCTCGGCGGCAGAGCTGGCCAGCATAGTCATCCAGGAATCCCTGAACCGCGCCGGCCTCGAGGCCGACAAGGTTGACGACGTCATCCTGGGCCACGGCTATCCCAGCGGCGAGAACCCCGCCATCGGACGGCTGGCCGGGTTGAAAGCGGGCCTACCGATAGAGGTCCCCGGCTACCAGTTGGACCGCCGTTGCTCCTCCGGCCTTCAAGCCATCCTCAACGCCTCCATGCTGGTGCAGACGGAGAACGCCGACGTGGTAATAGCCGGCGGCGTGGAGAGCATGAGCAACGCCGAGTTCTACACCAACGAGACCCGCTGGGGCGCCCGCTTCGGCTCGGTGACCATGCACGACCGCCTGAACCGGGCCAGGGAGACCATGTCGCCGGACGAGCGGTTCGGCTACATATCCGGCATGATCGAGACCGCCGAAAACCTGGCCAAGCAGTACGAAATCACGCGGCAGGAGCAGGACGAGTACGCCCTGCGCAGCCACCAGCGGGCGGTCGCCGCTTCCGAAGGCGGCGTCTTTCAAGACGAGATAGTTGCGGTGCCAGTCCCGCAGCGCCGCGGCGATCCAGTGCCCTTCGGCAAGGACGAAGGCCCCCGGGCCGACACGTCCATGGAGGTGCTGGGCCGGTTGCGTCCCATCATACGAGAGGGCACCGTGACCGCCGGCAACGCCAGCAGCCAGAATGACGCCGCATCCGTGTGCTTGGTGGTGGCGGCGGACAAGCTGGAGGAGCTGGGCTTGAAGGCTATGGGCTACCTGCGCGGATGGGCCGTCACCGGATGCCACCCGGCCTACATGGGCATCGGCCCCGTGGGGGCGGTGTCCAAGGTCATGGGCAAGGTGGGCCTCTCCTTGGACGACATGGACCTGATAGAACTCAATGAGGCCTTCGCCGCCCAGGTGCTCTCCGTCCTGCGCGAGTGGAAGCTGCCCAACGAGGACAAGCTCAACGTCAACGGGTCAGGCATTTCCTTGGGCCATCCCATCGCCGCCACTGGCGCCCGCATCCTCACCACCCTTCTCCACGAAATGGAGCGACGGGACGCCCAGTTCGGCCTGGAGACCATGTGCGTCGGCGGCGGGCAGGGCGTCGCGGCGGTCTTCGAGCGCAAGAATTAAATGCTATTTCACAACTCGTTGCGGCGCACCGACTCGTCATTCCCGCGCAGGAACGTCACCCTCGCGCAGGCGGGGGCGGGAATCCATACACGTTTAATTCGTGTGCAAACGGGTGTTAAACAAGAGCGATAGGGTTCAGGGTAGTCCCTTAGACATCACAGGAGGATATATGGCCACTGACCATGACATTGCCGACGTTTTAGTCATCGGAGGCGGCGCTTCCGGCGCCGCCTTTACTTGGAGCATGAGCCAGGCCGGCATCAAGGTGGTCTGCTTGGAACAGGGGGGATGGGTGCCTCCGGATGCCTTCCCCACCAGCGAGCCCGACGCCCAGATTCACTGGCAGACCGACTTCCACCCCAGCCCCAATGTCCGGGGACTGCCGGAGGACTACCCGCTCAACGAGTCGGAAACGCCCATCTCGCCCCTGATGTTTAACGCCGTAGGCGGCAGCACCATTCACTGGGGGTCTCACATCCCGCGGTTTCATCCGTCGGACTTCCGGTTGCAGACAATGGATGGGGTGGCCGACGACTGGCCCTTGTCCTACTCGGAACTGGAACCCTATTACGACCAGAACGACCGGATGATCGGTATCTCCGGGTTGCGCGGCGACCCGGCTTATCCTCCCAAGCCCGAGCGGCCCTGTCCGCCGCTGTCCATCCGTCCCGGAGGGCAGGCGCTGGCCAAGGGGTTCGACAAACTCGGCTGGCACTGGTGGTCGTCGGACACCGCCCTTTCGTCCGTCCCCTATGACGGCCGAATGCCCGACAACGGCGGCTACCTGCGGTCTTCCGCAGCGACCGACTTGAACTACTGGCCCAAGGCGTTGCGGCAGAACGCCCGACTGGTGACCCACGCCCGCGTACGGGAAATCCTGGTTGACAAGACGGGCCGCGCCACCGGCGCCCTGTACTATGACAGCGAAGGCAACCTGCTGGAGCAACGGGCCAAGGTCGTGGTCATGGCCTGCAACGGCGTGGGCACCGCCCGCCTGCTGCTGAACTCCAAGTCCAACCTGTTCCCCGATGGCTTGGCCAACAGCTCAGGCTTGGTGGGCAAGAACCTGATGCACCACCCCGCCGGCGTGGTGGTCGGGTTCGTCGACGAGTGGCTGGGAGTTGACGACGGCCCTCGGGGCAGCACCATGTTGAGCCAGGAGTTCTACGAGACCGACGCCAGCAGGGGCTTTGTCCGGGGCTATGACATGCAGGTGATGGGGCAAGGTTCCTCGCCATTAGCTACCGCCCTCGGCGGTCTCCTGGGCATACGGGTGCCTTGGGGGGCGGGCCACCACCAGACCTTCCGCGAGAGGTTCGGCCACGCTATCGGCATCACCATCATGACCGAAGACCTGCCCGAGGAACACAACCAAGTAACGCTGGACCCGGATCTCACCGACAGCCACGGGATACCGGCCCCCAGGATACAGTACACCCTCAGCGAGAACACCAGCCGGATGCTGGACCACGGCTTGGCTCGAGCATCCGAAGCCCTGGAAGCTGCCGGCGCCAAGAACCTCTTGTCGGACAAAGTGCGCCGCAACGCGGGCTGGCATCTGCTGGGTACAGCAAGGATGGGGAACGATCCATTCACCTCGGTGGTGGACCGCTGGGGCCGCGCCCACGACGTCCCCAACCTGTTCATTATCGACGGCAGCATCTTCACCACCGGCGCTTGTATCAACCCCACTCCCACTATTCAATCGCTGGCCCTGCGCTCCGCCGACTATCTCAAGGGCGAGGGGCAGGATACCATACGCTGACCGGGTTACGAGTACCGGACAACCCGCCGGGAACGCCAAGGGCAACGATATTTTCATGTCGTTGCCCTTTGTGTTTTCGGGGTTGAGAAAAAGGCTGGGCCATTGACACCCCGAAAGCCAAACTTTAGGATAGCCGAGTGTCGGGGCAGTCCGGCAACGCCCCTTTTCCTTTCTGGCATCCAGCATTTAACCGCTACAACAGCGAGGTGATTTCTAATGGCTGACGAGGTTTACGGGTCTGGCGATTTCCAGTACAAGTTCGTGGAAGACTGGGCCAAGATTCCCGACGGCATGGCCTTCCATGAGTGCCCCGGCGTGGCCGTCGACTCCCAGGACAACGTTTACGTCCTGACCCGCGGCGAGCACCCCATCATGGTGTTCGACCGGGAAGGCAACTTCATCCGCAGCTTCGGCGAGGGGCTGTTCAGCAACCGCACCCACGGCCTGTACATAGCCCATGACGATTCCCTTCTTGCTGCCGACGACGGTATCCACACCATCCAGAAGTTCAATCCTGAAGGCGACAAGCTGATGGAGATCGGCGAGCGGAACCAGCCCGCCCCGGCTTGGAGCGGACAGGCCTTCAACCGCCCCACCTCCGCCGCCATCATGCCCAGCAACGGCGACGTCTACGTCTCCGACGGCTACGGCAACTCCCGCATCCACGTATTCACCGGCTCAGGCGAGTACAAGTTCTCCTGGGGCGAACCCGGTATCGACGCCGGCCAGTTTATCCGACCCCACAACATCGCCGTTGACAGCAACGACCGGGTCTACGTGGTAGACCGCGAGGCTCACCGCATCCAGATTTTCGACCCCCAAGGCAACTTCATAACCATGTGGAACAACATCCACCGCCCGGACTCCATGGTGCTGTGGCAGGACCATATCTACGTCGGCGAGTTGAACGGCATGGGCGGCGTGGACGAGGCTCCGGGGCTGGGCCACCGGGTCACGATTTACGACTTGGAAGGCAACCGGGTCTGCATGTTCGGCACGCCTGAAGAGGGCGAAGGCCCCGGCCAGTTCATTGCCCCCCACGGCATCGCGGTGGACTCGAAGGGAGACCTCTACGTGGCCGAAGTGTCCTTCACCATTCGCGGCTCCAAGATGGACCCGCCCAAGGTGTTGCGGAGCTTCTCCAAGTACGAGCGCCAGTGGTAGGCTATAAAGCGACGCCGACGCCGTAATATAACGGTGCGACGATGGTGAATATATGGTAACAGTTGAGGTCTTCGTCGGGGCTTGGCTATCCTTGATCCTTTTGGGCGCCGGAGCTTTCTACTGGGTGATGTCGGAATTCCGGGCGTTGCGAACGGAAATTCGGGCAACTCGCGAGGAACTGCACCAGGAAATTCGGGCAACTCGCGAGGAACTGCACCAGGAAATCCGGGCAACTCGCGAGGAACTGCACCAGGAAATCCGGGAGGAATCTCAAGAACGCCGGTCGGATACCCAGCGCATATTGGAGGCGCTTTATTTCCATCGCCACGATTCCGACGGTGCAGCCATATTCTACCCGCCCACACAGACCCCACAAGCAGACTGACCTAAGGTAGAGGGAAACCGTACAGGAGTAGCAGACCATTGAGTGACATCGGTGAAACGACTGCCGTAAGCTGGGACGATGCCCTGGAAGCCATCGAACGTTGCTACGAACTCGGGTGGACCGACGGCCTTCCGGTGGTCCCTCCGACGGAGCAACGGGTGGCGCAATTCTTGGAACACAGCGGTCGTCCGGCGTCGGAGGTCGTCGGGGAACTACCGGAGCGGCGCAGGGAAATCACCGTGGGCAAAGTGGCCGCCAACGCGGTTATGGCCGGGTGCCTGCCCGAATACATGCCGGTAGTGCTGACCGCCACTTCCGCAATGCTCGACCCCACCTTCAACCTCATCGGCCCTTCCTCCAGCATGGGCGGCGCGGGCATACTGGTCATAGTAAACGGCCCAAAGACCCGGGAGTTGGGCATCAACTCCCGCAACAACCTATTCGGGCCGGGCAACCGGGCCAACGCCACCATCGGAAGGGCCATCAGGCTGATCCTGATGAACGCCTGCGCGTCCATCCCCGGCCTGTTCGACCGCAGCGTCATCGGGCATCCGGGCAAGTACAGCTATTGCATCGCCGAGGCTGAAGCGGATACCCACTGGAATCCTCTGCACGTAGAGCGGGGATTTGCCGCCGAGCAAAGCACGGTAACGGTGTTTGCATCCGAGGGACCACGCCAGGTCCGTGCGGTAGGGCATCCGAACGCAATACTGGATAGCATCGTTGACGCCGCCTCCACCCTGGGAACAAGCATGTCCATGACCGGCTCCGTGGGAGACCGGCACGACGATATACGGCAGGGACAGATCGCAGTGACCATTGCCGGCAACTCCAGGCTGTGGCAGGACTGGACCAAGAAACAGGTGCGGGAGTACCTGCACAACCGCATCCGCCGCTCGGTGGCCGATTTGAAGAGGGTACACGGCTTGCCGGGAGACCTGGAAAGCGGCGACGAAGACAGCTATGTATCGTTGATTCCGACCCCGGATGACATACTCTTGGTGTTCGCTGGCGGCGAAGAGTCCAACGCTGCGTCGGTAATACCGAGTTGGGGCCCCAAGATAGGCTCCACGGCGGTGACTCACGAGATAAAATAGGTGCCGGTCAACGAATACCCTCCAAGTTGACGGCCCGTCCCAACGTTACCCAAGCAAGGTTTCAGGAGGTCAAAATGACCCAGACCAATGAGTACACCCTGGTAAATCCCACGACCCAAGCCATAGTGGCCCCATTCGACGGCGCGCCCCGTCTGCCGACCTTGGCGGGCACCACGGTGGGCATCATCGACGACTGCAAGCCCAACGCCGACGTGCTGCTGGAGGAATTGGTTGAAGTCCTCCGCACCCGGTACGAGATTTCCGACGTTCGCTGGCACCGCAAGACCAGCGCCTCCAGGCCCGCGGTGGCCGAGGCAATCAAGGAGTTGGCGGAGAACTGCGACTCGGTGATTGTAGGGGTGGGTGATTGAGGGTCCTGCAGTGCGTGCAGTGTGCACGACGGAATTCACGTAGAGAACGCGGGCATCCCTTCAGCCACCATTTGCACCGACCGGTTCATCCCCACCGCTGAGGGAATGGCCAAGATGTGGGGCGCTCCCGATTACCCCACGATTTTCACCCAGCATCCCATCGAGAACCTGAACAGGGACCAGATACGCCAGCGGGCCGAGGACTTGGCCCCCAAGGTGGTCAGCATCCTCATCGGCGACAATCTGTAGACGGAACATCGTCCTCAAAGAGCTATGTAGGCCCCAATCGTCTGCTGGGTTGCGGCGGTTGGGGCCACACGTTGCTCATTCAGAAACTACCTCAAGCCATGTCGCGGCGCCCAACCCGTCATTCCCGCACAGGCGGGAATCCATAGACCTCGGTCAGTGACGCGGGGAGATCAGAGAGACTGATTTGTTTCGAGATGGTCCCTTTAGCCCTGTACCCGCATCTCCGGCGGCAACAGGTTGGGTATAGAGTCGTCAATGGGGTAAGTCTCGTCACACTTGTGGCAAGCCAATCCGCCCCTTATCACGTCGTCGCCCTCTTCCTCCTCCACGCTCAACTCCAGCTCGCCCTTGCAGACCGGACAGGCCAGTATCTCCATCAGTTCCTTTTTCAAACCGCCTCCAGGAATCCGTCAACTTAACCGGAAAGGCCCCACTCGAACAGGGCGTCCAACACGTCCGACAGGCCGATTATCAGCACTCCGTAGATTAGTAACGCGGTGGGCCCGGTGAGCCTAGATCGTGCTTTGGCAAACCAGCCGGTCCACGACTCCGCGTCTCCGGGATAGACGCCGGGGCGAAGGAACCGCACCACGTAGAACATGTACAAGGCCAGCGCGACCTTGATGACAAGCGCAGCGACGTAAGGAGCCGTAACCGCGCTGTCGGTAAGCCGGCTTACCGACAGGATAACTCCCGTCAGCAACAATACTGCTATCGCAGTATTGACCACCCCCCGGAACTCCTCGCCGATGGCCCTGTTAGCCTCCGCGTTGCTATTGGAACGCCGCAACGCCGGTCGCAGCACCAGCAGGTAAAATATGCCGCCGCCCACCCAAGCGACGGCCGCCAGGGCGTGGGCCCAGCGAATAGCCACCAGAATCCAGTCTAGGACGTTCATAAAGTGTGGGCCGGCTTGCGGCGCCCCAGTATCCAATAGGCAAACATGGGCTAGCCCGTAGGCATCTCACGGATGATGCTGCCGAGCTTTTCCGCGTCCAGGGTGCTTATGTCAGTCCGGTAAATCCTGCCCGACCTGTCAATGAATATGCTGGTTGGGTAGTACATTATCTCGTAAGCCCGGGCTATTTCCCCTCGGACATCCGTCGCGAAGTCGTAGGTCAATCCCAACTCCTCTATGAAATCCCTCGCGTCCTGCTCCGAATCAAATCCCTGGGGCACGAACAAACCGAGAAATCGTATATCGTCGCCCTGCACTCGCTCCCACGCCCTCTGAAATCCGGGCATCTCCGCCCGGCAGGGAGGGCAGGACGGGAACCAGAAGTTGAGGACTACCGCCCGTTGACCGGCGTCGTCGGATAACCGGAAGGGACTGCCGTCGAACAGCGTAACCTCGAAATCAGGTGTTTGCGACCACGTCCTTTCAATAAAGCCACATGACGTGGTCAACATCCCAACACACAGAAGGACTCCCCACAAGGCGGGATGAAAGCTTGCTTTGAAGTGGGACCACCGTAACATCAGAATTACCGTACAACAGCGTTAACGCTCCGGGGTCATTCTATAGGTCACGAATAGCGGCGGCAATCCGACGCATTCCCGCAACCTTGACGGGTCAAACCCAGCCCGTATAATCGTCACATTGCAGCGCGGGAGGCAGTGGAATGCGTTTGGAGAATAAAGTGGCGTTCATCAGCGGCGGGGCCAGGGGCATGGGCGCCGTCGAAGCCAAGCTGTTCAGCAGCGAAGGCGCCAAGGTGGTTATCGGCGACATTCTGAACGAAGACGGCCGGCGCACCGAGGCCGAGATCAACGAGGCTGGCGGCGAGTGCCTCTTCGTTCACTTGGATGTAACCAGCGAGTCTAGTTGGCAGGAAGCCATAGCTGCTGCCGTGGGTCGGTTCGGCAAGCTGGACGTGCTGGTCAACAACGCCGGCATCTTCCGCACCGAGGGCGTCCTGGAGACCAGCGAGGCCCTGTGGGACGAGATGCTGGAAATCAACGGAAAGGGCGTATTCCTGGGCACAAAGTGCGCCATCCCGGAAATGCGCAAGGCCGGCGGCGGCTCCATTATCAACATCTCATCCGTGGCAGGCTTGGTGGGAGGGCCGGGATCGGCAGCCTACAGGACCTCCAAGGGCGCGGTGCGCTTGTTTACCAAGGCGACCGCAATCCAGTATGCCGGAGAGGGCATCCGGGCCAACTCGGTGCATCCCGGCATCATCGAAACACCCATGACCACTCCCAACCTTCTGGCGGATGAGGCCGCCCGGCAGCGGGCCATCGCCCGTGCTCCCTTGGGCAGGTACGGTCAGCCGGAAGACGTGGCCTATGGAGTACTGTACTTGGCCAGTGACGAATCTTCTTTCGTCACCGGCAGCGAACTGGTGATTGACGGCGGCGTTACTGCCCAATAGGGGCCGTACAGAGTCGTCATCTACGGCATGGAGGCCGGATATGCGCTTGGAGAATAAGGTTGCTTTCATCAGCGGCGGCGCCCGGGGGATGGGCGCGGTGGAAGCCAAGCTCTTCGCCCAGGAGGGCGCCAGGGTCGTCATTGGAGACATCCTGGATGAGGAGGGCCGCAAGACCGAAGCCGAGATTAACGAGGCGGGCGGTGAGTGCTTGTTCGTTCACTTGGACGTGACCAGTGAGGCCGAGTGGCAGCAGGCCATCGACGCCACCGTTGCCAGGTTCGGCAATCTGGACATACTGGTCAACAACGCCGGAATCTTCCGCAGCGAACGGGTGGAGGAGATAAGCGGCGAGTTGTGGGACCAAGTGATGGAGATCAACGTCAAGGGCGTGTTCCTGGGGACCAAGGCCGCTATCCCCGAGATGCGCAAGGCCGGAGGCGGCTCCATAATCAACATCTCCTCCGTTGCCGGTCTCATAGGAGACGTTATCTCGGCGGCATACACCAGTTCCAAAGGGGCGGTCAGGTTGTTCACCAAGTCTACCGCCATTCAATACGCGCCCGACGGCATCCGGGCCAACTCCATCCACCCCGGCACCATCGACACGCCTATGACTGCCGAAATGCTGCTCGGCTGGTACCGCGACGACCGCATCAACCGCACGCCCCTGCGCCGCATAGGCACAGCCGAGGACGTGGCCTACGGCGCCCTGTACCTGGCTTCCGACGAGGCTTCCTTCGTCACTGGCGCCGAACTGGTTATAGACGGCGGGCGGACGGCCGAATAGTCGCCCAAGCGGGAATTGCCCAGACATGTTGTTCGAAGTAGAGGTAGAGGCCACCGGAAACAGTCCAATGGACCTCAACAGGGTCTTCGATCTGCTGTCGGAGCCGAAGGCCATCACCCGCGTATTTACTGCGGACCTGTCGGGGCAGGACGCGTGGTGCGAAGTGACCGGCTGGAGCCAAGTTGGCCCCTGCCCAGCCTACGCAGCATTGTCAGAAGACTCGGGGGAAGGCGTAGTGCTCTTGGTCTACGGCGGGGACGACGGCATACGGCTCAAGCCCGCCGGTTCCCTTGAGGACTGGGACTTGGCCAACATCAACCAATGGGGCGAGCCGTGCCTGATGCTGGGCAAGGATACCCCGTTGGTGGAAGCGATGTAGAGAGTATTTTGAATCCTCTTAACGTTCCGTGAACGACGGCATCACCTCTTCGGCGAACCGGGAAAGCTGGTCGCGGAACTCCGGCCAAGGCATTCCTTCCGGCCACTGCAGGACTACATCCTCCAAGCCGGGATATTGCTCCTCCACCTCACGCAGAAACTCCACGAATCCGCTTGACGGGCCGCAATACCACACCTTTTGCTCCACGCCCTCCTCGATGGTGGGCACGCGGGAAGGCGCACCGGGAGTGCCCCAAGCGCGGCCTTCGGAGTCGGTGTACCGCACGAAGCCGAAGGGAGCGAACCACTTGTAACGTTCATCGTGGTAAGGCCGGACGGAGTCGATGGCCTTCTGCTGGGTGTCGGCGATATAGTACCCGAACCCCAAGGCCATGTCCTGTCCCAAAGCCAGTTCCCGGCCTGCCTCGGCGGCGATGCCCTGGTACTGACGGAAAAGCTGGTCCACCAGCAAACGGCCGCTGAGGGCCACCATGCCCTTGATGCCATTGCGGGCGATGTACTCCAGCGTGCGACCGCTGGCGATGGGCTGCCAGATTTCTACAGGCAGGTTCACCGGCCGCGGGACCATTGTCACGTCCTCGAGTTGATAGCCCCTGTAGGGGACGTCGGGGGGAATGTTGTAGTACTTTCCGTGGTGGTTGAAGGACTCTTCGTTGAAGGCCTTGAAGATAACCTCCATCTGCTCTTCGAACAACTCTTTGTTGGCGTCGTTGTCGATGACAGGAAAACCGAATGTCTCCACCTCCCGCGAGTGGTAACCCCGGCCAACACCGAATATCAAGCGCCCGCCGGTCATTATGTCCGCCATTGCGAAGTCCTCGGCCAAGCGGAGGGGGTGCCACATGGGGACAATGTTGAACGCAGAGCCGAATTTCAGCCGCTTGGTCAGGCCCGCGAGGTGTACGCCCAGGAGGATCAAGTTGGGAAAACACTCGTAGCCTTCCCTCTGGAAGTGGTGCTCCGCAGTCCACATGCAATAGTAGCCAAGCTCATCCATGTGCTTGGCCAATCCTTCAGCGTTTTCGTACGCTTGGACCAACCGTTCGTTGGGATACCTGCGCTGGTCGGCGGGAGTCCCGTCCAAGCCAGTGTTTTCCAAGTCTATTTGACCGACGTACAGCACTGAAAACCGTTTGATCATATCGCGAGACTCCCCTTAATTTCACTGTGATTTTCGCCCGGCCAAGGCTCGAATCTCAGTCCGACCCTCGGCCTGAAAGCGGCCATATTATAGCATGGGGCATTTCTGCTCATCCGCTTTCTCTGGCGGCGGGTCGGTTGGCGACCAAGAGCAGCAGGGACGGCAGGACGAGAAGGGCTGCGACAGCCGCGAGCAGTATCATTGCCGCCGTGATGACCCCATAGGCGGAAAACAAGGGCATTGGGGCAAAACCCATTACGGCGAACCCGATAACGCTGGAAGCGGCGGACCCGACGAGGGCCACACCCGTTCCTGCAGCGGTCGCCCGCAGGGCCTCTTCAGTGGACGGCTGCCGGGCCAATTCCTGGCGGAACCGCTGGGTTACGTGGATGGAGTAGTCGATGCCCACCCCGATAGACACCGCAGCTACAGTAGCGGTGACGAAATTGAGATGGAACCCGGCCAGGTACATGAAGGCATAAAGCCAGGATACAACCAACGCAATGGGGACCACCGTCACGATTGCATAGCGCACCGAGTGCGCCCAGAGGGCCAGCAGGACGAAACAACCCGCTATGGCCACGGGCAACGAAATGTTCAAGGCCCGGGTTGCCGCGGTCAATGACGCCTCCCTGGTGAGTGGAGAGCCGGTCAGTCCGGCGAACTCAATGGAGTCAGTGTCCCTCAGGGGGGCCAGCGCCTGCTCCAAGGCCCGTCGGGCAGAGGCAATATTGGCCTGCTCACGCGCCCCCAACACGCCGACCGTTATGACTATCTCCTGGGCTGCGGCGCTGCCAGGCTCGTGATAAAGGACCTCCCGCACCTGCGCCGGCTCCAAGGCCAGAGTTTCGCTGTCGTCCGGTATCCCGAACTGCACCATGTAGTCGTATGCCGCCCGCATCTGCTCTGCATCGTCAGGGACCTGATCGCCATCCGCGTCGGTAAGCGCAATGCCGGTTTGGTCATAGACTTCAGAAATGGCGTATTGACTGCGCATAAGCAACGCCAGCAATTCAAACAAGGTGATTGAGTAGAATGACACTTCTCCATCCTGGCGCCTGCCCACTTGCTCTATACCGTTGAGTCTTTCTACCAACTCTCCAATCGCGGACAAGGACTCGGTGGTGGTCAAGTCCCCCCGGATGTAGATAATGGCCGGTTCCCCGGCTACAGACGGAGACCTGTGCTGGTACAGTTTATCTATTCCTTTGACGAAGTCGGACTCAGAGTCGAAAAAGTCCTTCACATCCAGCTTCGGCTCCAACTGAAACGCCAGGAACGTCGACCCTGCGGTGACCACCGCAACCAAAGGTAGGGTCACCAAGCGCATCCGGGCGGTAGTCAATACCACTGAGGCCACGAGGCCGCGGATTCCCGCGCAGGCGGGAATGACAGGTTGTGGCTTAGGGTCATCCCGTTGGGGATTGGGGTCCTCTGGGTGTGGGCTGGGGATGCCGGGTTGGGGGTTGGGAATGGTTGGTTGCGAGCCGAGGGCAACAGTCGCAGGCGGGCCGCTGGGGACGATGTCAGTGCCTGCGGCGGCGTGAGCACCGCGCTGGTCCAGTCTCATAACGAGCAACGGCAGGAATACACCCATGATCACGTAGCTGGAACCCACTGCGATACCCGCCGCGACTCCAAACCCGATAATTACCTCGATGCCGGAAGTAACGTTGGCCAGGAAAGCGATTCCGTCGGAAAGCATGGCCAGCGTCAAGGCTCCCAAAACTCCTCCAAGGCCAGCTCGGAGCGCCAACCGCGGGACGGTAAACCGGTGGCGTTCTTCCCGGTAGCGGGCGACCGCGTGAATGAGGAAGTCAACCCCCAAGGAAATCATCGCAATCGGCACGACCAAGTCCAGGATGATGGATGACTTGAGCCCTGCAAGGTTGGACAGTCCTTTGAGCCATACCAAGAGCATAACGAGGCCGAAAAAGGCCAGTCCGACAATGCTAACTGATCTCAAGGTGATCCCGACTACTATCAGTACCAGTACGACCGTCGCCGCGATGAACGGTATAGCAGTTTTGCCCTGCTCCTCCGACACAAGGTTGATGTCAATGGCAACGCCCCAAAGCCGGTAATTGGCTTCCTCCCCGCGCAATATGGCGTACATCCGGCGGTTGAACCGCTCCTTGCGCAGCGCGTCCTTTTCGCCTGTCACGTTGAAGGTCAACGGTCCGCCGCCGAGCATGGAGTTGTCTGACGCCACAAAGATAGAGAGCGCAGCAGATTTCCAGGACTGCACCCCCACTCCATCAACGGTCATGGTCTCAAATACGGCATCCTTGGAAAGGGACTCCCGCAACGTCAATCCCAAAGGGCTGTCGATTACACGGGCCACGGCGGCTTTGACTTGCAGATCCGTGGCATTTTCCAGGCTTGCTTCCGGCCCCAAGTCCAGTGCCAGGAAGTCCTGTACTGCATCCGCCATGGTGTAAATGCCCAGTATCGGCGTCCGGTTTTGAGCATCGTAACCCGAGTACAGAAACCCGCCCAAGTCCGACTCGCGCAGTCTCTGCTCATTCCGGTATAACTCCCACAGCGGCGCTTGCCGAAGAACGTCTCCTTCATGGTCCTCGACAATGAAGCCGGTTATGTGAAGTTGAGGAGGAAACTTGTCGTGTACGAGGTCCGCCAAGTCGAACACCGGCCCGCCCGGGTCCTGGGACGCCGGCTCCGTAGGCGCCATGAAGAATATCGGGAATATGAGCAGGACGGTCAGGCTAATGACGCCGAGGATGAACCAACCGGAATACCTGACCAAGTATTCGGCGATGCGGTCGGCCAGCGTGTTACCCAGCGGAATGTTCATCATCTAAAGACATGGTATCCGAAACCCCGGTAAATTATAGTCTGTGGGCACCTGAGCATGAATGTTGTTGCGGGTGCGCGGCCTGGGGCAAGAGGCTATAATCGGCGTGGCCTTTCTTGTGCATGGCGACAGTCATGGCCGGTTGTGCCGAAGCAAGTGCGCATGATCGATTTGCGGCGTGTCATGTACTTACAGGTACGCATCAGGAGGAAGTCATGGACTTAGGGATAGACGGCAAGGTTGCGATGATAACCGGCGGGAGCCGGGGCTTGGGGAGACAAGCGGCGTACTCCTTGGCTCGAGAGGGCTGCAAGGTCTCAATATGCGCCAGGAGCCAGGACCAACTGGACGCAACGGTCGGCGAAATGGCGGCTGCCGGCTACCAGGTCCACGGCACCCAAGGGGACGTAACCGTAGAGGCCGACGCCGTGCGGTTTCACCAGGATACTGTTGACCACTTGGGGCAGCCCGACATCCTGGTGAACAACGTGGGGGGCCGCCGTGGTTCGGTCATTTTCGAGGAGACCAGCCTGGAGCAGTTCCGCGAAGGGCTGGAGGTAAACCTTGTCAGCGCCTACAGGATGATTGCCTTGGTGCTTCCTCACATGAGAGAGCAGGGGTGGGGCCGCATTATCAATATTTCTTCCATCTACGGGCGCGAACACGGCGGTTCCATCGACTACATGGCGGCGAAAGCGGGGTTGATAGCCTTGTCCAAGCACCTGGCGTTGCAACTGGCGCCCATCAACGTGCGGGTCAACTCAATCGCGCCGGGGTCGATAGACTTCCCGGGTAGCACCTGGGACAGGTTCCAGCAGAACAACCCGCCCGAGGTGGTCAATGAGTTTATCTCCCGGAACCTCCCTGCCGGGCGCTTCGGCTGGCCCGAACCCATAGGCGAAATGGTGGCCTTCCTGTCGTCCGACCGGGCCGACCTGGTGACGGGCACCTGCATCAACATAGACGGCGGCCAGTCCAAGTCATTGTTTTAGGGAACGCTACCAAGGTTCCCGCCAGTTCCTTGCTCGCAGACTGTCTCCGGGTCACCGACCGTAGCTTATAGATTCCCGCCTTCGCGGGAATGACGGGTTAGGCGCTGTTCCATGTTTATTGGGTGCTGCGTCAATTTTTAAGATAGTTTCTAACTTTGATCGGCAAGCGGGATGGAGATGGATACCCTGGTCTTGTCGCCGTAAACGGCGGTGGTGTGCCCTCTTCCGGTCCGGTCGTCGGCCAGCAACACGTCGCCGGGGTTGAAGATGCGCTTGGTGCCGTCGCCAAGGCCGATTTCCATCTGGCCTTCCAGCGTAATCACGTACTGGCGGCGTGGAGCATTGTGCCAGTCGCTGAAACTGCCGGGAGGGGTGCGACGGAACTGGATGCCGGTGGTCTCCTGCATCGCAGTGCGTTCGGCCTCTTCGATTTTCTCGTAAGGCAGTTCCAACTCTTCGAAGTGCGCCTCCCCGTCAGACCCGGTGTATATTCGGACTACCTGCATTATGCTTCCTCCTGTTCCGGCTTACTTCAGAGTATTTTCTACATCTCCACCGTTTTGTCCAGTGACGCAGACCTGCCGCAGGCAGCATCCGGCGCAGCGGGGGACTTTGGCGCAGGCATCCTTGGCGTGCCGGTCAAGCAGGGCGTGGTACTCGTTGAACAGATTGGCGTCTGCGGGCAGGTGGTCTTGAAACAAGGCTTGGTAGACGGAGTAGGAATTGCCCAAACCCTCCGGCGCTACGCCCAGCCGTTGCACGATCCGGCGAGTGTAGGCGTCGATGACAAAGGATGGTTTGCCCGCAGCGTAAACTATAATGTCGTCCGCCGTCTCCGGGCCGATACCGTAAATTGAAAGGAGTTCAACCCTCAACTCTTCAACCGGCTGAGCCAAAAGCCTTTCGAGACTGCCTTGGTAATTGGCTTCCACATGCCGGGCAAAGGCCTTGAGCTTGCGCGCCTTGGCGTTGAAATAGCCGGAGGGGCGGATGATGGCGGCCAGTTCCTGCTCCGGCAGGTGGTCAATCTCCTGCAACGACCAGCAACCGGCGTTCTTCATGTTGGCGATTGCCATCTCCACGTTGGTCCAAGCCGCCGCTTGGGTCAGGATAGCTCCAATTACCACATCCAGCGGGCCGTCGCCGGGCCACCATCCCTGGGGTCCGTAACGTTGGTACAGAAGATTGTAGACCTCCTTTAGCAACCGGGAGAGGTCATTCCGGTCAAGGGGTTTCACAAGCGCACCGGCAGGGGAGAGTCCAATTCGACAGACTGCTCCGAAACGCGGCAATTGTAGGCGAAGACCTCAACTCCACAGGACAGGGAATGGCGCAAGGCCGCGCCAAAGTTGGGGTCTGCCGTGTCATGCGGGGCAAATGCCACGGCATCGGGCCGTTGAACCACAAATACCACGGCGGCGCGGTGACCCTCCGCAACCGCTTGGTCCAAGCTTCTCATGTGCTTGGCGCCCCGCTCCGTAGGGGCGTCGGGGAACAGGCCTACGCCATCAACCACCAAGGTAACCGACTTGGTTTCAATGTAACACCGACCGTTCGGACCTTCCAACATCAAGTCCAATCGGCTCTCGCCGAACTGCACTTCGCGGTTGACCTTCGAGTATTCGGCGAACTGGCTCAGGCATCCCCTTTCGAGAGCTTCGGCCACAAGGGCGTTGGGCAGCCTGGCATCCGCCGACGAAAGAGCAAATCCCAAGTCGACCAACGCCAAATCGAACCTGGTCTTTCTATGCTCCCCGGCACGGGGTTTCAAGAGAACCCGGAAGCCGGGGACGAACAGTTCCCGCATACGCCCGGAGTTGGCCACGTGGACCAATTCTTCCCGTCCGTCAACGTCCACCAAGGCGGCGAAGCGGTTGAGGCGGGCAATGAAACGGCCTTCCACAAGATCGTTGCCCAACTGCATCTACAAACTCGGCGCCCGCCTTGTTGCCGGAGGACTAGCAGACGGATGGCGGAGCGATTAACATGGTAGCAAGCCCTGCCAAGTGCATCAACAAGGATACCCCTTGACCCGGGTCTGGGCTCGACTACTCAAATAATGGCGGGAACCGTGATCAACGCCAACAATATTTCGGACTTTGTGAGTCGTCTCGACCACTCTTGTTCCTCCAACCGTTCGTTGGTTTGCGTTGGCTTGGACGTCGACCCGGAACGGATGCCAGTGAAGGACCCGCTGGAGTTCAACCGGGCAATCGTAGATGCAACCGCCGACCTGGTCTGTGCCTACAAGCCGAACATGGCCTTCTACGAGGCCTTGGGCATGGACGGGCTGCGGGCGCTCGAGGGAACTATAGACCACATCCGCCAGTCCGCGCCCAACGCAATTATATTAGGCGATTCCAAGAGAGGGGACATCGGATCGACCGCTCCGGCCTATGCGAAAGCGATGTTCCAAGTATGGGGTTTTGACGCCGTTACGGTAAACGCTTGGGGAGGCCACGACGGCTTGGAGCCGTTCCTCAAAGACCCGACACGGGGAGTGTTCATCTGGTGCCGGGGGTCCAACCCCGGTTCCGCCGACCTCCAGGACCTGACCGTGAGCACACCCGATGGGCCGATGCCCCTGTACCAGCGCTTGGCGCGTTCCGCGGCCGGTTGGAACCGCAATGGCAACATTGGGCTGGTAATGGGGGCTACCAACCCGGACCAACTTGCGGACGTGCGACGCCTGTGCCCCGATATGCCTTTGCTTGTACCCGGCGTGGGCGCCCAGGGAGGCGATCTGGAGGACGCAGTGCAGGCGGGGACCGACGGGAACGGAAGACGGGCCCTGATCAACTCCTCGCGGGGAATCATATATGCCCGTCCGGAGTCGGGCGAGAGCGGGGACTTCGCAGCGGCAGCCCGGCAAGCAGCGGACAGGCTGCGGGGGCAAATCAACCGAATTTTGACGGATGCGGGTAAGGGATGGCTTTAGAGCTGAAGGTAGGGGACGTGGTCAGGATGAAGAAGCCACACCCATGCGGCAACCACCTGTGGCTGGTGACACGCTTGGGAGCGGACATCGGGCTGACCTGCCAGAAGTGCCAACGCCACGTAATGCTTGCCCGCTCTCACTTGGAACGGAGAGTCAAAGAGGTCATTCCCAGGACCTCCAAGGTCCTTTAGATGCTACCTCAACTCCACTGCCTCGGCTGACAACTCGTCTTCGTTGATTGGGGCTTATGGATTCCCGCCTTCGCGGGAATGACGGGCGGGACAGTGGGCCAGGATTCAAGATAGTCGCCTATGGGTTCAAGAGACCGGGCTGTCTTATTCCGCAGGAGACTTGCCCCAGTCCAGCAACTCGGCATGGAACCCTCGCATCTGGTCGGATACGGTATCGATAAAGTTACGCACCGCCCTGCCGATGAATTTGCCCTTCAGCGTGCACACGCCTATTACAGAGCTATCAAAAAGGTGGTCCAAGAGAACCACGCCAAGCTTGTCATGGTCTTCCGCATGGAGGGTGAAATCGCTGGTGATGGCCAGTCCCATACCAATTTCGACGTAACGCTTTATGGACTCGGTGTCATCCATCGCCAGGACAACATCATATGCGAGGCCTTTACTTCGCAACGACTGTTCGACCCGTTGCCTGGTGAGACTCCCAGGACCTGCCAGGATCATGGGCCATTCCACAATGTCTTCCAACGCGATTGGCTGCTTCTCGAGAAGCGGGTGGCCTGGGGGAGTCAACAGCACCACGTTGTACTCGAAGAGTTCCTGGAACTCCAAAGAAAGCTCCTCTGCCGGTGGCGGCGAGCAAAAGGCCAAGTCCAACTCGCCGGACTTCACCAACTGAATGAGCGGAGAATAAGCCCTTGCCAGTAGCCTGATCCGCACATCGGGATATTCGGTGCGGAACTGCTGGATCCCTTTGGGCAGGTGGTGCATCACCAGGTCCTGGTAGGCTCCTACCACGAAAGACCCCAAACGTTCCGAGTAGTCCATCTGCGTCTTCAGGTTGTCCACTGCGTTGACAACGGGCGTGACCAGTTCAAGCAGAGTGATTCCTTCAGAGGTCAAATGGATTGGCCTCTTTATCCGGTCGAAAAGCGTGATGCCGAACTCGCTCTCCAATTTTCTCAGGTGGGTAGTGACGGTGGGTTGACCCAATTCCAGCGTCCGCGCAGCTTTGGACACGCTGCGAAGACGGGCTACGTGGTAAAAGCTAACAAGCTCTCTCAACTCCATACATCATGCTCCCCCAAGCTGACTTACGGCGTTTAATAGAATATATCATATTGTATTGCTTGACAAAATACAGTGGGCAATTTAAGAATAGGTTGGGTATTGTCGGCGGGCTTTCCGAATCCCTGCCGGTCAGCTGGCGTAACCTAAGCCATTATCCTGTTAGTGGTGCTGGTATTATGCCTTACGTTATCACCGAGCCATGTGTTGGCGTTAAAGATGCATCCTGCTTGGACGTGTGTCCAGTGGACTGTATTGCCACGACCGATGAAGCCGATATGTACCACATAGACCCTGAAATCTGCATTGACTGCTCGTATTGCGAGTCGGTGTGCCCGGTGAATGCCATATTCGACGAGTTCGCAGTTCCGGCCAAGTGGCGGGACTACATCCGCAAGAACCGGGACTTCTTCAAATAAGGCGGGGCGTTTTCTCCACGCCGCCTGACGCTCCATACCTCCAGGAAGCGAATATTGTTCTCCAAGCCTCAGGCTGCCGTTTTAGTAGACAGCGTAATCCCGGTTAACGACCGAGTTCTCAGGGCAGCCAGAGACGTTGCCCTGATCGTTGCCGCCAGCCTCTTCGTGGCCCTGATGGCCCAGTTGGTGATTCGCCTGCCGTTCACCCCGGTGCCAATCACGGGGCAAACGCTGGCGGTGTTGCTTGTCGGCGCGGCCTTGGGAAGCTGGCGTGGCGGGGCCGCCCTGTTTCTTTACCTGATCGAAGGCAGCTTCCTGCCGTTCTACGCCGGGGGCGCGTCGGGCTTGGTGTGGACCCTGGCATCCGGCGGATACATCATCGGCTTCATACCGGCCGCGTTCGTCGTTGGGTTCCTGAGTGAACGCGGTTGGGACCGCAGCGTATGGGTTATCCTTGCCATGCTGGCCGGAAACGTCATCCTGTACGTTCCGGGGCTTATCCAGTTGTCCTACTTCGTGCCCGAGGGCAAAGTACTGGAGTTCGGCCTTTATCCCTTCATCCTCGGCGACTTGGTAAAGCTGTACATCGCTTCGCTGGCCCTCCCAACCGCTTGGGCGGTCGTCAACCGTTTTCAACCGCCATCGAATCGTTAGCTCCTTTTACGCTCCCGGCGTTGCGGCTAACCCGATTCTTCGACACGGTTATCGCTATTTGTCAATCACGGGCAGCAACGATAAACTAATGCCTGCTTCACAGACAGTAATCGCGGCGACTCTCGACCATCATTAGGAGGAAACCATGGCGCTGTTCTTGCGGGATGAAGACGTATCACGGGCTGTCCAGATGGACGATATGCTGGGAGCCATTGAATCGATGCAAAGCCATTTCGGGCAGGGGGAGGCGATGAACCTGGCCCGACGCAAGATAATCGCCAGCGGCGGTATGCTGTCCGTGATGGGCGGCGGCATGTTTCACGAGGGTGTACTGGGCGTCAAGACCTATACGGTCGTCCGGGGCACCTACTCCTTCCAGGTGAGCCTTTACGACGCTGACACGGGTCAGTTGCTCTGTTATACCCAAGCCAACCGGTTGGGCCAGTTGCGCACCGGGGCCACTACCGGCATAGCGGTGAAGCATCTCTCCAACGCCGATTCCGGCACCCTGGGAATAATCGGCACCGGGTACCAAGCCCCTACCCAATTGGAAGCGGTAACGAAGGTAAGAGACATCAAGCGGATAAAGGCCTACAGCCGGACGCAAGACCGGCGAGAGGCCTTCGCCCGGTCAATGGGCGACACGCTGGGAGTGGAAGTGGAAGCGGTGTCCAACAACGCCGAAGCAGTACGGGACTGCGACGTCGTTGTATGCATAGCGGCCACAACCGATCCGGTGGTGGAAGGGGACTGGCTGGACACAGGGTCGACGGTAATCGGCGCGGGCCCTACGACGTGGCGCGTGAGGGAGGTGGACGACGCCGTCATCTCCCGGGCCGACAAGATATTCGTGGACTCGGCCGAGCAAGCCCGAGACGAGGCGGGGGATATGGCAAGCGCCGTGGACCGGGGCCTGTTGCAGTGGAGCAACCTGGTCGAGCTGCGCTACGCGGTGGCCGGGTTGGTTTCCGGCAGGGACAACCCCGGTCAGATTGTTTACGCCAAGCTGATGGGCACAGGGGTCGCCGATGTGGCCGCGGCCAAGTTGGCCTACGAAAAGGCCAAGACAATGGGCTTGGGCATGGAGATGGACTGGTAGGGGCGGGTTTCACACCGATCCACGCCAGTGACCGGAAAGAATATGGATTCCCGCCTGCGCGGGAATGACGGTTGGGTGCGGGAGTTACGGGTTAGACGGGAATGACGGAGTGGGCGCTGCGCCGGTTTTGAGATAGTTTCTAAAAGCCGCCGGTGCGGTACTCTTCGGTGCGCCTGACATTGTAGGTGCCGCGTTCGACCAGCAGGCTTTCCACCGCTGCCCGCGCGGTATCCAAGGAAGTAAAGCAGGGAATTTGACGCTCCACAGCAGCCCGGCGTATAAAAAACCCGTCCTGCAAGACCGACGTGTCCCCTGACAGAGTGTTTATCACCGCTCCCACGCTGCCATCGTTGACCACATCCACCACGTTGGGATGACCTTCATCCATCCTTTTGGTTGCCATCGTCACGGGAATGCCCATGGCGGTAATCATGGCGGCGGTCCCTTCGGTGGCATAGAGCGGGCATCCCGCTTCCCCCAATGCCCGGACCAGTGTTACGGCTTCGGCCTTGTCCTGGTCGGCGATGCTGAGCAGCACGCCCGCTTTCTCGCGCAGATTCAGATTGGCGGCCAAGAGCGCTTTCGACAACGCACTGGAGAAGTCGAGATCGATGCCCATAACTTCGCCCGTGGATATCATCTCAGGCCCCAAGTGCCAGTCCACGCCTACCAGCTTGCCCATTGAAAAGACCGGAGCCTTTATCCCTACCAAATTCTGGCGCGGCCAAAGCCCCCCCTCATAGCCTTGATCGGCCAAGGACTGTCCCAGCATGACCCGCGTGGCGATAGCGGCAGCAGGGACCCCGGTAACCTTGGAAATAAAGGGAGTAGTGCGGCTTGCCCTGGGGTTGACCTCGAGGACATAGACCGTAGTAGCGTCTCCGGCGCCTGTAGGCAGGTTGGGGCTGCGATACGGGGGTCCACCCAGGATAACGAACTGAATGTTCATCAACCCTCGCACTTCCAGCGCCAGTCCTATCCTGGTGGTGTAGTCGACGATGGTGTTGACCTCTTCCGACGTAAGGTTCAGCCCAGGGTAGATCGCCATCGAGTCTCCGCTATGAACACCGGCCCTCTCGATGTGCTCCATGATTCCGGGAATCAATACCTGCTCGCCGTCGCATATAGCGTCGACTTCGCACTCCTTTCCTTCCATGTAACGGTCTATCAGCACCGGTTGGTCCGGCGCGAGAGCAGCGGCGGCGGTCAAGTAGCGGATAAGCTCCGATGCGTTCTGTACAATTTCCATGGCCCGTCCGCCGAGCACGTAGCTGGGCCGTACCACGGCGGGGTAACCGATATTCTGGGCTACCTGAAGCGCCTCGCTCACGGAAGTGACCGCGGCGCCGGGCGGTTGGGGAATCCCCAACCGGGACAGGAATTCTTCGAACTTGTGGCGGTCCGACGCCGTATCAATGGCGCCGGCGCTCGACCCCAGGATAGGCAGTCCTGCCATTGCCAGCGACTGAGAAAGGTTAATAGCGGTCTGGCCGCCAAACTGCACCAGCGAGGATGGAGCCTCGTCGTCCACCGTCTCATTCTCGACGATGTCCCGCACCGCCTCTTCATCCAAAGGCTCAAAGTAAAGGCGGTCACTGGAGTCGAAATCCGTGGAAACGGTCTCGGGGTTGGAGTTGATCATAATGCTGCGGACGCCCGAATCGGACAGGGCACGGGCGGCATGAACACTGCAATAGTCGAATTCTATCCCTTGACCAATCCTTATCGGCCCACTGCCGATGACTACCGCCTTCTCTCCCTGCAGGGGAAAGGCCTCGTTTTCCTGATCGTAGGTACTGTAGAAGTAAGGGGTGACCGCCTCGAATTCGGCGGCGCAGGTGTCCACTGTCTTGTACACCGGCCTCAGTCCCCATTGATGCCGCATGTTACGGACCTGTTCCGGCAGCATATCGGCAAGTGTGCCGACCTGTTCGTCGGTGAATCCAAGACGTTTGGCGCGGAGCAGCAAGTCGGGATCGAGCGGCTCGGCCAGCAGCCTCCTCTCCATCGCAACCAGACGCTCCAGGGCGGCGATGAACCACGGGTCTATCAACGTGCGATGCACCATGCGGGCCGTGCCAACGTCCCTGCGTATGCCGGCCATCAAAGCCCACAGGCGCAGGTCGTTGGGGTCCAGCGGCAATGGGTCCAACGGGTCGGGTGTTTCGGTACGCCAGTCCGGGTGCTCCCACAAAAGGGTGCGGCCTCCCATTTCCAGCGAGCGCACGGCTTTTTGCAGGGCAGCTTCGAAAGACCGGTCGATAACCATCACTTCCCCGGTAGCCTTCATCTGCGTGGTAATACCGCGGTCGCCGTGGGGAAACTTGTCGAAAGGCCAGCGTGGAATCTTTACGACACAATAGTCCAGGGCCGGCTCGAATGCCGCCTTGGTCTTGTCGGTAACCGCGTTGGGAATATCGTCCAATCGTTTCCCAACGGCGATTTTGGCCGCCACCCGTGCTATAGGGTACCCGGTAGCCTTGCTGGCCAGCGCTGAACTGCGGCTGACCCTTGGATTGACTTCTATCACGTAGTAAGGAGACGCGGAGAGGGCTGCGGGCCCGATGGCTTCCGCCACTTGGGGATGCGGCATCAAAGCGAACTGGATGTTACAGCCGCCCTCTATTCCAAGGCCGCGGATAATCTTGAGACTGGCGCTCCTCAGCATCTGGTAGTCTTTATCGGTCAGGGTCTGGCTTGGAGCCACCACGATGCTGTCGCCGGTGTGGACGCCCATCGGGTCCAGGTTCTCTATGTTGCAGATGGTGATACAGTTGTCGGCCCCGTCCCGCATCACCTCGTATTCGATTTCTTTCCAGCCGACCAAGGACCGTTCGAGCAGCACTTGAGATATGGGGCTGGTTGCGAGACCGCTGGCGACGATGGCGTCGAACTCTTCCCAAGTGCGGGCAAAGCCTCCGCCGCTGCCGCCCAGGGTATAAGCGGGCCTTACAACCATCGGCAGGCCAACCTCCCGGCCAAGGGCCTTCGCTTCTTCCAGCGACGACGCGATAACGCCGCTGGGCTCCGGTTCGCCGATGCTGCGCAGGAAGTCACGGAACAACTGCCGGTCCTCACAGCGGCGAATGGTGTCCAGTTGTGTCCCCAGCAGGCGAATGCCGTACTTGTCCAGAACGCCGGCATCCGCCAGGGCTACGGCAAGATTCAGGCCGGTCTGCCCCCCAAGAGTGGGGAGCAGACCGTCAGGCCGCTCACGGTCAAGGATACGGTCCAATACCTCAACGGTAAGCGGCTCCACGTAAACGCGGTCCGCCGTCGTCTGGTCGGTCATAATGGTAGCCGGGTTGGAATTGACCAGCACGGTATAGACACCCTCGTCACGGAGGGCTTTGCAGGCTTGAGTACCGGCATAGTCGAACTCCGCAGCTTGACCAATGACGATCGGCCCGGAGCCGATAACCAGCACTTTGCCCGGTTGAGTAGAGATGCTAATCCTATCCTCTCCCTTCACCCACCGTGACCAAGCTTGCCCCCGCCTGCCTCCCGCCTGCACGGGAAAGACGGAGCCTGCCCCCGTGGAGACGGGGGAAGTGGGGACGCCAGGCGGCGTCCCGCCAGGCTTGCCCCCAGGTTCCCGCCTTCGCGGGAAAGACAAAGTGGGGGACTGCTAAAAGGTGGGCAGAACGCCAGGCAGGGTAATAAGCCCTCGCCTTTGCAGCATGTTCAGAATCTGGGACATGAACGATCCCAGATAAAGTCCCTCCGGGTCCGCCTCAAAATACTCACTGGGCGACTCCCTATCTCTCGGGGGAATGGCGAACCGTACTTCATCGTTGTCCAAACAGTCAACTTCAATGCGGCCAATCGAAGGATTTGGGCCGCCGCGACGCACCGAATTGATCAACCTTATGGTTAACTCCCAACGCTCGCGCAGTTGCGTCCTGACCGCGGTTAGTTGGTACTCGTGTCCGTCGTGTGAAAACCAGGGAACCTCTTCATCCAAGAGCGATATAACGCTCGACAAGTCGCCAGGAATCTCCACCTCCACACCTTCCTCCACCAACACTAAGGAGAATGAAGACATCAGGAAACCTCCAAATATTACAAACAGCCAGCACCTGCCCCTGCCTGCCCCAATGGATTCCCGTCTACACGGGAAAGACGGGAAGGGGGCGGGAAAGACGGGGGGTAAGGCTTGTTATACCTCCTGCCCTGCCATGCGGCCAGCGGGGGCGTAATTCAGGGTTATATGTCCGGTATTCGTTATGTAAACTCTCCTCCTTAACGGGATTGGACCGTGTAATGCCCGCTTTCTATTTTAACGTGCTTGGCTGACCATCTGAACGAAGCGATCGAACAGGTATTCGTTATCTTGAGGGCCTGGCGACCCTTCGGAGTGATATTGGATAGTAAAAACGGGCATGTCCCGGTGCCGCAATCCCTCTATGGTGCCGTCGTGCAAGTTAATGTGGGATACTTCCAATCCCGGGGGCAGGGAACCGGCCGACACGGCGTAGCCATGGTTTTGCGCCGTTATATAAACTCGGCCGTCAGTCAGGTCTTTAACCGGGTGGTTGCCGCCCCGGTGCCCGAACTTCAATTTGAACGTATCAGCCCCCAAGGCCCTGGCGACGATCTGGTGTCCCAAGCAAATGCCCATGATGGGGACTTTGCCCAGCAGTCTGCCCACGTTGTCCACCAGGTACTCAAGGAGTTGCGGGTCCCCCGGACCCGGGGACAACAGCAATCCGTCCGGTTCCAGGGCCAGCATCTCTTCAGCGGGGGCCGATGCCGGCATGGCGATGACCTGGCATCCGCGCTGTCGCAACAATCTAAGGATGTTGTACTTCAGTCCGCAGTCCGTTACCAGTATCCGGTATCCCGGCGCTCCGGGCGGCAATGGCGGATTGTCCCATTCGTAGCCTGCGGCAGTGGTTACGGTGCTTACGAAGTCCACGTCGTCATAGCGCGTTGACGCAGCCAGACGGGCTGCCGCGAGTTCCGGCGCGTCGGTAGTGATGGCCCCCATCATTACGCCCCGGTCCCGCAAACGCCGGGTGATGGCCCTGGTGTCGACGCCGCTGATACCGGGGATATTCTGGCTTTCTAGAAACTCGTGGAGAGTTCTTTCACTGGCGACGTGACTGGGGCGGTCGCAGTGCTCGCGCACGATAAACCCGGACACCTGAATACGCCGGGACTCGAAGTCTTCCTTGTTGATGCCGTAGTTGCCCACAAGAGGGTATGTCAACGTGACCAGTTGGCCGGCGTAGGACGGGTCCGTCAACACTTCCTGGTATCCCGTCATGCTGGTGTTGAACACCACCTCGCCCTGGCTTTCAACCTCGCCTCCGAAGGTCTCTCCACGAAATACCGATCCATCTTCCAGCACCAAGTAAGCCGCCTTAGCCATTATCCCCCCTGGCCCCGGCGTGATGCCCGCCCCCGTCTCCCCCGCGCAGGCGGGGGCCGAGGGCAGGCTCTGCGCGGGCATGACGGGAAGGGGCTTCCCGGTAGACAACTTTGCCTTCCACCAGCGTTGCCACTACCTTCCCCTTCAACGTGGTCCCTTCCAAAGGAGTGTTCTTTCCCATGGACAGGAAGTCTCTGGTGTCTACCACCCATTCACGGTTGGGGTCGAACACAACGATGTCCGCCGGCGTACCCGGTTGCAACGTAGCAAGCGGCTGGAACGACTGCCCCAGCACCTCGGCCGGCCCTGCGGTCATCCGTTCCACAACGGCGTTCAGGGTCATCGTCCCTTGGTGGACCAACTGAAGGGCCGATCCCAAGGCAGTCTCCAGCACACTGATGCCGGATGCTGCGTCCTGATACGTTACCCGCTTGGCGGTCAACTCGTGGGGGGCGTGGTCGGTGGCGATGCAATCAATAACTCCGTCGGCCAGCCCCTGAATCAAGGCGTCCACATCCGTTTGGCTTCTCAACGGAGGGTACACCTTGGTGTAGGTGTCGTAGGCATAACCATGTGAAGCGCCACCCCCCATGCCCCTGTTGCCCAATACCCATTCATCGGTGATGGTAAGGTGATGAGGGCAGACCTCGGAGGTAACAGGTATGCCGCGTTCCTTTGCTTCCCGCACCAGCCGCACACTGCCCGCGGTGCTCAAATGGGCCAGATGTATCCTGCCTCCGGTCAACTCCGCCAACAGTATATCCCTGGAAACCATCGCCTCTTCCACAGCCGCAGTAATACCAGGCAAGCCCAAGTGGGTGGCTATACGCCCTTCCGCCATGACTCCGTTGCCGCTGAGGCACAGGTCCTGGCAGTGATTGGAGATCGGTATTCCAAGGTCCATACTATACGTGAGGGCTAGGCGCATCAGGTTGGGATCACTGACCGGGTCTCCGTCGTCGCTGAAGGCCACTACTCCGGCTGAAGCCAACTCCTCCATCTCCGACAACTCTTTGCCCTTACGTCCCTTGGTAACGCACCCGATTGGGAATACCCGGACGACGGCATCGGCCTTGGCTCGGTCGAGTACGAAGCCGACCATGCCGGCGTTATCAATGGGAGGGTCGGTGTTTGGCATGGCGCACAAGCTGGTGAACCCTCCTCGGGCACCGGCGAGACTTCCGCTGCGAATGGTCTCTTTGTACTCGAAACCCGGCTCGCGGAGATGGCAATGCAGGTCAATGAACCCTGGGCTGGCAACCAAGCCTCCTGCCTCAATGGTGACGCACCCATCGGGAATATCATCGGGCGCGATGCGGCCACAGGCGGCGATCTCGCCGCCGGCCACCAGGATATCCCCCACCTCGTCCACGCCGCGGCCGGGATCGACGATCCTGGGACTCCTGATCAACACCGCGTCCAAGGCCATCAGTATTCCCCACAGAGAGGCAAGCTTTGACAGGCCGTGCCAATAAGGCCGCTGGCGGCAATTGTATTCACCGAACTTGGGCTCACGCTAGTCCGTTCCGGCCGACAGGTGGTACAACAACGCCATACGAATGGCTACGCCGTTGGTCACTTGTTGCTCAATTACCGAACTGGAGCCGTGAGCGATGCTGGAACTGATTTCGATGCCCTCGTTCATGGGACCGGGATGCATCACCATGGCCTGGCTGTTGGCGCGGGACAAACGGGCGTCTGTGACCTGCCAACGCCGTATGTACTCCCGGATGCTGGGCAGGAAACCACTGTCTTGCCGCTCCGCTTGCAGCCGCAGGGCCATTACCACGTCAGCCCCTTCGATGGCCCGGTCGAGGTTGGTGTCGATGGATACGGTCGACAAAGGACTAGTACCGCTTCCGTTGTTGGCGGCTCGCAGCATGTCCAAAGGCAGCAGGGTGCTCGGCCCACAGAGCACCACGTTGGCCCCCATCTTGGCGAACCCCCAGATGTTGGACCGCGCCACCCGGCTGTGCAGAACATCTCCGACCATCACAACCTTCAGTCCTTCCAAGGAACCGCGTTTCTCCTGCACTGTGTAGAGGTCCAGCAGCGACTGGGTGGGATGAGCGTGGATGCCGTCGCCGGCGTTGATGATGCCAACTTTGTCCAAGTGTTGCGCGAGCAGGTAAGGCGCCCCCGAATGAGGATGGCGGACGACAATGATGTCTACGCCCATTGCTTGGATGGTCAACCCGGTGTTGAGCAGCGATTCACCCTTCTCAGCGCTGCTGCCCGACTCCGACATGTTGATGACGTCGGCGCTGAGGATTTTGCCAGCCTCTTCGAAAGAGATTCGAGTGCGGGTGCTGGCTTCGTAAAAGAGGGTTACGATGACCCGGCCCCGCAAGGCAGGCACTTTCTTTATGTCCCGGTTCAGGACTTCCGACATACCCTGGGCAGACGCAAGCACTGTCTCAATTTCTTCACGGGAGAAGTCATCCAAGTCCAGGACGTGCCTGCGGCGCCATCCCACACTTCCGACTTCGTCGTTATCGGCTACCGGAGCGGTTACTGTGTGCAAAAGACTCATAGCACTCTATCCTCTACCCGGACGATTGCCACTTCGTCGACTCCATCGGTTTCGACCAGCCGGACCCTGACGCGCTCGTCCTGGGCAGTGGGAACGTTCTGCCCCACGTAGTCGGCGCGCAGGGGCAACTCCCTGTGGCCGCGGTCCAGCAGGATGGCCAATTGTACCTGCCGGGGGCGGCCGTAATCGTTCAAAGCGTCCATAGCCGCCCGAACGGTGCGGCCCGTATACAGCACATCGTCCACCAAGACCACCTTCTTGTCTTGCACTCCGACCGGCATTCTGGTAGGACGGACAACGGGGCCGGCCCGCGCCTTCAGGTCGTCCCGGTACAAGCTGATGTCCAACGCCGCCACCGGCACCTCACTGCCCTCGAAGTCCAATAGATTGCGAGCCAACCGCTTGGCCAGAGGAACACCCCGGGTATAGACTCCCACAATGACCAATTCCTGAGCTCCGCGGTTCCTCTCCAGGATTTCGTGGGCCACACGCGCCAACGCCCGGCGTATGTCCTGGTCGTTCATTATCTGGCGTTCAACCATTGAATACCTGTCAACTTCGTCGATTGACGAAACCGGCGCAAAAAAATCCCCTTGCCCTGAAGCTGGCAAGGGGGTTCCGCGCCATGGGTCCATCTCGACCGCACACAGCCGAAGAAGGGACGCTAAACTTTGCCAGCCTCACAGGACTGTCTTAAAAGCCTCACCATCCGCTCTCGGATGGCATCACGACCCGATTAACTATTTTGTACCGGATATGTTATCAGATGTTATGCCCTGGCCTCAAGCCTCCACCTGGGGCAACGCCGCAATGTCCAACGCCTGCTCTTCGGCCACCAGGATGGGATCACGGTTCGTCAGCCGCCTCATGCGCCGTTCCCATATACGGCCTTCGGGCACCACTGTAGGAGGCGGGATGGTGCGGATGCGCTCCAGTTCGTCCCGCAACTCCCGGCAGCGGTCAATGCGGTGCTGCAAAGTATCCGGTTCCAGGCGGTTCTCATAAAAGTTGGTATGCAATTTCTCTGCAACGTCGAATCGGTCCAGGATATAAGTACTGTTGGTCTGCCATTGAAGCACGGTGGCCAAGTCCTCCAGAAGAAGATGGTGATGATGGTTCCATCCTCTCAAGGCAGCAATGGACTTGAGGCCGTGGGCAACGGCGCCCCAAGCCTTTTCGGACGCTTGAATCAGGTCGTCACCCCGGTCCAGTTCTTGCTGGGCTTTTTGAATGAGACGCCTGCTCATTTCAAGGTAACGGCTTGACAGTTCTTCGGGTGTAGCCATTCGCTGCATCGACCTCCGCTATGCGACCCGTTTCCGACGGTTGTTCACGTAGTCCACAAGGACGTACTCGCCCAGGTTGGACGAGCTGGAGTAGAAGGCCCTGCCGCGGTTGATGCGGGTCAAGCGGTCGACGAAGTTGACCAGTTGGTAGGAGTTCTCCAGCATGAAGGTGTTTATCCGGATGTCCTCCTGCGTGCACCGCTTGACCTCTTTCAAGGTCTCTTGCTCGGTGCGGTAGCTGGGAGGATAGCTGAAGAATGACCGATCGCCCTCCAAGTGGGCGGTGGGTTCCCCGTCGGTAATCAACAGTACCTGCCGCGTGCTGCCTTTTTCCTTGCTCAACAGTTTCCGGGCCAGCAGCAGGGCGTGGTGCAGGTTGGTGCCGGAGACCCACGCATTCCAGCTTGACTTGGCCAGGTCTTCCTCGGCGATCTCACGGGCGTAGTCGGAGAAGCCGATGACGAACACCTTGTCCCTGGGGTATTGAGTCCGGATAAGCGCCATCAACGCCAGGGTCACTTTCTTGGCCGATTGGAAGTTATCGAACAAGCCCATCGACCGGCTCTGGTCTAACAACACCGCCGTAGCGGCGCGGGTGACGTGCTCGTTGCGGTAAATCTCGAAGTCCTTGATGTCCAAGCGTACCGGCAACTCTGATCCGCCACGCAGGACGGCGTTTTTCAGGGTGGCCTGGAGGTCTACTTGGAAGGGATCGCCAAACTCGTAGGGCTTGGTCTCCCCCAGCACGTCGCCGTTGGAGCCGCGAACGTCCATCTGGTGGTCGCCCACCCGGTCCTTCTTGAGGTGGGTGAAAACCTCTCGCAATGCCTTCTGACCGATGCGCCGGATTCCCCTAGCGGTCAGGTCCATCCTATCGTCGTTGGTGACGTAACCCGCATCCTGCAAAAGCTGTCGCAGCCGGTCGAGCTCCTCCCAAGCGCGCCGGGCCTCTTCCCCAAGCAACTCAGCTAACTGCTCAGGGTCGATGTCGTCCAACTGCCCCGTCCGCATCGCTTGCTGGAGCGCCTGCTCGAGTTGGTCCAAGTCCTGAAGTTGACGCATCATCTCCATGGCCTGCTCCATGGTCATGGAGTCGTCGCCCAGGAACGGGTACTGGCGGCGCAACTCGTCCATGGGCATAAGCTGTTCCATCAGCGCGGCGAACTGGGCCATCTGCCGCCGCATCTGTGGGTCAAGGGCCGCCTCCATAGCATCTTCCAACTCCCTGCGCATCTCCGGGGACATGCTTTCCATCAGCGACTGCATCTGGGCAAGTTGCTGTTGCAACATCTCCATCAGCTCTTCGAAGCTCTGGGGAGGGTTGGGGCCGAATGCGCCGCCGAACTGTTCCATGAAGCCGTCGAAATCCGGTTCCAGTCCTTCCAGTTTGTCCCGTATCATCTGGTTGAGCTGGCGCATCATCTCCTGCATTGCCGCCATTTGATCGGGAGTCATGCCCTGTATCTGGTCCCGCATCTGCTGGGACATGTTCTGGGCCATCTGGCTCTTGAGCATGTCCAACAGTTCCTGGAACTTCTGCTGGGCCTCCGGGTCCATGAAGTCGTACTCCATGAGTTCCTGGATCTGGCCGCCAACGCCTTCGGGCAGAGCGTCCAGCTTTTCCCGGTTGCGCTGGGCCCGTTGCTCCAGCAAGTCATACAGGCTTTCCTGCTGGGACTTCTCGGCATCGTCGGCGCTGTCGACCTGTTCCCGCGCCTCTTCCATCCGCCGTTGAATGCCCTCGCGTTCGGTCTTGATTATGTCTTCCAGCCGCTCCTTGAGGTCATCGACCACCGAGTCCATGTTGTATTGCTGTAGCTGCTGACGGCGCTGGTTCTTCAACTGCTCCATCAAGTCCCGCAGGCCGGGCATTTGCTGCCCATCCCTGGTCTGCAATCCGCGGCGGAACATCTCCCGCAGCGCGCGCATAACATCGCCCTGTTTCAGGATCTCCTCCGACAGCCGGTCCATCAGTTCATCGGCGTCCAAGTCGAATATGCGCTGGGAGCCGTCCCATTGGGAATAACGAAAAGTGCGGTAGAGCATTCTAACCTCGCCGGACCCGGATACGGCCGCTCATGGGCCGGTCAAATGGTTGCCTCATAATACGCTCAGGAATCTTGTGACAGCAAGGGCGGCGCCCTTTATAACTCAGTGGGCAACACGAATTGTTTGATGATCGTTTCCGCGGCTTCCGCCGGTTGGGTCAGGGAAGTGTCTATGGTCAACAGGGTGTTGGGGACGGGCGGGTACTGGAACGCCTCCGAGTCCCGCAGGGAACGGTATAGGGCCAGCGAGTGGACCTTGCCGTACTGGAAACGAGAGCAGTCCTCCATCCGCCGCTCCAGCTCCTCCTCAGGGCAGGTGAGTTCGATGAATATGACCTCGGCTCCTGCGGCCTGCATGGTTTCGGCAAGGCGTCCTATGAAGTCACGGTGGACGGTACGTTCAGGAGTGAAGGTGAAGACCACGCCGGCAAGGAGTTCCTCAGCGGCCGCAGTAAGCACCTTCAGCCATACATGCTCCCGGAGTTCAACGAAGGGCGCGCTGCCGAAACCGAATACGGACGTAAGCATGTCCACCACCAAGTGGTTGTGGAATACCGGAAACCCCGTCCTGGCTCCCAGTTCCCGGGCCACAGTCAGCTTTCCGGAAGCGGCGGGGCCGTAGATACACAAGAGCAACATGCAGCGGGTCTATGCCGGCTCTACCTGGCGTTTCAGGTGAGCTTTGCTCCCAGAACCCGCTGCAAATGTCCCAAGGCCCACTCGTGCTGCTCGGGATCGAAAGAGGCGACGCAGTCCGCCGGAATGTCCACCGGGTAGTCCCGGTTGCGGGCGTCGGACGTGGTATGGAGCACACACACATTAGTGGCGACGCCGCAGAGGATCAGCTTGTCGGGTTGCAGCCGATCCAAGCGTTGCTCCAGATCGGTGTTGAAGAAGCCGCTGTAACGGTTCTTGGGTATCACGTTCCCATCGGTCACAAAACCGGTCAGTTCCTCAATTACATTGGGTTCCTCGGTCCCCTTGACACAGTGGACCGGGAACATCTGGAACTCCAGGTCGTCGGGGTCGTGATGGTCGGATACGAACAAAATTTCAGACCCGGCGGCTTGCTCCCTTTCGAGGAGTTGCTTGACGTTGGGGATGATTTCCCGCGCATCGTCGCCGCAATACAGGTTGTGCCCCGGCTCCATGAAACCCCGGACCATGTCAATCACCAGAACCACGTTAGGCATTTCGGCCCCCATACACTTGACTTATTGCTGGTACTTTAAAGTGCCCTGGCGCCAAGTTCAATAATGCTCTTCCAAGCTCCGTCTCAACGCTTGGTTATTGCCAGCGCCTGGCTTCTGGTTCAAATCAAGGCTACCTGTTCAGCGCCCAGACCCGGCAGGAACATCCCGAGACGGGTCAAAGGATTTTCCATTGACCAACAGTCCGGTAATTACCGCATTGCCTGAACGGTCTACGACAGCCTTGACTTTGACATCGGAGGCCGTTTCTACGGCCATTCCGGTCTCCTCCGGCACGAAGTATGTGCCAATCCCGAAGTCCAGGTTTCCCTGGTCATCTATTGTCCCCCGAATGGCTACCGGGCCGGCATCTTCCCGGTAAAAATCATAGCGCGTCGCCTGCCAGACCTCTCCCCGTTTCTCGAGAGAAGCATACACCGCCTTGCCTTTAGGACGCGGGCCGTCTCCAAGGGTGTGTTCGCCGTATACCCAGTCAAAAGTGCCCCTAGGGTGAGGGACACCTATCTCGTAACCCAGGATAACGTAGTCTCCCTGCATAATTGACCGGGGGTCTACCGGCACGGTCTGCAATATTACCTCCGTGCCGGTACGCAAGGTAATCTCCTTAACCCCGATGATAGCCAAAAGCAGCACAACCTGTGCGGCGACGATGCACCAGAACGCGGCGGTGAATCTAAAGCCCATCCCGCGCCTCCTGCGACCTGAGCCGGTCCACCATCCGTCGTCGGCCTCGTTCCATCGCGAACCCGCCGGCCAACAATATTACGCCAGCTCCCACAAAGACAATCGAGCGGTCCAACAGACCAAATCCGAACTCAAAGTAGCGGGCAAACACTTGGAGGGCGAAGAACAATACCGCCAGGTTGACCAAGAGTTCCCGCCCCTGCATGTATCCCAAGAACAACAGGCCAACTGCGCCAACCAGGAACAGAAGGTTGAATACGACCGGATAGAATATGTCGTTCCTCAAGGGCAGGAAAATTACCAGGGAAGCTCCTACCAGAAGCGCCAACATCATCAGACCTTCGTAGAGCGTTCCCCGCCATGACAAACCTTGGTGGTAACGAGAAAGTCCGGCGGCCAGCAGGCCCAAGGCCGAGACTATAGCCGCAACCCCAAACAAGCCCCAAAACTCCGCGGAGACCCCATCGCGGGCGCCGGCCCCATCGAACCCCAAGTAGTTGTACTCCTTCCACCACTCATGGAAGGCCAAGAGGTACGTTGCGGCGAAAGCAACCAGCAACCCCACCAACTCGAAGGGCAAAGCGTAGACCCGGGTCAATTCAAACTGCCGCTGTGCCTTCCCAAGACCGTACAGCGCCACGCCTAATACCAGATACAGCGGGAAGCCTGCGAAGGGAATTAAGTCCCAGTCCTCCAACCATGCTTGGCCCCGGAAACCGACCGCAGACAGCATCAAGATCAAAGCCAGCACCAGCACCGAGTGAGAGCGGGTGACGTAGGCCAAGGGAATCACGCCCAGGAACCAGACCAATACCAGGTTAGGGTGATTTACCGGGATATGGTAAGCTTGGGCCACCAAATGGATGGCTGCGCCATACAGAATTGCCGCCAGCAAGATGATCGCCGTGCCAACTCTAAGGTACTGCTTGTAGTACCTTAGCCAGTAACCCGCTCCGTAGACGGCGGGCACACCAATGACCATCAGCGCCAGCTTCGCTTCCTTTGGAATGGCAGCCCAGTTGGAGGCAAAGAACAGAATTACGCCCAAGCCGACGGCTACCACTCCCATAGTAGCCAGAATGGCGGCCATGCGACTTCGGGCGGCGGCACGGGCTTCAGGCAGGGAATACCGGGCCAACAGTGCCCGGGCTTGCTCTTCCGTGATTAGACCGTCCTGCCGCCAGTCCGCCACCTCAGCCGGCAACTGGGTTATGAATCGCCTGTCTGCCCGGGAAGGTATTGCCTGCTTGTCTTCCAACGTGTGACCTCCGCCTCCACTGCCAAGAGTCTACACATGCTAGGTCGATGCAACGACGTAGTCCGCGTACTTGGCGTCCCGGGCCAGCATGTCGGAGAGGCCAACCATCTCGAAGCTCTGGTTCAACGACGCCATCCTGTCCATGAAGTCGACGGTCGTTCCCCGTTGCTTCAACCCTCCCATCAACTCTTCCACGGCTTTGCACACCAGCATAAAGGCGCTGCCGGGGAAGATCACCAGCTTGAATCCCAAGGCCTCCAACTCACCCGCCGGGATGAGGGGCGACTTGCCGGTCTCTACGAAGTTGTACAGCAGCGGCACGCCGAAACTGCTTGTGACGCGGCGGGCCTCATCGGCGGAGCGTATAGCTTCAACGAACAACACCTCCGCACCGGCTTCCACGTAAGCTTCGCATCTACGCATGGTGTCGTCCCAGTCGGTTACCGCCAGCGCGTCGGTTCGGACGATGATGACAAAGTCATCGTCGCGCCGGGCGTCCACCGCGGCGCGTATCTTCTGCACCATTTCCGCGATCGGTATGACCCTCTTGTCGTCGAGATGCCCGCACCGCTTGGGTGATTCCTGGTCTTCGATGTGGATGGCCGCCACTCCCGCCTGCTCGTATTGCCGCATGGTGCGCTGCACGTTGAGAACGCCGCCGTACCCGGTGTCGGCGTCTGCGATGACGGGAACGTCCACGACGGAGACGATGTTGGCCGCGTTGGCCACCATTTCGGTCATAGTCGCCAGGCCCAGGTCCGGGTAGCCAAGACGGGCTACGGAGGTCCCCGCTCCGGTCATATAGACCGCCGGAAAGCCCGCCCCTTCGATGATCTTGGCGGTCAAACAGTCGTAGGCGCCGGGGGCCATTATGATGCCGGGTCCGGACAGTAATTGGCGCAGCATTTTGCGTGGGCTTGCAGATTGAGCCATGACTGCCTCCGTCGGTGGGTTGTATTGGTGGTAGGTGCTATCCGAGGGATATTCGGAGAGGAATCAATGATCAAAGACGGGATAGATCAAGCTCACAAGGGCCGGTGGAACCCCAAATCAGCGTTCAGAACACGCAGGTTAATCCTGAAGTATCGCCGGGACCACTCTAGGCGATGAGGCCGCCGTCTATCGTCAACACCTGTCCGGTTATGTAACCGGCTCCGGGGCTGGAAAGAAACACCACCGCCTCGGCCACATCTTCCGCAGAGCCGAACCGCGCCATGGGGATGCGGCTCAGTATCCGTTGGCGGGTCTCTTCGGGCAACTGCTCCACCATACCGGTCGTGACGTAGCCCGGAGCCAGGGCGTTGACAGTAACGTTCCGGGAGGCAACCTCGCGGGCCACCGACTTGGTGAAGCCGATCAGCCCGGCCTTGGCGGCGGCGTAGTTAGCTTGGCCGGGGTTGCCGCTGATTCCCACCACCGACGCGATATTGACGATGCGGCCGCTGCGCTGCTTTATCAAGTGGGGCATGGCGTGCCTGGTGCACAGGAACGCGCCTCTCAGATCGACGCCCAGCACCTGGTCCCAATCGTCCTGGCTCATCCGCACCAGCAGCCGGTCCCGGTTGATGCCGGCGTTGTTGACCAGGATGTCGATCCTGCCCCAATGGTCGGTGATCCGCTTGATTATTGACTTGGCTGCGTCTTCCTGGGCAACGTCCCCTTCCAGCAATAACGCTTCGCCGCCGCTTGCGGTAATGGAATCAACCACGGCGGCGGCAGGCGCTTGGCTGGACAGGTAATTGACGCCCACTTTGGCGCCGGCTTGGGCCAAGCGGACGGCGATAACGGCCCCGATACCGCGAGAGGCGCCGGTAACGAGCGCAACCGATCCCGTGAGATCGATACCCTGCACCATTCAGGTCCTCGCCGGCCCGGTGACCATCAACTGCGCGAGTTCATCCCGCAGGCTGTCAACCAAGCCCAACTCGACATAGCGTACGCCGGTGTTGATAGCCCCGGCGACGCCGCTGGCCCGGCAGGAGCCATGCCCCAGGATGACTGCCCCGTTGACCCCGAACAGGGGGCCGCCCATCGTCCGGGGAAGATTGGTGGTCTGCCACAGGTCCGCCGAAACCTCTGCCAGCACATCGGGCTGCAGGACCGACTCCAGCCGTCGTTCCACGAACCTCGACAAGGCAGTCCCCAAGCCCTCGGTGAACTTCATCAGGATGTTGCCCACGAACCCGTCGCAGATGATGACGTCGGCCCGGTTGGTAAAGAAGTCCATTCCTTCCACGTTGCCGATGAAGTTCAGATGGCTTTCTTGTAGAAGGTGGTAGCTTTCCTGGACCTGCCGGTTGCCCTTAGCCTCTTCCGCACCCACGCTGAGGAGGCCGATTCTTGGATTCTCGATTTCAAGAAACTGCCGGGCGAAGGCCGACCCCATCGCCGCGAAACTCAACATGAGCGCCGGGCGGCAATCGACATTGCTGCCCATGTCGAGCAGAACGGTGCGCGGCGCAACGCCCAGGAAGGGACCTCCGATGCAGGGGCGCTCCAGCCCTTCCATCAACCCCAGTACAAATACCGAACTGGCCATGGATGCGCCGGTTGAACCCATCGAGACGGCGACGTCGGCGTCGCCGTTTTTCAACAGCTTAGTCGTAACCATGATGGAAGAATTGGGCTTGCGCCGCAGGCCTTCTATCGGGTGTTCGTCGTCCCCTATCTTGCCCTCGGACGGAATGACCTTCACACGGCCGGAAGGGACGCCGAGCCTCGCCAACTCGCTTTCTATGGGACCCGGATCACCAACGAGAATCAATTCGATGTTATGTTTCTCGAGAGCTTCCAGGCCTCCCATCACCGTCTCAGAGGGACCGTAATCCCCCCCCATTGCATCAACCGCCACCCTGATAGGCGTATTAGGCGCTCTTCCGTTTTCGAGCATAGTGCCTCTTTATAGAAACTTCCGGCAGTGATCTCTATGACCCTGACCAACCTGGCCGAGTCTAAGTTGCGTTTATGGGGACCTCAGCCGCAACGGTAGCTGTGCCGGTGATCAATTCCTCACCAGTACCCTCATTGAAGACCCCAATTGAGCATACCACCAAGCCATCGCCGCTACCCGACTTTTCATTGGACGGTTTCGACACTTTGCACCAAGCCCGCACTTGGTCGCCCAAGTAAGCCGGACCCCTGAACCGCACGTTCAAGGCGCCGGTGTTCAGCCAGTTCTGGCCAAATGTCGAGGCCATCAGTTCGCCCACAAAGCCAAGGGTCAACATCCCGTGGGCGATGATCCCACCAAATTGGGTGCCTTCAGCAAAGGCTGCATCGAGATGAAGCGGGTTGCGGTCACCGGAAGCGTCGGCGTAGGCGTCGAGTTGGTGTTGAGTGATGGACTTGGACGTTCCAAGAACGCCGCGGTCTTCCAGGGACGGGCTTGGCGCGTCTTCCCGGGCCGCAGGCTGGGGCCGCGTCTCCGCCGCGGAGGGTCCGTCAGGTTGGGCGGAACTGAGCACGGTGCTCTTGCCGCGTTGGACAAGCCGGCCCTCGGTATCCGCAATGGAATAAGACGCCGTGAGAAAGACCAGATTGCCGCGCTGCCTGGGTTTGCCGAGGTCGGCAGTGATTTGGTAGGTCCCGGGGAACGTTGCTCCCCTGAGAGTCTCAAACTCCTGCGAACTGTGGATTGCGCCATTGGGGAGGGCCAATTTCTCCAGTATGGCTCCCAAGGCCCATGCGGTCATAGCCACCGGAGGAGCCAGAGAGTGGTCGAAATATACCGGGTGCTCGTCCCCCACTGCCCCCAGGTATCGCCTGACCCGGTCCTCAGAAACCAGACATTCGCCCAAGTCCAGACCGGGTTCGCCCATAGCCGCCAAATCGTCCTCGTAAGGGAAGCATTTAGTGGTGGATTATACGCAGGCTCACCCCTAGCGGCAACTTGAGAAAGGTCCAGAACACGCTTAAACGGCGGGGCTAAACTTCGCCGAAAGCCTCAGCCGCGAGTTCCACTATGTGCTGCCCGATGGCCAGCGAGGAAGTGGCGCCGGGCGAGGGCGCGTTCAGGACGTGGACGGCGTGACGGCCCCGCATAATACTGAAGTCGTCCAGCAGCGCGCCGTCGCGGGACACTGCCTGGGCGCGCACACCGGCGCCGCCGGGGGCCAGGTCTTCCGCCTTGACTTCCGGTATCAGCCTTTGCAGGTCATGGACGAAGACCCCTTTGCTGTAGGAACGGTGGACTTCACCTATTCCTGTCTTCCAGTGGCGGGCAGTCATCTTCCAGAATCCCGGGTAGCTGAAGCTTTCCCAAGTGTCGCCAATATCCACATCCGACTTGCGGTAGCCCTCCCGCTTCAACGCCAGCACCGCGTTGGGGCCGGCTTCAACGTAGCCGTTTATGTTGCGTGTGAAGTGGACGCCCAGGAAGGGGAACCTGGGGTCCGGCACCGGGTAGACCAGCCCGGACACCAAGTGATGGCTCTCGGGCTTCAGGGTGTAGTATTCCCCCCGGAACGGGACTATTCGAACGTTGACGTCCTCTTCCATCATCCGGGCGACCCGGTCGGCGTGAAGCCCGGCGCAGTTTATTACGTGCTTCGTTTCTATCGGTCCTTTCGGCGTCTCCAGGACCAGGCCGTCCTGCGTCTGGACCGCGCGCTGCACCGGTGCGCTGGTGAAGATGTCGCCCCCGGCTTGTTCGAACTTGCCGGCGTAGGCCGACGCAACTTTGCGGTAGTCGATTATGCCGGTGGTGGGCGCCCAGAGGGCGCGGATGCCCGCGACGTGGGGCTCGATTTCTTTCAGTCGTTCCGGGCCGATCATCTCCAGCCCGTCGACGCCATTGGCCACGCCTCGCTCGTACAGGTTGTCCAGACGGCCCAACTCACTCTCGTTGGTGGCCACGATCACCTTGCCGCAACGTTCGTATTCGATCTCGTTCTCGTCGCAGAAGTCTATCAACGCCTGCTTGCCGCCGACGCAGAACCTGGCCTTGTGGGAGTCGGGGCGGTAGTAGATGCCGGAGTGAATCACTCCGCTGTTATGACCGGTCTGGTGGTTGGCCAACTCCGCATCCTTCTCCACCACCGCAACCTTCCAATCGGGATACTTGTCCTGCTTCAACTGCATCGCCGTGGAGAGGCCGATTATGCCTCCCCCGATAATCACCGCGTCGTACTTGTTCGAGTCCATCTTGATGTTCTCCGGGCGGAATATATGAGCTTAAAGAGGACCAATATTGTTTCCAATTCAGATTAGGGTAGTGCGCTACTTGCTATGGGTCAAGCGGATGGTTTCATCATCAACCCTCCGCGTTGATTACCCGATTTCTTGACCCTGCCATAGGCGTATGCTTTACTGAATCCGGCAAATGAAGGGCCCATCTCTTCAGCCATCACCTACCAGCAATCAACAACGTTGCTTAGTAAGGCAACTGGAGGGACTGATGGACTTCGGCATTTTTATGGACTTCCTGGCGACCTACAGCGACAACCAAGCGGACGTGTTCCGCGATGCCTTCGAACTGGTTGACTTGGCGGAGGAGACCGGGCTGGACTCGGTATGGCTGGGAGAGACCCATTTCAATCCTACCCGCTCGGTCCTTTCGGCTCCGATCGTCGTAGCCGGGTCCATCGCAACCCGCACCAAGCGGCTGAAGGTAGGGACGGCGGTGCAAGTATTGCCTCTCATCAGTCCCCTGCGCATAGCCGAAGAAGCGGCAACCGTGGACCAGATAAGCGAGGGCCGGTTCGAGTTCGGCGTGGGCCGCAGCGGCATCGCACGCTCCTACGAGATCATGGGCATCCCCTACGAGGAGAGCAAAGACCGATTCCAGGAAGCACTCGACATTATCCTGGAGGCTTGGAAGGGAGAACCCTTCTCCTACCACGGCCAGTACAACGACATCGAAGAGGCGACAGTGTCCCCGATGCCCTACCAGCAACCGCACCCCAAGATACGCTTGGCCTCCTCCAGCGAGGATAGCTTTGCGCGGGTTGGGCGGTTGGGCTACCCGATATTCCTGACCATGCGCGGCATGGACGTGAACGATCTGGAAACCAACCTGAAGGACTACCACTCGGCGTGGAAAGAGGCTGGGCATCCGGGAGATAGCGGGGACATCTCGGTGCGGGTGCCGATGTACATCGCCGATTCCGAGGCGGCGGCGTACCATGAACCCCGTGAGACCATCGAAGCCTATTTCGCCCGTATGCGCCGCTTGTTCGAGGGTGCTGACGAGGACGCCAGTGTGTCGGACCCCCGGCAGGACAGGGCCAAGCGTCTTGCCAGCCTGACCTACGAAGATATTCTGGACACAAAAGTAATCTTCGGCACGCCGGAATCCGTTACGGACAAGCTGGCCCAGTTCCAGGAAAAGCTCGGCCTGTCGGGGTTCACTGCCGAGTTGAATCCGGGCGGATTGCTTCCACGAGAAGCGGTGTACCGCAGCCTGAAGCTGCTGACCCAAGAGGTCATGCCGGCGTTCAAGTAGTCCCTTATGACGGAGATGGATCCCAGATGAGAGTCGCCATTCTGGACGATTACCAGGCAGTGGCCGCCGATTTTGCCGACTGGTCAAGCCTTCCGGCAGATACCGATGTGGTCTACTTCCACGACCACCTGGCTGATGAAGACGCCTTGGTGGAGAGACTGCAGGGCTTCAATGCCGTAGCCGGAATGAGAGAGCGGACGGCGTTCCCAAGGTCCGTGTTGTCCCGGCTGCCCGACCTGCGGCTGTTGATGACCACCGGCGGACGCAACGCGTCCTTTGATATTGCCGCAGCCACGGAACTGGGCATTGTAGTCTGCGCCACTGGCGGCGCGGGCGAGGGTCCTACTGAACTCACCTGGGGCCTTATCATAGGGTTGGCGCGGCAAATACCGGCTGAAGACCAGCGCACCCGGGAGGGGAGTTGGGGCATCACCGTGGGCATGGGTCTGCAAGGCAAGACGCTGGGCCTGCTGGGGTTGGGACGCATCGGATCGCTGGTCGCTCGGGTGGGCAACGCTTTCGATATGAACGTTATCGCGTGGAGCCAGAACCTTACCGCCGAACGGGCGGCGGAGTGCCAAGCCACCCTGGTCGACAAGGACACGTTATTCCGGGACTCGGACATCGTCTCCATTCACGTCCAGTTGAGCGACCGCACCCGCGGGCTGGTGACGGCCCGTGAACTGGCGTTAATGAAGCCTACCGCGTATTTCATCAATATCTCGCGCGGTCCCATCGTCGATGAAGGCGCACTGGTGGACGTGCTGCAACGAGGGTCCATCGCCGGCGCGGGGTTGGACACCTTCGACGTCGAGCCGTTGCCCGAAGGCCATCTGTTCCTGTCCCTCTCCAACACCCTCATCACTCCCCACGTTGGCTACGTCACCCAAGAGTCCTACCGGGTATTCTACCGGGACATTGTTGAGGACATCCGGGCGTTCAGCAGCGGCGAGCCGGTCCGCGTGTTGAACCCGCAAGTGCTGGAATCCCCTCAACTGCGGAGCGCCGGCTGATGTCCACATCGGAGCAGTCCCAGCGCATCGCCCGAATCATCGGAGAGTACGACGCCCAAGGCTGGCACCGCACCGGCACCGTCGTAGACCATGAATCCGCTCAATGGCTTGCCGGCCTGGTGTCGGAGACCGGCGCCGACGTCTCGCTGGAACCATTTGAGCTGAGCCGAATTGATCCGGGAGAATGCTACCTTGAAATCGACGGGGAGCGCATCCCGGGACTGCCCATGTTCGACGGGATTTTCACCGACACGGAAGGCATCCGTGGCAGATTGGGGCTGGTCGGGTCACCGGTCGAGATCGGCGTTGGCAGGGTCAACCTGGAAGGCGGCGCGGACGAGGCTTTGACCGCGGCCCGCCGGTCCGGTAGCCACCGGGCACTGGTTGCGGTCACCGTGGGAGGCCGCCCCGGCCTGATGCCATCCAACGCTCCGCAATTCCTGTCACCCTTCGGCTGCCCGGTGCTGCAAGTGGGCAGCGAAACTCAATCACTCCTGAATGAGCATATCGAACGCGGATCCGAAGCACGTTTGGTGGCCGCGGTGACCCGCTCGCCCACCAAGTCGTCCAACGTGATGGGACGCATAGAAGGCCAGGACCGGAGCCTGCCGCCGTTGGTCGTGATGACGCCCCGCAGCGGTTGGTGGCACTGCGCCTCGGAGCGAGGCGGGGGCTTGGCCTGCTGGCTTGAGGTAATGCGCGCCGCCAGCGAAACAAGACCGCAGCGAGACGTTATTTTCGTCGCCACCAGCGGCCATGAGGTCGGCCTATATGGCATTCATGCTTTCTTGGAAAACCGGCAAGACCTGGCACGAGACGCTTTCGCTTGGATACACTTCGGGGCCAACATAGGGTGTTCCCAAGGCTCTATTGGCCACTATGCAGCCACTGATGAAGATCTGGTCGACCAGGCAAAGTCAGCTCTGGACAATGTGGGGATGGCGCGAGCTGAACGAGGAGCAAGGTTCCCGTCCGAATCGGGAGTCGTGGCGAACAAGGGCGGGAGTGTAGTTGCTCTGGTCGGCTCGGGAAACCCGGTGTTCCACTTGGAGTCGGACCGCTGGTCCGGTATGGTAGACGTCAGCGCAGTCGCAGGTTACGCCAACGCCTTCGCGAACTTGGCGGTTCAGCTTTCCGGCGCCTGACCTTCTTTAATCCGCTCCAGCAGCCACCACAGGCGATGCCACACCAAGCGGCGTTCCCCGTCCTCCAGCGGCCTGCCCATTGCCTGGCGGCAACTGACCACGGCCTTTCCGGCCAGGAATCCCCAGCACCCCGGTTCGCGCCGCATCCAGCCTACGACCTTGTCCTGGTGCTCCTTGACCACTTCAATCAGCAACGGGTCAAGGACATGGTGGTCCAAGCCGTCGTGTTGCATGGCCATCGAGAGTACCTGTCTTCGGGTCAGCCGCCGCCCACGGGGCGGACGATTTCCAGCACGTCCCCATCCTTCAGCGTGACCTGGGGATAGAGTTCCTTCTTGATGACTTCTCCGTTGTAACCAACGGCCACGTGCTGGAGACTCAGGTTGAAAGAAGCCAAGTAAGTGGCCAGATCTACGCTGTCGTCCAAGGACCTCTGTTTACCGTTCACCATCAAGTTGATCATCGCGTATGGGGACCTCCTCGAGCTCCCTCTCTGGAAATAGCCGCTTCGTCATCCAAAGCGGCCAACATCTCCGTTTTCAGCCGCCGGGCAGCAGTCTCAGGGTTGTCTGAGTTCAGTATGCTGGTAATAACGGCGACCCCCGAAGCACCGGCCCGAAGCACTTCGCCCAAGTTGCTTTCGTTGATACCGCCAATGCCAATGAGGGGCACGCGGCAATGACGGGATATGCTACGCATCAACTCGGGACCGGCGGGCAGTGCGCCGGGGTGGGAGCGCGTTGAGTACATTGTACCAACTATAAGGAAATCAGCTCCCTGCGCCTCCGCTTCTTCAGCCGTCGCAAGGGAGTGGACCGACCTGCCTACAAGGCAGCCGTCGCCCAGGATACTCCTGGCCTCGACCACCCCAAGGGCATCTTCGCCCAGATGCACCCCCGAAATCCCACTGGCGAATGCTACGTCCACCCGTTCATTGACCAGCACAACCGCCCGGTCTCCAACAGCTTCTTTCAGGGCTATAACAAGCTCCAGCAGCTTGGCTCCGGGCATGTCCTTTTCACGCACCTGGACCATGTCCACACCACCGGCCACCGCAGCGGCAACATGCTCGACCAGCGAGTCCGGGTCACCTAACGTCCGGTCGGTGACCAAGCAAAGACATGGTATGGGGACCGGAGGACGCATGGCGGAGAACTTCAGGCCTGGACCGGCTGGGGCACCTCGTCGGTGGGGCTGCTGGGCGACGCGTATGCCCTTGATGCTATCCTTCCGGCCAGGTAGGCGCTTCTGCCGGCCTCGACGCCATGCCTGAAAGCCTTGGCCATCAGCGCAGGATCCTGGGCTTGGGCGATTGCGGTGTTCACCAGCACGGCGGAGGCTCCCAACTCCAGCGCGTGAGAGGCATCCGACGGGACTGCCAACCCGGCGTCCACCACCACCGGGACCGTGGCCTGCTCCAGGATTATCTTGATCTCTTCCGTAGTGTGTATGCCCTGGCCTGAGCCAATGGCAGACCCCAAGGGCATGACGGTGGCGCACCCCACATCCTGCAGGTTCTTGGCCAAGGTTGGGTCGGCGTGGATGTACGGCAACACCACGAATCCTTCCCTTACCAGTTGGCGGGCGGCCTCGAGGGTTGCGGCAGCATCGGGGAACAGGTACTTGTGATCGGGGATAACCTCCAACTTCACAAAGTCGGTCTGCCCAACCTCGCGTCCCAGCCGGGCGATGAACAGTGCCTCTTCGACGGTGCTGCAACCGGCGGTGTTGGGGAGAAGCTGGTATCGGCTCCAGTCTATGTAGTCGAGAATGGTCTTGTTTGTCGGGTCGTCCAAGTCCAAGCGCCTGATGGCCACGGTGATCATTTCGGTGCCGGAGGCTTCTACGGCCTGCACCATGTCTTCCATGGTCCGGTACCTGCCGGTGCCCAGAATAAGGCGGGACTTGAAATGTTTTCCGGCTATGATTAGATCGTCTGACATGGCCAACATTTCTCCACTAAGCTAACGGATAAAATCAAACCGCCAGGTATAATCCTGGCGGCTGGACTTTGAGTTCATTGCAGCGTCTCATCCCTACACCGGCATTACCCGGATCAGGTACGGACGGTCGGCGACGATTCAAGGTCACCCTCTCAGCCTGGCTTGCCCAAGCTCCCGCCAGAACATCCCCTATTTAGTTGATTAAAGGCAAGCTTATCACCCAGCCCATGCCAAGTCAACGCGCACTGATGTTAAAGACAGGGCCTTTTCATTCTCTCGTCATTCCCGCGCAGGAACGTCACCCCCGCGAAGGCGGGGGCGAGAATCCATGTGGTCTCGCCACGAGAACATTGCCATAGGCTGGAAGTATGTGGATTCCCGCTTTCGCGGGAATGACGGGACCTGTGCAGCCCAACCCGGAAAATGAAAAGGCCCTGATGTTAAAGATGACTTTGGCCGGACATCTGCTGCTTGTCAGAGGGTCGGCGGCGGCTCATCAAAGGGTTCTCCTTCCCTTTCCGCTTCCTCACGGCGGCGGAACCAGTCTTCCCACATGCGCTGCATCTGCTCACGTCCTTCTTTCTGTCCCTGAGCAAGTCCTTGCGCGAGTCCCTGTGAGAGTCCCCGAGCTTTGGCCTCTTCTTGGACCTCTTTTTGAGCCTTGGCCCGGATTCTTTCCTCCTGAGGTTTGAGAATCTTGTTACTCAGCCACCTGTATGTAACCATAATGCCGCCTCCTGTCGTGTCCAAGGCCGTCACAGTGAACATGGCGCTAATAACAATCAGCGGGACGGCCGACGCACCTTTGTTCACCACTGCAATTATAGTCCCTGCGATATTATCATGCCCTTGGCTCGTACCCTCAACCCAGGTTATGAATGCAATCCAACCGATGGTCAGGGAGAAGATTAGCCCCAAACACCAAGGCAACCATCTTTGGGCCACACTCCATATAGATTCCCGTTCCGGCGGCTTGTGGTCCATTATTGATGATAGAAGGCACGGCTGCGGCTATTTGCTTCGCCAAAACCGCAAAAGTCCCTGACTCCCGGAATTCCGTTACAGGTGGTATTCCTGCAAGTCGGGGGAGAATATCAGGCGGGCGCCGGTCAGTTCCTGGACTTCCTCCGGCGTCCATCCCGGCGCGACCTCTTCCAGGACCAGGCCGTCTGCCGTGCACCTGATCACCGCCAGGTCGGTCACTATCAACGACACGCACCCCTTCCCCGTCACCGGCAAAGTGCACTCTTCCAGTATCTTGGGGCGGTCCTGCCGGTCGGTATGCTCCATAGCGACAATTACGTCCTTGGCCCCGGCGGCCAGGTCCATGGCGCCCCCGACGTTGCCGACGCCCCTCTGGGGAAGCATCCAGTTGGCCAGGTCGCCATTCGCCGCCACTTGATGCGACCCCAGCACCGTCACGTCCACATGCCCGCCGCGAATCATGGCGAAGGCTTCCGCGGAATTGAAGAAAGACATTCCGGGGACCATTTGAAGAAACTGCCCGCCGGCGTTAATCAAGTCTATGTCCTCTTCACCTTCCTCCGCCAGCGGTCCGCAGTTCAACACCCCGCTCTCGCTGTGGTAAAAGACTACCTTGCCGTCGGCAACGAAGTTGGACACCAAGGTAGGTATGCCGATACCCAGATTGACGTAGCCTTGGTCCGGCAGTTCCTTGGCCACACGCATGGCGATTATTTCGCGGTCCAAGCGGGGTTTGCTCTGTTCCTGGGTCATCAGCGTTCCTCGTTTTTCTGCCAGCTTTGAGACAAACCTATTCGTAGTGGGAAAATCCCGGCGGCCTCACGACGATTCTGTCGATATAAACACCGGGAGTCACAATCTCATCGGGGCCCAGCGCCCCCGGCTCAACGACCTCGTCGACCTCGATAACGGTTACCCGTGCTGCGGGAGCCATGACTGCGTTGAAGTTGCGGGAGGTGCCCTTGTACACCACGTTGCCCAGCGTGTCGGCCTTGTGGCCTCGGATCAGGCAGAAATCTCCCCGCAATGCCTGCTCCAGAACGTAGTCCTTCCCGTCAAAGGAACGGACTTCCTTGCCCTCGGCCAGCAGGGTGCCGACTCCGGTGGGAGTGTAAAAGGAAGCCACGCCAGCGCCGCCTGCGCGGAGACGCTCAGCCAAGGTGCCTTGGGGCACCACTTCGCACTCGACTTCCCCTCGTTGCAGCGCAAGCTCGAAGGAACTGGGGCGGGCGGGCGACGGAGACACGGGGTAGGAAGCGATGGCTTTCCTTACCTGGTGATTGTCTATCAGGATGCTGTGGTCGATGGCCTGGCGTCCCGGCGGCGTCCCGAATCCGACCACGCGGGCAATCCCGGCGGTGTTGCTGACCATCGTAAGGCCGCTGGCGCCGTGGTCACGGAGGGCCACCAACAGGCAATGAGGCATTCCGCCCGGCCCGGCGAACCCGTCGATGAAAACCGTGGCGCCATTGGGAAGGTCCTGAATGGCTTCGAGGGCGCTGGGAAAGACCTTGTTGGGTTGCTCAAACCGGGGCGCCTCAAAGGCCATCTCCTTCAGGGCAGGGGATACTGTCAAAGGCGCGCCCGTGATCGCGGCTACGTCGTCGGACGACCATCCGGGAGCAACCTCTTCCAACATTAACCCATCCGCCTCCACCCGCATTACCGCCGCGTCGGTGACGATCACGCTCACGCAGCCGCGCCCGTCCACGGGCATTGTACTCTGCGAGACAATCGCCGGATTCCCGTCATGGTCGGTGTGCGGCATCATGGCGATGGTCCGCATAGGCCCACTAGCGTATTCTGAAGCCCACGACCCGGCAAACAGTCCCGGCGTAGCCGCGGTCGTCCAATGAGTGAAATCTCCCCGTGCAGTCACTCGGCCCGGTTGCAGGACGACCGTATCCACGTACCCCGCCCTGACCATCCCAGCCAGTTCCACGGTACTCACCGAAACGCCGCCCAGAACAAAACCCGCCGTGCGGCCTTCGGAGTCCAACGCCGACTCCCCTTGCATTTGGTAGCCCAACACCCCACTCTCCGACACAAACAGTAAACCCGAGCCGGGTGACACTACCCCCGGCAACAGGGTCGGCAGCCCCAAGCCCAGGGCCACGGCCTCGCCGGAAGTCAATTCCTGGGCCACCCTCAGGGCCATCTGCGAACTGTCGAGCTTATCGGGCATAGACATCTCCGTTATGTCATTCCACGGAAGGGGAAGGTCGAAAACAATGGGTCAGACGGTCTGGACAATCCGGTTCACGAAGATACCCGGAGTAATTACCAGTTCAGGGTCCAGGTCTCCGGGTTCGACGATCTCGTCGACCTCTGCGATGCAAACGGCTCCGGCCATAGCCATCACCGGGTTCCAGTTGCGCTGAGAGCCACGGTACACCAAGTTGCCTACGGTATCCGCCGCGGAAGCCCGCAACAACGCAAAGTCGGCCTTCAACGCCCTCTCAAAGACATGCTCTTTCCCAGCTACGGAGCGAGTCTCTTTACCATCCTGAAACCGGGTGCCCGGAGCGGTGGGCAAGAAAACACCGCCCAATCCGGCGCCACCGGCCCGAAGCCGTTCGGCCAGCCGTCCAGGGGGCGTCACTTCGATTTCCAAGTCGCCGGACTTCCAATGGTCTTCCACCAAGCCGCCGGAGCCGGGATAAAAGGGCAATGGAGAAACCAGCTTGCTCACCTGTCCGTTGGCCACCAATTCGCTCACGTCGGCGGCTTCAACGGGATGGGGCCAAGCCCCTTGGCAAATGCAGGTTAACCCCCCCACACCGCTAGCTGCCAAGGCCCGCAGCAGTCCTTCGGGCCAACCAACTCCGGCGTACCCCGATATAAGCACGGATGCGCCATCCGGGATGTCCCGGATGGCTGCTTCAGGAGAGGGATAGACCTTCCCAAGGGCTGCTGTGCCGGTGTTGTCGTTGTCTGGTTCTGCCATCAGTGTCCACGTAATTGAAAGTGTGGGACTTGCCTGTGATCAGGCGGCAACGCATTATAACCGCCCCGGTTTTGCTTCGCCAACGGACAACGTGGCACAAAAGAAACCGCCCCGACGTTTCGGGGCGGTCCTTGGTGCAACTTGCGTAAATGGAACCGTGGGCTAGTAGTCCATCGGCGGCATCGCCGGGGTGGCAGCCGCGGGTTGCGGGATTTCCGTGATCATCGACTCGGTCGTCAAAACCATGCCCGCAACGCTGGCCGCGTTCTGGAGGGCGGACCGGGTGACCTTGGTCGGGTCGACAATGCCCCGCTCCAGCATCGGGCCGTACTCGCCGACCTCGGCGTCGTACCCGTAGTCGTCGGCCTGTTGCTTGACCTGGTTAAGGACGACGGCACCCTCGAAGCCCGCGTTTTCCACGATGAGCTTCAGGGGCTGTTCCAGCGACCGGCGGATGATGTCTACGCCAACCCTCTCGTCGCCGGGCATGTCGCCAATGGAGTCCAGGGCGCGCTGCGCCCGCACGAGCGCCACGCCGCCGCCGGCAACGATGCCCTCTTCAACGGCGGAGCGGGTGGCTGAAAGGGCATCTTCAACCCTGGCCTTGCGCTCTTTCAATTCGATCTCAGTAGCCGCGCCAACCTTGATGACGGCGACGCCGCCGGACAGCTTGGCCATCCGCTCTTGCAGCTTCTCGCGGTCGAACTCGGAGGTGGTCTCTTCGATCTGGGTCTTGATCTGGTTGATCCGGGCTTGGATGGCCTCTTCGGAACCGCGGCCTTCCACGATGGTGGTCTCGTCCTTGGTGGCGGAGACGCGGCGGGCTTGGCCGAAGTCGTCCAACGCTGCGTTGTCCAGTTTGCGTCCCGTTTCCTCGCTGATTACGGTGCCGCCGGTCAAAATGGCGATGTCTTCGAGCATCGCCTTGCGGCGGTCGCCGAATCCCGGAGCTTTCACGGCCAGAACGTTCAACGTGCCCCGCAGCTTGTTGACTACCAAGGTAGCCAGGGCTTCGCCGTCGATGTCCTCGCCGATGATTACGACGTTCTTCTTGCCGGTCTGGAGCAGCTTCTCCAAGGCGGGAAGCAACTCGGCCACTGCCGAAACCTTCTTGTCGGTGATGAGCAGGGTGGCGTCCTCAATGGCGGACTCCATCCGGTCGGCGTTGGTAATGAAGTAAGGGGAAATGTAACCGCGGTCGATCTGCATACCTTCGACGTACTCGATCTCGTCGGACAGGCCCTTGGACTCCTCCACCGTGATGACGCCGTCCTTGCCGACCTTCTCCATGGACTCGGCAATGGTCTCGCCAATGGCGTCCTCATGGGCGGAGAGGCTCGCCACCTGCCCTATGCGCTCGCGGGTCTCCACAGGCTGTGCCATGCTTTGAAGCTCGTCCACTATGGAGGAGACGGCCCTGTCGATGCCCCTCTTGATGGCCATGGGATTGGTCCCGGCGGTAACGTTCTTGAAGCCGTCGTTGATGATGGCTTGGGCCAGCACTACGGAGGTGGTGGTGCCGTCACCGGCGGCGTCGTTGGTCTTGGTGGCAGCCTCTTTAAGAAGCTGAGCGCCCATGTTTTCAAAGGCATCGGGCAACTCGATCTCTTTGGCGATGGTGACTCCGTCACTACACACTTGGGGAGGGCCAAAGGACTTGTCAAGCACAACGTTGCGGCCTTTGGGGCCCAGCGTCACTTTGACCGACGCGGCCAAGGTGTCAATGCCGGTCCGGAGGGACTTACGAGCCTCTTCCGAGTAGGCTAGTTTCTTTGCGGGCATCCTCTATCACCGTCCTTTTGTTTAGAGGCGGCTTACGAACCGCCTCGATAGTTTAGCTTAGTTTGGCCAGGATATCGCTCTCGCGCAGGATCAGGTAGTCGTCGTCTCCGTCCTTGTACTCGGTCCCGGCGAATTTGGAATAGATCACGCGGTCGCCACTGGTCAATTCCATGGCAATTCGCTTGCCGTCATCGCCGACCCGTCCTGGCCCAACGGCAACCACCTCGCCTTCCTGGGGTTTTTCCTTGGCAGTGTCAGGTAAGAAAATCCCGCCTTTGGTAGTCTGTTCTTGCTCGATAGGCTTGACCACGACCCGCTCGCCAAGCGGCACAAAATTCGCCACTTTTGCCTCCTTTCTATCCCTAATCAGGGCTTGTTTTTTAACAATTTTCTTTAGCACTCTAGGCGTGAAAGTGCGAAATTATCCTAAATAAGATGGTTACTCTTGTCAAGCGACGGTATGCCGCCCTACTATCTAGGCACCAGCAGAGTAACACCGGCTGCGAAACACCGGGACTTGAGGGACCGAAATTCCATACCGTTACTTGTCCTACCACCTGGATAATGGCATTGCTACGGTCACGCTGGACCGGCGGGATACCCGCAATCGCGTCGACCAACCTTTGGCCGCGGAAGTGCGCGAGGTCTGCGGCTCAATCAGGGAGGAACCGGATGTTCGGGCGGTTATTATCACCGGCGCGGGAAAGCATTTTTCCGTTGGGAGAGCGTCACCTCCGCCGTCAGTCGTCGACGGTTCCTCCGTTGAAAAGCTGGAGTGGCTGCGCAGTGTACAGGTCGCCTCATCCATTGCCGCCATCGAAGTCCCTGTACTGGTGGCGGTGAACGGGGACGCCCTGGACCATGGGCTGGAACTGGCGCTGGCCGGGGACATCCGCGTCGCGTCGTGCGGCTCCAAGTTCGGCCTTACCGGGCTTGCGGAAGGCCGCTTTCCGTGGGACGGCGGCACCCAGCGGCTGCACAGGCTGGTGGGTCCCGCGTGGGCCCGGGATATGATACTAACTTCGAGGCTGGTCAACGCACCCGAAGCCTTGAGTATCGGCTTGGTCAACCGGGTGGTTGATGACGACGAGTTGATGTCGGAAGCGTCGGCTATGGCCCAACAGATCGCCGCCGGAGCGCCCATAGCCGCCCGCTACTTGAAGGAAGCGGTGTCACAAGGGCTTGACCTGACACTGGACCAAGGGCTGCGGTTGGAGACCGACCTGAACGTGCTGCTGCACAGCACCGCAGACCGCGCGGAGGGCATAGCCTCCTTTCTGGAGCGGCGGCCTCCCGAGTACACTGGCGAGTGAACTTGTTATGTAAACTGACGGCCAACGACAAACCGTTGCTTCTCACACCATTACCCAATGGTCATTTCCGACAAGAAGAGGGATTGCCAACATTGAAAGTTAAGCTGGACCTGCACACCCACGTCTGGGAGGCCTTCAATTTCCAACCACCGTCCGTGGACATCGCCGGCAAAGTGGTGGAACAGATCAAATCCAGCGGAATAGACGGTATCGCCGTCACCGACCACAACAACAAGGACTGGGCCTTCGAGTTCAAGGAAATAGTGGACCGCCACTTTCCCGGCGAGGTCATCATCATCCCGGGATGGGAGATAGAGGTCCGGCCTCCTCAGAACCCATTCGACGAGTACCAGATAAGCGAGTTGTTCCTTGACGACGGCGGCGTGTTCCGCATCTATGCCCACCCCGGTTACTACTCGCCCAAGATCATCATCGAAGAGGGCGTCCACGCCATCGAGGTCGACAACTACATCCACAACTGGCACATCAGGAAGCCCTTGGTAACCCAAATCGCCGAATCCCACAACCTGATGCTGGTCGAGGTCAGCGACGCCCACAACCTGGAAAACATCGGCCTGCGGTACACTGAAGTCGAAATGGACGAACTACACCGCCGGGCGTCCGCGCCACGGTAAAGGTTTGATTCGCCAATGCCTCCCTTCAGCACTGTGCTGTTTGAAAAGAAAGGCGCGGTGGCGCACATTTCGCTAAACCGTCCCCGCGCACTGAACGCCTACAACATTCAAATGCGGGACGATTTTTCCGAGGCCCTGTCGGCCACCGCAGACGACCCGGACGTTCACGCCCTTTTAATTACCGGCCAGGGCCGGGCGTTCTGCGCCGGGGCCGACCTTACCGAGTTCGGGACCGCGCCATCGCAAACCGTGGCCCGCCAAGTTCGCTGGGAGCGGGACGTTTGGGAACAACTGGTCCGGCTGCCCAAGCCGGTGGTCATCGCGGTGCACGGCTACTGCATCGGCTCAGGCGTTGAGATAACGTTGCTGGGCGACTTGCGCTTGGCTGGGGAAGACACTATCTTTGCGCTGCCGGAGGTCCAACTGGGAATGATTCCAGCCGCCGGGGGCACCCAGACCGTGCCCAGGAACGTTCCAACCGGGACGGCTATGGATATCCTGCTCACCGGGCGCCGGTTCGACGCCGCCGAAGCACTGGCGATGGGGCTGGTGACGCGGGTCGTCGAAAACCGCGAATTGATTGACTCGGCCTGGGTCGCGGCTGATGCGATGGCTGCCTTGGAACCGGGAGCGGTTGCCGCCGCCAAGACAGCTTTGACACTGGGCAGCGACCTTTCGCTGGCCGACGGCATTGCACTGGAGACCAGGCTGGCGGCTTCACTGTTGTAGGGGAGAAGGTCAGGATGAGGGGAAACCGTTTTCAAGGAGACGGACGATGAACACAAGCGAATTTCTGATGATTGCCGGCGCCATCGTGCCCGACCGGGCAGCAATGCTCTTCGACAACGAGCAGGTCACTTTTGTCGAGTTTCAGGAGCGGGTAAACGCGCTGGCCAACGCCCTGGCCGACCGCGGCGTCGGCGCGGGAGACCGCGTGGCATTGATGCAGGTAAATACGCCCCAATGCATAGAGGTCTACTTCGCCGCCGCCCAGTTGGACGCCATATACGTCCCAATCAACTTCCGCGCCAAGTCGGAAGAACTGGAGCAGATGCTGACCATCGCCCAGCCCAAGGCGCTGTTTGTCGGAGAGCGGTACCTTCCCTTGGTCCCCACCGGGGAAGACGTTGCTCCCGAACTGGTGGTCGTGCTCGACGGTGAAGCCCCCGGCGGAACGGTCGGCTATCAAGAATTCCTGGAGGGGGCCCTGACCGACCAACTCCACTTCCCGGAAGGGGACGACGACGATACCACGGTAATCATGTTCACCGCCGGCACCACCGGCGTCCCCAAAGGGGTGATGCTCAGCCACGAAAGCTTCTCCGGCTACCTGCTGGCAACGGTGAACCCCGCCGACCCCGACTCGGAAGAGACAAACCTGCTCACCGTCCCCTTGTACCACATCGCCGGTCTGCAAGCGGCGCTGGCGGCGATCTACGGTGGGCGCACCCTGGCAATCATGCGGCAATTCGATCCTGAAGAGTGGATGGGCACCGTGCAGCGGCACCGGGCCAACCGCGCAATGCTGGTGCCGACAATGCTCAAGCACCTGATGGACCATCCGCGTTTCGGGGAGTACGACTTGTCGTCGTTGGACGTTATCACCTATGGAGCGGCCCCGATGCCGATGGAAGTCATCAGGGACGCCATCGGCAAATTTCCCAACGCGCGATTCATCAACGCCTTCGGCCAGACCGAGACAGCCTCCACCATCACCATGCTCCCGCCGGAGGACCACGTTCTGGAGGGCGGGCCGGAAGAGATAGAAAGAAAGCTGCGCCGCCTCACCTCTATCGGCAAACCCTTGGAAGACGTGGAAGTGAAGATAGTGGACGAGGAAGGCAACGACGTGACCTTGGGGGAGGTAGGCGAAATAGTCGCAAGAGGGTCACGGATGATGCGCGGGTACTGGCAGCAGGAAGCCGCCACCCAGGAAGCAATACGGTCCGGCTGGATTTACACTGGAGACCTGGGTTACCAGGACGAGGACGAGTACATTTACCTGTCGGGCCGCGCCAAGGACTTCATCAAGCGAGGCGGCGAAATGGTATCCCCGGAAGAGGTGGAGCAGGTGCTCAGGTCCCATCCCAACGTCGAGGATGCGGCGATAATCGGTATCCCGGACGTGGAGTGGGGCGAGGAGGTCTGCGCCGTGGTGGTCAAGGGCTCCGGCGACGTGGGGGAAGACGACTTGGTCCAGTACTGCACCCAACACTTGGCCAGCTTCAAACGCCCCCGCTCCGTGGTATTCGTTGACGAGTTGCCGCGCAACGTAATGGGCAAGGTCCTGAAACGGGACCTGCGTGAGCAGTTCGGAAGCCCCGCCTAAACCCCTCAAGAAACGAAGAACGTACTCTCCTTGGAGACTGCGTGGCAACAGACCAGAGCAACGACCATATCCGCTACGAACCCGACGAGCCTTGTCCCTTTTTCGTGTCGGCTACCGCCGGGTTCCAAGGAGTCCTGCTGGTCCTGACGCCGATTGTCACCACCGTCACTACCACGGCCCATGTGGCGGAGCAGTCCGAGCAGTACCTGATATGGGCAGCCTTCGCCGCGCTCCTGATCTGCGGATTAACCACAGCCCTCCAAGCCGGCCGGGTCTGGCGGGTTGGAAGCGGGCACGTACTCATCACCGCGGCCAGCGTCTCCCTCATAGTCGTCGGTGTGCCCGCCCTCGAAGCGGGCGGCCCAGCCATGCTGGCCAGCCTCGTGATCGCGGGAGCCATTGCCCAGTTTGTTCTGTCGGCATGGCTGCCGTTGCTGCGCCGGGTCATCACGCCGGTGGTGGCGGGCACTGCGCTACTGCTATTGGCCGCCACAGTGATACCCATCGCCGCCGGCCGGGTCACCGCGGTGGCCACCAACGCACTGCCTGTATCGGGTCCTGTGGTCGCAACGGTGACCTTGATCGTGGTGGTGGCGTTGGGGCTTCGGGTTTCCGGCGTATGGCGGCTCTGGGTGCCTCTCGTCGGTATAGTGGCAGGTTGCGTGGCCGCTGTCCCGTTCGGACTGTACGATTTTCAACTGGTTGCCAAAGCCCCGTGGGTGGGTGTGCCGGGGACCTGGTTTCCAGACTTCAGTGTGCCTGATGCTCACGGGTTCCTGACGCTTCTGCCCATGGTCGTTATCGTTGTGTTCATCAACGGCATCAAGAACATGGGCGACAGCGTGGTTGTGCAGCGGTTGTCGCGCCGGAACCCCAAGGCTACCGACTTCCGCTTGGTGCAGAGATCTTTGAACGCCAACGGAGTGGGCGTTCTGTTGAGCGGGATAGCGGGGTCGCCTCCAACGACCATCAACTCGGCCACCAGCGGGTCGCTGGTAAGCCTTACCGGCGTCGCCAACAGGAACGTCGGGTACGCGGCCGGCGCCATGCTCGCGGTCCTGGCTTTCTCTCCCAAGCTGACCGCAGTCCTGCTGATGATCCCGGCCCCTGTCATGGGAGCATATCTGCTGGTGCTCATGGGCACTTACGTGGTGGAGGGCATTCGTACCGTCAGCCAGGACGACCTCGACCACAAGAAGACGCTGATCATGGGACTGTCCTTCTCGTTGGGTATGGGCTTGGAGACCTCGGCCATTATCGGAGACCTGCCGGGAGCCGCTTGGATCAAGTTCCTGGACAACGGCCTCACCGCCGGCGCTATAGCTGCTGTCCTGATGACCTGGTTTGCGGAGCTGACCGGCCCCCGGCCCAAGCGGATGGAGACTGAGTTGAATGATTCCGCGCTAACGGAAATCGATGCCTTCCTCAGGGAAATTTCCGCCAGCAAAGGATGGGATGACTCTTCGACGGACAGGTTGTGCGCCGCAGGCGAGGAGACGCTCTTCAGCCTCCTGTCAGACAATGGCGCCGACGAGCCCGCAGGGCCTAGGCGGTTGACCATAGTGGCTCGCCCCGGAACCGGTGTCCTGGAGTTGGAGTTCTTCACTGCGCTGGAGGGACAGAACCTTCAGGACCGCTTGGCGTATCTGACCGAGGAAGAGTCCCAGGAGCAAGAGGCTTCGTTCCGATTGCTGAGCCACTACGCCAGATCAGTGCGTCAACAGAAATATTACGGCATGGATGTCGTCAAGGTCCTGGTGGCGGAGCGTTCCATCGGGGCATCGAGACTGGAATAGACCCATGTTGAACACCCTGATGGCGACCGGAGCTGTGTACAGGCCCGTGGGTGGTATAACCGGAAGCGGCGCCTCGGGCAGAATCGTAGCCGACAAGGGTTGTTTCTGGATGATTGAAAGGAGGCAAAAGCCGAAATGAAAATAGGCGTAATGGGTACCGGAGGCGTAGGCGGTTATTTTGGAGGCCTGTTGGCCCGCGACGGGCACGAGGTTACTTTCGTTGCCAGGGGCGCGCACTTGTCCGCCATCCAGGAGCATGGCTTGCGGGTGGAAAGCGTCAACGACGGCACATTCCAAGCTCCGGGCAAGGCGTTGGAAGACACTTCAAAGGCGGGCGTGCAGGACCTCGTTCTCTTCAACGTGAAGATGTACCAGAACGCCGCCGCCATCGAAGCCACCCGGCCCATGGTCGGACCCGATACGGTGGTACTCACCCTGCAAAACGGGATCGACAACGGCGACCAGTTGGCCGACGCTCTCGGCAAAGAGCCGGTGATGATCGGCTCGGCCTACATGGAAGGCCGGATATTGGCCCCCGGAGTCGTGTCGCAGGCTGGTCCCGGCATCGCCAGTTTCGGCGAGATGGCACCGGGAATCACCGAGCGGGGTGAACGGTTGCTGGAGGTTTTCAAACACGCCAACTGGCGCGTAGAGCTTCAGGAAAATATGCCGGGGATGCTGTGGAAGAAATATGCCTACATCGCCGGGTCCGCGGCGGTCAACGCCGCCACCAACTCGGTGTACGAAGAAATGCGCTCCATACCGGAAACCCGGCAGTTGATCCAGCAGGCCATCGAAGAGGTGCTTGCAGTGGGCCGCGCCAAGGGCGCTCCGGTCATGGATGATTCGCTGGAATGGGCCATGTCCTCCCTGGACCGCTTCCCCGCCGACGGCAGGGCCTCGTTGGCCAAGGACTTCACCGACGGCCGCCCGGTGGAACTGGAAGGCATCACCGGCACGGCGGTGCGCATGGGCCGGGAGGCGGGCGTGCCTACCCCGGTCAACGACGCCCTCTACGCCATCTTGAAACCGTGGGCGTTAAGGATCGAGGCGGCCTTGAAGTAGGCCAACGTTTATTTCCAAGGCTGCTCCCGGCCGTATGCTATGATTGGGCCGCTACACTAATGAAATGGAGGCGTCATCATGCCGTTCGGAGGTAATGACTGGCTGGGATTGACGACGGAGGCCGTCTTGGAGCCGGAAATAGCCATCTGCGACCCCCACCACCACTTCTGGGACTTCAGGACAGAGCGTATCCCCTACCAACGCTACCTGCTGCATGAACTCGCCGACGACATCAACAGCGCTGGCAACGTCCGCTCCACGGTGTTCGTCGAAGCCAGGGCCATGTACCGCGCCAGCGGCCCTGAAGACATGCGGCCGGTGGGAGAGGTTGAGTTCGTCCAGGGCCTGGCCGCCGCCAGCGCCACCGGCCTGTATGGTCCCGGTCAAGCCGCCGCAGCCATCGTGGGCCACGCCAACCTCAACCTTGGCGACGGTGTAAGGCCGGTGCTGGAGGCCCTGCAAGCCGCCAGCCCCAACCGTTTCCGGGGCATCCGCCATTCGGTCACTTGGGACGACAGCCCGGAGATAGTCAACACGGCCCTTCACCGAGCGCCGGGCCAGTTGCGCACCGACCAGTTCCGCACCGGGGCTAAGGTGCTGTCGGACATGGGGATGTCCTTGGAAGGATGGATGTACTTCCACCAGATGCCCGACTTGGCCGACTTCGCCAAGGCGGTGCCCGACCTGACCATCATCCTGAACCACATCGGCGGCCTGATGCGAATCGGCCCCTACGCCAACCGCGACGAGGAAGTGCTGGCCCAGTGGCGCAGGGGCATCGACGCCGTGGCGGAATGTCCCAACATCAACATGAAACTTGGCGGCATGGGTATGCCCGCCAACGGGTTTGACTGGCACACCAGGGACACGCCCATCGGCTCCGAGGAGTTGGCTGAATCAATGGCGCCGTTTATGAACTACTGCATCGAGAAGTTCGGCCCAAGCCGGTGCATGTTCGAAAGCAACTTCCCGGTGGACAAGGTCTCCTACTCCTACAACGTCATGTACAACGCCTTCAAGCGGCTGTCCAAGGGCTACTCTGCCTCTGAGCGGGCAGACATGTTCCATGACACGGCGGTTCGGGTGTACCGGATAGAGTATTAAAAGGGCTTAGCGCGCTATTTGCGAGGATAATCTGGTCCGGCTAATGACCGAGAGTTCGGATACTTCCAGCCCGTAGGGGTGCGCCCATGACACTACAGACCAGGCTAACCTACCAGGACTACCTTGACAGCCCGGAAACCAAGGCGCGTTACGAGATCATTGATGGTGAACTCCTGATGGCTGCGGGACCTACGCGATTCCACCAGACTATTTCCGGCAACATTTACCGGCCACTACAGCAGTTTGTCGGCGAGTATGGGCTGGGGTGGGTATGGTATGCGCCCCTTGATGTTATCGTGCGGCAGGAACCGTTGCGGGTGAGGCAGCCGGACTTGCTGTTCGTCAGTAACGAAAACTCCGGCATCCTGGGCGACCGAATCGAGGGAGGTCCCGACCTGGTGGTGGAGATCCTGTCGCCAAGCAATACCCGCGTAGACATCGACGGCAAACTTGCGGACTACGCGCAGATCGGCGTCCGTGAATGCTGGATTGTGTCTCCGCAGGGAAGGACGGTTGAGGCGCTTGGGTTGGAAGGCGGCCAGTACAGCCGCCTTTCCCTCTCCGGATTGGGTGACATGGTGGAGTCCGTAGTCCTCTCCGGGTTCCACCTGCCGGTTTCCCAGATTTTTGAAGGGGCATAGAAACTATAGTCACTAAAGACAACGGGAGTGGTCAACGCCCCTGACGCTACTGGGCCGTCAGCCCCCCATCGATGACCAACTCGCTGCCGGTCACGAAGGAAGACTCGTCGCTGGCAAGGTACAGGACTCCGTAAGCCACGTCTTCCGATATGCCCAGCCGGCCTATGGGGTGGCGGGCCAGGTTGAACTCCCGTCCTGCCTCGTCGGCCAGCATTGCGGCAGTCATGTCGGTGATGATAACGCCCGGATGCACCGAGTTGGCCCGGATACCCTCACTGGCGTACTGGATGGCCGTCGACTTGGTCAGCAGCCGGACTGCCCCCTTTGATGCGCCATAGGCTGTGGTGGTGCCGCCAACCAGCCCGGCAACCGAAGAAATGTTGATGATGGAGCCTCCCCCGGCCTTTCTCATCTCCGGGATGGCGGCCTTGGTGCCCAGGAACACGCCCTTGGCGTTCACGTCCATCACTTGGTCCCACTGGCCTTCCGTCAGGGACTCGATGGTCATGCGCTCACCGGAAGCGTCCTTGGGGCTGCCTATGCCCGCGTTGTTCACCAGAACGTCCAGCTTCCCGAAGTGGGACACGGCAGCCTCCACGGCGCCCTGCCAGTCCGATTCGCTGGTGACATCCAGATGGACGTAAAGGCACTCGCCGCCGGTCTCGTTGATTTCCGCTTGTACCTGCATTCCCAGGTCGTCCAAGATGTCGCCAATGACAACCTTGGCCCCTTCCTCAACAAACATCCTGGCTTCAACCGCGCCCTGCCCTCTGGCTCCACCGCTGATCAGAGCAACCTTTCCTTCCAGTCTCGGCATCACTTCTCCTCGCTTGGGTCGGATTGGTATATCTCCTCGCCCCGTTGCAGTCGGAGGGCAATCTGGTAGGTCTGACCGACGGCTCTCGGCGTGGGTGAGTGGGCGGCCAGGAACCGGGACATGCCTATCAGGACTTTTCGCCCGGCGTCGGAGCCATTCCGCAGCCCGAACTGATTGAAGCCGGCGTCCACCAGTTGGAAGGAGTGGAACCCGGCGTCCTCGCGCAGCATCAGCCGGCCCAGGGTGTTCAGCAGCGGGCCGTGTTGTCCAGCACCGGTGAGGTATTGGGACACAAGCTGCGCCACCTCGTCGACCTGCTGCCGGACGTCGGCCCGCTCCAGCAACTCCGAGAGTAACAAGTCAGCGTCTATGGGGCCCTCTCCCGTGTTCGGTATCCGTTGCGGCGGCATGTTGAGGAACCTGTCCAAGTAGATGCTTATGGCAACGTCGAACACAGCCCGCACCAGTTCGACCGACGGCGCCCGCCGCAGCGCCATGTGCACCGCGTTGGCGGCGGTCAGCGTATTGTGTACGGTGTCCCAGTCGCGGAACTCGTTGGATGTGTGGAAGTGGGCCATCCGCAGGAAGGCGGCATATACCAAGGTCGAGCCAAGGTCGTCAGCCGTGGCGCCTCCAGCTACCGCCGCCTTGATCGCCTCAATAATTGCGGCAGGGTCGTCTCCCAGCATGACGGCGGCAAGGGACTCCTCGTCGTGCCACTCGCCCTCGTTGGCCCTTCCTTGCTCCCACAGTCCCGACAGTTCATCTCTTGCCTTCCAGACCATAGACGCCAAGTCTATGGGAGTGCGCCAGGAGCTCAATTCCTGGCTGCGCCTGGCCCGGGCCATGCCGTGGGTCAAGCTGGTGAGCACGTGCCCCGCGTGTTCCCAGCCGATGTGGTCCAGCAGTTCAAAGGCCTTGTTGGCGAAGTCCACCGTATGCCCAGCGTCCAGATAGATATGGTCGGTGGCAGCGGCGAACACCATGTCGGCAATGGTCGTCGGAGGAAAACCCAGTTCTATCGCCGTGTGCAGGCACCGCTCCGCGCCGTCGTCGTCCCGCACCTCGATGAAGTTGCGGAACCAGTTCTTGAACACCTCCGGCCTCGTCTCTCCACCGGGCAACGGCTCAACAATGAACCGGGGCGCCTTGCCAGCGCACTCCCGGGCCACGTGCATTAGCCCCTGGTACAACGCTCGAGGCCGGTCGTCCTCGTTCAACTCCGGCAGGATATTGGCCATGCAGGTCAACATGCTCATGGCTGCGCCCCATCCGTCGGCGGAGTATTCCGTCCCGAACCGGGCGCCGATTCCGAGAGCCACGCGATAGTCGCAGCCGGCGGCTTGTAGGCCAAGGACGGCCTTGGCGATTACCAGCCTGATATTGTGCTGCATCCCGTCCTGAAGACGGGCCGACCAGTACGCCACTTCGTCCCTGGGGGCGGGCTGAGGGTCCACCCAGACCACGCCGTCGGTGACGTTGACAGGGTAGCTGCGGACGTCATCCGCGAAGGGATTGAAAGTGCCGCCGCTGGCGAGATCGAACCTGGCGTGATGCCAGTGACAGGTGAGGATGCCGTCCTTGACGCTTCCCCGGTCCAAGGGAAAGCCCATGTGGGGACAACGATTGTCCACCGCGAACAACTCGTCATCGTGGTGAAACACCGCAATGGCGTGACCGCCGCCGGTGACCACCGTGCAACCGCGCGCCTTGATTTCCTCTACGGTTCCCGCTCTTATCTGCCCCGTAATCGTCGTAGCCATGGCAACACCTCCTCCGGTTACTCAGGTAGTGTGTCCGCAACGTCTATCAAGATTCGGCAGTGATCGCTTGGTCCCCATTCGTCGACTTCGTTCAATGCTCTAACCTTCACACTTTCATGGAACCCGCGGGAAGCGAACACGTAGTCCAATTGGTTCTCGGCTGTCGCGGGGGTCTGACGGGTAGTGTGATAGGTGGGAACATTTTTCGTGTCTTCGGGCAGACCGAAAGGCGTAGGACACGCTCTCCGGCCCCACGGGTGTCGCGGCCCCACCATATCCAATCCGAGCGCGGTCATTCGATCAAAAATGGTGCGGTCGCGGTCAGGCATAGCCAGCGGGTGGTCATCCGTGGCGCCGTAAATCGTGTTCAGGTCGCCGGCCGCCAGGATACGATGGGTTGAAGGATTCACGTGACCGATGAACGCGCTCAAGTCAGAGATTATTCGGTGCGCCGAGGCATCGGGATAAATGCTGATCTGTTTGCCTTTTGTCGTTGGGTGGGGTACGAGCCACCGGGCATACATCGAGAATGCTAGGAATGGTTCACCACCATGCAGCGGTGTAATGTGGGCGCCCGCAATCGTGCCGATGCCGCTAACGGCTATTTCATTTTCGGACACATTGGCGACTGGACCGGTCTGCCTGAACCACTGGACCTCTACCCGGTCGGATAGTTTCACCACCATTGGCCACCGGTCGTACAAATGCCGATTCCAACTCCAATGCTCCTCGTCACCGGTCTCAACAAAGCCTGCCCCCGGCGTGGTTCCCGCCCCCGTCTCCCCCGCGAAGGCGGGGGCCGAGGGCAGGCACTGCGCGGGAACGACTGGAAGGGGGCCCGCTACGTCGTCCGGGACCCACCCCACCTCTTGTAACAGGGCTACGTCTACGCCCATATCCAGCAGTTCCCGCCACGGCGCCACGCGCTTGGCAATGTTCCAACAGACTATCTTCGTCACCGGACTTCCCCGTTGCTTTCAATGCGGTCAGCGCCTTGTCTTTCCCGCGAAGGCGGGAAACCATGGCGTACCATTTGGACTCTCGCCTTCGCGGGAGTGACGGAAGGAGCTGACACCTCCGGTTGGGCTGGCCAGAGAACGGATCAGGGGTTTATGCCCCGGTCAGGTCGGCCACCTGCGGCATGACCTTTTCCGCCATCAGGCGCATGCTCTTCTCATAGGCCGCCCTGTTTTCGGAGTGGTCGAAGGTCAGCCAGAGCAGGGTGCCGAACCCACCCACCATCTCGTAAAGGTCTCGCAGCTTTTGGGCCACTGTATCCGGGGAGCCGACCAGCCACAGGTGGTCCAGCATGTACTCCACCGTGACGGCCTCATCTGGGATACTCTCATCGTGCTTCATAGCCCGCGTGAAGGGGTACGGGCCAAAGGAGAAGAGGGGATGCAGGTAGTCCCGCCACGCCCGGCCCAACATGCCGTTGAGGGCGCCGTCGCGGGCCTCCTCGTCGGTGTCGGCAACCCATACGTCTCTCACAATGCGCCACGTCTCCCTGGAGGGCGGCTCCAGTCCGCTCTCCCGCGCCCCTTCTTCCACTACGTCCCAATGGCTGGCCATGTACACTGCGTTGAGCCCTAAGCTCAACGGGATGTATCCTCGCTCGCCGGCTATCCTCAGAGTCTGGGACCCCGGGCTGGCGGCGGCCACTCCGATGGGCGGGTGGGGCTTCTGGTATGGCCCCAAAAAGGTCTTTAACGTGGCGAACTCGTAGTCCTTGGGGTCTGGAATGTCGAAATTCCAGAACTTCCCCTTGTAGTGGAAGGGGCCGTCCAGGTGCTGCCAGATGCTCAAGATTATGTCCAGCGACTCCCGCGTCATCTCCCGGTGCTGCCCCGCGTTCATGTCCACGCCGAACAACTCGTGGTCCGACTGCAAGCCGCCGGACCCTATGCCGAACATGAACCGGCCTTGGGCCATGTGGTCCAGGTAAGCCACCCGGTGGGCCAGTTCGATGGGGTTGTGGAAGGGCAGCAAGTGTGCCCCCGACGCCAGCTTGATGTTCTTGGTCTGCATCAATGCTTGGGCAATCAGCAGGTCCGGGGCTGGCACAGGCTCCCACGGGGCGGTGAAATGCTCGCCGATCCACGCTTCGCTGAACCCCAGGCCGTCGGCCAAGCGCAAGCATTCCAGGTCCCACTGGTGGGCTTCAAACGTCGGCCGTTCCGGCGGATGGGACGGCATCATGAACATTCCAACCTTCATAATCTCTCCGCGCCTCTGTTATAGTCTTTGGGGCTTTACGACTTGGGAGTCCCGGCTGGCGGCGGCGCCCACAGAAGCATGCCCCCGGCGTGGCCCCCGCCTACGCGGGGGAGACGGGAAGGGGGACCCGCGCCGCACCGCCTTTACGGGAATAGTACGCCGGAGGGGACTCCTTGTCCATTGCAGCATCGAGACCTCAGGGCAACCTGCGCCTGCCGTCTGATCGCCTGCCCCCGGCGTGGCCCCCGCCTACGCGGGGGAGACGGGAAGGGGGGCGAAGAACAAAGCAACCTGGAGGGAAAGCACGAGACTAGAATACAAATGGGTACTGATGTCCGTGGTGTGCTGGGGCAGCCTGTTGAGCATCATGGACTTCGGCATAATCGCCATAGGCTTTCCCGCCCTCATAGTCGACTTCCAGACCGACGCCAACGTCATAGTCTGGCTTGCCCTGGCTTACTACCTGGGAAGCACGGCTCCCCTCCTCACTCTCGGTTGGGTGTCCGACACCATAGGCCGGGCGAAAGTCTATACATGGGGTATCCTTGTCGTCATCATAAGCCTCGGCCTTGCCTCCCTGGCCCAGGACGTGAACCAGCTCATTGCCGCCCGCGTCCTTACGGCCTTCGGCCACTCTATGGTGCTGGCCAACGACAACGCCCTGATTACCCAGGACTTCCCGCCCCACGAACGGGGAATCGCCCAAGGCATCAACAACATGGCGCTGGGCGTGGGCATTGGGGGCGGCTACTACCTGGGCGGACTGCTGATCGACTACCTGGACTGGCGGGCCTTGTTCTGGGCCCGGATACCGGCCCACGTAGTGTGGGTGTTCGTAGCTTGGCGCTACCTGAGGAACGATCCGGGAGAGCAGCGGGGCCCTATAAGCATAGACTTTGCCGGCGCGCTTGTCCTTACCGCGGCGATGATCACCGGACTATTGGCCATCAACCAAGCCGACGAGTTGGGCTTCTTCTCCATATTGGAGTCCTCGCTGCTTATGCTCACCGCCGGATTCCTCGCGGTGTTGGTGGTCATAGAGCGATTGGCATCAACCCCCATCATCGAAATGAAGCTGTTCGCCAGCCGGGTGTTCTCCTCCGGAGTGGTGGCCCAGATATTCATCCAGATAGCTCATGGGGGATGGAATTTCCTGTCGCCGTTTTTCCTCATCCAGGGCCTGGGTTTCTCGGCAACGCTAGCCGGTCTGGCCATATTGCCCTTCCACTTGGCCCGGCTTGTATTTTCGCCGGTGGGCGGAATCATGGCCGACAAGCTCGGCACCATGTCGCCGTCGCTCCTGGGCTTGGTTATGCTGGCCGGAGGGCTGCTGGGCTTGGGCTACTTGGGATTCACCGCTCCCATCTGGCAGATCGTGCTGGCCATCACGGTCAGCGGGGCCGGCTTGTCCATCGCCGTCCCCGCCAACAACATCGCCATCATGGGTTATGTACCCAGAGAGTACCTGAGCAGCGCCGCGGGTTTTCTGGCCACCAGCAGGGTGGTCGGCACGGCCATAGGCACCGCGCTGGGCGCCGCCGTATATACCAGGGCCCTTGGCTGGCCGGTCCTGACCACACCTGGCGGCGCTTCTCCGTCGGTCGTCGCAGCATTCGGCGAGTCCATTGTTATCGTGGCCCTGGCCTCTTTCGTCGGCCTTTTCACTATCTTGTGGCGGGGCCGTGCCTAGCCTACAATTTTGCCCACCTACCGAGGCGGCTCCAGCACCCAACTGAGGAAGGAGCGAATGATGAAAGACACCATCGAAGTGTTCTGGTTTTCCGAGCAGCCCTACGGTCACATCACCGTCGAGGACATCGAGGGGTACGAGTCTGGCAGGTTGGGCTTTCCCAACACGTTCTTTGACCCCATAAAGGCCCACGAGCTTTATAACCAGTACCACGAGCAGTACGCTTGGGCCGACGAGGTGGGCTTCGACGGAATCATGTCCAACGAGCACCACTCCTCATACTGGTGCATGAAGCCCTCGGTCAACCTGGACGCTGCCGTCATCGCCAAGATCACCAAGAACGTCAAGATAGCCATGCTGGGCAACGTCATCGCCGTCACCGATCCCATCAGGATGGCAGAAGAGATAGCGATGCTGGACTGCTACTCCGGCGGAAGGGTAATCTCCGGTTTCGTCCGCGGCACCGCCGTAGAGAGCTTGGTCGGCGGGATCGTCCCTGCGGAGAACCGGGAGCGGTTCGAAGAGGCCCACGACCTCATTCTCAAGTGCTGGACCACACCCGGTCCCTTCCGATACGAGGGCAAGTATTACCACTACCGGGCGGTCAATCCCTGGGTGCTGCCGATACAGAAGCCCCACCCGCCGGTGTGGTTCCCCGGACTGTCCAGCCCGGAAAGCGTCGTCTGGGCAGCCCGCCACCAGCACCCGTACATGAACCTGGGGTCGCTGCTGGACTACACCGAGCAAGTGCGAGGCGTTTACATCGACACCGCCAAGGAGGTGGGCTTCCAGCCGGGGCCGGAACACTTCGGCTACTTGCTACGCGTCCTGGTAGCCGACACCGACGAGAAAGCCCAGGAAATCGGCAGGTCGTTCATGTGGACGGAGGAACACCGTAACAAGGGGCCCAGAGAGCATAACGATCCGCCGGGCTACCAGTCGCGGGAGGCGGTCCAGATCCAGCGGACCCTGCCCGGCGCCGGCGGCTTCGGCAGGCGCATGAGCTACGAGCAACTTCAGGAAGTCGACAACCTGATTGTCGGCAGCCCTGACACGGTAACCAGGAAGCTCTCCGGCATTGTGGAACGGCTCAACCCCGGCTGGCTCCACATCTACGGCAACGAGGGCGGCATGGCCCATGAGGACGTGATGCGGTCCATCGAATTGCTGGGGCGGGAAGTTATCCCGGCCTTGCACGAAATTCAATTGCAGCCCTACGAATAGGGCCGCTACCCACTATCAATCCAGCCAACGAGGTGACGCCGTGAAAATCACGGACATGAAAATCGACGTGATTCGTAGAGATATACCGGACACCGGCTTGGACTCGGACCTTGGGCGCTTTGCTGGCACGACCGAGCAGGGCGTTTTACGGGTGTTCACCGACGAGGGCGTTGAAGGGAACTGCTTTGTAGGGGAATTCCGGCAGGGAGGCCGCGGCCTGTTCGGGCCGATACTTCGCGTGCTGAAGCCGGAGATGGTCGGCAGGGACGCATCGGACCGGGAGTGGCTGTGGGACCGCTTGGGAGTGCTGTACTCCAGGAGGGGCATCACCAACAGCATGTGGGCCCCGGTGGACGTGGCGCTGTGGGATATTTGCGGAAAGGCCGCCGGAGCCCCGGTCTACACCCTGCTGGGCGCCCACCGGCGTGAGACCGAGGTGTACGGCACCTACCCGCCGCGCCACGACTCGGCCGATGGGTATGTAAGAGAGGCCGAGGAACTGGTGTCGGCAGGGTTCCGCGCCTACAAGCTGCATCCAGGCGTTATGTCTACCAACGACGTGGTGGAAACCGTTACGGCGGTGCGTGAGCGGGTGGGGCCGGACATGAAGCTGATGCTCGACCCCAACTGCGGTTACCGGTTCCGCCAAGCCCTGGACGTGGGACGGGCGCTGGACCGCAACGGCTTCCACTGGTACGAGGACCCGGTCCCCCACCACGACCTCGACTCAATTAAGGAGTTGAGCGCCCGGTTGGACGTGCCCCTTTGCATGAGCGACCAGAACCCCTTCCAGTTCTTCAACTCGGCCAACATTATCAGGAACCAGTCGTCGCGGTTGGTGCGCGGCACGGCCCGGAACCTGGGAATCACTGGGCTGAAGAAGCTATGCTCCTTGGCGGAAGGGTTCGGCATGAACTGCGAAATCGGCATCGCGGGAAATTCGCTCATGAACGCCGCCAACCTGCACGTGATTTTCTCAGTGTCGAACTGCGACTTCTTCGAGTACTGGATGCCGCAAGCCGCCCACCAATTCGGGCTGGTGGACGACATCAAGCTAAACGGCAGAGGCGTCGTTGAGGCTCCGACTCTCCCGGGTTTGGGCTACCAGCTTGACTGGGAGTGGATCGAGGCCCACAAGATAGAGACGCTGGAGTGACGGGAAAAGGCGACTTCAGGATGGCGCCGGTCACAGGTGAAGTATGACCATTACCAAAGTAAAGTTAGAAAGCTTTACAGCTTTTGATAACTTAGAGGTAGAATTTTCCTCCGGCGTCAATGTTTTAGTCGGCGCCAACGGCACGGGCAAGACCCACCTTATGAAGGTCTGCTACGCGGCGTGCGACGTTTCAAAGACCGGAGATCCTCTTACCGAAAAACTCTTGCGGGTGTTTCTGCCGTCGGCGCGCGCGTTAGACCGGTTGGTAAAACGGCAAGGCGTGGGCGCCGATGCAAAGGTGGAAATATCTCGCGGCGATGTCAACTTGCTGGCTGCGTTTCCAAACCGTATTGAGGGATCAAGTTCGGCTTCCATACAACGTTCCCACGATTGGACGAAAACTCCAATAGAAAGCGTCTACATACCGGCTAAGGAGATGCTCTCTAATGCTCCCGGCTTTCTGTCCCTATATGAGACCCGGGAGGTCCATTTTGAGGAAGTGTATAGAGATATTCTGCATCGGGCCTATCTGCCGCCATTGCGCAACCCCGCAGACATCTCTCACAAGGGCTTGCTTGCAACGCTGCAAAAGGCTATCGGTGGGACGATTACCATCAAGGGGGAGGAATTTTTCCTGCACAACAGGCGGGGCGACCTGGAATTTTCATTGCTTGCCGAAGGAATGCGGAAACTTGGGCTGCTGTGGCTTCTGATCCGGAACGGCACACTTTCTCGCGGTTCGGTCCTGTTTTGGGACGAACCCGAGACCAACCTCAACCCGAAGATGTATGGTCCTTTGGTCAATGTTTTGCTGCAGTTGCAGCGCGGGGGCGTCCAGATATTCCTGGCTACTCACGATTACGCCGTACTAAAAGAACTCGACCTGCGCAGCAGGATCGACGACGTTATTGGTTGGTTTTCGCTCTATCGAACTGAGGCGGGCGAAATAGAGTGCCGGAAAGCCCGCAATTACCTCGACATTCACCCCAACGCCATTGCCGAGGCGTTCGGGGACATGTACGACCGTGAAATAGATCGTAGCTTGGGAAGGCCAGCGCGGTGAGGGTTTTCACCGAAGGCGATCTGCAACTCACCGTAAACAATGTAGTGGATGTTCGCCGGTTCGACGGCCCCGGACATGGATTGAGCCATTGTATGAAAGCGGTGGATTTTATTGTAGAGGAGTCTGATCGTTACCTGTTTATCGAATTCAAAGACCCACAGCACCCCAACAGTCAAGAGGGAAACAGAGAAGAATTCATTCAAAGTTTCCATAGAGGCCGTCTTGACGAAGATTTCGTGCACAAGTATCGGGACTCTTTTCTATACGAATGGGCTTCTGGTAGGGCAAACAAGCCTATCTATTATTACGTGATGGTAGCATCGGATACGTTAGACAGGACCCAATTGACCGAGAGGACGGACGATCTGAGACGCAAGTTGCCCGTAGTTGGCACCGATGCGTGGGTGAGTAGCATCGTGGAAGGTTGCGCGGTGTTCAATATTCCGTCTTGGAACGAAGCATTCCCCGACTACCCCATAATTCGGCTCACCGGGTCACATTGACTCCGACACCCGCGGGCCATGGTATGGGGGTCGAAAGCGATATATCCCTCACCGCGTCAGCACATGCCAAGCCCCTACCACCACCGCCAACACCATAACGATGAACGGCAACCATGAGACCAGCCGGATGCTCAGCCAGCGCAACGCCCTCATGCTTGCCCCCGGCGTGATTCCCGCCTACGCGGGAATGACGGGAAGGGGGGAGTCCACTTAGACCGCAAAGGGAAGCTCCACGAAGAAACTGGCGACGTACAGCGAACCCGTTATGGCGGTTACCCCTCCGGCGATGATTTTCAGCGACCTTTGCGGCACGTACCGCTGGGTCTTGGACGCCAGCCACGCTCCGAATATGGCCCCGGCGGAGGCATAAAATCCCCATGCCCATTCCGGGGGCGTGTGCACCCCGGTTATTATCGGCACGGTGACGGTGTACGAAAAGAGGGCGATGGCCGACTGGACGAACACGTAGGGCAGCGTTATAGCCACGATAACGTAGAGGGGCAGCCCGAACATCGTCACCAGGATGGGCGTCATCAGGAAGCCGCCGCCAACTCCCAACGTGGACGAGACCAGTCCCACGCCAGCCCCTAACAGGAATAGCAGGGGCACGCTCAGCCTCCACTGGATATCCCAGAACTCCACCGTTATCGCCCGCCATGACTTGTCCAGGGTCTTCAGTTCCACGCCTTCGGGCAGTCCGGAGGGCATCTCGCCGCGTTGCCGCAACTCTTCGGCATGGGCGTGAAATGCCCGCTCTATAGTCTGCTGCTTGCCGCCGCGGCGGGTGTACATCGGCGTTATCTGGTAGACCATGTAAACGCCAAGCAGGGCCAATGATGCGCCGGTCACGGCCTTGAAAGGCCCTTCGTCCTCCAGGAGAAACACCCGGATGAACGGTCCGATCTGAGACCCGAACAGCGTGCCTACGCACGGCCACAACGCCATGTCCAGGTTCAAACGCTTTTCCTTGCGGAACCCCAGGATCGCTCCCAGGGGATTCAAAAAGGTCAGCACCGTGTTGGTCGGGCTGATGAAAATGTTGTCGAACCGCAGGATGGACATGGAGTAGGGCAGCGAGAAAATACCGCTGGCCTCACCCACCAGCGCCATGGTGTAGCCGGTCCAGAAGCCCATCCAGACCAAGTGCCACAGGGGAACGTATACGCCGGCCAAGGGAAATTCCACTCCGCCGACGCCGACCAGCGCGCCGTGCTGCCAGTAGCTTGCCGCGATTCCCGCGGCAAAGCACAGCGCTATCAGGGGCAGTTGTTCCCGTAAGAACTCCTCCGCAATCGGGTTGCCGGCAATGGAATTTTGCATCGGTGCATGTTAATGGCTGGCCCATCGCCAAGCAACCAATGCCTGCACCCGGCGGGTTTCCCGCCTTCGCGGGAAAGACGGGAAGGGTGCTTTGCCCTTTTCCGGCTTGGGGCTATAATCCTTAGTTGTAAAAATTCCACCTGAACATCGGACTCCCGCGCACGCGAGAATGACGTTTTTGGTGTTGCGAGGTAATTGCTTGATAATCGACCCGTTAAACTTTGATAGGTTCAACCTGGTCCTGACCGGCGTGGTGGTGCCCCGGCCCATCGCTTTCGTTTCCACCGTATCAACCGACGGCGTCAGCAACCTGGCCCCCTATTCCTTCTTCAACGCCGTCTCCTACGACCCTCCCACCATAGTTTTCTCCTCTTCCCGCACCGTGGACCGGAAGAGCAAGGACACCCTCCGCAACGTCGAGGAAACCGGCGAATTCGTGGTGAACGTGGTGGTCGACGACATAGCCGAAGCGATGAACAAGACCGCCGCCGAATTCCCGGAGGATGTTGACGAGTTCGAAATCGCCGGTCTCACGGCCATTCCTTCCCAAATAGTAAAGGCGCCGCGGGTCGCTGAATCGCCGGTTAACCTGGAGTGCCGCTTGGAGCAGGTTGTACCCATCGGCGACCCGGTCCACGGCCACGGACTGGTCATAGGCACCGTAATCCTGGTGCACGTCAGGGACGACATCATCAACGGACACCGCATCAACCACGAATTGTTGAAACCCACCGGCAGGCTGGCTGGCAATATGTACTGCCGGACTCACGACTACTTCGAGATGCGCCGGCCTGTATACGATCCGGAGAAAAGCCTCTCCGCCTATCGGTAGGGACGAAGGAATATCAATTACATGGCCCCGGCGGATGCCCGCCTGCGCGGGCAAGACGGGAAGGGGCTCCGGTGCTTGACTGGGCAATGGTCAGCCCCTAGAATTTTCGAAAAGACAGCGTCTCGGGCTGTCCGCACGGTTTTACGTTTTAGCTTGAGGTTGAGAGATGGGAAACACCGATGTAGAGCTTATCGCACACCTCATGAGACGCGCCGGGTTCGGCGCAACCAGGGAGCAACTGGAGCAGTACGCCGCCAAGGGCTATGAAGCCACCGTCGAGGAGCTTATCAGTCCGGTTGACGAGCGGCGAATGGACGATGCCATCATCCGTCGTTTCCATCCCGACCTGTCCGGAATGCTTGGGCCCGTCGGGACCGGGGCAAACTGGCTGTATCGCATGGCGACGACCACCACGCCTCTCCGGGAGAAAATGGCCCTGTTCTGGCACGGTATCTTCGCCACCGGGTATCCCAAGGTCATTCACGGCAAGGCCTTGTCGGACCAGACCCGGATGCTCCGGCACTATGGGATGGGCAACTTCAATACCCTGTTGATCGAACTGTCCAAGGACCCGGCCATGATTATCTGGCTGGACAACCAGGACAACCACAAGGACTCCATCAACGAGAACTACGGCAGGGAACTGCTGGAGCTGTTCTCAATGGGTGTGGGCAACTACACCGAGGACGACATCAAGGAATGCGCCCGGGCCTTCACCGGCTGGACTATTGGGAACCGCGAATACATGGAGATGCGGTCCCAGAGGGACTCGGACTGGCCCTATGGGCGCATCTCCTGGCACTTCGAGTACAACCCGGAGGACCATGACGACGGCGAGAAGGTGTTCCTGGGACAGCGGGGCCGGTTCAACGGCGAAGACATAGTCGAGATTATCTGCCAGCAGCAAGCCACCGCACGGTTCATTGCCAGGCACCTGTACGACTTCTTCGTCGCCGATGAGCCGCCGGTGCCAGAGTGGCCCGACGAGCCGCCGGCCAACGAGGACGCTATACGCCAACTCACCCAAGCCTACTTCGACAGCGGTTACGACATCTCTGCCATGCTGCGGGTGTTGTTCAACTCCGATTTCTTCAAGTCCCAGAGCGTTTGGTACACCAAGGTCAAGAGCCCCGTGGAACTGGTGGCCGGGGTCATCCGCTTGACTGGAGAAGCGGACCGCCCTCGGAAGGAACTGGTGGACCGCCACTTCCAAGCCATGTACATGGGCCAGTACCTGAACAATCCTCCCAGCGTTGAAGGCTGGCACCAAGGGACCGGCTGGCTGGATACCGGCACCCTGGTGGAGCGGGTGAACTTCGCCACGCAACAGCTTGGGGACGCCAAGAAGCCCGGTGTCAGGGCAATGATCGACGGAGTAGCGTCCCGGTACCAGTCCGCAATCTCTCCCGAAACCCTGGTGGATGCCTGCCTCGAGCAAGTGGGCGCGATGGCGGTGGGAGACGACACCAAGCGTGTGTTGGTGGACTTCGCCTCAACCGGCGGCGACCTGCAACTGGGCGGCGGAAGCTTGGACGAAGCCTCCCGGGAGCGCATAGCGGCTATGCTGCAAATGGTTGCCTCCACTCAAGAGTTCCAGAGAGCTTAGCCTTGGATTCCCGCCTTCGCGGGAATGACCGGAGCCTGCCCCCGTGGAGACGGGGGAAATAGCCTGCCCCTGGCCGAAGGGGAAAGGGGGCAACGCAGGGGGGACGATGACCAGTACAGAATCCAAGACCAGAACGGACTTCCTGGAATACGTCACGACGCTGGGAATGACCACCATGGAAGGCCGGGGGTTCTACTACCCCGTCGACGCGTCCATCAGCGAAGACGGGCGCATATACGTAGTCAACCGGTCGCTGGATACTATTACCCGGGGCATCCGGGTCTGTATGCTGGACAAGGACAGCGAGTACTACGGCAATTTCGCGTCCGCCGGCGAGGGAGACGGCCAGTTCGTGTGGCCCAGCGGCACCTCGGTGGACAGCCAGGGCCGGGTTTACATCTGCGACGAATACCTGCACCGGGTCACCGCTTTCGCCCCTTCGGGATCGTTCCTGTACAAGTGGGGCGTCCCCGGCTCCGGTGACGGTGAACTCGATACCCCGTCTGCCATCGCCTTCGACTCAAACGACAACCCCTATGTCTCCGACACCTATAATCATAGGGTGCAGAAGTTCAGCCCCGACGGCCGTTTCCGGTTGGGTTTCGGTTCCCAAGGAAATGGAGAAGGCGAGTTTGAAACGCCCTGGGGATTGACCCTGGACGGGGAGGACAACGTCTACGTCGCTGACTTCGGCAACGACCGGATACAGAAGTTCACCCCCGACGGAAAGTTTCTTGCAGCCTTCGGGACTCCCGGCCAGGGCGACGGGGAATTTCACCGCCCCTCCGGGGTGGCGGTGGACAAGGACGGCTATATCTACGTCGCCGACTGGGGCAACGAACGGGTACAGGTATTGGACCGGGACGGCAACTTCGTGACCAAGGTCAGGGGAGAATCCGTCCTGTCCAAATGGGCCCAGAACTTCCTGGACATCAACCTGGAGGAAAAGGCAGCCCGCGCGACGGCGAACCTGGAGCCGGAGATAGAATATTTCGTATCCAACCCCCACGAGGAATCGTCCCATATCGAGAAGTATTTCTGGTCGCCGCGTTCCGTAAAACTTGACGCCGACGGTGTCCTGTACGTAACCGAGAGCAACCGTCACCGAATCCAGGTCTACAAGCGCAGTTCATAAATTGGGAGGACGCAATGACTACGGTTAAGAAAGACCGGACTCTGGTCGTTATAGAACTTCAGGGAGGCAACGACGCCCTGAACACGGTAATTCCCTACAGCAACGGCCTCTATTACGACTACCGCTCCAGTATCGGCATACCCCAGGAAGAGGTCATCAAGCTTAACGACGAGATTGGGATCAACTCCACCCTCGCCCCAATCAAGACCCTTTGGGACCGGGGCAACATGGCCATCATCAATGGCGTGGGGTATGACAACCCCAACCGCTCCCATTTCCGCTCACGGGACATCTGGTACACCGCACAGACGGACCGCATCGGAGCCGAGGGATGGCTGGGCGCCACCATCCGTGACCTTGACCCCACGGCTGAGAACGTGCTGACCGGCGTCAACTTCGGCCGCGGTCTCCCCAGGGTCATGATGTGCAAGGGCGTGCCGGTAGCCTCCGTGGGCAACCTGGAGACCTACGGCCTCATGCCCGACATCAAGGACGAAAGCATGCGCCGGGAGGCATTGGAGGCTTTCAGCCGGTTGTACGGTCCGACGGGCGGAAAAGACACCGTCGCCCAGGTACTGGGCCAGTCCGGCTCCGACGCTTTGAAAGGCGCCGACATACTCAGGACCGCGCCGCAGAAGTATTCCTCCAGCGTGGAGTACGCCGACAACCCCATCGCCCAGTCCCTCAAGAACGTGGCGCAGGTCATGTCCGCCGACTTGGGCACCAGGGTCTACTACACCACCCACGGCAGTTTCGACACCCACAGCAACGAGTTGATGGCCCACGCCAAGCTGTGGACCGACGTGGGCGGCGCCATCGCCGACTTCACCGAAGACTTGCGGGAGCAGGGGTTGGAGAATGACACGGTCATCCTGGTCTGGTCCGAGTTCGGGCGCCGCATCCAGGACAACGGCACTGGATGCGATCACGGCTCCGGGGGCTCCGCCTTCGTTATCGGTGGTCAGGTGAACGGTGGGATCTACGGCGAATACCCGTCGCTCAAGGCCGAGGACCATGTGGAAGGCGACATGCGCTTCAACAACGACTTCCGGTCCACCTACTCCACTATCCTGGAGCGTTGGCTCGGCTTGGACGCCGCGCCCATAACCAACGGCAAGTTCGAGCAGTTCAACTTCCTCGACAAGTAGACCGCGCCGGACACTTCCAACCTACCGGCTTGAACAAGCAGCGCCCCCGTGTATGGGGGCGCTGTCTTTTGAGGAGTTTTCACCAGATTGCCCCATGCTGGGCTAACCTGTAGAATCCACGTGCAAGCAACTAAGAAGGGAGGTCCTCAGATGAGTCTTACTTTAGACGATGCAAACCGCATGATCGCAGCAGCCAAGGCCAAAGCCGAAGAGCTTGGCGTGAGCCTGAGCATCGCCGTCTGTGACGGCGGCGGCGCCCTTTTGTCGTTCAACCGCATGGCCGGCGCCAGTGCAATTACCGCCACCGTGGCCCAAGGCAAAGCGGCGGCTTCCGCCGGGTTCGGCCGCGCCAGCGGGACTTTGCAGGCCGACTCTCCTGTCATCCAAGCCGTCATCTCCGCTACCGGCGGGCGGATGATTCCTGCTCAAGGCGCGGTGCCAATACGACAGAACGGTGAACTGGTAGGCGCCATCGGGGCCAGCGGCGCTACGGCGCAGCAGGACGAAGACTGTGCCCAAGCGGGGCTGGACGCGCTTTAGTCCCGCTGCTGCGACATCCTCTGGACAATCCATTGTCTTTTCATTGTCGAAAAATTTATCTGAGGAACGCGCTATGAAGTATGACGTTGTAATCATAGGGGCCGGGTCGGCGGGGTGTGTTCTGGCCTCCCGCTTGTCCGAGGATCCCAACCGGTCCGTACTGCTGCTCGAGGCCGGCCCGGACTACCCCGACTTTGAGACCTACCCCGACGACCTGAAGTTCGGCTACAACCAGCTTGCATCCGCAGTGGACGCTCCCCACAACTGGTCGTTCCGGGGCACTCCCACGGCGGAGCAGGGGGAGACCATGCCGGTGCCGAGAGGCCGGGTGGTCGGAGGTTCCAGTGCCATCAACGGACAAGTGTTCCTGCGGGGCGTCCCCGAGGACTACGACAACTGGGCGTCATGGGGCAACGACGAATGGTCCTTCGTCAAGACCCTGCCTTACTTCAGGATGTCCGAGACCGACACCGACATCCACGACGACTTTCACGGCTCGGAAGGCCCCATCCCGGTGCGCCGGCACAAGGAAGAGACCTGGCTGCCGGCCCAAGTAGCCTTTTACCAAGCCTGCCGGGAAGACGGCTATCCACACGATCCGGACATGAACCATCCGGATTCCTGGGGCGTCGGCCCCATACCGATGAACAACCCCAACGGCGTCCGCATGAGTACGTCGCTGACCTACTTGGGCCAAGCACGCCACCGGCTCAACCTCACCGTCCGGGCCAACGTAACGGTTCACCGCATTGTTTTCGAGGGAAACCGCGCCACCGGAGTCGACGTTGAGAGCGGGGACGAACGGTTCATCGTAGAGGCTGACCAGGTCATTCTCAGCGCCGGCGGCATCGGTTCGCCCCAGTTGCTGATGCTGTCGGGTGTAGGCCCGGCTGACCACCTGAGGGAAATGGGCATACCCATCGTTCACGAGTCTCCGGGAGTGGGCCAGAACTTGCGGGACCATCCCAATGTCCGTGTGCCGGTGAAGGTCAAGGAAGACTTCCCATTGGACCCCGAGGCCCCGCGCAGCCAGTTGGGTCTGCGCTACACGGCGTCCGGCTCCAAAGACCGGAACGACATGCAGATTATGCAGTCCTCCTTCTCGTCTCCCATGGGCGGCGACCCGCTGGAAGGCGAGGGCATCCGATTCACCTGCGTGCTGGAACTGGCGGTGGGAGCGGGTGAACTGAAACTTGCCTCCACCGACCCCCACGATCAACCCGTGCTGGACTACCGTTACCTGCAAGAGCCGTGGGACAGGGAGCGCCTGCGGGAAGGCGTCCGCATGTGCATGAAATTCCTGGAGAACGACTCCTACAAGGACATCGTGGAGGAGTGCATTACGCCGCAGCCCGAGGACCTGGTGTCCGACGAGGCGCTGGACCAGTGGCTGCTGCGTAACGTTACCACCACCCAGCACATCTCCGGCACCTGCAAGATGGGGCCGGACTCCGACCCGATGGCGGTGCTGGACCAGTACTGCCGGGTGCGCGGACTGGAAGGCCTGCGGGTGGTGGACGTTTCCACCCTGCCGGACTGTGTGCGGGCCAACACCAACGCCACCACTATAATGATCGCCGAGCGGGTGGCCGAGTGGTTGAAGTAGCCCAACGGAGGACTCAATAGTCCTCTCACCTGGCGGGTGAGGGGACTATATCGGATACTTCCAACACCAAATTCTAAAGAGGCGCATCATGATCACCGACTTCGGCTGTTTGTACGCCGGCCACGTGGACTTGGGAGACCTTGGCTTGGAGGCCACCGCGGTCAACGACCGCTGGTTCCCGGACGAGCACCTGAACACCATCTTCGACCGGACGGCCTCCATCGCCACGTTGATGGACCGGCTCGGCTACGACAGCTTCTGGATGGCCGAACACCATTTCCAGCGGGAAGGCAACGAGTGCATCGGCAACCTGCTGATGCTGTTCATGCACCTGGCCCACCTCACCAAGAACCTGAAGTTCGGCTGCGGATTCAACATTTCGCCCATGTGGCACCCGCTGCGGCTGGCTGAGGACTTCGCCACGGTGGACCTCCTCACCAAGGGCAGGGTCATTTTCGGCGTAGGACGCGGCTACCACAGCCGCGAGGTGGACACCTTCGGCGCGCCCAGCACTCTCACCGACTCGGATGCCAACCGCGAGTTGTTCGAAGAGCAGGTCGAGGTGATGATGAAGGCCTTCAACGAGAAGTCCTTCTCGCATCACGGCAAGTACTACACCATACCGCCTCCGGTGCCCTACAGGGGCTACGAACTGGAGGAAATCACCCTGGTGCCGCGACCCCTGACAATCCCCGTGGAGTGCTGGCAGCCCATAGTCAGCGCCGGCCAGAGGGCTATGGACTTCATGGCCAAGCACGGCATCAAGGGCATCATCGGCGGCGGAGCAGTAACCGGCGGCGCGTCCGACGAAGTAGTAGTACGGTGGCGGGACACCCTGTCCCGCCACGGGCGGGAGACCGAGTTGGGCGGCGACCTGGTCATCGGCATACCCACCTACATTGCCGAGACCGAGGAACAGGGTATGAAGGAGTGCAAGCGGTTCTATGAAGAGGACATGAAGATGTTTGCACCCTTGGGCTTCTTCCGCGGGATGACCGACGCCCAGCTTGCTGACCTGGCCGACCCCAGGCGGGCCCCAACCGCCAACCTGCCCACCATCGAGGATGCAGTCAGGGCCGGGTCCTGGCTCTGCGGCCCACCGGAACACATCACCGAGCGTCTCATGGAGTTGCAGGACAAGTACCCCGGCTTGGAGGGGGTCCACGTCGGCTGTACCCGCATGGGCACCCCCTTGGATGTGATGCTCGAACAACTGGAGCTTTTCGGCACCGAGGTAATGCCGACGTTCAAGAACCAGGTGGCGAAATGACCAGCGATAATAGAGCGACTATCCATCAAGTAGACGGCTTGGACGCCATTGAAGAGTGCTACCGGCGGGGTTGGACCGACGGCCTGCCCGTGGTTCCGCCGACGGTAGACCGGGTAACGGAGATGCTGGACTACGTCGGCCTCGCGCCGGACCAGGTCCTCGGCGAGGTCGAGGTGCGCCGGCGGGTCTTGACAGCGGAGCAGGCTGCCGCCAACGCCGTCATGGCCGGATGCCTCCCCAGCTACTTTCCGGTCGTCCTGGCAACCATGCAAGCCCTCTTCGACCACGACCCCAACTGCATCCATGAAGCCTCCGCAGCCACCAACTCGCCCGGCATTTTTATGCTGGTCAACGGACCCATACGCCAGCGCATCGGTCTCAACTGCACCGACAACCTGTTGAGTCCGGGCAACCGGGCCAACTCCACCATCGGGCGGGCGGTGCGGCTGATACTGATGAACGTCTTCGAGCAACATCCCGGCATCCTTGACCGCGGGTGCATGGGTTCCCTGACCAAGCAGGGCGTCTGCTTCGGCGAGGACGAGGAACGCAGCCCTTGGGAGCCGTTCCATGTCAGCCGCGGCTTCAAGGCGGAGGAGTCCACGGTGACGGTGGCGACTATCCAGAGCCCGGAGATCCTGGGCAACCGCTACGGACTGACTGCGGAGAGCCTGATGGACGCCACGGCAGAGGGCATGGCATCCCACGGATTGGCCCATTACTTCTTCAACGATACGCCCTGGTTCTGGATAGTGGGCCACTGGCACGCCGAGATGCTGGGCCGGCAGGGTTGGGACCGGGCCGCCATCCAGCAGTACGTGTGGGAGAGGGCCTGGCGCTCAAGGGCGCACCTGAAGCGGATGGGAGCCTTGAGAGGCGACATCACCAGCGAGGACGAGACCTCGCGGGTCCAGGCTGCGGCGTCCCCCGAGGATATCCTGATTGTGAAAGCCGGGGGCGACAGCGGCATTTACAGCGAACTTATAATGAACTACTTCGGGGTGCTGGCTACCACGGTGCCTATCCCGGAACCATAATCGTTCCTTACTCCGATGTGGCAGCCGGGCCGGCTGGCGTATAATGTCCGCGTACCGTCATACGACATCAAGAGGCAGCCATGACCACTAGACCAGGACAAATGGCGTCGCCGTCCACCGATACAGAGGCGAGATTCGTCGATCGGCCTCGCAGGCTGAACACGCAGAACATCCTCTACCTTCACCGCCCAGGACACATCACCGCCTTGGCCAGGCATTTCGGCCAGCCGGACGCCACCCTGGTCCTTGGAGAAATTCCCGTGGACTGGCGCCCCAGACAGCGGCAGGGCCAGCTCTATCCCGACCTGATCGTAGCCTTCGAGGTGGATGCCCAAGCCATCATTCAGGAACGGGGCTTCGCTATTGAACAAATCGGCAAGCCGCCCGATTTCGTCCTGGAAGTCGCCTCGTTCCGAGGCCCAGCGCATCGCCGCCGAGGCCCAGCGCGACGCGGCCCTGGCCCGCGTCCGGCAACTGGAGGATGAATTACGCCTCCGAGAAGAATGACCGAACGAATGAACCAAATCCAAGAGAGATGCAACAACCAGCAATCGCAGGGAGGAAACAATGACCACAGCAACGCCGCACAAGGTCCAATTGGTGGACCCCACCGGAGCGGACCCCGGATTGCGCCCTTTGAACCTGGCCCCCCGCCCGGTTGACCTGCGTGGCAAGCGGTTGGGACTGCTGGACAATTCCAAGGCGAACTCCGACTACATCCTGCACGCCATTGCCCGTATTCTCAACGAGGAGTACGAGTTTGCCGACGTGTTCCACGTCAAGAAGCACTCTGCCTCGCTGCCGCCCTACCCGGAGGTGGTTGCCGACCTGCACCGCCACGCCGATGTGGTCATTGCCGGCATAGGCGATTGAGGGGGTTGTTCGTCGGGCAGTTTGCACGACGGAATTACCTTGGAGCAGCAGGGGCTGCCCACAGCCACCATCATCACCAGCGTTTTCGTAACCACGGCCAGGGCCTACACACGGCTGATGGGAGTGCCGGAGTTCCCTTACTTGGTCTGCCCGCATCCTATCACCAATGTCGGCCCCGCTGAGCTGGATACAAGGGCCAGGGACCTTGCTCCCCAAGTAACCCGGCTCTTGCTGGAAGGACGCTTGTAACCGGCACATAACGAGGGGGCGCTCCTTGTGGGCGCCCAGGAGTTTGTAATGAAGATTTCCGTACAGTATGAAATGCAGCGCCCAACCCTGGACGACCACCGGGTCATCGAAGAGACCCTGGAGCAGTGCGTCCTGGCCGACGAACTGGGGTTTGACTACCTATGGTTCGTCGAGCACCACTTTCTCACCGGATTCTCCGCATCACCGTCGCCGGAGGTCTTTTACGGCGCCCTGAGCAGGATGACCAAGAACATCCGGCTGGGGTTCGGCGTCGTGATACTGCCCTACCACCATCCGGTGCGTGTCGCCGAGCGGGTCGCCATGCTGGACCACTTGTCCCACGGGCGAGTGGACCTGGGGACTGGCCGTTCGGCGGTGTACGAACAGACCGGCATGGGCATAGACCCCCGCGAGACCAGGGGCATGTGGGAAGAGTCGCTGGAAATGATCCCGCAAATATGGGGATCGGACTGGTTCGAGTACGAGGGTAAGTATTGGAACGTGCCGTCGCGCCAGGTACTACCCAAGCCCTACCAGAAGCCCCACCCGCCCCTTTGGGTGGCCGCCCTGCAGCCGTCCACCTATCAACTGGCGGCGGAGAAAGGCATCGGCGTCCTGTCCTTCGGCGCCAGCGCCCCCGATGTCCTGAAGCCCCACATAGACGCTTACCGCGAGACAGTGAAGAACGCTAACCCCGTCGGCGCGGTGGTCAACGACCAGTGGTGCAGTTCCACCCTGGGCTACTGTGGCGAAAACAACAAGGAGGCCCGCGAACTGGCGGTGGAGTCCATCAAGAACTTCTTCGGCCCCGGACGGCCTTACGTCCAGGACCAGAAGGACATCTACGCCAGGCTGCTGGAGAACTGGGGCGGCGTCCCGGAAGACCTTCAGCAGAACTTCCAACGCTATGTTGATTTGGGCAACAACCAGCAGGATGAGGTGGTCGACCTCTCTGGGGGCTCAGCGATCTCCTACGCCATCTGGAACCAGTTGGACGCCGACACCCTCTGCGACCGGGGCGTGGTAATCGGCGGCGACCCTGACAGTTGCATCAACGCCCTGAAGCTGCACGAGGCGGCGGGCTGCGACCAGATGATGATCATGATGCAAACGGAGAGCATTCCCCACGAAAAGGTGATGAAGTCGATTGAGATGTTCGGCAAGTACGTGCTGCCCGAGTTCCAGAAGTAAGCGCGTAGGACATGGCTCGCCAGGGATTCGTCATCCCTGACATGCCTAACCGATTGGCAAACAAGAAGCCCCCGGAACCATGCCGGGGGCTTCACTCGTTGGTTGGACTTTTGCCGAGGCTCCTAGTCCTCCAGCCCCAATACCTTCCGCAAGTCGCGGATGGTCTCGGCTCTCCCACGGGTTGTGCGGCGCACCCGACGGCCTATCGGCTCGTTTTCCACCTCCGGCACGATCTTCATTGCTACGAAGACGGGACCGGTCTCGTTCATTATGTTGGCGATGTTAGTCGTAAAGTCCTCGATGTTGTCGAACTCGTAGGCCGCGGCATAACCCGCCTCGCGGGCCATTCCGGCGTAGTTGATCTCCTGCGCGTTGGGCACCGGCTGCCCGCCGGTAGTGGCGTAACACTCGTTGTCCATCAACAGGTGGAAGAAGTTCTCCGGCTTCTGTCCCGCAATGGTGGCCAGGATGCCCATGTTCATCAGAAGGGCGCCTTCCGAATCGAACAGCACCACCTTCTCGTCGGGTTGGGCCAGCGCCAACCCCAATGCGGCGGAGGTAGTGTGGCCCATTGCCCCGCCCAGTGACAGGTCCCTGCTCTCGTTTGTGGTGTGGTCCGCCCAATGCCGGCCTGCGGTACCGGTCACTATGACGATGGAGTCTTCCCGGTGTGGCTGAAACGCCTGGAACATTGCATCGGCGTCTATCAACGTTTGCCTCCTCTCAGTTCAAGAGTGTTGGATTAACGGGTAAAACAGCAGCCAATGTTTCCTGCTAACGGTTGAACCCGTGATATTCGTCTCCGACCAGCACCGCAACCGGGCGCTTCTGGGTCTTGGCCTCTTCGAAGGCTATGGAGATGCGCGGCGCGTCGTCGTCGTGCTCCACCAAGTAGTAGTTGATGCCCATGGCGTGCAGGAACGGCTCGGTGTACTTGGCTGCGCTGTCGCTGATTACCCCACGGCGGGTCCAGCCGCGGTAACCAATGACCAGCACCAAGGGAAAGCCGGAGTCCAATGCCATGCCGCGAATCGAGTCGCCCGACTCCATCATGCCGGTGTTCTGAATGACGCACACCGGCACCTTCCCGCCCACCAGCAGCCCCAACGCTATGGCGAAGGTTTCCCCCTCCCGGGACGCCGGGACGATGCTCAGCCAAGGCTGTTCCACCATCAACTCGTAGAGATAGTTGGTCTCGCTGTCGGGTATGGTGACTACGTGGGTGACCCCGTTCTTCCTGAACTCTTCCACCAAGGTTTCGGGACGCAAGAGCGCTGCTTGCTGATGGACCATCGAATTCCCCCTTGTCAGTGTAGGTAAATGGTAGGCCCCCTAAATGCAACAGCGGGGGCCAAGCTTACGTTAACTTACCGGGCAACCGCATTATAGATAGGCTCACTAGAGTGGTCAATTCAAGGATCGCCCGAATTGACCTCGGCTTAATCGGTCAATAGTTGGCCCACTCGTCAGCCTGCCGGATATAGTCTGCGACGTTTCTGATTCGTGACTCAATCACTCTCGGTCTATCCATCAAGCCCCAATAGAAACATTCCCCATGAAGCACGGCTTGAAATTCGAAATACAACCGTAGTAACTCAATCAATCGGGGATCGTCATCGCTCAAGTTAATCAGCCCCCTGCTTACTTCCGGGGAGCGTTCCGGAGTTTGGTCAGTGCGGGCCAGCACCAATGCAGTTGTCGCCCTGTTTACTGCGCCCCAAGCCTTCTCCGCCGCGTCTCGAAGGTCTCCATTTTCCATCATGGTCAACGCGGAGTCGTGCAGACCCTTGGCGTCGTTGAAAATCCTGCGTACATCCTGAGATGCGACCATTCTCTTTCATCACCTCTACCGATTCTCGTCATTATAGTCCAGCTTGGCGCAGGCCCAACTTGTTAGACAACGTTTCTACCTCAGTAATTTGCAACGTCGGCTAACGTTCCCCGTATCCAATGTGGGACTTTGACATTAGAAGGTGAGACAACTACAACCGTCCTCGGCCTCTCCCGGAGAATACCGCTCCAACTGTAGCAACAGTTCGTTGCCCAGCCTTAGCGCCACATTTGAGAACTGGGTCGGGTTGAGCACCTGGCGTCTGTATATGAGTTGCCCAAGCTCGTAATCGGCTTGTGCACGGAGCCACCGCAGGTCGTTGAGCAGATTACCGACTCTTTTGGCTGTGGAGCCGGATAAGGCATTAAACCGGTGATGAAGTTCGGTGTGTCTCTACCATCGGGAAAGGGGCGGCGAAGCCGAATTCTCTCGAAAGTATCGACAACAAGCTTCGTGGTGCAGTCCGTAGTAAAGGCGTCCCACGACCATCCAGTGTTGCGCTTCCGATGATGCGTTCGCAGCTTCGGCTACTCCCAAATGGTAAAATTCAATGGGCTTCACAGGTCGGTAGGGACTACCCCGAAGTATATCCACCGGCCGTAGTCTTCCTGGTCTTCCTCGGGCCACTCCTTCGACCACTCGCTCACCTTATCAAGAATCTCCCGCGCCAGCGCTTGGGCAACGTCCCAATCGGCATCCACCGTCAGCGTCAGGTCCAAGTGCAGAGAGTCTTCCTCATCAGGCATGCTTGATAATGAAACCGCGGCGGACTCCAGTTGCCCGGCAGAGAGTCTCAGTGCGGCACGATAAATGTCATTGAGGACCTTTTCCGAAACGACGTTAAAACGCTTTCCGTTTCCGATGGGAAGTACAAGGGACCAACAGTCCGGTCACGAGGTTCTTCTGACAAACCGTTTTGGCGAAGTCCCTCCAAACGATCGGTTTCATCCTGTCTGAGCGTCATTTTGAATCGTTCCATCATTACCCTCTCCGGGTCATCCATCCGCTATTGATTGTACCAGAGGCCGCGTATAGATGGAGACCTGTTTCTACGACGGTGTCGCCAAGCAGGAAGATGACCTGATTGCCGACTTACGGGAGACGTCGCACTCCATCCGCGATGCCGAGGCGTTGGCGGGGATCTGAGCGGTTGTCACCCGCATGGCATCAGATTATGATTTATACCCATGATAATCGGGTTCCGGCACCGTGGGCTGCAACGCCTATTTGAGAAGGGCGAACGCAGACGCATCCAGCCTGAGTACATTGACAAGGTGGAAGATATTCTGGCCCGGCTCAATATCGCGACCACCCCACAGAACGTAGACCTTCCCGGCTACAGATTGCACCGGCTCAGCGGTAACCTGGCCGGTTTCTGGTCGATAGCTGTATCGGGTAATTGGAGAATCATCTTTCAGTTTCATGATGGCAACGTCACCGACGTGGACTTGGTTGACTATCACTGAGGAGCCTGCACTATGCCAATGAAGTATCCGCCCCATCCGGGAAGGTCAATACTTCGCGACTGCATGGAGCCACTGGGAATGAGCGTGGCCGAGACGGCGCAAAAGTTGGGTGTCAGCGCCAACCAACTGCGACGCGTCATCGACGGGCAAGCGGATATATCCTTCGCAATGGCCGTGGGCCTGGACAAGTTGTTCGGTGGGGGCGCGTCTACCTGGTATCAATTGCAGACGCAGTACGATGAAGCCCAGGAGCGTAACAAGAACGAGGAGGCCCTCGAAGAGCCCGAGCCATTGTCCATTTACCAGCAGACAGCTACCGTTCCCTTCGAACACGGTCGAGTGGTCTACAAGACGTTTGATGCCGAAGTCATTGCCATCCGTATTGTACCGTCTGCCGATCCCAAACTCTCTGATGACCGAAATTATGACGGCGTGGAATTCCGATTTGTCGGGGAAGGGCCGGGTGCGGTACAAATAAAGATGATCTACCAGCCTTCACCCGATGCCGCTCCATCTTTGGTAGCCGACGTCCTCTTCAAGACATACCTAGTGTGGGATGCAACATCCGAGGAATATGTGGGGCATATCGATTCAGGGGAATGGAATCGGGAATCTCAGAAGTTGCATGACGGCAAGGAAGTTATGAATGCCCTTCATGCTCATTTGATGAAACAAGGTTCTGCACCGGCACTGGATGTAGAGACACCGGTTGAATCCAGCCGAGAGTATTACTCTGATATTCTCAGAGACGCCGAAGAACTCCTTCAAAAAGGCACGGCTTCCGTATCTGCCGCAACACTGGCCGGAGTTTAGCAGTCGTGCCTTATCCTACATGTACCTTCTATCTTGGCCTTAGTTTAGTCCCGACCCGTCTCCCAGGTTATCAGCATCTCTTTCATAGGCTGCCGCCAGAGGGGACGGTATCCTTCAGGGGTACGGGCGAACAGTTCGTCGACGTAGGTGCTGATGACCGTGCCGGCTCGCAGATGATCGGAGGGGTCCAGCCACGAGCTTTGCAGGGCCATCTGCACCGCCGCCTCTTTTGTGCGGGGCAAGTCCACTTCCCACCAAGGCAGCTCCGGCAGGACTCTCACGTCGGGCAGAATACCCATCTCCCAAAGAACTGCCAGCAGGTCTGCATGGCCCGACACCGGGGCTTGGTCCTCGCCATAGACCAATCGGAATATGCGGCCGTCCCGGTGGGGCGGCGGTATGCTCCAAATGGCGATGATCACCCTGCGCCGTGCGGCTGCTTCCATTTTCTTTACGAACCGGGCGATGTCGCGGACGAAGTAGGTCACGTCGGCGGTGAAGATTACGTCCCCCTCGACACCCTCAACGTCCAGCCAGTCGGACTGGACGAGCCTGGCGTTGGTTATGCCCGCTTCGGACGCGGACCCGGTGAATTCGGCGCCCATCCCTGGAGAGCGGTCCACGTTGACCACCTCTCGGCAACGCAGGGCCATCGGCAGGCCCACCCTGCCCGCGCCGCCGCCCACTTCCAGAAACACGTCATCGGGCCGTAAATATCCAGCCACGGCCTCCAGGTTGGGCGTCAGTCGACGGTGGGGGTCGAAACGGAACAGGCGGGCCAACCGCCCGATCCAGATGTCTCCCGAAGGCCGGGAGCCAAACACACGGCGCTCCTGTTCTTCCACGCCGTCTATATAGGCGGCGAACCTGTCTGCTGCGTTCATTTGTTGCGTAATCTCACGTCCGAATTTCGCCCGGTCAGCTATTCTCCGGGAAGCAACGAGCACTCCGTCTGCCTGTACTGTTCAAGTCGAAAGAACCGGCGAGTCAGTACAAGTGGCAAGATACCCAATGGTCCGGGGCTACTTCCTTGAAAACGGGGATGTCACCGGCGCAACGGTCCATGAAGAAGGGGCAGCGTGGGTGCAGATGACATCCGTGGGGAGGGTCCAACGGCGATGGCACCTCGCCGGTCAGTATCAACTCTTCCGGCTCCATTCCGGGACGAGTGGGCAGGGCCGCCGACATCAGGGCCTTGGTGTAGGGGTGCATCGGATTGGTGAACAGTTCCCGTTTTTCAGCCAACTCCACTATCTGCCCCAAGTACATTACAGCCACCCAATCGCACATGAACCGCACGGTGGCCAAGTGGTGGGCAATCAACAGGTAGCTGGCGCCGTTTTCCCGTTGGAGGTCCTTCAGCAGGTTCATAATCTGCGCCCTGATAGACACGTCCAAAGCCGATACCGGTTCGTCGAGAACGACTATCTCCGGGGCCACCGACAGCGCCCTGGCAATGGCCAGCCGCTGCCGCTGGCCGGTGCTGAACTCGTGGGGGTAGAGGTTCGCGTGGTCGGGGTCGAGCCCCACGTTTTCCAGCAGGCCGGCCACCCGCTCGTTCCGTTCTGAGTCGGAGAGCCGTCTGTTGACGACCAGCGGTTCGGTCACCAGGTCCCTTACCCGCATCCGCGGGTTCAACGAACTGCGCGGGTCCTGGAAGACCGCCTGCACCGAAGTGCGGTACTCCCGTTTGCGCGATTCGCTGGCTTTGTGGATGTCCTCTCCCCGGAACAGGACGCTGCCTTCCGTTGGAGGCTCCAGCATCAACACCATCCTTGCCGTGGTGCTCTTGCCGCAGCCTGACTCTCCGACGATGCCCAAGGTCTCTCCGGCCCTGAGTTGGAAAGAGACGCCGTCTACCGCCTTCAGCCACCCTACAGACCTTGAAAACAGGAAACCGCTGGCGACCGGGAAGTGTTTTTTCAGGTCCCGCGCTTCCAGTAGCACGTCCCCACGTTGGGACTTGCTCGTTTGGTCTTCGGCAAGGGTCATGCCACTTTCCAGCAAGCGGAGTAGTGACCCTCAGACACCGGAAGCTCCGGGGGATACTCCTGGCGGCACCGGTCCATGGTATGAGGACACCGGGCGGCGAAGGGACAGCCCGGCGGCAGATTGTGGAGGGCTGGCGGCTGCCCTTCGATAGCGTAGAGGCGGTCAACGTCCTCTTCCATTTTGGGAACGGAGGCCAGCAGCGCTTGGGTATAGGGATGGGCGGCGTTGTCGAAAATGTCCAAAACGCTGCCTGTTTCCACGATCTTCCCGGCGTACATCACCGCCACCCTGTCACACATCTTGGCGACAATGCCGAAGTCGTGGGTAATGAATATCAGCCCCACGCCCGACTGTTGCTGCAACTCCTTCAGCAGGTTGAGGTATTGGGCCTGTATGGTCACGTCCAGGGACGTCGTCGGCTCGTCCGCAATCAACACCCTCGGCTGTGAAGACATTCCGATTGCCCCGGCCACCCGTTGGCGCATCCCCCCGCTCATGTGGTGTGGGTAGTCCCGCACCCTGGTCTCTGCAGCGGGAATCTTCACTTTTCGCAGCAGGTCAAGGGCCTTTTCCAGAAGGGTACGCCTGGGCGCGTCCTGATGGACCTTGATGGCTTCCGTCACTTGGTTGCCAATGGTGAAGACCGGGTCCAGCGACGTCATCGGGTCCTGCATGATCAGCCCGATTTCGCTGCCCCGGACGCGGTTCATATCGTCCTCTGTCAAGGCAAGCAGTTCCTGGCCATTGAGCATGATACTGCCGTCAACAATTTGCCCTTGCGGCGCTGGCACGAGCCGCATCAGCGACAACATGGTCACCGTTTTCCCGCAGCCCGACTCTCCAACGATACCCAGGGTCTCCCCCTGGCGCAGGTTGAAGCTCACGCCGTCCACCGCTTTCACTTCGCCCAACCGCGTGTGGAAGTAGGTGCGGAGTTCCTTTACGTCGAGGATTACCTCACCGATGGATGGAGTTGTTATCACAGGCTGCTATCCCGTGTCATGGGTTGCCGGGACTATACCCCTTTGCCAAGAGGTCCAAGCATGACGCCGAGCGTCCGGCGATTCGTATAGTATATCGGACTTATCAAATGGAGACTCCTCCCTTTGGCCGCCATTTCAAGCCCGCCTGATGATATACTCTCCGTGTCCAGCCACCCCGTGAGGAGTAAAGTTCTCCGCAAGCGGGACGTTCCTAAAGACAATAATACCCTGAACAGGAGAGGGGAAATGCGAACTGTTGACGCCATCGCCGAAATTCTAAAGCGGGAAGGGATTGAAAACCTCAGTGGCTTCCCCACAACCCCGATGATCGAGGCCGCCGCCGAGGCAGGCATCCGGCCTGTTATCTGCAGACAGGAACGGGTCGGGGTGGGCATTGCCGACGGGTTCAGCCGGGCGACCAACGGCGAAAAAATGGGAGTGTTCGCCATGCAGTACGGTCCGGGGGCGGAAAACGCCTACGCCGGCGTCGCCACGTCTTATTCCGACTCGGTCCCGGTGCTTCTGTTGCCTCTGGGGCACCCACGGTCCCGCCAAGGAATCCTTCCTCATTTCAGTTCCATGACCAACTACGCCGGTGTGAACAAGTACATCGAGCAAATCAACACTCCCGAACGGACCAGCGAGGTAATGCGCCGCGCGTTCGCCGCGCTGAGGCAGGGCCGTTCGGGGCCGGTGATGGTGGAAATTCCCGCCGACATAGCCTTGGAGGAAGTCGCTGAGGAGGACTTCTTCTACCAAGCCAGCAGGCCGGTATTGGCGCAGGCCAACCCACGGGACGTGGAAGCGGCAGCACGAGCGCTGTGCAACGCCAGGCACCCCGTCATACACGCCGGGCAGGGTGTGTTGTATGCCGACGCCACGGATGACTTGGTGGAACTGGCCGAGTTGTTGCAGGTGCCGGTAATGACTACGTTGCTGGGCAAGAGCGCCTTTCCCGAGGTACATCCCTTGGCGTTGGGAAGCGGCACCGGTGTCATGTCCGGCACCGTACATCACTTCGTGAGCCGCTCTGATGTCATATTCGGCATCGGCAGCAGCTTCACCAAGCATGGCATGTGCATGAACATCCCGGCGGGCAAGACGTTGGTCCAAGCGACCAACGACCCCAGGGACATCAACAAGGACTACGTTATCGACCATCCCATAGTCGGGGACGCCAAGCTGGTGCTGCGGCAGATGATCGAGGCCTGCAAGGACATCGTGGGTGACAGCCGCTCCGGTGACCAAGCCACGGCCAACGAGATACGCTCTACCAGGGACGCATGGCTGGCGCAGTGGAACGCTAAGCTGACCAGCAACCAAGCCCCCATCAACCCCTACCGGGTTATATGGGACTTCATGCAGGCCATCCCACCGGAAGACGCCATCGTCACCCACGACTCCGGCAGTCCCAGGGACCAGATCATGCCCTTCTACCGCTCCAACGGGCCGCGCACCTACTTGGGGTGGGGCAAGTCCCACGGCCTTGGCACCGGGTTGGGACTGGTCATCGGCGCAAAGATGGCCAAGCCGGAGAAGGTCTGCGTCAACTTCATGGGAGACGCAGCGTTCGGCATGACCGGCCTGGACTTCGAGACTGCGGTCCGGTCGAATCTGCCTATCATCACCGTGGTCCTCAACAACTCCACCATGGCCGTGGAGACCGATGCCATGCAAGCCTCGCACGCGCTGTACAACACCCGCGACCTGGGCGGGAACTACGCCGACATGGGCCGGGCCATGGGCGGATACGCGGAGCGCATTGAGGACCCCGCCGAGGTCATTCCCGCGTTCCAGCGGGCCCGCAGGGTCACCGAGGAGGATGGCCGGGCCGTATTGCTGGAGTTCATCACCAGCGCCGAGACGGAGAGGTCCTATCCCAGGGGGTTCTGACCATCCTCACCGGCAGTCTGTATAGACGCTACGGCGTTCACTATGGTCTCCATTGACCTAGCGGTAGGAGAATAGCGGAACCCATGCTCGACCCCAGAATCAAAGCCGACCCGGTCGCCCTCGCAATAGCGCAAGCGGCACAGGAGGCCGCCGAACCGGCGGTGGTAATCCTATTCGGCTCCCGGGCGCGCGGCGACCATCACGAGCATTCCGACGTAGACCTGCTGGTCGTCGCCGATGACGAAAATCCAAGAAAAGCGGAATTCGCCGCTTACGACGGGGCCAAGAGCCACAGTGAAAAGACCGGGATAGACCTTTCAACAAACGTTATCTCGATGACCAAGGAAGAATTCCGCCGTTGCCGGCTGGCCAAACAGCACATCGCGGGGCAGGCAGACACCCAGGGAGTAATCATGAGCCGGGAGATACCGGACTTCTCTATGGATACGCCGGACGATGACTACCCTGACCATTGGCCCGCAACCAGGCAACGCCTCCAAAACACCGGAGAGTACAGCCACGAATTTAATCAGATGATCGAAGAAAAACATTGGAACCAGAGAACAATAGGCTTTTTTGCACAACAGGCCGTTGAAAACGCCCTGAAGGGCTGGTTGTCGGCGCACAACGACGACCGGAATTGGGACCATGACTTGAACAGGCTATGGGAAGGCGGCCAGGAAAAAGAAAACTGGGCCACCCCAGAATTGCAGCCGGTCTACGAATCGGTAATAGAACTCTTGGATCACACCGGGTATGAAGACCCTGAACGACCGGGGAGGGAAAGCAACTGGCTGTCCAACTATGCCGTAATATACCGCTACGGAGGGACTTCATACCGAATGACCCAAGCCGAACGGTTGGCATTGCAGGAGAAAGTAAACGACGCAGTATCAGCCATAGTCGCCAGGATACACGTCATCAGCGGCACCACCGATGACGACGTATGGCCGGAGGGCGTGCGGCCCTGGGACACCACGCCGGAGTAGATCAGTTCATCCGGCAGAGAGATTCGGAATCTACCAATTTTTGACAGGAGCCTGACGATGGCACAGAAATCCAAGTACTTGTTCATAGCCAGCATGGACGTGGAGGCGGCCAAGGAGGCCTTGTTCAACGAGGTATATGACACGGAGCATTGCCCGGAATTGAGCAAGGTGGCGGGAGTGGGGAACATCACCCGGTTCGAGACCCAGCCCTTCAAGGTGCTGATAGGGGGCGAGACACGGATCATACAGCCCGACGGCCAGCCCCGATTCCACGCCATGTACGAAATAGAGAGTCCTGATGTCCTCATATCGGATGCGTGGGGCGAAGCCGTGGAGTTGGGCCGCTGGCCGGAGCAGGTGCGCCCCTATACCACCAACCGCCGCCACACGCTGCTCAAGCTCACCTATCCGCAGGGGTAGGGCGCGCGGATGTCCAACGCATCTGTTCCGAATCGTAATTCCCGCCTTGGCGGGAATCCAAGGGGGGCCCTATCCGGGGTAAGGGTGCTTGACCTTACCCACCATATAGCCGGGCCTTGGTGCACCAAGTTATTGGCCGACTACGGGGCTGAGGTCATCAAAGTGGAGCCTCCCGGCGGCGATCCCGCACGGGGTATGACACCTTTCTTCCACGACGAGGCGCACCGGGACAAGAGCCTGCTGTTCCTGTACCTGAACACCAGCAAGCGCGGCATTACCCTTAACCTCAAGTCGTCCGAGGGGAAAAGTGTCTTTTTTGAGCTGATTAAAGACACCGACGTGCTGGTGGAAAACTACTCGCCACGGGTGATGCCGTCCCTGGGCCTCGACTATCAGACCCTTAGGGAGCAGAACCCTTCCTTGGTAATGACGTCGATCTCCAACTTCGGGCAGACCGGACCGTACCGGGACTACAAGGCCACCGAGATCGTGGAGTACGCCTTGGGCGGCCTGATGTACATCTTCGGCAACTACGACCGGGAACCGCTGAAGCATGCCCTGCACCAAGCCCAGTTCAAGGCGGGCACTGACGCCGCTTCCGCGACCCTTATGGCCTTTTATCACCAGCGACTGACCGGCGAAGGTCAGCACATCGACGTGTCGATACAGGAAGCGATAGCGTCGACGCTGCGGGACGTGGTGGACAACTACACCTATACCGGCGCGGTGCGGCGGCGGCAGCCCAACCACAGCGGCGACCTGACCCGGTTGAGGGCGGCATCGGACGGGTACATCCTGCCCAACCCCGGCATCGGCGCCGGTCTGAACTGGAACACGGTAGTGGACTTCCTGGAAGAACCGGCGCTTGATGACGAGAGGTTCTCAGACGCGTCGGCCCGGTTGGCCAACGCTGAGGAGCTTGGCGAAATACTCGACCGGTGCTTCGAGACCAAGAAGAAAGCCGACATGTTCTACGCCGCCCACGAACGCCGCTTCATCTACGGGATGGTGCAGTCGCCGGAAGAGGTAATGGAAAATCCCCAGTACCAACACCGGGGCTACTTTGTCGAGTTGGACCATCCAGTTGTCGGCCCGGCAAAGTACCCGGGCGCCCCTTTCATCATGTCCGGCACACCTTGGGAGGCATCGTTGCCGGCCCCGGCCTTGGGGGAGCACAACGAACAGGTCTTCCGGGACAGGCTGGGTTACTCGGACGACGACTTGGCTCGGCTGCGGGCTGCGGGAGTGGTCTGATAATGGCAGGGCCGCTTGCCGGGGTCAGAGTGCTGGAAATGGGCCAACTCATCGCCATCCCGTGGGCGATGAAGATGATGGCCGACATGGGCGCTCAGGTCATCCGGCTGGAGTCCACCCTGCGCATGGAAAGCTACCGGGGCGACTCCCTGTACCGGAACGACATCAGCGGCGAGTTCTGGAACCGGGGCGGCAACTTCTACGAGCAGAACCGCAACAAGCTGGGCATTACCCTGGACCTGAGCAAGCCGCAGGGGTTGGGATTGCTAAAGGAACTGGTGGCGATAAGCGACGTTTTCGCCGAGAACTTCACCCCGCGGGTCATCAGGAATTTCCAACTGGAGTACGACGACCTGCGTAAAATCAAGCCGGACATCATCATGGTTTCGTCCACCGGCTACGGGTTCACCGGGCCTTGGGCCAACTTCGGCGCAACCGGCCCGGCTACCGAAGGCGCCTCGGGATTGGCCTACATGACCGGCTACGCCGACGGACCGCCGGTGCTTCCTGAAATACCCTACACCGACTATACCGCCGGGGAGCAGACGGTGTTCGCCGTTATGGCGGCGTTGGTGCACCGCTTGAACACCGGCCAGGGACAGTTCATCGACGTGTCCCAGTCCCAGACCGCCAGCGCGACCGTCCCGGAAGCCCTGCTCGACTTTGCCGTCAACGGGCGCATTGAGCCCCGGATGGGCAACCAGGACCCCGATATGGCGCCCCACGGGTGCTATCCATGCCGGGGCGACGACCGCTGGATAGCCATAGCCGTGGCTGACGACGCCCAATGGCACAGCCTTTGCGGAGTGCTGCAACGGCCCGCTTGGGCGCAGGATGCTAGGTTTGGCGACGCGGCGGGGCGATTGCGTCACCGGGGGGAATTGGACCAACTCGTGGGTGAGGCCACTGCCGGTTGGGACGCGGGTGAACTCACGGAAAAACTCCAGGACGCCGGAGTCCCGGCGGGTGCGGTCCTCGACGGCAAGGACCTGTTGTTCGACAAGCACCTGATGGAGCGGCGCTTCTTCGAAGTGGCGTCCCATCACCCCAGCACCGGTATGCCGCCGCTTCCCTACGTGGGCCGCCCGTGGAAAATGTCCGCCACGCCTGCCGTTCCCGGACGCGCCGCGCCGCTATTGGGGGAACACAACGAGTTCACGTTGGTCGACTTACTGGGGCGCGACAGGGAAGAGTTAGCAGTCTTGGAAAGAGACGGAGTAATCGGTTACGCTCCCGCTACAGCCCGGCCGGTGGCGCGGCCGCCGTTGGATGAGCAGGTGCGCCAAGGCCGGATGCAACGTTACGACACCGACTTCCAGAAACAGGTGGAGCGGGCATACCCGCCCCAACAATAGCCGCGCCAGTAAGGCTCCCCGCCTTGAGGGAGGGATCCCTTGCTCTCCGGTGGGGTCACAACCCCCGGCTTTGCTCGTAGGCGGCGATCCTGTCTTCGAATTGCAGCGTAAGCCCTATGTCGTCCAATCCGTTGAGCAGGTTGTGGCGGTTGGCGGAGTCCACTTCGAAGGCGATGGAGATTTCTTCGTCTTCATCCCACACCCGCTGCCCCACCAGGTCCACGGTCAGCTTGACGCCCGGCTTGCCCTGGGCCTTGTCCATGATCTGCCGCACCTGCTCTTCGGGTAGCCTCAGAGGGAGCAAGCCGTTCTTGAAGCAGTTGTTGTAGAAAATGTCGGCGAAGCTCGGCGCGATGATGCACTTGATGCCGTAGTCCCGCAGCGCCCAGGGAGCGTGCTCCCGGGAAGAGCCGCAGCCGAAATTATGGCCCGCTACCAGAACGTTGGCGTTCCGGTACTCCGGCTTGTTGAGCACGAAATCAGGATGGGGGCTCCCGTCCTCGTTGTAACGCCAGCGGGAAAACAGCGCGTCCTCGAATCCGCTCCGTTCGATGCTCTTCAGGAAGACCGCCGGGATAATCTGGTCGGTGTCAACGTTGACCCGGTCCAGCGGCGCCACCACGCCGGTAAGTTCGGTGAATGCGTCCATCATGTACCTCTTCTGCGTTTGGGTTGTGCTCTCGCCTTAGGATCAGGCCAGGCTCAAAGCGTATCAATCCGCTTGCCAACCACCTATTCGAATATCGACGTCAGGTTGATGGCCAGCCCTGGGAGCAATGGTGAAACCAGAGTTTCTCCATTATGAAAGTGAGCAGCAGGCGCCAGTTCGTCATCGTTCAGAGTGAGAATCTCTACCAGCCTCGCGTCCGGGTGCACCATCCAGTATTCCAGTACCCCGCTTCTGCCATAGAGTTCTCGTTTATATCCCTGGTCAACGTGGGCTGTAGATTCCGAGAGTATTTCCACCACCAAGTCAGGCGCTCCTTTGCAATTGGCGTCGTCAATCCGTTCGATGCGGTTGTTGGAAACGAACAGGATGTCAGGTTGCACCACGGCATCCTCGGCCAGTATGACATCGTACGGCGCTGCCCGAATTTCGCCCAAGCGATTCTGGAACACGAACATGTACAATGCAACGATAAGCCTGATAGAGATTCGCTGATGCCGGTCGTTTGGTGCTGGCGCCAATACCAATTCTCCATTCAAAAGTTGATACCGTTTGCCCGGAGGCGTGTTCATGTAGTCTTGGATGGTGAACTTAACATTCCGGCTGGCCATAGCTCTAATAATCTAACCCCCTTCTTGGCGCTACGTCCCTTGCCAAAGTTCTCGCAACTCCAATACAAAACCCGGCAGCACCGGGTCGCCGGAAACAGACTCCGGTTCTTCCAGGGTTTCCACCGCCTTGCCTTGAAGGTACACGTGGACAATCCTTTCCGGGAAGTCGATCAGCCAGCCTAAGCGGGCGCCGTTCTCCATGTATTCAACCATCTTGGCCTGTGCCACTGCGAGTCTATCTGATGGTGAGCGAAGCTCCAACACAAAGTCTGGACAAAGAGGAGGGCATTTTGCTCTTTCCCCATCGGTTAGCGCCTCCCACCGGTCTTTGCGCACCCAAGAGACATCGGGGGAGCGAATCGCCCTATTCGGTAGAAGGAATCCGGTAGAAGAATCGAAAGGGACCCCTGTGTCATCTACGTCAACCCAGTTGCCAAAGCGTTGGACGATTCGGAAGTTGAGCGTACCAGTATCTCCACCTGTCGGCGGCATGATAATTAACTCCCCCTTAGCCGTAAGTTCCAAGCGAAGGTCGCTGTTGTCGGAACACAGCTTGAGGAACTGATCTTCCGTCACGTCAAGCACGTTGATGTCCAACACCAACCGGTAAGGCAGGGTTGTGTGCGTCTCAACAGCCGGCTGCTTGGCGGTTGTCACGGCTACAGGTCCCTTACGTCAACAAAGTGACCGGCTATGGCGGCGGCGGCGGCCATGGCGGGGCTTACCAAGTGGGTGCGCCCGCCCGGTCCCTGCCGGCCTTCGAAGTTGCGGTTGGAGGTGGAGGCGCAACGCTGGCCCGGGTCCAAGATGTCCGGGTTCATGCCCAAGCACATGGAGCATCCGGCCACGCGCCAGTCCAAGCCGGCCTCCCTGAAAATCTCATCGAGGCCTTCCTCCTCGGCTTCTTTCTTTATCTTGGCCGAGCCTGGTACGACCATGGCGTAAACGTCGGGGTGCACCTTGTGGCCTTTCACCACGTCAGCAGCGGCCCTCAGGTCCTCAAGCCTGGCGTTGGTGCAAGCGCCAACGAAGATGCGGTCTATCTTGATGTCCTGTATGGGCATTCCCGGCGTCAAGTCCATGTATTCCAATGCCCTGCCGGCCGCCTCCCGTTGCGCCTCGTCCTCGAAAGACGCCGGGTCCGGCACGTTGCCGCTGACAGGGGCCACCATGCCTGGATTGGTGCCCCAGGTCACGTAGGGCTCCAAGTCCGAGGCCGCGATTACCACCGTCTTGTCGTAGACGGCGCCCGGGTCAGAGGGCAACTGCCGCCACCGCTCTACGGCGGCGTCGAAATCCGCGCCCTGGGGAGCGAACTGGCGGCCCCGCATGTACTCGAAGGTCGTTTCGTCCGGCGCGATCATACCGGCCCTCGCCCCCGCTTCGATGCTCATGTTGCAAACGGTCATCCGCCCGTCCATCGACAGGGACCGGATGGCCTCTCCGGTATACTCGATGACGTGTCCCGTACCTCCGTTCACCCCTATTCGCCCTATTACCCCCAGGATTATGTCTTTGGCGGTGACGCCCGGTGGCAGAGGTCCGTCGATTCGCACCTCCATGGTCCTGGGCTTGGACTGGCGTAGCGTCTGGGTGGCCAGGACATGCTCCACTTCGGAGGTTCCTATGCCCAGAGCGAACGCCCCCAGCGCGCCGTGGGTGGAAGTGTGGCTATCGCCGCAGACCACCGTTTTCCCCGGTTGGGTGTAGCCCAGGTCCGGGCCGATTATGTGGACGATTCCCTGCAACGGGCTGAAACGGTCGTAAAGCGTAACCCCGAACTCTTCGCAGTTGCGCGTCAGGGCGTCAAGCTGCGTCTTCGAAATCTCGTCGGTCACCGGCAACGCCAAGTCCCACGTGGGGGTATTGTGGTCGGCGGTGGCCACGGTGAGGTCGGTCCGGCGCACTTGACGCCCGGCCATGCGGAGGCCGTCGAAAGCTTGGGGTGAAGTGACTTCATGCACCAAGTGGAGGTCAATGTAAATCAGGCTTGGCTCGCCCGGCTCCTCGTGGACCACGTGGTTTTCCCAGATTTTTTCGAACATCGTTTTGGCTGGCATGTACGGTTTTTTCTCCTACGTTACATTTGGAATATAGAGCCTCGCAGACGCCCAAGAGTAACGAGAGCTCCGCATCTTGGTTGTACTTGAGCGGTTGGGTGACATTATAGCATCGTAGCTTTTGGCCGTAGTCCACCAAGTGGCCTTCCGGGGGCATACGATGCGCAGGATTGAAGCCCGATTGGTGCAACCAACGATAATAATGATAAACTGGCATCATCCATCGGCAATCAACCGCCGCCGCCCGGGTGTCAATCCAAGGAGCGGCGGCCAAACCCCCAAACTTTACGGAGGAACCAGACCATGCCCGCGTCAGACGCAGTTTTGCTCCCTACCAAAGTCCGGCCTGTGAAGTACACGTTGAAGCTGCAACCGGACTTGGACCACTTCACTTTCGATGGTGAAGAAAGCGTTGACATCAACGTGGCGGAGTCCACGTCCGAAATAGTGGTAAACGCCATAGACTTGAAGATCAACTCAGCGACACTACACGCAGGCGGCTCTGCCTACAGCGCCAGCGGTATTGCTTACGACGAAGACCGACAGATGGCCGCTTTTTCTTTCGACCAGCCATTGCCGGTCGGGGATGCCCGTTTGGACGTGGAGTTCACAGGAGAGCTGAATGACCGTTTGCATGGCTTCTATCGCAGCGAGTACACCACTCCCGACGGCGAGCAACGGTTCTTAGCGGCGACGCAGTTCGAGGCAACCGACGCCCGCCGCGCCTTCCCCTGCTGGGACGAACCGGCCCATAAAGCCGTGTTCGACGTGACCCTGGTCATTCCCTCGGACTTGGTTGCCATCTCCAACGGCCCCGTGATTGAGGAGACGCAGCTTGACGGTGGTCTCAAGTCACTGCGGTTCGGTGAAACGCCTATTATGTCAACCTACCTGCTGGCTTTCGTCGTAGGCGATTTGGTGGGCATCCACCAGCAAGCCAACGAAAAGACCACCGTGGGTGTCTGGACAACCAGGGGCAAGGAGGACCAAGGCCGTTTCGCATTGGATACATCGGTAAAGCTCCTGTCCTTTTTCAACGACTATTTCGGCATACCGTACCCCTTGGAGAAGCTTGACCACATCGCCATCCCCGATTTCGCCGCCGGCGCAATGGAGAACTGGGGCGCGATAACCTACCGCGAGACCGCCTTGTTGGTGGACGAAGCCAACTCTTCCGCCGGCACCCGCCAACGGGTGGCGGAAGTGGTTGCCCACGAAATGGCCCACATGTGGTTCGGCGACCTGGTCACCATGGCGTGGTGGGACGACCTTTGGCTCAACGAAAGTTTCGCCTCATGGATGGGCACCAAGGCGGTGGACTGGCTGTTCCCTGACTGGCAGATGTGGACCCAGTTCGTCAACATGGACACCAACCGGGCCTTGAGCCTTGACGGGCTGAAGAACTCCCATCCCATCGAGCAGGAGGTCAAGGACCCAGCCGAGGTGAGCCAGCTATTCGACGCCATCAGCTATTCCAAGGGCGCGTCGGTCATCAGGATGCTGGAACAATTCCTTGGCCCCGACACCTTCCAGCAGGGCCTCAACCGCTACCTGACGGCCAACGAGTACGGCAACGCCCGGACAGAGGACCTCTGGTCAGCCTTGGAAGGCGCTTCCGGCCAGCCGGTCATGTCGATAATGGACTCTTGGACCAACCAGATGGGATACCCGGTCCTGCGGGTGGAGGCCAACCAAGGCCAGGACCAAGTCGACGTTGTCCTGCACCAAGAAAGGTTCGTTTACGACCGGTTGTTGGGCGACGAGGGGCCGGAGCCGGAGGTATGGCGCGTACCTGTGGCAATCTCCGCCGGTAACGGGGACGCCGCGGCTTCCATGGTAATGGACGGCCGCGATGCCACCCTTACCGTGCCCACGCACCAGCCCGCCGGCAGCCGGTGGTTCAAGGTCAACCCCCAGCAGACCGGATTTTTCCGGGTCAACTATCCGCCGGAAGGGTGGGAACAGTTGGTGCCGGCCATTCAGTCGCTGTCGTTGTCCCCCACCGACCGGTTGGGTATCCAGAACGACGCCTACGCTCTCTCACGCGCTGGGCTGCTTCCCGTAACCCAGTTCCTGTCCATGGCCCACGCTTATACCAACGAGAACGACGCCTCCGTTTGGAGCGACTTGGCCAGCAACCTGCGCGACGTGGAAGGGCTGCTGGCCGACGAACCTATTCACGGGGCATTCCGGGGGTTCGCTCAAGACCTCTTCCGCCCTGCCGCCAACCGGTCCGGCTGGGAAGCCCAAGCCGGTGAAGGACACATGGACGCATTGCTCCGCAGCACGGTGCTGAGCCAGGCCGGCGGCTACGGGGACACGGAAATACTGGCCCAAGCCAACGACCGCTTCCTGCGTTTCCTGGAAGACCCCGATTCCCTGCGCCCCGACATACGCGGGGTGGTGTACAGCCTGGCGGGCCAAGCCGGCGACCGCACGACCTACGACCAGATGTGGGAGTTGGCAAGGAATACCGGTCTCCAGGAAGAGAAGATCCGGCTGTTCCTGGCATTGGCCCGGTTCCAACAGCCCGAATTGCTGCAGGAAACCCTGGAACGCACTCTCACATCTGACGTGCGTTCCCAGGACACCATCAGCGTCGTCGGAGCAGTGGCTTTCAACCTGAAAGGCCGAGACCTTGCTTGGGATTTCGTTAAGGACAACTGGCCCGAGTTCGACCGGCGCTACGGCGGCGGCGGCTTCGGGTTGATGCGCTTGGTCTCCATCTGCGGGGGCTTCACCAGCGAAGAGAGGCTGGCCGACGTGGAGAATTTCTTCGAAGAACACCCCACACCGGCGGCTGAAAGGACCATCCGCCAAGCATTGGAGCGGGTGCGTCTCAACATCAAGTGGCTGGAGCGTAACCGGACCGAGGTAGCCAACTGGTTCGGCGGATAGGCGCGAGCGATGGCCTTCATAGATGCAGTATCGGCGCTTAACGGATTTAAGCGCCGCCGCATTATCCGGGACTACGCGATTATCGGTGCGGTTGCCGCCACTGCGTATATGGAGCCAATATCCACTGAAGACATTGACGTAGTAATCCTGGTGGATACCGATGAGGAATATCTGCAAGCCGACGGCGTCATCGCTGAGCAGGCAGGAGGACAGGAGGGAATGCACCAGATATTAGGTGGCGTCCCAATTCAGCTGTTCCCCACCACGGTTATGCCGCTTTACCGCGACGCTGTGGAGCAGGCGAACAAGGTTCGGATTGACAACGTGAGGACCAAAGTAGCGACTGCCGAACACCTGATTCTACTGTACCTTACAGCCAATCGTCAGCGTGACCGGCTGCGTGTCGGGTATCTCGTTGAAGACGCGGATGAAAACAAACTGCAAGCCTTGTTGGACAGGTTCGACGATGCCGAAAAAACTCTTACCGGCAGACTCCAGAGCATACGCGGAATTAGCGTTCCACGAGAAAGAGAAATGGCATCGCCGTCGCAAGCGGATGAGTCTGGCCCGGAAACTTGAGGCATTGGACCGAATGCGCGAAAGACCCCGGCTGAAGCTGGATATTTCTGAATAATGGTTGGTCTTGATGGAAGCAAACGAACGTATCGAAACCTTGAAATCGGCTCTCCGGGAACGGGTCCTGGTGCTGGACGGCGCGATGGGCACAGCCATCCAAGCCAGGAACCTGGGGCCGGACGATTTTGGTGGGGAGGAGTACGAGGGGTGCAACGAATACCTGGGAATCACTCGCCCGGATGTCATAGCCGACATCATGCAGGAATACCTAGATGCCGGCGCAGACATCCTGGAGACAAACACTTTCGGCAGCACGCCGTTGGTGCTGTCCGAGTACAACCTGACCCATGAGGCCCGCAGGATCAGCCGCGAGGCCGCAGAATTGGCGCGGCGACTGGCCGACGCCGCGAGCACCACGCACAAACCGCGTTTCGTAGCGGGGTCGATGGGACCCACCACCAAGTCCATCTCCGTCACCGGCGGAGTGACCTTCGAGGAGTTGGCGGCCTCCTACCGGGAGCAGGCGTTGGGGTTGGCCGAGGGTGGCGTCGACGTACTGTTGCTGGAGACCAGCCAGGACACTCTGAACGTAAAAGCCGGATTGGACGGAATAGACCAAGCCCTGGCCGAACTGGGATTGGAAGTGCCAATAGCTATTCAAGGCACCGTGGAGGCCATGGGGACGTTGCTGGCAGGGCAGGACGCGGAGGCATTCTATACTTCCTTGGCCCACCGCGACCTTTTGTGGATTGGCCTCAACTGCGCCACCGGCCCCGAATTTATGACCGACCACATCCGCACGCTGGCCACCATGTCGCGGTTCCCGGTGGCATGTTTGCCCAATGCGGGCTTGCCCGATGAAGACGGCAACTACAACCAGACGCCGGAAATGATGTCCGCCGCCATAGGCCGGTTCCTGGACGCTGGCTGGCTGAACCTTGTCGGTGGGTGTTGCGGCACAACCCCGGAACACATCAGCTTGCTGGCGCAGACCGCCGCCGGGCGCAGACCGCGAAACCCCGTCCGATTGGCGGACACTCGGTTGTCGGGGATAGAGACGCTGGTGGTTGACGAGGACACCCGACCGGCGGTAGTAGGCGAACGCACCAACGTGCTGGGCAGCCGGCGCTTCCGCCGCCTGATTGCCCAAGGGGCTGTCGAAGAAGCCTCGGAGATTGGCCGCCGCCAAGTGCGCAACGGCGCCCACGTGCTGGACGTTTGTTTGCAGGACCCCGACCGGGATGAGATGACCGACATGGCCGAGTTTCTGGACCTGCTGACCAGGAAGGTCAAGACCCCCATCATGATCGACTCCACCGACCATCAGGTGGTCGAGTTGGCGCTGAAACGGCTTCAGGGTAAGTCCATCATCAACTCGGTGAACCTGGAAGACGGGGAAGAACGGTTCCAAGCCGTGGTGCCTTTGGCCCGCCGCTATGGGGCCGCGCTGGTGGTGGGTTGCATCGACGAAAACAAGGAGCAGGCCCAAGCAATCACCCGCGAACGCAAGCTGGAAATAGCTGTCCGTTCTGCCAAGATACTCACCGAAAAGTACGGCGTCCCCATGGAAGACATTATCTTCGACCCGTTGGTCTTCCCGGCAGGCACCGGGGACCAAAACTACGTGGGTTCCGGCGCTGAGACCATAGAGGGCGTCCGCTTGATAAAAGAGGCGCTGCCCCAAGCCAAGACCGTTCTGGGCATTTCCAACGTCTCCTTCGGGCTGCCCCCGGCGGGTCGGGAAGTCCTCAACTCGGTCTTCCTCTACCACTGCGTACAAGCCGGTCTGGACATGGCCATCGTCAATTCCGAGTTGATGCAGCGATACACCGCCATCCCGGAAGAGGAACGCAAGCTGTCCGAGGACCTGATCTGGAATCGGGGCGATGACCCTGTGGCCGCCTTTGCCGCCCACTTCCGGGACCGCGCGCCCAAGGCAACCGCCGAAGAGCGGGCCAACCTGTCATTGGATGAAAAACTGTCTCTGGCCGTCATCGAGGGCACCAAAGAAGGGCTGGCAGAGGACTTGGACGAGGCCCTGCTGGAACGAGGCCCGCTGGAGATTATCAATGGCCCCCTCATGGCCGGAATGGAAGAGGTGGGAAGGCAATTCAACGCCAACGAACTCATCGTTGCGGAAGTACTCCAGTCTGCGGAGTCCATGAAGTTCGCCGTATCCCGGCTGGAACCTCACATGGAACGCATGGAGAGCGCCACCAAGGGCAAGGTGGTGCTGGCGACCGTCAAAGGCGACGTGCACGACATCGGCAAGAACCTGGTGGACATCATCCTCTCCAACAACGGCTACGAAGTGATCAACCTCGGCATCAAGGTCCCGCCGCAGGACCTCATAGAAGCCTACAAAGAGCACCGGCCCGACATGATCGGCCTCTCAGGCCTGCTGGTGAAGTCGGCTCAGATGATGGTTGAGACGGCGGGAGACCTGCGCCAGGCCCAAGTGGACTGCCCCATTCTGGTGGGGGGAGCGGCCTTGTCCAACCGGTTCACCCGCTTGCGCATCGCGCCTGAATACAATGGCTTGGTCGCCTACGCGAGCGATGCCATGACCGGCTTGGCCTTGGCCAATACCCTGCAGGAAGCCGACGAACGGCAACGGCTGGCAGAGACGCTGGAAGCCGAGACCGACCAGATGCTGAAGGACGATTCGGCCAGGCAGAGGTCCGCTTCCGATAACGGCGCCGGTCCGGTAAGTCCGGCCCAAGTCAGGCACGACTTTGAGATACCCACACCGCCGGACTTGAGGATTCACGTCCTGAAGGACTTCGATCTGGACAGAATATTCCCCTACATAAACCCCCAGATGCTTTACGTCAGGCACTTGGGTTACAACGGGCGGTTCTCAGAGGCCTTGGAAGCCGGGGACACAACCGCGCTGGAATTGCGGCAGTCGGTCAAACGGGTGGAAGACTTGGTGCTGGCCCACTCCGGCATTACCGCCCAAGCGGTGTTCAAATTCTTCCCTTGCCAGTCCGATGGACAGGACCTGCTGGTATACTCCCCCGACGGCGCCAATGTCCTGGAAAGGTTCAGGTTCGGGCGCCAGTCCCAACGGCAGGGATTGTGCTTGGCCGACTATGCCCTGCCCAAACCCCTGAATGGTGAAAGCGGGCTGATGGACTATGTCGCCATGTTCGTGACCACCATAGGGCCGGGTGTGCGCCAACTCGCCGAGCAGTGGATGTCCGAGGGCGAATACCTGAACGCCCACATCCTCCAAGCTCTTGCTCTGGAGGGGGCGGAAGGGTTTGCCGAGTTGCTGCACCAGCAGATACGGCAAATGTGGGGGTTCGGCGACCCTGATGGAATTTCATACCAGGACCTGTTCCGCACCCAGTACCGGGGGCGGCGCTATTCCTTCGGCTACCCCGCCTGCCCGCGCTTGGAAGACCAGGAGCAACTCTTCCGGCTGTTGGACGTGCCGAACAATATCCCGGTGGAACTGACGGAAGGGTTCATGATGGACCCGGAATCGACTGTGTCGGCGCTGGTGTTCCACCACCCTGACGCCACTTATTTCAATTTGAGCGAGCAGGACATTGAGGAGTTGGAGCGGCAGTTCACGCCTCGCTAGTTCCTCAATCCGCTGATCAGTTAAAAGGAGGACCCGTGGAACCGATAACTCAGGTAGCGTCACGTCTGGGGATCAAGGATGAGCATCTGATCCCCTACGGGCGCTACAAGGCCAAGGTCTCGTTGGAGGCTTTGAACGACAGGCCTAGCCCGGCTACCCAAGGCAAGCTCGTAGTAGTAACCGGAGTCACGCCCACCCCGGCCGGCGAGGGCAAGACCACCACCGCCATCGGCCTGACGCAAGCGATGGGCCGGTTGGGTCACAATGTAACGGTCAACCTGCGGGAGCCCTCGCTGGGACCTATTTATGGAATCAAGGGCGGTGGCACCGGGGGCGGAAAAGCCCGGGTATTCCCCGAAGACGAGATAAACATCCACTTCACCGGCGATGCCCACGCCGTCTCCTCGGCCCACAACCTGCTGGCCGCTTTGGTCGACAACGCGGTCTTTCGCGGCGCGGCATCGGGCATGGACCCTACCGGCATCCAGTGGAGCCGGGTTACCGACGCCTCGGACCGGGCCCTGCGGCACTTGGTCGCCGGGTTCGGCGCCAACGGCCCTTTCCGCGAGACCAGGTTCGACTTCGTTGCGGCGTCGGAAATCATGGCCATCCTGGCCTTGTCCGCCGACCTGGATGACCTGCGGGCTCGGCTGAACAGGATCGTGGTGGGAACAAACCGTGACGGGGAGCCGGTCACCGTAGAGGACCTGGGGGTCGCCGGCAGCCTGTTGACGGTGCTGCGGCACGCCATCATTCCTAACATGGTGCAAACTCTGGAAGGGCAACCGGCGTTCGTTCACACTGGCCCCTTTGGCAACATCGCCCACGGCTGCAACTCCATCGTAGCCGACCGGCTGGCCCTGGGGTTTGCCGACTACGTTATAACGGAGGCGGGTTTCGCTTCGGACTTGGGGTTCGAGAAGTTCATGCACATCAAGGCGCGCCAGAGCGGCCTTCTGCCAGACGCGGTGGTGCTGGTCGCCACCGTTCGCGCCTTGAGATGGCATGGCGGAGCAGGCCGCAGGGAGTTGGCGCAACCCAACCTGGAGGCCACGGTCAACGGCTGCGCCAATTTGGCCCACCACGTTAAAATTGTCCGTGACTTTGGCCTGCCCGTAGTGGTCGCCATAAACCGGTATGACGACGATGGCGCCGATGAGCTTGCGGCGGTCGAAAGAATTGCCAGAGAAGCGGGCGCGACCGACGTTGCGGAAATCTCAGGATTCACCCACGGCGGAGAGGGCGGAGTCGCCCTTGCAGAAACGGTAGTCAGGGTCATAAAGGACAATGCCGATGCCAACGGACGGGAGGTGCAGTACGCCTATGATCTGGACGCCAGCGTGCAGGAAAAGGTACGCGCCCTGGCGCAACGCACCTACAACGCCGACGACGTGACTTGGAGTGCCGAAGCCCGGCGGAAGCTGCGCTACTTCGAGTCCCAAGGCTGGGGATCGCTGCCAATCTGCATGGCCAAGACGCACCTGTCCATCTCCCACGACCCGACCCGCCGCGGCAGCCCGTCAGGTTATGTATTCCCCATCTCGGACATCCGGGCGTCGGTGGGAGCGGGCTTCCTGTACACATTGGCCGGACAGATTGAGACCCTGCCAGGGTTGCCAACCCGCCCCCGGGCTTTGGATATGGACGTTACTCCGTCCGGAGAGATAATAGGCCTGAGCTAACGGGATACAGGCGTCTCGCACTCTAACCCTCTCCTCGTGTAAGAGGGAAACTATATAGACAACGGATCAGACTGAAAGGAGACTAAAGATGATATACGACTACCGGGTATACACCTTCAAGCCGGGAGCTATCCCCGAATACATGGCCGCCGTGGAAGAGCTTTCCATCCCCATCCGGGCCAAGTACGGCATCAAGCTGGCCGGGTGGTACTACAGCGACATAGGCCAGTTGAACAGGGTGGTCCACATCTGGGGCTACCGCGATCACGCCCACTTGGAGGAAGCCAAGGCCCAGGTCGCTCAGGACCCCGACTGGACCGGCAAGTACCTGCCCAGGGTGCGCGGCTTAATTGAAGCCCAAGAAACCTTCCTGATGCTGTCCCCCGACTTCGCGCCCCAACCGGCGTAGGGGTCTCGATACGATTCCAGAGGGCTGAACGATGAGAACCTACACCTTCAACGTGGTGATAGAGCCAGACGAAGATCGTTGGTTTGCTTATTGTCCTGTTCTCGAGGATCGAGGCGCAGCTACCTGGGGGTACACGAAGAATGAGGCTAGGGCAAACATTTACGAAGTCCTGAAAATGACGCTGGCAAGCATGATCGACCACGATGAGGCAATCCCGGAGAACATAGTCGTCGCTAACGAGTCACCGGAGGAGTTGCTCATCGCGGTCACTTTATGAGCCGGATTGACTTTTCACGTCTTCGTTCCCTCACCGCACGACAGGTGGTACGGGCTTTAGCAAGAGATGGATTCTACTTGGAACGTCAGTCGGGCAGTCATCAGCATTATTATCATCCGGACGGGCGAAGGGTAACAGTCTCCTTTCACCACGATGGGGATACCTTTGCCCTGAGAACATTACGAAGCATAATCCAGAGGCAAGCCAAGTGGACCGAGGATGATTTGCGGAGGCTTGGCCTGCTCAGAGGGTGAGTGAATTGGCTGTGCTCTACCGGCCTGGTTACTCGGCCATTGACTGAACCGAGTTTACGCGATCAAGTCGCCGCCACAGATATTCAGGATCGAGTTTATCAAGTCTTTCAATTCTGGACAGCGGGAGACAGCCACGGTTAGGTCTTGGCCGCGAAGAATGCTTCCGAAGTCCCGTGATTTCGAGTATCTGGAACGGCTGCCACGTGAGAAAATCTGCTGGATACGGCGCGACGGTGGATTGCCGTGGTTAACTCCTTCGGGGTTGCCGCCAGGAGCCGCTTGATTGTGACCAGCTAATTGCCGAATGCGAGGCCAATATGGCAGAAGCCATGCTTCAATCTCGTATTGGGCCGCGTGTGGATGGAATCTTGGCTCCATCCCGACCCATGCCCGCATCTTTGACTTGGCGTCAGTCGCATCTGAAAAATCCGGAGGATTAGTTCCGGTGTAAACGTCGGTTAAGGCTATGACGTGGTCCGATGGGGAGCGACGATCATTCAGAAGATTGTTGACTAACCTTTTTAGCTTGTCCTCTTTGGGGACACGACCATTGTACGGAACCACGTCGAAATGAGGCATTCTTCCGCTCAGCCGAGGCTGTAGGTAATTTCTCAGATAAGGTAGGAATTGCCTCTCGGTTTTGCCCTCGATGATTAAAGAGACCTTCAAGCCCTCCCGCCCATACGACCCATTTGCCACACTTCGTCCAAACTGTAGTCTTTCAACCACCCTTCCAGTTCAAGAGAATCACCCCAAGTCATCGTAGCCCCGCCATCCTCGCAAATGTCCATGACAACAACTTCATGTGGTTCAAGAAATCGAATCAACCTGTCCGAGTGGGTAGCGACTATTAACTGCGTCTTGTCCGACGCTTCACGAAGCAGGTCAGCAAGGATCGCGAGCAACTCGGGGTGCATACTGACTTCCGGCTCGTCGATCATCGTAATAGCGGGCAGATGGGGACTCTGCAACAAAGACGCGAGCCACAGGAATCGCAATGTACCTTCCGAAAGTTCGTGCATGTAAAACGGCAGATTGAAGCCCAACTCCTTCCAGGTCATCGAAACCATGCCCGCTGCAATTATCGGGAAACCGAGCGATTCGAAGCCGGGAAACGACGCCCTCAATGAGTCCTCAATGGCCTCATACTTGTAGTGGTTAGATTCGCGAAGATTATAAAGAAACGACGCCAAGTCCTCCCCGTTTTCGCCAGGCATCATGGTCGGTCTCAATTGTTGAGGCAGTTTTATCGGGGCTAACCGGCCCACGTCCAGGACGTGGTATCGGGTTATGGGGTTCAATATTCGTCTAACGTGTTCGGGCTGTTGATAGGCTCTGGTGAGTTGTGACAAAGCAGACTCTACCCAGTTATACTCCCAAGCCGGACCAACATAGTCACCAATCATAGGCTCAAAGTACCGAACATCACCTGCTTTAGATTGGATGTATCTGAACGGCGCAGGACAGGAATCCAAGACTTGGTCCAAGCTCTCCTCTGAAATGGCATATCCTGTGCCCTGTGGCGTCAATTGCAAATAGTAGTGCAAAGGTGACTGACCGGGTACCGTCATCGTAGTTCTGAAAGACACCTCTGACTGCTCACGACGGGATATAACACTCCAAATCCCCCCCAATTTGTTAAGATGATTTGAGCAATTACCTTGAGCAGAAGCGGCCAGCAACGATACTACGTCCATGAAAGACGTTTTCCCAACTCCGTTTGCGCCGATCATTACCATCAACGGGCGCATCTCGAGATCAACGTTGTTGAGTCTCCGGAATCCACTTATAGCGATTCTTTCTATTCCAGACACGGGCTATTGCCTCTCAGCTAACGGTGACAAGCATACCGAGGAGAAACATGCTCAGGGCATGAGGCTACTGCACTCTTAATCAATCGCTAGTTATGGCACCCCCGCGCCTGAATATCCCACACCACTTCCACCTTGCCGTTGCGCACCCCCACGAAACGGTCCCAGCGGCTGACGGTGGCGTCCTGCTGGGACGGGATCATCGCTACCTGGTCTCCGGGCTCCAGCCGGACGCCGGGCTCCACATTGAAGATTACGTGCTCCGGGTCCATTGACACGACGGTGACTCCGGGCCTGCCTTCCACCTCGGGCAGTCCGCTCAGCGTGCTGATGGTCCTCTGGCCCGCATCGCCGACGGCCACGCCGGGGCGGGGCGTGCTTATGACCGTGGTCAACACCTTGCCGGCGTAGTTGAACTCGGTCATATAGCCGTAATGGGTCTCCATGATCAAGTAGCTGCCGCCCTGGATTTCGGTCACGCCCGGTATCTCACCGGCTACGTCGTAGCTCCAGGTCTCGCCGGTAGAAACTATCTCCACCGGGATGCCGGCGGCGACGATGGCGTCCTTCAAGTCGATTACCCCTTGAATCACCCGGTAGCCCTCGGTCACCCTGTCCTCCCGCTCCGGCATCTCCGGGATGACCTGGTGGCTCATAATCCCCCGGAATGATACGCCGGGAAGGGAGTGGACGCCTTTGGCCAACTCTACGCCGTCCTCGATGTCCTGCACGCCGCACCGTCTCAGGCCAGTCTCCACTTCAATGACCACGCCCAAGTCAACCCCTTGGGCAGACGCCGCTCGCGACAAGTCCCGGGCGTTCTCCATGCTGTCGCAGGCCACTAGCACCTCCGCCTGCTGTGCCAAGGAACACAGGCGCTCGATCTTCTGCGGGGCGACCACCTCGCTGGTGACGAAAACGCTGGGGATGCCGCCGTGCACCATCACCTCGGCCTCGGCGACCTTGGCGGAGCATACACCGCCGTTGGTGCCGCCGCGGCGGGCTTGACGGTGGGCTATCGCCGGGGTCTTGTGGTTCTTACCGTGGGGCCGGAGCTTGCTGTCCCGACCCGCGTAGTAGTTGGATATCACGTCCATGTTGTTATCCAACGCATCCATGTCCAGTATCAGGCAGGGCGTTTCCAACTCTTCAACGGGTGTGCCCGGCAGTGGCCGATAGTTCCGGTCCATGATTTTCCTCCCGACGTTGTTTGCTTGGAGAGTAAATTTCTGCGGTAACCGCCGCAGGGTTTCTAGGCGAAACGGCCCCGGCCCGCAATGGACCAGTACCCCTCCAGCTTGCCGCCCCTGACGGCCCTCACGTAGTCGTATTGGTTGAAGCAAAGGCTAAGGTTAAATGGCACCAACCAAGCCTTGTCCCCTGACTTAATACCGTCTAAAGGCACGTCCTCCAGTTGCAGGACACCGTGTTCCGCGCTGAAACGTACTGCCTCGGCCCCATTGATCCCCTCCAGGACAGCCCGGCCCCGGTCCGGCCCGGTGGCCTTGTGGCCCGCGTCCAGCACCGCCGAATGAAGGTTGGGGCGGCTTATGACGCCCGCCAGCACCTTGGCAGCAGGGGTGAATTCTGGGCGTATAAGGCAGTAGTTATAGTCCATCAACGGGTAGGAACCTGCCTGCACCTCGGTTATGCCCGGCAAGGACGCCGCAACATCGTAGTTGTGGGTGCCACCAACACTGACCGTTTCAACGGACAACCCTTCTATTTCCAGCAGTTCCCGCGTGTCCAGGACGGGTTGAAGTTGTTGACGCGCCGCCGCATCCATCACCGATTTGTCCGGCGCCTTCGAGTCCCCGTCGGACGGAAGCGGAGGGACCGCCATGATACCTTCAAAATACAGTCCGGGCGCTTCTACAACCGACTTGGCCAACGCCAGCGCATCAGCCCCCGGCGCGACGCCGCACCGGCCCAGTCCCGCGTCAAGTTCCACGAAGACGCCGAGTTCGGTCCCGGAAGCCGTCGCCGCTTGGGAAAGAGTCTCGACGTTGGCTGCAGAGTCCACCGCAACTGAAATCGCGTTGGCTTGCGCAAGGGCGCAAAGACGCGCAATCTTGGACCGGGTGACTATCTGGCTGGCGATGAGCACATTTCTGAACCCGGCCTCGGTGAACACTTCAGCCTCTCCCAGGGTGGCTACGGCGATGCCGCCGTCGCCGGGGGTGTATCCCGCCTCAATCTGGAAATAAGCTATCTGGGGGCATTGATGGGCCGCGACGTAGGGACGAACCTGCGCGCGGGACTGTCTGAAGCTGGAATGCAGTATCTCTATGTTCCGGCCCATCACGTCCAGGTCCACCACCAATGCCGGAGTATCCAATTCCTCCACCGGCGTGCCGGGGGGCTGAAAAACGGGCCGTTCCATGAGCTACTCCTTACTTCATTGCAGGGAAATGACCAGTGCAATGGTTTGATGCTGAGCTTCCGTATTTTCCACCATCGGACTATAACATGATACGGCTTGTTAGTGGAAAAAGACCCAGGCCGAGCAAGCCGGAGGTCTGCCGGTTCTTGACAATCCCAATACATCAAGACTAACTTAAGCGGGCGTCCCTTTAGGGCGTCTTTAATTCTGCTTACGCGAGAGTTTGTTTTGCCTGTAGAATCGTCGGACACCAACGACAAACACCGGTCACGTCGAAGCTTTTTGTCGAAGCTTGGCTTGGGCACGGTTGTAGCTGCCGTAGCTTCTCTTCCCATAGCCGGCCGCGGCCTCTCCAATGCCTCGGCCAACGCCGACACCGTGCAGGAATTCCCTGGAGAGGACTCGATCTTCCATCCGGCCCAGGATCCGCGGCTGGACCCTCGCCGCAACCGGTCGTCCTGACGTCTTTCTGACCACATCGCCAGCCACGGGCGTTCACTGCCGGCATCTGTTGGTGCCGGTCAACCAACCCAAGTCAGGCGGGAACTGTTGACGCCTGGTTTGTTTGTCATGTTCCTGTCGTCACGGCCTCAGCCAATGGAGGAACCATGGGCGTTACCGCCGATTTTGCTCGCTTTGTCCAGGACACCACGTTCTCTGACCTTCCCGCCGTGTCGGTGAGCAGGGCCAAGGACCTGTTTCTTGATACCATCGGAGTCGCGTTGGTGGGCAGCGTGCAGCCCACCGGCCAAGCGGTGGTCTCCTACGCACGGGAAGCGGGCGGCAGTCCGGAGGCGACCGTCTGGTCCGGCGGACTTGCCACATCGGCTTCCATGGCGGCCTTCACCAACGGCATCCTGGCCCACAACATGGACTTTGACGACTGGCTGCCTACCGGCGAAGAGTCGGAGGACTGGCCCAGGAACGGGGGCCACGCCAGCGGCATCCTGGTGCCCGTGGCCGTGGCGTTGGGTGAGAAGCTGGGTGCTTCCGGCAAGTCGATGATCGAAGCCTACGTGCTGGGCGTCGAGGTCTACACCAAAATAGCGGCCAACTGCCCCAACCTGAGAGGGCGCGGCTTTCACGGTATGCCGGTCTACGGCTCCCTTGGCGCAGCCGCAACCGCCGCCAAGCTGCTGGGGTTGAACGCCCACCAGATAGAAATGGCCTTCGGCATAGTAGCTTCCGGCGCGGGCGGCCTGTTTGCCAACGTGCGAGGATACGACGCCAACGCCGCCCACTCCGGCAACGCCGCTCGTCTTGGAATCGAGGCGGCGATTCTGGCGGGCGCCGGGTTCACCGGCAAAGAGGCCGTCATCGAATCCCCGATGGGCTTCTGCGACTCGTTCCTTGGCCCCGGCGCGGCCAACTACGCCAACATGACCGCGACCTTGGGAAACCCGTTTTACATGGAAGCTCCAGGGCCCGGCATAAAGCCCTATCCGTGCGCTTGGCCGACGTTCTACGCCATCGACGGCGTCCTGGGACTTGTTCAGGACTACGACCTGGCCTACGACAATATCCAGGAAGTCGTGATTTCCGTCTCGCCCTACCACTACAACGGCACCGAGAGCATGTACGTGCCCGAACCCGCCTCGGTCTACGAGTCCCGGTTCAGCACCAATTTCACCTGCGGCACGGTCATCCTGACCGGAAACCTGGGAGTGGACGATTTCTCCGAAGCCAAGCTTGCCGACCCGCTCGTAAGGGAAGCCGTAGCCAAGATACAATTGGTGGTCGACGAGTCCCGCGCCCACGAGGAGGGAGTATTCTTCGCCCCGGTGACCATCAAGACGAGGGATGGCCGGGAACTGGACAACCGGGTGGATGTATGCAGGGGGCACCCAAGAAACCCCCTTTCTTACGACCAAATTGTGGGCAAGTACCGGGACAACGCACTGCGCGTCCTGCCGGAGGACCGGGTCGGCGCGTCCATCCAACTGATAGACCGGTTGGACCAACTGGATGACGCGAGAGAATTGGCCTACGCAGTAACGGCGCCGTAGCAGGTCTGGCGATCCATCGTACTGACCAGCCGCGCAACAGGAGGGACACCATGGCCGGTACCAAGCATACTGTCGGGAACGTGGAGATATTGGGCATTCACGACAACGAGTCGGCGCTACCGTTGAGCATGATATTCCCCAGCGTGACCCTCGAAGAATGGAGGCCCTATCAGGAACGCTACCCGGAAGGCTTCAACGACGCTGACCACCTTCGCGTGCATTTCGACTGCTACGTGATACGCTCCGAGGGGCAGACCATCCTGGTGGACACCGGCGCCGGAAGCATGGCAACCAATCCGGGCACCGTCACCGCATTCGCCGGTGGAGTGGACGGGCGGCTGCTGTCCGAGTTGCGGTCAGCCGGGATCAACCCGGAAGACGTGAACACCGTTTTCCTGACCCACCTGCACCCGGACCACGTTGGCTGGAACCTCGTCCAGGAAGGCGGTTCATCCGTACCTGCCTTCCCCCGCGCCCGGTACGTCTTCCACGAAGCCGACTGGGAAGCATTCCGGTCTCCCAAGGACGAGGAGATATTTGGGCTGACCTTCTGGAATGAGACCCTTGCGCCCTTGGAAAATCTCGGGGTTATCGACTTCCTCACCGGAGAGCAGGCCCTCACCAGCGAAGTAACGGCCATACCAACTCCGGGGCATACTCCGGGGTCTATGAGCTTGGTGGTCACTTCCGGGGGCGAGCGGGCGTTCGTGCTGGGTGACGTGTTCCACAGCCCGGCCCAAGTAACCGAGCCTGAGTGGGTCTTCAGCTTCGATGCCGACCCTCAGGTGGCCGTGCAGTCCCGCAGCCGGATCCTCGATCGAGCCGAGGAAGAGCAAGCCGTGATGGCTATTTGCCACCACACCGGGTTCGGACGGATCATCCGCAGCGAGGGCCGCCGCTACTGGCAGGGAATCTAATCAGCGCCTTCCGAACTCCCGCTCCATGTGGACCGAGCTGAAGTGGAGCATTGTCGGCCGCCCGTGGGGGCAGGTATGGGGGTTGTCCGTGGCCTCCAACTGCTGCAACAACGCCGACATCTCTGACTCGGTCAAGGCCTTGCCTGCCCTTATGGCGCTGTGGCAGGCTATCGACGCCGCCAGCACGTCCTCCTGGCGGCGCATCAGTCCCTCGACGGTCACCATGTCCAGGACGTTCAACAGGGCTTGGCCGGGCTCCTGGCCTGTCAGGATTGTGGGCACGGCCCTGACCAGATAGCCGTCCGCACCAAATGGCTCCAGGTCGAACCCGTAACGGACCAGTTGACCGGAATGCTGCTGCAACGTCTCCAACTGGGCCGGGGACAGGTCAACCATCACCGGGTCCAGCAGCCTCTCTCCCGCTTGCTCCACCTCGGTTTGGCCCCGTATCTGGTCGAACAGCACCCGCTCGTGGGCGGCGTGCTGGTCCACTAAGAACATGCCGTCGGGGCCCTCCGCGACGATATAGGTCAGCTTCACCTGCCCAACTACTTTAAGCGGCGGCGCGGTCTGCCGGGGCGCCGCCGCGTCGGGCGGGCCGCCCAACGGTTCCCGCGGCTGCCCGGTGAAAGCCGTCCCCGGAAAGAAGGAGGCATTGGCCGCGGGCGGCGAAAAGGCCCGGTTAGTCCCCTCGCTTGGCACATGCAACGGAGGCACCGGCGACTCGGCCATCAGGGTAGCCCGCACCGCCCGCTGCAACAACGAAAACACCTTTCCCTCTTGATGGAACCGGACTTCCCGTTTGGTAGGGTGGGTATTTACGTCCACGTTCTCGTAGGGCATGGTGATATGGATGGCCGCCACCGGATAGCGGCGTTCGGCCAGAAGGCCGTGGTAGGCCTCTTCCAACGCAAAGGAGAGCATCCGGCTCTGCACCCAGCGGCGGTTCACGAAGAATGACATGTATGTGCGGTTCGAGCGGTGCAGATTGGGGGCGCTGATGAAGCCGTGCAGCCTTCCGTCAGGCTCTTCCGCCGCAACTTCCAGCATTCCTTCGGCGATTTCCGCGCCGTAAACGGCCAGCAGCGCCTCACGGGGCCTGTTGCTGCCGGACGTCGATAGCAGCCGCCGTCCGTCGGCTTCCAGTTGGAAAGCCACCGCGGGGTAGGCCAAGGCGTAGCGGCCAACCAGTTCCTGTATACGGGAGGTCTCGGCCGACTTGGAGCGCAGGAACTTCCGGCGTACCGGCAGATTGCCGAACAGGTCCGACACGTCGATCGTCGTCCCTACTGGGCACCCTTGGCCGCGGTCGTATGCCCTCTCTCCCCACAGAAACTCCGCCCGGCGGCCCGACTCAGCTTGGGACGTTCGGGTAGTAAGGACCACCCGCGATACGGCGGCAATGCTCGGAAGGGCCTCCCCCCGGAATCCGAGGGTGGCGATGGCGTCCAGTTGCTCCTGCGACTGGAGTTTGCTGGTGGCGTGTCGGCAGAAGGCGGTCTCTATCTCCGAGGGAGCGATGCCTTCCCCATCATCGGTCACCCGCAGCAACGCGACCCCGCCGTCCTTGACTTGGACGGTGATGCGGGAAGCACCGGCGTCCAGCGAGTTCTCGACCAATTCTTTAACGGCGGACGCGGGGCGCTCAATAACCTCACCAGCGGCGATCTTGCTGGCCAACTCCGGCGGAAGCACCTTGATGGGCATAACAACGCCCTAAAAGAGAGGTACGGTCGAACCCTTTACCCGGTACTGGCGGTCCTCGGAACCGCCGGTGCTCAGGACCTCGCAAATTATACGGTAAATGCGGTCCATTTCCTGGTCGACGCTCCGCTTGAAGAAGTACGGCGGCACCCATACACCGCTGAAGGCCGCCACAACTTCAGGATAGTCGTCGATAACGAAATCAGGCTCGAAGGGGACCCCCAACTCGCTCAATCGCTCGTGGAAATGGTGGGTCGGCTTTTCGTAGACGCCCTTGATCAAAGGCTCCAGGTTATGCTTGCGCACCACTTCCCAGCGCTCTCCCATCCCGGACCAGATGTAAATTTCGTGCCCGTCATCGTTCAGCTTCTGGAACGTCTCGATGGTCCCGGGCCTCAGGCTGTCGTCCAACCCCAGGATGGTGTAGTCCACGTCGAAGAAAATCTTCATTGGCAAAGATTACCGGCTCTTTCTGTCAACCAAGACACCAATTTTGGAAACGTGATTATATCGCAAATGACAGGGGGAATACAGCGCGCCATTTACTTGGAAATTGGCGTTGTACAAAAGTCTTTGCGGGGCGCGGGACTTCCCTGACCCCAAGGTGTTCTGTATAGTACACATATCATTCGGCCATCAAAGGACAAAAGGCGATGGTAGCAACTGACCAAGTAATGGAGATATTCGCCGACGCTAAAACGGTCCATGCGGCGGCATTGGAACGGCTAGCGGCAGGCGACATCCGAGACGCTGCTGAAAAGGCTTGGTGCGCCACCAAGCGGGCCACCGATGCGTTGATATTGGCCAGGGCAGGGACACTACCGACCATCACCTTCCAAACGTCCGGTGGAATACGTGCCTTGGGACAGCAGAACGACACGCTGGCGTCTTTACGCTCTCGTTATGGAAACATCGTGCATCACTTGCACGCGGACTGCTTCTACGGTGGTCAGTGCGAACCAATAGAATTCATAGCCGACCTTATAGGGTCTGTTTCCGACTATATACAGGATGCTGAAGGGCAAGCCACAGAATAGCAAAACCCAGTCGGCTACTGCTGACAACGCCTGACTCGGTATAAGCCTAACCCGCCAGGGCGGCTTCGACAGCCTTGACCGTGGCGCCCACCAACAGCTTCCCATCCATGCGGACGAGGGGCCGCCGCACCAGCCTCGGTTCCTTCAGCATCAAGGCCAATATTTCGTCGTCCGACAATTCCTGGCCGGCGAGGCCCATGTTTTTCAAAGCCGGACTGCGCCGGGCGAACATCTGGGACAGCGGCGTATCGCCGGCCAATTCCTTCAGTTCGTCCTCGGTGAACGGCTCCTTGAAGTAGTCCCGCTCTTCCAATTCAAAGTCGTTTTGCAAGAGCAACGCTCTCACTTTACGGCAGGAAGATCAACGCGGCCACCAGTACAGCGTGGCTTGTTTGCTCATGGTCCCTCCGGTTCAAGGGCGATTTCAGGTCAGGGTCCGCCGCCTATTTTACTATCCCTCCGATGCGGAAGGCTTCAGGAAGAACCGGTGAGTTCCCGCGCTTTTCGTTGCAGTTCGTATAGGCAGTTGATGGCTTCCAAGGGCGTCAGGTTCGGAATGTCCAGCGCCTTCACTTCGTCGGCCACGGCACGGGCCGGGTCGAACAGGGGCATCTGGAGATCCGCCGCTTTAGGACTTCGCCGCCTGCCCGTCTTACGCTTGGCGTTGTGGCTGTCCTCCAAGTCTGCCAACACTTCCCAAGCGCGGTTTACCACCCCTTGGGGCAGGCCCGCCAGCCGGGCCACGTGTACGCCGTAGCTTTTGTCCGCGCCGCCAGGGACAATCCGGTGCAGGAACACCACATCGCCGTCCTCTTCGGTCACGGCAACGGTGAAGTTGCGCACTCCCGGAAGCGTCCCTGCCAGTTCGGTCAGCTCGTGGTAATGGGTGGCGAACAAGGTCTTGCATCCCAAGCGTTGGTCGTTGTGCAGGTGCTCTATGACCGACCGGGCGATGGAAAGGCCGTCATAGGTGCTGGTGCCCCGGCCAATCTCGTCCAGCACGACCAGCGACCTCGGGGTGGCTTGGTTCAGTATCGCCGCCGTTTCCACCATCTCCACCATGAAGGTGGACTGGCCGGTGGTAAGGTCGTCCTGCAGGCCAACCCTGGTGAAAATTCGGTCCACCAGACCTATCGTCGCTTCCGAGGCAGGCACATAACTCCCAACCTGCGCCATCAGAACGATGATCGCCGCTTGGCGGATGAACGTAGACTTGCCCGCCATGTTGGGCCCGGTCAACACGACTATCCGGGCGTCGTCGTTGGACAGGTAAACGTCGTTGGGCACGTAGGTCCCCCGGTCCAGCAGCCGCTCCAAGGCCGGATGACGCCCGTCCTTGATGGAAATGCCCCGGCCCAAGTCGAGTTGAGGCCGCACGTAGCCGTTGGCGGCCGCCACTTCCGCCAAGCTTACGAACACGTCCACCATTGCGACGGCCTTGGCCAGCCTGGAGATTACGTCCCCCGTCTCGTTGATCTGTTCGCAGACTTGGCGGAACAGGGATCGTTCCATCTCCTCTATCCGCTCCTTCGCGTTCAGCACCAGCGATTCATACTCCTTGATTTCGGGGGTTATGTAACGTTCCGAGTTGACCAGGGTCTGCCGCCGGATGTAATGGTCGGGCACTTGGGCTTGGTTGGACTTGCTGACTTCGATGTAGTAGCCGAAGACTTGGTTGTAGCCTATCTTCAACCCGCGCAGTCCGGTGCGCTCGCGTTCCGTCTGCTCCAAGCCCGCTATAAAACTCCTGGCGTTCTGGGAGTCGTGTTTCAATGTGTCCAGTTCAGGGGAGAATCCTTCGCGTATGACGTTCCCCTCTCCGGGACTGCCTACCGGTTCAGGGGCAATGGACCGATCGATAAGCTCGCAGATTTCGGGAAGAGGGATCAGTTGCCGGCGCAGCCAAGCCATTCCATCCCCGCCATCCGGTTGGTCATTCCCGCCTTCCAACTCGCTACTCCCATCAATCAACCCGTCATTCCCAACCAACTCATCGCTCCCGCCACCCGACTTGTCATCCTCGTCGTCCAACCCGTCATTCCCACTACCCAACCCGTCATTCCCGCGAAGGCGGGAATCCACCTCCGTAGGTTCGGCTCCTCGCCTTAGCGGGAAAGACGGTGCAAGCGTGGACGCCCCAAGCTGCTCCAGAATCTCGGGAACAGCATCGAGGCCGGTCTTCAGGGCGATCAACTCCCTTGGAGCAACCACCCCCGCCTTGATCCTGCCCAGAATGCGCTCCAAGTCCGGCACCTTCGACAAAGACGCCCCGGCGCCGGCCCGTCGGAACGCATCGTTGAAAAAGTAGCTCACCGCGTCCAAGCGCCTCTCTAGTTCCTCCAGGTCCAGCAGGGGTTGGCCTAGCCAGCGTCGGAGCAGGCGGCCGCCCATGGGGGTCCTGGTCTGGTCCAGGGCGTCAAGAAGGGAATGTTCCCTTCTGTCATTCCGCCCCGCGGTGAACAACTCCAGGTTGCGCCTGGTATTGGCGTCCAGGTCCATGAAGCCGGTGGTGGAATAAACGCCCAGGTTCAACAGATGGAGCTTGCCGGTCCTCCGGGTATCCCGCAGGTAAAGTAAGATGGCTCCCGCCGCCCGTACCGCCAAGGGCAGATGCTCGCACCCAAAGGACTCGAGGGACAGAATCCCGTAGTGGTTCAATAGGGCACGACGGGCTGTCTCAAGTTCGAAGTAAGTGTAATCAACTTCCGTGGGGGATTGTCCCGTATGATCAGGAAACTCGTCGTCCGAATCGGACGTATCCATTTCAGGAGACAAGACCTCAGCAGGCGATATGCGTTCCAATTCCAGCGGCAGTTGCGACCGGTCCAGTTGGGCTGCGGCGAACTCTCCGGTGGTTACGTCGGCGTAGGCGAACCCGGCGGAGTCTCCTTCCAGCACCACCGCCGCCAAGTAGTTGTTGACTTTCTGGTCGAGAAGGGAACTTTCCAGCACGGTGCCGGGCGTCACCACCCGGACGACGTCCCTCTCCACCAACCCTTTCGACGAGTCCGGGACCGACAGTTGCTCGCATATAGCGACCTTGTGGCCGCGTTTGACCAGCTTGGCCAAGTAGCTTTCGACCGCATGGGCCGGTACGCCGGCCATGGGCACCTTTACGTCCTTCCCCATGCTGCGGGAGGTAAGGGTGATTTCCAGTTCCTTCGAGGCAACGCGGGCGTCATCATCAAAGGTCTCGTAGAAATCGCCCATGCGGAAGAGGAGTATGGCGTCAGGAAAGGAGTGCTTGATCTTGAGGTACTGGCGGCGTATTGGAGTCACAATCCATCCATTCCCGATGTATTGGGACACCCATTTTACCCCAAGTTGGGGCGCTGCGACGCTAAAGTAAAACCCACGGTTTCAACACCGTGGGCTTTTGCTGAAGCCGGGTTATCGAATTTGACTAAAATGGTCTGGCTTTAAGCACCACTGGAATCAATTCTCTATTCGTTGTGTCGGCCACAAGGCCGAAATTTTCCAACGTGGTTGCACCAAGCAAGAATATATCCTCACTCCTGCCGAATATCACCGGACAAGGATGCGAACCCCATCCGGCAATTGAAATCATAGCCGTTCCCACAGGCCACGAATCTATCTCGCCGCTGCCAATCTGTACTCGCATAGGGCGCTCGTTTGGTTCTATCCCGATGCGACCCAAAAGGGATGCTGGGAACGTGGAATGGAAGGCCCCTGTATCAACTATCGCTTCAACTCTCACTCCCTCTGCATCGTTGTCTAGGTTTGCTACTTGTACGGCAATTCTAAATAGACCCATCGAATAATCCCTCTGAATGTCAAACAAACAGGCGACGGTGTTGGCTATTCCAGCCGAGATTTTCTGCGCTCCATAAAGTGCAAGAGGGCGAGTCCAAGAGGGCAACCGGGCGTTACTCCTTCCAGAAACGCTCTTCGATGAACATCCATCCTTGAGGGACCACCAAGTCCTTCACGTGGGAAATCATGCCCGGATGACCGCAGGTGTAGACCATCGTGTCGTCCTGGGGCAGCTCGAACAGGTTGAGGTACTCTTCCACGAGGTTGTTGACCCTGCCCTTGGCCCCGGTCCAACCGGCGTTCCGCTCCTCGTCGGGCCGGCTGACCGTCGGCACGAAGTGGATGATGTCCGGATGGGCGGTTGCCATCGCCGCCAACTCTTTGTCGTAGGTCAGTTCGTCTTCATAGCTGGCGCCCAGGAGAATATAGAACTTGTGCTCCGTGCCGCCTTCATTGAGGTAATGGCGGGTCATGCTGATGGAAGGCGCGACCCCGGTCACGGTAGACACCATGAAGTGATGCCTGACCCGCCGGTCCATGGTGAACAGCCCTTTGGGGCGGGGCCGAATGGTCATCTGGTCGCCCGGCTTCATGTGCCACATCAAGGGGGTCAACTCCCCTTCGGGAACCAACTCCACGAAAATTTCCAGCAACGGCTCGTAAGGGGCCGACACAATGGAATATGCCCGCTCTATGCCTTCCAGCCCCAGGGTGCAGTACTGCCCGGCCTTGAAATGAAACGGCTCGGTTTCAGGCTCCAGCTTGATTATCATCAGGTCTTCGGTGATGTCGATGCGCTCCGCCAGCGTAGCCTTGGGCAAGGCGGCCCATTGCCGGTAGCGGCGCGTTTGAGTGTCGATCTGGCGTGCGTTGCTTGTCATGAAGACCTCCTGTCGTTACGGGGCAGATCAGGCGTCACTTTTCGCAACCTTGGCGCGGCGGATGTCCAAGCCCGGGACTTTGAATGCCGCATCGGGGTCCTCGCTGGCTTGAAGTTCCACCGCAAGTTGTCCAAAGATGGAGGTAAACGATATTACGCTCGGCGGGACCGACTCCGTCAATCGCGCCGCGCCTTTGAACAGACCGTCTCCGGCCTGTACTTCCACGGGGTCCCCCTCGTCAATCGACCATGCCGCGGCGTCGGCGGGGTTGAACTCCACCAACTCCTGCCGCTCTATGCTGTTCCTCTTTCCCTTGACAATCTGCATTTCCCTGTCGCTCTGCAACAATACGCGGCCCGGCACCAGCCACGCCGTGAAATCTTCGTCGGCATCGCTCGGAGCAATCCGGAACTCGGGAGTGGCGGGATCGGCTTTGCTGGACTGGAAGCCGCCAACGTACAGGGTATCCTGGCTGGGAGACTCCGCATCCGCACAGGGCCACTGAATGCCCCGGTACTCTTTCGTGGCTTGAAGCACCTGCGTAGGCTGGGGGCTTTCCAAGCTGGTGCGCAACACCAACCGGCTCTCGTCCTCCAGCCGACGGTAGGACACGCCGCCGTAAATGGGGCAGAGTCGGGCAATCTCGTCCATGACCTGGTCCGGCGAGAAGTAATCGAACCCCGATGCACCCATGCGCCGTGCCAGCTCGCAGAAGAGCCAGCTCTCGGGGCGCCCGTCGTTGTTTCTGACGTTGATGGAAGCGCGAAGTCTCTGGATGCGCCTCTCCAGGTTGGTAAAGGTGCCGTCCTTCTCCGCAAACGTAACCCTGGGCAGGACAACGTCCGCCGCCTCCGACGCCGGCCCCATGAAAGTGTCATGCACTACAAGGAATTCCAACTGCTCCAAGGCATGGACGGCGTCGCCCAGCTTTCCGTTGGTGAAGTTAACGCTATCGCCAATGACCATTGCCGCTTTCACGCCGCCGGTCCCGCAGGCTTCCACGATCTGCCGAAGTCCCAGTCCGGGGCTGGAAGGTAAAGAGCATCCCCACGCCTGTTCCAACACTTCCCTGGCTTGGTCGTCGGTCACTGGCGCGTAACCGGGAAGCCGGTCCGGCAGGCAACCCACGTCCCACGCCCCCTGCTCGTTGGCTCCTTGTCGCATCGGGTAAAGGCCGGAGCCCGGCGCGCCCAAGTTGCCGGTCAACAACGACAAGTCTACCAACGCCCGCACACAGTCCCGTTGCAGGTCGGCGTCCACATTGTCCAGCGCGTATACTATGGCTCCCAACTCGGCTTGACCGTAAAGCCGGGCCGCTTCGTCAATAGCATCCTGGGACACTCGTGTCGCTTGGCAGACCTGCTCCGTGTCCAGGTTGTGCAGGGTGTAGCGCAGCGTGGCGGGGCTTTCGCAGTTTTCCTCCAGCCACTCGGCCTTTTCCAACCCTTGGTCCAAGACCGACCTCAACAAGCCGCCCAGCAAGAGCAGTTCGGTACCGGGCACGGGCCGGAGCCAGATGTCGGCGTAGCGGGTCAACTCCACTTCCCGGGGATCGATGACCACCAGCTTGGTGTCCTTTCTGGCTGCCCGCTTGATGGGCACTCCTACGACGTTGTGTTCTTCGGTGACGTTGGAGTTGAACACCAGGATGCAACCGGACTTCTCCAGGTCCCAGATGGAGTTAGTGGCGGCGGCGTAACCCAAGGAACTTTCCAGCGCCCGCACCAACTCCGGCTGGGTGTTGGAGGTCTGGTCGATGTTATTGGTGTTCATCACCGTGCGGGCAAATTTCTGCCCAAGGTAGTGCTCTTCGTTGGTGCTTTGAGGAGACGTGAGAAGCGCGAAAGAATCGCCGACGTAGGCCGACAGCTTGCTGGCGATGTGGTCCAACGCCTCTTCCCAAGTCGCTTCTTCCAAGGTCCCGTCCCTGCGAATCAGGGGCATTCTAATCCGGCCCCTGTTGTTGATGAACTCCAATCCGAACTTCCCTTTGAAGCAGGCTTGGCCGCGGTTGGCCGGGGAATTGACGTCGGGCACCGCCCGCACCAGCCGGTCAGCCGAGTTGATTTCCAGATTGAGTTGGCACCCGACGGGGCAATGGGGGCAAATGGTGTTTTCCACCCGCGCCGCCTTCTCCCACTTGTGCTCCCGCTCCACCAAGGCGCCCACCGGGCAAACGTCGATGCAAGCGCCGCAGAATTCACAGCCGGACTCCAAAAGGGACGTTCCAAAGGATGTACCAACCAGCGCCGAGCCGCCGCGCTCCGTGAAGCAGATGGCGTCGTCGCCCCTCAATTCCTCGCAGGCCCGCACGCACCGGCCGCAAACGATGCACAGGTTGTAGTCCCGGTCGTAGAAGGGGTCGGACACTTCCAGCGGGATCTGGCGGTACTTGTACTGTAATGGGGACTCAAGGTCCATCCCAAGGTAGCGGACGGTGTCTTTCAGTTCGCACCGTTCGTTTTTAGGACAGGTGACGCACCGGTCCTTCACCGAAACGTGCCGCAGGCAAACGTCGTTGGGCCCGCAGATGTCGACCCGGTGGCAGGTGAGGCAGCCGTCGGGATGTTCGGCGATGAGCATTTGCATTACGGAGCGGCGCAACTCGATCACGTCCGGGGTCTCACTCCGGACTTTCATCTCGTTCTGGACGGGAAGGACGCAGGCTGCCGGATAGCCGCGGCCTCCCTCCACGCCCACCACGCACATCCGGCAGGCGGCGAAAGGCTTCATTCCCGGGTGGTAGCAAAGGTATGGAATGTACACCCCGGCCTCTATGGCGGCTTCCAACACCATTTTTCCGGGCTGGGTTGTGATCTCCACCCCGTCTATCGAGATGGTAATGTCATCGGCCATACTGACTGCTCCACCGGTTGTTCCAAATGGATTCCCGCCTTCGCGGGAATGACGGCGCCGCCGCAAACCGGCCCAAGCCGGAGGTCGGCCGCATCCCCGCCTGCAAGGGAATTGCGGCGGGTTATCTGCGGGTGAGGGCCGGCGAGAACCGGGGCCTCAAGCAGGTCCCGGTGTCGCACCTCTTGTCTACTATATGGGCCTCGAATTCCGGACCGAAATACCGCAGCGCAGAGGACACGGGGTTGAATCCCAACTGGCCGTGACCGCAAAGAGACCCGGCCTGCATGTGCTCTCCCACGCGGCGCATCAACGCCAAGTCATCCGGCCCGCCCTCCAGCCGGCATATTCTCTCCAGCACTTCCAGCAAATGGCTCATCCCCATGCGGCATGGGAAGCACTTGCCGCAGGACTCGTACTGGCAGAAGGCGATCAAGGACCGGGTGAGGTCGACGACACAGGTGTCCTCATCGGCGGCGATGATGCCGCCCGACCCCAGGATAGCCCCGGCGCTGCGCAGTATCTCGAAGTCCAGCACCACGTCCACGTTGTCCGCCCCAAGCACGCCGCCCAACGGCCCGCCGGACTGGACCAACTTGAGAGCCTTGCCCCCCGGCGGTCCGCCCGCGGCTTTGTACAAGACGTCCTTGAGATTGATCCCCAAGGCCACTTCCATCATGCCCGTGTATTGCAGGTCCCCGGTGAGGCAGAGAATCACCGTCCCCTTGCTCTGTTCGTGGCCTATCCCCGCAAACCACTCGCCGCCCTTGGAGATAATTTCCGGCACGTAGGACAGGGTCTTGACGTTGTTTATGTTGCTGGGCTTGCCGAACAGTCCGACTTGGGCCGGGAAAGGAGGGCGAAAGCGAGGCATGGCCCGCTTGCCCTCTATGGCCTCCATCAATGCGCTTTCTTCTCCAGCCACATAGGAGTCGCCGGTGAGAGCAACTTCCAGATTGAAACTGAAGTCCGACCCCAGTATGTTGGAGCCAACGAACCCAAGTTCCTGGGCTTGGGCGACCGCGACGCGGATTTTATCGATAGGTCCGTCGTGCCCGTGCCTAACGAAAATATAGCCGTCGTGAGAGCCGGTCGCGTAACCGGCCAGCACCATGCCTTCGACCAGAGTGTGGGGGTCGCTTTCCAGGATGGCCTTGTCGTTGAAGGCGCCGGGGTCGCCCTCCTCGCAGTTGCACAGGATATACTTCTGGGGCGCGTTGGACCCTGCCAGGAACCTCCACTTGGTGCCCGTGGGGAAGGCTGCCCCGCCGCGCCCTCGGAGACCGGACACGTTCACCTGTTCCAACGTTTCCGCGGGAGTCATTTCAGTCAACGCCTGGTTCAGAGCGTGGTAGCCGCCGTTGGCTATGTACTGGTAAATGTCTCCAGGGTCTATGCTCCCGGCGTTGCGAAGGGCAATGCGAGTCTCGACCACCCGCATCGGGTGCTGGTCCAAGTCGGGTATTTGCCCGCCCGCTCCATCCCCTTCGCCCAAGTATCCCAAAGCTAAGTGTGCGACAGGCGAGCCGCCGCCAACATGGCCGGTAACTATTTCGGCGGCAGTCTCCGGGGTAACGTTGCCGTATACCACCCGTGGGCCGCCCGGCAGCTTGACGTCGACCAAGGGTTCGGCAAAGCAAAGACCCAAGCAGCCTACTTCACTGACGTGGGCCGACAGACCGTTCTCTTCCAAGGCCTGCTTTATCGCGACGATAACCTCGTAAGACCCGGCGGCTTGGCCGCATAATGCCGTGCCCACCCTGATCCAAGCCTGATCACCCGTGGTCAAGTTTTCCCAACGCCGCTTGCTTTCGGCAGCTATTTCCGCGAACTCAGCCATACTCAACGATAGTCACGCACCCCGCCCAAACGACCTCCGTTGGCTAGGGCAGCAACTCTCTTATCTTGTTCCTGACCATCCGCACCGTGGCCCGTCCCACCAAGTGATGGTCTATAGCCATCACCGGGGCTTGGGAGCAGGCCCCCAGGCAGGTATTGAAACGCAGGGAAAGGCGTCCGTCCGGCGTATCGCCTTCATCGGTCAAGCCGCAGGAGTCCAGCGCTGCCTCGATCACCGGCATCGCGCCAACCAAGTGACAAGAGGCGCCCCAACAGACCTCTACCTGGTGCAGGCAGGGCGGCGTAAAACGGAAGTTGGGGTAAAAGGATGCAACCGCCCAGACGTCGTTCACCGTCGAATCGGTGAACGCAGCCACCTCTTCCACACCTTCCTTGGGGATGTAGCCCAACTCGTCCTGCAGGGCAAGCAGGGAAGAAAGGACGGTGACGGTGGACTGGGGCTGGCGGCGCACTGCTTCAGCCATACGCTGTTTCAGCCCATCCATTAGCCGGGCTCCTTGGGGAGGCTGACCCATGCCTTGAAACTTCGTGAATTCAGTAACAATCCGCGAATATGGTAACACAGGGCATAATGCCCTTCAACCAAAGCTAGATGCGTGTAAGCGGAGAAAACCGGATGAAAAGAACAGGGGGCAGGCTCTCCAACCTGCCCCAAATTATCAACCAAACGACTCTGGGATGCGAAATTTACAACCGGCCGCCCTGGAACACCGGCACCTGCTTGCGGAAAATCTGGATGCGTGAGCGGGCCGACTCGACTACGAACACCCTGCCCTCGTCGTCGGTCTCCACCGCTATCGGACCCCAGAAGTCCTTCTCACGTTCCAGTCCCTGGGCAATGTCCCGCTCGTCCCACATCTCCGGGTTGGCGTCCAGCTTGTCTTTGCCCCACTTGGAGATGGTGCCTTGGCCAGTGAGCTTGGCGATGAATTCGCCCTCCGGTGAGAACACCTGGAGCCGGTCGTTGCCCCAGTCGGCAACGTAAATCACTCCGCTCCTATCGACGGCCACCCCCGTGGGGCGGTTCAACTGGCCGTCGCCAGAGCCTGAAGAGCCGAACTTCATCAGAAACCGTCCATCGGGCGCGAACTTCTGGATTCGGTCGTTGCGCCAGTCGGCGACGTAAATGTCTCCCAAGCTGTCGATGTCAATTCCCCAAGGGAGGTCGAACTGGCCGTCGCCGTCGCCCTTGGAACCCCACTGGGCGATGTAAGCGCCGTCCTTGGTGAACTTCTGGATGCGGTTGTTGCCGCTATCCACCATGTAAAGGTTGTCTTGCCGGTCGAAGGCCATCCCGGACGGGCGGTCGATCTCGCCGTCCCCCGTACCCGGGGCGCCCCACTTTCCGGTGTATTCGCCGTCGCCGGTGAATATGGAGATGCGGTTGAGCCACTCGTCGGCGACGTACACGTTGCCTTGGCTGTCCAGGGCAAGGGAGGTCGGCCAGATCAATGAGCCGTCGGCGGCGGATGGTTCCGACTCGCCCGCAGTGGTGACGCCGCGGGCGAACTCGCCGATGTAGTCTTCATCCACGGTGCACAGGGTGATGCGCTTGCCGTCGGGACGGTACTCGTAGGAGCGGCTCACCACGTACATGGTGTCGTCTTTGCCGCGGGCCATGGCGACAGGGTTGCGGAAGCCGGGGCCGGAGAACTCGGCCCGCCCGATGGTATGGCTGTACTGGAACTCCAGCGGTTGTATTTGGGTGGTCATGTTCATTTTCACCTAAGCCGGATTTAGCAGGGAAATGGGCCTTTTGACTGGAGTTTAGAGGAAAGCCATCTGTTCGAAAGATCCTCCCACAATGGCATTGGGGTCCAAGCCCATCCACTTGTCTACCAAGGTGGAGTAGAGGCTGCGGAAATCGTTGTTGTAGTGAAGGTCGCCCTCCAGCAGCTTGTCGGGGGCAAGAGACGGGTATTCTCCGTACAGGCCGCCCTTTACCGCGTCCCCTACTACGAAGGCAACGCCGCCGGAGCCGTGGTCGGTGCCTGAGCCGTTGTCATGCACTCTCCGTCCAAACTCGGTGAACACCAGCAGCGTCACGTTATCGCTGGCGCCATGCTCGCTCAGGTCTGCGTAGAAGTCGGCAATGGCGTTGGAGGTCTCGGTCCACAGCTTGGCGTGGGCCACCATCTCCCCGGCATGGGTATCGAAGCTGTTGTACGGCGCGGTGGTGTAGAGAACACGGCAGCCGAAGCCGGCCAAGTGTACTTGGGCGATGTTGCGCATGTACTGGGCTACGGTATCCGTGCCGTACTCGACGCCGGAAGAGTACTGCTCCGGCGCGGTGTTGAGGATGTCGGCGCCCTTTAGAGCGTCCATGCCCGTCTGGGTCAAGTAGTCGGTCACCGGGCCGCGTCCCATTGAGGGCGAGTACATGCGGGCGAACAGGTCCAACGCTTCGTCCCTCTGGTCGTCCTCGATGCCCGTGAGCACGCCGTAGGTGTCCAGGTTGCCCACCGAGGCCACCGGCACGCCGGAGGCGGCCAGGGCTCGCGGCAGCCCGCGGCCGAAGTTCACTCCGGTAAGCACGTTTTCACTGTTGGGGTCCATATCACGGATGGCCCGGCCCAGCCAGCCTTCGGTACCCACCTTGTCCGGCTCGCAGGTGTGCCAGATGTCCATGGACCGGAAATGGGACCGGTTCGGGTTAGGGTATCCGATTCCTTGGATAACGGCCACCTTGCCTTGGTCGTAGAGCGCCTTCAATGGGGCCATGGCGGGGTTGAATCCAACCTTGTCGTCGATTCGCAGGACCTGCTCTTCATCCACCCTTACCACCGGCCTGTTGTCGGCATAAAAAGGGTCGCCGTAAGGGACGATGGTATTGACTGCATCGTTTCCCCCGGAGAGTTGAAGCACCACCAACACCGGGTCTTTCTTGGTTGACGTCATGGTCTAGCTCCTTCTACTGGACTCCCTGTCATTACCACACGGGCGGGAACGCCAGGGAATGACGGTTTTGGTAGGGGCAACCCTTGTGGTTGCCCTATTTGTTCGCCGGTGCCTGCCCAATTATCAGGCGAACTGGTACTCCTGGGTAGCCACCATCAACTGGAGCATCTGGCCGACCCTCTGGCTGAAGTCCTCGGCGTCTGTGGCCAACTCGCCGCCGCTGGCCGCATGTTCCATCAACTGGGTCCGCGTCTCTTCGGGCAAGTCGTAGCCGCCCAGCGCATCCAGGCAGCCGTTCACCAACTGCTCAGGAGTCAGGCTTGACCCTTGGGACGCCAATCGGTCAACTATGGCGCGGACGCCCGGCAAAGCGACGTTACCGACTTGGTCGGCGGCGAAGTTGATTCGCTCCACCAGTGTGCCGCTGTCAATCCACTCCCGGCCGGTGTGCCATCCCTCTACCGTGGGCGGATTCATCAGGTCCTGTCCCATGTAGCGGATAACCGATGCTACGGGATGGAGCCCCGGCTTGGGCGAGGTGAAGTCGCCAACCAGCCGGAGGGTGCCGACCACCACCTCGGCGGGACTCTTGACCTTGGCGAACCGCGCGTCCTTGAAGAAGTCCGAGTTGAAGAGCACCCGCAACACCGACCTTATGTCGTAGCCGGACCGGAAATACTCGTCCTCCAAGGCCTTGATAGCCTCCGGGTCTCGCGGAGGAGTGTCCTGCCACGCGGGGACCTGCGGTTCGTCGGCCACGAAGAAGTTGTAGAGGTGGCGGGCGACGAACCTGGCCGCGGACGGTTGCTTGGCGATGATGTTGATTATGTCCTCACCGTTCCAGGGGCCTGTCTCGCCAAGGAACGTCTTCTCGTTAGCGTCGTGGTCGTCCGGGTTGTAGAGGAACTTGGACTCGTATCGGCCGTAGGGGTATCGGGGAACGGCATTGGCGATGGTCCACCCGGTAAACGCCTCGGCGCAGGCCTTCACGTCGTCCTCGGTGTAGTTGGGCTTGCCGTCCATCCCTACGCCCAAGGAGAACAACTCCAGCAACTCCCGCCCATAGTTCTCGTTGATGGCGCCCTTGTGACTCATGCAGTTGTCCAAGTAGAACACCATCGCCGGGTCACGGGACAACTCCAGCAGCAACCGGGGGAAGCTTCCCATGCCGTACTCGCGGAACATGTCCAACTGCAATTGTATCTGGCGCCCATGCTCGCACTTGGAGTTGCCGGTGCAGAGAATGCCGTGCCAGAACAGGGTCATCTTCTCTTCCAGCGGACGCTGGGTGTTGATCATACGGTAGGTCCAGTACGACTGGTTCACTTCCAGCGCGTTCATTTCCTTCCAGTCGATGAAGTACCGTTCGAGGATGTCCATCTCCAGGTTGGCTTGACTCTCCGGGTGGAGCAGTTCCTCCACGGTGGCCTCGTATCCCTTGGCAGCGCGCCGTTCCAGTTCCTCGTAGGTTGCGCCAAAGCCCGTCCGGCGCATCAAGTGGGCCATTAGCTGGATGTCTGAACTGGCCATACCGTTCACTCCTTTTCGGGACTGATTTCTACAGCGTATCCTGAATATCAACACTACCGGCGATTAAATTGGGCGCCGATGGCTCCCGGTTGCCTGGGCACGCCGGCCGTTTCGGGTTTCATGGCGCTGATACCGCCGGTTTCGGGAATGCGATACAACCTGAACGGTCATAACCCGAACATGGCGTCTTCAAATGACCGTTTTCTGCCGCATCCTCTTGCCGCCATATTAGTCTTGCGTGAGCTTGAGTGTCAACCGGATTGAATAATTCGAATCAGCCAAGGGTCACGGGACAATGGCGTGGTGACCCGAGATACGCTATTATCGAAATATGCTTGGAGAACAACCTGGGGCTGAGTTGGCTTAGGCCAGCAGCGGGGTGGACGTGGAGGCGCGTGAGTCTATTTGGAGTGTCCCGCCTGGTCTCCGGGCGTTATATTTCGCCCTGTTCACGCTGTTAACCTTGGCCGGTATCGGGGTATTGGTCTGGTACGAAGTTTTCGTGAACACGGCCGACACACCGGCACAAACGATGATGACCATCATCCGGAGCACCGGCGCTGTAACCGTCGGGGCCGCCGGAATATCCCTGGTAATAATGGAGGCGCCGAGGATTATCATGGTAGTAGCCGATTACTTCACCAAACGCTGGCTAAACCCCTTGAAGGAAAAACTCCGCGAAGAGGGCCGTGCCGAGGGTCAAGCCGAGATGAACACTGCATGGCAAACGTGGAACGAACGGCGGATGGCCGCCGAGGCCAACGGCGAACCCTTCCACGAGCCGCCACCCGGCGCCGCTTCACAGAACGGACGGTAGACCGCTCAAATGCGACGATTACCGCCTATTTCCGGAAGATATTTACCTAATATGTACGGACTTGTATGCCGTAGGCCCTGACGTGAATGAATCCTCTGGGTGCAAACCTCCGTAATTGACTGATCATCACTCGGATACTGGCGTCCTGCCTTTCTAAATCGTCAAAAATGACCTTGGTGTATCGTCCTGGCCTGTAATCGCCTTCGGCGTTTAACGCGACACCGTCTATACCGTAATGGGCCTCTAGGTCTAAGGAATCGAGTTTCCGCATTAACTCTTCATGTAACGCCTCTGCACTGTAGTGCGATTCCTTTAACGCATTTCGGTAGGCTTGGTTGTCGTTATAATGAGGCAAAAACACCTCATATCTCACCGCCGGAATAAATTCTCCCTCAGTGGGAACGCCGGAAGGTCCTTCTGTGGGTATCGGTTGTTCAGCGGCATGAACAACTGTTGGATTGACGGGAGTTGCTGTCTGAATAGTAGGCTCCTGTGTGGAGATGCCCGACACCTCGCTTTCCGAGAAATCCACGCGAAACCAACTGAACAATACCGTGATTACAATGGCTCCTACAGCGACCCCAAGGCCAAGACCCGCAACGTATATGATGAATGGCCGGCCAGGTCTCGAATTGGGCATAGACATAGGCGATACTCTCCTACTGGCTCGGACTGGTCCGATCAAAATAAAAATGGGCGCCCTAACTGACCAGTTAGCAACGGAATGCCTCCCTAAGACGGCAATGAAACCGTCACTGGCCCGAACTGGCTAAAACCGGACTCACATAAAAAGGGCGACGGTTTCGTCGCCCTAAAATTGTCCCACCGGAGGCTCCGTTCACAGTCCCCCAATCACGGACTTGGAGCATCGGCAATTCGCTACACCGTCAGCTTCGCGGTGCTCCCCAAGAGAATCTGCTCCACGTGGTCCGCGATCTCCTCAGCCTTCTCCTTGCATTGCTCGTCGGTGAGGCTGGAAAGCGGGTGCTCAGCCACAACGAACTCGTAGTCGGGCACTCCCATCATTCGCGTCATGGCCTTGGCCGTGGGCAGGAATACGTGGGTGATAATGGAGGCCGTGGGGATTCCCAGCCGCTCCATCTCGATGCCGTCGTGCACACTGCACGAACTGCAGGACCCTCAATCACCCACCCCGACAACCAGCGCGTCCACTTGGTCCAGCATGTCCTGCACCGTCTCGGGCTTGGTGGGCAGCGACGCGGAATGCTTGCTGAACATTACCACGTCTTTGATGTCGTGCCTCTGCTTCAGGATCTCACTCAGTTCCCAAAGGACCTTGTCAGAGTTGGCCTTGCTGTTTTCCAGCAGGCCCAATACCTTGCCGCTCAGGTCACCGGAGCGTTCGTTAAGCTCGAAATCTCCGGCGGCGAGGTCGGTCCCCCTCGGGTTGACCAACCGCATATTCCGGACATCTACAGTATCCGCCATTACTCCCTCCTTAACTGTTGCCTTCTTTATCAGGATGCCGTGGCCTGAAGTTTCTTCCGGTCCCCCAATGATACACGGCGCCGCTTGTTTTGCAAACCGGGCTAATTCGGTATCTCCACTTTTTGCGTGCGAATCCGGTAGCCGGTGGTGTCGATTATGGCGCTGTTGCGCCCACCGGTGCCGCCGCCCATTACAAACAGGATATCCTCCGGGCTTCTGGAGCAACGGCGCACCAGTTGGTCGTCGCCGGGCTTCTCCGGTCCTTGGGCCACGCCCAGCCGGATCAATTCCGCCAGCGGACGGTTGGCATGCTCCATCAGGTAGTCCTGCATGTCCTTCCTGGTCCAGCCGTCTTGCTGCAAGGTTATGGCGTGCTCCGGCCCTATGACGACCACCCATTGGGCGGGGAACCTCCACGCCAAGCAGGCGGACTTCAGAGTGTCCACCAAAGCCGACAGGATCGACTCTCCCGTATGCCCGTATGCGTTGTTGACCGTAATGGGGTTGTAGGCCACCGCGACCGTGACGCAGCTATCCTCGGGCTGGAAACCGCGGCTTACGTGCAACGGCTCCCAAGGCGAGTCTTCCTCGTTCTCGGCGATGCACAGGGTGTACTTCGACGGGTTGCCCAGGGTGCCCCGGTCAAGTATTCCGGGCCTGGCATCGAACCCGTTCATAAAGCAGAGCCTTATCGAGCGGCCCAAACAGGCGTTGGCCCTGAATCCGGGGCCGAAAAGCCCGTCCTTGTAATTCATTCCTATCTGGTCCCGGACCGGCCCGTTGACCACCATCAAAATAGCCGGCGAACTGGTGGACGCGGACGCCATGTGAACGAAGTTCCGCTCCTCCTCCAAGGCTTGCAGGGTGGAGATCAGGACGGGGAAATACTCCGGCAGGCATCCCGCCATCACGGCATTGGCCGCGGCGTTTTCCGACGTGAGCACCCTGCGGCGCATCTCCAGCGAGAGCAATTCCTCCTCGCCGGTCATGCCGACGTACTCCAGCATCTCGCGCACCTTGTAATCGGTGGGCGGGACCACCGGCAGGCCGTCGCTCCACCCCATGCGGTAACACTCTTCTATGGCCTCTACGGTGTCGCTGAGTTCCACCGAGGCAGACCTTTCCGATCCTGTGGTCATGGGCAACCTCCTAACACAGTGGTTAGTGATTATTGGTCAGTGACCAGTGATTACTGCCTACTAACCACTGACCACTAGACGCTGGTCACTGGTTAAACGTTTGGCAACCTTAACTGCACCCCGGACTTTTCCTCTTGAATCCGGCAGACGGCGTCGGAGTCCTCCGGGCCCCAGCCTCGGAGCATAGCCTCAACGTGGCGTTGGTCCACCAGGTTGGACAGCTCCATCGGGATACCGTACTCTCGGCCCAAGTCCGTGGCCAAGCGAACGTCCTTGGCCGCCAACGCGGTGGCGAAACCAGGCTCGAAGTTGCCCTTGAAAAGGAACCTCGGCAGCTTTTCCGTCAAGCGGCGGGAACCGCCGGAACTGTTGGCGATCACGTCCGCCAGCACTTCCAGGTCCACCCCTGCTTTCACGCCAAGGGTCAAGGATTCGGACAGCAGCACGCCGATTCCCATGCTGAGCAGATTGTTGCATATCTTGCACACCGACCCGTTGCCTATGGGCCCGCAAAACACTACGTGGCTCCCTATGGCGTCCAGGGTGGGCTTCAACCGGTTGAATGTTCCCTCGTCGCCGCCAACCATGACGGCCAGCGTGCCCGCCGCCGCGCCATAGACGCCGCCGCTTACCGGCGCGTCCAGCATGGTCACTCCCCGGGCAGCGCAGACCTGGTGCAAGCGCCGCACCACGGTGGGGGAGTTGGTGGAAAGGTCTACGTAAAGAGACCCCTCACTTGCGCCTTCCAGTATTCCGTTTTCCCCCTCCACCACTGCCTCTACGTCCCTTGGTACCGGGAGAGAAGTGAACACCACCTCGTTGCCCGGCACCGCGTCTTTGGGCGTTGCCGCCCACTCTGCGCCCATTTCCAGCAGATTGGTTGCTGCTTCGCGACGCAGGTCGTGAACGGTCAACTCGTGGCCGGCCTTGATCAGGTTGGCGGCCATCGGGTTCCCCATGTTCCCGGTCCCGATGAATCCTGCTTTCATCGTTTGCTCTCCTGTTTTCTTCGATGGGCGCTCTGGTAACGGGCCGCAAACGCACTGCGGGCGGCTCCGGTTGGGTCAAATCAACCGTCGGCTGCGGTATGTCCGGCGGCGGCTGGTAACCCGGTTGGCGGTCAAATGACTCTTTGGCGACCCGGAAGGCGTTGACCGCCGCGGGCATTCCGCCGTAAAAGACCATCTGGGAAATGATTTCCGATATTTGTTCCTTGGTTACCCCTATGTGCAGGGCTGCCAGTATGTGCCTCTGCAACAGTTGGGGACTATGGCCCAGCACGGTCAACGCCGCGATGGTGCACAGGCTGCGTGTCTGGAGGTTGACGGCCGGGCGGTTGTATATCTCGCCGTAGACGACCTCGTCCACCAGTTGCATCACTTCCGGCGCCAGTTCCGCCATAGCCGGAGGCGGGCCGGGATTTCCATCCCTTCCGTAATACCGGAGGCGGAATTCCCGCGCTGCTTGTCGCAAGTCCTTATGCCATCCGCCGGGGTTCGTGGGGCCGCGTTCAAGGGACAAATGAAGCCTCGTCGATAAACCGTCTTGAAACCAGCGGGAATTATAACACCGCTCACGTTGGGCAAACCACGCCGCAACCAAACCGAAGGGGCGGCCCCGCGATTTCGGGTCGCCCCTTCACTGCAAAACCGTGAGTCACCGGGCCGGTTGTACGGCCCGGAAAACCGGTATCAGAGGGCCTGCCAGTAGCGCCGTCCCTCCAGCCGGATGACCTTGCCGATGTGGTCGGCGTTGGAGAAGTGCCCGGCGGCGATGACGTATCCTTCGTTTTCCGCCATGTCCAAGACCTTCTCCCGGCTCTGGCGGCTCAGGTCTTTGTCAATGTCGACCCCCGCGCACCAAGCCGCCTCCTGCACCTGCGCCTTGCTGTGCAGCACATCTCCTACAACGATGGCCTTCTCGCCTTGGGACGAAACCAGTATCGCTTGGTGGCCCGGAGTGTGGCCCGGGGTGGGCAGCGTGGACACTTCATCGGTGATGTTGTGCTCGCCTTCGACCAAGTCCATCTTCCGCAGCCGGCGGAGGGGAGCCACGTACCGCTGCACCATGGGGTTGGCGTCCGCGTTCTCCGGCGCAGTGAAGTAGTCCCAGTCCGCCTTGGGCACCAAGTAACGGGCTTTCCGGAAGGTGGGCGCCGGCATTCCGCCCTGGTAGCGGACGTTCCAGCCAATGTGGTCGCCGTGCAAGTGGGTGTGGACCACCGTGTTGATTTCATCCGAAGGAGAAACGTTGGTGTTGTTCAAGCGGTCGGCCGGAATCAGAATGGGACGCAGTTCTTCGTAAAGGTTGCCCGTCACGTTCCCCCGGTCCGGGTGGGGCCCGGGCCCAAGGCCGGTGTCCACCAGGATGACCTGGCCCTGGCTGCGAATGACGAAGCAGCCATAGTACAACTGGAGTTGGCCGTTTTCCAGTGCGTCTTCATGCGCCGCCCAGTCCGCTGCCGTTGTCTCGGGGAACATCGCCGTAGCTTCCCTGGGAGGCGGTATCATGTCCAGCACCGCCGTAATTTCAACGTTGCCCACCGTAATCTTGTCTGCCATTTAAAGCTCCTTTCTTTCGTTAGAGTCAGTTTATGTGCTGTTCAATACTGGACCATCGAATAGACGTCGTATTCTTCCAGTCCTTTTCGACCGTCCAATTCGGTCAACTCTATAACCACCGCGACGCCTGCCACCTCTCCTCCGACGCTTTCCACCAACTTGGCCGCAGCCGCCAGGGTGCCGCCGGTGGCCAGCAGGTCGTCTAGCAACAGCACTTTGTCGCCTTGACCCACGCCATCGACGTGCATCTCGATAGACCCTTCTCCATACTCCAGGGCATACTCGAACGAGCGGGTTTCCCAAGGCAACTTACCGGGCTTGCGCACCGGAATCAGGGGCTTGCCCAGTTGGTAAGCTACCGGAGCGCCGAAGAGGAACCCCCGGGCGTCAATGGCTACTATCGAATCAAAGGGAAGCTGCTCGTATCTCTGCGTCAACTGGTCGACAACTTGGCGGAACGCCTCAGGGTTGCTGAGCAGGGGAGTAATATCCCTGAACAATATCCCGGGAATGGGGAAGTCGGGGACATCCCGGATGTATTGCTTCAACTCCATCACCGCGTCAAAAGCCCTCTCGCGCCGCCCGTGTGTATAAGCCGCCCGGCGCCGTGCGTTCTGTGAAAGTGTAGAATAAGCTACCAACATCGTCAAGTTTAATGAGGTCATAATGCCGCAGGACCGCACCGTTAGTACTACGGAATAACTTCCTCTGCCGGCGCCTCACATCGAGCGGGACCTGGCGGGACTTGAAACTTCGCCGGGTCTACGTCCCGTCAACAGGCCCCGCGGCGAACCGTTCACCCTGCGGTGGCGATGACTGGCCTTCGCTGTTCGATCCCCAACAAACGGCCCCGCCGTCCTCCCGCACGGCGCAGGTATGGTAGCCGCCGGAGCTTATCGACACGAACCGTTCACCCTCCGGTGCCGCCGACTGTCCCTCGGCGTTCCGGCCCCAGCAAACGGCTGTTCCGTCATCACGGAGACCGCAGACATGCTCACCGCCGCTGCTGATGGAAGCCAGCCTCTCGCCTGGAGGTGGAGAAGCCGCTCCATCATGGTTGTTCCCCCAGCAGACGGGTTTTCCACTTGCGCGCAGGGCGCAGGTGTGAAGCGCGCCGCTGCTGATGGATACGAAACGCTCGTCCTCCGGCGCCGCCGCCTGCCCGTCATGGTCGTCGCCCCAACAGGCGGCGGAGCCGTCTTCACGGAGACCGCAGACATGCCCGTCGCCGCTGCTGATGGAAGTGAACACCTCACCGGAAGGGGAGGAATCATCGGGCCGTCCCCAGCAGTAGGCAGACCCGTCCGGACGAAGGGCACATGTCTTGAGTCTGCCAACGCTCAGCGTTGTGAACCGCATGATAGTTACCGGTTTCGCGTTGTAGCCATACTCCCGGCTCGCATCGGTCGGAGAGGTCCAGAGGCCGTCACGCGACCCATAATGATTGTCATCTCCAAGGCCGGCCCCCCAACAGACCGCCGACCCGTCCGAGCGAAGGCCACAGGTGGAGGTCTCCCCACTGCCGATGGATACGAAGCGTTCCCCCTCGGGCGGCGTCGCCTGACCATAGTAGTCGCTTCCCCAGCAGGTCGGAGAGCCGTCCGCCCGCAGCGCACATGTGTGATGAAGCCCGCTGCTCAGAGTAGTGGTCCCCTCCGGGCCTTCCCATTCAACTGGTGAAGGAGTTGACTGGCGTATCGTCTCCGGGATTGTCAGTTCTGTCCCGTACTCTCCGTCTATGGCCATTATCTCGAAGAAGCAGCCGGAAGAATCTCCCGGCCCACAGATGGTGACCGTATAGTCGGAGACCTGGAAAGTCTCCTTGTCCATGTTCAGGGAGAGGCCCATCCTGTAGCCGCTTATGAGTCGTAGCTCCTGGCCCTGCCGGGTTTCAAGGGCGATTTTCCCGTCGGACGTCTCAGAGGCCGTGACGTGGCCGTCGTGGGCCAGAAGGAGGATATTCTCCAGGACGGTCAGCAGGCTAGTATAGTTGGGACGCCAGCCGGTCGCGTGAAGGAAGCCGTTCCAATCCACGCTGCGCCACTCACCGGCCGACTCGAGCCAGAACTCCTTCCCCGCCACGTAGGCTCCCAGCCTGCCATCCTGAAGACCAAGTTGCTGGTAGTGGTTTCCAGGTAACCCTAGCGCCCCGATGAGGTGGCCGGTCCAACCGAATTCCTCAAGGGCATGGGAGCGGCAGGACTGGGCATCCGTGAGGCATACGCCCCTGGAGGTGAACGACGCCGTTCCTTTCTCGATCAAAGTCTCTCTGGCCCGCCACACCAGGGTGTTGACGTCGCCGGGCGAGGCGTCCAGCAACTGGTCGTCAAAAACGATGAGTTCCTCCACCTGCCCCGTCGTCATTCCGGGCTTGACCAAGGGATGGGCATGGAGCCGGAGTATCGCTTCATCCGCAGCCGATAGTCCTTCGACCGTGCCCAACCATTGGTACGGGCTTGGGTAGTGTCCCTGCGGAATGAGGGCGTGAAACAGCTCGTGTCCGATGATCCATCTCGGCACCGCATCGCCCCGGTCTGAGACCCAGACCTCTCCCCCCACAATCGTATTCTGGTCGCTCCCTGGGCCAGCGAACCCCCGTCCGCATCCCCCTCCCCCGGAGCAGGTGCCCGGATGAGAAGGCGTACCCACATAGACCACCAGGTCGGCCTGCTCTTCGGACTCGGCCGTCTCGAATGTGTGGTTCAACAGTTCCGCCATTTGGCCGAGAATCACCTCTAGAGCGTCCAAGTAGTCCTGACGGCCCTCCGCCCACACTCTGATGGGCTTGCCGGGCTGCCACTTACGGACGGACGCTTCATCCAGATGCCAGCCTCCGCATCTATTCATGTGGCCCGGACGGTCGCCGTAGCATTCCCAGATGTGCCGGCCGACCCCGAGAATGCGTTCCGGCACGGCGACCTCGATGGCCGTGGACGGCCCGCCGTCGGCTCTGAGTTCCACCGCCATGGGGACACTTCCCATTGGCGCACGGACGGTGAACTCCGCACTGCCAGGACCAAACCCATCCGCCAACTCCACGGTTATGGTGACCGGACACTCGGTCACGACCACGTCGCCCCGCCGGCATGTGACGCCGATGCCTTGGACTCCTTGGAGCGGCCGGCGCCCAACGTTCCTCAACGACACCGTTACGGCGACATCCGCGGTCCCGTCACTCCGGTACCCCGCGAGTTGAGCCTCGGCTTCAAGGGCAAGTCTCACGGACGCCGGCTCCGTCGGGCTGGCGAAGTAGCGCAGGATGACCTCTATGGCCTGGGCCTTGGTGATCCTGCCGGCGATGTAGTCCACCACGGCCGCGATGGCCTCGTCCTTGCTGATGCCCCGGTCCCCGTCGAAGTCGTAGGGCAGGCCCAGAGACAGCCGCGCGGCAGCCGTGCTGGGGTTGCCCTGGGCGTCCTCGGCCGCACCGGCGGCTATGTCCACTGTCACCTCGCCCAGGACGGTGGGGGTAACGTCGAAGGTGTAGACCGCACCGCTGCCCGCCAGGTTGCCGGCTACGCCGTTGACCACGGCGACGTCGTCGAGGGCGAAGCCGGCAACCGGCTCGCTGAAGGTGGACGTTACCGAGACCGGAGCATTCAGCCTCAGCTGCACCTGGGCGCTCAGGGCCACGGAGACGCTGGGGACGGTCTGCCGGACTGTGATCCCCGTTGCGCCGCCGCTCTCTGAGCGGGCCGACACTCCGGCGGGGAGGCCCGCCAGCAGGGCCAGGGCCAGAAGGAGGAGGACCGCTTTCAGGAGTCTTGCCATTTAACCTCCCGGGGCGTTGGAGGATGGCGCTTTGGCAGGCCCGTTCAGAACAGGGAGAAGGCCACTGAAATGGCTCCGGCGGCGTGAGTAGTTTGCTTGGCCGAATCATAGTAGCGGCAGAGCCGGCGCGCAACCGGTACGCCGGTGTCCTCAGGGCCTTTTCATTCTCTCCCCCGCCTCCGCGAGGGCAGGCGTCATTCCCGCGCAGGAACGTCACCCCCGCGAAGGCGGGGGCGGGAATCCATGTGGCCTCGCCACGAGAACATTGCCATAGGCTGGAAGTATGTGGATTCCCGCTTTCGCGGGAAAGACGGGACCTGTGCAGCCCAACCCGGAAAATGAAAAGGCCCTGCCCACTGACAGTTTCCCGTTGACACGCCGTATTGCCGCCCGATAGCGTTGAACAACCGGCAAGCGGGCCAGGGCGCCGGCCCGCTCCAACCCAACCGGAGGAGGCCAACAAACTGCACATCTCCCTCTCCTTGCTGGGGAGGGGACACACGTAGGGGCAACCCTTGTGATTGCCCGGACCAGAGGAAAAGGCACAAGAGCAACAGGTGGCATACCACTGTCGCGCCCGGCGGACTATTAGCATCCGCCCATGGCGTGACCATAAGGTACCCGTCATCCGGTTTCACGCCGGATTGACGAAGATGCCCCGCCGCGCCGGCAGGAGCGCGGGCGTCCCGCCCGCATTACGTAGTGGTCACCCCCGTACAGGGAGGGAGCCAGCGACGCTCAGGGGCATGAAAATCTATTGCCTATAAGCGGCGTCCCGCCCGACTCTTGCGTGCCCATGGGCGCGCTGCCGTCGTTACCAACCCGCCTGCTCTCGGGCAGGCGAAGAGTTTCTCGTCAGAGAAATTGTTTCCTTGCGCCAACGCGCCTCCGGCTGTCCCGGAGGCAACCTTCCCCGGCGCCCCTCGAGGACCGGCGGAGAATCGCTGCGCCACTGGGCGTCTAGGTTAGGTGGCGTCGACCGGTTCTAAGGCTTTCAAAGCCGACGCGGGCACACCGTGGGCGAGGGCGAAAGCGCAAGATGAGGAGTCCTCGAGGCCATCGAAGCGGTTGTGGCCTCGGCGTTAGTCCACCTGTTGCTCGCTGCCCGCCCCGACCTGGCCCCCGCCGCCAAGAGATCGGCCCAACGCCCTTGTATTGCCCTCGTTACGGCTATATATTGAGCGTATAACCCATCTGAAACGCGGAGGGTACAACTATGAGCAACGTCAAGACAGTCCTGGTAGGCACCGTGGGCCAAGGAATCATGCGCAGCGGCGACGGCGGCGAGTCCTGGGGAAGGGTAGGCATAACCTCGGGGTTGCACTCCGACGCCTTGGTCAGGGACTTGGCCAACCATCCCGACCGGCCCGGAATCGTGTTCGCCGGCACCGACAAGGGCCTCTACCGGAGCGAGGACGCCGGTCAGATGTGGCAATTGGTCGATACCCCGATGAGCGGCTCGTCCGTTTGGGCGGTAACCATAGACAACGCCGACTCCAACCTGATGTTCGCCGGCACCGGCACCCCCGATCCCTGCGGCGTCTTCCGCTCCACCGACGGCGGCAAGACTTGGGAGCAAAGACCTGTGGACATAGCCGAGGAGTGCCCCAACGTCGGCGTGCCCAGGGTAACCGGAATCGCCATCGACCCCACCAACCACCGCGACATCTGGGTCGGGTTGGAAGTGGACGGGCTGCGCCATAGCTCCGACGCCGGCGACACCTGGGAGTCCATCAACGGCGCCATCCCCAACCCCGACGTCCACAACGTGGCCGTGGCCGGAGGGCCGCCCAAGACCGTGGTGGTGGTGGTCAACAACGACGTCTACACCAGTAACGACAACGGGGCCAACTGGGACCGGTTGGGCATCCGCGAGGTGTTCCCCATGACCTACCCCAGGGGAATCATGGTCCAGCCCGAAAGCCCCAACGTCATTTTCGTGACCATCGGCGACACCACTCCGGGCCGCACCGGCACCATCATGCGGACCAGGGACACCGGCAAGACGTGGGAGAACCTGTCCCTGCCCGTCGAACCCAACACCGCCATGTGGACGGTCAACATCCAGACCACCGACCCCAAGGTCGTTTTCGCCGGAAGCCGCTACGGCTACCTGTACCGCAGCGACGACGGAGGCGACTCGTGGAACAAGGTTTGGCGGGAGTTCAGCGAAATCTCCAGCGTCATGTGGCTGCCGGAGTAGAGTCCCTCCCAATGCACCGTAACTTTGACCCAGCGGCGCCACTGCAACCGCTGGGTCTTTTTTGCGGCTACGCGAAGGCCGGCAGCACCTCTTCCACGCACCGGCGGAACTGCCCCTGCTGGTCCCAGGACGGGAACCGCAGCAGGATGTCGGTAGCGCCCGCGTCCACGTACGTCTGTAGCTGTTCGATGCACTGCTCCGGGCTGCCCAATGCCACCCAATTCTCCACCGCCTCCCGGCTGTAGTTTATTGAGTAGTACTGGTCCAGGTATTTCTTTGACTCCTGGAAGGCCGCCTCCCTGTCCTCGTTGATGTTGATGTTGTAGTAAAGGCAGCAGGGCAGGTCTTCGAAGCTGCGGTCGTAATCGCCAGCGTACTCCATCACCCGCTTTCTTAGTTCCTTGAACTCCGGCGCGGGATTGGCGGTGGTCATCCACCCGTCGCCCATCCTAGCGACCCGCCGCAGCGACCGTTCGATTATGTGGGGCTTGCCCACCGTCAGGCGCGGGTTGCTGGTGACCCAGATGGGCGGCGGCTCCTGCACCGGCTTGGGCTCGATGAAGGCGTTCTCCATCTTGTAGAACTGCCCTTCGTAGCTCACCCGGTCTTCCGTCCACAGCTTCCGCAGCAGGACTATGTTTTCCTCCATGCGCTGTGCCCGGTTGGAAGCCTTGATCCTCATGTTCCGGTACTCGGTGCGGTGTTCCTGCTGGTCGATGCTGCCGCCCATGCAGGCCGCCAATACCATGCGCCCGTTGGAGATAACGTCCAGGCTGGCCCACTGGTAGGCCAGGACAATCGGATCGCGGGACGGGAAGCTGGCCATGCAGGCCACGCCGATCTGCACGTTCCTGGTGCGCCCGGCAATGGCCGCCATCGTCGTTATGGACTCCATCCGGGGCTTGGCCATTATGGAGTCGCCGACCCATACGTGCTCGAAAGCGCCGGAGGCATCGGTGTTCTCCGCCATTTGCAGAATATCCTCCGCTTGGGTCAATCCAAGCAATATACCCCGGTTGGACAAGGTAAGACCGAACTTCACCTTCGATGCCATTGTTTGCCTCCCTTAGTTTTCAGTCACTGTGTGGAGTCTGCGAACCGGCTACCCGACCTGCTAACTACGCAGCATAAATGGGTATGCACACACCTGCGTTCGGTCGTCGTTCGGGTATGGCTAAAGTGCACAAGGGCCGAACGGCCGGTCGTATTCAATAGTCTGGTCGATGGGGTTGACCTTGAACCCGAGGATTTCCAAGGCCGTGACCCCCAAAAGCGGCATGGGGACATCCAATGATCCCACCAGTATTCCGCCTTCCCGGTCTTGCAACCGCAGATAAGCTACCCCCAAGGGGACTCGCATATGGGTGTTATTGGCCGGAACGATGTCGGTGCTTATTAGAAAATCCAAGCCCAATTGGTCAGCCAAGCCGGGGCCGACAAAAGTATAAAGGGAGCCGGTATCCACCATGAACTCCACTTCGACCAGTTCCTCCGGCTCCAGACCGAGTTCCCCAACGACTTTGACTATTCCCATACAGCCATTTATACGACGGGCCACCGGGGCGGGAAGTTCACTCCCGTCCTTTCCATCATGTTCTGGCCTATTCGCTGCACTCTTTGGATAAGCTCCCATTCATCGACGAACAGGGGATTGTGGTCCTCCACGACCACCCTGCCGTCCACTATGACGGTATGAACGCTCCTGCCGTCGGCGTTGTAGACCAGGTTGTTCACCGGATTGAAGATGGTCCTCCACTCCGGCCGCTTGGTGTCGAACAGCGCCAGGTCGGCCTTCTTACCCGCCTCGATGGAGCCTACGTCGTCACCCAGCCCCAGGGCCCTGGCCCCTTGAAGGGTCGCCATTTCCAGCGCCGTCTCCGCCGGAATCATCCCAACATCCCGCCGTCCGTCCTTGTACAGCACCGCAATCAGGTACATGGAACGCATTGTCTCTATCAGGTTGGAGTTGTTGCCGGCATCGGTGCCCAGCCCGACGGTGATCCCCCTCTGGAGCATCTCCGGCAGCAACCCGGTGCTCGTCATGCCCGACCCGCCCTTGATGGCGGCGGTGGGGCAAACCACCGCGTTGGTACCGGTGCGGGCCATGCAGTCCACTTCCGCTTCATCCAATCCAAGCACATGCGACAGCAGCGTGTTGGGCCCCAGGAAGCCAATCTCTTCCAGGAACTCGGTGGGGCGTTTCCCGTGCTCGCTGATGCTTGCCGCCACGAATTGGGCGTTGTTGGTGGAATGCAGCGTCACCCCGGTGTTGTTCCGGTCAGCAATTTCCTTGGCCGCCGCCAACAACTCCCGGCTGGAGAACGCGGCGGAGAACGGCATAGCCCAAGCCCGCACCCTGCCGTCAAGACTGTGGTCGTAGTCCTGAACGGCCCTCTCCATTATGGATACTGCGTCCGCAGTTGTGGACACCGGGATATTCAGGGGATTGGGCCGGTCAGCCACCTGCTGCCCGACGATGATGCGGCAACCCGCCTCTTCGTAGGCTCGCATACAAGCGTCCAGGTGCTTGGTGCTGCCCGGGTCCAGAAAAGAGGTCGTCCCGTACTTCAATAGCTCCGTAATCCCCAGCAGGGAGGTGTAATACTCCTCTTCCGCTGTCATGGCCCCTTGGAGCTTGAACACGTTGGGCAGGTAAGCCGCGCCCAGGTCGTCGGGGAAAATCCCCCGCGTAGCGTGGGCGTAGCTGATGTGCATGTGCCCGTTGCAGAATCCGGGGGTCACGACCATTTCACTGGCGTCGATCACCCGTTCAGCAGCGACAGAAGCCATCTCCGATGCTTTACCCACCTGCACGATTCGCTGGCCGTCGATGATGATGGAACCGTCCTCGATGATGCGGCGTTCCGGATCCAAGGTCATCAGGAATTTGGCGCCCTGTATTTTCAAAGAAGGAAGTTTCATAGGCCCTATAATACCCTTGCAGCCGCCCATCGCCAACTGTTGCAAGCGCCGTGTTGCCCTCTGGCCCTGCCGTGAGTATCATGCTTGACACCTTCATCTGGTTCAGGAGGAATGGTGGCAACAGAGCAAGTTACCTTCGGATGCAACCTGACCGTCGAAGACTATTGGGACGTTGCGGAATTCGCGCGGAGGGCCGAGTCCCTGGGGTTTGACCGGATCACCACCGGAGAGCATCTAATGGACGGGAACCCGCCGCGGCCTACGGTTCTCGGCCTGCCCGCGATGGCCGCCGCTGCCGGCGCCACCCGCTCCCTGCGCATCATGACGGGCATCGTCATCGTCCCCCTCTACCATCCGGTGATGCTGGCGAAGCTGGCGGCCACGGTGGATGTTGTATCCGGCGGCAGGCTGGACTTCGGCATTGGCATCAGCGGCCAGAGAGGCACCAAGGTGGAGTTCGACGCCGTGGGAATTTCCGTGCGCACCCGCGGGCGCCGCACCGACGAGATGCTCGAAGTAATGAAGCGGTTGTGGACCGAGGAGCACGTCAGCCACGACGGGAGATTCTTCAAGTTCGAGGACGTTACCCTGCTGCCGCAACCGGCCCAGAAACCGCATCCGCCTATCTGGGTGTCCGGTCGCAGCGACGCCGCAATGCGCCGGGCGGCTTTGCAGGGCGACGGTTGGTACCCCTACCTGTTTACTGTCCGTCGGCTCCGCCGCAGCAACGAGGCCATACGCGAAATCGCCGCCGAGGCGGGGCGGGACCTGACCGGCTTCCACTGGGGACTGAACCAGCCAACGTCAATAATGGAGGATCCGGAGCGGGCGTTCGCCCTAGCAGTGGAGAACGTCGGCCAACGTTATGTCACCCCGGAACGCAGCGCCGAGGACATCGCCCGAGCCTTGTGCATTTCAGGAACACCGGAGGACTGTGTGCAAGCCGTCCAGGAGCGAATCGACGCCGGCGTAAGGGAAATCAACTTCAGCTTCCTGGCCCCGGAAGCGGACCAGTTCTACCAGCAGATGGAGTTGTTCTCCAGCAGGGTTATGCCCCACTTCCGGTAGACCATCTTGGTCGGGGTACCAAGCCAACATTGACTTACCCGGTAAGGGTTGGAGGTAATCATGGAATTTGGTCTGTTTCTCGAATTTCCCAAGAGAGAGGGCGCAACCCAGCAACAGGCCTTCGAGGAATGCTTCAGCTTGGCCGACGAAGCCGAGGCCCAGAGCAACGTCGACTCGGTATGGTTGGCGGAGTACCACTTCAACCCTGATCGCGTCCTGTCGTCCCCCGTCACCATCGCCACTGCCATCGCCGCCCGCACTGAACGTATCAGGATCGGATTGGCGGTGCTATGCCTGCCGTTGGGGCACCCTGTCCGAATCGCAGAAGAGGTCGCCACCCTGGACCACATCAGCAAGGGCCGCTTGGAATTCGGCGTTGGCCGCGGAACCTTCCCCAACGTACACGAAGGCTATAATGTCCCGTTTCACGACAGCCGCGGCCGATTCGAGGAGTTTCTTGACGTCATCGTGAAGTCCTGGACCAACCAGACCTTCTCTTACGACGGCCAGTATGTCGTCTGCCATGACCTCGACGTGGAACCAAAGCCTTTCCAGAATCCCCATCCGCCCATCCATGTAGGCATCACTTCCGAGGACAGCTTCCCGATAACCGGCCAACTGGGATACCCAATCCTTATAAACCCGTCCCGGGTTTTCACTCTGAGCGAGTTGATCCCTTACATTGCTCAATACCGGGCGGCGTGGAAGGAAGCGGGGCACGATGGAGAAGGAAAAGTTGGGCTTCGGGTGCCCATCTACGTTGCTGAGACCGCAAAACAGGCTTACGAAGAGCCGCAGGACAGCGCAATGTTCTCCGTCCGGCGTTTGGGTGAGCGGGTAGGCAGCTACGCCACCTACGGGGGCACCACCGGAGACTGGCAGGCCCAATCCGACCGGATTATGGGAATGAGCTACGACGACTGGCTGAGGGACAAGGTGGTCTACGGGACTGCCGAGAGCGTGACGGACCGCCTGCGCGAACTGACTGACGACCTTGGCCTTGACCAAGTCATGTTCGAAGTGAACTACGGCAACCAGATTCCCTTGGAACTCCAGCGCAAGTCATTGCGGATGTTCACCGAGAAAGTAATCCCTCATTTCAAATAGGGTGTTTTACGCGGACCGAGTGGAGGGGTAAGAGTCGTCAGAGCTGGGAGCCCACAAAGTCGCGGTAGCCACGCAAGAACTCTTCGCCGGAGGAAGGTCTACGCCCCTCCAATTGCAGCGTCTTCAACGCCAACACGCCGTCTGTGGTCATTACCCCCAACGCTCCATGCTCAGCCGGTAAGCTCACCACCTGACCCGGAGCGCTCCTTCCGGGAGCAACCACCGCCGGGAGCGCCTCCACTTCGAGCAACTTCAAGACCTTGCCCTGCCAGTCGGTGAATAACCCCGGCCAAGGGGTATACGCCCGTTGCCGACGTCGCAGCGCCGCCGCCGGGAGATTCCAGTCGGCCAAGCCGTCGCTCCGCTCCAACTTCCGGGTGACAGTAGCGGCTGAATCGTCCTGAGGCTCAGCTGTCAACCGTCCCTCCGTCCACGGACCGAGGGACTCCAGCAACAACTCGCTGCCATGCTTGAACAACGATGCGGTCAGCGTATCGGCGGTATCGTCCGGCAACACCGGATGCTTCCGTTTGGCTATGATGGGGCCGGTGTCCATGCCCTCGTCCAACAGCATCAAGGTAACGCCTGTCTCCTCCAGTCCGTCGACGATTGCCGATGCCACCGGCGATGGTCCCCGGTAACTTGGCAACAGGGACGGGTGCAGGTTCAAGCATCCATGCGGAGCAGTCTCCAACACCGCGGTCGGCAACAGCTTGCCGTAGGCCGCTACCACTATAACGTCCGGTCGCAGGCCTGCCAGTTCGGCCTGCGCTTGCTCGGACCGGAACGAAACGGGTTGATAGACCTGTAACCCGATCTCCAAAGCACGGACCTTGACTGGCGGCATCCGGTCCGCACGGCCCCTTCCTCCTGGCCGGTCGGGCGGCGTGTAAACCCCCACTAATTCAACCGTGGAATCTTTGGTTAAATCATTCAGCGCCGGCACAACGAAGTCGGGAGTCCCCATGAAGACCAGTCGCATCGACTCTCCTGGTATAGTCCCCTGACGCCAAATCAAAATACATCATGCCCGAGGTAGCACGTAATGTTCGGATTGACGCCGATTTTTCAAGCGCGCCAATTTGTATTGACATGCTCGAAAAGGGGTTGCTAAAATAGCTCAACCGCTTGGCGGAAATCTGAAGAAGGAGGTGATAGTTTATGGAAGTTAGTTTAACATGCAGGGGCGATGGTAGGCATCTGTCTGGACACGACGAGGTGATCGTAAGCTAACACTCCTTCGTAACATAGCGAGAACCCGTTGTCGGGCCCAGGCCAATGTCTACCATCGCCCCTAGACCCCGGACTCTGGATTAGGGGTGGACTCCGGCAGATGGCTGGGCCCGATCCTTTTTTTGCAACTCCTTATAATCTCCACCGCAGAAGCATGCGGTCGGTCAAGACAACGCTAAGTCTCGGTCAGGGTGACGTCAGCGAGGCTACCCGACACCGGGATTTCTTTTTGTTCAGGGCAATATGTCCCCGGACGTAGCAGCAACAACCACGCTGCCGCAGCGGTTTTACGTTGACACCAGACCACCGTCAGAATAAAATCGCCACTAGTCGTAATAGTATTCACGGAAGGACTTCGGAGACTTAATGCTGAGAATTCGCCTACGGAGAGTCGGAAAGAAAGGCAAACCATCGTACAGAATCGTGGTAGCGGAGGCCAACGCGCCACGGGACGGCGCCTACGTGGAATGGATTGGGAATTACGACCCAATGGTCGATCCCCCGGCGTATAACATCAAAATGGACCGGGCCCGGGAATGGCTGGGGAAAGGCGCCCAACCATCGGACGCGGTGCAACGTATCATGGACTGGGGCGCTGCGGCAGAGAGCGCCGTCGCTGTGAACGGAGAAGAACCAGAAGCAGAAGAAACAGATGCGGCGGCGGCTGAGCCAACAGAAGACACTGTGGCTGAAGAGGTCGCCGAAGCATGAAGGAACTGATCGAGTACATCGCCCGCTCTCTTGCCAGTAACCCCGATGCGGTGGTTGTTACGGAAGAGGTCGAGCAGGGCCGGGTGGTCCTCAGGCTGGAGGTCGCGCCCGAAGACAAGGGTAAGGTAATCGGCAGGCAGGGCCGCGTGGCCCAAGCCATGAGGGTGATGCTGAGGGTAGCGGCGGTCAAAGACGGGACTCACGCAGTCTTGGAGATCGTTTAAGACGGTCCAAGCCTCTGGTGCAGGTATTGGCAATTGGGACTCGTGTGCGGTGGCGTAGGGATGGATGATTCCACGGTCGTGACAGTAGGTAAAGTACTCAGTGCCCACGGTCCCTCCGGTGGAGTGAGAATAGAGGTACTGAGCGACGTCTCGGACCGCTTCAACCCCGGGAAGGTAGTCCAGGTCTTATCCAAGTCATACAGGATTTCCCAGTCCAAGCCCATTCGCACCGGCCAGATGGTCCTCAATCTGCAAGGACTGCATACCCGGGAAGCAGCCCGGCTCCTGGTAGGCCATTCGGTTACGGTACCGGCAACGGAAGCTCCCCAACTGTCAGATGGGGAGTTTTTTTATTTTCAGTTGCTGGGACTCCAGGTCGTTACCGACGAAGGCGAAGACTTGGGACATCTGACCGACATCATGGAAACCGGCAGCAACGACGTCTACGTGGTGACCGGCCAAGGCAAAGAATTGCTGCTTCCGGCTTTAGCTGACGTGGTCAAGGAGGTCAAACTGGACCAAGGGGTAATGGTGGTCCATCTGCTGGATGGGTTGCGCTAATCTTTTTGACCCTCCCAAAATACAGGTGCTACAATCGGACTCCATAAAACGGCTCTTCCAGATAACACACCAAGGGGGTTACACCGTGTCTGGTCACTCAAAATGGTCAACAATCAAACACCAGAAAGGCGCTGCCGACGCCAAGCGCGGCGTGTTGTTTACCAAGTTGAGCCGGGACATCACGCTGGCGGTGCGCGACGGAGGCGGCGGCGACCCTGACATGAACTTCCGGCTGCGGCTGGCGTTGGACAAGGCCAAGAGCAGCAACATGCCCCAGGACAGTATTACCCGTGCGGTCAAACGGGGCACCGGCGAAGGCGGCGGTGACGGCGAAAGGCTGGAAGAGGTGGTCTACGAGGGATACGGACCGGGCGGAGGCGCCATCCTTCTGCAAGCCGTAACCACCAACCGGAACCGCACTGCAGCCGACATACGCTCGGCCTTCACCCGCGGCGGCGGCAACCTGGGAGATAGCGGCTGCGTGGCTTGGAACTTCGAGACCAGAGGCGTCATAGCCATGGAGATCGCCGACGAAGACCGGGCCGAGGAACTAGGCCTGCTGGCTATAGACGCTGGCGCCGACGACATCAACGTCGACGATGGCCTGCTGGAAATTTTCACCGCCCCCGACTTGCTGCTCACGGTGCAAAAGGCGTTGCAGGAAGAGGGCGTGACTCCAGAGACCTCCGAGATTTCAATGGTCCCCAAGACCACGGTCACCCTGGCGGAGAAAGAAGCGGAACAGACCCTGAAGTTGCTGGACACTCTGGAGGACCTGGATGATGTTCAAAAGGCCTACACCAGCGCCGATTTCCCTCCCGAAGTGTTAGACAAATACCGCTCGGCCAATTAACGGGCGGACAAGGTTCAAAGCTTATGCTGGTTCTTGGGATAGACCCTGGCACCGTCCGAATGGGGTACGGCGTTCTCACTTCCGGAGAGAGCGTGGAGGTGGACGACTACGGAGTCATCGCGCTGCCGGACAAGATGCCCTTGGAGCAGCGGCTGTACCAGCTTTATACCCACGTCGTAAACATGATCGCTATTTTCCGCCCCACCGCCATCGCCGTGGAAAAACCTTTCGTGGGCAGGGGGGAGCGCCAATTTTCCGGTCCGGCCATCGCGGTTGGGCAAGCCCAGGCCGTCGTGTTCATTGGCGGCGCCAGCCAGGGCATCCCCATCTTCCAATACTCCCCGGCGCAGATAAAAAGCTCTGTGGCCGACTTCGGCGCCGCGTCCAAAGAACAGATGCAGCAAACGATCGCCGCTATCCTTGGGCTGCCGGATACGCCGCAGTCCGACGCCGCCGACGCCCTGTCGGTGGGCCTTTGCCACATCATGCGGAGCCAGTCCGACTCAGCCCTATCCAGAGAGATACCTCCAGGGCGGGAGAGGTAGTGGGTGATTGTCAGTGTCAAGGGAAAGCTGGAGGCGGTAGGCGCCGATTGGGTCCACGTAGAAGTCGGCGGGGTTACGCTACAGATTTCCGTCCCCGCCTCTGACATTAGCGACCTCGGCCCGCTGGGCGGGCAGGTCCGCTTGTTTACCAACCTGCGCGTCCGGGACGAGCAGCCGGTCATGTACGGGTTTACGACCATGGCCGCGTTGGAGCTGTTCATCATGTTGACCGGGGTGTCGGGAGTCGGTCCCAGGCTGGCGTTGGCATTGCTTTCCAGTCAGAGCGCGGCCGGACTACAAGGCGCAATCTCCCAAGGCAACGTCGAGTCGCTGAGTTCCGCGCCTGGCGTGGGACGGCGAACGGCGGGGCGGATAGTGCTGGAACTCAAGAACAAACTGGCCGACGGCCTTCCCGAGGCCGCCCCAATGCCCGGATCCCAGGACGCCGAGGTTGTCGAAGCGTTGATGGCGCTGGGCTACTCGACCTCAGAGGCCCGGCAGGCGGTAAACCGCTTGACTGACACTGGGGACTTACCCTTGGAGGAAAAGATTCGCTTGGCGTTGCAGAACTTTGGGGCGGCGTGAGGGGACTTATGAGAATAGTATGATTTCTCCCACCGGCTTCGGATGATGCCGGAAGGCATGAATACAAACCGTTTGATGGCTCTGCGAGCGCAGGCGATGTCAAGTTCTCTGAGCTTTAGTCGTCACTACAATGTTCGATTATCTTCTCGCCCAACGCCAACTCGAGAAGAGATACAATTCCTTCTATGCGATAATGCTCCTGAAGTGATTGAGGACTACCCAGAACGTAATAGGTGTCTCATATACGGTACAACGGATAATGAAGGACATGTAGGCCATCTGGTCTGTACTAACCCGCCGGCTTCAATGGTTATTACTGCGTACTTTCCAAGCGAGACAGAGCCGGACAAATGGGACAACGATTACCGTACGCGCAAGAAAGGGTGAAAGTTATGAATTGCCACTATTGCCAAGGCGTTGATACTGTCGAGGAGCAGTTAACCCGGTTTTGCGCATACGATACTTCCGCACCTTTTATTGTCGATAACGTGCCAGGGTTTGTATGCCGTCTATGCGGGGAGAAGTCTTTTTCCGACAAAACTACGGCGAAGTTGGCGAAGGTCATCAAGGGCGAAGTACATCCTAGTGGCCAGAGAGTCTTTCAAGTCTTTGACTTCATACAAGTGGATAGTATTGATACCTCCATTCTTACCCAAGGCGAAACCCCTACAGCGATTTCTACCGGGGAATAGAACTGTATGTCGCAATACACCAGAATCAAAAATCGAGTAGAAGCCGGCAAGGAAATCACCCAGATATCCGCGGCCGGGGGGGAACTGGAAGACCGGCCCTTTCAACTGACCTCCGACTTCAAGATGACCGGGGACCAGCCCCAAGCGGTGGCCCGTCTCGCCGATGGCGTGCGGAACGGCTTGACCTACCAGACCATGCTGGGCGTTACCGGCAGCGGCAAGACCTTTACCATGGCCAACATCGTGCAGGAGGTGCAGCGGCCAACGTTGGTAATGGCCCACAACAAGACCCTGGCAGCCCAGTTGGCATCAGAGTTCAAGGAGTTCTTCCCCAACAACGCGGTAGAGTACTTCGTCTCGTACTACGACTACTACCAGCCGGAAGCCTATGTCCCCCAGTCAGACACCTACATCGAAAAAGACTCCAGCGTCAACGAGGAACTTGACAAGCTGCGGCTCTCCGCGACCACGTCCCTGCTCACCCGCCGCGATGTACTTATCGTGGCTTCGGTATCCTGCATTTACGGGTTGGGCGATCCCCGGGACTATTTCAACCTGGTCGCCCACGTCAAGGTGGGCGAGGAACGGAGCCGCACCCGCTTGATGCGGCAACTGGTCGACATGCAGTACGAGCGGAACGACATGGATCTGGCCAGGGGCAAGTTCCGGATCCGGGGCGACACGCTGGAAATCATACCCGCCTACGAAGAGGCTGCGGTCAGAGTCCAGTTCTGGGGCGACGAGGTGGAGCGGATCGTGCAGTTGGACCCCCTAACCGGCGAGGTGCTTGCCGACATGGCTGAAATCGCCGTATATCCCGCCAACCACTTCGTCACGTCCAAAGACAAGCTTGACGCCGCGGTGAACGACATCCGGGTCGAGTTGGAAGAACGACTCGCGGAGTTGCGGGCTGGCGGGAAAATACTGGAGGCGGCCCGCTTGGAAAGCCGCACCCACTACGATTTGGAAATGCTCCAGGAAACGGGTTTCTGCTCCGGCGTCGAGAACTACTCACGGCACTTGGCCCGCCGGGCAGCGGGCAGCTCCCCTTGGACCCTGCTGGACTACTTCCCGGACGACTACCTGATGTTCGTGGACGAGTCCCACATGACGCTTCCCCAAGTCCGGGGCATGTACCACGGCGACATTTCCAGAAAGCGGACCCTGGTTGATTTCGGTTTTCGCCTGCCGTCGGCTTTGGACAACCGCCCGCTGAACTTCGAGGAGTACGAGGACCACATAAACCAGGTAGTCTACGTGTCCGCCACGCCGGGCCCCTTCGAAATGAAACGCAGCTCCATGACGGTGGAGCAGGTAATCCGGCCCACCGGCTTGTTGGACCCAACGGTCGAGGTGAAGCCCACCGAAGGCCAGATAGATGATCTATTGCAGCAGATAAAGGAACGGATAGACCGGTCGGAACGCTGCTTGGTTACGACGCTGACCAAGCGCATGGCCGAAGAGCTGGCCGATTATCTGTCCGAGATGGGCATCCGTAACCACTACCTGCACTCCGACATACAGACCCTGGACCGGATAGAAATCCTCCGGGACCTGCGCTTGGGGGTGTTCGACGTCATCGTTGGCATCAACCTGTTGCGCGAAGGGCTGGACCTGCCCGAAGTGAGCTTGGTGGCCATCCTGGACGCAGACAAGGAAGGCTACCTCCGCTCCAACACCTCCCTGATACAGACCATCGGGCGGGCCGCCCGCCATTCCAACGGCCAGGTCATTATGTACGCCGACCGCATCACCGACTCCATGCGGCAGGCGATAGACGAGACCAACCGCCGGCGCGGCATCCAGGACGCCTTCAACAAGCAGCACGGCATCGAGCCCCAGAGCATCCAGAAAGAGGTCCACGACATCACCGAGGGCATCAAGACAATTTCGGAAAACAGAGCGCGTTACCAAGTAGTGCGCAGCGAAATGTCGAGGGCCGATATGTACCGCGTGGTCAAGGACCTGGAAGGGCAGATGAAGGAGGCGGCGAAGAGCCTCCAGTTCGAGAAGGCTGCCCAGTTCCGCGACGAAATATTCGAACTACGGCGGCTGCTGGTGCTGGAGGAGAAGGTGCTCACCCCCGCGGCGTTCCAGAACGAGTGTTGAGCCTCCCACTGGAGTTTGTGATCAATCGCCCTCCTGTATCTCAACAAACACGCCGTCAAGCCCGGTTGCGTCAATGGAGAGAAGAAGTACAGAGTGTAGCGAGGCAGCATTGGCCTGATGGAGAGCCGCCCACAGACGGTTTGCTCATGGTCACCATCAACTATTTCTATAGCGACAAGTCACTGGATATTGACAATGTGCCGAAGCCAGTCATTGACAGCCTGAAGGAGATAGTTTTTAGAGACGATAGCCAAGTGACAGACTTACTCTGCCGCAAGCGCAGGCTAAGCCCAAATCTGGATGCCATAAACCGTTCAAGCGTATTGGCTGAAGGTCTTCGGCGGGGCAACGATTTTGTTTACATCGCAGTAGAAAGAGCACCCGACCAGGAGATTGTTGTCTGATGGAAAATCGTACTCCCTTTGAAAAACGGTTCATCAAGTCACTTGTAACCAAGTACTGGGAAGAAGGCTATGAAGTAACCGAAGACCCTCAGCCGGAGCAACTACCAGACTTTCTATCTGGCTATCACCCCGACCTGCTATTGTGCAAGCCGGGCCGGTCGGTTGTTGTGCGGGTAAAGGACAGGGCTGCTTTGGCCGATAAGTCGTGGTCCGGTATGGCCAAGGCAGTCCGGGCCGAGCCGGGATGGAACTTCGAGTTGGCCCTTTTCGATACTGGCAAACAAATATACGCGCCTGAAGAAGCGATTCCATTCGGCAGAGAAATCATAAGTCGCATCGTTGCCGAGGCGGAGCAACTTTTAGGCAATGGATTCGCAGAAGCTGCTTTGCTGAGGATATGGTCTGCAGCGGAGGCGTCGGTAAGGTCTCTCACCGAGGAGGAAGGGTGGCTAACGGACAGGCCAATAGCTACTACCATACTCAGCATGGCCGTTCAAACCGGCGCACTTTACGGCGATGACTACAAGTTGATGCTCTATGCCCTGCCGCTCCGCAACGCCATCGCTCACGGACTGACTCCGCCCGGCTTTGACGACGCGCTTGTGGACGCGCTCATAGGCTTGGCGAAGCGGCTTTTGGAAGAATTGCCATCGCCATGAGTAACCTTTTCCCCTGTGACACCACTGACCCAATCACCCCACCGCCGCGTCAACCAACCGGTGCAACCGCTCCAGTTGTTGGGCGTTTTCTTCCGTGGTGAACCCGTCGACGCGGTAAAGCCAGTCACCGGTGGTGCCGTCGACTGCCCCCATGTCCACCGACACGCGAATGACGCGGGTATCTTCATCCAGGCTGGGCAGCAGGTTGCGCCGAGCCAGCTTGGACAGGGCCGCAACCAAGCCGTAGCCGCCCCAATTGGACACGCTGGATATGATCAAGCGGTCCACTGTGGTCACCGCAGGATCATTGGGCAGGGTTTCCACCTGCGGAATGAACTCCACCAGGTTGCCCATGCCGATTTCGTTGCCGCCGTCGCCTATGCCTACCGACGGGATGCCGGCCTCGAAGAGGTAGTCCAATCGCGCGGTGTGAGGAGTAATGTCCAAGTACCGCATGTTCAGATAAGCATCATCTTTGGTACGGCTGCACCGCTCGATGGAGATAATCAGGGACAGGTCCAGCTTTTCAAGCATCTCCGCGGAAACCTTTTTGCTGGTTTCCACGTCGGCGACGGGAAACTCGACAATCTCGGCATCATTCCCCAGAATGCCCCGGAGTATCGGCGTCGAGCAATCGTCACTGATGTAGGTGACCTTCCGGCCCAAGGCTTCCAGGGCGTTGCCGATGGCCACCGCTCCTGCGGGGCCGTCGGTCTCCGGTTTTCCCGCCGACAGGATGTAAAACCCGGTGGTTATGGCCACGTTGCCGGGATGGTCCATGATGTACTGCGCCGCTTGGGCGCAAAAATCGTCGGCCATGTAGGGGCGAAGCTGGGCAACGCCCCTTTTGTCCTGCTCAAGTATTATGTCTTCTATGGTCTCAGCCATTGCCGCTCCAATTACAACACTGCGTAGTCCGCATCACGCTGGTCGGTTATGAACATCATTCCCGGCGCGTGGGTCATCATCAGGCTGGGTTTGCAGTTGAGGGCCACCGCTTGCGGCGTGACGCCGCAGGCCCAGAAGACCGGTTCTTCGTCGGGGTATATCTTCACCGCGTCGCCGAAGTCGGGCGCGGCTATATCCCTGATACCGATGGCTGCCGGGTCACCGATGTGCACCGGCGCTCCATGGGTGGCCGGGAACCGCGACGTCACCTGTACCGCCCGCACGATCTGTTCCCGCTTGATGGGACGCATACTGACCACCATCGGGCCGGAGAACTGCCCAGCGGGATTGGTGGCGATGTTGGTGATATACATCGAGACGTTGGTGCCCATCTCCTGGTGCCGCAACGGTATCCCGGCATCGGTCATCGCGGTCTCGAAAGAAAAGCTGCACCCCAGCAGGAAGGACACCAAGTCGTCCCGCCAGTGCGGCACCAGCGAATCGACCTCGGCGGTGAACTCGCCGTTCTCGTATATGCGGTATCCGGGAACGTCACTCCGAATATCTCCTCCTGGCGTGGTCAGACCCGGCTCCACTTGGCCCGCCTCCACAACCTCCAGCAGGGGGCACGGCTTGGGGTTCCGCTGGCAGAACAGCAGGAAATCGAAGGCCAGGTCCCTCGGCAGAATTGCCAGGTTGGCCTGAACGTAGCCGGGAGCAACCCCGGAAGTTACCCCGCGCCACTGGCCGTGGCGGATCTGTTCCCGAACGTCTTGCGGAGTTTTGGGCAATGTTTGCGTACTCATAGACTTACCTCAACGGTGAACGTGCGATACCGGCCCGTCCCAATGTACTTACGATAACAGCCTTGGCCAGCCCATCGCAGGACTGACGTTTGATGCCTAAAGGCTTGTCACCAATCATAGTGTCCCTTGATATTCCAGTCAATTTCCTCCGGACGAATGACGGGGCAACCACCAAAAAACGCATGGCAAACAAGCCAATATGGAAAGTAGTCCCGCCAGCCACAGGACCTAATCATTGAAAGCGCTCCACCTGACATCAACTTGTTACACCGATGTGCCTGAACTGGTAAAATGCAGGCGAGAGTACGGAGGAGACGATACGTGAGCACCACCTCAACCCAGGACCACGCACGAGCGCTTTTCGACGACGCTCGCCGGATGCAGGCTGAAGCTCAGGAACGTCTCAGCCAAGGTGACATCCGCGACGCTGCCGAAAAGGCGTGGTGCGCCACCAAGCGGGCAACTGACGCTCTGGTACTATGCCGCACTGGTGAGGAACCACCCAGCACCCACGACACCACCGAGGCCCTCCTGGCACTGGCCAAGCAGTCCGACATGTACGAAACACTGGTCGGACGCTACTTTACCAGGATCAGCTATCTCCACGGCACCTGCTTCTACACCGGCCTCTGCGGACCCGACACCGAACGCCGCATCCTTGAGACCGTCCAGTACATCAACGACGCTGAGGCCCTCGCCGCCACATAAACACCGTCGACGCACAAGGTGAACCAACCTCTGCCGTCGTCGGTTGGATGTTATACTTCCAACCGGTCTGCTTTTTCGTTACAGCATCAACAGCAACGTCCGAGGCTGCGGTTTGTATAACGTATTCCTGTTGGCTGATCGCTCCAACGGAGCGTTGCAACTCCTGGAGGCGCTCAGCCGGTTGGGTATGACCTGCCAAGTGGGCAACGACCTGCCGTCCAACGACAACGGCGGCCTCGCCGTCTCGCCTCAAGCAGTGGTCCTGGACATGGCGTCGGTGGGCGTAGCCCGCTCTCAAGAGCTTGTCACCCAGTGCAAGACGCACCAATTTCCGGTGCTAGTGGTTGTTCCCGGCGACGACCTGACCAGCTTCAACCCTTCGATGAACCCGGACGAGTTCATCTTGGGGCCGGTCCGCGACGAGGAGCTTAACGCCCGGATAAAGCAGGCCATCTACCGGGTGAACGGCGTCGCCGAGTCCAAAGTTCTGAGCATTGGTGAGTTGGTGGTGGACCTGGACCGCTATGACGTTACCGTGTCCGGACGCCGGGTGTCGTTGACCTACAAAGAGTTCCAGCTTCTGTCGCTGCTGGCTTCCAACCCCGGCAGGGTCTACACCAGGGAGGCCCTGCTAAGCCAGGTATGGGGCTACGACTACCTTGGCGGCACCCGGACGGTGGACGTGCACGTGCGGCGGTTGCGTTCCAAGATCGAAGCGCCCGGACGTTCCTTTGTGGAGACCATCTGGAACGTGGGCTACCGATTCAAGGCGCCGTCATAGGCAGACGATTAAACAATCTGTTTGCAAATTTTGCCGCCCTTGACCACCAGACGGACGTTGTCGGAGTCGGTCAGCAGGTCAATGTCGTCAATCGGGTTGCCACCGACCGCAATCAGGTCGGCATCCATTCCTTCCTGAACACGTCCGATGCGGTCCTCCATGCGGAAGAGCCTGGCGTTGGTGCTGGTGGCGCTCACGATGGCCTCCATAGGTCCCACTACCCGTGCTTTCAACGCCAACTCCTCGGCCCGCCCTGTTTGCTTAGGGCCAAGAATGTCAGACCCGGAACCCATTGACGCCCCCGCATGGGCGGCTATCTGTACACTGGTTGGCATTTGAGACCGCACCTGCTCCAGCTTCATTTGCCCGTAGTGGGACACCTCCCCGGCATCGGCTGCCCGCGACAGGAACTCAGCAACCAATAAGGTCGGTATTACGAAGGCGTCTTGGGCCACTATGTTATGCGCCGCGGCCTCATCGAGGATGCTGCCGTGTTCGATGGAGCGCACCCCGGCGGCCAAGGCATTGTTTACGGATGGCGCGGTGTGGCAGTGAGCCAGCACATACTTGCCCACCATCTCCGCCTCGTAGACTGCGGCGTGCATCTCCTCCACGGTGAACTGGACGCTTTCCAAGAGGTCCAGCGGTGACATGATGCCGCCGGAGGCCATGAGCTTGACGTGATGTGATCCCAGCCTCAACTGCTGTCGCGCCGCAGCCCGGACGGCGTCGGGTCCGTCAACCAGCACCGGGGACGCCAGGATACCAGGCACCGACCGGATGGGCGCTTCATCGTAGCGGCGGCGCCGGTCCCCATGCCCGCCGGTGATGGACAGATGGGACCCTGAAGGAAGTATCCGCGGCCCCTCGATCATCCCTTGCTCCACCGCGCGGGCGAAGGCCGGGTCCAACCCCCCGGCATCGCGCACAGTGGTGAACCCCTCTTGCAGCGCGAGGCCGATGTTTTCGACAACCTGGATAACGTAGGTGGTCAGGTTTTCGTCCGGCCCCCAGTTGGCCACGGCGTTGATGCCCACTTGGCCGAAATGGACGTGGGCATCGCTGAGGCCCGGCATCAGAGTCATGCCGTCCAAGTCTACAACCGTTCCGTCGGTGGGACGCATTATGCTCGCGGCAGGGCCAATTTTTTGAATAACTCCGTTTTCCACCAGCACACTGGTCCCGGAGACGGGGTCGGCGCCGGTGCCGTCGATTACCGTGGCGTTATGCAGGAGAAGAGATGTCATGTATTCATCCTTGTAAGCGACATTGCGGTTGATAGAGGAAGGCGCGAAAGCAGTCGGTTTCGGAGGCATTGTACCGGCCTCAAGAGTCCCTCTCGAAACGGGACAAGCCAAAAGGCTCCAAAGGTTCGGGGTCTCCCGTGGTTATGTAATCAGCCATCAACTCGGCGGTGCCTGGACTCAACATTACGCCGACGCTGTCGTGGCCCGAGGCGATACTGATCCCCTCCCATCCGGGAATGGGTCCCATGACGGGCAAGCCATCCTGCCAGCCCGGTCTCACGCCGGCGCGGGCGCCCAGAAAGTCGGCGTCCTTCAACTCCGGGAAAATCCCGGAGGCCATCGAAATCAAGTGACGGACTCCCTCCGCTGTCGTGCGAGAGTCGAAAACCCCTTCTTCGCGCGTGGACGCCGCCAGCACCGTTCCGTCAACCCTTGGCACCACGTAGCCTTGGAAGTTTCGGACAGGGCCCCCCAAAGTGAACCCAGGCTTTCTCAACAGTATCCGTTGCCCTTTGACCGGGACCACTGGCAGCTTGCCCGGCAGCCAGCGGTCCATTATGCCTGTCCAAGGCCCGGCGGCAAGCACTGTGTGAGCCGAATGGTGGACCCCCGTTGCCGTTCTTACGCCCACTACCCGCGAACCGTCGAATTCCAAGGCGATTGCCTCCGTTTGTTCAAGGAACACAGCCCCCAAACGAGACGCTGCATGGGCTAAGGCATCTACGAGCCGTTGGCCCCTGACAGACCCTTCATTCGGTGAAAATACCCCTCCCACGACGCCTTCAGCCAGTCCGGGTTGGAGGTCGTGGACTTCAGCGACGTCCAGCCATCTCAAACCCAGCCCTGTCTCGTTTTGCCACGACAGGTCGTTTTTGAGGTGCTCCGCCTCTTCCCCGTCGGACGCAACTTTGAGGACGCCCCACTGGCGATATTGCGGGTCTACGCCAGCCTCGGTCAACTCCGACGCCAGCCCCGGATACAGCTCCAGGCTGCGCAGACCCAGGCTGAAGAACTCTGGGCGGGTGTGGTCTACGTGCCAAAGGGGGCCAACCACCCCGGCGGTGGCGCGGGAGGCGCCACCGCCCAGCCGGTCGCGTTCCAGCACCAAGGGCTTGATCCCGGCCTTGGCCAGCCAGTAGGCGATGGAGCAGCCTATGACTCCACCACCAATAATGACAACATCCGCCGTTTGGGGCATCAGACCTCCATGAGGATACTCACCCGGCCCTCCCTTGGTGGATTCCCGCCCCCGCCTGCGCGGGGGTGACGTTCTTTCGCGGGAATGACGGGTAGGGTGTCGGAAATGACAAGCGTATGAGCCGGGAGACAAGCGTATAAGCCGGGAATAGACGGCGGTTAAATCGGCGGGCGCCGCTCGAACAACCGGGCCTGCTGCTGGTAGGCATAGCCTGCACGGAAAACGCCTGGCTCGTCGAAGGGCTTGCCGGCGAACTGCATACCCACCGGCAGGCCGGCCTCGGTAAACCCGCAGGGGACCGAAATGGCGGGGAGACCGGTCAGGTTGTATGGCGCGGTGAAGCTCGGGCCCCGGACGGTACTGGTCCCGTCGAAACCCTCGAAGGCGGGGGCCGGTTGAGTCATCGTCGGTGACACCAGCAGGTCCACCTTTTGCAACGTCTCGGCCACTTCCCTGATGACCACTTTGCGGACCCTTTGCGCCTGCATGTAGTCGCTGGCGCTCAACAGGCCGCCGATGCGGAACCGGGCCCGCACCATCTCTCCGAACTCCTGGGGCCGCGTCTTCAGGTTGGGTTCATGATAGGCGTAGGCTTCGGTAAGCATAATCACCGAATTGGCGGCCCGGACATGCTCCAGGGTCGGGATGGTAACTTCTTCGAGATTGGCTCCCAGGCTCTCCAGCACCGGCAAGGCTCTCTCCACCGTGGCAACGACTTCGGCGCTGACATTTTCGTCGGGAGTAAAGAAGAAGTGCCGCGGCACCCCGATGGTGACGCCCTTGAGGTCGTCCCGCAGCGACAGAGTGTAGTCGGGGACCGGCGCCCTGCTGGTGGTCGGGTCCTTCGGGTCATGCCCAGCCAGGACCTGGAGCATGTGGGCGCAGTCTTCCACTGTCCAGGTCATCGGCCCGCAGTGGTCCTGGGACCAACACAGAGTGACGACCCCGGCGCGGCTCACCCGGCCGTAAGTGGCCTTGATCCCGACAATGCCGCACAGGGACGCCGGGCCGCGGATGGAGCCGCCGGTGCAGGAACCCAAGGCCCCCATGCACTGGCCGGCGGCAACCGCGGAGCCGGAACCGCTGCTGGAGCCGCCGGTGACATGGTCCAGGTTCCACGGGTTTCGCGCCGGCGCGAACGGGGTGGTGAAGTCCGGCCCGCCCAAGGCGAACTCGTGCATGGCCAGCTTGCCCAGCAGGATCCCGCCCGCGGCCTTCAGCCTGGCGGTGGTCGTAGCGTCTTCCGTCGGCACACGGTTTATGTCAACCCTGGAACCGGACGTGGTTCGGATGCCGGCGGTATCGTAAAGGTCCTTCAACGCGAATGGAATGCCGTGCATCGCCCCTCTGTAGTCTCCGCGAAGAATCTCCGATTCGGCCACCCTGGCATCCGCCAGGGCCTGCTCTCCGGTGACGAGCAAATAGGAGTGGAGTTGCTCATCGGTGGCGGCGATGCGGTCCAGAAATGCTTGGGTAAGCTCCACCGGCGACAGTTCCTGGCGCTGGAGCAACTTCGAGGCTTCGTCGATGGTCAGGAAACACAGGTTGGTATCGGTAGCGGCCATTTTAATTCCCTTCCAAATTTCTGAATGTCAGGCGGATTGGGAAAGCGCAACTTGTCCTGAATGTAACTGTCACGCCGCGGGCCAGTCCGGGTGGAACGCGAGGTTGATCTCCTCCGCCCCAAGGTCGATGGAGTGCAGCGCTTTCACGTACTCGTAGTAGAGGTCATAAAGGGGCTTGAGTTCCTCCAACTCTTCGGATGTCAGTCCCAGACCGGCTACTTCGGCCATCATCCTGAACTGTTCCTGGGAAACGGAATCTCCACTTGGCGTCGCCATGCTTGACAGGACCTCCTGGTAGAGGGTCTATGGAAAAGGTATCAATGCTTGACCCTGGAACGGCCTAGCTTGCCGAATTATACACCCGCTGACCGTTACGGGCCGCCGACTACATCAACCCTTCCAGTATCACCCGCAGATCGTCCCTGTCCAGGGACCGGGGCAAGACACCGACCCGGTCCCACCGGGTGTGTTCCAGCAGAGTTTCCATGCCATCGGACAGGACACCCAAGGCGGGGAGCCGGGTTTGCAAGCCGCACCGTTCCATTATCTGCAATATGCGGGCCGTCGCCTCTTCCAGGTTGTTCACCTTGAGCGCGTCCCACAACGGGGGCAGCTTGGCAGATATTTCCGGCGCGGTCCACTTCAGAAAATCGGCGAGGGTAACTCCTACAGCCTGGCCGTGGGCCACGTTCCAGAATATGGTCAAGGGGCTGCCGATAGCGTGGCAAACGTTGGGATGGCTATTGCTGTAGGCAATTCCGGAGATGGTGGCAGCCAGTGCGCACCATGAACGCGCCTCCAGCGTGCCCTCGACGCACGACGTTTCAAGATAATCGTTGAACAGGCGAATGACCTCCAGGTCCATGGCGTCGGCAATGGGCTCGGACTCCAGGGACCAGTACGACTCGAAGGCGCTGGTGAAGGCGTCCATGCCGGTCATGGCGGCCAGGTCTCCCGGCATGGTCATTGCCAGTTCTGGGTCAACGATGGCCACGGTTGGAAACATGTAGCGGTGGTTCAGGTTGAGCGAGCGGCGGGCGTCCCAGTCCCATATAGCCGCGCCGGACGTAACCTCGCTGCTGCTGCCCGACGTAGTGGGAACGGCTATGTAGGGTATCCCGGGCCGGGAGATGGTCTTTTCGCGGGTGGCGTACTCCAGCAACTCGCCCTCGTTGGTCATGAGGATGCTCACCAGCTTGGCCGTGTCCAAGGCGCTGCCCCCGCCTACGGCAACCACAACTTGGCACCCCGCCGTCCGGCAAGCCTCCAACGCCGAAGCGACCAACGCGGGCGAGGGGAACGGAGTGACCCTGTCGAAGAGCGTTATACGCCCGGGCCCAATCTGGTCAACGACCTTTTGCAGGACGCCCTGCTCTCTGAGGCTGCGGCGGCCCGTGACGAGAAAGACCCGCGCATCCGCCGGACCGGTCTCGTTGAGAACTGTAGCCAGATTGGCAAGTTGGCCGGCCCCGAAGACCACCCTGGTGGGGTTGGACCATGCAAAGGAAGACAGATTCGGTACAAACAACATGCGCCTCAGCAGGGAAGAGTAAGGTATTTTACCACTCTCCGCCCGTGATTCCCCCGTAGTCTGCGGCTATGGCGGCGGATGGCAGGCGGTCTATAATGCAAAGGGTGCGCAACGCCGAAAAGCGGTATGGCTCGACGACGCAGAGGATATATGGAACGAATAGACGCGGTGCTGACCGGAGAGGCTGAGGACTACCGCGGCCAGGCAATCGGGTACGAGGTGCCTATCTCAGCCTACCCCACGTCTTCCGAAATCATCATAGTCAACTCACCCGGCTCCGGCGAACTGAAAGACGGCCGGGGCAACCGCTGGATGGACCTGGCTACACGTCTGCAAGGACAGGGATCGGCCACCATGGTCACCTACAACGCGCCGCGGCCCGACGGGCAGGTGCAGTTGCCTTGGGAGCCTTACTCCCATAAAGGGGCAAGTTGGAACCAGCTATTGATCGACAGCTTGGCCCACGCCATAGACTTCAGCCTGGAAAATGCGGTGGAGCTTTGCGGAACGGCATCCCCGGCCGTCTACTTGTCCGGCTTCTCCTCCGGCGGTTCGGCGGTAGGGGCGGTGGCGTTCCGTTACCCCCAAGTGCAGCGGATATTGCTCCTTTCCACCTACGACAGCGTTGGCGACCCATTTTACGCAGGGATCGAGCAGTTCACCGGCGACATCTACTTGGTCTACGGAGGCAAAGATCCCATGGCCGGGTTCCTGGCTTACGTGCTGCAAGTCGGCCCAATGGCGGCCCGTTCGCTGCACGTGCGCCGGGCCTCGGACTGCCGCCACCGCTTCGACGGGGACGCCTGCGAGCAAATAGTCTCCAAGGCCTTCGACTGGGCGTTCCTGGGAGACGAGAATTTCATCCCCGCCGACGGGGACGGCGTCCCGGACCTGGAGGCGCTCCTCTAACCCGCCTCTGCGCTGGCCCGCTCGTGGAACCGTTGGACCTGCGCCGCCAAGCCGGCATGGGCCGAAGCGGTCAGACCGGGGTCTTCCTTCATAATTCGTGCCGCCTCCTCCCGCGCCGCCTCCAGCAACCGCCTATCCGATAGCTGGGCCATGCGGAGGTTGGGTAGCCCGCTCTGGCGGGTGCCGAAGAAGTCTCCCGGCCCGCGGAGTTCCAAGTCGACCTCGGCCAGTTGAAACCCGTCGTGTATCTCTGCCAAGGCAGACAGGCGTTCCTTGGCAGACTCGGACGGCGAGTCAGACAGCAATAGACAGTAGCTCCTGTGTTCCCCGCGACCCACCCTGCCGCGAAACTGGTGCAACTGGGCCAAGCCGAAGCGCTCTGCGCCCTCGATGAGCATAACCGTCGCGTTGGCAACGTCGATCCCGACCTCCACCACGGCGGTAGATACCAGGATATCCAGGTCTCCATCCCGGAACTGCCGCATCACCCGGTCCTTGTCCTTGGAGGACATGCGCCCGTGGAGCAGTCCCAGCCGCAGGTCGGGAAACACCTCCTGGGACAGCCGTTTGTACTCCTCGGTAGCCGCCTTGGACTCGATGGCTTCCGATTCATCCACCAAGGGACAAATCACGAAGGCTTGCCTGCCGCCTTCCACCTGCTTGCGGACAAACCCGTAGGCAACTTCCCTCTGTTCCGGGTGCAGCCACCTGGTGGCGACTTCCTGACGCCCCGCCGGCAACTCGTCGATGGTCGAAATATCCAGGTCGCCGTAGAGAGTCAACGAAAGCGTCCGCGGGATGGGTGTCGCCGACATGATGAGGGTGTGGGGGACCTCGGAGCCCCGCTGCCTGAGGGCGGAGCGTTGCAGCACCCCGAACCGATGCTGCTCGTCGGCCACGGCCAAGGCCAGCTTGGGCAATTCCACGTCGGGCTGGATCAAGGCGTGGGTGCCTATCATCAAGTCCAGCGTGCCCGTTGCCGCCATCTGGGTAAGTTCCCGTCTCACCGAACGCTTGGTGCTGCCGGTCAGCAATCCGACTGACACCGGCCTGCCAAGGGTCTTCAGATACACCGTGACCAGGTTGTCCTCTTGCACCGGGCGGGACAATCCAGACAACAGGCTGCCCACGGTGCGGAAATGCTGCTCGGCCAGCACTTCGGTGGGCGCCATTACGGCCCCTTGATAACCGGCGGCGGCCACGGCCAACAGCGCGGCCAGCGCCACCACGGTCTTACCGCTGCCCACCTCCCCTTGCAACAGCCGGTCCATCGCGGGGGTGCCCCGGCAAAGGTCTCCCAGAATTTCGCTTATGCACCGCTCTTGGGCGCCGGTAAGGGGAAAGGGAAGTGACTCATAGAACCCTGAGAGCACTTGGGGGTCAATGTCGATTGCCACACCGGGCGTTTCGTCGCTCCCGCGGCCTTTCCGGCCTTGAACGGCCAACTGGAGGGTGAGCAACTCGTCGAAGGCCAGCCTTCTCCGGGCGCTTTCCCACGCTGCCATGTTGTCGGGATAGTGGGCCTGTTGAATGGCCTCGCAGAGCGGCGGCAGGCCCGTGCGGGACAACAATTCCTGCGGCAAAAAGTCTTCGATTCCCCCCAGCCACTCCCGTAGGGCCTGCCACACGATACGCCGCACGTTGCGGCCCGTCAGACCCTCGGTTAACGGGTAAACCGGCACCTGCCGCCCGGTGTGGATGGGAGTTTGCCCTTGGCCCAGAATCTCGTAGTCGGGAGAACTGAAGACCAACTGCCCCCTGAACACTTCCGGCTTGCCGCTGACGGCTATGCGAGTGTTGGGTTTAAGTGTTTGGGCCATGTACCGCTGACCGAACCAGACCACCCTGATGTTGCCCGTCTCGTCGCCCAACACGGCCTCGGTGTCGGTCCGGTTTCCCTTCGGCCCCTGCTTGATTGTCCGCGCCTCCCACACCGTGCCCACCACAGTGCACGGCTCATCGTAGGACGCTTCGGATATGGCGACGACTTTGGAATAGTCGAGGTGCCGCCTCGGGAACAGGTAGAGCAGGTCGCGGATCGTGGCGACTTCCAGCCGCTTGAACTTTGCAGTGAGCTTGGCGTCCACGCCCCGCAGACGGTCAATCGGGGAGTCCACCGTCAGGCTTGCCGGAGAGAGACGATGGTCTGACTCGGTTGCAGCCCTTTCGACAGCAACCTCGGGCTTTTTTCCGGGAGCCTGGACTGGATGGCGGGGAACTTTCTCGGCGGCGACAAGCGCCGTCTGGTCAGTGGGCGAGCCGTCAAGCACCTCGCGCCAGCGGTTCGCCCACCGTTTCCGTTGGTCCGTGGTTAGCTTGGAATACGGGCGTTTCAGTAGACCCTGGACCAACTCCGCGTCACCAGTATAGGCAACCATTTCGTCGGCGAGCGGTTGGGTAAACTCGTCCATTCCGCCGATGACGGCACTGTTTCCAAACCCCTTGCTCTCTTCCAAATCGAGGATTTTGAGGAAGGTCTGAAGCCTGGACGGAATGGTTTCAGGACGTGCTGTCATGGGAACGAGAGTATACCACGGGGTCGCGATTGCACTTTGGTATACTCCAACAGAGACCCTATACCGTCACCGCTCACCTAACTCCGCAACCGCCTGATCTCAGCTTCCATTTCTCGTATCCGTTCTTCGGCCGCCAAGCGAGACGCGCGTTCCGCGTCTCGCTGTTCCAAGGCAGCGTCACGCTGCTCCAAGGCAGATATATGGGCCTCGACTTCTTCATCGAACGTCAGCAGATAGCGCCGCGCAACCGGGTCGTACCAGCGCAGCCTTCCCTCCTCCCAGCAGAGGTCCAACCGCAGGACTTCGCTGCGCCCCCAGTAGTGGGATTCGTCTACCATCTCAACACGGACGGGTTGGTACACCCCTCCAATCAACCGGTCCCCGGCCAGCCCCGTCTCATAATACAGACCGCCAGACGGGTCGAAACGCCAGTATTCCGGTACCCCGAAAGCCGCATAGTCCTCACGCTTCCCGGTAACGTCGTTCTCGGCAGTGGTCTCGGAGGCTATTTCCAACACAAAGTCCGGCGGTTTCCCCCACTGTTCAATGGAGTAACCCCGATCCGCGATTATCCGTCGACGGTCCACACCAAAGGCGATCAGCAGGTCCGGGACCCGTAGACCTCGCCGTTGCCCCAGGTTACGGCCTACCGGGACCTCGCCCAGGACGATTGTGGTTTCCGGCGAACCGAAGTGGCGGCGCAGGGTCCCCTGATAGCCTGGGTCGTGAAGATGGATAGGGTTCTGCATATCGCCCCTGGGTGGAAATACCGGAAACTTGCCGTCGCGCGGGTCAACCGGTACTCGGGGAGGCGGGTTGAACCGCTCCTCAGTCGGGACAGACGGTTTTCGTGGCACCGGTCTGCTGGTCATAAGGTCCTCATACAACCGGAAGAAATCAACACGCGGCTCGCGCAGTCCTGTACAGACGTTAAGGCGAAGTTTACTGGCTCACCAAGGCTACGCCCACGGCGTTGGGGCCGCAGTAAGTCCCCAAGGCGGATCCGAACCGGGCGGTAACCGTATCCGACGCTGGCAGCAGGTCCGAGAGGTTCCCCTGCAACTGGTCGGCCATGGCTCGATCGGTGCTGTAAATGACCGCCATGCTCTTCACCGGACCTTCGGCACGGGCCAACTCCGCCAAGCGGCGAATCCCACGCTGCAAGTTGCGGGGCCGCTCCAGGGGCGCAACCTCTCCGTCATGTATTCCCAGGATAGGCTTGACGCTCAGTATCGACCCCAGGAAAGCTTGCGCTTTCCCGATGCGCCCGCCCTTTTGTAGCAGTTCCAAGGTGTCCAACAGGAAAAAGCAGTTAGTCCGGGACAGGTCCCGGTTCAGTTCATCGGCAATCTCGTCTACCGACTTTCCTTCTCCTGCCAGTCGGGCCGCGGTGATGACGTTGAGACCCAACGGTATGGAAGCAAGCTGCGAGTCCATAATGCGAATATCCGCGGCGTCCCCAAGCGCGGCCTTGGCTTGCTCGGCCGAGTTCATCGTGCCGCTCAGTTTGCCCGATATATGCACGGACAAGACACTATGACCCTGGCCGGTCAATTCCTCGTATATCGAGCGGAAGTCGGCCATTGAGGGTTGGGCCGTGGTGGGCAAACGAGGACTGGAGGTCAACCGGACGTAGAAGTCATCTGCTTGGATGTCCACCCCGTCCCGGTAGCTCACATCGTCCATCATCACGTAACACGGAACGACCGTAATGCCCCAACGTTCCGCCAACTCCGGCGGTAGATCAGATGCACTGTCGGTAACTATCTTTACAGCCATAATCGCCTATTCCTACTCCACCGATGCCAGATAGTGGTAATTCGGCTGGCCGCCGTAGACCAAGTCCACCTGTATTCCCGGTATCTTTGACTCCAACTCCTGTTGCAGTCCTTCCCCGTCCTCCCATGACGTGTCGGCCCCCAGATACAGCGTTACCACCGACTCTTCGGACAAGTCAACCGTCGCCAACACGGAAACCAAGGCATCTTTGGGAGTCTCGCCAACGGCAACCAGATCCCTGTCACGCAAGCCTATGTAGTCGTCTTCCGCCACTTGTAACCCGTTGATGGCAACCGGACGTACTGCTTGGGTGACCTCTATCGAGACGACTTCCAAACGGGCCGCATCCATGGCGGATATGTTCTGCTCCACAGCTTCCACGGGATTGAACGCCAACAGCGCGGCGACGCCCTGAGGAGCGGACTCGGACGGCACTACGTGTACCCCCGGCGTCATGTCGGCGGCTTGTTGGGCAGCCAACGCCACGTTCTTGTTGTTTGGCAGGATGATAGTGTCATCGGCGCCCACGGCCTGGACCGCGTCAAGTATTTCTTTTACGCTGGGATTCATGGTCTGCCCGCCGCTGACCACCGCCGAGCAGCCTATCTCACGAAACAGGTTGGCGAGGCCGTCACCGAGAGCGACGGCAACCACCGCGAGAGCTTCACCTTTGGGAGTTTCGCGGTGACCGGCAACGAACCCTTGGTTTTGCTCGGTCATGTTCTGGATGTCGATCTGACCCAATTGCCCAAGGCCCGCGCCGTAGGACAGGGCCGGGCCGGGGTCCAGCAGGTGTACGTGGACCCGGACCTTTTCCTCGTCGCCCATCACCACTGCCGAGTCGGACATTGCCGCGAAGTCAGCCCGGATCGCTTCCGGGGCAAGGGACTCTCCGGAGATCACGAATTGGGTGCAGTAACCCCAGTCACTGTGCTCGACCGAGTCCAGGTAGTCCGCATCCAGTGAGGGTCGACTTCCCGATGCCGGAGTTAGGTAGCCGCTGGCTATCACGGAAGCCAGTTCTTCATCATCGCGTCCTTTCAGGTAGCCAAGGGCGCCGCCCAGAAAGACGACTACGCCCATGCCGCCTGCGTCGACAACGCCTGCCTCCCTCAGCACCGGCAGTTGGGTCGGAGTAAGCGCCGTAGCTTCCTTGCCGGACTCGAAGGCCGTTTGCCACAAAACCCTCGGGTCTTCCTCGCCGTCTCCGTAGAGAGATTTTTGCACCGCCAACGCCATGCTGGCCATGACGGTGAGCATGGTACCTTCCACCGGCTTTCCCACCGCCCCGTAGGCGGCCTCCTGCCCTACGTGGAACGCCCGCGCCAAGTCACTGCCGCGACCGACTTCCAACGACCCGAAGGCTTGGGTGAAACCCTTTAGAAACTGGGACAGAATGACGCCGCTGTTGCCGCGGGCGCCCCAGAAGGCTCCGTCGGCAAGCTGGTGGGCTACCTCCCCGATCGTCTTGCCATCGGCTGTCGGACAATGCTCCATGGTGGTGCGCATGGTCAACAGCATGTTGGTGCCGGTGTCTCCGTCCGGAACGGGGAAGACGTTCAAGGCGTTGATCGCGTCCCTGTGCTCCGCCAGCGCCTCGGTGCCTGCTGCGAAGGCTTGCCTCAAGTCATCTGATGTGAGGTGTGACATCGCTGGATTCCCGGAATAGAGTATGTGAAGTGCCGTCGTCTCTCGAGCGAGACTTGTGTTAACCTTATCCTACCACATACTAACTTGACACCACTCCAACTTATGATGCTAACCGGCGGCGTTTTCGTTCCATTCTCCTTGACAACGGAATCCGCCTACCGTACTATTCTTTGCGGTTGATAATATGGATTACGCAGTATTCAAAACCGGCGGCAAACAGTACCGGGTCAAACCGGGCGATACCTTGGACGTGGAAAAACTGCCCGCGGCGGTGGACTCCATCGCCGAATTCGGCGAGGTCTTGGCCATATCCGAAGGCGGCGAGGTTACCTTCGGGTCGCCGCTGGTACAGGGCGCCAAGGTAGTGGCACGGGTGACGTCGCAATACAAAGACCGTAAGCTGATGGTCTTCAAGTACAAGGCCAAGACGCGCTACCGGCGCAAGAAAGGTCACCGGCAGCCTTATACCAGGCTGGTAATAGAAGATATAAAGGTGGAAGCGTCCTAGCCTCCAGTCAGGGGACGGCGGAACGCAGAGGGAGCTCGATAATGGCCCATAAGAAAGCCGGAGGCAGTTCCAACAACGGTCGGGACAGCAACGCCAAGCGTCTCGGCGTCAAGCGGTACGGCGGCCAGGTAGTAACCGGCGGCTCCATTCTGGTGAGGCAGCGCGGCACCCGCATACGTCCCGGCGTCAACGTTGGCTTGGGCCGCGATTACACCTTGTTCTCCATGATTGACGGGCAAGTGAAATTCGAGTGGGCGGCCAAAGGCCGGCGCCGGGTGAGCGTGTACCCGGTTGAGGTTAAAGGTGAGTAATGAAAACTGATACCCATCCGCAATTCTTCCACTCGGTGGTGACCTGCTCCTGCGGCAACGTATTCCATACCGGCGCCACCAAGCCCACCATGCGGGTCGAAGTGTGCAGCAATTGCCACCCGTTCTACACTGGTGAACAAAGGGTAGTTGATACCCAGGGCCGCATTGAAAGGCTCCGGCGCCGTTACAACCTTCAATAGCCTCTTCACCCAACCCCGGCGGTCCCGCTCCAACTCATCCTTCCGGTTTGGCGTCATTGGCCCAGCAGCCCGCACATAGCTACGGCGGACAGGCCGTAATCGAGGGCGTGATGATCCGGGGGGTGGACCATTTCGGTCTGGCGGTGCGGCGGCCCGACGGCACCATCTTCCAGGAACACCAGCGGCTCAGTACTTTATACACCGGCCGGCTGCGGCGTGTCCTGTTCGTGCGGGGAGTGCTGGTACTGCTAGAGTCGCTGGTGCTGGGCGTCAAGGCCCTGCAACGGTCGGCCAACGTGGCGGCGGAGGACCCGCAAGCGGACGGTCCCCAAGAAATATCTCCTTGGGCAATGGCGGCGACCCTCGCTTTTTCGCTTACGCTGGGCATCGGCCTGTTCTTCCTGCTGCCACTTCTGATTGTGGATTGGGGCCTAGACCGCTGGATCGGATCGGACTACGTCAGCAACCTGCTGGTGGGGTTGGTCCGACTGCTGATACTCCTGGCCTACATCGGGGCTATGGGGCTATCCCGCGACCTGCGGCGGGTGTTTGCCTACCACGGGGCGGAGCACATGGCCGTGCACACCCACGAGGCCGGGCTGCCGCTGGAGGTTGCCAACGTCCGCAAGTTCCCGACGCCCCATCCCCGCTGCGGCACGGCCTTCCTGTTGACGGTGGTGCTGGTTTCGGTGGTGGTGTTCGCCTTCCTGGGACGCCCATCCATAGAATGGCGCATCCTGTCCCACTTGGCGTTGATCCCGGTTATAGCCGGGATCAGCTACGAAATCATCCGTCTGAGCGGCAGGTTGCAGGGCACCCTGCTGGGCACGTGGCTCGCCACACCCGGCCTGCTTCTGCAACGCATGACCACCCGGCAACCCGACGACGACCAGATAGAGGTGGCGATCTGCGCCATGGAACTGGCGATTGCCGCCGATAGTGGCCAAGAGTCGTTGACGATAAATCCGGAACGGGACATGGCGGCTGACGGGAATACTCTGGACATCACCCGCTAACCAACTGCCAAATAGCTTCGGCATCGGGCAGAAGGAAGTGGAAGCCGGCGCTTTCGGAGTAGTAGCGGTCTATGTCGGTGTCGCCGACGTGGTAGTAGTCCCGCGCGGGAAATAGCTCCTTCACCGTTTCCAACTGCTGCTTCAACACGGTGAAGTCAACGGTGATCCCGTGGTCGCTCCACATCCGCTGTTGCGCGCTCAGGGGGCGGTCGGAGCAACTGCCTACCAAGCATCCCGACTCTTTGGCACGCCTGACCAAGTCAAGGGTGATCGCTCCCGGAGGGGCGCCCACTTCCAGGGTGCCGTCGATGTCAAAGCTGATTAACGTCGTGGCGGACACTGGGGTCAGACCTGCCGGTCAAGGGCGCGGCTGAGGGACGACAGGCGGGGTGTCACAACGAATGGCTCCAGATATCGCCCTCAGGCTGCTCATCCGATAGGCGGAACTGGGGCAGGGCGAAGCCATCATCCCCGTCGTGAAAGACCACCTCGACTCGCTTGCCGATGGCCACGTTTTCTTCCTTTTCCGGCTCCATGTTTTCGTCAACCAAGTTCGCTACGATGCGTAACCCGTCATAGGGGTCGGGATGTCCACGCTGCTCGTCCAACTCCACCAGCACGATGGTAAACGGCGCCCAGTCTCGGAACGCCGGGATCACCGTATGGGCCACCACCTGGTAGCTGTAGATGGTGCCTTTGCCGCTGACGCCCTGCCATTCCCAATTCAGCGACGTGCACCAAGGACAGCCCGGACCCGGCTCACCGCGCAACAGGCCGCAGTCGGTGCAACGCTTCACCACCAAGCGATGCTCGGCGGCGGCCTCAAAGTAGCCCTTGTACTCGGTGTCGTTGTCCGAGATGACGATTGCTTGGCCTCTATAGTCGTAGGAGGGCATCAGTCTATCTCCGCATGATGAGGGCGCTGCCAATGGCGGGCGTGCCCCATCCCATGTTCATGCTCACCTCGGCGTCCCTGACCTGGCGGCAGCCACCTTCGGAGTAGTCGTAGGTGTGGATGCCGTCCTGCCACTGAGGACAGTAGTCGTCCACGGTGCCTCGCAGTTGGCGGACGTTTTCGATGACCATGTTCATGCCGTGGGTGTAGCCCTCGCATAAATGGCCGCCGCTGGTGTTGTTGGGCCGTCTGCCGCCCAGGTTGATGATGCCGCTAGTCACGTAGTCCTTCCCCTCGCCCTTCTCGCACCAGCCGTAGTCCTCGAACTGCAACAACACCGTGTAGGTGAAGGCGTCGTAGCAACCGGTCACGTCGATGTCGTCGTGGGTGACACCGGCAAGGTCGAAAATCCTGGGCCCAACGTAATGACCGGCGACCCGGCTGATGGGGCCGTGCTGGTAGTGGAAGTCGCCGCCGGGCTTGGTGCCGCGTCCCTGCACCCCGAGAATGTACACGGGTTTCTGCTTCAGATTCTTTGCCCTCTCGGCGGACGTTACAATAATGCAGGTCGCGTTGTCCGTTTCCAAGCAGCAGTCGAGGAGGTGGGCACAGGGGCGGATGATCCAGCGGGAATTGATCACGTCTTCCACCGTGACCCGCTGCTTCATCAACGCCTTGGGGTTGTTGCTGGCGTGGTTACTGTGGGCCACCTTGATGTGGGCCAGGTCCTCATTGGTTACGCCGTACTCCATCATGTGGCGGGTGAAGGTGAAAGCGAAGTTCTGCACCGCGCTTATCAGCCCATAGGGGCGCCGCATCAGGTCCGGCCCGGTGATAGGGGCGGCTGCCCGTACCCCAGTGCCGCCGATGCGTATCTGCGAATAGCCGTTCATGGACCGGAAGATAGCCACCGTGTCCGCCATTCCGGCCTCGATGGCGCCCATCGCCAAGCCCACCAGGGCCTCGGTGCTGGAGCCGCCACCGGAGCAGTCCATGTAGAAATTGGGCCTCATTCCCAGGTCGTACATGATCGACGTGGACGGCGTGGAATCGCCTCCGTGATAGCTCAGCATCCCGTCAACGTCGGCAGGAGTCAGCCCGGCGTCGTTCATGGCGTTGCGGATGGCCTCGGCGCCCATAGCCCTGGTGGTGCGGCCCGACCCGCGGCTGAATTCAGTCTCGCCTACGCCAACGATGCAGTATTTGCCTCTCAAACCGTCTGCCATTTCATTACGTCCGATTAAAGAAGGTTCCAGCGGGGGTTCTTGGCGGCCTGTTCCTTGAGGTAATCGACTATCCAGTCTTTGACCGGCTCGGCCATGTAGAAGGTGGGTTTGATCAGGTCGCTTTGATCGGTTATCAGACCCTCTTCCAAGGCGGTGGCGGCCAATGGGGTATTGGGCTGGACCGGAACGCCTACCCGCAGATTGGCCATGGACGGCTTGATGCTGCGGAGGAACTCCAGCTTTTCCTCGACGGTCTCACGGGTCTCTCCCGGCTCGCCGAAGTTCTGGGAAATGGTGTAATGCAGGCCCCCGTCTTCGCACATCCGGCAGGTGCGGCGCAGGGGCTCCAGGTTTTCACCCAGGAGCGTCCCCCCGTGGCCGTCTCCCCTGGCACGACCCATTATGACCAACGCGCAACCAGCGCCCTTCATCAGTCCCACCAGTTCTTCGTCGCAACTGAACGGGGCAAGGCAGGTGTTCCAGTGCAGCTTCAGCTCCGCATCGGACAACGCCCGGCAAAGGGACTTGGCGTGGTCCAAGGGGACGTTGAAGGCGTTGTCGACGAAGAATACCTTGCGAAGCCCGAACCGCTCTTCCATGTCCTTGACTTCGTGGACCACTTCGTCGATGGGCCGGATAATCCGCCAGCCCTGCTCATCGGGCGTTTCGGCGGCCTCCCCGGTGGGGTAGGAGAAATCACCCAGCTTGGTGAGGATGCCGATGCCGAATCCGGCTTGGCGGTACTTGCGCATGTCCAGGTCTTCCAGCCGCGGGGCCTTGGCGAAGGCGGAATAGCACCGGCCTTCCCGGAATATAATCTCGCCGTTCTCCCGGCGCACCAACCCTTCCAAGTCGTAGTACGACGGCTCGCCCACTTCCAAGCGGTTGGTCAACTCGGCAAACGCCTCTCCCGCATCGCCGGCCAGGCCGAGGTCAGGCTCCAGGTAGGCGAAGCATTCCCTGGGCAGCAGGCTGAAGGCCGGGCCACCCACCACGATGGTTGCCTTGGATATGCTGCGAACCTTGTCGATGACCTCCTTGGTGATGGGCAGCGCCCATTGCGGGTCCAGGTAACTGTGGTTGCCTAGATTTCGAAGAGATATACCCACCACGTCGGGCCGGTATTCATTAACAACTTGCTCGACTTCGGTCAGGTAATCGTCGGCGAACATCAGGTCCAAAGCCTTGACCTGGTGGCGGTCCTGGTCCAAGTGGGCCGCGACGTAGGCCATGCCAATGGGCAGGGGCCGGGCGTCCATCCGGCTCATCAGCCGGTCGTGCCGGTTGGTGGCGATCAGCAAGACACGCATACTTTCCCCCGGAGGCTGGATACAGAATGGGCCGTATTATGGCCCAAAGCAGGTTGTATTACAAACGGACATTGCCTCCACAACGGGGCGTACGCGAAGCCATCATTACCTGGCGCGGGCGGGACGTTTCCCGGTCGGGGGCAGGATGGCGTTAAGCAGGACTTGGGGGTCGGGGGCGTCACCATTGCGACGACAGTCCTCCAGGTAGTTGTTGGCCGCGCCCAATCCGAGAAGCCGGTAACCTGAATCTATCACCCGGACGATGAAGGGATGAATTCGGGGCAAGGGCTTGTGGTCGGACCAAGCGGCGAACCAGCGTTCGCAAAGGTCGTCGCAAAGGAGGCCCAACCGGTACTCGGCGAGTTCGCGGGCGAATCTTCGTTGAAGGGCGCGGACGCGGCGCCAGAGGGCGTTTATTTCACTCATCATGATGCGGACTCCTTTGGGTAGTCTATTCTTCGTATGGAGAGGCCGGAAATTTCAGAATCGCGGACATTTCGGGACATTCAACACCGTGTTGCCTCAGTGGCTTAGTTGGACTTGTCCACGTCCGACGGGACGTTGTGCTGCACAAGTTTTATGGTAGAGAGGTATTTTACGAAGTGGCAAGCAGGATGTGTCAGTGGACGAGGAGTAAGTTATCTGACCACTGCTCTCCAGTAAGTCTCAGACCCGGACCTGGTGGTCCAGGCGCCCCTGGAGCACCAGCATAACCTCCAAGATCGCGTACCAGGTAGAGTTCGTCCTTTTGAAAAAGCCTCTCCCAGGAGCGGCAGGATGGATTACGTCTTTGCAAAGCAATTACCTTGATAGAATTTTGTCATAAGAGTACTATGTATCTCACCCTGCCCGAAGCGCTTAATCGTCAAGGAGCGGTCTTGCCCGACCCATACCCCAACGCGCGATACCGATTCACTAATTTGGCCCGAGATATGGCAAGCCGCCGGGGCATTGACTTAAACGACGTTATAGAGGTAGTCCGCCGCTATAACCATAGTGAACAGGGCTGGTCAGCCGGCCAATGGTGGTATACGGGCGAAATTCGCCAAGGGCAACAACTCAGCGTATTAGTCCAAGAGATACATGATGGTGAGGTGCGGATCGTAACGATTCGACCATGACAGGAGGCGTTTCATGGAGGTCAAACTTTACCCCGATGAGGATGCAATACACCTGAAAATAACCGATGGGCAATTTGTCAAAGGTCAGGAATTGGACAAGGCACGGTATCTGGAGTTCGGTCAAGATGGTGCATTGATCGGAATAGAGTTCCTGCGCGCCTCAGAAGGAGTGGACTTGAATGATATTCCGTTTCACGACATGGCTGCGATAGGCCAACTCCTTCTGGAGAATGAAGTTAAAATCCTGACGGCATAGTGACTTCCAACCGAGTATGCACAGGCCGGGACAACGTTCCCGGCCTTTTCTTTGCTTGCCGATCAAGGCAATGTCTCTTGCGTTGCAGGGGCTACAGTTCCGGTTCACACCTTGACTTCGCACATGCCCCGGCGCGCCGCTACTGAGACTGCCCTGCTGGACTGGCTTTAATCGCATCCCGTCAAACTCGGCTTATTGACAGCCGATTTTGGAAGCAAGAGAATTGTTGCAGCTGTAGACAGGTAGTAGTTACGAATAGCACGGCGGCCCAATTTCCCGGCGGCGTCGGGACCGGTGAGGTCAACTATGAGCGACGATATTATTGCGGCCAACCTGGCGGCGGTTGAGGCCCATTTCGGCAGTGAGGCGTCCGGGCGCATCGAAGACGCTATTGCCATGTATACCGACGACGTGGTGTGGGAAGCCCCAAGCCGCAACCTGGAATTCAGGGGCAAGGAGGCGGTCGCCGCCAACTACCGGGATATCTTCTCCGTGCTGAAGAACGTGGAGTTCCACACCAAAGACCGCTTCGCCACCGAAGACCGGGTGGTGGACGACAGCATCGTGAGCTTCGAGGTGGCCCGAGACGGGTTCGTTCCGTTCCCGGTGGGCACGAAGTGCGAGATGCGGCTGACCCATATCTTCGAGATGCGGGACGGCAAGATCAGCAAAGAGATCGGCATTGAGGGGCCGCCGAGGGCGGTCTAATCCGTGTCAAGTGAAAACGACAGGGAAACCATCCTAAGACCAACCTGTTCCTGCTGACCTCCTCCAGTCGTCGACCGAAGCGTGGATTCCCGCGAAGGCGGGAATGACGGGTGGTGGAGCGGGTATGACGGATGGTAGACGGGCATGACGAGGCGGCGGGAATGACGGGTGGTGGACGGGAATGACGAGGTGGGTGCTGCGACAAGTTTTGAGATAGTTTGTGAGGGAGTCAGGAGGGTAGCAATGGCTATCACCATCGACGAAATGCTGGACCTTCTAAGCTTTGCCGGCACCGAGTTGGTCAACGGCAACTCCAATCACGGCCCAATGGCCTCGGAAGCGTTGTTCGCCCTCGGCAGAGACGAGGCCGTTCTGCCTTGGGTTGAAGGATACCGGAGCAGGTTGATAGACCGTCCCACTCCCTCGCTTCCCATCCCGTCGGACGAGTGGCAGGAGTGCTTGGGTCAGCGGGAACGGTTGGGGGACTGGATAGAGTTCTTTGAGCACGAACTGGAGTTGGCCCCGTGGCAGGACGTCGTCAGGCAATGGGTCCCGCACTTGGCGCCGGCGGTTATGGCGTCTGCGACTCACGGCCTCATCCGAACCGGCCACGCCGTCCGCAGCCTTTCCGCAGAGGAAACACCCCAGAGGACTTACGAACTGGCCCAAGGCCTGGGGTACTGGGCGGCGCGGTACTACACCCTTCCAGGGACACCTTCGGGGGACCATGCCGGTCATCCGCCAAGGAGTGCACTGCAACACGTAGAGCGGCTTCACGGCCCGGAATTCGACGGCTCCGGGTCTATCGTGCAGCAGATCAAGGGCATGGAGGACCATCCGGAGTTTGCCCCGGCCATAGACTTGGTGGACACGTCCGGTGACATATCGCGTTTCATTTCCAACATCACCGAGACCTTCGCCGGCATCTACTTGGCCAGCCCAAAGAACCTGGTGGCCTTCGTACATACGGTCACCGCTCCAAGTGCCCTGCGAATGCTGGCGCCTTACTTGGATGACGCCGACGCACGCCAAGCAGCCCGGTACGCATGGCAAGCCTGCGCGGCGGTCTATTCGTGGTACTCAACGGTCCCGGCCCAGGATACTTCGGGCTTGGAGGCTCCGTCGGAGGACCACGACGACCTTATAGACCGGGCGGTTGCGGCGGGCGGCGCTCACTCGATAAAGTTCACCGAGGCCTGCCTGCGGGAATACGCCCTGAACCCCAACCCCGTTTACTTGGTAGCCGCCCGGGATGCGACCGAGCGCGTGGGGCCGGTATGACGTTATGACAAGCTGGAAGGTGTGATGACAGCATCGGGCGCTCCGCCGTCCCGGCGGGTCGGAGAGGTGGTCGGCGCCAACTCCTCGTCGTTTCTCGGCCAGTGCTACCGCCTTTACGACGCGCCTCCGCTGGGGTGTCTCGTCCGCACTTCCTCACCGGAAATCTACGGTGTGGTCTGCCGGGTAAGCACCGAACCGCTGGACCCTGGCCGCCCCATACTGGCAAGGGGAGAGGATGCCGAGAGCGAGGACGAGGTCTTCAGGGAAAACCCCCAACTGGAACGGCTGCTGACGTCAAGGTTCGAGACGTTGATCGTAGGCCACCAGGACGCGACCGGGACCAAGCAATCGCTGCCGCCGTTGCCGCCGCGAGTACATTCTTTCATCTACTGGTGCGGCCCTGATGAGATTGCTCGGTTCACCGACAACCTGGATATGCTACGTTTCCTGGTGAACGCAGCCGGCCCCGCTCCCGATGAAGTTCTGGGCGCATACTTGGGCATAGCCGCCGCAACCCACGCGGAACCTCGTGAATTTCTCTTGAGGGCGGGCAAAACCCTAGCGGCGGAGTTATCAGGCGACCTTCCCCGGCTGAACACGATTCTGAAGAGGGTGTCCCGATGACCAACGGCTACGCGCGGCAGCCACAATCCGGATGGATGGACGACAGGACCGCGTTGGGCTTGGTGGTCGACGGCTCCTTGAGCCAAGGCATTGAGGTCCGCTTGGACCCGGCCGCCTCAATCGAAGACATCAAGGTCGGCGCGTTCGTCACCATCCAAGGCCAGCACGGCACCTTCTTCGGCACCGTCACCGACGTTACCCTTGGCAGCACCGACCCGCGATTGAAGCACACTCCTCCGCAGGTCGACGACGCCCTGGTGCTCCAGGTCGTATCCGGCACCGTGGCCTACGGCGCCATCTCGGTGCTGCCCAACCTGGTGTTGCCAACGGTCTTGGGAGACGAAGATCAGGCCCCGTCCGCAGCCAAGACCATCCCTCCTCACTTCGCCCCAACCTACCTGGCGTCGCAACGGGATGTTGAGTTGGTATTCGGCCAGGAAGACGAGAAGCACTTCTGGATTGGCAGCCCGCTGGACATGGAACACAAGCTCTGCCTCAACCTGGACGAACTGGTCAAGCGATCCATCGGCGTGTTCGGCAAGAGCGGCACCGGCAAGACCTTCCTGACCCGGCTGTTGCTGGTGGGCATTTTGCAGCAACGGCAGGCGTCGTCGTTGATATTCGACATGCACAGCGAGTACGGCTGGAGCGGGCAGGACACCGACCGGAGCCGCATGGTCAAGGGGCTGAAGCAGTTGTTTCCCGCCCAAGTCTCGACGTTCACGCTGGACGAAGACAGTTCGCGCCGCCGGGGGTCTTCCACCGATGCGGTGGTGCGCATCGGGTATGAGGAGATAGAGCCGGAAGACGTGGAAATGCTGCGGGAAACCCTGAACCTGTCGGACGTGGCCGCTTCAGCCGCCTTCAACCTACAGCAGAAGTTCGGCCGGAAGGAATGGATGCGGCGATTCCTCGATCTGGAAGGTCGGGACTCGGTCTTCGATCTTGCAGCGGAGGTGCAGGTGCAGCCCCACGCCCTGGCCGCCCTTTACAACCGGCTGAGCCGCCTGAAGCGGTTCGGGTTCCTGGTGGAGCACACGGGAAGAGACGCGGCGAACAACATCATCGAGCACTTGGACCGGGGCCTGCATGTAGTCCTGGAGTTCGGCAAGTACGGCTCCGACCTGACCGCCTACATGCTGGTCTGCAACCTGCTGACCCGGCGCATACACAACCTGTACGTGGAACGGAAGGAGGAAGCCGAGGGCGGAGTGGGCCAAGAACCGAGGCCGTTGGTGATCGTCATCGAAGAGGCCCACAAGTTTCTCAATCCCTCGGTGGCATCCCAGACAACTTTCGGGGCCATCGCCCGGGAGGACCGCAAGCGCAACGTGACCCTGATGGTCATTGACCAGCGGCCCAGCGCCATCGACGAAGAGGTGATGAGCCAGGTCGGCACCCGGTTGACCTGCCTGCTGGACAACCAGCGCGACATTGACGCTGTGCTGGCAGGCACGCCCGGAGCGCGACAACTCCGGACGGTACTGGCCCGGCTGGAACCCAAGCAGCAGGCGCTGGTCTTCGGCCACGCGCTGCCCATGCCGGTGGTGGTCCATACAAGGGACTACGGCTCCAGCGAGTCATACGAGCAGTTGAGCCGGGGGGCGGGAACCTTCTCACGTGCGCCAGGCTCCCAGATAGAAACGCGGGAGGAACGGCTGGAGCGGGAGATCGCCGAGCTTTTCTAGCCGGCGGGCACAGGCATCGTCAGCGCCAACACGACAAGGCGTGTGCAAAGTCTTTACCGGCGGCAAATGTCTGAATCAGGATTATCAAGATTAAAGGATTTTCAGGATATTCCCAATCCTGAGAATCCCAAAATCCGGTAAATCCTGATTCAGACAATTACTTTGCACAGGCCCTATCAGGCCAACGAAAGGTGTTTTGACAACCCTTTCGCCTTAACTATAATTGCTCACGAGAGCAATCAACATGTGAACGGCCCCTCATCCCTGCTATCGCCATAACGGACCAGGGGCTATTGGACACATTCGCAAAGGAGAAGGCCAAATGCCCACTTGGAAAGTTTCTTACTTCAGCGGCGTCGGCGGGCGCCCCGAGGTAATGCTCAGGGAAGCGCCTGACGATCTGGAAATAACGGTTGTGGACCCGGCGCTTTCGGAGCAAGAGAAGATCGAGCTATGCCGCGACGCGGACGCCATCATCACCAGTGATATCACCACCAACGTCCTCAGGGAATGCCCCAACGTGAAGCTTATCCAGACGCTGAGCGCCGGATACGACCGGATGGACCTTGAAGCCATCCTGGAAATGGGGATTCCGGTGGCCAACAACGGCGGGGCCAACGCCATCGCGGTGTCGGAGCATTCCATCGCCTTGATGATCAGCATCGGCAGGAACCTGATGCTCCAGTGGAACAGCACTACCAAGGAGCGGCAGTGGCGCGGCGCCCTCTACCAGTCCGACCTGTCCGAACTTACCGATAAGACGGTGGGGATTGTCGGGTTGGGCCGCATCGGCAAGAACGTAGCGAAACGGCTTACCGGGTTCGACACCCACACCATCTACTACGACATTGTGGACATCGCGGAGGACGTGCAGCGGGAACTGAAGGCCGAGCCGGTCGCTTTCGACGAGTTGTTGCAAACGTCAGACATTGTCAGTATGCACGTGCCCCTGACCCGGCGCACCAGGGGAATGATGTCGGACCGGGAATTCGACATGATGAAGCAGACGGCCTTCCTTATCAACGCCTGCCGGGGGCCGGTGGTGGATGAGGCAGCCCTGTACCGGGCGTTGACGGAAGGGAAGATAGCGGCCGCCGGGCTGGACGTGCTCGAGGTAGAGCCGACGCCGAAGGACAACCCATTGTTCGAGCTGGACAACGTGGTGATCACGCCGCACATGGCGGGGCAAAGCCAGGAGACCGCGCTGCGTGCGGCCAACTTCGCCTACGGCAATATCCTCCGGGTGCTGTCCGGGGAGACCGCGGAGTCTCTGGTAACCCCGGAATAGGCGTTGCCAGTAACTCCACACCATGCCATATGTCATTGCCGCGCAGGAACGTCACCCCCGCGAAGGCGGGGGCGGGAATCCAAAATCCTTCGCGAGGGGGAAAGCCATGATCTGGTGCCGGTTTGAAGCAGACCAGAAGACCAGCTTCGGCATCGTCGAGGGCGATCAGGTAACAGAAGTCTGGGGCAACCCCTTTGAGGACTACGCGGTAACCAACCAGGTTTATCCTCTCGACCAAGTGAAGCTGCTGGCCCCGGTCAAGCCGCCGATGCTCTACGCCGCCGGGCCGAACTACCGAGGCCACGTGGAGGGCATGGCGGCTCGGCGGGGAGCGCCGCCGGCCTATCCCGACCGGCCCTCGCCCAATTACCGCTCGGTCCACGCCATCGTCGGCACCGAAGAGAATATAGTCGTGCCCAAGGACTGCTCCGGGGCGGTGCAACCGGAAGGCCAGTTGGCGGTGGTGATCGGCAAAAAAGCCCGCAACGTGCCGGTGAGCGAGGCGCTCGATTACGTGTTCGGCTACACCATCGGCAACGACATCAGCCAGCGCCCTTGGCAGCAGGCCGACCGCACGATGTTCCGGGGCAAGAACTGCGACACTTGGAAGCCCATGGGGCCGTGGATCGTCACCGGCCTCGACCCCAAGGGGTTCCGCATCATCGTCCGCCACAACGGCACGGTCTGGGAGGATTTCTCATCCGCGGACCAGATCTGGGACACGGCGACCTGGATCAGCGACCTGAGCAACTACGCGACGCTGTATCCCGGCGATGTCCTCTGGATGGGCACCGAGGGCGCCGACGGCGACATGTTCCCCGGAGACACCATCGAGGTGGAGATAAGCGGCATTGGCACGCTGCGGAATTACGTGGTGGCGGAGGGGTAGCTGACAAGGAGCCTACCCTGTCACGTACCCATTCTTCAGGTCCCAGTGGCGCAAAGCGTGGTCGCGGTCCTGGGGGTTGCCGTAGCCGCCACCGCCTGAAGAAAAGCAGATGATGTGGTCGCCGGGATTGACCACCACTTCCACTTCCTTGGAACCCAGGACCCGCTCGGTGCCGTTGGACACAATTTTGTAGTGGTGGGGCAAGCCGTCGTCCGCTCCGAACAGGCCGAAAGGCGGGACCACAATGCCGTCGCCGGCGGTGTTCAGGGCCGCCGGTCCATCCCCTTCGTAGACCATGTCGCAGACCGCTCCCAAGCCGCCGCGCCAAGCGCCAGACCCTCCAGAATCGGGCCTCAGCTCGTGGCGTTCGACAAAGAAGGGGAACCGCTCTTCGGTTACTTCTATACTGGGCGACCGTATGCCTCCGGCCACGTTGATTTCTCCCACGTTGGACCAGCCGTCAAAGCCGTTGGACGCGCCGCCACCGCCCCTGGCCAGGAAGAAATGCCAGATGAACCGGCGTCCGGTCCTGGGGTCGTCGCCGGTGATGGCGTAACGCAGCCGCCGGGAGAAGCCTGCCGACACCGACATGGGTATAGCCGGGGCGAGGGCCTTGAACACAGCCTCGACGACCTCCTCCGCGCAATGATTAGTGCTCATGCAGACGGGTGCGGGCGGGTTGGCGTTGACCACCAAGCCTTTCGGGGCGATTATCTGTACGGGACGCATGGAACCCTCGTTACGGGCGACGTCCATCGGCGCAAGGTACATGATGGCGGCGTGGGCCAGCGACCGGGTGTTGGCATAGGCGCTGTTTATGAACCCGGTCACTTGAGGGCTGGAGTCGCTGAGGTCAATGGTCATGGAGTCGCCGGAGATGGTGACCTTGGCACGGATGGGCACCAGCTTGGTGTCGAACCCGTCGTCGTCCACGAAGGACTCCCCGTGGTACACACCGTCGGGCCATTCCGAAATGAACTGCCGCACCTGCCGTTCCGTCGCGGCCAGGATGTCGGCAACGACGGCCATCAAGCGGTCCGGGCCGTAGTCGGCCAGCAGCGACTCAATCCTCTGGGCGGCCAGCATGACGGAACCTATCTGGGCGTTGAGATCACCAAGGAAGTTCTCCGGCTGCCGGACGTTGGCCGACAGCATTTGAAGGACATCGTTGCGCGGCGTGCCCCTGTCGTACAGCTTCAACGGTGGGATGCGGATACCTTCCTGGAATATTTCGTTGGCGCCGGGGTTGTAGCCTCCGTGGGTGCCGCCGCCCACATCGCTGTGATGGGCGCGGTTCACCCCGTAGAAGAGCAGCCTGCCCTCATGGAAAACGGGGCGGATGATGGTTATGTCCGGCAGATGGCTGCCGCCGAAATAGGGATCGTTCAGAATGAACAGGTCGCCGTCGGACATTGTGTCGCCGAAGTAGTCGCGGACGGCGGCCCCGGCCACCGGCAGGGCGCTGATGTGGACGGGGATCCCCTCGCCCTGGGCCACCAACTGGCATTCGTTGTCCAGAATGGCGGTGGAAAAGTCCCTGCTGGAATTCAATATCTGGGACATGGCGGTGCGCAGCATCGCCTCGGTCATTTCCTGAGCGATGGACTCCAAACGGTGTTCGACCACCGCCAGGGTAATAGGGTCCCGTGAATCATCCGTCTCGGCGTCGTTGGCAGTTGCAGGGCTTTGAGATACTTCCGCTGGGACATCCGGTGTTTCCGCAGCCACTCGAAGCCCGATGCCTCCCATCCGGTCAATGGATGCCGTATCTCCGGGCCAGACCAGGACGGTGGTGAAATCCGACTCCAGAATCGCGGGGCCGTGAATTTCCGCCCCCTGAGGCAGCGCGTCGATAGCGTACGCGGGCGCTTCCTGCCATTCGCCCAGGAAAACCCTGCGTGAGCCGACAGGACCGGCGGCGCCTGTATCCGCGGCGCGGTCCGGCTGGGCTATCCTGGGGAGACGGCCTACCGCCGTGACCCGCAAGGTAATTAACCGCACTTCCTGGTCCTGCTGGCTGTAGGAATAAAGCTCCTCGTACCTCTGGTGGAAATTGGACGCCCATTGGGACAAAAATTCCTCGTCCGGCAGCGATGGATCGGGCAGAGGAACAGTTACCTCGTAAATCTGGTCGAGGTACCGCATATCCGCCGAGTAGTGCATCTCCATTGCGTCGGCGGCTACGCCCTGATCCACAAGCTTGTCCCTGCCTTGTCTCTCCAACCCCTCCAGGATGGCCCTGAGTTCGCCCAAGTCCAACCGGTCCAGGCTGACGGGGTAGGACCGGAAGAAATCGTACTTGATGTCGGAACTGAGCATCCCGTAAGCCGACAGGACGGGCGCGGACGCCGGAATGTACACGTTTTCGACTTGCAGTTGCCGGGCCACCTCGGCGGCGTGAAGGCCCGACGCGCCGCCGAACCCCAGCATGGTGAACTGGCGGGGGTCGACGCCGCGCTGCACCGACATCAAGCGGATACCCTCGGCGATGGTGGTGCAGATTACCTTGTAGACGCCATACGCCGCCTCGACGGGCGGCAGTCCCAACGGCTTCCCTACGTTCTCAGCCAAGGCTCTATCGGCGGCTTCCAAGTCAAGCCTGGCCCGGCCACCCAGGAAGTTGTCAGGGTCCAGGTACCCCAGCACAAGGTTGGCGTCGGTCACCGTTGCGCCGCCGCCGCCTTTGCCGTAGCAAGCCGGGCCCGGTTCGGCGCCCGCGCTGTCAGGGCCGACGTGCAGGATGCCGCCCTCATCGACCCGGGCGATGCTGCCTCCACCGGCGCCAAGGGTATGAATGTCGATCATGGGGACGGCGATCTTCCAGCCAGCCTCGAACTTCTCGGTGGTGACGTGGGGTACGCCGTTCTCGATCATGGAGATGTCGGTGCTGGTGCCGCCCATGTCGAAAGCGATTATCTTAGGCTCCTCCAGCAATTGACCGATGTGCGCCGCGGCGCTGACGCCGCCCGCCGGGCCGGACAGGATGGCCCGCACCGCCATCCGGCTGGAGTCGTCTATCGGGGCGACGCCGCCGTTGGACTGCATTATCAGCACGTCGCTCAGTTGGGGGTACGGCTGGAACCGCTCCTTCAGCCGCTCAAGATACCCGCTGAATACGGGGCCGACGTAGGAGTTAATCACCGTGGTGCTGAGACGGTCGAACTCCTTGATTTGAGGAATGACTTGGTGCGAGAGAGAGGTGTATGTGTCGGGGAAACGCTGGCGTATCTTTTCCCAGACCCGTTGTTCGTGGGACGGGTTGAGGTAGGAAAACAGGAAACAGACCGCCAGGGATTCGGCCCCTTCCCGCGACAAGTAGTCCAGGGTCCGGTCCAGCGAATCTTCGTCCAAGGCCGTTGTGACCAGACCATTGGCCCGGACACGCTCTCGGGCCTCCACCCGCAAATACCGGGGCACCAGCGGCTCCACGGGCGTCATGCGGAGGTTGTACCGGTCTTCCTTCAGGCCTTCCCGCATCTCCAGCAGGTCCCGGAAGCCGTCGGTGGTGATAAGGCCCACCTTGGCTCCCTTCCGCTCGACCAAGGTGTTGGTCGCCACGGTGGAGCCGTGGATCACCAGGTCGGAGTCGCCCAGGAAGTCGTCGAGAGACTGCCCGAAGGCAGCGGCGGCGTCCGCAAGACCCGCCATGACCCCCACGGAAGGGTCTCCGGGAGTGGACGGGGTCTTGAAGAACCGGGGCGGCTGCCCCTCGCTGGCTACCATGAAGTCTGTGAAGGTGCCGCCCACGTCTATCCCGATTTTATACACCGCAGTCCTCCGATTATTCAGGCTCAGTAATGTTTCCGTTGCCCTTTATGCCATAATCCCGCCCGGTACGCCAGTGTTTTTCAACAACGCGGCTCGCCTTTTCATTTTCTTGACAATGAAACGTGGCCGTCACTAACCTTTAGCTATGACGCAAGTCCATGCCAAGCAAAGTTACGACCCCAAGGCGCGCGCCGTAGCCCAAGCAGTATACGATGCCATACGGCCCTTGGCCGTCATCCTGTTCGGTTCCCGAGCCAAGGGCGACTACCGCGACGACTCCGACGTGGACCTGCTGGTCATCATTGACGACGACGCGGACGACCGCGCCACCAACGCTGCCGCCAGCGCCGCTGCCCACCGGAAGCTGGACGAATTGTACGACCTGCGCGTGGGCTTGGACGTGCTGGATTTCACGAAAAGCAGGTTCGCCTACTGCCGCCGGGCGAGAAACCACGTAGCCGGGCAAGCCTTGCGGGACGGAGTGATCGTGAGTGAAGCAGGTGTCAATCCCGGCGATTTCCCGGCTGATTCCGCCGATGAACATGAACCCGCCAACTGGCCCGACATCCGCCAGCGGTCCATAGCCGCCACCAGGAACATTGTGTCAATGACTGCGCTCGTCACGACAAACAGTCCGCTGGAAGACATAAGTTTCCATGCGCGGCAAGCCGTGGAAAACGCTCTCAAGGGCTGGATTTCGGCCTTGGATGACGAGTACAAAAATATCCACGACTTGGGAAACTTGGCTACCATTGTGCGCAAACACCCCGCCGAGAACGATACGCCGGCCGGAGAAAGCCTGAACTGGCTGACCAGATACGCCGTGGAATACCGCTACGAAGGGGCCAGGGTGAGGCTGGACGATCCTCACGGCCTCCTGGAAGCCGTAATAGACTTGGTGGAGGCCATTGCCGACCGCATCAAGACTTTGACAGGCACCGAACCGCCGCGCTGGGCGCCTCCGGAGTAGGTTCGAGTCGCTGGTTCATCGCCCGGAGAATTTCCTCACAAGCTCCGAAGGTTACCCCATGCTACAATGCCATTATTGGCAACCCCTACATTAACCAGACCGGTGAAGGCCCCATGACTACTACGCGCCAATTGATAACCGCCGACGAACTGCTGTCTATGCCCACGGGCGACGGCAAGCGGTACGAGCTTATCCGGGGAGTATTGGTTGAAAAAATGCCTGCTGGAAAACCTCAAGGGATCGTAGCGAGCAACATTGATGCAGTCTTGAACATCTACTCCCACTCCAACGATTACGGATATACTTTGACCGCCGAAACGGGATACCGGCTGGACCGCGACCCCGACACGGTGCGCTGCCCCGATGTGGCCTGGTTCGCGCCGGGCCGGCTGACTGCGACTGAAAGCTTTCCCGAACTGGCTCCCGACTTGGCCGTGGAAGTCAAGTCGCCCAGCAATTCGTACCCTGAAATGGCCGCCAAAGCGTATATGTGGCTCAGCTACGGCTCGCAACAGGTCTGGGTGGCCGACCCACCAGCAACCACCGTCACCGTATACCGCCTGAACGCGGAGCCGGTAACGCTTGGCGAGGATGACGTTCTCGACGGCGGCGACCTGCTGCCAGGCTTTACCACTCCCGTATGGCGCCTGTTCCGGCGGCGGAGATAGCAGATATAGGGGGAAACTGCTGCTATTCGCCGCTAACCGTCAATAACCTCTACGGCCCGCTGTGTCGCGGACCAGGGCGGGAACCAGGAGGTATGCCGCCCGTCGCCTCCCGCTACCACCACCAATAGCTTATCTGGGTCGGACACCAGCGGAACGCGGTAGTCTTCGCCTTGGCTCTCGAATTCCTCGGGCCATGCCCTGGCCCCCCAGTGGCCGCGCTCCCTCAATTCCGACAGGGGGACTCGCACGTTTTCGAACAGGTACTGCTTCACTCCGTTGCGGTCGAAGCCGTCGGCGGCGATCTCCGCAGCGTGCTCCGGGCTGAGCACCACTATGGTGGTTGCTCCTCTCAACTGGTAATAAAAGCCGGAAATACCGCCCGCGGTCATAGACCCGGCGATGGTCTCCAGCACTCCGACGCCCGTCTCCTGGCTGGACTCCACCAGTGTGTGGATGCCGCGGGAGGCCACCACCATCACAACGCTGGCGTCGGCGGGATAGCCCAAGTCCACGTGCAACGGTTCCCAGGGACTGCCTTCCCGGTTTTCAGCGAAGCACATGGTGTACTTGCCCGGCCAGCCGTGGGTTGACTTCTCCATGGTCTCGGCCACCGCGCCGCCCAGGTTACGCATGGTCAAGCGCAGGGCGCGGCCAATGGTCGCGTTGGCCCGGTGCCCCGACCCGAATACGGCCGTACCGCTTTGAATCCCAAGCCTCTCGGCTACCGCGCCGCTGACGATAACCACCGGGGCCGCGCCTCCGGTGGTGGTGCTTATGGAGCCGACATTGAACTGGGGCTGGAGAACCGCCCGGACCGCGGCCAGCACCACCGGGAAGTAGTCGGGCTTGCAACCGGCCATCACGGTGTTTATGGCTACCTTCTCCACCGTGACCGTGCCGTCCAGCGGGGGTATCCTGCCCAGCACCTGCCTTCCGGGCAGCGGACAGGCCTCCAGCATCTCCAGCACCAGGTCCTCGGTCGGCGGGACTATCGGCAGGCCGTCGGTCCATCCTTGGTCGTAAAAGTAGTCGTTGATCCGGCTTACCGACCCGGAGACCTGAAGGCGGCTGGCAGGATTGCCTGTCCCGGCGCTGGTCATATCACCGCTCCTTCAAAAGACGATGCTGCGGTTGTCCGCGATTCCCAGTCAGTCACTGTTATTCTCACGGTTGGAATTTACCAAGGACCGGGCCACCTCGTCAGCGCTGGCCCTGGCCAACAGTTGAATTTGCTCCTTGGACTTGCTGGCTATGGGATGGTCAACCACCACCACAGGGTGCTCGGTCATGCCAAGGGCCCGCGCTCTCAACTCAGCCGCCTTGGTAAAAGCCTTGGTGATAACCGTAGCCGCCGGCCGGCCTCGTTTCTCCGCCTCGATTCCGTCGTGGAGACCCCACGCTGTACAGGACCCTCAATCGGCGACGGCATGAATGATTGCGTCGCACTCCGCCGCCAAGGCGTCCATAACGTCGTCGGGGGTGGGAATGCTCTGGCTGGCCTTCCGGTAAGTAACCACTTTGGAAACACCGTAGTCTTCGCGGAGAACCCGTCCCATCTCCTCCAGGTACACGTCGGCGTTCCGCTTGTGGTTGTCTATCAAGCCCACCGTAGCGCCGGTCAAATCGGGCAAGCGACCCGCCAGCGCAAACTCTCTGGCGGTATCCTCGGCCGCCGGATGCAAGACTGTTGTGGCCTGGGTGGAAACCATGCGTTCAACCTCCTGGTTACGGAATGCCAAGCTTCGTGCTTTGCTTGGGAGTTCCAACTGGCTATTAACTGGTCCTCGAGGCAACGTTCCAACATTTTGACCCCGGTGCCTTATACTATACCGAAGCCAAGGTGAAATGTGCAGGGACATAGGGTAAATTAGTAGAAGAATCGAGATAGCGTGGGCGGGAGTTGAGGAGGATATGGTGATGGGAGTGCGGGAGATAGACCGGTATCTGGAACAATGACAGATGGGTATCAGGGATTTGCACCAGCGGACTATTCTGGCGCCCACGCCAACCATTACCAAGGTAAGTCATCCCAGGAGCGAGGTGAGCCATGGCACAGCCGACGAGGTCGCCAGCACCCGTATCGAGCGGTCGAGAGGACCTAAGCAAACAGTTTCTCTTGAGCGGTAAGTTCATTGCGGTCCTGTTCCTGGCCGCGCTCATACTCGCCGCGCTGACGCTGTTCGCGGACATATTCGGACAGATTTCCCTGATAGTCCTTGCACTCGGGATATGCGCTCTCTGTTACAGGCTGAGACTCGCCATGAGGATACTGATATGCGCCCTGGTGCTGATTGGAATAGGTCTTTACGCTGCCAGACCTATGCTGTCTGAGACCTTCTATGACGTGGGCCTGGCAGTCCTGAGTTCCTACGGCGACCCGGGGGAAAGAGCGTTTTGGCCTGACCCGGCAAAGATGGACTTGCCGGACAGCGTCGTCACGGAAGTCCCGTACGGAGACGGTCTGGAAGGCTTCAATACCACCACCGATGAGGGCCGGGCCGGAGCCATCGCGGGCCTGAAGTATGAGACCGGCGCAAGATACCTGGAGTATGCCGCCGCCGCGCTCTTGATTAGTGGGCTGGTAGTCGCCTGTCTCGGCACAGCGTTGAGGCTGCTGGGAATTACCAGGGAGCCGGTCTCGGCCTCCGGTGAGCCGGGGCTGCTCGAGAGGATCAACCCTTTCGACAGGGTGGGACTGATAATGGTGACCCTCGGGTGGATAGCGTTCCTGGCCGGTCTGCTGCCACAGGAACTCATCAATAATGCCTTTGAGAAGAGTACTGACACGTATGGGGGGACGGGTTATCTCAGAGGAGAAGGGATATTATGGGACGCCAAGCATTTGTTCTTGCACATGATGCTACTCGACAAAGTGGAATTTATCGGCACCGCATCCCTGTTGCTCGGGATACTTGTTGTATTGCTTGGGACGCCCAGACGCATACTGTGCAGGCGGGGGTTACAATTTTGGCGGAGATCGAATAATGAAGATGTCCTGTTCAAGAACGTGGGAGTGGTGTTGATGACCTTCGGGGGGTTCGTGTACATCCTCAATTTCCTTATATTCCAGGGATTCCTCATCCCAACAATCCGGGAAATCGGAATAATCGCGACCGGCAATTGGGACTTTTTCCCATACCCGGGATGGCTCGTCATACTTGATATAGTTGCTGGGGCCATAGCCATCATATCTGCTGTTGCCGGGATGATCTCTTTCGTCCTTGGAAGCAGGACAGGGCGCTTGGTGGGCAACAGCATAAGTACAGGCATGGACACTCTAGACCGGCTAATCCCCGACCCGCCCCCATCAAGCGGTGGGTCCTCCGGCATCAGCACGAGCGGCAGCAGCAGCGAACGGCCAACCGCCCACGGCGGTATGCTCGGAGTTATAAATCGCGGCAGAGGCGGCGGACGTGGCGGCGGCAGGTGACCCCACGATGCAGTCAAGGCTGGCCCGGCTCCTGCGCTGCGAGCGCGGGAACGACCAGCAAAGGACGGTCAATCGCGGCCAGTTGTCGGCAGGGCAATCGCGTTATAGCTATCGGTACACCAATGCAAGCCAAGTCTGCCGAAATATGCCACGTTATTGCCATGAAAATAGGTGAGGCGCTGATGGAGTATATTCGGACACCTGGCTTGGGATTGGAGTTGGTGAACCACCGTCTTCACGAGGGCAGGCTCTACCGGGTTACACCCGTCCTTCAGTCAAGAGTTGAAGTACTCTTGTCTAATTACCAGCCTGATTCCCGCCGTCCGACAAATGCACATCCCACCTTGGCTTTGGTTTAGAAGTTGGGTCCTGTTTGTGCAACGGGAACCTGTTGGAATGCCATATATCCTGGCCCGGTCCCAACGGGCCGGGGAACGATGGAGGTACGTATGCCGGGAGGCAAAGAGGCGCCCTACGGCTCGTGGGAATCCCTGGTAACCGCGGACTTGATAGTGGCGGGCGCGACCACGCTGGGCCAGATAGCCTTGGACGGGGATGACGTCTACTGGGTGGAAATGAGGCCGAGGGAAAGCGGGCGCAACGTGATTGTCCGCCGCACTCCCGACGGGCAGACTACCGACGTAACTCCCGCTCCATTCAACGTCCGCACTCGAGTGCACGAGTACGGAGGCGGCGCGTTCACCGTGGCGGACGGGACGGTCTACTTCACCAATTTTGACGACCAGAGGCTGTACCGCCAAGAGCCCGACGAAGCTCCCGTGCCTATTACACCGTCGGGAGACAAGCGTTGCGCCGACATGGTATTCGACGCTCAACGGGGACGGATTATCTGCGTGTACGAGGACCATGACGCCGAATCCGACGAGCCTGTCAACATGCTCGTCAGCATTCCAGCAGACGGGAGTTCGGGGGCAACGGTACTGGTGTCAGGGGCTGACTTCTATTCGTCGCCGCGTCTCAGTCCCGACGGCGCAAAGCTTGCGTGGCTGAACTGGGACCATCCCAATATGCCTTGGGACGGCGTTGAATTGTGGGTAGCCGACCTCGATGCCGACGGGGCGGTCGCCAACGCGGAACCGGTGGCGGGGGGCGTGGAGGAGTCGGTCTTCCAACCGGAATGGTCGCCGGGCGGCGTTCTCCACTTCGTGTCCGACCGCTCCGGGTGGTGGAACCTGTACCGGCGGCAAAACGGCTCGGTGGAAGCCCTTGCGCCCATGGAAGCCGAGTTCGGCAAGCCCTCATGGGTCTTTGGTACGTCGACCTATGCGTTTGACACCGATCGGCGCATCGTTTGTTCTTATGCAACCAACGGCGTGTGGCATGTTGCGCTATTAGACACCGATGCGAAACGGTTGGACCCCATCGACATTCCCTTCACCGAGATGGGCCGGGGCGACATCAAGGCCAGACAGGGGAGGGCGGTTTTGGAAGCCGGATCGTCTTCTCAGCCAATGTCCCTCATCAGCATCGATCTGGAGTCCCTGGAATGGGACTCTGTGCGCAGGTCCTCCGAGACCGCCGTCGATGCCGGATACCTGTCGCCCGCTCAACCAATCGAGTTTCCCACCGAGGACGGGCTGACTGCCTACGGGATTTACTACGCTCCCAACAACCGGGACTACCAGCCTCTGCCGGACGAGAGACCTCCGTTGCTGGTCAAGAGCCACGGAGGCCCTACTTCCGCCGCATCCACCGCGCTGGACCTGTCCATTCAATTCTGGACCAGCCGCGGGTTCGCCGTGCTGGACGTAAACTACGGCGGCAGCACCGGCTACGGAAGGGCGTACCGGGAACGGCTCAAGGGGCGTTGGGGCATAGTTGACATCGACGACTGCGTCAACGGCACCCGTTACTTGGCGGAAAGGAGTCTCGTTGATGGGAACAGGCTGGCCATCGACGGGGGCAGCGCCGGAGGGTATACCACGCTTGCAGCTCTGACCTTCCGGGACGTGTTCAAGGCCGGGGCCAGCTATTACGGCGTGAGCGACTTGGAAGCCTTGGCCAAGGACACTCACAAGTTCGAGTCGCGTTACTTGGACATCCTCATTGGGCCCTATCCGCAGCGGCTGGACCTGTACCGGGAGCGTTCGCCCATCCACTTCACCGACCGCCTGTCCTGCCCCCTTATCCTGTTCCAAGGACTGGAGGACAAGATAGTCCCACCCGACCAAGCGGAGAAGATGTTCGACGCGGTCAAGGCCAAGGGCATCCCGACCGCTTACCTGGCATTCGAAGGGGAACAGCACGGCTTCCGCCGGGCCGAGAACATCAAACGAACATTGGAAGGGGAATTGTACTTCTATTCACGGGTCTTCGGGTTCGACGCGGCGGGAGCGCTGGAGCCGGTGGATATTGTGAACTTGCAGGACTAAACGTTATGTCAACAATCTTCCAGATCGGGCGCGAAGGCACAAGCGGAACACCTGCCGTAAAAGTCGACCCGTTGGGACGAGACCTCGAACCCGGTCTGGTCTATCATCGATTTGAGCTCGTCTACAAGGTTATGGCCCGCATCGGCATCCACCACAGTGCCGCAGACCAAGCACACCAGGTTGGCGTGGGGGGACAAGTTGGGGTCGTAGCGGCACAGCCGCTGAAAGGCCAGCGCCGAAACTACTCCCTGCTGCGCCAGCACATCCAACGTGGAATACACTGTGGCCAAGGTAACGTAGGGGAAAAACGCCTTTACCCGTTCAAAGATTTCCTTGGCCGACGGATGGTCTCCCGAGTTCAGGACCACCTCGGTGATGGCCAATCTCTGGGGCGTAACCCTGATGCCCAAGGACTTCAACCGGACGGAAAGCTCTTCCTGGGTGGTCATTCCGAATTTCTTTCCCGTCCGGTCTCTTACTGGCCGCCGAACCGGCGGCGATGCACCCGGAGGGTTCAATCATCCATTACAACCGGGATACCGGCCGCCTCGGCCTTGGCGGCGGCTTCTTCGTTGACGACGCCGTCCTGCATCCAGATGTACTTGGCGCCTACTTCAATGGCTTGGTCCACCACCGGGGGGACCAGTTCCGACCGGCGGAAGATGTCAACCATGTCAATAGGTTCGGGGACGGACTTCAGGTCAGGGTAGCTCTTCTCGCCCAAAGCCTCGTCGATCATGGGATTCACGGGGATGATGCGGTAGCCCACGGACTGAAGGTATTGGGACACCCGATGACTGTCCCGTTGCGGATTGTCGGAAAGGCCCACTACCGCGATGGTGCGGCTGTTGCGCAGTTGTTCCTCTACAAGGTCCATAACAACCTCCAAGGCGCATTGGGCTGAATATAAATCGACGGTGTTGCTATGTCAAACAAAGAAGATATGCGGCGATTGCCAGCCTACCAGGTCTTGCCGCGCACGTAATTGAACGCTCCGATGGCTGCGGTGACACCGTCGCCTACGGCTGAGGCAAGCTGCGAGACCGACCGCTGGCGTATGTCTCCTACCGCGTACACTCCCGGCACCTCGGTCTCCATTCCAACATTGACCGGTATGTGGCCCGAGTTGTCCACCTTGAGAAACCCGTCGACGAGCGCCGAGTTAGGTTCCAACCCGACATAGACAAACAGTCCCGAAAGATTGATGTCGCTCTCCAGGTTGGTAATTACGTTCCGCGCCTTGACGCCCATCACGGTGTGGATGCCATGCACCTCTTCCACGACCGAGTTCCAGACAACTTCTATGTTCCTGCGCTGGGTCACTCGTTCCGCCAACGACTGGTAGGCCCTGAAGTGGTCCCGACGGTGGAACAGCAACACGCGGCTGGCGAACTCCGACAGGGTCAACGCTTCGTCCGCCGCGGAGTCGCCGCCGCCGACCACGCCAACGGTCTGGCCCATATACAACGGCCCGTCACAGGTGGCGCAGTGAGAAACCCCGCGGCCGAACAACTCCTCCTCGCCAGGTATTCCCAACTGCCGTAGCGCAGAGCCGGCCGCTATGATGACCGTCTTTGCCCGGTAGGTCCCCGCATCGCTGGAAACCAGCTTGTAATCGCCATCCCGGGAAATGCTCGCAACTTCCCCCATGAGGAACTCGGCGCCGGCGTTCATAGCCTGCTCCTGGACAGCCGGAGCCAACTCGGCGCCTGATATTCCTTGAGGGAATCCTGGGTAATTTTCGATTTTTTCAATGTTGATGATCTGGGCGCCGCCCATCATCCGCTCTATCAACCCGGTCTCCAGACCGTACTGGCCGGCGTACATGGCCGCGGTCATACCGGCAAGACCGCCGCCGATTATCAGAACGTCGTATTCCTGGGCCAAAGCAGTAGCCTCCTTTAGCTGTTTCGTCCATTGCACTGCGACAAGGTGCGGCAAAGCAACGGCCTGTGGTTGGAACTCATCAGAAGCAAGCTTGAATCCAAGCCGCCGCTAAGACAACGGCGCTGTAGGGGCCCTGTCACCCGCCGCCAAGCCAGTACCAACCCGCACAGGGCATCACATTGACATGGGGCAACTATAGTAGACGCCGGATTTACGTGTCAACAACGCCAGTCCGACGACGGCGCACCTTACGGCGTGCTGCCCGGCTACCAAAACCTCCGCCAGCGTCACGGCGCACGTTGTCCGCGCGGGCAGATGGTATTATAGTCCAAAGGAAGGGAGTTTATGGCGTTGGAACAAAGAGTTAGCAAACTGGAAGGGGCGTATGAGCAGGTTGACGGTCGGCTCAGTGATCTGAGCGCCTCCATGGACTCGCTGCGCGGAGAGATGAACAGCCTGCGCTCAGAGATGCATGGGGAAATGAACAGCCTGCGCTCAGAGATGCGCGGGGAGATGAACAGCCTGCGCTCAGAGATGCGCGGGGAGATGAACAGCCTGCGCACGGAGATGAACACCCGGTTCGATCAAGTGGACCGGAGGTTCAACAACATTTATCTGCTTATCGGCGGGAGTTGGGTAACCATCATGGCCGCAATCTTGACCTTGGCCGTTGCGGTGGGATTCTAGACCAACTCAAGAGAGGAGGGCCGGAATGCTTGTAGACCTTATGAGCACCAACGCCGAAGACGGCGTAAGGCTGGATGGGGCCTTTTTCGCTCCCAAGCCGGACGCATCCAGGCAAGGGCCGGTCGACGCAGTCCTGGTAATCCACGGCTCTCAAGGCAACTTCTACACCCCGGCCACCAGGTTCATGGCGGAGGACTTGAGCATAAAAGGCTACGCCAGCTTGGCGCTGAACACCCGCGCCCATGACACCGTCTGGTATGACCAAGCCCAGAGCGCCTACCGTGGGTTGGCTTTCGAAGTGCTAGACCAGACACGCATGGACGTTCGGGCCGGAATCGACTACCTGTGGAACATGGGGTACCGGCACATCGGTATTCTGGGGCACAGCATGGGGTCGGTGAGAGTGGCCTACTACGCTGCCATGGAAAACGACGATCGGGTGGAGGCCGTGATATGCGTCTCTCCCGTGCGGTTATCGTATTCCTACTACATGACTTCCGACGACGCAGCCGAGTTCCAGTCCATCGTAGAGTGGGCCGACCGGCTGGAAACCGAAGATAAGGCCCTCGACGTGATGGCGGTCAAGTTTCCAATTCCCCAGATGTTCAGCGCCGCGGCTTACTTGGACAAGCACGGCGTAAACGAGCGTTACAACCTCATCACCCACGCGCCGAAAATAAGAGTCCCTCTGTACGTTGTCGCCGGGTCCCTGGAAACCCACACCCGCCTCAAAGACATGTACCGGGACCTCGCCATTGCCGCAGTGAACAGTCCGCAGGCGGACTACCTGTTGATTGAAGGGGGCGATCATTCCCTTACCAACCGCCGGTATGAAGCGTCGGAGGCGGTAGGCAAATGGCTGGCCGGCCTGGCGGTGGGCGCGGCAAGGGCATGAACGTGGAAGGCGGTAACGTAACGGTGGGACAGGAGAAGTCCAGTTATCAGGTATACGTGGAGCGTGACGTTCCCGTTCTTATGCGCGACGGCGTAGTCCTGTCCGCCGACATCCACCGGCCCGCCGACGGCCCCAACCCAATCGACGGCGCCTTCCCCGTACTGTTGCAGCGGACCCCCTACAACAAAGCGTCGGAGGGCCCGGTGCAGGAGGCGGCCTTTTTCACCAGCCGCGGCTACGTGACCGTTGTGCAGGACGTGCGGGGCCGCTTCGCCTCCCAGGGCGGGTTTTCGAAGTACGTCGACGACGCACGCGACGGCTACGATACCCTGGAGTGGATTGGGCACCAGCCTTGGTTCGGTGGCAAGGTGGGCACCTATGGCTTGTCCTACGCCGCTCACACCCAAGCGGCGCTGGCCAGTTTGGACCCGCCCCACTTAGCCTGCATGTGGCTGGACTCAGGAGGCTTTTCCAGCGCTTTTCTGAGCGGCTGCAGGAACAACGGGGCGTTCGAGCTGCGGCAGGTCACGTGGGCTTTCAACCAAGCGATACAGAGTCCCGAAGCGCAAGCTGATACGATGGTCACCGGCTTGGCGTTGGAAAATCAGGACCTTCGCGACTGGTTTCGCCGTATGCCCTGGAAGGCCGGGCACTCACCCCTGCGGTGGACGCCCAACTACGAGAACTACCTGATGGAGATATGGACCCAGGAGTGTTTCGGGGAGTATTGGCAGCAACTGGGCCTTTGCGCGGAAGCCTACTATCCTCAATTTTCCGATGTGCCCCAAGTCCACATGGGGAGTTGGTACGACTCCTACGCGCGAACTACTACCGACAACTACGTTGCCTTGTCCCAAGGGAAAGCCGGTCCGGTGAGCCTGATCATGGGGCCGTGGACCCACGGCGCCCGCTCGGTCACCTACTCCGGGGACGTAGACCTGGGAGACAAGGCCACGGTGGACAACAACCTGTCCCAAGACTTCAACCACTTGAGACTGCGCTTTTTCGACCGGTGGCTCAAAGACATGGACAACGGACTGGACGATGAGCAGCCGGTAACTATTTTTGTCATGGGCGGCGGCTCTGGCAAACGCAATGCTCAAAAGCGGCTGGACCACGGCGGGAAATGGAGAAAGGAAAAGGCGTGGCCGCTGGCCAGGGCAAAAGAGACTCCTTACTACCTGCAACCCAGCGGGAGGCTTTCGACCGCGCTCCCCCAAGCGGACAACGCGCCGTCCCGCTACTTGTTCGACCCGGAACGACCCGTTCCCACCATCGGCGGCAACATATCTTCAGGGTTGCCCATAATGGAGCCGGGAGGGTTCGACCAGCGGGAGTCATCAGGCTTCTACGGGTGCCAACCACCCTACCTGCCCTTGGCGACCCGGCCCGACGTGCTGGTGTTTCAGACCGGCCCGCTGCAAGAGGATATCGAGGTTACCGGGCCCATCACCGTCAACCTGTGGGTCGCTTCGTCAGCGGTGGACACCGATTTCACCGCCAAGTTGATAGACGTATATCCCCCGTCCGCCGACTACCCGGAAGGGTACGCGCTGAACCTGACCGACGGGATATTCCGCGCCAAGTTCCATTCGTCATGGGAGTTCCCGGAGTTGTTGGAGCCGGGCCGGGTATACCCCATCACCATCCAGCTTTACCCTACCAGCAACCTCTTCGTCAAAGGCCATCGCATACGCTTGGACGTATCTTCCAGCAACTTCCCGAGGTTCGACGTGAACGGCAACACCGGGGAGAACCCGGCCACCTCACTCATAAAGGTGACCGCCGAAAACACGGTGTTCCACGATGCGGGCCGTCCGTCTCACGTTACGTTGCCGGTGGTGCCGGCGCCCTAGCGGGGCCTTGCCGCGGCGCCGGGCGGATAGGATGGGCCGGAGAAATCAGGTATTGCGCAGCGTCATCAGGTAGTGTTCATCGTTCAGGGGCCGCCAACCCATGGTGCGGAACCCGGCGGCGCGGGCCGTCTCTTCCAACTCACCCGGGTCTATGCGCCGCTCCATAGGCGGTCCAGATCCGGTGTCCTTCCGGAACCATTCCAGGACCGAGCACCAACCCCGGGGCTGCATCAGGCCGCGCACGGCATCTAGGAACCTGCCCCGGTCCTCGCTGTGATGCACCACGAATGCCAGAAACGCGCCGTCAAGGGAGGCCGGCTCTATCGGAAAGTCGAATTCGCCGCACTGGTGGACCTCTACGTTGCCCATGCGTGCTTGGCGCACCCTTTCCCGGCAGGCGGCGACCATCTCGTCGTTTACGTCGATGGCATACAGTTTCCCGTTGATCAGAGACTTGGCCAAGGGGATGGTGAAATAACCAGGGCCACACCCGATGTCGGCCACGGTCTCGTAAGCGTTTATGGGGACGAAGCTCAAGATGACCAGCGGGTCCGATGATTGGATACGGTCCGGGCTCAGCAGGACATCTATGAACTCCTGCGTGGTCATGGATTCACCGTTGGAAGTCATTCCACCCTCCTGGCAATGTCTCGCCCGTTTCTCAGGAACTACATATCTATCGTCAGCTAATATCTTTACACGAGCAAGCAGCGGGGCGCAATTCTCACGGACACGCAACTCGCCCTAAGCGCAATTGCACTTGGACCATCACCGACAAAGGGGCCGGTAACCCTTGTGGTATGATGGAATTGTTATTGTAGAGAGCAGCGGTTTCAAATTAGGATAGGAGTTACGCAGTTGGTCTAATAGGATTCAATTCAAGGCATCAGAGGGGTATGCTTCTGGCAGCAGTAAAATCGTGAGGCGGTGAGTGGGAATGAACCCGGCACGAAGTGGACCTTTGGACTACATTGACTTCCTGGTGGCGGCGCAAAAGAGCTTTACGTGCACCGAGGCAGCCAGGTGCCAGCCTGAATCCGCCCGAGTCCCGGCCCATGACGCCTTCACCCGCCTGCTGCGGAGACAGCCTCCCGATACCGAGGCGCTGTGGCGAGAGACCCGAGGGCTGGTGAAGCTGGAGGGCGGCGCTCTGGTCTTGGACGACACTACCTTGGACAAGCCTTACGCCAGGAAGATGGAACTGGTCACCCGGCACTGGAGCGGCAAACATCGCCGGGTGGTCTCCGGCATCAACTTGCTCACCCTGGTCTGGAGTGGTGGTCAATCCCTGATACCCTGCGATTTCCGCATCTACGATAAGCCCTTGAGTGGGAAGAACAAGAACGACTATTTCCGGGAGATGGTGGAGGTAGCTCATGGCCGGGGATTCCGGCCCGGCCATGTTCTCTTCGATAGCTGGTACAGCAGCTTGGAGAATTTGAAGAAGGTGCGCAGCTACGGGTGGACATGGTTGACCCAGTTCAAGGCCAACCGGAGAGTGAACCCTGACGGAGCGGGCAACGTCAGGGTGGACGCGGTGGAGATTGGGGCTGAAGGACGGATGGTGCATTTGCGGGGCTACGGGTTGGTCAAGGTGTTCCGGAGAGACTCCCCAAACGGAGACGTGGAGCATTGGGCCACCAACGATCCGGACATGACCCCGGAGGAGCAGGAGGTGCTGAAGGGCTGGGCTTGGAGTATAGAGCGGTATCACCGGGGGCTGAAGCAGTGCTGCGGGGTGGAGAAGTGCCAGGCACGAAAGGCGGAATCCCAGCGGAGCCACATCGGTATGGCGATCCAAGCCTTTCTGCGCTTGGAGGTCCATCGCCTGAGGTCCGGGGTCAGTTGGTATGAAGCAGTAGCAAGCATAGCCCGCCCTGCCATTCGACAGTATCTCGCTCAACCCCTGTACTCCCTCAATCCAACTGCGTAACTCCTATTAGGAGTCAGAATGTCCCGATTAGCGGAGCAGGACCCGGAGGTTGCCAGGGCCCTGCAACTGGAAGACCGGCGCCAACGCGAGAGCATTGTCTTGATCGCGGCCGAAAACTATGCCAGCCAAGCGGTGCTCGAGACCCAGTCCAGCGTGATGAACAACAAGTATGCCGAGGGCTACCCAGGCCGGCGCTATTACGGCGGCTGCGAACACGTGGACACGGTTGAACGGCTGGCAATGCAACGCGCCGGGGAGCTGTTCGGAGCCGAGCATGTCAATGTCCAGCCCCACAGCGGCGCGCAGGCCAACATGTGCGCCTACTTCGCCGTGCTGGAGCCGGGCGACAAGGTGATGGGGATGCAGTTGGACCACGGCGGCCACCTCACCCACGGCGCTTCGGTCAACTTTTCAGGCAAGCTTTATGAGTTCGTACCCTACGGAGTGGACCGGGAAACTGAGACCATTGACTACGACGAAGTGGGGCGATTGGCCCGTGAGCACCGGCCCAAGCTCATCGTCGCCGGTTGCAGCGCCTATCCCCGGGTCTTGGATTTTCCCCGTTTCCGCGCCATCGCAGACGAGGTGGACGCCCTTCTGCTGGTGGACATGGCCCACATCGCCGGACTGGTCGCTGGCGGCGCCCACCCGTCGCCCCTGCCCCACGCCCAATTGGTTACCTCGACCACGCAAAAAAGCCTGCGCGGCCCGCGGGGCGGCTTCATACTGTCAACCACTGAACTGGCGCGCAAGGTCGACTTCGCCGTATTCCCCTACACCCAAGGCGGTCCCTTCATGCACACCATCGCAGCCAAGGCCGTGTGCTTCGGCGAAGCCCTGGGCCCGGACTTTTCCAAGTACGCGTCCCAAGTCGTCGCCAACGCCCGCACCCTGGCGTCGGAGATGTCGGAGGCAGGTTTCCGACTGGTGTCCAACGGGACCGACAACCACTTGATGTTGGTTGACCTTACGCCGTTGGGAATCACGGGTCAGGAATCGGAGACGGCTTTGGAGAGGGTGGGCATCATCGCCAACAAGAACGCCATCCCCTTCGACCCAAAGCCGCCCAGGGTCGCCAGTGGACTGCGCTTGGGCACCCCGGCAATCACTTCCCGCGGCTTCGATGAGGAAGCGGTCAAGGAAGTGGCCCGTCTTATCATCAAGACTCTCACCAACATGGAAGACGAATCGGCGCAACGGCAGGTAGCCGAGGAAGTGAAGGAGCTTACCAGCAGATTCCCGGTGCCGGGGCTGGATTTCTAGTTGAGCCTGTCTGGGGCCAGTGCTATAATTTTACAATTCGTCTATGGATTCCCGCCTTCGCAGGAATGACGGATGGCCCTGTGGGGCCATGTATGAGGCACGAAAACGCCTATTCTCATGGGAATGACGCCAGCCCTCGCGGAGGAGGGACGAAGCAGCCTTGCAGTAGTCGCCAAATTGTCTAGGAGTTTTCTTTGCGCCATTACGAACTCGTAGTAATTTTAAGCCCGATGTTGAACCAGGAGCAGTCCGCCGACGCTTGGGGAAGAATCAAGGGCTTCATCAACAACCGTGACGGAGACATATTCCACGAAGAGAATTGGGGCACGCGGCGGCTAGCCTACTCCATTCGCAAGGGACCGTACCACTTCCTTGAAGGGACTTACCACCTGACGCGGTTCAGCACCGAGTCCCCGTTCAACCGTGAGTTGGAGACTTTCCTGCGTTTGGACGAACAGGTGCTCCGGTCCCTGGTGGTGGTAACCGACCCGCCTCAACCAACTCCCGAACCGCCTCCGGTAGTGGAACAAGCGGCCACAGAGGAGGTTTCCACCGAGGCGACGGCCGTAGCTGAAGATGCCGCAGCTGAAGCTCCGCCTTCCGTAGAAGAGCCAGCGGACGCCGTCGCTGATGAACCGGCAGCGGAAACGCCCGCAACGGCCGAGGAACCGGCAGCCGAAGCCCCGGCCCCGCCGGAAGGCGAAGTAGAGGAAGCCGCCGGCGAAACGCCCGAACCGGTTGAAAGCCCGGAGCCTGAACAGGCCCAGGCTTAGGGGGGTGCGGAGTTGAACAAGATCATTGTTATCGGCAACGTTGGCAGGGATCCGGAGATGCGGTACACCCCCAACGGCCAGAGTGTGACCAATTTTAGTGTTGCCTCAAATCGCCGCTACACTACCGCTTCTGGTGAACAGCGCGAAGAAACAGAATGGTTCAACGTCAATGCTTGGGGCCGTTTAGGGGAGACGTGCAACCAATACCTCACCAAGGGACGACAGGTGTACGTGGAAGGTAGGCTAAGCTCTCGAACATACCAAGCACGCGACGGCCAGACCCGGTTCGTTAACGAAATAAACGCGAACGAAATTCAGTTCTTGGGGGGACGCGGCGACAATATGGGTGAAGGCGGAAGCCCCTATGGTTCAGGCGGCGGCACGCCCGGCGGCGGTGACCCCTACGACGATATCGACGACCTGCCATTCTAGCAGCCAGTATTCAGCAAATGGATTTCCGCCTTCACGGGGAATGACGGATACGGGATGGGAGTGAAGGAGAGAACGCGGGAATGACTGAAAGGAAACGTGTAGCATGACCTCAGCACCAGCAGCGCCACGGCCAGCACCCGGCAGGATGGGCCCCAGGCCCGGAGGCCGTCCGGGGGGACGCCCCCGCGGCAGGTACGCGCCAAGACGCAAGGTCTGCACCTTCTGTGTAGACCACGTGAAGAACATCGACTACAAGGATGTTGACCGCATCCGGCGGTTTATTTCGGACCGCGCCAAGATTGAGCCGCGCCGCCGCTCCGGGGTCTGCGCCAAGCACCAGCGGACTCTCCGGTTGGCGATACAACGCGCTCGGCACATCGCGCTGGTCCCGTTTGTGCCTTACGTTCCCGCCATTGGTGGGTCTCGCCGTTAGGCAGCGTATATAGCAATACCGTAACCGGCAAGCCTTAACAAGACCGGTTGCAACACCCTCCCGGCGTCCATTGACGCTGTATCCCCGTGAGGACCAGAATGGTTTTTCCTTGGAACCGTGGCGGCAGCGCCGCAACCGACGTAGCCCCTGCAGAAGGGCGGCGCCGCAGCAGGACGCGCCGGAGTCGGCGCGACGAAGCCCGCGCCGAACCGTCCAGGCTCAACCGCGAAAGACGCCACCAAAGAATCGCAATAGGCGTGGCCGGCGCCTTAATGCTGATTATTTTCGGTATCGTGGCGTTCGGCTTCTACGAGGAATTCTACAAACCGCCCAGGGTCTGGGCCGGCAGCGTGGGCGAGGTGGAGTTCACCATGGGAGACCTTGTGGAACGAATACGCGTGCTGCAAGGTCTGAGCGGCCAGGTAGACCTTAGCACAATACCCTTTGAATACCTGAGGGACATGTTGAATGCCCAAGTGTTGCGAAGGGCGTCGCCCGGTTTGGGCATCAACATCACCGATGATGATATCGAGGAAGGTATCAAAAACCAATTCTACCCTACTACACCCGAAGGACAAACAACCGATCCCGGCCAGTTGGACGAAGAGTACCGGAACAACTACCAGATCTTCCTGGCCCGGACCGGTCTGGCAGATGAAGACTTCCGGGAGATAATGGAGGAACGCTTGGCTTTGGCCCACCTCCACGCCCTGTTGGGAACCGCAATAGAAGACGAGCAGGAGCACGTCGAAGTCCAATGGATCCGTATGCAGCCCCAGGACAACGTGGACTCTACCGCTGTGCGCAACCGCTTGGACAGTGAGGCCTTCGCCAAGGTAGCATCCGAGATAAGCGCGCAGAGCGCCATTTACGCCGACCCCTCCGGATACGTAGGATGGGTCCCCAGAGGAGCATTCCCGGAGTTGGACGACGCACTTTTCGGCAACGAAGAGGAGGGAATAGAAGCCCTTCAGGAAGGCGAGATCAGCCAACCCATGTTTACCCAGTCGGGCATTTACATTGTACAGAAACTGAGCGGCCCGGAGGAGCAGGAAATTTCCGGCCGCATGAGAAGCAAGCTCAATAACGAATTGGTCTTGAAGTGGCAGAACGACCAACAATTGCGCGGTTCTGAAGAAGGGTGGCTTAGAATGAACTTCAACAGCAAGTATTACGCTTGGGTTGCCGACCAAGTGAAACTCAGCGCCCCCAGGACCGGCCAACAAGCTCCGGGTGGAAACCCCTTGGGACAGAGGTAAACGTTCAATGGAGCAGTCCGGGGAAATCAACGTTGGTCTAATGGGCTTGGGGGTCGTCGGCGGAGGAGTCGCCAACACCCTGCTGGAGCAGTCCGGCGAAATTGCCCGGAAAGTAGGCCGGCCCATTAACCTGAAAAGGGTGCTGGTGCGGGACCCTGCCAAGGCCAGGGATACCATCGTCCCACCGGAATTGCTCACCAGCAACCCGGAAGACCTCCTGTTCGACCCTGAGATACAGATACTTGCCGAGGTGATCGGCGGGACTGACCCGGCCGCCCGGTTCCTCAAAGACGGCCTGTCCGCCGGAAAGCATGTGGTCACCGCCAACAAGGAGGCCGTGGCCAAGTTCGGCCCGGAGTTGACCGCGCTGGCGGCTGAAAACGGGGTAAATCTATTGTTCGAGGCCAGCGTCGGCGGTGGTATACCCATCGTCGGCTGCTTGATGAACCAACTCCTGGCCAACGATATCCATTCGGTCCGCGGCATCATCAACGGCACCACCAACTACATCCTCACCCGCATGGCCCAGGACCACACCTCCTTCCAGCAAGCCCTGGGTGAAGCCCAGGCCCTCGGCTTCGCAGAGTCCGACCCAACCAACGACGTAGAAGGCATTGACGCCGGGTACAAGCTCGCCATTTTGGCTTCACTTGCCTATCACCGCCATTTCCAACCGGAATACGTCTTCAAGCAGGGCATCTCATCGCTGGAAGCCAAGGACTTCCGCTACGCCCAGGAACTCGGATACGCCATCAAGCCCTTGGCTATCGCCAGCTTGAGCGACGGCGAGGTGCAGACCAGAGTCCATCCCGCCTTGGTCCCCCTCGATCACATGCTTGCCAAGGTCGACGGGGTGTACAATGCGGTGGAGGTAGAGGGCAGCCTGTGCGGCAACGTCATCCTCCACGGCATGGGCGCGGGGCGTGAACCCACCGCCAGCGCCGTTGTGGGAGACATGATCGAACTCGCAAAGAAGCTGGTGTCTCATCCCGAAGGACCTGCGCCGGGGCCTCGGGGCAATGTCGTGTCTAACGGAGACGCCAACCCCGCCTCTATCGACCAGCTTCTGTGCAGGTACTATCTGCGCCTTACATTGGCCGACCAACCGGGCGTTCTGGCCCAGATAGCCCGTATTCTTGGGGATGGCCAGATCAGCATCGCGTCGGTGCTGCAGAAAGACACCAACCCGAACAACCAGACGGCCGACATCGTGATTACTACCCATCCCGCAGTGGAGGCCTCGGTCCAGAACTCGCTGAAGCAGGTCGTGGAACTTGAGGTCGTGCACGCGGTCAACAACCTTCTGAGGATTGAAGCGTAGCACCCGGGAAACCGATGTTTACACCGGCGCAGCAATGTTCCGCGCCGGACCGAGGTAGTGGTGGGACTGAGCAATAATAGTTGGGGATACGGAACGGGTCCGATGACTGGGGGAGTCCTGGAGGCCTACAAGGAGTTCCTTCCGGTCACTAGCGCGACGCCGCTCATCACCATGGGAGAAGGGAACACTCCGTTGGTGAAGTCCAGCCGCCTTGGCAAAGAACTGGGTTGCGACGAGTTGTACTTCAAGCTTGAGGGATGCAATCCCACCGGTTCCTTCAAAGACCGGGGTATGGTGGTGGCCATGGCCAAGGCCCTGGAAGAAGGGAGCCGGGCGGTGATGTGCGCCTCCACCGGCAACACCAGCGCCTCTGCCGCTGCTTACAGCGCTCACTGCGGCCTGCCGGTATTCGTCATAATACCCAAGGGCGAAGTGGCGATGGGCAAACTGGCCCAGGCCATGGCCTACGGCGCCAGGATTCTCATGGTCAACGGCAATTTCGACGACGCCCTTGCCCTGGCCAGGGACTTTACTTACAAATATGAAGTCACGTTGGTGAACTCAGTCAACCCTCATCGCTTGGAAGGGCAGAAGACTGCGGCGTTCGAGATCGTGGACGCCTTGGGAGAGGCGCCTGACTGTGTGTTTATCCCCGTGGGCAACGCCGGCAACATCACCGCCTACTGGAAGGGTTTCCGGGAGTACCAAGCCTCTGAGCGCAGCAAGCAATTGCCCAGGATGATGGGGTTTCAAGCGGAGGGCGCCGCGCCCATCGTTCGCGGCAGGCCCATCAAGAATCCCCAGACCATCGCCTCCGCCATACGCATCGGCAACCCCGCCAGTTGGGATGGCGCCGTGGAAGCCCGCGATAGTTCCGGAGGGGTGATCGACTGGGTAAGCGACGATGAGATACTGGACGCTTACCGTGCGCTGGCCTCCAAAGAGGGCATTTTCTGCGAGGCTGCATCGGCAGCCTCATTCGCCGGCTTGCTCAAGATGCACCGCCAAGGATTGAATCTTGAGGGGCAGCGGGTAGTGTGCATATTCACCGGCAATGGTCTGAAGGACGTCGATCTGGCCGTCAGGAGCGTGGTCAATCAGACCGTCGAGATTGAACCTACCATGGAAGCTGTAGAGGCGGTGGCCTTGGCCACGGTCTCCTGACCCGCCACTTAATTTCCCGGGGGTACACAGCATTCAACAGCAACTCGTCAAGCAGGCAATCGCCGACCTATTGCAAGGGGTCGGAGAGGACCCCATGCGGGAGGGGTTGCAGGAGACGCCTGACCGGGTAGCCAACATGTACCAGTGGCTGCTCTCCGGGACAGGCCTGGACCCGGCTTCAGCCATTGACGCCGTATTCGAAGCCGAACACCGCGACCCGATAGTGTTGGGCAATATTCCGTTCTACTCGCTTTGCGAGCACCACCTCCTCCCCTTTTTCGGCGCCGCTCACATCGCCTACGTGCCCAACAGCAAGATTTCCGGACTAAGCAAGCTCGCCCGGGCCCTGGAGGTCGCCACCCGCCGCCTGCAGGTCCAGGAGAGGCTTACCGGACAAGTGGCCGACTCTATATCGTCTGCCCTTGACCCCGACGGGGTGGTGGTGCAATTGGAAGCGGAGCATTTGTGCATGGCAATGCGCGGCATACAGAAACCCGGCCATCGCGTGACCACCACCGCAACACGGGGCCGGTTCCAACACTTCGCACCTGGTCGGGAAGGGCTGCTGGCCCTGTTAAACCGGAGGTAAATTCGTGGCCCCTAAGACGCTGACATCTTTCCAGGAAATCGAGTCTGAGTGGATGGGAATGCTTCCGTCTTCTCCGGTAAACACCCTGTTCCTCTCCCCCCAATGGCAACAGGTCTGGTGGGAAAACTTCGGCGACGGGAAGACAATGGCCGGTTTCTACGTTCCCTCTCCCGACGGCGTTGACGCCATTGCCTCGTTGACCAGCACCGGAAGCACCTTAGCCTTCCTTGGCAGCCAGGAAACGGTGGACTATAACGACTTCATGGTGCGCCAGGGTTTTGAAGCCCCGTTCTTCGAGGTGCTGCTTGGGCAGTTGGAAGACCGGTCCTGGGAAGTGATGCAATTGGACTCCTTGGTGGAAACGTCGCCAACGCTGCAGCACCTGCCCGACCTGGCCCGCGAGCGAGGGTACTCGGTGGAAGTGCAACAGGAAGACACGGCCTCCGGCATCCAATTGCCGGCGACATGGGACGAATACCTGGCAGTCCTTTCCAAGAAAAACCGCCACGAACTCCGCCGGAAATTCAGGCGGCTGGAAGCCCAGCCGGACTGGCGCTGGTACGCCGTGACAGACCCGGATGAAGTTTCGTCACGCTTGGACGACTTCCTTCGCTTGATGCGCCTCAGCAGCAGCGACAAAGCGGAGTACATGACCGCCGACCGGGAGAAGTTCTTCCGCTCCATGTCCCGTCGAATGGCGGAAGTGGACGTGTTGAGGCTGTATTTCATGGAGTTTGAAGGCGCCGCGGTAGCCGCCAGCCTGTGCTTCGACTACGCCTCTTCCCGGCTGCTGTACAACAGCGGCTACGATCCCGACTACGGCTATTACAGCGTGGGATTGCTGTTGAACGCCCTTTGCCTCCAGGACGCTATCGAGCAAAGGTTGGAGTATTTCGATTTCCTGCGGGGTTCCGAGACCTACAAGCAGCACCTTGGCGGCACGCCCCGAAACCTTTACCAGATGACGGTGAGGCGAAGTTGAGCGTCGGCAGAGCAGCCTTCATCTCGTTTCACGCCTGCCCTCTGGCGGCCCCCGGAGAAGGCAAATCGGGGGGCATGAACGTATACGTCAAGCAGTTGGCCAAGGCCTTGGCCGGACGCGGCGTGCGGGTAGACGTCTTCACCAGGGAACACCCCGGATGCGCCAATGAGGTTACGGACATCGCGCCTTCCGCCAGAGTGATTCACCTGCCCGGAGGCGACCCCGAGGCGCCGGTGGAGCGCTTGTTTCCCTTTCTGCCCAAATTCACCGAAGCCCTCCTGACGTTTCAAAGGGACAATGGGTTGGAATACCAAGCGGTCCACACCCACTATTGGCTGTCCGGCTGGGTGGGGCAGGCGCTCAGTTCCATCTGGCAGATTCCTCACGTAACCACCTTCCACACTTTGGCAGCCGTAAAGTCGCAATCGCGAGCCGGCGAGGAGGGACCGGAAACACGGCAGCAGGTCGAGAAGGAAGTGATGGCATCAGCAGACCGCGTAATCGCCTTCACTCCCCATGAACGGGACGCGATGGTGCGCCTCTACCAAGCCAACCCGAAAACGATAGAGTTGATACCGTGCGGTGTGGACCTGTCGCTTTTTCGCCCCTTGGATAGGCAGACTGTCCGTCAGGAATTGGGCATCAACGGCGAAAAGGTGCTCCTCTACGTGGGGAGGCTGGAGCCGTTGAAAGGACCGGAGCTTCTGCTGCACACGGCGGCCCAACTGGAAACGCGGGAGGAAGTACGGTTCCTGGTCGTAGGCGGCGGCGTGGGACAGGACAAAGACGTAGACAGAATGCGTTCTCTGGCTGCGGAATTGAACGTGGGCGGCCTGTTCGACTTCGTGGGGAGAGTAGACCAACAATACCTGCCCAAGTACTACAGCGCCGCCGACGTGTGCGTGGTCCCGTCCTACTACGAGAGCTTTGGTCTCGTGGCTTTGGAGTCTATGGCCTGCGGGACCCCCGTGGTGGCCGCCCGGGTTGGCGGTCTGTCCACAATAGTGCAACACGCGCGCACTGGATATTTGACTCCTTTACGTTGTCCAGAGACTTTCGCGGACTCCGTCGAAATGATAATATCTAACAAGAAGTTGCGCCGGGCTATGGGTGCGGCGGCTCGCCAAAAAGCGGAAGGTCTGGGTTGGGACAACGTTGCCGCTCGTGTAACGGAGCTATACGCCGCGTTGGTCCCCGAAAGCCGCTTGAACTGATCGGAGAACTTTTGGCCACCCCACTTCAGGAACCCCCCAATTCTTCATCGAACAGTACTTTGCCCGCGCTGTCGGCCATAGCCAGGCATATGCGGCGCACATTTGCCGCGGGCATTCTGGTGATGCTGCCCATCGGCATTACCATCCTGGTCCTGCAATTCGTCTTTGAATTAGTGGACGGCATCCTGCGGGGACCGTTGGCCCTGCTTCCCGGTCCCGACCTGCCGGGCGAAGGGCTGGCTATAGTGGTGATCATGGTCTACGTCATGGGGCTGATCACCGCCCACGTAGTAGGCCGGAGGCTGATCGGCATCGGCCACCGAGTCCTGGAAGTTATCCCCGTGGTCAAGACAATCTACGGCACCACCCGCACGGCTGTGGAGCTGTTGTCCACCGCGAACCAGGGCAATAAACGGTACACCGGAGTAGTGCTGGTGGACTTCCCAAGGCCGGGCATACAGTCAATTGGGCTGGTGACTTCGAGGATGTTGGACGAAGACGGTTCGGAAAAAGTAGCCGTTTACATCCCGACCACTCCGATACCGTCATCCGGGTTCCTGCTGTTGGCCCCCGCGCATGAATTAACACCCACGAACATATCCGTGGATGATGCTCTAAAAATAGTAATTTCCGGCGGAATACTGGCGGGAAGGGTGTTCAAGAAGTGCGGGATGGTGGACCAGGAAATCGTCGCTTCAAACCGGTGAAATTCCTCCGCATGTTCAAGTCCGCCTGACGTGAATCCCTCTCAGGATACCGAAGCAATCAAACCCCTTGACACTTTTCGCTCTAAAACCGGGCCCCGGGACCATGGGGCCGAACGACTAATCAGTCGAATATTCACGGCTTTCAGCTTGGAGGTGGCTTGCGGATGGAAGAAGTCCCGCAGCGAGTCCTGGTAGTCATCCCTCATCCCAACGAGGCGGAGTTCTGGTGCGGCGGCACCATATCCAAGTGGATCAATGAAGGCGCGACTGTCCGATACGTGCTGTGCACCGACGGCGGCAAGGGCACCGGCGACCGGGAATCGACTTCCGAGGCCATTGGAATACAACGAACACGTGAGCAGTACAAGGCTGCCGAGTTGCTGGGCGTGTCGGAGGTCGTGGAGCTTAAGTTCCCGGATGGGGAGCTGGAAGATACCAGCGACTTTCGCCGCCACTTGGTGAGGCAAATCCGGCAGGTGCGGCCCGACGTCGTCATCTGCCCCGAACCCTACCGCAAAAACCTGGCTTGGCACCGGGACCACCGCATCACCGGCCAAGTGGCGCTGGACGCGGTGTTCCCCTGCGCCAGGGACCACCTTCATTTCGTTGAACTCTGGAGAGACGAAGGACTGGAGCCCCACAAGACCGGCACCGTCCTGTTCTGGGGCACCGAGCGACCCGACACCTACGTCGACATCGGCGAGTTCCTGGACATCAAGACCAGGGCGGCCATGGTCCACACCAGCCAGGTAGCCGAGTACCCGCCTGAGGACATCAGGGGGTTCATCGAGTCACAAGCCACCGAAGCGGCTTCCGACCAAGAATGCACCTATGGAGAGGCATTCCGCAAGGTAACTTTCCGTACCAACTGACCAACCATCCGCAAGGGTCCTGCTAAAGCGCGGCGCTGCCCGGGTCCTGTAACATGGCCTGCCTGACCAGCGGCAATGCCGGGGCGCCGTAAGACAACAGTTGGTCATGGAACCCTTTCAGGGAGTAGGCGCCGCCCTTCTCACGCCGGTAATCGCTGCGCAGCTTCAATATCATCAGCTTGCCCAGCGTATAGTTCAAGTACCCTGGGTCGAACGTGCCCCGCAGGGCCTCGCGCCGGGCTGGAAGTTCGCCCATATAAGCGTGATCTATGAAGAACTGCGTCGCATCGTCCACCGTCATTCCTTGGGTGTGCATCCAGATGGAGCACAGGAAGCGGCAGTCACGCACCAACGCTTCCAATAACTGGGTAAGCCGCAGGTTGGGTGAGTCCGCGGCATACTCGCCCTCCATCATCATCTGCTCAGTGTAGTGCGCCCAACCTTCGGTGAATGCGTAGGAAGTAGCCACCCGGTTTACCAGCGGCAGAGACCTCCCGTAGCGGTTGTGAAGATGATGAACGAAGTGGCCCGGGTAGACTTCATGGACGGACACTACCCTCAGAGTGTCGTAATTGAAGTTGCTTAGCCACTCCTCCTGCTGACGGGCGGTCCATTCGGGGTCCACCGGCGTAACGTAGTAAAAGGACTCGTTGGCCCGCGTCTCCAGCGCCCCGGCGCTGTCCATGGCGGCAAAAGCGTATCGCATGTAGGATGGGGTCTCGACGACCTGGCAGCGGTCTTCCGACGGGATGCTGATCAAGTCCAGGTCTATTAGCGCCTGACGGATTTCCTCCAGCATGTCCCTGGTTTCCGGGATCAGCCCGTCCGCCGAGGGGTGACTCCGGGAAATATCCTCCACGATGTCCTTTACCGACCTCCCCGGTGTGATGGAGGCCGCCACCTCGACTATCTGTTCCTGATTGCGGTCCAGGTCGGCCAGTCCCAACGTCTCCAGTTCGGCCACCGGGGTGGAAAGCCCCTCTCCCACCTCCAGCATCCTGGCGTAGAGACCGGGACCGATGGCGAAGTTGGATGGTGCGTTGCGGCTCCGTTCCTTGAGGTCCTGGACAAAGTCATCCAAAGCCACGGCGGCAGCCTCCCTGGCGCCGTTAAAACCCGACGGAGGGACTGCATCGCCAACAGCCCCTAAGAGGTCCTCCCGGTAGAACTTCGCCATACCAGCGTAGGCTTCGATGCTCATGTCCAGCACCGGACGCCCAATGCCGTCTGCCAACGCGGCTCTCAAGCCATGCACAAAGTCAGGGACCTGGCGCAGCACGCGCGTCGCTGACTCAAGCCGGTCCGTCAAGGGAGCGTAGTCCCGGTTCAGGTAGCCGCTTACGTCCAAGTAACCGACCTGTCGCATCGGGTTGTTTTCCAACGGCCGCAGTTCGGTCAGGGCGAAGTGCTCCCGTTGCAGGAAAAGCTCCAACATCCGGTGGCTCAGAACTTCATCCGCGTCTCCGGCATGGGGTTCGACAGTCGACAGAGACGCCAGCCCCTTTTGGACCTGCTCCACCCGCCGTTGCAGGCTGGCCCGCGAGAGGTCGGGCAGCCTGCCGTCATATTCATGCCGTCCTATGCGGGAACCCGACGTAGGATAGAAGCTCCAATACTCCTCGATCAGGCGTTGAGACAGGTCTTCAAAAGCATTTCGCTGCATCAATCGAGTCCCTCAAGAGCGGGTTGGCCAATCTCACCAAGGCGCGCCTGGCCTGCCCGGCCGAGCAGTGGTTGCCATGTCATTGACCTGTGGCCGAAGCCCGGGAATCATTTCGCCGGGTAGTCTATCGTCTCGCCGATCTGGAACGTCGGTTGAATGTCGGTATAGTTCTTTATGTCGCCCAGAACCTCCCGGCCGTGGGTCTTGAACGCCTCGTGCACCTCGTCGGTCGTATTGAAATAGAGGTGTCCCACCACCACGAAGGGAGGCGGCGAGTTGGGGTCTGTGCCCGACACTCCTTTCTCCGCCTCGGTTCGCACCAAGCCCATCGGGCCCATCAAACGGTGCACCAACGGTCCGTGGGTGCCGGTGTAATAGTCAAGGTCAAACTTCTTCTCGGAATCGTAGGGATACAGCACCGTAACTTTAATCATGGAACCAATACCTTCCTTTCAAGCGGTTCGTGAGCGAATGACGCCAGTGTACGCTGGCCGTGGGCAACCGGCAAGTAAACAAAAACCCCAACCTCTCTGGGCGAGGGGCTGGAGCGAATTTCCCGAACAGTGTAGCGTCCCAGCGGACGTAAGCCCGCCACTGGTCACCCGGCGCCGGCTGGGGCTGCTTCTTCCTGGTCCTGGCAGCGCAGGCAGACAAAAGCGCTGCGGTCTTCAGGCAGGGTGCTCACGGCGACGTTGCGGCGCCGGTTACAGACACTGCACACCACGGACTCCAAGACCTCCACTGGCCTTGGCGGTGCGGTATCCACGCCGCGAAAGCCCACGTAATCAGGGTTTTGCGCCTTCAAACGCTGGAAGCGTTCCTGGTCTTTCCTGCGACTCATCCGTGCCTCTCCGGGCGCCGCTGGTTATGTGGGTGACGCTATGCCACCTCGACGACGGCGCCGGCTTCTTCCAGTTTACTCTTGATGGAGTCGGCTTCGTCCCTGACGATGCCTTCTTTCACCGCCGCCGGCGCGGACTCCACCAACTCCTTGGCTTCCCGCAGACCCAGCGAAGTAACTTCCCGGACCGCCTTGATGACGTTGATCTTGTTGGGCCCGATCTCCCTGATGGACACACGGAACTCAGTCTGTTCTTCGTCAGACGCGGCGGCGGCCTCGGCGGCGCCATTGCCCGCGGGCGCGGCCATTACGGCGACGGGAGCCGCGGCGGTGATGCCGAACTCCTCCTCAAGGGCCTTTACCATGTCGGCCAGTTCCAGCACGTTCATCTCTTTGATTGCAGCCAATACTTCGTCCTTGCTCATGAGGCCTCCTTATCTTACCCGTTTATGATTTGGATTAGTTACCGGCTTCACCGGACTCCAGCTGTCGGATCCGTGCTTGAAGCAGCCCATCCAGATTCTGCAACGGGCCGTTCATCACTCCCAGCAGTCGCTGCAGGGGCGCTTGCATCTGGCCGAGCAAGTTCGCCACCAACTGCGGCTTGGGCGGCAAAGAAGCCAGCCGGTCCACTTCGCCCGGCGGGAGGACTGCACCAGCGCCCAGCACCGCGCCCTGGATATTCAGCACGGACCGAGTAGTCCGGATATAGTCCGTGATGGCCTTGGGCACAGCCGCCGGGTCATCATACCCGAAAGCTATGGCCGTGGGGCCCTCAACTATTGCCTTCCCATCGGGAAGGTCAGCCGCGTCGCACGCCAGCTTCATCAGGTTGTTCTTGACCACGGTGAACTCCACTCCGACGGAGCGCATCCGCCTCCTCAGGTCGGTGAATTCGTTCACCCCGATGCCGGTATAGTTGGTGGACACGGCGATGCTGCACCGTTCCAGCTTGTCCTTTAACTCGTCTACGCGGTCTATCTTCGCTTGTGTAGGCAATATTCCCCCAAGAAAAAGCCCCTGTTCTCTGTGAGACGCAGGGACTCGATAACTTCAACGTTACGGTCATGCTTGCGCCTCGGCGGGCGACGGTACCGTCCTTAACCTCAAAGGGACCCGCGGTCTACAGCGTGGCTGTTATATTTTCCGGTTTGGCTTGTTCCGGACGATCGTCACCCCGGCGGCTGAAGCGCCTGCAATGCGTTCAGGTCAACCTGGATGCTGGGACCCATGGAAGACGAAAAGTACGCCGACCGCAGGAAACTACCCTTGACGGCGGCAGGCCTGTCTCGAACGATAGCATCCACCAGCGACGCAACGTTGTCAACCAGTTGGCCTGTCTCGAAACTGGCCTTGCCCACCGGGCAATGGATGATGGCAGTACGGTCGGTCCTGTACTCCATCCGTCCGGCTTTCGCTTCCTGGATAACCCGCGGCAGGTCCTGGGGCTGAACCATTGTGCCAGAGCGCGGGTTAGGCATCAACCCGCGCCTGCCAAGCACACGGCCCAGCCGGCCTATCTTGGGCATCACGCTGGGCACGGCCAAGCCCACGTCGAAGTCCGCCCATCCGCCTTCGATCTGCGCGATGAGGTCGTCCTCGCCGGCGAAGTCGGCACCCGCTCCGCGGGCGATTTCTGCGGCCTCAGTGTCGGCGAAAACCAGGACCCGAACGGTCTTGCCAAGGCCGTGCGGAAGACTGGTGACGCCGCGCACCATCTGGTCTGCATGGCGCGGGTCGGCGTTGGTGCGGAGGTGTAGCTCCACCGTCTCGTCGAACTTGGCGGAGGACAACTCTTTTATCAAATCCAGCGCCTCTTCGGGCTGGTACTGGCGATCCGGGTCTACCCTTTCCGCCACGGCTGCATAACGTTTACTGTGCTTAGGCAATGTCAGTCACCTGTTATTTCTATACCCATGCTGCGGGCAGTACCTTCGATTATCGCCATCGCCTGTTCCACGGACCCGGCGTTCAGGTCCGCCAACTTGGTCTCGGCGATTTCCCTCAGGGCTTGACGGTCTATGGATCCTACCCTCTCGCGCCGCGGGTCCGATGCCCCTTTTTCCACCGATGCAGCCCTGCGAAGCAGGTCTGACGCCGGGGGAGTCCTGGTGACAAAGGAGAACGACCGGTCCTCGAACACCGAGATATGCACCGGGACTATGGTGCCGCTCTGATTGGCCGTCCGCGCGTTGTATTCCTTGACGAACCCCATTATGTTAACCCCGTGCTGGCCCAACGCCGGGCCGACCGGGGGCGCGGGGGTCGCCTTGCCTGCTTCCAACTGAAGCTTGATGATTGCTCGTAGTTTCTTTGCCAATGTAGGGCCTTAAATCCTTTCCACCTGCAAAAAGTCCAGTTCCACCGGGGTTTCCCTGCCGAAGAACGAGACCAGTACTCTGACCTTGCCCTTGGCCTCGTCGACGTCGTTGATGGAACCAATGAAGTCCACGAAGGGTCCCTCGGTAATGCGTACCGTCTCACCCTTGCTCAGTCCGATGTGGACATGGACCGGGCCGGTCTCCACCTGCTTCAGGATGTCCTCGACCTGCTTGTCCTCCAAGGGCACCGGCTTGGGCCGCTTGTCGTACTCGTCCTCGGTGGATACGAACCCCGTCACCCCGGGGGTGTTTCTCACCGCGTACCAGCTTTCGTCATCCATGGTCATCTGTACCAGGATGTAGCCGGGGAACAGCTTGCGTTTCTCCGAGCGCCTCTTCCCGTCCTTGAAGATGACTTCGTCCTCGGTGGGAACCAGCACTTCGAAGATGCGGTCCTGCATATCCAGGCTCTGGATGCGCAGGTCGAGGTTTTTCTTGACCAAGTCCTCCTGCCCGGAGTAGGTATGCACGATATACCACCGGGAAGTTTCTGCCTCTTCTACTTCCATGTCCCTGGATGAAGTCATGATCGCAACACTCTAAATGTATTGGCCCCGCCGTTTGCGGCGCCCGCTGGGGCGCCGCTGAGAGCTTCACAGCCTACAGCACGAACCTGTTGAAGGTCTGGCTGAAGAACTGGTCCAGCCCCCCAAGGAAAAAGGCGAAAACTATCGACAGGGCGATAACAACCGCCGTCAGCCTGACGGTTTCCTCACGGCTGGGCCAGACCGACTTTTGCAGCTCCGAAAGGGTCTCCCGCAGAAACTCTATGGGATTGACCCTGCCCGCGGCCCTGGACGGTATCGGACGGTTGTCACGAGCGGAAACTCTGGCCATAGCGGCTAACGCACCTCGCGGTGGGCCTTGTGGCCGCGGCAGCGGGGGCAATACTTCCGCAGTTCCATCCGCTGCGGGTCGTTGCGGCGGTTTTTGCCGGTCGTGTAGTTACGCTCCCGGCAATCGCCGCACTGCAAAGTGATGATCTGTCGAATATCGGCAGTCTTTCTAGCCATAACTTAATCCAACACCTTGGTGATTACGCCGGACCCTACGGTGCGGCCGCCTTCCCGGATTGCGAACCTCATCTGCTCTTCGATGGGCACGGGGGTGATCAACGAGATGGTCATCCGAACGTTGTCGCCGGGCATAACCATCTCCACGCCGTCCGGCAGCGCAACCTCTCCGGTGATGTCGCTGGTCCGGATGTAGAACTGGGGCTTGTACCCGGTGAAGAACGGGGTGTGACGCCCGCCTTCTTCCCGGCTGAGCACGTACACCTCGGCTTCCGCACGGGTGTAGGGCCTCATGGAGCCGGGCTTGACCAGCACTTGGCCGCGCTCCACCTCGTCCCGGTCCACGCCGCGAAGCAGCACGCCCACGGCATCGCCGGCCTCGGTGGTGTCAAGGACCTTGTGGAACATCTCAAGTCCGGTGGCTACCGTCTCCCGGACGTCACCGAACCGGATGATTTCCACCGGCTCTCCTTGCTTCAGTTGCCCGCGCTCCACCCTGCCGGTAACCACGGTGCCGCGGCCCTTGATGCCGAAAACGTCCTCGATGGGCATCAGGAACGGCCTGTCGGTAATCCGCTGCGGGATAGGAATATAGTCGTCCATCGCTTCCACGAGCTTGACGATTCCTTCCTCTGCCTCCGGGTCGCCCTCCAAGGCCTTTAGTCCACTGACGCGAACGATGGGAGTATCGTCGCCGGGGAAGTCGTAGCGGTTAAGAAGTTCGCGGACTTCCAGTTCCACCAGTTCCAGCAACTCCTCGTCGTCCATCATGTCGACCTTGTTAAGGGCCACCAGGATGCGGGGCACCTCCACTTGGCGGGCCAACAGGATGTGCTCGCGGGTCTGGGGCATCGGGCCGTCGGGCGCGCTGACCACCAAGACCGCTCCGTCCATCTGGGCGGCGCCGGTGATCATGTTCTTGATGTAGTCGGCGTGCCCCGGGCAGTCCACGTGGGCGTAGTGGCGGGTGTCGGTCTCGTACTCCACGTGAGCAATGGCGATGGTAACGCCGCGGGCCTTCTCTTCCGGGGCGTTGTCGATGCTGTCCATATCCTGGTAAGACGCCATGCCGCGCTCAGCCAGGACCTTGGTGATTGCAGAGGTAAGGGTCGTCTTGCCATGGTCAACGTGGCCGATGGTTCCCACGTTCACATGGGGCTTGGTCCGGTCGAATCGTTGTTTTGCCATTTGGGTCTACTCTCCTTCGCTGCTACTGGAGCCCAGAGGCGGGATTGAACCGCCGACCCCGTTCTTACCAAGAACGTGCTCTACCGCTGAGCTATCTGGGCAGATGATGTTATTACCAAGGTCAAGCGACAATATTTTACAACAGAAGTTGGTGGAGGGGGTAGGATTCGAACCTACGAAGCCCTTCCGGACGCCAGATTTACAGTCTGGTGGCTTTAACCACTCACCCACCCCTCCATTGTGCCGGCCCTCCGGCGCCTGCGTGCTGCTCCTTTGCCTATGGCGGGCGCCGGGCTGAACCCGGTAGAGAGCCCCAGAGGGGAGTCGAACCCCTAACCTGTCGATTACAAATCGACTGCGCTGCCATTGCGCCACCGGGGCAACAAATTCCCTGGCGGGTCACACCAGAAAAAGGCCCCGTGAAAGGGGCCACGTCGCCACGTTTGACCTTTAGTCACTCCAATTGTAGAAAACCCCACCTGAAAAGTCAATTGAAGAAAAGATAATCATTCCCCAATAATGTCCCGGACAGGACGCCCAGGAGACGAGATGCCTCCCACCAAGAAGGAATACGCCCTGGAGCCAACCGCCTTCCACTCCATGCGAGAGGCCCAGGGACTCGCCGACGTCCTCGAAGAAAACCTCCGGGACCATGCTATGGGCGCCGCGAACGTACATCCCGAATTGTTGGAAATATTCTCGATGCAGGTCAACAACGCCGCCGAACACGGCATGACCCCGGAGGGTGCCCACGCCCACGTCCGGTACATGCCCCACCGGAGAGGCTATGCCTTTGACGTAGTCATCGCAGACTCAGGCGCCGGCATCCGGGCCACCATGACCGGCAACCCGGAAGTGCCCAAACCGGAGACCGACGCAGCCGCGATAGGCCTCGCCGTGCAGGAACTGGTCTCCGGCACCGGGACCCCCACCAGGGGCATCGGCCTGTGGATGACTCTTACGGAGATGAGGAAACCCGGCCGCAAGCTGTGGATCCAATCAGGCTCTGGCCTGCTTACCATGTACGGGACCGCCGAACCTCAGCTACGGGAAACGGAGCACCGGCAGGGCACCATGGTGAGACTCACCATTCCAACCTGAGGGGACCTGAAACTACCAACCCGAGTGGAATTAGAGACTCAACCAGTTAAGCATGGGCTCGGGGATTGCTACAGATGACCAATAATGGCCGATTTGGGGACGGCCCTTTCCTTTCAATCTTCTCAATCTTCGATCATATGTAAGAGCCTTCCTATCGCTTGTTGAGCGTCCTCAGCGTCTACCATTGCCGTCGGCGTGAGTTCGCGTTGGCTCATGTCGAGGGACCGTATCCTGTGGACCAGTGCTGAGGCTGGTCTGGACTCTCCGTTGATCCTGACTGGCACTGCTACTGGAGATTCAGTGCTTCTGGTCCGGTATTCTAGGTCGACTACTACTGCCATGTAGTTCCCTGCGTTGTAGTCAAGGACAAGCAGGCCGTTGGTGCCTTCTTCTCGCCCTGCTTGACCAAGGTTCTCAAAGACTGTTCCGCGTTGTATCAGGCGTGGTCCTTGCGGCGTTTCCAAGTGGCCGGGTGTTTGTTCCCTCCACAGCCTCCCCGTTATAGATGAAACAATGTCTTGCAATTCTCGGCTTGATGCCCGTCCGATATACTCACCGAGTTTTTCCTGAAGAACTGATCTAATCTGTCTGGTGGATGCGTAGGATTCGCTTTCGTTCAGCCAGACGTGTTGTCTTCGGAATCTTTCGCGAGGTTCGGCCCTTGAGGTTGGGACGGTTATAGCAGTGGTGAGACTCCGGTTGAGGAGGCTATTACTGACGATGAGTGCTGGTCTGTTCCCTGAAAGTTCGGCCCCGGTTACAGGGCCGAAGTCGTGCCAGTGTATGTTTCCGCGCAGGACAGTTGCCATGCTCTATCCTCGTTCATGTCAGGCTGGCGAACCTGCGGTCGCCCTCGTGTTCCTCCGCGGTTTGCTCGAAGTTCTCGAAGTCGGGTTTCGGCATTCTGCGATGGCCTTCTAGCATATAGGCTGTCATGGCCGTTTCGTACACTTCCAGCCATGCGTAACAGAATGTAATGAGATGGTCCGGTACGGTGGTTTGGCTTACCATGTGTCCTAGTGTTTCGCACTTCTCCTCGGTCAGCCATTTGTGGACTATGGTGAAAGGGTTGTCTTGGCTGTCCAGGCAATGTTTTGCCATTTCTTTCATCTGTCGTTTTGCAGAGGCGTCTATGAATGTTTCCACGACCCTGTTGACCTGTCGGAGATGCTCTTCGCTGAACTCCCAGTCCGGAGACTCCAAGAGTGAGAGCCGGTCGTCGGGGTTTGTTCCCAATAGGAGTTCTGTTCGGAGTCTGACAGCCTCCTTTGTGTCCCCCTTGGGGGTTGAAGATTCTTGGCTGTTACAGAATCTCTCGGCCCATGCAGTCGCGCTGGGGTTGTCAAGCAGCAATTCAGTGGTCATCTGCGTTCCTCTGAGGCTTTTGTCTGGCTCGACGGTTCCAACTTTGGGTTGTCTCCGTTGATTCCTCGCGGTAGTACTGTAAGCCTTGGTACTATTCTACACTTGTGGAGGCTTCAACACCCGCAGTCTCACCGAAATCCCTGACTTCGGCTCGTTACGAATTAAGACGCGATTGCCCTGCCCCGCCACTCCTCTGCGGCTGAATCTTTCCTCATTACGGGGTATAATCCTCTGCAACAACCTGCCTGTAAGTTTCATAAGTAAGGAGGCGCGCTATGGGTGAAATTCTGGGCATTGGCATTACTCACTATCCGGGCCTGATTGCTCCCGACGAGGACCGCGCCTTCCCGTTGACGCGGACGCTGCTCAGCGATCGGATACCCGCGGAGGTCAAAGACCCCGCCACTTGGCCGGAGGCGATGCGCACCGAATACGGCGAAGACCAAGGCGTTGCCGCCGCCAGGGTGCACCGCGACCGGCTGGTTGCCGGCTTCCGTCAGCAAAGGGCGGAACTGGACGCCTTCAATCCGGACTTCGTCCTGATCTGGGGCGACGACCAGTACGAGAACTTCAAGGAAGACATCATCCCTCCCTTCTGCGTGCTGGCCTATGACGACATCCAGTGCCAGCCGATGATGAACCGGGACGGCAGCCCCCGCCGCAACGTGTGGGACGAACCGGGGGACAAGGTCTTCCGGTACAGCGGCCACCCCGGCGCACGGGCCTTGGTTACGGGGCTGATCAACGAAGGGATCGACATGTCCTACGCCTACAAGCCGCTGCATGAAAAGGGCGGCTTGGGCCACGCCATCATCAACACGCTGCTCTACTTGGACTACGACCGAACGGGCTTCGACTATCCCGTGGTGCCCTTCCTGGTGAACTGCTACGGCAGCAAGGTGATCCGCAACCGGGGCGGCGCAGTCGAGTACGAAAAGGAGGACGACCCGCCCGGCCCTTCGCCCAAGCGGTGCATGGAGGTCGGCGCGGCCACTGTCCGCGTGTTGAGGGAAAGCCCCTGGCGGGTGGCTCTTATCGCCTCCTCCAGTTGGTCCCACGCTTTCCTGACCCAGAAGAACAACCTGCTGTGGCCTGACCACGAGTCGGACAGGGCACGTTTCGAGGAACTCAAGAAGGGTGACTACGCAGCTTGGCGCAACGTATCCACTCCCGAAATAGAGGCCGCAGGACAGCAGGAGATGCTCAACTGGATGTGCCTTGCGGGCGCAATGGAAGAGCTGGACCGGAAGCCGGAGATACTCGATTACATCGAGACCTACGTGTTCAACTCCGAAAAATGCCTGGCGGTCTTCAAGCCTTAGAAGGGTATCTCGGTCTACCCCTATCCCTATGAATAACACAACCACCGGTGAGTAAGCCGATGGAACTCGGATTTATCGGAACCGGGACTATGGGGAACCCGATGGCCCGCTGCCTGATTGAGGCGGGCCATCGGTTGACCGTCCACGACATCCGCCGTGAGGCGGCAACCAACCTGTGCGAGTTGGGCGCCGACTGGGCGGACAGTCCCCGTGCCGTCGCCGCAGCCAGCCAGGTTGTATTCACTTCCCTGCCCGGTCCCGCCGAAGTGGAGGAAACCGTCCTCAACCCCGAAACGGGCATCCTCTCCGGTCTAGCCCAAGGCGGCGCGTTCATCGACATGACCACTAATTCCCCCAAGGTGTTCCGGCGGATTGCCGAAGCTTGCAAGTCTCGCGGAGTGGAAGTGTTGGACGCCCCGGTCAGCGGGCGCCCTCCGGGCATGACCGTCATGGTCGGCGGGGATGCGGAGACCTTTGCCCGCTACCGTCCGTTGCTGGAAGCTATGGCGGGGAACATCTTTCACTTGGGCGACAACGGCGCGGGGTGCATCACCAAGCTGGTCACACAATATCTGGGATACTCCAACTTCATAACCGCCATCGAAGGGCTTATAATCGGCGCAAAGGCGGGCGTGGACGTCGGCCTGTTGTCCCAGGTCGTCCCGGTAAGCGCCGGGGCCAGCCGGGTGTTCGACAACATCCCCCGCTCGGTCCTCAGCGGGACCTTCATATCCGGCGGGACGCTGGACATCGTCGCCAAGGACCTGCACTTGGCCTGCGAGTTGGCCGACGATGTGGAGGCCCCCGCCGTGACCGGCACAGTCGCCGACGAAGTATTCAGGCGGGCGCAGGAACTGGGTTGGGGCCAGGACGGTTTCGCCAAGGCCGCCCGCGTTCTGGAGGAGATCGCCGGGGTGGAGTTGCGGGCCGAGGCGCCTGACCAGTCCACTTCCTACCAGCAGCAGGACCCCAGGCGTGGATAGATAGAATCGTTCCAGGAGGACACTCATGGTCGTAACCTCCAATGTCAGCGGCTCCTTGGTCGACATAGACACGGGCTTGATAAGCCGTGAAATCTTCGTAAACGACGAGATATACCGGCAGGAACAGGAGCAGATATTCGCCCGCGCTTGGTTGATGGTTGGGCACGAGGCCCAAGTCCCCAAGCCCGGCGACTACTTCATATCGTCCATGGGCGAAGAGTCGGTGATACTCTGTCGCGACCGGGAGGGAGAGGTCCATGTGTTCCTGAACTCCTGTATGCACCGCGGTATGAAGGTATGCCGCTATGACGAGGGAAACACCCCCGTCTTTACCTGCCCCTACCACGGGTGGAGCTACGCCACCGACGGCAAACTGGTTGGGGTGCCCTTCTTCAAGGACGCCTACCGGCAGGAATTGGACAAGTCCAAGTGGGGGCTTGTCGAAGTACCCAGGATGTTCAACTACAAGGGCACCATCTGGGCGACCTGGGACGAATCGGCGCCGTCTTTCTTTGACTACATTGGCGGCTTCAGGCTCTATCTCGACCTGCTGCTGGACAGTTGGGACGGCGAAGAGGGCGGGACCGAGGTATTCGGCGGCGTGGAGAAATGGCTGGTGCCCTGCAACTGGAAGTTCCCGGCGGAGAACTTCGTCGGCGACCGCTACCACAACATAAGCCACCGTTCCGTGGACATTGTGGGCATCGGCCCCAGCGGGTCGGGACGCCGCGACCTCGGCGAAAGGGCCAACTCCAAACTGCTGGACGTCTCCTTCCCGGAGCGCGGTCACGGCACCGTGATGGCCCTGCGCCCCATGGACGCGCCCATACCCCAAGCCTACGGTGACCTGCCGATTCTGGCCGAATACTTCCAGTGGTGCGAGGCGGAGAAGAAACGGAAGGTAGGCGACCTGTGGCGTCTGCTGGGAGGGCCGGGCACGGTGTTCCCCAACATGTCCTACCTGCCGCGCCAGCCCCGGAGCATCGCCGTGTGGCACCCCAGGGGCGTGAACAAGACGGAAGTGTGGCGCTGGTTCCTGGTGGACGCCAAGGCTCCGCCAGAGGTGAAGGACTACCTGCGCCAGTATTACATCCGCTACTCCGGGCCCGGCGGCCTCACGGAACAGGACGACATGGAAAACTGGAACTACGCCCACGCCGCCAGCAGCGGCGTGGTGGCCCGGCGTTTCCCCTACAACTACGAGATGGGCCTCGGCCAAGGCGATCCCGACTTCGAAGACAACGGGCTGAAGTTGCCCGGGCTCATCTTTGACACGACCAACGCCAAGGCCGCGGAGCAGAACCAGCGGGGATTTTACCGGCGGTGGGCCGAGTTCATGGAGGCCGACTGCTGGGACAAGTTGACCACTTGGGAAAGTTGAACATGGCCTACTCCGACCAGAGCGTCGCCCGCCTGATACTGAAGGACGAGATCGAGCAGTTCCTCTTCGCCGAGGCGGAGTTGCTCGACGCCCGGGAATACGAGGAATGGCTCTCCCTGCTCGACGACGACATCCGCTACTGGATGCCCATGCGCCGGAACGTAAAATTCGGTGAACTGGAACGGGAGTATACCCGCGAGGGCCAGGACATCTCTTGGTTCGACGAGGGGAAGGACACCCTCACCCGGCGGGTGAACCAGATACTCACCGGCGTCCACTGGGCCGAGGAACCCCTGTCCCGGATATGCCACATCGTTTCCAACGTGCAAATCCTCGACGCCTCCCCCTCCATGTCGGACCCCGAGGACGTTTCGATAAGGTGCCGGTTCATCATCTACCGCAACCGCATCGAGACCGAGACCGACTTCCTGGTCGGCAAGCGGGAGGAGACGCTGCGAAAGCGCAACGGTGAATGGAAAATCGCCAGGAGGAAAATCGTACTGGACCAGAACGTGCTATTAGCCAAGAACCTGACCTTTTTCTTCTGAAATGAGTGAAGTAATCAACATCAGGCTGATTCAACCGGGCAGCAAAGTCCGTCTGGCAGACGGCTCCACCGGAGAGGTCGTCACCAACTTCCAGGACGGCGTCTGGATATCCGTCAATTACATCTCGTCGCCCAACGACCCGTCGCTGGAAGGGACGGAGGAAATGGTGTTCGCCCAGGACATCGTGGAACTCCTGGAAACGCCTTGACCCGCGCCGACCGTTCCACTGCCCATGAACGCTTTATGACATCGCCGTCTCAAGATGTACTCCGGCAGGCATTCGCCGCCGGCTTCGAGTCCATCGACGCCGGAGACACCTTCTACGTGGGGTTCGATGCCTACCTGATACTCACCGGCTACATCAAGCGCAACGACATCCCATGCACATGCTCCGACAACGGCGCCCACGGCCACCTGCCCGAATGCCGCTGGGTGAAGACGGGGGAGTAGCCAACCTTGGCATCTCCGGCCGTCCCCACCCCCGTCACCCCCGCGCAGGAACGTCACCCCCGCGCAGGCGGGGGCGGGAATCCCGGACTAAGGGAGAAGACATGATCCAATTGACCGACGAGATGCAGGAAGGCATCAACAACGCCAGGACCAGCGGCAACCCCTGTATCGTCACCACCGCCTCAAAGGACGGGACCCCCGACGCCGGTTACATCGGCACCATGATGGCCTTGACCGGGTCTTCCTTGGCCTACAAGAACCGCACCAGCGCCACGTCACTGGTGCAGCCCGAAGAGAACCCAAAGGTCATAGTAATCTACCGCAACTCCGTCACCGGCCAGGGCTGGAAGTTTCGCTGCACCGCCTCCACCCACCGGGACGGCCCGGACTTCGACGAAGTAGACCGACGGCTCTCACCCACGGGCGGCGACCAAGCCCATACGGGCGATGTGATCGTCCTCCAAATTGACCAGGTCCTGACCCTCTTCGGAGAAGTGCTCCAGGAGCGAGAGCCGGGCCTGACGTGGTGACCCGGTCCCAAGGTCAATCCCGAAAGTCGTATAATGGGCGACAATCCGCAGGCGGACAATCCCGCACTTCTTAAGGAGGCTACCATGACAACCGAGAAACTTGACGGCGGCGAGGCCGTACTGGAAGCTTTCCGCAACTTGGGGGTGGACTACATCATCTCGTCGCCGGGTTCCGAGTGGCCTTCCGTGTGGGAAGCCCTGGCCCGTCAGAAGACCAACGAGATAGACGGCCCTCGCTACATAGACTGCTGGCACGAGACCCTGGCCGTCACCATGGCCATGGGCTACACCAGGGTAACGGGACGGATGCAGGCGGTGTTGCTCCACGCTGGCGTCGGCTTGCTCCAAGGGTCGCTGGGAATCCACGGCGCCTACTTGGCCGAAATTCCGATGGTGGTGTGTTCCGGCGAGTCCATCACCTACGGAGAAGACCCGGAATTCGACCCCGGCGCCCAGTGGTACCGCAACCTCAGCGTCGTCGGCGGGCCCAACCGCTTGGTGGACCCCTTCGTCAAGTGGAGCAGCCACGTCACCAGCCCCCATACCCTTTACGAGACCGTCAGCCGGGCGGGGGAAATGGCCCAGCGGGTGCCCAAGGGACCAACCTACCTGGACATACCCATCGAGGTCATGCGCCCCGAGTGGGTGCCACCGGCCAGGATGACCAAGCCGCCGGCCGCCCCGAAGGTGTACCCCAATGCCTCCGAGGTCCAACGGGTCGCCGAGATGATTTCCCGGTCCAACCACCCGGTCATCGTGGCCGAGGGCTGCGGCCAGGATGTTGACGCCTTCCACAACCTGGTCCTCCTGGCAGAGCGGTTCGGCATCCCCGTGGTGGAAGTGGCCCCCAACTACGCCAATTTCCCCAAGGACCACTCCCTGTACATGGGGTCTGACCTCAGCCGGTTCATGTCGACTTCCGACCTCTTCCTGCTGGTGGGCAGCCGCACTCCCTGGTACCCGCCCACGCAAGGCCCGACACAGGGCGATGTGGTGGTCATCGACGAAAACCCCATCAAGGAGCACTTGGTGTACCAGGCCCTGAAGGCCGACGTGTACTTGGAGGGCGACGTAGCTTCCACCTTGGACATGCTGCTTGACGCCACCGAATCCGGCTCGGACAAGGCGAACGACCGCCGTTCCTACTGGAGCGCGGAACACGCCAAGCTACAGGACAGCGCTGATTCGTTGGTGGAACGCGTTAAGGACGACAGCCCCATCGACCCGGCCTGGCTGTGCGCCGCATTGAGCGAGGTCATGCCCAATGACACGGTCTACGTGGAGGAGACCATCACCCACCGCGGGGCAATTTTCAGGCACTTGGGCTGGAACAAGCCCCAGAGCTACTTCCACCCCAACGGCGGTCTGGGCCAGGGTCTTGGCATGGCCTTGGGCGTAAAGCTGGCCAAGCCCCAGCAGCCGGTGGTTGCCCTGATGGGAGACGGCTGCTTCCTCTACAATCCTGTGACCCAGAGCTTTGGCGTGTCCGCCGCCGAGAACATCCCGATAATGATAGTGGTGTTCAACAACGGCAAATACGCGGCGATGCAAAGCTCGCACCTGCAATTCTTCCCCGACGGCGTCGCCGCCAGGACGGGCATCCACCACGGGGTAGACATCCCCGGCCCCAACTACGCCGAACTGGTAGCCCCCTTCGGCGGCCACGGCGAACGGGTTGAAGACCCGTCGGAACTCCAACCCGCCTTGGCCCGCGCCCTCACAGCCGTCAACCGCGGCCAACTAGCCTTGGTGGACGTGGTTTTGTCGCGGTAGGCTCTGGACCGATAATCCCACGGCAACGAAAAGCCCCCGGCAGTAACCTTGCCGGGGGCTTTGTTAAGCCGGCTCAAACACCAACTCCGGGACCACCACTTCCCAAGAATCGCATTGGAGACCCTCTCTGAATTGGGGTTCGGACCGCTCACGGTCCCAAGTGGCAATGGCCCAGACAGTCGCAAACGTCGGCCGCATACCCGCAGGAGGCTCAAACCCGGCAGCAAGCTGTCCAACGACCATCCCATTGCTGTCTACCAACTCCCAGCGATTGGTTCTTACTCGCACGTGAAGCGGGTCGCCAGGCCAGAGAGCGGCAATAGCCCGATGTATTGGATGATTGGGGCCATGATAGCCCGCGAAACTCAGAAACACGTCACGCAGGCTCAGCCTTCGATACCGGCGTTGGAGTTCTGCCCTCGCCAGGGGAAGGTAGGCTGGTGTCTCGCGTTGCAGGACTGCTGGTATATCCCGTAAAGCATCCTGCAGGTGATGTGACCTTGGGAAACAGGCCAGCGTAAGGGTGTGGCGCGCACGGGTCATGGCCACGTAGTAAAGCCGGCGCGGCGCATCCGCATCTTCTCCGCGGTTGACCCGGTCCCATCCTCCGTCCAGCACAACTACGTGGTCGAACTCCAACCCTTTGGCGCGGTGGGCGGTCAATAACAGAAGACCTCGCTGGCGGCGTCTCACCTCCCGGCTCCACTCAGCCAGCCATTCGATGATATGGTCCACTGGTGTTTCCACGCCACCGGTCTCCAGGGTATATTCAGCTACAGCCTCTTCGAGCAACTCAATCCAGCGACCGTCCGGTTGATTGGCTAACCAACCGCCCATTTCTTTACCGCTGACCAGTCCATAATCACGCTCACGCAGCCACTTTACCAGTCCTCTAGTCTCCCTCAAATGCCAAACTCCCGAGAATTCCTCGTTGGCCATTTGCACCGGTATGCCCTCAAGTTCGCATAGGCTGCGTACCGGGTCCAGATAGCTCCATTCCCGTGCTATTACCGCACAGGTGGACCAACTCCAGTCGGGCGCGACCATTGCCAACTTTTTCAATTCCGCAACTACCGCTTGGGCTTGAGAAACTGGAGTCGTATCAACCGGCAGTACCTGGACCCTGCCCTGTGCGACCGGATCATATAGCGTCCAAGCGCCGCCGGGAGGGTCGCTTCTGCGCCTCCGGTCAACTTCAATGGGATGCCCAGCTTTCATGCGCTGCCTGGCCGGTTCGATGACCGCATTGGCGGCCGTGATGATATGGCCGGTGGAGCGGTAGTTGCCGGTCAGGAAGGCGGGCCTGGCGCTGTAGTCCGTCTCAAAACGGCGTATAAACTCTACCGACGAGCCATTGAACGCGTAGATATTCTGGTCGTCGTCCCCTACTGCTAGAAGGCTTATCTTGTCGTCCTCGTCCGACAGGGTCCTCCCCGCCAGAGCCGAAATAAGTTCATACTGCTCCGGGCCCACATCCTGGTACTCGTCCACCAGAATCCAGCGGAATCCCCGCAATAGCCGTGCCCTTTGTTCATCCGCCTCTTCGGGCAGCAACCCTTCTCCGCGAAGCATGGCGGCCGCCTCCCTGATGACTTCATGGAACGTCTCTTCCGTCAGGCGCTCCGCCCTCCCGGAGAAACTGGCGCCCACCCAGCCTCATTGCAAGGGCGTGGCAGGTAAGCACGATGACTCCCCGGGCATCATCGCCAATCAGTTCTGCTAAACGGCGGCGTATTTCCACTGCCGCATGGCGGTTATACGCCAACGCCAGGATTCCCCGAGGGTTCTCCCGCTTGGCTCGTATCAGATAGGCAATGCGGTGTACCAGGACCTGGTCTTGCCGGACCCGGGACCTGCCAGCACCAGTACGTTGGTCTGTTCGCGGTCGTCAGCCACAATTCGCCTCTGGACGGGATTATTCAGGCTTTCTACAATGGCCTGCCAGGACTCCGGGGTGGTCTGGCGCGCCATCTCCGTCTCTCGGTCCGGGAGCCAGCGGCGAAGAAAATCCGCTCGGCGCAGGCTGAAGTAGTCCACCACCAAGCGCAGGGCTTCCGCCATTACACTCAAGCCGCGCTCGACGTATTCCGCCATCACGTGTATCTGCGCAACCTGTTCGTCGTAATGGAGCTTGAGGGGCGCGAAGTCGGATTGGGAAAATCCTCGCCGTTCCGGCCTCAAGCGAATCGTCATGGCGGGCCGAAATACCGTCAGACCTTTGTTCAACCTGATGACTTCCTGCTCGTGCAGCCACAGCAATGCGTAGTCCAACAGCCTGCTGGGGTGCCTTACCTGGCTCCGCAGGGTCATGTCAGAGTTTATCGCCGCCAGCAGCTTGCTTATGGTGGTTTCGGCCAGAAGGTCCGTGCCCCGGTTTCCACCCGGCGGCAGGCAAGCGATCAGGTGGTCCAGCAGACGCCCGGCGGCAGCGCGCCGTAGTTCCGCAGTCCTCACCAATGCCCGCCATTCCCGTTGCAATGTTATCTGCATCGTCTCGGAATCGGACCCGCGTATCCCAAGGCTTCCGCCACCGCCCCCTTCACCGCGCCCGTCAGAGGCTATGCTGCGCACTATTCTTGTGAGACGCTCCGGCAGGGCATAGGCATGCCCCTCGTCTTTGAGGCGTTGAGTGGCGACACGAACGTGCAACATGGAACTGTCACCGACACCCATGTCCGGGGCGTTCAGTCGCAGCAGGTCGATCAGTCCTTCCTCCAGCGCCGCCGCTTGTTCGAAACGCGCCCTGGAGGACCGCTCCACTCCGGCGTGTACGAAGGCAGTCAACGCGGTGTCGTTGCTGGCGATTCCCAAGTGTTCCAAATCATATAGCGCGTTCCGCACGCCCTCGGGCGTCAAGCCAGACTCAGCCATCAGCTCGTCGGTCGAAATACCCTCGTCAGGGTCGGCCTCTATTAACGCCTCCGTGATCTTCAGCAACTGGTTTCGGTAATGGGGAGTGATTTGCGCTTTCCCGATCCTCGTTTGGGCATCCGCCACGGAACTCACCCGCAAAGATGAGGGAAAGACCTGCACCCGGTTTTCTTCCCGCGTCAGCAGGACTGCCTCCTCCAACCACGACACTGCGGTACGCACCCTGGTATCGTCGGTAGCAGAGTCTCGTTCAAAAGCCTTGTCTTCGTCCTCCAGTAGAATCTCACCTGCGGTGGCGATTACCTCGCCTTCCAAGCGCTTCTTGCGGTCCATGTTGCGAAGCGCCCCTGAGGACACCGTGGATTTCCTTGCGCGTAAGCCGGGAGCGGGCCGACATACCGAACTGTCTTTCAACATCGTCCTGGGTGTAAAGCAACACACAGCGCGCCTTCTCCTGGTCCCGCCCGGCGCGTCCCGCTTCTTGCAGATAGTTCTCCAAGGAGCCGGGAACGTCGGCATGGACTACCAACCGCACGTCCGGTTTGTCGATGCCCATCCCGAAGGCGTTGGTAGCGACGATGACCCGCAGGTCGCCGCGGATGAAGCTTTCCTGTACATTCTTCTTGGTCTCATTCGGCAGCGTTCCGTGGAAGTAGTCCGCCTTTACCCCCTTGGCTTGCAGGAACGCCGCGACCTCTTCGGTGTGCCGTCGAGTACGACAATAGACAATGGCCCCACCTGGCTCGTCCTCCGGCAGGTCGGCGGCCAGTATCTGGTGGATATGGGCGAACTTTTCCCCGCCGCTGGTTTGCACCACGACAAATTCCAGGTTGGTCCGCTGCGCACCTCCATCGAATATCTTCAACTGGATTCCGAGTTCTTGCCGGAAGTAGTCCACAATGTCGGCTTGCACGTCGAGCTTCGCCGTGGCGGTCAGGCACAAGACCGGCGGTGGCGGCTCATCTCCTGCCTTTTCGCGAATGAAACGGCCCACGTAGCGGTAATCGGGACGGAAATCATGGCCCCATCTGGAAAGGCAATGGGCCTCATCCAGCACCCAAGCACCAATTTCACGCTGTTCCAGTGCCCTGCGCAACGACACGCTTCGAAGTTGCTCCGGCGACACGAGTAGGATGCCGGCATCCCCCAGTCTCACGCGGTCCAGCGCATCGACCCGCTCCGGCATGGAGAGAAGCCCGTTGACCGTAACGCAAGAGAAGTTGCCCCGCGCTTCAATCCCTGCCACTTGGTCGGCCATCAAGGCCACCAGTGGGGAGATTACCACCGTTAAAGCGCCAGTCTTGTCGTAACGGGACAGGGCCGGTACTTGGTAACAGACCGACTTGCCGACTCCTGTGGGCAGAATTCCCAGCACATGCTCCCCAGCAAGCGCCGCCTCCGTGATTGACTGTTGCATAGGACGTCCAGATTCATCTACCGGCTCCGGACGGAAACCCGTGAAGCTAAACCAACGAGTAAGTTCCCTGCAAGCGTCATGATGTTCCCGGCACCAACTACATGCAGGGTCAGAACAGGCGTTGTCACGCAACCGACGGACCACCCGCCCTGCTTCTGGAAACTGGTGCCGCACCCACGGGGGCATGACAGAGTTCCCGCCGGCTACCGATAGCCACGCCAACGCGTATGCCAGCGGCCAGCCGTAACGAGATATGCCAGCAAGGACTTCCGAGGCTTGCGTCTGGCAGGAGACGCCCGATAGTCTTGCCTGAATTGCGTCAAGGGTTTCGGCCTCACTTGGCTTTGGCGATCCCCGAATGGTCGAAAAAAACCTGTCGAACCCCTCGCCGCCGTTGCCCGATGTCAGCCCATGCCAAGCAGTAAGCAGATCAGGAGCAGTGCATCGAAGCGCCTTATGTTGGTCTGTGAAGACTTCGAGGGTAAGTCTCGCATCCAGCTCCGGGTCGTTGATCCTCCCCCGTCTTAGTTGCCCGTCCTGGTAATGCTTCACCAAGTGATGGTAAGGGTTGCGTGGAAAGGCAAGAGGATTGAGCCGGAGAGTGTCCACTGCGGGAAGCTGCAATAGCTGCAACCCGGGACTGGCGGCCTGAAGGTAAGGCAAATCGAAATCGATCAGGTTATGTCCCAGCAGAAAGTCTGAGCCATCAGCCAGTTCATCCAACCTTGTCAACGCTCCGGCAAGGCGGCTTGCCGACCCCGAAAAAGTCAAACAATGACCGGTATCCGACCGTATTCCGGCAAATTTGTGGATTCGACCGTCCCTAGCGCCGACTTCCAAGTCTACTGAGAGGCACCGGGCCAAAAGCGGGTTGATTTCGTCAAGCATCACCGAATGCTCTCCGTGCTCGGCCTGGATTCACAATCCGCCTTGATTCTTCCGCCCCTCCCATTACATTTTACCGTTGCATTCACGCGGACCTTAAGCGCGAGTCTTGCTTGTTGTGGACAATTTGCCGGACTCAGTCCCGCCCTCCCAGAGGCACTGGACAAATGTCCCAACAAAAAAGCCCCCGGCAGCAACGTCGCCGGGGGCTCTCTCGTTAACCACTGGTCTGCTGCGAACCTACGGCGCCAAGCCCGCCGTGCCCGTCGTGGGCCGGTCGGCGCGGGGACGGTTGTCGTATGGTTGCAGTTGGACTTCGTGCAGCGCTGGGATGACTTCCTGGCCCAGCAACTGGATCGAGCGCATCACGTCCTCGTGCTTCATGGCGCCCTCGTTGCCGTAGATGTGGATGTACCCCGGGCTGAGCCGTTCGATCACCTCGGTCAGCTTCTGGGTAACCGTGTCGGGGCTGCCGACGATGATGTTATTGACGCCGCGAAGCTGGTCGTAGGTGAGGCCCACACCCAAGCCTCCCGCCCCGGCGACGTTGCCGGTGGGACGCTGCGCCTTGATCTCTACTGACGCCCGGGACTGGTAGCCCGGCGGGTCGTTGTGCTCCATCGGCCCGCGCTGGCGGTGTTCGATGGTCCACATGAATTCCCGGCCCAGTTCGATGGCTTTCTCATCGGTGTCGGCGACCAAGCACCGCAGCAGGTAGCCGAAGTGTTCCGGCCCTGCCTGCCAGCCCTCCTCTTCGGCGGTGTCAATGTACACCTGCTTCAGCCACTCAGTCGTGTCCACCAGGGCCCCAAGGTTCATGTACGGGTGCTTGTGCTTGGCGGCCCACACCACGCTTTCGGGGCTGCCGGTGCCGGGGAACCAGATGTCCGGCCGGGGCTTCTGCATCGGCACCACCCAAGGGTTCACCACCCGGTACTGGTAGTGCTTCCCTTCGTAACGGAAGGGGCCCGGCTCGGTCCAGCACTTGATAATCAGGTCGTGGGCTTCCTCGAATCGTTCCCGGTTTTCCGGGGGAGCGATACCGCCTTGAAGGGTCTCCACCGCAGTGCCGCGGACGAAGCCGGAGATGATCCGGCCGCCGGAGTAGCAGTCCAGCATGGCGATCTCTTCAGCCATGCGGATGGGGTCGTTGATGGCGATAACGTTGCCCAGGATGGCAATCTTGGCACGCTTGGTCAGCTTGGCGATAACGGCGGCGTCGAGGTTGACCGAAGGCTTCATGCACCAGTAGGAAGCGTGGTGCTCGTTGGTCATAATGCCGTCGAACCCCACTTCGTCGGCCAGAGCGTACTGCTCGTGGTACTCGTTGTACAGTACGCTTGCCTTCTGGGGATCGAAGTAAGTGTTGGGGAATCCGAGACGCCCCGACTCGAATTGTTCCAAGTCTGCGCTGGTGACATGGCCGTAGGGTTGCTCGGAGAACCAGTAGATTTCCGCTTTGTCCTTGGGCCTGGCCAGTTGCTCTACCATAGACCGCTCCTCCTTACTGTAATGCCGGTGCAATCGGAAAAGCTCATGGCCGGCGGCGCGAAAATACGCCGGACCCCTGCGCCAAACCAACACCGGATTTCGGTGTTCCGCCGCAATTGCGACCTTGGATTACGTTCAACCGCATTATAGGTTACACCCCGTTCCGCTTCAACACTGGATTCTGTAGTGGTATCACCAGCTATGGGCCAAAAAGAGAATACCCCGGACTGGTGGGTCCGAGGCAATTTAGCGCCGGCGACAGTTAGTGGGCTACAGTCCGATCATCCGCTCTACTGTCTCAATGTAATCGGACACGCGGTGAATGTTTCGCTCGATAACCCGGGGGTTGTCAAGAAAGCCTTTATAAAAACAGTCTCCGTGGAGGCGGTCCCGGGTTGCCCGGTAGCGGTCGGCTAAATCGGCGATCCCGGCATCGTCCTGGCCCAAGCGGTCTATTTCACGGGTGGTGACCGATGTATATTCAGGCTCCACTCCAGTCCAAAAGAGGATCAAAGCATCGGTAGCTCGCTTGGTGGCGCACCAAGCCTTTTCCGCCGCGTCCCGCAAGTCCTGATCGTCAATCTGCGCCACCGCGGAACGATAAAGCGACTTGGCGTCGTTGATGAGGCTAAGAATCGAGTCCGTTTCAGTGGTCAATATGTTGTCCTCAAGGCTGGTCTACGGCCATATGGTACCAACCGGAACAGCGCCATTCAACAGCAGCGCAGTTTGGAGGTCGGGCCCGTGCAAAGTCTTTACCGGCGGCAAATGTCTGAATCAGGATTATCAAGATTAAAGGATTTTCAGGATATTCCCAATCCTGAAAATCCCGGAATCCAGTAAATCCTGATTCAGACAATTACTTTGCACAGGCCCTGCCCGGAGTATGGGGGCGGTTTGGTGCTGGCCGTTCCCCGGCATATAATGTCTGCCAGTGCTATCCCGTTCCGCGAGGCTTCGCCATGACTACCAAACCACCGTCCGGCAAGCTCAGGGCAGACTTCCGCCCGTCGCCCGACGCCGAGCCGGACAATACCTTCCCGGAATTGCCCCCCAGGGACGACATGCAAAACCCTATTTTTCTCTACGATCCCGGTCATCCGGCGGCCCTGCGCCGCCACTTGGGTTCCCCGGACACCACCATCGTCCTGGGCGAAATCCCCTTGGGCTGGCGGCACAACCAAGGGGAGGGCCTGCTGAAGCCCGACCTGCTCATCGCCCTCGATATAGACCGGGGCGCCATCATCGCCCAGGAAGGCTACTCCATCGACGAACGGGGCAAACCGCCCGACTTCGTGCTGGAAGTCGCCTCCAAGACCACCAGTCAAAACGACTACACCAGAAAGCGAGGGGGCTACGCCAGCTACGGCGTGCCGGAATACTGGCGATTCGACCCTACCGGCGGGGAGTACTACCCGGCCGGGCTGGCTGGCGACCGGTTGGTTGACGGCTCCTATACTCCTATCGCTGTAAGCGAGGTGAGCCACGCCCGCTACTGGGGTTACAGCGCAGTCTTGGGCCTGTACCTGTCATGGGAGTACGGTCATCTCCGATGGTATGACCCGGCAGCCCAACGCTACCTTCGTACACACGACGAGGAAGCCGACGAGCGTATCGCCGCCGAGGCCCAGCGTGATGCAGCCGAGGCCCAGCGTGATGCAGCCGAGGCCCAGCGTGATGCAGCCGAGGCCCGCGCCCGGGAACTGGAAGCCCAACTGCGGCGACTGAGAGACCGGTAGCCGGTGTTCTATTGCACCGTCCGTTAACACCTCTTTGCCGCCGGCTTGAATCATCTCAGGACAGACACAGGCCATTGTGCAATTTAACCTCCCTTGACCCAATGACACCCTTCCAAGGAAGGATAGAAGGAGGCCCTCATGCCAGCGGAAATACCGTCTGAAGCCCAGGTCCTTGAGTGGTTCGAAAGCCTCAGCAACTGGGGCCGCTGGGGAGACGACGACCAGAAGGGCTGCTTGAACCTGATTACGCCAGCCAAGCGAAAGCAGGCGGCGGCCTTGGTGCAGGACGGTGTTTCGGTGAGTTGCGCCCGGCCCATCCTCACCGAAACGGCCCCCGACATCACGCACCAAGTGCAACGGTTCATGGTGGACAGCGGCGAGGGCCGGGACACCGACCCGCCGGAACGCCGCTTCACCCGTCGGGGCGCCGCCGAGTACATCGGCATGGTGTTTCACGGGCAGACCATCACCCACATCGACGCTCCATCTCACTACTCCTGGAATGGAAGGCTGTACAACGGCAAGCCCGCCAACCTGATAACCTCCCGCGAAGGCGCCCAGACCCACTCCATCGAGGTGGCATTTGAGGGCATCGTTACGAGGGGAGTCCTGCTGGACATTCCAACCCTGCGGGGCGTCGACTGGGTCCCGCCCAACGAGCCGGTGATGCCGGACGACCTGGAGGCCGCCGAAAGGGCCCACGGCGTCCGCGTGGAGGAGGGGGACCTGCTGCTGGTGCGGACCGGCAACTACCGCAAGAGGCTGGACACCGGCCCCGTCGGCAGCTACGACCCTGCCACGGCCTGCCAGGTCGCCTGCGCTCCGTGGTTCAAGGAACGCGGGGTAGCGATGCTGGGCACCGATACTCCCAACGACGTCCGCCCCAGCCACTACGCCACCATCGGCTCACCTCTGCATACCATGTGCTTGGTCACGCTGGGGCTGTGGTTCATCGACAACGCCAACCTGGAGGAGTTGAGCGTCGCCTGCCGGGAGCGCAACCGCTACGAGTTCATGATAACTCTGGGGCCGCTGCGGTTGAGGAACGTCACCGGCTCCCCGGTAAACCCCATAGCCCTCTTCTAGCGGGCGGGGTGCCGTTCGCCCGCTATTCCCTCAATCTGGAAACCAGACGGCGGCCTAATGGGACGAAGAACGACGCTGCGAACACGGCCGCCCCCGCTATCAGGACCGGTATTGCCACGTCGTCCAGGCCACGGGCCAGGTTGCTGGTAAATGATACCAACAGGTCGCTGACCAGTCTCATTGCCGATTCGGGAATATCGGCCTGGCCTCCGGCAGCCTGGTCCAGCAAGTCGGCTCCCCTGTCAGGGACAACGGACTGCACCAGTTTCGCAATGGCGAAGTATATGATCCCGGCTATTGCCAAGCAGACCCCAACCCGGCGCAGCCCCCGGGCTAGGTCCGGCAGGTGAAGCAGAAGCATTCCCAGCGCGCTCCCTACCAGCAGCCCCAACCCCAATATCAGGCTGAGGCTTCTTCCCCTGCCGAGTTCCCGCCGAAACTCCGCCGCGGCGGCCCTGATGTCTGACGCGGCGGGCTCACCCATCAGGTCAATGAGTTCCAGCCTGTCGTCATCCAGCGTTTCAGCCCGGAACCGCTCGATTTCATCGTCCAGGACCGGCCCTGCCACCGCCGGCGCCGCGGCCTTCAACGCCTCTCGCATGTTGCCAGCCACAAACTCGGTGCGGATTTGCTCCCGGCCTTCCTGCAGTCCCCGCACAACGCGGGGGTCCAAGCCGGCGTGAGCAAGCAAGCCGCCATCGAAGGGCATCACCAGCTTTGGTGCGCCGAACACCGCATCAAAAACGAACTCCCGGCATGGTCTGGACAGCATTTTGGCAGAAGGTATGGACGCCGGGGTCCCGCCCGCAACGATTTCATCGTACACGGCAGCATACCGCTCGCCCGCTTGCACCAGTCGGTCCGGGGAGCAACCCGGCTCCCCGGGATCCTCTTCCGGTATTCGGTCCAAGACTTGCCCGACGGAGACCGCCGCGACCGGGGCCGCGGCCCTTAACGCCTCCCGCGTATCGCCAGCCACAAAAGCCTCTCGGATTTCATCCTGCCGCTCTTCCAGTCCTTGTATGATCCGGGGGTCCAAGCCGCCGCTGGCAAGTAAGCCGCCTGCCGCGCCCGGACTGCCAAAGACCGTGGCGAACACAGACTCGCGGCAAGACGGGGATAGCGCACCGGCTGACGGGATGGACGCCGGTGCTTCGCCTGCGGCGATTTGACGGTACACGGCAGAGTACCGCTGCCCCAAATGCGCCAGCCGGGACGGAGAACAGTCCGGTGCCTCCTCAAGCTCTTCTTCGGGTATATGGTCTATGCGTTGTTCAACCACTACCTCAAGCGCCGGCGCCGCGGCTTTCAACGCCTCACGCATGTCGCCCGCAACAAACTCGGCCCGAATCGCCTCCTCGTTCTCCTGCAGCCCTTGGACGATCCGGGCATCCAAGCCGGCATGAGCGAGAAGACCGCCGCCGCCAAAGGGCATCGTCAGCTCCGGGGCGCCAAAAGCAGCATCGAAAACAAACTCCCGGCACGGCTCAGTAAGCGCCTTGGCCGACGGTATGGCCGTTGGCGATCTACCCGCCCGGACTTGGTCCATTATCTCTGCATACCGTTCCCACAGTTGCACTGCACGGTCGGGGGAGCAGCCGGGGTCCTGCGGTTCTTCCTCCGGCATCTCGCCGATACGCCTCTGGACGAAAGCCGCTGCAACCGGCTTCACTCTCGCCACCGCCGGCCCCAGGTCCACGTATATCCTCAATTCTCCGGCACGATCCGTTTCCGAGCCGCTGTCATCCTCTCGCAGGTACCCGATGACGGTATCTATCACCCCTTCGACCTGCGCCCGCAGGTACTCCGGCGGCGCAACGTCCCTGAAGATGCCGACAAGGTCTTCATGGCTGACTAGTCCCGTGGGGAAAAGCTGCGCTGAAGCTTGCCGTACTTCGGTGTCCAACATCACTTCATCGTAGATGCGGTTGTAGGTGTCCTGCTCGGCAATCACGTCGGCGTAAAAGTCGACGTTCAGCAGCTTGTCTGACACCAACCGGTCGACCGTCAATATGCCTACCGCCAGGAACACCGCCAGTCCCAGCGTAAAGGTCAGCAGGGGCCTGACGACCCAGCGAAAAAGAAAGAACATCTCACCGGCCCGCTAGAAGTTGGACCTCATCTCCCGGAGCCGCCTTACCCGCTCGGCTATCGGCGGGTGGGTGGAGAACAAGCTGGCCATGGAGCGGCCGCTGAGGGGATTAACTATGAAGAGGTGGGACGCGCCCTCGGCCACCTTCATCGGCCGTACCTCGCTGCCCATCTCAAGCTTCTCCAACGCGCTGGCCAGGGCGTAAGCATCGCCGGAGGTGCGGGCGCCGGTGGCGTCCGCTTGAAATTCCCGAGTTCTGGATATGGCCGCTTGCACCAAGGCCGCCGCTATGGGCATCACGATAGCCGCCACCAACAGGCCTATGATCCCTCCGCCGTGGTCATCGTCGTCCTGATGGCCGCCAAAACCTCCGAAAATCGCCGATATTTGGGCCATAAAGGCCAGCATGGATATGGCGCCGGCAAAGGTCGCCACCACCGCCATAATCAGGGTGTCCCGGTTGCCGACGTGGGCCATTTCGTGGGCCAGCACCGCTCCCAGTTCCCGCCGGTCAAGAATGCGTCGTATGCCCGTGGTCACTGCGACGGTCGCACGTTTGGGGCTGCGCCCGGTAGCAAAGGCGTTGGGCGAGTCGCTGTCGATTTCGTAGACCTGGGGCATCGGCAGACCGGCCAATTCCGCTTGCTCCGCCACGATCCGGTACAGTTCCGGGTCTTCCTCTTCGGTTACTGGATGGGCGTGGGCCATCTTCAAGGCGATGCGGTCGCTGAACCAGTACGCCCCGAAGTTCATGATCAGCGCAAAGAACAGCGCGATGATCAGGCCGCCCTGCCCTCCCAGCAGCCCGCCCACCATCAGCAGCAGGCTCGTCATTACCATCAGCAAGAAGAAAGTCTTGATAGTGTTCATATCGTCATCTCAAAGCCCCCCAATGGCAACGCCACGGTAAAACCGGAAACCGTGGCGCTGGTGTTGGCGAGGTTGATTTTCCGGTCTACACGGTCAATAGCTGGCCCACCAATAGGCCTGCTGAATATAATCTCCAACGTCTCCGATCAATGATTCAATTACTCTCGGTCTATCCATCGACCCCCAATAGAAACACCTGCCATACAATGTACCCTGGAAGTCAAAGTATGATCGCCGCAACTCATTTAATCGAGGGTCATCATCGCTCAAGTAAATCAATTCGTCCGTCACTTGTGGCGAACGTTCCGGCAATCTATCGGTTCGAGCCAATGCCAATGCCGTAGTCGCTCTGTTCACCGCGCCCCAAGCCTTCTCGGCAGCATCTCGGAGATCTCCCTTTTCCATCAGGCTTAAAGCGGACTCGTGCAGACTCCTAGCGTCGTTGAAAAGCTCCCGGACATCCTGGGCTTCAACCATTCTTATATCGCCTCTGCCGATTTCCTGAAATTATAGTTTCTGCTCCGCACATACTCAACATGAGTAAAGGTCACTTTTCTCCAAAGCCGCCTCTCGATTGACACCCAACAACGGCTGGTGATATGTTTCCCGCAGCCTCAAATAAAGGGAGTATCAGCTATGCCGGTGAACATCGCCGTGCTGGCCAAACAGGTCGTAGACCCTGAAATGCCTATGGCGGCGTTCCGCATAGACGCCGACGCAAAAGCGGTCGTGCCGCCCCCCAATATCCCCCCGGTAGTCAACGGATTCGACGAAAACGCCGTGGAAGCCGCCCTCCAGATTAAGGACTCCCAAGAGGCCTCCATCACAGTAATATCTACGGGCACCTCCTTCGCCCTGGATGTAATGAAGAAGCCGCTTTCCATGGGGGCCGACGAGTTGGTGCTGCTCCAAGACGACGCCTTCCAGAATTCCATCGACAGTTTTTTCACCGCCCAGCTTCTTGCTGCGGCGATACGAAAACTGGGCGGGTTCGACCTGATCATTTGCGGGCGTCAAGCGTCGGACTGGGACAACGCCCAAGTGCCCTTGGGCGTGGCCGAAATTCTGGGCCTGTCCTGCGTTTCCCTTGGCAAGAAAGTTGAAGTCACAGACGGCCACGTAACCGTGGAGCGCGTAACGCCCGACGGATATGAAGTGATCGAAGCACCCCTGCCCGCTCTGGTGACCGTCAGCAACGAGCTTGGCCAGCCGCGCTACCCCACGTTGCGCGGCATCATGGCCGCCACCAGGAAGAGGCCGACCATCTGGAGTTCCGAGGACCTTGAGATGGATACCGCCCAGCTCCAACCCCGCGTCACCCTCCAGGACCTGTTTGTGCCCGTGCGGGACCAACAGTGTGAAATCATCGAGGGTGAGGACGACGCCGACGCCGGCAGGCAATTGGCCCTGAAGCTCAGGGAAGCCAAGCTCATCTGAATTATTTGCATCTTTCAACGGAGGTACGATGGCTGAGGCACAAGGCATTCTGGTCCTGGGAGATTCCGCGGAGAATGAACTCAGTTCCGTTTCCAAGGAGTTGCTGGCTGCCGGTCGCAGACTGGCCGACGACCTGGGCGAAGAACTGGCCATCGCCCTTTTGGGCGACACGCTGGACCAGCCCTCCCGGCAAGCCATCAGCCACGGCGCGGACAAGGTCTATGCAGTCAACCATCCCGGTCTGGCCGAGTATCAGGTCGAACTGTACCTGTCCGCCATGGAAGCCCTCGCCAAGGACGTCTCTCCCAGAGTCATTCTCATCGGGCGCACCAACCAAGGGCGTGAACTGGCGCCCCGCTTGGCCTTTCGCTTGGGAGTAGGACTGGCCCAGGACTGCTTGGAAGTGTCGGTGGACTCGGCCTCCGGGACCCTGTTCGCCAACCGTCCGGTCTACGGCGGCAACGCCGTCGCCGTGGTCAGTTGCAATTACACTCCGCAGGTCGCTGCCATCCGGCCAAAGGTCTACGAGCCGATGGAACCCGACAACTCCCGCCAAGGCCTGGTCGTGTCCTTCCCGGTGGAACTGGACATGGCCCAAGCCCGTAGCAAGGTCGTTGACGTTGTGGCCGAAGAGTCGGAAGGGATTAAACTGGAGGAAGCCCGCATCGTGGTCTCGGGTGGCCGGGGACTGGGCGGCCCGGAACCCTTCCAGGACCTGGAACAACTGGCCAAGGCACTGGGTGGCGCGGTGGGCGCTTCCCGGGCGGCGGTGGACTCCGGATGGGTGCCTTCCAGCTATCAGGTCGGGTTGACCGGCAAGACCATCACCCCGGAAGTCTACATCACCGTGGCCATCTCCGGCGCCAGCCAGCACATGGCCGGTTGCTCCGGCGCCAAGGTAATCGTCGCCATCAACAAGGACGCCGAGGCAAACATCTTCAAAGAGGCCCGCTACGGCGTGGTCGGCGACTGGCAGGAAATAGTGCCAGCCTTCACCGAAGCCGTTCGAGAGTTGGTGCAGGACTAATCTACCGGGCCATATCGTTCAGCTTCACCGACGCTCCGGTGCCGAATGTCCTCAGCCTGTTCCGGGATCAGCCGCATCCCCAAGGGCATCAGTAACCTTCGGCCAACCCGTCATTTCATTGCAGGAACGTCTTATTGCGGGAGCGTTGCCTGCTCACAGGAACGTCACATCCACGCAAGAACTTCCCCCGTTTCCACCAACGTCATTCCCGCGCAGAGCCTGCCCTCGTGGAGACGGGGGCGGGAATCCAGGACCCTCATAACAAATATAACGGCCTCAACCACCAATAACGGACGGACATAGCATGAAAGCAGTATGGTATGAGCAAAACGGCCCCGCCGACGTCCTGCAAGTAGGCGAGATGGCTGACCCGCAACCGGGTCCCGGTGAAGTAAGGGTGCGGGTCATCTCCTCAGGCGTCAATCCCTCGGACTGGAAGCGCCGCCAGGGGCTGACCAGGCGCATCGACTTTCCCAGGGTCATACCCAACCAGGACGGCGCGGGAATCATCGAACAAGTGGGAAAGGGCGTCCCGGCGTCGCGGGTGGGCGAACGGGTCTGGCTTTTCGAGGCCCAGAACAACCGTCCCTTCGGCTCGGCGGCCGAGTACACCGTCCAACCAGCGGGCCACGCCGTTCTTCTCCCCGCCAACACTACCTTCACCGAAGGGGCTTGCCTGGGAGTTCCCGCCATGACCGCCCACCGCTGCGTCTTTGCCGACGGCCCGGTAGACGGAAAGACCGTGCTGGTCACCGGCGGCGCGGGAGCGGTCGGCAACTATGCCGTCCAACTTGCCAAATTGGCCGGTGCAACAGTCATCTCCACAGTCAGCTCAGGCGAGAAAGCCCGCATCGCCGTTGAAGCCGGCGCCGACCACACCGTCAACTATCGAACGGAAGACGTGGTGCAACGGGTGTCCGACATCACCGGCGGAGCAGGAGTGGACCTCATCGTCGAGGTTGACTTCGCCGCCAACTTCAACGTCAGCCGAGAGATTCTCGCCCCCAACAGCACGCTCGCCATCTACGCCGCCGGGACCGCCGCCCAGCCTCCGGTGCCCTTGGGCTTCAGGTCCAGCAACGTCAACGTCCGCTTCGTCCTGGTCTACGACATGCCCGAACCCGCCAAGGACGCCGCCGTCAAGGACATCAACGAACTGCTGGAGGCAGGAAAGCTGACCCACCTTCTGGGCCCGCGCTTTCCCTTCGAGTCAACCGCCGACGCCCACCGCGCCGTCGAAGGCGGCGCCATCGGCAACGTAACCATCGACGTAGGGACCTGATTGGTCCAGCTAAGAAACTATCTCAAAACATGGCCCAGTACCCAAACAAACATAGTACAGCACCCAACTCGTCTTACATCACCCAACCCGTCGTACAGCGCCCAACCCGTCATTCCCGCGCAGGCGGGAATCCAAAAACCCAACCAAAGCCGGGAGGTACAGAGATATGGTCACCGCATCAGCCCAACTGGAATCAGGAATGACCCGGTACGCCAGCCGGGACGGTACCCAGATCGACGCCTACCTGAGCCAGCCCGCCACCCCCGGCCAATACCCCGGCGTGATAGTCACCATGGAGGGCATGGGGCTGGAAGACCACATGAAGGAACTGTGCCGCCGTTTCGCCGAGCAGGGCTACATCGCCATCGCCCCCGACCTGTACACACGGGAGGGAAGGCCGGCCCCTGACAGAGTTCTGGAAGTCCTGTTTTCCGTTCCCGACTCCCAGACAATGGGCGACCTGGAAGGGGCGGCCATGTTCCTCAAGGGCCACGCCCACACCAACGGCAGGGTCGGCATCATCGGCTTCTGCTCCGGCGGCCGCTACACCCTCATGTTCGGCTGCACCAGCAGCAACGTTAACGCGGCGGTCGACTCCGCCGGCGGCCACATCATCCCAGACGAATTGACCGAGGCTAGGCCGGTGGCCGCCGTTGACATGGTCGCCAACCTCAACTGCCCGCTACTGGCATTGTTCGGCGAGGAAGACCCCAACCCGTCACCGGAACACGCCGCCCGCCTGAAGCAGGAGCTTGACGCACACAGCAAGGACTACGAGTTCGTACACTACCCCAACGCGGGCCACGCCTTCTTCGCCGACTACCGCCCCAGCTATCGAGCCGCCCCGGCCCAGGATATGTGGCACCGCGTTCTGCTTTTCTACGAGAAGCACCTCAAGGGGTAAAGCACTCCGGCAGAGCGGCTCAGGCCTCTATGCGCCCTTCCTGAGGCTGGGTCCAAGGCAGATTGTAGAGAGGCGCAAATTGCGGCGCCCTGGATATCGGCATGTCTCTAAACGGTACGTCGATGACCACCGGCGCTTGCCGTTCCAGCGCCGACGGGATCAGCGTTTCAAGTTCCATCGGGCCTTCCGCCCTCATACCTACTGCGCCGAACGACTCGGCGAACTTGACGAAGTCCGGGTTGTGCAGGTCGGTCTCGTAAGTCCCTCCGAACACGTCCTCCAAGTCGCGGGCGACATTACCGTAGGAGTCGTTCCTGAATACTACGGTTACTACATTGATCCCGTACTTGACCGCCGTGGAAAGCTCGGACGCGTTAAACATGAACCCGCCGTCTCCGGCCATGCAAATAACGGGACGATCGGGCTGAGCGATTTTCACCCCCAGCGCCGTGGGGAAACCGTAGCCAAGATTGAACGAATAGCCGGAGTCAATGTAAGTCTTTGGATGATTGACCTTGTAGTGGGTCCGCGCGTAGTAACCGAACTGCGTAATATCCCATACTATGAAAGCGTCCTCCGGGATGCCGTTCTGCATCGCCTCCAGCACTGCGTACTGCGGCTCCTTAAGCCGAATGTCGTAGTAGGCAATAAGATTCCTGGCCGCAACAACAGCCGCCGCGGGCGAGGGCCGGCGCCCCGCTCCGGCCTCCACCAAGAATGGCAGTATGGCCTCGACCGTCGCCTTGGCGTCGCCGTGCAGTGGGATAGTGTTGGACTGGACTCTGGTGAGTTCGGCGTCGTCTATGTTTATGTTCACCAGCGTGGACCTCTCTCCGGCGGGGTTGCCCAACGAAAACCGCGCGCCGATTCCTATAACCACATCTGCCGATTGCATCACCCCATAAAGTTGGTTCATCTCTTGTCTCTCGCCCCGTGGGCTAAAGCACGAGCCGTAAGACAGGGGATGATTGTCGGGAATGGTCCCCTTGCCGCCGCTGGACGTAACCACGGGTATGTTCGTCGCCTCGGCCAGCTTGACAAGAGCCTCTTCAGCATTGGACCGGGCCACACCTCCTCCAGCGAATATCACCGGCGTGCGGGATTCAGCAATAATGGCCGCTGCTTCCCGAAGATCTTCCGGGCTGGGCACAATCCGCGGGATACGGGCGGGATCCCGCAGCGTCACTTCCTCTTGCTCCACCCCGGCGTCGGGCGGTATCTCAATCAGAACGGGACGGGGCCGACCGGTGCGCATCTGCCTGAAAGCCTCGAACACGGCGTCCGGGACTTCCCGCGGCCTGAGCGCCTGGCGCTGCCACTTTGTCACCGAACGCACTGTGCTCCCCTGGTCCAATATCTCGTGGACTGCCCCAAGGCCCTTGCCCATTGCGCCCCGCGGGACTTGGCCGGCGATGAGGAGCACGGGCGAGGAGCGGGAGTAGGCATTAGTCAAGCCGGAGGCGGCATTGTAAAGACCGACACCCGGCACCACCAAGGCCACGCCCGGTTTTCCCGAAGCGCGGGCATAGCCGTCGGCCATGTATGTCGTGGCCTGTTCGTGCCGCGTAGTGATCATGCGGATGCCCGGTTCGTCCCGCAACGCGGCGATGATTCCGTATATCTGTATACCCGGAATTCCGAATACTACGTCTACGCCTTCCCTTACGAGTGATTTGACTAGGGCTTCACCCCCACTCATTTTGACCATGTTTAATAAACCTTGTTTAGACTGTCTGCTGCGTTACTCGCTCAAAAACGCCAGCAACTCCCGGTTCACCGCCCGGGGGCACTCCCACTGTAGAAAATGGACGCGGTCCCGCACGGTTTAACTGTCCTCCACGTCCATTTGCAAAATCAGGTATTCACAGCGTGAACCCCCGTCCCTCCCATTCCTATTTTGATCGGTCGTCCTGGACTTGACTGGCCCGGTCCAGCAGTAACTGGACGTCTGATTTTGTAGTCACGTAGAAGTTGGGAATGCTGCTGAGAGGGTTCTCGGTGCGGTCGTACTCGTCGCTGCCGGCGTATTGATTGTAAATGTCCCCGTTGATGGTCAGCTTGAATCGGAATTCCGGGTCGGCCCGGCGTATCTGTCCCACCAGTTCGTTCAGGTTGTGAGTAGTCTTGTACTGCCAGCCGCGGGCCGAGATAAGGGCCTTCATCGCGTGTTCCAACGCTTGATGAGCTTGCTGGCCTATCATGTCGTCCATGCCTGCTCTTCCAGACTCGATAATCAGGTCGAGCGTAGCAAGGTGGTTTTCCGCGTGGCGGCGGCGTTCGCCGGTTATCGTCCATTCCTGGCTGTAGTCCTGCTCATCGCCGCTGTAGCGGTTGCCGTAGTCCTCCGGGTCGCTCGGCATGATTATTCCGTCCTTCAAGGCACGGGCTATAACGTGGTTGACAGTGCGGCGCATTTGGTCAAACTCGCTGCTCGTATACCAAACGGTCTGCACCGGCACCTTCCAGCCGTACAGGGATTGGGTGAGCTTTTCCGCGTTTTGTTCAATTAGGCTTTCCTGCTCCAGGGTGGGCAGATTGTCCCTGATTAACAGGATGTCAATGTCCGAGCGGCCTTCCTCATAGTCGCCGCGGGCCCTCGACCCGAAGAGAATGGTTATCTCCGGCTGCTCGGCTTGATGTAATTCCCGAGCGACTTGGAGCGCCCGTGGATCGCATCCTGTTGTGGTCATACCAGTAGCCCTTTGCGGAAGCATTGTGCCCAAGTCAGATTCACTGCGGCGACATGTTAACCCCATTGTAGTCCGCCTATGGCCGTACCCGGAACCGCTGTCAGCCTCCTACCACCTCCCTGAACTGCTGGATGGCGTCGATATGCTGCTGCGGCGTTTCCAGCCCGCCGCGCATGGTGTTGACGCCAAAGTGAGTCGCCCCGGCGTCCTGCCAGATGGTCGCTTGTTCCTGCCAGAACTCCGGGTTGCCGTCGGAAAAGTTGATCCGTGGCTCCAAGCCTATGGCGGATGGATCACGGCCCGCTTGCCGCGCCGCCTCGTGCACCTTGGCGATAGCCGCCTTGCCCTCCTCGCCCCACTGGAACTGGGGGAACCAGCCGTCGGCCATGCGGCCCACCCGCCGCAGGACCCGGTCGCTGGGGATGGGACTGTTCCGACCACCGGCGCCCAGCCAGACGGGAATGGGCCGTTGCACCGGCAACGGGTTGATGCCGGCGTGGGTAACGTTGTTCCACCGTCCGTGAAAATCGACGACTTCATTGGTCCACAGGGCCCGCAGCAACTCTATCTGCTCCTCGCTGCGCCTGCCCCGGTTATGGAAGTCTTCTCCCAAGGCCTCGTATTCAACATGGTTCCAGCCCACTCCGATGCCCAGCCGCAGCCGTCCCCCGGACAACACATCCACCTCCGCCGCCTGCTTCGCCACCAGCGCCGTCTGCCGCTGCCCCAAGATCAGCACCGCCGTGACCAGCTCGATACTGGAGGTGAACCCCGCCAAGTACCCGAACAGCACGAACGGCTCATGGAACATGCTTTCCAGGGTATAGCCCCCCTGCCAGTTCTCGTGGCGCGTGGTGTCCGCGCCCAGGACGTGGTCGTACACTATGAGGTGGGTATAACCCAGTTGCTCCGCCGCCTGCGCGTAGTCCCTTACGGCGATAGGGTCGGACCCAATCTCCGTTTGCGGAAAAACTACCCCTAACTCCATGTTGGTCCTCCTTGCCAACTATCTCACTTGGTAACTATCTCAAAACTGGATGCGCTGCCCAACCACCCATTCTCCCAACCCAACTCGTCATTCCACCAACCTACCTCGTCATTCCCGCGCAGGCGGGAATCCATCACCGTGACCGAGTAGCCCTCGGTGGTCTCGTAGGTCATTCCCGCGCAGCCTACCCCGGCCTGGTTTCCCGCCTTCGCGGGAAAGACGGGGGAAGGGGAACGGGAATCCATCGGCTTTGGTCAACGACGAGGGATCGTCCGCGGAGACAGTTGGTTTAGAGATAGTTTCTTAATGTTGCCCGTCAGCTCCCGGCCTGCCGCTTTTCCTTCTCCCGGAAGTGCGGAATGACGTGCTTCCCGATAGTGCGGATAGTGTTCATCGTCTCTTCGTGGGACTCCGGGCCGATGGCGGACAGGGAGAATATCTGGTCGATGCCCATGGCCTCGTACTCCTCCACGAACCGGATGCACTGGTCCGGCGTCCCCACCCAGAAGGCTCTCCCCTGCTTTATCCTGTCTTCCGCCTTGGCGTCGTCCGGGTAAGGCCCTGCCGCCAGGGTCATGTCCCTTTCGTAGTACCCTTGGTAGTCCGGCGGCACCGTCGACGGGTCTACGCCGCGCCACACCAGCCTGGCCCGCTCCCGCTGCTGGTCCATGTACCACTGGACCAACTCGGAGCCGCGGGACTCGACCATCTTGGGGTCTTCGTGGCAATACCCGGCGGTCATCAAGGCCGCTTGGTTGTTGACCATGCCCGATGCCGGCTTGGCCTTCTTCAACGAGTCCTGGTATAGCTGCACCGTGTCGCGGGCTTTCTCCAACCCACCTTCGCTGCCTACCAGGGCGCCCAGGCCCAACTCCCCTGCCTGCTTGGCGGTGCTGTCGCTCACGCACGCCGACCACAGCGGCGGATGGGGCTTCTGCAATGGCTTGGGCAGCACCTCCCGGGGCGGAATCTTGAAGTACTCTCCATCGTAGGAAATCACCTCTTCCGTCCAGATTCTCGGCAGAACGTTGGCGAACTCCTCCCATATCGGCCTGGTGTCCTCCAAGTCGGTGCCGTAGGGCGTGAGCTGGTACGGGTAGCCCGTCCGTCCTATTCCAACGTCCACCCGGCCCCTGCTCAAAATGTCCAGCGTCGCCATCCTCTGGGCCGTGTGCAATGGATGGTGAATCGGGGCCAAGACCACGCCGATGCCCAACCGTATCCTGGAAGTCCGCTGGCTGGCCGCCGCCAAGGTAAGGTCCGGCGCGCTGTTGTGGGACCACACCGGGCGGAAATGGTGCTCGGAAAACCAGACGCTGTCGAACCCCATCTCCTCCGCGAAGGCTATCTGGTCCAACGCCTCCCAGAACCGCCGCGCCTCCGTCTCCTCCGACCAAGGCTTGGGCACCTGTATTTGATAAAAAAGACCAAACTTCATTACATCCTCTCAATGGGTAATCTTGCCTCAAAGGCTAATCCTGTCGGGCCCCAAACAAACCGCCCGCAGCCCAAATAAACCACCAGTCAGCCTCGCATCCCAACCGTCGTTCCCGCCCTCAACACGTCATTCCCGCGCAGGCGGGAATCCACCGTACCTTCGCCGCTGGACGGACCGCCTGAAACGGATCCCTTCTGCCTAGCGTAAGCATGAGTATCGAACAAACAAGGGCCTCGTTGCCGCCATTATAGTGTGTGGAAAGGATTTATCACCACAACGCCGTCGTCCAACTGGGAATATACAAAGCCCGCATCAACAAAAGCCCGTTCGTGGTGAGCTTGTCGAACCATGATCGGACGACCCTTTTAAGAAGGGAATTACATACAAGTTTACCCAAATCTTAGATTGTCAAATTTGATGACACGTCTATCCCTGCTATGAACCCGAACCCGGACTGTCCCGATGGGTTATCAGACGTGCGTGTTGATGCTCTGGTGAAGATAGGTTATGCTATTCATCATGAGGACTACTATCTCGCTCGACGACCAACTCGCGAAACAGGTACGCCGCGCCGCCGAAGCCCGCGGCATCAGCGTAAGTGCTTTCATTGCCAAGACGTTGGACGATGCTCTGAAGTGCCACGAAGCACCGGAGCCGCCGCCCTTCCGTCTGGTCACCGTGCGTGGCGTTTACGCCCGTCCTGGGGTCGATCTCGACCGGCCGAGGGCGCTCGATGCCCAGGACGACGAAGCCGGGTACGGGCGCGGGAGTCGTTGATTCGAGATGCTGCTTCCCGACGTGAATGTCCTGATATACGCGCACGTCGAGGACTCCACCCCGGACCACGCTGCCTATGCAACTTGGATCACTCGCTTGGCGACGGGACCCGAACCGTTCGCTCTATCCGTCCTCGTTCTGTCCGGTTTCATCCGCGTCGTAACCAACCCTAGAGTCTTCAACCCGCCATCCACTCTCGACCAATCCTTCGCATTCGTGTCCTCGCTCCTGGAACGCCCCACGGCGCGTATTGTAGGTCCCGGACCTGACCACTTGGGCATATTCGAAAGGCTGTGCCGTGAGTCGGGGGCCGCCGGGAAGCTGGTTGCCGACGCTCAGCACGCCGCGATTGCGGTCGAGCATGGCTGCACCATGGTGTCGACCGACTCCGACTTCAGCCGGTTCCCAAGACTGCGATGGCAGCATCCACTGCGTCCTGCTGAGTTGTAGCGCCGGTCCATAGTGGACCCGGGATTCATCGCTGCGGGCATGGAATCTCTGAACTCCTGGCCCCCAATGGCACGGTTTTTTTGAATTTCACTTATGCCTCCCACGGCGTGCGGTGAAAAATGGTACCATCATCACTTAACCATCCTGCAAACGGAGGCGACTGCCATGGACATCGGTATTTCAGCCAGGGCGTCCAGCACTTCCCTGGACCCCGCCCAGTTGGCCAAAAGGGCAGAAGAACTGGGCTTCGAGTCTTTCTGGCTTCCCGAACACCCGATCTTGCCCGTTCACACCACCTCCCGCTACGGCGGCACCCCCGACGGCTCCATTCCTCCTTCGATGGCCGACATGGCCGATCCGCTGATGGGCCTGTCCAGGGCGTCCGCAGCCACCAGCAGCATCAAGTTGGGCACCAGCATCAGCTTGGTGCCGGAGCACAACCCGATAATGCAGGCCAAGCAGATCGCCACCCTGGACCACTTCTCCGGCGGCAGGTTCCTGTTCGGCATCGGCGCCGGATGGCTCAAGGAAGAGACCGAAATCATGGGCGGCAACTTCGAGCACCGCTGGGGGCAGACCCGCGAGGCCATACTGGCGATGAAGGAGCTTTGGACCAAGGACGAGGCCGAGTTCCACGGCCGCTACTACGATTTCCCGGCGGTCAAGTGCTCTCCTAAGCCAGCGCAAAAGCCTCATCCGCCTGTCTTCCTGGGCGGGTACGCCGCCAACGTGTTCAAGCGCGTCGTGGCTTGGGGCGACGGTTGGATGCCGGTGCGCGTGACCGAGGAGCAGGTGAAAGCCGGGCGGGCCACCCTGGACGAACTGGCGGAAGCCGCCGGACGCGACCCTAAGTCCATCCAGTTGGTCGTCTGCAACATCACGCCGGACAAGGACCTGGTACGCCGCTATGAGGACGCCGGCGCCACCAGGGTCACCATACCTCTGCCCTTGGACTCGGGCGAAGGGTCTCTGTCGGAAATGGAACGCATCGCCGAACAGGTCCTGGGTTAGACCGCCGGAAGGCCATGCACACGCCTGACTGGTCGTTCCTGCGCGGCAGGAACGACGGCGAACACTGGGCAACCGCCCATGCCACGCTGCCGGAACTTGTGGCATGGGCCGACATTTCCGACTTCGAGTACTACATGGGGATGATACCCTTCCCCTACGACAACCCCGAAGCCGTCCGGTGTTACGAAACGGCCAAGTCCGGCGCCGTATCCCAAGGCTTGGAATTCAGCCACCAGCACTACGTCTCCGGTTTCCTGGGGGCGGTCCACGACGAGTGCGTCAAGCGGTTGCACATGGGCAGTTAACCTGTCCGAGGGTGTCAGGCTTGAGTGGACCCTTCCGGCGCCGGTGGACGCTCCAGCAACTCCAGCCAGTTGCCGTCGGGGTCCTGCATGCAGCAGCCCTTGCTGGCCATTGGGTATACCGCTCCGGGGCGTATCGCCGGCGGGCTAACGAACCGCGCCCCCCGGCTTGAAAGTTCGGCGTAAAAGGCGTCCAGATCGTCCACTATTACTCCCAAGTGCGAGGCCCCAACCTGGTGCCGCTCCGGCATCGCCACCGCCGTCCCCGGAGGGTTCAGGTACTGGATAAGCTCAACCGAGTGGCGCATGTCCCCCGACCCAAGGTAGATGATGTGCAGACGTGCATCGGGGTATCCAACCAGTTCGGAAATGAACTCCCCTTCCAGAATCTGGTTGCGCTCCTCTTTCAACCCCAGCAGGTCCCGGTAGAACTCCAGCGACCGCTCCATGTCGCTGACCACGAACCCGGTATGGTTCATCCATTCGACTTCCATCGCTAATCTCCTTGCTCGACCTCGTCGTCGCTACCGGCCCTCTTTCACCCAGTCCGCCACCCGCTCGGCGATGAGGACGGCGGTGCAGTTGGTGTTGGCGCGAATCACGTCCGGCATCACCGATGTGTCGACCACCCGCAACCCATCCAAGCCGCGCACCCGGCAATACTGGTCCACCACCGCCATCGGATCGTCTGCCGGACCCATCTTGCAGGTCCCCGATGTATGGTACTGGGTGCCGATGTTGTCCAACAGCCACGCATCCAGCGCCTCGTCCGAAGCCAGATCAGCGTCGCTGGGAGAGATGCGGCGGGTGAAGAGGTTTCGGAACGCGGGATGATCGCCCAACCGCACCGAAAGCCGTACCCCTTCCCTCGCCCTCTGCAAGTCCCACGGGTCGGTCATATACTTGAATTCCATCACCGGCGGGTCATCGGGGTTGCTTGAACGCAGCTTCAACTCCCCGGCGCTGAGGGCATTCTGGACGCTGGAGTAGATGGTGATGCACTTGCCCTCTATATCCAGCGGCAGCCCCTCCGGCACATGGGCCGGGTCCAGCGAAAGTATGCCGATGTGCATGTCGTCCCGCGTGGCTGACCCCTCGGTGGTGTAACGGAGCAGCGTCTGAATCATTGCCTCCGTGTCGTCCGGCAACTCGCCTTGGTACTCGTAAAGGGCCATGGCCATCGGATGATCGCGCAGGTTACGGCCAACGCCCGGCAGTTCGTGCACCATGTCGATACCCGCGTCCGCCAAGGCTGGGGCAGGCCCGACACCGGAAAGCATCAGCAACTGGGGCGAGGCTATACCGCCGGAACTGAGAATGATCTCGTTCCCCAGGACCGTAATCCGCTCCCCGCCGCTCTCAACCTCCACTCCCACCGCCCGGTTGCCGTCGAACAGTATCCGCCTGGCGGGCGCGTTGGCGCGAATGGTCAGGTTTAGCCTGTGTCGGGCCTGCGACAGGTAGGCCAGCGACATGCTCATGCGAACGCCGTCCCAGTGGTTCAGGGGCACCGGGCCGATGCCCGTGGCATCGGGGCTGTTCTCGTCCAACGACTCAGGGAACCCCTCCGCCAAGCAGGCTTCGTAGAAGGCTTGGGCGAAGGGGGCCATGTCCGGCCTCCGATAGCGCCGCACCGGGACCGGTCCGTCGGAACCGTGGAAGTCGCCCTGAAAGTCCTGGTCGCTCTCCATCTTCCTGAAGTAAGGCAGCATCCTGGCAAACGCCCATTCGTCGTTGCCGCCGGCGGCCCACCCATCGTAGTCCTCCGGTATCCCGCGCAGAAACACTTGGCCGTTGACCGCGCCGGATCCGCCCACCACCTTGCCACGCGGTATGGGTATGGCCGCAGACTGTCCTTCAGTCAAGTTGCCCAAGTATTCCCAACTGTGCGGCCCGAATGCGGACCTCAAGAGATTGTTGCCCCGCTTCAGGTCATCGGGAAGCATGTCCAGGTCCGGGTAGTCCGGCCCAGCCTCCAGCAGCAATACCGACCGGTCAGGGTCTTCCGAAAGCCGTGCCGCCAGCACACTGCCCGCCGTCCCGGCGCCGATTACAATCACGTCGTAGACCATGCTCTGCCTCCAATCGCCCCCCGCCTTCGCGGGGGCAGGACTTGCGCGACGGTATTGTAAGCGACGCCGTAAATTGAGGCGAGAGCTTCAGTCCAGGTTGCGAATTCTGCCCAACAAGAATGAGTAAGCGACGCTGAGAACCAACCCCACCGCGCCCACTGCGGCAATCGCCGTCGTCACCGATGTGGTCGCGGCAAACCACCCGATGAGCAGGCTGGTGAACACCACGAATCCCATGAAGTAGTTCTGAAGCCCGATGATCCGGCTGCGCAGTTGGTCCGGCACCAGGAGTTGCACCAAGGTGCCGCTGGCGGTCCGGTTGGCGTTGAGGCCTGCGGAAAACAACGCGCACAGGAAAATCGACATCATCAGCCACGGCGTGTACGCGAACATGATGGTCGCAATCGCCGCCGCCACCACCGAACCCAGCGCCAGCCTGCCCTTCCGGAATACAAATCCCACCGTAGCAATGGTCATGGCCGATGCCAAGGCCCCGAACCCGCTTGCCGCCAGCAGGTAGCCGCCAACGTCTGCCCCTCGTTGAAGAACATCCGCTGTGAACAGGGGCAGCATGAACAACACCGGATGTATCACCACGTTGGCCACCATGCTCAGCAGCATAATCTGGAATATGGCCGGTTCGTCTTTCCATACGTAGCGTATCCCCTCTGCCAGGTCGCGCAGGGGCGAGGCCCTCCTCGCCCGGGCCGGTGTTCTCGTCCGAGGCGTCGCTGGGCCTTGGTTTATGTAAGGAGTCTTCATCGGCAGTAACGCCAGCACCACTCCCAAGTAGAGGGCTGCCTCCACCAGGAAGTTCCAAGTAAAGCCCATGCTGGCGATGATGATGCCGCCGAAGAAGGGGCCTATCATCCGAGTGCCGGCGATGGTGAAAGTGTTGGTGGCGTAGGCGTGTCCGATGGCATCGCGCGGCACCGTATTGGCGATAAGCGCCTGCCGAGTAGGTTGCACGATTGCCAACCCCACGCCGCTAAGCACAACGTAGAAGTAGGCATGGGATACTTGGGCTACGTCCAGTTCCACCAGCAGGGCGAAGGCTGCTGCCAGGACCCCCATCCCGGCGCTGACCGTCATTATCAGCTTCCGCCGGTTGAGGCGGTCTCCCAGCACTCCGCCCCACGGCGTAACCAGCAGCATAGGCAGCGTCACCATACCGCCCACCGTCACCACCTGAACGGCGGAACTTGCCGAGCCTGCGGAAAGGTCGCGCACCAGCCAGCCAACGGAAAGCAGTTGGAACCATTGGGCGCTGTTGGCGAAGAAGTTGCCCGTCCAAAGCAACCGGTAGTCGGGGTACCGGATCAACGAGTCAAGGGTGTGTATCTGTGGCAACCGGGAGGCGATGACCAAGCGGTTGCCCGAAGGTATTATGACGATGGTCAGTAGGAAAAATCCGAAGACCAGGATCGCCAGGCCGACAATTACCATCTATGAACGGACGTGCTATGAATGAACGGGCGAAGGCCGCCGGAGCGGGAAATCACCGTTCGCTTTACTTACCAAGGAAGTCCTTGACCACCCGGATGAACTCGTCGGGCCGCTCCAAGTGCGGCAGGTGACCGGAGTCCATTTGGACAAGCTCGCAGTTGGGGATCGCGTCCCTGGTCTTGGCCGCTATCTCGGACCCCATCAGGTCGCTGCGCAAACAATGGATCAGCATGGTAGGACACTGGATCTTGTTCAACACATCGTAGACTGGAGGTGTTGCCGGACGCTGGCGAGGGGCCAAAGGACTAGCCAAAGAAGATATCCATTGCCCGTTGACCAGTTGCTGGAATCCGGTATGGATGACTATATCTATTGCTTCCCGGCTTATCCTGGCAAACCGGTCGAACTGCCTGAGCCAGGACTCTATCTCCTCAGGCGAGTTATATACTTCCGGACGGTTCGTCATCGGATCACCCGACGGCGACCCGGTGCTCTCTCCGCCCACGTCCACCAGTATCATCCGATCCACTTGGTCCGGGTACACAGCGGCGTAGGTCATCCCGATTTTGCCGCCCATCGATTGCCCCAAGTAAGTCAGTTTCTCCATGCCAAGGGCCATCGTAAGTTCCCGGAAGTCCTGCACATAGTCTTCGGTCTCGTATCTGCCGGTGGGCGAATAGTCGCTCTTGGCCCTGCCGCGGGCTGTCACGGCGACAATGTGATAGTCGTCCCGAAAAGCGGGGGCGGTCAGGTCCCAGTAGATGGCGTTGGCCACCGCCCCGTGGGCCATGAACAGGTGCGGCGCGTCGGGATTGCCCCAGTCGGTGTAGTGAATGTTAAGGCCGTTGACCTTCATTCGATGTTCGGTGTAACGCTTCTCTTTGACCTGCATGGCAGTCCCCCTGACCGACCTGAGATTTTAGCAGCGTATCTCAACTCAAAAGCGCGCAGGCGCGACGCAAATTAGTGTAGGAGCAACCCGTCTCCCCTGTCAAACAACCCTCGTTGTACGGTGTCAGTCGCGTCCGGGCCAGGAAAACGACCTGCTGGCTATATCGGCTCCTTCCCGCATAGACCGGAGCTTCAGCCACACCACTCCTTTGTCTACACGGTTGGAGCCAGCAGACGTGTCGAACCCGCAATCGGTCCCCGCCATCACACGGGTAGGGTCGCCTCCCGCAGCCTGCACCGCCAAACGGAGGCGATCAGCAACAACTTCAGGGTGCTCCACGTAGTTGGTCTTGGTGTCGATCACCCCCGCCACCAACAGCATCCCTTCCGGCAAGGGGTGTTGCTGGTAGACCTTGTACTCATGCGCGTGTCTCGGATTGGCCATCTCCATAACCAACGCGCCAACGTTGGCCCGGTAGAGCAACGGCAGGATGTCCTCTAAGGGCACGTCGTAATGATGGGGGCCTTCGCTGTTTCCCCAGCAAACGTGCAGACGCACCTGTTCCTTGGGGATGTTCTGTATCGCGTGGTTGATGGCCTCAATATGAAGCGCGACCAACTCCTGGAACTTCTCCAGGGGCTCGTCCTGATAGGAAACGTGCCGTTCCATAGCCAGGTCGGGGCAGTCCAGTTGAAGAACAAGCCCCTTGGAGGCGATAAGCTCGTACTCCTTCCGCATCTCCCCGGCCAAGGCCATAACGTAGTCTTCATAGCTGCCGTAGAAGTTGTTCTTCATGGTCAGGGCGATTATGCCCGGCGACGCCGCGCTCATAAACAACTCTTGCGGTTGCGCCTTCGTTTCCGGCACGGCGGCCAGAAGGTCGTCGCACTCCCTCTCGGCCAAGTCCAGCCGGTCGTAAGACAAGGCCCCCACACATGTCGGCACGTCCCGCATCAACTGCACCACCCTGGGCCTGGCGATGGTAGGAAACTCGTTCTGGTCCCGGTGCCCGCGCCGGGTCCATGCACCGCCAAAGCCAGACATCCGCTGGGTCACGTAGGTGGAAAAGCTGACCCTCGACTGTTCTCCGCCGTTGATTACGTCCACCCCCGCTTCACTCTGGGCTTGGACTACGCCCGCAGTCGCTTGGCGCGCAGCGAGTTGCAAAGCCTCCTCATCGACCGGCTCCCCCCGGGACACTGCCCCCAACATTTCAACCAATGCGTCCGGCCTGGGCAGGCTGCCGCAGTGGGTAGTAAGGATGCGCGATTCGCTACGTTTCATGCTGCTGTGTCCGTCCGTTGTGGCCGCTCATCGGGCGGCGGAATACGGAACCGGATAGTGCCGTCGGTGTCGTGGCTGTGGGACAGGAAGGCGTCGGTCAGGCGCTGGATGGCGCCCATCGTTTCCGCGTGCTGGGCGTCGGAGCGCTCACGCAAGGCGGCGATTTCCTGCATGATCAATTGGGAGAGAAATTCTCTGGTTTGGGAGATCATTTCCAGGGTGTGAGCGTATTCTTGGGCTGCCATCTCCCGGGTGTGAGCGTCTCCCCGAAGCACCATCTCCCGGGTTTGGGCAATCAATTCCCGGGTGTGGGTGCTTTCCCTAATCACCATTTCTCTAATATCGGCGTCTCCCTTTTCTTGGTTGGCAGCCAGATCTTCTTGCCCCCGCTCCAACTTGCCCAGCCGGTAGTGGACGCTGGCTATCAGGCCGATGACGGCTATCAGGACAGCGCCCGCGGTGGCGACGAAGGCGGTGAGCAACGGGGTCTCTACGGTCATCATTCACCTTGTAAAGGCATGGGCAATCTGCCCTGAGTGACCTCGCGTCTCGGCGTGATAGGGATTATCGCGCCTTGCTTGAGCCACGACCACCCGGCAGCGTCTCAACAGCCCCTACCGTGCCCGGCGATTATAACAGACTAATAGACTGCCGCAGTCCATGGTGCGGCTTGCGTATCGTATAATTCGCAGAGCCTTTTGGGAGAGGAATTCAACGATGGTGGAAGAAATGAGCGGCGACCATATGCCGCCAGTTTTTCGCAATGTCCTGTCAGAGTTTTCCAAGGCCCGTGAGACCTTGGTGGAAGCTCTTACCCGCGCAGCCGAGATTGGCGACTATGACGCTGTCGCCGAATTGACAGCGCGCCTCAAACGCGCCGATACGCTGAAGAACGAAGTAGAGCGACTGCGCGAGGAATGGCAGGCCGTATTCAACTCTGAAGCCATTGATGCGGAGCCATTTGAGTCTCCGCCATACGACAGCCAGACCGCCTTTGGGGTTCCTGACCAGTATGATTTGTGCAGTCCTACTTTACAGGCCCTGCGCGCATTGGGCGGCAGAGGGCGGATACGGGATATTGTCGAAACGGTCATTGACCAGATGAACTTCACGGACGAAATTACGCGGCAACTGCACGAAGGCGGCCCGCAAACCGAACTGGAATGGCAGCTTGGCTGGTCGCGCACCATCCTTAAGACCTGCGGTTTGATGGACAACCCGGACCCGGGCTTTTGGGTCTTGACCGATGCCGGTTCACGACAGACGTGGATGGACGCCGGAGAAGTCAAAGTCCTGTACCGGCAACATCTCGACCGGCGGCGCCAACGGGAGCGCGGCTAGGAACTCGGCAAGGTAAGGGGAAGCCGACTCTGCCCTTCGTCCGCCTCTACGAAGAGCGCAAATTCCTGCCCTTTCCAGCCTACCGCCCGCACATTATGGATGAGTCGCCGACTATGACGGTGGGCCTGGGGGCGCAGGACGGCGATGGCGACCATTCGATATCCCAAGGGCTTGGAGTTCTTCCTACGATAACAGTTCCTGGCAATTCAGGACTGCTGGAAGAAGGTCCCACGGCAGCGTGCCAGCAGGCAGGCGAGCCGTCAAACCGGATCCCGCAAGTATTTTCGTACCCGCTGCCTATGGCGATAAGTTTTTCATCAGCAGGGGGCACTATTCGTGGATTTTGCTGGCCCCAGCATACGGGAGAACCGTCAGAACGGAGTGCGCAGGTGTGGTTTCTACTGCTGCTAATAGCCGTAAATGTCTCCTGTGCAGGCGGTGAGGCTTCGCCGTATGTATCCTCTCCCCAACAAAACGGCTTGCCATCCGTAAGCAGTCCGCAAATGTAAAAGTGGCCTACACTGAGGTCAATAAATCTAGCATTCTTGGGTTCACTGCCACGCTCATATTCATCCCACGTATGAGGAGGCAGAAAATTCCGTGAGTCGTATATGGTGCTCCCTCCACAGGAGGCGGCTCCGTTAACTCGTAAGACGCAGTGGGAAATTAAACCTGTGCTGACGGCGATGAAGGCTTCCGGTGACTTCGGCTCTGGTGCGTAGACTGCGCCTCCGTCCTTAATAGGTGTTGCAACAGCTCCACAAGCTACCAACAGGGCCAGGATCAGGAGCAAGGGGATGCGGGTGCAGAAGTTCGGCATTCGGATGGGCTATCTCAGTGGGCCGGGGTTAGCGGTTTGCCAGTCGTTCTGCGTCATCTATGTATATGACGGTCTCTCTGATGCGGCGCTCGGTTTCGGGTGTCGGTGGCATACCGAGATAGAAGCAGTGCCCGTGAAGCGTCGTCTGCCTAGAGTAATATCGGCCCACCAATGTCTTGAGCTGCCAGTCCTCGGTGGACAGCCTGTCCAGTTCGCGGCCAGACATGGAGGAGTGTTGCGGCTCGTGGCCGGTACGGGACAGGACGAGGGCATCGGTGGCTCTCAAAGTGGCGCACCACGCCTTTTCCGCCGCGTCGCGTATGTCGCCTACAGCTAGGCGTTCCAGGGCATCGGTGTGCATCCTCTTGGAGTCGGCGAATATCTCTTGCACCCTGCCGGTTGCTACCATCCCTTCCTCCAAAGGACATTAGGGGCGCACGGTTGTGCGCCCCTGAAATCCAATTGCGGCCCGGTCGCGCCTACTTCCCTTCTTTGATATAGTCCGCCACCTTCTCCCCAATCATTATGGTAGTCGCGTTGGTGTTGGCGCGGATGCAGTCGGGCATAATGGACGCGTCGGCTACCCTCAATCCTTGAATGCCTTTGACCTTCAGGTGCTGGTCCACCACCGCCATCGGGTCCGAGTCCGGCCCCATCTTGCAGGTGCCGGAGATGTGGTGAGAGGTGCCCGAGTTCTTCCGAAGCCAGTCGTTCAAAAGCTCGTCGGAGGCCAGTTCCTCGTCCGTTGGCATGACCCGCTCCAACACGATGTTGGAATAAGCCGGGTGTTCCGCCATACGTGCGCCCAAGCGCACGGCCTCCCTCATGCGCCGCAGGTCCTCTTCCTCTTGGTAGTAGTTGTAGTTCAGGAAGGGCTGGACGTGCGGGTCGGTCGATTGAAGGGTAAGCTCACCCTGCCCCAAGGCCAGTTGGAGGCTGGCGCTCATGCCAATGTAGTTCAGGTCGTCGTCGATCTCGACTTGGGCCGGTCGGTGTTCGCTGGTCATGAGCATCGGGCTCAGTTGCATGTCGTTGCGCAGGTCCGATCCTTCGACAGTGTAGCGCAATCCGACCTGGATCACCGGCGCTTGAACATCGGGCTTGTCGCCGACGGCCCGGAACAGGACGGCGGCGGATGGATGGTCCCGCAGGTTCTTGCCCACGCCCGGAGAGTCGTGGACTACTTCTATGCCGAAGCTGCGCAGGTGTTCGGCCGGTCCGACTCCAGAGAGCATCAGGAGTTGTGGGGACGCCACCGCGCCGCTGCTGACCACGATCTCGTCGGCCTCCACGGTGAACACTTCACCGCCGCTCTCGGCCTCGATGCCCACGGCCTTTTTGCCGTCGAACAGAATCCGACGGGCGGTGACGTTGGCCCGTATCGTCAAGTTCAGCCGGTGGCGGGCTATGTCCAAGTAATTGATGGCCATGCTCATCCGAACACCCTCGATGGTGTTGCGGGCCCTGGGGGACACGCCGGTGGACTCGGGGTGGTTCTGGTCTTCGTCGATGCGGAACCCCTGAGCGACGCAGGCTTGCTCGAAGGCCAAGGCATGGGGCAGCCATTCACTCCGGGGCATACGACGCACCGGTACTGGCCCGTCGGAACCGTGGAAGTCTCCCCCGCCGAAGTCCAAGTCGGTCTCCAGCTTGTTGAAGTAGGGCAATACATTGACGAAAGACCACTCGTCGTTGCCCCATTCGGCCCACCGGTCGTAGTCCTCCGGTATACCCCTGAAGAGCACTTGCCCGTTGACTGCGCTCGACCCGCCAGTGGCCTTGCCCCTGGGAATGATCAGCTCCGGCTGCTCCGGCGTCAGTTGGGCGGTATACCCCCAGTTGTGGGGGCCGTAGGCGGACAGCCACACGTTGTTGCCCATCTTCAGGTCTTCCGGCAACTGCTCGAACTCCGGGTAGTCCGGCCCTGCCTCCAACAGCAACACTGAACGCTCCGGGTCCTCGGACAGCCTAGTGGCGATTGTACAACCCGCTGATCCGCCGCCTACCACAATTACGTCGTACTTCATGCGTTTACCTCCGTTTATAAATAGTTGCGGGTCTTCCCGAATCTTCTACGCGATATTCCAAACGAGCGCATCAATCAAAAACGAACACGCACTTCCCTGTCGTGGCCCCGTCAAATGTCCGGAACGCCTCCACTGCTTGGTCCAGGTAGTAGCGGTGAGTAATCAACTTGGACAGCGGGGCGCCAGTTTCGACAAAGAACCGGGCAATCTCGATAAGTTCAGACTTGCTGAAGGTCCAGGAACCGTAGATGGTGACCACCTTGAAAATGACGTCCCGGTTGAAGTCAATCTCAGCGGGCCCGCCAATGCCGACATAGCAACAGCGGCCGAAAGCACGCAGGCACTCCAAGGCCTGGCTCCGTGCTTGAGGATTGCCGGAGGTCTCCAACGAAGCCGACGCTCCGGCGCCTCCGGTCAGGTCCCGGATGGCTTGGGATGCGTCAGTGTCGGCGGAATTGACCACGTGGTCTGCGCCCAGTTCCAGCGCAAGTTCGAGCCGCTCCGGCACCACGTCCGTCGCGATTACCCTTGCTCCCATCGCCTTGGCCGACAGCGTGCCACTCAGTCCGACCGGACCCTGCCCAAACACCGCCACGGTGTCCCTGCCGGAAACGTTCATCTTCCGCAGACCGTTCCACGCCGTCCCGGTCCCGCACGAGATGGCCGCTCCTTCCTCGAATGACAATTCATCCGGCAGATGGACCAGCGTTCGGGAAGGGACCAGGATGTAGTCCGCGTTGGCTCCGTGACCGGTGCCGCCGCCAAAGGTGATGCGGCCGCCAGGACATAGTTGCTCGTACCCCATGGCGCAGATTTCGCAAACGCCGCAACCGGCGTAGTGGTGGCACATTACCCGGTCGCCCAGTTTCAGCCCCGGCGGAGCGCCGGGTCCCAGTTCCTCGATGACGCCGCACGGTTCGTGTCCGGTGATCATCACCGTCGGCGTTGCGCCCCGGTAGCGGTGCAGGTCGGTGCCGCATAGCCCCGACGCTTTGACTCTGAGAACCGCGTCACCCGGCCCGGCGTGGGGGTCCGGAAACTCTTGAATCTCCGCTTCCCGGTTGCCCCTGAAGGTTACGCCGCGCATGGCTTTCTCCCGATAAGTGAGGTTGGGCAATGGACGCTGAAAACGTGGCTATTGTAGTTGATGCCGCCGGGATTCTACAAACAAAAGGCCCCGCGCATCACAGATAGGCGGGGCTCAAATCAGGCCGTTATGTAAAGGGAGCCTACAGCTTGTTGGCGGAGCATTCCTCCAGGTTCTTGAACGGGGCAGTGGTTATGTCGGCGGAAGCGGGCAGGGTGGTCCCCAGGATGCCGGCGGCTGCGACTACGACCACGAACACCAGCGGAACAAGCATACGCCGCATAGTTCACCTCTCACGATGTGTTGACTTATGATAAACGGAGTATAACTACAAGGACCGGGAGCGTCAACGGAATATCGATGAGAACAGTTCAGACGCCCTCTATGAAGAAAAATAGGCGATGATCACCGCTATGGCCTCTTCTTTGGTGATGATGCCGTTGAAATAATCGATAACCGCGGCGATGGCCTCATCTTTGCTGATCGCTCCGTCGTCGTTCCTGTCATACCGGTCGACGACGTTGACTACGGTCGTCAGGGTGGCGCCGCTAAGCACGTTGGACCAAGCTCCGGCACCGGCTGAGTTGACAGCCCTCACTTGAACGTCGTATTGCGAGTTGCCCGCCAGCCCTGTCAGTTCGTACTCCAGGTTTCCTGCACCCGACCGCCAGACACCTTCAACGACTGTCCAATTGCCGTCCACCGTCTCATCTGCATCAGTACGGATATAGCGCAGGTCATAGGAGGTGGGACTGGAACCGCGACTGACGGCGGGAGCAGACCAGGATACGGTCATGGAATCTTCACTGGGCGTCAGCCTGTTCAAGATAGGTGCGGCGGGCGTAAGTTGGTGTCCGTATATCTTGATGCTCCATGCATCGAGGCTGCCCGACCAGAGATTGATCCGGTCGGTTATTCTGAGCTTCCACTGGCCGTCGGGATTTTCACCCAAGTGCTTGGCCGAACCGAAGCGAAATTCGCCATGCAACGGAATGGGTGGACCGGTGTAGTAGGGGGTTACGAGCTTTGACACAGCCCCCTCAGGAGATTCCAGCTCAATCTCAAGGTCACGGAAAGACGAGTGCTGGAAAGAGGTCTTGATTTCCACAAACTCAATGAAATCAATGTCAGTGTTCAGATAAAGCGTGCGGGTGACCGTCGTGGGATTGCCACTGAAAGAAAGGTCCGGAATCCGCGTGTTCAGCGTACCTGATGCTGCTCCCTCGCTCCTCAGCGGCGGCAGGTTGGTCCAGTCTTTAGCCAGGTCCACGGCGGCTTTGGCGTCGACTACCCCAAAGCCGTACTCATGGTTGAAGTGGTACTTTTCCGTGTATGACCCGTGTTTGAAGGCGCCGTCTTCCCAGCCGATGTTCCTTGGGTCGCTCTTGCGTGCGGTGTTGGCGAGAATCAGCTTCAGGTCCCTCCACGTCAACCCCGGGTTGACTTGACGCATCAGCGCGGCCACACCGGAGACTATGGGAGTTGATGCGGAGGTCCCACCAAAATTGTAACGGTACCGGTGGGAATTCTCGATAGTGACGACGCTCCGGTGGCCCGTCCTCAGATCGTTCGATGGAGCGCATACCCACAGGTTCGCCCCCTCCTCCGAGTACTCACTCCTGATACCGTCGTCATTGACGGCGCAAACCGGGATTACCGCATAGTAATTCGCGTACTCCTCAAGGTTGGAGTTATCTCCCCTGTCGGCGCCATTGCCGGCAGCCCACGCATAGAAGGTCCCCTTTCCTCCGTAGCCCTTTTCTACCCCCGTCTTCACAGCGGCTTCCCAGAAAGCGGTGACATGCACCAAGCCGTGATCGTCAACCCCACCCCAACTGTTGCTGGATATTGCCGTTACGTCGCGGTTACGGCTCATGGCGTCCGCTTGGTTCAAGCCAACTGGGCTAACCAGCAAGTTGTATCCGTATACTGTTGCCCGAGGAGCTACTCCGCGAACCCCGATATCGTTGTCGTGCGCTGCGATGAGACCGGCCACTCCCGTACCATGGTGTTCGACCCTTCCATATATATCGCCGCCTCCGGTGTAGTCGTGATTAAGGTCGGCGTTGACGTTGGCGGCCAGGTCTTCGTGATAGTGGTCCATGCCGTCGTCAACCACGGCTACGTTGATGCCGTCTCCATTGACGCCGTCAGCCCAAACGCGTTCGACGTTGATGTCCTCGCCTTCGTTTTCCCGATTCTTCAAGTGCCATTGGCAAGCGTACAGGTCATCGCCGAACCGTCCGGCGCTTAATCGACCGGTCTGACGCCGGCAGTCGTTTACAAAGTCCGTGTACTCGGAATCCTCAAATCCGTGGAGTGTATACGCTACGGGACCAAGGGCTTCCTGGGCGCCGGTGGTGACCCTGACGTAGTAGGTACCCGGACCAAAGTCGTCCAATATTCGGAAACCGTCATCCAAGGCATATTCATTTACGCTGATTCTATTACCCTCGCTGTCCAGCACCTCTCCATCGACAAAGTAGTCGCCCGTACTTCTCCCGTAGATATGCACGTTGGTTTTCCCGGTGAAGCGTAGCCGGAAGTAGTCCGCGTCGTTAACCGGGTCAATCGTCCCGGCTACTGGGGAACCCAGGGGCAAACCGGTAGCGGCGCCGATGCTGCCACCGGGATCAGTTACGGTTTCGGCGTTCAGAGCAAAACCGCCGGTCCTCGTCCCGAAGCTCCCTACCCTGATGTAGTAAGTTCCTGCCGCAAGGGTTTGCCTGATATGAAAAGCCCGGAATCTCCCTGCTATGAGGCTGTCGTCGTTGAACGTGATCTTGTTAAAACCACTGTCATATAGAGTTCCAACGGTGTCCATAACTACGCCGGCAACGGGACTGGCCGTGGCATATACCCAAACGTCGGACGCCGAGGACAACGTCAGCTTGTAATACTCCTCATCGAATCCTAGGGATACGATTCCTTCAGTTGCGGATCCGCCAACGTCCAACGACCGCACAGGCTCTGCGAACAGGGCATACGGTCCGGTTTCCGGTCTGGAACCTCTTTGATAGCCCTTGACTCGAATGTAGTATGCTCCCGCTTCGAGTTCTTTCCTCATGAGGAAGTTCGCGTCATCCCCGCTATCGTCATCGGTTCCCAGTGCGGTCGCTCCGTCACTATCCAGCAGTTCGCCGATGGTGTCTACGTCTCCGGTGGTGTAGACCAGCACCTCTGCTGCCGTGTCAAGTTCGAGCTTGAACAGGTCTTCATCGGCGGTCCTGTTGGGGGGTGTGCCGGACACCGGGTCTATAAGTCCGATTTGGGGAACGCCCAGGGTCAACTCTTCCGCAGTGGACGCGTCATTGCCTTGGTCAGCCACCATCTCGGCATATAGCTTGTAAGGCCCGGTTTTTGTCGGAAAGCCGCTAACGCCGATATAGTAGGTCCCTGCCGCCAAGCTTTTCGCCATGAAGAAGCTTAGGCGCCCTTCCGAGAAAACACTGTCGTCGTTGTACGCAATCAGGCTTCCGTGGCTATTCAGCAATCCTCCCACGGTATCGGTGTCGCCAATAGCGTAAACCCAGATATCCATGGCCGTGGGCAGAGTGAGCCTGAAATAGTCTTCGTCGCCGCCGGGGCTAACGAAACCGTATGCCGAATCGCCAATCGCCAGCGTGGCGGCGCCGGTGCGGGAACTATTCTGGTCGGCAACTTCTTCGACGTAAAGCCGGTAGGGACCCGCACTCCCGCCATAACCGAGGACCGCAAGGTAGTAGACCCTTGGTTTGAGAGTACGACCCACAAAAAAGTCTCTGGCTCCATCGGAAAGAGGACTGTCGTCGTTGGCCTCAATCCGTACTCCTCGATAGTCGAAGAGCACCCCTACAGTATCGACGTCCCCTATGGTGTACATGACAACGCCGGTGTCCCCGGTCTTCGTGGAAAGGTCGATCTCGAATAGGTCCACATCACCGGCGGGACCAATGATCCCGTCTACCGGGATACCCAAGATGAGGTCATCAGCATGGTCGATGAGGTGGCCCTGGTCGGCCCCTGTTCTGGTGTGCAGGATATAGGGGCCGGTGGCTGTCTCGTAGCCCCTTACCTCGACATAGTAGACTCCCGGCGCCAGGTTCGCTCCCATGTGAAAGTTGTGGCGCATACTTCCAAGGACACTGTCATCGTTGGACGCCAGCAAGGTAAATCCGCCGTCAAAGAGTTGTCCTGATGTATCCGTGGGGCCGGTTGTATAAATCCAGATGTCCTTTGCTTCGACATCGCCGGGTATCTCAAACCGGAAGTAGTCTACGTCACCGGCGGTGTTGATAACTCCCTGCGCAGACGCGCCCAGCGTCAAGTCCGTGGCGGTGACGAAAGTGTCGTCTTGGCGGTCAACATCCTGCGCCTGAATTTCGCCGCCGGCCAGGAGGACACACAGGAAAAGGCAGAATACCAGGCACAGCAGCCTGACCCGTAACGGCATCAATGAGAATCTGGGTGGAATCGAGGGCACCTCACGTCCTCACAACAACTGGGGTGGGTCCGGCCGGGGACTGCGTAGGTCCATCGGTCTTGGTTGAAGACGGTCGACCCTGAGAAGCTGTCTCAAGACCGACCAGTCCTGCTGATGCTTCTGCACCCCTGACCGATGCTTATGGACTCCCGCCTATACGTCGATGCTATACACCCGGACGGCGTTGTCATGGAACATCGCCGCCCTTTCCGTGGCGGAATAGCTGGCGGTCATACGCTTGAACGCGTTGTACATCACGTTGTAGGAATAGGATACTTTATCCGGCGGGAAGTTGCTCTCGAACATGCACCGTTCCGGGCCGAACTGGTCGATGCAGTAGGTCATCAGGGGAGAAAGCGCTTCCGCCAGTTCTTCGGAGCCGATGGGTTTCTCCCTGGTGTGCCAGTCGAAACCGTAGCGGGGTTGTCCCACTCCGCCGAGCTTCATCACGACGTTGGGGCACTTTGCCAGGGTAGAGATTCCTTCGCGCCAAGCCGGCAGCACTTCGTCGTCCCGGTTGCCGTAGGGGCCCACCCGCATCAGTCCGCCTATGTGGTTCGAGATAATCGTCAGGTCAGGCACGGCGTTGGCGAATTCGGCCACCTCCGCAAGCTGCGGAAAGTACACGGTGTTCTCGTATACCAGTCCCCTGCGGGCCAACACCCGCGCTCCTGCTCTGAACTCCGCGTTGGCCAGTTGGTGTTCCGCGCCGCGATTTTCGATTTCCGGGTGGGGGTCCCAGCCGACGGACTGCCGGATGCCCCGGAAGCGGTTGGGGCTGGCTGCCTGCAACGCGTCCAGCACCCGCTCCACGTCGTCGCCCAGGTTGAGGTTGGCGTGGCCTATGATGGCCGCCGCCGCTTTGGCCGGGCCGTACAGCCCGGTAGCACTGGCCGCCGCAAGGCCCTGTACGAACTCCACCTCTCCAACCGGGCGCAATTCTTCCGGGCCGTCGGGACGGTACATGGCCCGCGCCTCTAGGAACACTGTCGAGCGCACGTTATGTCCGCTGTTCAGGTCCGCAGCCAGTTCATGCAGCAGGTAGCGATGATAAGGAATCCGCTCCATGCGGAAGTCCCAGAAGTGGTGATGAGCGTCGCAAATGGGCATCTCCGGCTCAAGGGTTTCTTCGGTGGTCAACGCCAGCCAGTCGTTGTCTCCGTACGGCATATCCTCTACTCCTTGAGGGCGTTTGAGCGCGCGCCCACGAGGCGTATCGTACCACAACCCCGCTTCCCCCGGCCCCAGCACCCCCCGCCTATGGTAGGATTACCGGGATTCTCGCAAGGGGGGACATTATGGCAGACAAGATTCGCTTGGGCATCATCGGCGCCAATATTCACCGGGGTTGGGCTGTCAGGTCCCACCTGCCCGCCGTGGTCGCCAGCCCGGAGTTCGAGCTTACGGCCGTCTGCACAACCCGCATGGAGAGCGCGGAAGAGTCCCGCCGGAAGTTCGGGGCCAAGCTGGCATTCTATGATTACCGAGAGATGCTGAGGCACCCGGACATTGACGCCGTCGCCGTGAGCCTGAGGGTGCCGAATCACTACGAGCCCACCGTTGACGCCATCAACGCTGGCAAGCATGTCTATACCGAGTGGCCCCTTGGCCGCACTACCGCCGAGGCACAGGAGATGGCCGACCTGGCCCGGGCCAAGGGCGTCAGGAACATGGTGGGTCTCCAGTCCCGCGCTAACCCGGTGCTGTTGTATGTAAGGGACCTGATGGCAGCGGGCTATGTCGGAGAGGTCATGTCATGCCACGTGAGCCGCATCGCCGGAGGAGTGTTGCAGAGGCAGTCTGACCGTACCTGGCAGCGGGACCGAGAGTTGGGCGCCAACACGCTGACCATCACCCACGGCCACACCATCGACGCGCTGCGGTTCGTGGTCGGGGACTTCAGTCATGTTTCTTCGGTGGTCAGCACGCAGGCCGACCAGTGGTTCGAGACCGACACCAACCAAATGGTGGACGTAACCTCGCCGGACAATGTGCTGGTCAGCGGCAGGCTTGCCAACGGCGCGGTCGCGTCGGTACACGTCGCCAGCAACCCGTGGGCGGGCAGCGGCTACCGCATGGAGATATATGGCCGGGAAGGCACCTTGGTAGCGTCATCCGGCGAATCCCCCAACCACGACGGCGTCCGCTTGCAGGGCGTACAGGGCGGCAACCGGCTCGAAGACCTGCCCATTCCTCCCGAATACACCTATGTTCTGGAGGGAATGCCCCGGGGCGAAGCCTACAACGTGGGCCAGATGTATTACCAGTTTGGCCGAGGCATCCGGGAAGGGAACGACTGCCAGCCCGACTTCGACGAGGCCGTCCGGCTGCACCGGTTCATCGACGCAATACAGAAGGCATCTGACCATGGAACGGAGGTGGCCGTCAGATAGCACCCGCCAACGCTACCGGTTGGGCCATTTCATCTCATCGAGTCTGACTCTTACGCTTGACGGCTCGCTGCAGTGACCTATAGAACCCTAAAGTATAATTGGGAGATAGATAAAGGCGGGAAAACTTCGAACCAGAGTGGACAATGCAGCTTGGACATGTAGACGAGGAGGCGTTGAGGAATGGCCGTGTGGGTGGTCAGAGCAGGAAGAAGAGGTGAAGGGGAAGAATTAGCCCTAGACAACGGAATGGTAAGCATCCATTTTGGTCTTTGGGTGAGCGTTACTGAGTTCGCTGATCGAGATGCCTTGCGAGACCACTTGATCAATGAAAACGATGGGGAGAGGACCGCCAAGGCAGCCGTATCCGCAGCCGGACAACTCTGGAATTTCGCTCATACAATCAGTGTAGGAGATGTGATTGTACTGCCCAGAAAGCAACCCAGAGTGGTAGCCGTGGGAACAGCAGCAGGAGCCTACGAGTACAGGCCTGATTTGGACCCTCCCCATGTTCTTGCGGTGAATTGGAAAGCCCGCGATATACCGCGCGAGGACTTCGATCAGGACTTGCTCTATTCACTGGGCGGACTGGCGACAGTCTATCGTGTCAGGGCAAGCGATGCCCGGTCGCGTATCGAGCAAATCATGACTGACCATTTGGCGGAGCGACCGATTGACGTCAGAGACGCCGCCGCAACAACGGATGATGAAATATTCCAAGTTGACTTGGAAGAGCAGATCTCTGAACGAATTTTGGACCGCATTCGTCAAATGTACTCCGGCGTTAAGCTGGAATACCTTGTAGCAAGTATATTGAGGGCCTCCGGATACAACGCTCTGGAGACTCGTCGAGGACCCGACGGGGGGATAGATGTGGTTGCCGGCCAAGGTGATATGGGGTTTGGACAACCGAGGTTATGCGTTCAAGTGAAATCGGGGCGCTCTGCCGTAACCCGGCCTGAATACGACCAACTCAGAGGCAACATCAACACTTTCGGTGCGAACCACGGACTGCTAGTCAGCCTCGGCGACTTCACTAGAGACGTGAGAGTCGAAAACGAACGGTCATTTTTCCAGATCCGTTTATGGGGACCTAACGACTTGGTAAACAAGTTGCTGGAGACCTATGATGCTCTTCCGGACGACATCCAGAAGGACATCCCACTCAGAAACCGTAGGGTTCTGGTAGAAACAGAAGGCTAGGTATATGATCGGTATCTGGTTACCGTCAAGCCCTTCAATACATGAGCAACCGCACCAAGTGTCCCCACGCCAACGCTACCGGTTCGGCCATTCGAATCCCAGGTTAGCGTAGCGCACGAATACCGTCCCGAAAGGGGCGCCCATCGGGCCGTTGATCGCCAGTATGGCTATCGTGTGCCGGTTGCCGGGCGCAGCGTCGCCGGTGACCTGAACTCGTTGCGGTACGTTGAGCCCCTGAATGGCCCCCCGATTCCCGTCGCATTCGCCGTCGATCCAGATTTCGCCGTAGTCATCGACACACGTCTCGAACCAGACACGCATCCCGTTGGTGGAACGTCCCTCCACTGTTTCGGGAATGGTGATGGTAGTCCGGTACCAGACGAAGCTGAAGCCGCTGGAAGTCCCTCGCGGCAGGTCGTCACACACTTCCCAAGCTGAGTCGTCGTAACCGGGCAACCGCGCCGGACTGCCCTGTCCCTGGGCCGTAAGCCCCTCGTTGGCTTCGCCGGGCACATAGCCTACGGAGTATCTCCATACGGCGCCCACGGCCGCTTGGCCTGAAGCCTCTGCAATATTGATGGTCGCTCTCGGCATTTCTTCACCTGCTGGGTAAGTTCAATTGGTTTGTCCACGCATTTTAACAGCGCAAGGTCGTAGCAACAGCCTCCGGAAACCTGACACAATACCTTCCCCCATTTCTGTTGACGGAGACTTGACCGCACCGTAGACTCCATTCACCGAACAGTGGGAGTCTGCGAAACGGCGTTCGGGAGCCACAGGAACAACCGCACAAGGGCCGCGCAGGGGGTCGTAATATGCCGAGGTTAGCAGCCGACAAGTACGTTTCCAAGGTCAGCAAGCCGGACGACATTGACCAGTTCTGGGACGATGTACTGGCTGAGACCGCCAAAATACCCCTGGACCCGGAAGTGGTCCTTGACCCGTTGCGGTCTTCCGAAGAAATAGATGTCTACGAGGTCTTCTACACCAGCTTGGACATGGTCCGTATCGCGGGCTGGTATGCCGTGCCCAAGCAACGGGACGGCCTGCTGCCCGGCCTGTTGCAGGTGCCCGGATATAACATGGAGCCTCCGGTGCCCAAGGTCTGGGCCCGCAAGGGCTATGCGGCTTTCAGCGCCGCCCCGAGGGGAAAACTGCGCAGCAACCGCCAGTTCAACCCGGGCTACCCCGGCCTGCTCACCTATGGCATGGTGGACCGGAATGTGTACTCGTACCGCGGTTTCTACATGGACGCTTGCCGGGCGGTGGAGTTCCTGTTGACCCGTGACGAAGTGGACAGCAACATGATCGGCGTGACCGGCCACAGCCAAGGCGGCGGCCTCACCGTTTCCACCGCCGCCCTGAGGCCGGAGATCAAGGCCGCCGCCGCGGGCGCTCCGTACCTCTGCGGGTACATGGACGCCATAGAGTTGACTGACGCCTATCCCTACCAAGAGATTGCCGACTATCTGCGAATGAACCCGGAAAGCCGGCAGCAGGTGGAGGACACCCTGGCATACTTCGACGGCATCAACCTGGCCCACCGGATTACTTGCCCCATCATCGTCAGCGTCGGACTCCAGGACAGCACCTGCCCGCCGGAGACGGGCTACGCTATGTTCAATGCCATCGCTAGCGAAGACAAGAAGATGTATGCCTATGACGGCCACGGCCACGACGCCAACAACCACGAGCACACCGCCGTAATCGACGCCTTCATGGCCAAACACCTCAAGTCGTAAGACCGTGTTGTATGCTTGCTCCCGCGATTAGACGGCGCCGCGACTGTGTTATCATCGCTCCCGGATATGCCGCGTTTTTAAGAGGGTCGTGATGACCACTAAAATCACAATGATTCCCTATAATCGCCAAGGCGAGATCGACTACGCCAGCCTGGAGTTCGACCCCGATAAGCCCGCGGCGGAAAAGCCGGACGCAATGGAACAACGCCAGGAACAAGCGGAAATTTACGGGCTGCTGCGAGCAAGGTTCACCGAATTCGGTCAACGTCCCGACGTGTTGCTGGACTTCGATACCTACATCTGCTACGACCGCCGTAATCTCAACGTCCGCATCTGCCCGGACATCTGCCTCGTCTTCGGAGTCGACAACGGATCTATCCGCCCCCGCCGGTTGTATTTGCCTTGGGAAGCGGGCAAGCCCCCCGACTGGGTGCTGGAAGTGGCATCGCCGACCACCGGACGGGTGGATGTTAGCCGCAAACCGAGAGTGTACGCCCATATCGGGGTCCCGGAATACTGGCGGTTCGACCCATCGGGTGGACGCTATCACGGGGAACCCTTGGCCGGAAACATTCTGGTCAACGGAGAGTATCAACCCGTGGAGTTGACCACCGCTCCGGACGGAATCCTCAAGGGGTACAGCCCGGTGTTGGGTCTGAGCTTGGCATGGGACGAAGGCTGGCCCCGGCTCTACGATCCGTCGACGGGCATGTACCTGGAAAACTGGCGGGAAACCGCTGCCCGCGCCGCCCAAGCACAGCGCGATGCAGATGCTGCCCAAGCTGAACGTGACGCCGAGGTCGCCGCTCGCGCCTCCGCCGAGGCAGAAGTGCGGCGCCTGCGTGAAATGCTCCGGCGCCAGCAATCGGAGTAACCTGCCCCTCGGCCAAGAGTAAGATAGCGGGACTACCACATCACAGAGAGTTTCTGGAACATATCTATACCGGACTTGATAATATGACGACATTCAGCGGAGCAAAGCCGGACGGCTTCGATGCCTACTGGCAGACCGTTATGGACGAGTTGGCGGCGATCCCGCCGGCGCCCGAGGTGGAGGAGATTCAGATACGCTCCACCGATTTTGCCACTGCATACGGCGTGCATTTAACCTCCATCGGCCCATACCGGATTTTTGCTTATCTCAGCATCCCCAAGGGCGATGGCCCTTTCCCCGCCAAGTACTTCCTGCCTCGCTATGGAAGCGTGGTGGACGTGGTGCCCCAAGGCACCGCCAACGGCCAGCGCAACCAGTACGTCACGTTTTCCTTGGCCGCCCGCGGGCAGAGAGGCGCGGACCAGCCCTACGCGGCCAGCTTCCCAGGGTTGCTTACCGATGGCATCGACGATCCCGCAACCTACGTCTACCGGGGCATTGTCGCCGACTGCTGTCGCGGCTTGGAGTACCTGGCCGGGCGGCCGGAGGTCGATAAGAAACGGATAGCCGCCATCGGAACGGACCTGGCCCTGACGATAGCCGCCCTCTCTTCACAAGTCACCCACGTTGTTTGCAGTCCCTCCCTATCGTACGGGGCCGCGGATCTGGCCCCGCGCACCGGCGCATACCCGTTGGAGGAAATCAACGATTACCTGCGGCTGCATCCGTCCCGTCGGGAACAGGTGCACCACACGCTCTCCTACTTCGACCTCAGGTGGTTCGCGTCCCAGGTCAACACCACCACCCTGCTGATGACCGGCGGTGACGCCACGGGGTTGAGCGCCGGCGACGTCGGACTCTTGGCTCAAGCGGTTGCGGGAGAAACCGAGGTGTACGAGTCGCAGCATTCCGGCTACAAGGACGGCGTGTACAGCGAGGAGTGGCTGACCCGGCAGTTCGGACTGGAAACGCCCAGCCTGCCTCCCCACTGGCAGTCGTAGGGGCGGACTCACCCGGTATGGCCCATCTTCCCGAAGTGAATGGAGGGAAACCGTGAAAGCGTCTTATCTCGGTGCGATGGGGTATTCGCAGCGGCATACGTTCCCGACTACCTGGCCTATCCCGCCGGTGTACCATGATCCGGAGACCTCGGTGCGCAGCTACCAGGAAGGCATGGACGAGTGCGAGTTCGCCGAGGAAATGGGGTTCGACTGGGTCAGCTTCTCCGAACACCACTATTCCGGGCGGATCGCCACGGCGGCTCCGGCGGTGATGGCCGCCGCCGTGGCCGAGCGATGCAAAAGGGTCAAGATCGCCATGCTGGGGCAACTGCTGCCCTTGAACAACCCGGTGCGATGCGCGGAAGAACTGGGGATGCTGGACAACATTACCAACGGGCGGCTCATCATCGGTTTCCTGCGGGGCACTCCCAACGAGGACCAGACCTACGGCGTTAATCCCGCCGAGGGCCGGGGAAGGCTCTTAGAGGGGATGGACCTCATCCTCAAGGCGTTGACCGAGCCCCAGCCCTTTTCCTGGGAAGGACGCTACCACCAGTACCGCACCGTGTCCGTGTGGCCTCTTCCGGTACAGCAACCCCTGCCCCCGGTAATCGTTGCGACTCGCAGCGACGATACGGTCCGGTACGCCGCCGATCATCAATTGGGCTTGGGAGTCTCGTTCGTGCCCCCGGAACAGATGGCGGCGGTCACCAGCAAGTACTTTCAATGGTGCGCCGAGGCGGGATGGCAGCCGGAGCCGGACCAAGTGGTCTACCGGGGAAGCATCTACTTGGCTGAAACCGACAAGCAGGCCGACGACTGGCTGGCCAAACGCACAGGCATCGGTCCCGTTCCCGGCGGCATCGTTATGCGGCCCAACGTCACCAGGGCTGTCAACGCTTCACGGGCCGGGGAAGAGTTCGACCTTCGCAACGTCCTCGCCGGCAGCCCCCAGGGAGACGTTGTTGGTGTGGCCAGAGGACTGAACTTCATGGGCGGTCCCGACAGGGTCGTGGAACAAATCAAGCAGTTCCATGACGAGTGCGGCGCGGGCGTGGTGGACTTATTCTTCCAGCAACCCGGTGTCGACCACCGCGAGGTTATGCGAGAGATTGACCTGTTCGGCAAGGAAGTCCTTCCCCGGATCCGGGAGTTTTAAGCGAGAACTGAAATTGGTTGAAGCACTGTTCACCCTGGGGATCATCCGGGGATACAAACGGGGATTGGCATGTCATTGAACTCGAGTCATGGGGACCCAAACAGCGACCTGATCAATCTCTTTCAAGCGGACACCCGCAACATGGTAGTCATGCTGGACCCTGCTAGGTGGGATGATTCCCCGCTGCGTGACGCGTTGGCCGCCAAGTACAAAGTCGCCAGGATGCAATTGACTCGGTATAACCTGTTGCGCCAGGAGGACGGGCCGCGGCAGGTCCACGACGTAGCAGAGTCGCTGATAGACGTAATCGGCAAGATGGCGCCGGAAGAGAAGTACACCCTTGTCGCCGGGTCCACCGCCGCCACAGTCGCCCTGTGGCTGACGCTGATGGCGCCTGAAGCCGTGGAAGCGCTGGTCTTGATTTCACCCGTCGCAGTCCTACCCATGGGTAATCCCGTAACGGCAAGGCCGGAGCAACTGCTCGCCCACTTGGAAAACGTCGAAGGGTTGCTCCAGTTGGAGACCGACCAGACCGAGGCATTGAGCGCGCTCATTGGAGGCGGCGCCCACGACTCGGAGTTGGAAAGCAGGCTGGAGCAGGTGTCCTGCGCAACCCTGGCGATCTTCGGCCTGAGCGACCGGTTGATTTCGCCAGAAGCGCCCCGGGTCTACCGGGAAAAGATACCCAACAGCAACATCTGCCTCATTTACGACGCCGGACACGCCATAGTAGCGGACCGCCCGCAGGCGTTGATTGACACGGTGATGGACTTCGTCGAGCGGCGGGACGCGTTCGTTGTAGGTCGCGAGTCCAGCGTCATCAACCCCTAGCCGCCTGCCCCCGGCGGGTTTCCCACCCCCGTCTCCCCCGCGAAGGCGGGGGCCGAGGGCAGGCTCTGCGCGGGAAGACGGTAAGGGGGACGGCTGATCCACCAACTGCCCATCCGGAAGCGCTACAGGAGACGTTGCAACCATGCCTTACCTTACCCTGCCTGGAGTAGACCTGTGGTATGAGGATACCGGCGGCTCCGGTGTGCCGGTTATTTTCCTTCATGCCGCTTCCGGTACATGCGAAAGCTGGGTTCACCAGATACCGGCCTTTACTACAGCGGGCTACCGGTGCATCGCTTACGACCGGCGCACCTGGGGGCGTTCACGGCCCACCGACCCGGACCTTCAACCGGGATTCATGGGCGACGATCTTCATGGGTTGGTTGAAAGTCTTGGACTGGAGCGTTTCCACTTGGCAGCCACGGCGCAGGGGGGCATTGCCGCTCTGGACTATGCCCTGGACCACCCGGACCGTGTTCGGAGCTTGGTGGCCGCCAACACCATCGGCGGCGTTCAGGACGCTGGCTACCTGGAGGTCCAGACCAGGCTCAGGCCGCCGGAGATACAGGAACTTCCCGTAGAACTGCGTGAGCTAGGGCCGTCCTACAGAGGGACCGAACCGGAGGGCGCAAGACGATGGCTGGAAATCGATCTCGGCAGCCGTCCCTATGGCCTGGTCCCGCCCCAGCCGGTGCGCAACCCCATCACATACGCCAGGCTGGAGACCATGCGCGTCCCCACACTTATTCTGTCGGGAGAGGCCGACCTTCTCTCTCCGCCCGCCCTGATGCGGATGCTCGCGGACCATATTCCCGCCTGCCGCTTCACGTTGCTCTCAGACGCGGGACACGCCGGCTTCTGGGAAAGGCCCCAGGTCTGGAACGGCTTGGTGCTGGAATTCATAAGCCGGCACTGACCCCGAAGCCCATCGAGCTAACGGCCGTTCAGTCTCACTGCCGGGCCATGTCCAGCCCCCTGGACGTCAAGTCTCCGGCGAGTAGTCCCAGGAACGGAACCGGTGCGGCGATACCTTGATATAACCGGCCTCCGGCCTTGGTTCAGTGGGCAGTTCTTCATCCGGCACTCCCCGCCTTCTCGCCGCCTCCCGTGCATAGTGCAACGTCTCTTCCGGCGACAGGTGGACCGTTGCCGTGCCCTGTATCATGACGCCTTTGATGTCCCGCCTTGATGTGCCGGTTTCGAGCAGCAGGCTTACCTTGGGATTGTTGCGGATATTCTCCAGCTTCCGCGTTCCTGTTCGAACGCCCATCACAATGTCGTCGTCCAAGCGAAAGTACCCCAATGGCACTGAGTGGGGATACCCGTCTGCTCCGATGCTTGTCAGGACTATCCAACCCGGCTTGAGATCCAGAAACTCGTGTATTTCTTGGCGGCTCATTTGGCGGGGCATTACATCGTCTCCGTTATGGCCGTGAGGTTTCAGAACGGGTTTGGTAACTTCCCTCTCCAATCAGAAGAAATTCCGCCTGCCGACTTCGTGAGTCTGGTAGAAGTTTTCATCAGACTTGGTGAAATAAATTATGGCTTCGATGAGAGTGATCACCCAATTCACAGGTATCCCGATAATGGTAAAAGTAAGGATTATGTGAATGAACCCGGCGCCAACGTATCCCAAGTAAAACTTGTGGATTCCGAGGCCGCCAATAAACAAAGCCAGCAGCCCGGCCGCTACTTTGCTCTTACGCCTTGGGACTTGTTGAGAACCCTGTCCTGATGTACCGGATGAGTTGGACAGGTCTACGTATATGGCAGTAGCGGTATCGGAGACGGCCTCAAAATCAACACGCAGTCCATTCTCGGGGTTCCGTGAGTCATTCCAATCTGACTCTCGAAAAGAGTATCGATGACCATCATCCCCAGAAATAACTCCTGACCTTGTGTCCGTAGAATAGTTCAACAATGACCCTTTCATAGCTCCTCCCCTGCATATCTTGGACCACCATCAAATCCTTGATTGATGGGAGTCCATAACCCGCCCTGGTAAAACCGCCCTTCAGTTGCCTCGTATGACGCCGCAGGCCATCCGTTCGCCGGTATCCGATTCCTCTTCGCCGTAGGCGTCCGGTTTTTCATGCACGATTATCGCCGAGCCATCCGAGTCGAATACTGAATGGTCCTCGTCCGCCTCCAAGGTTATGCCGTCGGTGAAAAAGTCGGCGCGGGCTGAACCATCGACCGCCGCGTAGATGTTGGGCAGGTCGCCGCCATGTCCTGCCTCGCGCTTGCCCCGCTTCCAGTTAGGATGTACAAAGCCGTGTTCTGTATTTTCGGGATTGAAGTGATCGCCCGCAGCGGCGAAGTCGGGTGTACACGCTCCAACGGCATGAATGATGAAAGCATGACCGCCCGGGGTCAGTCCCTGCACATCGGCCGCTACCAATACGCCTGCCTCCCACTGCGTCATCGTTACGGTCCCCATCGGATCGCCCGCGGGCGACGCCAGCACGGCCGTGGCGCTGGTCCCTGTGTCCTGTCCATTCGCGTCACCGGATCGGACGGTTACCAATATTACTACAACCACTATGACGACTGCGGGAACGATAAGAATGGCGAAAAAACTCGGTTCGAATCTTCGCATCATTTTTCAGACCTCAATGCCTGTCCCCGGCGGGTTTCCCGCCTGCGCGGGAAAGACGGGAAGGGGGACAGCGTAAGGGTTTCCTTGATTGCGCCAAGCCTTCTGGGCAGCTTTCCATGAGTGTATGAGAGCGTGTATCAGTTTACAACACCAAGCGCCCGCATGGACTACTGCCCGTGGTACAATGGCCCGGCATTTCAAACCGAATTCACATCCACACTCTGAAAGCGGAGCGGGCGCGTCATGTACTTTGATTCCCGGCGGTCTACGGTAGTAGCGACACATGGAATGGTGGCGACAAGCCAACCCCTCGCGGCGGTGGCCGGGTTGCGCGTGTTGATGGAGGGCGGCAACGCCGTGGACGCCGCCATCGCCGGGGCTGCCGTGCTGAACGTGGTGGAGCCGGTGTCCACCGGGGTGGGTGGGGATATGTTCGCCCTGGTCTGGAACAACAAGGAAAAGTCAGTCCGCGCCATCAACGGCAGCGGCCGGGCCGCCGCGGGAGCGTCTCTTGAAGAACTCCGACAACAGGGCCATGAAAAGATGCCCCACCGGGGCGTCCATTCCGTGACCGTGCCGGGGGCCGTCGACGGTTGGGAAAAGCTACTGGAAAGCTGCGGCACCATGCCCATGTCGAAGCTGCTGGAGCCGGCCATACAGTACGCCGAGGAGGGCTTTCCCGTCTCCGACATCATCGGCTTCCAGTGGTCGCAAATGGTCCCCCTGCTGTCCCAACTGCCGTCGGGCCAGGAAATGCTGCTGGACGGGCGAGCGCCGGGACACGGCGAGATGATGCGCATCCCCACCTTGGGGCGCACGCTGCGGACGATTGCCGAAGGCGGTTCCGAGGCTTTCTACAAGGGTGAAATCGCGGAAAAGATGGCCTCTTTCGTCCAGGAACACGGCGGGCACCTCTCCACCGAAGACATGGCCAACCACACCACCGACTGGGAGGAGCCAATCTCCACCGACTACCGGGGCGTCACCTGTTGGGAATGCCCGCCCAACGGCCAGGGCGTCGCCGCTCTGGAGGCGTTGAACATCGCCGAGGGCTTCGACATCGCCGGAATGGGGTCCCAGACCCCGGACACTTATCACCACCTGATCGAATCGATGCGCTTGGCCTTCGCCGACGCCTTCCAGTACGTCGCCGATCCCGGCCATGTCCAGGTCCCGACGAATGAGTTGCTGTCCAAGGAGTTCGCTGCGAAGCGCCGGGAGTTGATTGACCCCAAGCGCGCCATGAGCACCGTCCCCTACGGCAAGGTCCACGGTGGCAGCGACACCATCTACCTGAGCGCCGTGGACGGCGAAGGCAACGCCTGCTCCTTCATCTACAGCATCTACTCCAACTTCGGCAGCGGCATGGTGGTGCCCGGCACCGGCATAGTGCTGCACAACCGGGGATCCCTGTTCTCGTTGGTTCCCGGACACGCCAATGCCCTCGCTGGCGGGAAGCGCCCTTACCACACCATCATCCCCGGCTTGGCCACCAAGGACAACGAACTGTTCTTGTGCTACGGCGTGATGGGCGCGTTCATGCAGCCCCAAGGTCACCTTCAGGTCGTCAGCAACATAGTGGACCATGGCATGGACCCCCAAGCGGCCCTCAACGCGCTGCGTTTCATCGTTACCGAGGAGGATGTGGCGCTGGAGGAAGGCCTGCCGTCGGAAGTGCTGGACAACCTGACGAAACGCGGCCACAACACCCGCACCATCAGCGGCTACTATCGCGGCATGACCGGCGGCTTGGGCGGCGCCCAGCTCATTCAGCGTGACCCGGAGTCGGGCGTCCTGCGCGGCGCGTCCGAGCCGCGGAAAGACGGCTGCGCTGTCGGCTGGTAAGACATCCCTGCCATGCGGCCATCTAAGGAGGCACAAAAAATGACCCAGCAGAAAAAGAACCGCTCCTGGTACTCCAAGTATTACCGGGAAATAGACGTACTTCACGGGTTGCAGACCCGGCCGGAGGAGCGGGACTGGCTGCTCTCGGTCCCCAAGGGAGATGTCAAGCCCACCGAGGTAGTCCTTTACCTTGGCTGCAACATCCTGCGCACCAGCCACTTGGTAAGGACGGTGATGGACGTCTTCAAGCTGCTCGACGTTGACTTCGTCGCCGTGGGAGGCGCGGCCTACTGTTGCGGCATCCAGCACTACAACCGGGGCGACGAAGCGGCCGCTCAGTCGGTAGCCAAAACCACTGCCCAGAACTTCGAGAAGTTCAGCCCGGAACGGGTGGTGATGTGGTGTCCTTCCTGTATTTCCTACTACGACGACATCATGGACATGCGGAGCGAGTTTTCCTTCCAGCACGCCACCGAGTTCCTGGTAGAAAACCTGGACAAGCTCCAGTTCCAACCCCAGCCCGAGAAGAAGGTCGCCCTCCACTACCACACCGGCAGACCCCAGTCAGACGAGGAAGCCCGGAGCGCCTTCAAGCTTCTGTCGGCATTACCAGGCCTGGAGGTGGTTGACTTGGGCACCGACGTTCGGCTCGCCCGTCACTGCACCGACGCCGTGCGCGACAAGCTGGGGCCGGAGGTCTGGGACGGTATGGTGGAAGGTTTTCTTCATAAGGCCGTCGATGCCGGCGTGGACACTTATGCTCCTCTTTATCACGGGTGCCATCGAAAGCTGTGCGGCTATGAAAGGCAGTACCCCCTGAAGGTAGAGCACTACCTCACGCTGGTCGGACGCGCCCTTGGCATAGAGTACGAGGACCAGTACAAGAAACACATGCTGTTGGGCGACGCTAACGCCATTATGGTGGACACCAGCCCCTGCGCCGTTGCCAGCGGCGTTTCCTTGGAGGAAGCCAGGAACGTTATCGAGCAGACTTTTGTGAGCTAGGAGGACATCATGGCGGAAGAAGGATACGCTCACCCCGAATTTCTTACCGACGCCGAATGGGTCGATGCTCACCGGAACGACCCCAACGTGGTCGTAGTGGACACCGACGTCGACGCCGCCTACAACCGGGCGCACATCCCCGGAGCGGTAATAGTTCCCGACAACTTCGAGAAGGACCCTGACACCGGCCGGGTGCACATCCTTGCGCCGGAAAAGTTCGCCGCCATGTGCCAAAACTTGGGCATCGGCGACGACACGCTGGTAGTCACCTATGACAACTCCCAGAGCCTCTACGCCGGCAGGCTGTGGTGGGCGCTCAACTACTATGGGCACACCAACGTCAAGGTGCTGAACGGCGGCTGGCGCCGCTGGGTGTCGGAAGGACGCTCAGTCGAAGCCACCCGCCCCAGTCCAAAGACGGGCGTCACTTTCACCCCCAAGGCCAACGAGGCCATCATGTGCCGCATGGATGAACTCAAGGCCACCTACAACAACCCCGACGTAGTGGTCTGGGACGTCCGCACCGACGGTGAGTGGGACGGCACCGCCGACCGGGGCAACAAGAGAAGCGGCCACGTACCGGGCGCAGTCCACTTGGAATGGTTCAACATGATGGACCGGGAGACCCACCAGTTCAAGCCCGCAGACGAGATACGCCGCATTCTATCCGAGCACGGCATCACCCCGGACAAAACGGTCCACTCCTATTGACAGGGCGGCATCCGTTCGGCGAACGGAAACTTTGTCCTCCAACTGGTGGGCTTCCAGAAGGCCAAGAACTACGACGGCTCCATGGGAGAATGGGCCAACCAGGAAGACACCCCGCTGGAGGTATAACCCACGCGGCACACCGCCGGCTATGACATTTGCTCGTTGACCAGGAAAGGTTGGGGGCATTTACTATGAAGTCCCCCTTAAACCGCTTGAAGCGGGCCGTTGGACCACTGATTGAGAAACCGTGGCCAACGGCCTGTTTCGTTGATCAAGCGGATAGGTAAATCACCGACCATGAGGTGTCGAGTGGGAAGATTCCAAGTTAACATCGGTGTTGGCCACCCAAGGGGTGGAGACCTCATCGACGTGCAAGCAATAGTAGACACCGGGGCAACGCACACCGTGTTGCCTCAGTCCTTGTTGGACCAATTGCATGTAGAGCCGATAGACCATCGGGATGTTGTTATGGCGGACGGCTCTATTCGCAACATGGGTTTAGGCGAAGCACGGATAGCCTACGGAGACATGGAATGGACTTGCCCGATCCTGTTCGGCGTAGAAGGGAAATACCTGCTGGGCGCCACCACTCTTGAAATTTGCAACCTGGTGGTGGACCCTATCCATCAAAGACTAACGCCCGTCGAATTCCTGCACGCCTGATAATTTCTTTAGCAGTCAATCAGCATAGCTTCAATCGTTGGCCGTCTGTGCTCCGGTACGCGGGCCGAGAACACATCGTATAAATCCCCCGCATGTTCCAGCACCGTCGGAACATCGTCGGCCAGCAAGTAACCTTCGTCCACTAAGGACCGGGCGTCCCCTTGCACTCGCTCCAGGTAGCTGTCCCGCGTCGCGTAAAGCTCCTCCACCGACTGCCGTGGGTCTCCCGCAGACGACCGGGATCCGGTGGTTGCCGGGAATGGAATGGTCGAACCCCGCAGCGTTCCCCCGGACGCGCCGCCGGTTGACATGACCTGGTCGGGGCCGCCGATATCCGGGTGGCGCAGGTTCCAGCCGGTATAGGTCGCCAGCGGCACGGATATGTAGGGCAGCGTGATGCCTGCCAACTCGTTGCCGTTCCCGTCCACGGCGGGGACCAGGACTGGATAGGTGCTGCCCACCTCTGCCGGGATCTTGGTCGGCACACCTTCATCGGGACCGAAGTCCAACCTTGTAAAACGCCTTAGGTGGGCCGGACTGTTGACCCCGGGAATGTTGCCTATGGTGGCCAACGCCGTCTCCGGTGTCACCGCGGTCCCGTCGTCCAGCCTCGGGTACCGGCTGGCCGGCGGAAGCTCCCCGGACGTTACCCACTTGTCCAGGTTCGTCAAAGCGGCCCGGAGCAAGGGCCGGTAGTCCAAGCAGTTCACCAACTGCTGCGTCCGGTACCCGTCGGCGTCGTTGTCGGTAAGGGGCAGGCTGCCAAGCCCGTGCTGGGTGCCGGCCAGCAGGTACACCCGCACCGCATCGGGCAGTTCCAAGTCCCGCTCCCCTTCCAGATCGACGTGCATCAGGGCGCAGTGCCCGGCCCAGTATTCCGACGAGGTGTTGACGTACATTATCTTGGGCAGCGGCCCCTTGGCGGCCAGCCGCGTCAACAGGCCGTCGGTCAGGCCAGTTTCGCCGTCGGTCTGGTCGGTATCGCTGAACGGGAACAGGCTATTGGTGCTTCTCGATGCTTGGCTGGAAGGCTGCCCGAACCGCTGGTTGAATTCGCCCCGCTTGGCCCCGGCGACGTGGGGAATAAAGCCGTCGAAGACGGTGTTGCCGTCCTGGTCAAAGTTTACGGCCATGTACAGAAACTGGCGCAGGAACCGCCCGCTCTGGGACACTCCGAAAGCGTAAGCCCTGTCTATCTCGCCGGCGCAGGGGTTCCCGCTGGCGGCATCCCCGTTCCGCAGAAACGCCGCAATGTCCCGCGTAGCCAAGTGGCCTAGCCCCACCACCGGCGCTCCCGTAGTGGAATATATAACCTGGTACACCTTGCCCGGAACGAAACCCGACTCCAGGTACACATGGTTGGCGTCCGGCACTTTCCGGCCGCTTTCCAGCCGGGCGAAAGCCCATTCCTGTCGTGGTATGACCTGTTCAGGCGCATCCTCGTGCTCCTGTACCGTCATAACCGCGTTCCAGTCCTCCAAGTGGTTGGAGGCGTAGGGGCGGTGGAGCTTGTCGGACAGGTACTGTACTTGGCCCGTCAGGTGGGGTTGAACGGTTACGACGATGGTCCCGGAAACCGGCTCTCCGTTCTCCTTTGCCTCGGGGGCGTTGATCCGAAGCAGACCGGGCGCATCGGGGACATCGTGCTGCCACCCGCACCAGACGACGGTGTACCCCTCGCGCATCAGGAACCCGTTGCCAGGGTCCGGCGGAGCGTCCGGCGCAACCTCCGGGGCGCTGTTGATGTTCCTCAGCGCCAGCGCCTTGCCCCGGTTCAGCACGTCCAGAAGCAACCGCCGGTTGCCCTGGCGCGGGGTAACTGGCCGAAGGATGCGAAAGTCTGACGAAAATGTCACTTGCCCCTGTTCGTCCCTGGGGGCCAGCTTCAGATCGGCAACCGTCTCGTTGGCCGGATGTTCAGGATCGACGGCAAAATGGACCGTCCCGTCCAGTTGCTCGTAAGACCCCACATCGCCGAACTCCCGCCCTTGGGCAAAGGGTACGCGGGACTTGACCTCAATCTTCGTAACAGGCATCGCTCAACCCTCCGGAACCGAATAGCTGTTTGTGGTGTAACGACTAATAGTGTATCGCCCTGCCCGCTCCGCCTCCGGCGGCTATGGTATCGCCATTGATAGCCACCGACTTGGGCGAAGCCAGGAAAGCCACGATGTAGGCGATTTCCTGGGCGTCTATCATCCGGCCAATGGCGATTCCCTGGGCCATTCTCTTTTCGGCTTCCTCACCACTGATCCCTTCCCTCTCCGCTCGTTCCGCCACCATGCCCGGAGTCCTTTCGGTGCGGATCAGGCCGGGATGCACCACGGTGACGTTGATACCCAACGGCCCCAGTTCGTCGGCCATGTTCTTGGTCATGGCGGCCACGGCTACATTCCTGATGCTGCCCACCACCGAGCCTGACTGCCGGGCCGCCAAACCGCTGATGTTGATGATGCGGCCCCAGCCCTGTTGCTTCATGTAGGGAGCCACCTCTTTGGCGCAGCGGATGTAGCCCATTACCTTGGTGTTCATCTGCTCCGAGAAAAGCTCTTCGGTAGTCTCGGCCAGGTTGGGAGCGGGCCCGCCTCCGGGACGCGCGGCGTTGTTCACCAGTATGTCCACCCGGCCCAGTTCGGCGGCGGCTTGGTGCACCATCGCCTGTACCGATTCTTCGTTGGTCGTATCCACGGTGATGGGGATTATGCGCCTGCCGGTCTCGCCGGCCAATTCCTGCGCTGTCTCCTCCAAGGCTTCCCGTCCCCTGGATGCTATGACCACGTCCACGCCTTCCTTCGCCAGTTCGCGGGTGATGGCCTTGCCGATGCCGCGGCTTCCCCCGGTCACGATGGCGGTCTTGCCGGTCAGTTCCAAGTCCATGTTTTCACTCCTGTTGATTTGGCGTGAGTCTACCATTATTGATGCCGCTAGGGAATTTTCTGGCTGCGGACTCCGAACCAGCCCGAAGCCGCGTAGTTATAATGGGCCAAGCCACGACACAAGTCGTCGGTCGTTCTACCCTCTAAAGCGCAATCCGAGGCGTGCCGCCATGACCCGAGTAACCGTAACGCCCGATCGGTACACCAAGGAAACCTTCAACCCGTCCCAACACCGGGGCCTTCAAGCAACGCCATCACAAGAGACCGTCATTGAAGTATGCACCGACGGCGTGACCCTGGACCTGTCGGGCGTGGTGCTGGACGGCAGGGGGGCCGGCGGAGTGGGAATTTGGGTCCACGACTGCAAAGACGTGACGATCGTTAACGGGGTGGTTATCGGCTTCCACTACGGCATCCGCGCCGAAAACGTGGCCAACCTGAACATCCAAGGCTGCGTTGTGTCGGACAACACCAACCCCCTGGACGCCGGCTGGCTCTCCGACATAGCTGCCCCGGTGGAGGAAGGGTTCGGCGGCGGCATATATCTCTACAACGTCTCGAACAGCGTCATAGAGAACAACCAAGTCAACAACAACTTCAACGGCATCAGCTTGGTACGGTCGGAACACAACGTGATCGGAGGGAACCACGCCTCATACTGCGGCAACGTGGGAATTTACCTGCTGATGTCCAGCCGCAACGAGGTGCTGCACAACCTGGCGGAGCACTGCATCCGCTACACCGACCGTTTCTGGTGCGACACCGCCGACTCCGCGGGCATCCTCTTGGAGCACGGCTCCGACCACAACCGGATAATCGGCAACAGCCTGCGCTACAGCGGCGACGGCTTCTTCATCCGCGGCGGCAACAATCGCAAACCCTCCAACCACAACCTCATATCCGGCAACGATGCCAGCTATTCCCCCAACAACGCCTTCGAGGCCGTCTTCTCCTCCCACAACACCTTCGAAAACAACGTCGCCAACTATTCCAACTATGGCTTTTGGTTGGGCTATTCAACCGATACCATTGTTAAAGGGGATGAGATAAAGGCCAACCGGTATGATGGCATCGCCATCGAGCACGGGCAGGACAACCGCATTGAAGACAACGGGATTGAGGGTAACCGCAACGGCATCCGGCTCTGGAGCAGCCCCGCGCCCGAAGGAAAGGCAACCCGGGACTTGCCGACCCGCAACTACACCATTTCAAGGAATCGGATTAAAGATTCCCGAGACTGCGGGGTATCAGTAACGGAAGACCACGATGTTAGCCTCAGTGAAAACCGTTTTCAACGCAACCGCCGGGACTACGTGCGCCAGCATCTATAGTCTGAGTCACCCCTACCTGTCGTCCGGCAATCGAGTGGCCACAGTGCCCAGGGACGGAGGAGGCCACTCCCCGGTCAGGTAGTCGTAAAGGTTGGCGGCGCTTATGCGCATAACCATTGGCGCGAGACCCTCCTGCTCCACGTCCATCGGGTACCTGTCGGTCAGCTTGGTCAGGCTGGCGACCGCCTCATCCTTGGACATGCCCCTGTCCACCACGTCCTGCACATAGTCCTTCCATTCCATGATGAAGGCACCCTGCTCGTCCAAGTAACCCTTGTCGCAGACCGCGCCATGCCCTGGCACGAAAATCTCTTCGTCCAGCTTCCGCAGGGACTCGAGAGCCGCCAGCCACAGGTCGGGGTTGGCTTCGTGGAGCCAAGTCTGGACCTTGTGGAAAATGTTGTCGCTAGTGAACACCACACCCTCTTCTTTGATGGAGACCGACGCTTGGTAGAGGGTGTGGCCCGGCATGTGGACCATCTCGAAAGTGTGGTCGCCGACGTGCAAAGTCATGGAGTCCTGGAAGGTAATTACCGGCGGGTTGGCTTGATACCCTTCGAGCAATGACGGCTCTTCCGGTCCAAAGGTGCCCACCCTCGCGGCGTGGTCGGCCATGTCGGTGTTCAGGATGCGGGTCCTGACGCCCTCGTGGGCGATGACCGGGGCGTCGAAGAAGGCGTTGCCAGTCCAGTGGTCGCCGTGGGGCTCGGTGTTGATGATGTACCTCAACTGCCCGCGCTTCTCTATTTCGGCTTTCAGCCACATAGCGGTGCTGGGCTTGTGCGGGGTGTCTATCAAGACAATGCCGTCGGACGTTGTTACAAACCCGAAGTCGCAACCCCGTACCTCGGTCTCTACGAATACGTTCCTCGTTAATTGCTGCACGGTCAGACCTCCGTTAGCCAGGATGCCGCTGAGGCTTACATTGCACGGAGCTTACTTCAGGCTCTTACGGGCGTCAATTCAGGGCCGGCCACCGACAGTCCGGAGCCTGCCCCCGTGGAGACAGGGGAAGCCCTGACATTTGCCGCTTGCCGTATCGTAGAACACCTCTCTACATTACCTGCGCAGCACAACGTCCCATCGGACGAGGACAAGTCCACTAAAGCAACTGAGTCAACATGGTGATTGATACCTTAAAAGACCTTTATTGACAAGCTTTCGGTGCCAAACTCGGACATCGAGGCCTTTTCCAACGCCGGTGGCAGGGCCTGGATGTCCTGAAATGTCCGCAAATGTCCGCGTTTCTGCAATTTCCCGGCTTCCCGTCCGTCAAATAACCATCCAAAGGAGTCTGCATCATGATGAGTGAAATAAACGCCCTCTGGCGCCGCGTCCGCGCCCTTCAACGTAAACTGGCCCGCGAACTGGCCGAATACCGGATTGGCCTCCTTTGTGACGACCTTTGCGAACGCCTGCCCCCGGCGGGATGCCCGCCTGCGCGGGCATGACGGGAAGGGGGCTGGTTCGCCGCTTGGTCCGACCACAAGCCCCTTCCTGAAATCCAGCCTTTCATCAAGCGGGTGATGGACGCCGGCTACAGGCTCCTCCCATTAGGCGCGGCCAACAACTACCTGCTGGATTGCCGTCGCGGGGGCGACTGTCCTGGCCCCAATGCTCTGCTCAATGCCATCCTCCCCTCAGCTTGGTAATGTCCCGGCTATGAAGAACAGCACATCTTCCAATCGGGGGCCTGCCCTCGGCGGAGATGCCCGCCTGCGCGGGCATGACGGAGCCTGCCCCCGTCTCCACGGGGGCAGGGGGCTTCCCACATGCCCCGTGGCCAAGCCATCGCATGTTGAAGCCGAGTATCACCGCAGTTATCATGGGAGACACTTCAAAGACCTGCGGGCGCTCGGGATCTCCATCGACACCGGATGCCCCAAGGAGATGTACCAATGGGCGAAAAGCTGCAACAATCGGACCGGTTTCCGGCATTGACGTTCAATATCCTGAACGGCGACCCAATACGGATACCGGATGAAGCGCCGTCGCGGTACACCGTGCTGCTGTTCTACCGCGGCCATTGGTGACCCTACTGTGCGCGGCAGTTGGCCGAGTACGAAGCGGCAAAGGGCGAGTTGGAAGCGTTGGGAGTCACCGTCATAGGGGCCAGCGTTGACGACATTGAACACGCCAAGGAAATGGCGGACAAAGGACTGACCTTCCCGATGGCCTACGGCGTGACGCGAGAGGAGTCCGAGGCTTTCGGCGCGTGGTGGTCGGACGACCGGGGCGGGTACATCCAGCCCGCGGAGTTCCTGGTAGGCCGGGGCGGCGTTGTGCTGGGGTCGATGTATGCCTCCGGGCCGGTGGGCCGGATGCGCGTGGACGAAGTCATCCGGCAGATTACCAACCGGGAGCGGCGACGCCAGGAGGAGGGAGATCATTAGGGTGCGGGGCGCATCGCACGGTTTTCACAATCACCCGCCTGCCCCCGGCGTGTTTCCCGCCTGCGCGGGAAAGACGGGAAGGGGGCGGCTGTATTCACCGGATAATACCAGTTAAGAAGGTTGGGGGCATGAGCAACCAAGAACTCGTCGACAATATGGAAGCCGTCTGGCGTTCGATTACTGACCTTTGCGTAGACTTCACTGAAGAGCAGTGGAAAACTCCCACTGATTGCCCGGGATGGTCGGTACAGGACCAGTTGTCTCACCTCGTGGGTTCGGAGACACGGCTGCTGGGCCTTCCGCTCCCGTCCTATATGCCTCAGGACGTCGCCCATGTGAAAAACGAGACCGGCCAGAGCAACGAAATACTGGTGGACTGGCGCAGGCCCAGGACCGGCGCGCAAGTCTTGGCCGAGTTCCGTGAAATGACCGGACGCCGCCTGGGTGTGCTGCGGAGCATGACCGACGACGATTTCGGGGCGGAGACCGACACACCCATCGGGCGGGCGCCGGTAAGCGAACAGATAGCCATACGGATTTTCGACGCTTGGGTGCATGAGCAGGACATCCGCCGCGCCTTGGGACGGCCGGGAGCCTTGGACGGCCCGGTGGCCGAGCATTCGATGGGCCGGATGGCTATGGCCATGCCCTACATAGTTGGCAGAAGAGTCCAACCCCCCGACGGCTCCACGGTGGTGTTGGACGTCACCGGTACCGCGCGACGGCGTATGGCCATCGGCATGGCGGACAGGCGAGCCGCCTTTCTCGACGAAGTCCCGTCATCTCCGACCGTAACAGTCACCATGGCGTTCGAGACCTACGCCTGCTTGGCTTGTGGACGCTGGGAGCCGGCCCAAGTGTTGGATACGGACCGGGTCCATATCGAGGGCGACCAGGGCATCGGCAGGGCATTCGTGGAACAACTGAATTTCATGATATAACCGGAAGCGGTCGCCGCCGCGAGGATAGGTGTACCATGGCAGAGCAGCAAATCCCCTACCTGACCGTAAAGGAACTCTCCGGCCTGATTGCCAACAGGGAAGTCTCGGCGATCGAGGTGACGCAAGCCTACTTGGAGCGCATCGACCTGCTGAACGGCAGGCTCCACGCCTACCTCACAGTTTGCCGGGACGAAGCGCTGGAAGCGGCGCGCCAAGCCGACGAAGCTTTGGCACGCGGCGACGACTTGGGCCCGTTGCACGGCATACCGGTGGCCGTCAAGGACCAGATAAAGTCCAAGGGTATCCGGACGACCGCTGGCTCTCCCATACTCAACGACTTCGTGCCCGACGAAGACGCGACGGTGCTGTCCAACCTGAAGTCCGCCGGGGCGGTGCTGTTGGGAAAGCTCAACATGACCGAGTTCGGCACTACAGGTTTCTCCCATCAGTTTGAGACGCCGCGCAACCCGTGGGATACGGAGCGCTACACCGGTGGCTCCAGCAGCGGGTCCGGCGCGGCCACCGCAGGATTCCTGTGCGCCACCTCCTTGGGTGAAGATACCGGCGGCTCGGTGAGATTTCCGGCGGCGTGGTGCGGCCTGGTTGGTATGAGGCCCACTTGGGGCAGGGTCAGCCGGTACGGCGTGATGCCCGGCGTCTGGTCAATGGACGCCATCGGCCCGCTCTCCCGGACGGTTGAGGACTGCGCCTTGACCTTCGGCGCTATCGCCGGCCACGACCCCAACGACCGCTACACCTCCACCCGACCGGTGCCGGACTACGCCCAAGCCTTGACCGGAGATGTCAGCGGCCTCCGCGTCGGGATTCTCCGGGAGCTGATTGACGACGAGGGCGTGGACGCCGAGGTCGGCCAAGCCGTGCGAACTGCCGCCGGGGTATTGGGCGAGTTGGGCACCACGGTTGAGGAGGTGTCCATTCCCATGGCAGCCCATTCCCTGACCATCTCAGGGGCCCTCCGGGTCGAGGCTCCCACCAACTACCGTGACTACGTGAAAAACCGGCTTCAGGAAATAGGACACGACAACCGGATCGGCTATCTGCTCGGCAGCATATTGCCTGCCCAAGCCTTCTACAAGGCCCAAAAGCTGCGCAGCATACTGAGGCAACAAACGTTGGAGGCCCTTGAGAAGGTGGACCTGCTGGTTACGCCGACCACGCGGGTTGCCGCCCAACCGGTGGCCCCCGACCCGGTGGTGGACAGCAAGGACAGGAGCATCCGCAGTCAGATTCTGGGCAGCGCCGTGCTACTCACAACCGCCTTCAGCCTCGCCAACATCCCGGCAGTCAGCATCTGCTGCGGCTTCACATCCGAAGGCAACCTTCCCATAGCCCTCCAGATAGGAGGAAAGCCCTTCGCCGAAGAGACATTGTTCAGGGCGGCCCACGCTTACGAGCAGGCTACCCCCTGGCACACCCGCAAGCCCCAGATATAAGTCTGCCGGAACAGTCAACCGTTTCACCACCGCCCAATCAGGCGATGAGGCCGGCGGCTGCGCCAAGCTTACTTGGAAGGAAACCGGGCAGCGAGGATGTCCACAACGATCCTTGCCGCCAACCCAACCGTCAGTTCGGCCGAGTCGTAGGGCGGCGCAACCTCCACCATGTCGAACGCCACCAAGTTCGATTTGCTGACGAGGGCCTCCAAACATTCCCGTACTTCGTGGTAGAAGAGACCGCCAATCTCCGGCGTCCCCGTTCCGGGAGCTTGGCTGGGGTCCATCACGTCAATGTCGAAGGTGATGTACAGGTTCTCGCCCCTGGGTATCAGGTCGGCCACTTCTGCGGGGCCAACCTGCCGGAAGCGGTTGGTGGTAATGATCAGGCTGCCGTCCCGGATGGCCTCCTCGTAGGGTTTCCGCCGGGCGGTCCTGATGCCCACCGACGTTATGTGGTCCACAAAGGGCAACTCCCGGCAGCGCCGGATGGGACTGGCGTGAGTAAGGGTGACGCCCTGGATGTCGTGGCTGTAGTCCAAGTGAGCATCGAAATGGACTATGTTGACGGGTCCGAACTCGCCCAGCCCGCGAACTACGGGAAAGGTAATCGCATGGTCACCCCCGATGACCACTGGAAAGGCGCCCCGCTCCACCACCTTGGCGACCGCAGCGGTTATCTTGCCGAAGTTCTCCACCACCTCGGAGGGTACGATGGTGATGTTGCCGCAGTCGGCCATCGTCACGCCGCGCAGCAGTTCGCCCTCGACGTCAATGTCATAGAAACCCTCGGCAACGTTTTGCTGCCCATAGGGGTCCGAGTAGTTGTATGTCCTCGGCGCGTCGCGCACGGCGTCCGGTCCGAACCGCGCCCCCGGCCTTCCCAGCGTGCCTTGATCGAAAGGTACGCCAATCAAGGCCACCTCCGCATCCAATTCGTCCAGGTTGTCGCATATCGGGGCCTTGAAAAATGTGCGGGACTGGGCCTTGATGATGGGCCAAGGCTCTTGGGTGGACTCAGTCTTTTCTGGTTGTGTCATAGCAACTCCCTGTATTCTGAGTAATCACGCGTCCGTCGTGCTGCTTCTAAGGAATAGGAGGATAAAGACTTATCGCTTCCTTCCCGGCTTTTGCTACAATCATGTTAATCAACCGAGGAGACACCGCTATGGTTACCCCCACATCACCCGACAAGTATACAGAACTCAGCGAACGTTACATCCAACAGGCCGAGGAAGAATTTCAGAAGGGGGACCTCTGCCGGGCGTCGGAGAAAGCTTGGAACGCTATAGCCCATGCCATCAAGGCCATTGGTGAGCAGCGTGGTTGGAGGCACGACAGCCAAGAGTGCCTTTTCGCCATTTCCGGGCAAATCGCCGAGGAACTGGACCGCCCCAATTTGGCTCGGTTGTTCCGTAGCGTCGTCGGAGTCCATTTCAACGTCTACGAAATCTGGAGGAGCCACGAGCATGTGCGAGACATAATAGACGACGCAAGAATCTTCTCGCAGGAGATGAAAGCTCTTCTGCAGCCCAACGGGAAATAGTAGCATGAGGTAGAATGGTCAATCCCACTCCCGCAAATAAGTATACAGGACTCAGCCGGCGCTATATCCGGCAGGCAGGGGAGGAATTTCAGCGGGGAGACTTGCTTCAAGCATCCGAAAAGGCTTGGGGAGCGGTAGCAGAGGCCGCGAAGTCCGTCGCAGCTCAGCGGGGTTGGAGACACAACAGACACGATAATCTTCGAGACGTTACCGACCAAATCGCTGATGAACGCGGCCGCCCCGACCTGCGTCGTCTCTTCCGAAACGCCGGTGCGTTGCACGTCAACTTTTATGAAGACTGGATGGACAGACGCCATGTGCGGGACGGAATGGCCGATGCGAGGACCTATATACGTGAAATGGAAACAATCCAAGCCACACCGCCACCAACTTTCACTCCCCGAACAGCAGCACAAGCCGCCCGGCTTCGAAGGCTTACCGCTTCCTGAAGGGGAACCTTGAAATCATCCTCGCTTTGCTACCGGCAACGCGTGTTGAGACTAATCGATCGAAAAGGAGACTGAACTATGCCGAAAGAAATAATCCACACCGACAAGCTGGCGACGCCCACGGGAATAATGTCTCAGGGCGTCAAGGTGCCGGCGGGCCACATTGTATTCGCTTCGGGTCAGACGGCCCGGGACGCCACCGGCGCCATTGTGGGCGTGGGGGACATCAAGGCCCAGACCCGGCAGACGCTGGACAACGTCAAAGCGGTGCTGGAGGCTGCGGGGGCCACGTTGGAGGACGTGGTCAAAGTCCAGGTGTTCATTACCCGCGTGGCCGACTACGCCGACATACACGCGGTACGGTCCGAGTACTTCAAGTCGGACTACCCCGCCAGCACCATGGTCGAGGTAACGGCCCTGGTTCACCCCGACATGCTTATCGAGATCGACGCCATCGCCGTTATTCCGTAGGGAGCCGATTTCCGCCATCTGGGTTGGGCCCGCGGCTTCACTTCCGCTGGGCCCAGTTTACCTATTCATCCCTAAACAATGCCGATAATTCTCTGGGTGTGATTATCGGTACGGAGAATTCCGACGATAAAATGAGCAAGTCGGGATCGCTTGTAACGAGGGCATCTGCACTCCCCACTAAGGCCAACTTTAGAAATGGAATGTCATTGGGGTCACGACAATCGGGCACGGTCAGGGGCTCCGACACCACAATTGTCTCTGTCCAAGGCAGATAGGTGTCTAACAAGAGACCTTGTTGCTCTGCTGTTAGACCGAACTGAGCATATGAAAGCACCCGCTTCAATTCCGCTAAGGTATCACAACTTATTAGCGGAGTAATGATCTCCAACCGCCATGCTTGCCGTATCCAAGAGAACCCTCCCGTGAAGATCAAAGCCGGGACAAGTACGCTGGTGTCGATGATCACCCTCAACCGACGTTGCTTTGCCTCGCCCAAGTAATCGCGTCCGCCACGTCAGACTTGGTAATTCCCTTGTCAGCCAGCTTCTCCCGAACCGCATCCGCCGGGGACACATGAACAGGCGTAAGCACGATGCGTCCGTTTTCCTTGGTCACGTCGAAGTACTCTATTCCCCCAAAGACTGGTCCCGCATCTTCCAGGAAAGTTAATTGGTTTGTGCCCGTCACTTTCGCAAGCATGTCATATTTCCTCAGCAAAGACTCCAAGAACAACGATAGGTACAGTCTATTGTAATCCACTGAGTTGTTGCCGGAGTGCAATGGACCGACCATAAGGGGGCGGCAAGACATTGCTTTAAGATCGGTCCGCCCTCTATTTGGCTGGCAGGTGCTCCTCGTACCAGTCCATGGTGGCCGCCATCACATCTGAAAAAGCAGGCTCGGCATACACTTCATAATGACCGGGGCCATGCAGCATCACCAGCTTTTTCGGTTCCTTGGCATGGGCATATAGCTGCTCTGATTCTTCCGGCAGCACCAAGCGATCGTTGTCGCTGGTGATGAACAGGACGGGCCGGGGCGAAATTTTGTCTACGATCCATTCAGGGTTGAAGCCGATGGTGTCGTCGACGTACTCCAGAGGGATGGTGTTCACCGCAGACGGGTTAAGGCGACGGGCGGCGGCAGCGAGCTCCGCCGACTGGCGGTCGGGCAGAAGAATCTCGCTCCGTTCCACGTATTCGGACTTGCCGGTGGTTGCACGCTTCTTGCGGTCTTCGACCGACCGCTCCTGCAGGTCGAACCACTCGTCAACCCGCCGCACCCGGCTCATCCACCGGGCCCCGTGGCCCACGCCTACGACGCTTACGATGCACTTGGCCCGCTGGTCGACCGCCCCGACCCAGACAACCGTCGCGCCGCCGTAGCTGGTGCCGTACAGGCCGATTCTGTCCGAGTCCACCTCCGGCTGCATCCCCAGGAAAGTCATCGCCGCCTGCACGTCCATTACCCGGCTGTATGGGGCCAACCGGCTGCGTACCCCTTCGCTGTCGCCCCAGCCCTTGTAGTCGAAAGTCATGACCACGTACCCGTGTTCGTTCAGAACCCGTGCGTTGTCCGGCAGGTACAGGTCCTTTACGCCGGTATAGCCGTGGCAAAGTAACACCGCGGCCCGCTTTTCTCCCGACCCTAAATCTTCAGGGATGTAAACGTCGCCGCATAACTTGTAGCCTTCGCTGTAAAACTCGACCGGGCGTTTCATGTCATCTATCTCCTGTCAGGCAACGGATTTCTGGTTGAAGGCCAACGGCGGGTCATACCGTTACTCCGGTAAAGTTGAACCGGCTGATCTTGAGAGCGGGCACCCTGGTGGCGAAGCCCCCTTCGTTCAACAGCAGCTTCCGCTCCCGGCTGACGGACTCAACATTGGCCAATGCTTCTACATAGGACTGGGTGAACCGCAGGTCCTTGACCGGACGGCTTAGTTGCCCATCCTCGATAAGGAAGGTGCCATCGCGGGTCATGCCAGTGACCACGCAGCCCCTGTTATGCACCATCCGAGTGTAGTGGAACCTGGTGATGTACAGTCCGTACTTGGTTGAGCGAATCATTTCGTCCAAGCTCGAATCGCCCGCTTTCATAAACAGGTTGGAGGCGATGGGCCCGCTGGTGGGCGACGACTGGTGTCCGGTAGAGTCCTTCCCTTCCTTGCGGGCGGTGTAGGAGTTGTGGACCGGGTTCAGAACAACTCCGTTCCTGATTATGTCCACCCGGCGGCGCCCAACCCCTTCAGCGTCGAAAGGCACCGGCCAACCGCTTGGGTCGGCGCCGTCGTCCCAGATTGACACCAATGGGCTGACGGCCTGCTCTCCCATAACGCCATTCATCCAGCTCCGCCCATCCTGCACCGCCATGGCCCCCATGCCGTACAGGCTCAGACTGTTCAGCAGATCGTCCACGGCGTAAGGGTCCAGGACAACCGTGTATTCTCCGGTGTCTATCGCTTGGGGGTCACGGCCCCGCAACGCCTTGTCGACGGCTTCATTCGTTAAAGCTTCGGCGTCTATTTCGGCCACCTGCCAGGAGCCGCCCTTGGACCAGCCCGATGAGGTGTCGCTCATGGCCATGATCAACAGGCCGGCCAGGCTGCCGACGTGATAGGCTTGGGCTCCTTTGGTGCTGAGCACGGCCGCCTCTCTCGTACCAGTACGGAAGAACCCGGAAGCAGTCAGCTCGTTGTTCATGGCCTCTTCACACACTGACGCAACCACTTCGGCTCTGGCTGTGGGGCTGTAGTCCTGGGTCGCTTGGTCCCGCATGGGCACAGTCGTCGGTTGGGCGGGACTGGACAGGCCGTGGAAGTCCGGGTCCTCCGGCATCAACAAAGCGTTCCGGCGGGCTTGAGAGGCTGCCTTTTCAACCCCGGTAGCGCTCAGGTCGTTGGTGGTAGCCCGGCCCTGCCGCTGGCCCACCGCTACTCTTATGTGCAACTCGGCATTGCTGTGGGAGACGCTTTGATGAATGATGTTGGAGGCAAACCGGGTGAGGCCGAGGTCGTTGATAAGCAGGTAGGCTTCCATTTCACCCAGTTGCGAAGAGTCCAGGGCTTGGGAGAGAATGGCCAAGCACCGGTCCTGCCCGATCATCGCATCACCCCCACTCGCACGTTGCGGAACCGCGCCGGGGCCGCGCCGTGGCCGGTGTGCGCCAGTTGGCCCGGCTGACCCTTGCCGCAGTGGGGGGTGCCCCACATTTCCCAGTGGTTGGCGTTGCAGACGGCGTCGCAAGAGTTCCAGAACTCCGGCGTTATGCCGGTGTAGGTGGTGTTCCGCAGCAGACGTCCCAGCTTGCCGCCCTTTATCTCGTACCCCACCTCGGTCCCGAACTGGAAGTTGTACCGTCGGTCGTCTATTGACCAGGACCGGTTGGTCTCCAGGAATATCCCGCCGTCGGTGTCCGCTATCAGGTCGTCCAACTCCCACTCGCCCGGCTCTAAGCTCACGTTGGTCATGCGGATCAGCGGCAGTCGATTCCAGGACGACGCCCTCATGCAGCCATTGGAAGTCATCCCGAGCAGGGACGCGGTCTCGCGCGACATCAGGTAGCCTACGAAATCACCATTCTGCACTATCGGAGTTGACTGGGCGGGCACCCCTTCGTCGTCCCACCCGTATGAACCCAGCCCCGGCAGCCTTATGCTGTCGGCGGTTATGTTCACTTGGTCGGAGGCGTAGCGGAAGTTGCGCAGCTTGTCGGTGGTGAGGAAGGAGGTCCCCGCGTAGGCTGCCTCCGTACCAAGAACACGGTCAAGCTCGATAGCGTGGCCGCAGGACTCATGCACCTGCAGGGCCAACTGGGACCCGCCGATGATCACCGTGGTTACAACGTCGCTGGGGCAAGGGTCGGCGGTAAGCAGGGCCACGGCCTCCGAGCCAACCCTCTCGGCATTTCCGGGCAAGTCCATGGCCGCGATGTACTCCCACCCGGCGCACCCCTGCTGGCGGCCCATGGACTGGGGGTAGGACCGCCTCTGTATCTCGTTGTTGCCCACGGCGGTTGCCTGCATACCTCCCCCGGCTTCGTAGATGGTCTGCTCCACGTGGGCGCCCTCGCTGTTGGCGAAGGTCTTTTCTTCCTTGATGAATATCAGGTTGCACTGGCGGGACCGAACGCCCTTTACCGAGGCCATCCCTTGGTCGGCGTCGAGGAGCAACGCCAGCTTGTGGTCGGATGAAATGGAGAACGGGTCTTCTTCGATCCGGGTGATATACGTTCCCCGGCTGGTGACGGGCGGCCCAAGTTTCACCGCCTCGCTGGCAAGCATCGATGACGCCCGCGCAATCTCCACCGCGAGGGCGGTCACCCTGTCTACCTCCTTCGGGGAGTAGTCGTAGCTGGAAGCGAAACCCCAACAACCGTTGACCACCACCCTTACGCCGAAACCGAAGGACTCATCCGCGCTCAGGGTATCGACCACCCCATTGCGCACCACGTAACGCTCCTGGTTGGTGCGCACCACCCGAATATCGGAATAAGCCGCGCCCTTGACCTGGGCCAAGTCAAGGGCGCGCGCCAGCAGGTCGTCCATCTTGAACACCTCGCCCCGGCATGACCGGGTTCAAAAACTGGCTCCAATGATACACTATGCCCATCGCAAGACCACCATCATAACCAAGCGATAGCCCATCCTTGGCCAACGGTTGCCTTGACTGACTCATTGTCTCAAAATGGGAGTCAGCAACGGCGTAACGACTGGTGCGTCCGCACAGTTCTTTCAGGAGGAACAATGTCCAATTCCAGCGTAATCAAAGCCGCTCATGCCTCCTCGCCGGTGCAACGGGAAATCGTGCTCATCGGCGCATAACCGATTTTCATACGATCAGGGAGATAACAGTTAATGGCGCTACCGTTTAAAAAACGGGCCGGGATTGCCGTGGTGGACATCCACGGCGCCATAGGGCCTAAAATCAAGATTTCCGCTTACGAGCGTCTATTCGACTCCATTGCCCTGAACAAACGCTACCGCGCACTGCTTCTGGACATCGACTCACCCGGCGGCACAGCCTCCGGGTCGGAAGTCCTCTACTACAGCCTCTGCCGGGTGGCGGCGCGGAAGCCCGTGGTGGCGTATGTGCGGGGCATCGGCGCTTCCGGCGCCTACTACATGTGCTGCGCCGCCAGCAAGGTTGTCGCCCTGCCCAGCGCTCTGGTGGGTTCCATTGGGGTCATTTACCTCCGTCCCATCATGGAGCAGTTGTTGGGGAAAGTGGGCGTGGAGTTCTCCGTGTTCAAGGAAGGGCGGTTGAAAGACATGTCCGGCTTCTGGCGAAGTCCCACCCAGGAAGAGGAGGGGAAATTCCAGGAGTTGCTGACGGAGATTTACGAAGCCTTCGTGTTGGTGGTTGGCCGGGGACGCTCCATGGAATATGCCAAAGCAAAGGAACTTGCCACCGGCGAGCTATTCACGGCCAACCACGGTCTTGACCTGGGGTTGGTGGACGAACTGGGCGGTTTCCATCAAGCTATTGAAGCGGCGGAGAAACTGGCCGAAGTACCTCGGCTTCGCCCCCGTTGGGTTGCCCCAAAGCGGCCTTTTTCTGAGCGCCTGATGGGGCGGTTTGGCTCCGGGCCGGGAGCGGCTACTCTGCTGGCGAACCAAGTCCAGCACGTCCTGTCCGGGGGTATCTACTACATGGACCCATCCTACCTATTGAGCGACTATTCAAGCCGGCTGGACTAACCGGAATTAGGAGGGCTGACTAACCGCCCTCCAACCACTTGGCTTCCTGCCACAGGGCCTCCTTCTCCATCAAGGGAAGACCGTTGAAGTCCAGACCCTTGGCGGATGCCAGTTCCTCCATCTGGAGATACCTGTCCCGGAACCGCAGATTGGCTTGGCGCAGGGCGTCCTCGGCATGGATGTCCATCCACCTCGACAGGTTGACCATCGTGAACATCAGGTCTCCCAGTTCGTGGACCTTCTCCTCCATCGTCGCGGCCCCGCGCAACTCTTCCATCTCCTCCGCCATCTTGTCCAGCACACCGGATATGTCGTCCCACTCGAAACCGGCGCGGCCTACCCGGTCCTGCATCAACTGGGCGTAGGTCAAAGCCGGAAGATCACGGGGTATGCCATCCACAGGCGATTGCCTCCCTCCCCTTCGCTGCTTCTCCGCTTCCTTGATTCGCTCCCAGTTGCGCTCCACTTCCCGCGCGTCTGCGACAATCGCGTCACCGAAAACGTGTGGGTGACGGCGCACCAGCTTATCGTTGATCTTGGTCAATACGTCGGCAACTGTGAAATGACCGGCCTCGCGGGCAATATCGGCGTGGAACGCCACCTGCACCAGCAGGTCCCCCAACTCCTCGGAGAGTGCGGCGGGGTCACCGCTGTCTATCGCCTCCAGAACCTCGTAGCACTCTTCCAACAGGTTCCGCTTCAGAGAAGCGTGAGTCTGTTCCCGGTCCCACGGGCACCCGCCCGGCGCCCGCAACCGTTCCACAATATCCATCAAGGACTGAAAGCTGGACATGTCTATGTTTGAAATCTCATTTTCTGACATGGGCGAATTATACCTACCCGGCGAATTGCTTCTCAAGGAAGCGGGTGATACCTTGTGAGCCTTTTCATTTGGAAGCATCATGGTGTCGTTTTCTGAGAACTACACGAATGTACAAGGACCGGCCTTTGAGAGAAGAGTTTGGGACCGTCATTTATGAACGACCTGCTAAAATGGTATGATAATTGAACTTGAGTAATACTACTCGGAGAAAGTATGACATGGTTAGCATTGTAGGCTCCAAAGGCCAGATCGTGATAACGAAAAAGATTCGTGAACAACTCGGCATAGTACCGGGCTGCCGTGTCAGTCAGCGGTTGGTTGATGACCATGTGGAAATATACTTCATGGGGCCGGAGCACAACCGGTCGCTGAAGGGAATCTTGCGGCAATACATCGACACTTCGCTGGAAAGCGAGGGAGACTGGGCGGATGTTCGTGAACGCGCATGGGCTGAGGCGGCAAAGGAGCGAGAAGCTTGCTAACGGGCATGAACGGGCGCGCGTTCGTCGATACCAACGTTGTTGTCCGCTACCTGACTGGGATGCCTCCAGACCAAGCCGATCGCGCCGCAGAGATAATCGACGAGACCGACGGATTCCTAATCTCCCCGGTGTCCTTGGCCGAGGTCTACTTCGTTCTGAACAAAGTGTATGGAGTACCTAAAGATACGGTCATTGACTATCTGATCGAGTTCCTGCTGAAGAAGAATATCACGCCATACGCGGTGGAAAAGGAGTTGTTGGTCGAGGGATTGCGGTTGTGTCGCGGGTCGGGAAGTGTGGGCGTTCCTGATACGTTGATCTGGGCAGAAGCCCGTACCGCCGGCGCCCATACTATCTATTCTTTTGATGAACGATTTCCGGACGATGGGATGAATGTCCAAGCGTAAAGAATCTTCGTTTACAACGCCTGTTATGCCCAGCACCATCCGGCGAATTGCGGCTCCTATTCCGGGGCTGTTATTCGTGGTGTGTGTACCCCTGTTCCTCATCACCGCAGCAGTGGCGTGGGCCTTCAACGACTCCGGCCTGTATCATCGCGGTTTCCAGAAGTACAACGTATCACGGATAACGGGGATAGAGGAGACAGACTTGCGTCAGGTTGGAGCCGAGTTGCGAGGGTACTTCAACTCCTTCGACGAACCCCTTGCAATCAAGGCCCGCATCTACGGTGAGGAGCAGGAGCTCTTCAACGAGCGCGAAGTCCTGCACATGAAGGACGTCAAGCATCTGGTGTGGGGTGTCTATGCCATCGCCCTGCTGTCGGGCTTGTATCTCGCAGGAACGATTTTCAGTAGTCTGAAGCGGCGGAGCGGGTATGCCTATCGGCAATTGGCCTTATGGATGGTCTGGGGCGGCGGGCTGACCCTGGGGCTGATAGTCCTGTTTGGGTTGTTCGCCATCACCGGGTTCGACTCGCTGTTCACGACGTTTCACCGGATCAGCTTTGCCAACGACCTGTGGCAACTGGACCCGCGCCGTGATTACCTGGTGATGCTGTTCCCTCTCGGCTTCTGGTTCGACGCCACGGTATCCGTCGCCATCAGGGCCATTGCCGGGGCATTGGCCCTGATGGCTGCGGGAAGCGTGTTACTGCTGTACCTTGGCCGAAAGCGGAGCGGTCACCCTTGAAGACGACGCCGAGACAGGTGCGGCCTAGTGACCGCAGCCGCAACCGCCGCCACAGCATCCACCGCCGCCCATAGGAGGCAGGGGGCTGAATCCCGCATCGCTGGACCCGCCACGGGTGATGGAGGAGAACACCGAAATAGCCCGGCGGGCCGGCTGTTCGCAATTGGGGCAGTCGGCGCCCGTAGCGCTCATCGACTGGAGTTTTTCGAAATTATTCCCACAAGTGGGACAGTGATATTCGTACAGAGGCATACTTGTACCTTCCTGAACGTGTTGAAGCGATATAGGTAGTTACTTGAGTTGAATGTAACCGACGGTGGTGGCCCAGTCAAGGGCGGTGAAATTGACAAGCCCGATGCTACGGCCTTACGATTACGGCCTAGAAAAGGACCGACAACAAGAGTCCCTGGGCTCTTCCGGATAATCTCCGGATAGTCGGTCCAATTTGTTGCCTCAATAGTATTCCAGGTTTCCACCTGCAAAAAGGTCAAACTCCCTGTTAACGTTGCTTTTAATCAAGTCGTAAGATCGGCTATCTCCGGATTCCCACTTCCGCTGAATAGCCCAAGCGCAATAATCTGACACTTGAAGACACATGTCGCTAACGGCAGACCAAACCACACACTGTAGTTGCCTCTCCGGTGCAACCCGGATTGTCACATTCGATATGGCTTGTTGAAATGACCTTCTTTTGCGCTTGGTTCCTATGGAAGCTGCAATTACCAGCAATTGATCGTCAATAGCGGTTACTTGGGGCACCACATGCTTCATGTGATAAAACCAAGCGAGTTCGTAGAACGCCAATTCGTCCCGCCAGAACTTTGGGTCCGCCTTCGGTTTGTATAGAACTGTAGCGTCGATACGCAAATCACTGGTTCTGATGATCTCAAAAACTGCATCCCTCACCAATTGCCTGTCATCAGTAGCGTGAAACCCTTCCGTAATCTCGAACCCTTGCCATGCCAATTCACGTCGTAAATCATAAAGGCGGTTAACGGGCGATTGATCTTCAAGCGCCACGGTTGCCAGAATGAAATATCGGCTGGCGCCTCGCTGTCTACTGAAGTCGAAGTTCCCGGACTCATCCGCATAGATGTACTTTTGCATGGTAGCGGCGATTGTACACCTGACCTGTCGCCCAGTTGTGCCTTGAATCTACGTTCCTCCAAGCTCACGGTTGAGCGTTCCGACGCATTGACGTTACAATTGAACGGTTCAGCCGCATAGTGGCCGAGCTTCAATCCGATGTTCCACCGCCGAATTCAGGAGGCGCGGGATGCCCAGTGGCAGCAAGGACCAATGGGTCAATGAAACTCTGGGTCCGGCAATCGAAAGGTACCCGGAACGGCAGGAGTCCTTCGTTACCGACAGCGGGCTTCCCATCGACTCGCTGTACGTCCCCGAAGACCTGGAGGCCAACGGCCACGCCTACAACGAACGATTGGGCTACCCCGGCGAGTACCCCTTTACCCGTGGTGTGCAACCTAATACCTACCGGGGCCGCGTCTGGACCATGCGCCAGTACTCCGGGTACTCCACCGCCGCCGAGACTAACGAGCGGTACCAGTACCTTCTGCAACAGGGCCAGACCGGGCTATCGGTGGCTTTCGATCTGCCGACCCAGATAGGTTACGACTCGGACCATCCGCAAGCTTTGGGCGAAGTCGGCAAGGTGGGAGTGCCCATTTGCAGCCTGGAAGATATGGAGTTGCTGTTCGAAGGCATACCGTTGGACCGGGTCAGCACATCCATGACCATCAACGCCACGGCGTCCATCCTGCTGTGCCTTTACATCGCGGCGGCGAAGAAGCAGGGGGTCTCGACGGACAAGCTCAGCGGCACCATACAGAACGACATTCTCAAGGAATACATTGCCCGCGGCACTTACGCCTACCCGCCGCGCCCTTCCATGCGGCTGGTGGTCGACGTGTTCAAGTACTGCGCCGAAAACGTTCCCCGGTGGAACACCATCAGCGTAAGCGGCTACCACATGCGCGAAGCGGGGGCCACGGCAACCCAGGAATTGGCCTTCACCTTCGCCAACGCCATCGCCTACGTTCAAGCGGCCATAGACGCCGGGTTGGCGGTGGACGACTTCGCTCCGCGAGTATCCTTTTTCTTCGTTGCCCAGAACAACCTGTTCGAAGAAGTGGCCAAGTACCGGGCGGCCCGCCGTATGTGGGCCAAAATCATGAAAGAGCGTTTCGGCGCACAGAACCCCCGATCGATGATGCTCCGTTTCCATACTCAAACGGCGGGGGTCAGCCTGACGGCGCAACAGCCCGACAACAACGTCATCCGCTGCACGGTACAAGCCCTGGCGGCCATACTGGGCGGCTCCCAGTCTCTGCACGTCAACTCTCGGGATGAGGCGCTGGCCCTGCCCACCGAAGAATCGGCGCAACTTTCGCTGCGCACCCAACAGATTCTGGCCCATGAGAGTGGCGTCGCCGACGTGGTGGACCCATTGGGCGGGTCTTACTACGTGGAGAGCCTTACCGACCAACTGGAGCAGAGCGCTTTCGAGTATCTGGACCGCATAGAGGGACTGGGCGGCACCGTAGCCGCCATCGAGCAGGGGTTCCAGGTCCGGGAGATCGGGGAGTCGGCTTTCCGGCACAGCAGGGAAGTGGAAGAGGGCTCCCGCACAGTAGTGGGTGTCAACAAGTACGTCGGAGACACCCCGCCAGTAGAGGGACTGCTGCGGGTGGATGCGGAAGCAGCCCGCAGCCAGATCGAACGCTTGGAGCGGTTACGCCGTGAGCGGGACGACGGGCCGGTGCGGGAATCCCTGGCCCGGCTGGCCGATGTGGCGAAAGGCAACGACAACACGGTCCCGGCCATCCTGGAATGCGTGGAGAGCTACTGCACCCTGGGTGAGATCTGTGAAGTGTTCAGGGGCGTATTTGGAGAGCAGGAAGGCGTCGCCGCTTTTTGACGGCGCGGCCCAAGTCCATTTGTAAGACCCATTTGTTAGAGCGTAACGCAGCCAAGGAGGGCAGGTAGTGAGCCTGATATTGACCGAAGAAGAACAGATGCTGAAGAACCTGGTCCGGGACTACGCCGACCGGGAACTGATTCCAAAGGCCAGGGAGATGGACCAGAAGCAGGAGTTTTCTTGGGACAACTGGCACGGCATGGCAAATATCGGCTTGATGGGGATCGGTATTGACGCCAAGTATGGCGGCAGCGGCGGGGGAGGCTTCCGGCAAGTTGCGATCGCCGCCGAGGAGGTGGCCCGAGGCGACGCCGGGGCCAGCGTCAGCATGTTGGCGCACCTTTCCCTGGGCACCAACACCATCTACAAGTTCGGCAACGAGGAACAGAAGCAGCGCCTCATCCCGTCCTTGGCGTCCGGCAAGGGGGTCGCTGCTTGGGCCCTCACCGAGCCGGGCAGCGGCTCCGACGCCGCCGCCCTTAGCACCACCGCCACGGAAAAGGACGGCACCTACTTCCTGAATGGCAGCAAGACTTTCATCACCAATGCTTCAGTGGCCGAGTCCATGGTGGTCTTCGCCACAGTGGACCGGTCTTTAGGACATAGAGGCATCACCGCCTTCGTGGTCAACCAAGGCGCGGCGGGACTGGCCATCAATCCTCTGCACGGCAAGATGGGTATGCGAAGCTCCACCACCGACGAGGTGGTCTTCCAGAATACCCCGGTGCCGCCGGAGAACGTCCTGGGTGAGGAAGGGCGCGGGTTCAACTACGCTATGGAGATTCTAAACGCCAGCCGCATCATCATAGCGGCCCAATGCGTGGGCATAGGCCAGTCGGCGCTGGAAGCGGCGTTGCGGTACGCCCAGCAGCGTCAAACGTTCGGCAGGCCCATTGCCCAGCACCAAGGCATACAGTTTATGCTGGCCGACATGGCCTCTCAGGTTTACGCGGCCCGGGTGGCCACCATGACCTCCGCATCCCTGCACGATGAAGGCCTGCCTTTCGAGACCGAGGCCTCCATGGCAAAGCTCCTGGCTTCCGAAATGTGCGTAGAGGTCTCGTCCAAGGCCATCCAGGTCCACGGCGGCATCGGGTACTTCGAAGAGGCCGGGGTGGAGCGTATCTTCAGGGATGCCCGGGTCACCACCATTTACGAGGGCACGTCGGAAGTGCAGAAGCTGATCATCGCCAGGCGTCTGCTGGACCAATATGCCCTGTAAGTCGATCTACCCCTGCAGGCATACATCACGGGGCCGCATCAACACGGCGGTTAAAGACGAGGACAAGTTGCCATGACACAAGCCAGCCGCCCTATCCGGGTACTGGTGGCCAAGCCGGGCTTGGACGGCCACGACCGGGGCGCCAAGGTAATCGCGCGGGCCTTGCGCGACTCCGGCATGGAGGTAGTTTACACCGGCATCAGGCAGACTCCGGAAATGATCGTGCAAGCGGCCATCCAAGAGGATGTGGCTGTGATGGGTCTCAGCATCCTGTCCGGCGCGCATCTGGAAATTCTGCCCCGAATCATGGCGCTGGTGCACGAAGAGGGGCTTGACGACGTGCTTGTAATCGTCGGCGGAATCATCCCGGAAGTGGACCGGCAGCAGTTGATGGACATGGGGGTCGGCGGCGTCTTCGGTCCGGGCACGTCAACTATGGAGATCGCCGACTTTATCAGGGAGAAAATCGAGGAAAGAAGCGGCTGTTAGGAGGCGTTCCAAAAGGCGTTTCTGGATTGAAAGTAACAGGATTTAAACTGGGCCGCCCTTGACACCAGCGACAAGCGCACAGGTATAATGACGGCCAACTGTTCCGGATACCCCTTTAATCCATATGCAATATAACGTTGCGCAATTACTAAAGGAACCGACGGGCTCCTCGCGCAGTTACCAGGTTGAGGAGAATTACTCGGAACCACTACGTGTCACAGACTGGGTAGTTGGCACCGTCAACATGGTGCGGACTCATCAAGGTGTGCTGACCAAGGCCAATCTAAACGTCCAGACCACTGTCACTTGCAGCCGGTGCCTCAAGGAATTCTCTCGTCCTTCCACGCTACACATCGAGGAAGAGTTCTTTCCCACCGTAGACCTTCACTCCGGGCGTAAACTACCCCCATTGTTGGAGGATGAAAAGGAACTGGGCATTGATGCCGACCACGTTCTGGACCTGACCGAGATGACCCGCCAGTACGCCATCGCCGACATGCCGATGAAACCCCTGTGCCAGGCCGAGTGTTTGGGCCTTTGCACGGTCTGCGGAAACGACCTGAACCGGCATCAGTGTGATTGTGACAAAATCCCCAGGGATCCCAGGTGGGGAGCCTTGGCCGGGTTGTTGGACTCGGAAACTTGAAACTATGCTCCGGAAGCGAATAAAGACCGGGTTTTTGTTAAAGTCCCTTGGTCACAGGTCGCTGACCGGCTGGACTGGAAGACAGGAAAGTTATGGGTGCAGTACCGAACAAAAAAGTTACCAGAGCACGGCGAGGAAGACGGCTTAACTCGCACAAGTTAAGACCGGTCCATGCCGCATATTGCTCACGTTGCCGCAGCGCCAAGATGCCCCACACCGTTTGCCCCCAGTGCGGGTACTATGGTGGGCGGCAGGTGGTTGATGTAAACGCTTAACCGGCGTTCGCTTGGACTCCGGTTCGGACAGGATGCCGACGGAGTAATCCAGCGCCACTGGACTGCAATAAGGCAATAGTGTGTAGGGTAGACGAATGGTAACGACTGTGGAAGACCATACCTCAAGTCGCATGGCCTATGTATTCCCGGGCCAGGGCTCTCAGACCGTGGGTATGGGACAAGAACTCTACGAGACCTCCCGCGCTGCGCGGGAGGTGTTCCAGGAAACGGACGATGCTCTGGGCGTCAAGCTGACCAAGTTGATGTTCGAAGGGCCGGCGAAAGAGCTTCAAAATACCATCAACTCCCAGCCCGCCATCATGACCGTGAGCATCGCCGCATGGAAAGCGTGGCAGGAGTTTCTGGGATCCAACCCGGAACCGCCATCCGTTGTGGCCGGGCATAGCCTCGGTGAATATACGTCCATGGTTGTTTCAGGTGTCCTCAGCTTCTCCGACACCGTAAAGCTTGTGCGGGAGCGGGGCCGCCTGATGCAGCAGGCTTCCATCGACCGCCCGGGCGGAATGGCGGCCATCATCGGGCTGGACGAATTGGCGTTGACGCAGATTTGTTGCGAGACCGGCGTAGAGTTGGCCAACATCAACTCCGATGATCAGATTGTAATCAGTGGCGACAAGATTGCCGTCGCCCGGGCTATGGACCTGGCTACGGCGCGGGGCGCCCGCAAAACGGTCCCTTTGCCAGTGAGCGGCGCGTTCCATTCTTCCCTGATGGAACAAGCCCGACAGGGTTTGACCGATGCTACTGCGGAGTTGGACTTCCAGGACCCCCGGATGCCCGTGATCGCCAATTCCGACTGTGCGGAACTCCATACAGGTAAACAGATGCGGAACGAGTTGATCCAGGGGCTGTGCCAGTGTGTCCAGTGGAAGAACTCCGTTCGTTGTATGATTGATCTGGGTGTCTCCGAGTTCGTGGAATTGGGTCCCGCCAGCGTTCTGGCGGGGTTGATCCGTCGGATTGACCGGAGTGTCCACGCTGTGGCATTATCCAATCCGGCCTCCATTCGCAAGTTGATCGGCGCTTCGGCGTAGACCTTATGGGACCAAGCCGGATAGTGTCCTATGCCCAAGGTAAAGTATACCGACCTGAGACGTAAGGCCAGAATAGCGGCCTTGCAGTCGTTATTTGCCGGAGACATCCGGGGCAGTTTAGAAGCCTCGTCCCTGGAATCGCTGGCGGAAGAGGACGATCTACCGAAGCAGGCTTCAACCTTTGCGAGGAAGCTGATCGACGATGTGGCTGGCAATTCTAACGCCCTTGACTCGTTAATCCAGAAATACGCACCGGTATGGCCGGTGACCCAGTTGGCTCCGGTGGACAGGAATATCCTGCGGATTGCCCTCCAAGAAATGCTGTACACCCCTGAGACCCCGGATAAAACGGCCATCAACGAGGCTGTGGAGTTGGCGAAAGTATTCGGTAGCGAAAGTTCCAGCAGGTTCGTGAACGGAGTATTGGGATCGGTAATGGCTGACATGCCTGCCCCAGGTGGATTCCCGCCTTCGCGGGAAAGACAGAAGGGGGCCACCGTTGGACCCTTACCGTAGGGGAGATGACCCTTTGGCGACCATTTTAGAACGCGTAAAGACCATAGTAGTAGACAAGCTAGGTGCGGACGAGGCGGATGTAGACGAAACATCGAATTTCGTGGAGAACCTCGGAGCCGACTCGTTGGATCTCGTTGAGTTGATAATGGCCTTCGAGGAAGAGTTTTCGACCGACGAAAGGGCGCTGGAAATATCCGACGACGACGCCGGTAATATCGCAACCATCAGGGACGCCGTCGAATACCTGAGGCAACAGGGCATAGAGGACGAATAGTCTCAGCACGTATGCGTCAGCTTGACCTCTACGTAACACTGTTGACGGCGCCCATAAGACGCCATCGAACTCGTCGCCTCCGACGTATGTTGCGCAAGGGCCCGCTTCCCCGAATTCCCTGAATGCTCTCACCAACGAGCTGACCATCCCGCGAGTACGCAACTACCCTCATACCGGCACGCCGGCTTTACTAACTTGGCCCAGGAGGTTGTGGGCTTATGGATAGCCTGGAGGAAGTAGACCGCTTAGTCAGGCAATGCCAGGACTGCCCTTTGGGCCGGGGACGCACCAATGCGGTCCCGGGCGAAGGGGCATCCGACGCGGAGATCATGTTCATAGGGGAAGGTCCCGGCTACCATGAGGACCGACTGGGCAGGCCCTTTGTCGGAGCGGCCGGGCAGTTTCTGGATGAACTCTTGAGTTCTATCGGCCTGACACGAGAGCAAGTCTTCATAGCCAACATGGTAAAATGCCGGCCTCCCCAGAACAGGGACCCACTGCCCGCAGAGGTGTCAGCGTGCAACAAGTACCTGGAGCGCCAGATTGAACTTGTGGACCCCGCTTTGATAGTAACCTTGGGCCGTTTTTCATTGGCCAGGTTTTTCCCCGGTGAAAGCGTAAGCCGGGCCAGGGGGAAAGTGCGCCGCAGAGATGGACGGGCGATCTATCCGATAATGCACCCCGCGGCGGGGCTGCACCGGCAACAGTTCCGGCCCGGAATCATCGAGGACTTCAAGGGCATTCCCGCAGCATTGGAGGAGGTTCACAACCCGGACGCGCCGGAACCTCCCCCGCTGACACTGGAACCTCCCCCGCAACAACTCAGCATGTTCGAGTAACGAAATTGACCGGACCTGACACCCCTTTACGGATTATACCTCTGGGCGGACTGGGCGAGATTGGCAAAAACATGCTGGCCTTGGAGTGCGGTGATGAGATTGTCATAGTCGACTGCGGGGTCCAGTTTCCCGAGGAAGACATGCTCGGGGTGGACCTGATCATTCCCGACATCTCCTACTTGGTTGAACGGTCAGACCGGGTCAAAGCCATTCTCATTACCCATGGACATGAAGACCACATCGGAGCTTTGCCCTTTGTTCTGCCCCGGTTGAATGTTCCCGTATATGCCCCAAGGCTGGCGCATGGCCTGCTTTCCGTAAAAGTGCGGCAACGTCGGGTCATCAGGGACGCCATTCTGGAAGCCATAGAACCCGGCATTGGCTATCAAATAGGCAACCGCTTCAAAGCGACATGGTTCCGGGTATGTCACAGCATACCCGACGCCATGGGAATCGCCATCGAGACCCCCCAAGGCATGGTCATCCACACCGGCGACTTCAAGATCGACCATACCCCCGTGGACGGCCGGACCATCGACTTGGCATCACTGGCGCGTTATGGCTCGGGAGGAGTGCTTCTTCTGCTCTCCGACTCCACTTATGCGGAGATGGCGGGTTATACACCGTCGGAGCGTGTGGTAGGTGAGGCGCTGGACCGAGCCATCCAGCAGGCTCCGGGACGGGTAATGGTGGCTACTTTCGCGTCCTTGGTGTCCCGCGTGCAGCAGGTCATCGACGCCGCTGCAAAGTATGGCCGCAAGGTGGCCATCGTAGGCCGCAGTATGGTGGACAACGTGAACGTGGCTATGGACATGGGCTATCTGTCCGTACCGTCCGGAACGTTGCTGCCTCTTGGCGAGATCCGGCATTTGCCCGCGCACCAAGTCGTCCTGCTCACCACCGGCAGCCAGGGTGAGCCGACGTCGGCATTGGTGAGGATAGCAAACCGAGACCACCGGGACGTCCATATTGTGGAAGGCGACACTGTCATTATCTCCGCCACGCCCATACCGGGCAACGAACTTGGGGTCAGCCGCACCATCGACAACCTGCTGCGACAGGGAGCAAACGTGTTGTACGACCGTATCGCCACGGTGCATGTTCACGGCCACGCCAGCCAGGAAGAACTGAAGATGGTGCTGAACCTGGTCCGACCGCGTTATTTCGTCCCGGTGCATGGAGAGTACAGGCACTTGATGGCCCACGCTCAGTTGGCTTGGGACTTGGGAGTGGCGGAATCGGGCATTTTCGTTCTGGAAGACGGTGACGTATTGCAGCTATCCTCCGACGGGGCCGTGGTGTCGGAGAAAATACCCGTCGGGCCTATATATATCGACGGGTTGAGCACCCGCGACCACCGGAGCCAGGTCCTCAGTCAGCGGCGCGCCCTGTCCAAGGACGGGGTGGTCGTGGTAGTAGTGTCAACGGACAAGTACACGGGCCTGCCATTAGGGCCGCCGAAAGCGGTGGCCAGCGGGTTTATGGAGTCCACTGAAACGGAGCAACTGTTTGAAGACCTGGCGTCCACGTTGGCCAAGGTCGTGGCAGGAAGCGACGACCCGCTCGGCCAGACAGAGCTGTTGAAGACCAAATTGCGTGAAACCGCCCGCGAATTCCTTTCCAGCCAGACCCGCCGACGGCCTATGATAATACCGGTGGTCTTGGAAGTGTGATCGTCTTCCCGGCCGCCAACAATAGTTTGCGGTCGCATGGGAGGACTCGATGGCAGGTTCCGCGGTCGGACGCAGAGGCGCTTCAGCGCCCTCAATCAAGGACTTCATTAAGGCCAGGCCCGGCGTTGTCTTAGACGCGCTCGCGGTGTTGATTGTTCTATTGGGCGCCGGCTTGTCCCTTGTACTTTACCCCCAAATTCGGGAGGAGGCAGTAAATGCCCTGGCCTACGGGATGATCCCCGTGGGATTGTGGGTTACGGCAGTCCTGGTTGCCTTGCGGTACTACCCCCGCTCATTGGTCCGGCACTGGCGGCAATGGACCGTCGGGGCCTTGGCTGTCGCCGTGGCCCTAGGCGCAATGTCCTTCGTTGACACTGACGACAGCCTTTGGTCCAGTACCGGGCTCAGTGGAAGCTGGGGGGCTCTCATTGCAGGCGATTCCTTGGCTCTGGCTACCTTGAAACTGGTAGTCATAGTCGTCCTTACACCATTGCTGCTCTATCCCAGGCGTCTCGGCGTTATATACTACAAGGGAGTGCGAACACTCTGGGCAGCGGCCAAGCTTGGGGCACTCTACTTGTACTTGGCCATCTACTTCGCTGCCCACTACCTGGGCCAGTTCATTAAGCACGTCCGCACTGGCCAATACCATTCTGGCATCGTCAACGGCATCCGGCGCGTGTTTTCCTTCAGGCACGGAACGGGTAAAGGGCGGAGCGGCGATATGGCGGAAGGGTACGGGCCAAACGGCAGGGTGGAGTCCCAAACATGGCCGGAGTCAGACCAGGTTGAACCGCACGGCCCTCCGAGTGCGGTTAACGCAGCCCCCGTCAAGGTTCGAGGCTCCAAGTGGTCCCTGCCTTCCATCGAATGCTTGGCCCCTGCCGAACACCACGAGCAACCCATGGGCCCGCTGGAAGAAATGGCTCGCAATGTCGAGACTACCCTGGCGGAACATGGCGTGGCAGTAGAAGTCAAGGACATCAAATCCGGGCCGCGAATCATTCAATTCGGCTTGGCTCCCGGCTGGGTCTCCAAGAAGGGCGAAGGCGGCAAGGACGCCACGAGCCAAGGCAAGCCCGACAGCCGGGTAAAAGTCCAGAGCATTTTGACCAGGGAAAAAGACTTGGCATTGGCCCTTAAAACACCTTACTTGAGGATAGAGCCGTCCGTGCCCGGTGAAGGGTTGGTGGGTCTGGAAGTGCCTGCGCCTTCGCCGGGCAAGGTGCATCTCCGAGAGGTCATGGAGTCGCAGGAGTTTCAAAAAATCGTCGCCAAAGGCGGGCTGCCCGTGGCGATGGGCAAGGACAGCGGCGGCAACGCCTCGGTGGTGGACCTGTCTACCCTGCCCCACCTCTTGATTGCCGGCGCTACCGGCAGCGGCAAAAGCGTCTGTACAAATTCGGTAGTGGCCTCTCTGCTCTTGACCAAGCCGCCGGACCAACTGCGTCTGCTGATGGTGGACCCCAAGCGGGTGGAACTGACTCCCTTTAACGGCATTCCGCACCTGATCATGCCGGTAATCGTTGACGTGGACAAGGTCAACTCCGCCCTCCAGGGCTTGATGAAGGAGATGCTCCGGCGCTACAAGCAGATGGAAGAGAGCGGGGTGCGGAATATCAGCGGCTATAATGCCCAAGCCAAAGAGCCGATGCCGTTCCTGCTTCTGATAGTGGACGAGTTGGCCGACTTGATGATGGCCGGCGGCTACGACATCGAGCAGAACCTGGTCAGGCTGGCCCAACTGGGGCGGGCTGCCGGAATACACTTGGTGCTGGCTACTCAACGCCCCTCCGTAAACGTGGTCACCGGTCTGCTCAAGGCAAACGTTCCGGCCCGTGTCGCCTTCGCCGTGGCCTCACAGGTCGACTCCAGGGTCATCCTGGACACGGTCGGCGCCGAGAGATTGCTGGGCAAGGGCGACATGCTTCTACTGAACTCAGACTCCCCCAAGCCTCGCAGGGTGCAAGGCACACTGGTCTACGACGAAGAAATCGACAAGCTGGTCAAGTTCTGGAAGTCGCAGGAAGGAGGGCCGTTGCCTGAAATCCTGCTGGAAGACGACGATGATGATGAGGACGAGGACGGGGAGATCAACGAACACATGTTGGACCAAGCGCGGGAAATTGCCCTCAGGAGTCCCCGGGTCACGGCTTCGGTCCTGGAGCGGCGCCTGAAAGTCGGAAAACAACGGGCCGAACAAGTATTGGAACACTTGGAAGACGAGGGGTTGGTGATGCCTCGCTAGACCTCCTTGACCGGAGTCCCCGTGTTACAATGCGGAAACGTCACACCCACACGGCGAGGGCTGCAAGATGGTTACCAAGCACAAGTTGATTACCGCCGACGAACTGCTGATGATGCCTGAGGAAGGCATACGGTACGAGTTAATCCGCGGCGTGTTGAGTGAGAAAGTGGCTCCAGGATATCCGCACGGCATCGTAGTAAGCCGAACGAGCACCGCATTGTCCATCTATTCAGACGAGAACGATTACGGAACAGTCATTGCCGGGGACCCGGGGCACAGGTTGGAGCGCAATCCCGATACGGTGCGGGCGCCGGACGTGGCTTGGATTGCGCCGGGCCGTGTACCGGAAGGCATTGTGGGCTACCCTGATTTAGCCCCCGACCTTGCGGTCGAGGTCAAGTCTCCCAGCAACTCTTACGCGGCGATGGAAGACAAGGCGCTGATGTGGCTCAGTTACGGCTCGCGGGAGGTATGGATGGCTGACCCGGCCCATATCACTTTAACGAGGCACCGGCCGGGCGTCCCGCCGGTGACGCTGGGCGAGGACGACGTCCTTGACGGCGGCGACCTGCTTCCTGGATTTAGTATCCCCGTGTGGCGGCTCTTCCGGCGTCAGCGTTAACGGCGGACGAAAGCAAACAGGCCATCCGTAGAATCTGTGTGCCCGGTGGCCTCATACTACAATGCGACCACCAAAGGATACGCCCACACGGCCGGGGTGCTGAAAGATGGTTGTTAAACACAAGCTGATTACCGCCGACGAACTGCTTATGATGCCCGATGACGGCAAACGGTACGAGTTAATCCGCGGCGTGTTGAGTGAGAAAGTGACTGCCGGAGACCCGCACAGTATCGTAGTAAGCCGAGTTGATACTGCATTATCCAACTATTCGGATGCCAAAGATTACGGAGAAACCCGTACCGGAGAACCCGGCTACCGGTTGGACCACAACCCCGACACGGTGCGCGCCCCCGACGTGGCTTGGATTGCGCCGGGCCGCGTACCAGCAGGCACAAGAGGATACCCCAACTTGGCTCCCGACCTTGCCGTGGAGATCAAGTCGCCCAGCAATTCGTATGCCGAGTTGGCGGACAAGGCGTTGATGTGGCTCAGTTACGGCTCGCGGGAAGTATGGATGATGGACCCGGAGCGTGTGATTGTAACCAGGCACCGACCGGGAGTTCCGCCAGAAATGCTGTACGAGGACGACATCCTTGACGGCGGCGAACTGCTGCCCGGCTTTACTATTCCTGTGTGGCGGCTGTTCCGCCGCAAGCGCTAACGGCGAAACCCTGGGGCAGGCATTGGAGGAAGTTGGACGAACAGGGGCACGATCGCCGCGCGGTTCCCTTTGAAGGGACGCTTTGCTATTATTGGAACCACATGGAACCAGAGCGTCTCCTTCTTGTTGATTGATCTCCACACCCACAGTTATCCAAAGTCCGACGACAGTTTCGTAGAGGTGGACGAGCTGCTGGATAGAGCCAGGTCCACCGGCTTGGACGGTGTGTGTCTCACCGAGCACGATGCCTTCTGGCCGGACGAGGAAGTCCGCAGGTTGTCCCGCAGGCACGGAGTGCTCGTGCTGCCCGGCAGCGAAATCAACACCGACGACGGGCATGTTATAGTGTTCGGCCTGAAACGTTATGTGTTCGGTCTGCACAAACCGCCATTCCTGGTGGACTCGGTACGGCGATGCAACGGCGCGATGATAGCCGCCCATCCCTACCGCCGGCGCTTTCTGGAAGACCCTGGCCGTGACCCGGAAGTGCGTCGGCACATGCTGCTGACGGCCAGCAAGGACGAGTTCTTCCGGCATTGCGACGCCATCGAGGGGATCAACGGCCGCGGCAGCGAAGTACAAAACCTCTTCTCGCATGACTTAGGCGGCCTGATCGGGGCTAGAATGACCGGCGGCAGCGACGCCCACCGCGTGGAACAGTTGGGGACGGCGGCCACTCGCTTCGAACGCCGGATCACCAACGTAGAAGACCTTGTCCGTGAGTTGAAGGCCGGTCGGTTTCACGCCGAGCGGATGTGCAGTTCCACAACGGACACCACAGCGTCCATGATACCCGGTGACGGGGAGCGCTCCGGCAACGATGCTTACGCGCTGCGCAAGGCGCATTGAAATCGCCCACAGGTTGACCTTCGGGAGGGGCAGACATGGCTGAAACTCTGGTTGTCGAAAACTTACACGTCAACTTCGGCACCCCCGGAGGCTCCGTAAACGCCCTCAACGGCGTCAGCTTCTCCCAGCAGGAGGGCGAGATTTACTGCATGGTAGGCGAAAGCGGGGCCGGAAAGAGCACCCTGGCCCTGGCTATCATGGGACTGTTGCCCATCAACGCTACGGTGTCCGAGGGCAGTGTCCTGTTCGATGGCGTGGACCTGCTGAAAGCCCACCCCGACCACATGCGTAACATACGCGGCAAGGACATCTCGATGGTGTTCCAGGACGCGCAGGCCGCCCTGAATCCGGTCCAGCTTGTGGGGCCACAGTTGGAGGAAGTGATCCTGGCGCACATGGACATTCGTCCACGGGTAGCCAACCAGATGGCCCAGGACATGCTGCGTGAGATGGGGCTGCCGGACCCCAAGCGCATAATGGGGCAATACCCCTTCAGCCTGAGCGGCGGCATGTGCCAGCGGGTCATGCTGGCCATAGCCTTGGTATTGCGTCCGCGGCTGCTGGTCGCCGACGAGCCCACATCGGGGCTGGACGTGACACTCCAAGCGGAAATCCTGGAGCGTCTGAAGGCGCTATGCCGGGACCAGGGGTCATCCATACTGATGATCACCCACGACATGGGCATCGTAGCCAACATGGCCCACAAAGTCGGGGTCATCTATGCGGGAAGCGTGGTGGAGACGTCTCCGGTATTGCCCTTGTTCAAAGAACCCCAGCACCCATACACGTGGTCGCTGTTGAACACGTTGCCGCGATTGGACGACGCAGGCAGAAGGCTTCAGACCCTCCGCGGGGCATCGCCGGACATGACAGACCTGCCGCAGGAATGCCCATTCCTGCCCCGCTGCCCCAAGGCGTTGTCCAGATGCCGCGTTGAGGACGCGCCGCCTCTGGCTCAAATTAGTGCGGACCACTGGGTTGCTTGCTACAACCCTGTTTCCGGTGAGGTCTGACCGGCCTCCTCCGCTAGGGGCCGTTGCCGTTGCCGCTTTCGGACCCGGCGGGAATCCTGGACTCCAGACCGGGGCGCACCAGGAACTCGTAAATGCCGGCCCCTATTGGCCCCCCTACCAGCGGCCCCACGATGTAGGCCCAGAACCCCGATGACGGGCCGGGTATGGCGATAGTCCCCCAGCCGGCGAAGAAGGCCACCAAGCGCGGGCCGAAATCGCGCGCCGGGTTCCAGCCTGCCTGGGTCAACGGGGCAAACAGGCTGATGAGCACCGCCACAGTAAAACCTATGAAAAACGGCGCCAGGTACTTGGTGGGCAGGCTGGAGTTGCGGTGGTCCACCAAGGCGAATATCACCAACAGGAGTATCGCCGTCCCGAACCCTTCCACCAGCGCAGCTCCCACGGGGCTGATTAAACCGGCCGCGTCCGGGCCAGTGCCGAACATCGCCGGGTTGGGGAAATACTCTCCAAACACCATCGCCGAAAGCTGGCTGCCCGGTGCGCCGCGCACCAACCCCTCTACGGTTTCAAACCGCACTATGAAAGGACCGAACAGCCAGAGGACCGTCAGCCCGGCAAGGACCGCGCCCGCAAGTTGGGACAACCAGTAGGGCACGATCCGGGTCCAGGGGAAGGAAGCACGGCGGAAGATGGCGAAGGCAAGGCTGACGGCGGGATTGAGGTGGGCGCCGGAGACTGCCGCCGTTACGTAGATAGCGACGGTAACGCCAAATCCCCAGACGGCCGCCACCTGCCAGATTCCCGCTTGGGCGCCGGTGAGCACCGCCGCAGCCACGGAGCCGGTGCCGATGGTGACCATCAAATAGGTGCCGATTACTTCGGCCAAGCAGGCCCGAAGCAGGGACGAATCGAACAAGCCCTTCAGGGAAGGCAAAGGTCCACCTTCCCGCCTGCGCGGGAATGACGGGTTAGGCGGGAATGACGGGTCAGGCGGGAACGACGGGTTAGATTGCGCAACATGGGCCTCATTGGAGCGGCAGATGGGATCATGCTCGATTACGGGCGCTGGCGGCTTGGTCCACCGCCAGCAATTCCAAGGCCAGATCGGGCTCCAGACGGCCCTGCTTGATGGCCAGGTCAGCTTCCAGCAAACGGTCGTACCGCCAGACAATGTTCTGCCAGGAATTGCGGCGCGCCTGCTCCACGGTCTTCCGAACGACGAACTGAGAGTTGACGCCGAGAGCCGCCCCCATGTCCCGCATCTGGACTCCTTGGTCCAGTGAATACCGCGCTAAAGCCATCAACCGTAGTTGCCTTTCAATCATGGCGATGATGTAGGACGCATCCCTGCCGTCGTCCCTGAGTCTCTGGAGCAACTGCAACGCCACCGCCTGCCGACCTTCGATCATTGCGTCCACGGCATTGAACACATTGGCTTCCCTGGCCTGATGCACCAGTTCGTTGACGTCGCTTTCCTCAATGCGACGGCCGGAGGCGTAAAGGGACAACTTCTCCAGTTCCCGGTCCAGGGCCCACAGATCGCTCCCGACCATGTCGGTCAAGGCGCCGATGGCTGGCGGGCTGATGCCTGCGCCCTTGTCCTCTACCGCCGTCTTGATCCAGCGGGCAAGGGCTTCTCCGGCGGGAGTGGTCAAGGCATGCACCTCTGCGACGGAACGCAATGCTCGCAGGAGCGGGTTGTTGTCGGAGAGTTGGCCGTCGATGAAGAACAGCAACGTCGTTTCGGGCATCTGCGGGACGGCGTTCGCCAGGGTGTCCCATGCTCCCAGCGAGTTCCTGGAGGAGGCATCGCCGCCGGAGCGGCGGCCCCGCCCGCCGCGTCGCTCGAAGTTGCCCAGCAAGCCCTCCACCAAAACCACGCGGTAGGAGTCCATAAAGGGCAGGGCGTTGCAGATGGCCAGAAGCTCGGCAAGGTTGGTCTGTCCGCCGTTCAAGCGGTGGCGGTTGGCGTCCAATACGTCTCCCGCCCCGGCATCCGCCTCCAGACCGGCCAATCGTTGATGCACCAAGTAGGTGTCCCCGTGAAGCGCGTGGGCAGGCAACAGGTCACCGCTCCGAAAACCTTGGCCCGGTGGATTCCCGCCCCCGCCTTCGCGGGGGTGACGTTCCTACGCGGGGGTGACGTTCCTGCGCGGGAAAGACAACAGGGGTCAGCCAAGGGGTGAGTGTTAGAGGCTTGAGTGGGGAGAGCGGGCCACAATGCAGTCCGCCAGTTGATTATACCAATTTCGTCCGAGCCGCAACAGGACTTTTCCGGGGAGGGTTGGGTTCCGTTTCACTGGTTAAAGTCGCAGGAGGTTTGCCGGTATCAGCCGTCCCGCCAAGGGATCAACGGCGAGGGCGGCCTCCTCCAGAGAGACCACGCCCAGCAGACTGGGTTCGCCTTCTTCCGCGAATATGACCGGTGTGGGAAATTCCAATCCCTCCAACCTTATGGTGGTTCTACCGACGTCGACTGGGACAATCCTGCCGTCAGCGGTCTCCGATGGGAGTGACCTTTCGACGGGCACCCCAAATCTTTGCAGTAGTTCTCTGGGCACTGCCGTGTAGGTTGAGCCGGTGTCGACGGTGACCTCAAGGTCCTCGAACATCCTTCCCTGCGGGTCTCCGACTGCTATGGTTACCTTTACCGTTCCCATTCAGCTTCTCCTCGGCTTGTCTTCGTGTGGGGATGAGCAACGGGTGGAAAACGCCAAGGTCACGACCGCTTCGATGACCTGAGGACTCCTCATCTTGCACCCTCACCTTCTCCGGCATCCCGCGGAGCTTTGAAAGCCCTGGGACCGGTCGGCGCAGCCGACATCAACGTTGGCGGCGCAGCAGTCGTCCGCCGGTCCCCTTGCAGGCTGCCAGGAAGTTTGCCCCGGGCGACACCGGGGGCGCGATGATGCAAGGAAATTTTCTCTCGCGGGAGATCTCATCGCCTGCCGGAAAGCAGGCGGGTTGGTAAAGGGAGTCAAATCCGGGATACCAGTCATGGGCGGCGGTCAAAGCGCCGCTCCGCCGCAAGCAGGCCTGGAAAGGCCTGCCGGGCGATACCGTTTCCACCCGTTGCTCTTGCGCCTTTTCCCCAAGGTTGGGCAACTACAAGGGTTGCCCTTACGTGTACTCCTGCAACAGTCAGAGGGGGATATACAGTCCGCGGCCTCCTTTGGGTTGAGTCAGGCGGGCGGGCTGCGCAGTCCCGGCCCGCTTTCCAGTGGTTACAGGCTAACGGGGTGCAATCCGACGTGTCAACGGGGAAATGTCAGAGGGGCGGGGAAGTCAGTATCCGACCCATTATCTCCACGAACTCTTCTACTTTCCTCAGGCGTCTCCGGACACCCCTGGCACGAAAACGGTTCTCGTAGAAGTTCACGTGCAGGGCGCTGGCTGCATCGTATAAATCGCGCAGATTGTCGTCCCCCGTTTCATCGGCGATGGTCTCCACCACGTCAGTAAGGTGATTGTGCGCGCGATGGTCTACTCCACGTGCATCCGCCACAGCCTTCACTATCAAGGCGGCAGCACCCCAAGCCTTTTCTGACGCCTGTTCAAAGTCCTCTGCCGCGAGTTGCTCACGGGCCTTGGCCAAGTACGCATGGCTACGTTCCTGATAGGTCAGAGTCTCTTGCACGGACCGGCACCCCCACGGTTGCATAGTCATAGTATGGTCAGAGTATAGGGACGACGCTACGGGAGAGCAATCTCCGAAGTGGATGTCTGAAACAGGATTTACCGGATGACAGGATTTTCAGGATGCGGCCGGAGGCGGGGAAGGGGATGACAGTTGGTGTGGGGTTAAAAAGCGAACGGCCCGGACTTTTAAGCCGAGCCGTTTTGATTAAGTGATGCTGATCTGCTGGTCAGGGTTGGTCACTGTCGGTGTCCACCAGAAGGAAGTGCAAGACTTCCGACGTCACATCCATACGAATGACGCCGTCATCACCCCTAACTCCAAACTTTGTTACCGCCTCATGAAATCGCCTTGCAGATTCCTGACGCGCTTGCTCCAATGCTTGCCTGACCGTCTCGTCACGATCTTTCTGGTTCAATCTCTTGATGATTCTATCCGCTATCACTCTAAGCACCTCTATGGTGGCAAGAATAATGATGGCAACGGGAACAACATTGCTCTGCCACTTGACGATTGCAACAGGGTCAGGAGGCCAAACCCCATTATATAGACCTTGATAACCGATTGTCATCGCATTACAAACCAAGACCAACAGAAGGGAAATCACCAGATAGCGAAAATCATTGTCTCGAAACATAGCACCTGCTAAAGAGTATTTCTGTCTGCTGGGCTACTGTTGTAAGAAACGTCAGCGGTGATAGCCTAACGCGGCCCGCGTGTAGCGCCGGGAATCTTGAGCACGCTGGGCGGAATCCTGCAAGGTCCTGGGCACCGAACCATGTGGGGCGTTTGCTGAACAAGTACTATGGTAGGGGATTGTTATCGGAGATAGGAAGGGGGACATGTCAGTTGTGGTTGGCAGGTATTTCTGGGTGCCGAGTACCTCGCCTTTGGGAATATTGACACGTAAGACGTACATATGTTCCAATATAAATGCAGAATGACTCAGCCAGTTGCCATGAACAATGAGCCCACCGTGAGGTCTGGCAGACATATCGCAGTTAGCTGGGCCGAATGCCTGGAGATAGAACCAAGCAAATCGAAGGAGGCAGCAACAAATGACAAAGAAACATGAACACGATGATAGGATTTTCGAAGTAGACGACTCCGAAGGTTGTTTCATAAAGATCACTTACGAGGGCTTGGTGAGCTATGCAGGGGTTTTTTACCAGGGGACATCGGACAGACCGTACATGTCCACTTCGCCCACCGAGATAGACAGCTCCCAAAAACCCAATAAGGACGGATTGCTTGAAGGATTCTCGGGCAATTCGGGAATCAAAACCATCGGGGAAGCGCTAGACATGTCATTCCGTCGCTTAGCTGACGAGCACGACCGCCGAGTAGCTCAACATGAATTCAAGCCGGATGACGCTTGCAAGACGCTGCACGAGTTCTTCGACAAGTTATAAGAGGCGCCTTTCCCAAATCCATCATGACCTCTACTCTAGGCTGGGTGGTCAGATACTTGCTGTCGCCTGAATATATCACCCATGTGGTGACTAATTCCTCCGCATCAGATTTCTCGGTCTATTGTGGACCTCAACCGGTGGAACCAACGGAAGCTGCCACTCCAACCTGAAGTTGTCGCCTGTCAAACAATCAAATTTTCACCAAGCCCAAATCCCCCCGCCTACCCCGCCCTCTCCAGATTCAACGCCAGCAGTCGCTCCAGTATCTCCGGCTCGGCCAGGTCGTCGGGCCAGCCGTAGGCGTGGAAGACTGCCTTGTCCAACTGCTCGTGGGCCAATTGGAGCCAGGTGGGGTGGGTGTTGTAGAGGTTGGTGAGGGTGCGCTTCTTGAGTTCGGACTCCGATGCGCCTTCAGGGTTGAGCCAGCCCTCACGGAGCTTGTTCAGGTTTCTTGCCGCCTCGGCGATGGCTTCCCGCTGTTCGCCGGTGGGTTGGGGGAAGGGGAATGTTTCAAAGCAGGTGGTGGGTGTGTAGCGGAAACCGGATTCCACTTCTCGCAGTTGGGTGCCTGATGCGCGTGACCAAAGCTCGTGAATACTGGAGTGCAGGACTCCGAAGGTGTAGTCGTCGTCACGGGCAAAGGCGATTAAAGCATTGTGAGGAATGACTTCTGCCTTCAGCCACTTAAATAGCCGATGTTTAGACGTTGTTGGAGTAACAATAAAGCGTTTTAACTCCGCGAGGGCCTGCCTCATTTCAGGGCGGGGACGCTCATGTAACCACCATCGAGATACTGTAGACCGTGACTTCTCCCGCTTAGGTCTGACGTGCATATCCACGTACTCAAAGGGTGCTTCATACAACGCCGCTTGCTCGACAGACATATCACCAAAATCTATTATCCACATTCCTCTGGCACGGCTGTGATATCGAAACCATTAACCCAAGGTCTTAAAACCTCTGAATTGCACTTGCCGTGCGGATTGGGGCTATCCAGCATCTTGTGCGCCACCGAGCCAGGAATGTCAAACGGCCCTCCCTTGGTGTCTCCCATGAAGGCGATGCCAAGGTTTTCGTTGAGGCGAATAGCGGTAGTGAGGTCGACGCCTTCGGTGAGGTTGGTGTTAATGGATGTTACGGACGCGCCGTCCAATTCCCTGCTTGGTTCGGATCCATCGTCGAAACCGACTATCGAGGTGTGGACCGCCGCTCCGTCCAGAATCCAGGGCTGGTCGGACCAAGCCAAGAAGATGTCGCCGGACTCCTTGATGCGTTGCAGCACCCTGCGGTTGGCACCGCCCCTGATTCCTTGGGTAGCCAGCAGCCCGGCACGTCTTGTCCTTTTATCGGCGACCAAGGCCCTGGCTTTTTCGAACCAGTAGCAGACCACATCGGCCTCGGCGGGCACACGCCCCTTGTAGACAGCGAACATGGCGTCCACGTAGCCGTCGCCCAAGTTGGCGCGGAGCAGTTTGCTGCCCAGGAACGGCGGGTTGCCGATGATGAACTCGGCGGGCGGCCATTCCGGTTCCTTGGGGTTGATCGTATCACCGTCGGCCAGGATGGCGTCGGTGCGCCGGATTGACGACAGCGGAGTGAGAATGGGGCTGTGGTCGTAGGGGAAGCCGTTGTTCTGGTGCCACTGGATGTAGCCGATCCACAGGGCGGTGCGGGCCAGTTCGGCGGCGTAGGCGTTGACTTCCAGCCCCAGCATCTGGTCGGGCTTGACCGTGGGCCTCATGTCCCTCCAGTCGTGTCCCGCGGCAAAGTCGATGACCTGCTTCTCCAAGTCCAGAAGGGAGCGCAGGGCAAGGTAGAGGAAGTTGCCGCTGCCGCAGGCGGGATCCAGCACCTCTACATCGAACAAGCGTTGCTGGAAGGCCCTCAGCCTGACCGAGGCGGCGTCCCTGTTTTCTTCAACGAGCAGGTTGCCCACCTCCCGTTGCACCTCCTCCCACTCGGCCCGCAGCGGGGCCATCACCACCGGCTCAACCACCAGCATGATGTCGTCGGCGCTGGTGTAGTGGGCGCCAAGGTGGGCGCGCTTGGAGGCGTCCAGCGCCCGCTCGAACAGGGTGCCGAAGATGGACGGCTCGATGTTGCGCCAGTTCCTGCGGGTGGCTTCTTCCAGTCGCTGCAACGCGGACTCGCTCAGTTCGACGGTCTCGGCGTTGCTGAACAGGTCGCCGTTGAAGTGGGCGATCTCGGTGGCGCCGAACATACCGCCGCCGGCCATCTGCTCGAACAGGTTTCCGATGGCGCTGTCGAACACCGAGGGATTGCGGTAATGCTGGTGGACAACCTGGGAGAAGGGATTGTCGGGGAGCAATCCGGCGTCCTCGGCATAGAGGCAGAACACGATCCGGTTGAGGTATCGGGCCAGCTTTTCCGGGTCGGCGGCGTGCTGTTCCATGTCCTCCACGATAGCTTGGAACAGGTCGGCGGTCTCCTTGGTAACGGCGTCCACCGTGCGGTTGGGGCGAATCTCGGAAGGGGAGAAGAAGGCCCACTGCAACTTGCGGATTTGATCGGGCTGGTCCAGTTCGGCCACGGGGATTTCGTGCCGGACGGTCTCCATGCCGGGGAAGTTGGTCTGAATACGTATGGTGCGGAAGGAGGATACGATGAGCAGCGGCGGCGTTTTGAGGTGGACTTGATAGCGGAGGAGCTGGTTCAGGGCATCAGCGAGGTCGTCGTCGCTGCCCTTGAACTCCCAGCCGAAGCGTCCTTCGAGGTAGGCGTCGGCAAAGCCGCCGGGCACCCACTTTTCGAAGGTGAAGGCGTCCTTGTCACCGTATTCGACGGGGGTGGGGTGGCCGACGAGGGCGCAGATGTCCAGGAACATTTCCTGGGATGCCTGCTTCTCGCTGAAGTTGGAGGCGCTCCACTTGGCGATGAAGTCACCGGGGTCCATGCGGGGGAACCCCGGCAGACCGGGGGTGATGTTGGGGGGCGGTTTCGGTGTGGTCATTTCAAGAGTCGGGGCCACTTGATGGTGTTATGGATTCCCGCCCCCGCCTTCGCGAGGGCAGGCTCTTCGCGGGAATGACGGGTAGGGGCGGGAATGACGGGTTGAGCACGCGGATGAGCTTCCCAGAGTTATACCTATAGTACGGCGGACTTGCGGGGTTGGGAAGAGGCGGGTGTCGTAGACACACCCCGGTGCTTCAACAGCGCCTTTACACCGTCAATCACGGCGTCGTAAATTAACTCCACCTCTTGCCTCCGAGGTAAACCATGACCAGCAGACTAAACCCGAAGACCACGCCCGCCGAGAGCGGCGAAACGTTCCCGGACTTTCCGCCCAGGGACGACATGCAAAACGCCCTTCATCTGCACAAACCGAGCCATTTGGCCGCGCTTACCGCCCATTTCGGCAATCCGGACTCTACCCTGATGTTGTGTGAGATTCCGGTCAACCAGCGGGTCAGCCAGCAGCGGGACCTGCGAATTCCCGACCTGCTCATCGCCTTCAACATAAACGCGGACTTCGCCGTCGCCCAGAACGGCTACGCCATCGAGGACCAGGGCAAACCGCCGGACTTCGTACTGGAAGTGGCCTCCGTCACCACCGCACGCAACGACTACACCGACAAGCGCAGGGACTACGAGGGATTCGGCATCCCGGAATACTGGCGCTTCGACCCTACCGGAGGCGGCCGCTACGACGCGCCGCTGGCGGGGGACATCCTGGTTGACGGGGTCTACCGTCCGGCGGAGATCACCCAGGTGGACGAGACCCACCTCTGGGGCCACAGCCAGGTCCTGAACCTGGACCTCTGCTGGGAGGAAGGGGCGCTCCGTTGGTGGGACCCGGAGGCGCGATGGTACCTGCCGACCTACGAGGAAAACCTGGAGGCCCTGATGGCCGCCGAAGCCCGCCAAACCGCGGAGCGGGACGCCCGGATGATTGCCGAGGCGCAGCAAATCACGCAGCGCGAGGCCCGCATAGCCGCCGAGGCCCGCGTGCGGGAACTGGAGGCGGAACTGGAACGGCAGCGGGACTCTTGAGGCGCGCATCCAGACAGAGAATACAAACCGGCTTTTGAACGCCGAGAGACGGCGGTCGTATGGGTTTCATACAGATAAGAAAAGCCCCGCCAAGTATGACGGGGCCAACGTCCTAATCCTGACCATGAGCTATATCGTAGATTCTCCCAACGGAATAGGCGTCAAGTCCCTTTTAACGGGGTCTACCATCACATGGAAAGCTTCCAGCGTTGTCGCTCCCAACAGACGTTTATCGTGTGGGGCGAATATTACCGGGCAAGTCCACGTCTCTCCTCGAAAGGCTATTCTTGCTTCGCCTATGGGCCAAGTCGCCTCCTCTCCATTAGCGAAAAAGAAAGTACGGTGAAGCTTAGGTTCTATATGCAAATCGTCAAGAATTTCCTGAGGCAAAACCGTATGAGCGGCCCCGGTGTCCACCTTAACCTCAACGTCTCGAAGGTCTCCACCTTCGGGATGCCCAACTTTAATCATTACGTTAAACATACCCATGTTAATCACTCCACGAGGGCAATAACCAATCGTAGCATGTACTATTTGCGGTAGTATTTGTCAAGGAACACCTATTGATTTTTGCTGAGTGAATGCGGGAATCCACGTCACCGCGGCCTATGGCAACTTTCCTGCGGCAGTACCTTATGGATTCCCGCCCCCGTCTTCGCGAGGGCAGGCTCTTCGCGGGAATGAAGGGTTGAGTATCGGGAATGACGCGTTGATGGGGGATGTGGAGACCGCCCCGGTTCTATGGAATAATAGGGCGGGCCGCTGACCGGGGCCCAGTTGGGAGGACCAAGTATGAAGTTCGGCATTTTTACCCACGTCCCTTGGCCCGAAGGATCGGACCCGAAGCAGGTCTTCGAAGACACCGCAGAAGAAGTCGTCCGCGCCGAGGAACTGGGATATGACAGCGCGTGGCTGGCGGAACATCACTTCTCCCGCTACGGCATCGGCTCGTCCCTGCCCGCCCTGGCGGGCAGCCTGATCGCCCGCACCGAGACCATCCGCATCGGCACGGCGGTGCTGGTGCCGCCGTTGCACAACCCGATTACACTGGCGGAGGACACGGCAACGCTGGACGTGATCAGCGGTGGTCGGCTGGATGTGGGCTTCGGACGGGGAACGGCGGGCTACGAATACACCGGATACAACGTAGACCGGGAGGAGAGCCAGGAACGGTTCCAGGAAAGCATCGCAGTAATCAAGGGCCTGTGGACTACGCCGGAGTTCTCCCACCACGGCAAATTCTACCAAGTGACCAAAGCCAACCTGACGCCTCCGCCGGCGCAGCGTCCCCACCCTCCCATCTACTTGGCGGCCACCCGCACGCTGGAGACGCTGGAGTATGCCGCAACCACCGGCCACCTCTTGATGATCGGCGTGGTGCTGGACACCGATGACAGCGTGGCCCTGTGCAACCAGTACGTTCACCTGTCCAAGGAAGCCGGCCATAACGTGTCCATCGGGGAGATTCCCTTCTTCCGCTACGTGTACGTAGCGGAGACGGAGGAACAGGCCAAGAAGGAGGCCGAGCCCGGGTTGAGCTGGACGATGGACATGATCCAGTGGAGGCGGCATTTCACTGAAAGCAGCGAGGTGTACCAACGGTTGGACGAGTGGCGCACCAGCCGGGACGAGTTGCCCACCAGTTGCGAGTACCTGTACGAAAACCGCGCCATTGTCGGTAGCCCGGAACAGTGCGTGGCCCAGATAAAGGCCCTCCAGGAACAGGGCATCGAGTACTTCGGCTGCAACCTGTCATTCGGCGGCTTGGAGCATCGGCTACGCATGAAGTCGTTGGAGTTGTTCGCCAAAGAGGTGATGCCTCACTTCGCCTGATTACAGTCCAGCCGGAACTGAACACGCCAAGTATGGATTCCGGCTCAAGGCCGGAATGACAAAGATACCTGCCGGAATCACTATGAAGCCTGGAGGAGTCTCCATGCCTACCATGGCCGAAATGTTGAGCGACTACGCTGTATCGCTCCGATATGAAGACCTGCCCGACGACGTAGCCCACTTGGCCAAGCGGATGATCATCGACACTCTGGGGTGCGCCTTGGGCGGGTACCACAGCGAACCGGCTCGGATAGCCAGGGAAGTGGCCTCCACCGTAACCAGCACCCCAGCGGGCAGGGTTCTGGGCAGCGGGCAGCTTACCAGCCCTGACCTGGCGACCTTCGCCAACGGGGTGATGGTGCGGTACCTGGACTTCAACGACGGGTATACCAGCAAAGAGTCGGGGCACCCCAGCGACAGCATAGCGGCCACCCTGACGTGCAGCGAAGTGGGCCGGGCGGGAGGCAAGGGCTTGATCACCGCCACGGTGCTGGCCTACGAGGCTTTCTGCCGGATTTGCGACACGGTGGACATCAAGCCCTCGGGGTTCGACCACGTTACCGTAGGCTGTATCGCCAGCATCCTGGGGGCGGCCAAGAGCATGGGGCTGGACCGGGAACAAACGCTCCAGGCGTTGAACCTTGGCATCGCTCCCAACCTGGCCTTGTACCAGACCCGTATCGGCGACGTATCCATGTGGAAGGGGTGCGCCTACGCCAATGCCAGCCGCAACGCGGTCTTTGCGGTGACGCTGGCCCGCATGGGACTGACCGGGCCGTCCCCCATATTCGAGGGCGACGGCGGCTACTTCAAAGCGGTTACCCGCCAGCCTTTCCAACTGGAGCCGTTCGGCGGCCCCGGCCAAACTTTCAAGATTGGCGAGTGCAGCATCAAGCGCTTTCCCTTGGGCCAATACTCGCAGACGGTAGTCCAAGCTGCCCTTGAGGTGCGCGAGCAATTACCAGACGTTAACGACATAGCCCAAGTGAAGGTCAGCACCCTGCAAACGGCGGTCAACATCATGGCCGGCGACCCGGAGAAATGGCGCCCCCTGAACCGGGAAACCGCCGACCACAGTATGCCGTATACCGTTGCCGTGGCGCTGATGTACGGGGGCGTGGGCCAGTCCCACTTCGACGACGAGTACCTGCAAGACCAACGGTTGCTGGACCTGGTTTCCAGGGTCGAGGTCAGCGTGTCGGAGGAAGCGAACCGTATGGCGCCGGAAGCCATGCTGTGCGAGGTTGAGGTGGTGACGAGCAGGGGAGAACATCACTCCCGCCGCGTCGCGTACCACAAGGGGCACTACAAGAACCCGCTGTCCGACAGCGAACTGGAGGACAAGTTCCGCAGCCTCGCCGGGCCGGTGCTGGCCGCGGACCGGGTTGACGGCCTGCTGGCCCGCCTCTGGCGCTTGGAGGAGGTGGATGACCTTGGGGAGATTTTCGAGTTGACGCGGATTTGACCGCACACAGACCAACTTGGATTTGGAGGGTATTCATGCAGCAACGCCCACTCAGCGGAAAGATAGCAATTGTCACCGGCGCGGCCAGCCCGATGGGACTGGGCCGGGCTATGACGGAAGCATTGGTCAGGGCCGGGGCCCGTGTATCCATGATGGACATCAACCCCGAATGGCTGGAGCGCAGTTCCAACTACATGCGGGAAATAGGCGGCGACGACAGCGTGATGACGCAGATAGTGAACGTGGCGGACTCCGCGGAGGCACAGGAGGCGGTGCAACGCACCATCGACGAGATGGGAGACCTCCACATTCTCGTCAACAACGCGGGGGTCGCCCCGCCCAACATGGTGGGGAGACGCGGAGTGAGCAACAATTTCTGGGACATCTCCAACGAGGAGTGGGACCGGGTGGTCTCAATCAACAGCAGCGGCCCGTTCTACATGACAAGGGCGGTTACGCCTCACCTGCTGGCCCAAGGATGGGGCCGCATCATCGGGGTGACCACCAGCATGAACACCATGTACCGGGCAGGCATGACGCCCTACGGCCCTTCCAAGGCCGCCCATGAGGCCCTTATTGCCATGGCCGCCCGGGAGTTGGAAGGGACCGGGGTAACCGCCAACGTGCTGGTGCCCGGCGGCATGTCGAGCACCAACCTGATTCCCGACGACACCGATTACGACCGGGCCAGCATGATCCAACCAGAGATAATGCAGAGGCCAGTGGTATGGCTGGCGTCGGACGAGTCGGACGGCGTGACCGGCCGCCGTATCATCGGCTACTACTGGGACGAGTCGCTGCCCGTTGAAGAACGGCTGGAAAAGGCCGGGGCGCCGGCGGCGTGGCCGCAGTTGGGGGCGCAGTCGGTAAGGCCGGAGTAAAAAGGCTGACGTGCCTCAACGAACAACGTCCTTTTTATACCGTTTCCAGCAGCGCATGAAGCTTTGGCAGCAATTCCGGGATGTTTTTTCGGACTATCTCCCACACCCTGTCATCGTCAATGCCGAGATAGTCGTGAATTATGAGGTTTCGCGTCCCGATGATTGATACCCACGGGATCTCAGGATGAGCATCCCGCACTTCATCAGGGATATGCCTGGCCGCCTCGCCAATCAGAGCAATGGTGTGGAGTGCAGAGCGGTTTATGGTGATGTCGGAGAAAAATTCCGCCTCGCCTATTCCCTCAGTAATTTTGAGCACGTCCTCGCAGAACCCGATCACGTTCTCCAAGCGGAAGCGCCATTCCCTTTGAGGCGACTCCGGGCTGGGCATTTGCGGGTTCTCCTCGGACACGTCGATGGCCTCCGCTTCTATGTATGGACGAATTTCATTTTTCAATCCCTTGCGGGTTACCAGGTCCACCGGGCGGCCCACAAGTCCCTCGATGTAAGATTGCAGATCGAAAATCCGCTCCATCGTGGCCGGACCGTTAAAGTCGACCAGTATGTCAACGTCGCTCGTCGCCGTCGCCCGGTCGCGGGCAGTAGAGCCGAACAGGTGGACTGAGGAAACGCCGAACCTCTCGGACAACTCCTTCCTGCGCGCCCGCAGCAACGCCAAGGCTTCGTCCCGTCTCAGTGCTTTCTGTGCCATAACGTCTCGTCTCTATTGTACTACTTCATGACCAGGGCCTTTTCATTTTCCGGGTTGGGCTGCACAGGTCCCGTCTTTCCCGCGAAAGCGGGAATCCACATACTTCCAGCCTATGGCAATGTTCTCGTGGCGAGACCACATGGATTCCCGCCTGCGCGGGAATGACGAGAGAATGAAAAGGCCCTGACTTCATGACACGCCCGCTTGTAACCCGCCAATGCCTGTTATACCATTGGGGCCATCCGGCGCGATTTGTAGTCTGTCGCGCCGACGGGAACGGATATGGACCAATCTATCCAATTTCGAGTCAACGGGGTAGACCACCAACTGCAAGTGCCGGCCAGGCGGTTGCTGGTGGACTGTTTGCGGTACGACCTGGGCCTGACGGGCACCAAGGAAGGATGCAGCGTCGGGGTCTGCGGGGCCTGCACAGTATTGATTGACGGGCAGATGATTGCCTCCTGCATCACCTTGGCAGTGGCCGTGGACGGCGCCGACATCACTACCATCGAGGGACTCGCCGAGGAAGGGCAGCTGCATCCCGTACAGCAGGCGTTTATCGACCACGGCGGTTTCCAATGCGGCATTTGCACTCCGGGGCAGGTGCTGGCAGCCAAAGCGCTGCTGGACATTAACCCCACTCCCACTGAGGATGACATCCGCGAGTGGATGATGGGCAACCTGTGCCGTTGCACCGGCTACTACGGCATACTGGAGTCGGTGAAGAACGCCGCGCGGGCAGTGCAGGAGACCGCCCAATGATTGACTTCGAGTTCCACAGCCCCTCTACCTTGGACGAGGCCCTGGAGTTGCTGGACAGGCACGGCGACGACGCGCGGGTGATGGCGGGCGGCACGGCGCTGGTCATGATGATGAAGCAACGGCTGGCCCAACCGGGCCACGTCGTCGGCTTGAAGAGAATTTCCGGCTTGGGCGAGGTCAGCGCGGGGTCCGAAGGCGACGCTGGAGGCGTCAGGATCGGTGCATTGTGCACCCAGCGGCAGGTGGAGACCGACCCCATTGTGACAAAAGTCGCGCCGCTGGTCTCCTACGCCTTCAGCCGGGTGGCGACGCCCCGCATCCGCAACATGGGGACCATAGGGGGCGGCTTGGTGCACGGCGACCCCAACCAGGACCCGCCGCCGGCATTGATCGCCCTTGGCGCTTCAGCAGTTCTTTCATCCAAGGACGGAGAGCGGGTGGTCCCGGTGGAAGACCTTTTCCAAGACTACTTCGAGACGGACGTGCAACCGGGGGAGATACTTACCAGCGTTCTGGTCCCCCCGGCCCCTGCCAATTCTGGGGCCGTTTACCTGAAGTTCCTGCCGCGCACGGCGGATGACTACGCCACCGTCTCAGTCGCCGCGATAGTTACTCCCGGCGAGGGCAACACTTGCAACGACTTGAGGCTTGTATTGGGAGCTTCCGGCGTAACGCCCATCAGGGCCAAGGCCGCCGAGGCCCTGCTGCGCGGGCAGCCCCTCAGCGACGAAAACATCCGGGCCTGCGCCGCCGCGGTCAAGGACGAGGTAGACCCCTTAGACGATTTCCGGGGTTCTGCCGATTACAAGCGCGACATGGCCGAGGTGTTCGCCCGGAGGGCCATCGAGCAAGCCTTGTCTGCGGCCCGCGGAGGTTAACCCTGTGAAGCTGGAAAACCGGTGCCTCATACCCGCGCCCGCGGATGTTGCTTGGGACAGGCTATTGGACATCCCCAGCGCAGCCTCTTGTATTCCGGGGGTCAAGGAAGTCACTTCCGACGGTGACAACCGGTTTCAAGCGTCCATGCAGGTACGTGTTGGGCCGATGCGGTTCGATTTTTCCGGTTCGATCCTGGTGGTGGACCAAGATCCTGGAGCCAAGCAGGCCCGCTTCCGGGTGGAAGCCGCCGATCCTAAGGTAGGGGGTTCCCTTCGGGCCGACCTGGAGATGCAGTTGGTATCCCAGGAGGATGGGCAGACCGAGGTGGTAATTCAGACCGACACCGTGTTCATGGGCAAGATAGGCGAGTTGGGGCAGCCGATTATCCGACGCAAGGCCGGATCGACCATTGAAGAGTTCGCCCGCAACTTCGCCAAGTCGGTAGGCTCATAGCAACTGCGTGCCTGCCGTCCGTTATGTCAATGAGCATATCCCGGCCCACGCTTCTCCACTGACCATACCTCGAACGCTTGAACTTGGCACTGCTTCCACGTGAATTACCCACCCGCTCGCCGTTTTCCAGCCTTCAGCCGGAAGAAGGATATTGTCCTGTAGCGTCTCCTCCACGTCCCGCCCTGCGCAATCAAAACGTTCGAACTTCGGCCTGAGAACCGCTTGAAGTAACCGCTTCGTAGTGAAAAGATACCAACGGCAAATTCAACCGGACCATTGGTTTCCCAACCTCTCCAGGAAAGAAGGAATACGCCCTGATGTTTGTCACGGTCCCACAGCAACCGGTTAACGTCGATGAATATCTTCCCCTGCTGTCGCCTGAACTGGCCGACGAGTTGCCCGCCGTCGCCGACCGTCTCCGGGGCCGCCGCATACTCCACCTGAACAGTACGGCGGAAGGCGGCGGGGTAGCCGAAATCCTGCGTTCCATGACTCCGCTGATGAAGTCATTGGGCCTCTCCACCGATTGGGTGGTAATCAACCCCCCGCCAAGCTTTTTTCAAGTCACCAAGAAGGTCCACAACCTGTTGCAGGGAGCAGAAGGGGAGCTATCCTCCGAGGAGAAAGAGACCTACTTGGGAGACGTCCAGCAGGTGGCCGAACAAATGAGGCTGGACGGCCTTGACGCCGATATATGGTTCCTGCACGATCCCCAGTTGCTGCCTTTGGCCCAGTTCCTACGGAAAGGCCGGAACGGCGCGTGGTTCTGGGTAGTCCACATTGACCTCACCACCCCGAACCAGAGCGTCCTGGACTTTCTGCTGCCCCTGACGACACGGTACGACGGGCTGGCCTTCTCGCTCGAGTCGTACATTCCGTCAGAGTTGGAAGGGTCGCCGCCCATCTATGTCACGCCACCAGCCATTGATCCGCTGAGCGTAAAGAACGTACCCATGGACGCAGCGGAAGCGTCACGGATCGTAGCTGCCATGGGAATCGACCCGGCCCGCCCATTGATTACTCAAGTGTCTCGGTTCGACTACTGGAAGGACCCTTGGGGGGTGATCGAAGCCTACAGATTGGCGCGGCGTGACATCTCCGGCCTCCAGTTGGCCTTGCTGGGACTGAGCCAAGCCAGCGACGACCCGGAAGCGCTGGAAGTATTGAACAGCGTCACCGAATACGCCGAGATGGACCCCGACATTCACATGTACTACTCCTGCGAGGGGTTGCCCACGGGCATCGACAGCATCGTCAACGCCTTCCAGACAGCGTCCCAAGTGGTCCTGCAAAAGTCCACCCGGGAGGGGTTCGGGCTGACCGTCACCGAGGCCATGTGGAAGGGCAAGCCGGTTATCGGCGGCAACGTGGGCGGCATACGGGCGCAAATAGAAGACGGAGTATCCGGGTACTTGGTCGACACGCCGGAACAATGCGCCTCTCGCATCAGTACGCTGATGAGGGAAGGCGAGTTGATGTCGAGGATTGGCAACGCGGCCCAGGACAGCGTGCGGCAGCGGTTCCTGTTGCCCCGGTTGGCTTTGGACTACCTGCAAATCGCCGACAAGACCCTGGAGAGTGGGACCAACGCCAACGGCCGCGGCGGCGCCCAAGGGTTATTGTCTACATAGGGGCTTCCCTGTACAGCCTGCAAGAGGTAGCGTTCCGTTGCAAGTGGTCTGGCGGTGACGGTATGGTGGATTTCCGCCTTCGCGAGGGTGACGTTCCTGCGCGGGAATGACGCCTGCCCTCGCGGAGGCGGGGGAGAGAATGAAAAAGCCCTGCTTGCCCGGACAAGGCATGTTGCCGCCACAGCGCAGGTGCGTTAGAGTTTTATAGACCGCAACGTTATGTAAAAGGAAACGCTCGTGCCTCTTACGACAGTAGTCATCATGATAGACGGGTTGGACCCGGAGTACTTTGACTGGTGTCCGATGCCGAACATCCGGCAATTGGCCCAGCAGGGGTTCATGGTAGAGGGCAAGGGAATGATGCCCTCTGTGACCAACGTGAACAACGTGTCGCTGGTTACCGCCGGGTACCCCGCAAGCCACGGTATCACCACCAACTACTGGCTGGACAGGGAGAACAGCCGGGAACATTACATGGAGTCGGGGGACTTCATTCAAGCGGAGACCATGTTTCAAAGGGCAACCCGCCAAGGCGCGCGCTCCCTGCTGGTAACCGCCAAAGACAAGCTGAAACGGTTGCTAGGCGAGGGCGTAACCCTGAGTGTCTCATCGGAGCAACCGCCGCAATGGGTGGTAGATGCTGTGGGAGAGGCTCCACAGATATATTCCTTGGAAGTCAACGAGTGGGTCATCAACGCCGGGCATTATATTTTGAGCCAGGAGCACTACGACCTGGTGTACCTGACCACAACCGACTACGCCATGCACACCTACGCCCCGCAGGAGCCCGAGTCCGCCAGGCATCTGGACCTGCTGGACGGGGCGATAGGACGGTTGGTGGACAGTCTGCCTGACGTGCAAGTACTACTGACCGCCGACCACGGCATGTCGTCGAAAAGCCGCATGATACACCTGCCTCAAGTCCTTGCCGGTCACGGGGTGCAGGCGCAGGCGGTGCCGATCATCAAGGACATGTATACCGTCCACCACTCCAACCTGGGAGGATGCATATACCTGTACTTGGCCGAAGCGGACTGCCAAGCGGCGTTGGCGGCCCTGCGGGAGACCGACGGAGTGGACGAAGCCCTGACCCGGGCGGAAGCCGCGGAAAAATTCCGCTTGAAGTACGACCGGATAGGCGACATAGTAGTCCTGGGCGCTCCCGACGTGGTGTTCGGCGACCCGCAGGAAGTCACGCTGCCCCCAACGCTGCGGTCCCACGGCTCGCTATACGAGGACCTGGTGCCTATTATCGGCTACGGCGGCGACTTCGACGGTTTCGAGTTCGCCGAGAACAAGGACGTGGGACGGTACGTCTTTGAAAGGGTCCTGTCCTGAGAGCGGCGATGGAAACGATTCGCGTAGCCGCGCCGGCGACAACGGCCAACATGGGGCCGGGCTTCGATTGCCTTGGGATGGCGCTGGACATCTGGAACCGGGTGGAAGTAGTTCCCGGCACACCGCAGGCAGGGCATCCATTGGTGGACGTTACGGGAGAAGGGGCCGGGGAACTGGAGACCGGGCCCGACAACCTGGTATACCGGTCCATGACCTTCCTCTTCCACGAGGCGGACCGGGAGATGCCGGAGATCAGCATACGCTGCCGGAACGACATCCCGTTGGCCCGGGGCCTCGGCAGCAGCGCCGCCGCCATAGCCGCCGGGTTGGCTGCGGCCAACAGGCTATGCTCGCAAGCCTTTTCGCCCAACGAGTTGCTGGAAATGGCGGCAACCATTGAAGGCCACCCGGACAACGTGGCCGCCGCCGTTCTGGGCGGGCTTCAATTGGTGGTGAGCGATCAACAGCAGCTATACACTGTGTCGGTGAACCTCCCGCCCGAGGTGCACGCGGTACTGTTCATACCGGACACACGGATCGCCACAGCCGACGCCAGAGCCGTGCTGCCAACGGAACTGAGCATAGCCGACGCGGTGTTCAACATGGGTCGCACGGCCCTGCTGGTAGCGGGGATGGCTACCAACCATCCGGAGTATCTTGGCGTCGCCACCCAGGACCGGTTGCACCAGCCTTACCGGCAGACTTTGTTCCCGGCCATGAAGCTGCTGTTCCAAGCCGCCACCGACGCCGGGGCCTTGGGGGTGTTCCTTTCGGGCAGCGGCTCTACCGTGCTGGCGCTGACCAAGGGCAGGGAGATGACCGTGGCATACGAGATGGCCGAGGCAGCCAAGCAGGCGAACGTGAGCGGCAAGATACGCATTACCCAGCCCACGATCCGGGGGGCGCACGTAGAGAGGTAGGCCGGGCGGATAGGCCCCGTATTATGGATTCCCGCCTTCGCGGGAATGACGTGTCGGGTAATGAGCCAAGTTTTGAGATAGTTACCAAGTGAATGCAAGCATCTACGGAGAGATACTGATTTGGCGTTGATAGTCCACAAATACGGGGGGTCGTCGGTTGCGGACGCCGACAAAATTCTCAACGCCGCCCGCCGCATCGGCCAGGCAAAGGATTCGGGTATGGACGTGGTGGCGGTGGTCTCGGCCATGGGTGACACGACCGACGAGCTTATCTCGCTGGCCCAGTCCATCACCGCCCGGCCGGACCCCAGGGAGCTTGACCTGCTGCTTTCGACCGGAGAGTTGGTTTCCTGCACGCTGGTGACGATGGCCCTGCGGACGCTGGGTTACCAAGCTATCAGCTTGTCCGGCGTCCAAGCGGGTATACGGACCGACACAACCTACGGCAGCGCCCGGATTTATCGAGTGGAAACCGACCGTGTGAAGAAAGAGCTGGCTGCGGGAAGGTTGGTGGTCGTGGCCGGATTCCAGGGAGCAACGGAAGACCTGGACGTGACAACCCTGGGCAGGGGCGGCTCTGACACGACGGCGGTGGCGTTGGCCGCAGCACTGGGGGCCGACCGGTGCGACATCTACACCGACGTAGAAGGCATCTACACCGCAGACCCGCGACTGGTCCCCAAGGCCCGCAAGCTTGACGATATAGACTACGAGGAGATGCTGGAACTGGCCAACTATGGAGCCAAAATGCATCCCAGATCTATCGAACTGGGAGCGGTCTATAATATCCCGATTTACGTGGCTTCAAGCTTCAGCGACGCCAGCGGCACACTGATACACAACAAACATGCACATAGCAAACAGGATGACGGCTCGATGGAATATAGAGTCAAGGTTACCGGGATCGCCAGCACCACCAACGTCGCCAAGATTACCGTCCGCTCGGTGCCCGACCGTCCCGGCATCGCCGCCGCCCTGTTCGAACCCTTGGCGCAGGCCGGCATCAGTGTCGACACCATCGTACAGAACACCAGCGTCGAACGGGCCACCGACATAAGCTTCACCGTCAGCAGAACAGACCTGCCGAAGGCGCTGGAGCACATGGAAGCGGTGACGCCGGAGGTTGGGGCCGGGGGGCTGGCGAGCGACCCGACACTAGCCTCGGTGAGCATAGTGGGGTCCGGGATGCAGAACGCACCGGGATACGCCTCCCGTATGTTTCGCATCCTGGCGGACGGCAACATCAACATCGACATGATAACCACTTCGGAGATCAGGATTTCGTGCGTCATCCGTGAAGACCAGGTTGCCGAAGCAGTCCGCTTACTCCATCGCGGCTTCCAGTTGGATGACGACTCTCCGTCCGGCTGATAGCGTTCCGCGATCACGAGACGAGCGAATGATTACCGCCGCACTCTTCATTAGGGGCATACACTCTTGCCTGCAATTTTTTTGTCGGTGGTAATCCCGGTTTACAACGAGGAAGCTCGTATCCGGGGCACGTTGGACAGTGTCGTGTCCTTTCTCTCCGACTGGCATCATACTTGGGAGGTGATAGTGGCGGATGACGGCAGCACCGATGCCTCTCCTGAAATAATCGCCGAGTTTAGCGCCCTCTATCCCAACCTCCACGCGCTCAGCTTGCCCCATCGCGGCAAAGGATGGGCGGTAAAGAACGGTATGCTCAGCGCCCAGGGAGAGTACCGGCTTCTCTGCGACGCCGACCTTTCAGTACCCATAGAGCAAGTGGAAAGGCTCCTGCCTCCCCAGACCGAAGGGGCCGACATCGCCATCGGGTCCAGGGAAGCCGCCGGAGCGCGGCGCATCGGAGAGCCGGAGCGACGCCATATCATGGGCAGGGCTTACAACATGCTGGTACGGTTTCTGGCCGTCCCAGGTGTGAGAGACACTCAATGCGGGTTCAAGTGTTTTCGAGGCGCGGCAGCGGCCCACCTGTTCCAGGGCCAGACCATGGACGGCTTCAGCTTCGACGTGGAGACCCTGCTGCGAGCGCGCCGCGCCGGGATGTCATTGAAAGAGGTTGGCGTAGACTGGCACTACCGGGAACACAGCAAGGTGAGGCCCCTGCGGGACAGTCTGGCCATGACCTGCGACCTTTTGAGGATACGATGGAGGTACCGGGGTGCATGAATTTCCGGGAGTCATTGGCGCAATCTGCGGGCGCAATCTGCGTCAGGGATCACGGACAGACGCGCCAAATCTCTTGCGAACTCGGGTTGAATGTACTTGATGATATGCAATCCCCATGATATAACGTCAAACTCAAGATGAATCTCCCGGCAGTGCAATATCCAATACTTTTGATTTGTTGAAGAAGGGGTGGAGATCGAGGTGACTAGTCAAATTAACAACTCCAGACTGAAACGCGACTTGAGCAGGGATGCCATCGCCCTCGCCCTGGAAGGCGAATGGGAGCGTGCATCCGAGGTCAACCGCGCCCTGCTGGAGTTGTACGAGAACGACGTAGAGGCAATGAATCGCTTGGGCAAGGCGCTCATGGAGTTGGGCCGCTACACCGAGGCCCGGGAAGTTTTGGGCCGGGCCACCGAACTGGCCCCTTACAACAACATCGCCAAGAAGAACCTTGGCCGGTTGGAACTGTTGGAATCCCGGCCGGCATCCACCATGCAGGGGCGCAAAGCGGGGGGCGTTCCGCGGTTGTTCATTGAAGAAAGCGGCAAGTCCGGCACGACACTGTTGAGAAAGTCGGCCACCGGGCAGACGGCGGCAAGGATCGCTCCCGGTGACCCGGTCACCCTTACCATCGAACACGAAGCAATCAATGTGTACACAAGGGAAGGCGACTACCTTGGCCAGGTCGAACCCAAGTTGGGTACCAGGCTCATCCGTATGATGCGGGGCGGAAACCGGTACGAGGCCGCCATCATCGGTGTCAACCAACAGGGCATCTCCATTATCATCCGCGAAGTCTACCGGAACAGGGCTTTGCAGAAGGTGTACTCGTTCCCAACCAGGACCAAGGACGAACACCGGATATACCTCAACGAAAGCCTGACCAACTACGCCAGGGACGAAGACCTTGATGAAGAAGACGAGGACGGGGTAATCGTGGAGGACGAACTGGAGTCCGCCTGGACCGAAAACGAATAACACCTCGTTTCCCGGTCCTCCATCCTCACCTCCCGGCGCTGACGCCCCGTGTGAGACCTCGGCGGCGGCCGTTCCCCTAGTCGCGGCCGCCGCCTGCGCGCTATTGACATACACTCACGCCTAGGCTATCTTACCTCTGGCTTTTCACGTCATTCGCAGCGCAGACAAGCGCCAAGCCGACGATATGCGATGGCCTTAGTTGCGAAAGACACACCTCCACCTGAGTCTCTTTGATATTGCCCATGATCGACAAGCCGGTGGACGCTCAAGAGCCGCTATCTTGCCGGTGTTCAGCACCCCTCTTCGAAGTTGACGCGCAAGGTCCCATAACCCCACCAAGACGGCCTGCGCCGGAACACGTTGGCTGCCGGGCTGTCCAGTCCTGTCCAGGATGTGGGACGACCATACGAGGTGATTAGTTTGTGCGGTATCGCTGGATACTGCGGGCATGATCCGGCCCTTCCTCACGTAGTAGAAATGCTCGGACGGCTTGAGTACCGGGGCTACGACAGCGCCGGTGTGGCCGTGGTTGAGCCGGGGCGCCCCCTGTACATTCGGAAGGACGCCGGAAAGCTTGACATTGTGGCCGAACAGTGTTGGCCGACATCCGAGGGAACCCTGGGCATCGGCCACACCCGGTGGGCCACCCACGGCAAACCCACCATGGAAAACTCCCACCCCCATACCGACTGCACTCAAAACGTCGCCGTATGCCATAACGGCATCGTAGAGAACCACGGAGCCCTGCGGCAGCGCCTGATGGAATCGGGCCATGTGTTCCGTTCCGAGACCGATACCGAAGTCATTCCCCACTTGGTGGAAGAGGGGCTTGCCGCCGGCGCCTCCTTCGAGGAAGCCGTCAGGTCGGCGGTGGACCAGATAACCGGGGCCCATGCCATCGTCGCGGTGGATACCCGCAACCCGGATGAAATAATCGGCGTCCGCATCGGCCATGCCGGGGGCTTGGTTGTGGGTTACGGGGACGACGCCATGTACCTGGCCAGCGACCTTCCTGCCCTGATGGGTCACGCCAAGTCGGTTGTGCACCTGAAAGACCGGGAGATGGCGGTGGTAAGCCGCAAGAAGACCCGGTTCACCACCGTTGACGGGCTGGAGGTTGAAAGGAAGCACCAGAAGGTAATCGGCAACGCTTGCAGCCCCACCAATGGGAAGTTTCCTCATTACATGCTCAAAGAGATCATGGAGCAACCCCAGTCCCTGCACAACGCCCTTCGCGGAAGGGTGGACGTCAAGCGGCAGACCGTGGAACTGGAAGGGTTCCCTTTCTCTCAGGAACGTGTGTCCCAGTTCAAGCGGGTGGTCCTGCTGGGCATGGGCACCAGTTACCACGCGGCTATGGCGGGCCGGTACATGATGGAATCCGTAGCCCGCATTCCCTGCCAAGTGGAAAACGCCTCCGAATTCCGTTACATGGACCCCGTGGTGGACTCGGACACCCTCATCGTGGCCGTCACCCAGTCCGGAGAGACGGTGGACAGCCTGGCAGCGTTGGAGAGTCTGGGCGCCAAAGGGGCGCCGTTGATAGTGATCTGCAACGTGCCCGGCTCGGAAGCCACCCGGGTTGCCGACTACACTATGTCCATCAACGCCGGGCCGGAGATTGGCGTGGCCAGCACGAAGACCGCCACCGGGTCCATGCTCTGCCTGTACCTGCTGTCCATCTACCTCGGCCAGACCCGGGGCACCCTGCCAGTGTCCAAGAGAAGGTTGCTGCTGAACGAGGTCATGCACTTGCCCAACCTCGTTGGGCAGGCCTTGCAGACCGCAGAGCATATACGCGATGTGGCCCGACGCTTCAGCCTGGCTTCAAACGTTCTGGTGATGGGCCGGGGAATCAGCACGCCAACGGCGTTGGAAGGAGCGCTGAAAATCAAGGAGATCAGCTATATCCACGCCGAGGGCTATGCCGCCGGCGAGATGAAACACGGGCCTATTGCCCTGATCGACCGCCACACCATCACCGTGGCCGTCGCCCCGAAAGACCAGATGTACCAGAAGATGCTTGGCAACGTGTCGGAGGTCAGGGCGAGAGAAGGGAAAGTTGTTGCCCTGGCCACCAAGGGGGATGACGTTCTTGCGCACGACGCCACCGACGTGATCGAAATTCCGCCCGTGCCGTATCTGCTGTCGCCCATTGTTGCCGCCGTGCCGCTGCAACTGCTGGCTTACGAGATAGCCGTGGCCCGCGGGAATCCTGTGGACATGCCGCGAAACCTGGCCAAAACCGTTACCGTTGAGTAACGGCCCAAGGGACCTGTCTACCGACAGTCCCGCATCATACCCTAGTCCCAATCCTCCCATCGACCGGCTGCAAGGCACTGACGGCATCCGCCGCCGCGTAGCCCTTTCCTCTGAGTCCGCCGTACATGGCCTTTCCCCCTTGGATGCCTATATCCAAAGGGGCGTCATTACCGAGCAGTTCCTGGAGCAGTACACCTATGCCTACTGCTCCGGCCTGTCTCGAGGATCCGAGGTGGTGATCGGATGGGACCCCAGGGATACGGAAGGGATTTTCACGTCGGCTGTCGTGTCGGGCGTTCGGAAGTCGGGATGCGCCGCCGTTGTGGTAGGCGTCTTCCCCACGCCGGGCATTGCCTTGTACCAAATCTGGCGCGGCGCGGCTGCGTCACTGGCGGTTACGGCAAGCCACAACCCGGCCGAGTACAACGGACTGAAAATCTTCCAGGGCCCGCAGGCAATGAAGATGTTTGCCGATGAAGAGCGGGAGCTTACCAGACGGGTAATCGCCCTGGACTATGCCAGCCAAGTTCAGCCGTTGCGTCCCTTGGGCAATCGAATAGATGCCAGGGCGGAAGCGCTGGACATCATCAACCGGTTCCACCTCGATCCCCGCAACTCGTGGCTTGATGAAGGAGATACCCTGGGCGACTTCCCGCTGATTGTGGACGCCGCCAACGGGGCCTACTCGGGAATAGTGGCGCACCTGTTACGGAGGATTCACGACGGCGATGTGGTGGAGGTAAACGGCGACGCTGCCTCCGGACAAGTGAACTTCAGGGGCGGGGTAACCGACCTGGAGGGAATCACCGAAATTCAACGGGCCGACCCGCGTTTCAACGACCATGCCGGAGTACAGGAGGTCTTTCACAGGCACGGTAAAGCAATGGTGTTCGACGCCGACGGGGACAGGTTCTTTCGCTTGGACTACGATCCCCAAGGGGACAAGATACTGGTAGGCGCCGGAGACAGGAACGCTATACTCCAAGCTGCGTATCTCGCCGGAATGGATTCCCGCCTTCGCGGGAATGACGGATGGGACAGGAGTGACGGACGGGACAGGAGTGACGGACGGAATGACCAGTCCGACGACCTCTTCGTCACCACGGTGGAGAGTGATCTGAACGCGTATCGCGCCGCCGAGGACCTGGGGTTCCGGACCATTCTTACCGGAGTGGGCGATATACGGATTTTGCGCCATGCCGTGGACAACCCTCACCGGTTCGCCGTCGGCAGCGAGGAAAGCGGTCACACCATTACCCCCGGGTTGCTCACGACGCGCGCCGGAGAAGACGTGCAGGTATTCGTCACCAACGGGCTGAAAAGCGCCATCAACACCTTCGTCGCGTCAAAGGGCAAGACGCCGCATGAAGTGCACCAGCCGTTCACTGCCGGCTTCAAACGAAACTTCGCCGTTTACCACGTCCGAAAAGAACTCTTCCATAGCGGCAGCGATGTCTACAATGGCGTTGAACGGTTGATTACCACCGAGGCCCGCTTGGGACAAGTCGAGCGGGTTGCCTTCGACGATGAGCCGGACTTGTTGTACTTGGCCATGCGGGATGCCGCGGGACATCAAAATGCGGCGGTCTTCGTTCGAAACTCCGGCACGGAGGACAGGGTCGGCGTATCCGTGCGAGGGAGGCTGGGAGACTCGGAGACCCTCACGTCCATTGGAATTCTGGCCGCGGGATATATTGCCGGTTCCATGAAGGACCGCACAAATCCAATGGCGCTGGCGGAGCAGGAAGTCCTTGCGGCTTTGAAGGAAGAACCAAGACTGTTCGAGGACTGCCCGGTGAACCAGGAAGTCGACAAGGAGCGTTTATTCAGGGAAATGGTCTCTCACAACCTGATTGCGCAGACGCAGCGTCGGGAATATCAGATCACTCCCCTGGGCTTGAAAACGCTGGAGGTGTGGTAACAGGTATCCCGGCGGGGACCCCGCTTCAACCCGAGGCGGCTTGGCGAATAAGCTCCGCAAGGCGCGCCTGCTCACCCGGTATGTCCGCCGGTTGAACCGGGATGGGGAGGGCGCTCAACGCCTCGACCACAATGCCCTCAAGCACTGACCGCTCCTGGTCCGACAGGCCCCAACGCCGGCTCACGTCGTCGGCGCCGTAAAGAACGGCTTGGCGAAACCCGTAATCAGCCACCGCGCGGTCGGATATCTCTATTACCTTTTCCATATCGGTCCCCCGCGTACTAATTGGTCGCCCACGCGCCGCCGTCGATGATGTACGTGCTGCCGCTCACGTAGGACGCTTCGTCTGACGCCAGCCAACTTATCAGGTTGGCTATTTCTTCAGGACGGCCCACCCTCGTCATGGGATGTTCGGCATTCCGTTCCTGGAACACCTCCGCGCTGGCGGTGCTGCCCCGCATTTGAGGCGTGTCCACTCCGCCCGGAGCGATGCAGTTCACCCGGACACCCTGGTGAGTGTACTGGGCCGCCGCCACCTTGGAAAGGTGTATGACGCCAGCTTTGCTGACCGCATAGGGCACGGAGTAGGCGGTGCCCCTCACTCCCGACATGGACGCGATGTTGACGATGGACCCTCCTCCATGCTCCAGCATCGCCGGGATGGCGTACTTGCAACAATAGAACAGACCTTTAAGGTTGGTGTCCATAGTCAGGTCCCAAATAATGTCGTCCACCTCGATAAGAGGAGGCGTCCGTATCAGGATTCCCGCGCCGTTGACCAAGACGTCCAGCCTACCGAACTTGGCGACGGTCTCCGCCACCATGCGCTCCACTTGGTCGGACCGTGACACATCCACAACCGACACTGCCGAGTTGCTGTCGGTGCCTTCCATCAACTCGCGGGTCTCCTCCGCTCCGGCTTGGTTGCGGTCGGCGATGACCACCTTGGCTCCGTCCTGAAGAAGGCGGTAGCAGGTCGCCCGACCAATGCCGGAACTTCCGCCAGTCACTATGGCTACCTTATTTTCCATTCTGCCAACCAAGGGGACCTCCATGGGGGTGAATCGCGCGCACTCCGGTGCGGTGCCGCCGATTATAGCATAGCGGTATGGCCGCTATTTTGAGAATCGCCATGTAGTTGGTTCCAAATTGAGCAGTACTCACATGAGCTATGACAACCACATTTCCTCTAACTCTTGGTAGCATTCAATCTCAGGTAGTCTGTCCGTTAGTGACGGTAAGGTGGATTCCCGCCTTCGCGGGAATGACGGATGGGTTCGGGGATTGAATCACCTAAATCGGTACGCTACCGTAACCCTTGCGTGTGCAGCGTTATCGGCGTTATTATGCTAACCGCACTTGACCCCCGGCTCCGGTCATAACCACGGGAAGGTAACGGGACATCTTGACCACAGCAAACTTGAGGACCGCTCTTTATGATGCCCATGTCGGGCTGGGTGCCCGCATGGTCCCCTTTGGCGGCTGGGACATGCCGGTCCAATACGCCGGTATCCTCAGCGAGGTAGCCGCCGTCCGCACTGCCGCGGGCTTGTTCGACGTCTCCCACATGGGACGGTTATATATCTCAGGGCCCGAGGCGACGGCATTCCTGGAATCGGTGCTGACCGCATCGGTCGCCAGCCTGCGGGTGGGCCGGGCGCGCTATTGCTTCATCTGCAACGACAGCGGCGGGGTAATCGACGATACTATTTTTTATCGTCTTGAAGAAGACCGCTACCTGTTGATTCCCAACGCCGGAAACCGGCCTGCCGTGGTCGCTTGGTTCCGGAAGTGGGTGGACGAGAGGTTCTCCCAAGGCTGCACGATTGAAGACCGCACCGATGCCACCGGCTTGATCGCCTTCCAAGGGCCGGGAGCGGCAGAGGTGATGGACGTGGTCTGCGAGAGTCCGGCCTCGTCTTTACGCCCCTTTGCGTGGCAGGAAAACCGGTTACAGGATATCCCCGTAGTAGTAGGCAGGACCGGATACACCGGGGAAGACGGTTTCGAAATGGTCGTCGACAGTGCCCGTGTCCAAGAGCTTTGGCAGACCTTGCTGGACCACGGAGCAGTCCCGTGCGGCTTGGGCGCAAGGGACGTGCTGCGGTTGGAAGCAGCATTGCCCCTGCACGGGCACGAGATTGACGAGTCCACAACCCCCATCGAAGCCGGGCTGGATCGGTTTGTCCGCTTTGACAAGGAGTACGTAGGGGTTGAGACGCTGCGACATCAGAGGGACTATGGCGTCGAACGAAAGCTTGTTGGGCTGACCATCCCGGGACGCAGCGCACCCAGGGCCGGGTACGCCATAATGGAAGAGGGCCAAACGGTGGGCCATGTCACCAGCGGAAGCTACTCACCCACTCTTGACACCAGTATCGGCATGGGCTACGTTGAGCAGCGTTGCGCTCACGTGGGCGCGCAGTTGGACGTAGACATCCGTGGGCGGGCCGAACGTGCCGAGGTAGTCCCCGTGCCCTTTTATTCCAGGCCAAAGTAACGCCGCTATCCCCTGCGGGAAGAGAGGTCTCAGGTAAGTTGAACCCTAGCGACCGGAAATATACCTCCGAACATGAATGGGTCAAGATTGAAGAGGGCAGCTTGGCCTTGGCCGGCATCACCGAGTATGCCCAAGACCAGTTGGGCGACATCGTCTATTTCGACCTGCCCCAACCCGGTTCGACCGTTACCCATCTTCAGAAAATGGGGGAAGTGGAATCGGTCAAGGCCGTTTCCGACCTGTTCTCCCCAGTGACGGGAGAGGTTATCGAAGTCAACGAGCGTCTCCGGGACCACCCGGAACTGGCAAACGAGGATCCTTTGGGAGAAGGCTGGCTGTTGAGGGTCTCAATCACCGACCTGTCTGAACTGGACCAGCTTATGTCGGCTGAGGAATACGGGTCTTATATCAGTGGTCTGTCATGAGCACATCCAACCAAGCATCCGGCGCCACAGACGAATCGGACTTCCAGTTCCCCTATATTCCCAACACCCCGGAAGAGCAGGCGGGAATGCTGGCCACCCTGGGCCTTAATTCCATTGCCGAGCTTTTCAATGACATACCGGAGGCTTACCGCGATCCGCCGCTTGACCTGCCGGGACCAACGCCGGAGTTGGAAGTCCAACGTGACCTGGCCGCGCTGGCGACGCGGAATCGCCCCCTGAACAGCGGCCCGTCATTCCTGGGCGCGGGGTCTTATAACCACTTCATCCCTTCGGTTGTAAAGGCGTTGATGACCAGGGGCGAGTTCCTGACCGCCTACACTCCCTATCAAGCGGAAGCCAGTCAAGGCACTCTACAGGTTATCTACGAGTTCCAGACCCTGATCAGCAACCTTTACGGGATGGAAGTAGCCAACGCGGGGATGTATGACGGAGCGACAAGCTTGGCCGAAGGCGTGCTGATGGCCTGCCGCGTTACCCGGCGCAACCGTGTCGCTGTCTCCGACACTCTATCTCCGATCTACCGGCAGGTTATCGAGACCTATTGCCAGGCCCAGGGCATCCAGATTTCTACCGTATCATCGGGCGGCTCGCCGTCTCTTGACGATCAAACGGCGGCGCTGGTGGTACAGTACCCCAACTTCTACGGGTACATCGAAGACATGGGGGCGCTGGCCGCCGCTGCCCACAGCCAGGGCGCGCTGTTCGTTGTGTCGGCCGACCCGACGGCGATGGGTATGTTCCATTCCCCCGGACACTACGGAGCGGACATAGTAACGGGGGAAGGTCAACCCTTGGGGATTCCACCCAGCTACGGCGGCCCTTACCTTGGACTGTTTGCCACCAAGCAAGAGTACATCAGGCAAATGCCCAGCCGGCTGTCCGGGCGGACGGTGGACAGCCAAGGCAGGACCGGCTACGTGCTGACTCTGCAAACCCGTGAGCAGCATATCCGCCGGGAACGGGCCACCAGCAACATCTGCACCAACGAGGCCCTTTACGCCCTGGCATCCACGATATACTTGGCTGCATTGGGTAAGCAGGGGCTGCGGAACGTTGCCGAGCTCTGCTACCAGAAAGCACATTACGCCGCCGATTGTATCGGCCGGTTGTCCGGCTACTCACTTCCAAGGCCGGGTACTTTCTTCCAAGAGTTCGTGGTCCAATGCCCAGTCCCTCCTTCTGTAATTAACGGGAGGCTGCTGGAGCAGGGCATTCTGGGCGGGCTTGATCTGACCCAAGCGCTCTACAGCGGCTCTGCCTCGACAACCAACGGGCATGAGTCCGCGGACGGACCACAAAACGGCATGTTGCTGTGTGTCACGGAAATGAACTCGCGCCAGGACATCGATGCCCTGGTTGCGACCCTCTCGGAGTTCAGCTGATGCAGACCGGCGGGAACAGGGACACTTCCAAGCTGTTGATGGAGCGGAGCGTACCCGGCCGGGTTGGTTCGATACTGCCCGATTCGGACGTGCCGCAGCAACCGCTGCCGGACCAGTCGCTGCTCAGGACCGACTTGGAGCTGCCGGAAGTATCCGAGCCGGAAGTGGTGCAGTACTTCACCAACCTGAGCCAGCGCAACTTTTCCATCGACACGCACTTCTACCCTCTCGGCAGTTGTACGATGAAGTACAACCCCAAGATCAACGACGAAGCGGCGTTCCTGCCCGGGTTCGCGGCGATACACCCGCTGCAACCGGCAGAGACGGCGCAAGGAGCTCTGGAACTCCTATACAGACTCCAGGGTTTCTTAGCAGAAGTGACCGGTCTGCCGGGGGTTAGCCTGTCTACTCTCGCCGGGGCTCACGGAGAATTGGCCGGGATGCTCATGATGCGGGCTTATCATCATGGGCGCGGCGACTTTCAGCGCACCAAGGTAGTAATCCCCGACAGCGCCCACGGCACCAATCCCGCGTCGGCTGCTATGGCCGGTTTCGAAGTGGTCACGGTGGCTTCCGACACCCATGGCAACATGGACCTGGAAGCTCTCCACGAGTTGGCGGGAGCAGACTTGGCGGGGGTGATGATAACCCAGCCCAGCACCCTGGGTCTGTTCGACACCGGCATCGTGGATATGTGCCGGATAGTGCACGAAGCGGGCGGGTTGGTCTACGGCGACGGCGCGAACATGAACGCCCTGCTGGGACGGGTGAAGCTGGGAGAACTGGGCTTCGACGTTATCCACCTCAACCTGCACAAGACCTTCAGCACACCCCACGGCGGCGGCGGACCCGGCGCGGGACCCGTTTGCGTTGGCAACACCTTGCTCCCTTACCTCCCCGCGCCGGTGGTGACCCAATCAACCGGGAACGGAGAGGCCGTTTACAACCTCCATATCCCAGAGCGCACCATCGGTAAAATGAGTGGGTTCCACGGCAACTTCGGCGTTCTGGTCAGGGCCTACACCTATACCATCACGCTGGGAGCAGCAGGCCTGAAAGCTATCAGCGGCAACGCGGTGCTGAACGCCAACTACCTGATGCAGGCTCTGAAGGACATCTACTACCTGCCCTTCGACCGGGTGTGCATGCACGAGGCCGTTTTCTCCGCCGACTGGCAGCGGGCCCGCGGCGCCAGCGGGTTGGAGATTGCCAAGCGGTTGCTGGACTACGGCTTCCACGCGCCCACAATGTACTTCCCGCTTATCGTCCACGAGGCCCTGATGATCGAGCCGACAGAGTCGGAGACCCGGGAGACCCTGGACGCTTTCATAGAGGCCATGCGGGAAATAGACCGGGAGGTTGGAGAAAACCCGGAACTGGTGCGTACCGCGCCCCACACCACACCGGTATCCCGGCTGGACGAAGCCCGGGCGGCCCGCCAGCCGGATTTGAAGTGGAGCGGAAACTAGGGTACGATCAACGCACCGTCAGTTCAGCAATACGAGTAATGGCCCGGTTTAGACTTGGCGCATAGCGACGGGCAGAGTCAGGGTTCCAATGCTGTGTAACGAACTCGCTTACTGTCTCGTTATAACCAGGACCCGTCTGGCTGGTGCCAAGGACGTGAGCGGGCGCAATTGCTTCCCGCAAGCCTCGGTTGCGGCTGCGACGAGCCAACTGGACTAACGAGCGTTTAGGATCATCTAGCCTTTCCGGGCTGCGGGAAACGACATTTTCGGCAACACCCAACCAACTTCCTATTCCCACTCGGTCTGCTAAGATCCAAGACTCAATCTCCAGTACCACAACCCTGATTAGCAATTGAGGGGAAACTGCCAGCCCTGTACTCATCTCTCGGGCCAAGTTTACCGGACAGCCCAAAGGTCTATCCAAGTCTGCGAGAACCAGCACCGGTCCCTGGTACTTGGCGATTTGGTTCAATTTCGGTATCCGACGTTTAACCGAGTCGATTCCGTTCAACCCGATTACGTTCGTAATTTCGGCCCGAGGTGCGTACTCGTGGATGAGCCGCCTAGCCACCGATTCGGACAGGATATCTTCCACCGCCAAGCTGACCAGCATTACACTACACGTGAAACCCCAAGTTCATCGGAAGTGTAAAACCCTGATTGCGAAACGGCGCAATCTCTCCGGGCATAACTCCCGTTTTCAGCACCTCTCGCATCCCGTAATCCTCGGCCATCGTTTTCACCGTTGAGCCATCCCTGCCAGGGGTGATGCAAATTACTTCCCAACCGTCTATTCCTTGGTCACACAGCAGGTCAGGACTATGGGTAGTCAAAATCACCTGCCGACGTTCGCTGTGCCGCTCATCTCCGCGACGACGCCGTACAGGAACGCTTAGCCGGTAAATGAGACCGGATAAACGCAGCACAATATCCCGGTTCAAGGATATTTCCGGCTCCTCCAACAGCAACGGACCGCCACGCTCCAACAGTGCCCAGAAGAGGCCGATCAGTCGCAATGTACCATCAGAAAGCTGGTCTTCTCGCTGCCACACATCATGTGCACGCCAATTGTCGAAGCGAGCTTTCAGGTGAGGTTGTCCAGTGGTGGGGTCACGCTCAAAGGTGATTTCTTCCAGTTGCGGCACAATGTGCGATAGTGAGGTTGCGATTTTTTTCAGACGGCTTTGACGGGTCTTGCTGTTTGTTGCAGCGATTCTTTCCAAGAAACCTTGGCCGAATGGATCATTCTCCAGCCGGTTTCCACCGATCTCGGCCCCGAAACGAACAAGTTGCGGCACGAGGTGAAGGTAAGTCACTTCATCAAAAAACTCGGCCACGGTTCGGAACTGCCGATTCGCGTTAATCTGCTCTAGGGCAGTTTCCGTAAGGAGCTCCGAGTCGTCCCGGTCGTCCCGGTCCGGGCGTTTAAGTATGGTCTCGCCGTTGTGTTCAACGACTTCTTCCTGTACCAGAATTCGATGGTTTCCGGATCGCTCCACGGTAAAAACCAGCCGGTACATCCACTCGACGGGTTCGTCGGAGTCACGGCTCAGATGTACCTCAATGCCCACCCCGCTACCGGAGTGAGCAGAAAGGCTGCGTATTTGACGCACTCCGCCCCGCCGGCGCACGGCTGCTTGAAGTCCACCGCCTTCACGCATAGCTACGTCTCGTAGAAAGCGAACGGCGTCGAGCAAGTTGGACTTGCCCGACGCATTGGGACCTATGATAAACGCACGATCTCGCAGCGGTACGTCGACATCGGTGAAGTTACGCCAGTTAGTTAGCCTCAGATGGGCAATAATCATGGCGATACCTCTCCACTGTCCTCGGGCCGCCACTGGTGCGGTCGAAAGCCCATCCGCTCATCCCTCGCTCCTTTCCTCTTCCAAAGCCGCCCTCAGGATATCCTCCGGCACCCGGACTTCCGCACCCGCCCGTTCTTCCTGGAGCAGCATGGCCACTCTTGAGTCCCGGTCGCCCCAGCCTCGGTTTATAGCCTCGGTAAGCTCCTGGAGGGCAAGGTTGGCCAGCCGCATCGGGACTTCGTACTCCCGGCCCACGCCGACCGCCAAGTCCACGTCCTTTCTGGCCAGCCGGAGGGCAAAGTCCGGCGGGTCGAAGTTGCCCGGCAACAGGTGCTCTGCAAGCCCCTCGAAGGTCCCCCGGCGTCCCTGCGCGCCCCGTCGCACGGCCTGCCAGAGGGCCAGCGGCTCGACCCCGGCCTTGACTCCCATCGTAAACACTTCCGCCAGAGCGCACTGGATGACGTAGCCGGCGCAGTTGTGCACCAGCTTGGCGACCGACCCGCAGCCGATGGGCCCAACGTAGTAAGCTTTGTCGCCTATGGCATCCAGAACGTCCTTGCAACGGTCGAACACTTCCCGGTCGCCGCCCACCCAGATCGCCAGGTTTCGCGTTCTCGCGCCGCGAGGACCGCCGCTAACGGGAGCATCCAGAACATGAATACCTTGGCCCAAGGCAATGTCATGCAACCGGCGAATCAAGTTGGGGGTGCTGGTGCTGAGGTCGAAGTAGACCTTTCCGGCGGACAGGCCCTGCAACAGCCCGTCGTCGCCCAGGAACACCGCTTCCACCTCGGTTGGGCCGGGAAGCGACGTGAACACGACATCGCTGGACTCCGCGACTTGCCGCGGTGTATCGGCCCAAGCCGCGCCAGCCTCCAAGTGGGGGGTTGCAGACTCCCGACGAATATCGTGGACTACCAGATCATGTCCGCCCTGGAGAGTGTTATAGGCCATGCTGCCGCCCATTGTGCCCAGACCAATGAATCCTACCTTCATGTCAACCTCCGCGCGATGAGGAATCAATCTTATTGACTTGCCAATACAGCGCTGAGATAAGCAGCTAGGAGCCAAATACACATTAACAATAAGGAAGGGGACAGGCCATTAACCAGTCCCCATCGTTGAACCCTATCTGCGATTCGGGCGGCACCTGAGCCAAGTCCAAGGATATACCGACTTTACAAGGCCGCCCTCAGTGACGGTCAAGTGCACATAGCTGGCACGATAACCCTGTATTGAGCCAATGAGTACATTGACCGTACAAGGCATATCCAACCAAGCGGGTTCACCCTTCGACGGCAGGCCTCGTGTACGGACACCCGCGCCTGTCTGACAGAAGATTGACGCTTAGGCGGGATTGTGCTTTGCGATCAGGGTCGTTACTCGGGGGTCCAAGTCCCCCAATTCTACCCCGGCATCAGCGCGAGCGATACCCAAGTGGGCCGCCCGTTGAATCTCTTCCCAGTCCGGTTCCAGTTCGTATTCGTCTCTCAGCTCTTCCAGCAAAGCTTCCAACGAACTATTGTCAAACATAGATGATCATCCCTCGTTGCAATTATCTGAGTGTAGTCATGTACCTTTGAGGTACTGCCGGTCCAAGCCGAGAATGGCTTCCTCACCTTCTTCCCTGCCAGCTCGTACAGGCGTTAACAAGGACTTAGTCTACTTGGTTCACAGCGCAAGGGCAATAGTTTAAAACGTCCATAACATAATACCGTTGGAGCGGAGTCATCAAGCGGTTCAGTGTTCCTCACCCATCGATTGGTTCGTGTCGGACGGAACCGGCTTGCCTTGAGTAAAGTAACTCGCCACCAGCACAACAGGGATTGCCACAATTACCAGTCCAACCAGCGCCACCACCAGCCAAGGCCCGAGGTTGGCCAAGTCGTCAAGCCGGTCCTTGATCCATAACATAAGTACAGGATCGGCTGCGTCGCCGTGGTGGGAGGTAACCGACCCAAGAATCGCCCACAACATCATAGATCAATCGCCGGCCGCGGCAGCCATAGCGGGCGCGGTCTGGTACCTGGAGGAGTACTTGCGCTCCCGAATAGAGAAGGCGGACAGTGCCGCCGGGAACAGGAGAGACCCCATGATGGCAAAGGGGAGAGTGTAAGAACCGGTCACGTCGAACAGGATCCCAGCTACCCAAACGCTGACAAACCCACCCACTTGGTGGAACACGAAGGACACCCCGGAGACGGTGCCCAACGTCCGCAGTCCGTAAACGTCGGCGGTGAGGGTGGTGGTAAGCGGCGCCGTTGCGATCCAGGAAAACCCGGCCACAATGGCGAAAGCCCACAACGAAGCGTCGCCCGGCACCAGCAGCAGCAACATATATCCGCAGCCCCTGCAGAAGTACACCGAAGCCAGGAGGTTTTTCCGGGAGAACCGGTCGGCCAGCCAACCGGCACCGATAGCGCCCGCCGCGTTCAGTCCCATCATAAGGCCGAACACCGTCGCGGCCAGAGTTGGCGTAACGCCCCTGCCTATGGCGTAAGGAATGAAGTGGACGGTGAGTATAAAAGTGGTCGAACCACAAACGTAGTAAGAGAGGGACATCTGCCAGAATGGCATGGAACGGAAAGATTGCTTCCAATTGTCCGACGCCAGAGGGCCTTCTCTACGCGGAGGGGGAGGATTGCCCTGCCGGTCTCTCGGAGGCTCCGCATCGCCGTCCGGCTGCAACCCCAACTCGGACGGCCATTCTTTAACGAACAAGTAAGCAAGCGGCACCGCCAGGAGCATCACTATCAACCCCAACGCCGCCCAAGTAATACGCCAGTTTGTAGCTTGAAGCAGGTACATGGCGAAGGGGACAAGCAACAGGGCACCGGCGGAGGTGCCGCTGGCGTTGATCCCCATGACAACCGCCCGGCGGCGGCGGAACCACCGGGCCAACATGGCGCCGGTGGTGTTGATGGAGGAGGCGCTCATGGCAGTGGAAAGAACAAACCCGAACATGAAGATGAGGAAGAAGATGTGGAAGGTGGCGCTATGCAGGATCGTTACGAAACCGATGACCACCAGTCCGCCGATGATCAGCTTGCGGCCGCCGGTACGGTCGAAAATCCTGCCCATGAAGGGCTGGGTGACGCCGTTGACCAGAGCGCCAAGGGCCGCCGCCAGTGAAATGGTGCCCCTGGACCAGTCGAACTCTTCGCTCATGGGAATGACGAAGATACCGAAGGCGTTCCGGGCGCCCATCGTCAGCATAGCCATGAAGAAGAAGGTGCCCAGCAGGTACCAGCCGTAGAATATCGGGGGTCTTCCGTCACCCCTTACCCGGCGGCTGATTTCCGGGACAATAGCCCAAGCCAGAAGAAGGACACCAACCGACAATATGAGAAAGCCGGTTGAAGTCATACTGCGGCGCCCTTCATAAACGGGACCACTCTAACCCTCTGCATTGGTCAACAACATCCGCACCATCGGCTGAGGCTCCATACGCGGGAACAAGCACATGAAAGCCTCCAGAACCAATGTTGATACAAGCGAAAAACTATGTGCGTATGCTACCACTCAAAGGATAGTTCCACCAGAGAGCCGGCCACAATCCGCCAGCGCGGTCCAACTACCTGCTAGTCCTTCAGGGCCATGGCGTCCCGTCCCGCGCTGGTCCCCGCCAACCGGCCAAAAACCATACCCGCCGAGAGGCCGGACCCACCTGGGTAGTTGTAGTAAAAGAGGCCGCCAACCATTTCCCCTGCGGCATAAAGTCCGGGGATGGGCTCCTGCCCGTTGGTCACGACCTGGCCCCTCGTGTCAATCTTCACACCGCCGAAGGTGAACGTTATGCCACAAGTAACGGCGTATCCAAGATAAGGGGGCGTGTCGATGGTCTGGGCCCAGTTTGACTTGACGGGTTCGATGCCAACCGTTGACCTGCCGTCCTTCACCGTTGGATTGTAGGGTACGTCCTGCTGGACCGCGGCGTTGAACTCCCGCACCGTCCGGGCCAACCCTTCCGGGTCTATGTCCAGCCGGGCCGCCAGTTCCTCGATCGTGTCCGCTTGGGCCATAGTCACCTGCGGGATGTGGTACTCATCCCGGAGCAGGTGTTTGACCTTGTCGTCGAAAATCTGGAAAGCCAGTCCCTGGGGCTGGGTAAGCAGCGCCCGCCCATAGGTGACGTAGGTGTAGTTACGGAAGTCGGCCCCTTCGTCCAGGAAACGCTCCCCGTTGAGGTTCACAATCAGGCCGAAGGGGTAGGAGTGCTTCTGGTACAACTCGGTGATGGTCCGGTCACCGAACTCCGGCGCGTTCATGTCCCAAGCCACGGCGTGGCAACTGCTCCAGTGCCCATGAGCTTGGGCGCCAACGTCGAGCGCCATCCGGATGCCGTCGCCGGTGTTGTACGGAATCCCCCGCACCTTCACCAACTCCCATCCGGGGCCAAGGTAACGGCACCGCATTTCGGCGTTGGCCTCGAAACCACCGGCGGCCAGGACCACCGAATGAGCATATATGTCTTCGAAACCATCGGGGCCCTGAACCCTCAGCCCGTTGACCCTGCCTTTGTCGTCCTGAAGCAGTTGGATGCCTTGGGTAGAGTAGCGGATGTCCACCCCGGCCCTTTGCGCCGCCTCGAACTGCTGGTCGGACAGCCCCTTGCCCGCACCGACGGCCTCCACCACCAAGCCGCCCCAGAACCGGTACTTGTCGCCGTCCTTGAAGGCTTGGCGTCCGTAGGAAAGTACGAACCGCACGCCCTTTTCCTGCAGCCATTTCATGGTAGGGTGCGACTGGCTCACCAGGATTTGCGCCAAGTCAGGATCGGAGCGGCCTTGGGTAACCCGCATCATGTCGTCGTAGAACTGGTCCTGATTATAGCTGCCCACGTCGATGGACGCTTCTTCGGTAGGGGACATATCGGGGATCAACGCCTTGATGTCTTCAATTCCGTCGAAAGCGAACCGGATGATCCCGCCGGTGAAATAAGTATTGCCTCCCCGGAAGAACTCCGGCGCCTTCTCCACCACCAGCACCGGCCCACAGACCTCTTTTGCCGCCAAGGCCGCGCTCAATGCGGCGTTGCCCGCGCCGACTACGATAACGTCATACTGCTCTGCCACGGTAAACCTCCTGGGGCGCTCGCATCGTAAAGTTCTTTGGGGAGATATCCATCGTAGTTTTCATGTGAAAGAGCATATAAGCTACACATATAAATGGCAACCGGGACAGAGTACACGAGCGGGATATTCCAGCTTGCCCAAGGACGCTCCGCATATTAAGATACAGCCCTAATCCACCACGGGGAGTATTCAAGGCAGATGAAAGCAGCCAGACTGACCAGCCCCAAGACTTTTGAATTTCTGGACGTGGAGACACCGACAGCCGCCGACGGGCAGTGCCTGATAAAGATTGAGCGGGTCTCCATCTGCGGGAGCGATATCCGGGACTCCTATAGCCCCGTGCTTCCTGAGGACCAATATCCCCTGACCGCGGGCCGGCCGTGCCACGAGATCGCAGGCGTTATTGTCGACAGCCGTATTGACGGGTTTCCCGAAGGAAGCCGGGCCATCGTCATTCCGCGGCCCGGAGTAGGGGGCTTGGCGGAATACATCGTTTCCGGTCCGGAGAGGATGGCGTTGTTGCCCGACGAAGGAACACTGGACGAGTGGGTGATGTGTCAACCCTCCGGCACGGTGCTCTTTTCCTGCCAGCAGATGCCCAACATTCTGGGTAAGACGGTGGTCGTTTTGGGACAGGGCAGCATTGGCCTCAGCTTCACCATGCTGACCTCCCGGATGGGGGCCAGGGCCGTGATAGCCGCGGACCTTCTGGACTACCGGCTGGAGAAGTCGAAGGAATTCGGCTCGACCCACAGGGTCAACCCCGACAAGGTGAACATCAGTGAAGCGGTGATGGAAATTACGAACGGAGTGGGGGCCGACGTGGTGGTCGAGGCCGCAGGCTACGCCGACACCTTCGACATGTCCTTCCGCTTGGTGCGGCAGTTCGGTACCATCATAGTGTTCGGCATCACCGAGGAACACTCAGTGCCGATAGAACACCACGTATTGATGGACAAGCAACCCCGAATCATTCCCACTAATGGCGCCCGCAGCGGCGACCCCATAGCTCACATCCGGGAGATCGTTGGTCTGCGGGAACGGGGTTGGTGCGACCCGGCGAGCTTGGTCACGCACCGCATGGGCTTTTCCGATGTTCAAGCCGCTTACGACATGTACGATCAGCGGCTGGACAACGTCATCAAAGTGGTGATGAACATCAACGAGTAGAGGCCGTGGGGGTGTCCGGGCGTTTCCTTCAGCAGTCCGCACCGGACTGGCCGGATTCCCTCCTTCAACAACCCGGCTCACCGAGGTTACCGCAACAACTGCGAAGCGTCTTGGCCTTGATAAAGTTGTTGACCAACACCAGCTTTACCTTACGCCAGAATGGCATAGGTTGACGCAGGTTGTGCAGCGGGGCATGGGGATGATGATGTAGTTCCGGCATAACGCAATTATTATGGCAGACCAAGGATGGGGTGTACACTAAGCAGCTTCAAGGCAGGGAGGCCCACATGTCGGCAGAATACCTGGACAAGCTGGCCGGTTTTGTCACCGAAACCAGGTTGGAAGACCTTGAGGAGTCGACGGTAACAGCCGCCAAGAACGTGGTGCTGGACACCATCGGCGCCATCCTAGCGGGGAGCCGCCTTTCCGAGAACGCCGGTTTCGCCAACATGGTCCTGGGCATGGGCAACGGCGGCAACGCCACCCTGCTCGGCCATGCCGGGGCTACGCAGCCCATGATGGCCGCACTGGTCAACGCAACGGCGGGGGTATCGTTGGAGATGGACGAAGGCAGCCGCTTGGGCGGAGGCCACCCTTCGATCCACGTCACTCCCGGGGCCATCGCTATGGCCGAAGAGCGGAAATGCACCGGCGCTGAACTGCTGGAAAGCGTCATCGTCGGTTATGAAGTAACCTCCCGCATCGGAAGCGGCACCATAGTCAAAGACGAGGTCCATTCCCATGGCACCTGGGGCACTGCGGGCACAGCCGCCGCTACCGCCCGTATCCTGGGATTAAACGCTCAAGAAACCAGGTCGGCCATCAGCATGGCCGCTTCGATGAGCCCGGCCAACACTTGGACGCCATGCTTGGAGGGGGCCACCGTCCGCAACCTGTACCCGGGCCGCTCCGGGTTCCAAGGCATCCTGGCCGCCCAGTTGGTGCAGTGCGGGTTCACCGCTCTCCAGGACGGGCCATCCGACCTGTACCAATCATTGTTGGGCGCGGGCTTCGACACCGAAGCCGTGGTGTCAGGGCTGGGATATCCGGGGGCATACCGCATACAGAACAACTACTTCAAGTTCCACGCCTGCTGCCTGTACAACCACCCAGCGTTGGACGCGGTGGAGTCCCTTCTGCGACAGGAGGAGTTCACGGCAACGGACGTCAGCCGGGTCCAGATAGAAGCCCCTCCCTTGGCTTTAACCATGGCCGACCCGGAGCCGGACAACATGCTGGCGGCGAAGTTCTCCATTCCCTACGCCGTGGCCGCCTTGCTGGTGCGGGGCAACGCCAACGTGACGGCGTTCTACCCCGACCAGATCTCCAACCCCCATATACGGGAGTTGGCCGGGGTGGTGGAGGTTGCGGCCGACTCGGAAATGAGCCTTCGCCGCTATGACTATCCGTCGGCCAGGGTTGCGGTATCCCTGAAGGACGGGCGCCGACTGGAGCAGAGCGTTACGGCCCAAAAGGGCGACTACAGGAATCCGGTCACGCAGGACGAGTTGCTGTCCAAGTTCAGGTTCCTGGCAACGGAGACGCTGGGCGAGAGCAGGACTTCCCAAGTGATTGACGCCGTGGGGTCTCTGGAGTCACTGGGCAACGTCCGAGAGTTGACTGGCTTGTTGAGAGCGGGTTAATGCCCCCTCTCGTCGCCTCGCCGTTGAATTCTAACAACGGCTAACCGGCTTTCAGCCGTTCCAGCGCCGGGTCGGCCACGCCGGCCTCCCGGAATCCCTTGGCGCGCAGAACGCAGCTATCACAGCGGCCGCACGGCGCATCACCGGCTTGATAACAACTCCAAGTCAGTTCCAACGGCGCCTTCACCCGCACGCCCAACTCCACGATTTCCTTTTTGGACAATTCGATGATGGGTGTTTCGATTTCCATGGGTACTTGGTATTCAGCCCAAAGCTTGCTGCCGTAGGCGAGGGACTCCCGCATCTTCTCGAAGTACTCGGGACGGCAGTCGGGGTAGCCGCTGTAGTCGATGGCGTTGGGCCCCATGAACAGGACGGCTTGCGCGTCGGACGGAGACACCCCCTCTACCTCCAATGCGTAAAGGACCTTGCTTTCCAGGTACGCCGCCGCAAGAGAGAGGAAGATGGTGTTGCGGACCGGGACGTAGGTTATGGGTATGCTGGCAGCCATTCCGTCCGCCGGCCTGTCCTCCGGGACAGGGAACTGTTGCGGGTTGGTGAGGGCCGAGTACCAAGCCACCGAGCCCAGGAACGATATGTCCACCAGCTTGTGTTCTATTCCCAATGTCTCGGCAACCTGGGCGGCGCAGTCTATCTCCTTGCCGTGGCTTTGCCCGTAGTAGAAGGTGAGAGCCGTCAGGTGGTCGATGGACCGGCGGGCATGGGCGGCCACGGTTGTCGAGTCCAGCCCACCTGATAGAAGGGTCACGCCGTAACTGGGCATACAGCTATTCCAAGGCTACACTGGATTCCCGCCTGCGCGGGAATGACGGATGGTCTCCGTGTACATTCAACATCTCAAGACCGGACTCCAGCTCCCCGTCTCCACGGGGACATGCTTCGCGGGAGCGACGATTTTCTCTAAGCGTTCCCGTTGCCGGGGTATTCGACCGTGACGCAGGTGTGGATGCCGCCCCTGATGCGGTAGTCCAGCGTGACCTTCATGCTCTTGGGGCGGCACAGTTCGACCAAGTCCAGAAGGATACGGTTGGCGGCGTGTTCCTGGACTATGCCCACATCCCGGTAGGACAGAAGGTAATACTTCAGGGCCTTCAGTTCAATGCAACTGTCCTGGGGAACATACGATATTTGCAGCGTCCCGTAGTCGGGTAAGCCGGTCCACGGGCATACGGCGGTAAACTCGTCGGTGTCCACTTCAACCACGCAGTCCTGCCCGGGATACTCGTATTGGAACGCCAGCAGGCAGGCGGCGTCGATAGTCGACTCGTCTCTTATCAGGACCGTCCGGTCCAAGTCTTCATACTTCTGTCTAAGCTCTGGAATGGTGGTCAATGGTTGTCCTCCTGGAGACCGGTAACGCTCTGGTACGAACATGATAGGCGTCCCCCCGCAGCCGTGTCAAAACGCCGCTCGGTTTCAATCCGTGACAAACGCGGCGCAGTGGAACGATTTTCCGGGAAGCCGCGTATTATCTCCTGGACGCGCTTCTCGAAATAGCCCCGGAGAGAGCCGATGACCGAAGATGAAGCAGTCCTTAGTTGCCAGAAGGGCGACAAGGACGCTTTCCGTTACTTGGTGGATCTGCACAAGGATGTGCTTTTTGGCACGGCCTACCTGATGACCGGCAACCACAGCTTGGCCGAGGAACAGATGCAGGAGGCCTTTCTGGCCGCTTGGCGCGGCATCCGGGGGTTCCAGCCCGGCCGCCCGTTCAAGCCGTGGCTGGTACGCATCCTGGTCAACGGAGTCTTGACGCAACAGAGGAAGCGCGCTTTATCCACGGTCCCCTTGGACGACCTTGATCCTTCAAGCGAAGGGAAGGACCTTGTGGAGGAAGTCGAAGCGTTGCAACGGCGCACAGCAGTGCGGGAAGCGCTGTCGGAGCTGAACCAGGAACACCGGCAGGTGGTCATTCTGCGCTACTTCGCCGGGTTGACGGTGCCTGAAGTGGCGCGGGCTATCGGGAAACGGGAAGGCACGGTCAAGTCCAGGATTCACCGGGCGCTGGGCCGTTTGCGGGAGCAACTAAACGAGGTCACCGCCGGGGAGGTTGATGACTATGGCTGGCAATGATTCACCCGATCGGGATATGGAGAGGCGGCTGCTGCGGCATTTCGCCGAGGAGACGCCGGATCTCCGGGCGCCAACCGACACGTGGACGCGGCTGGAAAGCCGCTTGGAAGAGCAGCGGCCCAAGCCGGGCCGGTTTGAGGCCTTCCGCAACATCCTATCCCCGGCTTCGGGGAGCGACTGGCGGTTGAGGACCTCCGGAGCGGCATTGGCCTTGGTAGTCCTTTTGGCAGGCGCGGCGGTCCTGATAACCGTCATGCCAAAAGCAACCACCGACCTGGAAGCCTCCGCTCCCGGCCTTGCGTCTGCCGGGATAGAGTCCGCACCACCTGCGGCTCCAGCCCCAACTGACGAAAGCCCGGCCAGTCAGACTGAGGTCCAAACAGGCCCCCCCACCGAGACCGAACCAAGCGTCACGGCTGCCGTCCAGCGAGACAGCGGTGCGGTCGAAAAAGAAGCTGCCATAGCAGGGACTGCTGAAAAGAACGGTGAGCCCGCAAACCTGCCAACACCCGGCTCGAAAGCAAATGAGGAAGTTGTCCATGAGGCTGCATCACCCGTGCCAGCGACGCCGGAGGGGAAGGCCGACGTTCGAGAAACTGCCGTAGAAAAGGAAGTGGCGCGGGCCCCGGCGGCCACGGCTACACCTGCGCCGACAGCGATCCCGACGACGCAACCGACACCCGCGCTCGCGGAGCTGAAGGCGCCGGAAGACGCAACCACAGGGACGATGGATGAAAACAGGGAAAACGGGGGCCAAGCGAGCACACCAGTGGAATCAGCGCCCCAAGACTATGCGGCCACACCTTATCCGCAAGAGACGCTCACCGAACCTATACGTCGCAGTCGTCCCGACGGCGGTGGGGGCGGGGGCGGAGGTTACGCCGCCGTGTTGCCGACGGCCACACCCTACCCGCAGGAAATCCCTGCCGAAGAACGGCCCCCCCGCCGTCGTGGCGGCAGGGGTGGCGGGGGCGGGGGAGGTTATTATGTCCCACCAGTGGCAACGGCTACACCCTCCCCGCAAGCGCCGACCACCAAACAACCGCGGTGGCAGAGAAGCGGAGGCGGCGGTAGCTATGCCACACCATCGGGCACCGCATTCAAAGACTACCAACGGTCCCGCTTCGCGGTGGCTTCGGAAGACAACGTCTCGACCTTCAGCCTGGATACGGACCGCACCTCATACCAGTTGGCGCTGAACTGGGCGCGCTCGGGATATGACGTGGACCCGGCCTCGGTCAGAGCCGAAGAGTGGATAAACGCTTTCGATTACCAATACCCTCCACCACCCAACAACGATACGTTTTCAATCGAGACGGGCCTCATCCAACATCCCTTGGACAAGGGCAAACACTTGGCCCGAATCACGTTCCAAGCGCCGGAAGTGCGTAACGACGCTCCGCTGAACGTTACGCTGGTCCTCGACTCGTCGGGCTCCATGAACGAAGGCAACCGGGTCGCCATCGCCAGGGCAGCAGCGGAGTCCATCAGGAAGAGTCTAGGCCCAAGGGACAGCATTGCCGTGGTGCAATTCAGCGGAGATGTTGTCTGGGAAGCAACGGTCGGACACAGCCATCCAGAGAGCGACTCGGTCCACCGGTCCATACAGGACCTGAGTCCTCGCGGCAGCACCAACGTGCAAGCGGGAATAGACCTTGGGGTCGAAATGGCTGAATATGCTCGCCGCAGCCGCCCGGAGGCCCACAACTACATCGTCCTGATGTCGGACGGGGTGGCCAACGTGGACGCCACCAACCCATTCGCCATACTGGAATCGGCCTATGACCGGAACAGCCGGAACCCGTTGCGAATCATCACCATAGGCGTCGGCATAAACAACTACAACGACTATCTCCTGGAGCAGTTGGCCCAGCACGGTAACGGCTGGTACCGCTACTTGAACGACGTTGATGCGGCGCGGCGAACATTCAGCCGGGAGAACTGGCTGGCGATCTCGACCCCCTTTGCCGACCAGTCCCGCGCCAAAGTGACATGGAACCCGCAGGTGGTCAACTCGTGGCGGATCATCGGCTATGAAAACCGGGTTACGCCCGATGATACCTTCACCCAGAACCGGAAGGAGTTTGCGGAAATCCCGTCGGGAGCGGCCACCACCGTGTTCTACGAGCTCGAGTTGAATGAAGGCGCGGTCTGGCGGGGGAGAGGGCCGAATAATTTAAGGCTGGGCAAGGTGCAATTGAGATGGGTCAAGCCGGGCACAGGGGAGAGTCGCCTACAAAGCTCCGCCATATTCGGCGAACCTTACTCTCCCTTTGAAACTTCCACGGACCACTTTTTGCGCTTGGGCACCATCGTGGCGTTGGCGTCTGACAGGTTCAGTGCTTTGTCCAGTCCCAAAGGCGGTCTGGCGCACGGCATCCACACTGAATTGTCCACCCTGCAGGACTGGCTTCAATTGCTGAAGAGTCCCTTGGGCGAGCTGACGGCTTATGGAGACTTGTCCTTTTTGCTGGAGCACATGGCCGACGGCGCCGCAGCGCTCACTCCGGTTGAACCGCGGTCAGGGTACAGCCGGTAGCGCCCAAAGCCTCGGGACTCAGGCGCGGGCCAACTCTTCGAATGAAGGTTCAGGCATCCCTTCGGTCCACGTCGGGTCCCGAAGTTCCAGGCGGTTGCCGCTGGGGTCGTAGAAGTACAGCTCGCGCCCGGTGAAGAACCCTTGGCCCCGGTATGTCAGATGTTCGATTTCTATGCCCCTTTCGTGGAACACTTTGCACGCTTCGTTGAATATCTGGGGCGACACGGTAAATGAATGGTGCGCCCCTCCGTCCTCCGCCAACTGTCCATCCACCGGGCTGGAGCGTTCGCACAGCAGGATGTTGTGGTCGCCGACGTTGAAACAGGACATGGTGTTGTTGCCGAGCCTTCCCTTGGCGTCAAGGCCCAGCAGGTCGCCGTAGAACTCTTCAGACTCGTTCAGGTCGTTTACCGGAATCGACCAGTGGGTTACGCCTTCTATCTTCAAGACTGACATATTGCCTCCAGTAGCACGCAGAGTATCTGGCAGCCATTATAAACGGACACAGGGCGTTTGGTTAATGGTCTTGATCACACCGGAACTGCGGGCCAAAGTTGCGGCTGGATATTCGCGGCGTTAAGATTACGGGGAGTTATACGATACTAAGGATGTCTTATGCCATATACCCTCGCTGAACTGGATGCAATGTCATTGGAAGAGGCGCAGTCGTTGCCCTTCCAAGACAGGGACCAACTGCTTGACCTTATCATCGCCGACGGACGGGGGCAGTCCACCGACATGACCTCCTACCGGACGGGGATGTACTCAGACTACTTCGACGAAGACCTGTCGCGGATGCTGAAGGTCAGGGCGGTAAAGGTGCTTTGCCGGGGCACAACCTCTTCGGGGTTCGACGGAGTGGTGGTCGGAGAAACGGCGGAGGAGCAATACCGGGCCTGCTTCCGTCACGTCGAGACCACGCTGAAAGCGGCCAAGACCGACTTTCCCCGGGTGGTGACAATGGTGGTGTTCCTGACCAACATGGACAACTGGTCCTTGTTCAACCAAGTATACCGGGAGTTCATCACCATCCCGCCCTGCCGGGCAGTCATCGGCACCACCGGTTTGGCCCAGAAGCCGTTGGCCATCGAAATAGTGGAGTGCATTGCCTACCGTGTAGCGGAGTGATAGGCTCACCTTTGCAAGGCCCGTCACGGCAGGCCATTGCCGGGTCAACAGGGTTTTCCCATGATTCCACAAGGAGGAGGAGCACCATGCCTGAACTAGCGTTGGCGTACAAGGTACACAGTTACAGCACCGGCACCCTGGGTCGTTCTATATGCAACGCCCGCAACCACCATTGGGTAGCCGACGACCCCGGCGGCGACGAAGTGGGGGCGGGTGAACTGTTCCTGTCGGGCATTACAGCCTGCGCCGTCAACATGGTGGAACGCTTGGCCAAGGAAGGGGACATCACCCTGGACTGGATGGACGTGGGCTGCGAAGCGTGGAGGGACCCGGACAAACCCCTCGGCGACCGGACGGTGTACGAGGCCATCCGGGTGAACTTCGAGATGTGGGGTGTCGACGACGACCAAGCCTACGAACTGGTGGAAATGTGGAAACGGCGTTGACCCCTTTATGGTTCGGTCGCCGTGGCGACCGCTGACACCACCGTGGACCTGGTTTCCCACACAGAAAAGTTCCGGTAAGGGCCGATAGCTATAAACCGGCGTTAAGCCGTCAAACCTTCCCTCGGATAGCGGTAGCTCTAATCTGTTAAGCTTTAAGTGGACTTAACGGTTCGGGCCGCTGCGAGGTGTGGGGAGGGCCGGTTACCCCGTCTCGTACTTGGTTCGCCTAGCAACGAAACGGGGCGCCTCACCCCTGGTTATTCATCAGGCTTAATGACCTCGGGCCGCCAAGCTGCCGCTTGCGCCCGAGGTCATTACATTTACCGTCCTCGGTCAAGTCGCTCCCGCAACCTTTTAGTCCAGTACCGTCACCGATTGTTACTCCACCCGGAAAGGCGCCGTCATAGACATTGTAATTGCAAGCGGGATCATGGCCGTCAGCCACGCCGAGCCCCACCTCCTCCGCGACTTTGCCATTATCATGGCCGTGGCGGGGGCGGCGCTGGTGCTGTGCCGGCAAATCAAGCTGCCGCCGGTGGTGGGATACCTGACAGCCGGTGCGGTGATCGGCCCGTCGGCCCTGAAGGCGGTAGCCAACCCGGAGACTATCACACTGCTGGCGGACCTGGGCTTGGTGCTGCTGCTGTTCGGGATAGGCTTGGAGTTCGGCTGGCAACGGATCCGGGAAGTCGGCGGTCGCGTAATCTTCATCGCCGCCGTGGAAATGGCGACCATGTTCGCCCTGGGGTTCGAAATCGCCAACCTGATGGGATGGAGTGATATCGACGCGGTCTTCCTGGGCGCGGCTATGTGCATCAGCAGCTCGGCGATACTGGTGACCATGCTGCGGGAGTCGGGCCAACTGCTGGAGATTCGCGGGCGGTTGATCGTCGGAATCTTAGTGGTAGAGGACTTTGCCGCGGTGATTCTGCTGACCGTGCTGGCAGGGGTGGCCACCACCGGCGCAACCGACTTCGGCGGCGTGGGCGCCATATTGGTGAAGCTGACCGCTTTCGGGGTCCTGGCGCTTGTGCTGGGGGCATCGTTCGCCCACAAGCTGGTCCACTTCGTCGACCGCTTCAAGTCGGAAGAGACTTTGCTCATCACCGGTCTGACCCTGTGCTTCGGCTTGGCTCTGACGGCGGAACAACTGGGCCTGTCGGGGGCCGCCGGCGCCTTCCTCATCGGCGCGGTCCTGGGCGACTCCCATCACGCCAAGGAGATGGAGCGGATAGTGGGGCCGATACGGACCATGTTCGCCGCGATATTCTTCGTCTCCATCGGCATGTTGATCGACCTGACACTGTTGGACGACTTCATCGTTCCCACACTGGTGGTCTCGGCGGTGTTCGTGGCAGGGAAGATCATCGCAGACACCGTGGGCACGTTCCTGTCGGGACAGGATGGGAGGGTGTCGCTGAACGTGGGGATGGGTATGCCGCAGGCCGGCGAGTTCTCTTTGGCCATCGTAAAGACCGGAGTGGACTTCGGGGCGGTGGGGGCGTTCATGTACCCGGTATTCACCGGCGCAACCGCGATAACCGCCCTCATTTATCCTCTACTGTTTCGTTCGGCAGACCCGATAGTCAACTTCCTGGAGCGGCGGTCGCCGCCCCTGTTGAAACGTTATTGCCGCGGCTTGTCGCTGGCAGTGGCCACTTTCAGCAGCGCATTCCAGTTCAATAGTCCCAGGGCCCGGCAGATACAGAGAAGCAGCCACGTAATCATGGTGGACCTGGCCATCATCGCCATCTTTCTCGCCATCGGCACGGCCAGCCTCAGGTTTACTCCCCAGTTATCGGGGATGATTCAGTTGACGGAAGGAATGATCGGGTTATTGATAGGCGGCGCAGTGCTGGCCCTCTGCGTTCCTCCTGCAGTGGCGATCTGGAAGTCGTTGAGGACGTTGGCGGACAGCTTGGTGGAGTACTGGTTGCCGAGCTACCTTGGGTTAGCCGACAACCGGACCAAAAGCAACCTGCGGGCGGTGTTCAGAGACACGGCATTGGTCCCGATCATGGTGGTGCCCGGCGTGTGGAGCATCCCGCTGTTTACCCGTTTGCTGGCCTTGGGAAGCCTGAGCGCCCCGTTGCCTATCATATTCACGATAGGCATTACGGCGGCGCTGGTGGTGGTCACGTTCCGAATCCACCGGGTGTTGAAGCTGATGTTCAGCCAGACTTTCTTGGGCGAGGACGACCCATCCTCCGTCCGCGAGCCGGAGACGCAGGGTTCCGGGGAAGACAGCCGCGCTGCCCGGAACGACGACGAGTAGGTCAACGAGTGTTAGAATGGGGGCACCTGAGATACCCAGGAGGCGCATGATGCGTATATGCTCCTTTCTGCCCAGCGCCACGGAGATAGTGTACCAACTGGGTCTGCAAGACCAGTTGTTCGGGGTTACCCACGAATGCGACTTTCCCCACGAAGCCAAGGACAAGCCGTGGGTGGTCAGAAGCGTGTTCGACGGCATGGACCCCCAACCCAGCAGCGCCGAAATCAGCCGGGTCATTTCCGAGCGGCTGGAGCAGGGCCTGGGCATCTATGACATTGACCAAGCGGTGCTGGAGGCGGCGGAGCCGGACCTGTTGTTGACTCAAGCGATCTGCGAGGTTTGAGCCATTTCGTCTCGGCAGGTTGCCGAGGTCAGCGTCAGCCTTCCCAAGGAGCCGCAGGTCATATCACTGGACCCGCAGTACTTGGGCGACGTGCTGAACGACATCACCAGGGTGGGCCAAGCAACCGGCACCGAAGAAATGGCCGAGTCCATCACGTCCAGGATGCAGGGGCGGATTGACGCGGTGGCCCAGCGGGCCTTGAACGCGGGCAACAGGCCCAAGGTGCTGCACCTGGAGTGGGTAGACCCGTTGATGTGCGGCGGCCACTGGGTGCCGGAGATGGTGGAATTGGCGGGCGGGGAGAACTGCTTCGGCGACAAGGAGACCGGTTCGTTCCGCATGGAGTGGCCTGCCATCGTGGAGAGCCAGCCGGAGGTCATCGTTTTCATGCCCTGCGGGTTCGAGGTGAAGAGGGCCCTGCAGGACGTTCCGATAATGACGGTGATGGAGGGTTGGGCGGACCTGCCGGCGGTGCGGAACAACCGGGTGTACGCCATCGACGCCAGCGCCTACACCAGCAGGTCGGGACCCAGGCTGGTGAAGGGGCTGGAGATACTGGCGGAGATGATACACCCGGAGCTGTTCGAAGGGTTGATACCGGAGGCGGGGGCGGTCCGGGTGTACGGGGAGCTGGTGTAGGCTTAACGGGGTGGATTCCCGCCCCCGCCTGCGCGGGGGTGACGTTCCTTCGCGGGAATGACGGTTGGGGTGTGGGAATGATGAGAGAGGCGGGGGCGGTCCGGGTGTACGGGGAGTTGGTGTAGGCTAGTTGAGGCGGGGGCCTCTGAAGGGGTTGCGCTTGGCTAACTCTTCGGCCAAGGCCTCGTTGCCTTGGTCCAGTAGAGGAACCAAGCGTGTCAAACGCTCGGCGGCGTCGGGGGCCTCCAGGATGTCCTGCTTGACGGCTCCCGGCATGGCGACGGTGGTGGCCAAGCTGGAAGCTACAGCAAAGGACAGGGGCACCGCATCGTCGGGCACCTCCGCCGTGGAGGTCCACCCCCCGGCCAGGGATGTCAGGTTCCTGAGGAAGGTTGCGTAACCTTCCCTGATCTGGGCCAAGGCGGGCGTTGCTTCATCGCCGGTCTCTTCCCGCAGATACCTGATCCGTCCCGCCAGGTAAGGCAACTGCTGAGTGACCTCGACCAACTCGAAGCGCCTTTCGCCAGTGGTCATGATGTTCATACGGCCTTCCTGAAGCCGTTCCACCTGACCGATACGGGCGGTGGTGCCGATTCTGACCGGCTCGGCGGGGCCGCCGACCTCGGGGCCTTCCTTGATCAACATGATGCCGAAGGGCTCTTGCCTGTCCAAGCACTCGCCGATCATCTGCTTGTATCGTTCCTCGAAGATATGCAACGGCATCGGCATCCCCGGGAAGAGGACCACGTTCAGCGGGAACAGGGGCAGTTCGACCAGATTGTCCTGATGTTCGGGCGTTGGTTGGCTCATGATGGTTGGAGTATATTCCCCCGCTTGCGGTTAGACAAGAGCAGGGCATGGAAACGGGCGACGGGTGCACCGAGGGAATGTTGCCAAGCCACAGGGCATACGGTAGCATACCGGCAGCGAGGCAACGACGAAATCCGACAAGGGCCGACGAGTGAGTCCGGACAGCGGAATGGGTGAGACGGCAGGACTGAGAAACCTTTGGGAGCTGGCCAACAGCCGGGGGATGGGACGGCGGGAGTTCCTGCGGTTGCTGGCTGCCGGAGGGGCAGCGGCAGTCCTGGCGGCGTGTACCGGCACGGGACAGCCCAGCGGTGTGCAGGTGACACCGCAGACGGGCGGCGCGGCAGGGACGGTCGCGCAGTCGTCTACATGGTTCAAGGATACGGCGCCCTTCATCCAGCACGGCAGCACGAGCTTGGAGACCCGGCTGGAACGGATGGAGGGCATAATGACTCCCAACGAGCTGTTTTTTGCCCGGAACAACTCGGTCAGCTTGGACTTGGACGCGGCCAACTGGCGGCTGCGGGTTGACGGCGACGCGGCGGCCAAGCAGATTGAATTGTCCTACGACGACCTGCTGGGGATGCCGAGCAGGTCGGTAGTCTCCTACTTGGAGTGCGGCGGCAACCAGCGGGCCATGTTCCAACTGGTACAGGGGCAGACGGCGAGCGGCACACAATGGAAGACGGGGGGGATCAGCAACGGCGAGTGGACGGGGGTACCGTTGCGGGACGTACTGACGATGGCCGGAATTACCGACAACGCCGTTGCCGTCATGCTGGTCGGACTGGATACCGAGTCGCCGGAGGCGGGGTTCCGCAGGGCAATGCCGGTGGAGAAGGCGATGCACCCCGACACCCTGCTGGCTTACCGGCTGAACGGGGCGGACTTGCCGAAGGACCACGGGTACCCGGTGCGCGTCCTGGCGCCCGGGTGGGTAGGCAGTTCCAGCGTCAAGTGGCTGGGCCACATCCAAGTCCTGTCGGAGCAGGTCTGGACGCGCAACAACACCACGTCCTACGTACTCATCGGCGACGCCTATCCACCGGAGGGGGAGGCGCTGGGCAAGGTGACCACGTCTCAAGTCATCAAGAGCGCACTGGCGCTGCCTTGGCCCGCGGCGCTGGCTTCCGGCCAGCACCGGATACATGGCTACGCCAGTTCGCCAACGGGCAGAATCGCCAGGGTGGAGTGGAGCGTGGACTCGGGGCGAACGTGGATGGACGCCGAGGTGCTGGAGCCGCAGGTACAGTATTCCTGGGCACAGTTCGAGTTTACTTGGGACGCCGAACCGGGCGAACACACGGTAATGACCCGGGCCACCGACGCAGAGGGCAACACCCAGCCGGAGGAAGCCCCCTTCAACGACAAGGGCTACCTGTTCAACCAGCCACTCCCTCACCCGGTCACCGTGAGTTGAAGGCGGGACACTAACCCGACATGTTGCGCGCGCTGGCTGTCTGCCTGATAACCGTCTCCATTGGCTTGATGATGCTGACGGGATGCCGGTCGCAGGACGGCGAGAGCAAACCCGGCGCGGAATACCAGACCGAAGCGGGCGAGGGCCTCTACGCTTCCCACTGCGCTCATTGCCACGACGTACAGGGCGGCACCGGCGCAAAGCTGTCCAAGCGGGTGGTGTCAAACTACGTGAACGCCTCCAAGCTGTACGAGTACACGCGGCGGACCATGCCCTACAACCTGGGCTACCGATTGAGCGACGACGAGTACTGGGCAGTGACGGCATACCTGCTGCACCGGCTGGACTTCATCAAGAAGCAGGACGAGTTGGGTCCTGAAAACGCCGCCGGCATATCGCTCAAGTAATTGCCGCGCGGGAACGTTTCCCGCGCGGGGGAAGGATGGCGTTAAGCAGGACTTGGGGGTCGGGGCCGTCACCCTGGCTAAGACAACGCAACAGGTAGTTGTTGGCCGCGCCCAACGGAAGAAGCCGATAGCCGGCGTCCATCACCCGGCGGATGAAGGGCGGGATTGCGGGCAGTGGCTTGTGGTCGGACCAAGCGGCGAACCAACGGTCGCAAAGGTCGTCACAAATGGGTCCCAGCCGGTACTCGGCCAATTCGCGGGCGAATCTACGTTGAAGGGCGTGGACGCGAGCCCAGAGGGCGTTTAGTTCACTTCGCATGATGAGGACACTCCCTAGATGGTCTATTTGCGGCGGCGCTCGGACCAGACGGAAACCACGTGTTCGAGATCGGCGATTTGCTTCCTGAGGCTCTCGACCTCTTCCGCGGGTCTCTCTAACCGCCGAATCGCGGCGGCGAAAGACATGGCGTAACGGGCAGCACGGAGGCGGATGGACTTGTCGGGGTCCTCCAATGACTCGGCCAGGACGGAGACACTACGGAGCAACACGCCCTGGAGGGCCTGGCAGGCGAGGTCGGCGGACTCTTGCCGGCGGCGGGCCAACTCATCCCGGAAGGCGTCGTCCTCGAGCCAGCGGCGAAGGGTCCTCTCGCTGACGCCGGAGAGGCGGGCGCCCTCGGCCAGAGACGGGGAGTTCACCATAACGGGCAGAACGGCCTGCTGACGGAGGGTGAGGCCGGAAATTTCAGAATCGCGGACATTTGCGGACATTTGCGGACTTTGGGGTTGGTCAACAGAGTCGGAAGGGGCATCGAATCCCGGATTTTGTACAAATTGCTTGTTCGTAGAGGTCTTTCTGGTCATCAATCACCGCGTTGCCTGGGTGGCTATGTTGGATTTGTCCGCGTTAAACGGGACAAGAAATATGGTAGGGAGGTGTTTTACTAAGTGGCAAGCGGGAAGTGTCAGTGTACAGGGCCTTTTCATTTTCCGGGTTGGGCTGCACAGGTCCCGTCATTCCCGCGAAAGCGGGAATCCACATACTTCCAGCCTATGGCAATGTTCTCGTGGCGAGACCACATGGATTCCCGCCTGCGCGGGAATGACGAGAGAATGAAAAGGCCCTGTGTCAGTGGGCGGGGAGATTTTTAATTGGAGATTTGACATTAATTTGTTACGATGGGATACATCCCAAGGGTTCCCGAGTTGGGCAAGGAGTAACTAATGCAAGAAACCCCGACCTATCAAGAGCGAAGCTGGGGCTTTCTGTCCAAGGCGCGCGAGGAGTGGGATTCGGGTGACTTGGCACAAGCATCGGAGAAGGGCTGGGGCGCGGCAGCCATGATGGTCAAGGCGGTAGCCGAGCAACAGGGGGTGGTACACGAGAGACACTTCCACTTGTTCAATATTGTGAATGATTTGGAAAGCCAGACCGGCGACCGAGAATTACGCCGGTTGTTCGCTGTTGCCAACGGGTTACACGGCAATTTTTATGAGAACCTATGGACGGCTCAAGCGGTACAGCGAGGGATCGATGACGTGGAAGAGTTCGTCACCAAGATGGACCAGATACTGAAGGCATGACCATAACCAAATGGATGGGCGTCGAGGCGGGCACTGACATGACGGCGTTGCTAACGCACGGGCCAGGGTAGTAAGTTTGTCGGAACAGGGTACTGGACAGAGGCGCGCGCCGAACGGGCAGGAGAAGGCAGGTTAGGTTAAAGCTGGCAATCAGTGTATGAAATACCTGTTCAACAATACGATCTGCGGTATTGTGCTCCTCGTTGTCTTCATTGGTCTGGGCGCCGGGATACTGGTCTGGCTCTCGCCTGTTTCGGAAGAGCAACTTACGCCAGCCCAGAAACATCTGGTCGACATAGCCGACCTGATGGTCAAGGGCGCCTTGGGCGGAGCAGCAGGTTTCATCATAGCGAAGGCTTTACCGAGCAGGTAGCTCGCCAGTACCGATAACAAGAGAGTAAACCATGACGAACAACGACCAAGCAGGTAGCCACGCATCCCAAGCCCGCGAGTTTCTCGGCAAAGCCCAAGAATATTTGGATTCCGGAGACCTGCACCAAGCGTCGGAGAAGGGCTGGGGCGCGGCGGCGCACATGGCCAAAGCCGTTGCCCTGACTCAAGGCTGGCCTTATGAGAGGCACAGCCATTTCCACCAAGTGATGAACCGAGCGAGAAATCTGACCGGCAACGACCGGCTCCGGCTGCTCCACGGCCGAGCCGAGGTATTGCACATCAACTTTTACGGGACTAAGGACGAGCTGGACCAATCCACTATCACGGAAGACCTGACCAGCATAGCCGAGATGCTGGACATATTGGAGACGCTTACGGCATTGAGTTGATATGGATATATTCCAAACACCAGGCGGGGGGTAAACGATGGGACTGTTCAACGTTACCGTAGGCGTCGGTCATCCCGGCGGGGGTGATTTATCCGAAGTTTCGGCAATGGTGGATACCGGCGCAGCCCATTCCATGTTACCCGAGTCGTTGTTGACAGACATTGGCATTGAACCGGTCGAGCGGCGGACGTTCGAGCTTGCTGACGGCAACCAAGTTGAATATCCTATGGGTATCGTTCGCCTGTGTATTGACGACCGTCAATGGCATTGCCCAGTGATATTCGGGCCGAACGACCAATGTCTTGTGGGCGCGACCACGCTGGAAACCTTCAGTTTCATGGTAGACCCCGAAGGTGAACGGTTGGTCCCGAAGATTTATCGGGCAAGACCCATTTAGTCACCGGTGCGGCAACACACTCGGTGCAAGGCTGCTCATGGCCCGATGGGCAATCTTCCTTCTTCGTACATGAATCCATCCGCTATATCGGACGGGGCTTCGTCTTCCTGATTAGCGGGCTGGATTTTACCCACCTCTATCATACAATCAGCAAAAGTCCATGCCGTGATCGCGTATGATCTGATTGATTGATCGGTCACGGTAACTGGCAAGACACCTCCCGACAGTATCCCGGTCAACGCATGGGCTGCGAAGAAATCCCTTCGTGTTATTTGATCAGCCATATCATCTCCGTACCATGCCCTACGCAATCAATCGTTGTACCAACGTGGCAACACCAACTGCAACACCCATCGCTACAATTGCGGTGCCCACCACCCACTTAATCAAATCGGCCTTGAGTTCCTTAGTATCCGCTTTGGTCGCATAGTGCTGGCTGATTTCCGACCTAAGATCACCCAAAGCCGTTGCCAAGGAAGAAAGTTCCCTCTCCATAGAGGTGGACACCCTGTCGTTAAATCCAGGAGGATTGTAACCTTGACTGCTTGCCATATTTATGTCCTACGGGTACCTATAATAGCCTTTGATGATCAGATATGGCAATCCACTAATGGTCAGAAATCCAGGTCCACACTTGACCGTGCCGCAGTCACGCTATACTACCAAAGTCGCGTCCTTGGGTCGGGCTTTGCCGCCGTGGACGGAGTGGCGATGGGACTAGCTCGATGCGGGGACCTGCTCGTAGGTGAAGGCGGGAATCGCCATGCGTTGGCTGGCGTGTTCGATGGTTATGGCGCACAGGCACCCGTTAGCGTCGAGGTCGAGAAGGGTGTTCTCGTCCAGGTCCCGCGTCTCGGAGACATCGGAAGGGCAAAGTTCGATGTAGAGAGTGTCGGTCTCAAGGAAGTGAGTAAGCTTCATGGTATATGAACGGTCGGGACGCTGACGCACACGCCAGAAGTAGTCCGTGAATTTCAATGAGTTGGTTTCATCTCCAGACGCAATAAGCGCAGTCCCATTGTACCAGCAAGACGTATGGAATTAACCCCGGCTACACCACCAGCTCGGCGCCCTTGGGGCGGGCCTTGCCGCCGTGGACGGAGGGTTCGGCGCACCATTTGGCGGCTAGGCGGCGGACGCCTTCATAGACGGTTTGGTCGAAGCCCAGCAGGTCGCAGATTACGCGATGGTCCAGGAGGGCGCGGTTGGGGTCGGCGTCGGCGAGGTAGGCGGGCTTCAACTCCCGGTCTCGGAAGTCGTTGAATATATTCTCGGCGATGGCGAGTTGGTCGTCGGTGAGGGCGCGGAAGTCCAGGACGGGGAGGGATTCGGCATTCCGAACCGTAAGATTTGCTTTGCTTGATTGCTGACGACTGGCCTGCCACCAGTAGGTCAACAATCCCAGTGTACCATTCCCCCACACCGCAAATGCGTAGTCGAAACGGGTGTCATGGAAAATTACATTGGGCCATATCCGACCGCCCATCGTGTTCTGTTCCGTAATAGCAACTGCCAAGGCTTGAGATCCGAAAGTGAAATCTCGATTTATGTGGGATCGGCTGGCGTTGGACCAAACACTTGCAGCTTTCTGCTCCATCCCTTGTCGGACGAGTAACTGCGAATCCGGGGCGCACACTATTCGAGTTTCATCCTCGGCCTTATGATTACACAGAGCAGGATAGGTTGCATTAGGATTTGGCGCTACTCTGGCGTGGTTACGAGGATGTCGGCGTGGCGTCCGGGATAGGCGGGGAAGGTCTGTGTGTTCTCGGAGCGGACGAGGCTGCCGGGCATCATGGCGCGGAGGAGGTCGCCGAGGGCGTTATTGGCGTTGGGTTCGGTCTGGTTGGGCATGGGAGACGCCTCTGCTGGGGCGGGCGGGACGCCCGCGCTCCCGGGTTGGTCCTTATAGCGGGCGGGACGCTTGCACTTCAGGGGAGTATAGCAGAGGGGTGGGGGAGTTTTCGCGAGGGCGGCGTCAGTGGGGTGGCTGTGGATTCCCGCCTTCGCGGGAATGACGGTTGAGTGCCGGGGGAACGACGGTGTTGGAGCCGCGGGAATGACGGTTGAGTGCCGGGGGGTGATGTTCCTTCGCGGGCGGGCATGGAGTTCTTATGTGAAGGACCTGACTACAACTCCAGAGCTTTAGCCAGTTTTTCCAAGGTCGAGTCAACGTCGATGGCTGAACGGCGGGCCAACACATAGAGACGCGCCAATTGTTCTTCCTCATCACGACTCATATCCTGATAGCGGAGGGATTCAACTATCTCACCCGATTCGTCCAGTATGTCGAGACGGTAACCTTCCACTGCCAGAATCTCCTGAATCCTGATGGAGATTACATCGACAGAGGTGACGAATCTATTGGATTCAATGCTCCGCCGCCATTTCAGTCTGCCTTCCTCCGTTCGGCGAACTAACCCTTCCAAGATTTGCCCCATCTCAATCATCTGGTCTCTCCTTCGGTGCGATTATATCCCTTTACCAGGACGTTAGCGATGTGGCGTAGGCCAGGCTACGGAGTCTGAGACCGTCGGGCATGATAGTACAGAGGGAGACGGAGTTATACAATGCATGCGTAACGGGCATGGCCCGGGCAGGCTGAGTCATCGGGGGCCACTTAAGGAAGGCAACCATGCAACAGATGCAGACATACCATGAAAGGAGCCGGCACTATTTAAGCCAGGCCTTGGAAGAATTCCGCCAGGGAGACTTGTTGCAGGCTTCGGAGAAGGGTTCGGGCGCGGCGGCCCAAATAATCCAGGCTTTGGCTGATGAACGGGGAATCAACCACAGGCATCATTCCTCGTTGCAAGTAGTGGTGGACACAATAATGCAGGAAACCGGGGACACTGATTTCAACGTGTTGTTTGAGAGCGCGAATGGCCTGCACCGCAATTTTTACGAAGGCAGGATGGCCCGGGCAACCGTGGAACTACACCTGCAACGGGTTGCGCAGTTCGTAGATAAAGTAGAGGAGTTGCTGAATGGTGGATTCCCGCCCCCGCCTTCGCGGGGGTGACGTTCCCCCGTCTCCACGGGGGCAGGCTCTTCGCGGGAATTGCGCATGGCCCCTTGGGGCCACGTATGAACATGAAAATGGCCTATTTTCATGGCAATGACGGTAAGGGCACGGGAGTTATGGTAAGGGCGCGGGAACGACGTTGGGGGTGGAGGAACCAGAGTTGGGGGCGCAGGAGTTATAGAGGGGGTGGAGGAATCAGCGGCGGTTTTTGGCGCGGCGGACGCGGAAGTTTGCGCCCTCTTTCTGTTTTTTGGCCCAACGGAGGTAGGCGGCCATTTCGGGGTTGGCTCGGATGGCTTGGATGGAGCCCAGTTCCTTGGCCAGTACGTTGACGGAGAAGAGGGCGTGAAGCTGGCGGTGGCAGGTGGGGCAGAGCTTGGCGGTGGGGCCGAATTTGCCTCCGGCGGCGCGGGGGACAAGGTGGTGGACGGTGTAGTGGCCGACTTCCCTCTCGCACAGTTCACAGCGCACCTCCTCTCCGGGAGCGGCGCGGCGGCGTTCTCCATCCTTGACGGGGGTGCGGGCTTTCAACTTACGCAGGTTTCCATTGGAAGGTTATGGATTCCCGCCCCCGTCTCCACGAGGGCAGGCTCTTCGCGGGAATGACGGGTTGAGGGCGGGAATGACGGGGTATGGCCTGTGTGCGAACGGCGGGACATGTCAACAGACCCCTAGTCTTCCTGGATGAACCGCCAACTGGGGAGGTCTACTTTCCATTCGCCCTCTTCGAGGAGCATGGGGATTATCAGGCCGGACATCAGGCGGCGTTGGGACACTTGGCTTTCGTCCTCGGTGACGCCGAAGGGGAGGAAGGCAAAGGCGTGGTTGTCGTCCATGTAGGTGGTGGGGGCAACGCCCAGATCGGTCAGGTCCTCCAAGGGCCAGAGCCTCAGCACGGTGGTGCGGAAGTCTTCCATCATGGAGGCGCGGCGGGGGTGGTCCTTGTCGTGGGCGGCGCGGTAGGCTTCCTGCATGTCGATGTTGTTGCGGGTGGCCCACACACCGGTGCGCATACCGCGGGTCTCCTTGGACAGCAAGGACCAAGCCAAGTCCATGTGGTGGTCACGGACAGACTCGGCGAATACCCCGGCCAGGTTGCCGCACTGGTCCGGATGCCTACTTCTTTTTTCACCCGGTATTTTCATTAGATACTCCCTACCAACCTACCGAATAGCCGTCGCGCCTGGGATCGGAAGCGCCGTGGAGGCCACCGTTATCGGGGTCCACCCAAATCATCACCTCGCTGCCCGAGGCCTCCCAAGGGCCCATGACGTTGAGGGTATGGCCGCGCTTCTCCAATTGGGCCCGCGTCTCCGTAGGGAACCGGCTTTCCATGTGGAGTTCATTGGGAGAAGTGTGGGGGAACGTGGACTCGGTGGGGCTGTGGGTGTTCCGCCAGCGGGGGGCTTCCACCGCCTCGGCAACGGTCATGCCAAAGTCGAGCACGTGGGTGATGACCTGCATGTTGGTCTGGACCTGAGTATCGGCGCCGGGAGTGCCGCAGACCATCGCCAACCGGCCCGGAGCCGCACCATCGGACGCTCCGTTGGCCGAGCCGGAGTTTGACGGGCGGAAGACCATGACGGGGTTCATGGTGTGGCGCACCCGTTGGCCCGGCTTGAGGCAGTCAACGTGGTCTTCTTCGAGGTGCCAGTAGGTCATGCGGTTGTTGAGCAGGATGCCGGTGTCACCGGCGATGAGGCTGGAGCCCCAAGCGCTCTGGATGCTCTGCAAGTGGCAGACGGCGTTGCCCCAGCGGTCGACGACGGCAAAGCAGGTGGTGTCCTCCTCGGCTCCGCCCACTCCGGTGGTGGCAAGGGTCCCACGGCGTTTACCGGTCACTCCTTGATGCCGCCACGGGTCACCGGCGGCAACTTCGGCTGCGGCCCTCTCAGGGTCTATCAGCTTGGCCCGTTCCTTGGCGTAGTTCTTGGAGAGGAGGCCGGCGACAGGAATGTCGAGGTACTCGGGGTCGGCGACGTAGGCTTCACGGTCGGCGAAGGCCAGCTTCTTGGCCTCGACCATCAGGTGGATTGCTTCCGGGGAGTTGCAGCCCATGGACCTAAGGTCGAACTCCTCAAGCATGTTCAGTTCCTGGAGCAGGATGTGGCCGCTGGAATTCGGCGGGGCTTCATAGACGGTGTATCCATGGTAGGTGGTGGAGATGGGCTGCTGCCAGCGGCAATGGGAGTCGGCCAGGTCCTTCATGGTGAGCAGGCCGCCCTGCTCCTCGCTGAACTTGACGATGGCGCGGGCGATTTGGCCTTGGTAGAAGGCATCCCTGCCGCCGTCGGCAATGGCTTGGAAGGTGCGGGCCAGGTCTTGCTGGCGCAGAATTTCTCCGGGGCGGAGCGGACGGCCGTCCTTGGTGAACACGGCCTTTGACGTGGGGAAGCTGCACAACAAGGGATCGGCGGCTATGGCTTGAGACAGAACGTGGCTGGTGGGGAAGCCGTTGGCGGCCAGGTCGATGGCGGGTGCCATAACCTCGGCCAAGGACAACGAGCCGTGCTTGGCGTGGCTGCACAGCCAGCTATCGAGCAAGCCGGGAACGGACACGCTGAGTATGCCCTTCATGGGGATGCCGCCGGGCAGGTACCGCTCCCTGGTTGCGGCGTAAGGGGCTGCGCCGGTGCCGTTGCAGATGTCGATGCGGTCGGCATCTTTCCAGTAGACCATGACGAAGCCGTCGCCGCCGATACCGGACATGAGCGGCTCGACCACGTTCAGCGCGGCGGCGGTGGCAAGGGCGGCGTCGACGGCGTTGCCGCCTTTCTGCAACATGCTTATACCAGCTTGGGAGGCCAGGGGATGGCCGGAGGAGACCATGCCGTTGAGTCCCATGACGACGGGCCGGTGAGACTGGTAGTTGACGCCGTGGGGTGTGGACGGCATGGAGGGCCTCCTGTAAACGTTATTGGGGGACGAGTTGGGCTTGATTATGTCGGGGGATGCGAGGGGCGTCAAGGCGGCAGGGCAACCACAAGGGTTGCCCCTACGTAGGGCTTCATCAGAAACGTCCTGTCCAGCATCGTCGGTGGTGGATTCCCGCCTTCGCGGGAATGACGAACAGAACGAAAAGAGGGCCGCATAGTAGCGACCCTCCACAGTAATCCGAGGTTAAAATGGGTGTATCAGTGGCCGCCGCAACCGCAGCCACCGCCTCCGCAACCACATCCACCACCGCCGCAACCACAACCGCCGCCTCCGCAACCACCGCCACCGGCGAACATGGGGTTGTTGATCACGAACCCGACTCTGCCGCCGAAGTTCTCGACGAAGTCGATGGTGGCTTCTTCCAAGAACGGGGCACTGTCGGAGTCCATCAAGAAGTTGACGCCGTCAAGGCTCAGCACCGTGTCGTCGGGTTGGGTCTCTTTTTCCATGGTCAACATGTACTGAACGCCGCCGGTCTCGGCCGGCATGGCGATGACGCGAAGGGAGCTGTCGCTTTCCCCCTGCTCTTCCATGACTTCTCGAAGCCGTTCGATTGCCAGTTCGGTGACTTGCATTAGCTTAACGCTCCTTAGGGATCATCCGAGTGAGAATACGATTGCCCGGTCAGTCTGGTTAGGCTATCACACGGCTAATTCACAGTCAACGGCGGGTGAACCTGGTTCAGCGCATTTGGCTTTCCCGCAATGAAGGAATATTTACATGAGGAGCACCGCCAAGTTAACATGCGATTGATGTAAACGCGGCACCCTGAAAGGCTCTTGCGGGAGGCGTCAGTTGACTACTTATACAGCTTTGGGAAGACCGGTAACTAGGGAAGACGGGCCGGACAAGGTATCCGGCCATCACCTGTACTCCGCCGACGTAATATTGCCCGGCATGGCCATAGGAAAGGTGCTGAGAAGCCCCTACCCCCATGCCAGAATCGTCAACATCGACGCTTCACGAGCGGAGACCGTGCCCGGAGTACACGCGGTAATTACCGGCAAGGACATGACGGGGATGCTGCTGGGCCGGGTATTGCAGGACGTGCCGCCCTTGGCGGTGGACAAGGTGCGGTTCGTGGGAGAGAAGGTCGCCGCGGTAGCCGCCGACGACTCGGATGTGGCGGAAGAGGCGCTCAACCTTATAGAGGTGGAATACGAACCGCTGCCGGCGGTCTTCGACGCCCTGGAGGCGATGCAGCCGGGCGCCCCTCAGGTCCACGAGGGACCGCCAACCTACGATGCGTGGCTGGGCAGGAGTTCGGGGCCGATAACGCCCAACGGCAACATAGTGTCCCACAACTCGTGGTCCGGGGGCGATCTGGAACGAGGGTTTCAAGAATCGGACCTGATATTCGAGCACACCTTCACCACGCCCTGGGTGCACCAAGGCTACATGGAGCCGTACACCTGCATGGTTGCGGTCGACGATTCGGGGCACGTGCAGGTGTGGGCGAACAACAAGCAGCCCTACCGGCTGCGGTGGCAACTGGCCCGCTACCTGAAGCTGCCCGAGGAACACGTTACGGTAAACCCGTGCGGGATCGGCGGAGACTTCGGCGGCAAGGCCGGCATTATGAACGTGCCGCTGGCCTACGAGTTGAGCAGGCGTTCCGGGCGGCCCATCCAGATGGTGATGACCTATATAGAAGAGCTGATGGCCGGGAATCCCAGGCACGCCTCGACCGTGACGGTCAAGACGGGCATGAAGCGGGACGGGCGTTTCTGGGCCCGCCAGTCGAGCGTGGTGTTCAACGGGGGAGCCTACGGCGGCTACCGGGGCCAGACCAACCTGAGCGGCGGGAGGCAGGTGGGCGGGGGGCCCTACCGGGTGCCCAACTTCCAGATCGACAACTACATGGTCTACACCAACAACATGCCGTGCGGGTCTTACCGCTCTCCGGGGGAGCCGCAGGCGGTGTTCGCCATTGAGTCACACATAGACATGATCGCCAAGGAGATGGGGCTGGACCCATACGAGATAAGGCTGAAGAACGTTGTGCAGGAGGGCGATACGGCCGGCACCGGAGAGAAGTACCTTCATGTGCGGGGCGAAGAAACCCTGCGGACGGCAGCGGAGTCGGCCAACTGGGGCGGACCGAAAGCAGGTCCTCACTTCGGGCGGGGCATTTCGTTCGGGCAGCGTCCCCAAGGACGAGCGGTGTTCACCGGTCGGGTGAGCATGGACGAAGAGGGGCGGGCGATGGTCTCCTCGACGGTCCCGGACACAGGCGTAGGGTTTTACACGGTGGCTCGGCAGGTCGTTTCGGAGGACCTGGGCATTCCGGTCAGCGACGTGGTTGTAGCCCACGTGGACACAGACAAAGTAACCTTCGACACCGGAGCCGGGGCGGGCACCAGCGTCGGCGCCGCCGAAGCGACACTGGGGGCCGCGCAGGAAGTGAGGCAGAAGCTGACGGGGCTGGCGGCTGAGTTCTACGGCTGGGCCGAGGAGCGGATCGTGTTCCGCAATGGGCGCGTGTTCGTAGAAGGAGACCCGAACCAGGGTGTTCCCATGGCCGAGCTGGCCGCCCGGTCGGTCGCCGCGCTGGGCACGACCATCGAGGGTGAGACGGTCACAGACGCGGAAGAACCGCCGGTGACCTCCTACACCGCCCAGGTGGCCGACGTTGAGGTGGACCCGGAGACGGGACAAGTGACGGTGCACAGAATAACCACGGCCCACGACGTGGGCACCATCTACAACCCGCTGGGGCACCAAGGACAGATAGACGGGGCCGTGATTCAAGGGCTGGGCTACGCGGTGATGGAGGAGTTGCAGTCGGAAGAGGGGCGGGTTTCCACCCTGAGCTTGGGGGAAGTGAAGATACCGACGGTGCAGGACATACCCGAACTGGTCACGGTGCTGGTGAAGAACCCGGAAGGCAACGGCCCCTATGAAGGGAAAGCCATCGGCGAGAACCCCATAGCCCCGGTGGCGCCGGCCATCGCCAACGCGGTCTACGACGCGGTGGGCGTGCGGATAACCGACCTGCCCATCACGTCGGAGAAGGTGCTGGCGGCGTTGAGGAGGATGCGTGGCGACAAGTGAACGAGCACAGACGGCTAAGGACTTTCTGGAGGCATCCGACAGGGAGTTTGCCGCAGGCGATAACCGGCAGGCGTCGGAGAAGCTGTGGGGAGCTGCTACGCAGGTGGTGATCGCGATGGCGGAGGAACGAGGATGGGATTATGGTAGTCATGGAGCCATGAAATACGCCGCGCGCAGGCTCGCCGTGGAGTACGAAGACCCGTTCCTCAGGCATGGATTTTCCATAGCTGAGAAGTTCCACGGCAACTTTTATCACAACTTCATGGAAGACCTTGAACTGGAGGAAGACCGGCCTTTAGTACGCGAGTTTGTGGAACGATTGCTGGCCTACCATGACCGCTGTTGAGTAGCTGCCGATGCTCGAAAATACCTTAGACATTCTCAATCGGATGAAGGTCCCGAATCGAGTCTGCGTTGTCCATAAAGTCCTGTTCGTCACAACCTAAGTAAAGAGCAGCAGTCTGAGACGACAGCATCCGCCGTTGGTGGCATTCAGCCACAAGTCCGGCAAATCTCCCTCTACGTTGTAGGGGTACCGAATCAACCGGGAAATAGTCCAACGTTAAGTCCTCAGCGATTAGCCATTCATCCGACAGGTCTAGTTGCTCTGGCCATTCCGGCAGGCTACTTTCCCTGTAGTGAGCATTGAATACGTGGTACTGGGCAGCGGTGCGGCTAATGCCAAAGGTCTGCATTACTTCCCCAATGGCTTCCACCTTAATGGGTGCCGGCGTGATGTCGCGTACTGACTCCAAGGGCGCCAAGAAAGCAATTGCAAAGGCGTTGGCCCGTTGTTCCACGTAGTCCAGTTCACCGACGTTTTCGGGGTTGTCCTGTATACCGGTGTAAGAATCAACCCGCAAGCGTTCCAGTTCCGTGTCCGGGTCATACAAGATATGGCCGAGTTCGTGGGCCAAGGTGGCGCGTCTTACCCAGACTTTGGAGTTGTCCCCAACCGTATTAAGGACGATTCCCCTAACGCTGGCTCCGTCATGGCCCCTTGTCGTGATGGTGGCGCCGGCAACCGCCGACGGCAACTGCGCCTGCAACACAGGGATGCCCAAACGCTTTTCGACCAAGTCTCGCATGGAACGAATCGGAGTATTCCCAAGTCCAAGACGGTCCCGCGCGTCCGACGCCAGCCGGTATCCCAGTCGCCAGGCAGGAGACATTAGCGAGCCGTAATCCGGGTCCGGTTGAAAAGTGTTGGCTTCCTTCGGCTGGCCCAGCCAGTCCATCAGCATTGACTGTGTCCGAATTACCGAGGCGGCTTCCGCGAACAAGAGGACCGTACCGGGGGACAGAGGCAAACTACCCGCACTGGACTTTTGAAGCGTTTTGAGACGAAATGCCAAGTTCTTATCACCGATGTCCTTTTCGTTGAAAGCCAACAGACGCTCGTCGAGTCCCAAGGCGAATGCTAACTTTTCAAGCGGTTTTACCGGGATGTCATGGGCAAGCTCTTCCGCCTGCTTAACGACACCGGCTTCGACGCCTGCGGCGCGCGCCACCGACTCGATGGACAATCCAAGGTCGTTGCGCCGAGTCTTGAAAGTTCTTTCGACAACCCCGACGGACTCCAACAATATGGCGCTACTGTATTCAACCGCCTCGTCAAGTATATCGAAACCGTAGCTCTGATAGGCTTCCCAAGCCGTCATAATATGACCGGTAGGATTCCGGCCTTCATACAGCGGGCCAATTTGGAAATTGCTTCTTACGAATTTTCGGGCGGACTCACGGGCCGCAGCTTTTCTGTCTGTGGCCATCACAGGACCGAATACTTTGGTAATCTCATTCATAGCTGAGTCAAACCATAACTCGCCGCCGGCATAAGCCGGTTCTCCGCCGGTCAGGTTGGTATGTTTCGGCAGTCTCGAGTTCAACGTGGGTATCGGAATCTCCTCGATAAAGGGTATGCCAGCGTTGTTGATTACCCAAATGTATCTGTGACTGCCGTTCTGTCCCTGCATTAAACTCGGCGGCGAGCCAAATAACACATCTGCCGACGGAGCATATCCAAGTATGCGTACCCCGTCGGATGCGCCCAGCAACCAGTTTTCGTGCGCTTCGCCTACGATGGACGGCTCCCTGGCGTCAAATCGTCTCCAAAATTCCAGGAGTCCATTTGGAATACCGGGAGCCTGTCCACTGGACCCTGTCATCGCGGACATTCTACCAAGGCACGGGAACGGGCCGCAAAGCGACAAATGACCCGTTCCTCATCATCCAGTGGGCTAGCCCAGGTCTTCAACCAGAGGCGCTACTTCTTCAGCCAGGCGGCGCATGGAGTTTTGCATTAGGGAGTGGTCGTCGGGGTCGTGGGTGATGGTGAGGAGGTGGCCGAAGCCGCCGGCCTCTTCATAGTGCTGGCGGATTTTGTCGGCGCACTCTTGAGGGTCGCCGACGATCCAGACGTTTTCCATCATGTAGTCCACGTCTACATCTTCGTCCGACATGCTGGGATCGAGCTTCAACGCGCCCAACATGTCGCCCGCTTTCCGGTTAATCCACTGGTGCTCGTTGAAGGGCCTGCCCAAGACCTCCCGGGCTTCCTCGCGGGCGGACTGTGGAGTCTTCCCAACGTAAATGTCGCGCCCCAGGCGCAACTCGCCCCTGTCGGCGGTCCTTCCGGCGCTGGCGGCTCCCGCCTCCATGTTCTCCCATAGCTGAGGAACATACTGAGACGGGAGGTTGGTCATGGGTATCCATCCCCGTTCCCCGGCCATGCGGATGGTGTCGCCGCCGGGGGTGCTGGCCGCCACGCCGATGGGGGGATGGGGTTTCTGGTAGGGCTTGAAGTAGAGCCTGCGCTCCAGCTCGGGGTCGGTTTCCGGCGCGTGTACTTGGTAGTACTTGCCCTCGTATCCGAAGTGGCCGTCCTCAGCCTCCCACAGTCGGAGGATAACGTCCAAGGCCTCCTGGCCCTGCTCACGCACCTCGTCCATGGAGTTGTACTCGATGCCATAGAGATGCAGGTCGGTGGGGAGAGACCTGACGCCGATGCCCCAATAGAACCGCCCCCTGGCCATGTGGTCCAGCATCGCAATGCGGTGGGCAGTATCAACCGGGTGGTGCAGGGGGAGCATGGTCACGCCGGTGGCCAGGATGATGTTTTCGGTAAGGGCCAAGGCTTGGGCGATAAGCAGTTCCGGCACCGGGGCGTTCTCCCAGACCTCGGTGATGTGCTCTCCGACCCAAGCCTCGTGGTAGCCCAGCTTGTCGGCCAGCACCAGCAACTCTACGTCGCGGTCATAGGAGTCGGCATAGGACCTTCGCGGGGGATGCAGCGGCATCATAAACAGGCCAAGTTTCATAATCACTCCTCATAGCGGCACCGGTCTACCGATGCCTGAAATAAGAAACTACCTCAAAATCAACCGTCTCCGCTGACAACCCTCGTCACTGAACGAAGCTTGTGGATTCCCGCCTTCGCGGGAATGACGGGTAGGGCAGTGCGCCAATTATTGAGATAGTTACCAAGAGAAGCAGCCCGCCAGTTGCTGGCGGGCTGCTCCAACCTTGTATCCGCGGCGATAGCCCGGAGGACCGGGGCTAGACCATCACCGGTTCGCGGTTCTTCTGGTAGAACTGGAACCGGTGGCGGGTGGTGTCCACGACGATGATGCGGCCTTTGGGGTCCACCTTGACGGCGGTGGGGGCCCAGAGCACCTGCTCGGGGGTGAAGTCGCGGACGCCGTTGCGCTGGCGAATCATGTCCGGGTTGGACCGGATTTTTTCGACGCCCAGCTTGGACAGGGCGGCGTTGCCAGTGAACTCGGTGATGAACCGGCCATCGGGGGCCAGCACCTGCACCCGGTTGTTGAGCCAGTCGGCAATGTAGATGTCGCCGTCATCGTCGACACACACGCCGGTCGGCCGGTTGAAAAGTCCTACCGGCGCTTCATGGCGGCGCATACCGCCCAAGTCCCGAGCGGGCATGGCGTCGCCGCCGGAACCGACCTGCCCGAACGTGGCCAGCCATTCGCCCTCAGGGCTGAACTGCTGCACCCGGTCGTTGCGCCAATCGGCTACGAAGACGTTGCCGTGCTTGTCCAAGCCGATGCCCCAAGGGGTGTTCAACTGCCCGGGACCAGTACCATAGCTCCCGAACTGGCTGATGTACTGCCCGTCCAAGGTGAACTTCTGCACCCGGTGGTTGCGGCTGTCAACCACGTAAATCAGGTCGTCGGGGGTTATGGCCAAGCCCGAAGGGCGGTCCAACTCTCCGTCGCCGGAACCGTGGGTCCCCCAATCACTGAGGAACTGGCCGTCTTTGTCATAGATGTTGATGCGGTGGGTCCACTCGTCGGCGACGTAGACGTTGACCTGGCTGTCCACGGCGATGGAGATGGGCCAAATGAACTGGCCCTTGCCCTCGCCATAGGATCCGAACTCCGTAATGTATTCTTCGGACCCGTCGTCGGCGATCCGCCACATGTTGATCCGAGTGCCGTCGGGGCGGGACTCGTAGGACCTGTTCACTACGTAGATGATGTCATCCGGAGCGAATGCGATGTCCATGGGGTTACGGAACCCCGTGCCTTGGAACTCGGACCGCCCCGCTACGAAAGAGTAGGTATAGGTCCGGTCGTTAATGCCTAGAAATACACTAGCCACGATTACCCTCCTTCAAGTCAATCCATCATTGGTACGGCGGCCTACATGAAGTCCAGCTTCTCCCAAGTCCCGCCGATGATGGGCTTGGAGTCCAGACCCATCCAGTTCTCCAACAGGGTTGCGTAGGCTTGGCGGAAGTCGACGTTGTGCAGCAGGTTGCCGCCCTCTTCCAGTTGGTGCATTTCCAAGCCGGGATACTCGCCATAGATGCCGCCCTTGACGTGTTCGCCGATGGCGAAGGCCACGCCGCCGGTGCCGTGGTCGGTGCCGGAGCCGTTGTCCATAGCGCGGCGCCCGAACTCGGAGTAGAAGAACAGCGTCACGTTGTCGCTGATGTCGTGCTCACGCAGGTCGGCCATGAAGCAGTCCACGTTGGAGGAGATGTCCAGCAACAGGTTGGAGTGACCGACGGCCTGGTTGGCGTGAGTATCGAAGATGTTGTAGGGAGCGGAGGTGAACAGCGCCCGGGTGCCGAACTCGGCGTTGTGCACCTGGACCATGTCACGCAGGTAGCGGCCGACGTCGCTGTTGCCATACTCTACGGTAGAGGTGTACTTGCCAGGCGCAGTGCCCAGGATGTCGGCGCCGGCCATGGCCTCGACACCGGTACGGCGGATGTAGTCGGTCACTGCGCCGCGACCGATGGCTGGGGCGTACATCCGGCCGAAGAGGTCGAGGGCCTGGTTCCTATGGTCGTTTTCCTCGATGTCGGTCAGCAGGCCATAGGTGCTGAGGTCGCCGACCGAGGCGACGGGCACGCCTTCCTTGGCCATGGCGCGGGGAAGGCCGCGACCGAAGTTGACGCCGGTCAACACGTTCTCGGCCTTGGGGTCCACTTCCTGAATCACGCTGCCCAACCAGCCAGTCAGGCCCAGTTCATCGGGCTCGCAGGTGGCCCAGATGTCCATTGCCCGGAAGTGGGACAGGCTGGGGTTGGGATAGCCGACGCCCAGGATGATGGCCAGCTTGCCCTCTTCCCAGTACTTCATCAACGGCTGCATGGCCGGGTGAAGGGCCAGTTCGTTGTTGATGGGCAGCAACTGGTCTTCGGAGATGGCCAGCGACGGGCGGTAGTCCCGGTACAAGGGGTTGTTGTAGGGGATAACCGTGTTCATGAAGTCGTTTCCCCCGGAGAGGCAAAGGACAGCCAGGACAGGGTCTTTCTTGGTGGAAACCATAATCGTCCTCCCTTTCTTTACTGTAAGCGGAGCCTGGTTCTAGCCGAATTGGAATTCCGAAGTGGTTGCAATCATCTGGAGCATCTCGCCGGCGCGGCGGGTGAAGTCCTGCCGTTCCGACTCGGTGCCGTGACCCAGTTGGCCTCCTTGGGCGACGTGGGAAACCAGTTCCCGACGGGTCTCCTCGGCGACGGTCAATGGGCCCACATATTCGAGACACCCGTCCACGAAACCGTCGGGAGACAGGGTATCGGACCGGTCCATCATCCTCGACACTATGGACCGGACCCCGGGCAACTCGGTGTCGCCTAGCAACCCGGCAGCGAAGTTGATGCGGTCAATCAGGGTGCCGCTGTTAATCCACTCGGCGCCCATGTGCCACCCCTCCACCGTCGGGGGGTTCAGCAGGTCCATGCCCATGTACTTGGGCTCCATAGCCACGAAGAAGAGCCCCGGCTGAGGGGTAGTGTGCTCTCCGACCATGCGCAGCGTGCCGATGACCACGTCCGCCGGGCTCTTCACCTTGGCGTAGTAGGAAGCCTCGGACTTGAAGAAGTCGGAGGTGAACAGCACCCGGAGCATTTCCTTGATGTCGTAGCCGGAATCAAAGTAAGCCTTCTCCAAGGCGGCTATAGCCTCCGGGTCCTTGGGGGCGCTCTGACGCCACGCCGGGACCGGCGGCTCGTCGGCCACGAAGAAGTCGTACAGTTTCCGAGAGATGAACCGGGCGGTGGCAGACTGTTTGCAGATTATGTCGACTATGTCTCCGCCATCCCAGTTGCCGGTCTCGCCAAGGAAGGTCTTTTCACCGTAGTCGTGGTCAGCGGGGTCGAAACGGAACTCGAAGGGAGTCCTTCCATAGGGGAACACCGGGATGGTGGGCTTCAAGTTCCAGCCGGTGAAGGCGCGAGCGCAGGCCTTTACGTCATCCTCGCTGTAGTTGAAATCGCCATCCTTGCCAACGCCCATGGAGAAAAGCTCAAGCAACTCACGGCCGTAGTTCTCGTTGACGGCGGTCTTGTGGCTCTCGATGTTGTCCAGGTAGTACAGCATCGCCGGGTCGGTGGAAAGCATCATCAGCAGGTCGCGGAAGTTGCCCATGCCCATCGCCCGGAACTTGTCAATCTGGATGGAGGTGGTGCGGGCATTGTCGACCTTGTTGTCGCCGGAGCAGAAGATGGTGTGCCAGAAGAGGGACATCTTCTCCTGCAACTGGTACTTGTTGTTGATCATCCGGAAGACCCACTCGGTCTGCCCGGTCTCGATGGCGCCCTTGTCGAAGTACGACGGGTAGGCCCGGTACATCAGGTCTTCGTCGATTCCGGGTTCGTTGCCATGGTCCAACAACTCTTCGACCACGTTGTCGTAACCTTGGGCCGCCCTCCGTTCGATTTCGTCGCGGCTTGCTCCGAAACCAGCCCGTCGGAGCAGATGGGCCATTAAAGCTATGTCCTGGTCAGCCATAGTCCACTCCTTTCCCAAGTTGTCGTAATAGCATTACCGGCATGTCTCGTACCGGCGCTACGATTATCCCCAATTCAGGGCATTCAAACAACCCTTAAACTGTTAAGCTTATATTAAATAATGCCGCCATTTTAATGTCAATTATTTTGTTGGAATCATTGGCTCACAATTATGGACACAAATCGGTAACGACAATCCCCGCTTCTCTGATTAGCTAGGGTTGGTGCATGGCAACTTGCTATGGTGACGCCAGTTGAGGATTCTGTGTGGTTCAGGAAGTCTGGCGCTCCGGAATGAGGACCACTTGGACGTCTCCTCTGCTGAGGTCCGGATCCTCTCTCGCGCCGATGGCGAACGGGGTGACCGTTCGTGCGGTGGCTTGGGCCAGCAGTTTGGCGCGTTCCGCAGCCCGGTCAACGTCATCCTGCTGGACGGTGACGGAAACCTCTGCCAGAAGGTAGTCCGTTGGGCCGTCGGCAGTGAGGACCAGGTCTGTTCGTTCCAGTTCGTCCGTATCCGCAGCCCCGATGAGCCCCTGAGATTCTGCTATGTCGAGGAGTTTTGTGAGATCGGACTTGTCGCGCTGAGAGGAGAAGACGGTGGCGTTTATGCCCAGGTTCCGTCGGAGGACCCTGTGGATGTAGGCGGCGACGTGAGACTCGTAGTCGGCCCCTGTGAGCCTGCTGACGTCTCCGCCTATTCGGTCTACTTTCTGGTCCAATCGATTGAACTTATCATTCAGCTGTTCCTGGCCTTCTTTCAGGGCGACGATGTCCCCCTCCATCCGGGCTTGGCCTTCTTTCAGGGCGACGATGTCTTCCTCCATCCGGGCTTGGCCTTCCTTCAAGGCGACGATGTCTTCCTCCATCCGGGCTTGGCCTTCCTTCAGGGCGACGATGTCTTCCTCCATCCGGGCTTGGCCTTCCTTCAGGGCGACGATGTCTCCATCGATTCTCTCTAAGCGCGCGGGGACCTGGAGGAGCTCGTCGGTGAGGATGTGGCGACGCACAGCATCCCTGAGCGCGGGATCGCGCTCCATAGCGTCCAGGATGTCTTGGAAGTTGTTGATGGGTATGGTCATGATGGTCTATCCCGTTACCATTGTACATCGGGAGACGGAGCTTGGCGGCGGAAGAAGTAGCCGACGGGGGTGGTGAAACCAGGGAGCAAATCGCCGCCGTCAAGCGTGTCGTCCTCGCCCAGCGTTGACGGTTCGGCACCAGGCCGGTGAACGGTGACGGTTGCGGTTTCCGGGTCTGCTACCCAGACTTCCCGTGTGCCGAAGTTGAGCCACATGGACGCTTTCTCGGCCAGTTCCCGCCGCGAATTGGAAGGCGATTTTACTTCGACCGCCAGATCAGGGGCCATAACTCCAAAGCCTTGAGCGTCGTCGGGCAGCCGGCCCGGCGCAATCCAGGCCACGTCGGGGGCGCGCACTGTATCCGGGTCGCGTTCCAACCAGAAGCCAACGTCACCGCCCAATACAACACCGTAGTCCCCATTCGCTTCCACCCAAGCGAAAAGAAGGTAAACGATTCTACTCCATACAATGCCATAAGGTATTCCGGCAGGCGGGTGTCCGTCAGATTTTTGGGGACAATCTGGCGCGGCCAACCGGGGCCCGCCGCCAGGGGTGATTGGCCGCCGGACGGTAAGGGGAGGTTGACTCCTCCCCGCCACCGGATACTGCAACTTCGGCGGGGCTTTTCACCGTGACCTCCGGTCTATCCGCCACGCTGAGTTTGGCCCCGGTTTCTACAGCTTCCGCCGGTCGGCGCTTGGAACCTGTTTGCTCCCCGGGTGTCCCAGCACTCCGGGACGCCGGCTTTCTGAGCCGCCGGGCTATCCGGGGCCATTCTCCGGGCCAGCGGTCACTGCATACAATGTTGCGCAAGCCCAGCATTGGATTTACATGGGGCCGCGCCCAGTGCATTCCTCCACCCTTCAACCTCTCTTCCACCACCAGTTTGTTGCCGCTCTCCACCGCACCGCTCCCTATGGGCCAGCCTTGGGCTTGCCACACCGGATAGCACATCTGGGCTTCCCGCTTTTCCAAGTAGGCCAAGGGTTTGCTCAGGTCGGTTTCACACCCTTGGACCAAGACCCTCATCTCTTCCAATACCGGACCGGCACCCTCATATTTGAGACGGTGCCTCTGCTCCCGTTGCCATTCTTCAGCCACCTGAGAGGCTTCCCCAAACAAGCCCCGCCCTATCTCCCCTATGTACCCCGCAGCATGGGGAAAGTCCAGAATCCGCACCGCACCGGGACAATGAAAGTCCCCGAATCCTTGAATCCATTCGGCCCCGTCGGACACCAAGGCCACTTGGCAACCTTCTCCCACCCCCCGCCGGTGGGTCTCCGCCAAAGCCTGCCGGGTGAAATTCGCCGCCTCGGTCAGCCGGGAAAAATAGGACAGTTCCTTCAAGGTTCCAGGCTCCGCACCCGTCTCATCCACTTTCCCAATCACCATCGTCTTCACCTCGGCCCATTCTCCCCCCACCAAGGGCGCCATCGCACCGTCCACTTCCACTACCAGCCGGGCCGAGCCGGAACCGGACCGGGAAGTGGCCGGTTCCAAGCCCTGTTCCAACGCCTTGGCCTCCTCCTCTTGAATCACCACGTAAGCCGCCCCCGCTGCTTCGGTATGCCGTCTTACCGTGGCTTCACTGAGGGAATTCAGTTGCATCCAGTCCACCAGGACCCCTTGCGCTTGGGCGAAGGGCATCCAACTCCCCAACCGCACCAGCATCTCTTCCAATCCCGGAGTCAGGCTGCCCGGCAACAATTCCAACTCTTCATCCAGGGGGAAAAAGCTTCCCGCCGCAAGCTGGGCAGACCCCATACTCCCGTTCCAGCGTGACCTCCTGTCCCCCCAGGGTCTGCAATCGACGCCCCCTCTTGCCCGAAGACGCCAGTTCCCGGCCGCAATCAGGGCACACCGGCCTTTCTCCCGGCTGATTCCTGCTCCAGTCCGTGGAGGAACTGGCTAGAGCCGTATCCTGGAGCATCCGGCCCCGCAACTTCGCCAGCCTCAGGTCCAGTTCCTTTTCAATCTCAGCAAAAGTGGCTTTAGGATTCTGCAACCGCCACTCTTTCATCCCGGTGATTGCTTCTTCGCTCAACTCCCGCCAAGCCAGTCCCAAATCCTTCAACTCCATAAGGCCCACCCTTCCTATGTCTTCCAGTCCTTATTCCGCCATTTTACCCCTCCTTTCTTTCCTAACCCAAAATTCTGACGGACACCCCCGGCAGGCATAAGCTCAACCAACACTCCCCTTATGAGTTCATACCGCCTGCCTTCATCGGGCATAAGCAATAATTCGTCGGCAGTAATCAGCTTTCTCTCAGTAGTCATCTCAATTCACCCAGGCTTGGAGTAAGCATCCGTGCTTGGTGCAGTGCAGTAGGGCGCACCCTATATGAGTCTGTATGCAAAGGTCAATTATTTTGTTGGAATCATTGGCCTGCAATCATGACTGTAATCGGCGGGCCAGGGAGTTGTGCCAGGTCGAAGTCATGCAGCAGATGTTACCAAGGACCGGCAGCTAATCTGAGAAATTAGACCTGTCTCGAATGTCCGGCGCCAAGGGCAACAGATAGGGTAGAAGCAACTCGGCGGCACCCAGAATCTCTGCGGAAACCGGTTTGCCCTTTTCATTCCAACCGAGTATCAAGTTATCGGCAACGTGTTGCGAAGTCACAGATGTGTCATCATTAAACAAACACAGGGCGTCCCGTTCCCGGTCGTAAGCCACCTTGGGTTGCCACTTAGTGGGGGACCAGACATTACCGAATTCCTCCGGGAGGAGGTGGGGTAGAAGAGTCTCGGCGCCGTCCAATAGTTCAATCTCGACCGGTCTGTCCTCTCCCTGAGCAAAAAACACCGCCAGGTTGTCAGCAATCATCCAAGACTCGCCGGTTACTTCACCAGTAGACAAGTCCACTACATTAGACAGATAGGACACTTTCAATCGGGTCTTATTCAAGGGTTACCTCATCCGGTGGATTTTGCCCTGGGCAATAAGCTGACAATATCTGCAATTCTCCTGTCGGCAACTTGTCTTCCACGACCTTCATATGTTTACCTAACCCGGGGATATATCCCCAATAAACTATCCGCCTAGGGCCTTGCCTCTCTTGATAGGATGGATTCAGCAACACGTACTCAATATTTTCCTTGGTTGCTTCCGGTCGCGTAGGAAGATTCTGCATGAAATGCCTTGAGTAAGTATAAACTCTTCCGTGGATGTGGACCTCATCGTTATTCCCCGCCACACCACCACTTTCGTCATTCAATATTTACTCCATCTACTCCGCCAACCTGCTCCAAGACCACGATTATGACTCCAACCAGTATCCACCTATGTCAACGTCCGAGTGTTCCCGGTGCCGCCCGGTGGCCCGCGAGCCGAACAGAATCACCATGGCCGGAGCCACCTCTTCTGGACGGCCTGGGCAATGTTAAGGGCGTGCTGGTCCGGAGCTCCGGCAGCCATAGGCCAGCCTGTTACCCTTGTGTCTGGAGTGCCTGCCATACCTTCTCCGGCGTAAGGGGGGTGTCTATGTGGCGGACGCCGGCGCTGGAGAGAGCGTCCATGACGGCGTTGGCTACGGCTACGGGCGCGGCCAAGGTCGGCAGCTCGCCAATGCCCTTCAGCCCGTAGGGGGTTACATCCGAAAGGGTTTCCGTGGTGTCCAGGTCCATGGCGGGCATGTTGGTTGACTTGGGCATGGCGTAGTCCATGAAGGTGGCGGTCAACGGCTGGCCCTCGGCGTTATATTCCATACCTTCCCACAGGGCCTGGCCGACTCCCTGGGCGATGGCGCCCTGGGCCTGGCCCTCGAAGAGCAACGGATTGAGGACCTTGCCGGAGTCGTGGACGCCGGTGTACTTCAGGATGTTCACTGTTCCGGTCTCCCGGGATACCTCGACCACGGCGATGTGAGCCGCGAAAGCGTAGGGGCTTCTGCGCAAGGTGTGGGTGTTCACGAAGTCGACGCCGGGTTCTTGGTCGGGAGGCAGCAACTCCTCGTCGTAAGCCGCGGCAGCCACTTGAGCGAAGGACACCTCGCGTTGCGGGTCCCGGTTATCGAACGCCCTATCCTCGGCCAGCGTCACATGCTCGGGGGAGCATTCAAGCAGATGGGCGGCGATGGACAGCAGCTTTTGCCGGGTGTCCTGCAATACCATATGCATTATGGTGCCGCCCGCGATCATGCCGCGGCTGCCGGAGGTGCCGCCGCCGTGAGGCAGGACGTCGGTATCGCTGTGGAGTACTCGAACGTTTGTGGGTGTGGTGCCCAGCTCGTCCGCAATCATCTGGGTGAAAGTCGTTTCCGTTCCTTGGCCGTGAGGGGAAAGGCCAGTGTGAGCCGTAACCCGGCCGTCGGCGTCCACTATCACCCTGGCGTGGTCGGTCAACCGGGTGACCCTGGCGCCCGACCCCTTGACCACGGTAGCGATTCCCACGCCGATGATGGGGCCGCCGGCCTCGGCCTGTTGCCTGGCGCGCTCCCGCCAGCCCTCATAGTCAGCCATTTCCACGGCTCGGTCGAATGCCAGGGCGTACTGGCCGGAGTCGTAGGTGATGCCGGTGGGCGTGTCATAGGGGAAAGCTTCCGGCGGGATGAAGTTCTTTCGCCGCACGTCGGCGGGGTCCATTCCCAAGTCGGCGGCGATCAGGTCCATGGTGCGCTCCATGCAGAACGCCGCCTCGGGACCGCCCGCGCCCCGGTACGGCCCGGTGGGCGGCTTGTTGGTCAGGACTCCCTGCACGGCGACGCTCATGGCCGGCGTGTGGTACGGGCCAGTGATCCGGTGGCTGGTCAACACCGGCACCGTTGGAGTGGACATGAGGAAGTAGGCGCCAAGATCGGCGAAGATGCTCACCTTCATACCCAGTAACGTGCCGTCGTTCTTGACGGCGGCGGCAACGTCGACGGTGTGGCCGCGCCCGTGGAAGCACAGCATGTTCCCCTGCCGGTCCTCAAGCCACTTGATGGGACGAGCCAGCAGGATGGAAATATAGGGGACGGCTATTTCTTCAGGGAAGAAGCTGGCCTTCTCGCCAAAACCGCCGCCAACGTCGGGAGCAACCACGCGGATGCTGCTCTCCGGCCGGTTCAACAACTCCATCAAGTGTTGCCTGGCCTCGTGGGGGTGCTGGGTGGAGTCCCAGACCGTAAGAAGGTCTTCATCGGCGTTGTAGTCGGCGATCAGACCGCGGGGTTCCATGGGGGCCGGAGCAACCCGCTGGACGTGGTAGCGCTGCTCTACCACCCGGTCGGCTTGTTCGAAGGCGGCGTCCAAGTCACCGCCGGCGTTGACGGTGCGCAACGCCACATTGCTGCCCAACTCCTCGTGCAGCAGAGGTGCGGAGTCCTCTGCCGCCTCTACTGCGTCAACCAGCGTCGGGAGCAATTCGTAGTCCACTACGACAAGTTCCATGCCTTCCAGCGCGGTTTGCGGGTCTTCGGCAACCACGATCGCCACAGCCTGCCCAACGTAGCCAACCTTCCCATCGGCAAGAACAGGATGAGGAGGCGGGTGCAACTGGTCGGCGTCGGCGCCACCGCTGTACCTTGCAGGGAGAGTCTCGACAACCCCCGCAAAGTCATCAGCCGTGAACACCGCAACCACTCCGGGCAACCGGCTGGCGGGAGAGGTGTCGATGGACTTGATACGGGCATGGGCGTGGGGACTGCGCAACACGGCGGCGTGGAGCAGTCCGGGGAGATTCATGTCGTCGACGTAGGAGCTTCCGCCACCCAACAACCGGTGGTCCTCGAAACGTTTCAAAGACTGGCCTACGTAGGTCACAATCGGCCTCCTTGGAGCAAGGAATATTTTGGTTTTGGGAAATTCAGGGCCGTCAACCCGGGCCTCAAGAATCCAAGCCCTGAGTCAGCACCATTCTATACCCTGAAGGTGGCCGGAAAAAGAACCGATTTACACTTTCGTGCGTAATGAATATATCAACTGATTGGGAGATGGAGATAAGGAGAGGGAAGATGAGAGAGTGCTTGAAGTGCAAGGGGGCCTTGAGGTATGACCGGGAGTTTCCTGCAATGGTCTGCCAGAGGTGCGGCAAGGCTTACTATTGCAACCCTTACCCGGGGGCGCTACCGGCCACTGCCGGCAAACCGCCTTTGAAGAGAAAAAGGGAGACCACAGCCGCTACCTAGCGCCCCATCCTGCCGTCAGAAGAGGTCCACCGGGGTCCTTCTTGTCAAAGAAGGAGGTCGGGATGAAGCGGGGGCGGCCCTCATTGTACGCCCCTCTCCCTTCGGGAGAGGGGCCTTTTTTACTTTCCATCAGACTGGGGCCGTCAGGCATGGGGCGGGCGCATGGTGTGCCAGGAGGTGGCCTGCTCGTAGGCGTGGGCGACCTTGAGGACCATGGCATCGCCTCCGGGCCTTCCGGCTACCTGGAGTCCGATGGGCAGGGAGCCGGAGTTGAAGCCGCAGTGCACCGAAACGGCGGGTGAACTGGACAGGTTGAAGGTGTTGGTGCGCATGTAGGGAAGCCGCCCGGCCATCTCTTTGCTGGTGATGACAGGGTCGTCCTGGCGCGGCACTGCCGGCCTTCCGGCGGTGGGGCACACCAGAACGTCATATTGTTCCAGAGTTTCATGCACCTGCTGGCGCAACATGCTCCGCAACTTCTGGGCCTTCAGGTAAGCGGCGCCGGGTATCAGGCTGCCGGTAAGCAACCCTATCCGGTTGTCGTGGCCGTAGTCCTCCAGCCGATTCAGCACCCATTCCCGCTGGTTCTGGGCCGGCTCGGCGGCCAGCAGGATTGACGAAATGGTGTTGGCGTGGGCGGTAAGGGGTATGGACACTTCTCCCACCGATGCGCCCAACTCTCCAAGCACCGCTATGGCCCTTTGCACCACGTCCTGCGTCTCAGGCTCTACAACCTCGTCGTGAAGCAACTCGGTGACCACGCCGATGCGGATGCCGCTGATGTCACCGTCCAACGCAGCCAGATAGTCCGGGACGGGCCTGTTCCAGCTATAGGGATCCTTGGGGTCGTGGCCGGCTATGGCGCCGAGGGTGATGGCGGCGTCGGCCACGCTCCGGGAAATGGGGCCGACGGTATCCATGGACCAGATGCCCTTCATCACCCCGTAGCGGCTGACCAGGCCCCAGGTGGGCCGCATACCCACCAAGCCGCACCACGCCGCCGGACGGCGTATGGAGCCGCCAGTATCCTCACCCAAGGAAGTAGCGCAAAGGAAAGCGGCGGTGGCCGCGCCGGAGCCGCTGCTGGACCCACCGGCGGACAGGTCCAGGTCCCAAGGATTGCGAGGAAGGCTGAAGCGGTGGCTGAAGGGCGTAATGGCGAACTCGCTCAGGTTGGTCTTGCCCAACAACACGGCGCCCGCCTCCTTGAGCTTGGCTATCACCGTTGCGTCCTCGTCGGGAACGAAGTCGGCAAGTATCCGGGAGCCGCCGGTGGAGCGTATGCCCTTGGTCCACATCTGGTCCTTGACGGCGATGGGAACCCCGTGCATGGGGCCGCGGATATTGCCCTGCATGATTTCCTGCTCGGCCTGCCGGGCGGCCCGCAAAGCTTCTGCGCGGGTGACCGTGAGGTAGGAGTTGAACTGGAAGTCCAGGTCGTCGATGCGGTTCAGGTACGCCTCGGCAGCCTCGACGGGGGACACTTCCCTGGAGGCAATCAAGCCGGAAAGTTCCGTGGCGGTGAGAAAGGGAATGTTTTTCTTGTCCATGACCGTGCCTCCTCAAGGGCCTATCGTTCGAATATCTGGCTTACCTGGCAGGTGAACCCCGGTAGAACGGTCCCGCCGTCCAACTGGTCCTGTTCACCCAGCAGCACGGGCGGAGCGGAGGCCGAATGCACCTCCAGGGTGCGCGATTCGGGAAAGACGACCCAGACGAGTTGGACGCCGAAACGGAGCCACATCAGCGCCTTGTCGTTGACTGCGGCGATGCTGTCGGAGGGAGAGGCGATTTCGACTACCAAGTCTGGGGCCACCTCGGAGAATCCCGGAACGTCCACATCCAGTGGGAGTTTTTCCGCCGAAATGAATGCGATGTCGGGCTCCCGTACCGTATCGGGGTTGCGTTCCAGACGAATGCCGGAATCGGAGGCCACCAGCCTGCCCAAGCGGAGCGGTCTAATGAAGATTCCCAGTAGCATTCCCAGCGTCATTACAATCTCGCCATGTCTCAGTCCAACGGACACTGTTCGGTGCAGCACCCCCCTTATCAACTCTCCCCGGACGCCTTCGCTGTAGAGGCGGAGAAGGTCATCCGCTGTCAGCAGCTTCGATGTCTTTTTTGATGTGGTCATATAGCTTCCGTGCCTGTTGTCTGGGGTTGGAGTATATCATGGTATCCTTGTTGCGGAGGTAAGCATGTTTGCATGCGCGGTCTGCCATGCGGATGAGAGCCGGGAAGAATTGGTGGAAGATGTTTTCGAATTCGCGTAATCCAGAGGAGGCGTCAAATGCGCTTGGCCGTGCCTGACTTGGTGTCCAACTCCTACTTTCCCGCCGTGGCGGCGGTGGAGTTGGGCTTCTTCAAGAATGAGGGGTTGGACGTTACGCTGGAGCACCTGTTTCCAATCCCAAGGACAATGGCGGCCCTCCGGGACGGCGAGCTGGACTTTGTGGCAGGGCCGGCCCACGCCGTGCTGACGGCATTCCCTAACTGGGAGGGCGCCAAGCTAATCGTGGCCCTGGCGCAGCACACCTACTGGCTGCTGGTTCTGCGTTCCGACCTTGGCATCCAACAGGGAGACGTGCAAGCGGTGAAGGGGCTTCGCATAGGGGCGGCCCCTGGCCCCGACCTGACCTTGAAGCGGCTTTTGCAGGATGAAGGGATCGATCCGGAGTCGGACGACGTGGACATAGGGCCAGTACCGTCGTCGGACCCCGAAGTGTCCTTTGGTGTGCACGCGGCGCAAGCTTTGGAAGCCGGGACCATAGACGGCTTCTGGGCCAACGCGATGGGCAGCGAGGTGGCGGTACGCAGCGGAGTGGGGACGGTGGTACTCGACGTCAGGCGCGGGATAGGCCCCGTCGCCGCTCAACATTACACCTTTCCGGCATTGGTCACCACGGAAGACAGGATTCTACGACAGCCGGACAGCATTTCTGCGGCGGTACGGGCGATAGTCAATACCCAACAGGCCTTGCGAGACGATGCGTCCTTGGCAACCGTCGTGGGAGAGCGCCTGTTTCCAGCCGAGGAAGCGGCCATGATCGCGGACCTGGTCGGCAGGGACCTGCCTTATTACGATCCCGCCATCACCGAGGTATCGGTCGCCGGCTTAAACCGTTTCGCAAGAGACGTGGGCCTGCTGTCCGGCGACGTACCCTACGACAAAGTAGTGGCCACCCGGTTCGCGGAATTGTGGAGGGGGTAGCCGGACGGTTATGGGTCTTTAAACAATTCAAACACCCTTGGAACCGATTACGAACTGATAGTCTCCTGATTGTTTGTTGTACCGGCCAATGACTTCTGAAATTCGTCCCGACTTTATGTCCTGAGCCAGCCGTACACTGCCCTCTCGCACTTCAACAAGGCTTGCCAGATTGGAGAAAGTAGATATATTTCTGCGAAATCCCTCATCCAAATAGAGTTGTGGTCTGTGCTTGCCACTGTACAGGAACAGGTCTTCCAAGTCGGGCATGATTTCATAGGCGTCCGTTTGAATCTCGGCAAAACCGGCGTTTATCAAGTTCTCTCTAATTTGGTCGAGACTCGGCATTTGCTCGATAGACCTAAGCATAGCCTCAGGGAAATACTCGTTTAGCCAATAGCTGTGCATCTGGTCGGGATCGGCAGTAAATATAACGAATCTCCCTCGATCCAGCACCCGGTAGACCTCGCTAAAGACAAGCTTAAGATCGGCCAAATGATGCAAGGCAAGAACGCAGATAGCCCCAGAAAAGGTCTGATTGACAAATGGAAGGTTTTCAGCCTTGCCGATGGTTCATTCTGCCGAGGTCTTCGCACGGGCAAGTCCAATCATACGAGACGATACATCGATGCCGATCCAATTACGTCCTCGGCCTGCCAATACGCGGGTATAGTTGCCTGTGCCGCAAGCGACATCCAGATATATTCCAATATTCTGTAATAAGAGATGGTGGGCGAGGCGTTCAGCAATGTATGGGTCAGCCCGCCGAGTGACGTCATAGCCTGCACCGATTCGGTCGTATACGGGTATCTTGGGCGCCTCTGTCAAGATAGCTCCTCGTGCATCAACGAACCCTTCAAGATTAACCGTCCAGGATAAAGATATTAGGCGTTTCCATCTCACCGATGCCGTCCTACAAGCACTTCGCTTCGATTGAGCCATGACCGCTCTACGATTTCATCATAAGAGTCCCTCGGAAGCCCAGCGATACCGATGGCAGATTCGACTTCGTCTGCCAAACTTGTATTGAAGATTCCCGGATCGTCACTTGCAATAACAAACGGAGCATCATTAGCTACGAATTGGACGAGGGGGTGGTAGCCCACATTTGAGATTCCACCTATACGGCGATTTGAAGTTGGGCACACTTCAATAACCGAGCCAAGGGACCGAATACATTGAGTGGCATACTTCTGACGAATTCTCAATTCGTTGAGTCGCCGTCCGTCGTAGTCAATGCGCAGTCTATGCCCCTTAGGTAGGGCCGCCAGTTGACGCAGTTCCTGGGTAACGGATTGGACATCGACCTCGACTCCGTACCTGCCAAGGCCTTCAATATGCCTGAGATCATAAGTTAACTGGTCGATACGTTCTGCAACGCTCTCTTCACGGCCGTGTATGCCATATTTGTCCGGGTTAACACCAAGTGCAATGGCATGACCGAGCCGGTGTGCGCCCATTTCTGCAGCTTCGTGCACCCAACGGACTGCGCTTTCCAATGACTTGTCAGTGAAGCTTTCGCCAACGTGATACAGAACCGCTAAGGCCCTATCAGGATGCCTGCGATTGAACTCCTTCACTTCCTCGAATAGGTCTCGTTGCTCTTTTGGCGGGTGATCTTCTTCCAAGTTGCAAAAGTCTATGCCAGTCAGGAGGTGACCATAGGGACCCAATGCCACTTCCTGAGTCACTTCCCAGTCAGGCCAAGGGTTGTCTCTGGGAAGACTAACAGCCAAGCGAGGCTGAATATCGGAAGTCTCATACTCTGAGTATGTCTTCAGCATCGCCAGCAACAGTTCGCTTTTTTGCGCCGGAGTAAACTTCCGGTTGAGAGCCATGCGCTGCTCAGCATAGCCGACATTTTGCACTCGTTGTATCGCAAGGATTTTGTGAATGAAGCTGCACACTCCATCAACCACGGTAGCAAATGCCCGACGTCCCCGTGAGAATCTTGCCCAATTGTTGCCGGTCGTAAACAGATTATACTTGGCTTGAAATCGCTCAAAGTTGCCGGCGTCTTTGTCACTGAATACAAACAGATCCTGGAACTCTTCCTGTGCATTTGGGTCACCAAGACTGTATTTCTCCAGTATTTCCCTTATCGGTGGAAGTTCACCGTAGGCTTCCTGGTATGCGACCTCATATAAACTCCAGTCTACCTCTCGATTTTTTAAAAACGCGAGATAGTCCACGGAGTAAATCGAGCCGTAAAGATGGAGATGAATGTCGGCTAGTACCGGGTCAAGCCGGTAGTGTCAGGCATGTCTTCCGATGAAGGGTGATGCTATCTTTGGGCAGGGGATTTGTGTTGGGTGAGGTGGGCGTTCATGGTTCAGGAAAAGTATGAGGTTCAGCTCTCATCGCAGGAAAAGGGGCAGCTGCGGAGAATGATCCGGTCGGGCAGGAGTTCGGCCCAGGCAATCACCCGTGCCCGCATTCTGCTCAAGACAGACGAGGGCTGGACCGCCGCTCAGGTGGCCGCCGCTCTGGACATCTCGGAGCGCACGGTGTTCCGCGCCAAGCGGCGATATGCCGAGGAGGGGTTGGACCAGGTGCTGCATCGCCGTAACCAGGTCAACCGGTACCGGAAGCTGGACGATCGGGCAGAGGCCCACCTCATCGCCCTGGCCTGCAGCTCGGCCCCCGAGGGTCAGGATCACTGGACGTTGCGCGCCCTGGCGGGCAAGACCGTGGAACTGGGATTGGTGGAGTCGTTGTCCCACGAGACGGTGCGGTTGCGTCTGAAAAAAACACGCTCAAGCCGTGGCGCAAGAAACAGTGGTGCATTCCCAAAGTGAGCGCCGACTTCGTGGCCCACATGGAGGACGTGCTGGATCTCTACGCCGAACCCTACGACCCGGAAAGGCCGGTGGTCTGTTTTGACGAGACCTCCACACAGTTGCTGGCAGACATCAGCGAACCTCTACCCGCCAAGCCCGGAAGGTTGAGGCGGGAGGACTACGAGTACCTGCGTGCGGGAACCCGCAACCTGTTCCTTACCTGCGAGCCCTTGGCGGGCTGGCGGCATGTGGAGGTGACGGAACGGCGCACCATGCAGGACTTCGCCCATCAGATGCGCTGGCTGGTGGATGAGGCTTACCCCGGTGTTCCGGTAATCCGAGTGGTCCTGGACAATTTGAACACGCACCGGATGGCGTCCCTCTACGAGACCTTTCCACCGGCTGAGGCGCGTCGCATAGCCAAGCGCCTGGAGTTCCACCACACCCCCAAGCATGGCAGTTGGCTGAACATGGCCGAGATTGAGTTCAGCGTACTGGCCCGGGCCTGTCTCAAGGGCCGCAACCCTGATGAATGCGCCCTGAAAAGGAATATCAGCGCTTGCGAGGCGGAGCGAAATGCCATGGGAGCCACCATCAACTGGCGTTTCACCGCCAAGGACGCCAGAACCAAACTCCGCCGGCTATATCCTGACACTTCAGCTTTGACTCAACACTAGTTGCTTTGTGGCCCTAATCATAGAGCGAGCTTAACACAACGTAAGACGAGTAATTCGGTCACCATATTTTGACTGACGCAACTCACCCACTGAAGCATTCCTGGTCCACCTTGAGGCCTCTGTTCCTTACTCACGTATATCCCAACCAATCCAGTTGCAGAGAGCGCGGCCCATTATCAGTTCCTTGTCGGCGTCGGAGAGCCAGGGGAGTTCTTCGGTGAACATGGTGACGCATTGTCGCCAGGAACAGGGCATCCGGGTGATGTCGGTGCCCCAGAACATGCGCTCCGGGCCAAAGGCATCGTAAATCCGGTGCAGGTAGTCGTGGATGTTGCTGAAGGGGTACGGGTGGCTGGAGTAGCTGGGGGCGCCGGTCGCCTTGATGGCCACGTTGGGGTGCTTGGCCAAGGCCAGAAGGTCGGGCAGGTTGGCCCACCCGGCCTCGTCCTGGGCGCCGCGGGTGCGCCCCAAATGGTCTACGATGAGCCGCACGCCGGGGTTATGCTCGGCAATCCGCCCCACCACGGGCAAGAGGCCGGAAGCCATGAGCGCCACAGGTATGCCCGCTTCAGCCACCGCAGGCCAAAGCCAGTCCATGGTGCCGTCGGTGAGCCAATGCTCCTGGCCGGGCCCGTTGAAGGAGAAACGCAGCCCCAGCATACCGGGATTCTGCTTCCAGCCAGCCACCAAGTCCCGGCTCTCGGGCCGGTCCAGCGGGAAATTCCCCAGGATGGCCAGCCGGTTGGGGTGCTGGCGGGCAGCCTCTATGGCCAACTGGTTGGAGTTGGGGTCCCAGCCCGGCGGGTGAATCACCGCCGCGTCGACGCCTGACTCGTCCATTTCCTTCAGTAGGTCCTCAGCGAGAAACGAAGTAATCTGCCGGTGAGCGGGATTGGTGGGCAATCCGGTCGCCCAGATGTGGACCTGCGCGTCTACGATAAGCATTGGGGCCTCCTCTGTTTTGGTCTTAAACCGAGGTTATTGACGTATCGCGGCCAGAGTACCACTTGGGCGTGGGAGTGACCAGTGCAGGTGTGGCATTGGTCGACGCCGGGAGCGCGAGGCATAAGTCGCCCATTGACCGCCTTTGGAAGGGAGCATAATATGGCCCTCGTTTTGAACGGCGATGGTTAACGACGCCGACTTCGGGCGGAGGGGACACAAGCTCGAAGAACAACAGGAACGAAAGAAGGAATGCAGAACCTACCTGAAACAAATTCCGCATCCCAGGATGCAGAGCCGCCGGAGGCGCGAAGCTACGCCTCAGCCCGTACCGCAGGGGCGCTGCTGCTCCTGACGGCCATCGCAACGGTTGTATCCGTCTTTACCCGGGTGGCATCGGGGGCAGACCAGCCAACGCTTCTGGAATCGCTGGCAGCCATCGCCGCGAACAGGGAGCTTTACAGCATCGGCGGCATCGCCCGCATCGCGTCGGGACTCACGTTAATTGCCGGGGCGGGTTACGTGTTGAAGACATGGGCCGGCGGCGGGCGATGGTCCGCGCCCACAGTCCCGGTCATTATGATTGTGTCGGGCGGATTTACGGCCGTGTCCGGGGTGTGCGCCGTCGGACTGGTCTTTTCAGCGGGGGCAGTGAACGATGCTTTTCTGACCGGCGTGGTCGGCCAAAGCCCGGTTGATCGTTCGACTGAGGTATTCGCATTTCTGCGGTGGTTCACCGGGAAGCTCGGATTCGCGGCGGCCGGCCTGGCGTTGATGGGCGCGGCCGGCTATCAGTGGCGAGTTGGCGGCAGGATGAAGTACTTCGGGATCGCGTCGGTGATCGTTGGGGTCGCCATGCAGTTCATCTGGATTGACGCCGCCACCCCGGTGCACCGGATTTCCGGCGTTGCCTTTCTGGTATGGCTGCTGGCGATGGGCGGGATGCTGGTACTGGGACGTGTCAAGGGGCGCCTGCTCGCGCCGGGCCAAGAGGTCATGTCCCAACGGAGGTGACTTGGGACCGGGCTTCGAAATTACCGGATTGTCAACTTGTATAGTCATTGCGGGAATACGAGCCAATTTGCTATATTTACTCGTGAATAATCCGGTTTGGGACCGTCTGAGGACCGGCTTACTGAAGGGGTGTTGAAAGCCAAAGAGGGTTGAGGATTCCGCGACCCCATATGCCCGCCGAATTCAGCGGCACAGCTTGAAACAGTGACACGTCTGGTCCAGTTACGCGATCCTGGAGAGGTATGAATGGCGATTGAAGCAGAACGGGATGGCACCACCTTGATAGCAATGACTGACGCCAGGGTTGACGGCGGCAATGCCCGGGCGTTCCAGGACGAGCTGGAAACCGTTATCGACGATAATGACCGGACGGTTATCCTAGACCTGCAAAGGCTCCTCTACATCAGCAGCGCCGGTCTCAGGGTCATCCTGCTTACAGCCAAGAACCTGGGCAGACGGGATGTCAATTTCGCAGTCTGCTCATTGACGGACCCGGTGCAGGAAGTGTTCAAGGTCAGCGGGTTCGACAAGATCATCCGAGTGCACCCTTCCCTGTCCGAGGCAAAAGCCGCCTTCCAAGGCTGAACGCACCCGAGAGCGTTGGGCGGACCGGGACACCGAGCTATCCCGTCAATGCCGGGCAACCTGTTCAGTTCTGTGGCCGTCCCGGGCTGGACTCAGTCTCGAACCGTCCGATGAGTTCTCCTTCCACGCGCACGCGGGGCAGCCTGGCCATGGACAACGTGTCAGGAAGCACGATGCCCCCGGAGAACACCAGTCTCATCGCATCCTCCACGGTCAAGTCGGTCTCCATCACGTCGTCTTCAATGACAAAGGCCATGTTGCCCGAGGTCGGGTTGGGAACTGTGGGGACGTAAACAACGACTATGGACTGGCCAGTGTCAGCGTCGTAAGCCCGTCCGGTGACGAACCCCATAGCCACCATCCCTTCCCTGGGCCATTCAATGAACACAACCCTGGTAAACCCGTACTGGGCGGTCAACATGCTCGTAGCTTGCTCGGTCACGCTGTGGACCGTCTTTACCACCGGGACGCGGTTCAGGAAGGCGCTCTTCCAGTCCATCAGTCGTCTGCCGAACCTTGTGGAAACCAGCAGGCCAATGGCGTAAAAGACGACTACCGCCCCGGCAATTCCGATGCCCGGTACGTCCCAAGGCTTGCCGGCAACGAAGCCCATGGGCCGGACAAACTGGTCGGCATAGCTGATGATAAACCAAAGGACGATGATGGTGACCAGCAGGGGCACCAATGCCATGAGGCCGGATAAAGTTCTGCCCTGGATGTGGCCCCCAACTCTCTGAAATACGTTGGGGTCCCGGGAGGCCGATGCGTTTGCGCCAGATCTCTCCTCGTTCGCTCTCACCGCTGCACTTGCACCTTAATAAACTAGACCTCCCAGTCAGTTCCGTTCCGGTTTCATCCTAAGCCCCCCAAGAAGATACTTTCAAGGACAATGCACCTTTGACTTCAAGCAAAACACGGCAACTCCTTGGACAGGGTTGCCGCGGGACAGGGTTGCCGCGTTCCCACATGAGCAAGACCGGCAAGAGCAAGACCGGATGTTATCCGGCTAGGCGCCAGGGGCGAAGGTAGTCTCCAGCTTGGCGGAGCTGTCGAAGAAGTGCTGCAAGCTCTGGTTGACCCGGAAGAAGAGGTCGGCCCGCAACTGGTCGCCGGTGGCATTCTTCGATATGCCGTCGTCGGACATCAGGTCCAGGGTGTTGAGAGTGTGGGTCCGGTCCGCGGCGCCGTTTTCCTTGGTGTTGGTTATGAGTTCCTGCCAGTCTTCCACGCTCATTTCCAGGAAAAAGTCGGCGTCTATCAAGTCATAGTCGGTGCCCTCTTTAACCTCGGAGCACTCGAAGGCCTCGAAGGTCAGAATGAACACCCTCTCTCCAACTTTCACGCCCATGACGGCGTCTATCGAACCGATGCGGCGGAATTCGGGGTCGTTATTGACCAGTTGCTGCAAACCTTGAAACCACTCTACCGATGGAAAAACCAGAGAATCCGCCCCGTGGGCGCTCATTTGTTGCCTCCTGGTGATTGGTGGATTCCCGCCCCCGCCTTCGCGAGGGTGACGTTCCTGCGCGGGGATGACGTTCCTGCACGGGGGTGACGCTCCTGCGCGGGGATGACGTTCCTGCACGGGGGTGACGCTCCTGCGCGGGAAAGACGCGGCCGGCCCACTACTCCTTGAAGTAGGGCTCGCCGTGTTCCTTTGCTTGGCTGAAGGGGACCATCCTGTTCATGTGGTAGTCCGGGTCGGAATTGGCGGGCGCGTTGGCCAGGGCCTGGTCCACCATCTTGAAGTACTTGGGGTCAAGCTGCGCCAGCTTGTCGGCCTCCGACCGGACATAGGCCACCCGCGACATGATACGTTGCAGACGGCCGTCCTCGCACAGCCGGCAACCCGAAGGAGCCGGCGAGTTCATGGAGCGCAGGAACACACTGTTGACGCCGCCACAGTCCAGGCAGCGGTACTCGTAAATGGGCACGACAGTTTCCTCAGGCCGGCGCGGCCTCTTCCCGGCGCAAGTAGCCGGCCAGGTCAGGATTAAGATTTTCTTCGGTCTTGGGAATGCCGACCCACTTCATGCGGGCCAAGTATTGCTCTATGAACCGCTGCTGGAGGCCCTTGACCGCTTCCATGCCCTCGACCATTTTGGACACGCCGCCGCCGAATATTATGGCAAGCGCCTCCCAAAGCACGGGGTCCTTCATTTCCTTGCTCAGGTCGCCCTCGACCGCCCGCATCAGGTTGTTCAGCCCCAAGGCAAAGCTTGGGTCGCTGTTCTCCACGGCGTACTTCACGTGGGCCAGTCCATAGGCTATGTGGCGGGCCTTGTCCTCCAAGCACTTGCGGAACAGGTACTTCTCCGCTTGGTTGTGGGCATAGGCCTCGGCGTAGCGCAACATCCATTGGGTGAGGGTCCCACGGATTATGTAAAGGTACACCGCCACTTCGGTCCACCCGGCCCTGGCTTCCATCAAGCGGCGGTTGAAGTGTCCCGGACTCTCAAGGCCCAACTTGCCTCCGTTGGCGAGGGCGCGCTGCCGGAAGGCGACGAAATGACGCCCGGTGTCGAATATCTCGGTTGCCAGGAAGGCCTTGACCTCATAGTAGGCGTAGTTCATGCGGTGGAGCCACTGGCCCACCACGTCGGTCTCCAACGAGGCCTGCTGGGCCAACTCGGTGCAGAGCTGCCGCATGGCAAGCTCCACGTCATCGGGCAAGGGAGTCAAATCGTCCCAAGGAACGTCGGCGTGGGCCATCCAACGCCTTTGAATGGCCTCTTCGTACAGGTCGGCGCCGTTGTCGGCCCATATATCCACCTTGGCGCTCAACGAATACAGGTCGGTCCGGGGTATGCCGGGAATAGGGAAAGCGCCCCTGGGGCGGCGGGTCATGTCGGTGCTGACTTCGGGAATCTCCCCATACACGCCAACTTGAAGGTCTCCTATGGTAAGACCGTGTTTGCCCGGCGGGACCTTTGTTCCCCATTGAAGAGTGTCGTTCATCCAGTCAAGACTGGGACCGCTTGGGGCAGGCGTTTCAGGGGTCTCGTTGGAGGACTCCGCGGACGGTTGCTCTTGAGGCTGTTCCGACTTCTCTTCCTCGTTAGTCGCCATTACTTTCCTCGGCGGGGTTACCCCCAGCAGGTTTCCCGCTCCCGCCTCCGCGAGGGCAAGCTCTTCGCGGGTAGGGCGTTGGCGGGTAGGGCGTTGCATGTGGGGCCCTACGGTGTGACTTGAGCGGGGCCGGATAAAGTAAGACCTCCCTAGAGTCTTCTCGGGAGGTCTTAAAAGCGCATCACGTCTCGATTACGGAGCGGCGTTGTACGCCTCCATCAAAGCGGGGTTCACGCGCCCATTGGCGATGCGGTCGTCGAAACCGGCGGACTTGAGACGCTGGAAGTACTCTTTGGCCTGCCGTTGCCTGATGGCCATCAGCAGCTTCTGTCCTTCGTCAACCTTGTCCTTGCCGCCGCCCAGCAACACCGCCAGGGCTTGGCTGGTGAGCTGCTGCTGTCCTGCCGGGTTCTCGCCGCCGGCGCCGGTGGCTTGACGGCTTTCACCCTCGTCCAGATAGCCGTGAATCTCTTCCCGGCGCTCCGGGCTGAACTCGTTCATGTAGCGCAGGTGAAGCACGCCGATGGCGACGTGCCTGGCTTCGTCCTGGGCACACCGACGGTAAATGGCTTTCTCGGCTTCGTTGTAGGCCATCAACTCGCCCAGCCGGAACAGGGTCAGCACGTTGCCCTCTCCAGTGATGTGCAGCCGGGACGACAACTCGGTGAACTCGCGGGCGTTGTCGGTGCTGCCGCCCACCACGTCGCTGACGCTGTCGATCATGCGCATCAGGCCGCCGCCGTTGGCCAAGGCCCGCTTGCGGAACACGTCAAGGTGGCGGGACTCGTCCATTACCTGGGCCAGCAACGCCAACCGGACCTCGTGGTAGTCGGGGGAAATGGATGAAATGAACCGGCCCGGAACGTCGGAGGCGATGAACTCGACCTGGGCAAAGAAGGTCGCCAACTGGCACTCGGCAGCCTCGATGTCATCGGGCAGAGGCTGGAGAGTGTCCCAAGGGATGTCGGTGGCGGAACTCCACTGGCGGGTAACGAACTCCTGGTAGAGCTTGGTCAGGTTGTACCCCCAAACGTCGCTCTTGGTCCGGAAGGTATAGGCACCGAATTGGGGAACGTCACCCCTGGCGATGGAACCCTCGACCCGCCCGGTGTTGTTCATGGAGAAATCGTCCACGCTGTCGCGGGTAACGCTCTCCTCTAGCTTACTCAGCCAGGAAAGATCGAATCCCTGTTCTTTGGCCTGTTCCCAGTAGGAAGTCCGGTCCTGCACCGTGGCCATAACATCCACCTCTACGTCGGATAGGAAAGCGAAGCCCACAATGGGGCCAAGGTTAATTGTTAAGGATAGTACGGGAACGGGAACAGCTTGTCAACGTTGTGGCGGCCCGTCGCGCTCATCTTTTCATCGTTGGTGCCGGTTCTCCAGTTGCTTGATGTGACCGCCGCACAAAAATGGGAATGCACTGTGATTTCGGGTCAGACTGCTGGTGACCTTGAGATACGGATTCGGTTTCCCTGTATCGTTATAATGGCCCTTTCTTCCAAGGCTTGGCCGTGGACGTTGATTACCTCTTGAATCAAGGCGATTCGCTCGGCCATGCGGACGTCCGGCAAGCGTATGAGACCGCTATGGGTAATTCTGTGCAGATAGATGAGTTCTCCGAAATCCTTGTCCGTCGTGACCAGTATCCTGTTTTCCGATCTGGCCCGTTCCAAGAGAGCCCTGTCCCCAGGATCCGGCCCCAGGGTCCGTATATCGACAACGTCATGCCCGTTGTTACGAAGCCATTCCGCCAACCGCCGCCCTGCGCACCGGTCTACAATGAACCTCAAGGTTCTAAAACTGAGACCGGGGCCAACGTGTCCCCGGATATAACCGTGTGGGCGTAGGCTATACAGGCACGGATGTCCTCTGGCTCAAGTTCCGGGAAGTCATCCAGAATCTCCTCTTGAGTGGCCCCCTGACTCATCAGGCCCAGTACCAATTCCACGGAGATCCGCATATCCCGGATGATGGGTTTGCCTCCGAATACGTCTGGGCGGGCGGTTATGCGCTTCAGGAGTGCATTGTTGTCTGGCATGATATTCTTTCCGAAGGTTTGCTCACGATGGACAGCGGGAATTTGCGCAAGCGCTTCATTCGTGAGGTACATTTCGCCAAAATCAGGATCTTCACTATACCAGATCAGAGTGACCTACCCTAATCAATGTCGATCGTCACGATGTACACCGGCTCTACCGGCCGGTCCCCAGCGCCTGTTGGAACGCGGGAGATGGCATCGGCCACGTCCTGGCCTTCGACCACCCGTCCGAAAATCGTGTGGGCGTTATTCAAGTGGGGAGTGGGGACGGTGGTGATGAAGAACTGGCTGCCGTTGGTATTGGGCCCGGCGTTGGCCATAGCCAGAATTCCCGGCCGGTCGAAAACGAACATGGGGTTGAACTCGTCCTCGAATTTATAGCCCGGTCCTCCCGTCCCTGTCCCCATCGGGTCTCCGCCCTGAATCATGAAGTTCGGGATCACCCGGTGGAAAATAGTCCCGTCGTAATACCCTTCCTCGGCAAGGAACACGAAGTTGTTCACCGTTTTGGGCGCGGGACCGGGCAGAAGCTCCACCACGATGTCGCCCGTGCCGGTCTTGATGGTGGCGGTGTAGCTGCGGGATGGGTCGATGGTCATGGCTGGCGGGCTGTCATACCGCTTGCGGATGGCGTCCTGCGGCGTGGGTGGAGGTGCCAGCGTGTCGGCCGGAACGGGGGTGTCGGCAGGTGCCAGGGTCTCCGCTGGGGACAGAGTCTCAGCGGGAGCGAGCGTGGCCGCAGGGGCTAGTGTCTCTGCCGGGGCGAAGGTAGCCGCTGGGGCCAGCGTCTCGGCGGGAGCCAGTGTTTCAGCCGGTGAGAAAACGGCTGCCGGGGCGAGCGTTTCGGCTGGCGCGAACGTTTCCGGCGGAGCCAGTGTCTCTGCCGGCGCGAAGGTTTCTGCCGGGGCCAGCGTTTCGGCGGGGGCGAAGGTAGCTGCCGGTGCGAAGGTTTCAGCGGGAGCAAAAGTCTCGGCTGGCGCGAAGGTTTCGGCGGGGGCAAACGTTTCCGCTGGGGCGAAGGTGGCTATGACGCCGATGGCCTCTTCAGCGGAGTCGACGTCGCAGGCAGACGCGGCGAATATGAGGAATAGGGTCAGGAGGATGAGAGCGGTTGTTTTTGGTTGCATTGATGCCTCATGGAAGGGGTTCAAGAGTTGGAGAATGGGAATGTCGGGTGCAATTGTCTGAATCAGGATTTACCGTATTTGGGGATTTTCAAGATAGAGCCAATGCATCCTGAGAATCCTTTAATCCTGAAAATCCTGATTCAGACAACAGTTGGTGGGCTGGCTAAAGCTGTCCGACTGATTTTAGTGACACTGAGACCAATTGACCAGATAGACGCTCGGCTCTGCCGGTAGTAGTATCCGGCCTTGACGGCATCGTGGCAAAGAAACACTTGGGACAAGGGTCGGCGTTGGACAAGCTGCGCGACTACCAACAAGAACTATTGGACCGGTCTGAAGCAGCCTTGGAATCTTCCAAGGCGCGGGTGATGCTGCAATTGCCCACCGGCGGCGGCAAGACCCACATCGCGGGGGCGCTGCTGGCCCGTATGCTGAGGAATGGCCGCAAGGCTGTCTGGCTGACTCATCGTGCGGAGTTGGCCGAGCAGACTCGCCGGATGTTGACCGACGCCGGAGTATCGGCGATAAACAACCTCAACTGGGTCGTGGGCGACCGGGCGCCGTACCTTGCCAACGGCGTGGTTATACTGATGGCCCAGACTGTCGGCAGGCGCACACGCAAGAGGTCGATCTGGAGCAGCTATGGCCTCAACGACCTGCTGATAATCGACGAGGCTCACCACGCCACCGCTGCGGGATGGGAGCGGGCGATTGACCAATGGCCCGGGCCAGTCCTCGGATTGACGGCCACTCCCTGGAGGCTGTCCAAGACGGAAGGCTTTAACCATTTATTTGGAGAACTGCACTGCGGCCCACAAGTCCACGAATTGCAAGACCGCGAGTGGCTGTGCCAAGCTCAAATACTGATGCCGCAGCCGGGGGACATCATACGCGGCGGCAACATTACCGGCACCGGCGACTTCAATGAATCGGGAATCCTGGGGGCCAACCGTGACCATCCCGACGTGATGACGGCCGGGGCGTTCCGCTTCTGGCAAGCCCACGCTGCCGGACGCCAGACGGTTATCTACGCTATTTCCAAGGAACATGCCCACAACATTACAACGGTATTCAAAAATGCGGGAATTGCCGCCGCGGTCATGCTCAGCGATACGCCAGCGGACGAACGGGCCAGGACCATCGCGTCCTTCGGCAACGGAACCCTCCGCGTACTGGTCAACGTCGCTATCGCAACCGAGGGATTCGACCTGCCCGATGCCTCGTGCGTGGTACTCACTCGCCCCACTATGAGCCTGGCCTTGTACTTGCAGATGGTGGGCCGCGGCCTGCGCCCCAAGTCCGACGGCGGCGATTGTCTGATTCTCGACCTGGCGGGCAATGCTGAGATTCATGGGCTGCCGGACGAGCACCGGCAATGGTCGTTATACCCACGCGGGAACGATGCCGACGGGGATGCTCCGGTGGTCAGGTGTGAGAAATGCGACGGTGTTTCGCCCGCCGCCAGCCACTTCTGCAATTACTGCCAAGCCCCGTTAGGCAAGGACTGCTTGCGATGCGGCAAGTGGCGCGCATTCGCCCGTTGGAGCTATGAAACCCACTGCGGAGACCTTCACGAACTGGTATGCGACTATTGCCACTACGACGCACATATTCAGGGGCAGTTGCCGGTGAATGATGACTTGCGGGCATTGGCCGAATTGGTAGACCCCGAGGACCAAGGGATGGACATCGAATTGAAACCTGATGAATCATCGTTTCTTAGGAATCTGCTGGAAGAGGAAAGGCGGCGCGTCGACGGGGGCGCAGAAGAGCGCAAGAGCGAACTCCGCTCCTTTATATCCGCCAGGGAATCGGAGTTGGCCGACGACGACAAAATCAACGAGGCATTCGAGAACTACGTTGTCGGTCTGCCCCTGTGGGAACGTCCCCGTCCCGGCCCACAGACTTACCGACGATACTCCGAATGGGAAGGGGCCATGAGGCAAGAGCTTGCGGCCAAAAAGGATGAACTGGCCAAACTGGAGACTCAACCGGTAGATAAACAGCTAATCGTCAACAACGCCAGAACACGCTTGTTGCAATTGTTTGAGGCCGCGGCTAGAGACGCGGGACTACTTCCACAGAATCTTGTACGGGAAACGCCCGAGCCGAGGCGGGCCGTAGAAAACTTCATCCCCGTATCAACCAATTCGGGTGAGTGGATGACTTTTGTCGAACTTGCCGAATTGAAGAACGTAAGCGGAAATAGAGGGAAGTCAACTAACCGATGGTTTCTTCGAGTTCCAGACGGAAAAGAAATCCCAGTAAACAGTTGGACTAACCTCCTCTTCAAAACAGCGGATTGGTTGGTTGACCAAGGACTGCTGACGGAAAGCATCTGTCCATTCAGATTTGAACGTATGAGCAGAAATTTAATTAACACAGCGCCTATTCACCCTCACGGGCGAGAATTCCGGACACACAATCAACTATCAAATGGTTTATACATAGAACTTCAGTGGGACGCTAAGTCCGTCGCCCGCCTGTGCAGACGACTGGTCGCTGCCTTCGGCCAAGACCCAACGCGATTTTACGTGAGATTGCCCTGAACTATGGCCACCTCCAAAAAGATAATCATCATTGCCGGGCCCAACGGCGCCGGTAAGACTACCTTCGCTATGGAGTTCCTGCCTAACGAAGCGGATACGTTGACATTCATCAACGCCGACCTGATAGCCGCCGGGTTGAACCCGCTTCAGCCAGAGTCTGAGGCGATGCAGGCGGGCAGGTTGATGTTGAGAATGATCGACGACCGTGTTAGTAAGGGAGAGAGCTTCGCTTTCGAGACTACATTGAGCGGTCGTGGCTACGCTCGCATGATCCGCGAATGGCAGGAACAGGGTTACTGGGTTAAACTGTACTTCCTACGGCTCCCGGACCCGGAAGCGTCCATTGCCCGTGTCCGGCACCGGGTAATGCGTGGGGGCCACAACATTCCTCAGGACACAATTCGCCAGCGGTTTCAGAGAGGGTGGGCGAACTTCAATTCCGTATACCGGGACCTGGTGGACGAGTGGGCCGTCTACGATAACTCCGGAGACAGGCCCATGTTATTGGAAGAAGGGGGCAGGCAATGACTTCACGGGACGAGCAAACTCCGGCACAGGTCAAGAGGCCGCGCGACCCGGACATGATTGGCGCTGAGGCGGCCATGCACAGGGCTGCCCAAAAAGCACGTCAAAAGTCTTTCGACGCGGGCCTTCCGGTGGCCGTGGTCAAGGATGGCAAGGTTCTCTGGGAGTGGGCCGACGGCACCTATACCGACGTGCTTGAAGACGACCCTGAAGTGAAGAAGAAGGTATAAGACACCCCCGGCAACGCCGTCAGGAAACGACCCGCAGCCCAATCCCCAACAGCGCGCCGGCAAAGAACCCCAGGGTAAGGTCGTACAGGTCACGGGACAGGGTGTCTCGCTTGTGCCAGTAGGAACCCAGTTGGTACACGTATTGAACGCCGGTCAAGGCGAGTCCCAATGGCGCGAAGCCTTGGGAGATCAGCAACGCCCCGAAGCCCGCGCCAAGCCAATGGCACAGGTAGTTGGACCAGTTTTTGCGCCAGTCTCTTGGACTCAACCTCTTTCATCCTCCGGTTGCACTTGTTCCACTGTTCCCGATGCTCCCTGGGTGAGATGTTGCCCAACTTCCCTACGCCAGCACCTTCCGGTACGGCTCCAGTAGCAAGCGCACGTCGGTGTCAACGTCCGAGTCCACGTAGAAGGGTTCGAAGTCGGCGGCGCGGGTCCAGATGCGGGCTGCCTGAATGAGGGCGGCACGCTCCACCGAGGCGGGCCAGCGCAGGATGTGAACAGTGGAGCCGTCGGCGTGGGCGCCGGGAGTGGTCCCGTTGAGGCCGCGGCTGACCGACAGAGTATCTTCGGCGATGTTGATTACCAGCAGTTGCTCCTCGCCAATGATGACCGTTTGGCCCACAGCGAATTGAGTTCCGTCGCTGACGGAGATTGTTGCGCCATCCGGCGTCACGGCGGCGTCATGTACCACGGCGCCGCTGGCTTCCTTGAACTCCCGGTAACCCCAAGTACCCTGGACTCGGAAGCGGCGTTCCCCCTTGGCGAAGCCGGTCTTGGGGCCGGACTTCCCGACGCGGAGGGACGTATAGGGCCGACCCCAATGCGCCTCAGGGTCGGCGTCGTATGGCTCCAGCCAATACTCCCCGGCCTTCCAAGAGTGGCTGAAGGTGTCGTCGCCGTCCACGTCCTCGGTCAAGGACGCCAACGACACCAAGTCCGGCACCGGCAATCTCGCGCCGCCGCCGCCGTCGATTTCCAGGGTTTGAACGCGGGGGTAGAAGCGGCGGTTACAGTAGTGGTCGACCCAGTCGGACACCGCCAGGAGGAGTTGGAACATTTCGTCGTCGTCTCCAGTACCGGAGGCGGGGTCTTTCAGAAGGCTGTCATCCTTCAGCTTGGCGAGGTCGCCGTAGAGTGAGCGGTAGGCTTCGCGTGCCATTGAAGTCTCCTGTGCGGGTATAGATTCCCGCCCCCGCCTTCGCGGGGGTGACGTTCCTTCGCGGGGGTGACGTTCCTTCGCGGGAATGACAAATTGTAAGAACGAGCCACGGATGGGAGTATCGGGCTAACTTTCCTCGGTGTACTGGACCAGTATCTTGTGGGGATATTGGGGCGGGCGTCCGCGCCACCGGGCGCTGAGGACCTCGTCCCGCAGTCCGCGCGGGCCTTGGTCTTTCAGAAAGACCCGCGTGGACGCGGAGCCTTCGTCGGGCACCGTCAGAATGTCGATGCCCTTGCTCGGGTCGGTGACGATATTGTCAGCTGTGCCGAAGTAGAGTTCCAAGAGGTGGCGGCCGTCGCTTGCGTCCTGCAATACCTTGACCTGCACCAGCCTGGCCCTGTAGCCCTTGGAGGGCGTCAACAACGTTTGCCGGTCATTGGTGGTGTTGGATTCGACTTCGCGGACTTTAATCACGTAAGGGCGGCGGCGGACTCTTGCGCTCATCAACTCTCCTCGGTGTACTCAACCATTACCTTGTGGACGCCCCTGGGAGGGCTGCCGGCCCACCTTCCGCTGAGCGGCTCGTCCCGGAGACCTCTTGGGCCTTCCTCCCTGAGGTAGGTCCTGGTGGAGGCCTCCCCAAGGTTGGGAACGTCCAGCACGTCCACGGCCTTGTCCGGGTTGGCGTTGATGGTCTCCCCGTCGCCGAAGTAGACCTCGTACAGGTGCCGCCCGTCGGCCCGTTCCTGAATGACCCTGACCCTCAGCACCCGGACCCGCTTTCCCTTGTTGGGGACGGCGATGTCCTCCCTGATGTTCGACGTGTTGGAGTCGTGGGCGTTGAGCAGCACGACGTAGGCACGGCTGCGGGGTGTCACCCGCCGGGACGACCGCCCGGAGGCGCGGGGCGCGGTCATCGCAGCAGCCTGCCTACGCTGGCCCCGCCAAGCCCGGCGATGGCGGCAAGGGAGGCGGTGAGGGCATTGCCGTTAATGCCCTGGCTGAGGGCGTAGCCCTCCAGCACACCGATAGTGACGATCGCAAGGCCGGCAACGAACGGGTAGGCCTTACCGGCGGTTGACTGGGGCCGCGGCTTGAGTAAATTCATCCTGAACTCCACGTGCATGTCCTGTTGTGCGCCAGCGCTTCAGACCAGCGGGACGTATTCGATTCCTTGATGTTGATTTACCGCAAAGAGCGCCGAGAACGCCGAGTTTTCAGGTTTTTTGCTCCACAGAAGAAAGCTCCACGAACACGACACTCTCGGTGACAAATGGGCTGGACTAGACCCCGGTGATGTTGTATTGCAAGGCGGTGTGGGTGGCGGACGCCCGGTTGCCGCTGCGTTCCTGAAGCGCGATGCGGAAGCTGACGACCATGATGTTCTGCCGTTTTTGAGGGTCGCGCACCGTTTCGATAGCCAATTCCCGCTTGAACCCTACGAGCCACTGGGTGCGATTCAGGACCAGCAGCCGCCCAGTCGTAGCGTCGTTTCCGCTGTCGGTGACTTTGCCGTCGGCATCTGCCGGCCTCATCTGCTCGGACACTATGACCGGAACGCCCTCAACGGCGCCCAACTGGCCGGTTAGCACCGTGGCTTGGGGGCCGAACTTGTCCAACGTGCGGAAGCTATCTATTGAGAGGGACCGGATGTAGGTGTTGATGTCGCAGATGTACACCACTTCCGACGGGCGCACACCGTACTTGCCCAGCTTGGCCCGCACCTCGTTGAACATGTCGTCGGACACGGCGGCTCCGTGGTTGTTGGCTTGGTCGGCGTTGTCCACCAAGGGGAGGTGGAGGATGCCGTCGAACCCCACCAGCCACTGGGCCTTGCCGGCGTCGGTGGACGATATGGTGGCGCCGTCGGCGTTGATGTTGTTGGTCGTGGTGGTGTCGGAGTTCAGCAGCACGTCGTCGATGACCTCCCGCGCGTTCCGCAACAGGCTGCGCCGCAACTCCTCCATCATGGCGATGACGCCGTCCTCATCCAGGTCGTAAGACCAAGGCACCTCGGCCACCAGTTCGAAAGCGGTCAGGGTCTGGCGGGCGGTCCTCAATGCCGTGCCGGTAGTGGCCACGTTCTCCGTGCCGGGGTACCAGTTCACGTCGCCCAACTGGAGGGGAATCTGGAACGGGTTGCTGGGCATTTGCACCGTGTTGAACAGGGGAGCGACGGAGGTCTCGAGGTTGACGTCGTCCCACAGGGCCCGTGCCTCCTGGGTATCGACGAGTTCGTCCCCGGCGCCGGCGGTGGTGGAGTCCATCGCGGCCTTGATGTTGGTCTGCCAGTCTTCCAGCATCCGGGGGTGCAGCCCGGACGGGTCCCTGAGCTGGGCATTGAGCAGGCTGCGAATGCAGGCCAGGTCCAGCACGTCCAACCCTTCATACTTGCCAAAGGCCACCCGCGGGCGGTCGCCGCCGGAGAACCTGGAGAGAATGGCCCGCTTCTCGCATTCCCGCCATGCGTCCTGGGCGTGGGTCAACTGGGCGGCGATGCGGTCCAACTCCTCCTTCAACGGGGGTATGTCGGCGTCCATGCGAGACTGGTAGTACTCCCGGACGGATGCCACTTCCCGCTTGATAAGGTCCAGATCGTGTGCTCCGATGGTCATGTTGTTCTCCTTGTCAGATGAATTGTCCGAATCGGAATTACGCGCGGCTCGTGAGCTAAAACGGACGTATTGAATCCCGCAGCGCCCTTATCACCTCATCCACCGCCGTGTCCAATGGGGCGGTCTGCTTCAGGTACTCGCCCAACAGCGGCGCTTGGTCCAAAGCCTTTCGCAAAGCGTGGCTGTTGGCGGGTACGGGGACCGCGCTGGTCTCCAGCAACTCCTGTTCCAGGAAGCGGATTCCCAGGAAGGCCCCGGTCTTGTCGTTGCGTCGCTCTTCGTAACGCAAGGGCTTGAATCCCACGGAGACGCCCCGCTGGTAGCCGGACCGGTACAACAGGGCCACCTCCCGGGCGAACCCGGTGGGGGCGAACTTCATTCGCGCCAGCAGCTTGTGTGGCTCGCTCCACACTTCTATGGCGCGGCCTATGACCGGCCGGGCGTAGTCGTGGGCCCACAGAAACACCGGATTGGCCAAGTACGAGTCCAGTCGCCATCCCTCGGCGACGATGACATCGCCGTGACGGTCCACGTCATCGGTGGAAATGATGAACGACATGGGCTCGTCGCGGTCATCTGCGGCGGCGGTTACGTCACTCTTGGTCCACTTGTGCAACAAGGGCGCGTCGCTCAGCCCCCTGCTATAAGCGTCCAAGGCCTCCAAAAGCCGTTCCCGGCCCCACAGTCCCAGATCACTGTTGGTCACCTTTCACCTCCTTCCTGATATTGCTCCAACGAAAAAGGGACAGGCCCGCGCTGGGGTCTGTCCCTCAAGCAAGTGGGAACGGCAAATTGGCCGCCCGCGTCTCTTTTTCGTTGATAAAAGGTTAGGGAGTTGTTTTACGACGTGTCAACCGTTCGCTGACAGTTGTCTGAATCAGGATTCTCAGGATTATGGGATTAGCAGGATGAAAGTCCTCTATCTTGAGAATCCTGGTATCCGGTAAATCCTGATTCTGACAATTACACAATGTACTGGAACCGCCCATACCCCGGTGGCATGGTAAGATGGACTGACCAAGCAAACCCCAACCATGCTTAAACGGAGATGCCGGAAGTGGAACTTGCCATTGGCGCCGACCATGCTGGATTCGAACTGAAGGGGCAACTGATACCGTGGCTGCGGTCGCTGGGCCATGAGGTGACAGACCTTGGCGCCCACGAACTGGACCCCGAGGACGACTACCCCGACTTTGCCGCGGCGGTGGCCGAAGCAGTGCAGTCGGGCAGGTTCGAGCGGGGCATCATCGTCTGCGGAAGCGGCGTCGGCGCGTCCATAACCGCCAACAAGGTGCCGGGAGTACGGGCCTGCCTGTGCCACGACACCTACACCGCCCACCAGGGCGTCGAGCATGATCAGATGAACGTCGTGTGCTTGGGAGGACGGGTGATAGGAATAGAGCTGTCAAAGGAGATATTGACCGCTTTCCTGTCGGCCAACTTTATCCCGGAGCCGCGGTTCCAACGGCGGCTGGACAAGCTCATCGCTGTGGAGAAAGGGTTGCGGGGGAACGCTTCAGGCTAGAGGCAGCCTAAGGCAATAAAAGCCCGGGCAATTACCCGGGCTTCCTGTTAACGGGATTTGAGTGCGCCATATGACGCATTTACGGCGGCGGTTCGTCAAATAACTCATTACGGGCTTGGGCTTCCCTTCGGCGATTATCCCAAGCCATCCACTTTTTCCGTTCCTCCTCGCGCCCCTCTTCACGTCCTTCCTGGCGTCCTTCCTCGCGTCCTTCCTCGCGTCCTTCCTCGCGTCCTTCCTGACGTGCGTCTTGGCGCATTTCTTTCATCAACTTCTTCGCCGCAGGCCCGAATATCAATAATGACATCTTCCCTAAACCCTCCAATACGATAGCAGCAATCGAAGCAGTACCAGCGGATGCTCCGTATATGTTGGTCAGTAACTGGAGTTGGTTATCACCGGCAATTAATTCTCCCCAGAAAAACCACGTCAAAACACCAACCAGAACGAGGTAGATCCCGAAATATATCAGCCAGTACCAAGTGAAAAACCGCTCCAGTGCGTTCATTAACTGGAAATAGATCCTCTATCTGCTGTCGGAAGTTGTCAAGACCAACACTGGTCCTTGCACGGCTCTTCCCCGGTTAACGATTCCAATTCAGTTTACTTGACGAACTGGGGCAGGATTTTGGTCCCCATTATTTCCAGCTGGCCGATAGTTTCCTCGGCGGGGCACAGGGGCCGCACCACGAACTTCTGAGCCCCGGCGTCTATGTAGCTTTGGATAGTCTGGGCGACCTGCTCGGCGGCGCCAACGGCGCTGTACTCGGTGAAGTGGGCGTCGGGCCGGTGGCGGGTAACGTAGTCATAAGCCATCGCCGTAGCTTCCTCGACATCGTCGGAAATGTAGTACCCCAGCAGCACGCCGATGTGGTCTTCCTCAATCTCCCTTTCGAACTCGGCGGCGGTGCTGAATACTATGTCCCGCCCCTCCTTGATCTCGGCGGGAGTGGCGCTGGAAACGAGCCAGCCGTCGCCCACACGCCCAACCCTCCTGGCGGCGGCGGGGCTGCGTCCCCCGATCCAGACCGGAGTAGACGGTTCCAGGAAAGGCTTGGGGGTTACGGTCACGTTGTGGCAAGTGTAGAAAGCGCCCTCGTGGGTCACGTTCTCCTCTTCCCACAAGCGGCGCATCAACCGGATGGCCTCGTCGGTGCGGGGGCCGCGGGCCTCCTTGGACACTCCGCAGGCCTCGTATTCCTCCGGCTCTTCCTGGCCAAGGCCCACGGCAGGGAAGAACCGCCCTTGGGACAGGTAGTCCAAGGTGGCTATCTGCTTGGCCAGCACTACCGGGTTGCGCAAGGGCATGGCCAGCACACTGGTGCCGAACTTCATCCTGTCGGAGTAGGCCGCGACCATCGACAAGGCGACCATCGGCTCCAAGCTGAACCGGTCGCTGACTATCCGGTCGCTCAGCCAGATGGAATCGTACCCATAGCTGTCACCCAGATCCACCAGTTCCTTCAAAAACCCGGGGTCCTCGCCCCCTTGGCCGAATGCTCCGGGCACGTAACCGATGGCGATGCTCATAACCACTCCCTCTAACCCTGGGTGAATTATTGTTGCGCCCGGCTATTATATAGGGAATCTATGGGAGGGACTACGGGGGTAGCTTCGATCACATGGGATATGAAAGGGCTTGACGGTTGTATAATTCTCCACAACAACTTTAGGATGAAATTGTTATGACAACCGTGCCGCCGCTGCCAGACCCTGGACTGCAAACGCCAGAGGACCGCCGGGCCATAAGCCGCAGGTTCATGCATCACGCGCGGGAGGAACTAGGCAAGGGCAACAGGCTCCAAGCGGGTGAGAAAGCATGGGGCGCGGTTGCCCATCAATTGAAAATCATTGGCGAACAAAGAGGATGGAACCACGAGTCACACCGGCAAGTTGAAAACATCGGGAAACACATCGTAGTGGAATTTAACGAACCTGAACTCGCCAACGCCCTTTCCGACGCATATCACAAGGGGCATAGGAACTTCTACGAGAACCAGACCAGCGTCGGCGCCCTGACAGAAACCCTGCAAGCCGTTGAAGAAGCGCTGCCGACACTGGAGGCTCTCCAATTCGAGGCCCCCAGACCCTTTACCATCACCTCCAATCAGCAACGCCGGAGGCTTGTAGAACTCACTGGGAACACCGGCTTGAAAATCGGGGACACCTCCCCGGTGGGGTTCTCACTACGTCACGACCCTGCCCCTACAACGTAAGAGGACGCTCCTGAGACCCAACTGGAGAGGCTGGCCCTCCTACCCTATAGCTTCCAGCCCCGCCTCGGCCCTGGCGTCGTTGATGTGCTCCAGCACTCTTACTTCCAGCGGGGCGAGTTCGTAGCCTATGTCGGCCAGCATACGGCTGTTGTCCACCAAGTAGATGTGGGGAACGGCTTGGTCGCCAGTGGTTATGTCGGCGTCGGGGATGAACTTCTTGACCAAGTCGGCCATATCGCCGATGGTGGCCAAGTGTCCGCCGCTTATGTAAATCCGGTGGTTGAGGCGGTCGCTCAGGGAGGCACGGACGAAAATCTCCGCCGCGTCTTCGGCGTGAATCATCGGCGAAGGTTCGTCCCTGTGGAAGGGCATGGAGATGGGCTGGCCCACCGCCGGCAGCGACATCAGCAGGCCGCCGATGATCCCGGTCATGCCGGTGACCCGCCCGTGGCCGAACACGGTGCAGATGCGTATACCCACTATGTTCAAGCCGTACCGGTCAACGTACTTCCCGGCGGCGAAGTCGTTGGCCGCCTTGGTCATCCCGTACACATTCGCCGGCGCTGACAGGTCGTCCTCATTAACCGGGCGTTCCCCGAAGGTCTCCTGCACCCCGAAGGTGGCTATCGAACTGGCGTAGACCACCCGCTGAACGCCGGTCCAGCGGGACACCTCAAAAATATTGTTGGTCCCTTGGATGTTGACCAACATGCCGAAGTGGGGCCGCTCTTCGGTGTCAGGGGGAAGCAGGGCGGCCATGTGAATGATCCGGTCCACTTGGTGGGTATTGACCGCGTCCAACAGGTGAGGCATCTGCATTATGTCGCCCCGGTAGAATTGCAACCGGTCCATGTACGGTTGCAGGTTGGCGCGTGGAGGCGCCAGGTCGAAGCAGACTACCTCTTCGCCCCGTTCGACCAGCTTGCGCACAATGCGGTTGCCGATAAAGCCGGTGGCGCCGGTTACCATGACGGACATGAAGACCTCTCCCAAAGACCGCCCTTTCACCGACAATGCCGGCGGCGAAAGCGGCGGGTGGATTGATGAGGCTGATCAGTCTTGCTCATAAACTGAAATGATGTCGGGCATTGCACTGTTATAAATGAGGTATCATCTCATTAAATTTATCTGCTCTATTTGAAAATGCCTCTTCACATCCAAACCTCTTTTATCATCATCTCCCCAATTCAAAGCCAACGAGCCAACCAATGCTTTCCAATTCGCGGTGTGAAAAGATCAAGCTACCTCGTCTACCGACTTCAATTTCGTAAAAGTCAGCGTCAGGGATAAAGGTCACTTGAAATGGAAAGGCACAAGCGTCAGTGATCTGTCCTTCTCGTCTTCCTTCCCATAATGACCCTTTGCCGATAACTTTCCCTGCCCCATCCTTCACGATAACTTCGGCACCACCTTTGATATCACCATACCCCCCCGACGCATAACATATCCTTCCCAACATCGCGACAAAGCGGCCCGGCAATGTTTTGGGAAGGATATCTTCGTCATACAGGACAAACGTTCCCGATATAGTATTCTTCATCATACTCGCGAATTCATCCGGATATTGCTCGCGGAACATCCGGCAAGCCGGTGGCTCTTCCACCGGTAAACGCATTAGCTCACTTTCTGTTGCGCCCTCTAATATCTCGTCATGGTATGATGACTTGTTGTTGATTCGGTCAGATTCGCAACGGTCCACCATAGAACCGAAATCCGGTGTCGGGGTAGGTACCGGAGTAGGAGTAGGCATAAGAGTGCTGCATGAAACCAAGACCAGTACAAAACAAAGGACAACCCACCTGAGCATGTCACGAACCCACGTCAATCTAACGTCCTCCTGCGTCGCCTTTCCTAAGCCAATACCTTCTGACAGTCCCTATCAAGTGCGAACCTCATCTAAACGATAGCCAACTGCTTCATTAGGCTGTGGTGCTTGAATTTTTCTCATTCCATCCCGTCCCGCCTATCCGCTTTGCTGGAGTTCCCTATAAAAGCACAGTCCGCATAGTGTGTAGCCTGCCTCTTGGGCGGTTATGTAGTTCGGGAAAAGTTCCCAATCGTCCGTTCGGAGAGTACCTTCACCGTGGTGGCCATACGTCTCCGGGCGGTGAATAATTGATATTGACGTGCGCACAACTACGACTCCGTGACTTTCCTTCGCGGTCATGTTTAGTTCCTCGTTGATATCTAGTCGATTTGATGACAGCTATATAATTCAGGATGGCATTACCATCCTTCCATATTGAATGTGCTTACAACAACGTTTCTGAAATCGAGCTGCCATAGGGTTATCATTTACGTTGACAAAGCACGGCGAAGAGTCGCGTAATATTCGCTGAGGCTTTGCCGAAAGTGAACATGCGGCAGATTATAGCGGCTTTGATAGGAGTCGTCTAAATGTATGCGGCGGCGCTTATTTTCTGTGCAAACGTACCTTAGTACAGACAAAACCAAGTAAATTGCACAAATGGGAAAATGCCGACGCAACGCGACGGCGGGGCCTATCACGAAAGGACCAGGAGTCTACAAAGGCCGCTTGGCAGGTATCCCGGGGCGGCGGGGAAACCTTTCCGGAGTCGGCGCGACCTTCTCTACGGCGACGACAACCCGGTTGTCGGTCAGGCCGGTTACGTTTACTTGATAGACTTGCGACGCGGCGCGGCCCAACGTTCGCAGGGCATTCGACGCCTGCTCAATCTCTTCCCCTATGTCCCCGTGTTTCAGCGCCGCCACCGTTCCTCCCACCCGGCAGAAGGGCAACGTGTACTCGGCCAGTACAGGGAGTCTAGCCAACCCTCGCGCCAGTACAAGGTCGAAGCTCTCGCGGAGGCCGGGTTGGCGGGCCAGTGTTTCCGCCCTTCCGGTATGTATCTCCACACCCTCAAGCCCCAGAATGTCGACCAGTTCCTTCAAGAAGTCCGCTTTCTTTCCAACCGATTCCACCAATGCCAATTCGGTCTCCGGGAAGGCCAGTTTCAGCGGCAAGCCGGGAAACCCTGCTCCAGCTCCGATGTCGATCATCTTCCGTGTATCATCCGGTTGCAGGGGAGCGGCCAGTACGACGGTAAGCGAGTCGAGGAAGTGTTTGACCTGCACTTCCTCCAGCCCGGTGATCCGGGTGAGATTCATGCGCTTGTTCCAATCGGCCAAGGTCTCATAGTAGGCTTGGAACTGGTCCAGTTGACCCTCGGTCAACCGGATGCCAAGCTCATCGGCGCCCCGGGCAAGAATTTGCATTTGATGCGTCATAGTTCGGGATTATACCCGTTGCGGTGGGAGCCCTGAACGGAAATCGAATTGACAGCCCCATGGGCTGCCCCTAGAATTATCACCAGTCTCAGGAATCTGTGCGTCCCAGCCGCACCACGCCTCCATCGGGGCATTGCCTTTTCAATGGACCAGCGGGCTGGACCGCGACCGGAAGGAAAAGATGGCTACCAGAGCATACCTGTTAGTGGAAACCGCTGTGGGCAAGACCAGGGACGTGGCCATAACGCTGCGTAACCTGGAGAACGTCGAGTCTGTGGACGTCGTGACCGGTCCCTATGACATCATAGCGGTGGTAAGCGCCGAAGACATGTCGGTGGTCGGCAACGTGGTGACCGACAACATCCATACCGTGACCGGGGTCGTTCGAACGGTTACCTGCGTCGCCGTGGGCAACTGAACACTTTCTGTAAGGAGCGCCGCCGTGGACTTCAGGTTTACCTCCGAGGACGAAGCCTTCCGACAGGAAGTGGCTGAATTCATCCAACAGGAACTGCCTCCCAACTGGGAGGGCGAAGGCCGCTATCCTGAGGAGAGCGACTGGGACTTCTCGCTGCAACTTCGCAAGAAGATGGCCGACCGGGGCTGGCTGACCATGCACTGGCCCGAGGAGTACGGCGGGCAAGCCGCTACCCAGATACGGTCCGCTATTTTCAGCGAAGAGTTGACCTACAACCGCACTCCCGGCAGGGATATCTTCGGTGTGCGGATGCTGGGGCCGACTCTGATGATCCACGGCTCGGAAGAGCAGCGGCGCACCCACCTGCCGCCGGTGGCCCGGGGCGAGATACAGTGGTGCCAAGGCTATAGCGAGCCCCAGTCGGGCTCCGACCTGGCCTCCCTCTCCACCCGCGCGGTGGTGGACGGCGATGACTTCGTGATAAACGGCAGCAAGATATGGACCAGCATGGCCCACCGGGCCGACTGGATCATGTTGCTAACCCGCACCGACCCGGACGCGCCCAAGCACCGGGGCATCAGCTTTGTGCTGGTGGACATGAAGACCCCTGGAGTGCAGGTGCGGCCCATTGTCAACATGGCCAACCGCCACGAGTTCAACGAGGTCATCTTCGACAATGTCCGCGTTCCCAGGAATAACGTGGTGGGCGAGGAAAACCGCGGTTGGTACGTGGCGGTCACGCTGCTGGACTTCGAGCGGTCGGGCATCGACTACTCCGCCAGCGCCCGGCGTCTGCTGGGGGAGACTCTCGAGTACGCCACCGAGACCAAACGCAACGGGCAGCCTCTGAGCGAGATAGGCTGGGTGCGGAACGCGCTGGCCGACCGGTTCATCGAATGCGAAGTCGCCAGGCTCATGGCCTACAACGTCGCCTACATGCAGGGGCAGGGACTGGTGCCCAACAAAGAGGCGTCGATGAGCAAGGTATTCGGCAGCGAGACGGTGCAGCGGGTCACCAAGACCGGCATGGACGTTCTGGGCATGTACGGCGCTCTGACCCGTTCCGAAAAGTGGGCGCCCCTCATGGGCCGGGTACAAGAACACTGGATGAGTTCCTTCTCCGGCACCATCGCCGCCGGCACTTCCGAGGTACAGCGGAACATCATCGCTTCCCGCGGGCTGGGTTTGCCGAGGGGCTGACGTACAACGCTGGCCCTAGTCCGCGACCAGGGCCAGCACTTCCTCTTTGTCCAGTTCCAGCAGCGCCTCACGGCAGCGGCTGATCATGCGGAAAATGGTCCGCTCCGTCACCGAAAATCGCACGGCCGCTTCTTCCGCCGTCAAGCCTTCCGACTCCACGGCCCTCCACACCCTCATGTCCTTCGCCGCCCGCCGGAGCCGCTGGTACCAAGCCGGATCGTCGTACCTGCACCGGGACAGGGGACAGACAAGGCAGGATGACGTTACTTCGCAGCCGGTGTCTTCGTAATGGTAGTATTCCGAATCGATGACTTCCTGGGTGATGTCCACCTGGGGATCGACCGTCGCTGACTTCGCCATAACTGCCTCCCAAACATGCGTTCTAATTGATGCAGCAAATTATAGAACGCGCGTTCTTAAGCAGTCAATAGCTTTCCAGCCAATTTTGCGGAAATTCAGAACAGGTGTTCAGCACCCTTCACTGCGATAACATCATGAGTTCAGAGTTACCGGGAAACAGGACCATGGTTACGGAGACTGGACCGCCTAACATCAATCCCTCAGCAAAGAGAAGTCACGCCGAAGAAAGCTAATTCCGAATGGAGGCGTAGGACTTCCATGTGATACTCTATCTGGGCGCCTGTCGGCGATTTGTTTGCTTTCGCGTGATGCGCTGAAGGAGCGTTAGGTTATATGAGGCAACCGTTTCTCCAACATGCGCGTCGTTTCATGATTTGGGGCGGTCTATCACTATGCTTGACGGGCGGCCTGTCGTTGGCGTTGGCTAGATTCATTGTTGCCCCAATGGCGTCTTGTTACCCTTTTTGTATTCCCACCGCCGCAGAGTTGTTAGCATGGTTCGGCATCACTTGTTTCTGCTTGGGGGTCGTGATGCTCATCGGTGGTACATTCATGGCTGCCATCGGGTTTCCTCGCCGAGACTTTGAAGAATCATGGTCGGACACCCGAAAGTAAGCATAACCAGGGCAAACTGCATCCCTTCAAGGAGCACCGTTTTAACGTGACCCGTGTAGCTGTAAAGGATTTCGGGCCGATCGCCGAGGCTTCCATCGAGTTGAAGCCCCTCACCGTGTTCATTGGGCCCAACAACTCTGGAAAGTCGTACTTGGCCTTAACAGTTTATTGTCTATCCCGGGCACTTTTCGCGTCTTCAATTGGCATGGGGAGAATGCCCCGAGGATACTATCTTTGGCGTGAATTTCCACCGGAATTACTGGAACGGACGAGTCAGGAACTCAAGAAAGCATGGCCTATGGCGGAGTCGAGGATTGGAGGACCCATTAACCTCAGTGACTTGTCAAACGAGATGCAGGACATCTTGGTAGAGGCGGCTAGATCCTCCGCTCATTCATTGTCACGCAGTGTTGGCATAGAGTTGCAAAGATGCTATGGCACAGAGATACACGGACTTGTCAGACGAGGGTATGCCCTAAGTGCTCCCCGATTGGAAGTTGGTATTTCGGAGTCGGGCGGCAGTTTCCGATGGGAAATGCAGGTTACCGACCAAGATCTGGCAACCAAGAATTGGTGTGTCAATCTTTTTGAACGCACGATAAACGACAGGAATTTCGATTGGCCCATTAGACTACCAGTAGATGAACCTGAATATTTCCTGCATATTACGACTCTCGAACTCGTATGGCCTATCCTAAGAAACCTCATAGGAGAAGCCCACTACATGCCAGCCAGCAGGTCTGGCATCTTACAAGGCCACAAAACATTGGCTAGCCTCATCGTAGGTAGTGCGTCTCGGGCTTGGTTACAGCCGATGGAGATTCCAAGGTTGGCGGGAGTTATTACTGACCTCATACAGTCGCTACTGTCCTTGGACCCTAACCGAGCAGCTGAAAATCCGGCCCATCAAGTTGCAGAGTTCTTGGAAAGGGAAGTGACTCGAGGGTCTGTGGGTTTGGACCGGCGCGTAGAATATCCGGAAATTTACTATGAAAACGATAATGGCAGGTTTTTATTGCACCAAGTTTCCTCAATGGTCTCCGAGGTAGCTCCTATTGTCTTGTTCCTCAAATACCTTGTCCGGCCCGGCCAACTATTCATTATTGAAGAGCCCGAGTCACACCTCGACACTGACAACCAACGCAAGTTGGCCAGAGCCATCGCTATGCTGGTCAACTCAGGAGTAAAAGTCCTGATAACCACTCACAGCGATTTTTTTGTGAATCAGATTAACAATCTACTGTTGCTATCACAGATATCCTCAAGGAGCCGGGCGGCGAGAAAATATTCGGCGAACGAGGTCTTGGCCCCGGACAACGTGGGCGCCTACCTGTTCAGGAACGGCGAAGATGGGTCAAGTGTAGAAACGCTGGATGTCACTGCGGATTCAGGAATCCCAACCTTCCCGTTTACGGACGCCCACAGTGCCCTCTACAACGAAGCCATAAGACTGGAACACAGCTCTCGATAACCTTGGACATTCCTCCCAACGTCACCCAGTGCATTTGCACGTCTTGCTCAGAAGGTGGATGCCGTGCAGATTTCACTGGGATAGCGCGACAGGTCCAAATAGTCGACCTGAATTGTGTCAAACGTATCTTGAAGTTTCGAGGACGCATCTGCGACTGCGGAGTATTGTGGAAACAGAGGCCGTTGCTTGCGGCTATTGAACTCAAAGGCGGCAGCAACCTCGCCATAGACCGCATCGTAGCGCAGATTCAAGGCGGCTTGAACATCTTGGATCAGGTGGCGCAAAGACAAGACGTAAACGACGTGCTGCCTATACTTCTCTACGCCGGGAAGCATAACCCAACTCCCGCTTTGAGCGACAAGCGGGTGCATTTCAGGGGAATACCACGCAGAATCATTGCCAAGCCATGCGGGTCACGCCTTGCCGATATAGTCAAAGAAAGCATCCCAAGTTCAAGACGCCGAACCAATCGCCGGCGTCGTTAGAGTTCTCAATTAGCCCTACCTGAACGCCGGCAGGACCTCTTTCCCGAACAACTCTACCGCCCTTAAGGAGTCTTCATTGGGCATACCGGGCCACTGGCAGCGCAGGACCAGTTCGTCCACGCCCAGGGCCTGGTACTTCTTCACCTCTTCTATGCACTCCGACGGGCTACCGATGATGAACCGGCCGTCCAGGACCTGCTCGAAACCCACGTCGATGCGGTCGGCCTCGGGAAGTTCCTGGCTGTGCCCCAGCGCGGCCCGGTCTCGGTACAGCCATTCCACGTGGGGGCGGGCAATGGCCACGGCTTCCTCCCGCGTCTCCGCAACGAACATCTCCCGCCAAGCGGAAATGAAACCCGGCTTGCCGTTCTTTTCAGCGGCTTCGCGGTAGACGTCTACCTGCCGTTCGATGGTAGGCAGGGTGGCCCGGGAACTGACCAGCCAGCCGTCGGACTCACGCGCCGCCCGCACAATCCCTTGGTCCAGGTTGGCGGCGATGTATACCTTGGGGCGCTGTCCCGGCGCCAAGGCCCCGGCTCCGGGAACGTCGTCCATATCATAGTAACGGCCGTGGTGAGTTACCCGCTCCTCGGTCCACAGCTTGTTCATCACCTCCATGACCTCGCGGAAGCGGGACAAACGTTCACTCTTGGGCACTCCAAAGGCGTTGAACTGGAAGTCCCGCCACCCAAGGGCCGGGGCCAGGACAAAGTTGCCGCCGCAAATCACGTTGAGGGTCGAAATCTGCTCCGCCGCCTCCACCGGATGGTACAGCGGCAGCAACGCCACCATACCCAACTCCAGGCCGGGGGCCTCGGCCGCGGCCCTGGCCAGCAGCATCATTCCGTGGAAGTCGTGGTTCAAGTAACCCGCACCGGTCCATAGCGAGTGGTATCCCAACTGGTGCGCCATGCGGGCCTTGGTCAGCCGCCCGTCCAGCGCCTTCTGCCGCGGTTCGCCCGGCAGGTCACCACCGCCGAAATTTATGCCGAAGCGCATTGCGTCACCCCTTGGCTTTGCCTGAATCGGGACCGGTCACAAGTCAATTGGCGTCCAGTATGCCGCGGGCGCCCACCACCCATCCGTTGGAGAGCATCACCGCGCCCTTCAGCCGTTTGAAGAACAGGAAACTGCCCAATTGCACGGCAATATTGGAGGCGTTGTCAGCCAGGTCCGGGGATACCAGCAATTCCACTCCATCCTGTTGGACGCTCTGGTAGACGGATACGTCCCGTCTCCCGATGTGGGTGTCGACCGACACCTCAAGGATGGGACCGGATCAAGACGAGCAGGACACAAGGTCGATAGCTGCCCGGCCTCCCTTGCGCTGGATGTGCGCCACCGCACCGTCGTCCATCGTTATGTTCATCGTGCCACCTCCTGTGATTGACCGCCGGTCACTGGCGACCGATCGCCGGACAGTATCAAATGGTTGCGGGCTTCTATCGTCAACGGATGCACCAACTCGCCCCGTCCCATCCGGACGACGGTCTCGCGGGTCAAAAACTCCAGCACCGCCCGGTCCATATCTTCAAAAGCAAGGGAGCGTATGACATCCAGGTAAGGGTAGGACCTTATCTTTTGCGGGTCCAGCTTGTCGGCCAGGAAGACCACTTTCCCTAGGTCGTCCATCAAGGGATGGGCCGTGGTATGCCAGCAAACGGCGTTATAGATGGAGCAGTCGTCCAAGCCGTCCTCCACGAGCAGCAACTCAGCCCCAACGGGGCCATGCAGCAAGACCGGGACTCGCTGGTCTACTTCACAGACGGGCAGACCCAACCGGTCCGCCTGCCGCAATAGTTCTTTGCCCGGCATTGCGCGGGCCACGTCGTGGGCCAAGGCGCCAAGGGCAGCCCGGTCCTCGTCCAAGCCATGCCGGCGGGCCAGCGAGCGGGCAATCTCCACCACGCAAAAGACGTGGGCCTGCAGACTGGGCGGCAGGTGTTCAACGCGGGCTTGGACCAAGGGGGTCAAGTTATCGATAACGGAGTCAGTCATCAATCCGCAACTGCCGGTTGTTGACGAGGCTTGGAGTCAGCCCATTGCCCTCAGGGGCTGCCCCGCCAACATATGGAGATGAAGGTGCTCGATTTCCTGGCCTGCGTCCCGGCCTTGGTTCACCACCAGCCGGTATCCGCTTGACGCGACATCCTCGCGTCCGGCCATATCCGCAGCCACCGTCAGCATGTGCCCCAAGGCAGGGGACTGGTCTGCGGCAATGGAATCCAAGGCAGCAAGGTGGTTGTTGGGAATGATGAGAAGATGCACCGCAGCTTGGGGATTGATGTCGCGCAGGACGAACACCAAGTCATCCCGGTATATCGGGGCCGGGTGGCCGGGGTCCTGGGCCATGGTGCAAAAGATGCAATCGCTGGCGTTCATTTCTCGGCTAGTAGCTCCCGTCTGGCAGTCCGACGCTTGGTCAAGCCAGACCTCGTTCCTGGTGCTGGAGCGCCAGGTCTTTGTGGAAGTTGGCGTCGCCATAGTTGAGTTCCAGGACCTTCGCCCGCCTGGTGTAGAGCTGCAGGTCGTATTCCTTGGTGAACCCTATGGCGCCGTGGCACTGGTGCGCCGTCGCGCATACTCTCTCATAAGCCCCGCTGACCCACGCCTTCGCCACCGAGATTTCCCGTTCCGCGGGCATCCCTTCGGCAACCCGCCACGCCGCTTGGTAGACTACATTCCGGCTCCCTTCAACATCGGTCGCCATCTGGGCGCAATGATGTTGCACCGCTTGGAAGCTGCCCACCGGGCGTCCGAACTGGGCGCGGTCCTTCACATACTCAACGGTCATATCCAGCACGGCTTCCGCCCCGCCCAACATCTCCAGGCACTTGCCAGCCGTAGCCCTTTCGATGGCCCGCTGCAAAACGGGCCAACCTTGGTCAACTTCGCCCAGGACCGAAGCTGCGGGGACAATTACTTGGTCCAGGACCACTTCGCACTGCCGGTCCTGGGCGATGGTGTTCATCTGGGCAACACTCAGGCCGTCGGCCCCCGACGGCACCAAGAAAATAGTGATGCCGCTGGCAGAGTCACCATTGCTGGACGTGCGGGCGACCACCAGCAGCACATCCGCAACATGGGCGTCGGGCACGAACAGCTTGACGCCATTCAGGACGTAGTTGTCCCCTTGACGTGTGGCCGTGGCTTCAACACCCCACGGCTCGTAGGTGGCGGACGCCTCCGTCAATGCCAGGGTCATCAATAGCTGGCCTTCGCAAATTCTGGGCAGCAGGTCCTGTTTCTGTTCGTCGCTTCCGGCATCCAGGACGGTCAAGCCGCCCAGCACCACGGTGGAAAAGAAGGGGCCGGGGCAAAGGGAGCGGCCCATTTCCTCCAGCAAGACGGCAAGGTCAAGGAAGTCTCCGCCGGTGCCGCCGTAGGCTTCCGGGAACGCCAGCCCGGTCCACCCCAGCCCGGCAACCTGCCTCCACAAATCATCCGTGTAGCCGCGAGAGTCCTCCTCCATGGCCCGCACCAAGCTCAGCGGGCACTCTTGAGACAAAAACTCCTGGGAACTGGTCCGAAGCATCTGCTGGACTTCACTAAGTCCTAGGTCCATTTTAGTATCTCCACGTATTCTTGGTTGGATTGGATGTCTGGGTATGCCGGCCTCAGACTGCCTTCAATGGGGATTAGCCGCTCGTTGTGAGAGTCGACGCCAAGCAGGGCATCTTCCAGCGCAGTGGCTCCCAGCAAAGGCGTAACGCCTTCCGGGGCGACAATTACAGGCGCGATCACGTCCCTCTGCTCAAACCTGAGTCTCATATATCCTACCGGGTACTCTACCTGACTGCCGTCCGCCAGTCTGAATCGTTGGTTCTCCTGAGCAATCGGGGTAAAACCAGCAATGATGTCTTCAGGGAGCATCGTGAACACGGCGCCAGTGTCGACCATTGCCTCCGTTTGCACGAAGCAGGCGCCTGAGACGTCCCCTACTTCGATGAGAATTGAAAATGTGCCCACTATTGTACTCCTTCGCAGCCAGTCCTCAGCTCCATTACAAGCCTACAAGCTGCGAACGAACCGGTCCAATTGCTCCACAGCCTTCTGTATATTCTCTTGGGAGTTGGCATAGGAAAGACGGATGTACCCCTGCCCGAACTCTCCGAACGCCGAGCCCGACAACAAAGCGACGCCGGCCTCGTTCATGGCCCTGTCTTCGAACTCTTCGCTGGTCAAGCCGGTATCCTTGATGCTGGGGAAGGCGTAGAATGCTCCCTCCGGCTCGGGGCAATTGATTCCGGGGATGCTGCGGAGGCCGTCGGTCACCAGCGTCCGCCGGCGGGTAAACTCTTCCACCATTTCCAGCACCGGGTCCTGGGGACCGTCCAGGGCGGCGATTGCCGCCCGTTGCGAGAAGGAGGCGGCGCAGGAAACGCTGTTGACCGCCAGCTTTACCACGTGAGGCACCAAATCGTGGGGCAATATGCCGTAGCCCAGCCTCCAGCCGGTCATTGCGTAGCTCTTGGAGAAGCCGTCGAGGATGATGGTGCGCTGGGACATATCCGGGAACGCGGCGATGCTGTGGTGCTCTCCGGTGTACAGAATGTCCTTGTAGATTTCGTCGGCGAGCACGTACAGGCCGTCCCTCGCCTTCACCAGGTTGGCGATGGTCTCCAGTTCGTGCCGGGTCAACGCCGAGCCGCAGGGGTTCTCAGGCGAGTTGAGGATGATCAACCGCGTCCGGTCGGTGATCTTCCCGGCCAGATCGTCGAGGTCGGGGTGGTAGCCGCTTTCCTCGAGCAACTGCATGGGCACGGGCTTGGCGCCGGAGAAGCGGATCATCGACTCGTAAATGGGAAACCCGGGGTTGGGGTAAATCACTTCCACACCCGGCTCCGCCAATGCCAGCAGCACGTAGAACATGATGGGCTTGGCTCCGGGCGTTACCACCACCTGACCGGCGTCGGTGTCGATACCCCTTACCTCGCGGCTGTTCCTGGCTACTGCTTCCCGCAGTTCCGGCAATCCCGGCGTTGGGCCGTAATGGGTGTAACCTTGGCGCAATGCCTCCACGCCGGCTTCCACGATGTGCTGTGGCGTGTCGAAGTCCGGCTCGCCGATTTCCAAGTGGATAATGTCCCTGCCTTGGGACTCCAAGGCGCGCGCCTTCGCCAGTACCTCAAAGGCCGTCTCGGTGCCCAGGTCATTCATTCTTGCGGCTAGAGTCACTACGCCTCCAATCGGGGGTGCTCGTGATTATTAAGGTTCCGAATCCCGGAGCCTGTCGTGGAATTGCGCTTGCGCCAAAATCAGAACTCCGTCGGTATACGATAAGGCTTCGTTTGCATCCGCCTCTGAATACCGTTGCACGGAGCTTGACGCAGCGGCCGGGCCATCAAAATATCTGGTCGCAAGGTACATCCGGCCAATAAAAGCAGCGCGGTCGTTAAAGCGCTCAAACCCGGTATCGTAGTCAGCGCACTCGGCCAATAAATATTCGATAGAGTGAGTATGCGGGTTTCTCCCTCTATATAGTATTAAGACTGCTTTCAAAGCAATCTCGACAGCTTGATTGCAGTGGAAGCAAGCCCAGTCCCAAACGCCGAGAGCCAAGGCGGCTTGCGCCACACGACGAGAATCTAATGCTTGTCGTAGCCATTCCCTTGCCAGCGTCATCGACTCTTGGAGTATACGCTCCGCTAGAAACGGCTGCGGGTGAAATCCACGATTTCGGCCGCGTATTGCATAGCCTGTTCCGCATCATCCTCGTTAAACCACAGATAGGGGAGGGCCCCGGGCGGCAGGGCATCGGGGTACCGGGTTATGGCGTAATAGCGGTCGAGGTACTTCCCCTTTCTGATGACTTGAGAGAATTCGGATTGGAATTCAGCGCACATTTGCGCCATTACGCCAACGGATTCCGTCTCGCCTCGACTGGAGCCTGCATATATCAAGTAGCTCTCCAATGCTTGACCTGCCGCAGTACAACCTGAGAAACAAGCCCCGGCCCAGTGGCCATCTCGGATGAGGGCGCGAGTAGCGCACAAAGATTCTTCCGCCCGCCCAAACAGAGCTTGCGCAAACTCCCCCCGCGATACTCTGACCATTTCTCCGGAGACGCCTTCAATTAAATATTCCTGCACCATATTGACTTTCCTGTCAGATGCTTTTAGAGAGTCTCACCGACCTGCCCATTAACCCTCCGTCTGCGCCTGGTTCTGGGTCCGGACCGGCAACCCGTAAATCTTTATGAATCCTTCGGCGGCGGCATGGTCGAACTGGTCCTGGCGGTCGTAGGTGGCTAGGCCATGCTGGTAAAGGGCTTGGGGAGCCTGCCGCCCTACCACGGTGCAAGTCCCCTTGTGCAAACGCAGGCGGACATCGCCGGTTACGAAACGCTGGGTGCTTTGTACGTAAGCGTCCAGATCGGCACGGTGGGCCGTGTACCAGAGTCCGTTGTAGATGACGTCGGAGTATTCCTGGGCGATGCGCGTCTTGGTCCGGGCTTGCTCCTTGGAAAGGGTCATGGTCTCCAGCGCCTTGTGGGCCGCGTGCATGACTACTGCCGCCGGCGCCTCGTAAATCTCCCTGGACTTGATGCCCACCAAGCGGTTTTCCACGTGGTCTATCCGCCCCACGCCGTGGCTGCCGGCAAGGGCGTTCAGGTGGCGTATCATGTCAACGCCAGACATGGACTCGCCGTCGATTGCCGTGGGGACTCCTGATTCAAAGTGTAGCTCCACGTAGACCGGTTCGTCGGGCGCGGCTAACACCGGATTGGTCCATGCGTAGGCGTCCTCCGGCGGCTCCAGCCAAGGGTCTTCCAACTCTCCGGCCTCGACGCTGCGCCCCCACAGGTTGTCGTCCGTCGAGAAACGGCTGTTGCGCGCGCTGATGGGCAGGTTGCGGGCTTGGGCATAATCGATCTCGTCGTCCCGGCTCATGCCCCAGTCCCGTATGGGGGCGATCACCTGCAAGTCCGGGGCCAATGCCCCAACCCCTACTTCCAGTCGCACTTGGTCGTTGCCCTTGCCCGTGCACCCGTGGGCAACGGCGTATGCGTCGTATTGACGGGCCACCTCCACCAAGTACCGGGCGATCAACGGGCGCCCCAGGGCGGTGGCCAATGGGTACTGTTCCTCGTAGACCGTACCGGCTTGCAGGCTGGGAATCAGGAACTCATCGACCAGCGTCTCCTTCCCGTCAACCGTCACCGCATCCACCGCCCCGATGGACAGCGCCCGTTGACGTATGGACTCCAGGTCCACCATCCCCAAGTCGATGGTCAACGTGACTATTTCCGCCCCGTACTTTTCCTTGAGCCAAGGCACGGCTACAGTGGTGTCCAACCCCCCGCTGTAAGCGAGGACTATTCTGTCGTTTGGCATCTGGCGTGAATGCTCCCGGTTGAAATTGCTAACTGCTATAGGGCTGCCAGAAAGTCGGGCATGTCCACATGCGCTTGTTTTAGGATGTCGAGTATGAATTCTCTGCGAAGTTCCCTGCTCCCGTGGTCTGGCACACTTGTGTACCGGCCATCCGGATGTCTTAGTCGAATGTGGCTGCCCCTCTGCCGTCTAACTTGGAAACCCAGGCGCTCCAGGGCACGGACAATCTCACGGGCGCGAAGGGCAGGAATCCGGCTCATTCCTATTGGACAAGCACTTTTTGGATTCCGTAGAAGTAGGGATTTTCTGCATCCTCTCCATCTTCCAAGCACAAGAGGATAACCTCTTCCATATTACACATCAGTTCATCGAGAGTTAACCCATAGCTCAAACACCCTTTGAGTTCTGGCGCTATCCCGATGAAACCACCTTCCCCATCATCCTTGACAAGAACATAGAAACCACGATTTTTCATGACTGGTCAGTCTGTACTTCTACTTTGTAGACTCCAATAAATTGGGTATGGCTGTCCAAGCCGTCGTCTTTCAAGCACAGCTTGATAGCCTCCCTCATATTTACCACTAGTTCATCCAGCGTTTTGCCGTAACCGCGGCATGACTTTAACTGAGGGACTTCGCCTATGAACCCCCCGTTTTCGTTCTTTTCGATTACTACATAGAACTCTCGCCCCGCCATTACACTCTTGCCTTGGACCCTTTCCTGGTGAATATGACTTCCCCCTGTCCGCCCTAAATCTTCCCCAGCGCATCTCCCAACCGGCTGACGCCTTCGTCGATCTCCTCCCTGGTTACCGTCAGCGGCGGCATGAAGCGGATGGTGTTGGGCCGCGGGCCGTTTAGCAGAATGCCGGCCTCGTTGGCGTTGGTCAACACCTGCCCTGAGATGTCCTGGTCGAAGTCCATGGCCGCCAGCAGGCCCTTGCCCCTGACTTCGGAAACAAAGGAGTACCGGCCCTTGAGTTCGTTCAACCTGGCCAGCAGGTACCCTTCCATCTCCTTTACGTGGCCCGGAATGTCATTGTCTATCAGGTAGCGGGTGCCAGCGTAGGCCGCGGCGGTGGTCAACACGTTGCCGCCGAAGGTGGAGCCGTGGTCTCCGGGGACCAAAGCCTGGCAGTGCTCCTTGGACAGGAAGGCGCCGATGGGAACGCCGTAGCCCAGGCCCTTGGCCAGCGTCATTACGTCCGGCTCCACGCCGTATTCCTGGTAGCCGAACAGGCTGCCCAAGCGACCCATGCCGGTCTGCACTTCGTCCAGAATCAGCAGTATGCCCTGGCTGTCGCACCACTCGCGGACTCTTTGCAGGTAATCGTCGTCGGGAATTATGACCCCGGCCTCGCCCTGCACCGGCTCCACCATGACCGCCGCTGTTCGTTCGTTCGTGGCGTTCATGATGCCCTCAACGTCGTTGAAGTCGACGTGAACGAAACCGGGCAGAAGAGGAGCAAAGTTCTCCTGGTAGTGGGGCTGCCCGGTAGCGGCAACCGTGGCCTGAGTGCGCCCGTGGAAGGAGTTATAGGCTGTGATGACCTCGTAAGCGCCGTCCCGGTTCAGCTTGCCGTAGCGGCGGGCCAGCTTCAGCGCCCCTTCGTTGGCCTCGGCCCCGCTGTTGCAAAAGAACACCAGGTCCAAGCAACTATTCTCTATAAGAGTTTCCGCCAGCCTGAGCTGAGGCACGGTGTAAAACTGGTTGGAGGTCTGGATGAGCGTCCCGGCCTGCTCGGAGATAGCCTGGGTGATCACCGGGTGGCTGTGCCCCAACTGGTTCACCGCCCATCCGGCGACGAAGTCCAGGTACTCCTTCCCGTCGGCATCCCAGACCCTGGTGCCCTCGCCCCGGACGATCACGACGGGCTGACGCCGTACCGTCTGGGCGTAGTACTTGTTCTCAACTGCAATCCATTCCCTGCTGCTTGTCATGGGTTCTTTCCTCCCAAATTTTCGCGTAGTCCTTTCAAGGCGTCCCTGAGTTCGTCCACGGCTTCATCAAGCCTGTCGACCGCATCTTCGATCGATTCCAACTTCTGCGACATCGACACCGGCGAAGATGCCGGTTGCCCCGCCATCTCGTCCGGCGGCGCTTGACCGTCCACCAGCATGGCCAACCCTTCCTCTATGCTGTCGGCCATAACCACGTCGCTGCCGTCGGCCAGGATAATCTTTTTCAACTCGGGAAAAGCCAAGACCTCCGATTGCAAGTACATGGGCTCTACGTAGAGTATGGTGTCGGCCATTGGTATTACCAGCAGTTGACCCCGGATAACCTGGGACCCTGCCCCTTCCCAAAGGGTGAATTGCTGCGAAATCTGCTGGTCGTTTTCGATTCGCGCCTCAACCTGGCTGGGGCCGTCAACCTGCGGGTCGCCGGGCAACCGGAATGCCATCAACTGACCGTAGTTGGGGTTGTCGTTACGGGCGATGAGCCATCCCACCAAGTTCCTTTTCGTCCCTGCCGGGGTGAAGGGCACCATCAGGACGAACTCGGCCTCTTCTTCACCGGGCGTCTGCAGCATCAGGTACGAGGGGGTCACCAGGACGCCCCGTTTCCCGAACCGCGTCTCCAATGGAATCGCTCGTTGTTCCGCTTGGTTGAAGAACACCTGCGGGTCGGTGACGTGATACCTCAAATACACTTGAGCTTGGGCCGAAAACAGGTCTCGAGGATAGCGTATGTGTTCTTTCAGGTCTGCGGGCATTTCGTCAAAGTCTCTGAACAGGGTCGGCAGAGCTTGCCGGTACATCATTAACAAAGGGTCGTCCGGCTGGACCGCGTATATATGCATGGCGCCGTTGTAGGCGTCCACCGAGACCTTGACGCTGTTGCGGATGTAGTTGAAACCTCCTTTTACCGGCCTGTCACTCCCATCCGCCGCTGGACTGTTGTAAGGTGTCGAGTACGGATACCGGTCTGTGGTTGTATATGCGTCCTGAAGCCACCACAGTTTACCAGCTTGGTCCAATACGGGGTAGGGGTCGCCATCCAGTTCCAGGAACGGGGCCACGGCGGCGACCCTCGACTGGATGTCCCTGCGGTACTGGATCCGGCTGTCCGGACCTATCTGGTCGCTGAGCAGAATGTTCACGTCGACGAACTCCCACGCGTATGCTATCCGCCTCAGCATCGAATTGAGCAAAACGCCGCCCGTCCCGTTGTAATGCAAAGGTCCGGCGCCCAGACCCACTTCCGGTAGTTGGCTGTTCACGATGGCAAACTCTACCGGGGACTCCCCATAGTAGAGTTCCGGCCGCGTCACCGGGAACTCCCCCCGTATTGGTATGTCCTGCAACAGGAACTCGGGGCGGCCCTCCCCGGAAGTGAATCCCGTGGCGGGGCTCATGGCGACGCCGTGGCCGTGGGTGTATTGCAACCGCTGGTTCACCCAGTTCTGGGCATCGGACGGCAGGCTTTCATGGTTCAACTCCCTTGCCGCCACCAGCACCTGGCGCAACTGGCCGTCTACCGGATACCTGTCCCAGTCCATGTTGAGGAAGTTGTAGTACAACTCCATAAACTGAAGCTGGTTGTAGGCGTCTTCCAATGGTTGCAGGTCCCATAACCGGATGTTGTCCAGCGTGGACCGGCTGTCCTGCACCGCCTCCGCCGTAATCTTGGGCGCTGATTCAAAGTCGAATTCCTGGACAAGGTCCAACTGGTAGGCAGCATTGGTTGCTTCTATGTTGCGTTCTATGAAAGTCCGCTCCCTTTCGAACTCGTTGGGGGCCACCTTGAACCGCTGGAACAAGGACGGGTAAGCTATGCCGGCCAGCAGGACGGCAATAACCCAAAGGCTGAACGCCCCGGCCATAAGCCTCACCCCGCCAGCGTAGTGGCTGACGGCGAACCCGACGGCCGCCAGTAGCGCAATCCCGGTCAAAAGCCACAGGGCGGGCATCCTGGCGTTGACGTCGGTGTAAGTAGCGCCAAAAACCACACCGGAATCGGACAGCACCAGTTCATAAATGTCCAGAGCATGGCCGGCGGCTATTGCCAGCATGAGTATGGCCCCCATGCCCGACACGTGTCTCAACATTCGCGGGGTCAGGACAAAGCCCACCCCCCGCAGTGCGTAGATCGCAATGTACAGGCTGGACGTGAACACCGTCACGGTAATCGCCAACCCCAGGAACCAGCCTTGGACGAAGCGGAACATCCGCAGGGTCACCACGTAAAAGGAAACGTCCATCCCATACTGGGGGTCCACAACCCCGAAGGGAATCCTGTTAACGAACAACAGGACGGTGTCCCAGTTGTTCATAGCTGTCAAGCCGAAGACGAAGCTGGAGATTACCGCCGTAAGGCCTGCCGCCGCGAACAGCAGCACCCAGAGCAGCCTTTGGGTGTCCACCGGTAGGGTGAGAGTCAACGGCCCCTGGGAGAAGCGAAGGGTCAGCGCAACGCTGGCGGTCAGGGCCAACAGCGCGAGTTGGGCCCCGGCGAGGAACATCAGGGTCTTCAGCAGAATTACCTTGGTGAATACGGGAGCAAACCCCAAGTGTCGGAACCACAACCAGTCGGTGTAGGCGCCCCGGGTCCACTCCAGGGCCAGAACGATGAGGATGATAACAGTCGCCACCCAGGTCGCACGCCACAGGCGCTGCACGTTGGCGGACGATATGCCGGGGGGTTTAGCCGCCGGGGGCGGGTCGGCATCGTTGGAGAGGTTGTAGCTCATGCCCTGAGCCGCTATCAGGCTGAGGGAGGAGAGAATTGACCGACGATGGTGGTGCCGGTGGACTGGCCCTTCAGGCAGTCCAGAAGGGCCCCCGGTCTGCGCCCGTCGATGATGTCCGCCACCGGGGCTCGCTCCAAGGCCCGCAAGCAAGCCGACAGCTTGGGTATCATCCCTCCCTTGACTACCCCGGAGTGGAACAGCAGGTTGGCCCTCCGCTGGTCCAACCGCCGGATAACCCGGCCGTTGCCGTCCATAACCCCTTCCACGTCGGTCAGGAACACCAGCCGGCTGGCCCCCATGGCGTGGGCCAATTCACCGGCAACGGTGTCGCCGTTGATGTTAAGCGGGCCTCCGGCGTGTTCGGACCCGTCCCGGCATTGCCTGGCCAGGGGCGCCACCATGGGGATGTAACCGCTGTCAAGCAGCGCCTCCAGGGGGCCGCTGTTCACCCGCTGTATCTCGCCCACATAGCCCAGTTCCGGGTTGGCCACGTAAGCCTCCAGCAGGTCGCCGTCGATGCCGCTGATTCCGATGGACCGGCCACCCAGGTCCTGCATCTGCGCCACCAGCTCCTTGTTGATGAGGCCGGTTAGCACGGCGACGACGATCTCAAGGCTGGCTGCGTCGGTGACCCTCAGCCCGTTGACGAACCGCGGCGGGATGCCCTGCTTCTGCATCCACTGGGAGATAATGCTGCCCCCGCCATGGACCACGACAACGTTGACCCCGTCCCGTTGCAGCGTCACCAAGTCTTTCAGAGTAGTATCGTGACTACCCAGAGTACTGCCGCCGATTTTTATTACTACCGGTGGGGTAGACACTCCGATCTCCTACCGAATAGCGTGATAGTGCAACACAAAGGACGATTCCATTATCCCTTTAATACTATGGCTTGGTTTAAGGCAGAAAGAACTTCACTGATATACGCATCGTCTGTGCTAGACAAGGCCTTGGTTTCCAGTGCTGCCGATGTCAGCACAACTGTGTGAATGGGTTTTGGCTGCGGCGTCGGTGGTGGGGAAATAAGCCTAAGAGACTCTGGAAGGAGATCCGGCCTTTTTGAGCGTATGCCGGCAAACACTAGAAGAACTAATCCACTGATTCCGAGAAAAGATGCTAGGGCTTTAGCTAATCCGTCTACATCCATAAAGATACCAAAGAAGAAGAGAACGAGCAGTCCGCCGACAAATGTTATGTTGCTTACTCTCGGGGGAGGCTCTGGAGGGTTCTCGGGCTGATGAATTTCATGGCGGATGGACGTGACATTTTGCATTGCATAAGTCTGATTATCGACCACAAAACGGTATTGGGTCACCATCACATCGCCATTATCAAAGAGTACCTGCTCACCCAAAGATGCCATTCTTGGGCTCGCTATAACTACGTGGTATAAGCGCTGTTAATGATGACGTATTCCTCGGTCAGATCGCATCCCCAGGCGGTGGCTTCACCTTCTCCTATGTTCATCTGCACCCGGAACGTCACTTCTGCCCCCCTCATCAATGCCACCACCGAGTCGCGGTGGAAGGGCACCGGCACGCCGGCCTGCATGATGCAGACCCCATTGACAAACAGGTCTATCTTGCTCTCGTCCGCGGCCGCTCCGCTGCGCCCCACGGCCATCAGTATGCGGCCCCAGTTGGGGTCGGACCCGTACACCGCCGACTTCACCAGGTTGGACGAGGCGATGGTGCGGGCCGCTTTCCTGGCATCCTCGGTAGTGCGCGCTCCGTCCACTTCCACAATGATAAGCTTCGTCGCGCCCTCACCGTCCCGGGCTGTCTCCCGCGCCAAATGTACGCAGGCCTCCAGAAGGGCCTGCTCGAAGACCTTGGCGTCCTCACTACCCTCCGTAATGGGAGTGTTCCCGGCCATACCGTTGGCCAGCACCACCAGGGTGTCGTTGGTGCTGGAGTCGCCGTCGACGGTCATCATGTTAAACGACCGGTCAGCCACTTCCTTCAACGTTCGCTCCAGGAAACCCTGCTCCACGGCGGCGTCGGTGGTCACGAAAGACAGCATGGTGGCCATATCCGGGTGTATCATGCCGGAGCCCTTGGCCGCGCCGCCGATGTGGGCCCTGACTCTTGTATTGGGGACGCGCCCGCCCACTTCGAAGGTCAAGCCTACTTCTTTGGGCCTGGTGTCGGTGGTCATCATGGCCCGCGCCATCAGGTTGCCGCCATCGTCGGACAACTCTATCTGCTCGATGCCATCCCGAATCAAAGACATGGGTAGTTCGACGCCGATGACGCCGGTGCTGCACACCACCATATCGGTCGGTTCAACACCCAGTCGCTTGGCGGCCGCGACCGCCATTTCCTTGGCGTCCTTGTAGCCTTGGTCGCCGACACAGGTATTGGCGATGCCCGCGTTGACCACTATGCCGCGCATCGGCCCCTGATCCAGGTGCTCCTTGGTCACCGACACGGAGAAGGACCTGATGGTGCTGGTAGTGTAAACGCCAGCCGCGGCGCAGGGCGCTTCCGACAGGAGCATCGCCAAGTCAAGTTTGTCCTCGGAAAAGGTCTTCAACCCGGCGTAGGTCGCTCCAGCACTGAATCCGCGGGGAGTGGTGACCGTTCCGCCCTCTACATGTTCGATCGCACCAGCCATTACTAATCGGCCCTCGAATTACGAAATCTGTTGCGTGGCGCCCTGCCATGCGGCCAGCAGTGGGGCCCCACGCCTGCAAGAGCAACGAGTATATCATAAGCCCCGGCTAGCCGCATGGCAGGGGCCAGGTTAAGCAACGACCAACTTCCGCAGTAGCTTGTGAGTCGATGTATGTCGCGCATGGACTGATTCCGCCGCTTACCCATATACTTGTCCTCGGCGGGTTTTCCGCCTACGCGGGAAAGACGGGAAGGGGAATCATTGGTGGATGGAGGGTCTGGTTATGGTAGTTTTTCGTCCGTTCAGAGGCTGGAAATACAATCCGGACGTGGTCGGCGACCTGGCTGGGGTTGTTTGCCCTCCCTATGACCTGGTTACGCCTGAACTGCAAGAGTCGCTGCGACGGCGGAACCCCTACAACGTGGTGCACCTGGAGGCCGGGGAAGGGTTAGACTGGACCGTTCCTGGAGGAAATCTCTATCGCGACACTACCGCCCTGTTCGAGGACTGGCTGGCCAAACAGGTCTTGAAAAGGGACGGGGAACCATGCTTCTACCTGTTGCGTCATGACTTTACCTTCGAAGGCCGCCGCAGGTCGCGGATAGGCATTACCGGTTGCGTGGGCTTGGAGGCTTACGACAGCCGCCAGGTTTTCGCCCACGAGTACACCGAAGAGCCGGCGGTCATGGACCGGGTGTCGCTGATGTCCGCTTGCAACACCAACTTCAGCCCCATCATGAGCCTGTACCGGGACGCCGAAAGCGTCCTTGCGCCCACCCTGCAAACCATCATGGCCAACCCTCCGGTAATTGACATCGAGGCGGACGAGGACCAGCGCCTCTCCTTCTGGGTAATCGCCGACCGGGGCGCCATCGAACACATCCAGGACTTCTTCGGCCACACGCCCGTCTTTCTTGCCGACGGCCACCACCGCTACGAAGCATCGCTGCGGTTTCGGGACCTGCAACGGCAAGAGAGCCAGGCCGGACTTGTCGCGGATGACGCCCGTAACTTCGTAATGATGACGTTGATCGAGTTCGACGACCCGGGGTTGATGGTGCTGCCCTACCATCGCACAATTCACGGATTGACCGCGGAGCAGATAGACCGTGTCGTGGAGCGGCTAAGGGAGTTGTTTGAGTCGCACACGGAAGGCCCGCAATCGCCAAAATGGCTGGTGGACACGGTTGAAAAGTTGGGGCAAACCTTCAAGGTGATGGCGGCCATCGAGAATGGAGGGAGCTACTCACGCATTTGGCAACTGAAAGAGTCCGCCACTGATGCTGACTGGGGACCCTTGGCAGTATCGGAAGCTTGGATTCTCGAAGAGCAGGTCCTGAAGCCGGTCTTGGGAGAATCACTTCCTAACCACGTCGGCTATACCCACGACCATGAGGCGGCGGCGAAGCAGGTGGCAACCGGACAAAGCCAGATGGCGTTTCTGCTGAAGCCGTTTCCAATGGGGCCGTTCGAAGAGGTGGTAAGCCAGGGACAACGCCTGCCCCGCAAGTCCACCTTCTTCTATCCCAAGTTGCCCACCGGGTTGGTCATAAACCAACTGGACGGTGTCTTGTAGCCCTGCCCCTGGCGGGATTCCCGCGCACGCGGGAATGACGGGAAGGGGGGCGAGTGACTGGACTTAACAGGAATCCAGGATGCGCTCAACAAACGACCGCACCACCGGACGGCCGTACTCCACTTCGAAATCTTCCAGAAACCCGTGGTAAAAATTCGCGTGAAAGCTGCGGGCCGTTAACACTCCGCCCTTATCTATACCCAGCTCTTCAGCCAATTGCACGGCGGCATCGATAATCTGCCGGTGACTCCCATACTTCCAGCCCCTTTCCTGGCATATTGCCACCACGGCATGAGAAAAGGCGCCCCACAGCTTTTCCGACCCTTGCAGCGCATCCCCGGCATCGAACTCCTGGTCTGCCCCGTCCAGAAACTCACGGGCAGTAGTTATGTGTTCCTGCATCATCATGCCAAGGCATTTATGGAACGAGGAACCAGCCGACCAACAAGCCTACAGTCAACGTAACGAGAAATACTCCAACTAACAGTTTCTTGTATAGAGAGCGTTCTTTAGCTGCTGCCAATTCGGTGGCTTGTGCCTGTTCCTCTGCAGCGACCGCTCGTGCCTCAGCGTCTTCTGCCCGTTCCTCTGCAGCGGTAATCCTCACTTCGGCAATTATGAGTTGCTCTTCGGCGGCGGTGGCTCGTGCTTCAGCTTCCTCTGCTCGTGCTTCCGCAGCAGTAGCCCGAGCTTCTGCTCCCTCGACTCGAGTTTCCACCTCGTTGGTCCGCTGAGCGTCGCGATTAACCATGCGCTCTCCGGCCTTTTTCCCTACAACTCCAGCGGCAGCACCGGCACCAGTAGCAGCTGCGGTGGTTGCAACTTTGGCGGCAGCTCCCGAACCCAATAACGCTTTGACGCCCGCCAATACGATAGGTATAAGAGGAATCCCCATCTTGATGCTCTCCCTTGTCGTTTGCGTTAATAGGGTTATTCCGGTCTTAGCTTCGTCTTCCTTGATAGTGAAGGGGTTCTTTTGACGGGAGTTTGATGTCACTCGCCGCGGTTACAAAATTACCCCAAATCTTCCCGCTCTTCGTAGCTGGCGGTGATTATCAACTCCGCCCGCTTGCTGTACTCGGCGATGAATTTCTCCAGCCGGTTGATCTCCGAGTCGATGGCCGCGTCCGGGCCGGAGACCCGCGACTGCTGCCTCAACGTGGACAGGGAGCGGCGGGCTTCATCGACCTGCTTCACCACCTCGAGCGACTCCAGTTCCTGGGTGGCCGTCTTCTTGATAGCCAGCAGCCTTCTACGGGTGACCAAGGCGTCGGCCAAGCGTTCCTCTATCTCACCCATTGCGGCCAGGGACGCATCCAGCGACGTTCTCCCGTAAACAACCTGGCGGGGCAGCCTTCGCAACTGGGTGCGGAACTGGGCGATCAGGTGGTCCAACTGGCTTTCTTTGTTCCGAATTTCGGCCAAGCTGATTCGCAGCGCGGCCATCGTCATTTGCAACTGAGAGGTCGCCAACGTCAGACCTCCATTGGGTAGTGGATAGTGGCTGGTGGATAGTGGATAGTCATTTCACTGTCCACTATTCACTATCCACTTGGGTAGAAGCCGACTTTGGGTAACACGCTCTTCAGCGAGTCCAACACCTCTTGTATATCCTCTGGGGTTACATACCCCAGGTGCCCTATGCGGAATATCTTGCCGCTCAGCTTGCCCTGACCGCCTGCCAGGACGACGTTGTCGTCAGTCTGGGTCAACGACATCAGCTTGCTGCCGTCAATGCCCTCGGGCATCTTCACCGCGGTCACGGTGTTGGAGGCAATGCTGTCGTCCTTCACCAGCAGCTCCAGGCCAAGGTCCCGTATTCCGTCCCGGGTAAGCCTGGCAATGTCGGCGTGCCGGTCGAACACGCTCTCCATTCCTTCCTCGTGGAGCTTGTCCAGCGCCAAGGACAGCCCGTAAAACAGCGCCACGTTGGGCGTGAACGGCGTCTGCCCCCTCTCCAGGTACTTCTGGGCCTCCGCCAAGTCAAAGTAGAACTTCGGCATGGTGGCTGCTTTCGCTGCCTCCCATGCGGCCTGGCTCATGCTGACGAACGCCAGCCCCGGCGGGATCATGAACCCCTTTTGCGACGCCGTTCCCACCACGTCGCAGTCCCAGCCGTCCACCGGCAACGGGATGCAACCAAGGCTGCTTACTGCGTCCACCAGCAGCAGCTTGTTGAACTCGCCTTTCACCACCCGCGCAATGTCTTCTAGCGGGTGAGTCACGCCGGTGGACGTCTCGTTGTGGGTAACCAGCACCGCCTTGGCGTCCGGTTCCTCGTGCAACGCCTCGCGGACGGCTTGCGGGTCTATCGCCTCGCCCCACTCGAACTCCATACGCCGCACGTCGGCGCCGAATATCTCGACCATGTCAACAAACCTGTCGCCAAAGGACCCCGCCGATACCGCCAGGACCCTGTCTCCAGGGGACAGTGTGTTGACAATGGCCGCCTCCAGCGCCCCCGTTCCCGACGAGGTGAGGATGAACACGTCGTTCCGGGTCATGAAGACCCGCTTCAGTTGCTCAGTGCATTGGAAAATGATTTCCAGGAACTCGGGACCTCGGTGGTTGATCATCGGGTTTGACATCGCCTCAACAATGTCATCCGGTACCGGGGTCGGCCCCGGCGTTCTCAGGTTTTGTTTGGGGATGTTCACCATGTCTTCCTACCCATCCGATGTAGCTCTGGTTATTCGCTCAAAAAATGCTGCCAAGTTCCCTTGCCAGCGGAGCAAGATTATAGCATGTACCCTGTCACATATCACCTCGACACACAACCGTCCCCGCGGAGTGCCTGACATTGACTTGCCGCCAGCCCTACGTTAGAATCCCAACGCATTTCAGACCGAAGGCTTTGTGCCATTCGTCACGAGCAACGTAACCCGTTTATTGATTGCCGGACTCAGTAAATCTACAGAGCAAGATAACGTATTTCATTATCATAAGATACGAAACGCGTAATCCGCCTCGTGTCTTCAGTTCCTAAAATAACGGAGGGATTTTGATGCTTAGGTACCGTTGGCTTAAACCGGGCGCACTCTTGCCGGCTGTGGCGGCTTTCCTCTTGATATTCGCCATCGCTTGCGGCGGCAGCGCCGCCGAGCCTCAGATCGTCGAAAAAGAGGTCATCGTCGAGAAAGAGGTCATCAAAGAGGTGCCTGTCGAGAAACAGGTAGTGGTGGAAAAGGAAGTCATCAAGGAAGTTGCCAAGGAAGTACCGGTAGAGGTACAGAAAGAAGTCGTCGTCGAAAAGGAAGTGGTGGTTGAGAAGGAAGTCGTCGTCGAAAAGGAAGTGGTGAAGGAGGTGGAGGTGGAAAAAGAGGTCATCGTCGTCGCCACCCCCACTCCGGTCCCTGAAGGCGCGGCCGACATCCTCGCTTGGACCAAAAACGGGAAGTATGGCGGGCACATTGACCTGTTCCACGGCCAGAACCCCGAGTTGTGGGACATCCACCGCGGCGCCACTACCCACACAGCCAGGCCTACCGGGTCCCTCTACAACGGCTTGGTCATGTACAACCACGTCAAGACCGACGAGATCATCTGCGACCTTTGCACCACTTGGGAATTGGACGAAGACGGTGTGACCCACACCTTCTTCCTGAACGACCAAGCCAAATGGTGGGACGGCAAGCCGGTGACCGCCAATGACGTGGTCTTCAGCATGGATAGAATGACCGCCGCCGGAGAACCGAGGCCCCGCACCGGCGCTCTGCGGCCCTACTACAAGAGTTCGGAAGCCATAGACCCGCATACCGTCAGGATAACCACCAACTATCCGGCCCCGGCCTTTATCAAGTTCATGGGCAGTTCTTACCCCAAGATAGTCCCGGAACACGTCGTCGGGGCGGGCGTTGACATCAACGTGCCGGAAAACATCGTGGGCTCCGGTCCATTCATCCACACCGAGTTCAAGCGTCTCGGTTCCTATGGATTCGAGAAAAACCCCGAGTACTTCAAAGACGGGCTGCCCTTCCTGGACAGCATCAAGGTATTCATCATCAAAGACAAAGCCAGGATGGTCACCGCACTGGACACCGAACAGGTGCTGGGTCACGTGTCCTTGGGCGCTCCGCCCCTCAACGTCAGGGAGATCAACGCCCTGATCGAAAAGACCAACGGCAGGCTGGTATTCCGCCAGACCACCGGCGGTCCCTGCGGCTTCTTCATGAATTTCAACCGTGAACCCTTCAGCGACCCCAAGGTCAGAAGGGCCTTCTACCTGGGCCTCGACCGCTTGAAGTACCACCAAGCAGTTTGGAGTTGGGCTGCCTCCGCCGCCACAACCTTCGCTCCTGATGAAGTTATACCCCAGGAGGAAGCTTGGGCCTGGCCCGGACACCGATACCTGGACAAGGACGGCAACCTGGTCACCGACCCCATCGGCCGTGAAGACGTGGTGAAGGACCCCGCCGACATTGAAGAGGCCAAGCGGCTGATGGCCGAGGCCGGCTATGGCGATGGTGTTGACGTTGTCTACACCTACCGCACCAACTACGTCTACCCCACCGAGGCCCCGTTCGTTAAGGAACAAATGGCAGCTATCGGCATGAACCTGGAGTTGAACGCCGTCGACCCGACGGCAGGCTTGGCCATGTTCGCCGAAGGGGACTACACTCTGGGGCGCATTTGCCACGGGGTGACCATCAGCGACCCGGACGAGATTTTCACGTCCGTCCTCCTGCCCGGCGGCTCCAGGAACCAGTTGGGGTACAACGATCCCAGGCTCCAGGAAATCTTCGAGAAGCAGACCCGCGAACTGGACGTGGCCAAACGCCGCGAACTGCTGCGTGAAGCTGAAGAAATAGCCAGGGAGGGCACCCTGCACTGGCCGACCATGTACTGGTCGCCGATTTACGACCTCAAGAACGTCAAGATAAGGAACTACTATACGCCGCCCACCCTCCACATACTTCACACTATGGAGAGTTGGTGGTACGACCCCGACGCCAAGCCGGGAGACACTAACTAGCCCCGGGACATACTATAGCCGCCGGCCTGTTTAGACGGGTCGGCGGCGTGCAATTTTAAGGTCACTCAATCCCGTCGATGTTAACCCTGTCCCGCAATTCCCATACAACGCCCGTCATTCCTGCGCAGGCGGGAATCCAGGAAATCTTGAGGGACCGGGAACATACCCAGCGAGCGATGCGATGCGGGAATACGTAATCAAACGATTGGCCCTGTTCATACCCACGATAGTGCTGGTTACTATCATGGTGTTCGCCATTATGCGCGTACTGCCCGGCGACCCGGCCCTGCTGATCCTGCTGGGTGAAGAGGGCGAAGGTTCCTATACCCAGGAAGAACTGGACAACCTCCGCGCCAAGTTGGGCACCGACCGTCATCTCCTGATCCAGTACGCCAACTGGATGTGGGACCTGCTCCGCGGAGATTTCGGCGAGTCGGTCTGGGACGGGACCCCCGTCAAGAATGAAATCAGGGACCGCCTGCCGGTAACCCTCCAATTGGCCGTCATGGCCATTGTAATCTCCGTCGTTATCGCTGTGCCCTTGGGCGTCCTGTCGGCCGTCAGACAGGACACATGGATTGATCACGCCACCAAGATTTTTACCATCACCGGGGTGGCCGCCCCAACTTTCTGGATAGGCATACTCGTAATAGTCTGCCTCGCGCTTTGGTTCAACTGGCTGCCTCCTCTGGAGTTCGCCAATCCTTGGGACGATCCCTGGACAAACACCAAGCAAATGATATTCCCCGCCTTGGCCCTGGGCTATCACGACATCGCTTTCATCGCCCGGCTGACCCGCTCGGCCATGCTGGAAGTGCTGCGGGAAGACTACGTCAGGACCGCCCGGTCCAAGGGTTTAAGGGAATGGATCGTAGTCTTCCGGCACGCCCTCAAGAACGCCCTCCTGCCCGTGGTGACCGTCGCCGGGCTGCAATTCGGCGCACTGATGGGCGGCGTAGTCCTCATTGAAGCCATTTTCCTGGTCCCGGGCACCGGCACCCTTTTGCTGGACAGCCTCCAGCGGCGGGACTACGCCATGATTCAGGCTATCATCCTTTTGGCGGCGGTATTCGTCCTGACCATAAACATGATTGTAGACCTTCTCTATGGATGGCTGGACCCGAGGGTCCGCTACGGTTAACCGTTCAGAGTTACTGGAGGAACCATGCTCCCGGAGCAACGGGCTGACGAAGCATTTCCAACTATCGCCGATGGACGGCAGCGGGTTCCCGCGCCTCTACGCGTCATCATCGACTTTTCCCGCCGCAAGCCCCTGGGCGCAGTAGGCGGGGCAATATTAGCGGTCCTTGTGGTAGTCGCCCTGATTGCCCCTGTTATTGCGCCTCATGACCCATACAAGCCTGACGCCGGCGCTATTTACGCCCCTCCGGACAGCCAGTACTTCCTGGGCGCCGACGAGACCGGCCGGGATGTGTTGAGCCGTCTCATCTACGGCGCCCGGGTATCCATGTGGGTGGGGGTAGTCAGTGTCGTCATCGGCATAACCGTGGGAGCGATACTGGGCGTGGTCAGCGCCTACGTCGGCGGCAAGTTCGACCTGATCACCCAGAGGCTGGTGGACTCCCTTCTAGCCTTTCCGGTCATCATACTGGGATTGGGGATCATGTCCGTCCTTGGCGCGTCGGTGACCAACGTCATCATGGCGTTGATTATCATCATGGTGCCGCGTACTGCCCGAACGGTTCGTTCTCAAGCCCTGAGTGTCAAGGAGTTCGACTACGTTCTGGCAGCCAGGGCAGTGGGGGCGCCGCCGGTCCGCATAGTATTCCGCCATATAATGCCCAACATCTTCGCCACCTGCATCGTGCTCAGCACCATCACTCTCGGGCTGGCCATCACCACCGAAGCCTCCCTCAGCTTCCTTGGCATTGGCGTACCGCCGGACGTTCCCACTTGGGGCACCATGCTGCGGGCGGCGGCCGATGCTTTCATTAGCGTCGCTCCCTCTCTGGCGATTTTCCCCGGCGCAGCAATTGCGCTGGCGGTGTTCGGCGCCAACCTGCTCGGCGACGCCATGCGGGACGTCCTTGACCCGAAGCTGAGAGGCAGATAGCCGGGGCTGGTCCGGCGCTCTTTCCTCGCTCCACGGTCAATCAGTGGACTCTCTTCTCTCATTCTGCGTTTAGTGTCGGGAATGGAGCGCGGGGGCCCCTTGATAAGGTTTTATTCATGGGTCTCCGCGATGTTTTCCGATTAGATGAATCTACTGTCGTCACTGCTAGTGTTGAGTCAAAGCTGAAGTGTCAGGATATAGCCGGCGGAGTTTGGTTCTGGCGTCCTTGGCGGTGAAACGCCAGTTGATGGTGGCTCCCATGGCATTTCGCTCCGCCTCGCAAGCGCTGATATTCCTTTTCAGGGCGCATTCATCAGGGTTGCGGCCCTTGAGACAGGCCCGGGCCAGTACGCTGAACTCAATCTCGGCCATGTTCAGCCAACTGCCATGCTTGGGGGTGTGGTGGAACTCCAGGCGCTTGGCTATGCGACGCGCCTCAGCCGGTGGAAAGGTCTCGTAGAGGGACGCCATCCGGTGCGTGTTCAAATTGTCCAGGACCACTCGGATTACCGGAACACCGGGGTAAGCCTCATCCACCAGCCAGCGCATCTGATGGGCGAAGTCCTGCATGGTGCGCCGTTCCGTCACCTCCACATGCCGCCAGCCCGCCAAGGGCTCGCAGGTAAGGAACAGGTTGCGGGTTCCCGCACGCAGGTACTCGTAGTCCTCCCGCCTCAACCTTCCGGGCTTGGCGGGTAGAGGTTCGCTGATGTCTGCCAGCAACTGTGTGGAGGTCTCGTCAAAACAGACCACCGGCCTTTCCGGGTCGTAGGGTTCGGCGTAGAGATCCAGCACGTCCTCCATGTGGGCCACGAAGTCGGCGCTCACTTTGGGAATGCACCACTGTTTCTTGCGCCACGGCTTGAGCGTGTTTTTTTCAGACGCAACCGCACCGTCTCGTGGGACAACGACTCCACCAATCCCAGTTCCACGGTCTTGCCCGCCAGGGCGCGCAACGTCCAGTGATCCTGACCCTCGGGGGCCGAGCTGCAGGCCAGGGCGATGAGGTGGGCCTCTGCCCGATCGTCCAGCTTCCGGTACCGGTTGACCTGGTTACGGCGATGCAGCACCTGGTCCAACCCCTCCTCGGCATATCGCCGCTTGGCGCGGAACACCGTGCGCTCCGAGATGTCCAGAGCGGCGGCCACCTGAGCGGCGGTCCAGCCCTCGTCTGTCTTGAGCAGAATGCGGGCACGGGTGATTGCCTGGGCCGAACTCCTGCCCGACCGGATCATTCTCCGCAGCTGCCCCTTTTCCTGCGATGAGAGCTGAACCTCATACTTTTCCTGAACCATGAACGCCCACCTCACCCAACACAAATCCCCTGCCCAAAGATAGCATCACCCTTCATCGGAAGACATGCCTGACACTACCGGCTTGACCCGGTACTAGGCGGCTCTACAACCTTTTGGTCAGAGCGGTGATGTTCGGTAGTGCTATCGTCATTCTAGGTGGGATGAGTGTTGGTTTTCATTTCTTGATTGCCTATGCTGCCTCTTTCTTGGGCCTTGACCAAAAGACGCAAGATTTGCTCAAAGCCGGGTCTGCCAGTTTTTTCGTAGTATTGGTTATAGTGGCTTTTCTACTTTCAATAGGTGATGTTTTGAAGCTGCTCTGGTATTATTTATCGGGCAGAGAGGAAGGACGTGACCGAGAATCTGGCTCCTAAACTGTCGAGAAGGCGCGAGATGCCCTTGTGGGTCAGAGCATGTTTTGTCGCGATCCCCTTGACGATTGTTCAGGGTGTTTTCCTCGGCGTTACGGGGTATCCGGTTGAGGAATGGCCGTTCGTGGCCGGCTCTTTTGTCGTCAGCTTGGTGTTTTCCGGTTGTTTGGTGAATTGCCTTTTGCTGATTGTTAGCAAGAGACTTTACGAGTATGGCCGTCACGTTCTGGCCGAGCGAGGAGTTGATCATGACGCCTCTGATGCCGGGGTCGCTGTTCCTCGGGCTCCTTGGGTTGTCCTCTTGGGTATTTTTGTCCTTCTCGTGGTCGGAGCGGTGTGGGGTTTAGCGCTTAACCTGTTGGTGTTCTTCTTGGAGAGTCTGGCTATGCCTGCCCTTGGAGCGGAGTTGCCGTTCGTGGCGGCTGTCATGTTCTTCATCGGAGTCGGCGGGATGGCTGTTGCTTTGTCACTGATCTTCGCACTCTTTTATTCATTCAAGCGATTTGAACAGTACCGGGTTCCAACCTCTGCCGTCGCCCGCGTTGTGTTCAACGCGGTTCATGGCTGTCAAAAGACTGCTCTTTTCTGGAGGGCCGGGGGTATTCCCTTGCGTGCGGGAACTGGTTGACCCGGACGGGTGGAACCGACCGAAGTCCCCTGAAACAGCCTGTCCCTCTACGTAGAGACCGACCACTTCAAAGTGGTAGCTCTCTATCTATTAGTTGTCCTTTCCTCGCTCCATAATTCGCAGTCAACCAAGGGACTCTCCTTGGGGAAGTCCCCCTTAATTTTCGCTTGCGTCTTACTACGGAATCATCCTGCTGATAATCGCGACGGCGTGTCAGCTTCATCAAAAGATACGGTTTTCGTCGCGGTGAAGTTAAACAGCCGCATTTTGGTACGTCCCGAAAACCTGGACCCGGTTGACATCTTGAAAACCCGTGGTCTACATTACACCGGCTTATCAGAGCTTGTCCCCGGCGTGTTTCCCGCCTGCGCGGGAAACACGGGCAGGGGGAATCACGGAATATTAAAAACAGGGAGGTATTGCCGACAGAGCCGAAGAAGGTGAACCGCTTCGAATAATACGGTCAAGCAATGCTTGGCCTTCCAAATTGGTCTTTTCGCGAACCCAAGGATTCAACTCAACGTCTCACCAATAAAGGGCTTCAAGAGAGGTCCTGAATTCTCAGATTCGGAGGTCCGATGACATACCTCAACTGGTTGCGTCTCCCCAAGACCTTGTTACTCGCTTCACTTCTGGTTGCGGCGCTTTTCGTAATAGCTTGCGGTGGATCTGCGGCGCCGGAACCTGAAATGGCCTCGTCCGATCCCAGTATCGCGAACACTGAGGCCCCCGCCATGGCACAGCCCACGGCTACACGCGACATCATGCCTACGTCCGCCCCGTTGGTCGACACCAAGCCCACGGCGGCGCCCGAGGCCACCGAGGCCCCGGCAATGGCTATGGACGGGGTCATCATGGGCGGGTTCCCACCGGCCCACTCTTACTCCGCTCCCGACCACTGGGGCACTCACGCCTCCGGAACTCTCAACCAGATCATGCACTCCAGCCCGGTGTACAACCAGCTCGTCGAGTTCGACCCCGAGACGGATGACCGGGACGACATGATCAATGACCTAGCGGAAAGCTGGGAAGTTACCGACGGCGGCCTGGCCTACGTTTTCAAGATTCACGAGGGCGTAAAGTGGCATGACGGCGAACCCGTCACCTCCGAAGACGTCGCCTACAGCGTGGACCGGTGGGTCGAGTCCGATCAACCCAGGCCTCGCACCGGTGAAGTCAGCGCCTACTACGAACATGGCACCGTCGAGGTGGTGGACCCGCTGACGGTCAAGATTCCGTTGAAGTTCCCCGCGGCCGACTTCTTTACCTATCTTGGCGCAGACGTCTTCAAGATCGTTCCCAAGCACGTTGGAGAGGTCAAGGACCTTCAGCAGTGGGAGAACATGGTCGGCTCAGGCCCCTACACGGTGGAAGAATACAAGAAGGACGTTTCCACCATCTATGTCAAGAACCCCGACTATTTCAAGGAAGGACGCCCCTACCTGGACGGGTTCAAGACCTTCATCATCAAGGACAAAGGCACCATCATCGCGGCCTTCAAGACCCAGCAGGTCGTATTCGCCACCAGTTCCGCCATCCACCTGAGCGTGGATGAACGCGAAAAGATGATAGAGGACATGAAAGGCGAACTCATCGCCCACGGCCAGCCTTACGGCTGCTTGCAGGTGGCGATGTTCAACGTCAACGTCAGTCCCTTCGACGACCCGCTGGTCAGGACGGCCTTGAACCTGGCCGTGCACCGCCGCCCGATATTGGAGACCATCCAGAGCGGCAGGGGCGACGTGGGAATCCCGTTGCAGCCCGGTTCCTGGTACTCCCTGACCCCGGAAGAAGCGGAGCAGGTCCCCGGTTTCCGCGAGCTTAACGGCGAGAAACACCCCGACGACATCGCCGAAGCCAAGCGGTTGCTCACCGAGGCCGGCTATCCCGACGGCTTCGAGGGTACCTACTCCTACCGGACCTACGGCCAATACGGAGACATCGCGGCCATCGTCAAGGACCAGCTTGCGGAGTTCCTGAACGTTCGTTTTACCCTGGAGACCTTCGAACCTGCGACCGGGTTGATGAAGTGGAGGGATAATGCCTTCTCTATCGCCAACCAGGGACACTGCTACACTGCCAACGTTCCCGACTCTCTGATTACCGCCCACTACAGGCCCGGCGGGACGCGGAACTATACCGGGTTCGACAATCCGCAGGTAGAGGCCCTCTATCAGAAACAGGCTGCCGAGGCAGACCCTGAAAAGCGGAAGGATTTGCTCCTGGAAATCCAGGACCTGCTCCTGTCGCCGGAAGTGGGAACCCCGTCCATAGGTCTGTTCTGGTTCTGGGGTGACCCGTTGGTAGCCCACAAGAGCATGAAGAACATGCACGGCGCGCCTACAGTCCAGGCTCAGTTGAAGTACGAGCATGTCTGGTGGGACCAGAGCGAGTCCGAGGCTGAGTCAATCAGATAGCCCCACAGATAGTCCCAATTTGCGGCCGGCCCCGGGTCATGGGGCCGGCCGCATAGCCCCCTCCAGTAGACCATTACGGCCTGCCCCCGGCGTGATTCCCGCCTGGGCGGGAAAGACTGGGAAGGGGGTTCCAGGTGAACGATGACTGCTTACATGATCAAACGGGTCATCATGTTCGTGCCGACCGTGTTTGTTGTCACGATTTTGGTGTTCCTGATCCTGCGCCTCATCCCCGGCGATCCCGCGGTGATTTACCTGATGGGAGCGGAAGAAGGCGAGACCAGCTTTACCGAGGAGCAACTGGCCGCGGTCAGGGCGAAGTTCGGCACCGACCGGCCCATATACGTCCAGTACGGCGACTGGGTCTGGAAAATGCTCCGCTTGGACTTCGGCAAGTCTTTCCACTACGACACACCCATCAGCGATGACCTGAAAGAGAAATTCCCCATCACCCTGGAGTTGACCATCCTGGCGGTGCTGATGGCCACCGTTGTGGCTGTGCCGTTGGGGGTCATTTCAGCCATCAAGCAGGACACGTGGTCGGACTACGTGTCCCGCATAATTACTTTCTGCGGTATAGCCATCCCCAACTTCTGGCTGGGAATCCTGATAATCTATTTCCTGGTCAAGTTGTTCGACTGGTTCCCCTCCATCGGGTTCGTCACGTTGTGGGAAAACCCGGGAAGGAACCTGGAGCAACTGGTCTTCCCCGCAATAGCGCTGGGCGTCTTCAACATGGCCTTCATCGCCCGCGTAACCCGCTCGGCCATGCTGGAAATACTGCGCGAGGACTACATCCGCACCGCCCGCTCCAAGGGGTTGGCCGAGAAGGTGATCATAGCCCGCCATGCCCTGAAGAACGCGGTGTTGCCAGTTATCACGGTATCGGGGTACGAATTCGGGCGGCTTATCTCCGGGACGGTGGTAATCGAGCTTATATTCCTGGTGCCGGGAATGGGACAATTGCTGCTGGACGCGATATTCCACCGCGACTACGCTATGATACAAGCCATCATAGTGGTGATTACCACGGTGGTCCTGGCGGTGAACCTGCTGCTGGACCTGATGTATGCTTGGCTCAACCCAAGGATCAGGTACACTTGACCCAGCCTCCCCCGGCGTGTTTCCCGCCTTCGCGGGAAAGACGGGACCGGGGGACAGCCAACAAAACCGGACTTCGAGAGAGCACATGAACCAACAACAAGGCGCAATGACCACGGCCCTGCCAGAGCGGTCGTTACAGGCCTTGAGCCTGGGCTGGCGTCACTTGGCGCATTTTTACCGCACCAAGCCTCTGGGAGGCTTCGGGCTGACGGTAGTCGCAATTCTGTTGGTAATCGCGATTTTCGCTCCCTTGATCGCCACCACCGGTCCGTACGACACCGCCGCTGAGCACAAGTTTGCCGCCCCGCTTGACCCGGGGCGGTGGCTGGGCGGCGACCAGATCGGGCGCGACGTCTATAGCAGGCTGGTGTACGGCGCAAGAATATCTCTGTACGTCGGCATCGTTAGCTCGGTCCTGGGATGCGCCATTGGCCTGCTGATAGGAGTGACCAGCGTCCACTTCGGCGGGAAGACCGACCTCATAGCCCAGAGGTTCATAGACTCCATGATGGCTTTCCCGGCCCTGATCCTGGCCATCGCCATCATGGCGGCCCTTGGCGGCTCGCTCAACAATGTGGTGCTGGCGTTGACCATAATTTATATACCCAGCACCGCGCGGATCGTGCGCGCTCAAGCCCTTGGCATCAAGGAGATGGACTACATCCTCGCGGCCGAAGCCGTCGGCGCGGGAAATTGGCGTATTATCATCCGCCACATGATTCCCAATTGCGTCGCCTTGTACATCGTGCTGGTCACAATTCATTTGGGCGGCGCGATAGTGGCCGAGGCTACCCTCAGCTTCCTCGGCATCGGCGCGCCCCCCGACACTCCGTCCTGGGGGAACATGTTGCGCGGCGCAGCCCAGAACTACGTGGACGTTGCGCCGTGGCTGGGGGTCTTCCCGGGCTTGGCCATCAGCATCGTAGTGTTCGCTTGGAACCTGCTGGGCGACGCCCTTCGGGACGTACTCGACCCCAGGCTGCGCGGCACCACTCGCGCCTAATGCCTGCCCCAAGTGGATACCCGCCTGCGTGAGTAAGACAAGAAGGGGAGGCCATGCCATGAGTTGGAACTTTGAGCTGGTCGCCGGACCCTACGGCGGCACTACCGAAGGCCCCGTCTGGGACGGCGAAGCATTGCTTTTCACCCACATCCCCGCCAGCCGCATCTTGAGATACTCCCCTAAGACCGGCGAGACTACCGAGTACTTTACCGGGACCAATCACACCAACGGACTCTGTTTCGATGCTCAAGGCAACCTCTACGGTTGCCAGAGCGGCGGGCGCCGCATCGTCCGGTTCCAGAAAGGCAACGGCACCATCACTTCATTGCCTCGCCGCTTGGACGGCAAACAGCACAACAACCCCAACGACCTGGCGGTGGATAAACAGGGGCGCATCTGGTTCACCGATCCCTTCAACGGGTCGGCCGGAGACCAGGAACTGGACCACATGTCGGTGTTGCGGCTGGACCCCCAACCGTCCGGTGGTTGGGAACTGAAGCGCGTCACCCACGACGTGAGCCGACCCAACGGCGTCCTGATTTCCCGCGACCAGAAGACCCTGTACGTCGCCCAGAGCGACTACTCGCCCGACCAACCGCGGCAACTCCGGGCCTACCCCATCAACAACGACGGCTCGTTGGGGTCCTACGCCACGCTGCACACCTTCGGCATCGACCACCAAGGAGTCCAAAGGGGCGTGGACGGCATGACCCTGGACGTTGACGGCAACATCATCGTCTGCGCCGGTTGGGAGCAGAGCGGCCCCGGCCCGTTGATTTACGTTTTCTCGCCCACCGGCAGGGTATTGGAGACCCACCCCCTCCGGGTGGACCGGCCCACCAACTGCTGCTTCGGCGACGCCGATATGCGGACTCTATACGTAACCACCGGCGGCGGTCACCTGTTCCGCGCCCGCACCGACCGCACCGGCTGGATAATGTGGCCATGAGCGAAGACATCCTGGTGCAGCGCGATGCATCCATCGCCACCATCACCATCAACCGCCCGGCGCAGCGCAACGCCATCAGTTATGTCATGTGGCTTGAGTTGTCCCAATTGCTGGAGTCGCTGGACGACGACCCGGACGTTCGTGCTGTCGTGTTCACCGGCGCTGGCGACCGCGCCTTCTCAGCGGGGGCGGACATCTCCGACTTCGACGAACACCGGGCCGACGGCGCAAAGGCCAAGGCTTACAACGAGGCGGTCGACAAGGTGCTGGCCAAGCTGGCCGACATGCGCACCCCCACCATCTCCATGATCCGGGGCTTCGCCGTCGGCGGAGGCTGCGAGTTGGCGGTGGCCACCGACCTGCGCATCGCCTCCGAGGACAGCCGGATGGGCATTCCGGCTGCCCGATTGGGCATAACCATCGGCCACCAGGAAATGCAGGGGCTGGTCAACCTGGTTGGCAAAGGTACCGCCCTCTACATACTTTTATCTGCCCGACTGCTCGACGCTCAGGAAGCCCTGCGGGTGGGGTTGGTCAACCAGGTTGTGCCAACGGAGGAACTGCACGAGTACACCTACAAGCTGGCCGACGACATAGCCGCGCTGGCGCCCCTGTCCCACGCCGTCAACAAGCTTACGCTCAAGCAGGTCCAAGCCAAGCCCAATCTTGCCGACCTCACACCCGAGGAGTCCGCCCTGCCCCTGGGCCAGTTCGAGACCCAGGACTACGTGGAAGGGTACCGTGCCTTTCTGGAAAAGCGCACCCCGCGTTTCACCGGCAAATGACGCCCCTGCCCACCTCCAATGCCTAAGTCCACAACCAGAAAACGGGCCGACCTTCTGCTGGTCGAAAAAGGCTTGGCCGAGACCCGGGAGCAAGCCCAGACCCTCATAGCCGAGGGCTTGGTGTTCAATCGCCAGGGCCGCGTCCTCAAACCCAGTTCCACTCTGTCGCAAAACGAACCTTTGGACGTGCGCGGCGGTCTCCCTTACGTCAGCCGCGGCGGCGTCAAGCTGGCCCACGCCCTCGACGTTTTCAACCTCTCGCCCGATGGCTTGACCGCGCTGGACGTCGGCGCGTCGACCGGGGGGTTTACCGACTGCCTGCTGCAACGCGGCGCGCAACGGGTCTACGCCCTCGATGTCGGCCGCGGGCAGTTAAACTACCGGCTGCGCCGCGACCCGCGGGTCACTGTGATTGAAAAGTGCAACGCCCGCTACCCTTTCGATCTGCCCGAGGCGGTGGACCTGGCGACCATTGACGTTTCCTTCATATCATTGACGCTGGTGATACCCTCGGTAGTACGGCACTTGCGTAAAGACTGTTACGTCGTCGCCTTGGTAAAGCCCCAATTCGAGGCCCGCCGCGAGGAAGTAGGAAGGGGAGGCATAATCAAAGACCCGGCCGTTCACGCCAGAGTCCTCGGGCGTTGCATCGCCTGGGCCGTAGATCAAGGCCTGCGGGTGAGAAACCTCTGCGCCTCTCCCATCCTTGGCGACGCCGGAAACCGGGAGTTCTTCCTCCTGTTGCGGAAACCGTGGTAGAAAATGTTAGCAAGCCTGATTCTGCTTGTCCTCTTCGTTGCGACAATCTGGGTAGTGGAACTGGTGAACATCTTCACCGGCCACGGACTGAGCGCCTACGGCATCCTCCCACGCACCCAGGAAGGACTGAAAGGCATCCCCCTGAGTCCCTTTCTCCACGCGGGCATCGGGCATGTCCTCTCCAACACCGTGCCTCTGCTGGTGCTGGGCGGCTTCACCGCGTTGCGGGCAAGGAGAGCTTTCCCCTGGGTATCCTTGGCCATTATCATTATCGGCGGCGCGGGAGTATGGGTAATAGGCCGTTCCGCGCTCCACGTGGGCGCCAGCGGGCTGGTCTTCGGCTACTTTGGCTACTTGGTGGCCAAGGGCTGGTACGACAGGAGCCTCCTCTCCATCCTGGTGGCCGTTGTTGTTATAGTGGTGTTCGGCTGGGGAATGCTCTTCGGCATACTCCCGGTAGGGGGATTCATATCGTGGGAAGGACACCTCTGCGGGTTATTGGCCGGCGTTTTCGTGGCATGGCTGACCCGCGCACGCCGGGACCGCACCCAATCGGAATCATCACAGCGAAGCTCAAGTTAAGGAGGAATTTTTAATGGAAGTACAGGAATTGGCGGAGTTGCTGACAGCCCGAGGAGAGACGGTCTCGGTGGCCGAAGCCTGCACCTGCGGACTGATCGGATACTTGCTGGGCACCATACCGGGAAGCTCCAAGTACTTTCCGGGCGGCGTGGTTGCCTACACCGGCGGCTTGAAAGAGAAAGTGCTTGGAGTGCCCGACGACCTTTACGCCACCTACGGCAGCGTCAGTGAAGAGATGGCCAAGGCCATGGCCAAGGGCGTCCGCGAGTTGACCGACACCGATTATGCCGTCTCCACCACCGGCGTCACCGGCCCCGGACCCGGCAGCGGCGGCCAGCCCATCGGCACCTTCTGGGTGGGACTGTCGGTCAAGGACGGCGAAGACTCGGCCATCGAAATCCACGTCGCCGGCGACCGCGACGCCACCAAGCACGGCGCCGCCCAAGCCGCCATAGACCTGCTGGGCCGCCACCTGAAGGGCGGGTGACGAAGAGCCTGCTCCCGTGGAGACGGGGGGAACGGCAGCAAGAACGGAAAACATTGCGCCCTTCCTATGACCGTGAGGAAGGGCGCTCCTGTCCATGCTTGGCTAATGGTATTTGAGATTAACGCCCAGTAGGCTACGCCGGCTCCAGCCGCTGCTGCGTCTCGCTGTGGGCGATGATGTGGTCCCAGTCGTACTCCATCGGGACCAATTCCACCTTCCGCCAAGTCTCCGACTGGTCGTGGTAGTGATGGCTGCCGGGATGGCCGGAGCTTCCCAGCGGCACCGCCCAGAGCGAGTTGTTCCAGTCTGACATGTCGTAAACGTACCGCGCCACCGAAAGCCCGGTGACCGTGGCCGGGTTGGCAGCGGCGTAGCTGCCCGCCAATGGAGTATCCCCGTCCCCGCTCATCGGAATCGGCGGCGGGTCCAATAGCTGGGCCAGTTCAGGGAAGCCCTCGGACAGAGTGTGGCGCGGCCGGGCTTGGTGCAACCGGTCCCAGCGCCACTCGTCCATATTGTCTCCAAGCCGCTCCCTCAGATCGGCGACACCCTTGGCCAAGGCGTCGGATACTGCTTCCGGCCAGCTCTTCCCTGTGGGCAACAAGCTGTGATCGCCCTCCTCGATCATCGCCGACAGCCGGGACTTCAGCCTGGCGATAAACCCGCCCAAGCCCCTCCCGTCGGGACTCCAAGCCAACTCTCCCAGCTTATGCCCCAGGTTGCTGTGCAGCACCTCCTTGAGCAGCGCGTCCCGGAAGGCGCTGTAAATCGTCGGCTCGACCCCATCGGCGTCCATGTACCCGGACCAGTTCAATAGCCGCTCCTTGGCCGAGGCGGAGAGGGCATCCTGAGGCTCGACCTGGTCCATGACGCTCAAATAGGCCAAGGCCGGAATGGAGACCCGCTCCGCGTGCACCTTGGCCATGGCCGGAGCGTCGGGGTGGTCCAACGCCAGCAGTCCCGCGGTGACCCGCCTCGCCCGGAAGCCGGGAGTGAACTCCACCGAAATGTAGTGAGGATAGTCGTCGCCGACGGGCTTGTTGTTGGCCGTGGCGATGTACTGCTGCTCCGGGTTCACCGAGCGGGGCATCTCGTCGAACGGAATATACCCCTGCCATTCGTGCTCTCCCGTCCAGCCCGGCACCGGCAGCCACCCGTTGGCCGGCGACCGCACCGGCACTTTGCCCCGGCACAAGTACCCGGCGTTGCCGTGAACGTCCCCGAACACGAAGTTGTTGCACGGGTCCATCCATTCCCGCATCGACTCGACCAACTCGTTGGCGTCCTTGGCCAGCAGCATCTGCCACAGCGTATCCGGCCAAGCCGACGCCCCCTCGGTGGCGGTGTACTTGAACGCCATCCCGCTGCCGGAGTCCGGGCCGCCGGAGATGACCGGGCCGTGGTGCGTAACCGTGACATTCATATTTACGTCATCGCCGCCCCGCACCTTGATTACTTCCGGAAAAAACTCCGCCCGCCGCCACTGGCCTTCGAACAGGTAGTAGCGCGGATCGTCCTCTTTGAACCGCTCGATGTACAGGTCCTGGTAGTCGGCGCCAAGGTGGGTAACGCACCACGACACCCAGTCGTTGTGGCCGAAGTGGGGGAACCCCGGCACGCCGGGGAAGGAAAGCCCCACCACATCGAAGCTGGGACACGACAGTTGGTTCTGGTAGTAGACGTTGGGGGTGTCCAACGCCCGGTGCGAGTCCCCCGCCACCAGCGGCATTCCGGTGGCGGTCTTGGCCCCTGCCAGGGCCCAGCTATTGCTGCCGCCGCTGCTGCCGTTGAGGTATCCCAACGCCGCGATCCCGTTGCTCAACTCTTCCACGCTGTCGGCCAGCGGGCCTTCGTAGTCCTTGCCCGGCGGCAGTATCAGCAGTTGGCCCGGTTGGTACCCTGGGAACAACTCCGCCGTTTTCTCCGGGCCGACCTCTTTCAACACCTGCGCCCGCCATATCTTGGACTCGAACACGCCCATCAGGATGTGCCGCACCTTGTAAGCAACCAGCCCGTCCCAAGGCTGCCACGGTTCGGGGCTTATACCGGCGATTTCGTACTCCGCCGGCAGCGCCTTGCCATGCTCGATGAAGGCGTTGACCCCGCTGGCGTAGGCATCGAACATGCTGCGGGTGCGCTCGGCGACGGCCCCATAGTCCGCCCGCGCGCTGGCCTCCAACCGGAACCGCCGCATCAGCTTGTCCTGCTCCAATGCCGACGCTCCGACCACCTCCGCCCACCGGCCCATCCCCCGCCGCCGGTCATATTCCATGTGCCACAAGCGGTCCTGGGCGGTGACGAACCCTTGGGCGAAAAAGGCGTCGCGCTCGCTTGAAGCCCTGATGTGCGGAATACCGTACCCGTCCCGGTACACCTCAACCGATGACTCAAGTCCGGGAACATCCAAAGTCCCGGACAAAGGGGGAATCGCCGCTTTAAGCTGGTCAACGTCCATCATGGTCTCCTCAATACCGTTGGTGTCTGCGTTCAGATTTTGTGCCCATGATACCACCGTTGCGCCGGGATATGGGGCGGCAATAGCGGCTCCGTCGGTTGACGGTGGCATACAGCCCCGCTAACATCCGGTCAACTTCAAGCATCTTCCCGAATCCTTGAATCCGACATGCCTTGACCCACCTCCCCGTCTTTCCCGCTAAGGCGGGAAACTATCCGGGGCCAACCAAGAGGAACGCCATGCAAATCGCCGAACACGTCTACAGCACCCATATCGAAGAAGACCCCAACACCTTCGGGGCAATGCACCCGGGAGGGACGCAGATATACTTCGTCGGCGACCCTGCCGAGCACATGGTGGTCATCGACTCGGGCGAGCCGTACCGCTCATGGACCAAGCAGATACTGGACTACTACTCCGAGTTGGGCCAACCCAGGATTTCGTCTATCCTGGTCACCCACGGCCACGGCGACCATATCGGCGGCCTGGACCGCCTTCAGGAGGCTATGGACTGCCTCGTCCGCTGCCATCCCAAGCTTGCGCCCTATCTTGCGCAGCGGCTCGGCCCGGAATGCGTCAAACCGCTGCGCTCCAGGGAGGTCATCAAGTCCGGCGGCGGCGTCAGCCTGCGCGCGCTCTTTACCCCCGGCCACGAAGACAACCACGTTTGCTACTTTCTGAGGGAGCATCGGACCCTGTTCAGTGGCGACACCATCCTAGGCAACTCCTCATCCAGCGTGCGAAACCTCAAGCAGTACATGTCGTCGCTGGAGTTGCTGGCCAAGCAGAAGCCCGCCCTGATATGCCCGGGCCACGGCCAGTTGGTCCAGAACGGAGCGGCCCGCATCCAGTGGTACATCCACCACCGGCAGGAACGGGAGAAACAGGTCGTCAAGGCCTTGGAACAGGGCTACAGGACCGCCGACGAAATAGTGACGGCGGTCTATCCCGGCAACCTGCGCCGGAACCTCAGGGAAGCGGCTACCCGCAACGTGCGCACCCACTTGGAAAAGCTGGTTGAGGATGGTTTGGCCCTCGAAGACGCCGCCGCCTACCGGCTCAAGCGCGGCTAGCTTCTCTCTAGCAACTCAATCCGCACGTCTCCCGGAGCGCGAACAAAGGCGATCTTCAAGCCGGGCCGCAGGTCCTTCGGCTCCACCGAAAACTCCGCGCCCTTCTCCTTCAACTCCGCCGCCGCTTGGGCCAGGTTCTCTACCCGGAAACCAAAATGGTCCAGCCCCAGGTGAGGGTCCACCGGCCCTTCGGGAGTCGTTTCGTCGGCGGGCGCGATGAAAATCATCAGACCATTCACGTCAATGTCGATCCGCGACACGCCGTCGGTCTGCACCGACTCCAGGATCTTGGCATCGAACATCTTGTTGAAATACTGGGCCGTCGCCATCGGGTCCCGGCTCCGCAGGTGAATGTGGTCATAGGTGTAAGTAGTCATTGAACTCCTCCGGTTTGGGGTGTCAGTCCCTCAGCGCTGTGTCATACGATTCCTTGCGGAACTTTCCGATGTCGAACGGCGACAGCCCCGCTGGTATCAAGTCCCTGAGCGGCGCCAAGCGGGTGCGGTCGATGCGTCTTGGCCGCAGTACGAAACCGTCGGGAACTTCACTCAATTCAAGATAGTCGCCTGGACCCACGTCCATAGCATCCAGCACCCGCGCAGGGAGAGTGACTCGGCGTTTTGATGTGATTTTGATGATCATGGAGGTTTCCCTTGCCGGTATGCTATATACCGTAAGGCATGGTGGTCAAGCCGGGAACGCCATACGCAGACCGGATGCAAAATCTTTCCCCCGGATTGAACATCAGGGCATGTGCAAAGTAATTGTCTGAATCAGGATTTACTGAATTTCGAGATTTTCAGGATATACTCAATCCTGAGCATCCTTTAATCCTGATAATCCTGATTCAGACTTTTGCCGTCAGTAAAGACTTTGCACACGCCCTGGCCGGACGCCGACCGGATGCGAAATCTTTCCCCCGGATGGAAGATGGAACATTGCCGATTTATGGGCAGGTTGATAGTATGTCTAAATAGGGCTATCTCCTTTTCGCGCCCGATAGAGGAACAAAAGCTATACAGGAGGCATGGATTATGCCCAAGTATCTCTTCCAAGCTAATTACACTGCCCAGGGTCTACAGGGTCTGTTAAAAGAGGGAGGCACTTCACGCCTGCGGGTTTTCCAGGAACTGGCGCAAGAGCAGGGCGGAACCCTCGAGTCTTTCTATTACGCCTTCGGCGGGTCTGATCTGTACATTACGTTCGATCTGCCGGATACTGCGACTGCGGCGGCGGTTTCTCTCTCCATAGGCGCTGGCGGCGCCCTCAACATCCGCACCGTTCAGTTGATTACCCCGGAAGAAATCGACGAAGCTTGCGGCAAGACAGTAACCTACCGTCCGCCGGGAGCGTAGCCATCCCTTCACCTGCCACTTTGTCATTGCCATGACCTTGCCCGTAGTGCAAGGTCAATTGTTGCATTTTCGTGGAACGGCACATTCGTTGCCGTGCTCTATACTGGATAGGGGTGAACACAATGATCAGGCAGATTCTTGACGACTGCCAACCCGGTTTTGCCGAAGTGGTCCTGATGCTGGCCAACAACGGCTCTACCGCCGAAATTTACACCATGTTCGAAGACCTGCGCTTCACCGACGACGGCAAAATCGTCACCTTCATGGCCGAAGGCGGCACCCACGTCCACATGCACATGGACGAGGTCAAAGAGGTCAAATTCATCCATACCACCAACCAGCAGGGCCTGCCCAGCTACTCGGTATGGTTCATGGACCCGGAGGAACAGCCCATGCTGCGGGTCTACCTGCGGAAGTCCGAGAAGGAAGAGACCAACCAGCCGCGGCACGACCTCTTCATGGGCCTGATTGAAAAATACGGCGAAGTCCTCCCCATAACCGGCTGATTCCACCGGAGACTAGCATTGGCTTCAACCATCGTCATAGCGGGCGTCCGCAGCGGCGTGGGCAAGACCACCATCGCCACCGGCATCATGGGGGCGCTCACCCGCCGCGGATACAAGGTGCAGCCCTTCAAGGCCGGGCCGGACTACATTGACCCTTCCTATCACAAGCTGGCCTGCGGCGTTCCCTCGCGCAACCTGGACACTTGGCTATTGTCCCACGACACGGTGCGGGAACTCTTTCAACGCGCCGGCAGCCACCGGCAGATATCGGTGGTCGAGGGCGTCATGGGGGTGTTCGACGGCCATTCCAGCCTCTCCGAGGAGGGTTCCACTGCCGAACTGGCCAAGCTGCTGGACGCTCCGGTAATTCTGGTGGCCGACGCCTCCAAGGTCGCCCGCAGCGTCGCGGCGGAGGTTATGGGCTACCAGCGGTTCGACCCGGACCTGAACGTCGCCGGGGTAATCCTCAACGGAGTCGGCGGCCCGCGCCACCTGGAGTTCTGCCAGCCCCAGATCGAGGCCACCACCGGGCTGCCCGTCTTAGGCTACCTGCCTCGGCGGGAGGACCTGGTCCAGCCGGAACGGCACCTCGGCCTGATTCCCACCGTGGAAGGATCGGTAGCCCGCCAGTGGTACGACACGCTGATTGCCCAGGTAGAAGAGACCATCGACGTCGACCGCCTGATCGCCCTGTCCGATGGGGCCGACCCGGTCGAGGCGCCTCGCGTAGCCTTTCCGTCCGAGCCGCAGCCGAAACGCGCCCGCATCGGCATCGCCCAGGACATGGCCTTCAGCTTCTACTACCAGGACTCCCTCGATCTTCTGGAGGCATGGGGCGCGGAGTTGGTCCCCTTCAGCCCTCTTCAAGACCATGCGCTGCCCGAAGGAATCGGCGGTCTTTACCTGGGCGGTGGCTTCCCGGAGATGTTCGCCAAGGAACTCTCGGAAAACAAGCCGATGCACGCCGCCATCCGTGACGCTGTAGCGCGGGGAGTGCCGGTCTACGCCGAATGCGGCGGCTTGATGTACCTTGGCGAAAGCCTCTCCGACCTTGAAGGCGAGTTCCACCCGATGATCGGCGCAATCCCGGCAGTCTCGTCCATGTCCCAGAAACGCCTGACCCTGGGCTACCGGGATGTGGAGGCGGTAACGGACAGCCCCCTGCTGGGACAGGGCCAGCGCGTCCGCGCCCACGAATTTCATTGGTCCGTCCTGGAACAGCCCCCGGACCCGGACAAGTCGGTATACAGGATACTGGACCAGAACGGCAGAGCCGACGGTTTCCACGTTGGCAGCGTGTGGGCTTCCTACGTCCACATCCACTTGGGCAGCCACCCGTCCCTGGCCCCCAGGTTCGTCGACATTTGTGCCCCTCATTCCCGTGCAATACCCAACCGTCATTCCCGCGAAGGCGGGAATCCATAGGCTTCAGTCAGCGGCGAGGATTTGTCAGCAGAACCAACCCGCGTCCCATCTTTACCGGAGGTTGACACACTATGAGCACCCAGGAAAGCACCCAGGAAGGCCCTCAATCAGTCAAGGGCCCCCGCATCAACAAGGGACTGGTGATCGTCAACACCGGCAACGGCAAGGGCAAGACCACCGCCGCCATGGGCGTCCTGTTCCGCGCTTGGGGCAGGGACCTGAAGGTAGTCATGCTCCAGTTCATCAAGCACTCCACCGCCAACTTCGGCGAGCAGCGCGCCGCCAAGAAGATCGGCGTCGAAATGCGCGCGATGGGCGACGGCTTCACTTGGCGCTCCAGGGACCTTGACCAGACCGCCGACCTGGCGCGGGCCCACTGGGAAGACTGCAAGGAGGTCATCGCCTCCGGTCAGCACGACGTCATAGTCCTGGACGAGTTCACCTACCCCATGCACTACGGCTGGATTCCCGTCGAAGAGGTCCTGGAAGTCCTCCAAAACAGGCCCGAGATGCAGCACATCATCATCACCGGCCGCCACGCGCCCCCGGAGTTGGTCGAGTTTGCCGACCTGGTCACCGAGATGAACGTGGTCAAGCACCCCTACCAGCAGGGCATAAAAGCCCAGCCGGGGATTGAGTTTTAGGGAGCGGAGATACCGATATGAGAGAACCGCATCGTATCGTCGCAGACCGCGAAATCTGCGGCGGCAGACCCACCATACGCGGCACCCGCATCATGGTGTGGAATATCCTCGGCATGTTCGCCGGGGGCGCCACGATGGATGATATCCTGAAAAGCTACCCGAGAATAAACAGGGAGGATATAGTCGCCTCCCTCGAATATGTCATGGACTTGTTGGATGACGATGACATGATATTCCGAGACTGGAGCGAGCTTGACGCCAACGCCAATCAAGGTTCTCCTCGATGAAAATGTCCCCAAGGAGCCACCATGACTATCTCCCCTCTAATCGACCAAACGCTGGCTGACATACTGCCGCTGGACACGGCGGCGATGGATGCGGCCCGCGCGCGCCAGGACACGCTGACCAAGCCTCAGGGCAGCTTGGGCCTCTTGGAAGAGCTGTCCATCACCCTGGCGGGCATCTTCCGGGATCCCATACCCCGGATAACGCGCAAGACGGTAATACTGGCCGCTGGCGACCATGGCGTGGTGGCCGAGGGCGTCAGCGCCTACCCTCAGGACGTTACCCCGGCCATGGTGATGAACTTCATCAACGGCGGCGCGGCGATAAACGTGCTGGCCCGCCACGCCGGGGCGGACATAGTTGTGCTGGACGCCGGAGTCGCAGCCGACCTCGCTCCCAACCCGGCCTTGCGGTCGGTGAAAATCGCCCGCGGCACCGCCAACATGGCTGTCGGCCCCGCCATGAGCCGGGAACAGGCCGTCCAGTGCATCGAGACCGGCATTGAAGCCGCCCGTGAGCAGATTGCCGAAGGCGCCGACCTGATTGCCTGCGGCGACATGGGCATCGGCAACACCACTCCATCCAGCGCCATCACCGCCGTCATAACCGGCGCGGACCCCGAGGTTACCACCGGGCGCGGCACCGGCGTCGACGACCCAGGCTTGGCCCGCAAAATCGAGGTGGTCCGCCGCTCCATCGAAGTCAACCAGCCCGACGCGACCGATGGCTTGGACGTGCTGAGCAAGGTGGGCGGGTTTGAAATCGGCGTGCTGGCTGGCGTCATGCTTGGGACAGCCGCCGCCAACCGTCCCGCGGTGGTGGACGGGTTCATTTCCGGCGCGGCGGCGCTGATTGCCTGGGCCTTGGCCCCCGCCATCGGCCCTCACCTGATAGCCTCGCACCAGTCGGTCGAGCCGGGGCACCGCATTGCCCTGGACAAGATGCAATTGGTCCCGTTCCTCGACATGGGTATGCGCTTGGGCGAAGGCACCGGCGCGGCGCTGGCCATGCACATCATCGAGGCCGCCGCCAGGTGCCTGTCCGAGATGGCAACCTTCGCCGACGCTGGTGTTTCGGAGCGGATAGATACCGAGGATGACTCAGGACCCTCCGGGACGGCGTAAGGGACCGCCGGTTGAGGTCCATCCCGCTGGTCTCCTTCTGGCTGGAACCCCTGCGGGCTGCGGTCGGTTTCCTGACCGTCCTGCCCATCGGGCGTTCCATATCGCCGGGCCAGCCCTCCGGCCAGCGCGCCGTAAGCAATTCCAGGGCCTTCTTCCCCTTCGTGGGCCTGTTGCTGGGCTTGGTGCTGGTTGTCGTCGGGTTTGCCGCCGCCTTAATATTCCCCGTCTACCTGACCGCGGGCATCCTGCTCGTGGTAATGGTCCTCGCAACCAGGGGCCTGCATCTCGATGGCCTCATGGACGTCTGCGACGGGATGTTCGGCGGCTACACCAAGGAACGCCGCTTGGAAATTATGAAAGACCCCCACGTGGGAGCTTTCGGCGTCGTTGCCGGCTCGATGCTCATCCTTCTCAAGTTTGCCTCTCTACTGTCGTTGCTGGACCCCCGGTTCATGGGAGGAGGCTTGGGAGGAGGCTGGACAGGTTACAGCAGTCTCGCCGTGCTCCGGGAATTGGCCTTTGACGTGCAACCCGGCAAGGTCCTGGCGCTGCTGCTCTTCCCCGCACTGTCCCGCTGGGCCATGGTGGTCTGCCTCGGCGCGTTCCCATACGTCAGGCAACAGGGACTCGGCTCACCCTTCCACCAAGGTAACGCCAAGGTAGCCACAGTGGCGGCCGCCCTGATGGCGTTAGCCGCATCGCTGGTCCTGGGCGGCTTCGGCGGGCTTGGTCTTTTCGCCGGCGTGACCCTGCTGGCCTTGGCCGCCGGATGGATAATGACCCGCGCCTTCGGCGGTCTCACCGGCGACAGCTACGGCGCGGTCAACGAAATCTCCGAAGTATCCGTCCTCGCCGGGGCCGTTGCCTTGGCCCACCAAGGATGGCTTACGCCGATGGGTTTTCTGTTGTAGTTCGCTTGATAGGGGAGGGCGTGAAAATAACGAGTGATCAACGCTCCAAATATCTCCTTGGCCCGCCGTGGGCATTGCATTGTGTATAATTGCCCAGCGCAGCCAGTCGACGACCCACTCGTGTTGCGTAAATCCTCCTTGAAGCTTTCGCCGAGGGTAACATGGCCCGCGTGACCCTGACAGTTCAAGGCGAACTCCCCGAGATTTCGCTGGACTCGCTCCTGCTCATACTTCGTGAGTCCCATTATATCCTCCAGGAACTTGACCGGGCCGTATCCCAACGCCGCGATGGGACCCTCAAATGGATGGTGTCCGGGTTAAAGCAGGGCAGCGTTGTGGTTGAGACCGAAAGCCGTGTTATCCGCGGCCAGGAGGACTTTGGTCCCCAAGTCGCCCGCCGCTTCATGGAGGGCATTCACACGATTCAGACCGAAGGCGTCACCCCGGCATTGTTTTCTCCCGACAGCATCGCTTCCGTCAACAAAATAGTTCGCTCTTTGGAAACCAACGGGGTATCCGGCTTGAACCTAGCCGGCGCCGACCGTGACGCGGAGTTAACCGGCTCGGCGTCTAACAAGATACAGGCATTGGTGGGAGTCCGTAACAAAAGAATCGGTTCTGTTGAGGGAAGGCTGGAACTCGTCTCGATTCATGTGCGAACACGACGGTTCAATATCTATCATGCTATAACCAATAAAGCCGTAAGGTGTAATCTGCCTAAAGCTATGGAGAAGCAAGTAATCAGCAATCTTGGTCGCAGGGTGATTGTATCCGGTATCGTGTCTTACAATGCGGTCGGAGAGCCGGTTAAAGTCGAAGTAGACCGACTGCGGGCATTGAAGAAGGAGAAGGAACTTCCTTCTATCGCGGACATGCTCGGCATGGCACCGGACATCACCGGTGACTTGAGTACCGAGGAACACATTCGGCAACTGCGTGATGCCTGAGCCTTTCCGAAATACGGAGGCAGACCGTGGCAGAACCAACAGTAAATTACCAGAAGTTTGAACCTTTGGAAAAGGCCGTTATCTCGTACTTGGAGTCGGACACGCTATTCATACAAACTACCAAGCCGTTCATCGAGGGTGAAGAGATTGCCCAAGGCGTAACCGTCTTTTATGACAAGGATAACGAAAACGAGGTAGTGGGAATGATGATTGACCACGCCGAGACCCTGCTCAAACCCTTCGTGGACGCAATCCTGAAAAAGCATGGGGGCAGCCGTGGGTCCGGCCCGGCACAATCGGTTTGAACATTCGCCGCGTGATGACTTGCGTAGCTCCGGAGTAACCCGTTAGCCATGCTGCACGGTTACGAATTGCTGGCCATGCTCCCCTTGGCCATCGCCCTGGACCTGGCCCTGGGCGAGCCGCCAACCCGGCTACACCCGACGGTCTGGATCGGCCGCACCATATCCATTGCCGACCGGTTCTCCCCCAAGTCACCGAAGGCCGGACTGGCCGCCGGGATTGTGGTCGTGGTGCTGATAACCGGAGGGTGGACCGCCGCCGCGTTTTTCCTGTTGGACTGGTTGAAAGGGCTGCACACCATCGCCTTCTTCCTAGTCGGGGCAGCGATACTCAAGACCACCTTCTCCGTGAAAATGCTGCACGGTGTGGCCGCCAGCGTGCGAGACCTGCTGGTCAGCGGAGACATGGACCAAGTCAGGGCCCGGATGTCCTCCCTCGTCAGCCGCGACCCGTCGCAGTTGACCCCTGAACTCGCCACTGCCGCCGCTATAGAATCGGTGTCCGAGAACATGTGCGACAGCTTCATCGGCCCTTGGCTCGCATTCGCCCTGTTCGGCGTGCCGGGCGCGGTGGCTTACCGAGCAATCAATACGCTGGACAGCATGATAGGCTATCATGGACATTACGAATATCTTGGCAAGGCTGCCGCCCGGCTGGATGACCTGGTCAACTTGATACCCGCCCGAATCTCCGGCGCGTTCCTGGTGTTGGCCAGCGCGGTGCTGCCCGGCCAAAGGGCGGGCCGGGCGTGGAGGATAATGTGGCGGGACCACGGGCGCACCGAAAGCCCCAACGCCGGATGGGCCATGAGCGGCATAGCCGGCGCCCTCGGTGTCGAACTGGAAAAGGTCGGCCACTATCGCTTGGGCGACCCTCTGAGGCGGTTGGAGCCGATGGACATTACCCGCACCGTCCGTTCCATGTACGTTGTGGCCTGTATGAGCTTGGCGGCGGCGTTAGCCTTGACCTACCTGAGGACGCAATTTATATGATTGGCCCCCCTTCTCATCAGGAGGCGCGCAAATGACGGCGCAGGGCCCCCCGGCGGGCCGCCCGGTGCACGGCGGGATCAAGCCCGAGGAACTTCGCGCGTTGGGGTTGGACCCCGAAGACGTCTTGGACTTCAGCGCCAGCGTCAGCCCCATAGGGCCGCCAAAGGGGGTCTGGGAAGCCCTGCAAAAGGTGGACTTGGGGGCCTACCCGGACCCACACTGCCTGGTCCTTCGTGAGGAACTGTCGGCCCGCCTGTCACGGGGCCGGGAAGTTTCCCCGGAAGTACCTGTAGACAATATCCTGGTCGGCAACGGCTCCACCGAAATCATCCACCTGCTGGCGCGGGCCTTCCTGTCCGGCGAATCCCCTGCCGGAAATCCCTCCGCCCTCCAACTCTCCCCCACCTACGGGGAGTACGCCGGAGCGTGCGGGTTGATGGGAGTAGCCATCTCCCACTTTCAAGCGCCATTATGCCCCTCTTTCCGGTGGGACATAAACGAAGCGGCGCACCGCATAAGGAGGGACCGGCCCCGGTTGGTATTCGTGTGCAACCCCAACAACCCCACCGGCGTCTTTCTGAACGAGGAGGAAGTGAAGACCTTGGCCGGAGCGACTGCTGATTGTGAGGGCCTCTTGGTCATAGACGAAGCCTATGTCTCATTCGTAGACAAACCTTGGGACAGCTTGGGAATGGCCTTGGAAAGCAAACTGGTTCTCCTCCGCTCGATGACCAAGGACTACGCTCTCACCAGCTTGAGGCTGGGCTACGCGGTGGCCTCCACTGACATCATTGACCGACTGGCCGCACTCCAGCCCGACTGGAGCGTCAACGGCTTCGCCCAAGCCGCCGGTATGGCGGCCCTCGCCGACACCGGTTACCTGTCCCGGGCGAAAGACGCGGTTGACGAAGCCAAGGACTTCTTGGCGGACCGCCTTGACCGGCTGGGCCTCGCCGTGCTTCCGTCAGCAGCCAATTTCGTGCTGATCGACGTGGACGACGCCCAACTCTGGCGGGAGAAGCTTATGCGTTTGGGCATCTTCGTCCGGGACTGCGCCTCTTTCGGCATGCCTTCCTATATCCGCATCGGCATACGGGCCCTCCCGGACTGCCAGCGCCTGGTCGCAGCGATGGAGACCGTCTCCTTCCAAGTCTAGTCCTTAGGCTCCCCTTCCCGTCCCCCACCGGTCCCTTATGTCATGCAACACCACTCCATCAAATAAGAATGCTGTATATCACATAATATTATCTTGACAAATAATCGCTTGCATGACTATCTTAGCCTCATTACAAGCAAGGGGCACGTTGTTTCCTTCACGGTGTGGTGTCGGAGGTTGGGAGGCGGCGCTCAGGAAGTCACTTACCATCCGTCCAGGAGATGAGAAATGACAACCGATGTGATACGGCTGGAGAGCCCCATAGACGTAATGTTACTCCTCCATACCGCACTCCGCAGCGAGGCATCCGCACTGGAACAGTCCGTCAGGGAATTTGACGCCGACGACGACAGCCTCCAGCTTATCCGTAATGACTTCATCCGCTGGGCTGCCGCCTTGATGTTCCACACCGAGCAGGAAGACATCTACATGACCCCCGCGTTGACCGGCTTTACCCCCGCCAAGGACGCCGAGAAAGAGCACGCCGCTATCAACGACCGGCTTGAAGACGTCATGATGGTGCTGGAAGATGAAATAGGCAAGATGAAGTTGATCGCCCGTACCCAGCGCCACCTCTACGGCGCCGTGGTCCAGTTGCGCATCGCCCAGGACGACCACTTGGAGAGCGAAGAGGCCTTCATCCTCCCGGAAATCCGCGAACGTTTCAACTACACGGAACAACTGGACATCATCCGCCGCCTGCTGGTCGACGATGTAGCCGAAGAAAAGGGCTGGGTCTTGAACTGGCTGTCCGAACGGCTGGGCCCCGAAGAGAAACTGGCCCTCTCCGAGTTCCAGCAATCCCTGGAACAGTCCCTCCTCTCCCCCGTCGCGTAAGCCGGCAGGTCTTTCCATTTTCCCGGCGCCGGTTTCCGCCAACTACGGGCGAATATGCCCGCAGTTAGCGGCGCCGTTCCCATGCTAAAATACTCCGGTGGAATCCCTGACCGGGCTGGTGAGTGTCCCATGACTACCGCAGGCAGGCTGATTACTGCCGACGAACTACTGATGATGCCCGAGGACGGCAAGCGGTACGAGCTTGTCCGGGGAGTACTGGTCGAGAAGATGCCTACCGGACACCCTCACGCCAGAGTAGCAAGCAAATTCGACCGCGCCTTGGGAAACTATACCGAAGCCGCCGGCAATTACGGAGAGGTCGTGGTCGGCGATCCCGGCTACAGGCTGGAAAGAGACCCCGATACCGTGCGTGCGCCCGATGTAGCTTGGATAGCCCCTGACCGTGTGCCTGAGGGTACGCAAGGCTACCCGGAACTGGCCCCCGACTTGGTCGTAGAGGTCAAGTCTCCCAACAACTCCTGGAATGAACTGGCGGAGAAGGCGGCCATGTGGCTCCGTTTCGGCTCACGTCAGGTCTGGGTAGCCGACCCGGATACCGCCACTGTCACCGTCTACCGCTCCGACGCTGAGCCGGTAACGCTGGGTGTTGACGATATCCTGGACGGAGGCGATTTGTTGCCCAGCTTTACCTGTCCCGTGAGTTACTTCTTCAGCTAGTCAAGGCGACCTGGGCTTTTCACGCAGGGCATAAGACTTTGGATAGACTCCGCGCCCCTCGCCGCCGCCATTGGTTGCCGTCAAGTGCCTTCCCCGCTAGAATGGGCACAATCCGGTTGACTGGGAGACGCCATGACAACTACCAACGAGACTGCGCAAAGAAACCGTTTCTCCGACGTGTTCGGCTACCCTACGGGCAGGGCGGCCACCAAAGTCAAAGAAACCATGACCCCCTACGTCCAGGAGTTCATCAAGCACTCCCCCTTCGTCATTCAAGCCACCAGCGACGCCGACGGTAACTGCGACGCCTCTCCCAAGGGAGGCAAGCCGGGGTTCGTCCGCGTATTGGACGACAAACACCTGCTGTTCCCCGACGTTGCCGGCAACCGCCTGTTCCAGTCCTATCAGAACATGGACGCCAACCCCAAGGTCGGCCTCCTCTTCCTCATCCCCGGCGTCAACGACACCGTCCGGGTCAACGGGCGGGTCACCATCGTCGACCATGACGACCTGGAACAGCGCAACGTCGAGGTAGCGTTGTACGAGTTGGACGAACGCTCTCATCACCTCCAGGGCGTTATCATCGAGGTGGAAGAGTCCTACGGCCACTGCCCCCGGGCCTTGAAATTCTCCAAGCTTTGGGACGTTGAAGAAATCGGGAAGAACCAGACCGACCGGCCGATTTCAGACCGCCCCTTCAGCAGCTAGTAGCTGCCTTAGTACTTGGTTCACCGCCCAACCCGTCATTACGGTGCGCCATCTAATCTCGGTGCGCCATTTCGTCCCGGCGCACCATATCGTCACTCCCGCGAAGGAACGTCACCCCCGCGCAGGCGGGGGCGGGAATCCATAAACTTGTCGCCGCAAGGCCCAAGGAATGTATCCTATGGTAGCTATTCAGTCTGAAAAACTCACCCTGTCCAACGGACTGGACGTCATCCTCCATGAAGACCACTCCATCCCCTTGGTGGCGGTAAACGTGTGGTACCACGTGGGCTCCAAGGACGAAGAGGTCGGCCGCACCGGCTTTGCCCACCTTTTCGAACACATCATGTTCGAAGGGTCCAAGCACCACAACAGCAGCCATTTCGAGCCGCTCCAGAAGATCGGCGCCAACCTCAACGGGTCCACCACCACCGACCGCACCAACTACTGGGAGGACGTGCCGTCCAATTACTTGGAGTTGGCCTTGTGGTTGGAAGCCGACCGGATGGGGTTTCTGCTGGATGCTGTCGACCAGCAACGGTTCGACATCCAGCGGGACGTGGTGAAGAACGAGCGGCGGCAAAGCTACGAAAACCGTCCTTATGGCATGGCCTTCGGGCAGATACAGGAAGCCCTCTTCCCCCTGCCCCACCCCTACAACTGGATGACCATCGGCTCTCAAGAAGACTTGGACGCCGCAACCCTGGACGACGTGAAGGACTTCTTCCGGCGTTACTATTCCCCTTCCAACGGCAGCTTGGCCGTCGCCGGGGACTTCCAGCGGGAACACGCGCTGGAGTTGATCAACCGCTACTTCGGCGACTTGCCGCCTGGGCCGCCGCTTTCCCGGAAGGGCCGCCGAGACTCGGCCTTGGGCGGACGGGTGGAACTGGAAATGCGCGACAAGGTCTCGCTGCCCCGGCTGTACGTGGCTTGGCCCGCCCCGGCGGACATGGACCAAGACGACGCCCCCGCCGACATTCTGCAGGGCGTGTTGTCGGACGGTCTCAGTTCCCGCCTGCACCGCAGCTTGGTATACGACCAGCAGATCGCCCAGAGCGCCTCCGTCCGGTACCATGCCGCCGAGATCGCCGGCCAGTTCGTGGTCCAGGTCACCGCCGCCGAGGGCCGCAACCTGGACGAAATTCAAGAGGCCCTCGAGGCCGAGTTGGACAGGCTGCGGACCAAACCCCCGACCGAAGAGGAAATCCTCCGGGTCAAGAACCGCATCGAAGCGTCCCATTACCGCCAGTTGAGCAGGATAGGCGGCTTCGGAGGCCGCGCCGACCAGTTGAACCACTTCAACATCATGGGCGGCGACCCCGACATGGTCAACACCAGCTTGGACCGGTACATGGCGGTGCAACGGGAGGACGTCATCCGGGTCGGCGAGACCCTGCTCGGCGACCGCCAAGTCCGCCTGCGGGTGCTGCCTGAAGCGCCGCTCAAGCCAACCGTCAGCGGAGTGGACCGCTGGGTAATGCCCCAAGCCGCGCCGGAGCCGGCCTTCAAGCCCCCCACGCCGGTCCGTCACCGGCTGAGCAACGGCATGGGCGTAACCGTGGTCGAACGGCGGGGACAGCCCATCGTCACTTTCGCCTTGGTGTTTGGCGCCGGTGCAAAGGCCGATCCTCAAGCTTTGCCCGGGTTGACCAGCTTCACCGCTCAAATGATCACGGAAGGCACGAAGAACCGCAGCAGCCAGGAAATCGCCGAAGCGTTCGAGTTCATCGGCTCCAGGATCAACTCCGACTCCCGCCGGGAATATACCCTGCTGTCCACCGAGACCCTCAGCAAGCACTGGTCCACTGCCTTGGAACTGGTGGCCGACTTGGTGAAACACCCAACCTTCCCGGAACATGAACTAGAGCGAGTCCGGCGCGAGCACCTGACCGACCTTCGCCGCGGCAAGGACGACCCCACCGTGGTGGCGGAACGCCTCATGGCCCGCTTGGTTTTCCCCCCGGACAGCGGCTACGGTCACTACGTCCTGGGCACCGAAGCGTCAACCGCCAAGCTGGCCCGCCAGGACCTGCAAGACCTGTTCCAGCGCACCTACGTCCCCGCCCAAGCCACCCTCATCGTTGTAGGCGACGTTGCCCTGGACGAAGTAATCAAACAGACCGAAGCCCACTTCGGCGACTGGAACAGCAACAACGTCGCAACCCCGACAACGCCCGCCTCCCACACCGTCATTCCCGCGCAGGCGGGAATCCACCTCGTCGACCACCCCGGAGCTGCCCAATCGGTAATACGCGCCCTTCAACCCACCATACCACGCCAACACCCCGACTACTTCGGTATGACCCTGTTCAACTACGTTTTCGGCGGCCAGTTCTCCGCTAGGTTGAACCAGAATTTAAGGGAAGACAAAGGCTACACCTACGGGTACCACTCGTCGATCAACTGGTACCGGGGGCCGTCGATGCTGGCCGCTGGTGGCTCGGTCCAAACCGCGGTGACCAAGGAAGCATTGCAGGAAACCCTGCGGGAGTTCCAAGAAATCGGGACCACCCGTCCGATCACCAGCGAAGAGTTGGAGGCCGCGCGGGGAGGCATCCTGCAAGGCTATCCGGCCAGCTTCGAGCGTTCGGCCATGGTGGTGAACCACCTCATCCAGATGCTCGTCTTCGACCTGCCCGACGACTACTTCCACACCGTCGCCCCGTCAATCAATGCCGTCACCCTCGAAGACGCCCGCCGCGTCGCCGCCCAGAGACTCCTCCCCAACAACCTCCAGGTCCTGGTAGTAGGAGACCGCCAAACAATCGAATCCGGCCTCCGCGAACTGGACCTGCCCATAGTGCTGCTGGACCCCGACGGGTCGCGGATAAGCTAGGGCATGGAGTAGACCGATGCAGCAGACCAGGACCTACCAAGAGCGAAGCTGGAACTTTCTGGCCAAGGCACGCGAGGAGTTGGCTGCTGGTGACCTGGAGCAAGCCTCCGAAAAGGGTTGGGGCGCGGCAGCCATGATGGTCAAAGCGTTGGCGGAGCAACAAGGAGTGATACACGAGAAACACTTCCAGTTGTTTGACTTCGTGCATGGCCTGGCAAGACAGACCGGCGACCCCCAATTGCGCTGGTTGTTCCACGTTGCCAACGGGTTGCATGGTAATTTCTATGAGAACAGGTTTGACGCTCAAACGGTTAACGATGGAATTGACGACGTGGAGCAATTCATCGGAAAGGTGGAACTGTTTCTCTGACCATCAAAAACTGCCGCCTATTTTGTGCGCCGTATCAAAAAGCCCAAGGGCTTAAAGGAATCGTTCTATTTTCTCCACGAACCTTTCCACATCTTCAAGGCCTTCTGCCACATCGTCAGCATCCAGCCAATTTTCATAGAAATTGCGGTGCAGACCGTTGGCGACGTGGAATAAGCCGCGTAGTTCCCGGTCGCTGGTTTCTCTCGCCAGAACACGGATAACGCCAAAGAGGTGTCCATGTTTCTCAGGTTCCAACCCTCGCGCCTCGGCGACAGCCTTTACCATCACGGCGGCGGCGCCCCAGCCTTTCTCTGATGCCTGTTCCAAGTCCCCAGCCTCAAGTTCTTCCCAAGCTTTGACCAGGAATGCTTGACTCCGTTCCCTGTAGGTTAGCGCTTCTTGCACGGACGGACACTCCTTCCGTTATCTGTTACATCGCGGAAACCCAGTATATGAATAACGCCAAGGAATTTCAAAACTGTAACGGGGAGTACGCTGACAAAAGAAAAGCCCCCACTGGTTGGCAGGAGCTTCGTGGTTGGGCGGGTGTTGGAGGTTAGGAACGTTGTGATTCGCGCAGGCGTTCCATAGCTTGTTCGAGAGTCTCGCCAGGCAGTCTTTGCTCGTCAGCTTGTATAGCCAGGTTTCGTTCTTCTCGTCGCGCCTCTTCCCGTGCCTGTTCCCGAGCCTCTTCCAGCCGTCTATCTCTGAATATACGAGTCATTACCATAGTTACCCTCCCAACACTGAGTAAAACAATAGAGACTGCAAACGATGCGCCTGAAATGTCGGCAGCCATTCCAATCGGCTTCTGTGGTTCCCAATCATCTCCGTACCAGAAGGCAACCACAGAGCAAATTATCAAAGTAGAAACGAACAGACCGCAGAATGCGCCCCCTATCGAGTTGACATTTTCGCGGATGGAGGTTCCTATAGAACCTCCAATGGTTCGAAACCATTTGATAGATTTTCACCCCTATTGGTCTACTACAAGCCTGTAACAGGCTTATTGCAATTGGTTGTCACTGGACAATTCAATAATAAAGGCCTAATCCGATGCCTGTCAAAAGGAACGAAGGTAGTGTTGTAAGGAAGAGCCCGCTGATGATTTACCGAAGGCTTACAATCTCAGGGTGTCAACAGACCGCCACACCACAAACAGTTCCGTCCTTGCACGCGCCGGACGTTAAGGGCTGGATAGAACCCGACCCTTTTGGATTAGGAGGCAGAGAGATCGTGGAAATCGAAGGCATCCTTTTCACCAAGATTTGCAATGTCTCGCCACAACTGGACTCCGATGGTGCGATTCGCGAGTTCTACCCGGCAGGACGCTATGACAACGCGCAAGGACTGCACCTTAACGACTACGGGCATGGGCCATTTTGTGAATTCAGGATACCGGACCACCATCCGGACGTTGGTAGTCTGCATTGCCCAGGCGTTTATGCCTTTGTGGACCAGTCTAAAGCAATTCTGTACGTAGGGAGATGTACAGGCGAAAGCAAGGGCAAAGGAACACTCGTAGACCGTTTCAACACGGGTTACGGGCATATCTCGCCCAGAAGCTGTTTTACACCAAGGGGACGGTCAACCAATTGCAGAATCAACAACTTGGTCTTGTCCTTTTGCAAAGAGGGGCATAGCATCGACCTATTTTTCTACAGAACATCAAATGGGGACAGTGCCTCTCAACTAGAGGCCGACCTACTTAACAAGATACGAACCCCCTGGAACATGAGTATCCCTAATTATTCATCGTCGAATAGTAGTCCCACTCAAAGGCCCGAATCAAAGGTTCGCAAGCAAGAACTCGAGCCTCGGCCGCCGGTCAAACCCCGAGTTGAACGAAAGGAAGCTGTTTGGAGAGAAGTTATTGACAATGATTTCACTCCCGCCCGAAGACGGGGGAAGAGTGAAGTCACGGTCGCAGCACGGGATGTCAACAGGCGGCTAAGATGGTCGCAACGCTACCCATCGATTTGCAGCGCCCTATCAGACAGAAGCGGTGCATTGTCCCGGCGGGCCAACGTAGAATTGATACGCTCAACCTATCCAAACCCCAGTAGCACAACCGAATTCATATACCGGTTGCTGTAGGGCCGGAGTGAGAAGAAATCATTCCTCATCCTCCAACCACGTAGGCCCTTGGCAATACGCCATGCATCTCTAACGTTGGGTGTTGTGGCAAGACTACGACCGGGGAAACGGATTTACCGGGAGGGAGTATCATGCCTTATACGTCAGACATCAGCCGGGCAAATCCCACATGCTTCATGTTCCTGATTGACCAGTCGTATTCGATGGAAGGAGCGCTGGCCGGCCAGCCGGGACATGCCAAGATGGACGCCGCTGCCGATACTATGAACCGTGTCCTGGAGAATCTCACCCTGCGCTGCTCCCAGGGGATGGACGTCCGGGACTACTTCAACATCGGGATTCTGGGCTACGGTTATAAACAGAAGGCGGAATACGATCCGAATCAAGTCTACGGTTACCTGGATGCAAGCGAGGTGTATCAAGAAATACCGCATGACCAGTTGGATAAAGACAATCTCGTCGAAGGCGTAGTAATCAGCGTGCTTCCTGGCACTACCTTGGAGCAGCCATTCCTGCCCATCAGTAAAGTAGTGGAAGCAGCTGAAGTGGTGGATAGACAGGTAAGAGAGAGCGACGGCAGAGGGGGAATTATCGAAGTAACCCGCAAGATACCTGTATGGCTACGGCCCCACGCCGGGTGTCATACACCGATGTGTGAGGCATTGAGTTACGCCGGGCGGGCCATTGAGCAGTGGATTGCCCAACATCCCAACTCGTTTCCTCCTGCTGTCATCAACATCAGTGACGGCGAGGCCAACGGCGGCAACCCGGAGCCTGTGGCCCAACAGATAATGGACCTGCAAACGTCCGATGGCAATGTGCTGATGTTCAACTGCCACCTATCCGAAGTGGCGGCGATGCCCATCCAATACCCTGACCGGGAGATCGGTCTGCCGGATGGCTACGCCAGTCAGCTGTTCCGTATGTCGTCGGTGATGCCGCAGAACATCCGCAACCAGGCCGCACTGCTGGACATTCCAGTCAGCGAACAATCCCGCTGTTATGTCTACAACGCCGACATGGTGTCGCTGGCCATGTTCCTAGACATCGGAACACGCGGCCAGGCTCTGCACTGACGCGCGGACTGGACAGACGGATGATTCCGGCCTTGAGCCAGCATGACAAGCGTGTGATTCGGAACGCCGCCGCCCCACCCCACTGACTCTTCCCGGTTGACACATCGTAATACCGCCCGGTAGCGTAAACCAAACAACAAGCGGGCCCGCTCCAACCCAACCATAGGAGGCAACAAACTGCATATCCCTTCTCCCTGATGGGGGTCAGGGATGAGGGTCGAAGGCAAACGAGCAACAGGTGGCATACCAAAATCCGCCCGGCGGGCCTTCCGTACCCGCCTGTGGCGATGACCCTTGCATAACCGCGCACCTGCGGTAACATTACCAACCCGCCTGCATTCGGGCAGGCGAAGAGTTTCTCGTCAGAGAAATTGTTTCCTTGCGCGAACGCGCCTCCGAAGCCATTCGGGGGCAAACTTCCACAGCGTCCCATTAGGACCGGCGGAGGACCGCTGCGCTGTCAGGCAGCCATGCCGCTGGCGTCGACCGGTTCCAAGGCTTTTGAGCCGACAGGGGCACACCGTGACAGGATGCGAAAGCGCAAGATGAGGAGTCTTCGAGGCCACAGAAGCGGTCGTGGCCTCGGCGTTAGTCCACCTGTTGCTCACTGCCCACCCTGCCGAACCCACCATCATTCCCCCGCAGAGCCTGCCCCCGTGGAGACGGGGGAACGTCACCCCCGCGAAGGCGGGGGCGGGAATCCACCGTACCATTGTCGCAGGACGGATTACCTCCCCGGCCGCTCCCCCAAGACCATGGTGATAATGTCCCGCGCTCCGTTGCGGAACAGTTGCACCTCCACCTCCTCATGGGCCTTCAGGTCCTGCCGCAGCATACGCATGAGGTCCAGCACCGTGGCGACCTCCTTCCCGTCTATCGACATGACTATGTCGCCCGGACTGATGCCCGCTTTGTCCGACGGGCCGCCTTGAAGAACGGACTGGATGATGACGCCCTCTCGTATGGGCAGCCCGAATTGCGCGGCAATGTCGGGCGTCAGGTCGGCCAGGAACACCCCCATCCAAGCCCACTTGACCTTCCCGTCCTTGATCAACTGCCCGGACACTTCGATGGCCGTCTCCATGTTGATGGCGAAGCCTATACCCTCGAAGTGGGGCCTCCCGAACTCTCCGCCCCGCAGCACCGCGGTGTTTATCCCCACCAAATCGCCGTTCATGTTGATCAACGGGCCTCCGCTGTTGCCCGGATTGATTGAAGTGTCCGTCTGGATCAAGTCGTACAGCGGCGTGCCGTCGCTCCCGCCTATCGTCCGGCCCATCGCCGACACCACTCCCACGGTCACCGTAGGCCCGCCCGGCAGCGCCAGCGCGTTTCCTATGGCGATGACCCATTCGCCCACCCGCAGGTGCACATCGTCGTTCAACGGCAGGAAGGTGTCGTATGTCCCAGGCAGCCGCAGGACGGCCAAGTCCGACAGCCTGTCCGCTCCAACTATCTCCGCCTCGACTTGGGAGCCGTCGTCCATGGTGACGATGACCTTGGCCGCGCCTTCGATCACGTGGTTGTTGGTGACGACCAACCCGTCTTCGCTGATTATCACGCCGGTCCCGCTTCCGAAGTCCCGCCTCATCATCCCGAACCGGTCCCTCACCACTATTTCGGTCACCAAGGACACCACCGCCGCGCGCACCCGCTCCACCGTATCGGCCACGTTGGGCAGTTGCAGCACCATAACGGTCGCAGGCGGCGGAGCGGCGGGGCTGCGAGTCGCGTTGCCTTGTGCGTCGCCGGGATTCGCCGTCGGCGTTGGAGTGGCTATTTGTCGCGTTGGCTCCGGTGTTGCAGTGGCGACGTTTCTTATCGAGGGAGCGGGTATCGCGGTGGCGTCGTCTCGTATCGAGGACATCGGTGTAGTGGTGGCGATGTCCCGCGTTGAAGGCTCCGGTGTCGCTGTGGCTACGTCCCATACTGACGACGGTGGTGATGCAACGACCATGTCTTGTGCAGCCTCCACCGCAGCCGTCGAGCTTGGCTCTGCTTCCGCTACGGGAGCCGCCGTGCCGGAACAGGCTGCCAGCGCCATCAGCAGGACCGGCACAACCAGCCACCCCAGTCCCCGCCTTATGCCACCGACAGACCGTATCAAGCTCCAGACTGACCCGAACATCAACTTCTTGCCAATGCCTCCCGTTGCGCGGCAAACAGCGGCGCCATGCCCTCGGCGGCCAGTTCCAGGATGTCGGTCACCCTTTGCCGCGGAAATGGAGACGCTTCGGTGGCGCCCTGCAACTCCACCAAGTCGCCGCTCCCCGTCATCACCAGGTTGAAGTCCACGTCCGCCCGGAAGTCCTCTTCGTAACACAGGTCCAGCATCAGTTCGTCGTCGATCAAGCCGACGCTTATCGCCGCCACCGCATCCAGAAGGGGAATCCTGCGCAGCACCCGGTGGTCGACCAGCACTTTCAACGCTTGGTGCAGGGCCACGTAGGCGCCGGTAATAGCCGCGGTGCGGGTGCCCCCGTCGGCTTGAAGCACGTCGCAGTCCACCTGCACCGTGCGCTCGCCCAGGGCCTCCAGGTCCGTAACCGCCCGCAACGACCTGCCGATGAGCCGTTGAATCTCTTGGGAACGTCCGCTTATCCGGCCCCCGTCCCTCTCGCGCGCGGTCCTGGTATTGGTGGAGCGGGGCAGCATCGCATACTCCGCAGTGACCCATCCCCTGCCCTGGCCTCTCAGGAATTGGGGAACGCGTTCATCCAGCGAGGCCGCGCAAAGTACCCGCGTGTCCCCCATTTCGATTACCGCCGACCCCTCGGCGAACTTCTGGAAACCCGTGGTTATGTTGACTGGGCGGGCTTCATCCCAGCGGCGTCCGTCGGCTCTGGCCAATGTGCGTACTTCCTTCAGATAGTCTCCCACATGAGCGTGGGCAAGCAAGCTGCGTTTCAGTATACATGACCATCCATCCCCACCGTTCCCGGCGCCACTCAGCGACCAAGACCTTTCCATTCTCTCGCCATCCCCACTTCATCCTCTCGTCATTCCCGCGCAGAGCCTGCCCTCGCGAAGGCGCAGGCGGGAATCCACGCAACCCTAACCGGATAATGAAACGGTCCTGTGTCAACGGCGGTCTTTCCCGGTCTTCACCCACAAGTCCACCCCGTCGCTGATTAACTCAACACTGCCGTCGCGGTCCGTTCTGAAAACCATCTCCGGCCCCAACCGCCGCGTCAGCCGGTCCATCACCTCGCGGTGGGGATGGCCGTAGCGGTTGTCCGCCCCAGCGGAGACGACCGCCAGGGACGGGTCTACTTTCTCCAGGAACGATGCCGTGGTGGACGAACGGCTGCCGTGATGCCCCACCTTGAGCACCGTGCTCTTTAGACTGCCGGTGCTGTGCGCCAAGCGGCTCTCCGCCGGCGCCTCTATGTCGGCGGCCAACAGGTAGGTTATCCGTCCGTAGGACAATCGCATCACGACCGAGTTGTTGTTCCGGTCGGCCGGCGTTCCCGCGAACGGCGTTACCGGCGGATTCAGCACCTCCAGCGCAATCCCCGGCTCCAACTCCACCAAGTGCCCGGATGCTACCTGCACCGGCTCTATCCCTTTTACCCGCAGCGCGGCTTCCCATTGGGGACTGAGGACAGCGTCTTCGTCGTCTGTCCCCATCAACACGGCCGCCACCTCATACCTGTCCACTATCTCGATAAGTCCCCTGGCATGGTCTTCGTCCATGTGCGTAATCACCACCAAGTCCAGGGTGCGGTCGCCCGGAGGCATAGACCCGGCCAAGGCGTTGACCGCCCCGTCCATGTCCGGCCCGCCGTCAACCAGCACCTGTCTGCCCCCCGGCGTGTCTATAAGCGTGCTGTCTCCCTGGCCCACGTCGAAAAAGTGCACCCGCAGGTTTTCGTCCTCAGGACTGAATACCTGTAACCACAACACGACGCCGCCCGCCAGCAGGGCGACCGCCAGCATCGCGCTTCCCAGCGACAGTCCTGGCGGTGTCCCGCTGTCCGGGTCTTTGCCCGCCACGCGGCCCCACATTTCGTCCAGCTTGGCAAATATCTCCTTCAAGCGGGCCATTCCTCCCGGTAGAAGCAGCAACCCTCCCAGCGTCAAGTACCAGACCCACAAGAACGGCGTACCCACCCACGACCCGGAAAAAGACACCGTTGGGAAGACGGAGACCAGCCCCATCAGGTAACTCAACGGCGCCCATGTGAGCCACCCGAAAAACTGGCCTCCCAGCGGGTGGACGAGTCCCGCCAACGCCGTCGCCATCGACCCAACCAATATTCCGGGAAGCGCGGGCAGGGCCAGCAGGGTAGTGAAAATTCCCAGCAGCGGGACGCGCTCAAAATTGGCCGCCACCAGCGGCCACGTCGCCAGCGTCGCCCCAGTGGAAACGACTAAAGCGGTGGAAACCGTCCTCGACCCTTCCCAGAACCATGCCCGCCGCCAAGTAGCCGCCGAAGCCGCCTGCCTTGACGTCCACTCGGATATTCGAGCTTGATAAGGCAACGCCAGTACAATCCCGGCCAGCGCGGTAAAGCTGAGCTGGAACGAGACTTGACCCAACACCTTGGGATCGATTCCAACCATGACGGCGGCGGCGAGGGCCAAGGACGGCAGAACGCTCCGAGGCCGGCCCACAGCCCAAGCCGTCAACAACACTGTGCCCATGATGGCGGCCCGCACCACCGATATGGGCAGGCCGCTTACCAGGGCGTATCCCCAGACCACCGCAACGGAAATCGCCAGGTACAAGTGCCAACGCCGCCCAAACAGCCGGGACGTCGCCATCATCGTCAACGCCAGTATCACGCCCACGTGAAGGCCGGATATAGCCAGCAGGTGCGACGTGCCGGTGCGGCGAAAGGACTCTTCCACATCCTCGGGCAACGCACCCCGAAGACCAAGCAGCAAAGCTTGCGCCAGCGATACATGGGGCTCCGTTATGGCTTGTTCCAGCCTGTTCGCCAACCCCCGGCGCAGGTCGAATACCCTGCTCAGCAGCGCCGACCCTATTGGACCCGTGTCCCGCGGCAGCATATGAACAGAGGTGGTATACAAGATGCCCGAGATTCCTTGGTTGGCAAGGTAGGCTGGGTAGTCGAAACCGTTAAATGGTGCAGGCCGCCGCAACTCTCCTTCCAGCCGCAACACGTCTCCGTACCGGAAATACCCGCTGTCGCGTCTCGCAAGGAGAACTTCGGGAGGAGTGGCGTACACCAATATCTTGGCGCTGGCAGGTCTCATCACCCCGGCCTCATCGACGCCGTCGACATCGAAGGCGAACCTGATGCGACGGGCTGTGGATTCAGGGTCATCGGATATACGCCCGACCAATACCACCGGCCCGTCGCCTTCTAACAACGACGGCGCCACGGCGCCGGGGGCCGCCTCGACCCGCAACAGCCCAAGCAGCAGAACACCCGCCAGCAGAGCCGGCCAGACGGACCGGCGGAACGTTCGGAAAACCAGCGCCAAAGGGAGGACAGCCAACAACAGCAGCGCTACCGGCGCCAAGGGAGGGTCAACCTCCAGGCCCAGCATGGTCCCGGCAAGCCATGCGGCGGCCAGAAACGCCAGCTTCATACCGGTGACCTCACCCCCGTCGCCCGTTCCACTTTCGAAGGAAAGACGGGAAGGGGGACGGAAAAACCGAGGTCCGGGACTGCGTTAATTTCCCGGACCTGCGGTCACTAAGGGTCGGATGCTGTTATAAATTGCGCTGCCGATGCCCGGGACTCGCGTCACCTCTTCAACCGATTGAAAGAGGCCGTTCTGCTCCCGGTCGTCTATTATTGCCTGTGCCTTGACCGGCCCAATGCCCGGCAGGGTTTCCAGCAATTCCCGGGGGGCCGTGTTGAGATTTACCAAGCCTTCGCCGTATGGTGAACTTTCCCCGGACCCGGTTGGGGAACCGCCTCTACCGCTTGCACGGTTGGCTGCCTCTGCCACAGGAGGCCGGGGAGTCTCCCCAAGCCGCGGCACATTGTAATACGCTTCATCCTCGACCCGGCGGGCCAGGTTGATCGCCTCCAGGTCCGCCTCCTCCGTGCCGCCGCCCGCCGCCGCCAGTGCGTCCTCCAGCCGGTCGCCCGGTTGCAAACGGTACACGCCGGGGTAGCGGACTGCCCCGGCAATGTAGACCTTGAGTTCCCGCTCAACATCGGGGGTCTTGGCGGAGTTGCTTTCCGCTTGCCCCGTCCCGGTTGCTTCGGTGCCTGCCCCCGCGAAGGCGGGGGTTGGCAGCACTATCCGGACAGGAGCATTGTCATCGCCCCGAAACAGCAGGACGACCGCCGCCAGAATGAGACCTCCGGCGAGCAGAGAGACCAGCGCGAGCGCCAACTTACCGCTTCGTGACTCCGGCATACGCAAGGACCACCGTTCCGGAAGTTGCCCCCTTCCCCCGTCATTCCCGCGAAGGCGGGAAACCGGGCCGGGGGCAGGCCCATTGTCTTTATAGCAGGCGTCCGATTATAATTTACCGAACTTTTCGGGGAAAGGGGTGTCAGGTGAGCACAGGTCAAGCCTCCAGCGCAACCGAACTACAAGCATTCTTCAAGGGCCAGTTCGTGCCTCTCAGCGAGGCCAAAGTCAACGTAATGACCCATGCTCTCCACTACGGCACCGGGGTGTTCGAGGGTATCAGGGGCAACTGGAACGAGGAAAAGGGCCTCATTCACATCTTCCGGCTCCGGGAGCACTATGAGCGCCTGCTGGCCGGTTGCCGGCTGCTGATGCTGGACATCCCTTACAGCGCCGATGAACTCAGCGAGATCACCGTCGAGTTGGTGGAGCGCAACGAGCACCGGCAGGACATCTACATCCGTCCGCTGGCGTACAAGAGCGCGGAAATGGTGGCCAACCTGAAGCTCCAGGACCTCGCCAGCGACTTCACGCTCATCACCGTCCCCTTCGGCAACTACCTCGGCTCGGACCAACTGCGCTGCTGCACTTCATCTTGGCGCCGCGTGGACGATCCCATGATCCCGGCCCGGCTGAAGATATGCGGCATTTATGTCAACAGCATCCTTGCCAAGACCGAGGCTACCCTGGCCGGATTCGACGAGGCCATAATCCTTAACCAGGACGGCCATGTGTGCGAGGGCTCCGGCGAAAACATCTTTGTGGTTACCAACGGGAAGCTTATTACGTCATCGCTGGAAGATAACGTGCTGCCCGGCATTACCCGCGAGACCGTCATCCAACTGGCCCAAAGGGAGCTGGGAATGGATGTGGTGGAACGCACTATTGACCGCAGCGAGCTGTATCTTGCCGACGAAGTCCTGCTCACTGGGACCGCAGCCCATCTGACGCCCGTAATTGAGTTGGACCACCGCCCCATCGCCGACGGCAAGCCCGGGCCTGTCTCAACACAACTGCAAAAGATGTACTTCGACATCGTAGTTGGCCGGAACCCCAAGTACCTCCATTGGTGCACCACCGCCCAACCCCGCTTGGTCACCGTTTAAGTCACCACCCAGCGTTAGTGATTCTCTCCGGGGAGAGGGTCTCAGTTGCCGCCAGACAGCTTAGACTGGTTGATTGTTGGCCTGATTTCTTACCTGGTAGGAAGCACTCCCACTGCTTACTTGGCCGCACGGTGGCTCAAGGGAGAGGACCTGTGTCGGCTGGGAGACCGCAATCTTGGCGCGGCCAACGTGTACCGCAACATTGGTTCCCGCGCCGGCATAGTCGTTGGAGTAATTGACATCGCCAAGGGATCAGCCGCCGTATTGCTGGCCCAAGCGTTGTTCAACTCCACCGCAACCGAAATGATCGCCGGGGTCGCCGCCGTCGCCGGGCATAACTGGCCCGTCCACTTCAAGTTGAGAGGCGGAAGGGGCGCCGCCACGGCGGTAGGCGTCTTGATCGCCGTGCTTCCCGCGCTGGCCCTCCCTCTGGCCATCACGGGGTTGGGCATCCTGTGGCTGACCAGGAAGGCTATTGTGCCCTTGGCATTCTTTCTTATCACCGTCCCGGTCTTTACTTGGTGGCTGGCCAAATACCCCTATCCCGTCGCCAACTGGTGGCCGGTCCAATACTCCTACGAGGTTGCAGCCTTCGCGCTGGGCATACCCATCCTGGTCGGCGTCAGCCACTTCCTCAGCCTCCGCAGGGACCCATCGCCAGCTTGACCCGCAACGAACGGTTCGGCTGCTTCTTCGCCAACGGCAGTGCCTTAAACCGTCATTCCCGCAGAGGAAAGTCACCCCCACTCAGGCGGGGGGTGGGAATCCAGACGACACACTAAACTGTCATTCCCGCGCAGGCGGGAATCCATACTGAACACTAAGCCGTCATTCCCGCGCAGGCGAGGACGGGAATCCATACGCACTGAGGAGAAAACACATGGGCTGGTCCAGCCATCATCCAACAGGACTCATCTATTACGCGCCGCAACACTGCTATCGGGGCTATACCCTTACATCCAATAGCCGGGGCGGCTATCACGCCAACCTGTTCGACATGGAAGGCCGCTTGTGCCACCAATGGTATTCGCCCGACGGCATCGGTTACGCTCAGCTCCTGCCCTACGGCAACCTGCTCCTGCGCACCGGCCCGGCCCAGGACGCCGACGGTGCCCAGAACATCGGAGGTTCTTCGTCGGCCATACTGGAGTTGGATTGGGACGGCAACGTGGTGTGGGAATACCGCGACCCCATGGTGCATCACGATTTCGAGCGGCTGCCCAACGGCAACACCCTGGTATTGCTGTTTGAAAGGGTCTCGGAAGAGTTGACCGCAAAGATCAGAGGCGGCATGGACAACGCCGAAAACCCGGACCGGATGTTCTGCGACGTGGTCAAGGAGATAACCCCCGACGGCTCGGTGGTGTTCGAGTGGCACGCCGCGGAGCACTTGTCCTTGGATGAGGACATCATCTGTCCGCTGGAAGACCGCGTCGAATGGACCCACGGCAATTCATTAAAAGTGACCCCGGAAGGCGACCTGCTGGTAAGCTACCGCCGCACCAGCGTCGTGGGCATTGTCGACAAGGCCACCGGCAATTTCCGGTGGAAGTGGGGACCGGGTCAGATTTCCCATCCCCACCATCCGACCTACCTGAGCAATGGAAACATCCTCATATTCGACAACGGCTTTCACCGGCCCTTGTCCACCTTCTCCCGCGTGGTCGAAGTAAACCCTGTCACCAACGATATTGTCTGGGAGTACGCCGGGGAGCCGCCAATATCCTTTTACAGCCAAGCCACCAGCAGCGCCGACCGGTTACCCAACGGCAACACGCTGATATGCGAGGGCACGCCGGGTCGTATATTCGAGGTCACCGCCAACAAGGACATAGTCTGGGAGTACATCTTCCCCATCTTCACCCGTATTGCCCCTTTGACCCCAGGCGGGCGCACCGAGTCCAACAACTCCCTGTTCCGCGCCCATCGCTACGGGCCGGACTACCCGGCCTTCAAAGGCAGGGACCTGGACCCGGCCCGGTACGCCAACTTCAACCGCCTGTATGCTGCATAATAGGCTTTTGCGTGACACGGTGACTGCTTATATAAACGCAGCCTCGTGTTAAAATGCCCCACAGACCACCTTCACAAAACACAGTTGACGGATAAGCCATGACAACCACAACCAAGTTGCTGACGTCCGATGAACTCCTCCGGTTGCCTCGCGGAAACGGCAAACGGTACGAGCTTATCCGGGGAGTTTTGATCGAAAAGATGGGTACTGGCGATCCCCACGGTATAGTGGTCACCAGAATATCTGGGATCATATTTGTTTATACTGAGACCACCGGATACGGAGAAGGTCGCACCGGAGAACCCGGCTACCTTCTCGACTTGGACCCGGACACGGTGCGCTGCCCCGACGTGGCTTGGATAGCCCCGGGCCGCGTTCCCGAAGGCACGCGAGGATTCCCCAACCTGGCCCCCGACCTCGCCATAGAGGTAAAATCACCCAGCAACTCCAACCCTGAAATGGCCTCCAAGGCATGGATGTGGCTTAGCTACGGCTCCCGGCAGGCGTGGGTAGCCGACTCGGAGCGCAACACCCTGACCGTCTATCGCCCCGGCTCAGACCCGCAAGTCCTGGGCGAGGACGACGAACTCACCGGCGGCGATTTGCTCCCCGGCTTCACCACCCCCGTCTGGCGTTTGTTCCGCCGTGAACGCTGACCGGCGCAGGGCAGGTACAGTAACGGCTGGCGTATAGACAATGACAACCACAACCAAATTGCTGACGTCCGATGAACTCCTCCGGTTGCCTCGCGGAACCGGCAAACGGTACGAGCTTATCCGGGGAGTTTTGATCGAAAAAATGGGCACTGGACACCCGCACAGCATATTGGTCGCCATGATCGCCCATATCTTGTTGAGTTATGTCTTGCCAAACGACTACGGCACTGTTCACACCGGCGAACCCGGCTACCTTCTCGACTTGGACCCGGACACGGTGCGCTGCCCCGACGTGGCATGGATAGCCCCGGGCCGAGTCCCCGAAGGCACGCGCGGATTCCCCAACCTGGCCCCCGACCTGGCCATAGAGGTAAAATCACCCAGCAACTCCAACCCCGAAATGGCCTCCAAGGCGTGGATGTGGCTCAGCTACGGCTCCCAGCAGGCTTGGGTAGCCGACCCGGAGCGCAACACCCTGACCGTCTACCGCCCCGGCTCAGACCCGCAAGTCCTGGGCGAGGACGACGAACTCACCGGCGGCGACTTGCTCCCCGGCTTCACCACTCCCGTCTGGCGACTGTTCCGCCGCCAGCGCTGACCGGCGCATTGTAACGCCCCCCGAACTCATTCCCGCCTTGTGGTATACTTTGGCATCCTTTCAAGATCGTGACTTGCACCTAAGGCCAAAGCCGCTATGTCCACCTCCCATAGCGACGGCATTTCCGCAGTCATTTTGGCCGGTGGCCAAAGCCGGCGCTTGGGCCGCGACAAAGCGGTGGAACCCATCGGCGGACTTCCTCTGATTCGCCGGGTGATTGAGCGGGTCGAACAGGTGGCGAGTGAGGTATTGGTGGTAGTAGCGGATTCGTCACGCGGAGAGGAGTTGCCCCTCGACCCCCGCCACCGGGTAGTCCCCGACCGTTATCCGGGCACCGGCTCCCTCGGAGGCATATTCTCCGGCTTGGACGCGGCAAGCAACCCCTGGGTCATTGCCGTCGCCTGCGACATGCCTTTCCTGAACCTTTCCCTCATTGGTCGGATGCTGGCGTTGCGAGAGGACATGGACGTGGTTGTCCCCCTGATAGAGGGGCGCCCCGAACCTACCCACGCACTCTATTCCAAAGCCTGCCTGCCCTTCATAGAACCCAAGTTGCGGGACCGGCAGTTGAAAATATCCGGCTTCTACGATCAGGTCAGGGTCCACTACGTGCCGGAAGAGGAAGTCGCCTCCATGGACCCACAGTTTTTGAGCTTCTTCAACGTGAACACTCCCGAAGACTTGGACAAAGCGTTGAGCTTAGCTGTAGAGGGACGTTAGGAACTTCACCCTCCCAAGGCGGGGCAAATTGGTGTGTGTAGTGGCTACAACAGAGAACCCGCGTACTAAGGTCGCCGTCAAGGTGGAGTTGTTCGGCACCGCCCGGTTGGCCACCGGAAAACGGGCTGTTGAGGTATCGCTTCCCACCAATGCCAACCGCCGCGACTTTGTTTGCGCCTTGGCCGCCGCCTGTCCACAGTTGGTTGACCACGTCATACGTCCGGACCTGACCGACCTGCAGGAGGGATATTTACTCAACCGCGGCGGGAGGACTTTCTTGACAGGCGACTCAATTTCCGTTTCCCCTGGAGATTCACTGCTCATCATCTCCAACCAAGCGGGAGGCTGACCAGAGTGTACGGCTATCACGGCAAGGCATTGGTCGTGGACTTGACCAGCCGGACCCATCGCTGGGACGCCATACCGGAAGATGTCCTGCGGTCATTTATCGGCGGCATCGGCTTGGGGACCTACCTGCTGTACAAGTACTGTCCGGCCGGGGCCGATCCCCTGGGGCCCGGCAACTCGTTGATATTCGCCGCCAGCCCATTGGTGGGAAGCCGTCTGACCACCTCCAGCAAGTTCGCGGTCATGGCCAAGTCACCCCTTACCGGCTTCATCGGAGACTCCCTATCCTCCAGCTTCCTGGCCACCGAGCTGAAAAAGACCTGCGGCGACGCCCTGGTAATCACCGGGCAGGCCGCCGCACCCATGCTGCTGTACATCCATGCGGACCCCGCCGGATCGCATGAGCCACAACCCCAATTTCTCGACGCCTCCGACCTGTCTGGATTGGGGACCTTCGATACCGAGCGGGCAGTCAAGGAAAGGCTCGGCGACCCCTCGGTACGTGTTGCCTGCATCGGCCCCGCCGGAGAAAACCTGGTGCGTTACGCCAGCATCGCCAACGACGGCGGACGTCAAGCGGGCCGCTCGGGACCCGGCGCGGTGATGGGTTCCAAGCGGCTCAAGGCACTGGCCTTGCGCGGGAGCGGTACGGTGGAGGTGGCCCAACCGGAGGCTACGCGCCGTTACAGCATAGACCTGAGCCGCCGCAGCTTGGGGGCCGCCACCGACAAGTACCGCAACCTCGGCACCATGGCCAACGTGTCGGTGTTCAACCGGCTAGGGGCGCTCCCCACCAGGAATTTCCGAGAGTCTTCCTTCGAGGGCGCGGAGGAGGTCAGCGGAGAGGTCCTGCACCAGGAACACTTGGTGAAGAACGCCCACTGCGCCAACTGCACCATCGGCTGTGAAAAGGTCCTCGTTACCAAGGACAAGGGCAAGCAGTCCAAGGGCAGGATGGAATACGAGAGCCTGTTCGCATTGGGGCCGCTATGCGGGGTCTCAGACCCCAATACCGTCATCCGCGCCGCCGCGATATGCGACGACCTCGGCATGGACACCATCAGCGCCGGCGTTACCATCGCATGGGCCATGGAGTGCTTCGACCGGGGCCTGATTACCCAAGACGACGCCGACGGTGTGGACCTGCGGTTCGGCGGCGACGCAGCGTTGTTGGACATTCTGGAACGCATCGGCCGCCGAAACGGGCTGGGAGACCTGCTGGCCCAAGGCTGCAAGCGGGCGGCGGAAAGGCTGGGCGGCAACTCTGGCGATTGGGCCATGCACGTCAAGGGACTGGAGATGCCCGGCTACGAGCCACGCAGCCTCAAGACAATGGCGCTGGGTCTGGCCGTTACGCCAAGAGGAGCTTGCCATAACCGTTCTTCAGCTTACGAAGCCGATTTTTCGGACCGGGTGGACCGGCTCACCGTAGACGACCAGCGGGGACTCATCGCCGCCCGGAGCGAGGACTTCTCCGCGGTGCTCGACTCCCTTATATGGTGCAAGTTCCTGCGAAAAGCGTTCGACGACTTTTACCAAGAGTCGGCCCAAGTCTACTCCATGATCACCGGTTGGGATATGTCCGCCGATGACCTCAGAGTCGCCGGCGAACGCATCAACAACCTGAAAAAGCTGTTCAACATCCGGGAGGGTTGGCACAGGGAAGACGACACCCTGCCGCCCAGGGTCCTCCGGGAACAATTAACGTCCGAGGTTGTAGCGGGAGTGGGACTTTCCAAAGAGGAATTGGACTACATGATAAGAGGCTATTACTACGCCCGTGGTTGGACGCAAGACGGCCTCATCCCGGAATCCAAAATAACGGGACTGGGCCTGTCGGACTTGCTGCGGGACGTGCCCGTGCCTGCCCTGTCCAGTTAACGAGTGCTTGATCATGGACGCTTTTGAACTGAACGACGTAATTGCCGCGCACGGCGCGGCCGGTCAACTCTATCACGAGTTCTTCGTCGCCCCAAGGCTCAGCATGGGTCTGTACGTCCTCCCGGCAGGTCAACCTGACCCCCAGAACCCACACACCGAGGACGAGGTCTACTACGTGATCAGCGGCCGTGGAGTCATTTCCGTCGACGGTGAGGACCGGCCCGTCTCCGCCGGGTCAATCGTCTACGTTGGTGAAAGCGTGGACCACCGTTTCCACTCCATCACCGAAGACCTGACCATTTTGGTGTTCTTCGCTCCGCCCAGAAGGTCCAGGGCGCCCACAGGTTAAGGGACCGATGGAACGAAGCGAACTCCGTCCCATACTCCGCAATAAGTTCCCCAGGGAGCGCACCTACCTGCTGCCCGCGCTTCACTATGTGCAACACGAGTTGGGAAACCTTCCGGATTGGGCGCTTCAGACGGTGGCGTGGCACTTGCGAGTGCCGCCCAGCGAGGTTTACGGCTGCGCCACCAGTTACAGCGAGCTTCGCATCGAGTCCACCGGGACCCACCTCATTAGAGTTTGCACCGGCCTCAGTTGCTGGTACAACGGAGGCTGTCTGTTGATGGACCGGTTGTCGCTTGAACTCGGCATATCTCCCGGAGAAACGTCGGACGACGGGCGCGTTACCCTTGAGAAAGTCCCTTGCGGCTTTGTTTGCCCCTTGACGCCGGCACTGGAAGTCGACGGGAAGTGGCGAGGCAGGGTGGCCGTCGAAGACATACCATCCTTGGTCGAAAATTTGAGTTGACGTGACATCCATTTCCGACTCAAGACATCCAATCCCAACCTTCGGGAACGAGTGTACTCGCGTAGTGGTCCAGGTCGGCCATTGCAGCGAGGCCGTCGGCGCGGGTGAGGTAGCCCGCACGTTGAAAACTGCTCTGGCCCAACGTCCTGATGCTTGCTTTATCATCGCCGGGTGCGACGGCGCTTGTTTCGCCGCGCCCCAGGTCATCGTGACTTATCCCTCCGGCCGGCAACAACGGCACACGCGGGTGACGACCGCGGATGTTCCCGCATTGGTCCGGTCTCTCGACGACGCCAAACCCCAAAGCACTCAGGACATCGACGTCGAGGCATTCTTCGATGCTCAGCATCGACGTCTCCTCTCCTGTTGCGGTTACATAGACCCCGGCAGCATCGCCGAATATGTCTCCATCGGTGGCTACGATTCCCTGGCGCTGGCTCTGTCGATGTCTCCGGAAGAGGTAATCCAGACCGTTCAGGACGCAGGACTGCTGGGCCGGGGCGGGGCCTACTTCCCGGCTGCCCGCAAGTGGCAAGGAGCGCGTTCGTTCGACGCGCCGGTGCGTTACCTCGTCGTCAATGCCGAAGAGGGCGAGCCGGGCATCTTCAAAGACCGTCACATCATGGAGGGAGACCCCCACCTGCTGCTGGAAGGTATGCTGATCGCCGCCTATGCCTCCGGCGCCAGTCAAGCCTACGTCTACGTCAACGCCGAGGCCAATCTATCGGCGGAACGCATGGAATCAGCCATCGAGCAGGCCCGGGAAGCTGGGTACATCGGGGACGACATCCTGGGATCGGGTTTCGGGCTTCAAGTATCCCTGCGGCGCGGGGCGGGCGGCTACGTCTGCGGCGAAGAAACGACTCTCCTAGACACCATTCAAGGCAACCGCCGCGAACCGCGACTGCGGCCCCCCTTCCCGGTGGAGTCCGGCTTGTTCCGAATGCCCACGGTCATCAACAACGTCGAAACGCTGGCCAACGTCCCCTTGATACTATCCGACGGGATGGCCCATCCAACCACGCCGGATGACGGCAGTGGCCAACCAACTTTCCGCCAACGACTGAGCCCCTTTACCCAATTGGGCCTCGAGTCGGCCAAGGGCACCAAGATGGTCTGCCTCAGCGGCGCGGTACGTCGGCCCGGACTCGGTGAGGTGCCCATGGGCGCCACCATCCGGGACGTTATCTATGACATGGGCGGCGGTCTGCCTCCCGGACGCAACCTGGGGGTAATAGGCGTCGGCGGCCCCTCCAGCGGGGTGTTGCCGCCTTCCGAGCTGGACACTCCGCTCCAACCCGGTATGCTTCACCCGTCGGGGGTGGTTATGGGCGCGGGCGGCATCATGGTCATGGACGACCAAGCCCCGGTCATCGACGTGGTCCGGCGGTTGGCGGCCTACAACGCCGCCGAGTCCTGCGGCAAGTGCACCCCCTGCCGGGAGGGAACACCTCGCATAGTCCAAGCCCTCGATCGTTTGGCCGCGGGCGGCGCCGAGGCCGAGACCATTGACGAACTCCGCTACTTGGCCGATATTGTGGGCGCAGGGTCATTGTGCGGGCTGGGTCAGATGGCCGGCGGCCCGGTCAACAGCGCCCTTCATTTCTTCGGAGACGCTCTGGAGGTATGACCTGGTGACCGTCACCCTCTCAGTCAACGGCCAATCAATAAGCGTTCCCGAAGGCGCGACGGTGCTGGACGCCATCAATGCGTCCGAGACCTACATCTCCCAGTTATGTAAAGACCCGGACATGAAGCCTATTGGCGCGTGCCGCACCTGCTTGGTGCAAATCGACGGCGTCCGCGGCTTTCCCGCGTCCTGTTCCGTTCCCGCCGCCGACGGCATGGCGGTCAATACCGAGTCTCCCGAAGTGAGGCGCATTCGCTCCGGAATTCTTGAACTGACCATGGCCATGCTCCCATCAGACAACGACCATCGGAACGACGGTCCCGGAAGTCCCAACCACACAACGCCTCAAACCGTCATAACACCCCAGACCGCCACAACACCCCAAACCGTCACAACACCTCAAACCGTCACGACACCCCAAACCGTCATTCCCGCGCAGGCGGGAATCCATAACGACGGCATCGACTACGGCCAACTATCGGTAGCGGCCGAGCATCACGGCATAGATTCTTCCAGGTGGCAGCCGCGCCAACGGGAGAAGACCGACGAGAGCAACCCGGTCTTCACCATCGCCATGGAGTCCTGCATCCTCTGCGGTCGCTGCGCCCAAGCCTGCCAGGACGGGCACCAGTTCATCGGCGCAATCGACTTCCTCGGAGCGGGCGGTTCCAGCCGCATCGGCACCTTCATGGACAAGCCCTTGGTTGAGTCCATCTGCACCACCTGCGGCCAGTGTCTGTCCGTGTGCCCCACCGGTGCCATTCAAGCAAAACCGGTGGACAGCGGCCAGTGGCCGGAGGCCAACCACCCGTCATTCCCGCGCAGGCGGGAATCCACTGACCACCAGCCACTGAACACTGGCAGGAGCGTTCCCACCACCTGCCCCTACTGCGGCGTCGGCTGCGGCATCAAGCTCCAAGTCAATGACCAAGACGAAATCTTCGAGGTGCAGGACTCTCCCGAGAACCTCTCCAGCGTCGGGATGCTCTGCGTGAAGGGGCGGTTTGGCTACGGCTTCGCCCAAAGCCCGGAACGCTTGACCACGCCTTTGATCAAGGAAAACGGTGAATTCCGCCCCGCGAGTTGGGACGAGGCCCTCGACCTGGTCGCCGACCGCCTTTCTCAGTATCGCGGCCCCTCCTTCGCCACCCTGTGCTCAGCCAAGGCGACCAACGAGGACGGCTACGTCCAGCAGAAGTTCTCCCGTTTGGTCATGCAAAGCAACAACATCGACCACTGCACCCGTCTCTGCCACGCGCCGTCGGTAGAGGCGATGCTGACCTCGCTGGGCAGCGGCGCGACCAGCAACTCCTACACCGACTACGAAAATTCCGCCTGTCTGTTCGTCATCGGCTGCGATCCCACATCCAATCACCCTGTCGCCGCCTCCAGGATGCGGCGAGCGGTAGTAGAACGGGGAGCCAAGCTGATAGTGGTCAATCCCCGCCGCATTGACATGTGCGACTACGCCGACCTGTGGCTGCGAACGCTGCCCGGCACGGACGTTGCCCTGCTGAACGGGCTTGCCAAGGTCATCCTGGACGAGGGCCTGATGGACCGGGAGTTCGTCACCAACCGCACCGAGGGCTTTGAAGAGTGGGCCAAGGTGGTTGACGGTTACTCGCCCGAACGGGTCGCCGACATCACCGGCGTCCCGGCGGATGACATCCGCCAAGCCGCGCGCATGTACGCCAGTCCTCCTCCGCCTGCCGGATTTACCGGCGAACATGGATCTCCCGGGTCCTGCCTGATATGGGGAATGGGCATAACCCAGCACACCAACGGCACGCCTAACTGCCACGGCCTCCTCAATCTGGCGCTGGTCGCGGGCCAACTCGGCCGCCGAGGGTCGGGCGTCTCACCCCTCCGCGGCCAGAACAACGTCCAAGGCTGCGGCGACGCCGGGTGCCTGCCCAACTCCCTCCCGGGTTACCAAGGCTTGACCGAGGACGCCGTCGCCAAGTTCCAGAACGCTTGGGGCGGAAATCCATTTCCCGAAACTCCCGGCATGGTCGTAACCGACATGGTGGCGTCCATGAAGGAACCCGCGGGCATCAAGGCCATGTACATCACCGGCGAAAATCCCCTCCTCAGCGAACCTGACCTGGCCCATGCCGAAGAGATGTTCCGCAGCCTGGAATTTCTGGTCGTCCAGGACATCTTCCTGCACGAGACGGCGCAGATAGCCGACGTGGTGCTCCCCGCCACCAGCTTCGCCGAAAAAGACGGCACCTTCAGCAACAGCGAACGCCGTGTCCAGCGGGTACGAAAGGGCATCGCGCCCCGCGGCGATAGCCGGCCCGACTGGGACATAATCAGTGACCTGGCCCGCCGCATGTGCCGCAAGTTGGGACTGCCGTTCGAAGACCAGTTCGACTACGGCCATCCGTCGGAAATCTTCGCCGAGATGGCCCGCCTTACTCCCATAATCGCCGGCATAAGCTATGACCGCTTGGAGCGGGAGGGGGGCATCCAGTGGCCCTGCCCCACCCCGGACCACCCAGGCACAAGCTACCTCTACGCTGACGGCTTTCCCCGCGGACAGCGGGCGCTGTTCGTACCTTTCGATCAAGGGCCTGTAGCAGCCGAAACCCCAAACCGCCGATTCCCTTTCATCCTCAACACCGGCCGGATCCTGTACCACTGGCACGGCGGCACCATAACGCGGCGGGTTGCCGGGCTGATGGCCCGCTCCCCGGAACTGCAAATTGCCATCAACCCCCAGGACGGCGAAAAACTTGGCCTCAACGACGGTCAGATGGTCCGCGTCTCCTCCCGCCGGGGCAAGCTCACCGGCCGGGCCCTGTTCACCGACCGGGAGCGCACCGGAGAGGTTTTCATCCCCTTCGTCAAGCTGTCGGAATCCGCGGCCAACTTCCTGACCAACGCCGCCTACGACCCAACCTCCAAAATCCCCGAGTACAAGGTCTGCGCCGTTCGCATTGAACCCTTGGAGGATGGCTAACGGGCGTTTCCCAACTCCCCCTGTGGTATTATGTCTTTCGGACTGAATTATGCACCGACTCGCTATTCTTACCGTTAGCACATCCGGGTATCACGGCCAGCGCGAGGACACCAGCGGCCAAGCCATCCGGGAGATCCTGGCTCCGCCGGACTATGAAGTAACGCGATACGAAGTGGTCGCCGACGACCACGACATGATCGCCGGGCGGCTGGTCCAGTGGGCGGAAGACTCCGATGTCGACTTGGTGGTGATTACCGGCGGGACCGGCTTGGGCCCCCACGACATTACGCCGGAGGCCTGCCTGTCGGTGTTCGATCGGGAAGTGCCCGGCTTGGCCGAGACGATGCGGGCCCAAACCCTGCAATTCACCCCTATGGCTATGTTGAGCCGTTCGGTGGCGGGCATACGGGGCCGCACGCTGATTATCAGCTTGCCGGGCAGCCCCAGGGGAGTGCGGGAATGTCTCGATGTGGTGACGCCGGTTTTGGGCCACGCCCTGGAGCTTCTGAACAGGGAGTCAGTCAGCGATCACCCAGTCTGAGAGACCAATTCAAAACACCCTCCGCTAGACTACGGGAGAGTCTGTCTTGAGCACCACCCCCAACGGAGACAACGGCAACAACGAAATCTACTGGCCCAGGGTCAAGGAGATCCTTGACGGCATCATGGACCGCTGGAAGGAGCGGTGGGGCCGTGACCCGCTGCCGGGCATCCACCGCTACTACTTCGATTCCCGAGACCAGTTGGCCGAATGCGTCCTGTCCGGCGTCCGCGCCATTGAGCCGGGCGTGCCCGGAAGGGAGACCGCGCTGGTCCGCTCTTTGGCCCGAAGCATCCTCACCTTCGGGCGTATGCCCCTGCGTGGGCCGTTCATGTCCCAGGAAGAGTTGGACGAGATCGCCGCTTGGATTGACGCCGGAATGCCAGAAGGCCCTCCCGAGGATGCAACTTAGTAAACGGTTGGACGTAGTTTTGAGACGCCCGCAGGATAATAGAAGATAGGGTCAGCCGGTTGGAAGGCGGGTACGAACATCTGGCCACCAAGGCCTACGTTGCGGGAGTCAAGACGATCATAGCCGGAGTACGTGCGGATATGGGTGCGAGTATAGCTGAGGTACGCGGAGCGATAGCCGAAGTACGCGGAGAGATGCGAAACTTGCGCCTGACAATTTATGGTTTCGGCGTTGGACTGGCCGCGTTGAATGTGTTACTGAAGTTCGTGGGGTAGGCCTGCTCCCGTCTGGTTTTCCCGCCTCACTTGAATACGAGAGGGAAAGACCGGAAGCTGGACAGTATACACCCCCAAAAGAAAGCCCCGCCGTACAAATGGCGGGGCTTTTTTACTGGATATACCCGTTCCGTCTTTCCCGCGCAACCTGTCCCCGTGGATTCCCGCCTTCGCGGGAATGACGCAGGAGCCTGTCCCCGTGGAAACGGGGGGCGGGAATCCATAATTACACCAAGGCCGGGTCCTTGCTCTTGGCGTAGACCTGGATGCGGCCGCCCACATGGTCCAGGACCGCCAGCCTGCCCTGGCTATCGATCCGCACTCCGCAGGGGTGGTTGAAACTGCGCTCGTAGCCCGGATCGTTGGCGAACGCCAGCGCCCGCTGCCGGATCATGTCAGGGTTCGAGAGCAACTTGTCCTTGCCCCATTGGGACAGTTGGTGGTCGCCGTGAAGGGCGGTCACAAACCGGCCGTCCGGCGCCAGCACCTGTACCCGGTTGTTGAGCCAGTCTGCGACGTAGATGTCGCCATCGTCGTCCACGCAGACGGCGTTGGGCCTGTTGAACTGGCCGACGCCCGTGCCGGACTGCCCGAAGCTGGCCAACCATTCGCCGCCGCCGCTGAACATCTGGATGCGGTCGTTGCGCCAGTCGGCCACGAACACGTTGCCCTCTTTGTCCACGTCGATGCCCCACGGCATGTTCAGTTGCCCGTGGCGGCTGCCGAAGCTGCCGAACTGGCCAATGTATTGGCCGTCGAGGGTGAACTTCTGGATCCGGTGATTGCGGCTGTCGCTGATGAAGATGATGTCGTCCTTGCTTATGGCGATGCCGCCGGGACGGTCGAGTTCACCGGGTCCGGAACCGGACTTGCCGGCGGCAATCTCAGGGGAGGCGCCGAAGTCAATCATGCGTACTCCCTCGCCCTGGTCCGCGGCCCCCTCGAAGCCGTTGGGCCAACTGCGTATGAACTCGCCGTCCGAGTTGAACACGTTGATGCGGTTCAACCATTCGTCGGTGACGTACAGGTTGCCCTTGGAATCAAGATCGAGAGCAGTGGGCCAGACCATCTGGCCGGGGCCCTCGCCATAGGACCCGAACTCGTTGATGTACTCTTCATCCAGTGTTACGTGGCTGATGCGCACACCGTCGGCCCGGTACTCGTAGCCCCGGTTCAGCACGTAGACCACGTTGCTGTCGGTGATTGCCATGTCCACCGGGTTCCGGAACCCGGTGCCCGCGAACTCATTGCGCCCCACAGAATGGCTGTAGGTGTAGGCGCGCTCGGTTAGACCGAAAAAGTGAGTAGCCATCGCTTTTACCTCCTGTGAATGTCTGAATCAGGATTATCAAGATTAGAGGATGCACAGGACTGGAAATATCTTGAAAATCCCGGAATCCGGTAAATCCTGATTCAGACGGTTGCTTTTTAGAGGAACTTGACCTTTTCGAAGCTGCCGCCGACGATGGGCTTGGCGTCCAGTCCCATCCAGTCTTCCAGCAGGCAGGTGTAAACCTGACGGAAGTCCATGTTGAACCGGAGGTTCCCGCCCTCTTCCTGGTGCTGAGGCTCCAGGGACGGATACTCGCCGTAGATGCCGCCCTTGACGTGTTCGCCAACCGCCATGGCAATGCTGCCGGCGCCGTGGTCGGTGCCGGAGCCGTTGTCGGCGATGCGGCGTCCGAACTCGGAGAACAGGAACAGCGTCACGTTGTCGCTGGCGTCCTTGGCCCTCAGGTCGGACATAAAGTTGTCCACCGTGTTCGACACGTCCTGCCATAGGCCCGCCTGCAGGGCAGCCTGGTTGGCGTGGGTGTCGAATCCGTTGTACGGAGAGGTGGTGTAAAGCACCCGGGTGCCGAAACCAGCCAAGTGGGTCTGGGCGATGTTCTTCATGTACTGGCCCACGGCAGTGTTGGAGTATTCGATGTCGGAACTGTACATCTGGGGGGCGGTGGCCAGGATGTCGGCGCCCTTCAAGGCATCGGTGCCGGTGTTGCGGATGTAATCGAGCACCGCGCTCCGGCCAACGGCCGGGGAGTACATGCGCCCGAACACGTCCAGGGCCTCGGTGCGCTGGTCTTCACCCTCGATGCCGGTCAGAAGGCCGTAGGTCTCCAGGTCGCCCACCGACGCTACCGGAACGCCGTCCTTGGCCAGGGCCCGGGGCAGTCCGCGCCCGAAGTTCACGCCGGTCAGCACGTTCTCCGCGTTGGGGTCCATGTCCTTGATGGCCCGGCCCAGCCAGCCTTCCGAACCCTGGGTATCCGGCTCGCAGGTATGCCAGATGTCCATGGACCTGAAATGGGAATAGCTGGCGTTGGGATAGCCGATGCCCAGGAAGATGGCCAGCTTGCCTTCGTCCCAGTACTTCTTCAACGGAGCCATGGTGGGGTGGAAGCCCAGGTCGTCGTTGATGGGAATGATCTGGTCTTCCGGGATGGCCAGGACCGGGCGGTAATCCCGGTAGAGGCCGCTGGTGCGGGGGATGACAGTGTTCAGCCCGTCGTTGCCGCCGGACAGGGAAAGGACGGCCAGGACAGAGTCTTTCTTGGTGGAAACCATTCTATATCCTCCTAATGGATTCCCGCCTATGCGGGAATGACGTATTGGGCTTGCCCCCGTGGAGACGGGGGACGGCCCTCTCCCTGGGGGAGAGGGCGCGGTAAGGGTTTTATTCGAACTGGAATTCCGCCGTCGAGGCGATCATCTGGAACATCTCTCCGGTGCGCCGGGTGAAATCTTCTGCCTCGTCGCTGGACCCATGCCGCAGGTCGCCGCTCTTGCTTGCGTGAGCGATAAGCTCTTCGCGGGTGCCGGCGTCAAGGGTTATCGGACCGATCAGGTCCAAGCACCCATCGACGAAAGCATCGGGGGACAGGGTGTCGCCTCGGCCCATCAACCGGCTTACCAAGGACTGCACGCCGGGAAGCTCGGTGTTGCCCAGCAGTTCGGAAGCGTAGTTGATGCGCTCAACCAGCGTGCCGCTGTCAATCCACTCCCGGCCGGTGTGCCAACCCTCTACCGTCGGAGGATTCATCAGGTCCATGCCCATGTACTTGGGCTCCTGGGAGTGCTGGAAGAGGCCCGGCTTCATTTCCTTGTGCTCTTCCACCAAGCGCAGGGTCCCCGCGACCACCTCGGCAGGGCTCTTGACCTTGGCGTAACGGACCGATTCCGACTTGAAGGATTCGGAGCTGAACAGGACGCGCAGCATCTCGGTGATGTCATACCCGGAGTCGAAGTAAGTCTTCTCCAAGTCTGCGATCAACGACAGATCGCGCGGCGGAGTCAGGCGCCATGCGGGCACCTGGGCTTCGTCGGCAACGAAGAAGTTGTACATGTGACGGGCGATGAAACGGGCAGTTGCCGGGTTCTTGCAAATAATGTCCAGGATATCGTCCCCGTTCCAGTTCCCGGTCTCCCCCAGGAAGGTCTTGTCCTCATCGTCGTGGTCCGCCGGATCGAACCGGAACTTCCAGGGGCTGCGCCCGTAGGGGAATGGCGGGTAAGGGGGCTGGACGTTCCACCCGGTGAATGCCCGGGCGCAGGCCTTGACGTCATCCTCGGAGTAGTTGAAGCCCTCGTCCTTCCCGGCGCCCATGGAGAACAACTCCAGCAACTCGCGGCCGTAGTTCTCGTTGACCGCAACCTTGTGGCTCTCGGTGTTGTCGAGGTAGTACATCATCCCGGGGCTGGTGGACAACTGGTACAGCAGTTCGCGGAAGTTGCCCATGCCGTATTCCCGGAACATGTTGACCATCTTCCCCATTTCCCAGCCGCTGTCAATCTTGCTATGGCCGGCGCAGAAGATCATGTGCCAGAACAACGCCACCTTTTCTTGGAGCTGGCGGGGATTGTTGATCATCCTCCAGACCCAGGCTTGAACGTTGTTCTCGATGGCAGCGGCTTCCCAGTAGGAGGGGTTGTAACGGTAGTAAAGGTCCTCTTCAATGCCTTCCTGCCCCATGGGGTTCAAAAGCTCTTCCACTGTCTGATCGTAGCCTTGGGCAGCCCTGGCTTCGATCTCATCGCGACTCGCTCCGAATCCAGCGCGCCGCAACAGGTGTGCCATTAACGCCACGTTTTCGTCAGCCATATCCTCCTCCTGATATTTTGTTTCCCTTTATATTTGGTACAACCTTAAGTGCGCTCGCCGTGAAACAACCTGTGGCGCTGTCCCGGTGAAATTTCCTGCCGACTGGGGTATCTCTTCTTGATAACAACCATTCCAAGGTAATTATCAGTACCCAAAATGATATATACGCGGCCAACAGGTGTCAACACTCCGCGCCTGCGTAATAATATCATAGGTTCTACCCGCAAATCCATTAAGGAATAGTTTACGAAAGCTGTTCTTCTCTTGCCCATCATTGCCGCATTACGATGTTTTCCGTGAGCACACGTCGGCGAAGGGTATACAGCTAATGGCCTAGGCCTTTCGCAGTGCGAACCAGCCACACACGAAGACCCGTGGCGCCAAATCTGTACTTGACACTGACGATATGGCCTTGCTAGGATGCTGCCATCGGCTTCCGATGTAGTTGAATGGCGATGATCGAAGAGGTGTTACACCCTCGGACGCTCGCTTTGAAGGCACGGGCAAATGAGCGCCGAAACCGCTCATCAACAAGGGCCCCAAGTACCCTCGGAGGAGACCGGTCCGGCCTTGCCGGCCATGTTCGCCAGGTACAAGGATCGGGTGGAAGACGAGTTGTCCCGGTCCATGCCTGTGTCTCAAGGCGCCGACCCCTATCCGTTGCTGCTTTACCACTTGGGATGGGCCAACGCCGACGGGACCCCCGCCGGGACCCCCGTTTCCCAAGGCAAAGCCCTCCGCCCAACTCTTTGCATGTTTGCTTGCGAAGCCTTGGACCAGGACCCGGTTCGCGCCCTTCCCGCAGCGGCGGCCTTGGAGCTTATCCACAACTTCTCCCTTGTCCACGATGACATCCAGGACCAGGACCACGAACGCCGGCACCAGTCCACCGTGTGGAGCCTTTGGGGTGTGCCCAAGGCCTTGGTAGCCGGCAATGCGATGCATTCGATAGGAGACGTGACCCTGTTGGGGACCGCCAGGTACGGGGCTCCACCTGATACCGTGCTCAGGGTTTCTCATATACTCACCGAAAGTTACCTTGAAATGATCCAGGGCCAGTGCCTCGACCTGGCCTTCGAAGCAAGCACTGACATCACTTCCGAGAACTACCTTCAGATGATCGCTTACAAAACCGGAGCGTTGATCAGAAGCGGTCTTGAAATCGGCGCTCTCCTGGCCACCGGAGATGCCGGGGGGGAAACCTTCTCTGCATTCTCCCGCTTCGGCAGCTCCCTGGGAAGGGCTTTTCAAGTCCGGGACGACTTTCTCGGGATTTGGGGAGAGAGCGGCCTCACCGGCAAACCGGCGGGCAATGATATAAGACGCAGAAAAAAGTCCTTCCCGGTCGTTGTAGCTTTCGAACACGCCAAGGGACAGGACTTTGAAGACCTTTGCAGGATCTACGGACAAGAGGAGCTGGACGACGCGGACGTTGACAGAGTGCTGGAAGTGCTGGACGCCGTCGGAGCTCAAGACCTTTCCCAGACACTGACGGAGTCCAGCGCAGGGGAAGCCTTGCAAGCCCTGGACGCCGTGGAACTCCCCGCTTGGGCCAGGGCCGAGGCTGAAGAGCTTGTGGATTTTCTGGCCAGGCGCCAGTATTGAGCCGCCATAGCAAGGCGACAAACGACTCATACACGTATTCCCAGCGAAAGCGGGGACTCAAACCGCACATCAGGCTGGTGAACGCTATATGAAAACTGCGCAACGGCCCATAGAACTATCCATTCGCTTGGCCCTGTACCTTTTGAAGAACAGACTGCGGGGGCGCCGGCGGTTTCCTTTGGTGACTATGCTGGAACCGCTGGAGATGTGCAACCTGGCTTGTATCGGCTGTGGCCGCATCCGGGAATACAAGCCTGTGCTCGATAAAATGATGCCCGTGGACGTCGCACTGAACGCCGTGAGGGAGTCGGGAGCGCCCATCGTCTCCATCGCCGGCGGAGAACCGACCATTCATCCAAAGATAGACGAGATCATCAACACCTTGGTGAAGGAAAAATACTTCGTCTATTGCTGCACCAACGGCCTGCTTCTGGAACGGATGCTCAACAAGGTGCCTCCTTCCAAGTATTTCTGCTGGGTCGTCCACATGGACGGTATGGAGGAAAAGCACGACGAGTCCGTCGCCCGTAAAGGAGTGTTCAACAAGGCGGTCCAAGGCATCGAGTTGGCCTTGAACAAGGGGTACCGGGTCTGCACCAACACCACGGTGTTCAAAAACAGCGACGTTGAAGACCTTTGGGAAATGTTCCGCTTGGTGAAAGACATCGGGGTGGAAGGCTCGATGATCTCGCCGGGCTACGACTTCGAGGATGCCCCGGACCGGGACCTTTTCCTTAGCCGCAAAGAGTCCCACGACGTATTCCAGAAGCTGCTGGCCCCGGAAAACATCGATGGGATGAAGTTTTACAACAATCCCCTCTACCTCAATTTCCTGCAGGGAGAACGGGACTATCAATGCACCGCATGGTCCAATCCAACCTACACGGTGCTGGGCTGGCGGAAGCCTTGCTACCCCTTGGCCGACGAGCATGTGGAAGACTTGGGAGAGCTTTACGACGCCTCTCTATGGGACCAGTATGGCGTTGGCAAGGACCCCCGGTGCTCGAATTGCATGATGCACTGCGGGTTTGAATCGGCCACCATTTTCCAAGCCATCTCCACCCCCAAGGACTGGGCTACCCTCATCAAGTCGGGGGCCGCCCATAAGGGTGGCATCACCGCCGCCTAGCAGGGGTGTGGTCCGGAGAATCGCCCTCCCTTCAGATGAGATAGTGCTTACCATCATCTCCGCAATGCAAGAGGAATCGCTGCCCGTGCGTACCGCGTTGGCGACGGCCGGCTACCATCGGCCCGGCGAACAAAATCCCTCCTTGGACTTCAGCGTGGTGGGAATGGGCAGAGATGGCGTGGAGTCCGGCCTTAAGGGAATGATGCGCGACATGCGGCAGCGGCAAGGGGAAGGTAGTCAGACTGCCCAACTGCTGTTGCTTGGGTTCGCTGGCGGTTTGGACCCGTCCCTGTCCACCGGAGACCTGGTCCTGGCAAGTCGCTACTGCCGGCTGGTCCCTCAGCCCGAGCCGCTGGTGTACTCTCCCCATGTGCAGAGCATGGAAGACCTGGAACAACTCCGGCGCCGGTTGGGTGCCGTTCAGGGAGGCTGGGCGCCGTTCGAGGGCGCCGGGGACCCGGTCCTTCCCCGTCGGGCCGTCCTCAAGTCTCTGGGACCCGACCCCGGTCTGCGGCAGGATGCCAAGGACGCCCTGACCCAGGCCGGGTTGGCGGCAGCCGAAACAGACTCCATCACCGTACCCCGGCCGGTGACGGACGCCGGAGACAAGAGGGAATTGCACCGCCGATACTGCGTTGGCGCCGTCAACATGGAAGACTACTGGGTGGCCCGGCTGGCCGATGCAGCCAAGGTCCCCTTCCTCTCGGTGCGGGCGATACTCGACACCGCCGTCCAGGGGCTGCCATCCTACCTTCTTGGGTTTTCCACCCTCGGGCGAGTCCAGGCAGTTCTGAAAGCCCTGCTCCGGCCTTGGCGCTTGCCCACACTGCTGTCGCTGGCCCGGCAGATGCGGCAGGCCCAGTCCAGTCTGGCCAGATTCGCCTTGGTCTTTGTCAACTACCGGCGGGGTGCTGCTCCTTCGCCGCCCGGAGTGGCGACGTGAAAGTCCTTGTCACCGGAGCAACAGGCTTTATCGGAGGTAATCTGGCCAGGCAACTCTGGCAGCGCGGCTTCGAGGTAAAGGCGCTTGTCCGGCCCGGCAGCAACACCTTAACAATCGACGATACGGACATCAGGCAGGTCCACGGAGACATCCTCGACGCAGACTCGGTCGCAAGGGCGATGCGGGACTGCCAAGCGGTGTTCCACTGCGCGGCGGTCTACAGTTTCTGGTCCAAGCGGCCCGACCTGGTCCACAAGACCAACGTGGAGGGAACTTCCATCGTTCTCCAAGCAGCGCGGCAAGCCGGAGTCGCCAAGGTTGTGCATACCAGCACCGTCTCCACCGTCGGGCTGCCCCGAGAAGGGCTGGGTGACGAGGAGACTCCGCTCGACCGCCGTCAGTTGGTGGGGCATTACAAAAAGTCCAAGTACCAAGCGGAACGGTTGGCCCTTGAGATGGCCGATGATGGATTGCCGGTCGTGGTGGTCAACCCCACCGCGCCCGTGGGACCGTGGGACGTAAAACCTACGCCCACCGGGGGCATCATTCTGGACTTTATGCGCGGGCGGATCCCGGGCTACCTGGACACCGGCATGAATCTGGTCGACGTCGAAGACGTGGCGGCGGGACACATATCCGCTATGGAGGTGGGAGATCCAGGGCAGCGGTACATCTTGGGAAACCGCAACGTCCACTTGAAAGACATGCTCCGGATGCTCCAGGACGTGACCGGCAGACCCGCCCCCAGGTTGCGCCTGCCCTACTGGTTGGCTTTAGGGGCCGGATACATCGACCAAATGGTAGAGGGATCTTTGATGGGGCGGCAACCCAGGATTCCGTTGGAGGGTTTGAAGGTCGCCAAACATCCGATGTACGTAAGCGCCGGCAAAGCGGTCCGCCAACTGGGTCTGCCCCAGCAACCCGTAGAGGCCGCCTTGGAAAAGGCGGTGCGCTGGTTTATTGACCACAATTACGTGGATACCGTCTCCGGCGCAAAAATAGCCCGCCCCCGTGGAGACGTGGGGACACCGAAAGGAGCCAAGCAGGGTGTACGTACCCTCCATTGACAACCTGCACCGGGCTATCGACCGGTGCCACGAATTCTTTCGCCGGAACCAGTATGCCGACGGCTATTGGTGGGGGGAGTTGGAGTCCAACCCCACTATGGAAGCCGAATACCTTATGCTGTGTCATTTCCTGGGCAAGACCGACCCCGATCGCTGGAGGAAGGTCTGCAACCATATATTGAAAAGACAGCAGCAAGACGGGTCATGGGGCCTGTACTACTCGGCCCCCGGAGACCTCAGCACCTCCGTGGAGTGTTATTTCGCGCTGAAGCTGGCTGGCCATTCTCCCGATTCGCCGGAACTTGCAAAAGCGCGCGGCTTTATCCTGTCCCGCGGCGGTGTCCCCAGGACCCGCGTGTTCACCAAGATATGGCTGGCCCTGTTCGGTCAATGGGACTGGAAGGGCGTCCCCCACCTTCCGCCTGAAATGGTCCTGTTGCCGCCGTATCTTCCCTTCAACGTGTACGACTTCTCCGCATGGTCCAGGCCTACCATCGTGCCGATGATGATCATATTGAGCCATCGGCCCCATTGTCCCGTGCCGGATTGGGCCAACATTGACGAGCTGTACCCCCTGCCCCGCAGCGAGACGGATTACTCTCTCCCAAAGCCCCAGTCCGGCCTGGGTTGGTCCCGGTTCCTGTACCACGTGGACCAACTGGTCGGCCTTTACCAGCGGCTGCCGGTGCATCCGTTTCGTAAACTGGCTGAGCGCAAGGTCGTGGAGTGGGTCCTGGACCACCAGGAATCCGATGGAAGCTGGGGAGGTATTCAGCCGCCCTGGGTCTACTCGTTGATCGCACTGCACTACATGGGATTCCCTGCCGAACATCCGGCCATGGACAAGGGGTTCAATGGGATCGACGGTTTCGTCATAGAGGACGAGGAGACCATCACCGTCCAAGCGTGCATCTCGCCGGTGTGGGACACCTGCTTGGCCCAGTTGGCCTTGATAGAGTCAGGTGCTGGACCGTCGGACGAAATGGTCCAACGGTCCACCCGCTGGCTGGTCGAGCAGCAGATCCTGGAGCCCGGCGATTGGCAAGTCCGCGCCAAGCCTTGGCCCCGGTGGGTTTCCCGCCTGCGCGGGAAAGACGGGAAGGGGCGCGCCGAACCGGGAGGCTGGGCTTTCGAGTTCCACAACGATTGCTATCCCGACATTGACGACACCGCTGAGGTAATAATAGCCTTGCACGAGGCGTCTCTGGACTCTCCGGAGAACGACTCTCCGCGCAAGGAAGCCATCCGGCGCGGTGTACAGTGGGTCCTCGCCATGCAGAGCGATGATGGGGGCTGGGGAGCGTTCGACAAAAACAACAACAAGAAATATCTGAGCGATATTCCGTTTTTTGACTTCGGTGAAGTGCTGGACCCAACCAGCGTGGATGTGACCGCCCACATCCTGGAAATGCTGGGTAAACTTGGCTATACCCGGGATTTCGCCCCGCTGGAGCGAGGTTATCAATATATACTCCGCCACCAAGAGGCCGACGGGTCCTGGTTCGGCCGGTGGGGCGTCAATCATATCTATGGAGTGGGAGCGGTGCTGCCGGCCTTGGAGGCCATCGGCGAAGACATGGAGCAACCTTACATCCGCCGCGCCGTGGACTGGCTGGTCAGCCATCAGAACGATGACGGTGGCTGGGGCGAAAGCTGCGGCTCTTACGTGGACGAATCGCTCCGCGGCGTCGGGCACAGCACCGCATCCCAAACGGCTTGGGCCTTGCTGGCGCTCATTGCCGCCGGCCGCGAATCTGACCCGGCGGCGCGGCGCGGCGTCACATACCTTCTGGAAACCCAGGATGGTACCGGTTGCTGGGACGAGCCCTACTACACCGGCACCGGCTTCCCGGGTTATGGCACGGGAGAGCCTCCCACATCCATGCCAAGACCTGGCGAAACAGGCTACCAGGGTTTGGACATGCCCGCTGGCTTCATGATCAACTATCACATGTACCGCAACTACTGGCCGTTGATGGCCCTTGGCAGGTATCGCAAAAAGGCTTGCCCCCGGCGTGTTTCCCGCCTGTGCGGGTATGACGAAGAGCCTGCCCCCGTGAAGACGGGGGGGACGGGAAGGGGGTAACCGGCCGGTGCGCCGTCCATCGTTCTGGTCCAGAGGGATTGGTGCGGAGCACTGATACCCTTCCCCGGATTTAACGGGGGAAAAGCTTGGCCCCGGCAGAATGGGAAGGGGCTAATCCGATCAAGGGGAAGCAATAGAAGATGAAAACCAAGGCCTTTTGCAAGCGGCTTCGCACTGAGCGCGCCCCCCAGTTCATAGACATCACCGACTGGGTATCCGAATGCGTCGCCAATTCGAAAGTCTCCAACGGCTTTGTGGTGGTCTTTTCCAAGCACACTACCGCCGCGATTAAAATCAACGAAAACGAGCCGTTGCTCATTCAGGACATGGCGGAGTTCCTCGAGCGATTCTCTCCTCGCAACGCCGACTACCATCACAATGATTTCAGCATCCGCACCGTTAACATGCACGACGACGAACCGGCCAACGGCCACGCCCACGTTCAGCATCTGCTGATGGGCACCAGTGAAACGGTCCCGATCATGGACGGCGAGATGCAGTTCGGCCAGTACCAAAGCGTGTTCTTCATTGAGTTGGACGAAGCCCGCGACCGCGAGATCATGGTCCAGGTGGTAGGGGAATAGACGACATCCCGACCCGTTCATGCCCCCTTGATTACACCTGGGAGGCGCTGCGATGACCACTTTACAAATCGGTTACCGTGAGGGCCGGGCTATCACTCGCAGTGAAGCCAAGAACTTCTACTATGCTGTTCTAACTCTTCCTCAAGCCCGCCGAAGCGCAATCTATGTTGTCTATGCCTTCTGCCGCCAATGCGATGATGCCGTCGATAACGACGAGTCCCCTCTTGACAAGATGAATGCTCTGGCGCGTCTCCGCGACAACCTGCGGCAGAGCTACTCGGGACATCCCCCCGACCCGTTGTTCGAGGCGTTGGCCGACGTGGCCTTCAGGTATGATATACCCGAAGAGTATTTCGAAGATGTCATTCGCGGTGTCGAGGCCGACCTGACCAAGACCACTTACAAGGACTTCGAAGAACTGCGCGGGTACTGCTACCAAGTAGCCTCGGCCGTCGGTCTCATTTGCTTGCAGATCTTCGGCTACCGCGACGTGAAAGCCAGGGACCACGCCATTGACCTGGGATTGGCGATGCAATTGACCAATATCATCCGGGACGTGCGCGAAGACCTGGAGATGGGCCGGATTTATCTCCCCGAGGACGAAATGGCCCGTTTCGGGTACTCCGAGACGGACTTACGCCATTACGTTATAAATGACGCTTTCGTTGCACTGATGCGCTTCCAAGCGGAACGGGCCAGGCGTTACTTTGACAACGGGTTCCAACTGCTCCCGTACCTGTCCCCCAGGTCTCGTTCCTGCCCCGCCGTCCTCGGGCAAATCTACAGCAAGGTGTTGCAGCGCATCGAAGCCTCGGGTTACGACGTTTTCCAAGGACGTATCAGCTTGAGCATGGCCGAGAAACTGAGGATCACCACCCAGACCTGGCTGTCCACGCTGCTGCCCCTCTCAAGCCGCTGACTTGCTGCCTGCTTCCAATATGCTCGTGACCGGTTGTATCTTTCATTTGTGGTCCACTCTTGGGACGATTGATGGCTGACGACGCCAAGTCAGTCGCCATTACGGGGGCGTCCGGCTACATCGGCTCCCGGCTGTTGCGAAGGCTGGAGGATGAAGAGGGCATCCAAAAGCTGGTTGCGATAGACCTTCACTCCCCCATTGAGCCGATCCACAACATGGCCGCTTTTCGCATGGATGTAGCCGAGCCCATCGATTCGGCGCTTCTCGCTCACCGGGTGACTACGCTGGTGCACTTGGCGTTCATCACCCAACCGGGCCGCAACCGCCGCGAAGTCGACGCCTTCCGGCAGACCAATCTGGACACCCTGCAATCGGTCCTGGAGTCCTGCGTCCGAGCCGAGGTAAATCACATCGTCTACCTGAGTTCCTATTCGGTCTACGGCGCCCACCCCGACAATCCCATTCCGATTACCGAATCGTCCCCTCTGCGTCCTTTGCCCGATTTTGCTTATGGGTACGATAAGTATCTTTCCGAGCAGGTCCTCCACGAGTTCCAGGAACAACACCCCGACATCACAGTGACCATCCTGCGCTCGTGCGTAGTTCTAGGCCCATCGGCCAACAACTACATCGCCAACGCATTTTTCAGGCCCTGGCTGGTTGGTATTTGGAACCATAACCCCGCGATGCAGTTCGTTTACGAGGATGACTTGGCGAGGATATTGACCATCGTCATTCAACAACGCTTGGCCGGCGTATTCAACGTAGCGGGCGACGGGGTCGTTTTTTACCGTGAAATGGCCGAGATGATAAGAAGCAGGCTCGTTGTACTGCCCGCTTTTCTGGCCTCTTACCTGACACGACTTGCTTGGAAACTTCGCATCCAAGTAGACACACTTGGCGCGGGGCTGGCCTTGGTCAGGTATCCCATAGTGCTCAGCACCGGGAAACTGCATGAAGCTACCGGCTACCGCTTCTGGCACACGTCACTGGAAACTCTCACGGCTTTCACCAACGCCAACCTGGTGGACAGAGGTCGAAGTTGATACAGCAACCGCCCCCCGTCCCCCGTCTTTCCCGCGCAGAGCCTGCCCCCTTCCCCCGTCTCCCCCGCGAAGGCGGGGGCCGGGGGCAGGCGGTTAAAGTAATCATCGATACCGACCCGGGCGTGGATGACGCCATAGCCATATTGATGGCCTTGGCATCTCCATCCATGGAGATAATCGGTCTGACCACCGTGGGCGGCAACGTGCCCTTGGCCCGCACCACCCGCAACTCGCTGGCCTTGCTGGAGTATATGGGGCGCTCGGACATTCCGGTGGCGCGGGGCAGTTCCCGTCCGGTCAAGGGGAGTTTCAGGTACGCCCGGGGAACGCATTCGGCCAGCGGAATAACGCGCAAGCTCCCCAACCCTGTGACCGTCCCGATTGACGAAGCTGCCGTGGATTTTCTGGCAAGGCATCTCCAACGGTCTCAGGGGCAGGTCACAATCATTGCGTTGGGGCCCTTGACCAACCTGGCAAGACTGCTCCAAAGGCATCCACCCGCATTGGCGCTTGCAAAGAAGCTGGTGGTGATGGGGGGAGCGGTAAACTCGGGCGGCAACGTAACCGAGCACGCCGAGTTCAACTTCTACAGCGACCCGGCAGCCGCCCAATTGGTCCTGTCATCGGGAGTCCCCCTGACCTTGGTGGACCTGCCGGCCTGCCGGCAGGTAGTGGCAACGCGAGAGGATATGACAAGCCTGCGCAGCCGCAGCCCGCTGGGAACATTGGCCCTTGAGATGCTTGCGGACTGGTTCCGCCGCGACCCGGCCCGCCAACGGTTCGTGTACTACGATCCCCTGACTGTGGCGGCGACCTTGGACCCCGGCGTGATAACGACTCGTGACGTGACCCTCAGGGTAGAAGCCTCCAATCCGGAGCTATGGGGCAAAGTCACCATTGAGGGCGATGCGGGGCCGGTCGCGTTGGCCCAACAAGTAAACACCGCACGGTTTCACACCCTGTTCCGGGAGTTGCTGGATCTGGCGGACTAAATCTCCCGGAACTCCGGCTCCGGGTCAACCAAGTAGAACGCGTTGTCCCAAAGCTCGTCCAAGTACTCCTGCTCCGCATCGGTAAGGTCAGGGGTCTCCACCGCCGCCGTGTACTCCTTCAACTCGTCCATGTTGGTGAAGTTGGGCAGCACCGACACTATCTGAGGCTTCTTCAGGCAGAACTGGATGGCCGACTGTCCCAACGTCCTGGTGTCCTCCAACTCCAGGAACCGCACCCGGTCAACCTTCTGCATCGCCTCTTTCAGCCACTCCGCCCGCCGGTGGGCCCGGTGGTCGTTCTCGTCGAAGGTTGGTATCTCGATAAACTCGCCCGTAAGCGTATTCGACGCATGGGGCACCCGCGACAGCAGCCCAACTTCCTGGTCCTGCGCTATGGGGAAGAAGTCCTTGGCAGGTTGCTGCTCCAGGATGCTGTAGATGATTTGCAGGCTGTCCACGTGCCGGTCCCTCATAGAGGTCTCACCCTCCTCGAACCAGCCGATGTCAGGCCCCAATGCCACCCCGAAGTAGCGGATTTTGCCCTCCGACTGCAACTGCTCCAGCGTCTCGAACAGCTCGTCCCGTTCCAGCGCGTCCACTCGCGGGTTGTGTATCTGGTACAGGTCGATGTAGTCGGTGTTCAAGCGCCGCAGGCTCTGTTCGCAGGCGTACCGCACGAACTCCCTCTCGAAGTTCTGTTTCCGTTCCTGGTGGCCGATACGCGGCGTGGGATCATAGAAGTCGTAGCCGAACTTCGTGGCGATGATTATGTCATTCCGGCGGTGCCCCAGCACCTTGGCCAGGATCTCCTCCCCATACCCCTCACCATAAGTGTCCGCCGTATCGAAGAAGTTGACTCCCAACTCCACGGCGTTTTCCAGCAGGGCCGCCTTGTCAGCCTCCTCTATTCGGCCCCACCAGTTGGTCGCAACGGTCCACACACCGAACCCCACTTCCGATAGCTCCAGCTCCGTCCGGGGCATTTTACGGAATTTCATATCACTTCATCCCCAGGTCACCCCCGCCAAGGCAGGAGGTCTTAAAAATTCCCACTTAACCGGCAGCTACCGCCAAGCCAAGACTTCCCTTCACCTCGTCCACTCTCCGGCGGAACTCCTCATCGCTGATAACCGGCTCCATATTGCCCAGCGGCACCTCGACCAGGTCTTCGACCCAGGATGTACAGCCGCCGTATTCAGGAAGCCAAGGAACGGTCACCGGGGCTTCCAGTCGGTAGACCCGGAGCAGCATCACCGACAAGGGGAGCATTGGTTTCCAGCGAAGCCTGGACTGGGCGTATTCGGTGGTCCAGATGTAGTGCGGCTCCAGGTCGTCCACCTTGTCTTGCTCCAACAGTTCCAGCGCCTCTTCCATCCTGGCGAAGTGGGTGAATGTTATCTCGCCCGGGTCTCTCGGATGTTCCAGAAGCGCCTCCAGCGCCGGTTGGTAGGCGGGCTGCAACAACTCGGCCTTCTGGTGTTCATAGGTCGGGTACAACAGAAACTCCGGGTGCAGGACACGGAAGTCCTTGCTCGATTCGTGGATTCCACCCTTGCGCAGCAAGAGGATCTGTTCCCCGCGAGCCAGGGCTTGCACGGTGACCGCCCATTCCTTCAAGGCAATGTGGCACTGCTTCGACTGCATAGGTACTGCCCTCCCTTCCAATAAACGACCGCCAAGCTTTAGCCTCGAGGCGATGTTTCAAGTCCAGTCCGGTGCATCAATGGTAACATCGGCGATGCCCGACCTCAACGCGACGGGTCGGTCGGGTCCGGCGCCAATGGCACGTCTCCGCGACCGGTCTTAACCTTGCTCGATCAGGCGCTCCAGTCCCAGCAACCGGGTCAGGTTACCGCTGGTGACCTGGGCCACTTCATCCAAGCTGACCCCCTTGATCTCGGCCAGCTTCTGGGCCACCGTCTGCACGTGGCGGGGCTCGGTCCAGTTGTGCCGGTACTTCTTGAAGGGCTGGGGGGCCGCATCGGTCTCCAGGACGATGTTCTCCAACGGAATGTTCCTGGCCGTCTCCTGCAACTCGGGAAGCCGTAGCAACGGCCGGGCTAACGAAATGAAGAACCCGCAATCGATGGCGTCCCTGGCGGTTGCCTCGTCCGCTTGAAAGTAGTGCATCACCCCGCCCACGTCTTCTGCCCGCTCCTCGCGCAGGGTCTGGAACACCTCCGGGTGCGACTCCCTGGAGTGGAAGATGATAGGCAATTTCAACTCCCGGGCCAAGCGTATCTGCTCTCGGAACACTTGGTACTGGACCTCATGGTCGGGGGAATCGGGCAGAAAGTCCAACCCGATCTCGCTGATGCACACCACCTTGTCGCAACCCTCCGCCATCGCCTTCAAGTCGGTGTAGGTCTCTTCATTGATCCTCTCGCGGGCATTCATCGGGTGAATGCCCACCCCCGCGTACAGCATCTCGTACTGACTTGACAGGTTTATGCACTTCCTCGTCGATTCCATAGTCGTGCCGGCGACCACAATGAACCTGACCCTGGCATCCTGCGCCCGCGCCAATATATCCGGCATCTCAATGGCCGGGTAGTCGTCAATGTGAGTGTGGCAGTCGGCCAGTAAGGCGTTATCGGACATTGCGTCAACTCCCTTGATTCAAGTTGAAGTTCAAACAGCGAGAATCCCCCTGACAGGAGGCGCGACTCGCAAGCCGGTACACTATGTTAAAGGCAAGTACGACACATAGAATAGCACTTATTTCACTCACCCTACTACGCTGGACATACCTCCGCTACGATTATCGTTGACACCCACCATCCCCGATGCTAGCATGATTGTCGACTTGTTCAGTCAACAATGTTGCTATCTTGTGGGCCATAGCTATGATAAGTATCATGGCGGCCCACACTACGCCAACCTTGGACGGAGGAAGACCGAATGACGGCGCCACGGATCATATCCCGCACCGCCACCAGTTCCAGCGACCTGGATACGGATTACAAGTGGGGCTTCACCATCGACATCGACTCGGACGTGGCCCCCAAGGGGTTGAGCGAAGACATCGTCCGGTTGATCTCCGCCAAAAAAGAGGAACCCGGCTGGATGCTGGAATGGCGTCTCAAGGCCTTCCGTCATTGGGAAAGGTTGAACCGTAACTACGAAGAACCCAAGTGGGCCAACGTAAGCTATCCTAAAATAGACTATCAGGACATCTACTACTACGCCGCCCCTTCATCCAAGGAGGACGCGCCCAAGAGCCTCGACGAGGTTGACCCGGAGATACTGGAAGCCTTCAACAAGCTGGGCATACCCTTGGCCGAACAGGAAAAGCTGGCAGGGGTGGCCGTTGACGCCGTGCTGGACAGCGTCTCCGTCGCCACCACCTATCAGGAAACGCTGGAGAAAGCCGGGGTCATCTTCTGCTCCATGAGCGAGGCCATCAAGAACCACCCCGACCTCGTGCAAAAGTACCTCGGCTCGGTGGTGCCCTATGGCGACAACTTCTACGCCAGCCTTAACTCGGCGGTCTTCAGCGATGGGTCCTTCGCCTACATCCCCAAGGGCGTCCGCTGCCCCATGGAGTTGATGACCTACTTCCGCATCAACCAAGCCGACTCGGGGCAATTCGAGCGTACCCTGATCGTCGCGGAAGAGGGCGCTTACGTCAGCTACCTCGAAGGGTGCACTGCTCCGGCCAGGAAGACCCACCAACTCCACGCCGCGGTCGTGGAACTGGTCGCTCTTGACGACGCCGAGATAAAGTATTCCACCCTTCAGAACTGGTTCCCCGGAGACAAGGAGGGCAAGGGCGGAGTTTACAATTTCGTCACCAAGCGAGGCAAAGCGGCGGGACGGAACTCCAAGATATCCTGGACCCAGGTCGAGACCGGCTCCGCCATTACTTGGAAATACCCCAGCGTCATCTTGCAGGGAGACAACTCGGTGGGGGAGTTTTACTCGGTGGCCTTGGTGAACAACCACCAGCAGGCCGACACCGGCACCAAGATGATTCACGCCGGAAAGAACACCAAGAGCACCATAGTCGCCAAGGGCATCTCCGCCGGGCAGGGCAACGCCACCTACCGCGGCTTGGTCAAGATGATGCCCACCGCCGACAACGCCAGGAATTTCACCCAATGCGACTCGCTGCTCATCGGCGACAAGTGCGGTGCCCACACGGTGCCGTACATAGAGGTGCGGAACCCCACCGCGCAGATGGAGCACGAAGCTTCCACCTCCAAGGTCAGCGACGAGCAGCTCTTCTACTGCCAGCAGCGCGGCATCGGCGTCGAGGATGCCCACTACATGATCATCAACGGATTCTGCCGCGGCATCTTCCAGGAACTGCCCTTCGAGTTCGCAATGGAAGCATCCCAACTGCTGAAGGTCAGTCTCGAAGGGGCCGTAGGTTAAAAACGCATGACCATCGAAGGAAGGGTAAGTCGCTTGGAAGGGGCCGTCGAGCAATTCCCAGGGCGCTTGGATGCGATGGAAAATGCGTTGCGGTCCGAGATTCGGGCATCCGAAAACAGAATGCTAGCCGAAATCAAAGCCGCGGAATTGCGGACTGTTGTCTGGCTTGGCGGGTTTATTTTTGCGGCCGCCGGTCTCGCTATTGCCGCGGTAAAGTTACTTCCGTAGCCTCAGCGCGAACGTAATGTGAGACATGACAACATCTACCGATGACAACCGATTGGGAATTTTGGAAGGACGCCTGATAGAACTCTCCGCAGCCGTCCAGGAATTGCGGGCAGACTCCCGTGAATTGAGTGCCCGGGTTGATGCCAGGGTGCAGCAGGTCAACTCCCGCATTGACCGACTCTTCCTGGCAATGCTGGGCATCGGCGCCGCCCAAATCACTCTGCTTATAACCTTGATATTCCGAAGCGGATAACCCAACTTCCCCAAGGAATGAAATGACCGAACTCCTCAACGTAAGAGACCTCCACGTCAAGGTAGCCGACGCCGACATCCTCAACGGCATCGACTTCAAAGTCAGCGCCGGCGAAGTCCACGCCATCATGGGTCCCAACGGCTCGGGAAAGAGTACGCTGGCCAACGTCCTCGCCGGCAAGCCCGACTACGAGATCACCGCCGGTGAAGTGGTCTATCAGGGGCAGGACCTGCTGGCGATGGAGCCGGAGGAACGCGCCCGCGAAGGCGTGTTCCTGGCCTTCCAGTACCCCTTGGAGCTTCCCGGTGTCCGGGCTTGGCAGTTCCTCAAGGCGGCGGTGGACGCCAAACGCCAGCACAACGGGGAGGAAGAGCTTAGCGCCCGCGACTTCGACCGTATGCTTCGGGACAAGATCAGGATGGTGGAAATCGACCCGGACCTCGCCCGCCGAACAGTCAACGAAGGCTTCTCCGGCGGCGAGAAGAAGCGCAACGAAATCCTCCAGATGGCCATGCTGGAACCTACGTTGGCCATCCTGGACGAGACCGACTCCGGCCTCGATATCGATGCTCTGCGCATCGTAGCCGACGGCGTCAACAAGCTGCGCAGCGACTCCAACGCCATGGTGCTGGTAACCCACTACCAACGGATGCTCAACTACATCACCCCCGACTTCGTCCATGTCCTGATGGACGGGCGTATCGTCCAGTCAGGCGGCCCGGAGTTGGCCCACGAGCTGGAGGAAAAGGGCTACGACTGGATAAGGGAAGCAAATTCCATTGACTAACGCTTGTGGGTGACCGGGAGGATATGATCGTTGCGTTACTGGGTCTATGAAAACTATGTCCATAGTCGTGCAATCGTCCACCGTAATATGTGCTCCTATTGCAACAATGGTAAAGGATTGAATGGGGGTGGTAACTTAGACACTGGCCGATGGCATGGGCCATTTCGAGACATAAATTTGGCCAGAGCAACGGCTAAGAATACCGGGCAGTTTGATGCGCGTGATTGCATGAGTTGCCTCCGCCCACATTCGGCACCAAGGCGGTAAACGGTTTTCTGATGACGCAAGCACCGACAAGATATGAAAGATACGCTACCGACTTCCAGGCCCTTACCGTCACCAGTTCCGGTCCGGCTTGGGTTGGCGAACTGCGCGCCGCAGCGTGGAACAAGTTCAGCGAACTGGGGTTCCCCACCGCCCGCCGCGGCAACGAACGGTGGAAGTACACCAACGTGCGCCCGTTGGCGGTGACCAGCTTTGAAACGCCTGGACAAGGTGCTGTACTCGCTGACCCCGGTGCAGTGCGGGCCGTTGCGCCCTGGCACGAAGATTGGCATAACCTTGTATTCCTGGATGGAAGATACTCGGAGACGCTTTCCGCAAGGCCAAGTGACACCACCGGCATCACGGTCACCAACCTGGCGCAGGCCATCGCATCCAACGCAGCGGGTCTAAGAAACAACTTGGGTCAGCACGCCCGTTTTGATGATGAGGCCTTTACCGCCTTGAACACATCGTTCCTGGAAGACGGTGCGTTCGTCCAAGTGGAGGCCGATTGCCAGGCTGCTGCTCCGGTGCACTTCGTTTTCATAACCACCGACCAGCCGCGTCAGACCGTTTCGCACCCCAGGGTTCTGGTCGTATCAGGCGCCAACTCCTCTGTGACCGTTACGGAGACCTACGCCACTCTGTCCGGTTCACGCTATTTCACCAACGCCGTGACTGAATTTGTCCTTGAAGATGGGGCACAGGTAGACCACTACCGGCTCCTCCTCGAAAGCCCCAGCGCGTTCCATGTTGGCGTCAGCCGTGCGGTGCAGGGCAGGGACACCACTTTCAGGTCCACCTCTTTCGCCAAGGGCGCGGCCATGGCAAGGCAGGACTTCCAAGTACTGCAAGACGCCCCAGGTGCGTTCTGCTCCCTGAACGGCCTGTACTTGACCACCGGCGAACAACACGTAGACAACCTGATCAACATTGATCACGCCCGGCCCAACACCACCAGCCGGTTGTTTTACAAGGGCATCCTCGACGGCAAGTCCAAAGCCGTGTTCGGCGGCGAAGTGCTGGTGCGGAAGGACGCCCAGAAAGCCGACGCCCGCCAGACCGACAAGAACCTGCTGCTGTCTCGCGAGGCCGAGGTGGACAGCAAGCCCAGCCTGCTGATTTACGCCGACGACGTGCAGTGTACCCACGGCGCAACTGCGGGACACATCGATGAAGACACGCTTTTCTATATGCAGAGCCGGGGTTTGGACAAGGAAACCGCCGGGCAGATTTTGATCCACGCCTTCGCCAATGAAATCATTGAAACGGTGCAGGTCGAACCACTGAGAGATTACTTGGACCAACTATTCCTGGCGGCTATACCCACCAAAGGCCTTCAATTCGGGAGCGCAGCATGACCACCGGTGACCCCCAAGCCGTTTCAAACAACGCGCCGTTGGACCCGGCGCAGGTGCGTAAGGACTTCCCCGTCCTTCACCAGTTGGTAAACGGGAAGCCGCTGGTCTACTTGGACAACGGCGCCACCTCCCAGAAGCCCCAATGCGTGATAGACGCGCTGGTGCGTTACTACACAACCGACAACGCCAACGTGCATCGTGGCGTCCACACCCTGAGCCAGCGGGCCACCGACGATTACGAGAACGCCCGCAGCAAAATCCGCAGCTTCCTCAACGCCGCCAGCGACCAAGAGATCATCTACACCAGGGGGACTACCGAAAGCATCAATTTGGTGGCCCAGACCTTCGGCAAGCAGAACATAGGCCCCGGCGACGAAATCATCGTCTCCAACATGGAACACCACTCCAACATCGTCCCGTGGCAGATCCTTTGCGAGGAAACGGGAGCCAGACTCCGCGTGGTGCCCATTGACGACTCGGGCGAGTTGCTGATGGACGATTTCGAAGGGATGTTGGGTCCCCGCACCAAGCTGGTGTCCATCACCCATGTCTCCAACGCCCTCGGCACCATCGTGCCCGCCGAACGCATCGTGGAACTGTCCCACGCCCAAGGCGTGCCCGTATTGCTGGACGGCGCCCAAGCGGTGCCCCACATGCAAGTGGACGTGAGAAGCTTGGACTGCGACTTCTACGTGTTCTCCGGGCACAAGCTCTTTGGTCCCACTGGCATTGGGGTCCTCTACGGCAAGGCCGAACTTTTGGAGTCCATGTCCCCCTACCAGGGCGGCGGGGAAATGATCAAGTCGGTCACCTTCGAAAAGACTCTCTACGCCGACCTCCCCTACAAGTTTGAGGCGGGTACCCCCAACATCGCCGGCGCCATCGGCTTGGGAGAGGCAATAGACTACGTCGAAGCCCTCGGTTTCGACCGGATCATGGCCCACGAGCAGGAGTTGCTGGACTACGGCGCCCGCGCCCTGTCGTCCATCGAAGGCGTCCAGATTATCGGCACTGCGGCCCACAAGTCAGGAATTCTCTCGTTCATCATGGACTGCGCCCACCCGCACGACATCGGCACCATCCTGGATGCGGAAGGGATCGCGGTGCGCACCGGGCACCATTGCGCTCAGCCGGTGATGGACCGGTTCCAGATCCCGGCCACTGCCCGGGCGTCCTTGGCGATGTACAATACCAAGGAGGATATCGACGCTTTGGTCGTGGGCATCGACCGCGTCATCGAGGTATTCAGCTAATGGCCAGTCTAGGCGACCTTTACCAGGAAATTCTCCTGGAGCACAACAGCCGTCCCCGCAACTTCCGCAAGCTGGAGGACGCCGACCGCAGCGCCGACGGCTACAACCCCCTGTGCGGCGACAAGGTGGAACTGTTCCTGAAGTTGGACGACCACGTAATCTCCGACGTTGCGTTCCAAGGCTCCGGATGCGCCATATCCCGGGCATCGGCGTCGATGTTGACCCAGAGCATCAAGGGCCAGAGCGTCGAAAAAGCCCACGAGATTTTCGAGGCATTCCACAACATGCTTACCGACCCGTCCGCCGAGGTCGACTACGATTTGCTGGATGACTTGGAGAGTCTCGCCGGTGTGTCGGACTATCCCACCCGGATAAAGTGCGCCGTCCTGGCTTGGCACACGTTGCGGGCGGCGTTGGACGGTCAATCGGAAGCGGTCACCACCGAGTAGACCAAGCGCGGCGGGAATTATGGCCAGCTCTCCCGACATGCCCCTGCAAGGCCTGTACGGCGACCTGATCCTTGATCATTACCGCAACCCGCGCCTCCGCACCCCCTTGGACAACGCCGACGTGGAAGCCGAGGAATTCAATCCCTTCTGCGGCGACCGGGTAATCCTCCAGTTGAGCGTAGATCCGCAAGGACTTGTGACCCAAGCCAGCGCGAGGTCGGAAGGCTGCTCCATCATCCAGGCCTCCGCTTCAATGCTGGCCCAGATGACCCTTGGCAAGTCGCTGGAGCAGGTGGAAAGCGTGGCCGACCGTTTCCGGTCCATGATGCAGCGAAAGGCGTCGGGCGGTGAGGACATGAACGGCTTGGACGATCTTCAGGCTCTCCAGGTTGTGCGCCAGTTCCCGGTGCGTATCAAATGCGCCCTTCTGCCGTGGACAGCCCTGGAAATCGGCATCGAAGACTTCCGCGCCCGCAACACCCGCTGACAATCCTCACAAACCAACTCGAGGACAAGCGCACTACCCAACCGTCATTCCCGCGCAGGCGGGAATCCACGGGCTTCAGTCAGCCTGAAACCCGCTCCATCCCCAAACGATTAGCCGTCCCGCAACAGCCCTTTCAGATACGAAATATGCCCCTGGTGCTGGTATACCTCGCCCACCACCTGACGGAAAATCGCGCCAACCGACATCTCCGGTCGCTGCTCCCTCGGCACTACCTCGAAATCTTCCGGTGTTAACCCCTTCAGGTACTCGAATGTCCCGGCGCGAACCGCTTCTCCATACCTCAACAGCTCGGCCAAGTCCAGGTCCGGAAACTGGGCCACCTGCTCCGGCGTATGTCCAAAGCCGTTGTCCCGGGTGGGCAGACCGAACTTCTCGTGCCAGCCGTCCCGCTCCCAAATCTCCAACTGGCGCTGGATGAAAAACTGGAACCACATATCCTCAACCCGGATCATGTGCCACAGCATCCATCCAATGGGGTTGGCCTCCGGCCCCGGACGCCAGCGCAACTCCTCCGGCGTCAGGTCCTGCACCGCTTCCATCAAAAATTCGTGCTCCACGTTAAAGGCGTCTTCAATGAACTCGTTAAGCGTCATGTCCCGCTCCTCATCATGGCCTGCCATCGGCAAATTCCAAGGCCATCCCTTCCCAAGATTATCCAACAGCAGGTACTTGCGACGCAAAGCCTTGTTGTCATGCGGGGTTGTATACTTCCCGCGTTTACCGGTTGGCAACAAGGGTAGCCTTACCCATATCCAGGGCGTGTGCAAAGTCTTTACCGGTGGCAAAAGTCTGAATCAGGATTATCAAGATTAAAGGATTCTCAGGATTGGGAATATCCTGAAAATCCCAAAATCCGGTAAATCCTGATTCAGACAATTACTTTGCACAGGCCCTGCCCACGTCAGCAGCCAGGAGGGATATATGCCGGAAGCGCCGGACTTGGAAGTCATCAAAGATTACCTGAACGAACACGTCCAAGGGCAAACGGTGGAGTCCGCCCGGGTGTTGCGCCCCACGGTCCTGAGGGCCTTGTCGGGCGAGTTCTCCACAGACATTTCAGGGCGGACGTTGGGAGCTTTCGAACGACGGGGCAAGTTCCTGTTGGCCCGGTTGTCGGGGGAACGGTGGCTGGTGATCAATCCCATGCTGACCGGCGCTATCCAGTATTGCCGCAGGCGGGAACGCGTGTTGAAGAAGACCTCATTCGTTCTTGAGCTGGACCAAGACTCGGACCTGCGCTACTTGGACGACCGGCAAATGGGCATGGTCTATTACGTTACCGACGACCAGATGGCAGACGTCTCACGTTTGCAGGACCAGGGCGTCGACGTTCTGGCGGACATTTCTTTCGATGAGTTTCAAGCCCGGCTGAAGCGATTCCAAGGGGAAATAAAGGGCGTGCTGACCAGGGGAGCGTTCATAGCCGGCATCGGCAACGCCTACTCGGATGAAATCCTGTTTGCCGCCGGCATATCGCCCTTCAAGAAGGCCCGTTCTCTGAGCAAAGAGGAGTTGGCCCGGCTGCACGAGCAGTCCCGTGCCGTGGTCGAGGACGCCATAGACGTATTGCGCGGCCGCATGGGCGACCGGATACACGTGAAGATTCGGGACTTCCTGAAGGTGCACGCCAAGGGAGGCCAGCCTTGCCCCAAGTGCGGCGGCAACATCACCCAGCTCAACGCCAACCAGCGCATGACCAGTTACTGCCGCAAGTGCCAACCGGGGATGCTTATCAGAAACTGAACAAGCATTTGACGGTATTGCAGAAAAAAGAATGGCCCGCGTTAAGCGGGCCTCTTTTTTTCCATTGGAGCGGGAGAAGGGATTTGAACCCTCGGCCTTCTCCTTGGCAAGGAGACGCTCTACCCCTGAGCCACTCCCGCATCACCGCCACGGGTCAGGGCCGCTTGAATTAGCGTACCGCCCTTCCCCCAGTGCTGAGGCCCCTATTATACACGATAGCGACCACAAGGTGTAAATACCATGACGCCACGAAACAGGGCCTTTTCATTTTCTGAGATAGGTTTTAGAGTTTTGGCAAGAGAATGGAGAGGGTAGGGATGATGAGGTTAAGAGAAGCTTTAGACCAGGTGCCCGATCACCGGAAGAGCCAGGGCCGGCGTCACCCTTTGGGCGCGGTTTTGAGCTTGGCCGTTTGCGCCATGCTGTGCGGGGCCCGCAGTTTATATGCCATCGCCCAGTGGGGAAGGGACCAAGGAGTCACGACGGGGAAGGGTCGGGAGTTGGAGGCAGCCAAAGAAGTGCTGGGCTTGGTCCCGCTTCAGGGCCGGGTAGTGGTGGCGGACGCCCTGTTGACGCAACGGGAAGTGTGCGAGCAGATTGTGGCTGGCGGCGGGGACTACCTGCTGCCGGTGAAAGGGAATCAGCCCACTTTATATCAGGACTTGGAAGAAGCCTTTTCCCCAATGGAAGCTACAGCAACATAGCCGCTGCCCTGCGCCGTCACGCTGCTCACCTCTCCGAAGCATTGGCCTTGCTGGGTATTGCATGTTACCCCGGAAAATGAAAAGGCCCTGCGGGTAGAGGCGGTGGAGCTTGCGTCTGGCGTCCCTGGCTGTCAACCAAACCGTGTGTTAGGATACGGCCGCCGTGGTTTGTCCCGATATTCATGACAGTTTAAGGTTCCGTTTGAAATGAGATGATGGTGTGCGTAGCGTCCCGCTGCGGCCATACAATTCCAAACGGAACCCAGTTTAATATGTCTAGGGCCTGTCCCTCGCCCCGACGTTAAGGAGCATGTGGAATGATAAGGCGTATTTTGTTTCCTCTTGTCAGCATCCAGGTGGCCATCTGCCTCATGGTGGTCGGCGGAGTGGATAACATTGCCAGTGGACAGTCCTCTCTGCTCCCCCCCACCAACGTAAGCGCGGTGAACGGAAGCAACCTTGGCGAGGCCGACCTGGCCTGGGATGCGGTGGACAGCGCCACCTATTACCACGTCGGGTGGATGGCCGACGCTGACTACCAGCGAGGTCTCAGCGAGCCGAACGGAGAATGGCAGAAGGAGTTCCGCTATTCCAATTTGGTCAACCGAGGTCAAACCGCCTGGACGGTGACCCGTCTCACCCCGGGCATCAAGTACTGGTTTATCGTGGGGACCCACAACGCTTTCTACGACGCGGTGGAATGGTCAGATTGGAAGGCGTTGACCCTTACAGAGGCCTCGTCCGGCGAAACGGGATGGGAAATCTGGGCAGGCGACCAATCGGACAGCGCTGGCATCAGTGCAGACAATCCGACCGGAACCCACGGTAGCCGCATTCTCATTTACGAAAGCAGCGATTTCCTAGCCGCTCCTCCCGGTTGGTATTCCGAAGACGATCCTGAATACGGGGCGACCGTTGTCCATGCTGTTGACGTTTTTCCGTCGGCTTTTGAAGAACTGGGAGTGAACGTAAGGCGCCTCCACGGCATGATGCCCCAACCGTCGACGCATCGGTATATGGCAGCCAGTTTCTTCGGTCCGGGGGCAGGAATGGTGGGGATCATTGATGCGGAGGGACAATGCACGCAGTTTGCAAGCGGACACCGGGAATGCAAGAGGATCCAGGGCGATCCAGAGGCTGCCGCCAAGTTAGGGAAAGCTCTCTTTCGCACCACTGGGCCGGAAGACTCCGCTCCTTCCAACCATATGGCCTTCTTCAGCGCTGACGGCACCAAGCTGATTGTGGCCAATCTCGCCGCAAAGCTGTTGGAACGCATAGACTACGACGCCGAGACCGACACCTTCACGTTTAACAAGGCCGCCACGCTGGATTTGGTGGGAGGACGGGACCTCACTGCCCTGGAGGCGGAGGCCGATTCGACCCTGCCCGGCGGCAGGGTGACCGGCGAATACTCCAACTTCCAGCCGACGACCACGCCCAGCGGGGCGCCGAAGGAAGGGCCGGGGCGCCCCAATAACGTCGTGGTCTGCCCTGCAATTAGCAGCGATAATCAGCACGTCTACGTCACCTTCGGCGGTGGCGGACTGTTCGTAGTGGACATGACGACGGAGCCCATGTCCATCGTGGCGGAATATACTGATGACGTCATCAGCGCTGCCGGATGTGGCGGCAGGGAAGCCGGCGGCTCCATGTACCTGAACGCGGGCGTGTCGGCCAGCGGCGCAGGTGCAGACGACTCAACGTTTATCGTGTACCGTCTGCCGCTGGACTATCCGGATGGCGCGAACCCGCACACCGTCCCCAACACGCCGCCGGTGGTGAAGTTCTACGAGGAGAAGACGCTGGGCATCACCGAAGCGACGGGGCTTGCGGCGCGCAGGGATGCCCACGGGCTGGCCGTCTCGGCCAACGCACGGTATCTGTATCAGTTTGACCGAATACAGAACAAGGCAGAGGTGTTTGATGTTGGCAAGATCCTCAACGACCCCACCGCAACTCTGGCGGAGCAAGCGGTGGCGCATGTAGGCACCATCGACCTTACCGGTTCGGGACATTGTGTCGGCGAGGCAGCACCCTTCGTCAATCAAGATGATGCAGGATACCAATTCAACGACGACCCTGCCCCTGACCACGCCGAGGTTACACCTGACGGCCGGATGATTCTCGTCGTCTTCCGGGGGCCAATACCCGTCAGCGTGAAACACGCGGCCTTGGGCAGTTGTCCCGGGTTCGGGCTGGTGACTCTCTCGGGCGATGGGGGTTCAACCGGCAAGCTAACCCACGTGTTCCGGACCTTCCTATCTGATGCGACCGGTACCAGGAACCTCAGCGACATCCACGGGGCGGTTGTTCGAATCAAGTAAAAAATCCTGCTCTTGTGATCGTCGGGCGGTGTCGTGGGCTTTCCCGTCAAGCGATGGGACAAAGTCGCCGCGCCGTCCGTAATGAACAGATTGATCTTTTCCACGGTCCTCACGGTTCACGCTTGGACAACGCCGGTTTGGAGCGGCTCAGGACGACGCGTCACTCGGCTTCCGCGGTGCTTTTGATCCGTTGCAGCGTCTGAAGCACGCCTTCGCGCAGTTGAACGAGTCTGTTTGATTGCCCCCCGAAAACCAGGCCGAGCACGGGACGGACGTACCATAATATTTCGAACGATTCCCGCAGCACAGTGCCATCCGCGTTAGGTTCAAGGTCAAATCGCCAGCGGCTTTGGGCTTTACCCACTGGCGGCTTGGTTTCGAACCCGAAAACCCTGTAAGGTTCGTGATGGGTCACCGTGCACTCGGTGGACCATCTGATCAATCCTCGTCGGTTATGCCCTCGGAAGCGAGCGCCGCGGTGCGCGCTAACTGCATCACCGAGCCATTCGCAGCGGAAGCACTCTGGGCTCCATTCTCCCATTCTCGTCACGTCGCACAGCAACTCGTAAACCTGGTCCGGAGCGGCCCGGACCAGGATTTCCGCGCTGCCGTTCAGGCGTGTAGCATCGGCTCCACGAGCCATGATCAAATCGACGATGCCCATAGGAAAGCGCTCCTTTTTAACGTCATGGACCGGTAATGGAAAGACCGGAAACCGTATTTTTCGAAAAAGTACCTGAAGCTGGTCAGTGTGTCCGCACACGGTGAGGCCGTCGTGGGAGCGGACTGGAGCAGTTTAACCTACAACTGGAGCCAGGGGGTGAGGGTTACATTCACCGCTCCCGAGGACAGCGACGCCGAGGACGACATCGTAGTGGTTGATCACTCAGTCTTTGCCACGCCCTATAACCACTAACGGCCGTGCTCCGAGGGGACCCAAGCGGAGCGGGACCAGTGCGAACAGGACTGGGAAGATGACTGGGCCCAGTCTCCCTACCGGCAACTGACCGGGGCCAGCGTGAAGATAACGGTGCGGGACAACGACTAGACCGGCCCCTTATCGGGCCAGCCTCCAGGAATAGAGCATCACCGCCACGGCCGTGGCCAGGTTGAGGCTGGATACTCCGTCAGTCATGGGGATGGAAACATGATAGTCAGCCAGTGCCACCAACTCTTCGCTCAGCCCGTCCCGCTCGGTGCCGAAGGCCAGCAAGGCGCGGGGCGGGACTTTGCTATGGGACAGCGGCTGTCCGTTAGGATCAACGGCCACCAGTGGACGGTCACATCGCGGAACATCGGTGGCGCGGGTTACGGGCAGGGCGTATTGCAGGCCGGTCGCTGTGACTATCGCCGCCGGATGCCAAGGGTCCTGGGGACCGGTTGTGATTACTCCCGCGGCTCCGGCCGCTGCGGCCACCCTGATTGCCGCGCCAATATTGAACAGGTTCCTGGGCCGTTCCAGCATAACAACCGGCGCAGAATCGGGACTCGCCAGCATATCTGCCAAGGACACCGGTTGACGTTCCGCTATTGAAATGACCCCGGTGGACGGCGTCACCGGAGACAACCGGCTGAACCCGTCCTCGGGAATGACGCAATGGTTAACCCTTATCCAGGGGGCCACGTCAGGCGCGTACTCTATTGCCAGCCTGTCCAACTTTGCGGCGTCTACGGTAACGACATCCGTTATCTTCGCGCCGAAACGGAGGGCATGTTTCAAAGGGTGGAACCCTTCCAGCACCGCTAAGGCCTGATCGGTGCGCGCGCTGCGGAACCGGTCGATCAGTGGTTTGCGTCCCATGGACAATAACGTCTCAACGGACCGGAGAATCAGGCCCCAGATTCGCGGAAGTCGGCATCGTAGGCCGCGATCCCGCCCAGTTCCACCTGCCGCGGCAGGGGCACTATTGACGGCGGCTGACCGCCTTGCAGAGCGGTCCCGATCACGCCGCCTTCCTCCAAGTGTTGGACATTATCGGCGGTCAGCCCCAACAGGTCACGCAGCACGTAGTCGTTAGCCTCCCCCAGCATTGGGGCCGGTCCCTTGGTCCCGGCTTCCATGCCCGAGAATCTCCACCCGCGGCCCAAGTACTCCTGCCGCCCCAGCCCGGTTTCCGGCGGATGCTCAACAGCCTCGAAGAACCCCCTGGCGCGAAGATGTGGGTCGCGCAGCAACTCGCCGGCGTTCAGGACGGGACCGGCGGGCACTCCCTTCTCTTGCAGGACTTCCATCACTTGGTAAGGGGTGCGTCGTGATGTCCAATCAGCGATTATGGCGTCGAGGGCCTCCTGGTTGCCATACCTGACCATCGGGTCAACAAACCGGGGGTCATCCACCAATGACGGCTGACCGACGGCTTGGCAGAACGCCGACCAGTCCTCTTCGTCCCTGACGGCGATAACAACCCACTGGTCCTCTCCCAAGCAGGGATAGCAACCGTGGGGAGACAGGTATTCGTGCCGGTTTCCCAAGCGCCGGGTGCGGCGTCCGTTGAAAGCAAAATCCAACAGTCCCTCGCCAAGGAACGAGACGCCGACTTGGTACATGGCCAAGTCCACCCAGACGCCGCGTCCGGTCGTATTCCGGTGTAACAACGCGGCCAGTACGGCGAACTGTGCGGTGATGCTCGCCAGGAAATCCGTATAGGAATTGGCTACCTTGTTGGGAACGCCGCTGTCGGCGAGACGTCCGTCGGGACCGGGGTCCAGGTATCCCATGAACGCCCCGGTGCCATGAGTGGGCTCCAACGCCGCCGCCATTGCACCGTAGTTGCTCCAGGGCCCCGAGTGACCGTATCCGGTGTTTGACACCATGATCAGGTCGGGCTTGAGGGCTTTCAGGCTTGGGTAGTCCAATCCGAAACGCCGCATGACCCGTGGAGTGAAATTCTCCAGCACCACGTCGCTCAGGGCGACCAGCCTCTTCAGCAACGCAACCGCATCCTCGGAGCGGAGGTCAAGTGTCAGGCTACGTTTGCCGCGGTTGAGGGTCTGGAACGTGCCGCCCCTTTCCCAGAACAACTCCCCCGGCTCGTTGTCCGGGTAGGGGCCGTTCAGTGTTCGGGTGGTGTCGATGAACTGCGCTTGGCAGGAATCGACCTTGATCACCTCCGCCCCAAGGTCGGATAGAAACGCCCCGGCATACGGCATGGCGAAGACCCGGCTCAGGTCCACCACCCGGATTCCGCTAAGGGGAAGCCGGACCATGTCTATTCGCCCGCCCGTTGGCCCCAGCGTTCGTGGAAGGTCACTTCCGAGGCCGGTCTTCTTCTGGCACGGCTGAAACGTTGCCCTTCGGCGGGATACCCCAACGGAATCAGTGCTGCGGTGGCGACGTTATCGGGAATCCCCAAGTATTCCTTGACTTCCTCCTCGTGCTGGGTGTGCAGGGTCGTCAAAACAGTGCCCAAGCCCAAAGCCCGCGCGCCAGCAGGATATTCTGCACTGCCGGGTAGATGGACGACCCCGAAGTGATGGGAGCGGCGCGGAAAGCCGACGGGACCTGCTCCAAGCAGGCCAGTATCAGCACGGGGATGTCCTCCATGTTCTCGGTCAACATGCTGCGCCAGTAAGGCTGGGTCGCCCGGTCGTTGAAGTCCATTTCGGCGGTGATCTTGCTCCACGCCGACACGTACCACTCGCCGAACCGCCGCTTGGTCTCCCGGTCTCGGATGACCAGGAAACTCCACCGTTGGGTGTTCCCGCCGCTGGGGGCGCGGATGGCGGCATCCAGTATCTTTGCGACAACCTCGTCAGGGACCGGGTCGGGAGCAAAGTTGCGGATGGCCCGTTGAGTGTGAATAGCTTCAAACAGTGAAATATCGCTCACTTGTCGCCTCTTTCCAAAGAATCTATATGACTCCCGCAGACCGCAACAGGACCATCTGCGCGGGAGTATAGCCCAATTCTTCGCCGTATATCTCGCGGTTGTGCTGGCCCAGCAGGGGCGCAGGGCGATGTACCTGAAAATCCCCTGCCGACAGCCGGGCACCCATCCCCGCGTACTCTGCTGGCCCTGCCACCGGGTGATCGACCTCCACGAAGAAGTCCCGCTCCCGCAGGTGCGGGCAGTCGAACAGGTCCCCGGCGTCCTGGGCCATGCCGAAGACCAACCGGTTTTCGCCCGACGCCTCGAACAGCGGCTTGCGGTCCCAACTAGCGAGGGCTTCCAAGAGAAGCTCCTTCAGCTCCTCACCGTGCTCTATACGCCCCGCGCCGCTGGCGAACCGCTGGTCCTGCAGGGCCTCGGAGCCGATTACCCCGGCAATTGTGGACCAAGGCTGGGAACCCTGCACCGACGGCACCACGTAGCCGTCGCGCGCGGGCATCAATTCGTCGAATCCGGAGCCTCGAACGGCGCGCCGTCCCTTGATGGCCCCCATGAAGGAGTAGTAAGGCACCGGCTGCACCAAGTGGGTAGCCAAGCATTCCACCGCCGAAACGTCTATGTGCTGGCCCTGTCCGGTGAAGGTCCGTTGCAACAGGGCCGCCAATGTTGCGACCGCGGCGTTGGCTCCCGCAACGTAAAGGGACTGGCTCAAGGCGTTGCGCAGCGGCTCCCGGTCGGAATCGCCCACATGGTACATCAGGCCGCTCATGGCCCAGATCACAATGTCGGTGGCCGAATAATCGCGGTAGGGGCCGGTCTGGCCGAAAGCAGTGATGGACGTAACTACCAAGCCGGGGTTGTTCCCCGACAAAGCATCATAGGTCAACCCAAGCGTCTCGGCTTCGGATGTGGAATAGTTTTCGACCACCACATCTGCTGTCCGAGCCAAACCGTCCAGCAACTCCCGCCCGGAGTCGCTGCGCGGGTCCAGCGTGACGCCCCGCTTGTTGGTGTTTATGTAAAGAAAGGGAATGCTCTTCTCGGGGTGCGGGTCATCCTCCACGAATGGCCCCATGCGGCGCGCCGGATCGCCTTGGCCGGGCATCTCCACCTTGATGACGTCGGCGCCGTAGTCGGCCAGCAGCTTGGCGCAAAAAGGTCCGGAAACTTCAGTGCCCAGGTCCAGGACGCGAATGCCTTGCAGCAGGGAAACTCCGGTCATTCTTCCGCTTCCCAGACCAGCGGCAACGTCTGCCCGTGCTTGGGCAGCGCCACGGTGGCTTGGCCGAACGCTGTTTGCTCGCCGCGGCTGTTGCTCAAAGCAATGTTGCAGTCCACGTAACCGAATCCGTCCTGTTCCCGTTTGGCTGTGATCGACCCGGCAGCGGTCAGCACGTCTCCCGGGTAGTCCATCCCGCGGTGCTGCACGTAAAACCGCTTGAACCAGCCCTCATCGCCGGCAAAGTCGGTCAGAAGTTGCCCCAAGTACTGGTTCTTGAGGGAGCCATTGACCACCACATTGGCCAGCCCCTGCCGTAGCTGCGCGAAGGGCAGGTCCCAGTGGATACGGGCGTAGTTGCCGTTGGCCGCGGCCCAGCGCACCAAGTGGGTGGTGGTCAGGGGGCCTTTGACCACCGGTTCCAACGAGTCTCCCACGGAAACGTCCTCGTAGTGGAGTTGTTCCCGGTCGGTGGGTTCCAGCCGGGGAATGTCCCCACCCGGTCCGGGCGGAGATATCTGGACGGTGTCCAACTGGTCGCGGACGTTGACCGCCTCTTGCGGTTCGCCGCCCGCGGGCAGGGCGCGGTGGATGCTGACCCGCTTGGCCAAGCTGATTACTTCGTCATCCTGGTTGGTCTGGGTCTCCAACCGGACTACGAATACCAAGACTCCAGAACGGCCCTGCTTCTGGAAAATATCCAGGATTTTGAACCGCCGGGTAATCCAGTCGCCCGCGTAGGCCGGGCGCAGGAACTGCCAGTCGCTGCCGCCGTTGAGGCCGTAGCTGCTGAAAGGCAACGGCACTTCGAAATGAGATTCCTGTCCCGCGCCGAAATAACCGATGGTCGGGGCAATGTCCTTCCATGTCGCCAAGGGAGGGCAGAGCAACCCACCGAACCTGCTTCGCCCGGCATATTCCGGGTCGGTGTACAACCGGTTGGGGTCCTGGATGGCGTCGGCCACGTCCCACGCCATCTCGTCGCTGATGGGAAACCGGTTCCGTTCCGGTTCCGTCTCCTGGCCAATCAGGGCCAGCACTTCATCCGTAATCAGGTTTTCAGGCATGGTCCATCTCCGGGGCCTGACGGTAGTTTAAGATCGGGTGCGTGTACGAAGTTTAGCACAGAGAGACCCGCGTGCGACTACCCAATCTCTCCACCCCCGCGAGGTCGGGCGTCATTCCCGCGAAGAGCCTGCCCTCGTGGAGACGGGGGCGGGAATCTAGGCTGACACCTCCTTCCAGTTGGGGCCGTTCACGTGGTCAAAAAGCTCCACTACGTCCTCGTTGGGGGAGCGGGTCATCAGGGCCACGGCCACCGCGCAAATCGTCGCCGCCACAAACCCCGGAACGGCGGGATTAACCTGCCACACGCCAATCTCCGCCATCAGCCTCACCGTTTCGTGAAATCCCAACAGGTCGGTCACGGTTTCCGCTTCCTTATAACCCAAGCCCATCAGCCACCACCAAGTAGAGACGACGGTGCCGGACACCACGCCGCCCAAGGCGCCCCACAAGTTGAAGCGGCGCCAGTAGAGGGCCAGGATCAACGCCGGCCCAAAGGCCGCTCCCATACCGCCCCAAGCCAAGGACACCAGCGCAAAAACCGAGTCCGGGGATATGATGGAAATAAGGGCGGCCACCAGTCCCACGGCCACCAGCATCACCCGGCCCATCCAGACACGGTACTGGGTCTGCATCGAGTAGGTCACTTTCTTGACGAAAGGAACGTCGTCGGTCGCAATCGCCGAGGCCAGCAGCAACTGCGAATCAGCCGTGCTCATCACCGCCGCGATCACCGCGGTAAGCAACAGACCGGCAACCACCGGGTGAAAGAAGACCTTTGAGACCACCAAGTACAACCTCTCGGCGTCGGGCAACACTTCGCCCCGATCCAGGAGCGCCGGCGCCGCCACCAAGCCCGTCAACAGTGCGAGTCCAAAGATGAAGACAACCCATATTGCGCTGATGTTGCGGCTCGCGTTGATGTTCTCCTCACGGTCCACCGCCATAAACCGGGACAGCACCCGCTGCGCGCCGAAGGCGCCCAACGCCCAACCGATGGCCGAAAGAAAGAACAGCACGCCCAAGCCATGGTTGTCGGCGCCGGTGAAGGGGTTCCAGAAACCGGGGGCGGTCGAGTCCATGCCATGAAAGGGATTGCTCACAGTGAAAAGCAGCGTGACTGGTATGACTATAAAACCGGCCAGCATGATCAACGCCTGGAACACATCGGTGCGGGACACGGCCAGAAAGCCGCCGATGAAGGTGTAGGACACCACCGCCACCAAGCTGACCAGCACCCCCAGATCATGGCCCGATCCGGTGCGGTCAAAACCGAACACCTCCTCCAGCAGCTTCGCTCCCGCAATCAGCCCGGAACAAACATACAGGGTTATGAAATAGAGACTGATGAAGGCGGACAATGACCGCAGGATGCCGGTCGTATCGCCAAAGCGCTTCTCAAAAAACTCCGGCAGGGTCAACGAGTTATCGGTGGCAATGGTATAGCGGCGCAACCGGCGCGCCAGCACCGTCCAGGAAATCCACATGCCGATAATTAAAGCCACCACCGTCCACAGGTGCATCATCCCGGCCGCAAAAGCCAAAGCCGGAAAGACCAGCATGGTCCAACCGCTGGTGGTGGATGACCCGGAACTCAGAGCGGACGTTATGACACCCATCCGCCGTCCGCCCAGCACGTAATCGGACATATCGTCCATCTGTCTCCCGCGGACAACGGCGATGCCGATCAGGACCACGAAATAGGCGATAAAGACGCACAGAATCCATATCCAAGCATTTCCATCAGCGAATATATCCAAGTGCACTGGCAACGTCTCCAACTGTAATACTAAGAAACTATCTCAAAACTTAGCGCAGTACCCAACCCGTCATTCCTACGCTCCAAACCCGCCATTCCCACCCTCTAACCTGTATTCCCACCCTCTACCCGTCATTCCCGCGCAGAGCCTGCCCTCGTGGAGACGGGGGCGGGAATCCAGGCACTTTCCGTCCGGCCATCATCCTCTGGTACAACTCCTCCACCTGCGCCAGCACCACGGGCATGTCGTGCCGTTGCATACTGGCCAAGCCACGCTCACCCATGGACTCCCAGCGTTCTCGGTGGTCCAGCATCATAAGCATCTTGCTGGCCAGGTCCTCCACCGTGGGTTCGAACAAAAACCCGTTGACGCCCTCTTCCAATAGCTCCGGCAAAGCGAATAAGTTGGCCACCAGGATGGGCAGTCCGCCGGCCATTGCCTCCATCACGGCCAAACCCTGCAACTCCGCGGCCCCGGCGCCTATGTACACATCGCCGACGTTGTACAGAAGGGGCAGGTCCTCGTCGGGGACGTAGCCGGTGAACACCAGCGCCCCGTCCAGTCCGAGCCGCTTGGCAAGCTTCCGGAACTCCTTCTCATCCTTCCCTCTGCCCACCAATACCGTCTGCACCTCTGCCGACGCCAGCGCCCTGGCCGTTGCCTTGATGATCAGGTCTACCTTCTTGTCCTTCTCCAGCCGTCCCACCGAAAGGAAGGTCGGAACGTCCCGGCGTATGCCGTATTTCCGGTAAATAAACTCCGGTGCGGAAGCCTTGGAATGACGCCGCAGGTCGATCCCGTTGGACACGACCTCCGCTGGGGCCGTCAAGCCGACGTCCCGCAGCATATTCAGACAGGAGTAGGACGGCGCGAAAACGCAGTCCAGCCGGTTGTACACCTTCATCCAGTGCTTCCATGTCACCGCCGATATGACCGCCGAACCGGCTGGTCTCAGGGGCTTGGGAATATAGTCGAACAGGTTCTCCGGCATAAAATGGTTGGTGCCCACGACGGGAATCCCTCGTTTCCGGGCCTGTTTCAGGCACCCCTTGCCGACGACGAAGTGGTTTTGCAGGTGGACGATGTCGGGCAGGGCACGGTCGAAAATGCGGTCCAGTTTGGCGTTAATATTGGCCCACGACGTTATGCGGAACTCCGGATGGAGCGGCTTGGCGGGAAATGACTTGATCCGATGCACCGTTACTCCGGGACTGGACGGCTCTTCCTGCTCCTCGTCCCGGTAGGTCATGCTGGGAGCGACCACCGTGACGGAATGGCCCCTTCCCGCCAGTCCCCGCACAAACCTGTGGGCCGCCACCGCCGCTCCGTTCAACTGCGGCGGATAAACATCACTTCCCACCAGCACCCTCACTGTTCCTGCCCCTTTACGTCCAACCGGGACTCGTCGGTCTCTTCATCGGCGTATTGCCGTATCCTTCGAGTAAATCGCTGGGCGATTTTGTTGTAAATGTAAGTCACCACCAGGAAAATCACGAAGAACCCGGCCAGCCATAAGGCTCCGTATCCGAATGCGCGCTGGAGGAAACCATAACCTTGACCGGAGTAGTATCCCAAAGCCGTGAAGAACGCTGAGGTCAGGGCAACGATCGCCATGTCCCACCAGATAAAGCGCTTGACCGAGACACGCAAAGCCCCCATCACCGCCAACCCCGGAGGGCTTATGAAAGGAATAGTCTTGATGAACAGGAGCCACTTTCCCATGTGGTTGGTAATGAATTCCGCGGCTCTCTCGCGGCGCTCGACCGGGACTCCGATCCGGGTCCCGAATTTGTCCAGCACCCATTGCCCGCCCCAATGGCCCATGTAGTAGTACAGCACATCCGGAAGGAAGTTGGCGAAAAAAGAAAGTATGAAGACGATGAATACGTTGAAGTGGCCCAGTGCCGCGCCCAGCGCCCCGATGGCGGTAACCGCCGGCCCCTCTATCAGCATAATCAGGAACATCACCAAGTAGCCGTTCCTGATCAGCCAGTCGAGAATTTCCGATTCCGCAAAGAAGGTCAAGCAGGTCGCCCCCACAGGAAGGAAGGGTTTCCGCAGATATTGTACCCTAACCTGGGTTGCGCATCCCGGACACCCTTGGCGATGGGTGTGCCTGAAACTGGTTGGTTAGATTGGAGCGCGGGCGTCCCGCCCGCCATATCCCACATCGAAGACTTCCGCCGCCTTCGCCCAATAACAAATCTTTAACGGAGGAACCCCATGAGCCTCAACACCTACCTGACCTTCAACGATAACTGCCGCCAAGTCTTCGAGTTCTATCGCTCCGTCTTCGGCGGCCAATTCGACACCATCCTCACCTTCCGGGAAGGCCCGCCCGACATGGACATCCCGGAAGACGAGCGGGACCGCATCATGCACGTCTCCCTTCCCATAGGCTCCAGCATCCTGATGGGAAGCGACAGTTGCTCCGCTTTCGGCCCGCAACCCGTCCCCGGCAACAACTTCTCCATCTCCTTCTCCGCCGAAAGCAGAAACGACGCCGACGACAAATTCGCCAAGCTCTCCCACGGAGGCCAAGTAACCATGCCCATCCAGGACATGTTCTGGGGAGATTACTTCGGCTCCCTCACCGACCGGTTCGGCATAAACTGGATGGTAAGCTACGGCCCGGTGGAAGAGTTATGATATTCTCCCATCGAACATAGTCCTGAAGGGAGCTACATCTGGTATGACAATTTCTAAAGCCGACAGGTATACCGAAATAAGCCGGTACCTGCTTGAGGAATCCCGGCAGCAACTGGAACGCGGCGACCTCATCCAAGCGTCTGAGAAGGCGTGGGGCGCAACGGCCCACGCCGTTAAATCATTGGCCCAGACAAGAGGATGGAATCACACCAGGCACGACCTGCTCGCGGATGTAGTGGACCAGGTTTCCGATGAATGGGGCAGGCCCCACCTCGAAACATTGTTCCGATCGGCCAACTACCTCCACAACAACTTCTATGAGCACGCCATGACCCCCACGCAGGTAAGAGGCGCCACTAACGACGCGGCGGCCCTCATCGAGGAGCTACACACCCTGCGACAGCAACCCCCGCGTCCCTTCGACCCCGAAACACGGGACCAGCAGACCCGCCTCCGAAAGCTGACTCGCCGCCCGCCTCCGGATGAAGACGACGTAAGCGACCTGCCCCCGGTAAGGCCGGTCCCACCGCAAGAGGCGGATTAACCGCGCAGAACACGGTCAAGTTTGGAAGGATAACAATGGGCACGAGAATACTCCGCGAAGGTGCTGAAAAGGTCTACAACGCGGCCCAGGAATGGGTTGACCAAGCGTTGCGGCATGATGGCTCCCTTTTTACCCCTGGCAAGGAAATCTGGACTAGCCAGTCGCTTGAGGAACTGCGCCAGCGATTCTTGAACAATCCAGACGAGTCGAATGCGACATTCCTTGACAAGCTGAAGGGACAACTTAGGGGCAGTCCCGCTCAGGTGTACCAACTAATGGGTGAGGTATTGTATTTTTACTTCTTGATTGTCCGTACGAAAAACAGCACAAATGAACAAAAAGTCATTGACACGGTGCTCGGATGGTCGCCCTCACCGATAGAAATTCCACAAGAACTCGTTAATAGTCTCACTCCGGGTATCGCCAATCCAGGCACGTTCTTCCACATGGGCCGTCCGTTTCAGGTTGGATTCCTTATCGAGTTGGCCGAGCAATGGAAAGCGAAAACGACTGACGATCAGCATCGTCTGGTCAATAACCCATGGGAGTTTAAGGAGTTCGCGGCTGGGATCAACTTCCGAAGTGCGTTGCTTAAATCTTACCCCAACAGTGCGCGGATACAACTACATGCCCTGCTCCATCTGGTTTTTCCCGATACATTTGAGCCAATCGTGTCTGTAGACGACAAAGAAAAGATCGCCAAGGCTTTCGAGAAGTCCGTAACAACACCAAACGAGGACATCGACCGCCGTTTAGCTCAGGTGAGAACCGCCCTTGAGGCTGAATACGCCAGCACGGATCTCTTCTTCTATAATCCTCATGTCCGTGTCCAATGGGATGACGACTACAGGCCTGACTTATGGGAAGATTTTGTAAGGCGTGCTCGGAAGTATGTCGACTCTGGGATCATGGAAGCCGAAGAGATTGAATACAAGCTTGAAATAGGTCGCAAGCTCGCGGCAGCACGGGACGCGGTGTTGTCTGAAGCAGACGGATGGAGCAGTCTGGTAAAAAGCGGAATCGGTGGCAATCTCATTTTCTCAATAGAACAAGCGAAATTTCGTGATTGGATAGATGGATCCCCGGATGACTCCGTGATCGCGTTGCGCACATTGTGGGCTAACGATTCCTCGTCCGTTGCGGAGCGAATCCGCGACTTTTGCGATCTGTTTCCTCGGTCTGCGAGCAGTGGCCCGGGCGTCCGTACAACCGTAGCATCCGTCCTGATGATGGGGTTGGACGCCGAGCAATATCCACCGTTCCGAGTGACATTGTTTGACCAAGCATACCAGCGTACGGGATACGCCCTACCAGAGCAGCCGGCAGATGAGGCAACGTTATACCAGCACGCCATTGATTTTCTCGACCGCTTCATTGATGAGGCATCAAAGCGTGGTTTGACATTGCGCCATCGGCTTGACGCGCAGTCCCTTGTCTGGCAAATACAGTCCGATTCGCAGTTGGAATCAGACCAGCCACCTCCACCTGACGATCAAAAACCCGAATCTCCTCTCACATACACTGACCCCTGGTCCCCATCCAGCATAACCACCCTCGCAACCGAACTCCTTTGGCAACCCAACTACCTGCAGGAAATCATTGAAGACCTTCAGGAAAAACGCCAGGTCATCTTCTACGGCCCACCCGGCACCGGCAAGACCTACGTCGCCCGAGAAATCGCCAAGCAATGCAAGCTCAACGGCGGCGACTTCGAAATTGTCCAGTTTCACCCCTCTTACTCCTACGAGGACTTCGTCGAAGGCTACCGGCCCACCCTGACCGACGCGGGCCAGCCCGCCTTTAAGCTGGTCCAAGGCCCACTGCGGCGTATCGCCGACAGGGCACGTAACAACACCGACGCTACCTTTGTTCTGGTCATCGACGAACTCAACCGGGGCAACGTGGCCAAGGTGTTCGGGGAGCTTTACTTCCTGCTGGAATACCGGAACGAGCAGGTGCGTCTACAGTACAGTGGAGAAGGTGAGGGGTTCAGCCTGCCCGATAACCTCTGGTTCATCTGCACCATGAACACCGCCGACCGCTCCATCGCCCTGATGGACGCCGCCCTGCGCCGCCGCTTCTACTTTGCGCCCTTCTTCCCCAATAAGTCTCCCATAAAAGGGCTGCTGCGCCGGTGGCTGGAGCACCACGACCAGGATATATGGGTCGCCGATTTGGTGGACGCGGCCAACACTGAGTTGGAAAGCGATGCGGGCATCGGTCCCAGCTATTTCATGGGCATGGCTGGTCAAGCGTTGGACGAGACCCGCGTGAGCCGTATATGGCGACGCGCAGTGGAACCTTATCTTGAGGAACAGCTTTTCGGGGATGAAGACAAGTTGCAAAAGCTCAAGTTCAACGAACTGAAACAGAGATTAGGCAACAAGGCGTCCACCGACGATGACGCTACTGTCGAGACTGACATACCACAGACTAACGATGCAGACTCTAACACTTGTTGAGTACGAACCCCAGTCCGTCAATGTGCTCCCGGACCGGGAACAGCTAAAGATACTGTCTTCTGCTCATATTGACGTAATTCCCCCAACTCGTGAAGAAGAGACCTGGGCCCTCCGCCCGTCGTCCTACGTCGGCACGGTCCGGGTCGGCGACCTGTCCGTCGTCGTGCGCCCCAAGATACCCATCGACCGGGTGATGTTCCTGGTTGCTTATGCCATAGATCCTAAGGACTGGAAGAAGTACTTTGACCTGTCCCCGGATGCCGATGTACTGGAGAGCGTCATCCCAGCATTCGTGCATTACACCCGCCAAGCCGTCCGTCGCGGCCTGTTGCAAGGCTACCGGCATGAAGAGGAGGCCTTGCACACCGTCCGGGGCCGCATCCGGTTCAACGACCAGATAAACCGCCGCTTCGGTATCCCGCTGCCTCTTGAGGTAGCCTTCGACGAGTTCACCGAGGACATCGAGGAAAACCGGTTGCTCAAGACCGCCCTCTACCGGCTGTCCCGCTTGCCCGTCAGGTCCGCCCAAGCAAGGCGGGATGTCCAAGCCCTGCGCCCCGTCTTCAACACCGTCGAGCTTGGCGCGTACCGCCGCGGCACCCCGGGAGTCATGTACACCCGCCTCAACAGCCATTACCGTCCCGCCGTGGAACTGGCTCGCCTGATTATCGATAACTCCAGCCTGGAACTTCTCCACGGCGCAACCACGGGCGCATCCTTCATGCTTGACATGAACCGGGTGTTCGAGCAGTTCCTGGTCGTCGCGCTTCGGGAAGAGTTGGGACTATCCGAGCGTCAGTGGGGACCTGGCCGCCTGCACCTGGACGAGGCCAACTCCATCAGCCTCAAGCCGGACCTATTCTGGCGGAACGGCGGACGATACCGGTTCGTTGGCGACGCCAAGTACAAGCGCATCAAGCCGGATGGCTTCCCCAACGCCGACATCTACCAAATGATTGCCTACTGCATAGCTGCTGATTTACCGTCGGGCCTCCTCATATACGCTGCCAGCGAGTTGGAGCCAACGGAGCCGCGCCGCTACCAAATCAGGCACGCCAACAAGACCATCGAAGTAGCGTCAATCGACTTGGCAGGCCAGCCCGACGACATCCTCAAAGAAGTCGCCCGCCTTGCCCAGCGGGTTAGGGCCCACTATTGCGGACCCAGAACCTGTGCAAAGTAATTGTCTGAATCAGGATTTACTGGATTTGTTGATCTTCAGGATATTCTCAATCCTGGGCATCCTTTAATCTTGATAATCCTGATAGGAGTTACGCAGTTGGGATGAGGGAGTACAGGGGTTGAGCGAGATACTGTCGAATGGCAGGGCGGGCTATGCTTGCTACTGCTTCATACCAACTGACCCCGGACCTCAGGCGATGGACCTCCAAGCGCAGAAAGGCTTGGATCGCCATACCGATGTGGCTCCGCTGGGATTCCGCCTTTCGTGCCTGGCACTTCTCCACCCCGCAGCACTGCTTCAGCCCCCGGTGATACCGCTCTATACTCCAAGCCCAGCCCTTCAGCACCTCCTGCTCCTCCGGGGTCATGTCTGGATCGTTGGTGGCCCAATGCTCCACGTCTCCGTTTGGGGAGTCTCTCCGGAACACCTTGACGAACCCGTAGCCCCGCAAATGCACCATCCGTCCTTCAGCCCCAATCTCCACCGCGTCCACCCTGACGTTGCCTTCTCCGTCAGGGTTCACCCTCCGGTTGGCCTTGAACTGGGTCAGCCAGGTCCACCCGTAGCTGCGCACCTTTTTCAGATTCTCCAAGCTGCTGTACCAGCTATCGAAGAGAACATGGCCGGGCCGGAATCCCCGGCCATGAGCCACCTCCACCATCTCCCGGAAATAGTCGTTCTTGTTCTTCCCACTCAAGGGCTTATCGTAGATGCGGAAATCGCAGGGTATCAGGGATTGACCACCACTCCAGACCAGGGTGAGCAAGTTGATGCCGGAGACCACCCGGCGATGTTTGCCGCTCCAGTGCCGGGTGACCAGTTCCATCTTCCTGGCGTAAGGCTTGTCCAAGGTAGTGTCGTCCAAGACCAGAGCGCCGCCCTCCAGCTTCACCAGCCCTCGGGTCTCTCGCCACAGCACCTCGGTATCGGGAGGCTGTCTCCGCAGCAGGCGGGTGAAGGCGTCATGGGCCGGGACCCGGTCGGATTCAGGCTGGCACCTGGCGGCCTCGGTGCATGTAAAGCTCTTTTGCGCCGCCACCAGGAAGTCAATGTAGTCCAAAGGTCCACTTCGTGCCGGGTTCATTCCCACTCACCGCCTCACGATTTTACTGCTGCCAGAAGCATACCCCTCTGATGCCTTGAATTGAATCCTATTAGACCAACTGCGTAACTCCTATCCTGATTCAGACAATTGCCGCCGGTAAAGGCTTTGCACATGCCCTGATTGCAGACCGTCGCCGCACCAAGCTCGAACGGTGGTCCAACCCTTCAATCGCCTCTCCACTGACACCAGCCCCTTGCCAGTTCGTAAAACACCTCCCTACCATAGTACCTGTGCAGCACACGTCCCACCGGACGCGGACAAGTCCAACAAAGCCGCTGAGGCAACATGGTGTTCAATGTCCTGAAATGTCCGCAAATGTCCGCGATTCTGAAATTTCCTGCAAATTGACCTTCTGAGGAGTCCGCATCATGATGACTGAAATAAACGCCCTCTGGCGCCGCGTCCGCGCCCTTCAACGTAAACTGGCCCGCGAACTGGCCGAGTACCGGCTGGGCCTTCTGTGCGATGACCTTTGCGAACGCTGGTTTGCCGCATGGTCCGACCACAAGCCCTTGCCCGGAATCCAACCCTTCATCCGCCGGGTGATGGATGCCGGATACTCACTTCTCCCGTTGGGTGCAGCCAACAACTACCTGCTCGATTGTCTTCGCGAAGGTGACGCCCCCAACCCCCAAGTCCTGCTCGAGGCCATCCTCCCCCCGCTCGGCAAACATCCCGCCCGCGCCGGGTAGGGACGATTTGGGACATGCCCTGGATATGACACCAAGACCAGGCCCTCCATACGAGTGGGACGAAGCCAAGCGCCAGGAAACCCTCAGACTGCGCGGACTCGACTTCGCGCTGGTGGACCGGACAGACTGGGGCGCTGCCACCCACCAACTGAGTGACAGGGATGGCGAACTACGTTACTCTTCCTATGTGCCCAAGGGAAACGGCCCGTTATGAACAAGAGACACCTTAAACTCATCCGTCCCACCCCCGAAGAGGAGGCGGAGATCGCCGCCCAACTGGCGGAGGACCCGGACACTTACGAGTGGACTGACGAGGACTGGGCCGACGCGAAGACCACCCAGGAACTCTTTCCCGATTACGTCAAATGGTCGAAGGAACGGAAGGCAGCTCTGGATACCGGCCTTATCGAGCAGGTGACCATCACCCTGGACCGGGAGACCGTCGACTGGTTCAAGGCCCAGACCGGCGAGGACAGGGAAACCGGCGGCACAAAGTGGATGACGCTGGTGGAGCGGACGCTGCAGGAACACGCTAGCCGGGAAGGCAAAGCCTGACCGGAAAAAGAGAGTCTTATCAGAATGACAATTTCTAAAGCCGACCGGTACACCGAAATAAGCCGGTACCTGCTCGAGGAAGCTCAGCAACAACTGGACCGCGGCGACCTCATCCAAGCCTCGGAGAAGACATGGGGTGCTGCGGCCCACGCCATTAAATCATTGGCCCAGACAAGGGGATGGAACCACACCAGGCATGACCTGCTGGCTGATGTTGTGGAGCAGATTTCCGAGGAATGGGGCAGGACCGACTTGTTCACGTTGTTTAACTCGGCGGAATCCATGCACCACAACTTCTATGAACACCATAGAAGCAGAAACTATGTGCAAGTCAGCATAAACAACGTCACGACCCTTATCGAGGAACTACACGCGCTGCGCCTGTTACCCCCGCAACCTTTCACTCCCGAAACGCGGGAGCAGCAAGCCCGCCTCCGCAAGCTGACCCGCCGCCCGCCTCCGGATGACGACGACGTTAGCGACATGCCTCCGGTAAGGCCCGTACCACCGGAAGGAGCGGATTAGCCTGCACAGGCTACCCCGCGGGCGGTTGCGGTGGACGGGGCTTCCGCCGCCACCGCATCAGCCATATCAGGTTCAACCCGGCGATGGCCGCCGCAGTGAACCAGAGCACGCTGCCAATGGTGGGGTTGTGTTGCAGCCCTATACCCAATCCGACGTAGAAGACGACGATCGCCAACACGAACAACAATACATGGACCGTAACCCTCAATGCCCCGCTCATAAACGCCTCCCCGAAGTTGCTTCTTGAGGATAGCATTGGTTTGGAGGCGATGCCATTCCGGCCAGCGGACGGGTTAATCGGAGAAATCTTCAGTCACTGCGGGCAGCCTGAAGGACACGGTTGTTCCCGTTCCCAAGACGCTCTCCACAGTGATGGAGCCGCCGTGGGCTTCCACCAACCGCTTGGCGATGGTCAACCCCAGCCCGGTCCCGCCGGTGGCCCGGTCCCGGGACGAGTCTACCCGGTAGAACCTCTCGAACACCTTGGAAAGCGCATCCGGGGGTATTCCCTCGCCTTGGTCTGCCACGCTGAGAACCACGCCGTTTGGCCCTTCCACGCTGGTGCGGACGGTTATCGTACCACCTTCACCGGTATGCTGAATGGCGTTGTCCAGCAGGTTCCCGATCACTTGGGCGATACGGGCGCGGTCCATCAACACCGGAGGCAGCCCTTCCTGTCCTTCGTAGACCAGTGTCAAGCCTTTGGCGTCACCCCTGGCGCGAAACCCTTCAACGACGGCGGAGGCGACCGCGTCCAAGGAATCCGGCTGGAGGTCCAGTTGAAGCCCGCCTCCCTCGGCTTGGGCCAGCAGCCTCAGGTCTTCGACAAGGCCGCCCAAGTGCAACACCTGCCCGTGAATTGTGTCTATCGTGGCCTCGTCAGGCTCCAACAGGCCGTCCTTTATCGCCTCCAAGTATCCTTGTATGTTGAACAAGGGCGTCCTCAGTTCGTGGGCGACGTCGGCAACCAGGTTCCGCCGGTGATGCTCAGCTTCTTGGAGGCTCTCAGCCATGACGTTGAAGGCCTCGGCCAACTCACGTATCTCCCTCGGACCCGACGCCGGCGCTCTTTGTGCCAGGTCGCCTCGGCCCAGCCGCCGAGCAGTTGTTGCCAGGGCCTGCACCGGCGCCAGAAGCTGCCGGGACACCAGCGACACCAGAAGTACCCCTCCTACGGCGGCCACCACACCCGTCCAGAGCAGGTAGGCGTTCAGAGACCCGGTGAAACGCGAAATCGGGGGGTCCGGAATGGCGGAATCAGACGCAGCCGGGGTGATCTCCATCTCCCCGACCTGCCGGTCTCCCAGAACCAATGGGGTATCCATCCGGTCTGCGTGGCCGCGTCTTCCAAAGGGACCCCGCCGGCGATGAGAGTCGCCCACCACGTTGCCGTCCCGGTCCCGCACCACTATGCGCTTCCCGAACGCCGGCCCCGTCCTCTCCAGGATGGGCTGGATGTCTCTCCACTCCCCGTCTTCGCCATATCCCCGGGCCACCAATCGGCTGATGCGGCGTTGCTGCGCCTGGTCCCGACGCTGGTCGAAGCGCTCGGCCTGTTGCTCTGCCGCGTTCGCAACATAGAAGCCGACGCCGCCCAAGGCCAGCAGCAGTATCAGGGAGAAGCCAAGAATCAATCGGAACCGGAGGCTGAACACCCAGCTAAACATGGTTGAGCCTGTAGCCCACTCCGTACACGGTCTGGATGTAGCGCCGGTCCTTGGCGGCACCGTTCAGCTTGCGCCGCAAGCCGGACACATGGGAGTCCACTGTCCGGTCGAACCCGTCGAAGTCGTAGCCGAACACCCGGTTGATGATTTCGTCCCTGGTGAAAGTCCTGCCTGGTTCTTTAAGGAACATCGCCAGCAGCCGGTACTCGGTGGGGGTAAGCTTCAACGGCGCTTCCCCAACCAAGGCAACCCGCTGCTGCGCGTCCAGTGTGATTTCACAGTAGGTCAACTTGGCCGGAGAGTCTTCCGCACGGTCCATGGCCGTCCGCCGCAGCACCGCCCGGATGCGGGCCGCCAACTCGCGGGGGCTGAAGGGCTTGGTTACGTAGTCATCGGCTCCAAACTCGAATCCGGCGACCCGGTCTTCCTCTTCCACCCTGGCGGTCAGCATGACGATGGGCACGTCCGATTCCTTCCGCAGTTCCCGGCACACCTCCAGCCCGCTCTTCCCCGGCAGCATCAGGTCGAGCACCACCAAGTCGGGTGCCGACTCTTGCGCCATTTGGAGGCCGTCGTTGCCATTGGAAGCGGTCAGCACCGTGTGCCCGTCGCGCCGCAGGTACAGACCGACCACCTCCACCGTATGCGGGTCGTCTTCCACTATCAGAACGGTGCTGGCCACGCTTCACCTCCTGTACAAGGGTATCCGCCGCCCGGCTCACGCCGAGCGGCGGAAAGTCGGATTGCTGACAGGTCAGGAAGACGGTTGTTCAGTCGTCGGAGAGGGTATCATGGGCGACATATCAGGCCCGCCTCGGCCGCGTCTTCCGCCTCTATGCTCCCAGCGTCCTTCGCCTTTTTTGAAGCCTCCGCGCTGGAAGCCCCGCCGCTCGCGGCGGTCCTTCATCGACCGCTCCACCACATGGTCCGGCCTGTCCTGGAACCAACTGTACTGGTCGTCGGCTTCCTCTTGGGTCAACCGCCCCCCCTCGACCATCCTGTCCAGCCGACCTTTGTAAGCCTCGTCCATCTGCTCCCGCTTGGCTTGGGTAAACGCGTCCTGTACCGTGGACTCCTCAAGGTCAAGAATTTCCGCCACCCGGGCCACAAAAGTCTTGCCCGTGGTCTGGGTGGTTGCAGTCGCCTCCGGCGTGGGTACAGGGGTACTGCCGCCGGTCTGGGCCCACACTATCCCGCCGGTCAGCCCGACGGCCATGATGACCGCCAACGCCAACAAGGTAATCTTGCGTTTGCTCAAAATCAACACCTCCTGTCATCCAGTCTCGATACCCAGAATCCTCCCGCGGGACTGCAACCCATACTACCGGGGGACTTTGGAGAAATTATGGAGGAGGTGTTGCACTACGGAAGGCACAGGCTGTCGAGGGTCAACCCACAAGGTCCAGGGTATAGCCTACCCGAAAGACACCGCCACGCCAGTAAAGGGGCTTGGCGTGGCGGCGTGACTTTTCCTAGGGGGTGGGGTGCAGGTCAGGACGAGGTCTCACCCAGCTGGGTCTCCCTCAGCAGAGGGAGTGCGTGGTTCGTCGTCTTCTTCGTAGAACTCTTCCGGCATAAGCACGAATTCGGGGTAGGCTTCGAGCCCAAGCTCTCCGGCATCCTGGCCCAATTGCTCGACCTGGCGCGACACTCTCAGGCCCAACACCAAGTCGATCGCCTTCCACACTGCCAAGGAGACGGCGAAGGTGAAAACTCCGATTGCTACTATGCCGAGCAACTGGATGTGGAACAAGCCGCCAGCGGCGATGCAGACCGCCAGGGTCCCCCACACCCCTGCGAACAGGTGGGCCGGAATAGCCCCGACAACGTCATCCAGCTTGACTATCTCCAGGAGCTTGAGGCCTCCCGTGCATATAACACCACCGACGGCGCCGATGATGACCGCCCACCAGTGTTGAACAATGTCCGGGCCGGCAGTGATGGAGACAAGACCGGCGATGGCGCCGTTCAGCCCGGCGAACAAGTCCATGCGCCCCAGGATAGGACGGGAAACGGCGAGGGCCGCCATCACTCCGGCCGCAGCCGCCAGGTTGGTGTTGACCAACACGTTGCTCATCCCCACGGCGTCGGACGCGCTTCCCAGCGCCAGTTGCGACCCGCCGTTGAAGCCAAACCAGCCCAGCCACAATATGAAGACGCCCAAGGTCACCACCAGAACGTTGGAGGGAGGCGTTGCCCTGGCGCTGCCGTCGCGGCGGAACTTGCCCAGCCTGGGCCCGACTATCATCACGCCGGCAAGGGCGGCCCAGCCACCGGTGCTGTGCACTATGGTGGAGCCGGCGAAGTCCTTGAACCCCAGCTCGGTCAGCCAGCCGCCGCCCCAGGTCCACGCGCCCACGATGGGGTAGATTAACCCGGTCAGCAACAGGGTGAACAGGAAGAAGGGCCATATCTTGATCCGCTCAGCAATGGCTCCCGACACAATCGAGGCGGTGGTCGCCACGAACACCATCTGGAAGAACCAGTCGGACATGACGGCCTTTCCGCTTTCCACGACCTTGGCAGTCGCGGCGGCTACCGCGGCGGCATCTTCTCCATTCAACATGGTAATTTCATCGGCAGAGGGCCCGTAGAAAATCTTGAAGGTGCCGATGATACCGGCGTAGTCACCCACGCCTACATACATAAGGTTGTAGCCGATGAAGAAGTATGCCAGCCCCGCGATGGAGTACAGGCCAATGTTCTTCAAACAGATCATGGATGCGTTCTTGGTGCGGACCGATCCCGATTCAAGCATGGTGAATCCGGCGCACATCCACATGACAAGGGCGCCCCAGATTAAGAACGCAAAGGTGTTCAAAATGAACTGGGACTCGGTGTCGATTCCAGCCGCATGGGCTATGCTCGTCCGGCCAAAGAAGAACCCGACGGTCAGGACTGCCAATAATACTATTACAGCCAAGCGGCCGTAGCGCCAAAACATACTCACAAACCTCGTCCGAATTTTCTGTATCAGGAAGCGAGACCCTCGATGGAACCTGCGCCCGCGCCTTCCAAGGGACTGACTGCCATCACCTCGGCTCGGACAGCCCGTCGGGTTCTCTCCGATACCTAGTGATACGCGGTATCCCTCGCAGAGTTTACCATAATGCGGCTTGATGCGGAGCGTTCACCAACTATCAAGGGTTGACTACCGGCGCAGGGAGCAACGTCGGCTGAGGTGTTATCATTGCCCCAATTGAGTCAACACGGTTATTCTTATTGAATGAAGCGAATACTTGTTACCGGGGCCGCCGGGCAGCTTGGTTCAGAGTTGGTGCCCGCGCTGCGTGATAGATATGGCGGGGACAACGTTGTAGCCGCCCGGCACCGCAGCCCACTGACCGAAGAAGTGGCCGACACCGGGCCGTCGACGGTGGTCGATGTCACCGACCAAAGTTCGGTGGAACGGGCCATCAGGGATTACGGGATAGATTCGGTGTACCACCTCGGTTCTTTGCTGTCGGTGGCGGCGGAGGCCAACCGACCCCTTTCCCACCGGGTGAATATCAACGGTCTGCTGAATGTGCTGGAGGCGGCCTGCGGCGGCGACCTGGAGCGGGTAATCATTCCAAGCTCCATCGCCGCCTTCGGCGTGGACACGCCCCACGACAACACCCCCAACGAGACCCTGCAACGCCCCACTTCCCTGTACGGCATCTCCAAGGTGTTCGGCGAGTTGATGGGCAACTATTTCTTCGAGCGGGTGGGGTTGGACGTGCGTGGGGTAAGGCTGCCCGGCGTGGTCAGTTGGAAGGTGGAACCGGGAGGCGGGACGACGGACTACGCGGTGGACGCCTTCTACGGGGCCATACGAGGGGGACGGTACAGTTGTTACCTGCGGCCCGGCACCTACCTGCCAATGATGTACGTGCCTGATGCCATCAAGGCCATGATAGAGGTTGCCGAAGCCGACATAGAAGGCCTCCGGCACCACGCCGATTACAACGTCAACTCCATGAGCTTCGAGCCGGAGGAGTTGGCCGAGGCAATCAGGCGGCGTGTGCCGGACTTCATCATCGACTATGAGGTGGACCCGCTGCGCCAGTACATTGCCGACTCCTGGCCCAACTCGCTGGACGACACCGCCGCCCGGCGGGAATGGGGATGGCGGCCGGATTACGGCCTCGATGCCATGGTGGACGACATGTTCGAAAACCTGTCACGGAAGCTTTTGGGCTAGTCCAACGCTCCTGTAGCTACAAATTCCGAAGATACAAGAAGTTCACTGCGGCGTTTTCCGATTGCTCCGAAGCAGCGAGATATAACCGGACGTCGGAAGTGATCAACGGCCTTTCCGGAGTGATGGCTTCGAGAAGCACGGCGTCGGCCAATCCCAGTCGTCCGAATGCCCTGTTGGCCGCCGCCTGTATACTGGTGACCATGACTTCCTCGCTCTCTTCGATGAAATGCCGGAGACCGTCGAATATGAGAGAACGCTCCGGGTCCGCATGTTGAGCGAGCAGGTTTGACGTTTCAGTAAGGGTATTCGGCGTTACGTACACCGGCCCAACGGAGTCGATCAGGCCAACCAGTACCTCGTAATCTTCCACCGTGTATCCGCTCAAACGGCGATGCTTGGCAATCAGGTCTCGCCCTACGCTGCCCACCACGAGTAATACGAGAAGATTTGTGTCCAAGAAATATCCTGTCGGGATGGTCATATCAACTGAACACCCAAGGTATCCAGTCAGCTATTGATTCGACACAGCCACTGTCATCATCAATACGAACAGCCTTATAGGAACGTGCACGGAGTCTCTCGATTGGCTCAGCATCTGCGTAACCCTTCAGGTCCTTAGGCCGCAAGAAACCGATGGTAATCTTCCAGACATTAGGGCATTCTTCGAACTTCACCTCCTCGAGCTTGACGTCAACTATGTGTTCGTCCCTCAAGGAGTCGGCGAAACACTCTCTTGCCATTCGCACTGCTTCCTTCACGTCCATTACAGCCTCCTTTCTTTCCCGCAACGATCTTAACACGCAAAACCCCAGCCTGTTATCCCAGTATCGGGACTGAGGAGATTACCCGCCGCCGTCCAAATATTCCTCGGCTGCGCGTTCGGCCCCAACGGCCAGCCCGGATACATCGGGCAGCACGGCGGAGCGGTTGGCGTGAAGGAAAAGGAATACCACTTCGGTCACCGGCCTGCCCGTTGCCCGCTGGACCGCCAGGGCATAGGCCCCTCCCTGCGGTCCGTACCGAGCAGCCGCGTCGTCGACATGGTCCGAGTCCACTCCGTCAGTCTTGTAGTCCACCACAACCAAGTTGCCATCCTCTTCGAAGAGCAGGTCGATAAACCCCTGCAACACCCCGTTGCTCATCGGGGCGGCCACCGGCACCTCCCGCCAGAACCGGGACGATGCAACGGCCCGGCGGACTACCTCGCTGTCCACGGCCACGCGGGCCAAGCGAGCTACTTCCGCCCACCGTTGAGGGATTCCTTCTGCGGCGGCTTGGGCTTGGGATGTTTCCTCTATGCCGTCGCCGGTGGACAGATCTATGGTCTGAAGCACCGAGTGTACGGCCCTGCCCACCGATGTCCCGGCCCGGCCTCTTCTCCAAGGTTCGTCGGTATCGGGTTCATCCTTCAACACCTGGGCCAGTCTGGTGGCCGAGACGGACACGGGCCTGCCCTGTTGCCGAAGTGTTTCCGCCCGGTTAGCTTGCCACGCTTTCCTGTCCGGCAAGGAGTGCCCATCCAAGGACACCCCGTTGGATGAGATGGCAGAAGGCTGCTGGGGTACCCCGGCAAACGGCGGGGCCGGCTCCCAGAGGTTGTCGGCGCCGGCCAGAATCTCGGCGATCTTACCGGCGTCCGTATTGCGGGTCCGCGCATTACGGTACAGGCTCAACACCAAGTGGTCCCGCGCCCGGGTTGCGGCGACGTAGAGGAGCCGTACTCGTTCGTCATCATCAAGCTCCTTCTCCCTGGCGACGAGGGCCTCATAGCCGGGCGTTTCAAATTTGCGGCCTCCGGAGCCGGTAGACACTTCCAAAGCACGAGAGTCCCTATCGAAGAGGACGGGCTTCGTGCGGCTGGAGTTCTGGGCGTTAAGGGCCGTCAGGACTACTACAGGAAACTCCAGCCCCTTGGCGGCGTGGACGGTCATAATCCTTACCGCTTCTTCGTCACCCTCCGGCACTGGCGTTTCGGTCACCCTGGCCCCCTCTGAGGCTTGTCGTTCTATCCACTCCAGAAACGCCCGCAGGGAGTTTCCGCCCGTCTCGACGAAGGAACGGGCCTGCTCCACGATGAAGCGATACCTGCGCCACTGTTCCCTGGTCCTTGGATGGTCTATCGCAGACTCCATGAGCATCCGCGCCCGTATGAACCGGTCTATCAATTCCGGCAGGGACATCCACAGCCGGTCTTGGTAAAAACGGCGAAGTTCGGTCAGTGCATCGGCTACTTGGCCTACGGCGGGGCAGTCATCAGAGAGGTAATCGAACTTGCCGCCAGCATCGGAGAACTGCAACAACTCCACGTCGGTGCAGGCGAAGGCCGGAGACCGGAGCGCGGCAACCACCGCTACTTGGTCCGCCGGGTCGTCGATGGCCTTCAGGCAGTTCAGCAGGTCCATCACTTCCTGGGTGGCAAATACCAAGGAAGACCCCTCCAACCGGTATGGTACGTTGGCCTCTTCCAAGGCTGTTTCAAGGGTCCTCAAACCGGTGCGCGTGCGTATGAGAATGCAGATGTCCGAGTATCCGGCGTCCCGGTACTGTTCGCCGCCGCCCGCTTGGGCGGTGCGTTCCGCATCAAGGACCTGCCACTGTTGGCCGACTATGGTGTGCAGCAACCCGGCAATATTGCGAGCCTCTTCTCCTCGCACGGCGTTTATCCCGCCGTCCATCTCCTCACCAAGGCTGTAGACCTTGGGAACTCCCGGATGGTCAATGTCTGCCTCCCAGCGGTGGGCGATGGGAACGTAGGTTGCTTGGTCGGAAGAACCCTCGCCCATCCACCTCTCGTAAACGTGGTTGACCCACTCCAGCACTGGGCGTTGGGAGCGGAAGTTCTGGACCAGTTGCACGGTATCCCCACGCATCACCTGTTGGATTTTGACCATCTGGCGGACGTCGGCTCGGCGAAACCGGTAAATCGATTGCTTGGGGTCGCCCACGACAAACAGCTTGCCCTGGTGTGGGATGACTTGGTCCCATGACGTGGGCCTGTTCACCACCGGTGGACCTTCCTCCAGCGGGTTTCCCGCCTTCGCGGGAAAGACGGGCAGGGGGTCGTTGCCTCCTTCCACAACCCTTTCGGCGATGAACATGGCGATCTCCGCCTGTATCGGGTCGGTGTCCTGGGCCTCGTCCACCAGGATGTGGGAAAATCTCTGCCGAAAATGGTCGCGCACTTCGAGATTGTCCCGCAACAGGTCCCGCGCCCACACCAGCAGGTCGTGAAACCCGGCTGTACCATCGCGTTTGCGCTTACCGGCAAAGTCTTCTACAAAGTCCTTTAAGGCTCGCAGCGCTGGCATCAGGGCGGCTTGGTGGGTTTGGGCCAATTCTTCCGTCGCCGTTTCATGCAAGTCACCAAGCAACTCCTTCAACGCTTTGCAGGCATTCTCGGAAGTCACCGGGTCACGCTCCCAGTTCCTCTGATTTCCGGCTCGCGGGCGGCTGATGGGAAGCGCCCGTTGCAACTGCCTGTAGACGGTTGGGGAGTCGTCTCCCAATTCCAAGAAGCGGTTTATGTTCCTGAGCAACTGTTGGACATGGCTGTATAGCTGGTCGGAATCACCGAGTTGTGAGTACTGGCAAAGCCTCTCCAACTCCGGCGACTCGTCCACCAATTGCTGCACTGCCGAAGAGGAAGGTTTGGGAATATTGGCGAAGGATACCCCCTCCAGCAGGTCATAGTTCTGGTGAAATTCCAGCGCGACCGACCTCAACTGGTCTATAGACAACCCCAAGGCCAAGGCCGGATACAGGTCGGACTCGTGCTCCGGCTCATCCAACTTGAAGTCAACCCACTCTCTCCATGCCTCGTCGAAAGCCAGATCGCTCCGGATGGCGTCCATAGTCTCGAATATCGGCGGCAGTCCCGCCTCAAGCGGGCGTTCCCGGAGAATTGACCCGGCGAAACTGTGCAGCGTCTGGATAGATGACCGGTCCAAGTCTGCCAAGGCACGCTGGCAGCAGAGCCGCTCGTCGTAGTTCAGTGTCTCGTCGGACGCGGCCCTCTCCAACGACCCGCGGATGCGGTCGCGCAGTTCCGCCGCAGCGGCATCAGTGAAGGTTATTACGGCCACCCTGTCCAGCGTGGTCCTGCCGGATGCAGCGAGCTTCATCACCCGGTCAACCAAGCTGGTGGTCTTACCCGTGCCGGCGCCCGCTTCTACAAAGAGGGTCTCGTCGAGGGACTCCCGGATACGCTTCCGCACGTCGTTATCTTGAGGCACAAAGGCGACGCTCAAAGTCTACTCTCCTTCCGCCAGTTGAAGGTAGCCGGCGAGAAGGGGGTATCCCTTCTTCCGCCTCCACAGAGTGTCCTTTCGGGAGGGACACAGCGTCTTGAAGTCGCAGAACCGGCAGTTGCTGAAGTCCCCTTGGTCCGGTTCGCCGGGGTTCGCCGGGAAAAGGCCGCTCTTGATACCGGAAACAACGGTCGAAATCCCCTCTTTGAACCGGCCGAGGGTATCCTCGTCGGCAATATCGAGCGGCTCCGGCGGCGCGAAGGAGAACCCGCCTCTGTTGGAAGTAAACCAGTAGGCTGCGGAGACGTTGGCGTCGTCACCCAGGGCATTGCGGGCGGCCAACGAGTAGATAGCCAGTTGGAGGTGTTTGCCCTTGTCAATCGGGTCGTCTTTCAACCCATCGTAGGGTCTTGAGCTGCCGGTCTTGTAGTCCATGACCAGGACGTTCCTGCCGGAGGCGTCGGCGTCAACCCGGTCTATAACCCCGCGGAACTTCAGGGGCCGTGCTCCATCTACCGGCAACTCGGCCGCGGCCCAAGGGTCTCCATCTCTCCCGAAACGCGCTTCCAAGTAAAGAGGGGATACGCCGAATCGCCCCCTCAGGCCGGTGTCGGCCTCAAGGAAGGAATACAGGTCGCTGAGGATGTCATCCTGCCCCAACCGCCACAGCAACCGTTTGCCGGCAACGCCCCTGCTTTCGGCTGCTTGGAAGTGCAACCGGGCAATGCTCTCCAAAGCAGCCCGGTGCTGTTCCCTCCACGGTTCGCCGGGCCGGGGCAGTGTGCCGTCCTTCAGAGCCCCGCCGATGAACTCCTCCAGGATTCCATGCACCAGCGAACCCCTTTCCAAGGGGGTAATGGAGTGGACTTCTTCCGGGTCGTCCAAGGTGCTGATGCGGAGCACATGACTCAAAAAGTACCGGAAGGGGCAACCGGCCCACTGCTCCAAGCTGGTGGGAGATAGTGGCGTGTTTTCCAATCGTTCAGCCAACCGCGAACCTTGCAATGCGCCGGACAGGTTGCCGTCCCACTCGGTGAAGCTGCCACTCGCGTAACGTTGCCGGCCCAAGTCAAAGGACTTGGCAAGAATGCTCGACGCCGCCAACGGGTGAGTCCTTGCCTCCAGCCCCGCTTGTTTCCAGGACCACAGCCGCTCCAGGTCGTAGTCGTGCAGGTCCGCCGCCGTGGAGCCGGACACCGCCGCCAGGGACTGGTCCATAGAGCGGAGAATAGTCAGCCAGGGCCGGCCGTCCATGGACCAGAGGTCCGACGTGTGCACCGGCGAGCCTTCGATAACCGACGCTTGCTCCAGAAACCAACGAGAGGGGTAGTAGGCGCGTTGCCCTGCAGGACTGGAGCGCGGGAACGACAACATCGCCTCCGGCGCCGCGCCCAAGGTTGACAGGAAGGCATACCTGTCCTCGGCAAGCCTCTGATCCCGCAGAGGCAACCCGGCCTCCGTGCCTCCAGCCTCCTCCCTGCTGGCGTCGGGGATGAGGGGATCGTCTCCGGTCGGCGCAGGTACGGAGCCTTCGATCATGCCAACAATATGGACAGCATCAAAATTCATCGCAGCGGCCGCGGCTATGGGGCCGACGAACACGCCCTGACCCGTCGGCCCGGAATGACCCGCTGGCGCCTGCAACGCTTCCTCCAAGCTCGATGTGAATACGTCGAGGCACGGCGAAGGGTCGACTTCCTCTGCCGCCGCCAAGCTCTCCAGGATGCCCTTTATCTTGTCGAAAACGCCCCTTTCCGGCTCCGGTATCCGGGAGTCCGGGGTCAAGTAGCGGTCGAGAAGGCCGAGGGCCCAGCCGGAGAAGGCGCTCCACGTACTACCATCAGGGGGCGGCGACACGTCTTCGGACAAGCGCAGGACGAACCGCAACAATCTGCGGGTTGCTTGGGCTTCCGCCATCATCAGAGCGGCTTGGGCCTCGGAAATTTCCCCCTTTTGCTCCCTGGAATGGGCTGAGCGTTCGGTGTCCGAGGCGTAACGACTCAAGCGTTCCATCCACTGTTCCAACCCGCCCACTACTCCGGCCTTCTTGGAAATGGCGTCCCAGTTGCTCGGATTGAATCCTGCGGCATCACTGTTTCCTGGAGGCTGCACCGGGCAGCCCATGAGCCAATTCAGCACCGCGTCGCGGGAGAGTTGACCGTCGGAAAGGTTCATCAGGCCCGCGAGGGTCCTGCCCACGGCGGTTTGGGCCAATGGAAAAGGGTTGAGGCCGGAAACCGGGATTCCGGCAAGTTGCAACTCCTCCCGCACCATGGAACTGTAGGGCGTCTGCGCCCCGTAGAGTGCGGCCATACGGTGAAACGGCGTCCCTTGCTCTGCACTGTTTATGATCTGCCGTATGACCCACCGTACCTCTTCATGCGGGTCGGGCGCGATGAGCAGCCGCTTCCCGGACGCGGTCAGGGCCGGTATCTGTTCGTCGTTCCGGCTTGTCCCCGGCGGGTTTCCCGCCCCCATCTCCCCCGCGCAGGCGGGGGCCGAGGGCAGGCGCTGCGCGGGAAAGACGGGAAGAGAGACTGTCTGCCGTGCGGGTGCGCCCAGGAATGGGAGCAGGTCATTCGCCAACGTTTCTACGGATGCGTCTGCCTCCGCGTCTCCTGTAAGCCCCAGCAGAACGGCGCACCTGTCAGTAGAGGCCAAGGCCGCAACCAGGTCTTTCTCGCCAAGAGACATGCCGGACAGCCGGAAGAACAGGATGAACCCCAAGTCGGCAAGCCCGGCCGTCCTGCCGGCCCGCACCGCTTCCGCAGCGGCCTTGGCAAGGTCCTCCGTGTCATAGAACCCCTTGGTCTGTTCCCGGAACCTTCGGTACAGCCCCACCACCTCTTCCCGAAGCCCGCCCTGCCCGGCCAGCAAGTCCAGGGCCTCTTCCGACGCGTAGCGAATCTGGCGGAAAGTTCTCCTGATGCTCAGTATGGTCGACGAATGGGAACTGACTTGCGAAAGGACTCCCGGTGAGTTTACGGTCACTGCGCGAACTGCCGCGTTTTCCAGTACCGGCGTAAGGGGCCTGCGGCCCTGGGAAGCCAGCGACGGGGCGCCCAGGAACTCGGCCAATCGCGCGAACACCAGGAACCTGACGTTGGCAAGCCCGTAACGCCCCAACTCTTGCCGCATGGTCAGGTTTGCGTAGACGGAATGCCCGACCACGGTGACGGGGGCCAGGGGGTCGCCCTGCTGCACCGAGTCCACAATCCGCCTCAAGCGGGCGGACAGGTCCCCCCATGCAGGATAAAGAGCCAGCTTGGGGCAATCGTCCGGACGTAATGCTTGTTTAGTGTTCAGGGCCATGTGTCTCCCGCCGCTTGCTAGAATGGGGGCAGCATTGGTTGGAGCCGAGTGTAGCGCGAGGGGTGCGGACTTGCAAAGGGAATGATCATTCCCACCAAAACCGTCTTCCCTGCGAAAGCGGGGAACCATAGTCTGCAAAGGCTAGGAAGGTTCTCACCCTCTGCATGTCATGGACTCCCGCCTGCGCGGGAGTGACGGCGTATGACGAGCACAGGATCGGCTTGCGCGAGAGTGACGGGTTGGAGAGTCTGATTTCCAGAGAATCGATAATCGATATAAGACTTTTGTGGTGTCACCACGGCGGCGTGTCCTGGAGATGAGTTACTAACGCATGATGGACAACCCGATGGCGGGCATCCGCCTCTACAACGAGTTGGCTTACCTGTGGCCGGTAATCAGCCCCCCGGAGGACTACGGCGTGGAGGCGTTGTACTGGTTGCGCGCCATTGAACGCAAGCTTGGCCCGGAGCCACACAATCTGCTGGAGCTGGGCGTGGGGGGAGGGCACCTGCTCTCCCACCTGACGCCGCATCACCGGGCCGCGGCGGTGGACGTATCGCCGCGTATGCTGGAGTTATCGCGGGCGCGGAACCCCGGGGTGGAACACCACTTGGGCGACATGAGGACGGTGCGGTTGGGGCGGCGGTTCGACGCCGTCCTGATTCACGACGCCGTTGGCTACATGCTGACCGAAAACGACCTGCGTGTGGCGTTCGAAACGGCGCGGGCCCACCTGCGTCCCGATGGGCTGCTGCTGGTGGCCCCCGACATAGTGGCGGAGTCGTTTTACGAGGGCAAGGTAATTCGCTGGACCACGTCAGCCGGTGACGTATCTGTCACAACCGAAGAGATACTTCACGACCCTGACCCTTCGGACACCCAGGTCGAGTCCCTGTTCACCTATGACATTATGGAAAACGGCATCCACCGGGTGGTGCAAGACCTCCACGTCACCGGCCTGTTTTCCATAGACGCTTGGACGTCGTTGATGGAGGGCGCTGGATTCAAGGTGGAGAAGACGCCCCTGCCGGGGGATGACGGGTACGGGGAGTGGTTGTTCAGCGGCATGGTTGTTGTCTGAATCAGGATTCCCAGGACTCGTCTTATCCTGAACATCTTACAATCCGGCGAATCCTGATTCTGACGGACAATTAAAAGGCCTTACAGGCCGCCAAACATTGGGAGGCGCCGCACTCTGAGGCATCCGGCTCCAGTGCTACAGCGGAAGCGCCTTGCCCGCTTCCCTCAGCAGGCGGCGGCGTTGTTGCGCGTCTGGCAAGACTTGGACCACCAGATTCCAGAAGTCGGCCGAGTGGTTCATCACACTCAGATGGGCGAGTTCGTGCACCACAACGTACTCTACCAACGACGGCTCCAGCATCATTAACCGCCAGTTGAAGCGCAGCGTGCCGTCGTAGGCGCAGCTTCCCCACCGGCTGCGCTGGTCGCGGATGAGTATCCGCGACTTGGTCCCAGCGCCCAGCCAGCCCCACCAACGGTCCACTTCCGCCGGCAGATATTCTGCGGCGCGGGACTTATACCAAGCGACAACTGCCTCCCGGACTTGGCCGGCATGGTCACTCTCACCGTGCGGCGCCGCGATGCGGAAGGTCCCATGGTCGAGACTTACTGTGGGAGACGCAACATCGGCTGATTCCACGATCAGGGGCACGTTCCGGCCCAAATACGGCAGGGTTTCCCCCGTAACGAGCCGGCTGGGCGGCGTTTCCTGCTCCGTCTCCGACATGCGCCGGATAATCCAGGAAGCTTTCTTGAGGACAATCTGCTGTATGTCCCGCTTGGGTAGCCTCGACGGGGCCTTGATGTGAACACACCCGCCTATAAGGGTGATCTCGACGGTCTTTTTGCGACGGGCGCTTCGCCGGATTTCATAGTCGATAATCGTGTCGCCAACACGGACCCTGTCGCGGCTGGCCACAGACCTAAACCTCGAGTATCCTTTTCGCCGTCTCCCTTGCTTCATCCAGGTTTTCGACTATGCGATCGGAAGGAACGTTCTTCAGGACGTTGAGGCCTCGGAGGTTCCTGGCAACACCGCCTCTAAGACCCATCACGATGCAATCGGTATCGTCGGCTATGGCAACGTCGATCAACTGCTCCACCAGCAAAGCGGCGCTATCATCCATGTATACGGTATCGGAGAAGTCGAGAATTACGACTTCATGCTCCCCGATATCCTTGCTGATGGTGTCGATAAGCTTGTTGGCGGATGCGACGGAGAAGCTCCCTCTCAAGGCCACCAGCCCAACCCGGGCGGAAAAATCGTCGACACCGTCCTGGACTCCAAGGAAACTCTGGTCCAGCAGCGGCGTCGAAACGACGCTGTCCAGCTCCAGCCGCTCGAACTGCCGCGAACTGGCCATCCCGGCAGCTATAAGGCCTATGGCCACGGCGGTCACAAGATCGAGAAACACCGTCAGTCCCATGGTGATCATCATCACCAGGAGGTGTTCCTTCTGAACGTGATGGAGCCTGGTAAGGAAACGCCAGTCGATAATGTCCCAGCCAACCTTCATCAGGATGCCGGCAAGAACGGCGTGGGGTATGGCCTCGACGTATTTGCCGAGACCCATCACCAGCGCCAGCAGGATCGCGGCCCTCAACACTCCCGACATGCGAGTCCGTCCACCGGCCCGGATGTTCACCACCGTTCCCATAGTGGCTCCCGCACCCGGCAGGCCCCAGACGAACCCTGCCACCATGTTGCCGATTCCCTGGCCCACTAACTCACGGTTGGCGTTGTGGCGGGTCCGCGTCAGAGAGTCGGCTATCAGGGAGGTAAGCAGGCTGTCAATGGAGCCGAGCAGCGCAATGGTGAGGGCCGGTTGCACTGCATTGGTCAAGGTGTGTACCGAAAGGTCCGGCATACGGGGCATGGGTATGCCTGTAGGGACCTCGCCGATGACCGGCGTGTTGGTCAGCCACAGGACGCCCAACAGCGTCCCGGCGATCAGGGCCGCCAGTGTGGACGGCATGTACTTCCTTATCTGCTTGGGCCACAACACTCCGACGGCGAGGGTGACGGCCGCGATGGCAAGGGCCTCAAAATTGACCCCCTGTATCGCGGCGGGCCACGACCGTACGGCGCCCAGCGGCCCGCCCGTGGAAACCGCCGAACCCATGAAGGGCAGCGTCTGCAAAAGGATGATGATTACGCCAATGCCCGACATGAAACCGGAGATTACAGAATAGGGAGTAAAGGCCACGAAACGGCCGATTCTGAACACGCCCAGAAGTATTTGTATCAACCCCGCCATGATGGCGATGGTGAAGGCCTCGGCAAAATTGTTCGCGTGGGTGGTGACGACCACCGCCATCGCCACTGCCATAGGCCCGGTGGGGCCGGATATCTGCGACCGCGTACCGCCGAACACGGCTGCGAAGAAACCCACCGCAATCGCCCCGTATATACCGGCCAGGGAGCCCAAGCCCGACGCTACGCCGAAGGCCAACGCCACCGGCAGGCCCACCACCGCTGCGGTGATCCCACCGAAAACGTCCCCCTTGAACGTTTGCAGGTCGTAGCTGAGGAGGGCTTTTGATGTTTTTTGGATGTACGAGGCCGCGTTCATCCCGTCGTCTTTCACATTCCCTGTCATTGTGGAAGACCCCACAATGCAAACTCCATAAGACTATCTCTTTTCACGTCGATGTCAATAACCGACTTTCCGTACAGTCCGGCGTCACGGCTTCCAGAGCCTTGGCCACCCCGGTACTACGCCCTGTTCGGGATTACGATATTACTTGACCCTATAGTTAAGTTACGCTAGAATCACGCGGTTTGCGTATGGTATGCAGCAGCCGGGATGGGGCGTCAACTCTGCATCGTCTGATTGCCCCTTGAGGCGCAAGGTATACTCACTTCCAATCATTAGGGAGGACTTAGGAATGGTTGCACGACCCTGGAAGATTTTCGGACTAGCGGTACCGCTGGCGTTATTATTGGTGTTTGTTATTGCCTGCGGCGGGACAGCCGAGCCCCAGATAATCGAAAAAGAAGTGGTGGTCGAGAAAGAGGTCATCAAGGAAGTCCCGGTCGACCGGGAGGTCATAAGAGAGGTTGAAAAACAGGTCGTTGTAGAGAAAGAGGTGCCCAAAGAAGTCATCAAAGAGGTCATAATTGAGAAAGAGGTGCCCAAGGAGGTAGTCCGCGAGGTAGTCGTGGTCGCCACCGCGGCGCCCGCTCCCACCGCCCAGCCGCAGATTCCCGGCGAGTTCGGGGGCATCTTCATTAAAGGCGAGGGCAGGTTGCTCTCGGGCTTCGAGCCAACGGACAACACCTGTGTTTGCCACCTCACCGTGGTGAATGGCGTATTCAGCCAGGTCATGTTCACCGACTCCCAGACCTTTGAGGTTAAGGGAGAGATGGCGACGGCCTGGAACGCCAGCCCGGACGGCAAGACCTGGACCTTCAAGCTGCGCGACGACGTCAAGTTCCACGACGGCAGCCCATTAACTGCAGAGGACGTGGAATACAGCATGTACCGGTGGATGGAACGCCCGAACAAGGTCACGGCAACTCGTAACGCCGGTGTCCGATTCACCGTGGACAGCTACAGGGCAGTGGACCCCACCACATTTGAAGTTACTCTCAAGGACCCCGACGTTGGCTTCATGCCGGCCTTCGGCAACGCCTTCGCCGGGATAGTGCCCAAGCACATATTCAAGCCCGCCGACGATGAAGACCGGCCGCTCACGATAGAAGACTGGAAGGGCGCAGGTCCTTTCATTGCCAAGGAGTTCCGCAAGGACGAGTTCTTCGAAACCGAAAGGAACCCGGACTACTTCGTGGACAATAGGCCGTTCCTGGATGGCGTTCGCGTCTTCCGCATGGACTCCGTCAGCACGCAGCAGGCGGCTATCCGCACCAACCGCATCACCATGAGCTCCTTCTTCCCCGGTTGGACCAAGACCGAGTCCGACGAAATCAAGGCCCAACTAGGCGACGATGTGGTGGTCCAGTCTTCCACCCCGGCGATTTTCTACTTCCTGCAGTTCAACATAAACAAGGCTCCGTGGGACGACGTGAACATGCGTCGCGCGGTCCACTTGGCCATCGACCGTCAGAAGATGATCGACCTCGTAGTCCAGGGCGCGGGCGAGATCAGCCCGTGGTACCACTGGGCTTGGGACTGGATCGTTCCCTTGGAAGAGATAAAGACCTGGGAAGGGTTCAATCCTGACACCAAGGAACAGGACATCGCTGAGGCAACCCAAATCGTTTCCGATTACACCGGCGGCGAGCGGCTCAAGGCCAACATGATGTGCCGCACCATCGACGTGTATTGCGACCAAGCCGAGATCATCGTCGAGGACCTCAAGAAAATCGGCATCGACGTGACCCTGGAGTCCTTCGAACCCAACGCCGGTATTCAGAAATGGCGCCGCGGAGACTTTGAGATGATCGGCGGCCAGCGTACCGCGATGGCCTACGATGACCCCGAGGCCTATAACGCAGCGTTCTACCTGCCGGGGGCCGGCAACAATGGCGTCGGTTGGGAGAACGAAGAATTTGTCGCTCTCTGGAACCAGGAAAAGCAGATTACCGACCAGGTCGAGCGCGGCAAGATTCTCCGCCAGATGGTGGAGATCCTTCGGGCGGAACTCCCCGACGTACCTTTGATCGAGCCCGCCCAATTCATTGTTTGGCGGTCCGACTTCAAGGGCTGGAAAATCTTCCAGACGGCCAACTCCTACAGTCCAATGAGAGACGTCTGGTTCGCCAAGTAGACCCCGGCGCCCATGGAATTGAAACAGGCGGGACCAGTGTCCCGCCTGTTTCGGTGATTATTTACCCTTTGATGCTTTCCCAATAGTGAGCCGCTAAATGCGTCAATACGTCATTAGAAGACTCCTTCTGTTTATCCCAACTTTATTCCTCGTGTCCGTTCTTATTTTCCTGCTGATCAGGGTAGTACCCGGAGACGCGGCTTTGGCCATGCTCGGTGAAGGCGACTTCACCGACGAGGACGTTGAACGGGCGCGTGCCTACTTGGGCTTGAACGATCCATTGCACATCCAGTACTACGAGTGGATGCACGGCATACTGACAGGCGATCTGGGTCTCAGTTTCCAGGATAATACCCCCATCGGCCCGGAAATTGCCCGCCGTATGCCCCTCACCATCGAACTGTCTATTCTGACTATGTTCTTCTCTCTGGTGCTGGCGATTCCAATCGGGGTGGTTTCGGCCCTGAAGCAGGATACTTGGCTGGACTACGGCATAAGGTGTTTTTCCATCCTGGGGCTTACCATGCCCACTTTCTGGGTAGGCACCATGCTGGTCATCGTCCTGTCCATCTTTTTCGACTGGATTCCTCCGCTTATCTACAAGAACTTCTGGGAAGACTTCAGGACCAATTTCACCCAGTTGGTGTTTCCGGCGTTGGTCCTTGGCTTCTTCGCCAACGCGGTCACGGCACGTATGACCAGGGCCCAGATGCTGGAGATAATGCGCTTTGACTACATCCGCACCGCTCGGGCGAAGGGACTCCACGAGCGTTTGGTCATCATGCGCCATGCCCTCCGCAACGCCCTTCTACCGGTTACCACGGTCGCCGGATTGCAATTCGGCGCCCTCTTGGGCGGTACGGTAATCACAGAAACTATTTTCGGCCTGCCCGGCCTCGGCCGGTTGTTCGTGTCCTCGGTATTCGAGCGGGACTACCCCGTCCTCCAGACCATAACCCTGCTGTTCGCCGGTATCTTCCTCGTTCTCAACCTCATGGTAGACTTGCTGTACGGATGGCTGGACCCCCGGATTCGCTATCAATAATAGAGGCGCATAATGCTTTCCCAAGAACGTACCGACATCTTTGAAGCGCCGCTTTCCGGCACCGCGCGCCGGTGGAAAGCGTTCGTCCGTTTCCTGCGCGCCAAGCCCCTTGGAGGACTGGGACTGGCCCTGCTGCTCCTCATCGCTATGGCCGCCGTATTCGCTCCCATCCTGGCCCCATTCGATCCGGCCAGCACCTTCGCCGGGAAAGGCCAGGTTGGCCCCTTCCAGCACCCCTTTTGGTTGGGAACGGACTGGTTGGGGCGTGACATCCTCAGCCGCATAATTTTTGGCGCGCGCCTTTCCCTAATCGTGGGGCTGTCTACTGTCATTCTGGGAACGGCGGCGGGCACTGTCATCGGTATCCTCAGCGCTTATGCCGGCGGCATTTTCGACTTGCTGGTCCAGCGGTTTATCGACTCGATTTCGGCCTTCCCCCACCTGATCCTGGCCATGGTGCTGGTATCGATAATGAGCCGCGGCCCGATGGCGGTGATCCTCGCGTTAGCCATCGTCAATGTCCCCCTAACCGCCAGGACGGTGCGCTCCACCGCCCTGGCTATCAAGGAGAACGATTACACCCTCGCCGCGAGGGCCATCGGCGCCAGCGGTCAGCGCATCGTTTTCATGCACATCCTTCCCAACTGCATAGCCCCCATTATCGTCCTGGCTTCGGTCACCCTTGGATGGGCGATCGTGGTCGAGGCGAGCCTCAGCTTCCTGGGTGTAGGCGTGCCGCCCAACATACCGTCGTTGGGGGGCATGTTGACCGGGAAAGCGCTCCGTTTCTTCGTCAGCTCTCCGCACATGGCTATCTTCCCCGGAGTTGCCCTGAGCTTGACGGTTTTCGGCATCAACCTGCTGGGAGACGCGTTGAGAGACGTATTGGACCCCCGCCTCAGGGGCACCGGAGCCGGAGCAAGCTAAGCACAGAATAGAGGCCCTCTGGAAGGCATCAAAAATCCCCTCTCCTGTCGGAAGAGGGGATTTTTGACGCCCGCAACCGGACTTCGCCGCTTCACCGGCTGTCGGACCGCCACAGGGAAATGGCTTCGAAGAACAAGACGACTATGACAATAGAGACAAGATAGTCCCACAACGCTGAAACGGGATCTTGAATGGGAGACATCTTGGCAAGATACTGCAGCAGGTACCTGAAACCCACGATAGCCACCAAGGCAGTGACTATGTCACGGGGAAGCTGGGTCAAGTGAGAACCCTCGTGCATACGAGTCAGGAGTGAATCTATCACGTTGACCACCGTAACGACGAGAAGGACTACCACCACCAACGGGTCGGCTATATAGTCCCAGATGAATTGTCCGGCTTGTTCTTCAAAGGCGAATATGAACGAGTTTCCAATGACTGCCAGCGCTACCATCGCGCATAAAACCGCCAGTCCTCTTCGCCACGATACCATCTGATGCCCTCCCGGTCCTTTCTCCGTACCAACGGAGGAAAGTATAGGCCGGGGGGAGCGGCCGCTTCAATCAAACGACTGGCGCAGTAAGCTGACTTCCGGCGACGGGGTCAGTCATTTACAGGGGCTACGACCTGCACGGGCGGCTCTAACGGCAACTCCACTATCATCTCGGTATATTCGCCGGGTTGAGTATCCACGCTGATGGTGCCGCCATGTTCTCGTACGATGTCGCTCGAAAGCGCCAAGCCCAGTCCAGTCCCTTGTCCGGTGGGCTTGGTGGTGAAGAACGGATTGAATATCTTCTCCACCACGTCTGGCGGCATCCCATTGCCGTTATCGCGGATACGTACTATTATGCTGTCCTCTGTCCGCTCGGTGGACAGCCATACGGTAGGCCAGTAGCGGTCTCCGTTGACCTCAGCGTCTCCTAAATTGCGCCTTTTTTCGTCGGTAGCGTAGCAGGCGTTTCCTACCATGTTCAGGAAAACCCGGCCCAAGTCCTGCGGAATGGCCTCCAACTCGCCAGTACCCGGGTCCAGGTCCTGCTTTATATCCAACTGGAACTCGGTATCGACCGCCCGGGCGCTGTGATAAGCCAGCCTAGCGTATTCGTCTACCAAGGAATTGACGTTTACCGGCGCCCGCTCCGACGACCCGCGTCCCATCATGAGCATGTCGTGGACTATCCGGTTGGCGCGTTCGGTGTGCGATCCGATGCGCTCAAGGTTACTGGAGAGGTCTCCAGAGATGTCCTCCACCAGCCCCCTTTGGTCGTCACTCAGGGTGACCCCTTCCTCTTCAAGAACCTCTTTCAGCTCAACCAGCAGTTCGTTTGAGACCTCCGAGAAGTTCTTAACGAAGTTCAGCGGATTCCTGATTTCATGGGCAACGCCGGCTGTGAGTTCACCCAGCGCTGCCAGTTTCTCACGCATGACAATCTGGTCCTGGGCCCGGCTCAAGTCCGCTAGGGTGTGCTCCAGCTCGTCGTTCTTCCCTGACAACTCGCCAGCCAGACTCTGCAACTCGACGTTTTTCTCTTCCAACTCCTGCGCCAGCAATTCCACCAAATTCAGACGCTGGATCTCCAAGGCGTGTTGCCGGAACACTTCCAAAGCCGCCGCCATATCCGCCACCTCGTCGCGGCCGCCAATCTCCACCTGCACCTCCAAGTCTCCCTTAGCCATCCGGCGCATCCAGTCCGACAGCATTTCCAGCCGGCGCAACAGAACCCGGCCTACGAAGAGCCAAGCAATCAACAGAGCGCCGCCGATGCTCAGGGCGGTGATAGCCAACAACAGTATGCGTCCCGTCCACGCAGCTTCCGCAGAGGCGCGGGTAGCCTCCTGGGCATTGGCATGTGCCTGGCTTACCAGCCCATCTACAGCCGCCACCAAGGTTACGGATATATCCCGATTGTTGGCCAGCAATTCCCGCTGGCTTTCCACCAGCCTCAGTTCCTGCTCCAGCAGCTCAAATCCGCCTTCCTCCCCAATCCCCAGTTCAATGAGCCTGTTTAACGGCGGGGCCAACGCCCTTACTTCGACAAGCCTTCCCAACTGCAGGTGCTCTCTCTCACGGGCGGCAGAATTTCTCAGCGATGCCAAGCTCCTTTCGATTCGGCCCGACGACGACTCAAACCGTTCCTTCAGCGGCTCCAAGTGAGGGGTCTCGGAAACACTGAAAGCGCTTTCCATCAGGTGCAACGCTTCGCTGGCATTCACGTGCAGGTCCGCCAGACGGCGGTATCGCCATAGTTCGTCTTCCGAAAAATACTCTTCCCGGTCATCCTGCCTGTGCCCGAGGTAACGGTACCCGGTCATCGTGTAAAACAACTGGTCGTCTACCGCCGGCACCAGTATGTCATCCAAGCTCGTGCGCAATTCCCCGAGTTCCGTCCTCAATGCCCCGGACCTCGCGGCCAGATCAAAGATCTGTGACTTTTCCGCCTCTATTGCTCTTATGTTGAGGATCAACGTATCGGCATCAGCCTGGATCCGGTTGAAAACTTCTCCTCGCCCCCCTTGTTGTCCCAGCACCCTCATCTCTGCCTGAAGCGCCTCATGCGCTTCGGTAATATTCTCCGAAACGGCCTGCAATTCCTCGGGTGTGGCCGCCGTGGTCAATCTGGGCGCCGCCACCACCAATGTGCCGCTGTGCTGCGCTACTCCGAATGCAGCCACTAATCCCGGAACGCTGCTGTCATTCACCCGCGACTGCGCTTCACCCACCCTGTTGAAGGAAAACCATCCCACCAGACTGGCGGCCAGAGTGAAAGCCACTGCGCCGCCGATGGCCAGATAAAGTTGGGTCGAAATCCGGTTGCGCCTTTCCAGCAAACTACTCAAACGTGCTTTCATCGTCTCACGTCCAGCAAACTGGTCACAGGATAATAAGTGCCATCGGGTCCGATTCTGGTGAGGAAGACCTGGTCAGAGCCTTGGTTGTCGTCTCTCCCGTATCGAAGTTCGAACCCATCGATATCGACAACATCCGCTTGCCGCAGGCTATCCAGAAAACAGGCTCGGCTTACCTCCTGGCCACAACCCCGTACACCGGCTATCGCCAAGCGGCCCGCCAAGTAACCTTCGAAGGAAACGAAGCCCGGCGTACTCTCCGGGGAGTACGCCTCCAGAGCATCCAGGTAAGCCGCAGTAACCGTGCGGGAATCGTCCGTGGGGAAAGGCACCACTTGGGTCACGTAAACGCCCTCCCCGCTGGCGCCAAGCTCTTCCGCCAATGCGTTGCTGCCCACGAAGGAGACCGTCATGAACACCGCGTCCAAGCCCGTATGCCGCGCCCACAAAATCAGCGACGCCACCGGCTCGTAGGCGCCGATCATGATTACCGCTTGGGGTTGTCCCTGCACCAGGTCCAGCAACGCCGTCTTCACCGCCGTGGTGTTTCGGGGATACAACCCGATGGACACCGGTTGCATCTGCCGGCGTTCCAAGGCAAACTTCACGCCGCGGTACCCGGCCCGACCGTATGAGTCGTCCTGGTACATCACCGCTATTCGACGAATGTTCAGGTCATTCGTAAGCCGGTCCACCATCTCTTCGGTCTCCTGGTAATAGGAGGACCGCATGTTGAGGATGTTGTTCCACTTCTTGTCCCGCAGGAATTCCGCGCCGGTAAAAGGAGCGATGAAGGGAACATTGGCTTCGGCGGCTATTGGAGTGGCCGAACGCGACGTGGGTGTGCCCACTTCGCCGATGAGCGCGAAAACGTTTTCCTCTTCAATGAGCCGCTGGGTATTGACTATGGCGGCCTCCGGTTCGTAGGCGTCATCAAAATAACGGAGCGCGAACAGCCTTCCATTGATACCTCCCTGCCGGTTCACCTCATGGAACGCCGCCTCAATACCCAGCCGCATATTCTTTCCCAATTCCTGGGCCGGGCCACTGAAGGCGGCAGACTGTCCGAAAAGGACCCGCTTGCCCGAAACGCCGGGGGCCGCATCAGTGGCGCTCTTTGTTTGGCTGGAGGGAGGGAGGGACGTCGGCCGTACCGCGGAGTCCGGGGGGATGGATCCTCCATCGCAGGCCAAGGAGGCCAACAGGCTTACGAGCGTGACTATGGCCACTGCGACAACATTCCGCCACCAGTGGCGCTGCTTCGGCGGCGGATGGGGTACCCGCTTCATTCCACCTTGCGAGCGACCAGGGTCAGGTGGTTCCTGCCCTGATCCCGCCGGTAATTGACCTGGTCCATCATAGTCCGTACCAGATGGATGCCTAAGCCGCCAACCTTCCGTTCTTCAACCGATGCTTCCAGATCGGGTATAGTGGCGTCATGCAGCGGATCGAAAGGACGGCCGCTATCCACCACCTCAATGGTAAGGAAGTCGGCCTCCGATGTTATGATAACATCGAACTCGTGGATGCCGTCGTCATACCCATAGTCCATGACGTTGAGCACCACTTCTTCGATGGCCAGTTGCACGCGGAAGACCAGTTCGGGAGGCCAGTTCTCCCGCTCCGCCATATCTTCCACGGCGGCAATGATATGGCTCAACTCGTCACGCTGGGTTTCAACCTTCAGGGATAATTTCGACTTCAAGTTCCGAACTCGCCTCGACAGAGTGTCAGGCAGGTGATGTCGTCGGACTGGGGTGCGTCACCGGCGAAATCGTCCACAGCCTGGAATACCGCTTGGTTGGCTTCCTCCGAATTGGAAGGAGCGCCAGCAGCAAAAATTCTCAACAGACGTTCGTTGCCGAACTCTTCGTCGTCACCATTCATCGCCTCGGAAACGCCGTCGGTGTACAACACCACGGTGTCTCCGGGGGCAAGAGTAACACTGCCTTCCTGGTATTCCATATCGGGAACCAAGCCAAGAGCGACACCATCGGTGAGGGGGAGCAGTTCTGCTTCGCCGTTTGCGTGTACTACGAGCGGAGAGTTGTGTCCTCCATTGGCGTAGGTCAATTTCCCGTTGGCCGGATCATATATCGCATAAAGCACAGTCACGAACATGGCGGCTTCGTTGTCCTGGTTGAGCAGGTCGTTGACCTCCCGCAGTACTTCACCGGGACTGAGGGTGCCTATAGCTGCACCCTTCAATAAGGTTCGGGTGGACATCATGAAGAGGGCGGCAGGCACCCCCTTGTCGGAAACGTCCGCGATTGCCAGGCCAATGCGCCCATTGTCCAAGCGCATGACGTCGAAGAAGTCTCCCCCCACGCTGCGGGCCGGCTTCATGCTGCCGAAAACCTGGTAGCCGGGTCCCCTAGGGAACTGAGTGGGGAGAATGGACTGCTGCATGTTGCTGGCTACATCCAGTTCGTTCTGCAGCGCGACCAGCTTGTCCCTGGACGACAGGGCCTCCCTCCACTCTGCTATGTGGCCCAAGGTACGTTCGATGGTGATCTCAAGGTCCTCAAAGTCGATAGGCTTGGTTACGAAGTCGAATGCCCCGCGGTTCATTGCGGTGCGAATGTTCTTCATGTCCCCGTAAGCCGAAATGATAACCGCACGCAATTCCGGGTCTACTTTAGGTATCTGTTCAAGCAGCGTAAGGCCGTCCATCTGCGGCATGTTGATGTCTGAGAGCACCATATCAATCTCGTCATCTTCGCGCAGGCGCTCCAGTGCCTCCAGTCCGTTCTGTGCAAAGACGAAGCTGTAAATACCGGACCTTATCTTGCGCCGCATCCGCTGCAGAACAAGAGGTTCAACATCCGGCTCATCGTCCACCACGAGTATCTTGTTCGTCCGTTGCGTCGTCATGCGTTGTTAATCCATTACCGTCAGTTCGTTAATACGGTTTATAACCTCTGCGTAACCCGCATTTCCGCCGTGACGAGAATCCATCTCCAGGCAAGAAAGCCGCCCTCTTAGAAGAGGACAAGGTAAGCACAAGTTCCAACTACTCACTGAAAGCGGAAAGCGCGTCGGCCTGAGCAGCGTAAGTCGGTATAATTTTGTCGAAGCCGCTGATTTGGAACACCTCGCTGATGGGGTCGGGAAGCGAGCATACCCCGAATTTGGCGGACTTGCCCTGTAGTTGTTTGGCCACCAGCAATATAACCCTTAGACCTGCGCTACTGATGTAGGACAAGTCCTCCAAGTCCAGGATCATGCCGCCGTCACTTCCGTCCACTATCTTTTCCAGGGCGCCCTGGAACTGACTGGCGTTGCTTCCGTCAACCCGGCCTGCAGTCTTAATGACCACGGCTCCGGGTCTCTGTTCACCATTGATAGTCAAATCCTTGATATCGGCCACTGTCCAAGTGGTGGACTCTTCACCATTGTTAGCTACCATTGGGACCTGCTCCTTTACGATGGCTCTCCCGGATTATACCTGCCTCCGACCAATACGCCATGCAACCCATATCGTCAGCAAGGCATATCAACTCTCACGTTCCCATCAACGCTTAATGCAGCAATTATAAAATTTGCCGCCTGAGTAATCTCGACACTACACTCAAGTAATAATCGGACATTGTCTCACAAAGTGGGATTATAGCACTGAAGGTGTACCTACTCTATAGCGCTCCCCCACTGGGTTCACGGGATTTTTCGATAACGCTCCCATTTACTCATTTTGCCCCAATTTGGAGAAGTGTTGCCGGGCCACGGGGCGTTATGTCAAACAATTCTATAATAAAGAAAGGCGGCGAAGTTGGGAAGAGGCAAGAGGACACGTCTGTGTCGGAATGACCATTTGGTATCATATCATGACTTACGCAGTTGGCTATGAAATTTCAGCGGGAGCGGCTTGGTGAAACTGTGGCTGGAAAACTACGAAGTTAACTCCTTAACCCTCGGCGGCGCAACGAGGCTGGAAAGCGGTGTTCTCACCATCAACGCGGAGGAAATCCGTAAAGCGGCGCTGTTCGACGGTTCCATCAGCGACGTGCGGGTCGAGTTGACCTCCCCAGGCGACAGGACGCGGATCATCCACATCCTGGACGCCCTGGAACCCCGGGATAAGGTGGATAGCGACCGGGCAACCTTCCCGGGTTTTCTGGCCCCGGCCCGCACGGTCGGCGAGGGCACAACGCGGCGTCTCAAGGGAACAGCCCTGCTGGCGTCGGCCCAACTGCCTGAACCCACCGGAGGGATACTGGAATTCAACGAAGGCATCATAGATATGAGCGGACCGGGGGCCGACTATTGCGCCTGTTCAAACACTCACAATATAGTTCTCCTGTTTACAGCGCGGCCAGGAGTTACCAATCACGACTTTGAGAACGCAGTCCGGTTGGGGTCTATTCAAGCCTCGCGGTACTTGGTCAACGCCGCCCTGGAAGGTGCAGAACCGAACGACGTTGAAGTACTCGAGCTGGGAGCCGTGGAGCCTTCCCTGCCGAGGGTGGCTTACGTCGACCAAGTGCAGCAACAAGGTCCACTGGTGCAAACTTTCCTTTACGGGCAATCGATGGAGTCTCTCGTGCCGACGCTGCTTCACCCCAACGAGTACTTCGACGGAGCGGTGGTCAGCGGCAACTACCGCAGCATGATCAAGGCCCCGACATGGCTGCGCCTCAACAACCCGGTCATACGCGAGCTATACGCCCGCCACGGCAAAGACCTGAACTTCTCCGGCGTTATACTGTGTCGGGGCCACCACGACGACCATCAACTGAAGGAACGCAACGGTTACATGGTGGCCAACCTGGCGCGTATGCTGGGCGTCCAGGGGGTCGTTATGACGCTGGAGGGGACCGGAAACACTTGGGTCGATTTCATGCAGGCCGTAAAAGCCTTGGAGCAGTCGGGTGTCAAGACGGTGCCCATCGTCCACGAATTGGGAGGCGCCGAGGGCAAAGATTGGCCCATCGTTGACTACGTTCCGGAAGCCGACGCCATCATAACCGGCGGGGGCGCCGACCGCAGGTTTACGATCCCGGCCATGGAGCGCGTAATCGGCGGCCCGGACTTGGTATTCAGCTCCAACGAGGCATGGGGCCGGCAGCAACCCGCCGGAGAGAGCCTGACTGTCACTGCCCATGAGATGTACGCCGGGTTCTGGATGATGCAGATCAACGGGATCACGGCCAGGGACTTCTGACAGGACGCGCAAACCGTGACTCACTTAAGAAACTATCTCGAAATGGACTGTTTCCGCCGGCAACCCCTCGTTGCTAGATGGAGTGAGGTGGACCTCATTGGTTGGACAGGATTAGGGCAGGGTTAAGTGAAAGTTCCGGCGCTGCAAGAGTCCGGACGATTGGATACACAACCCCGAAGTTACTATTGGTTCACGTTTCAACAAAAGACCCTGTGCGGGTTACAGTTAAACTGAGGCAGATTCCGAACTTAGCGTCCTGACATATGCTTGGACAAAGCTGGAAAATGGGCTGTTCGGCAACATTAGGTCTTGGACAATCATAGCCGCCAGCTCATCGTCATCCTGCGCGTTTGCGGCCTCTCTCAGGATATCCAGTTGAGCTTGGCGCTGTCGCCACAGGTGGTTGGGGTCGTTCTCGCCCAATTTAGTGTCGTTCAGGTCGATGTCCCTGATTGTCCGCCGAGCCACTGACCATTCGACGGATGAAAGTTGGACGGACGGCATTATTTCACCGGTGTCAAAGTCGTAGGAGAAGAAATCGGTCGCTGGGCGTTGTCCTGCCAATTCGTTCGGACTAACGTACTCAGACACCGGCGTGTATCTGGAATCCTCCGAGGCGAGCGACAAATTGATCGATGCGTCTTCAAATCCCGGCCAGCTATTGCTCTTGGATTGATTGCACCTACGGCAGGCATAAACCAGATTAAGCCAATCGAAGGACAGGTCTGGAAACCAGCGGCGAGGACGAAAATGCTCGATTTCTTCCCGAAAGGGGTTGCCAGAAGGAGTCTGCGGCTCGCATTGCCGTTCGCAGTAGGCGCAAATGCCACTGAAGTCCTGGGCCAAGGCTTCACGGATGCGGTGACGGTTTTGCCAGTCAATGTCGCTCCACTGAATCTGGGAGTGGCGAAGTTCAACAAGAAAGTCGGGTTCCGGTGCGCGACGTACAGAATGAATGGCTAGACACCCTCTTGATCGAGGTCCTGCGACTGCCGGTATCTTTGCAACACCTTGGCGAATCGCTCCTCGAAAATCTCTCTTTGCCTTGCCATTGGGCCGCCTGCCAACAGGTCCCGGTCTACCTTATCCCGCAACTCCTCGATTCGTCTCTGGCGCTGCTCCTCTTCCTCCGGGATGGCGCGTGGCGGTTCCTGGCGAAGTTCGCGGAGTTCGCGGGCAGCGGCGGCGGTGGCTTCGTCGGTGGGGTCGTACACGCCCATCATGGTCCGCAGGATTTCGTCGGCGGTCCAGCCAATTATATCCTCGGTGTTGGTTGTGGCGGTTACAACGCCATTCTCGTCACGCTTCAGCAAGTGTACCTGCCCTACCTTTAGCCCGGCTACAACAAAGGGGGAGTGGGTGGTGGCAAATATCTGCAAGCAGGGGAAGTGCTCAAGCAGCGCGGGGATGACCCTTCGCTGCCAAGTGGGGTGCAGGTGATTTTCGATTTCGTCGATCAGAAGAATGGCGGGGCTTTCTTGCCATTTACCTTTATTGGTCTTCGGAATATCAGGTTGTTGGTAAAACCTCCATATCTTGAGAGCGATATACAACACCCAAAGGAACGTGCCTTGCGTGCCGGCACTCAAGTCTCCAACATATTGATGCAGGGTTTTGCTGCTTTCGCCGTATTTGGTCGAGACTCCCATTCCCGGATGGACGTAGGGTTCGTCAAAAAGCGGTTCAAAGTCCCAGGGGTCCGCCAATAGTTCGTATGGATGGGATACGTAATTGCTCGGCCTCCCGATCATGACTTCATTCGATATGCTCTTGGTGCAACTGTAGGCAATTCTCAAGGCCTGTAGCAACCCGTAAAAGTCCCTTTGTCCCTTATCGAGTTGACCCTTAAAGTTGTGATAAAAGACCTTGCAAATCTTTTCTACCCATCGGCCATCGAAAACACGTGCATTGTCTTGCCATTTAATATCGTCTATTTCACTATCCACTTCATCGTCTACTTGAACATCATCAGTCCAATCAAGACCGCTCGGCAGAATCAGGCGGGTCGCTGGGATGTAAATCCACGGAACACCCCATAGGGCAGCATCATCGAATCCGTCTCGGACACCCAACATTGCTTCCCAGTCCGAGCTTGGCCTAACCTCAACCGCCGGAAACGGGAAGATGGCGGTCTTGTCAACAAACCCGGAATTAGCAAGAATCCGTAACAGGCTGGTCTTCCCCGAGGCATTTGGCCCAGCGAACAGGTTGACTCTCTCGTCAAATTCAAACTCCAATGTTTCCTGGAAAGCCGGATGTGAACTCGGACCCACGGTCATGCCTTCAATGTGCATACGGATAGCTCCACAATTAGCTCAATGCCGGCCCTATGCCATAGTCCCGTGTATGTAGCGGAGCGTCAATGACGCAACCAGCACCTGCGGGGTATTTAGTTCGCCATCTCCTTCTGAGAGGGCGTTGTCCCGAAGGTTAAATCCCTCATCGGCCAATGACTTGACCACTGAGGATAGGAGGTCAGAGCCTCCGATGTTTGAGACCATCCATTCGACGCCATTGTATCCAAATCGACTGCCGATGAGAACCGTACTTATGGTGATTGGTGATCGAAAGCCAGAAAGCTCATATTGCGTGTTTAATGGTAGAATGCCGCCTGGGCCGGTAGCAGTGCGCGACTGACTCCACGATAAATTGGGTGTCAAATTACATGGGCTTGCTACGCCGGGAGTTACGTCATGGACAAGCCAATAAAGATAGTCCACTACCTGAACCAGTTTTTCGGAGGCATAGGAGGAGAGGAGAAGGCTGACGCTCCCCCCGAATACCGCTCCGCGCCAGTGGGCCCCGGAATCGCCTTGGCAAGACAACTGGGAGAGAGGGGCAGCATCGTTGGGACCATAATCTGCGGCGACAACTATTTCATCGAGAATGAGCAGGATGCTCTGGCCCAACTGCTGGATATGGCGACGAAGTCAGGGGCCGACTTGCTGGTAGCGGGACCGGCGTTCAACTCCGGCCGCTACGGTACGGCCTGCGGCGCGTTGGCCCAAGCGTGGCGCGGCGAAGGAAAGCCAGGATTGACCGCGATGAACGTAAACAATCCGGGCGTGGAGCTTTACCGGAGTGACGTATACATATTGCCCACCGGAGATACCGTAGCCTCCATGAACCAGGCCCTGTCCGACCTTGCCAATTTCGCGGTGAAACTTGCCGAGGGGCGCGAGATAGGCCCCGCGCACGAGGAGGGCTACTTCCCCACCGGGCTGCGTAAGAACCTGCGCGTGCCGCAGGGAGCAGCGGAGCGGGCCGTGGACATGCTGGTGTCAAAACTGGCCGGCAAGTCCTTCCAAAGCGAGTTGCCGGTCCCGGACTTCAGCAATGTCGACCCGGCGCCGCCAGCGCCCAATCTGGCCAACGCCAAGGTTGCGCTGGTGACCGAGTCCGGGTTGGTCCCATTCGGCAATCCAGACAAACTGGAAACGTGGAACGCTTCCAAGTGGCTGAAATATTCCATCTCCGGGCTGGAGGCCCTCCCCCAAGGACAATATGAGGCTTGGCACGGCGGATGCGATACCACCGGCACCAACGCCGACCCTCACCGGGCGGTGCCCTTGGACGCGGCCCGAGCCTTGGAAAGGGCCGGAATCATCGGCGGCATGTGCGACCACTACTACGTGACCACGGGCAACATGGCCAACATCAAGGTGATGGAGCGAATTGGCCGCGAAATGGCCCAAGACATGAAGGCGCAAGGAGTCGAGGCGGTTATTCTCACGGCAACTTGAGGGACAGGAACGCGTAGCGGAGCTACGCTGGCCAAGGAACTGGACCGGGCCGGGCTGCCCGTCGTTCTGATTACCGCCCTGATCAGCATCGCCGAGCGGGTCGGGGCCAACCGTATATTCAAGGCCGAGGGGAGGTTCCACCATCCGCTGGGCAACCTGGACTTTACGCCTGAAGCGGAGGCGGCGTGGCGGACCGATTTCCTGCGAGAGGCAGTGCAGATGTTGACCAAGCCGGTAAATGGCCCAACCGTGGCCACGGTAGCCCGGACCGGTGTGTGACCACACTGCTATGGAACGCTCGCAGACCGCCCGGTTGAAGCTCAGCGTCCTGGACCAGAGTCCGGTCTACCCCGGTGAGACCGCCGCCGACGCCTTTCGACACACCATACAACTGGCCCAGTGCGCCGAACGGTGGGGATATAACCGGTTCTGGGTTACCGAGCACCACGGCTCCACAGGCGTCATGGGTTCCTCTCCAGAGGTGCTCATATCTCATCTGCTGGCTAAAACGGACCGCATCCGCGTGGGCTCCGGCGGGGTCATGCTTCAACACTACAGCCCATACAAGGTGGCGGAGAATTTCAACGTGCTTTCCTGCCTCGCCGGGGGCAGGGTGGACCTGGGAATTGGCGGCGGCCCCGGCGGTATGCCCAACTCGACCCGTGCGCTGCAACAGGACACCGGGCACGGCGCCAAGCCGTTCCACCAGAAGGTGTTGGAACTGCGAAGCTTCCTGCAAGACCGACTGGAGCAGGACCATCCCCTTTTTGGACTGCAAGCAAGTCCCGTGCCAACCCAACCGGCTGACCTGTTTGTATTGGGTACGACGCCATCCAGCGCCGAAATGGCGGCAGGCCTTGGACTGCCCTACGTCTTCGCGCTGTTTCTCAACAACGACGAGGATGTAATGACCGAGGCGGTGCGGACGTATCGGGACAAGTTCGACCAGGCAAGCGGCAGCGGTGCCCAGGCCATGCTGGCGTTGCCCGTCATGGTGGCCGAAACCGACGAAGAAGCACAATCGTTCGCTTCGGGTCTCAAGCTGGTAAGAGTCCACATGGAAAGCGGGAGGACGGTGACCGTTTTTACCGTTGAAGCGGCGGAAGAGTTTCGCCGCCAGTCCGGAGAAAACTGCGACTTTGAGGTGCGGGACCTGGAAGTCATCCACGGCTCCAAAGAAACGGTGCGCCGTGAGTTGACTGTCATTCAGGGAAATTACCAAGTAGATGAAGTGTTTGTCGTGACCGCCATCCGTGACTTCGGGAAACGCCTCCTTTCGTACAAGCTGCTCAGTGAGGCGCTGCCTCAGACCCTCACCTCTTGAAATTTGAGGTTAAGCCGAGAATGAAGAAAGCCCGCATGATGCACCTTGGAGCGTTCTTTTCCGGGACGGGCAGCAACATGGCCTCTTGGCGGCATCCCAACGCCGTACCGGACGGGCCGATAAACTTGGAATATTACGTAAATCTGACGAAGAAGGCGGAGGAAGCCAAGCTGGACTTCGTCTTTTTCGGCGACGGCCTGTACATCAGCGAAAAGTCCCATCCCATCTTCCTGAACCGGTTCGAGCCGCTGACCCTGCTGGCGGTGTTGGCGGCTCATACTTCCCACATCGGATTGGCGGCCACCCTGTCCACCACTTACAGCGACCCGTTCACCGTTGCCAGGCAGTTTGCCTCCATCGACCATATCAGCGGCGGACGCGCCGGTTGGAACATCGTGACCTCTCCGTTGGAGGGGTCGGCCCTGAACTACAGCAAGCCAGAACATCCGGAGCACGACCTGCGGTACCGGATGGCTCACGAGTTCGTCGAAGTCACCAAGGGACTGTGGGACTCGTGGGAGGACGACGCTTTCGTGTTCGACAAGGAAAACAATGTCTTTTTCGACCCGGCCAAGATGCACCGACTGGACCACAAGGGCGAGTTTTTCTCGGTTCAGGGGCCGTTGAACATTGCCAGGTCCAGGCAGGGTAGGCCTGTGCTCATACAAGCCGGGGCGTCGGAAGCAGGAAAGGAGTTCGCCTCCCGCCATGCCGACGCCATCTTCGCCACCAACAGGTCCCTGGAAGACGCAAAGGGACTATACAAGGAAATCAAGGAACGGGCGGCCAAGCACGGCAGGAACCCAGACGAGGTCCTGATACTTCCGGGGTGCGCACCCATAGTCGGCGAAACATCCGAAGTGGCCGACCGGAAATACGAGCAAATATCCAACCTGGTCAGCATGACCGACGCACTCAATTACTTGGGCCGATACTTCAACGACATCGACTTCACCCAATTCGAGTTGGACGCGCCGTTTCCCGAACTGGGCGATTTCGCGCGCAACGGCTGGGAAAGCGCGACGGATAGGATCAAGGAGGTTGCGCGGGAGCAGGGCTTGACGCTGCGACAGGTGGCGCTCCGGGAGACTACCTCCAGGCACGCCTACATAGGCACCCCGACCCACGTAGCGGACACCATGCAGCTATGGTTCGAGGAGAGGGCCGCCGACGGGTTCATGGTGAACAATTCCGTGTTGCCAGACGGGTTCACCGAGTTCGTCGACGAGGTCGTGCCGCTGCTAAAAGAGCGGGGACTGTTCCGCGCCGAGTACGAAGACGACACCTTCCACGGCAACCTGGGCTTATCGATTCCCCCAAATCGTTACGCCGCCGGCAAAGCAATTCGATAACCTACGGCCCTACGTGGGCTGTCACCGTCCTCAATCTGTCTGCAAGGCGGTCCTCGGCAACTTCCAGATCGTACTGGCTTTGCAACCCCATCCAGAACGTTGCGGAATTCCCGAAGAAGCGGGAAAACAGCAGGGCCGTTTCAGCCGTGATTGACCGCTCACCATGCACAATGGAATGAATCCGGCGGGCATCGACGCCAATAGCCTTGGCCAGCCGGTACTGAGTGACGTTCATCGGTAGAAGAAACTCTTCATTGAGGATTTCCCCCGGGTGTATAGGGGGAAGCCTTTCCTGAGCGTGTGTCATGTTCTCCTCAGTCATGGTCATGTCTCTGTCCTGGTTTCGCGTCAATGGTAGTCCACTATCTCCACTTGATAGGCGCTTCCTTCGCTCCAGACAAAGCAGATACGCCACTGGTCGTTGATACGGATACTGTACTGTCCATCCCGATTACCTGATAAGGCTTCCAGCCGATTTCCGGGAGGCGTCCTCAGATCATTCAAGTCACTGGCATTGTTAAGCACCATCAATTTAGCCTGTGCCCGGCGTTGGATGTACTCGGGGAATTTTCCGACACGTCGACGTTCAGCAACCGCCTGAGTGTCACGGTCCCGATAACTCTTTATCACGCGCCAATAGTAGTATAATACACTAATAGTGTCAAGCGCTATGAGTCAAAGTTAACCGCATCTTCCCTTCGAACACGCCGTACCGAGTACATACCGACCACCAGCACGAGGACAACGCCCACTCCCGCAGCAACCGATGCGCCTCCAGCAAGCCACCTCGAGAACCGCTTCGGGTTGACCTCGGTTACCGAACCGACAAACTCCTCGCTGACCAGGACCCGGCCATCGACAACCGCAATGGACGTGGGAGAGACCAGCCCTTCGGCCACCACCGAGATAACGCCGTCTTCCCAGCGTACTACCCTCCCCGGAATCTCTGCCGCCCGGCGGTGGCCCAACTCCTGGACCAATTTCAGCATGTCCGTGCTGAACTCCGTTACCAGCATCCCTCCTTTTCCGTCGAAGACCAGGTCGGTGGCCACCGAGAATCCCTTGGCGAACACTTCCGCCTCTCCCGGGTCCATGGCGTCGCCGTCGCCGTTGGCATCAGCCAAACGGTATACACGGGCTTCGCCCTTGGGGTACGGGTGGCCGGTGAAAGTGGCTACGTAAAGGGCGTCGTCGGGGCCGAGGGCTATACCCGTCGGCACCGCTTCGATCTCTATAAGGCCCGCCGGTCCTTGAACGTCTCTCTTGGGGAAAACCATGTAGTCGAAGATGCCCCCTGCTTCGGAGACATACAGAACGGAATTAACACCGGCGTCGCTGACGAAGAATCCTCCGTTTGGCGCTACTACCAAGTCATAAGGATTGGTCATCCGGGTGGTTGAAAAGCCAAAGGGGCCTATTCCTCCGGCTAACTTCTCCGGCTCACCGCCCGGCTCCAAACGGTACAGGGTGGAAAAGTCCCTGATCCGGGAAACACCACCCCCGTGATGGGGCTCCCCCACGACATAGTAATAGGCTTGCTCATGCCAAACGGCCGACGAAACGCCGATGGGATAGTCGCCGCTGGGGCCTCCGAAGGTGGCCGGCAATCCAGCGGCGACTTCCTTTACCTCGCCATTCAGGTTAGTCCGTAGTAGTCTGCCGCCCAACACTTCCGAGACCAGCAGTTGGTCCCCCTCCAATGTGGTGAGACCGCGGGGGGACTTCAATCCGGTCAGGATGGGCGCGCTCGGCATCTTTATCGCATTCAGCCACAAATATACGAGGAATAGTGTCAACAGCCCGATTACGCAGGCTGCGGAAAGAATCCTGCCGGATGGCATAAAAGACCTCTGTGGCCTCCGTGCTTCCTTTGCCTTCTCCTCGTTCAATGGACCCTGGTCAAGAATAAAAAGTATCGTGCCGGCATAGCCAGTATGTCCCTAGCGCACCAGGTTGTATAGTGTATACTGATTGCCAATTGCTGGCCGGCAGCGGCGTTGGAGAAGACCTTGTGACAGCCAAAGTTCAAGTGGACAACGTCTACAAAATCTTCGGCCCATCTCCCGACAAGGGCTTAGTGCTTGCGGAACAAGGAGCAACCAGGGAGGATATCCTCAACGAGACCGGCAACGTGGTCGCAGTAGCCGAGGCTTCCTTTGACGTGAATCAGGGTGAGATATTCATGGTCATGGGCCTCTCCGGATCGGGGAAATCCACGCTCATCCGGTGCGTCAACCGCCTCATTTCTCCTACCGCCGGGCGGGTCTTCGTAGACGAGGAAGACGTGACTATCGCCGACGGCCAGCAACTCAGGGAAATCCGCCGCAACAAGATGGGCATGGTGTTCCAACATTTTGCCCTGTTCCCCCACAAGACCGTTGCTGAAAACGTGCAGTACGGCCTGAAGGTGCAGGGAGTCACCTCCCAGGAACGCCAGGAGAAAGCTCTTGAGGCGTTGGAGGTGGTGGGGCTTGGCGGTTGGGGTGATTACTACCCTCACAACCTCAGCGGCGGTATGCAGCAAAGGGTGGGCTTGGCAAGAGCGTTAGCCAAAGACCCGGAGATACTGTTGATGGACGAGGCGTTCAGCGCCCTAGACCCTCTCATACGCCGCGAGATGCAGGACGAATTGCTGGAATTGCAACGCACCGTCCACAAGACCATCATCTTCATCACCCACGACCTGAGCGAGGCCCTGAAGCTCGGCGACCATGTTGCGGTGATGAAGGACGGGCGTATCGTCCAAATAGGCTCTCCTCAGAACATCGTGTCCGAACCCGCCGACGACTACGTAGCTGCTTTCACGCAAGACGTGGACCGGGGCCGCGTGTTCACCGTTGGGTCCATCATCAGGGGAATCGAACCTCTGCTTGAACGGGAAGACACGGTTGAGACGGCCCTGTCACGTATGCGTGAGGACAATCTTGACGCGCTGCACGTGGTTGACGAGGACTCCAAGCCGGTGGGCATTGTTACCCGGCAGGCAGCGGGCGCGGCCACCCGGGAAGGCGTCCGGGACCTTGGACGGGTAATCAACACCGAATACCCAGCCACCGGCGCGTCGGAAACCTTGGTGGACGTGTATGATCTTGCCGCTTCCGGCCTGCCCATAGCGGTGATAGACGAAGATGGTGCTCTGATAGGCGTGGTAGACGCAATGGACATGATTGCCAACCTTACCCCCGACACCGACATGGAACCCATTAAAGTGATGTAGCCAGGGACATGCGGCGGAGCGTGGAACCCCGCTGCAGAAACGGACTTCCCGCAGCTAGCCGCATGGCATGAGGAGGGCACGTTATCCCAAACCCGTTTGACTACTACACTATTCCTCTGGAACAGTGGATTGACATCTTCGTCAAGTGGGTGCGCCAGTACCGCAATGTGTTCGAGACGGTCATCAAGGACCCTGTCGACATCGTGCTGGACGGCATCCAGTGGTTTCTCGTTTGGCTGCATCCGGTAGTGTTCCTGGTACTGCTCGGCTTCATCGCTTGGCGCATCGCGGGGTGGCGCGTAGCGGCGTTCAGCGTCGTCGCCATGACTTTCCTCGGCTTCCTGGACCTGTGGACCCTCACGATGGAGACACTGGCTACCGTGTTATGCGCGCTGGCCTTCTGCGCCGCAGTGGGATTGCCGCTGGGCGTCATTGCCGCCCGCAATGACAAGTTCGAGGCGATAATCCGTCCGGTGCTGGATGTAATGCAGACCATCCCAACCTTCGTTTACTTGGTGCCGGTTGCGATGCTGATAGGCATCGGCGCCGTCCCCGGCGTAATCGCCACCATTGTGTTCGCCCTGCCGCCCGTAATCCGGCTTACCAACCTGGGAATCCGGCAGGTGCCGCTCGACGTAGTAGAAGCGTCTTACGCCTTTGGCTCCACGTCCTGGCAAACCCTGAAGGACGTGCAAGTCCCCTTGGCGATGCGCACCATCATGGCCGGCATGAACCAGACGTTATTGCTGTCTTTATCCATGGTCGTAATCGCTTCCATAATCGGCGCCGACGGGCTGGGCCGTCCGGTGCGCCAAGGCCTCAACAACCTGCAACCGGGGCTGGCCGCGGTAGGCGGCGTTGGCATTGTCGTCTTGGCGATAGTCCTGGACCGTATTACACAGGCCCTGGGGCGTGGAAACCCCGGCGGAGGGCAAGGCGCGCTGTTAAGGATTTTAACAACCTTTTTCGGGTCACGGAGAATACCCGACCCCTTGCCGGACCCGTCATCTACCGGGAATGTTCCATCCGAAGAAACAACCTCCCCTCGGGAAGAGGCGACCCGCTAGGCACCCCCCTCCCGTCTTTCCCGCGAAGGCGGGAAACACGCCGGGGGCAAGCTATTTGGGTGCGCGGGGAGAAACCTTGTTGGAAGTCAGGAGGTGAATCTGGAAAATTAGTCACCCGCCCCGTCGCCACGGGCCCAAGCTACCCGTCTCCACGGGCACATGCCTTCCCGTCTTTCCCGCGAAGGCGGGAAACCCGCCGGGGGCAGGCCCTTGGGGTATGACGCAGTGAGGCGGATGTCCTCAACGCATATTCAAACAAATCTTGCAACAACACTTGAGAGGCTTGACATGCAACTGAAAACGTTCCCCTTCTGTCTTACCCGCGCAGGCGGGTATCTCCTTGGGGCAGGCTTGAGGCCGGCGCTTCTTGCCAGCGCCGTCATGGTTCTTCTCATGGTATTTGCCGCCTGCGCCACCGCGGCGGAGCCGCAGATCGTGGAAAAAGAGGTTATCGTAGAGAAGGAAGTCATCAAGGAAGTGCCGGTAGAGAAGCAGGTAGTGGTGGAAAGAGAGGTCCAGGTACCGGTCGAAAAAGAAGTAGCTGTTGAAATCGAGAAGATAAAAGAAGTCCCTGTCGAAGTGCCCGTTGAGGTCGAGAAAATAGTAGAAAAAGAGGTCGTCAAAGAGGTTGTGAAAGAGGTCCTTGTGGCCCCGCCGCCCTTGGCCATGCCGGGGAAGGGAATTGAGGTTAATCCGGCGCGCGCCAACTGGAACACCGGCTACTTCCAGGAAGCCCTATACAGCTTGGCTTTGGAGGAATTGGGCTACGACGTTCAGGACCACCAGGAATTGGACAACGCCATCTTCTACTTGGCTGTGGCTCAGGGGGACGTGGACTTCTGGGCCAATGCTTGGTTCCCGCTGCACAGCCAGTTCGAGGAAACATGGTCCCAAGGAGCTGAGATAGCCGGGACCGTGATTCAGAGCGGTGGAATGCAAGGTTATCTGGTGGACAAAGCCTCGGTGGAAAAATTCGGCATCACTACGCTGGCCGACTTCTCCAATGCGGAAGTTAAAGAAGCCTTCGACCACGACGGCGACGGCAAGGCGGACCTCTATGGTTGCTCCGACGGCTGGGGTTGCAACAAGGTCATCGAGCACCAGATCCCGGCGTTCGAACTGTCCGACCACATCAACCACAACACCGCAGCCTACAACGCCATGTTTGCCGACGTGAAATCCCGCTACGAAAACGGTGATTCCGTCCTTTATTACACTTGGGCCCCCAACTCCACGCTGACCAAAGGGTTTGGATTGGTGCCAGGGTCCGACGTCATCTGGATCGAGGTGCCCAGCTTCGCCCATCCGGCGATCACCGACGAGTCCAACGTAATGATTCCCGGCGTCGAAGGGTGTGTCGGAGGCAACGACCCGTGCTTCATGGGCTTCGCAGCCAACGATATCCAGGTCGTCGCCAACAGCGAGTTCCTGGATGAGAACCCCGCTGCGGCGAAGCTCTTCGAGGTAATGCACCTCTCGCTGGGAGACGTGCTGGCCCAGAACAACCGCATGGCCGCCGGCGAGGACTCCCAGGAAGACATCGACAAGCATGCCAGGGAGTGGGCGGCAATTAACGCCGACGTCTGGAACAGCTGGCTGGACCAAGCGAGAAGAGCCGCCAAGTAAGGCTCAGCGAACTCCAAGTCAAAGGTCAGGAGGGGCGGGGAATTCCCGGCCCCTCCTTATAATTTGCAGTCCTCTCTTAAAACCTGACTTCACGAATGCGGCCATGAGAGCCGCTTGGAAGGAGAGCAGTCTATATGACCAACAGAGACGTAGAGTCAATCGTTTCCAGCACTCAAGCCTACTACGACGGTCCGGCCGACGAGATATACCGCACCATCTGGGGAGACAACGTCCACTTGGGCGTCCCCCGCAGCGACGAGTTCTCCCTTCCGGAGGCCATGGAGCACACCAACGAAATTATGGCCAAGGCCGTGTCGCTTGGCCCGGAAGTCCGTGTGCTGGACCTAGGGTGCGGCTACGGCTCCACCGCTCGCTACTTGGCGGCAAATTACGGTTGTACCGTTACCGGCACCAACATCAGCGAGAGAGAACTGGAGTTGGCGCGGGAGCGGAGCAGCGAGGCTGGCTTGGACCATTTGTTGTCCTTCGAGTACGAGGACTTTCATAGCCTTCAGTATCCCGATAATTCCTATGATGTCGTCTGGAGCCAGGAGGCGTTTCTCCACGCGGTTGACAAGACCGCCGTACTGTCAGAGTGCCGGCGGGTGCTGAAGCCGGACGGCGCTCTCATCTTCACCGACATACTGGTGCGCCGGGGAACGCCGGAGGCGGACCGGGAAAGAATTTACGACAGGGTCAAGTCTCCGGATATGTGGGACATGGAAGACTACACCGGTGCGCTGGCCGGGTTGGGCCTCACTGTCAGCAGGGTTGAGGACTGGTCCCAATACGTCGCCCGTTCTTACGGCTGGGTGCGGGACCGCCTGAAGGAGAACCGCGAGGCCCTGCTATCGCGCATCGACGCCGAAACCATCGACCGCACGGTAGACGCCCTGACCTTCTGGGTGGATTCGGCCAACGCCGGCAAGATCGGCTGGGCATTGTTCGTAGCGCAAAAACCGGCATAACTGCCTCGCGCCGACGCACGTTGACTGTTCGCTGACGTATTAACATGTGAGAAGCTTCATCTCTCGAATACAACGGATGAGATCGCGGCGCTGCATTGACCTGCGAGAGTAATGAATCGGGAGGCTTAAAATGCCATTGAATACGTTCTTGCGGCCGGTGTTTGCCGTCTGTGCTCTACTGTCGTTGCTGCTGGTTTTCACTGCCTGCGCCTCTGCCGCTCCCGAACCGCGGGTCGTGGAAAAAGAGGTGATCAAAGAGGTGCCGGTCATCGAGCAGGTGATCGTAGAGAAGCAGGTGCCTGTGGAAGTCCAGGTGGAAAAAGAGGTGATCGTAGAGGTGCCTGTTGAGGTAGAGAAGATAGTAGAAGTGCCCGTTGAAGTGCCGGTGGAAGTCATCGTAGAAAAAGAAGTCATCAAGGAAGTCATCGTCGAGGTGCCCAAAGAAGTCATCGTAGAAAAAGAGGTGATCAAGGAAGTTATCGTCGAGGTGCCTGTAGAGGTACCAGTAGACAGAGAACCGGTGACCCACGGTAATATTGCCTTGCCCGGGTTGGGTGTCACCGTACGGCCGGGAAGGGCAACCTGGAATACCGGCTATTTCCAGGAAGCTCTGTACAGCCTGGCCCTGGAGCAGTTGGGCTACGACGTCCAGGACCATCAGGAGCTGGATAACGCTTTGTTCTACGAAGCGGTCGCCCACGGGGACGTGCATTTCTGGGCCAACGGGTGGTTCCCGTCGCATAACCAGTTTGAAGACCTGTGGTCCCAAGGAGCCGAGATTGCCGGCACCGTGATCAAACGTGGCGGCATGCAGGGCTACTTGGTGGACAAAGGCTCTATTGAAAAATTCGGGATCATGACATTGGCGGACTTCGCCAAGCCCGAGGTCAAAGCGGCCTTTGACCACAACGGCGACGGCAAGGCCGACCTCTATGGCTGCACCGACGGCTGGGGTTGCAACAAGGTCATTAATTATCAGATTGACGCTTTCGGACTTTCAGACCATATCAATCACAACACGGGCCAATATGACGCCATGTTCGCCGAAGTAAAGCGGCGTCACGCCAACGGAGAATCCGTTCTGTACTACGCCTCCACCCCCGGCGTTACTCTCACCGAGCCTTTCGGCTTGGTCCCGGGGAGCGACGTTACCTGGATCGAGGTGCCCAGATTTGCTCATCCGGTAATCACCAAGGAGTGGATGGTCAAGATTTACGGTGTTGAAGGGTGTGTACGCTTCCACGAACCATGCTTCCTGGGATTCCCGGCAAACGACATCCAGGTCGTGGCTAACAGCAGGTTCCTGGCCGATAACCCCGCGGCCAAACGCCTTTTCGAGATAATGAACGTACCGCTTGAGGACGTGCTCGCGCAGAACAACCGCATGGCCTCCGGGGAGGACTCCCAGGAGGACATCGACAACCACGCCAAGGAGTGGGCTGCAACGAATGAACAGGTGTGGAGGAACTGGCTTAACCAAGCCAGAGACGCTGTCCACTAAGGTCTTGTCGATGTTCGGACCTAAACCACGAGGCGACGCTGAGACCAGCGTCGCCTTATACATATTGAGAATGCTTGGTCCTGCCCCCCAGTGCACATGGGCAGGACGGTCTGCTACCGGTGACCCTCTTCATGCCTGTGACCATGGGCGTGTTCGTGGCCGTCGGCATGGTCGTCGTGGTGATGATCGTCATGGCCATCGCCAGCAGGCGTTGGGCGGGGCAACCGAACGAACAGCAGGATAACCACGCCCAAGACATATAACGCAGCCGTGTAGTAGAACAGGTTATCGGTGTTCATGTCGTACAGCCATCCCGCGATGATCGGCGAAGCAGCGCTGAAAACGAACCGCGATGTGGAAACCAAGCCCAGGGTCGTTGCCGCCGTTCCTTCCCGCACTATGTCCATCGCCGCGGCGGTCAGGATTGGCTGGTCGCTGAACAGGAAAATTCCCAAAGCGGCCAACAGCACGGTCATTATCGCCAAGTTGTCGCCATAGGGCGCCATCAGCAAGGTCACGACCGCGAGGAACGCCATGCCGGGCACCAGCACCAGCTTTCTCCCTATCCGGTCCGAGATGTAGCCCATCACCGGGCTGGTGAAGATGCCCACCAGTACCAGCAGGCCGATTAACGAACCCCGGATGAACAGGTTGGCGAAATTCCCGTGCTCCGTGTTGGCCGTCAACCCCAGTTCGTCCACCAAGTAAAGGGGCAGGACGGTGATAAACCCGATGTAGGCCATGCCGCGCAACCCGGCCACCGCCGTAATGCCCCACATCCGGCCGTTGCGTATCAGCAGCTTGGTCTCCTCGATCTGACTGCGCATCGTAGACACGGGTTGGTTCGCTGCAGCGGCTTGTGCGCGGTGACCTATGTCTCGAAAAGCCCAGAACACCAGGAAGGTCAGGAATATCGGCACGGCAGCATAAATGGTAATCACCGCCTGCCAAGTCAGGCTGATCAGCAGAAGCCCTGTCAGCACCGGGCCAATAACATCCCCAATGTTGCCGCCAACACCGTGAAATGAGAGGACCGACGCCCGGCGGTGAGCAAAGTGCGACGACAAGGCCGCCATCGCCGGCAAATGCCAGAACGCCGCCGCGACTGCAACCACAGCCATGCCAATCAACAACAGCGCATAACCCAAGGGGTTCAAGCCGCTCTGCTCTCCGGCGGTTTGGGCGGCTTGGTTCGCCGCCAGCCAAGCGCTGCCCGGGACCTGCCAGCCGGCGGATGCCATCAGCAACCAGCCAACTCCGAACAGGCCCATGCACACGGCCATGACCCAGCCCCAGTAACGGCGTAGAGCGTCGGTTATCACGCCTCCGGGCAGCGACACGACGCCGGAGGCAATCTCCCTGGTGCTCTGGATGCTTGTGGCGGCGATAACGCTGCCGCCCAAGAGCAGGTCACGCACTTCGGGAAGCACAACGATGAAACTCTGGGCAATCCAGTGGAACACACCGTGGCCGCTGGTCAAGCCGCCGATGATGAACGCGGCGCCTCTCCGCACCCCGGTGCGTCCCTCCACCACTGCGGGCATCTGGTTGTGATGGTGTGCGTGTGCCATTCCTACCTCCGATGGCCGTGTTATGGGACGTTAGTCAAATGCGCCGCCGGGCCTTTGCGGCAACCTGGACAGACCACTGCCGCGGACAAAGCGGCCCCTTACTTTAGACCATGCCAGGACCACCACGAACACCGCCGCCGACAGCAACACCACGCTTGCCCCCGACGAGACGTCTGCGAGGTAGCTCAAATATATGCCGACCGTACCGCAGACGGCGCCGATGCTTGTGGACAGGAGAGTCATCCTGCGGAAACTGTTGGTAAGCAACCGGGCAATGACGGGCGGGATAACGACGGCGGCGGCGATCATCATCACCCCCAGCACCTGCATGGAAACAACGATGGTGCTTGCAAGCAATAGCGAGAACAGGGTGTCAACCCAACCCGTAGGCACGCCGTAGAACTGCGCCACTTCGGTGTCGAACGTGGCAAACAGAAACAGCTTGTACGCCACAAAGAACACTGCGGCCACTATGCAGGTCACCACGGTGATGATGGTCAAGTCGACGTTGTCGACTCCCAGCACGTTGCCCCAAAGGAGGCCTTCCAAGTCGCCTTGGAAGCTGTTGCCACGGCTGATGATGGCGATGCCCAGCGCAAGACTTGCAGTGGTTATGATTCCGATGGCGGCGTCCGACCCAATGGGGTTTTTGCGGGTGGTCAACATGATGAGCAACGCCGACAAGAAGCCCCAAGCAGTGGCCCCGATAAAGAAATGTATCGACATTACCCAGCTGACGACGGCGCCGCCAAAGATTGCGTGCGAGAGTCCATGGCCAATGTAAGACATTCCTCGCAACACAATGTAGATTCCCATCAGCCCGCAGAGGGCACCAAGCAACGCCGACGCTACGATGCCCCGGACAAAGAATCCGTATTCGAAAGGCTCCAGCAAGGGCTAACAATCTCCCGCTGCAGCCGGGCTGGCGTGGTGGTGGTGCGCCGGGGAGCGGTCAAGGGCAGGATGGCTGTGCGGGACCATGGGGCCGAGGTGGCTATCGTCTTGCACAGTGGCAACCGGCTCTTTACCGCCGAACCAGAAGTGGGCGCTCTCCGCCACCAGTGTCATGCCCTGATATTGGATCACAGACATCTCCGCACCATACACCTCGTAGAGAATGTGGGGCACGATCACTTGGTGGGGCGGGCCGTCCGCTACGATGGACCCGTTCAAGCAGACGATGCGCGGCAGGTGTACTGCCACCGCGTTTATTTCATGGGTGGTGAGTATGATGGTGACCCCGTCATGGTTGAGATCGTGAAGCAGGTGCATCACGTCGTCCCGCGTCTTAACGTCAACCCCCGAAGTAGGTTCGTCCAACAGCAGCAACTCAGGATTGCTGACCAGGGCCCGCGCCAAGAAAACCCTCTGCTGTTGTCCTCCCGACAGTTCGCGGATGTGCCGCTTGGCCAAGCCTCCGATTCCCAACCGCTCCATCATGTCGAAGGCCAATTCCCGTTCCTGCTTACGGAACCAGGGAAACAGGGCGTTCGACATGGTGCGGCCCATCATCACCGTTTCCTCCACGGTGACCGGGAAGTTCCAGTCGATCGTTTCCAGTTGAGGCACGTAACCGGCCCGGTTGCGGCGGCCTTTGGCCGGTTTGTCATACAAGCGCACTTCGCCGGACATTATGTTAACGGCGCCCAGTATCGTGCGCAGCAAAGTGGTCTTTCCCGACCCGCTGGGACCAAGAAGAGCAACGAAATCGCCGGGCATCACCGTAAGGTCAATGTCGCTGACGACGGGCGAACCGGCGTATCCGGCAGTTACCTGTCGAAATTCAACTACAGGACCGGCGTCGGGGTCGGGCCGGTGAAGGTGTGCTAATTCTGGCGGATGCAGCATCTCAATAGTCAGGCGGCGCTAACCTGTGCCAGCCTCTCATAAGATCGTTTAGTATCGGGCCATCTTCGGGCCATCTATGGATAGACGGCTCTCGATTCGCCGTCGAAAACCGGGCCGGTATCGAACCCGTCCAGCGCGGAAGCATCGCCTCCTAAGGCCGGAATGATGATTCTCAGGTTCGCTACCTCCAGCCCCAGGTAACTGTGCAACGGGTCTCCGGCAACGCCGGGAAGATCGTCATCGCTGAGTTCGTCGATGTACTCTATTTCGGCCTCGGCGGCAATAGTCTCCATAACGTCACTGGGAAACACCTCCGACCCGAAAACGGCCCGGACCTCTTCCGCTTTTATTTGCTCGATCAGGGCAATCACCTCGCGCGCCGACGGCTCGGAGAAATCCGCCGGTTGGGCCGCCCCGATGACGGTGAAACCGTACCGGCCAGCGAAGTACGCCCACGAGTCGTGATAAGTCAGCAATTTGCGATTTTCCACCGGTATTCCGGCTGCCATGGACTTTATAGAATCGTCCAACTGCTGGATGCGCTTCTCGAAGGCTGTGTAGTTGCCGGCGTAGTAATCGGCGTTGGCGGGGTCCCGCTCCGACAAATTCTCGCTGACGATTTCGGCATAGCGCAGGGCGAGAATAGGATCAGGCCACAAGTGCGGGTTAGGGTGCCCTCCTTCCTCGGGAAATGAAAAATCGAACTTCCATTCGTCGCGGGTAATGGTCAGGTCGCCGAGGCTCACGATTTCCGCGCCCGGTTTCAGGTTGGCCCTCGCCAACTCCAACGTCGGTTCTTCCAGAAAAAGACCGTTCAGGAAAATCAGGTCGGCATCGGAAAGAATGGCCGCCACCGAAGGGGCCGGCTCAAAAGTGTGGGAGTTGACCCCTTCGGGCACTACGCCTTGCAAATTGATGCGAACGCCGCCGATGTTTTCAACGATGCTGGTAATCGGTGAAACGGTGGACACTACATTAAGGGTGTTTACCGATTCTTTTGACCCCGCAGCGGGATTCGGAGATCCCTCGCTTGGACTGGCACAGGCCAGCGCGGCCATGATGGTGACGACCGCCGCCAGGACTATCAATTCCAGACGCAACTTGAGAACGGACCCCTCTTCGCACGGCCAGGCCGGCGCCCGACTTTGGGTTATCCTAATGTACCTCCAGAGCATTGTGAGCATTTCCCTCCGATGGTCAGGTTCTCCAGGTCCACGGAGAACCCGAATTCTTGCGTCAACCGCTCGCTGAACTCAACCAGGTAGTCCGGGCTTAAGGTGTACACGACCTCACAACTGGAGCAGACCAGATGATGGTGCGGGTTATGCTGGTCCGTCATCTCAAAGTGGAGCTTGTTGCCGATGACAACCTCGGTGACGACGCCGACCCGCTTCAAAAATTGAAGCGTGCGGTACACGGTGGCCAGGTCCACATACGGGTGCTGGACCTTGGCCAGGCTCCACACCTCGTCGGCGCCGATGTGTCCGGGTTGGCCGGCAACGATATCCAGCACCGACAAGCGTTGCGGCGTCATCCGGTAGCCTTGCTCCCGCAATAATTCGACGGCTGTTTGATGCCCGGACATCATCCACCTGAAGTCATACGTTATTGCAAATATTTACCGTTGCAAAGCATAGCACATTAGACAGGTGTGTCAACAGCGCCTACGAGGGCCTATATGGGCAAACCAGTATCCGCACGATGCATCCGTGATTACTACGAAAGACGGATAAATACGGGTGTATATCATCTATTAGATTGCATTATCAGTCCTTAAACGCCGCTTTCATCCTGTCTGATATTCAACAGAGCTTCTTCCAAACTTGACAATGTCAACCCTTCCCGTTAACTTACCGTATGCTCAAAGAAGCCCAAATCGGACTCGTTTGAGCCGGAAGGTTGGGAATACATATGGTGGAACACGGTGCGAATCACTCTCAAAGCGGCTTTTTCTCATCCGGAGGGTCCTTAGCGAACCACGGGGGCCGACCCTCCATTACCCCGCCGCAACCTCCATTCCTGCGGCGGTTGAACCACTACCTCCCCTGCAATCCCTAGCTGGCCTGAGTACAATCGGATAAATCCTGGCTGGCCAACGCCAGGTAGATGTCTCAGTTCCATCCCCTTCCCTGAATCCTCCAAACGCCGACCGGACAGCCCAGACTAACGTTGCCTGTCCTCAGAAGCGTTCCACGGAAGGGAACGGCAGCCCCAACCAATCCCCCTCCCTGATACACGCGTGCCTGTGGATAGACACGCGCCCGACATGAAACTTACGCAGCGGGCCAAACGCCCGCTTCAACTTTCGCTGCTGCAAGCGCGACCGATCCGTGTGAGGTGTGGGTGACCGAGTTTAGGCCCGGGATGCAACCGCCCGTGTACACGTTCCCAGCCATTAACGGGAACGGTCAAAGGCAAGGCGGACTAACCGGTGTCCAAGTCTCGAGTTCAATCAAACACCGGGGGTTACCACATGTACCAGCGCAGCGGCACCATGGTGCCAAAGGACCTATACAAGGACCAATACTCGCCGGAGTTCGCCGGCCGGTGGGACGAACTGATTGACTGGCAGCGACGGACCGAGACGGAGAACAATTTCTTCCAAAAGATCCTGAGACAACACGGCGCCGAGACGGTGCTGGACATCGCCTGCGGCACCGGGTTCCACACGGTTTCCCTGAACGCCGACGGGTTCGACGTAACCGGCGCGGACGGCGCCCCCAACATGCTGGCCAAGGCCAAGGAAAATGCCGCCAGGTTCGGCTTGAAGAACATTCGCTTGGTAGAGGCGGAGTGGACCACCCTTACAAACTCATTCCCGGGAGAGAAGTTCGACGCCATAATCTGCTTGGGCAATGCTTTCACTCATCTCTTCGAAGAGAAGGACCGGATCAAGGCACTGAACGAGATATATCAACTTCTGAACGACGATGGCATCGCCATTATCGACCAGCGGAATTATGACGCTATTCTGGACAACGGTTTCCACAGCAAGCACCAGTCGTACTACTTGGGGGAGACGGTCAACGTCAGCCCGGCGGAATTGAGCGACGAAGCCGTCAAGATGCGCTATGAGTACGCCGACGGTGCGGTCCATTACCTTACGCTCTGCCCCATCAGGCAGGGTTATGTCACCGACCTGCTGAAGAGCGTCGGCTTCAATCACGTGGACCGGTACGGCGACTTCAAAGCGGATTACGACTTTTACGACCCGGACTTCGTCATCCAAGTAGCACAGAAATAGTCCCGGACTTCCGGCCCCCCACCCCCGTCTTCACGGGGGCAGGCTTTCGTCTTTCCCGCGCAGGCGGGAACCTGGGGGCAGGTCGGGTGCTGCAGCCTTTCCCTTCCCGTCACCCCCGGCGTCCCCTGTCTCCACGAGGACAAGGTTCCCTACCCCCGTCTCCCCCGCGAAGGCGGGGGCCGAGGGCAGGCACTGCGCGGGAAAGACGGGAAGGGGCCGGCTGCATCCGGGCCACCCACCCCTTCTATCCACTCTCCACTAACCACTCCGTGACCTTCCCACCCCCACCCCCGTCTCCACGGGGGCAGGCCTTCGTCTTTCCCGCGCAGGCGGGAACCTGGGGGCAGGGTTGTGTTAGGATTGGGGCATCCGATGCTGAGGACGTCCCCCTTCCCGTCTTTCCCGCGCAGGCGGGAAACCCGCCGGGGGCAGGCGTAAGGAGATTGTCATGGACTTGGTCATTCGGAACGTCAGGCTAATCGATGGGACAGGCGCCGGTCCGGTACCGGCGGTGAGCCTCGAAGTATCAGGTGGGGAAATAAGCTGGATTGGCGAAGAATCGGCCCGGCCAAAACGGCCGCGCCACCAGGAAGACATCAACGGCCAGGGCTTGACCCTTATCCCTGGTTTGATTGATTGCCACGAGCACTTCACGGGCGACGGCGGCATGGACGCCATGGAACGCCTGCTGAACGACACTCACGAGGAATTTACGCTGAAGGCGGTGGGCAACTGCCGCAGGGCATTGATGTCAGGGGTCACTTCGGCGAGGGACGTGGGGGCGCGCCACGCCATCAACATAGGCATCGCCCGCCAAGCCGCCGCCGGAGCGATTCTTGGGCCGCGGATAATAGCCTCCGGCGAGTGGTTCCAGTTTCCGGGGACTTGGCCCGCCGGTCTTACCCGGAGAACGGAGACGCCCGAGGAACTTCTGGAAGGCATCCAGGACATGATCGACAGAGGCGCCGGCCTCATCAAGGTAGGCGCCACCGGCTTCCGCGACGACGGCGAGCAGTTCGCCAGCATGAGCCGCGAGGCGCTGGATGTCGCGGTGCAGGCGTCCCACGGGGCCGGGCTGAAGATCGCCGCCCACTGCCACGGGTTCGAAGGCACCCGCTTGGCGGTTGAGGCCGGAATCGACTCCGTAGAACACGGCACCTACGTGGACGAGCCCACGGTGCAACTCATGGCCCAAATGGGCACTTACATGGTGCCCACAATGTCTACCTGGGATGCCAGGGCGCGACTGGCGACACAGATGGGGTGGTCGCACGCCCAGATGGCGGACATCCATGACAGGAAGGAAAATTCCATCGCCAGTTTCCAGCGCGCCCTGCGGGCGGGCGTCCGCATCGCCACCGGCACCGACGCCGGCGGCTCCCCCGCCCGCCACGGCTTCGTAGCGCGGGAGGTCGAGTTGATGGTGGAAAACGGTATGACGCCGCAGGCCGCGCTGGAAGCGTCCACCCGGGTTGCGGCCGACCTCCTCGGCATCGAGGACATAGCGGGCACCATCGAGGTCGGCAAGCAGGCCGACATGGTGCTTATCGACGGCGACCCGCTGTCAGACCCGGGCGCGCTACGAAACATCTGGGCTGTGTTCCAGAGCGGCAGAAGGATTCGTTAAGGACTCGTCAATGAACAAGCAGGACATACCCTTCCTTACGGCGACTGCCCTTTCCAAGCTGATAGAGAATGGCGACGTGTCGCCGGTGGAGGCGACGGAAGCCTACCTTGACCGCATTGAGCAGGTTGACGGCAAGATCAATTCCTACATCACCGTGTTGCGGGACGCAGCGTTGCTGGAAGCCCGCCAAGCCGAGGAGGACATACGCGCCGGGCGCTACCTCGGCCCGCTCCACGGCGTGCCCGTGGCCGTCAAGGACCAGTGTTATACGAAAGGAGTCCGCACCACCGGAGGGTCCACCATTCTCTGGGACTTCGTTCCCGACGAGGACGCCACCGTGGTATCGAGTCTGAAAAACGCCGGAGCGGTGCTGCTGGGGAAGCTGAACCTGAGCGAGTTCGCCTTGGGCGACAGCTTCTATCACCCCGGTGGCACTCCCCGCAATCCTTGGGACCTCACCAGGAACCCCGGCATTTCCTCCAGTGGATCGGCGGCCGCCACGGCGGCGTTCCTCTGCGCGACTTCCTTGGGGGAGGACACCGGCGGTTCCATACGCATCCCGGCGGCATGGAGCGGCCTTGTTGGACTGCGGCCGACGTGGGGATTGGTGAGCAGGTACGGCGTCCTTCCAGCCTGCTGGTCGATGGATACGGTCGGACCCGTCACCCGGACGGTCGAAGACTGCGCCGTCACTCTGCAAGCAATCGCGGGGTACGACCCAAAGGACGTCTATTCCCGCAATGCACCCGTGCCCGACTACCGCGCCGCCCTGGACGGGGACATTACCAACCTCAAGGTTGGAGTGATAAGGGAAAAGGTGTACGGCGACGACGTTGACCCGGAAGTGCGAGACTCGGTCATCGCCGCCGTTGGAGCGTTGGGAGAGTTGGGGGCGTCTGTGGAGGAGGTATCCCTCCCTCTCATCGAAGCCGGCGGCGTGGCCTCCAAGGGGCTGACCGACATGGAAGCGGCGGAGGTCCATTACGAAAACCTGAAGACCCGCCCCGGCGACTATGATCACAACTCCAGGGTCAGGCTCCTGGCAGCCATCCTTACCCCGGCCCAAATGTATTACAAGGCGCAAAAGATCCGCGAGTTGCTTCGACGGCAGGTCTTGGAACTGCTGAAAAAAGTAGACGTGCTGGTCCTGCCCTCATCGCCCGGTCCAGCCCCCAAGATAGCCGATGCGCCCGGTATCCGGAGCCAAGCGGACGCCCAGAGGGGGATATCCGGCGTCAGGAGCTTCACCGGCCCCTTCAATCTGGCTGGTGTCCCGGCCATATCGGTGCCCTGCGGATTCACCTCCGATGACCTCCCGGTATCTCTCCAAATCGCTGGAAGACCCTTCGAAGACGCCACCGTAATGAAAGCGGCTCACGCCTACGAACAAAGCACCACCTGGCATCTGCGCAGGCCGCCCATCTAACGGTTGCCGTTCATGCCTCTGTGGTTTCCGGCGGCAGGGGCGCACAACCCCTCAATCCCGTCCACGTCCACCTCCACGTCCACGGAATAGTACATGGCGCGCTGTAACGTTGGGGCCGACGTAGGCCTGCCGGCGTCTTAGACCCCTAACTAACCATTCACCCACGCTTCCACCGCTTTTTCTCGCAATCCCGCAGACCTTCGATTCCGCCTTCCCATTGTCGCCGTGATGCCAGCTTCGGAAACCCGCGGAAGTCTCTCGTATTCTTGCTTTGGGCATCAGGTTCCCCAGACAAGATACACTGTCGTACAGGGCCAGTAGCAATCATTGGTACGAAGTAATGTTATCTTTGTGACAAAGATAACCTTCTACATGCTAATAGCGGAATTTATCCTTGAATTATCAGTATTCTAACCTTTACTAATTACTGAAACCGTTATCGCATATCGTGATTCCGGCAATAGGCTCGAGAGATAAAGAGGTATCATTACGTGTTACATATATTAACTGTTAAATTTACGTTTTTCACCTATATATTTACGTTTATATTGACTTTTTCCAAACTCCTCTATAAGATACCAACCCACTATCAGAAGGCTCTCAATGAATATTTGGAGCTTGTGCGCGCCAGATTGATAGGAGGCTAGCTATGTTAGTACGCAGGTGGGTGAACCGGGCGTCCTTTGTGCCATTGATGGCATTGTCCTTGCTGTTGATCGCGATTGCTGCTTGCGGCGGCTCAGCCCCCGCCGAGCCGATTGTCGTAGAAAAAGAAGTCATTAAAGAAGTCGAAAAGCCGGTGGTGGTAGAGAAGGAGGTCATCAAGGAAGTCGAAAAGCCGGTGGTGGTCGAAAAAGAGGTGGTAAAAGAAGTCGAGAAGGAAGTGGTGAGAGAGGTCCTCGTCACCACGTTCCCCACGCCCACAGCCATGGCCAAGGCCACGGAAGCGCCTGCGGTCGTCGCCATGACCAAGACCGGCGGCAAAATAAATATGCAGGCCTACTCTTTCCCGCCGCCAAACTGGCACCCTCACGTCACCAACACCGTCAATATCATGAACTCGTCGGGCATCTACAACGGCCTCATTGAGTACAACCCTGAGACCGAGGATGCCTACGACTTGAGGGGTGACTTGGCCACGAGGTGGGAGGTAAACGACGACGGCAGCGTTTTCACCTTCTACCTTGACGAAAGAGCAATGTGGCAGGACGGCGAGCCCGTCACGGCTGACGACGTAGTATACAGCCTTGACAGCATGGTCGACCCTGACGCTACACCGCCGCGGGTGGTGCCATTGCCGGCTTTGAAGCCTTACTACAAACGGCTGACTGCCCGTGCTGTTGACAGGCATACTGTGGAAGTGCCAATACAAATCCGCTTTGCCCCCGACTTCATACCTACCCTGGCCTTGGACTTCAACAAGATCGTCGCCCAGCACTGGGCGGAGGCGGACGTAGACAACTCTACCCAGAAGTGGGAAAACCAGATGGGCTCCGGCCCCTTCACGCCCGGCTCGTTCAAGAAAGACGTCTCCATCGAGTTGGTGAAGAACGAGAACTACTGGAAGGAAGGCCTTCCCTACATAGACGGCATGACCCACTTCAAAATGGTGGACAAGGGTACCTTGATCGCGGCCTACAAGACCGAGCAGGTGCTTATGACCAACTGGGGCATCACCCAGCTCAGCAACAAGGAGGCCGCTCAACTTGCGAGCGAAGAAACTGATCGGCTGAGGGTCGAATACATCCAGAACTGCTGTTTCTTTTTCTTCTTTATGAACACCAGCCAGGAACCCTTCACCGACCCAAGGGTAAGGCAGGCGGTGAACCTGGCCTTGGACCGCCGCGCTCTTTACGACACTTTCGGCGCGCCCGGCATCGATACCCTCGGCCCCGCCTTGGGGTCCGGGACCTGGTTTGGCCGAACTCAGGAAGAGATCGCCGAGTTGCCCGGCTGGCGCGAACTTAACGGTGAGAAGCACCCCGACGACATCGCCAGGGCTAAGGAACTGCTGGCCGAGGCCGGCTACCCTGAAGGGTTCGACGTAGACATGATGGTGCGCCAGGTAGTGGAGTTCCCGGATCAGGCCGTCATGGAAAAGGAAGACCTGCTGAAGATCGGCATCAACGCCACCATCGGGCTGCAAGACAGCGGCACCGGCTTCAAGCGCTACTTGGACGGCGACTGGATAATGGCGACCCAGGGGAGCGCTCACTTCCTCCCGGAGCCGGATGCCATTTTCGGCCGGACATTCATGCCGGCTGGTTCATGGGCCAGGTACGCGCGGTACAACCCGCCGCAATGGTTCCAGGACGACTACGTCAAGCAGGCGGGTGAGCCCGACCAAGAGAAGCGGAAAGCCATTCTCCGCAATATGGAGGACTTCCTCATCCATGAGGACCCCGGTTGCTGCCCGATAACCTACTGGACCGCGAGGAACTGGGTGTTCAACACCAAGATCAAGGGCATCCACCGTTCCGGGTCCCTCTGGGCCGGGTACAAGCACGAGACTACCTACTGCGACCCCAAGTGCTAAAAGGCATGTAATGGCCCTTGCCTCTTACCCCTCTCCCGTCGGTGGGAGAGGGGTAACGTTGACCTATAAAGGGTCGAGGTCAAAGGTGCCCATTCCTCTGTAAAGGGCTAAGAAGGGGATAGTTCAGGAGGACGCAGGTGCAAGCCTATATCATCAAACGGTTCTTGCTGTTCGTGCCTACCCTGCTGATGGCCACCTTGCTGGTCTTTATCATCCTGCGCTTGATGCCCGGTGACCCGGCGCTTATGAAGCTGACGGGACAGACTGGCGAGGCCGACTTCACCCAGGAGCAGCTTGACGCAATGCGGGCAAAGCTGGGGACGGACAGGCCACTGTACGTCCAGTACGGCACCTGGGTCTGGGGAATGCTCCAGCTGGACTTCGGCATGTCCCTGTTCTACGAAGATGACGTGTCGAAGGACCTGGCGCAAAAGGTGCCCATCACACTGGAACTGACCGTTCTGGCCCTGCTTCTGGCTAACGTGGTGGCCATACCTCTGGGGGTTCTCTCTGCAATAAAACAGGACTCCATAATCGACTACGTTTCCAGGATCATAACCATCTCAGGGGTAGCCCTGCCCAACTTCTGGGTGGGCATTATGATCATATTCTTCCTGGTGTTGCTTTTCGACTGGATACCTCCCATAGGTTATGTGAACTTGTGGGAGGACCCGTGGACCAACCTCAAGCAGCTTTTCTTCCCGGCCCTGGCGTTGGGCTTCTACAACATGGCGTTCGTCGCCCGGGTGACCCGTTCATCCATGCTGGAGGTATACCGGGAGGACTATATCCGGACCGCGCGCTCTAAAGGTCTCCGCGAGCAGATAGTTATTCTCAGGCACGCCCTCAAGAACGCGCTTCTCCCGGTTGTCACTATCTCCGGTTACGAGTTCGGCCGCCTGCTGGCCGGCACCATTGTTATCGAAAACATCTTCCTGATACCGGGGATGGGACTGCTCCTGATAGACAGCATTTTCCACCGCGACTACACCACGGTCCAAGCGGTGATCGTGATCACCACGGGATCGGTGTTGTTGTTGAACCTCTTCCTGGATATTGTCTACGGCTGGTTGAATCCCAGGGTCCGTTTCACTTAGAGACCTGCGGCAATACCGCCATACGGGAACCAAAATGCGCAAAGAGCTGGTTGGAGGACACTTTAGACCGGCCGCTACATACTACATTTGAGGCTGCAAAAAAGTGGCGCAAGAAAGTACAGGCAACGCAGTATTAACAAGCTGGCCAACCCGTGGGCTAATGACCGGTACCGCCGTATGTCGGACTATTGTTACGTTTTCCAGGCGCAAGCCCTTGGGTGGATTTGGAGCGGCCATCGCCTTCATTCTCATAGTGGTTGCGATCTTCGCACCCCTGATAGCCACCAAGAGCCCCAACGAGACTAACTCGGAATACGTTTACGCCGCTCCCAACTCCGAGTATCTGCTCGGCGGCGACCAAGTGGGCCGTGACGTGTTTACCAGGCTCGTCTACGGCGCCAGGGTTTCCCTGTATGCCGGGCTGCTCAGCGCATTCATCGGCGCCTCAATAGGCATGGTGGTGGGGGTCACAAGCGTCCATTTCGGTGGACTGACCGACCTCATCATTCAAAGAATCATAGATGCGCTGATGGCTTTCCCCGGCCTTATCATGGCGATCGCCATCATGGCTGCCTTGGGGGCGTCCCTCAACAACGTGGTGATCGCCTTGAGCATCGCATTCTTACCAAATACGGCCCGTGTCCTCCGTGCTCAAGCCCTGGCCATAAGAGAGATGGACTACATATTGGCAGCCCGGGCGGTGGGTGCCGGCCACGGCCGCATCATATTCCGCCACATGATTCCCAACTGCCTTGCCCTGTACATAGTGATGGTAACTGTCTTCCTGGGGATAGCCATCGTCGCCGAGGCGACGCTGAGCTTCCTGGGCGTAGGCGTTCCCCCGGACGTAGCTTCCTGGGGCGGCATGTTGCGCGGCGCGGCGCAGACCTACGTCCGGCTGGCCCCGTGGCTGGGAGTCTTCCCCGGCATCGCGATTGGCGTAGTGGTCTTCGCTTGGAACCTGCTGGGCGATGCTCTACGGGACGTTCTGGACCCCAGGCTGCGCGGGACCGGCTAAAATACGATCAAGCACTCTTCCTCCAACAATAAGAAGGGCCCCGGTCCAACCTGTGCTGTGCTGGACCGGGGCCCTTCTCGACGCCCATAAGGTCGTCTACCTTAACCACTGGCGCAGGTCAATTCACCACCAACCCCGTTCCCATCTTGGTCAGCGTCTCGCACTCCCCGGAGGTGACCAGCACCGTGTCCCCCACGGCCATGGCCAGCTTGCGTTCCCAGTCCAGCAGGATCATGTGCATGAAGATGACCATGTTGGGCTGCAACACCACCGGGTTGTCCTTGTATATCATGGGCCAGTCCATCCAGGTAGGCGGGTACAACGCTCCCAGGCTGTAACCGCAGGCGTTGAGACGGTGGTCGCCGAAGCCCGAGCGGTCCAGTGAATCGGCGTGGGCGGCGAAAATATCTCCGAAGGTCGACCCCGGGCGAGCGGCGTCCTTGCAGGCTTGGAGCGCGTCGCAACAGGCGGCGTGCATGGCAAGCTGGTGCTCGGTAGGCTCTCCGGTCAGGATGGTCCGCATCAAGCAGGAATGGTAATGACGGTAGGTGCCGCCGAACTCCAGTTGGAGTTGGTCGTTGTCTCCCAGCGTGCGGTAGCCGGAAAAATTCCTCACCATCAGGGCGTTTTCACCCGACCCTATGATGAACCGCGAGGCCGGGTAGTCGCCGCCTCCCTGGAAAACCGCCGATTGCATTCCCGAAAGAATATCCTGCTCCGGTGCACCCGCCTTGGCCAGCCGTTGGGCCGCCGCCAGGGCGTCGTCGCCCAACGCCGCCGCCTTGCGGATGTATTCCAATTCCGCGTCGCTCTTGACCAGCCTCAAGCGGCTCACCAGTTCGGAGGCGTCCTCGTACTCGCAGCGTCCCTCGATGGCGGCCCTGACATATTCCCATCGCTTGCCGGTAAGGCACCATGCTTCCAGTTCCACTCCCAAGCGTCGGCCGCGGCACCCCTGTTCCTCCAGGATCTTCCAGAGGTCCTGGCCCGGATTGATGTCCGCGCTGTCCACCCAGATGCGGATGTCGTCTATCACCGAGGTCAAGCGCGCTTGGCGCAGGTCGGCTGACCTGGTCAACAGAATGAGCTTGCCGTCGGCCCCAAGGTAGAGGCATTGAAACTGAGAGTAGCCGGTGGTGTCGTACCCGGTCAGATAGTACATGCTTTCCTGCCGGAAAATCAGCAGGGCCGCCAACCCGGCCGATTGCAGTTCGGCCACGACTTTTTCCCTGCGGGAAGCCAATTCCTGCTCGCTGAAATGTATTGCCATTTCGCTCCCCCTATCATTTGTTGTATTAAATGCTCCGGCTTTGACTCCAGTGATGCGATTCCCCAATTCTAACACCGCATGATGACGCCAAGGCTTGTATAATCCGGTAAGACATATCCTTGGAATCAAGACCGCAAGGAAAAACCGGAGGTGTCGTATGGCTACAATAAACTCGGTGCTGGGGCCGTTGGATACGGCGGACATGGGGTTTACTTTGCCCCATGAACACCTGATCGACTCATCCGCCGGTATCCGGCAAACATACTACGAACTGGAATTCAGGGACGAAGCCCTGGACATGGCCCTGGAGTCCTTTACCCAAGCCAAGAACGGCGGCGTCGACACCGTGGTGGAAGTTTCACCCTTGGACTTGGGGCGGGACGTCGTTCTTATGAAAGAAGTGTCGGAAAAGACAGGGGTGCAGTTCATTTGTTGCACCGGTTGCTGGCTGGACGTTCCGCGCAGCTTCTGGGGCCGGGACAAGGACTTCATAGCCGACCTGTGGGTACGGGAGATTGAGGAGGGTATCGAGGGGACGGGAATAAAGGCTGGCATCATCAAGGTAGCCACCAGCGACCCGATTACCGAACAGGAAGAGTTAATGCTGCGGGCCTCCGCCAGGACTCACCTGCGCACCGGCGTTCCCATCACAACCCACACGCCGCCGGAGTCACGAATCGGCGAAGTACAGGTGCAGATCCTCAAAGAGGAAGGCGTGGAGCCCCACAACGTATACATAGGGCACATCAACCACACTCTTGATCCCGATTATCACCGGGAGCTGGCGCGGCTCGGAGTGTGGCTGGGCTGGGACGTGAACAATCCCTTTGGTCGCCCCCACCTGCCTCCTTGGCAGGAAAGGACCGACTACCTGAAAGACCGTCTGGACGAGGGTCTGGCCCCCAACATGATGCTGTCCCATGACTGGAACATCGTGCTGTCTCGCTTGGGTTCTCCGGGAATGCCCAGCAGGGAGCAGAACCCCGACGGCTACCTGTGGCTCAGCCGGGCCGTGATTCCCAGGCTGATGGAGTCAGGGGTTCCGGGCACCGTTATCGACCGGATGATGGTCGAGAACCCCAGGCGGTACTTCGAGGGCGTGCGCCCGTCAGACTGACGGGCGCTTTCGCAATTGCGGCCCCTCAAGGCCTGTGATACATTTTTCCCTGCTGGCCGCCCCCTTCCCGTCACCCCCGCGGAGGCGGGGGCGACGCCGGGGCAGGCTGGGGCAGGGAGGGCGAGAGCGTTATGAGAATACCGATTACGATGTGCCACGGAATCCGTCCCATCGCCGCCGGAGCCCTCAGCAATCCGTTGACCGAAGAACGGTTCGACCTGCTGATGAGAACGGCTGCGGAGATGGGGTTTAACTCCATCAACTACGACCAACTGGCCGCTTGGCGGCAGGGGACAGCCGGATTGCCAGACCGTCCGATAATGATCGATTTCGACCATCCGGTCGTCTCTATGCGACGGGAGGTGTACGATACCCTGGAGCGTTACGGGTTCAAGGGGAACCTGTTCATCTACACTTCTCCCTACGACCCGGACTATCCCCGTCCACTGGCGTTGGCCCAAGCGCCCGAGCACATGCCTTGGTCCGAAATCCGGGAACTTCGAGACTTGGGCTGGCACATTGGCGCCCACACCATCAGCCATCCCAACCTGTCCAACCTGGCCGCCGAGGATCCCGATGGAGAGGTGCTGCGGGAGGAGTTGGACAGGTGCAACCGGGTAATCGAAGAAAACTTGGGTTTCGTCCCGCAGGACTTCGCGTTTACCGGCACCAGTTGGAGCAGTATTGCCGAAACCGAGGTCAAGAAACGCTACCGGTTCGGGCGGCTGTGGATCGTTGGCTCCGAGTACGAGGCCGACGGCAAGCCCATACGCTACGCCGAACTGGCGGGTTCGCCGGAACCCGACGAGGCCGACGGCGGCCCGCCCAACAGCACCCGGTACATCACCGAACACACCGACCCTCACCGCCTGCCGTCCATGGAACTTCAGGCCCTCATCAACGATCCAGACGCCTTTCGCCGTTACTTGGAAGGCGCGCTCGAAGATTAAAGCCGCCGGCCCGAAAGCCGGCGGCGGGGAGTTGCCGTTATGACGCTCGGCCGTTTCAACTTCGTCAGCCAAGTAGGTCGCGTTCCCTCCATGACCGTTCCCTTGGACAGGGAGCAGCAACTGAGATTTGAACGCCTGATGGAAGAGTCGGTGATGATCGACCTTCACCAGCATCCCATGGTCATTCCGGAAGACTTCAGCCAGTACTGGGAATATCTCCGCAGCGACAGCTACGTCTGGGGCTATGACGCGGTACGGGAAGGCGGCTTTACCGCCGTGGGGACCGCCAACGTCTTTCGCGGCATGTTGCACACCAGCGAGATGTCCTTCATCCGCTTTTCCGACCTGTTGGACGAGATAAGCATGATGATTTCGGACATCTCCCGACATGAAGACGTCCTTCAGGTCGGCAGCGCCGCGGAGATTGAAGCCGCCAAGCGGCAGGACAAGGTAGGGTTCCTGCCCACGGTGGAGCACTTGGCCATCGGCAACGAGCTGAACAGGGTGGATGTGCTCTACAACGCGGGGATACGGCTGGCGGGCCTAACCTACAGCCGCAAGGCCTACATCGGCGACGGCATCTTCGAGCGCAACGACGGGGGGCTCAGCGAGTTCGGGGTGGAAGTCGTACAACGCATGAACGAACTGGGCATGGTTGTAGACGTGTCCCACGCTTCCTCCCGCACCGCTATGGACGCCATCGAGGCGTCCAACACCCCGGTGACCTTCAGCCACGACGGCTCCTACACGCTGGCCAGCGACAGTTTGCAGGCCCGCCGGTTGAGGAAAGACGAGGAGTTGCTGGCCTGCGCCCGGAAGGGTGGCGTCATCGGCATCACGGCGGTGCCCAACCGGCTGAGCAACGACCCGGAGCAGAGCATAGAGTGCGTGCTGGACCATTACGACTACATGGTCAACCTGGTGGGCATCGACCACGTAGCCATCGGCACCGACACCAGCATCGGCGACATGGTAGGCGTGGGCCAGGTAGTGATGGGTCGCACCGGCCCCACCCCCGCCCCGTATCTCAACGGCCTGGAGTCCCCCGCCGACGGCAAGAACATCATCCGCGGCCTCATAGCCCGCGGCTACTCCGACGAGGACGTGAAGAAAATAGCCGGCGGCAACGCGCTGGCGTTCTTCCGCCGAATAATGGGTTAGCGTAGAGGTTGCGGTTTACGTTACCGTTCCTGCCTTGATTCTGACACGCCGCCACTCGGAGTGGCGGCGTTTTCTTTTTCATCGCATTTAAATTGCTACGAGACGAGCTTTTCGCCATAACGACGAATTGAGTCGCACCTCCCTCCGGCTTCCGTCACTCAGGGCTCGCTATAACCAAGATACGTTTTCAAAATCCGTTTGATTATATACGAATCACATATATCTTCTACAATAAATAACTTGTAATTCAGGTATATTGAACCTATATACGCGATGTAGTATACTCTGTCGATTCAATTATCTGCTGAATTACGTTTTACATAGTTAATTATTGTATAACTATCATCAGTTATTGATATAGATACTAAATTAGGGCAGTCTACGTCATTATATGGCTTTCGATCATTCGTCACCGTATATCCAAGCTTCCGGGAACCGTATCGTGCCTCTTTAGTTACATCCCAGGAATCTCAAATCTTAAGGAGGCTCATCCATGAAATACCAGTGGTTCAAGCATTCCAAGGTACTGTTGTTCACGCCCCTGGTAATCGTTTTCCTTCTCGCGGTGGGATGTGGAGGGACTGCCTCTCCCGAAGTGGAGCCGGCGGCGGAGCCGAAAATGGAAGCCAAGGAGAAAATGGACGCCGCCCCCAAGACCGAGAAAATGGAGAAGAAGGACACCGCCGCCGCGGAAACTATGAAAAAGGAGAGCAAAGAAGCCGCCGCGTCGAAGGTGGAAGAGAAAGCGGATGTAACGGCTGTAACCTCTGCGCCCGTAGGAGATGTCCCTGACTGGGTGAGTCAAGGTAAATACGGTGGCGTGATCCCCATGATGAGCACTTCCGACCCGGTCAAGTGGGATGTGCATCAAGCCTGCTGTGTCAGCGGTCCTAACGGCTCGTCCGGCCTCTTTAATAATCTGGTGGAGTACAATCCAGTTAAGCCCGACGAATTGATCGGTGATCTAGCCGAAAGCTGGGAGCTTAGCGATGACTCTTTGGCATACACATTCCGACTGAAAGAAGCCTCCTGGTGGGACGGTGAGCCTGTAACGGCCGACGATGTGAAGTTCAGCATCGACAGATGGGCCGAGCCCAAACTAAGGCCTCGCGTGAAGCGGATCAGCGCCTATATCGAGGAAGTTGAAGTCATAGATCCTAAGACCGTGAGGGCAACCCTCAAGTTCCCTGGGGCACCCGCCTTGCTTCCATTCCTCGCAGTAACCTACATGAAGATATATCCGAAGCACTGGGTCGAGTCCGACTTCAATCCTGAAAATATTGACCCGGAACCTGACTTTAATCCAGCAGAGATTCTTGGGTCGGGCCCTTTCAAGTTCGTGGAATACGAAAGAGGGAATTTCTGGGAGCACGAAAAGAATGCAGACTACTGGAAAGAGGGGCGACCATTTTGGGATGGATACCGTGTAACCGTGGTCACCGATAACAGCAGGAAGATAGCCGCCTACCGAACTGAACAAGCCCTAATGCAGGCGGCTGGAAACACTGGCATACCTACGAGAGACTTGTTAAAGCTGTCTGAAGAGTTGAAAGATGGATGGGACTTCCACTTCCAACCGCCCACTGGCATCGGAGGTTTCTTGGTGAACTTCCACCGAGAACCGTTTGACGATCCCCGAGTTAGGAGGGCAATAAATCTGGCAATTGATCGCAAACAGATCGTGGAAGGTTGGGCTGCCGGTAGAGCGGAGATGGGTGCACCATTCCCACCAGGCACCTGGATGTCCGCGTCGCCGGAAGAAATAGCAACTTGGCCGGGATACCGGTATGTAGACGGTGACGGCAAACCTGTCACTAACCCCTTCGTTGAAGGTGCAAGGAAGGATCCGGCAGATTTGGAAGAGGCCAGGAGGCTGCTAACCGAAGCCGGATTCCCGGACGGGATCAAAGGGTATGAGTTTCTAACATTCAAGTCTCTGAAAGAAAGAGCCCAATTGGTCCAGCTCCAACTCAAGGAAGTCGGTATCGAAATCACCTTGGGAGGCGGAGAAAGCACCTCAATCCAAGCGAAAAGAGCTAGTGGAGATTTTTACTTCGTCAACACTACTTACGGGCTGAACATCCAGGATCCTGATGACATATTAGGTGCCCTCTATTTGCCAGGAGGCTCCAGGAATTTAATTGACTGGACCAATGAGGACTTGATCAGGCTTTCGGCTGAACAAACACAGGAGTCAGACCAAGCAAAGCGCCGCACTATCCTCAAGGAGATCGAAGACATCATCAGGCAGGGGGACAGCCATTTCGTCAGCTTGGCGTGGGCTCAGCAATGGGTCTGGCCGGTAAACAAGAAGATAAAGAACTTCTTCCCGCCCGACACCCTACAACTGAACCTCAAGTACGAACACCTTTGGCTGGACGAGCGGTATACCGACGACTTTAAGTAAACAATTGGTGAAAGACACTTGCAAGGTGTTCGAGAGAGCTTTTCTACCAGTACCGGAGCCAAATCCAAACTACCACATAACCAATTTCAAGTAAGCGTGACGTTGGAGAGTCGGTGCAGTAGAACTTCTCGTGATTACTCGAAACCCGTACAACGGGCGGCTTAGGTAGCGTTGACCGAGATTCCTATTGTTAGCCACGCAAAAGGATAAGGTCCTATGCCTACAGCTAACTAGGGAACGCAAAAACTGGTCAGCCTACTGCCATGCAAGCAGTTACATAGAACTAAGTCTATTTCCAACGCTTGACATAGATATCAGTCCGGGGGGCCGATGAGCGCATATTTGATAAAACGAGCGCTTTTATTTATACCGACGTTGATATTCGTTTCGATCATTATATTCGCTATTATGCGGGTTGTTCCCGGTGATCCTGCCCTCGCAATCCTAGCCGGTGCGGACGGTGAAGGGGAGTATACCCAGGACCAACTGGACCGGCTCCGCGAGAGTATGGGAACGGACCAACCCATCGTGGCCCAATACTTCCAGTGGATTGGCAAAGCGGTGAGGGGGGATATGGGTACCTCGTTCTGGTACAACAATGTGCCGGTAATGGACGAGCTTAAGAAGCGTTTCCCGGTTACCCTGCAATTGGCAGTCATGTCAATCATCATCTCGTTTATCGTATCGGTGCCTATAGGCGTCATAACCGCCGTGAAACAAGACACATGGGCCGATTACTTGGGGAAGCTGTGGAGTATCGGCGGGGTAGCTTTGCCCACGTTTTGGGTCGGCATACTTATGGTGTTTGTCCTTGCCCGATTTTTTGATTGGCTCCCGCCGCTCAACTATGCAGACCTTTGGGAAGATCCTCTTACAAATCTTCAACAAATGATTTTTCCGGCGCTAGCCTTGGGTTATCACAACACCGCCTTCACGGCCCGAATTACTCGGTCTTCAATGTTAGAGGTCATGCGTGAAGACTACATACGCACCGCCCGCTCCAAGGGACTAGGCGAACTGATAGTCCTGTTTCGACACGCGCTTAAGAACGCATTTATGCCGGTAATCACGGTTTCGGGTTGGCAGTTCAGCCGGCTTCTAGGGGGAGCAGTACTTATAGAAATCATCTTCTTGGTCCCAGGGATGGGCCAATTGATGGTCGATAGTGTCAGCAAACGTGATTTCAACATCATCCAAGCGGTGATATTGCTTGCGGCGGTGTCGGTTCTCACGCTTAACCTTGTTGTAGATCTGGCTTACGCCTGGCTTAACCCAAGAGTCCGTTACTCATGACCGTAGCAAGGAAAATAACGTCTAATCATTGAATGGTGTTTGTATAGCCCATTCATATGCTGAAATCAGAGATATTCCTACAGGTAATCAGCTTGTAGCCATATCTGGACATAGCTTTCAAGTCTCAGGAGACCAAGGCTTATGGAAAGAACTGTTAAGTCCATCGTCCCCCGTTTGTCAACAGGGATCCTCGGGAGACTAGCCATTGGGAAAGGCCTGATCGACTTTTCGCGAAGAAAACCGCTAGGGGCAGCAGGCGGAGTAACCATGGCAGCCCTCATACTGATCGCTGTGCTCGCCCCGCTAATCGCGCCCTTCGATCCCGAAAAGGCACATATCGAATTAATTCATTCAGGGCCTAGTATGGAATTAGCTCTGGGGGGCGACCAGCTTGGTCGAGACATCCTTAGCAGGTTGTTTTATGGTGCTAGGATCTCGTTGTTCGTGGGACTACTCAGTGTCGGAATTGGCATCTCTCTCGGATCTTTGCTAGGTGTTGTAAGCGCATACTTTGGCGGCAAATTTGATCTCATAGTGCAGCGCGGTGTAGATTCACTATTGGCCTTCCCGGCGATCATCTTGGCATTGGCTTTGATGGCTGTGCTGGGGTCTTCTGTGACCAATATCATTATCGCCTTGTGTATTGTGCTCGCACCGGGCTCCATTCGAACCGTCCGTTCCCAAGCACTATCCGTAAAAGAAATGGACTATGTGCTGGCAGCACGGGCCATAGGAAGCAGCGACCTCCGTATCATATTGCGACACATGGTGCCCAACTGCTTTGCCATGTTCATCATTCTGGCCACTATCACCCTTGGCTTTGCTATCATAGTAGAGTCGTCGCTAAGCTTTTTGGGAGTGGGTGTACCGCCAAATGTCCCCACATGGGGTGGGATGTTGGCCGATGCGGCGGTATCAGACATTCAGACGGCCCCGTGGCTATCTATATTCCCCGGCGTGGCGATTTCCCTTGCCGTGTTCGGGGTCAACCTGTTGGGCGACGCGATGCGCGACGTGCTGGACCCGCGGTTAAGAGGGACAAGCTAAACGCCTCATGGCTCTTGTATCGCCGGGGTAACGCCGGGCAATTCTTCAGGATATTGGTGTAGCAGCTTGGGCGTTATTTGTCCTGACCAGTTCCAGTAGCAGTTGTCAAGGACCCGAAGCCTTTTCCTTAACCGTTGCCGTCCAAGACCGCGCCATTAGATAGCAGCGTTCTCTGCTGTTACAATTGTCCGAAAGCCGGTGCCCCTGGAGCAGCGCTGCCAGCCTATACCATCAGCCTGTGTACGATGGCGCTTCGCATTACCTTGGGAGCACCGATTGGAGGACGAACATGGCGATTTACCGGGTCTTCTCAGATTCCGACGGGGAGAGTCACATCGAGGACATAACACTTGAAGACCACCCCGAGTTGGGGTCTCTGCTGAACATATCCGAGGTGAAAGTCCAGGAGTTCGACGGGTCTCGCAACATGGACTTCCATCCCCTTGCGGAGCGTCGATTGATTGTTCACCTGTCGGGAGAGGTGGAGATAGGCGCCAGCGACGGTTCCAAGCGAGTGTTGCGGGCCGGGGACATCCGGTTCATGGAGGACACGTCGGGGAAAGGCCACACCCATCTGGACCTGTCACCCAACGCAGCAGCCTACATTCTGCTTACGGATTGACGGTGTTCCTGCCCATACTGCTTTCACCGCCGAGACCGATGAGTAACTATCTCAAAACTTGGCGCACTACCCCAAGCCGTCATTCCCGCGCAGGCGGGAATCCATGTGTGCAGACTGTGGACTCCCGCCTTCGCGGGAGAGACGATCGGTGATTTCCACACGTCTTCCAAGTTCGCTGAGAAAAACGAAATAAAACACCGCCCGCGAGGCCTGAGCCCGTGGAGACGGGGGACGTGAAAATGGCACATCCTGAAGAGGACATATTCCGGCCCAGCGAGTCCCGCTTGGTGCAAGCCAAGGGGAGGTTCCTGGATGACATCAAGCTGCCTGGGATGTGCTACGCGGCTTTCGTTCGCAGCCTGTACGCCCACGCCAATATTGCAAGCATCGACACGTCCGCCGCGCTTCAGGTGCCGGGCGCCATCGCCGTACTGACACCGGAAGAAGTGCTGCCTTACGTCAACCCGGTGCGTCCGGCCACCCCCGGCGCGAGCGATTTTGCCCGGCCCTACGACAGATACCCCATGCCTCCCGGAAAGGTGGTCTTCACCGGCGAGCCGATAGTCGCGGTGGCCGCGGAGTCGCCGTACATCGCTGAAGACATGGCCGAGGCGGTGGTTATAGAGTACGAGCCAATGCAGACGTTGGCCAACGTGGATGACAGCTTGGCGCCGGGCGCGCCGAAGATTCATGAAGGGATGGAGGACAACATCCTCTTCTACCGTGAGTTCGGGGGCGGCGATCCTGATGCAGCCTTCCAGCGGGCGGACCTGGTGCTGGAAAAGACTTTCCATTTCCCCCGGCAAACGGCCATTCCCTTGGAGGGTCGGGGGGTCATCGCCGACTACGACGGCGGGCAGGACCGCCTGACTCTCTACTCCGCCTGCCAAGCTCCCCACCGGGCGCGCTCCGTATTTTCCTCGGTACTGCGGCTTCCGGACCACTCGGTAAGGGTAATATCCCCCGACCTTGGCGGCGATTTCGGCATCAAAGGCACCGGCTACCCGGAGGCCATTGCGTTGACCTTCCTTTCCAAAAAGATTGGCCGCCCGGTCAAGTGGGTGGAGGACCGGATGGAAAACCTGCTGGCCTGCGCCCACGCCCACGAGCAGAGTGTGGAGGTATCGGTAGCCGCGGCTAACGACGGGACGGTGCTGGGCGTCCGCGCCAAGGTGTACGTCGACCAAGGCGCACACAGCCTCGGACCCGTGGGAGCGGGACTGGAGCCAATGACCACGGGGCAGTCCATCGTCGGCCCCTACCACATCGACAACTACAACTGCCAATCCTACGGCGTTCTGACCAACAAGTGCCCCGGCGGGGCCTACCGGGGCGTGGGCACCGTCCAAGGCATATTCGTCATCGAACGAATCATGGACATGATCGCCCAGCGCCTTGACATGGACCCGGCGGAGGTACGCCGCCGCAACCTGATCCAGTCCCACGAGATGCCATACAACACATCCGCCGGAAGATTGTACGACAGCGGCGACTACGTCGGGACGCTGGACAAGGTGCTCGAACTGTCGGAGTACCAGGAGCTTCGCCGGAAGCAGGCCGAGGCCAGGGCCAACGGCGAATGGGTCGGAATCGGCATCGCCTGCTTCGTCGAACATACCAGTACCGGCTCGATGGACTACCGGAGGCGGGGAGTAGTCGGCAACCCGGGATTTGACGCCGCCACGATACGGGTGGATGCCCGCGGCAACGTCCTGGTGGGCGTCAGCGCCCGGTCCAGCGGGCAGGGCCACGAAGCCGTGTTCGGCAGCTTGGCGGCCAGGGAAATCGGGGTGTCCTACGATACGGTGAAGATTCTCCAGGGCGACACCGACTCCACGCCTTTCGGAACCGGCACCGGGGTCAGCAGAAGCGCGGTGAGCACGGGAGGGGCCATTCGCTTGGCCGCCCAGGACATTCGGCGCAAGGTGTTCGAGGTAGCCCGGTTCTTCCTCAACTCCGAGGACGAGGAGTTGGACATCGCCAATGGGCAGGTGTTCGTAAAGTCCGATCCCAGCCGGACGGTTCCCTTCACCACGGTTGCCGGGGCTGCCTACAACGGCTCCCGCGAAGTGGTGTTGCCCGAGAACATCGAGCGGGGGCTGCACTCCACCCGCTCCTTCGACCCTCCGCACCAAGTCTTCGGCAACGGCGCCCACATCGCCCAAGTCAGGGTGGACCGGGAAACGGGGTTCGTCAAGCTGGAGCAATACTTCATTGTAGAGGACTGCGGCACCATCCTTGACCATGTGATAGTGGACGGCCAGGTTGTCGGAGGGGCGGCCCAGGGAGTGGGCAACGCCCTGTTCGAGGAACTGCGGTACGACGATGGCGGCCAGCTTATCACCGGTTCGTTGATGGACTACCTGGTGCCCACCGCGACGGACATCCCCAATTTCCAAGCCATCCACACCGAGACCCCGTCGCCCTTCACCGAGGGTGGCGTGAAGGGCGTGGGCGAGGCCGGCACCGTCGGTGCATACTCAGCGGTAGCCAACGCCGTAGCGGACGCGATACTACCCGCTGGCGCGGAGCTTACCGAGCCGCCGGTGGGGCCTCAACGCGTGTGGGGGTTGGTGCAGGCCGGCCGCAGCGGTTCTCCATAGCCGCAGCGGCGCTGTTCCGGCCGCTACAGCGACCCGTCGATGACTATGTCCAGAAGCGCCGGCTTCCCCGAAGCTACTGCTCGTTGAACGGCTGGCGCGATTTCGCCGGGTTCCACAATGCGCTCGCCATGCACCCCCATGCTCCGGGCTATGGCGGCTACGTCGAAGGGAGTGGGGAAGTCGGAGTAGAGCAGGTTGTGCCCCGCAGGTTCGACTCCAAGGATGTCCTTCTGGTAGACGTTGAAGTTCACCTTCAGGACCCGGTAGCTGCCGTTGTTGCAGATTACGAAAACACACGGGATGTTGTCGTTGGCTGCCGTCCACAGGCCTTGAATGGTCATCATCGCGCTGCCGTCGCCGATGATGCCGAATACCGGCCTGTCGGGATAAGCGCACTGGGTGCCCATGGTGGCCCCGATGCCGCCGCCGATGGACTGGCCTCTAACGCCCACTATATCCCCCCGCTTGGCGCCCTGGAAGTAGTGGCGCACCGCGGCGCGGTTGCTGATGGAGTCGTCTACCACGATGGCGTTGGATGGCAAGGCTTGGGCCAGCTCGGACATCATCCTGGCGGGAATCATGGGGAGGCTGTCCCACCGCCCGGCTACCGTTTGCTCGTAGGCTTGGCGCCTGTCCTTGGCTTCCTGGGTCACCGTGGCTTGGCGGTTGCGAATTTCACCTTCCAGCGCGGGCGACAAGCGCGGCTTGAGTGCCTCGATAAGCTCCTCCAAGGCTCGCCCGCAGTGGGCGACGATGCCCACATCGGTGGGCTCGTTCTTGCCTACGCGGCCCGGGATGGGATCTATGTGAATCAGCTTTACATCTGGGTCAAGTACAACGTCGCCCCAGTAGAACAGTTCTTCGAACACATCCATCCCGACCGCCAGGACCAGGTCAACGGTATGCAGGACTTCCCTGCTGGCCTCTACCCTCAATGAATGGGTGCCGAAATACTGCGGATGGGTAGTCGGGAAGGAGACCTCGGCGGCCCGCGACTGGTACACCGGCAGGCCCAGCAACTCGGCCAACTCCACGGCCTGCCCCACTGCGCCGTCGTCGGAAACCCGGTCCCCGACGATCATCATGGGGCTCTTGGCAGCCAGCAGCAACTCGGCGGCTTCCTGTATCCCGTTGGCTCCCGGCCGCGTGGAGTCGTGGATTTTGCTGGACGGCACGATGTTCATTTCGGCCATACCCTCAAGGGCGTTGGAGGTGAACCCGACGTAAACCGGTCCCTTGGGATGGCTGTTGGCCTCGTTGAATGCCCTCCGCATGGCGCCCGGAATCTGGTCGGCCAGGGTCAACTCCGCCGCCCACTTGGTGACCGGTCGGACAAGCTCCGCCAAATCGGTCTTGGCCCCGGTGATGCTGCGCGCGTCGTAGTTCGCCGACGTCACCACCATTGGAGTGCCGGTGTTGAGGGCGTCCAGCATCAGGGCAATGCCGTTGGCCAGACCGCTGTCCACGTGGAGGCTGACGAATGACGCCGTGCCGGTAGCGCGGGCGTAGGACTCGCCCATACCCACGGCGACACTTTCCTGCAAAGTGAGGATGTACTTGAACTCCGGGTAATCACCCAGCATGTCTATGATGGGGCCTTCGCTGGTGCCGGGGTTGCCGAATATGTACTCAACCCCCTCGGCCTTCAACATCTCCAGCAGGGCGCGCTTTCCGGGCATCAATTCGGGCATGGTCTACCTCACTCTTTGACCTGATATTTGCTTGTTGACATGGTGGATGGACAACCTGACGCCGGCTATCCGCCTCGGGCAAGTTGAGCGACCAGCACACCTACCAGTGAGACCAAGGCCACGATCACCGCGCCGCCTATTCCCAGGACCGCCAAGGTAAGCCGGTCTATCCGTCCGTTGATTGCCCGGACTTCCTGGTGGAGTTCCTGGCGGACGCCTTGGATAGATTCGCGTAGGTCTTGGATAGATTCGCGTAGGTCCTGGATAGCCTGGACCATGAGGTCCATACGTCCTTCCAGCCGCCCCAAACGAGTGTCGTCACTTTCGGAGATCATGCTGTTCTCCCCTCATTCAAAGCCTTGCTGAAGGCTTCAAAAATCGTTTCGTTGGACTTTCTCAATATGCTGGTATTCACCGTGAGCCTGGAAAGCCGACGGGTGCTCTCGTCAGGATAGATAAAGATCATTACAGTACGCCGGCTATCCGCCCCGGGCAAGTTGAGCGGCCAGCACACCTACGAGTGAGACCAAGGCCACGATTACCGCGCTGCCCATTCCCAAAACCGCCAGGGTAAGGTGGTCTATCCGTGCGTTGGTTGCCCGGACTTCGTTTCGGAGGTCCTGAATGGCCTGGACCATAAGGTCCATCCGTCCTTCCAAACGCCCCAAGCGGGTGTCGTCACTCTCGGAGATCATGCCTTTCTCCCCTCACTCAAAGCCGTACTGAAGCCTTCAAAAATCGTTTCGTTGGACTTTCGCAACATGCTTGTATTCACCGTGAGCCTGGAAATGTGACCGGTGCTCTCGTCTGGGTAGATAAACATGTCACGGCGGCGCAGGCTCTCCGCGAACTTATCGCCGTCCACGTCGGGAGGAAGCGTCAAGGGGAAAATGTTGGAGCCATGCTCGAACTTCCCAACCTCGAGACCCGGCAAGTCGTTCAGCTTCTCAAACAAGTCGCCGGCCTTGTGCATCGCCTTTTGGAACTGTTCCTCAAACCCGTTTAATCCCTTCAGGGCCAGGCTGGCGGCGAAGCAGGAAGAGGAGAGGCCGGCCCCGAACATCCTCCTGGTGTGGTACATGCCGCCCAGAAGGCTGGAGTCTCCGGCAAGTATCGCGCCGAACGGCGCGCCGAAGTACTTGTACAACGAGACGTACACGGTGTCGAACAGGGAGGCGTACTCCATGACCGGCACCCCGGTGGCGGCGGACATCATGTAGAGGCGGGCGCCGTCGAGGTGGGTCCCTATCCCCATATCCCTGCAATACTCGGTGATGGCCTTCATCTCCGGGAACGGCACTACCTGTCCCGCTTGGCGGCGCACCGGGCTTTCTATCATCACCGCGCCCACAGGGGTCAGCACCCTTCCGGCCGTGGACTCTTCAACAACCCCTTTCAACTCTTCCAAGGTGAAACCGGGACGCCCTTTGGCCAACGGGACCAGGTTGATGCCGCTCAATTGAGTAACGCAATCGCCGCTGTCGTGGTAAAGGTGGCTCTGCTCTTGGACGATTGCCCTAGGCTTGCCGTTGCAAAGGGCGCGGATGGCCAGATGGTTGGCCAGGGTGCCGGTAGGCATGAAGACTGCCGCTTCCTTCCCCAACAACTCGGCAAATCGGGTCTCAAGTTTTGCGACGTCCCCTCCCAAAGAGTAGGAATCGCTCTCAAAGCCCAACTGGGCTTCGGCTTCAACCAGTTGGCGCAACATCGACTGGGGACTCTTGGGTTCGCCGTCACCCCGGAAAACCACGGAGGTCTCGGTTTCCTCGCAGGCAATTGGCCCGGTTGCAACCACTTGACTTTGATGATCGAGGCTACTAGCTAAGGCAGACATGGTAAACCGCCGCTAAGGGGCCACAGGACAGAATAAAGGGATGGTACCGGGCAACGTGCGGGTTGTCTACACACCGGGATATTCCTTGGTCGGCAACCTGGGAGTGGCCCCGCCCAAGCTAAGCGACCGGGGGTACTTGTCATACTCCATGAACGCACCTCCCCAATCTCCCGGCCGGTGCCTGCACCGGGGACATTCCAAGGGGGGTTCGTCGGGCGTCCATGAGTAGTCGCACCGAGGGCATAGCAACTTAGTGATGTCGATCACCCCTTTCTTGGCTACGAAGCTTGCCTTTATGTCAGAGTAGTTGTAACAGATTCCTGGCCGACAATGCTACTCTCACGGTTATCCCAACTTATACCTCAATAGTTCTTGATATTCATTATGGCTTGCCATACCCTGTTGGACTCGCGGACTCAGGAATGCTAAGATATGCACTAATGTCGCCGGAATGTGCGGCAAGATGCATCGTGCTCAAAGCAAAGGAGAACGTATGGGAAATAACGACACCGCTTTGATGGCTCACCTGATGCGCCGGGCCGGATTCGGGGCCCAGTACCACGAGATCGAAGAGCGCGCGGCGAAGGGCTACGAAGAGACCGTCGAGGAACTCCTCAATCCCGAGGAAAATTCCAACGGGATGGACCTGGACCTGGTGTCCCGGTACTTCATCGAGTGGAACCACTTCGCCAGGGCCACGCCGGAATACTTCGCTTGGAGGATGATCAACTCCAAGGCCCAGTTGGAAGAGAAGATGGTCCTCTTCTGGCACAGCATCCTGTGCACTTCCGACAGCAAGCTGCAAAGCTATCCGACTCACTATCAAGAGCTGGAGATGTTCCGCAAGCACGGTATGGGCAGCTTCCGGGATATTCTGATCGAAATCTCCAAGGACCCGGGCATGATCTACTACTTGGACAACTGCCTGAGTCACAAGGACGCCATCAACGAGAACTACGGCCGCGAGTTGCTGGAGTTGTTCTCACTGGGTGTGGGCATGGACGGACAGTTCAACTACACCGAGGACGACGTAAAGGAATGCGCCAGGGCGTTTACTGGCTGGACCATCACCAACAATATCCCCGGTCAGCCCTACGGACGGTACGAGGCGCAGTTCATCTACAACGCCGATGACCATGACGAAGGAGAAAAGACCTTCCTGGGCGAGACCGGCAACTTCAACGGCGAGGACATCATAGACATCATCGTCAAGCAGCCGGCGGCGGCCAGGTTCCTCTCCCGCCACCTCTACAGCTATTTCGTGGCCGACGAAGTGGGCGTCCCGTCCTGGATGAACACGCCCCCGGTGGACATGGAAACGATCAAGATGCTGGAAGACGAGTACTTCCGCTCCGGGTACAACATCCGCTCTATGCTGCGGGTGTTGTTCAACTCCGACGCCTTCAAGAACGCCCGGTTCCGCCGGATCAAGAGCCCCATCGAGACGGTCATCGGCACCCTGAGAATGGTCGGCGACTGGACCACTCCCAAACCCGGCTTCGAGTTCATATTTGATGAAATGAAGTACATGGGCCAGGAGCCCCTGAACCCGCCTTCCGTCGAGGGATGGCACACCGGCAGAGAGTGGATCGACGGCGGCACCCTGGTGCACCGCATCAACTTCACCGCCGATTTCCTTGGCGACACTGAATACCCAGGCATCCAGGAAATCATAAGCAGGCTGTCGGCTGACGCTCCCAGCATCTCTCCGGAGGAACTGGTGGACGGTAGCCTGCGTTTGTTGGGGCATTACGAACTGGCCGACCAGAACCGCAGAATGCTGATATCGAAGGTCGAGAAGAACGGGCAAATGACGACCGGCACTCCGGAATTTTCGGAGCAGGTCGCCGAGATGCTGCAGTTGATAGCATCCACCAAAGAGTATTTGTACGCTTAGGGCTACGCTCCGGGAATCTACCGCCCTGAACGGAACAGCATTCAAGAGCATGGCTGACACAGCCGCAATTTGGTAAGGAGAAGGAAATGACATCCAACAGAAAAGACCCGGTGCTAGTAGTCCTCCAAATGTCGGGCGCTTTCGATGCGCTCAACACGGTTATTCCTTATAACGACCCCTTGTACGCGGACTACAGGCCCGTTTTGAAGGTGGACCCGGAACAAGTCCTGGACATCGACGGCAAAGTCGGGTTCCACCCGTCCATGAATTCGCTGAAAGAGCTTTACGACGAAGGCAAAGTGGCAGTCATCCAGGGCATCGGCTATCCTGAGCCCAACCGCTCCCACTTCCGCTCCATGGACATATGGCACACCGCCGAGCCGGCGAAGCAGGCGACGGAAGGCTGGCTGGGCAAGGCCATCCGGGACATTGACCCCCACAACGAGAACGTCCTCACCGCGGTGAACTTCGGCCGCGGCCTCCCGCGGGCATTGGCCGCGCCCGGCGTGTCCGTTGCTTCCGTTGGCGACCTGAACAACTACGGCGTACTGACCGGGCTGGACGCGGAGGATCAGAGGGTGGAAGCGTTGGACATCTTCTCCCGCATGTACTCCCCGGCCATCGGCACCGGCCCCACCAACGACTACCTGTCCCAGACAGGGTTGGATGTCCTGAAGGGCGCCGACATCCTCAGCACTGCCCCGTTGAAGTACTCCTCCAGCGTGGAGTATGGCGGCGGCTACTTTACCGAGTGGGTGAAGAGCATCGCCCAAGTCCACTTGGCCGACTTCGGCACCCGTGTGCTGTACACCAGCCTCAACCCCGGCGCTTTCGACACCCATGCCAACCAGAACATCGCCTTCCCCAAACTGTGGGCTGAAGTGACCAACGCGGTAGGCGACCTTTACCAGGACCTCAAAGAGCACCACGCCAACGAGGAAGTGGTGATGTTGATGTTCACCGAGTTCGGCCGCCGGGTGAAGGAGAACGGCTCCGGCACCGACCACGGTTCCGGCAGCGTGGCCTTCGTGATCGGCGACGCGGTGAATGGCGGCGCTTACGGTGAGTACCCGTCCCTCGAACCCGGCAAGCTGGACGAAGGCGACCTGCGGTGGAACAACGACTTCCGGTCCACCTACGCCACCCTGTTGGAACAGTGGATGGGGCTGGACTCCAAGCCCATCCTCGGCGGCTCCTTCGAGCAGTTCGACTTCATAAAGTAAGTAATCAGGCGACCCTGCATGTTGCCCAGCCTTGCGTCATAAATGCGCAAGGCTGGGATAAAGCTTAGTCGTCACCCCCAAATTGACGCCTCCCTTCCCGTCTTTCCCGCGCAGGCGGGAAACTCGCCGAGGGCAAGCTTAGCGAGGTATTCTATGGTAACGGAAGTTGCTCCATCAATAATGTTCGAATACAGCCATACCATCGGACGCCAGGAAGTCCGCAATGGCAACGGGTTCTTCAACCCGGTGGCGATAACCAGCGACGCCGACGGCTTGTTGTACGTCCTGAGCCGCGGCACCGAGACCCCGGCCTTCTACCCCTGCAAACGCATCACCGTCTGCACCGTGGACGAGGAGCTTATACGGGACTTCGGGTTCAAGGTCCCCCCGGAAGAAGCCTCCCCCGATGCTGTTGACGGCGCTTTCTTCTGGCCCACGTCCGTAGCGGTCGACAGCCAGGGCAATGTCTATGGCTCCGACGAATGCCTCCAGCGGATCTCCATCTGGGACAAAAACGGAGAGTGGGTTGGCAAGTGGGGCGTCGTGGGCGACGGCGACGGAGAGTTCAACCGCCCGTCAGGCATCGCCTTTGACAAGGACGACAACCTCTACATGGTCGACAGCCTGAACCACCGGGTGCAGGTGTTCACCAAGGACGGCAAGTTCATCCGCAAGTGGGGATCCCAGGGCGACGGCGACGGCCAGTTCAATTACCCTTGGGGCATAGAGATTGACCAGGACTCCAACGTATACGTGGCCGACTGGCATAACGACCGCATCCAGAAGTTCTCCTCCGACGGACAGTTCCTGATGAAGTTCGGGACATCCGGCAAAGGAGACGGCGAGTTCAACCGGCCCACCGGCGTCGCCGTGGACCGGGACGGCGTCATCTACGTTGCCGACTACAACAACGACCGGTTGCAAGTGTTCGACGCCGAAGGCAACTACCTGACTCAACTGGAAGGGTCGGCCACTCTCTCCAAGTGGGGCAGAGAACGGGTCATGCTGGACCCCGTGGCGGTCAAGGGCAGGGCCGCTGCCCAGGGCCTGTACGAACGGGAGAAGCTGTTCCGGGGGCCCATTGGGGTTGAAGTGGACAACGAGGACCGCGTACTCGTGGTGGAAGTCGCCACTCACCGCGTCCAGGTGTTCCAGAAGCAGACCCCCATGTTCCAGGGAGGTCTTCTGTAGCCACCCTGGAAAAACCAATCGTTTTTCAAGGCCAGGAACAGGCCGGGCGGCGCGCCATTGCTACCCGGCCTTTTTTCTAACCTTCCCCACTTTCGTTGACCCGTATCCGGGGATCGTCCCGATGGCATTCCCTGAAGAACTTGAGGACCGGCAGGTGACAGCGTGAGCCACGCAGACCGCATCCTTGAAGGCGCTCTGGACATCCACGTCCACTTCGCACCCGACCCGCGGGTGGAACGGAGGGGGAGCGCTGTAGAGATCGCCACGCAGGCCCGCGACATGGGAATGCGGGGGCTGGTGCTCAAGAGCCACGAGTACCCCACGCACCCGGTGGCTTACACCGTCAGCGAAGTGGTGCCTGGCATTACTCTTATCGGCGGTATCGCGTTGGACGTAGAAGTGGGCGGCCTGAACCCCATGGCGGTGGAAAGCACCGCCAGGATGGGAGGCCGCGTCGTGTGGATGCCGACCCATTCGGCCAAGGCCGACCGTCAATACAGGGGCCTCAGCGGCGGCATCAGCATACTGGGCGACAACAAGCGGCTCGTACCCGAGGTATACGCCATCCTGGAACTGATCAAGTCTCACGATATGGTGCTGGCCACCGGGCATCTTTCCACTGAGGAGAGCATGACGCTGGTGTCCGAGGCACGTAATCTGGGCATCCAGCGGATGGTGGTGACCCGTGCCACCACCATGGCCTTCCGTACCGGTATCACGCTTGAAGACATGAAGACCCTGGCGTCCATGGGGGCCTACATCGAGCACTGCCTCCACGTTATGATGCCGCTGACCTACCGCATGCCCCCCAAGGAGTTGGTTGAGACCATCACCTCCATAGGCACGGAACACTGCATCGTAAGCTCCGACTTCGGCCAAGACTACCACCCAATGCCCGCCGAAGGTATGCGCATGGGCATCGCCACTCTCCTCCAAGCCGGGCTGGAAGAGGTCGAGGTGGGTATGTTGGTGAAAGACAACCCATCGCGGCTGATGGGCCTTTAACCCGCTGCCTATCCTCCAACGATTCCTCCTTCTCCTGCTGCTTCCCCTCTCATAACCAGTCTTTTGGCCTTGGCACACTGCGCGCCGGTCGATTCTGTGCAGGGGCTATTGCGAGCATAAAACCTCTTGGGCCATACCCAAACGATATGCGCCCGTAGCATTTGTTACATCAGTGCAAACATCATACATCGTTTGTGTTACGAATACCTATCATAGCGTGATCAGACCTTTAGCATATTTGAAGTATATATTGACAATTATCGAAATAACCTGCTAGACTTTCGCGCCAATTGAGGATTGTTCATCCCAAGATAGCAGTACTCCTTAACGCACGTACGGAGGTAAAAACATGTCCATCCACCCCCTTGGCGTAAAACTACCGGTGTTTCTGGCGCTGTTGTTCACGGTCGCGGTCATCGCGGCCTGCGGCGGCACGGCCCCAGCTGAACCGGTAGTAGTAGAGAAAGAGGTCATCAAGGAAGTCCCCAAGGAAATCGTGGTAGAAAAGGAAGTCATCAAAGAAGTCCCCAAAGAGGTAGTCGTCGAGAAGGAAGTCGTCAAAGAGGTCGAAGTAGTCAAAGAGGTCATCAAGGAAGTCATCGTCAACCCCCAGGCCAGCGCTGAAGAGGTCTCGGGCGGAATGGGCGGTCTGGAGGGATACCCGGTGGCAGGCCAGGACGGCGTGCCGGCCGACGCCAGCAAGCTGACCATCGCCGTTGATAGCTGGGGGGTCAGCGACATCAACCCCTGGACCATAAGCAGCGTCCAATTCCTGCAGGACCTGTTCAATGGCACGTTGATGCGCCAGAGCCCGGATGGCAATCTGGCTCCTTATTGGGTAGCGTCTTACGAGCTGGCGGAAGACAGCATTACCTATCACCTGCACCCCGACGCCAAGTTCCAGGACGGCTCCCCGGCCGATGCCCAGGCCCTCAAGGACAACTTTGACGCTATGGCCGGCTACTCGGACATAGCACAGTACGGCTATGACAAGCCCCCCTACAACCGGGGCAGGATCAAGTCCTGTTGCGCGAGCTTCGAGGTCATCAGTCCCACCGAGGTCTACGTTAAGACCAATGGCCCCCAGCCTACGGTCAACGCCATCATCGGCGGCCACGGCTACCACTCGTTCTGGTACGGGAACCCGAACGTGATCCGTCAGGGTCTGGATACCTACTTGAAGGACCCCTCCGGTTTCGGCCCGTTCCGGCTGACCCAGTGGGACGCCGGAAACCGCGCCGTGTTGGAACGGTGGGACGACTACTGGGCCGACTATCCTTGGTACCACAAGCCCCAGTACAAGGACCTTGAGGTCCTGACCACCGCCGACCACGCCGCCCGCTACGCTCTGCTTGCCAGCCAGCAGGTGGACATGGTCTACAACATCCCATGGCCAATCGCCAAGGACCTTGCCCGGTCCGAAAACTTCCAGCGCGGCGTCAACCCCGGCAATGGGGACCGCATCTGGACGCAGACCTACCAAGCCAACGGAATGCTGGGCATGACCTTTGCGCTGCCTCATCGCCAGAGGAACACTAGTGAGCGGTGGCCCGAGGGCAGTGTCGACGACGCCGGCGTTCCCATCAAGGCTTACACCTTCCCTGATGGATACGAGGACGACCCCACGCTGGACGTTCTGGTCCGCCGAGCTTTGAATCTGGCTATAGACAAGGTGGCCATATCCGAGGGGCCGCATTTCGGATTCTCACACCCGTCCGGGTCAATATTCAGCGCGGGCACCTTCGGCTCCAGGGACGAGGTGGTATTTAACCCGACGCCCTACGACCCGGAAGAGGCCAAGAGGCTTCTCACTGAGGCCGGCTATCCTGATGGCTTCGAGATACAGGGCCACTTCGGCCAGTTCGCCGGCCGGCCGGGCATCCCGGAAGCCGCCGACGCCATCGCCAGCTATTGGAAGGACATCGGAGTGACCGTCTCTTGGCAGGAGCACGACCCATCCGACTTCGTAAAGGGGTTCCGGGCCGGCAACCTGTCGTGGGTGCAAGTATCCCTGCCCACTTTCGGACGGCAGGAACATGCTTCCCTTAGGGTCATCAGCAGCTACCACTCTACCGGAAGCTACCAGCACGCGAACAACGAAGAGACGACCGCCCTGAAGCACGAAGTGCTTCGTACCATCCCGGAAGACGACCAGAAGAGGATTTTGGCGGAGATCGAGGACAAGGTCCTGGCCATGGAGGAGACCTTCCCGCTCTACGGCATGTCGCTGGTGATGGGCTACACCGACCGGGTGATCGCTCACCCCACGGTCGAGCACTCCCCTCACTTCAAGCACTTGGAACTGATCCTGCTGAAGGACTAGCCAACACCCAAGACGGTCATACTGGACCAATTCAGGATTAAAGCCATGTCATTCGGCCCCGACGATGTCGGGGCCGAATGACATGCGCTACCTCACCGAAAAGCAGGCGGGCGGCCAATTCCTAAGCAACATTTTCTTCGCAACGAATCTGATTGGCATTATTGCTTACTGATTAACAACAACTGTTCATCGATAACAAGACTAAATCGTCTTAGAAGCTGCGTAATTATAGCCACTCTGCAACATATTTGTTACGAATACTGGTCATTCGGTAGCGCAGAATGCAAAATGGGGCAGGTTTATTGACAATAATCAAAACAACCTGATAGACTTTTGCGCCAATTGAGGCGCATACAATCCCAGGCTGCACTAGTCCAAGAACGAGGAAATGGAGGCAACAAGCATGGCAATACGCTGGCTCACCCTCAGACTCCCCGTATTCCTGGCGCTATCGCTCATCCTGGCAATCATCGTAGCCTGCGGCGGCACGGCTCCGGCAGAGCCTGTGGTCGTGGAAAAAGAGGTAATCAAGGAAGTCCCTAAAGAAATCGTAGTGGAAAAGGAAGTCATCAAAGAGGTCCCCAAAGAGGTAGTCGTTGAGAAGGAAGTTGTCAAAGAGGTAGTCGTTGAGAAGGAGATCATCAAAGAGGTCCTCGTAAACCCTCAAGCGGCAGCGGAAGACGCTTCGGGCGTCATCGACAACCTCGAGGGTTTCCCCAAAGCGGGTGAAGGAGGGGTGCCTGCTGAGGCCAGCAAGCTGACCATTGCCGTGGACAGTTGGGGAGTCAGCGACATCAACCCCTGGACCATAAGCAGCGTCCAGTTCCTGCAGGACCTGTTCAACGGCACGTTGATGCGCCAGAGTCCCAATGGGACCCTGGCCCCCTACTGGGTCACCTCCTACAACCTGACGGAGGATGGCATCACCTACCACCTCAACCCCGATGCCAAGTTCCAGGATGGCTCCCCGGCCGATGCCCAGGCCCTTAAAGACAACCTGGACGCCATCGCCGGATATTCTGACATCGCACAGTACGGCTACGATAAGCCCCCCTATCACCGTGGCCGGATCAAGTCTTGTTGCGAAAGCTTCGAAGTAATCAGCCCCACAGAGCTGTACGTCAAGACCAAGGGACCTAAGCCCCTTATCAACGCTGAAATCGGCGGGCATGGGTACCACGGCATATGGTACGGCAACCCTGACAGGATTCGGGAAGGACTGGATGCCTACCTGAAGGACCCGTCTGGGTACGGGCCGTTCAAGCTGGTCCAGTGGGATGCCGGAAACCGCGCCGTGCTCGAACGGTGGGACGGCTACTGGGCCGACTATCCCTGGTATCACAAGCCCCAGTACAAGGACCTGGAAGTCTTGACCACTGCCGACCACGCCGCGCGCTACGCTCTTCTTGCCAGCCGACAGGTTGACATGGTCTACAACATCCCCTGGCCCATCGCAAAGGACTTGGTCCGCTCCGAGGCCTTCACCCGGGGCGTCAACCCCGGCAAGGGTGACGACATCTGGACGCAGACCTACCAAGCCAACGGTATGCTGGGCATGACCTTCGCGCTGCCGCACCGGATGAAGAACACCGTGGAAAAGTGGCCGGAGGGCAGCGTCGACGAGGGTGGCGTAGTAATCAAGCCTTACACCTTCCCTGACGGCTTCGAAAACGATCCCACGCTGGACGTTCGAGTACGCAGGGCTTTGAACCTGGCCATAGACAAGGTAGCGATATCCGAGGGGCCGCACTTCGGCTTCTCTCATCCGTCCGGCTCCATCTACAGCGCGGGCACCTTCGGCTCCCGGGACGAAGTCGTCCACAACCCCACCCCTTACGACCCGGATGAAGCCAAGCGGCTTCTGGCTGAGGCGGGCTACGCCGACGGCTTTGAGATTCAGGGCCACTTTGGCCAGTTCGCCGGCAGGCCTGGAATCCCGGAGGCCGCCGACGCCATAGCCAGCTACTGGAAGGACATCGGAGTGACCGTCTCCTGGCAGGAACACGACCCCTCCGACTTTGTGAAGGGTTTCCGGGCGGGCAGGCTGTCGTGGGTGCAGGTGTCTTTGCCCACCTTTGGGCGCCAGGAACACGCTTCGCGGCGGGTTGTCAGCAGCTACCATTCCACCGGCACCTATCAACACCCCCACACTGACGAAACGACGGCTCTAACCCACGAGGTGCTCCGCACGATACCCGAAGATGAACAAAAGCGTATGCTGGCAGAGATTGAGGACAGAGTGCTTGCCTTGGAGGAGATATTCCCTCTCTACGGCATGTCACTGGTGATGGGTTACACCGACAGGGTGATTTCGCACCCGACGGTGGAGAATTCTCCCCACTTCAAGCACTTGGAGTTGATCCTTCTGAAAGACTAGTTGCCGTCCAGACCCGCTACGCGGGATAATATCTGGAGTACGGTCAAAGACTGGAATATACTCGGCCTCGATGATTTCGAGGCCGAGATTGGTGACTAAAAGACCCGTCCGGATTCCACATACCCGTGTCGGTTACGGGTAAGATCAAGGAGCAAGATTTGGGAAGTTACATCATCCGGCGGACAGCGCAAGCGGTTATAACTCTCTGGTTGATTACCTTGGCCGTGTTTTTCGTGCTGCGGATAGCCGGGGGCAACCCCATTGAGTACATGTTGCCCGAGGACGCCACTGCCCAGGACGAAATAGAGCTTACCCAGGCCTACGGGTTCGACAAGCCGCTTATCTACCAGTATTGGCTGTATAACAAGAAATTGCTCCGGGGTGACCTGGGCGAAGCGATGGGATGGGACAAGCGTCCCGCCGTGGACGTGGTGCTGGAGCGGGTGCCCGCCTCCCTGCAACTGGGCGGCGCCGCGCTCCTGTTCGCCATAATCGTGGGCGTCACCATGGGAGCCGTTTCGGCCTCCAAGCCCGACTCTCTTTTCGACCGGTTCGGGAGGGTCATGGCCATCACCGCCCAATCAATGCCCATCTTCTGGGTGGGCATACTTATGATACTGCTGTTCAGCGTCTATCTTGGGTGGCTCCCCAGCGCGGGCGGGCTGGACCGGTTAGGTCCCAAGGGCATCATTCTGCCGGGACTGTCCCTGGGGTTCTTCCTTATCGCGTCCCACATGCGGATAACCCGCTCCACCATGCTGGAGGTGCTGGAGTCCGACTACATCAAGATGGTCCGGGCCAAGGGGCTTCCGCACCGCATGGTCATCTGGAAGCACGCCTTCAAGAACGCGGCCATTCCGGTGTTCACCCTGTTTTTCGTAAACTTCGCCGGACTGATTTCCGGCGCGGTCATCACCGAGACCATCTTCTCATGGCCCGGTGTGGGCCGCTTGCTGGTGGACTCGCTCATTCTGCGGGACTTCCCGACTACCCAGGCGGTGATTTTCTTCTCCGCCGCTTTCATCCTGGTGGTCAATGTTTTCGTCGACGTTATGTATGCGTGGCTCGACCCGCGCATTCGGGTGACTTAGTAGAGGAGGGGTAAACTGATGTTGCGAGGCGCAGCCGACGACGAACTTATCCTGCGTCGGCACCGGAGTATATCCAGTTTCCTGCCAACGCCGGTCCAGAGGGCCCAGGCCGTTATGCGCGGCGCGCCCAAGCTGTCGTTGATTTTCATAGCAATCGCTCTGATATTCTCGATCTTTGCCGGTTACATAGCCCCTTACGATCCCATCAAAACGGATTTCGGCGCCATTCTTGCGCCTCCCAGTGGGGACTACTGGCTCGGAGCCGACAATCAGGGCCGGGACATCCTCAGCCGCATCATTCACGGGGCCAGAATCTCGGTGACGGTGGCCCTCGTAGCCGTCGGGATCGCGGCGTTCGTGGGAACGATTATCGCCCTTGCCGCCGGAGTGATGCGTGGCTGGGTGGACGTTGTCTTAATGCGGATTACCGATGGGTTCATGGCGCTGCCTTTCCTCATGGTCGCGCTGATGGTGGTCGCCCTGCTGGGCGCCAGCATCGTCAACGTGATACTGGTCATAGGGCTGCTGCGCTGGATGGGGTTCGCCCGCGTTCTGCGCGGCGAAGTGCTGAAACTGATGGAGATGGACTTCGTAAGGCTGGCCCACGTTGCCGGAGCCGGCAGGTTACGAATAATGGTCCGGCACATCTTCCCCAATATCATCAACACCCTGCTGGTGCTTACGACGCTGGAGGTGGGGCTGGCCGTTATCGCCGAGTCCTCCCTCAGCTTCCTGGGCTTGGGCGTGCCTCGGCCGGATCCCTCGTGGGGCAGCATGTTGCGCGACGCCCAGCAGTACATCTACATCGCTTGGTGGTCGCCGGTGTTCGCCGGGCTGGCCATTACCCTGCTGGTAATGTCATGCAACCTGACCGGCGACTGGCTGCGGGACCGCACCGACCCGACGCGCCGCCAGTTGTAAAAGACCCGGCAGGCACAGACTGTTCAAATTGAAACGGGGCCGGAAATCCGGCCCCGTTTCAATTTTTGCCCTTGTTTGTAGTTCACCCACTCAGTCCGCCGCTGCTTCGTGGTGTTCTATCCATTGAGGAGTGGGTTCCGGCGGAGGAATCGTCTTGTCTATGGTGCGAATGTGTTCGGGGTACAGGTGACAAGACGTCCATCTTCCATTGGGCAACTGCTCGAACGGCGGGGGCGTCGTGGTGCAAACGGGCATGGCGTAGGAGCAGCGCGGATGGAAAGGGCACCCCGGCGGGACCGCCATCGCGCTGGGCACCTCACCCACAATGGGGATATTCCAAGGGGGCGTTCTCCCTTGGGGCGTTGCCGCTGACACCAGTGAAGCCGTGTATGGATGGGCCGGGTCGGTGCAGATCTCCTCGGCCTTGCCAAGCTCCACCATCTTGCCCAAGTACATAACGCCGATGGTATGGCTCATGTGTTCCACCGACGCCAGGTCGTGGCTGATCAGTATGTAAGATATTCCTCTTTCCTCCTGGATGTCCTTCAGCAGGTTCAGCACCTGGGAGCGGATGGACACGTCCAGGTTGGATACCGGCTCATCCAGAATCATCAGGGACGGTTCTAGCGTCAGGGCGCGGGCTACCCCTATGCGCTGGCGCTGCCCGCCGCTGAACTCGTGGGGGAACTGGGTTTCGGCGGTCGCCGGCAGTCCCACAGACCGGAGGGCGTCTTTAATCCGCTCGTCCCTTTCGCTCCTGCTGAACCCGTGGACTTCCAGTGGTTCACCGATGATGTGGCCCACGCGCATCCTGGGATTCAACGCTCCATAGGGATCCTGCAACACCGCTTGGACCGACTTCCGGTACTCCCGTGTCTCGGAGGTCGAAGCCTGCGCAAGGGAAATCCCCTTGAACATGATGTCGCCCGAGGTTGGCTCCAACAGCTTGAGTATCAGGTTGGCCACGGTGGTCTTGCCGCAACCCGATTCTCCCACCAAGGCGAAGGTTTCACCTGGCGACACCGTAAAGGAGACGTTATCCACGGCTTTGACTTCCCCAATGGTGCGGCTCAAAAGCACACCCTGTTTTACCGGGAAATACTTGACGAGGTTCTGGACCTCAACTACCGGCTCTGGCATATTCCTTCTCCAATAACCAGCACCTGGCTTGATGGAAACCTTCTATCATGAACGCGGGGGGCGGGTCCCCGGTGCCGCACTGTTCCGTGGCGTGTTCGCATCGCGGGTGGAAAGGACAAGCGGGCGGCAGATTGCCGGCGTGGGGCGGGTCGCCCTGGATCGTGCGCAACCTGTCGGTCTTTTCACCCAGGATTGGCAGGGCTTGCAACAAGGCTTCTGTATATGGGTGTTGCGGGTTGTTCAGCACCTGGTCCTTGGGACCGTATTCCACCACCAGTCCGCCATAAAACACCGCAAGCTTGTCGCAGAGGTTGCCGGTGATGCTGATGTCGTGGGTGATAAAGATGATGGCCATCCCGGTCTGCCTCTGGAGTTCCTGGAGCAAGTCCAAGTACTGTCGCTGGGTGGTAACGTCCAGCGCCGTTGTGGGCTCGTCCGCAATCAGCAGGTCCGGACGGGGGCCAATGGAGGCCGCGCTGGAGGAGCGCTGTCGCATTCCTCCGCTCAGCTCGTGGGGATAGTTCTTCACCCGTACTTGCGGGTCGTTGATCTTGACCATCCGCAGCAGGTCGATGCTGCGGGTGACTGCCTGTTTCCAAGGCAGTCCTTCATGCACCACCAGCGGCTCGGAAACCTGGGTGCCGATGCTGAACACAGGGTCCAGCGCCGCCATCGAATTCTGGAGCACCATGCCGATCCGTTTGCCCCGCAGTTGCTCCATTTCGGCTTCGGAATTTTCTACGATGTTGGTGCCATCGAAAATAATTTCTCCGTCAACGATCTGTCCTCCCCGAGGCAACAGCCTGAGAATGGACAAGCAAGTGATGGTCTTGCCCGAGCCGGACTCTCCGACCAGACCCAACGTCTCGCCGGGTAGCAACTCAAAGTTAACGCCGTTCACGGCCCGCACAAGACCGCGCCTGGTAAAGAAGTGGGTCGTCAGGTTGCGAACTTCCAGCAGCGGTTTATCGCCGTTTCGCCGATCTTGGGCCATTGGCTTCGCCTCCTGGGAAGACTTGGGACAGCGATTATAGCATGGGCGCACGTTGCGCGAAATTATAACATCAATCCACGGTAATCCATCTACTTGGGCCGGGGATCATCATAATGCCAAGGCGGGCGGTTATGTCAACCGTATTTCGAAAAGCGCCGATATTCCGGGACCTTGAGATATGGGTCCCTCCATCGCCGCGGCCCAGTGGGCCACCCGGTAGCCCACAACCCATGCGATGCCGCGCCCCGATACCAGCAACGGCACCCGGTCCCTCCAGCTTCTGGGCACCTTGGAGTCGGTGAAGAAGTCTTGAAGTTTTTTCTCTCCCAGCATACCCAGCGGCTGAAAGCGGTCTCCCGGACGGCGCGTTCGCACCAACAGTGGGCCGGTCAAAGCTTCGCGGTCCAACCGGACGGTCCAGACTTGGGCGGCCGAAGGGTCCGGCGCATCACCAGCAGATACTTCAGGAGCGGCAACGAAGTCGTCGGTCCCTAAAATTATCCGCCATCCCGTTCCTTCAACCGTGGCATCGCTCTCTCCCTTGGAGGGCAACGCCAAGGGATGTTCGCCTTCTAACGGAGGCAGGGGACATGGCAGGACCGCGTCCCTGGAGAGCACCAAGCCGGTGTAGCCGCGGTGGAGGAGGACCCCCGCCGGCAACTCTAGTACCGTGCCCGGCGTCTTGTCCTCCACCATCTCTGTCATGGCCGTCAGGTGGCTTTCGCGCAGGCGTATGGCCGCTCCAGTAAGGGCCGCATAACCCCGGCGCAACAGCATCCGTTGCAGCGACGGATGGGCGTCTGAGAGTCCGGCCAAGTCGAACCGCACCTCCCCGTCGGTGGCCAAGGCCACTTGCGGCCACAACTTGTCCGCTTCTCCTTCAATGAAGTCCAAGTCCACCGACGCCGTCCTGGCCAGCCTTGCCAAAGACTCTCTGACCCGCGGGTTGAACCCGGAGGCCAAGGCAGGCAACAGGTCGTGCCTGATCCGGTTTCGGGTAAAGCGGGGCAGGTAGTTGCCGCTGTCATCACGGTAGGCCCGTCCCAGCTCCCGGCAGTACGCCGCGGTATCGGCCTTGCTCACGCCCAGCAAGGGGCGGAAAAGTTGCAGGTCCGGGTCTTCCGTCGGCCACGGCCAAGCAGACACTTCGGACATTCCTCTAAGCCCGTGAAGGCCGGCCCCTCGCAGCACGTGCTGTAACACCGTTTCGGCTTGGTCATCCACGGTGTGCCCAACGGCGACCGCCTTTGCGCCGGTGTTCCCGGCCACTTGGGCCAGAAACATGTAGCGCATCTCCCTCGCCAATTGCTCGAAGGACGATATACGCCGCTGCCGCCGGTACTCCGTGGGGTCCCGTTGCTCCACCGTGGCCGGCAACCCCAGCTCTTCCGCCAGGGCGGCAACGAAATCGGCGTCATCGTCCGCCTCTTGCCCTCGAAAGTCATGATTCAAGTGGGCGACGTGAAGCTGGAATCCATATGCCTCCTGCAGGTGGTGCAGACTGTATAACAGGGCCGATGAATCAGGGCCGCCAGAGGCCGCCACCACCAGCAAGGTGTTATTCCCGGAGTATCCCGCCCGGCGCAGGGCCGCCGCTACTTGCCGCTCAATACGGGCAACAACCGACTGCATCCCTTTACCGGTTTTCAGGGGAGAGATGGCCGGTCATGTTGTAATTGACCAACCGGTGATTCCCGTTATTTGACTCGATCGTGGAGATGGAACTGAGGCCAAGGGTCATGTTGTGGAAATTGGCAAGGGTCATGCCCAGTACCCTGCCGACGATGGCGCGGATGGTGAAGTTGTGGGAAACGACCACCAGGACGTCGTCGGCTTGGTGCTCTTCTTCAATCCGCATGAGTGACCGCCAAGCCCGCTCCTGAAGCTGCGCCAAGGACTCTCCCTTGGGCAGCACCACGTTGGTGGGATCCTCGCGCCAAGCGGCGTATATATCGGGCCAGCCTTCGCGCATCTCCCGGCCCGTTACCCCTTCCAGTTCCCCAAGGTCAAGTTCTTCCAACCCGGGCACGGGGACCACCGGAAGGCCGGTAGCGCGGGAAACCTCGCCAGCGAATTGCATTGTCCGCATCAACGGACTGGCGTATATGAATGCAATCCCTTCGCCGGTCAACGCCCGTCCAGTCTCCGAAGCTTGCGCGACGCCGCGGGCGGTCATGGAAACATCCTTCTGGCCTTGGAACTTGCCCAGCTTGTTCCATTCGGTCTCGCCGTGGCGCACCAACAGGAGCTTCATTAGCCGTCACCGTCCGGTCCGCTTCGTTCCCTGCGCAACTCAACGGTGTCTATCCTTACCCCGCTCATGGCCTTGACGGCAAGGCTCAAGTCATTGAACTCGAACTCTTCTCCTTCCTCGGGGATGCGGCCCAAGTGGTCCAGGATGAACCCGGCAACGGTATGGTAGTCCCCCTCGGGCAGACCAAGATCCAGTTCTTCGTTGACCTCCGACACTGCCATCCCGGCGTCGAGGCGGTAAGTATCCTCGTCTACCGGCGTGTAGGGCTGGTCAGGAGCGTTGCCTTCCTCCCCGACTTGGCCCACGATCACCTCCAAGAGTTGCTTCATGGTCGCCAAGCCGGCAATGCCGCCGAACTCGTCAACCATCAACACCAACCCGTAGCCTCTCTGTTGCATTTCATCGAAAGTGCTGCTGACGGTCTTGGTTTCCGGCACAAAGAAAGGCTCACGCAGGAAGCCGGTTACGCTGTCCTCCGGGCGCAGCTCGTCCTGGCCCACGGCGAACAGCACGTCTTTACTGAAAAGAACGCCCACAACGTTTTCCATAGTCCCCTCATACACCGGGAACCTGGTATGGCTGTGCCTGATATACAGGGGCAAGAACTCATCGAGCCGGGTATCCATCTCCACCATGACGAATTCCGGCCTGGGCGTCATTATTTCGCGCATCTGCCGGTCACCGAAACGGAACACCTTCTCCAAGAGCGCAGCTTCATTTTCCTTGACCACACCCGACTTGGCGCCCACCGCTATGAGAGAGCGTATCTCTTCTTCGCCTATCTCCGGTGGCGGATCACCGATGCCCAACAAACGATTTACCAACCAACTGATCCCTTGCAACAGGCGCACACCCGGAGCCAGCATCAGTCCCACGAATGACAAGGGGCGTGATACGGCGAACGCCACCTTTTCCGACTGGTTCCAAGCAATGGTCTTTGGAAGGATTTCGCCGAAAATCAGCAGCACCAGAGTGACGCCCAAGGTGGAAACCAACACCGCGGTGGAGTTGTTCCCCATCATGTTCACCACCAGCGAGGTGCCGATGACGGCGACGGCAGTGTTTACGAGGTTGTTGCTGAGCAGCACCGTGGCCAGAAGCTTTTCCGGGCGTTGGACCAGTTGGGCTACCCGACTGGCGCCCGGCTGCCCAATGTTTACAAGGTGGGTCAACCGTGCCCTCGATAGCGCCACCAAGGCTGTCTCTGATCCTGAGAAAAAGGCGGACAACACCAAAAAAAGACCGAGTAGACCCAGTCTCCATAGATCGGCGGTATCCATTTCCGGCGCACACCTCCATAAACCAACCCGGTATGGACTGACAAACCAGCCTGTTGTCGGATGATAGCATCGGCCTTATAGGGTGTAAAGTTGACGGTGACACCTGCCGCACATATCATTTTCCTTGCTTCGGCGGTTTATGCCGCCGGGCGACTCAATGGAGAAACGAATATATGGGCGTGAAAATTCTGGGCATAGAAACGTCTTGCGACGAGACGGCTGCGGGAGTGGTTGAAGACGGGAGAGTGCTGCATTCCAACGTCATCGCCTCGCAGGCGGGAATCCATTCAAGCTACGGCGGCGTGGTCCCTGAACTGGCCTCCCGGCAGCATGTCCGCGACATGGTGCCGGTGCTTGAGAAGGCTCTGGCCGACAGCGGCTTGGGGTTCGAGGACATAGACGCGGTGGCGGTGACCTACGGCCCCGGACTGGGAGGATCGCTCATCACCGGCCTGAATACCGCCAAGGCCATCGCTTTTTCCTTGGGAGCGCCGTTGATCGGGGTAAACCACCTTGAGGGCCATATATACGCCGCGTGGCTTACCCAGCACGTACCGGACGAAGACCCTGGGTTCCCCCTCATGTGCATGGTAGCGTCGGGCGGCCATACCGACCTGATACTTATGGAGGACCACGGCAACTACAAGTTGCTGGGACGCACCAGGGACGACGCCGCCGGTGAAGCGTTCGACAAAGCCGCACGTATCCTGGGATTGGGCTTCCCAGGCGGTCCGGAGATACAGCGGGTATCCGATGGCGCGGAGGGAGGCGAACGCCTTCCGAGGGCTTGGATGCGGGGCACCCTGGACTTCAGTTTCAGCGGCGTAAAGACCGCGCTGCTGCACCTGGCGCAGGACAAGGGCCTATACCCGGATATCGACGATGCCCTGGGAGAGGAAGATCTGCGCCGGTTGGTCAGGGAATTGGCCCACGCCTTCCAGGAGTCGGTGGTCGACGTATTGACCGTCAAGCTTCTGGACGCGGCGGAACGTTACCATGCCAAGGGCTTGGTCCTGGGCGGCGGCGTCATAGCCAACGCGCGGCTGCGGCAGGAGATACTTAAACGCTCTCCCCTGCCGGCAATCATACCCTCTCCCATCCTGTGCACCGATAACGGCCCCATGATCGCCGCCTGCGCCTATTACCAGTACAAGCGGGGAATGGAATTCGGGATGGACCTGGACATCGACCCGAGCCTGTCCCTGGGGTAAAGCCGGGGAGAGAAATTGGCTGGGACCGCCCTAAGTGACCATCTTGAAACTTGGCTGGCGACCCAACTCGTCATTATTATGAAAATAGGCCATTTTCATGTTCATGCGTGGCCCCAAGGGGCCATGCGCAATTCCCATGAAAATAGGCATTTTCGTGCATCATACATGGCCCTACAGGGCCATCCGTCATTCCCGCGAAGGCGGGAATCCATAAGCCTCGGACTGGTCGACTGAGTCTACGCTGGCCCCGCGGGTTGCCGAAGCCCAACCGGAGACCGCCTCTCTTCCGAGATGCCGGTTATGTCCATTCAGCGACCGGCGGGCGATAAAGGCCGTATTGACCAGTTGATAAACTTGCAGCTTGGACCTGTCGCTGTGGTATGGGAACGCGAACAGCCAGTTGTGCCCTTGGAAGACGACTGACCCGGTATCCTTCACGAAATAGTACCGCCCCACCAGGACAACCCCGGCGATAACCGCCAGCAGCAGCAGAAGCGGTCCAACATCCATTCCGATCAAGGGAACGGAGGGGCCGTCGATGTGCCCCGTAAGCCAATAAGCTACGACAAGATAAATCACCAGCCCGCCGGCCACCACTACCAACCCTTGAATCAGGGAGCCGAACCCGCGGGCGCCCGAGCGCACCAGCACCCCCGCCAACTCCTCGACCGGCACGATGTGGGTCTGGGCCTTGCCGTCCTCTTGAGAGAAGGCCAGAATCCGTTGGTCCGTGGTGATCAACAGGTGCCCTTCCACCGGCGGCTCGTCTCTGAGACCCGCGGATGGCGAGAATACATGAGTCACCCTCTCCCCCGGCATGAGGGCTACGTCCCTAATGTGGGTAAGATAGCTTACGTCCTGCAAGTCCCCGTCCAACGCTCGTCCTCCGACTACCATACTACCATAACCGTTGATGGAATCCCGTGGACAGGCCATCCCTGAACGGACTTATTTGGTCGGCAATCCCGCCCACGGCAATGCCCCAAAGAGAAGTTCAGAACTCGCATCAAGTAGACCGCAAGTCTCTGTGTAATTTGACATGCCACAGCGCGGAGGTAGAATGACGGTCTTGGTGACACAGCAGCTCACTTACTTCGGCATCTGCTCCAAGGAAAATCACGAATTCTATGACTGTCGATGACGTTGAAGGTTTTATCAATCGCGCAGACAAGCGAGTAATCGGCAATATTGAGTTACTCCCGTCCAATAGCATTGATGGAGCTTTTGAGTTTCGTTGCCCAGTAAATTATCATGGTTCGCAGAAAGTAGAGTTGAACATCTGGTTTAATCCCATTGCTTCGGTTCCCAAAATTTCAATCGCTTACTTCGTAGGGGGAATAGGCAGAATTTATGGTCTTTGCATGAACATCCGTCACGCCGGTATGCTAATACATAAACATTACGGTGCGAATAAAGACGACAAGCCATATCATCCCGAGGATATTACCGCGTCGGCGAATGACCCGGGAGCGGTATGGGATGCATTCTGCGCTGAATCGTCGTTGGCCCACGACGGTACGTTCTCAGTCGATTGGAGTAGACCATGTCAACCACCTCAAACGGAGACTTAGCCAACCGAATTTGCGAATCGCTGCGCACTCAACTGGGCACGTTGTTCGAGTGCCAACCAGCCGGAGACCAAGTACAGATTCGCACTCCATTCATGTTCCCCGACGGTGACCTCATAGACCTCTACTACTGGGAAACACCTCAAGGGCAGGTTGTATCCGACCTGGGTGACACTTACGGTTGGCTCTTTGTCAACGGTACTCACCAAGAACTGACAGACAATCAGAGTCAAGCTTACGATGAAGCCTATTCTATATACGGTGTGGAGCGGCAAGGTGGCCGATTGCTGGCACACATCGGAGATGGTCATTTGGCCGATGCTGTAGTCCGGATGGCGCAAGCCATTACGATGATAAGCCACACCTTAGATATTGGCCAACAAGCTGCTCTTGCCATTCCCGGCTCGACTGTTTCCAATAAGGCAATGACCGAAACCAGGATTCGTACAGCTATCGAAAAGCACAACTGGGATTTCCGCCGGAACGTCAGGATGGCGGGAGAGCGGCATTCGAGTTGGCCCGTGGATTTTGTGGTATGGACACCGCAACGAGAAGCGGTGCTCATGTCCCTGTACGGACGTAAGCATTACGGATGGCAAAGGAGGGCAATCGAGCATGTCTTTACAGTGTTTTCAGATTTGGCCCCCGTGCTAAGTAAGCGAATAATACCTTCCGAAGCCATATCAGTAATTGACGACACAGACGTAATATGGGCCAATGAGCCGATTGAAATACTCAGGGAGGTGTCGAGAGTTGTGCATTTATCTGAACCTGAAGAGTTGCTGGCCGCCATCATCGGCGAGGAACAGTAAATGAAAGCCTTACCACGCCAATCTCCCCCTTTGTATGACCAATCCTGAGGTTTACCCCTATCTGCATAATCACTCTTCATATTGACAGACACCTTACCAAATGATACGTTTCCCTCACTAAAGACTGTGATGGAGACGAGTAGGCAAGGGTAGGTGGTTAGCGAGCCTGGTACAGTGCAAGCAGGTGCGCCGATCTTGACTGAAAATCCCTCCGGAGTTGCCAGCTGAACCCCTCTCTCGTGGAGGGAACGTAAGCCGGGCCGGGATCGCCGTCCGTTACCAGCGGCGGGGCATGTTAGTGTCCTTATTGAGTGGTTCCGGCTGCGCCGGGACAATTAGGGTGGTACCGCGGGTATGCAAAGTCCCGTCCCTAGAGGCCGGGGCTTTTTTGTGTGCAAAATTTCGGCCCCGGGAAAGAGGTTGAAGTGAAACTCAAGGGTTCGGAGATCATCTGTGAAAGCCTGCGCCGCGAAGGCGTGGACGTCATTTTCGGTCACCCCGGCGGGGCAATCCTTCCTTTTTACGACGCGCTGTGGGGCTTCCCTCACCTGCGCCATATCCTGATGCGCCACGAGCAGGCAGCCGCCCATGCCGCCGACGGGTACGCCCGCATTACCGGCAGGGTGGGCGTTTGCGTGGCTACGTCCGGGCCGGGAGCCACCAACCTGGTGACCGGGATCATGGGCGCCAAGGCCGACTCGGTGCCCATGGTGGCTATTACCGGACAGGTCGCCCGCGCCGCCCTCGGGTCGGAAGCCTTCCAGGAATGCGACACCTGCGCCATCGTGGCTCCCTGCACCAAGCAAGCCCAAATGGTGATGAACGCCCGGGAACTGCCTCGTGCAATCCATGAAGCCTTCCGCACCGCCCAGGAGGGCCGGCCCGGGCCTGTATTGATCGACGTGCCGCGGGACGTTCAGCTCGAAGAGGCGGACGTGGAGTTCCCGGAGCCATGGGCCGCCAGTCCGGCCGTCTTGGCCGAGGAAACCCTGGACCGGGTGCGGCAGGCCGCCAGGATGATAAACGAAGCCGAAAGGCCGGTAATTATCGGCGGGCACGGCATCCTCGCCTCCGGCGCGTCGGAGGAACTGAAGAGCCTTGCCGAGGCGACCGGCATACCCGTCATTACCACCCTTCTGGGCGTCAGCGGCTTCCCCGGCAATCACCCCCTCAGCATGGGCATGTTGGGGATGCACGGGATGTACTGGGCCAACCTCGCCGTAGACCAAGCTGATCTGATCATAGGCTTGGGGATGAGGTTCGACGACCGGGTTACCGGGAGGGTCTCTACGTTCGCGCCCCATGCCCGGATCATCCACTTGGACATCGAGCCGAGCCAGGTAGGCCGCAACGTGCCGGTCGAAGTGCCCTTGGTGGGAGACGCCAAGGCCATCCTGCGGGCCTTGGTGCCCCAAGTGGACCGGGTAGACCGCCCCGGCTGGATGAGATACATCTCGGAGTTGAGGCGCGACCATCCTTCATTGAGCATCCCTCACGGCGACAAGCTCCAAACGCAGCACGTCCTGCGGGACTTGAACGAACTCATCCAGGAAAACCGCGACACCGTCGTGGTTACCGGGGTTGGACAGCACCAGATGTGGGCCGCTCAATTCCTGCACTTCGACCGGAGCAACTCCTTCGTGTCGTCGGGCGGCCTTGGGGCCATGGGCTTCGAGTTGCCGGCGGCTTTGGGGGTGCAGGCGGCGAAACCCGATGTCCCGGTGTGGACTGTCGCCGGCGACGGCGGGTTCCAGATGACCTCGCAGGAGTTGGCCACGCTGTCCGAAGAAAAGCTGCCGGTGAAGATTGCCCTGTTCAACAATGGCTATCTTGGAATGGTGCGGCAGTGGCAGGAGCTGTTCTTCGAAAATCACCTCAGCGCGGTGCCTGTTCCGGGACCGGACTACGTCAAGCTGGCCCAAGCCTACGGACTGGGAGCGGCGCGGGTCACCGAACGGGAAGACGTGCTGTCCGCACTGCGGCAGGCCCAGGACTATGACGGGCCCTTCCTGATAGAGTTTGTGGTTGACCCGTCCGCCAACGTTTACCCGATGGTCCCGCCCGGCGGCGGCTTGGCGGACACGCTGGAAGACCCCGATGTGTGAACCACGCCGGGGTCTCCACCGGTCAAGGGTCGAGTACGGGAGATTATGAAATCGAGATTGAACAGGTCAGTCCGCCTGCCACCACTATGGCCAGCACCAGGATCAAGATGACCGCGATTACCAGACAGGCTTTCATCACTCCCTCCTCTGTAATGCGCCGCACCGGGGCAACCATCCGGTGAGGCCCCAAAGCCCACGGGCAGTATAGAGGAAATGTGTATCCGATACATTGAAGCGGCCTTGCATAGTAGTCACGAATCGCCTAGACTCTTGAAAGTTTGGAACGGGTCGCACCCGCCCGAATCATGCGAACTTCAGTCATCCGAATCCGGCTAACCCGGGCTCGGCACCGGAGGACGAAGTGGAAAAAGTAACCATACAGGAAGCCTCTTACCGCCTTAACCTGTCCCAAGCCGGGATCAGGGAGTGCATCAGGAACGGCGAACTGAAAGCCTCCAGGGAATCCGGCCCCAACGGGACCCGCTGGATGGTGGAACTGCCGGAAGAGGGCTGGGTGGACAGCTTCCGGGCGTCGCTCATGGACCTGTCCAACCGGATGACTTCCTGGTGGTGGCCCACGGCGTCAAAGACCGGCAACGTCCACTACGTGAGAGACCTTGGGATTGAAGAGATAGAACCCCTGTACCTGTGCGGGCTCAAGACCGACAACGTTTGGGACGCCAATGGTCACACCATGGAAGACAAGTGTCCCGAATGCGTCGCCATCGCCAGGCAGGAAGGTCTGCCCCTGGAGTAACAACAACGGGGCGCGAAATAGGCGCCCCGTCTCTCTTTGTGACTGTCCGCCGTCTAACTTCAGCCGCCGCCCCCTCCACCAACTCCAAGGCCCGGCTCCGTCATGGCCTGCGGGTCCAGCAGATCATCCAGCTCCCCGTCCGACAAGGATGTATTCAGCTTGGCGACCTCGCGGATTGTCTTTCCGGTAGCCGCCGCCTCCTTGGCGATGGCGGCAGCAGCGTCGTAGCCGATGGCCGGGGCCAGACCTGTCCCCAGCATCAACCCCTTTTCCACCATCTCCGGTCCCACCGCCGTCGCCTCTATGCCCTGAACGCACTGCTCAGCAAAGTTGTTGACCGAGGAGGACAGCAGGGAGATGGACTGGAGAATGTTGTGGGCCGCCACCGGCATCATGGTGTTCAACTCGAAGTAGCTGCCTTGGGCCGCCACGGCCACTGCGTTGTGGTTGCCCATGACCTGTGCCACTACCTGTATCACCGACTCGGCGATCACCGGGTTGACTTTTCCGGGCATGATGGAGCTTCCCGGCTGGACTTCCGGCACGGTAATCTCGCCCAGCCCGGCCCTTGGCCCGCACGCCATGAACCGGATGTCGTTGGCGATTTTATGAAGGCTGATGGCGATGGTCTTCAATACGCCGCTGGCCTCCACTATAGCGTCGATGGCGGCTTGAGCTTGGAAGTGGTTGCTGGTCTCACGGATGGTCACCCCGGTGGTCTCGGATATCAACTGGCATGTGCGGGCGGAAAACTCCGGGTGGGTATTGACGCCGGTGCCCACGGCCGTGCCCCCCAAGGCCACCTCGGCCAGCGCCTCTTGGGCCCGCTCCAGCCGGCGGATGCCGTTTTCGGCTTGGCCGGCGAACCCCAGGAACTGCTGCCCCAGTCGTATTGGCGTCGCGTCCTGCAAGTGCGTCCGACCGGTCTTGATTATCGGCCAGAACTCGTCTGACTTCGCGCCCAACTCCGACTTCAGCCTCTCCAGCCCGGGAATCAGGTCCTCCTTGATGGTCAGCAACGCCGCCAAGTGGATGCAGGTGGGTATCACGTCGTTGGATGACTGACCCATGTTCACGTGGTCGTTGGGGTGCACCAAGCGCGATCCCAGGTCGCCTCCAAGTATCTGAGACGCGCGGTTGGCGATGACCTCGTTGGCGTTGGTGTTGGTGGAGGTGCCGGACCCGGTCTGGAATATGTCCAGCACAAAATGTTCGTCCAGCTTCCCGTCGGCCACCTCCTGTGCGGCAGCAACGATGGCATCGCCGACTTTCGTGTCCAGCAACCCCAGCCCCATATTGGTGGTCGCGGCGGCCTGCTTGACCAGTCCCAGCGCCCGTATAAAGGAGCGCGGAAACCGCAGGTTGCTGATCGGAAAGTTCAGCACCGCCCGCATCGTAGATGCGCCGTAAAGCGCGTCAGCCGGAACCTCCATCGGCCCCATAGAGTCGCGTTCTATTCTTACACCAGCATTGGTTGTCATGTTTACACTACCTCTTTTCTCAAGGTTGTCAGTCTTCCATCCCATACACTTCCCGGCGTATGCGACGTGCATTGCGGCGGCGCCCAGAGCCGGATAGCTGGCCGAATTGCACGGCAGTCAGACCGGCAGCCTCCACAGCAGCACCCAAGGTCCCCGGTTTCAAATCTCTACCTCGGTGGTACGGCAATCGAATGATGACGTCAGGCAAATTCGGATGTCTCAACGCAACGTGCGAGCCTTCCTGGTTTACTTGTTCCCACCCAACTAAACTGAACCGTGCCATTGCATCAGCAAAAGAAACCCCTCGAACATACGGAGGCATTAAGTGGTTATCTGGCCTATTGTGACATTCACCAACTTGGCAGGAAACCCCGCCTCCAATTCTTCGTCCAGCGCCGCTTGCGTCCGTCGCCTCACGTCCAGGACTTCACACTGCAACCACCCGGTAATAGCCTCTTTGATGTTCGCCAAGGCTTCTTCTTCACTGTCTCCTTGGGAAACGCAGCCCCGCAGAGCCGGACACACCACCGAGTAACCCTCCTCGGAATACGTCAGGACCACGGAGTAAGTCATTTCGGCATCCGGAAATTCAACCCCCACCAACTTGTCGGACACCCAGCGCGTATCCTCGCTCCCAGAGACGTCAATGGGAATCACTTGGAAGCTGTGGGCCTGGTGAGTCTTTTCCGACCAATGAACGTCTAAATAAGCAGGACCGCCGGTCTGAAGCCGGAAAGCTCGGCCATTCAGCGATTCCAGCAATTTGCTCACCAGAGAATCCAGGTCCGGGCGAGCGGTGCTGGTGATTCCCATTTCCTCGACCAATAAAGCCATAGCTTCATCGGAAATCTGGCTGGAGCGGAACTCTTCATCGCCAAACTCAGCGTAAAGAAGCCGCGCTACCCTGGTTTTGTCCATAAGTCCTCCTGGTAACGACCAGCAACCAACCGCTAACGCCCTTCTTTAATCCAGTCCGCCACCCGCTCCGCAATCATCAATGTGGTGGCGTTGGTGTTGGCCCGGATTACGTCGGGCATTACCGAGGCGTCCACCACGCGCAGTCCTTCCAGCCCGTAGACATGGCAGTACTGGTCCACCACCGCCATGGGGTCTTCCGCCACGCCCATCTTGCAGGTGCCGGAGATGTGGTGCTGTGTGTAGGCGTTCCGTAGCATCCAGTTGTCCAGGTTTTCGTCCGAAGAGAAGTCCTCGTCGGTGGGGCTCAACCGCTCGATGACCATGTCGCTGAAAGGCGGGTTCTCCGATATCCGGAGGGCCAGCCGCAGGGCCTCCCGCATCCGTTGCCGGTCGTATGGATCGGACAGGTAGTCGTAGTTGAAGTAGGGCTGAACGTGAGGGTCAGTGGACTGGAGCCGCAACTCTCCGGCGGAAACGGCGTTCTGCAAAGCGCAGCTCAGCCCAAAGTGAAAGTCGTCTCCCTCAATTGCCACGGTGGCCGGCCGGTGCTCGCTGCTCATCAGGATCGGACTCATCTGGAAGTCGCCCCTGGTCGGAGAGCCCTCGTTGCTGAACCGCAAACACACCTGGATGTTGGGTGCGTCCGGGTCAAGCTCCTTTCCTACGCCTTTGAATAGGACGAACACCGCCGGGTGGTCTCGCAGGTTCTGGCCCACGCCCGGCATTTCGTGGACCAACCCTATGCCCATCGACTCCAAGTGTTCCCGAGGTCCGACACCGGAGAGCATCAACAGTTGGGGAGACGCCACGGCCCCGCAACTGACGATTATCTGGTCGCCCAGCACCGTGAAGTTCTCCCCGCCGCTGTCGGCCTCTATCCCGACCGCCCGGTTGCCCTCGAACAGGATGCGCCGCGCCGTCACGTTGCCCCTGACCGTCACGTTCAGCCGGTGCCGCGCCATGTTGAGATAGGTAAGGGCGGCGCTCATCCGCACTCCGTTGATGTTGTTCAACGGGCGGGCGGCTACGCCGTTGGAGTCCGGGTGGTTCTGGTCAGGGTCTTCCCGGAATCCCATTCGGGCGCAAGCGTCATAGAAGGCCCCGAAAGCGGGTATCATCTCCTCCCGCTTGTACCGGCGAATCGGGATGGGGCCGTCGTTGCCGTGAAAGTCCCCGCCGGGGAAGTCCAGGTCGTTCTCCAGCTTCCTGAAGTAGGGCAGGACGTTGGTGAAACCCCATTCGGTGTTGCCCCACTCGGCCCAGTTGTCGTAGTCCTCTGGAACGCCGCGGAACATGACCTGCCCGTTGATGGCGCTGGAGCCGCCCGTTGCCCGGCCCCGAGGAATAATGATCGGGTCCGTCTGAAGGGGGGTTCCCGTAGCCTCATAGTTCCAGCTATGGGGCCCGTAGGCCGACCGCCACATGTTGTTGCCGTTCTTCAGGTCTATGGGCAACTGCTCAAAGTCAGGGTAGTCCGGCCCCGCCTCCAAGAGCAATATTGACTTGCTGTGGTCTTCGGAAAGGCGCGTCGCCAGCACGCACCCCGCCGAACCGGACCCAACGATAATGTAGTCATATTTCATAGAAATTACCTCTTGTCACCGTTTACAAAAACAAACGGCGCTTCTCCCAGAATCCTGCGCTCCGACGCACGAGGTCAACCAACTCTATGCCCGGCGCCTCACGCGGATATATGTTGCCATTCGGTATCGATTTTCGCAACAAACCGGCAGGTCAGAGACAGGGCGGGCGTTGGTCTTAAACTCGGCGGCGGTTGACAGCCAAAGCACGTCCATTATCATTGAGTACCTACCATGTAACTCAGACCGCTCGAGGTGCATTATGCCGGAAATGACCGGCGCCCAAGCGTTAGTCCGGTCGTTGGCCCGCAACGGCGTGGAGGTGGTGTTCGCCCTACCCGGCGTCCAGATTATGGACGCCTTCGACGCCATCTACCAGGAACCGGGCATTCGCTTGATTACCGCCCGCCACGAGCAGACCGTGGCCTATATGGCCGACGGCTACGCCCGCACAACCGGCAAGCCGGGGGTGGGACTGGTCGTTCCCGGCCCGGGGGCGCTCAACGCCACGGCTGCCCTGGGCACCGCCTACGCCACCTCGTCGCCGGTGCTGCTGGTGTGCGGGCAGATTGAAACGTATAACCTGGGCAAGAACCGCGGCGCCCTGCACGAGATAAGTGAGCAACTGGACGTTTTCGAACATATCACCAAGTGGCGTCACCGCGCCGAAGCGGTGGAAGAAATACCGGAGATGGTCCAGACGGCCATGCAACACCTCACCACCGGCAGGCCGCGACCCGTGGAAATCGAAATCCCTTGGGACGTGCTGCCCTCCACGGCGACCGCGGAACTGCTGGAGGGCGAAGTCTACGCCAAGACGCCGCCGGAACCGTCACAGGTCCGCGGGGCGGCCCAACTGCTGTCTGAAGCCCGCCGCCCGGTAATCTGGGCCGGCGGCGGGGCCCGCGAAGCGGACCTGTCCGAAGAGCTCCTGGAACTGGCCCGTACGCTCAACGCCCCGGTGATCACCACGCCTCAGGGAAAGGGCGCCATACCCGAGGACGACCCGCTGTCCGTCGGCTGTTTTTACTACGCCCACGGGCCCGGCTACCTGACGCTGCCCCAAGCAGACGTGATCCTGGCCGTGGGCACCCGCCTGCTCATTACGCCCAACGTTCCTTGGACGATCCAACCCCATCAAAAACTGGTCCACATAGACGCGGACCCCGAAGAAGTAGGGCGGAACTTCGAGCCAACCGTCGGCATTGCATCCGACGGCCGCTTGGGCGTCCAAGCATTGCTGGATGAGCTGAAAGACCGCTCCCGGAACAGCGAATGGACGTCAAGCGACATCGCATCCATCCGCCAGGAGTCCGACCGGACAATCCGGGAGATGGCCCCCACCCAAGTGGGGATAATAGAGGCCATCCGCAAGGAACTGGATGACGATGCCATCGTCGTCAGCGGCGTAACCAACATTGGATATTGGAGCAACCTGGCCTTGCCGGTGCTGAAACCCAGGTCTTACTTGACCTCCAGCTACTTCGCCACGTTGGGATTCGCCTTTCCTACCGCTCTCGGCGCAAAGGTGGGCAACCCCCACCGGCAGGTCGTCGCCATCACCGGGGACGGCGGGTTTGGCTATGCCGCTGGCGAGTTGGCCACGGCGGTGCAGGAGGGCATCAACGTGGTGACCCTGGTGTTCAATAACGAGATGCTGGGAGCGTCCCTGATGGAACAGCGCAACCGATTGGAGGGCAGGATCATCGGCACCCAGCTTCACAACCCCGACTTCGCCCAATTGGCCGAGGTCTACGGGGCTATGGGCATCAAGCTCACCAGCCACGACGAAGTGGGAGACGCGCTCAAGACAGCGCTCAAAGCAGACCGGCCGGTGGTCATAGAGGTTCCGATTCCCAACCTGATGCCGCCCTTCCAGATTCCGCCGCCCACGGGTCAGGAGACCTCAGCGTAATGGCCGCGGACACAACCCGCATAAGGCGTTATCGGGTCCAAAGCTTCCGCTTGCTTGATGATGCCTTGGGGCAGATGCGCGGCGGCAGGTGGGCCCGCTCCGAGGACCTGCTCTGGGGCAGCCTCACTCTGGCCATCAAGGCCGTCGCCCTAAGCCGGGGTGAGGAACTCGACGGTGATGAAGCGGTGCGGAGCTACGCCGCGCAACTGGGCCGGGAACACCGCGACCGCCGGATCCGGGACGCCTTCGAGCGGCTGGCCTCTTTCGGCGAGTCGGTGCAATCGATCAGGGAGTCCCGTTCCCGCATCGACCGGCTGTTCCCGATACTCGACGACGTGACTTCCGCCGTCGAACGACTATGGGATATGGTGCCGGCGAATGACCGAGATTAAAGTGGTCGCCCCAAGGAGCGACCGGCGACCCACCGTAGCCATCAAGACCCACGGCTGCAAATTGAACCAAGCCGACAGCGACCTGCTGGCCCGGCAGTTCATGGACTCAGGCTACCGCATCGTATCGTCCGCAGCCGATGCCGACGTTTTCGTCCTGAACACCTGCACCGTCACCGCCAACGCCGACGCCAAGGCCCGCCAAGCCCTGCGTGCGGCCAAGAAAGCCAATCCGCAAGCGGTTGTGGTCGCCACCGGCTGTTACGCCCAGTGGTCCAGCCAGCAGTTGGCGAAAATCGAGGGCGTGTCCCTAGTGGTGGGCAACACCGGCAAGGAACAACTGCCGTCAATGATCACCGGCCTGCTTGAGGAGGGGCAACTGACCACCGCGCCTATCCTGCCAGACCCAACCCTATCTCCGTTGCACCATTCCCGCGTCCCGTTACGTCATTCCCGCGAAGGCGGGAATCCACAACCCGCGCCCGCGGCAACCCATCTCCCCTTCGCCGCTGGGCGACACCGGGCCATGGTCAAGATACAGGAGGGTTGCAACCAAGTCTGCGCCTACTGCATTGTGCCCAAGGTGCGGGGCCGCGAGCGCAGCATTCCCCCCGAGACGCTGGTGTCCCAGGTTAACCAGCGCGTGGGCGAGGGTTTCCGGGAAGTGGTGCTGACCGGCACTCAACTGGGGACCTACGGCTTCGACCTCCCAGAGATGACCCTGACCCGGTTATTGGAGCGCATTCTCACCGAGACCGGAGTCGACAGGCTGCGGGTGTCGTCCCTGCAAGCCCATGAAATAGACCCGCCGTTGCTGGAGTTGTGGCACAACCCGCGCATGTGCCCCCACTTTCACATCCCGTTGCAAAGCGGCAGCGACGCCGTGCTGGAGCGTATGCGGCGCCGTTACACCACAGGCCGGTTCGCTGAAACCGTCGCATTGGTAAGAGACTCTGTCCCTGGCTGCGCGGTGACCACCGACGTCATCGCCGGCTTTCCCGGCGAGGGCCGCACTGAATACCACGAAAGTCTCGCCTTCGCCCAAGCAATGGAATTCGCGGACATGCACATCTTCCCATACTCCTCCCGTCCGGGAACCTCGGCGGCCCACTTCGTTGACGACCTGCCGCCGTCGGAGAAGAAGGACCGGGTCGCCCGGATGATGGAAGTGGCCGAGAAGGGCTTCCGGGCCTTCCGCACCCGCCAGTTGGGGCATACCCGCCCGGTGCTCTGGGAATCGAAGCGCAGAGACAACGCCGGTACGACCTGGCGGGGGTTGACCGACAACTACATCCGTGTTTACGGAAAGACCGACCGGGACCTGAGCAACTCCATTTCCTTGGCCCGGCTCGAAGAGCTGGACCAGCGGGAGGTCGCCGTTCAACCTCTTTTGTAGTCCATCCAACCGGCGCCATCACCGTAATGGGAGCTACGCCATGACCACCACTTCACCCGCGATGCTGCCCTACCGGATGGGAGGCCCCATCGACTATGCCAGCCTGGACTTCGACCCGGACGTATCGGAGCACCCGGAAGACGCTATGGACCAGAACGACGAAATGGACGAAATCCGCGGTCTGCTCAGGGCCCACTTCACCGACTTCGGCAGCCGTCCCGACGTTTTTCTCAGCCGCGAGACCAACATCTGTTACGACCCCAACAACCTCAACGTCCGAATTTCCCCGGATGTCTACCTGGCCTTCGGCGTCGACGCCCGGGCCATCCGGCCGCGCAAGCTGTACCTGCCCTGGGAGGTCGGCAAACCGCCGGATTGGGTACTGGAAATTGCTTCCGAGAGCACCGGGCAACGGGACGTGGACTACAAGCCCGGAATCTACGCCCGGATTGGCGTGCCTGAATACTGGCGGTTCGACCCCAGCGGCGGGGCATTCCACGGAAAGGCCTTGTCGGGCCTGCTGCTGACCGATGGGGTTTACCGGGAAGTCGAGCTGACCACCGGACCCGACGGCATCCTCAAGGGGTACAGCCCAGTGCTGGGGTTGAGCCTGTGCTGGGACGAGGGTTGGCCCCGGTTCTACGACCCGGCGACCGGGACCTACCTGGAGGGGTGGCGGGAGGAGGCAGCCGCCCGCGCCGCCGCCGAGGCACAGCGGGACGCCGAAGCCGAAGCTCGGGACGCCGCCGAGGCCGAAGTGCGCCGGCTACAGGAACAGCTTCGTCGTCTCCAATCCGAATAGCCGGTCTTGCTCACGTTGGGGCTACTCATACCCTCACCACCCGCCGGTACTGCCGTATATGAATACCATCGCCGTTGAGAATACCTGATGCAGATGCACGCGATGCTTGGCTGACGCAAAAAGGCGGCCCGCCCCCAAGTAGAGGGACGGGCCGCCGCACAGGTCTCCCCTATTCCGGCCTTGGGCCAGAACCCGGCGAGGTGTCCGATATTACAGTTCCACCGGCCTCAGGTAACCCATGTCTCCCTTGCGCTCCAGGTAGCCGGCGCGCACGTCGTGTCCGTGGGAGAAAACCAGAAGCCACCCCTGCTTCTCCGCCTGCGCCAATATGTCCCGCTTGCGTTCCAAGGTAACCTCGGGCGACCTGTCGAAAGCGGAGATGACAGCCAGGTTCAGGTGATGCGGCGTGGGAACCAGGTCCCCAAGGAACACTATCCGTTCGCCGCCGTGGTTCACCATGACCATCTGATGCCCTTTGGCGTGGCCGTCGGTGACGATCACGTTCAGTCCGGGCATGACCTCAGTGTCGCCGTGAAGCATTTCCAGTTGGCCTCGTTCATCGATTGGCATGAAGTTGTCCGCCCTGTGGCTCACGTGGCACCGTTCGTTGGGATTGCAGGCCTCGTCCCAGCAAGCCTCTTGTACGTAGTACCTGGCCTTTGGGAACGTGGGAACGATGTTCCCCACCCGGTCCAACCGGGTGCAACCGCCGCTGTGGTCGAAATGAAGATGAGTAAGTATTACTGCGTGAATGTCCTTGGGCCCCAGGCCCAAGCCTTTGAGACCCTTCAGCAAGCGGCTGGGCACCAGCCCCAGGCTCTCCTTGTCGTTGTCGATGTCTTTCGAGCCCACGCCGGTGTCCACCAGCACGTTCTGTCCGCCCAATTGAAGCAACAGGCAGTTGAGACCCAGGGTCATGCGGTTCTTGCGATCGGTTACCACACTGTTCTCCCAAGCCATCTTGGGCACCTGCCCGAACATGGAGCCGCCATCCAACTTGATGACTCCGTCGCTTATTACCTTGACAGCCGTCGACATCATCTTAACCCCCAAACCCTTAAACCTAGCATTGTGTTCACCCTCCCCGCCGATGAAGTCCCGTCATCAGAAAAATAAAAATTATGACAATCTCTCTATAATGAAAACCCACATGAGGGGTCGCCTGAATTCAGGGACGCCGGTTGACGGGGTTCCGCCGTACAAGACGAGCGGTCGATCTAATAAGACCCTGCATGTTTATAGTTGTTCTATTGATTTGAAAGCGTTTCACCTCCTCTCCTTCTTGATACAACCGGGCCCCAATACAACCGGACCTCGCCGCCCACCTGGATATGCCAGCCTCGCCAACCCGTCATTCCCGATTCACGAGCCGTCATTCCCAAGCCCCAACCCGTCATTCCCGCGCAGAGCCTGCCCTCGTGGAGACGGGGGCGGGAATCCATAATTTCAGGCATCGACAAGTGGTTGTCAGCGGAAACAGTTGATTTGAGCCAATTCCTTAAAGACCTGTGTTGTCAAGAGAATTTAGCATAAGTTTAAAACTAATTTTATATTTATTACATAATTCACAAGTTGTCAACCCTTGCTCCCTGGATGAAGAATTCTCCCGACCTACCCCTCAAGGTGTGAGCGGCAGGACTCCGATGCCGGGAACGTCCGAGTAGGCGGCATGACCTATAGGAATAGACCTATCCCGCCTCAGCAGGTGAGCCGGACGTTGCCCATGCTAGACAGGACCGTGCCTGTGGATTGTCCGGCGTCGACCGTAGTAAGATGATGCACGTGTTATAGCGTCAATGGCCCGAAACCATTGCCGAGCAAAGGCAGTTGAGTAGATCAGGATGATAGTGAAGATACCCTTGATGCTGGACCCGCAGCCAGAAGGCGGCTACACGGTCACCTCTCCGTTGCTGCCGGAACTGATCACCGAAGGTGACAGCATAGCCGAGGCTTTGACCAACGCGGAGGGCGCTTTTGCCGTGGTGGCGGAAATATACGAAGACCGGGGACAGCCGCTGCCGCCGGGCATCTACGTCAGCGATGCCACTGGTTAAGCGTCCATAACGCAATCCATAGCGCCTAAACAGGGCCACACGAGCAACGCGCCCGATGCCGTGCCCCATGACGGCGGGCGTCGCTGTCAGTCTGCCCGATGCCCACGCTGCCGCCAGTGGAGGACGTTACCCCGCCAGATTCGATTCTGACGGGATCAGCGCTTTTTTGACGTGGCTTCACACCTAGTCAGACTGGTTCCATGAACCCCACTATCCCCACCACTATGGGGGAAACCTTTTCTGAGCGCCACGTCGTATAAATTGTTAGGGAGGCATCCGGTGAGGCTTGGGTGGCCCTTGAAAGACAGCACCTCCAGCTTGGTCAGCTTCTCGATTCCGGACGGGATCTCCCCACTCAATCCACCTTTGAGACCTGGTGCGGTCAAATCCAGGTATGTCAGATTTGACAAATTCCACAATTCGGGCGGTATTGGGCCACCCAGTGAGTTGTTCCCAGGTATTTCCAAGCGTGTTAAGTTGGCGAGCTCACCCAACTCAGATGGGATTTCCCCGCTTAACTTGGTCTGGTGAAATCTCAACACTTCTAGATTTGCTAGGTTGCCTAGTACCGGGTCAAGCCGGTAGTGTCAGGCATGTCTTCCGATGAAGGGTGATGCTATCTTTGGGCAGGGGATTTGTGTTGGGTGAGGTGGGCGTTCATGGTTCAGGAAAAGTATGAGGTTCAGCTCTCATCGCAGGAAAAGGGGCAGCTGCGGAGAATGATCCGGTCGGGCAGGAGTTCGGCCCAGGCAATCACCCGTGCCCGCATTCTGCTCAAGACAGACGAGGGCTGGACCGCCGCTCAGGTGGCCGCCGCTCTGGACATCTCGGAGCGCACGGTGTTCCGCGCCAAGCGGCGATATGCCGAGGAGGGGTTGGACCAGGTGCTGCATCGCCGTAACCAGGTCAACCGGTACCGGAAGCTGGACGATCGGGCAGAGGCCCACCTCATCGCCCTGGCCTGCAGCTCGGCCCCCGAGGGTCAGGATCACTGGACGTTGCGCGCCCTGGCGGGCAAGACCGTGGAACTGGGATTGGTGGAGTCGTTGTCCCACGAGACGGTGCGGTTGCGTCTGAAAAAAACACGCTCAAGCCGTGGCGCAAGAAACAGTGGTGCATTCCCAAAGTGAGCGCCGACTTCGTGGCCCACATGGAGGACGTGCTGGATCTCTACGCCGAACCCTACGACCCGGAAAGGCCGGTGGTCTGTTTTGACGAGACCTCCACACAGTTGCTGGCAGACATCAGCGAACCTCTACCCGCCAAGCCCGGAAGGTTGAGGCGGGAGGACTACGAGTACCTGCGTGCGGGAACCCGCAACCTGTTCCTTACCTGCGAGCCCTTGGCGGGCTGGCGGCATGTGGAGGTGACGGAACGGCGCACCATGCAGGACTTCGCCCATCAGATGCGCTGGCTGGTGGATGAGGCTTACCCCGGTGTTCCGGTAATCCGAGTGGTCCTGGACAATTTGAACACGCACCGGATGGCGTCCCTCTACGAGACCTTTCCACCGGCTGAGGCGCGTCGCATAGCCAAGCGCCTGGAGTTCCACCACACCCCCAAGCATGGCAGTTGGCTGAACATGGCCGAGATTGAGTTCAGCGTACTGGCCCGGGCCTGTCTCAAGGGCCGCAACCCTGATGAATGCGCCCTGAAAAGGAATATCAGCGCTTGCGAGGCGGAGCGAAATGCCATGGGAGCCACCATCAACTGGCGTTTCACCGCCAAGGACGCCAGAACCAAACTCCGCCGGCTATATCCTGACACTTCAGCTTTGACTCAACACTAGTTCAGGCGGTATTTCCCCTATCAATTGTCCCCATCCCCCTCCAGAAATGACCAACTCTCGTAAGTTGGTTAGTCTGCCCAACTCCGGTGAGAGCTTAACATCTTGACCTGCATCTCCAGCATGGAAATTGATGTGCGTAACTCTTCCGCCCGCGCCTGTGGTTACACCGTGCCATTGTCCGATTGGGCGATGGCTAATCCACTCAGGTTTGAAGGATTCGTAAAAGTCCACTAGCGCCACCATATCGGAAATGAGGCCGCTCTTATATTGGTCAGCCCATGTAAGTTTGTTGCCCCAGAAAGATACCTGTTCCAGTTCGGAGAGGTTTCCCAATTCCGAAGGTAACTCCCCGGTTAACTGGTTGTTGGCCAGGTAGAGTTCCTTCAGCTTGGTAAGGCTTCCCAATTCAGGCGGAATCTCTCCGCTCAACGCATTGTTGTTAAGGTGCAATTGCTCGAGGCTGGTAAGGTTCCCCAATTCCGCGGGGACCTCGCCGCTTAACGAGTTGTTGTTGAGATACAACTGTCTGAGGCCGGCAAGGCTCCCCAGCGTTGCTGGAATGTCCCCGACCAATGTATTCCTACCCTGCTCAGGCCTGAGGTCCAACTTTGTAAGGTTGGAAAGTAGACTGATCTCCTCGGTTAACTGTACTTCAACGTGGCCAGTGTAGGGTTTCAAATTAATTTCAGTGACCCGTTCCCCGGCAACGGCAATGCCCTCCCATTCCGACAGCGGTGTGTAGGTCAGCCAATTACAGAAGCCATAGCATCCTTTTGCATTTTTCTCAGCGACATCGTAGAACGCTACCAGCGCCACGGTGTCAGCGAGGATACCGTTTGCGTATTGGTCTGCCCAAGTCAGTTCGTTTCCCCACATGGACACCTGTTCCAGTTCGGATAGGTTTCCCAATTCCGAAGGTAACTCCCCACTGAGGTCGTTGGTGTCCAGGTAAAGCAGCTTCAAGGCCGACAGGTCCCCTAGTTCGCGCGGCACCGGTCCGGATAATAGATTGCTGGCGAGGTTCAATTCCTCTAGATTGGAAAGCATGCTCAACTGGGAAGGAATCGGTCCGTTCAACTGATTGTTGTTGACATGCAACCTTATCAAGCTGGACAGGCCACCGATACTTGTCGGTAGATTTCCCTTGAGTTGATTATCGGCCAGATTCAACTCTTCCAAGCTGACTAGGTTGCCTATTTGTGCTGGTATTTCTCCGCCAAGCTGGTTGTTCCCGAAATCCAGTTTCCGTAGCCTAAGCAAGCTCCCCAATTGGGGGGGCAATTCTCCATTCAGTCCGTTCCCTTGCATATTCAACTCAGTTACAAGTTCTCCCCCGAAGGTGGCAACACCGTGCCATTCCGAGACCGGAGCCACGGTCAGCCAATTGGAACTGTTGCCCCAGTTCTGGCCGCTGGTGGAGTCATAGAGGGCTACCAGACCCACCATGTCAGCTACAATGCCCGGAGCGTAAGTCTCAGCCCAAGTTAACTGCGTGCCCCACAGGGACAGCCGTTCCAGACCGGTGATGTTGGTCAACTCCCCGGGCAGTTCCCCGCTGAACTGGTTGTCGTGGAGCCACAGCACGGTCAATTCGCCCAAGTTGCCAAGTTCAGAAGGTATAGGTCCGCTGAGCCGGTTGGTATGCAGATGCAGTTCTTCCAGGTCAGAAAGCCCTCCCAGTCCCGCTGGCAGGTTGCCGCCCAATTGGTTGGTGTGCAGGTGCAGCATGGTCAGGGCGGTGAGATTGCCCAGTTCGGCGGGCAGCTTCCCGTCCAACTGGTTGTTGTTCAAGTACAACTCTTCCAGGGCTGTCAGGTTGCCCAGCTCGGCAGGGATGTCCTCGGTCAACTGGTTGTTGCTGAGGTCGAGAGCGGTCAGACTGGCGAGGCTGCCAATCTGCGGCGGCAACTCGCCGCTCAGCTGATTCTCGCTGAGGTCCAGCCCGGTGACTCGGCCATCGCCGCCGATTGAGACGCCGCTCCAAGCGGCCACCGACGGGTCCGACAACCAGCCGGAACGCTCGCTCCAGTTGTCTCCGCCCGCGGACTCGTACAGGGCCACCAGCCCCACCATGTCGGCCAGCAGGCCAGGCGCGTAGCTGTCGGCCCAAGAGAACTTGTTGTTCCAGATAGTGACGCTTTCCAGGTTGGAGAGGCCGTCCAGGGCCGCCGGGAACTCCGCGCCAAACTGGTTGCCGTGGAGATGCAGGTCGGTCAGGGCGGTAAGGCCGCCCAGGGAGGTGGGCAGGGCGCCGCTGAACTGGTTGCCGTTCAAGTATAGCTCTTCCAGGGCGGTTAGATCGCCGATCTCGTCTGGCAGCGAGCCGCTCAGCCCGTTATCGCTGAGGTCTAGTTCCGCTAGTCCGGTCAGGATGCCGATGTCCTCGGGCAGTTCCCCGCTTAGTCCGTTGCCGCTGAGGTCCAGGGCCGTTACACGGCCTGCGGCATCGGTGGTGACGCCGTGCCACTGGCCGATGTCCACGGTATAGACCCAACCGTCATTATTGCTCCAGTTGGCGCCGCCGGCGGCATCATAGAGAGCCATCAGCGCGGCCCCGTCGGACATAGGTGGAAAGGTAACCGGATCTCCAGGCAGCGGGGTGGCGACGGGCGCGACTGTAGCAGGATCGGTTGGCCCGTCGGTCCGCACCACCGCCCCGTCCTCCGTCCGCTCGATGGTGATGGTTTCATCCTCGCAGGCCAGGAACCCTATCATCGTGATAAGAAGCAAGGCGAAAAGCCCTTTGGATAGGCTAAGGTATGAATTCATATAGACCCCTCCTGTATGTACCTAGCATACAGATACATAGATACTCTTATTGACATTGTATCACGGGCGTTATGTACCCCAATCGTCGGCTCATGGATATCATCGTACTGAAGCCTGTGATACAAGCCCATTGCAACATCGTACATAAGAGACCTGACCGAGGTCGAGACCTGATCTCAGTCTCACTAACGGCAGTCAACCGCTCTCCGGACTTGTTAGTCCCAAGTTACTTTTTCATCGGAATCTTATCGGTATATTCCCATCGTATATATCAGTACATAAGTCGCTTGTTGCAGCCGTTCAAGAGGGAAGATAATTTGATTACCGAGTTGAACGAGACCTCATGCAAAGTTGGACTTAAAGAGGACACTAGGTTCTTATGTCACTTACGACACAGGTCGAAGAGGCAGGGGCGTTGCCCGCAACCAACGGGACCAGGGTAATGATCGTGGACGATCACACCATCATGCGGGAGGGTCTCAAGGAACTGCTTGGCCGGGCGGGCGACTTCGAAGTGGTGGGCGAGGCCGGGGACGGCGCGTCGGCGGTGGCGACGGCGGCCAGTGTCCAACCCGACGTGGTCATCATGGAGATCACGATACCCGTGAAGGACGGCATAGAGGCCTGCCGGGAGATCCGGGAATTGTTGCCGGACACCCGCGTGCTGGTGCTGACAGCCTCCACTGATGAGGATGCAGTCATCCGGGCTGTAGCCGCCGGAGCCACGGGTTACCTGCAGAAGTATTGCAGCAGGGAGAAGCTGCTGGCCACGTTACGGGACGTGGCCGAGGGTGAATTCCGTGTGCCGGCCCAAGCCATGCGGCGGGTTTTCGCCAACGTCCGCGTCAGGTCGCCGCAGGGGGATGCGTCCGACTTGGGCAGCCTGACGGCGCGTGAGCGGGAAATCCTGGCGCTCTTCGCCCAAGGGATGACCTATGCGGAGATAGCCCAGGTCAAGGGCAACCGGCCTCTGACCGTGCGCAACGTCATCTACGCCATTCAGAACAAACTGAAGGTCAAGTCCAAGCAGGAGTTGGTGGTCCGCGCCGTGCGCAGCGGCCTGCTGGACGAATGACCGGTCCCGTCAGCCGCGCCTCTCCAACGTTTATAAACCTCTTCTCCGTATATCATTCCGGGTCCTCCATCGGCGCCCAGAAGGCATCCCAATAATCCCGGCCCCATCCCATTCGCTCCAAGACTTCTGCGGAGACTTCGAATGGCATCCCAGCGTTTTGCTCCTGCTCCATTACCTGTTGCCAAGCCAGATAAATCATCATCTTCGCGTCGGTATTGGTCACTGTGACGGTGCCAAGGCGAGTTGTTTCTCCTTCTGTGGAGGCTATATCTGACCTTCCAAAGAGAAAGGTGGTGACCCAATCGTTGCAATGCACGAAGAAATAGTCACTGTAAACATCGAACGGGTCCGCCATAACCCACCTCCTTTAGATTTGAAGACGATATCATCCCGGTCTCCCTTGGTTTCTTCTATATGTATCTCACATATAGACACTTATGTACTTCTACAGGTCATTATATCACGGGCGTTATGTAACCTAATTGTTAGTTTCTAGTACCATAGTGCTCAACCCAATGATACCAGTCTGTTATGAATCACATGGACAGGAGACTATTGACCTCCGTGGACTGGTCTCAGCCACACCACCCATGACGGTCAGGTGTTATACTATGCCCTGTACAATCCCCGGAAATTTCGAGACCGGGAAGGTCTTTCCCGGCCAAACTTGAAGAGGAGTCACCGCCATGCCCGATAGCGAAAGAGCGGTCGTTGCCCACCTGCTGCGAAGGGCCGGATTCGGCGCTACGCCTGAGGAACTGGAGCACTACGTTTCAAAAGGCTACGAAGCCACCGTCGAGGAACTGCTCAACCCGGTGCATGAAATTCCTTTTGATGAGGACGTGGTGCGCCGCTACCACATGGACCAGAACAGCTTGATGCTCATCGAAAGCGCCCAAGCCTACTGGATTTACCGCATGATCAACAGCAAGCGGCCCTTGGACGAAAAGATCGCCCTGTTCTGGCACCACCTCTTCGCCACCGCCTACGGCAAGCTGAACCACGCCAAGGGGGTGGTCAACCAGACCAACATGTTCCGCCGCTGCGGCTTGGGCCACTTCCGCACCCTGTTGCTGGAGCTTGCCCGCGACCCGGCAATGATCTTCTGGCTGGACAACAAGGACAACCACAAGGACGCCCCCAACGAGAACTTCGGACGGGAACTCCTGGAACTCTTCTCCATGGGCATCGGCAACTACACCGAGGCCGACGTGAAGGCCTGCGCCAGGGCTTTCACCGGCTGGACCATCGCCAACCAGGACTACATGAGCATCCGCGCCTCCCGCGACTCCATCTGGCCCCACGGCCGCTTGGACTGGCAGTTCGTCTACCGCCCGGAGGACCACGACGACACCGAAAAGACCTTCCTGGGACACACCGGCCGGTTCAACGGCGAGGACGTCATCGACATCATCTGCGAACACCCGGCCACCGCTTGGTTCGTGGCCAGCCAGTTGTACACCTTCTTCGTTTCCGACACCATCGACGAAGGCGCGGTGCAAACGCTGGCCGACGAGTTTACCCGCACCAACGGGCACATCGGGTCGGTGATGCGGGCTCTGTTCACCTCCGACTTCTTCCGCTCCGAATCGGTCCGCTTCTCCCGCGTCAAGAGCCCGGCGGAACTGGTGGCCGGGACGGCCCGGTTGGCCGGCAGCCATCGGTTCCCCGACTGGAGCATCATCAACTTGGCGATGGACGCCAATTTCATGGGCCAGGAAATCCTGAACCCGCCGTCGGTGGAGGGCTGGCATACCGGCGCCGAGTGGATCGACACCGGCAGCTTGGTCGAGCGCATCAACTCCGCCGCCCTGGAAGTGGGCGACGTAAAGCAACCCGGCGTGAAGGACATCATCCGGCGGCTGCGGGAGCGCGGCAGCGTCCTGTCGCCTCAGGAATTTGTTGACGGCTGCTTGGACCTGGCCGGAAGCCTGTGGGTCTCGGAAGGTACCCGCGCTCACCTCATCAGCTACGCCGAGTCTCAGGGAGACCTGCGCTTCGACACCGCCGATGTCGCTTCCTGCTCCGACCAGCGGGTCGCCGATATGCTCCAATTGATAGTGGCGACCCGCGAGTTCCAACTGGCCTGATAACCCGCACCCCCATCGCCTTCACGAGGTAGCGTCGAATGACCACCACGACCGCGTTCCAATACAGCCACACAATCGGCTTCCTGGCCAATCAGGGCCGGGGCTTCAACAACCCGGTGGACGTTGCCATTGACTCCCAGGGCGTCCTTTACGTGGTGAGCCGGGGAGGGCCGGAACTGGACATCCGCCTGCACTACAAGCGGGTGACCATGTGTACCGCAGACGAGGAATACTTGGGAGAGTTCACCACCGGGGGCACCGGCGACGGAGGGCTGTGGTGGCCCAGCGCCATCGCCATCGACAGCCAGGACAACATTTACATCGCCGACGAAGCCCTCCAGCGGGTTTCCGCCTTCACCAAGCAGGGAACCTTGCTGGACCAGTGGGGCGAGCAGGGTTCCAGGGACGGCCAACTTGACCGCCCCTCGGCCATGGCATTCGACGCGGAAGACAATCTGTACCTGACCGACAGCCTGAACCACCGGGTGCAGAAGTTCACCAAGGACGGCAAATTCCTTGCCAAGTGGGGTGAAGAGGGAGACGGGCCGGGACAGTTCAACATGCCTTGGGGCATCACGCTGGACCGGCAGGGCAACGTCTACGTCGCCGACTGGCGGAACGACCGGATGCAGAAGTTCGACTCCGCCGGCGGTTTCATCGCCGAATGGGACGGCCAAGGCAGCGCGGACGACCGGTTCAACCGGCCGTCGGGCTTGGCGGTGGACGACGACGGCGACATCTACGTCTGCGACTGGGGCAACGAACGCGTCCAGGTTCTCAGCCCCGCCGGGGAAACGCTGGCCAGCTTCCGCGGCGACTCGATAACCTCGACCTGGTCCCGCGACTACTTCCTCGCCAACCCGGAGGAGGGTGCCGCCCGCCTCGAGTCCGACCTGGAGCCGGAAGTGGAACCGTTGCAGGAACGCTCCCGCGAAATATCGGCCAACGTCGAAAAGCTGCTCTGGGGGCCGACGGCCGTCAAGGTGGACAACCAGGGCCGCATCTACATCGTAGACAGCCTCCGCCACCGCCTGCAGGTGTACCGCAAGGGGTAGGCTCGATGCCTACCCCTGCTGCCCAGCCCGCTCTATTCGCGCCCAACTGTCGCGCAGCGACACCGTGCGGTTGAACACCAACCGGCCCGGCGCCGAGTCCACGGCGTCCACGCAGAAGTAGCCCTGCCTTTCGAACTGGTACCGGGCGCCGGGTTCGGCGTCGGCCAAGCTGGGCTCCACCTTGCATGATGTCAGCGTAACCAGGGATTCCGGGTTGAGACTGTTGATGAAGTCTCCCCCGTCCTCTTCTCCGCCCGGCTCGGCGGACTCGAACAGGTGATTGTACAGGCGCACCTCCGCGTCCACTGCATGGGCCGCCGACACCCAATGCAGCGTCGCCTGCACCCGGCGGCCATCGGGAGATGAGCCTCCCTTGGACTCTGGATCGTAGGTGCAGTGCAGCTCCACCACTTCGCCGTTCTCATCCTTCACCACGTCGGTGCAGGTAATGTAGCAGGCGTAGCGCAGCCTCACCTCCCGCCCCGGTGCAAGCCGGAAAAAGCGGCGCGGCGGGTCCTCCCTGAAATCGTCCCGCTCGATGTACAGCTCCCGCGAGAAGGGCGCCTTGCGGGTACCCATGCTGGCATCCTCGGGGTTGTTGACCGCGTCGAACTCCTCGGTCATGCCTTCCGGGTAGTTGTCAATCACCACCTTGAGGGGGTTCAAAACGGCCATCACCCGCGGCGCCCGCAGGTTCAGGTCCTCCCGAACGCAGTGCTCCAACAACGCCAGGTCCACGGTGATATCCCGCTTCGCCACCCCAACCCGCTCGCAAAAATTGCGGACCGCCTCCGGCGTATAACCCCGCCTTCTCAGCGCGGCCAAGGTGGGCATCCGCGGGTCGTCCCAGCCGCTCACGTGGCTGTCTTCCACCAAGGTCAGCAGCCTTCGCTTGCTGAGTACGGTGTGGCTCAGGTTCAGCCGGGCAAACTCAATCTGCTGCGGATGGTAAATTCCCAGTTCGTCCAAGTACCAATCGTAAAGCGGTCGGTGGTCCTCGAACTCCAGCGTGCATATCGAATGAGTCACGCCCTCCATCGAGTCCGTCTGGCCGTGGGTGAAGTCATAAGTCGGGTAGATGCACCACTTGTCGCCGGTGCGGTGATGTTCCTCGTGCAGAATACGGTACATCACCGGGTCCCGCATGTTGAGGTTGGGCGAGGCCATGTCGATTTTAGCCCGCAGCACCCGCGAACCGTCCGGAAATTCCCCGGCCTTCATTCTTTGAAACAGGTCCAGGTTCTCTTCCAGCGACCGGTCCCGGTATGGGCTTTCCCGCCCCGGCTCCGTCAGGGTGCCCCGGTACTCCCGTATCTCGTCGGCGGACAGGTCGCAAACGTAAGCCTTCCCGGCTTCGATCAACTGCACGGCAAAGCCGTATAGATCGTCGAAGTAATCCGAGGCGTAGGTCAGCCGGTCCTCCCAGTCGCACCCCAGCCAGCGCACGTCTTCCTGAATTGACTCCACGTACTCCACGTCCTCTTTGACCGGGTTGGTGTCATCGAATCGCAGGTAACACATGCCGCCCTGGTTTTCACCGGCCACGCCGAAGTTCAGGAAAATCGACTTGGCGTGTCCAATGTGAAGATAGCCGTTGGGTTCGGGGGGGAAACGGGTAACGACGCGTCCGCCGAACTTACCCGTAACCAGGTCGTCGGCGACAATGCTGCGAACGAAATCGTTTGACTCGGTGGGGGTCGCTGTGGTCATTGACTGTTACAACTCCTCGCTTTGGGAAACTTGGTCCAGCCGCTCCGCGGCCGATTCCAACCGCCGCAACACCAGGTCCCGTCCCAGCACCTCCATCGTCTCGAACAACGGGGGTGCCGCGGTGCGCCCGGTGACGGCGGTGCGCAGTACTCCGAAAAACTGCCGGGCCGACAGCCCCAGCTCGGCTCCAACGGCCCTCAGCAACGCTTCAAGGGACTCGTGGTCGAATGACTCCGCAGAGGCAATTTCGTCACCTGCCCTGCGGAGGGCGCCCAAGGTACCCTGAGCGTCCATATTCCTTTGTATCAGCGTCTTGGGGTCGTACTCCGGCACGTCGTTGAAGAAGTAAGAAGTCCATTCTGTCGCTTCCGACAGCAGCTTTATCCTCTCTTGCACTAACGGCACGACACGTTCCAAGTAAGGCAGCCCGACTAGGAGAGATTCCTTGGGGGGTAAATCCCTTTCCAGGAACGGCATCATACGCCCGGCCAGGTCGCCGGTAGACAACTGCCTCATGTAGACCCCACTCATCCACTCCAGCTTCTCCCGGTCGAATACCGCCGCCGACTTGGTTATCCTGTCCAGGGTGAAGTTGCCGGCGATCTCTTCCACCGGCAGCACTTCAGTCTTGTCGTCAAGAGACCAGCCCAGCAGCGCCATGAAGTTGACCAGCGCCTCCGGCAGGAAGCCCTCTTCCCGGTACTCCAGCACCCCGGTGGCCCCGTGCCGCTTGGACAGCTTGGAACGGTCCGGCCCCAGGATGATGGGCAAATGGCCGAATTGGGGGGCGTCGAACCCCATAGCTTCATACAGTTGCAGATGACGGGGCGTGCTGGGCAGCCATTCCTCGGCCCGCAATACGTGGCTGATGTTCATCAGGTGGTCGTCGGTCACCACGGCCAAGTGGTAGGTCGGAAACCCGTCGGACTTCAGGATTATGAAGTCCTCCTGCAGGTCGTTCTGCCATTCGACGTCGCCCCTAATCAGGTCGTGTACCTTGGTGACGCCGGAGGTGGGCATCCCGAAGCGTATCACCGGCGCGCCGTTTTCGGCCTCTTTGTCCCGGCGTTCCTGGGCCGTCATGGTCCGGCATTCGCAGGCATGGGCTGTGGTGAAGCCCTGCGCCCTGCGCTCATCCCGCATCCGGGCCAACCGGTCACGGCTGCAATAGCAGGGATAAGCCCGCCCTTGACTCAGCAACCCTTCGGCCAGTTCTTGATAGATAGTCAACCGTTCCGACTGGATGTAGGGCGCGTAGGGACCGCCCACCCGCGGACCCTCGTCCCACGGGATGTTCAGCCACTCCAAGCAGTCCAGAACCGCGTCCATGGCCCCCGGCACCAACCGTTCCTGGTCGGTGTCCTCCACCCTTACGACGAACTTGCCGCCGCAGCTCTTGGCGAACAGCCAGTTGAACAGCGCCGTGCGGACGTTGCCGATGTGCGGCTCCCCGGTGGGACTGGGCGCGAACCTGACGCGGACTTCTTCCGCCACGATAGCCTCCCTGGACCGTTGGGTTGTGTTGACACTTGAGATATAAGCCAGTCCCACAACCCCGTTTCGTCATTCCCGCGCAGGCGGGAATCTACAAATATTTTAACACGCTCGAATCAACCATCCCTCAGCCGCTCCAAAACCGCTAACAACTCCGCCGGCAATTCAGACCGGAACTCCACCGGCTCGCCCGTGGCCGGGTGTCGGAACCCCAGCCGGTTTGCATGAAGGAACTGACGGCCCAGCATAGGACTTGACCTCCCGTAAACGCCGTCGCCCATCAGCGGGCGCCCGATGTAAGCTAAGTGAACCCGGATTTGGTGGGTGCGCCCCGTCTCCAAGGCAACCTCCAAAAGGCTGTAACCGGATCGCACTCCGCCGGATAGCATGACATATTCCAGCACTCGGTACCTCGTCCGGGCATCACGGCCATCCGGAACCACTGCCATACGCTTACGGTTATACGGGTCCCGCCCTATCCGCTCGTCGATTACTCCAACATCCGGCTCCACCCTTCCCATAGCCAAGGCGAGGTAGCCTTTGTCCACCAGCCGCGCCTTGATCTGGTCCGATATATCCTGGTGGGCTTGGTGGGTCTTCGCAACAACCATCAACCCGGAGGTATCCTTGTCCAGCCGGTGCACGATCCCGGGCCGTATCTCGCCGCCGACGCCCTGGATGTCCGGGCAAATGGCAAGAAGCGCGTTGACCAGGGTGTGGTCCGAATGGCCGGGGCCGGGATGCACCGCCAGACCGGCGGGTTTGTCGATGACCGCGATGTGCTCGTCCTGGTAGACCACCGGAAGGGGCATCCACTGCGGGACCACTTCCGTCGGGCGTGGGGGCGGCACCGTCAGCGTTATCCGGTCGCCGCGCCGTACTTTGCTCGAAGCCTTGGAGCCGCCTCCGTTCACCAGCGCCAGCCCGTCCCCTATCAGCCTTTGTAACTGAGAACGGGTCAACCCCGTCGGCTGCCCCGCCAGGAACTGGTCAAGGCGAAGGCCGCTCCGGTCGGCGGTGAATGTCCTGGTTACCGGTCCAGTCGCAGCCATCGCCGCCCTTCTTCATAGCGTTCGAGACGGGAATCGCTTGGTTGGGCTGTCCCTGTTCCTGCCAAGCCGGGGCCGTCCACTGAAGTCTCGGCCTGCCGACGGCCGGGCTTCAGGAACACCCACGCCAGCAACACCAGCCCCACCACGATCGACGAGTCGGCCAGGTTGAATATCGGCCAAGCCCCCACGTCCAGAAAGTCGGTAACACGGCCGAAAAGCAACCGGTCAGTCAGGTTCCCTATCGCGCCGCCGACCTGCAAGCCCAAGCTCAACCGCAGCAGGTTGGAGGGAGGACGCTGGCTTCGGTAAATCAGCCCCAGTATGAAAATACCCGCAAACGCCACCACGATCAGCGGCGTGTTCTGGCCTTGGAACAGGCCGAAGGCGCTGCCTGTGTTGTAGGTGTGGGTTATCCTGAAAAACCCTTCCACGGGGACGGACTGGCTCAGTTGCAGGTATTCCCGCACCAGGAACTTGGTGGCTTGGTCGCACAATACAACCAGCGCGGCCAGTTGGAGAAGCGGCAGGTCCCGGAAGATGAATGAAGGCCCCTCCCTTTTCTCATCTCCTCCGTCATTCCCGCCCCTTCCGTCTTTGCCACGCCATCCGTCATTCCCGCGAAGCCTGTCCTCGCGAATCGGCGGGGGGCGGGAATCCACCAGCGGGCCGGCGCGGGCCGGCGCAGGGCCTTCGGCCTCGGACTCCATCAACCCCTACCTCAACTGCCCGGCGAAAAACTTCACCACTTCCGGCACCAGTTGGTCTTCGTACCGTGCCCAGAAGTGGTCGGCCCCGGGCACAATGTGGCATTCAGGAGGCTGGGCGAAGGAGTCCAGGATCGAGGGCAGGTTCTCCGCTTGCACCAGCTTGTCCCGGTCGCCGGAAATGACAAACGTTGGTTGTTTCCCTTTCCGCAACGCGGTGCTTTCCAAGGCGCGAGCGGGGGGAGAAATCAAGGCAAAAGCGTTGGCTTTTTTATGTAAACTGGTGTTGCCCAGGATGACCGACGTGCCGAAGGAGTAACCGGCCAGCCCTATTTTCTTGCCGTCCACTCCCGGCCATGCCCTGATCAGGTCCAACGCCCCCAAAACTTCCTGGCTCTCGAACTCACCCTTGGAGTGTTCCCCTTCGCTGTTCCCGACTCCCCGGAAATTGAAGCGAACGGTAACAAACCCGGCCTCCACCAGACCGAACGCCACCGACAGCACCACGTTGTTGTCCATGCTGCCGCCGAACAATGGGTGCGGATGGCAGATAACGACTCCCGGGAACGGCCCCTGAACATCCGTCGGCTGGGCCACCACTCCCTCGAAGGTCAGTCCCTTGGTCTCGAACGATACCGCACTCTGTCGCATGGCCCAAACCTCCAATTTTCTACGCTCATCTTAGGAGAGCGCCCCACGTTTGGCAAGACAACCGCCAGTCTCGCCTCCAATAGATTGGCAGGGCATGTGTAAGCCAGAGCGATTGCAAATGTCTGAATCGGGATTATCAGGATTCAAGGATGCTCAGGATTGGGAACATCCGGAAAATCTCAAAATCCTGGAAATCCTGATTCAGATAATTACTTTGCAACCACCCCGGTGTCCAAAAATCCCGTCTGTAGTGTTCCCAATCGAATGTTGCTAGAATACCCTCTAACCTACCCGTAACAGGAGCACCCATGTCCGTAATAGACCTGCGCAGCGACACCATCACCCAACCCACCGAAGAAATGCGCCAAGCCATGGCCCGGGCCGAGGTTGGCGATGACGTTTACCACGAAGACCCATCCATCAACCGGTTGGAGCAACGGGCCGCGGAAATCCTCGGCAAAGAGGCGGGTCTGCTCACCGCCAGCGGTACCATGAGCAACCTGATCGCCACCCTGGCCTATTGCCACCGGGGCGACGAGATTGTCATGGGCGATCAGGCCCACATGTTCTGGAACGAGTCCGGCGGCGCGTCGGCCCTCGCCGGCGCCCAAGTACGCTTGGTGCCCAACGACGACCAAGGCCGCATCGACCCGGCGGACTTGGAAGCCGCCATCCGCCCTCCCGGCAACATCCACTTCCCCACCACCACCATGGTCTGCCTTGAAAACACCCACAACCGTTGCAGCGGCGGCGTCCTGACTCCCGACGACACCGCCAGGGTTGCTCAAGTGGCCCACGCCGCCGGCGCCAGCGTACACCTCGACGGCGCCCGCATTTTCAATGCCGCCGTCTCCCTGGAAGTCCCGGCCAGCGAACTGGTCAAGGACGTGGACGACGTCAGCTTCTGCCTGTCCAAGGCCCTCAGTTGTCCCGTCGGCTCGGTGCTGTGCGGCACCCAGGAGTTCATCGATGAGGCCCGCCGGTGGCGCAAGATGGTCGGCGGAGGCATGAGGCAGGCCGGCGTCCTGGCCGCCGCCGGGCTGGTGGCCCTCGACACCATGATCGACCGCTTGGCCGACGACCACGCCAACGCCCGCCGGCTGTCCCAGGGTCTCGCCAACATCGACGGCCTCAGCCTGGATCCCGACACCATGCACTCCAACATCGTCATCTTCGACGTAGACCCCTCCGTCGGCACCGCCGCCGACCTCATCGCCGCCCTCGACCGCCACGACGTAAAAGTCTCCTCCCCCGGCCCCCAGTCCATCCGCATGGTAACCCACCGCCACATAACCAGCGAAGACGTGGAGGAGGCCTTGTCCCGCACCTCGCGGGCTGTGGGGGAGTTGAAGGGGAGGTAAGAACAGTGGATAGGAGGCCAACCGGCCTCCTATGGTAATTTGCGGGTGAGCGCACCCTGGACTTTCGAGAAGGAGGGGGATTCAGTTTGAATCCCCCAGACTTTTTTCAACACGCAGACTTATGATCAAAATAGTGACGTGAGCGATGGTTGCCAGACCAACGTCTCGAAGATGGACTCGTGAAGAGTCGATCATTGTATTCAACCTTTACCTTCGGATTCCGTTCAAGGAGTCCAATAAATCACACCCGGACATCCGCCACTTTGCCACGTTGGTAGACCGGACGCCCGACGCTGTGAACATGAAGATCGGCAATTTCGGCAGCCTTGACCCGGAACTGAAAAAACGAGGAATAAGGGGGATCCGTAACGCATCACTCCTGGACCGGGCCGTATGGAACGAATATCACGAAGATTGGCAAAAACTCATCGAAGAAAGCGAGCAGCTAATCTCCGAACGGGAGAGCAAAGTAGGTATATCACTACAGGATGAGAAGGATATCCCGCCGGAAGGTATGGAGGCGATGACGGTTCGCAGGGTGAGGATAAACCAGCAATTCTTCCGCAAGGCGATATTGTCCGCCTATGAAAGCAAGTGTTGCATTACGGGCGCGGAATCGCCGATATAGAGCAATATCACGAGTCGCACTGAGGAAGCTAATCCAATTAAACCAGGCCGTTGATCTTCGTGACCTATCAGCCACACCCGGCAACCGTTTGGAAAGTCCTCGTGGCGATCTCTCTGGCCTCCATTCCATCCGCATCAACGACCAATGGTGTATTGTATTCCGCTGGACTGACTCCGGGCCGGAACAAGTCGCCATTGTCGATTATCATTGATACCATCCCTATGACGTCATACACTATAACCATGCAATCGCCCATAGTCCCCGGCGAAATCCTCCTCGAAGATTACCTCAAGCCCATGGGAATCTCACAGAATGCCATGGCCCGCGCCATAGGAGTTTCCCAGCGGGCGATTAACGAAATCGTTCATGGCAAGCGGTCCATCACGCCAGCAATGTCTATTCGCTTCGGCGCTTTCTTCGGACAGTCGGAACAGTTCTGGCACGGTACCCAGGTCGAGTGTGATTTTCGTCGGCTGGCCGCTGACAAACAAAGCCTCACCGCCGGCATCACGCCTGCCGCATCCCTTACCCGTGCGCCGTGACTCCGGCGCGACCGTAACATTCCCTGGCCCCAGTCCATCCGCATGGTAACCCACCGCCACATAACAACGACGACATAGAAGAAGCCCTATCCCGCACCTTGCGGGCGGTGAGGAAGTTGAAGGGACGGCAGGAAAGCAACAGCGGGGTGGGTTAACCCCGCAAACAATCTGCGAGGGTTAGCTACGAAAGTCATAACCGCCATTGCTGAAAATGATCGCTCAGGTCATCCAGAAAATGTCGCAGTGACCGGTCCGACTGCTTGGCTCGCTCGATATCCATTTCGCGTACTATATCTTCCGCAAACTCTATGCCGCCAAGACTGGGGGTAATGCCCGCATCGCGGATGGCCTCTATAAGACGTTGCTTGTAAAGATGGCGGTCGCATTTCTGCTCCGGTGCATCGCATCCCCTACCAAATATTTTTCTGAATGCGGCGCCATCGAGCAGCAACCAGCGTTCGATATGAGGGTCTGGAACAGCGGACACCATCGGAGGCAAAACGGCCGGTTTGTTCAAGTCGATGATTTCCTTGGTCCGGTCGTTCAAGCCCCTGCAATTGGCGTCTGTAGCAGCGATAATCAAGTCGGGCAACGGGCCGCCTTGTCTTGCCAAGTCACGCAGATACGTTTGGAGTTCTTGGACCACTCTCCCATGCCCGCGCACCGCGCTCCTCCAGCTTAACCGCACTTCGGTTTCAAATTCTTCGGCAATACGCTGTACAAGCCCTCCGATTACTTGCTGATGCGCATAGTCTTCCACGAACAGGGCAATCTCACGCATCAAAGTCCCCTCTCAGGATACGCTCTGATACGGGAAGCTGTTCTTGCATGTCATCGAGCGCGTAGGCGATATCACCCTTACGCCACAACGCTCCCCAAGTTGCGAATGGGCTGATTTGAGTACAACGGCCGCTTCGCACTACCGGGAACAAGGAATCGTTCGGTAACATATCAGGCAGGATAGGGGAGTGAGTGGTGACGATGTATTGGGTTGAACCAACGCTGGAGCGTGTTTTCAGCAATTCCGCGATCAACTGGATCCGGCGTGGATGAACGCCGTTCTCCGGCTCCTCAAATCCCACCAGCGATGGGGGGTTGGCGGCGCCAGTGAGGGCCAGAAGCCCTAACATACGCAGTGTACCCTCGGACAGCACTCTGGAAGGTATGGCAACGCCGTTTTCCTGTAGACGAAGCTCGACTTCGCCAATGTCACTTATGTCCACTTCAATACCGTCCACGTTCGGCATCACAGTGTGTAAAGCCTTTTCCACGGCTTTGAACTGCCTCGGTTCGAGTGCTTTAAGAGTATTGAGGTAAGCGGCGAGTTCCTCACCCATCAACCCTATGTGACGGACTTCCTTGATAGGATTGGCTGCACGCATACGCTCTCTCGGCTCGAAGTAGAAGAACAACCAACTCTCCAATTCGCGGCGTGCCGCCGTCAAATGTGGATAATGTGGCGGGTAGTGCGGCATCGAAAGAATAGTGCGGTCAAGGTAACGATCATATTGCGTAGGGTGGGCTTGACCTTCCAGCCGCAGATGAATTTTTTCTCCCTGCCGCTCCAGGAAGGGTTTACGCTTGCCGGTGGGTTCTCCCCTGGAGTTGAGGGCGGCCAAGTACTCATCGGTCATGCGCAGAAAACCCGACCTGGGCAGCATCTCAATCTCCACGCGATAGCGCAGGCTCCTTTCCCGGACACGTGCGGAACTGTTGCCGGTAGACTCCACGCCCCCACCGCCGCTGGGCCGGCGCATTTCCTGTATTTGACGGTTTACTGCATTGACGACCGTGTCAGACAGGTGCAAATCTGCCTCGATGGAAAAGACCAGCCTCTCCTGCTCCAGCGAACCTTTCAGCCCCATTTCACCAAGGGTGAAAGATTCGAGCGGCTTTCCCCGGTAAGGAGGGTCGAAGGCCTCGTTTAATGTTTGACTGGTCGCTAGTTTCGACAATAGCTGGAGGCAATCAAGGAAATTACTTTTGCCAGCAGAGTTAGGCCCGAAAAGCAGAGTAAGCGGTGAAAGCTTCACTTCGACATCGCAAAGTGACTTATAACCCTTGATGTGAACTCGATCCAGCATATTGAGTCCCTCAATCGCTAAGCGTCAGGAAGAGAATGGTATTTTTTCTCAGAGTAGTGACGCAGGCCCTGATGACGAAACAAATGGTACGATGTACCGCAAAATTTGTGAAGTGCGACCGCCATGTCAATGAGCAGAGCCTCACCGCCGGCATCACGCCTGCCGCATCCTTGACCCGCATCCCCTGATTCCGTTTGCCCGTAAAATCGCCGGTCGCCGGATGTTGCAGGCTGGCTTCATATCTCTACCCCCGCACCCATTTGTGACACCCACCCCTTCCCAACCCCTGTAACGCTGCCGTACCATGAAATCAAACACCCACAACCCCCACAAAGGCAGATAACGCATGATGGATAACCAAACGGCTGTAGTGCAAAGCATTACGGACAAGATGAAGTCCCAGGAAATGCCCCTCGTCACCGAGAGCGCAGTTCATCATGCCAAGTATGTCAGCGCCATCCTGAGATCCAAACTGGGGCACTTGTTGCTGTTACGAGCAAAAACCGTACCTGTACCCAAAATCAGCAAGGAAGAGCAGCGTCCGTTCGTTCGGATGGTGGATTCCATTCTGAAAGCCAAAGCTGCCAACCCAGCCATGGACACCACGGAACTGGAAGAGAAGATAGACTGGCTGGTCTATGACCTGTATGGCCTGACGGATGAGGAAACGGCGGAAGTGGCGGACTTCTTTTGGGGCGGGACGCTGAGCGAAGAAGAGGAAGACGAGGCGTTGGTCAGGGCGATGGAGGAAGTTGACATTAAAGACCGGGTAAGCAGGGAGGAAGTAATGGAGATCCTGTTGGCGCCGGATGAATGTTGAACACAGCGCCCGATTCAGCCGGGACCTGCGGCGAATATCCTCTGCTCAGTTGCGCCGGAGACTAGCCCTCAAGATAGAGGAACTGGAGGAGGCATCCAACATCATCGAGGTAAGCGGCGTTAAGAGATTGAGGGCTGAGGGCCGGCACTACCGCATCAGAATCGGAATGTCATTGCTCTTGGGAAGCCAGATTTCCATAGATGCCCGCGTCGGCGGCGAGGTACCAGCCTGATAACGAGGGGCTGACCCCATAGCCCTGTTCAAAAAAAGCCCCGCGGTTGCCCGCGGGGCCCATCATTCTCAGGAGCCGTTCCGGTCTTCAGATGCCGTTGTCCCACCCGTCCACGGCGCATACTTCAGCCAGAGGCTTGCGCGTCACCGGTCCGAACACGCCCCTCGGGTAACCCAAGGGCATACAGTACACCACTTGGGCCGTGTCGGGGATGTTGAACAGCTTGTGGACCCTCTCCTCCACCACCGGGTGCAGGGTGGCGATAGTCCCGCCAACGCCGAAGGCCCTCGCCGCCAAAAGCATGTTCTGGGCCGACGGGATGACCGACCCCGCCGCTTGGGCGCCCTTGCTGGTGGCGCACAGCAGCACCATCACCGGCGCGTTGCCTATCTCGTTGGCCAGCCGCATCGCCGAGCGCATGGTGTTCTTCCCCGGCGGGATGTCCTCTGGCCCGTTGATTCCCGCGTCCTTGCGCTTGGCCCACCAAGCCTCGTGGTACAGCTCGCCCAGCTTCTGCCGCAGGTCGGCGTCCTGGACGATGATGAAGCGCCACGGCTGGGCGTTGCCGCCGTTGGGCGCGCGGATGGTGGCCTCCATGATGTCCCGCATCACTTCCTCGGGAATGGGGTCGGGCTTGAAACGGCGGATGGCCCGCTGGGTGAACAACGCTTCACCCAAGGTAATAGTGTTGAGACGTTCTGCGGTTGTCACTTCCTCTTCCTCCTTTGGCTGCCGAGTTGGAAACCCAACCCCGGCTTGATAATTGATAGCATTGGCCCGGTATCACGGGCATTCCGAATATTACCACAGTAGCTGATATAATACGGCACGACCCACCAACCTCCCCAGCCACGGAGGGAACCTTGACGCAAAGCACAGGAAACCCACGCATCACAGCCGCCGAGCAGGCGTATGCCGGACTGGGCGTAAGGTCCATCATCAACGCTTCCGGCTCGGTAACCAGGTACGGCGGCACACGCACCCGCCCCGAAGTGCTGGAACTGATGACCGGCGCCGCCCGGGTAATGGTCAACATCGACGAGTTGAACCGGAAGGCGGGCGAGGAAATAGCCCGTTTGACCGGGGCCGAGGCCGGGCTTGTTTGCAGCGGCGCCGCCGGCGGTCTCCTACTTCAGGCCATTGCCTGCATAGCCGGCAGCGACCCAGTGAAGATGCGGCAACTCCCTGACACCACGGGCATGAAAAACGAGATCGTCATCCATACGATGCACCGGTTCCCCTACGACCAAGCCTACCGCGCCGCGGGAGCTACGATGGTGGAGTTTGGCGATTACCTCTACGCCCACCCGTGGCAACTGGAAGGGGCCATCAACGAACGCACCGCCGCCGTTGCTTACCTGTGCTCGCCTTTCAGCAGCCGCCGGGTCATGCCCTTGGACCAGGTCTGCGAGATCGCCCACGCCAACGACGTGCCGGTGATCGTCGACGCCGCATCGATGCTGCCTCCGAGGGCCAACCTGCACCGCTACCTGCGGGATGGCGCCGACATGGTGGTGTTCAGCGGCGGCAAGGGAGTGCGCGGCCCGCAGGGCACCGGCATTCTATGCGGCCGCGCGGACTTGATTGAAGCGGCGGCGGCCAACGGCAGCCCGGCCCAATTCCTTGGGCGTCCGGGCAAGGTGGCCAAGGAGGAAATCCTGGGGTTGGTTACTGCCTTGGGCATGTTCGTGGAAGAGGACGAAGAAGCCGAGATGGCCGCATACGAGGCATTAGTCCGCAGGGTGGTGGATGCCCTGGTGGAAGTGCCCGGACTGGAAGTTAGCCTGAAACACGATGGGGTCGAGTACCTCATCCCCGCCGCTATCATCCGCTTCACTCCGGAATGGAACGGCCCGTCTCCCGCCCAAGTCGCGGACAGCATGGAGCAGGGAGACCGCCCTATCTACCTGCACCGGCTTGGCCCTCCCGACCAACTGGGGGTAGACCCCCTCAATCTCACCGAAGAGGAAACCGAGACGATAATCCGCAGGCTGCGGGAGGTGCTGACCGGCTAGGAGCCTTTGGCCCCTCCGATGTCCTTTCTCAGGAACAGCCAGACCATGGCCGCGCCCAGGACAGCCATGTAGACCAGCGCCACCAAGAACCCGTGGATGTTGCCCGGCAGATCGGGCGCACCGCCAAGGCCGGAGAGCATTGCTTCCGCTTCGCTAGGCCCGCCCTCTGCCAGCCAAGCATCGACGGCCCTGCCCAGCACAAAGTCCGCAATCGTTTCAAAGCCATCCACCGTCACGGTGAGGAGCGGGACCAGCACGCCCTCTCCCACGAATATGTAAGCCAGCGCGATGGCGGTGGCAACGCCCGTTGATGAAGTCAGTACAACGAGAAACATCGTCAGAAGAATGTAGGGGGCCAGGGCGTATATCCACTTGCCGAACATCTTCCCCAACAGGCCCCATTCGCCGGCAAAGCTGACCATCCCTCCGTCACTCACGATGGTCCCCGCAATCACGCTGCTGACGGCGAACGCAATTCCAACCGCCGCCATCCAAGCGAACGCCATCACCAACATCAGGCAGAACTGGGCGCAAATGAACTGCCACCGTCCAGGGCCTTTGGCCAGTATGGCGCGGAACGTACCCCATCCGTATTCGGAGCCGAGCGCCGAGGCAGCCCAGATGATGATCAATACGGCGACTATCTGGTACCCAAAGCCAAGACCCTCCGTGACAACGTTCGGAAACCGCAGGGTCTCCCCAGTCCCGCCAAACGCGCTTTGAAAGGCGAAGCCCGCCCAGAAGACAAGCTGCGAAACGGCGATTGCGATAGCCAGCAATATCCACGGCATCCAGCGGCGCCGCAGCTTGTACCACTCCCAAGTCATCAGCGACAGAATCTGAGCGATCAATTGGACACCTCAACGTCTTCAGCCGTAACGTCCAGGAAGTATTCCTCCAACGAGATTTGCAGCGGCCACATTTCCGTCACGTACACCTGTGATCTGCTCAATGCGGCGGTCAACTCCCATGACCGCTCGATTGGAGCCGTAACGATGAGGTGACCGTTCTCTACGACTGCTCCTTGGACCCAGTCCAGCGACGTCAGAATGTCGCACGCCTCCGCGTTGCCGGTGGTGGACAATTGGATTTGCTCCTGACGATGAACCAGATCATCCACCTTTCCTTGAGCGATGAGCCTCCCCTTGGCGAGAATCGCTACGCTGTCGCACACCAACTCGACCTCGTGCAGCAGGTGGCTGGACAGGAGAATCGTGCGCCCTTCCGAACCCAATTGCTTGATGAGGTCTCGAATCTCCGCCATCCCCGCCGGGTCCATGCCGTTGGTCGGTTCATCGAGGAACAGCAATTCCGGGTCTCCCAGGAGCGCGTAAGCGATACCCAGCCGCTGTTTCATACCCAGGGAGTAAGTCTGGTAACGGTCTCCGGCTCGCTGTAGAAGGCCCACCTTGTCGAGCAACTCGTCCACTTCCTGCCGGTCGCCTTTTCCCGAAACGCCCTGAAAGTACTCCAGGTTCCGTCTCCCCGAGAGGTACGGGTAGAACGACGGAGTCTCGATGATGGCGCCGATGCGGCGCAAAGTCTCTCCATCGGCCTGACCGCCACCGAACAAGCGGAAGCTACCCGCCGTGGGCCTGACCAGTCCCAGCAACATGCTCATGGCCGTTGTCTTGCCAGACCCGTTGGGACCCAGAAGGCCAAACACATGACCCCGCGGTACGCGCAGTGATAACCGGTCCACGGCAACCACCCGCCCGTAACGCTTGCTTAACTCATTGGTTTCGATAACCAGGTCGTCCACGCTGACCACTCCTTAACAACACAACCATCGTAGGGCAACCAGAGGCAATGTGTCCCGCAAATAAACGACGGTTGCAATAGAAAGTACGATGGGCCTGGAGTCTGCGGACGCATATTGACCCGACCCCTCCCGGTACAAGCGTCATTCCCGCGCAGCAGGGAATCCACCACCCCTTTCTGAACAGTGGCGGCGGACGCTGCAATAATATTATGATGTCCCCACCAATTCAGCGTGGGCATGGCACCGTGAAGGAACAATCATGACTGACCTCAAGTTGGACGCCAGATCAACCGCTTTGTTGATCGCAGATTTCTACACCGAAATGATGAACACCCTGCCCCACGCCACCGAACGGGCCGTTGTGGAGAAGACCACCGCCCTGCAACGAGCGGCGCGGGATGCCGGGGTGTTGCTGTGCTATTGCGCCACGGTCTTTCGTCCCGGCTACGTGGAAATAGGCGAGCGCAACAAGACCTTCAACCAGCGCAAGGCGTCGGGACAGCCGGCGGTGTTCGACCCGGTGGCCCTTATCCATCCATCGGTGAGTCCTGCCGACGGGGAGGTGGTAGTAGGCAAACACCGGGTCAACGCCCTGTACGGCACGGGATTGGATGTTGTGCTCCGGGCCAACGACATCAAGGACCTGATCATTCTCGGCTACGCCACCAGCGGCGTGGTGCTGTCAACGGTGCGGTATGCGTCGGACTTGGACTACAACCTGTACGTGGTCGAAGACTGCTGCTCGGACTCCGACCCTGAAGTCCACGAATTTCTCACGGAGCGCATCTTCCCCCGCCAAGCCGAGGTAGTCCAATCGGAAGACGTCATCCGGGCCTTGACCTAGTAATGGCCGACAGACCTCCAACCCCGGATGCGGATGGCGAAACACCTGCTTCATGCCAGTCCGGGGGAAACCGCAAGGGCCGGTTTCCTCGAATACGGACGCGTACTATAGCCCTGTGGGCGTTGGCTATTGCCATCGGCCACGTCATATATCACGCACTGAGGGACCATGTGTTCCCTGACACATACTAGCGGAGGCTAGATGGACCTACCGGCGCATAGTTTCCTGAACGAGCGGGGCATCCCGTACCAACGGTTGTCCTTCTCTTCCGACACCGAGAAAGGCGCGGCCAACGTGGCCAAGGCATTGGGCTATGAAGAAGCCCAGATGGTGAAAACCCTCATCTTCGTCACCGGGGCCGGAGAACACGCCCTGGTAATGCTGGGCGGCGATAAGTCGGCCATTTCCGGACGGTTGAAGAGGGCGTTGGGTTCCAGGAACATCAAGCTGGCCGCACCGGCCACCGTCAAGGACGTGACCGGCTACGAAATCGGCTCCATTCCACCCTTCCACTGGCAGCCGCCCGGGTTCCGCACCATCATCGATGCCTGCCTGATGGACGAAGAAGTCCTGGGCGTGGGGGCCGGCGTTTGGGGAGAGGAAATAATGATCACCCCGGAAGACTTGGTAGCAGCCGTGGACGCGGAGGTGGTCGATCTCAGCGGAACTCCCAGAAGCGGCTCATGATGGCCGACACGTGTCGGCTAAGAATTCACCGGCAACGCACGCACCGCCTCAATGACGATGCTTGCTGAGTCAAGCAGACTTTGTAAAGTCTGCTCATTCTGGAGGACAATTCGGCCGGTCTGATAAGTGAGCCTGTTCCTCGCTCTCCTCAACATGGTTAGTCTTTCTGCCACCCGTCGATCAATCTTCTCCAACTCCTCAGATACCCGCGCGTGAGCTTCTGATCCCCGCACAACTGCCAGATAACCCTTGTTGGCCAGTTCGTTTCTGGCGGTAAGGAATGCGGCGTAGTACGCTCGATCCAAAGCAGAGCGACGCGACGCTTGGTCAGCAGCGTCTGCAAGATCTATGGCCAGGACAAGATAAGAATATGGCGCAACCGTCTCAAATCTACGGATCGGAATCGAAGTCATAATGTATCTTTGTCAGGAATATGTCCTTCGCCACATCCACAAGTTCATTGTCAATGGAACCAACGACGTTCTTTAAGAAACCATCCCAAAATAATGGCCCCGCCTCCGCCTCAGGGCAACCAAAGTCCAGAACCATCATCATATATTCCCAGTCGACTTCCGGGTCGTCGTAATAGTCGACTTCGATCTTGTTTAGCTTCCACTTGTTCTTAACGGCCACCTTCTTTGTCTCTTCAATCAATTGGTCCAACAGACGGCAACCGACGGTGCCCATGAGCCGAAGGGCCACGTCATGCTTTGTTTTCCATACAACCGGTATTTCAGTTTCCAATTTATTCATGGCTTTCACCACATCCAATTCAAGCCTGGTACCCGTTCCCCCACCACCTCTTCAGCCGCTCCCCCATCTCTTTCTCCGCACCTTCCTGGCCGGGGTGGTAGTAGCGGCGATCCTTGAGTTGCGGGGGCAGAAACTCCTGGTCAACGAAGTGGCCGTCGTAGTCGTGGGAGTACTTGTAGTCCCTGCCGTAGCCCATCTGCCGCATCAGCCCGGTGACGGCGTTGCGCAGGTGCAGCGGCACCGGTTCGTTGGGCATCCGCCTCACATCGTCCAGGGCCTGTTCCAAAGCCATGTAGGCCGTGTTGCTCTTGGGAGCGGAGGCCAGGTACACCGTAGCCTCGGCCAGCGGGATGCGGCCCTCGGGCATACCCAGGAAGTGGACCGCCTGTTGCGCGGCCATGGCCACCGGCAAAGCTTGAGGCTCGGCAAGGCCGATGTCCTCGGCGGCCAGAACCACCAAGCGCCTGGCGATGAAAAGAGGGTCCTCTCCCGACTCTATCATCCGCGCCAGCCAGTACAGGGCTCCGTCTGGAGAAGAGCCCCGCACCGACTTAATGAAGGCGGATATGGTGTCGTAGTGGCCCTCTCCGGCCTTGTCGTACATCGGAGACCGACGTTGCAGGGCTTCGGCAATGGTCTCAAGGTCGATCCGTCGTATGCCATCCTCGCCGGGTGCGGTGGCGAAAGCCGCGGTCTCCAAGGCGTTCAACGCGATGCGGGCGTCGCCATTGGAGATATTCACCAAATGGGCCATGGCGTCTTCCTGTAGCGTGGAGTCCATGTTCCCCAGTCCACGTTCAGTATCCGTGATAGCCCGTTTTACAATTTCTTCCACTTGGTCGGGAGCGAGGCTTTGCAGGGCAAATACCCTGCTTCGGGACAGCAGCGGGGCGATTACTTCGAAAGATGGGTTCTCGGTGGTCGCGCCAATGAAGGTAATGGAGCCGTTCTCGACGTGGGGAAGAATCACGTCCTGCTGGGCCTTGTTGAACCGGTGAATCTCGTCGACGAACAGGATGGTGGCTTGGCCGTGCATTCCCTTCAGGTCCCTTGCCTCGGCGACGATGCGACGCAGGTCGGCCACACCGGATGTAACGGCGCTCAAGGGTTGAAAGGCGGCATTGGTCACCGTCGCCACCAATCGGGCCAGCGTAGTCTTGCCCGTGCCCGGCGGGCCCCAGAGGATGAAGGATGGAACGCGCCCGGCGGCGATTGCGCGGGGCAGGACTCGCCCGGGCCCTACAATCTGGTCCTGGCCCACAAACTCTTCAAAATTGCGGGGCCGCATCCGCTCCGCCAGCGGGGCGTCCCGTTCCATCCGGACTCGTTCCTGGCGTTCAAACAGCGATTCCGACGAAGCCATAGACACCTCCCCCTTCCCGTCACTCCCGCACAGAGCCTGCCCTCGGCCCCCGCCTTCGCGGGGGAGACGGGGCCTGTCCCCGTGGAGACGGGGGCGGGAATCCCGCCGGGGGCAGGCCCACCCGGCACGCGCTGAAAATCATTCCTGCAATGCGGGCATGACCTCTGCGGCGAACAGCCGCATGGAGTTGCTTACCTCTTCATTGGTCAACATCCCGCCAGTGTTGAACCAGCAGATGAAAGTGTCGGGGTCGTACATCTCCTTGAACCGGTGCAGCTTGTCCGCCACTTGGTCCGGAGCACCCACGGCGGCGAACTCGTCCAGCACCGTTTCATAGTCCAGCGACGTCGCCCGGGAGGAACCCCGGGAGCCGCCCATGTCCCGCAGGGTGCCAAGGTAGTTATTGATGGTCTTCTCGAAACCGCGCCGGGCTTCCTGTTCCGAATCAGCGACGTTGACGTGGACGGTCACGTTGACGTTGAGCTTGTCCTCGTCGTGACCGTGGTCCGCAAGGTTCTGCCGGTATGACGCCAAGCCGTCCACCGCTCCCTGCGCAGTAACTATGGTTGGAGCCACCAGGATGTTGTGTCCCAGTTGTCCAACTATGTCGAAGGTATCGGCGCTGTTGGCGGCAATGTAGACCGGTGGGTGGGGTTGCTGGATAGGACGAGGAGCGAGGTCTATATCGTTTACTTGGTAGTAGCGCCCCTGATGGGAGTATTTCTTCTCGGTCCACATGCCCAGGACCATTTCCAAGCTTTCCAGGAACCGGTCCCTGGCTTCTTCGTGGTCGATGCCGTAGCCTTGGAAGTGGGCTGGGATCGCGCCGCGCCCGATGCCGAAAATCGACCGGCCATTCGACATTACGTCCAGCGTGGCCGCTTCCTCCGCCAACCGGATGGGCTGGTGCAATGCAACCAGGTGCACCGCGGTGCCGATCTTGATTTGCTCCGTGGTCTGGGCGACGGCCGCCGCCACCATCAAGGGCGCGGGCATCACCGAAAATCGCGCGTTGAAATGCAACTCGGCCAGCCAGACCGAGTCATACCCCAACTGGTCGGCCAACTGGCACTGGGCAATGGTGTCACGGTAGCGGGCGGCAGGATCCTGGTCGACCGCACACGGCATCTGGTAGAACACGCCGAATTTCATGGGACTCTCCTGCCCGTAGTGACTGGCTGTTGGTGATTGGGCTGTGTTCACATGGATTCCCGCCTGCGCGGGAATGACAGATAACTCTGTAAGGGCCATGTATGGGGCATGAAAATGCTTATTTTCATGGGATGACGGGAAATCTCAACAGACCCTGACTGACAACCGGCCACTACAGGGGGATGTTGCCGTGCTTCTTGGCGGGAAGGGTATCCCGCTTGTTTTGCAGCATCTCCAAGGCGCGGACCACGCGAGACCGGGTGTCGGCAGGGTCGATTACGTCGTCGACGAATCCCCGGCTGGCGGCGATGTAGGGGTTGGTGAACTTTTCCTGGTATTCCACCACCAGTTCCCGCCTGGTCTTGTCCGGGTCGTCCGCCGCCGCGATTTCACCCCTATAGATTATGTTGACCGCGCCCTCGGCTCCCATCACCGCTATCTCCGCCGAAGGCCACACAAGGTTGACATCGGCCCGCAGGTGCTTGCTGCTCATGACAATGTAAGCGCCGCCGTAGGCCTTGCGGGTGATGATGCTTATCTTGGGGACGGTCGCCTCGGCATAGGCGTATATCAGCTTGGCCCCGTGGCGGATGATGCCGCCGTACTCCTGGTCCACGCCGGGCATGAACCCCGGAACGTCCACAAGGGTGACCAATGGAATGTTGAAGCAGTCGCAGAACCGCACGAAGCGCGCCGCCTTGGTGGAGGCGTCTATGTCCAGCACGCCCGCCAGATAGTCGGGTTGATTGCCGACTATTCCCACTGTCCTGCCGTTGAATCGGCCAAACCCCACCACTATATTGGGAGCGAAGCTTTCGTGGACTTCCATGAACTCTTCGTCGTCCACAATCCGGTAGATGATGTCCCGCATATCGTAGGGGCGGTTGGCGTCGTCAGGCACCAAGTAACGCAACTCGGCGTCGGTGCGGCTCGGCGGGTCGTTGGTGGGCATGGGAGGCGGGTCATCCAGGTTATTGCCCGGCAGGAACCGCAGCAGACGGCGCACCTCGGCAATGCACTCCTGCTCGGTGCAATATACAAACTGGGCGACTCCACTGCGGGATGCGTGGGACTCGGCGCCACCCAATTCTTCGTGAGTAACGTCTTCCCCGGTAACGGCTTTGATCACATCCGGGCCGGTGATGTACATCTGGCCGGTGCCACTGACCATGAATATGAAGTCGGTGATGGCCGGAGAGTAGACCGCGCCGCCGGCCGCCGGCCCGACAATAACCGAAATCTGCGGGATGACCCCGGAGAACAGGGTGTTGCGCAGGAAGATGTCGCCGTAGGCGGCCAAGCTAGAGGAGCCTTCCTGAATCCTGGCGCCGCCGGAATCGTTCAGCCCCACCACGGGGCACCCGGTCTTGGCGGCCAAGTCCATCATTTTGCAGATTTTGGCGCTCACCGCTTCGGACAGTGAGCCACCCAATACGGTGAAGTCCTGGGCATAGGCAAACACCTGGCGGCCATTGACGCGCCCGTAACCGGTCACTACCGCGTCGCCCAGGAATTTACGGTCGGCGAGGCCAAAGTCGGTCGCGCGATGAGTTACAAAGGTGTCCAACTCTTCATAAGCGCCGTCGTCCATCAACAAGGCAAGCCGCTCCCGCGCAGTCAACTTGCCGCGATTGTGTTGTTGCTCGATACGAGCCTCGCCGCCACCCTTGCGCGCTTCGGCGCGCATTTGTTGGAGGGTGTCCAGCTTTACGTCGATGGAACGTCTTTCTACCGCCAAAGTACCTCTCGCAGTCCCTAACCGCCGCGTAATCCGCACCATCCTAGCAGACCGCTATAGGCGGTGCAAGGATGAACGGCGGGGCCAGGGTGGCGGTTTATTTCTTCGGGGCGCCGGCGGGGCGGGCAGCGAGCAACAGGTGGACTAACGCCAAGGCCACGACCGCTTCGATGGCCTCGAAGACTCCTTCATCTTGCGCCTTCGCGCTTCCCGACAATACGCATGTTCCGGCTTTGAAAGCCTCGGAACCGGTCGACGCCTCCAGCATGGACGCCAGACGGCGCAGCGGTCCTCCGCCGGTCCCCAGCAGGCGCCGGTAAGTTTGCCCCCGAACCCGACGGTGTCGGGGGCGCGTCGGCGCAAGGAAAAAATTTCTCTGACGAGAAACTCTTCGCCTGCCTGAAAGCAGGCGGGTTGGTAACGACGGCAGCGGTCCCACGGTCACGCAAGGGACTGATGGGCGCTGCTTATGGCAATAGTTTTTCATGCCCCCACTCGCGGGGCATTTCCGTCGCGGCGGGTTTTGTTATACCACCTGTTGCTCTTGTGCCTTTTCCCGAATCCAGGCAACCACAATGGTTGCCGCTACACCTCCTCGGCTGAGACGGGCCGGCGCCCTGGCCCGCTTGTTGGTGGTTCTACGCTAACGGGCGGTAATCCTGTGTGTCAATGGGAGTTTGTCAGTGGGCGGGGGATTTTGTTTGAACTGTGATTCGTGTGATTTCTGTGATTGGCATGATTTTCCACGGAAAAGTCTCCACAGGGCGTTATGACGTGGATTCCCGCCTTTGCGGGAATGACGGGGTGACGTGGCCCGTTATCAGCACTCCCACACCTGCTTGCTGGGATCCGTGAGGCAGTTGGCGGCCGGGCCGCACGAAAAGCAAACGTCCGTTACATCCAAGTCCGTTGCGCCCAATGCGTCCAGCGCGAACCTTATATTGGACTCATGTTCGCCCACTTCCACATTCATGGCTATGTTAATGACCTCGAGAAGCAAGGAGAAGTCGGAAAGGTAGCTTGCCTTGCTCAACCCCTTCGCCACGCGCCAGCCGCGTCCACCCGGATTGTTCGCTTTCAATACCTCGCTCACGGTGTCGAGCTGGTCTGTGACGACTTCCAGGTAGTTGACGGAAGTCTTGGGAATTACCGCCGCAACCAAGTTGTTGCCGGTGACGTTCCAGGATGCCGATTGAACGTTACGGAGAAAGTCGACCAACTGCTGGTAATCGACCACGGTCAAGTTGTTATCGCCGAGTTCCAGCAATTGCAACTTGTCGAGGTTGCCCAGCTTCTCCGGCAGGTTGCCCGTCAAGCCGTTGTCATACAGGAACAGTTGGATGACCCGCCCGTTTTGGTCAACGACAACGCCGTGCCAGCCCGCGATAGGCGCGTCGGACTCCACCGGCCACTTGACCTTCCAGTGAGTCGGGCCACCCGTGGCATGGTAAAAGGCGATCAGCGCCGCCCTGTCGGTCTCCGGAGAGGGAGAGCCGTCGCCGGGGTCTTTTTCGGGTTCATCGGGCGGCGAAGGAGGGGCGCAGAAGGGGACGCCGCCAAGGTCGGACTTGGCGTACCCCCTGTGGGCCAGTTGCGGCCTCAGGGAGACCGGTATACACGCTTTATTGCCGAACCCGGGACTGTTCGCTTGAATGCGCAGTATTCGCAGGTCGGTCAGTCTACCCAATCCCAAGGGTATATCACCGCTCAAGTTGTTGTGGTTAAGGTCCAGCCTCGCCAGCTTGGTCAGGCCGCCCAGACTCGACGGAATCTCTCCGGTCAACGAATTGACCGGGAGGTAAAGGCCCTCAAGGTTGGCGAGCTGCCCCAGTTGCGACGGAATCTCTCCAGTCAACTTGTTGCCGCTCAGCCCCAGGAATTGCAGGTTGCGGAGGTTGCCCAGGGTCACCGGTATCTCTTCGCTCAAATTGTTGGAAACCAAGTAAAGCGCTTCCAGGTTCTGGAGGCGGCCGAAGCCTCCCGGAATGCTCCCGGTGAGTTCGTTGCCGCTCAGGTCCATTGTCCGCAGGTTCGCAAGGTTGCCCAACGTCCCCGGTATCGGTTGCGTCAATTCGTTCCAAGCAAGGTCCAATTCCCTCAAGCTGGACAGGCTGCCCAATTCCTGCGGAACCCGCCCGGTCAATTCGTTGTTGTTCAGCCGCAGCGATTCCAGCTTGGCAAGCCGGCCCAACCGCGCCGGTATTGGCCCGTTGAGGCCGTTTTCGCTGAGGTCCAGGACCTTCAAAGCGGCCAGGTTGCCCAGTCCCGCCGGTATGTTCCCGTTCAGGCCGTTCCTCTGGAGGACCAGCGACCGCAGCTTGGACAGGTTGCCTAACTCCGGCGGGACTCCTCCCCTGATGCTGTTGTCGCCGAGGTCCAGCGCTTCCAGCTTGGCCAGGTTGCCCAACTCCGCCGGGATGGTGACGGTCAATCCGTTCCCTTTGAGGAGCAACGCCCGGAGCTCGGGCAGGCCGCCCAGCTCCGGCGGTATTCCCCGGGTCAGGGCGTTATGGCTGAGGTCCAGGGCTTCCAGGTTGGCCAAGCCGCCCAACTCTTTCGGTATTCCCGACTTTAGGTTGTTACGGCTCAGGTCCAGCACTTCCAGCCTGTCCAGGCTACCCAACTCCCACGATATGATGCCGCTCAGGTTGTTGTCGCGGAGGTCCAGCTCGGTGACTCGGCTGTTAGCGTCGATGGTGACGCCGTGCCACTGTCCGATTGGCTCGTCGCTGCCCCAGTTGAGTTTTGCCTTCCAGTTACGGCCGCCCGCGGCGTTGTACAGGGCCATCAGCGCCGCCCGGTCCGAATGGGCCAGGGAGTGGGTGCAGTAATCGAGATTCAATTCCTCCCGGAACTGTTCCAAGTCGCCCCTCTGCACGTCCTTCAGCCCCTCGGGGATGCAGCCCACGATGTTGCCGACGGCGTTGCGGTACATGGGGTTGCCGGTAATGTACAGGGTTTGCAGGGCGGAAAGACCGCCCAACTCCACCGGTATTATCCCGGTCAGCTTGTTGTCGCTGAGGAACAGGTGGCGCAGGCCGGCCAAACGGGCCAGGCCACGGGGTATACTGCCGGTCAACCGTTGTCGCTGAGTCCCAGCCATTCCAGATTGGTCAAGCCACCCAAAGCGGACGGTATCGATCCGGTCAGGTCATTTTCACCCAAGGACACCTTCTTCAGGGCGGAAAGGCGGGCCAACTCCACCGCGGGCACCGGACCGGTCAACTTGTTGCCGGTAAGGTTCAGCTCGGTTACAAGGCCGTCGCCGCCGGTGGTGACGCCCCACCAACCGGAGATGGGAGCATCGCCGGGGTCACTGTCCACGGGCCACTTGACGTTCCAGTGTTCTTCGCCGCCGGTTGCGTGGTAGAAAGCGACGAGGACGGGCCTGTCGGTTTCGGGCGTGGTTGTAGGCGTTCCCGGTTGGCCCGGGTCCGTACTTGGTTTGGTTGTGGGAGTTCCGGGAGTGACCGGGTCTGTGCCCGACGTGGTCGTGGGCGTTCCGGGGTTGGGCTGTCCCACCCGGGCCGGGGGTGTGCCATCGCCGCTGGCGCAGAACTGGTCGTCAGGAAAGGGAGCGGTGGTCAATCTAGCCCGCACGGCGGCGGGAACACAGCCGGTGAGGCCAGGGTTTTCAAAGAGCCAAAGATATTCCAAGTGGGTGAGACGGAACATCTCCTCAGGAATCGCCCCGGTAAGGTTCTTGTGACCCAGGGACAGCCGGATGACCCTCCCCTCTGCGTTGGTCTTCACCCCCTCCCAACTATGCAGGGGATGGTTCGAAAGCCAGTTGTCTTTCTTCTTCCAATCCTCCCCTCCCAGCGCTTCGTAAATGTCCACCAGCGTCGCTCGCTCCTCGCACAGCACTCCCCGGATGTACCCATCGTCGTGGGAGATGTAACTGATCTTGGGAACGATAACCCCTTCCAACCCCGGCGGTACGCACAGGCCGGTTCCCTCGACCCTGAACACGATTTTGTTAGAGTCGCCTCCAGAGTCCGGAATGTCAGCCAGCTTTGCCACTTCGCCCGGCAGGGGGCCGGTCAGTCCGGTCCCATAGAGGTACAGTGCCTTCAGCTTGGTCAGGGCGCCAATCCCAGAGGGCACGCCTCCGGTGAGATCGGGGTTGGCGCCGAGATTAAGATGTTCCAGATCGGTGAGACGGAACATCTCCTCAGGAATCGCCCCGGTAAGGTTGTTCAAGCCCAGGTAGAGCCGGATGACCCTCCCCTCCGCGTTGGTCTTCACCCCCTCCCAACTATGCAGGGGATGGTTCGAAAGCCAGTTGCCTTTCTTCTTCCAATCCTCCCCTCCCAGCGCTTTGTAAATCGCCTCCAACGCCTGCCGGTCCGTCTCCGGCGTGGTGTCCGACGGGGGAATTGGGGCGGGGCCGGGTGTGGATGTTAGCTTTTCGACCGACGGCGAAGTTGTGGGGGCCGTCATCGTTGGCGAGATGGGTGAAGGCGCGGCACCTTTGGTTGGTCCGGAGATTGACTTGGGCGCGGCGGCGGCCCGTTGATCGGCGGCTTGGGTTGCCTCGTAAGCCGCCGTGGGCGCCAAGCGCTCCAGTTCGGACACGTTTTTCTCGGCCACGGCGGTGGCGGCGGCCTGTTGCACCTCCTGAGAGACGGGGAGGTCGGTATCACCCTCGTCGCAGGCGGCCAGCAGGGCCATCAGGAGCACCGCGAGGACGAGAAGCGCTGGCAAAAGCCTGGGAGAGGCAAGGAATAATTTTTTCGTCACTTCCGTCACTCCTCGCAAGGCGGCGTGGGGCTATCTACACCCTTGATTTACCGGCGGATGAAACGGATTCCGATGTTCATCACGATCCACGGGATAGCCCAACGAATAAATGCAATGCTAATTGCAAACAATTGTGAACTATAAGATGTAATTGTACAATTCGACTGAGTCAACTATAAACTATCGCAGTACAACCCAACTGCGTGAACTATAAGCCCTCATGGTACAATCCGACTGCGCGCCGTAGTCGTTTGCCTTTGGCGCACAGCCTGTCCACTTTCGGACCAACTGACCGGACAATCTGTATTCGAGCCCTATTCATTAGGTGAGGACCCCTGCCTCAAAAGGATGCCGGCTGTGGTGAGGGACAGGGGGGTTGCGCTGACGATAAGGAGGGCCAGCCTCAAGTCTCCAAAGTGGTCCTGCAGCAACCCGGTAGCCAACGGGCCAAGGGTGGAGCCCAAGGAGACCATCATGGCGATGAATCCCACCGCCACGGCGACCTCCCGGGGCCTGATGCCCTGAAGGTGGAAGGGCACCGTGTAGAGAATGGGCCAGAAGCCCCACGCAATGCCGTTCAGAAAATTAAACAAGAGCAACAAGGGCACCGAACCGGTCAGGGGCATGGCGGCGAAAGTGTAGGCCATCAACGCCCCCAACATTCCCAGCAACAACTTGTCCTGGCGGGTCAGGGTGGCAACATACCCGACAGCCAGGCCGCTTATGCCTCCCATCACTATTCCCAACGCCAGCAGGCTGCCGGACCAGCGCAACGGGATGCTGTAGTTTTCCAGCGCCATGGTCGGGAAAAAGGATATAAAGGCGAAGAACGCCAGGGTCGCGCCCAGGAAACCGAAGCCCGTTATCCAGAGGTCCCGGTAGCCAAAGGCCCGGCGGATGATGTCTATGTCCAGCGGTTCGGAGCGAGAACTCGTCGCGCGGGCGGAATTTTCGCGGCCCAGGATAATCCACAAGACGGTCTCCAAGGCCAACAGGCAGCCGAAGACTCCCAAGGTCATGCGCCAGTCGTTCCCCAAGCTGCTGAGGATGAACGGCGCCGTCGCCACCCCTCCGCCAACCACCAGCCCGAACATGGTGTTGCCCACCGCGTTGACCGTTACAAACTCCCGGGGCGGGAACCATTGCTGCATCAGGATGGCTTGGGCCGGTTGGCGGGCGATAACCGAGAAGCCGAAGGCCAACCTGCCAAAAAGCAATAACGCAAACACCGGGGCGGAGGCTTGAACGAAGATGAAGACGGTGGAGAAGACCATCGTCACCGTGGTCAGTGTCTTGGGGCTGAACCGGGAGAACAACCAGCTAAGGGGGACGGCCAGCGTCAGGTTGCCCCAGAACGCGGCCGACCCAAGGACGCCCTGCTGGGTAGGAGAGATACCCAGTTCGGCGGTTATCTCGGGCAGTAGTATCCCGAAGGTGGATACGACCATGAACCCCGAGACACTGGAGACCATCCATATCACCATCACCACCCAACGGTAGGAAGAGAACTGTCCCCTGGTCTCCGCAACTTCCACTAAACAGGTCCCCCACCCCATAAGAGATTATCTCAAAATCAACTGTTCCGTCTGACACCTCCTCGTTGTTGGTCGAGGCTTATGGATTCCCGCCTTCGCGGGAATGACGGGAGGGTAGCGCGTTAAGTTTTGAGATAGTTGCTATGCTCGCCGGTCCGGGCGCCGGCGTCATAGCTGTCCCGCTCCCAAGAGGTCTCTTCGAACGACTCGATGGACTCCGGCCATTGGCAGTGTAGGAGTATGGCAATATACCGTCAATCGCCTCTTGCTGTGGGGAGCCTTCCCGATAATGTAATATACAGAGCGACTATTCCGGCGCGACGGCGAGCGGATGGCACGGAATAGAACGGCGTTGCTTCGATGGGCGCCGGTCAATCTTTGACGAAGGATGCAGATGACTATGGAATATCGGCCAATGGGGCGGACCGGAATGAATGTCTCCGAGATCGGTTTCGGATGCGGCAACGTGGGCGGGCTCCTGATACGGGGAACGCATGAAGAACAGGTGCAGGCGGTAGCCAGGGCCATGGAGTTGGGGATCAACTACTTCGACACGGCCATGTCCTACGGCAACGGCCAGTCTGAGACCAATCTGGGCAGAGTGCTTAATGAGCTTAACGCGCCGGTGTACGTGGGCACCAAGTACCGGCTGTTCGCCGACGACGGGGCCGACATCAAGGGCGGCGTGATACGGGCAGTGGAGGCCAGCCTGAACAGGATGGGCCGAGAGAATGTCGACCTGATCCAGTTGCACAACCGGGTGGGCGCCAGCCGCGACCTGAGCCGGGATACATTATCCGTGGAAGACATCCTGGGAGAAGTGAACGAAGCGGTGGATAGCCTGAGATCGCAGGGCAAGATAACCCACTGGGGCTTGACGGGCGTTGGAGAGACCCCCGCGTTACACCGGATTGCAGACTCGGGCTCCATGCAGACGGTCCAGACGGTGTACAGCCTGCTGAATCCCAGCGCCGCTGCTGAAGTAGGCCCCGACTTCGATATGCCCAACTACGACAAGCTTATGGACCGGGCCTCTGCTTCCCAAATGGGCGTAATCGGCATCAGGGTGCTGGCTGCCGGGGCGCTAGCCGGGTTTCAGGAGCGGCACCCGATGGCCGCGCCGTCGGTGGGTCCCATCGGGTCGGGACGGGACTACGCCCAGGACCTGGGGCGTTCGTCCGACTTCCGGTTCCTGGTGGACGAGGGTTACGCGGACGACCTCGTGGAGGCGTCGTTGAGGTTCGTGTTGAGCAATCCCTCGGTGTCAACGGCGCTGGTGGGGTATTCCAGCATGGACCACTTGGAGCAGGCGGTGAAGTGCGCCGCCAAGGGGCCGCTGCCAGCCGAAGCCCTGGACAAGCTTCCGGCCGTCTGGGGGCGGTACACGGGGGGTTAAGCGTCCTATTGAGTTGAAGCCATTGCCAATATCCGGCTCTCAGGAGAGCGCTTGATAATATATAATTGTCCAATTACTCAGGGGGTATAGGATGGTAGCGGAACCCGAAACAATAGCCCGGGCGTTGGGCCAACTGGAAGGGCGGATAACCGAACTCTCGGTATCCATACAAGAAACCAACAGTCGGATGGACACGGGGTTCCAGGAAGTAAACCGACGGATGGACGCGGGGTTTCAGGTATTCCGGCAGGAACTTCAGGAAGTAAACCGACGGATGGACGAAAGGTTTCAGGAGTTCAACCACCGCATGGACGAAAGGTTCCAAGAAGTAAACCGACGGATGGACGCGGGGTTTCAGGTATTCCGGCAGGAACTTCAGGAAGTAAACCGACGGATGGACGAAAGGTTTCAGGAAGTCAACAACCGGACGGATGAAAGGTTCCAGGAATTCAACCATCGCATGGACGCGGGGTTTCAGGCATTCCGGCAGGAGCTTCAGGAAGTCAACTACCGGATGGACGAAAGGTTTCGGGAAGTCAACCACCGCATTGACCGGATGCTTCTGGCACTGCTGGCTATAGGCGGCGGCTTGATAATCGCCCAAACCGGGCTGATGGCCACGCTGATAATCCGTAGCGGGTAGTGGAGGAATTGAATCATGGCTATAAGTGAACAAGTGACCATACCCGCGAGAAAAGGGACGGCCTGCTTTGTAGCCAAGGGCCAGCAGTTCAAGGTCATCAACACCCACGGTCAACAGGTGGTGGATACTTGGGCGTTCAACCGGGACGACTTGAAGGAGTTCATGTCGATGGAGCATTGCCGGACCGCGATAGACGGCATTCTGCCCAGGACAGGCCACACGATGGTGACCAACAAGAGGCGTCCGATACTGCACTTCGTGGAGGACACGTCGGGCGGGCTGCACGATACGTTGATGTCGGCCTGTGACCGGTACCGCTACGAGTTGCTCGGCTGCGAGGGATACCACGACAACTGCACCGACAACCTGGCGGCGGCGCTAGCTGAGTTGGGCCTTACGCCCCCGGAGACTCCCAGCCCCTGGAACCTGTTCATGAACATACCGGTGCAGCCCAACGGCAGCCTGACCTTCGACCCCCCCGTATGCCAACCGGGCAACTACGTGTTGCTGCGCGCCGAGATGGACTGCGTGGTTGCCTTTTCAGCCTGCCCCCAGGACGTGGTGCCGGTCAACGGCGTAGGCCTGCAACCTACTGAGGCGCACTACGAGTTGTTGTAGAGGGATAATTTCCGGCTTATTCCGGTGACGTTTGGAAACAGGTTATTGCTGGACGCTGCGGTATAATCCAAGCCGATTTACATTCAGCCTGCTTTCCCGCACAGGCAATAAACCCGCTCGTGGCAGGGCAAGAGACAGGACCTGATATGGCATTGGAAGCTCAGCATTCTCAGATGTTGCTGACACCCGGCAACGGAAATGGGCGTTTTGGCGAAGCTGCATCGGCAAACAACAAGTCACTGTCAATTCATCGCTGGGCTAACTGGATAGCCGGGTTTTCCGGCGAGTTCGCCCGCAGCGCCATCAACCAATATCTGCCGTTCCCAAGGCGGAACAGCGTGGTTATGGACCCATTCGCCGGGGTAGGCGCGACGCTGGTGGAAGCCAATCGATTGGGACTGGACTCCATCGGGTTCGAGATAAATCCCTTCGCCCACTTGGTTTCCACGGTCAAGCTGCGGTCGAAAGACATCTCCTTGAAGCAACTATCGGAGGCCGCAGGCAGGTATGAAACCTTTATGAAGACGGCGGAGCGACTGCCCGGCCCGGACGGTCACTCCGCTGATGCCAGCCCCCCTTCCTGTCATTCCCACGCAGGCAGGAATCCCGCCGGGGATAGGCCAAGTCCCCGCCGCTCGCCGCCGCCGGGTTTCAAGAGCCGGATTCCCTTCTATTCGCCGTCAGTTGAAGAGCAGGTGTTGTTTACCCTGGACTTCCTGGATGAGCTGGCGACGCCGGTGCAGGACATTTTCCGGGTCGCCTTTGCGTCGGTGATGGTGGAGTTTTCCAACTACACTTACGAGCCGTCCTTGGGGTCGCGGCCCGGCGCGGGTAAGGACTTGGTAACTGATGCTCCAGTGGGCGGCATCGTGGCGGCAAAGCTGCGACAGATGCTGGAGGACATTGCGGAATTTCAAGCGGACGGGGCCCAGCAGGCCAGGAGCCCCCGCTGGCAGGTCTATGACTGTTCGTTCTTTGAGGCCGAAAGTCACGTAGACCCCGGCACGGTTGACTTGGTGGTGACGTCGCCGCCCTACATGAACAACTACCATTACGTCCGCAACAGCCGCCCCCAACTTTTCTGGACGGGACTGGTTGCGTCGCCCACCGAGTTGAAAAGGCTGGAGCAGGAGAATTTCGGCAAGTTCTGGCAAACGGTGAGGGCCGCGGAGCCGATACATTTGGAGCCTGAATTGCCGGCTCTCGAAAACGAGTTGGAGGAGATACGGCAGATAAACCCGTTGAAGGGAGCATACGGCGGAAACGGCTGGGCGAATTACATTTGCACCTATATGAACGACCTTGACCGTTTCTGCGGGTTGTTGGGCATGTTGCTGCGGCCCGGCGGCACGGCGGTCGTGGTGCTGGGCAATTCCATAGTCCAAGGGAAGGAGATCAAGGTAGAAGAATGTCTCTGCGACATTGCCAAGCTGAACAGCCTTGCGGTCGTGAGAGTCCAGAAGCTACGGGAACGCACCGGTTCCAGCATAATAAACAGCGGGGCCAGGCTCCACACGAGAAGCAAGGCCCCGCTGTATGATGCGGCGGTAGTGTTGCGGCGGACCCGCTAGGCGTTCTCCCCCTCCCACAACGTCTCCAGCACGTTCCCCGGTGTCATGGGCAGGCTGGTCATGCGGACGCCTACTGCGTTGCTGATGGCGTTGGCGATGGCAGCCATCGGCGGGACCAAGGGCACCTCGCCGGTGCCGCGGACGCCGTAGGGATGGCCGGGGTTGGGCACTTCGATGATGACGGTGTCGATCATCGGCAGGTCGAGGCTGGTGGGCATCCGGTAGTCCAGGAAGCTGGAATTCATCATCTGGCCGTCGTTGTTGACGTAGTACTCTTCGTTCAGCGCCCAGCCGATGCCTTGGACCGCGCCGCCCTGAATCTGGCCTTCCACGTAGCTGGGGTGGATGGCCTTGCCGCAGTCTTGTAAGGCAGTGTAGCGGAGAATGTCCACCTTCCCTGTATCGGGGTCCACTTCCACGTCCACGATGTGCAGGCCGAAAGCGTTGCCAACGCCTCCAGGGTTGGCGGTGCCCCGGCCGACGATGGGGCCTCCGGTGGCGTTGAGCCGCCGGGCCAGTTGCTTGAAGGTCGTCCTCAATTCCGGGTCCTCTTTATGCTGCACTACTCCGGCCTCGTAGACCACGGATTCCGGGTCCACGTCCCACAGCTTGGCGGCCCGTTCCCTCATCTGGCGCGCGACATCCTCAGCGGCCAGGTAGCAAGCGGTACCCATCTTGAACGTGACGCCGCTGCCGCCGGCGCCGGAGCTGTAACCGATGGAGTCGGTGTCCACCACCGCTGGCTTTACTTCCTCCACCGGGATTCCCAGCACCTCGGCAACGTGCATGGCCATAGCGGCACGGGAGCCGCCGATGTCGGGAGACCCTTCCACCAAGCTGACGGTGCCGTCGGGGTTGACACTGACTACTGCGCTGGCCGGTCCGGTGCCGTTGAACCACGCGCCGGCGGCGACGCCTCTGCCGCGGTTGGGTCCAGTCAAGTCAGTTGCAACGTGGGGATGTTGCTGCGCGGCCTGCAATGTCTCGACGAAGCCGATCCGGCGGAAAACCGGGCCGGCGGCCTGCCGGGTGCCTTCCTCGGAGGCATTGCGGAGCCTGAATTCGACAGGGTCCATCCCAAGCTTCTGGCAAAGCTCGTCGACAACCGACTCCGCCGCGAAAGCGGCAGGAGGCGAGCCAGGGGCCCGGTATGCCGCGGCCTTCTGGGAGTTGACCAGGACGTCCAGCCCTTCTATAGACACGTTGGGTATGTTGTAAGGGGCAAGCATAGTGCGGCATCCCGACGGCACGGGGGAGCCGGGGAAGGCTCCCGCCTCGTAGACCAGCCTGGCCTCGGCGGCGGTGATGCGACCGTCGTTGGTCGCGCCCATCTTTACCTGGATGTGAGTGGCGGACGTGGGGCCGGTACCTTCGAACACCTCAACCCGGTTCATGGTTATCTTCACCGGCTGGCCGGTCTTGCGGGACAACGCGGCGGCCACAGGCTCCAAGTAAACGCCGCCCTGCCCCTTGCCTCCGAAGCCGCCGCCGATCTCCATGGGGACAATCTTCAACCGGGATACAGGCACTCCCAGGATTTGGGAGGTGTGGTCGCGGACGGCGAAGTGGCCCTGGCTGCTGCACCATATGGTGACGTTGTCGTCGCTGCTCCATAACGCGGTGGCCGAGTGGGGTTCGATGTACCCTTGGTGCACCGGCTTGGTGTGGAACTCCCGGTCCACGATGACGTCGGCTTCTTCGAACCCCTTTTCTATGTCTCCCATGGTGAACTGGAAGCGGTTTGCCACGTTGCTGGCGTCCTCCGTGTCGGTGGCTCCCCAACCGCCAGCGCGCAACGCCGGGTCGGCCAGCGTCAGCAGCCTCTCGTGCAGGATCGGAGCGCCGTCCTTCATGGCGTCGTCGGCGTTGAGGACCGGTTCCAGCACCTCGTAGTCTACGTCGATCAGCGACAGGGCTTGTTCAGCTATATGGGCACTGGTCGCCGCAACCGCCGCCAACGCGTGGCCCCGGTAGAGCACCTTTTCGCGCGCCATCACGTTGCGGCTGTAGAAGCCGTAGTTCACAGCGGCGCCTTCTTCCAGGTCCGCTACCTGGGCCGATACCTCCGGCAGGTCGGCGGCGGTAACCACCGCCTTTACGCCGGGCAGGGCAAGCGCCCGGCTGGCGTCGATGTTCCTGATACGGGCGTGGGGGTGGGGGCTGCGCAGCAGCTTGCCGACCAGCAGGTTGGGCAACAGTATGTCGGCCCCGTAACGAGCGCGGCCCGTCACTTTGTCCGGCCCGTCGTGGCGTATGGGACGGGTACCTACCACGTCGAACTCCTGGTTGGAAAGCACTATGTTCGGCTTGTAGTCCAACATCTATCTTCCTCCTTAGTCTTCCCTAAGTCGATACTGCTATCCCTCAAGGCTCGTGGATTCCCGCCTTCGCGGGAATGACGCAATTGGGTCAGTCTATGATTCCACACCGGGTCAGGTGAACGGTGTTGGCATCATTCCGACGGGCGCCTCTATCAGGACTGGGGCATCCAACTCCAGTGCTTCCCGGAGCTTGGACTCCAGCTCCGTCGCGTCGTTGGCTTTCATGCCCTTGACGCCGTAGGCCTCGGCCAGCTTGACGAAGTCCGGGTTGTGCAGTTCGGCGCCGATGGAGCGGCCTTCAAAGCGGTTCACTTGGTCCCTCAGCACGTTGCCGTAGGCGTTGTCGTTGAACACCACGACGACCACGTTGATCCCGTGCTGGACCGCCGTGGCCATCTCTTGCGAGTTGAACAAGAACCCGCCGTCGCCCGACAGGGCCACCACCGCCTTGTCCGGCTGGGCTACCTTGGCCCCCAAGGCCACGGGATAGGCAAAGCCAAGGTTGCCGGAGTAGGACGAGGTGATGAAGGTGCGAGGTTCGTACACCGGATAGTAGGCGCGGCTGTAGTAGCCCATCTGGGTCATGCCGGCGATGAGGATGCCATCCTCCGGCATGGCGTTGCGGACGGCATCGAGGTAAGAGTCCTGTGGCTCTACCCTGGGGGCCGTCCGGGTCCGCAAATCCTTCAGCCTGTCTATCTCCGCTTGGCGGCTGGGCTTCGCGGTCATGGTAGCCGACAAGGCGTCGTGCAGACCGGCCAGGGTGACACGCGCGTCGCCCTGGATGCCCAGGGTATCGTCGTAGTTGCGGCCCAGTTCTTCGGGATCAATGTCGATCTGCACTACTCGCTGCCCATCGATGAACTGGGGATTCTGTATCCTGGTGCCCACAGCAAGGACTACGTCATGGCCGTAGTCGTCCTGCCCGAAGGGGTCGTTGCGCAGCCTCATGGCGCCCAAGGACAGCGGGTGATGGTCGGAAATTGCTCCCCTACCCTCGGCGGTGGCCAGCACCGGGGCTTGCAGAAACTCCGCGACCCTGATGAGTTCGCGGGACGCTCCCGAGGAGATTACACCGCCCCCGACCAGAATCATCGGAGACTCGGCTTCCTTCAGCACCTTGGCGGCTTCAGCGATTTTACCGCTGTCCGCTCCCTGTTTCGGGTACTCTTCCGGTTCCCGCAACTCCACGTCGGCCACGTCCGCCAAGGTTTCCGGCGGAATTTCTATCTCCACTGGCCGGGGACGCCCTGTCTTCAGGTGGTACATGGCCTCGTGCACCACGTCGGGGACCTTGGCCGGGTCCAATATACGCTCGGCCCACTTGGTAATGGGGCGGATGCAGTCCTGCTGGTCGTTGACCTCGTGCAGCACCCCCCGGTCCACGCCTATCAGGTCCCGCTCAACCTGTCCCGAGACTACAAGTATCGGGGAGGACGCGGAATAGGCGGTGCTGATGCCCGACGCCGCGTTCAGCAGTCCTGGACCGGGCACCATCAGCGCCGTGCCGATGCCGCCTCCGGCTCTGGAATAACCGTCGGCCATGTAAGTCGTTGCCTGCTCGTGGCGAGTGGTGATGAACCGGATGCCCGGCTCGTCGTACAACGCGTCCATGGCGTGGTATAACTGCACTCCGGGCAGGCCGAAAATTACCCGTACCCCCTCCAAGTAGAGGGACCTCATCAAGGCTTGGCCGCCGGTCATTTGAGCCATTCTTTACCTCTCTAGTTCCAGTCTGAATTTTGTGCCTGGTGGACTCGTTTAACGAATCGTATGGGGAGATTGTGCAGAATGCGATGAATTTTCTATTGTTTCCGGTTGGCGGTATTTTAACACCCTGCCTCAAGTTCCACACATGGAGACGGATGGATTCCCGCCCCCGCCTTCGCGGGGGTGACGTTCCTGCGCGGGAATGACGAGTTGGAGGGCGGGAATGACCGGTTGGGTACTGAGCCAAGTCTTGGGATGGTTTCTTGGATGGAAATGGACATATCAGGGATCAATCGCGCTTTGACTTGATTGCGGCTACCATGTAGCATACTCTGACTGCCGTAAACAGGCGACCTGCGCCCGATATACGCACGGGCAAGCTCACTCCGCATTAAATTGCGGGGTTTCCAGTGGGGACAACAGCATGAGTTCGGATAGCCAACAGCAACCACCTTCGCCCCTCGCCGGGCCTGCCGTCAACCCGAGTTTCCTCAACGCGTTGGACGAACTGGTGGGACTGGCAAGACAGGGGCAACCGGCGGAGAGCCAGTTTTTCAATCCTCCCGTCGAATGGCTCTACCAGCACATGCCGGTCCTACAGGATTTGCCGCAAGAGGCGCAGGAACGGATATTCGCCGAAGCCAGCGCCCTGGACCGGGAAGCCGAGGAGGCCAATGCCGCAGGCCGCGCCGCCACAAGGGCGTGGCCCGAGGTGGTCGTCAGGCTGGACAGCGGCGGGCTGGCGTTTTTCAGTCAACTGGGGGTTGTCCGACGTCCGGACCTTACCCAGTATTTCGTCGATGATTTCGTTCAAAATCGTGATGCGCTGTCCTTCAGCGAGGCTAACCAAGCCCTCTTTGCCGAAGTCCTGGATTGCATCAACGATTACATGAGGCGACAGTTCGCCTCGGGACAGACCATCATCCAGACCGACCGGCAAATCTGCGACGCGCCGGGCCGGTCCTTCCATGCGCGCCAGTTGCTCTTCGGGTCTCGTTACATGCAAATTCCAATTATGTGGCGCCAACTCACGTTTGACCTGCCCCAAGAGGAACGCACCTCACCACCGGACATCCTCGAAGTGACCATACCACACTGGATGGAAGATCTGGGGTTGTCCGACGATCTCAAGGCCCGGATTGAGGAGTCCGGCCTGACCAAGCTGATCTTCAAAGCGCCCACCAAGGGTCTTTCGTTGCACCTTGGCTTCGACTACGTGGGCGAACACAAAATGGGGCCGCTCTCCATCGCCATGTTCCTGGTAAAGCAGGCCAAGGGACTGGCCATTCAGGCCGCTTTGAGCATGGCCAGGGTAAAGACCCTGGAGGGCACGACCAAGAACACCGCCATGATTACGGTGGGACCCTCTCTCCACGGAAAGAGCACCCTTACCATAATGATAGAGTTGGCCAACAGCGACCTGGCGCGACTTCTTTCCCTTAAAGAGGACCCGGAAGAGGGCGTGTACCCGATGAACGACGACATCGTGTTGCTGCAACCCCTTTCCGAACCCGTCGAGGTCGAGCATAACGGTCATAAGGTACGAATCACCCATGGAATCGACGGCACTGAGAACAACTTCTACGCCATGCCCTTCGGGTTGAACCAGGAAGAGGACCCGATCACCTATCAAGCCATCCGCGGCACCAAGGACGCTCCCAACGACCAGGAAACTGTGGAAAACGTGCCGGTCGACATGCCATCCGGCGGGGTCCGGGAAGACGGCGTTCCCAACTACATGCTCAATCCGGTCCGCAACATGCGGGTCACATTGTCCCGGCCCCGGTTGATCGAAAGGAAAAACGCCCAGCACCTGATCGAGGCCATTACCAACGGCCGGTTGAAGGACTCGGTCCACGTTCCGATGGAGACCACCGACCGGGTTTTCTGGCAGGCTGTCATGCGCCAGAACACGATCATACCCCCGTTGCGGAAGGTGAGCCTGGAGCAATATATCCGGGTGTTGATGTACGGAGAAGCGGTGCAGATGGGTGCGGCGGTAGGGGCAATCGGCAGGCCCTACGTGGAGTACTTCTCCGACCCGTTCATCATCGGCCTGGAGGACGAGAACGCCAACCTTATGTACCACATCCTGCGGGAGATAGACCAGGGCGGGATGCCCCAGGAGTACTACGTATTCAACACTGGCGGCGTGGGCGCGGACACCAACGAGGAGGCCAGCGGCTCCCGGTACCGGAAAATCCCGAGGGAGTTGACTTTGATACTCCAGGAGGCATTGCTGAGGGAAGCGGTGGTGTTCGAGCACGACGACGCCCTGGGATCGGACATCGCCATCGCCATCGTGGACGCCAACGGAGACGTGGCGATGGACCTGCGGGAAGAGTGGTCTCCGAAAGATATATACGGCGAAGAGGACTACGGTGTCCGGATGCGGGAACTGAGCCGCCGCCGCTACTACAGCCGGGACGCCACCGACAAGGCCGGCATCCTGCGGTACACCAAGGTTGAGGAAGCGATCCTGGACATTTCGGACATACCGGCGCCGCTTACGGAAAGAGAGTTGTCGTGGCTTTTGTCTTTCTACTGGCACGTAGACCAAGCCTACAACAACCTGGCCGACCTCAACACCCACCTCGCCGAGGGCACAAGACCCTCAGATTCCCGTTTGGCGACGCTGGGGAACATGTACCGCACCGGTTTGCAGCAGGGACTGGAACTTCTCGCCGGAAGCGAGGGGTATCTAGCCCGGTTGGGGATAGGATGACGGTAGAAGAGGATTGAGCAGAATGTCTCCAGACACGATTGCAATAATAGCCGTTGGGGTAGCACTAGGTGGTTTGATGGCGCTCATGTTCCAAATGATGCACAAACGATTCGATTCCATGGAACAGCGCATGGATAATCGTTTCGCCGCGATAGAAGGGCGGTTGGAAGCGTTCGAAACCCGCTTTTCCGCGTTGGAGCAGCGGCAGGCGCGGCTAGAGGGATTGATGGAGGGGATACGGGATATGCTATCGCGCATTCCGCTGGTGAACAGAGCTGGCCAGTAGAACCTAATCCACTGCGCTGTTTTCCGCCGTTGCCTACCCCCGCCGGTCCCGTATCAAGCCCATAATCCTGTCAGGGCTCAAAGGCAAGTCGTTTATCTGAATACCCAATGGCGCCAGAGCGTTCGCCACCGCATTGGACAAAGCGGCCCCGGTGGCGACGATTCCACCCTCGCCGGCGCCCTTGACACCCAGTGGGTTCAGCGGTGACGGGGCATCTTCCAAGACGATGCTCTCTATGTCGGGGGCGTCGGCGCTGGTGGGGAGCAGGTAGTCCATGAAACTGCCCGCCAGCAGTTGGCCGTTGTCGTCGTAGGCCAAGTGCTCCAGCAGCGTCGCCCCGATGCCTTGAACCGCGCTCCCCACGGCCTGCCCGTGGACCATCAAGGGGTTGATGGCCCGTCCGATGTCCTCCACCACCACGTAGCGGAGAATGTCTATCTTCCCCGTTTCCGGATCCACCGCAACTTGGGCGACGTGGCTGCCGTAGCTGTAGGTAAGCTCTTCAGTCTCGAAGTAGGCGGTGGTCTCGAGTCCGGCCGGGTCTTCGTCTTCGCCGGGGCGTTGGACCAGTCCGGCCACCTCTCCCAGCATCATCAACGGCTCGGACCCGTCTTCTCCCTTGCGATAAATCGCGCCGTTTATAAGCGCTAGGTTCTCCGGCTCGGTGTCCAGGTATGTGCTGGCCAGCTCCAATGCTTTGGCCTGTAGCTCCCGGCAGGCCAGTACTACGGCGTTCCCGCCCATTACCGCGCCGCGGCTGCCGTAGGTGCCGCCGCCGTATGGGATGTAATCGGTGTTGCCGTGGTAGATGCTGATAACGTCCATGGGAACGCCCAGCGAATCGGCGCAGACTTGAGCCATGGCGGTCTCGTGTCCTTGGCCCATGGTGGTGATTCCCATGTAGACCGACACCTCGCCCTGCCGGTCGACGACGACCCGCGCTCCTTCATAGGGGCCCCGTCCGGTGTTCTTGACGTAGGATGCCACGCCAACGCCAACGTACCTGCCATCGGCATCACGCCCTTGGGACGCCTTTATTTCGGAATAGCCGATTTGCTCCAAGGCGGAGTTCAGTCCCTGGGGGTAATCTCCGCTGTCGAAAACGGTGTCGCCCTCGGCCCTGGTGCGCCCGGCGTTGTAAGGCATCTGGGAGGGTTGGACGAAGTTCTTGAGGCGCAGTTCCGCCGGGTCTATTTCCAGGTCAGCCGCCATCATGTCCAGCAGACGCTCGCGGATGAAGCACGACTCGTACCGCCCCGGCGCGCGGAAGGTGCCGACGCCGGTCTTGTTGGTCATTACGCAGTTGACCTCGCACTCGTAGGCCGGGACATTGTACGGCCCCATGAGCAGGCCCGCGGTGGAAGATGGCACAAGGCTGCCGTGGGTGCGGATGTAGCCCCCCATGTCGCCGTAGACCTTCGCCCGTATGCCCAAGATGGTCCCGTCGTTCCTGGCAGCGATTTCTATGTCGCAGAGGACGTCCCTGGAGTGGTTGGCCGCTACCAAGTGCTCCAGCCGGTCCTCTATCCACTTCACCGGCTTGCCGAGCTTCATAGCGGCCAAGGGAACCACGAAATCTTCGGGGTAGAACTCCCCCCGGATTCCGAAGCCGCCGCCCACGTCCTGCTCGATGAAATGGATCTGCTCTATGGGCATTTGCAGCAGCGATGACAGGACTTCGCGGTTGAAGTGGGGGACCTTGGTTTCGCCCCACACCGTCAGGTGGCCCGTGGCGTCGTCGTACCCCGCCACCATGCCGCGGGTCTCCAGCGGGTTGCCGGTGTGCCGGTGGGTCTTGAACCGCTCCTTCCGGGTATAGTCCGCAGTGCGGAAGGCCACTTCAACGTCTCCGGTGGACACGGTGAAGTGGGCCGAACGGTTGGTGCCCCCACCCTCATAGAGGAGAATTTCGTCCCGCAATGATTCCTCGATGTCGACAACGGCAGGCAGGAGCTCATAGGTTACGTCAATGGCTTCCAATGCGTCCTCGGCCAAGTACCGGCTTTCGGCCACCACCATTGCCACCGGCTCACCCACGTAACGCACCTTGTCGGATGCCAAGGGATATTGCAGGAAGGGGTCCAATGTGGGAAGAGGATACAGCCTGACCGGAATGGGCTTGGCTCCCTCGGCGAAGTCGTCAAATGTGAAAACGCCGGCCACTCCCAGCATGGCCAACGCTTTGGATGCGTCAATGCCTGTGATCCTGGCATGAGCGTGGGGACTCCTTAGAAAAGCCGCGTGCAGCATACCCGGCAGAGTCACGTCGTCCGCAAAAGCGGCCCTCCCGGTAAGGAACCGGGCGTCTTCCTTCCGGATGATTGATTGCCCGATGTATGTTGGCGCCGGGTGCGTTTCGACCATGGCTTCCCCCTTTGCTTAGGTACTCTATATCAAATCAAACAGGCTAGGACTGCCCGCCTATTTGCTTGACGCTCCTGATCATGCAGAATTAGTGTATATTTACACCAATTTAAGGAGATAGCAACGGAGCGGTTCTTTGGAAAATACTGGGTCCTCTACTACGCATCTTTCGTTGGGTTGACTGCCTATTTGGGGCGGGCGCATTGGTGGGACTTGACGCAGGGGGCCGTTCGTATCTCGGAGCTGGCCGACGTATATACTGTAGCCGCCGGTACAGCCGTGCTCGTCACCATCTTTGTTGAGGTCTTGGGCCGTATGGTACTACTAATTCCGGCTGCGGTGAGGAAAATCATGAACGAGGGCCGCCGGGAGCAACGCAACCGGGAGAAAGCGGCTTTAGCCAAGTTTGGCTACGAGATAGATGGCGTTCGCGTACTTCCAATGACTCTGGAAGTCCAGCAGTTTCTTTCCGGCGAATCTGATGAATCCGCCGGAAGAGGGGAATAAACAACTGACAGTTTACTCTCCGTGCTTCTACGAAAAACGTCCGGCGGGCTAGGCGACGTTGCCAAAGGCTGAGGGCGACTCAGGGGTCGGGAGTTTCCCGGCTGGTCTGCAAGATGGCTTGGACGATAGGAGCGTATCCGGTGCAGCGGCAGATATTGCCGGAGATACCCTCCCTTACCTGCTGTTCGGTGGGATTGGGCGTATCCCTCAGGAAGGCGTAGGCGGTCATCAACATGCCCGGCGTGCAGAACCCGCACTGCAGGGCGTGGTTCTGCTGGAAGGCCGTTTGCAACGGATGCAGTTCATCACCGTTGGCCAGTCCCTCGACGGTCATCAGGTTTGCGCCGTCGGCTTGGACGGCCAGCATCAAGCAGGACCGGACAGCTTGGCCGTTGAACAGAATGGTGCAGGCCCCGCAGACGCCGTGCTCGCAACCCAAGTGGGTCCCGGTCAGGTCCAACTCCCCGCGGATAAAGTCCGCCAGGGTCATACGAACCTCTACATGGCCGCTGTATTCCCTGCCGTTGATGGTCAGTTTTATGTCTCGCTCAGAACTCATGCTACATCCTCGTGCTCGTGCCCATATCGTCATTCTCGCGCAGGCGGGAATCCATGAGCGGCGGGCTATGGATTGACCGGAGCGGCGGCCAGCGCCTGTTCCAAGGCGCGGCGGGCCATAACTCCCCCTACGTCTTTGCGGTATTCGGCGGAGGCGTGGATGTCGGAAATTGGGTCCAAGGCTTGGGAGACGGCTTGGGCCGCTTGCTGACGAACGTCGGCGTCAACATTGCTCCCCTGCAAAATAGCCTCTGCGGCGCTCATACGAAGCGGAGTGCCCCCTGCGCCGAAAATAGTGATCCGGCTGTCCTGGCAGACCCCGCTGGCGTCAAGCTGCAACATGGCTACTGCGCCCACAAGGGCAAAGTCGCCGTCCCTGCGGCACACTTCCTGGAAGCCCCATTGCCACGACCGGGGAGGGATGGGGAACCTTACCTGTGTCAGCATTTCGTCGGGTTCCAGGACGGTGGTCAGGTGGGTGACAAAGAAGTCCCCGGCGTTGACCACCCGCTCGCTGCCGCGCTTGGCGACGACAAACTCGGCGTCTAAGGTAAGGCTCAAGGCAGGGATTTCTGCGGCCGGGTCGGCGTGGGCCAAACTACCGCCAACAGTACCTCGGTTCCTTATCTGGAAGTGGCCGATGTTGGGGACGGCTTCGGACAGGAGAGGAAGCCGCTCGCGCACCAAGCTGGACTGTTCGACTTGACGCTGCCGGGTAAGGGCGCCGACGGACAACCCGCCGTCCTGCTCCGGCGTTATCTGGGTCAGGTCGGCAATGCCGTTTATGTCTATCACTACGCCGGGGCGCACCAAGCGCATGTTCATCAGGGGCATCAGGCTTTGACCGCCGGCCAGTATCTTGGCGTCATCGCCGTACTCGGCCAGCAGGTCCAGGGCCTCGGACCGGGACTGGGGGGAGTGATAATCAAACTTCGCTGGTTTCATTTATTGCTCGTCACAGACCGGGAAGGATAGCAACATCGCGGTCATTGGGAGTATATCATCTCTTAGGCAGGTTGTTAGCCCGCAAGAAATTTGGAACGTATAATCATTTCACCAAGCTCAAGCCATCAAGCTCCAGCCACCAAGCTCAAGGAGGAAAAGCAATGAAGTACGACACGATTATCGTGGGCGCCGGTTCGGCGGGGGCGATCCTTGCCGCCCGGCTATCGGAATCGGGAGACAAGCCGGTGTTGCTATTGGAAGCGGGGCCGGACTACCCCGACTTCGAACACCTTCCCGACGACCTGAAGTATGGTTACGACACCAGTCCGGGGCCGCCGACGGTGCGGACGCCCGGCGGGCATCCGGTAGCATTGGCCAACAGCGCCCACAGTTGGAGGTACCAAGCCAGGGCCACCAGCGTCGCGCCGATAATGTCCGTTCCCAGGGGCAAGGTCACCGGCGGTTCCAGCGCCATCAATATGTCCGCCTTCTTCCGGGGAATACCGGAGGACTTTGACGCTTGGGCGTCGCTGGGCAACGATGAATGGAGCTTCGAGAGGGTGCTGCCCTATTTCAGGAAGATCGAGACCGACGTAGACCGGCACGGCGACGACCACGGTTCCGAAGGCCCTATCTTCGTTCACCACTCCAAGAAAGAGGACTGGCGTCCGGCCCAGTGGGCTTTCTTCAACGCCTGCCTTTCCAACGGCTTCTCGGAAACGGACGACCACAACAGCCCATCGTCGCGGGGGGTTGGGCCGTCCATCAGCAATAACCATAACCGGGTGCGTTTCAGCACTTCCTTGGGTTACCTCAGCCAAGGACGGCACCGGCTGAACCTGACCATCCGGGCCAATTGCCACGTCCACCGGGTGTTGTTCGATGGCAACCGGGCAATGGGATTGGAGGTGGAGAGCGGCGGCGAAATGTTCGTTGTCGAAGGCAACAACATAATACTCAGCGCCGGGGCCGTAGGTTCGCCCCAACTGCTCCTGCTCTCCGGCGTGGGTCCCGCGCGCCATCTGACCGAGCTTGGTATACCCATCGTTCACGACCTGCCGGGTGTGGGCCAGAACCTGCGGGACCACCCCAAGCTGTACGTGACCTGGCGGGTGAATGAGAACCATCCGATTGAGGAAGTCCCGGCCCGCGGCGGCGTCAACCTCCGGTTTACGGCCCCCGGGTCGCACCTGCGGAACGACCTTTCCATAAACATGGGGGCCTTCGTGACCCGCCGCGTCAGGGCGGCCGAGTTGCCCTTCCCGGCGGATATCAGCGACGACCTGTCCGACCGGCGGGTGGAGATGATGACCGGCCTGCTCCTGCCCGTCTCGTCTGGCGAACTACGCCTGACCTCGAAGGACCCGACGGTGCAGCCCTTCCTGGACTACAACTACCTGTCCGACCCGTTCGACTTGGAGCGTCTGCGCGCCGCTGTCAGGATGTGTTTGCAGTTGGCGGAGAGCGACGAGTTGAAGAACATCATCGGGGAACTGATAGATCCCACTGACGCCGACCTAGCATCTGACGATGCGCTGGACAGGTGGATGCTGCGGGAAGCCCACACCTACTCTCACATTTCCGGCACCTGCAAGATGGGGCCATCGTCGGACCCGATGGCGGTGGTGGACCAGCATGGCAAGGTGTACGGCTTGGAAGGACTGCGGGTGGCCGACGCCTCCATCATGCCCGACTTGGTGCGGGCGGCCATCAACCCCACGGTGTTGATGATGGGGGAACGTCTGGCGGACTTTGTGCTGGAGGGGAGGTAACGAGGCGGGGTCCATCCAAACAAAAACCCCGGCGTCTTCACCGACTTCAAAGTCGGGATAGGACGACCCGGGGACTGCAATAACCATTGTAGCACGCTGGTTCGGGACAGTCCTTCAAGAACTTCTGGAATCCCAACGTCGATAGAGCATAAGATTCCTGCTATCATAGGCCAACCACGTAAACCGGAACGTGACTGTTAAGGGAGATGAAAAATGTCGGACGATTCAATCCGCTTGAAGGCAATCAACCACATTACCTACAACGTGAAGGACAAAGACAAGGCGCTGGCCTGGTACGAGGAAATCCTGGGGCTGAAGCAGATACCCAAGATGGTGGACAGCGACCACCTGTACTGGCTCCAACTGCCCAGCGGCGCCATGGTCCACATCATTGAGAACCCCGACGCGCCGTCGGCCCCGTCGCACCACACCGCGTTCGAGGTGGACGACATCGAGCGGGCCAGGGACGCGATCATGGCCAAGGGTGTCGATGTCACCGACATCCAGACACGGCACGACGGCCAGCAGGCCTGTTACCTGAACGACCTGGACGGCAACCGCATCGAGATTTGCACCAAGTCCGGTTTCGGAGTGCTGGTTTAGGCTACTGCCAACCTCTGCACCACGTCCTCGTCCAACTCCACGCCCAGTCCGGGGCCGTCGGGCACTTGCAGGTAGCCGTCTTTGACCACCAGCGGCTCCTTCATGATGGGCCACTGGTCCCGGATGGAGCAAGGTTCTATGTTGTATTCCTGAGCGTAGGGGATGTTGGCGTAAGCGGCGCACACGTGAAGGTGGGCCACGGTGCTGATGGTGGGCTGGGTGTTGTGCACCGTGATGGGCTTGCCGAAGGCTGACGCCACCGCAACGATGCGCTGGAACTCGGTAAACCCCGGTACTTTGACGATGTCGGGTTGCAATATGTCCACCCTTCCCTGGGTTATCAGGTCGGCGTACTGGGCATGGGTGTAGATCATCTCCCCCGACGCTATGGGGATGTCCAGCGCATCGGCGATTGTGGCAAGCCCCGGCAGGTCGTAGTGGGGCCGAGGCTCCTCGAAGTGGAACACCCCCATGTCCTCCAGGGCCCGCCCGATGTCCATCGCGTGGTGGGTGGAAAAGGCGCCGTTGACGTCCACCAATATCTCGATGTCGTCCCCAACAGCATCCCGCACCGCTTTTACCGTCGCTAAGGTCTGGTCGGCTGGGTCATCTATCGCTCCGGGCACCGCGCTGTGCAGCTTGTACGCCGAGTAGCCCATATCTACGAAAGACGCCGCCCTCTGGGCCTCCTCGGCGGGGGTCATGTCTCGCCGCATCGAGCTAGCGTACATTCGTATCGAGTCCCGCAGCTTGCCTCCCAACAGCTTGTGGATGGGCATCCCCAGGGCCTTGCCCTTGATGTCCCACAGGGCGATGTCCAGCCCAGCCATGGCGCAGTAGACCGCTCCGCCCATGTCCGAAGCTGATCCGGCGTTGTACATATCCCGCCAGCGAAGCTCGGTGTCCAGAGGGTCTTTGCCCACCAAGGCGGTCTTCAAAGGCCCTTCCATAAGGGCTTTGACCACCTGCGGCAACCGCCGGAAGCACTCTCCGATTCCCACTATGCCTTCGTCGGTATAGATTCGAACAAAGGGGAACTGGCGGTCCAGCACCAAGCATTCCACGTCGGTTATTTTCATAACAACGACTCCTCTGGAGGATTGAGCGCCCCTATCCTCAAACGGGACCGGCGCTGCTTCAAAGCGGATACATTCTCTTATGGGGTTGTTTAGGGTGCAAGGGGATTTGGGCCGTTCGTTGGCAACCGAAGTCCTGTTACGCTACTATTGGGCTGTCAACAGGTGGGTATCCTGAGCGGGGCCTTTTCATTCTCTCGTCATTCCCGCGCAGGCGGGAATCCATGTGGTCTCGCCACGAGAACATTGCCATAGGCTGGAAGTATGTGGATTCCCGCTTTCGCGGGAAAGACGGGACCTGTGCAGCCCAACCCGGAAAATGAAAAGGCCCTGTATCCTGAGTTGTTCCGGTTCAGAAGTAATGGAAATGCAAAGACAGGCAATGGGGTTTTTGGTTCTTGTGATGATTCTTGCGGCATCTCTGGCTGCCTGCGATTCCGGTGAGCCTGCCGCTCCGCCTGCGGCATCCCGCCAGGAGCAGGCAACACAGGAACCGGCCCCAACCACGGTCCCAACGTCCACCGTCGCGCCAACTTCACCACCAACACCCGTTCAAGCCGCCACTGCGACGTCTCCACCTACCCTCGTTCCAACGCCGACGGAGATTGCCACTCCGTCCCCGGAACCGGAAGTCCAAATCAGGGAATGGACTCCATTGCATGAAGCTGCTTCCAACGCCGACCCGGAAGCTGCGGCGCAACTGCTGGACCAAGGGGCGGACGTAGATGCCGAAAACGATGACGGCACAACAGCCCTGCACATCGCGGCGGTCACCGCCGACCAAGTGATGGGCACGCTGTTGTTGGAGCGCGGCGCCCACGTCAACGGCAAGGACGATAGAGGCGGTACTCCACTGCATTGGGCGGCGGAAAATCCCGACCCGGCGATGATTGTGTTGCTGCTGGACCACGGTGCGGACATCAACGCCAAGGACAACAAGGGTCGCACTCCTATCCATTTTGCGGCGTCCGTGAATGAGGAGCCGGCAGTAATTGCATTGCTATTGGACCGGGGAGCGGACGTGAACGCCAAAGATGACGAGGGTTTTACTCCGTTGCATTTGGCGGCAGGTGAAAACGAGGCGGCAGTAATTACATTGCTATTAGACCGGGGAGCGGATGTCAATGCGGACGTGCCGAGAGGCCTGACGCTTTGTCGTACAGCCTTGATAAACTTGAAACTCAGCGGCTCTGACCTGGTGAAGGACCTCTGCACGGAATGACACCTCGATGACATCGCCATGTCCGATAAGGGACACGCGGTCCAAGGCCGAATGCATGTATCACAACTCTCCATTTGGTCTATCAGGAATAGAGAAAAGCACTGTCCGCAAGCATCAGTAGTTGGCGCACGGGCGTTCGGCGAAGGTGCGAGTCCAAAGGGTGTGAAAATGCCAAGACATTCAACGGGCTTTTTGGCGCTCGTGATGATTCTTGCGGCATCTCTCGTTGCCTGCGATTCCGGTGGGCCTGCCGCTACGTCTGAGGCACTCCGCCAGGAGCAGGCAACGCAGGAACGCGCGCCAACCACGGTCCCAACGTTCACCGCCGCGCCAACTTCATCACCTACACCCGTTCAAACCCCGACTGCACCGTCTCCGCCGACCATCGTTCCGACGCCAACGCCCACTCCTACCAAGAGTCCTACTTCAACACCCACACCAACTCCCGCCAAGGGTCTTACGCCAACGCCCGCACCTACTCCTACCAAGAGTCCTACTCCAATACCCACGTCCATTCCCTCACCCGGACCATCGGGATCGAAACCCAAACCATTGCAATGGGCGTTCGTCGGCAGTGAATCTCCACTCCACCTTGCGGCCTCGGATGACGGACCGAGTACTGTGCTGGAATTGTTGAACCAGGGAGCGGACGTCAACGCCAAGGTCGGGATTCTATTCACCAAGTCGAGCGAGCAGCGAGCGAATGTTACTCCCTTGCATCTGGCTGCTGCGAATAATGTTCCAGCGGTAGCATTACTGCTGCTGGAGTACGGCGCGATCATCGATGCGAGGGATGACACGGACGCCACGCCCCTGCACTTTGCCGCGTGGGTCAATTCGGACCCGGCAGTGGCGTCCCAACTGCTGGACCGGGGCGCCAACCCCAACGCCAGGGAAAATCGGGACTATACACCGCTTCATTTTGCTGCGACAGGTAATCTCAACCCGGCGATGGTAGCCCTGCTGCTGGACAATGGCGCCGACCCCAACTCCAAGGCGCAGAGAGGGTACACACCCTTGCACTTTGCCGCGTGGGTCAATCCGGAACCGGCTGTGACGGCCCTGCTGCTGGACCGGGGCGCCGACGCCAACGCCGAGGATGAAATTATCGGATATACACCGTGTCAACTCGCGCATCAAAACCAGAACCTAGCCGGTGAACCGGTACTTGACCGATTGTGCAATCCATGAAGCTTGCCAGACTCCAGCCGGGGCCCATCCCGGCCTACGCGCTCCACCCGACCTCGGCGCAGGGTAGTCGGCCCCCGGTTGCCATGAGCCTACGCAGCTAGTATGTTGATGAATGTATGCGATTGCCAAGAAGGCAGGTGCAACCGTTACGATATTCAATCGGGCTTAACAGCAGCCGAATGGGGGAAGTATGACAACAGAGATTGATACTCCCATAGAAGAACGAATTGCCGGGGTCTTGCGGCAACTGGGGATAGAGCGGGCCCATTTTGCATCCCGCGGCCTCAACGACTGGCACGGGATGGCCGACAGGTTTCCCGGCATGGTCGCGTCGTTGACCTTGGTATGCCCCCTGGGGTTCGATTCCTTGGTGTTGACTCCCATCGCCAATCGGCTATTGGTGTTCAACAGCGACCGGGGAGGTGCGGCGGAAACCATAAACCGCAACATGGCGGGACTGCCGTCAGCGTCGATGGTTACCCTTCAAGACTTCCAGTACGCTGACAATTACACCGAGCTTGCGGTCCAGCGCAGCGGCGATATTGGCCCGGCGATGCTGGACTTCATTGCCAGGGTGGACACCCAAAACGCCACACCCACCGCGTCTCCGAGTATTCAGGAAGGTGAAGTCGACGGCGTTTACTTCAAGGTCCAGGGTTCAGGGCCGCCGTTGGTATTACTGCCCTTGGGCGCCGCCCCTTCCCAGTGGGGATCCCTTGTTGCAACCTTCGCCGAACGCTATTGTGTCGTATCCATGACCGGCCCGGCGCTGGGAATGGTAGCCAGCCTGGAAGGGCGGGGACGCACTTCCGGCTATCTGTCCGCGGTGCGGAGCCTCATTGGGGAGACAAATGTGCAACCCGGCGAGCGGGTGCTGGAAGTTGGTTGCGGCACGGGGGTATTGTGCCGCTGGCTGGCCGGAGAGACGGGCCGGAACAATCCCATTGTCGGCATGGATGTCAACGCTTTCTTCCTGCGGGAGGCTGCCGAGATCGCAAGGCGCGAAGGTCTGGAAAATGTGGTGAGTTTCCGGGAGGGCAGCGCCGAGGCACTGCCTTTCGAGGACAACAGCTTCGACGTTGCTTTCTCCAGCACCGTTATCCAGCGGGTGAACGCCGATTTGATGCTGCCTGAAATGGTGAGAGTCACCAAGCCCGGAGGCCGGATAGCGGTCTTGGGTCACGCCCACGACATGAACCGCTGGATAAACCTGCCCCTGGGTCCCGCTCTCAAGGCAAAAATCGAGTCGCCCCCGTGGGTGGACGACCGGGGGAATCCCATGGGATGCGACGACGCCACCTTGTACCAGCGTTTTTCGCGGCTTGGTCTGTCGGACACCCGGATGTTCCCCTTCATCAGCACCTTCTCCGAAGGCATCCGCCTGCAATTCCTCCAGGGCGGCATTCTGCCCAGCCTGACCGCCGAGGAAGCCGCGGAGTGGCGGGCGGCGGCGGACCAAGCGGAGGCCGACGGCACCTTTTTCATATCGACCCCCTTCCATTGCGCGGTGGGGACGAAGGGGTAGCATGAGGTGGTTTAACGCCAGTAGACTTCATAGAGCCGGATAGACTGGGACTATATTGATGAATCCTCACGGAGCGCGGGCGTCCCGCCCGCCCAAGGCTTGGTATAGCCGCGGCTACCTTCCGCACTTAGACCAACCAGGTATCATCCAGTCCGTGACTTTCCGATTATCCGACTCCGTTCCAGCCGAAGTCATTGCCGCGTGGAAGAGCGACTTGGCGATTGCCGGTGACGATACACAGGAAGGCTCAAACAGTGTGAAGTTTCGCCAGCGTGTAGACCGTTATCTGGACCAGGGGCATGGTGAATGCTGGTTGAGCGATGACCGGATAGCTGAATTAGTCGAGAGTGCTCTGCTGCACTTCGATGGTATTCGTTACCGGCTGCTCGCATGGGTCGTTATGCCTAACCACGTACATGCGTTGATTGAGACGTTCGACGGCATTCCATTAGACAGCGTCATACACTCATGGAAATCCTTTACGTCCAAACAGGCCAACAAGATACTTGGCCGGAGTGGACAGTTCTGGATGCAAGACTACTTCGACCGTTACATCCGGGACGACAATCATCTTGCGGCCGTGACGGACTACATTGAGGGCAACCCTGTGAAGGCGAGTTTGGCTCGCTCGGCAGACGCGTGGCGCTGGGGAAGCGCGTTCAGGAAGATGAAGAACAACCCTTCATAATTTAGTAGTGAGGGCGGCGGGCGAGACGCCCGCGTTCCCAAGAATTACCACGACATGGGTACTGCGCGGAGTCCCAAGCCGGATTTTGGAGAGTTTCTTACCGACGAATACCTGGCTATCTCAGACGGCGACGTGATGGGAAAGGGCACGTTGGGATGCTTGGCGACCAGCCTGCGCGACGCCGCTATACCCACCTACTCCGCCCGGCGCAGCAGGTCGGTCTCGTCAATCGTTAAAATCTTGCCGTCCCGCATCACCCGCTGGCCGTTTACCGTCAGCCCTCGGCCCATCGCTCTGCTTCTTGAATATAGTCCGCAACCCGACGGAGTTGCGACGTCACCGTGGGCGGCGAGTCCAGCTTCCCGTCATAAAAGTACCTGCCGTGCAATAGGCCTTGAAAAAGGAAATATGCGTCAGCCAAGTTTCTCAGCCGGAAATCATCATCTGCCAAATAAGCCAAGCCGTCGGTCACCTCCGGCGACCGTTGGGGGCGTACATCAGTCCTGGCCAACACCAATGCGGTTGTCGCTCTGTTCACCGCGCACCACGCTTTTTCAGCGGCGTCCCGGAGGTCTCCTTCTTCGGCGATTCTCAAAGCAGATTGATGCAAATCCCTTGCATCGTTGAAGAGAGCTTGCACATCGAGAGCCAGGACCATTTCTCTATCACCACTCCTGCGGAATCCTACCAAGTTATACTTGCTTAACCCTCAATCTTAACGCATCAAACCGTTTCTTGAAGAGGCCCTTTGGCCGACGACTACCCAGTTATTTCAGGCGGCAGTGCAATCGGAAAGGGCACGTTGGGGTACTGGGCGACCAGCCTGCGCCACACTGCTATGCCCACCTGCTCCGCCCGGCGGAGTATGTCGGACTCGTCAACGGTCAGGATTTTGCCGTCCCGCATTACCCATTGGCCGTCCACCATGAGACCGGTGATGTCGCCAGGATAGCCGTTGTGGACAAAGCCGGACACGATGCGCAGGTTGGGGACCAAGTGCGGCTTCAGGGTATCCACGATGAACAGGTCCGCTTTCTTGCCGACTTCCAGCGACCCGGTCTGGTCACCAAGCCCCAGAATGTTTGCTCCACCCTGGGTGGCCCACTCCAGCACGTCCTCCGGCTGGGGGTCCATCTGGGCGTTGCGGCGCACCCGCTCGGCGAACAGGCCCGTCCGCATCACCTCCACCATGTCCTCGGCCATGTTGTCAGACCCCATGCCTATGCGGCAGCCCGCCCCTTGAAGCTCCGTGACCGGCGCGGCTGCCCCCCTGCGGGCGGCTATGGCGGCGTTGTTGGAAACGCCGACACCGGCTGCGCCCAGCAGGGCAATCTCGGCGGAGTTCACGTAGCGGCAGTGGGCGACCACCAAGCGCGGGCCAAGGAAATCGTGGGCGAACAGGTAGTGGGTGGGAGGCACACCCCTCGTGCGCATTACCGCTTCCACTTCCAAGGGGCTCTGGGACAAGTGGATGGTGTAGCCCATGTCGTGGGACTCGGCCATTTCACGGCTGCGTCGAAGCAACTCTGGAGAGCAGGTCTCCGGTGCGTGGGGCGCCATGAAGCAGGTGACCCTGCCGTCCTTCGCTCCATGCCAGGAACTGATGAGGTCGACGCTCCGCTGCAACTCGGCGTTCAACTTGCTTTCCGAAGGCACGAATTGCCCGCCCCGGCGTTGGGACTCGTCAAAGTCGTTGATGTTGTCCGAGACCACCAGCCGCAGCCCGGTCTGGGCCAGGCTTTCGGTGTAGTCCTGGACGCCGGAGGAAATTTCCAGCAAGCACGTCGTGCCGCTGCGGATGGCCTCCAATGTTCCCAGGGTTGCCATCAACTGGCGCTCCTCAAGGGTCAACATGCCCCTGGCCGATTGCGGAAAGCGCAGGGTTGTGGGAAATCCGAAGTCCTCCAGGATTCCCCGGTCGGTGGTGGCCAGAAGGTGTGTATGGCAATTGACCAGCCCTGGAAACACCGCTTTATTGGAGCCGTCTACCTGGTCTGCTCCGGGATAGTTGTTTGCTACCTCCGCCGTTGGGCCGATGGCCGCGACGCGGTCCCCGTCCACGGCTATGGCGGCGTTGTGCAACACCGTCCGGGCGGAGTTGCCGGTCACTATGGTTGCATTGTTGATAACCGTTGGCATGTGGACCTCTCATTCAGTAAGAGACTTGCGGGTTGGATGATACCACTTTGCACCGAGGGCAAAAACGAAGCGAGTCGAGCAGGCTTTCCCTATTGGGTGATATTGTCATCCAAGGGCGTAGGGGTACAATGGTGGACGCCTTTATAAGGTTATGACCATCAAGAAAATCGGAGGTATGACTTATGCCAGAGGCAGAACGCAAGCTGAACGAATTGGGGTACGAATTGCCGCCTCCCAGGACGACGCCGTTGCCCGGTAACTTCGTCTCGGCCGTCCGCACCGGCAACCTGCTGTACACGGCGGGGACGGGACCAGGGTTGCCCGAAGGGGGCTTCCTGCACGTGGGCAAGCTGGGAGCCGACCTTACCATAGAGCAGGGTTACGACTGCGCCCGCCAGACCATGCTCAACCTGCTCAGCGTGGTGAAGGGTGAGCTTGGCGACCTGGACAAAGTGAAGCGCGTGGTCAAGCTCCTATGCATGATCAACGCCGCGCCCGACTTTGGAGACACTCCCAGGGTTGCCAACGGCGCGTCAGACCTTCTGAACAGCATCTATGGAGATAAGGGTCGCCACGCCAGGTCGGCGGTGGGCATGGCAACCCTCCCGTCCGGGATGCCGGTGGAGATTGAAATGATCCTCGAGGTCGAGGATTAGTCCGGCAACGGCATCATCGCCGATGTATGGTCTGTGACGTAATGGGTAGTGTGGCCGCGTCCGGTGACGTCCTCTATCAAGCGGACGTCGCCGGGGCCGAACTTGTGCACGGTACCGTCGCCCAGACCTATCTCCAAGTCTCCCGACAGGGTGATCATCCACCGCCGGTTGGGAGCGGGATGCCAGTCCAGGAACCGCCCGCCCGGGTTCTGCTGGATCTGCATCCCCCCAACGTCCTGCAACTCGCCCAGTTCAGGGTGTTCCGAGAGGGGCAGCTCCTCGATGTGGGTCTCGTTGTCATCCCCGGTGTACATTCTGTAGATACCCATGTTGGTCAAGTCCTCCCATAATTTCTCAATAAACAATGAGTGCGTTATCCCAGGAACTTCAGGGCTACATTCAAGCCAGCCAGGCCTATACCTATAACAGCAATTATCAAACGGAGATTTTGCATCTCCCCTCGCAATTCAGCAATGTTCGCCTTCGTTGCCTCTATATCAGACTTAGTGGCTAAATGCTCGTAGCCACCTTCCAACCTGCTTACTCGTTCTTCCAGCGTGGCCATAGATACCTCCGACAAGTTCACTCGACGCCATGCTGTAAGCTTGGTCAACTCTCCAACTGGGTCTATTTACGAGTAAATCGACTATAGCACATCGGCCCTAAAAGAGGACTGGAACACCAGCCAAGGCAGTCTACCTTAGGTCACTCCACGATGGGCCGGCGGCCCTGCCAAGGGCGGGCCTGCTCGAACGCGGCGGCGGCCCGCAGCACCGTGGTTTCCTCCCCGCGGCGGCCGATGATGTGCAGCCCTATGGGCAGACCGTCTTTATTGAACCCGCAGGGGATGCTGGCGGCGGGCTGGCCGCAGAGGTTGAAGGGCCGGGTCAGAGGAGAGTAGCCGAACCGGGGGTCAACGTCTGTACCGCCGATGTTGCTCGGAGGCTGGCCTATGGGAAACGGCGGCACCGCCATGGTGGGCGTCAGCAGCAGGTCGTAAACATCCAACAGGTCGTCCAGTTGTTCCCGCATCAGGTCCACGTCCCGCATCGCCCGGGCGAAGTCGGCCCCGGTCACCTGCGAACCGTACTCGAAGCAGTTGAGAGTGTTCTCGGTCAATTGGTCGGCAGCGTTCTCCAGCAGGTGGCCGTAGGTGGTGTAGTTGCTGGTGTGGAAAATGGTGCGGAATGCCGCAACAGGGTTGTCCAAAACGAAGACAGGTTCGTCTACGGCGCCTCCCAACTCTTCGAAGACCCGCGCCGCTTCGGAAGTGATGCTTGCCACCTCAGGGTCAACGACCGCGTACCCCAGGTCGGTGCTCCAAGCCATGCGCAGGCCCCGTGCGCCGCCTTCCATCCCGGCCACAAAGTCCGGCGGGGTTTCCCGCAGCGACCGGGGGTCCCTTCCGTCGTGCCCGGACAACGCTTGCAGCAGGATGGCGGCGTCGCGGACGTTGTGGGCCATCGGCCCGGACTGGGAGGTCAGGTTGGGAGCGGGCCGGCCCAAGCCTCCCGCTCTGGGCACCCGGCCCAGGGTTGGCTTGATGCCGAACAGTCCACAGAAGCTGCTGGGGTTGCGGATGGAACCTCCGCCGTCGGTTGCCGTGGCAATGGGACACATTCCCGACGCCAAGGCTGCGCCCGCGCCTCCGCTGGACCCGCCGGGCGTGCGTTCGGTGTTCCAAGGGTTGCGGCACGGGTCGCCAAGCCGGTTTTCGGTAGTGCCCTGCAACCCGAACTCGGGCGTGTTGGTCTTACCCAGAATAACCGCGCCGGAGGCCTTTACCCGCTCCACCACTACCGAGTCAATGTCCGGCACTGCGTTGCGGTATGCCAACGATCCCATGGTGGACCTTACGCCCTTGGTGGCCTCCAGGTCCTTGATGGAAATGGGTATGCCCAGCAATGGACTGCCAGACTGGCCGCCCTGAATTGCCCGGTCGGCTTCCAGGGCCGCTGCCATGGCTTGTTCGCTGGTGACGGTCAGGAAGGCGTTGAACCTGGGGTTGAGCCGCTCGATCCGGTCCAGGAAGTGTTCCGTCAGCTCCACGGAGGAGATTTGCCGCGAGTCCAGCAACTCCCGAAGCTGCCAGACCGGGGTGTAATGCAGGTCGCGTTCTTGCATGGCATTATCCTCACATCGTCGGTTGGAATGGCTTGCCGCGAATGGCAATGGGCCTGACGCATCCTAACGTAACCAGGGATTTCAGGCCAGTATGCACAGCGTGGCGGGCAAGGCTTCAGCTTGGCTCTGCGCCTTGACAACCTACCCGCCATAGTTTATATCTTACCGCGTATTTTGGCGGCTGGCAGGACTGGCCTCCGAGCCTTTATCGTGCTTGAACGGCGGTCTTGGTTATTGCAGTCCTGATGGCGGCCAATTGTGCGTCTTGAATCAGACCAGCTATCGCTGGAGCAGGTCTGGGCGTAATCTCAAATTCGAGGGGTCTCTTTTCATGAGAAATCTTCGGTCGCGGTACTTCTATCAACTGGCGTTGACTCCCTTGGTGCTCGCGCTCCTCTTCATCATGGCTTGCGGAGGCACCGCCCCCGCCGAACCCGTGGTGGTGGAGAAGGAGGTTATCAAGGAAGTAGAAAAACCGGTTGTCGTAGAGAAGGAAGTAGTCAAAGAGGTTGAAAAACCGGTTGTCGTAGAGAAGGAAGTCGTAAAAGAGGTCGAGGTTGTTAAAGAGATAGTCAAAGAGGTCCTGGTGGAGCCCACGGTAGCCCCGGTGGCCATCGGCGCCAAGCCTTGGACCGAATGGGTGAAACAGGGGAAGTACGGCGGAAACCTCAACATGGGGATGGCCTACGAGACAGACCACTGGGACATCCACCAGAGTTGCTGCAACCGTTCTTTGTACCTGCCGCGTGACCTTTACAACCTGCTGGTGATGTACAACCCCGACGATCAGACGACGATTATCGGGGACTTGGCCGACAGTTGGGAATGGGCGGACGACGGCACCAGCGTCACGTTCCGCCTGCCGCCCAATGCACAGTGGACCGACGGCGAACCTATCACGGCGGACGACATCGTGTTCAGCCTGGACCGGATGAGCGACCTGACCAAGATACGGCCCAGGGTGAGGAACATCGCCCCTTACTACAAAGACTCGGTGGCCTTGGACCCGCATACCGTCCAAGTCAACACCAAGTTTTCCAACCCGGCGGCGCTGCTCCCCTTCCTGGCCACCGGGTACATGGTGATGCTGCCCAAACACGTGCTGGATGGCAGGGCCGATGCGGAAGAGTACTTTGACACGCCGGAGAACATCGTAGGCTCCGGTGCGTTCAAGTTTGTAAGCCACGAGCGCGGCAGCAGCATGGAGATTGAGAAGAACCCCAACTATTTCAAGGAGGGGTTGCCGTTCCTGGACGGCGTAAACGCCTTCATAATCGCCGATAAAAACACCCACATGGGCGCTTTCATCACTGGCCAGATCGATTTCAGCCCCGGCATGGGTATTACCGACACTGACGCCATTAGTTTCGTTGAAAAGATCGAAGGAAAGGGCACTCAGTTCTACAATGGCCCGAACCTGATAAGGTTCTATGAAATTAACTACAGGAACCCGCCAGTGGACGATCCCAGAGTCCGGAGAGCCCTCTACTTGGCATTGGACCGTGAGGAAATCAATAGAGTAAGGCGACTGGGCAACGGCAGGTTGGGCGTACCCTTCTTCCCAGGCACTCAATGGTCCTCAAGCGATGAAGAAATTGCGACTTGGCCGGGGTACCGGTATGTCGATGAAAACGGTACTCCGTTGACAACCGGCCCTTATGGGATTAGCGGTATCGAGAAGGACCCTCGCGACATTGAAGAAGCAAAGGCGTTACTCGCTGAGGCGGGCTATGCCGACGGCGTGACGATCGAATATCACACCTATGCCCTGCTTAAGGAGATCCCGGTTTTGCTCAAGGAACAATTCGGCAAAATCGGCGTAGACCTTCAAATCAAGATCACGGACACGACCACCGGATTCAATGCTGAGCAGGCCGGGGACTACCAGCACCTGCTGGGGTTGGGCCACGGCCCGAACATAGTGGACCCGGACGACTTGTTCCTGGGGATTTACATGCCCGGTGGGCCGCGAAACGCATTGAAGTATGAAGACCCACGAATCTCGGAAATTTTTGAGTTGCAGAAGTCCGAGGCGAATTTGGAGAAGCGCATAGAACTCATTCGCCAAGCGGAAGAAATCCTGCGTTCCGGTGAAGGCCATTTCCATAACATTTTCTGGTTCCCTGCTCCGACCTTTGTCGCGAGCAACCGGGTGAAGAACTACAACGTGACGGCGATCACCGTGCAGTACGGGTTCCAGAAGGAGCATATCTGGCTGGACTAATACACCCTGATCCGAGGAAGTCTTAATCCGTAGGAGGAGATCCATATGAGGCACTTGTCATCCCGGTATTTTTATCAACTGGCGTTGACTCCCTTGGTGCTCGCGCTCCTTTTCGTCATCGCTTGCGGCGGCACGGCCCCGGCCGAGCCGGTGGTGGTGGAGAAGGAGGTTATCAAGGAAGTAGAAAAGCCCGTTGTCGTAGAGAAAGAGGTAGTCAAAGAGGTTGAAAAACCGGTTGTCGTAGAAAAGGAAGTAGTCAAAGAGGTTGAGGTTGTTAAAGAGGTAGTCAAGGAGGTCCTGGTGGAACCCACCGTCGCCCCAGTGGCGGTTGGCGCCAAGCCGTGGACCGAGTGGGTGAAGCAGGGTAAATACGGCGGCGACCTGAACATGGGGATGGCCTACGAGACGGACCACTGGGACATCCATCAGAGTTGTTGCAACCGTTCTCTGTACATCCCGCGTGACCTGTACAATCTGCTGGTCATGTTCAATCCCGATGACCAGACCACCATTATCGGCGACTTGGCCGAGAGCTGGGAGTGGGCTGACGACGGCAACAGTGTCACCTTCCGACTCCCCGCCAACGCCCAATGGACTGACGGCACTCCAATAACCGCCGACGATGTGGTCTTCAGCCTGGACCGGATGAGCGACCTGACCAAGATACGGCCCAGGGTGAGGAACATCGCTCCTTACTACAAGGACTCGGTAGCTCTGGACCCGAACACGGTCCAGGTCAACACCAAGTTCTCCAACCCGGCGGCGCTGCTCCCCTTCCTGGCTACCGGGTATATGGTCATGCTGCCCAAGCACGTTCTGGACGGCAGGGCCGACGCGGAAGAGTACTTCGACACGCCGGAGAACATCGTGGGTTCCGGCGCGTTCAAGTTCGTCAACCACGAGCGCGGCAGCAGCATGGAGATCGAGAAGAACCCCAACTACTTCAAGGAAGGGTTGCCGTTCCTCGATTCGGTCACCGCTTTCGTTATCGCGGACAAAAACACCCACATGGGCGCGTTCATCACCGGGCAGATTGACTTCAGCCCCGGTATGGGTCTTACCGAGACCGACGCCGACGGCTTCGTGGAAAAGATCAAGGACAAGGGCGAACTGTTCTACAGCGGCCCGAACCTGATGCGGTTCTACGAGATCAACTACAAGAATCCCCCGGTGGATGATCCTCGCGTCAGGCGGGCCCTCTACCTGGCATTGGACCGGGAGGCCATCAACCGGGTGCGCCGGCTGGGCAAGGCCAAGCTGGGCGTCCCCTTCTTCCCCGGCACTCAGTGGTCTTCGAGCGACGAGGAAGTATCCCAGTGGCCAGGCTACCGGTACGTGGACGGCTCCGGGACGCCGCTAGCGGGCGCCCCTTACGGAATCGCAGGTATCCAGAAGGACCCGCGAGACTTGGAAGAAGCCCGGGCCCTGCTGGCCGAGGCGGGACACGGCGAGGGACTGAGGATCGCTTATCACACCTACGCCCTGAACAAGGAAATAGGCGTGATGCTGAAGCAGCAGTTCGCTGAGATCGGCGTCGACCTGGACCTCAAGGTCACCGATACCACCACGGCCTTCAACGCCGAGCAGGCGGGCGACTACGAACACCTGCTGGGCTTGGGCCACGGCCCGAACATCCTTGACCCGGACGACCTGTTCCTGGGCGTATACATGCCCGGCGGGCCGCGAAACGCCCTTCGTTACGAGGACCCCAGGATTAACGAGATATTCGAGAAGCAGAAATCCGAGGCCGACCTGGAGAAGCGTATCGAGCTGATTCGACAGGCGGAAGATATTCTGCGGACCGGCGAGGGTCACTTCCATAACATATTCTGGTGGCCGCTGCCGTCGTTCAGCGTAGCCAACAACGTGAAGAACTACAACGTGACGGCCATCACCGTGCAGTACGGCTTCCAGAAGGAACACATCTGGCTGGAAGAGTAACCCGAAGTCCGGCTAACGGTTATATGGGGTGGGTGGGGTCGAATTCCACCACCCCCACCCAGGATTTCACGGCAAAGGGCGCGAGGGTCCCGCAGAGGCCACGGGATGCAGATGCAACAACCGGTTGATTCTGTGTCCTCTGCATAGGCTCCGCGTCCTGTGGGCTAAAGAAGAGGCAGCATGACAGGCTATGTAATCCAAAGGCTATTGTTGTTCGTGCCGACGCTGCTGTTGGTGTCATTCCTGGTGTTCGCGATCATGCGGTTCCTTCCCGGAGACCCGGCTATCGCCATCCTGAGCGCCGGGGGAGAGGGAAGTTACACCGAGGAAGACGTTGAAAGGATGCGGGCCAAGCTGGGCACCGACAAGCCCTACCACATCCAATATGCAGTGTGGGTCAGCAACTTCGTTCAAGGAGACTTCGGGGATTCTTTCTTCTACCCGGAGGTAAGCGTTGCCAGTCTGGTCAAGACGCGCTTCCCGGTCAGCATAGAATTGGCGATCCTGGCGTTGATTATTTCCTATATAGTGGCGGTGCCCCTGGGAGTGCTCTCAGCGGTGAAGCAGGACACTTGGTTTGACTATGTCGCCAAGCTCTTCGCAGTGGCGGGGGTTGCTTTGCCGACCTTCTGGGTAGGAATCCTGGTCATATTCTTCCTGATCTTGTTCTTCAATTGGCTGCCCCCGCTGGGGTACAAGACAATCTGGGAGGACCCGGTTAAAAACCTTCAGCAATTCATCTTCCCGGCTATCGCGTTGGGCTACTTCAACACCGCCTTCGCCGCCCGCCTGACTCGCTCCTCCATGCTGGAGGTGCTTAGGGAAGACTATATCAGGACCGCCAGGTCCAAGGGCTTGCGCGAGTGGATAGTGATAGGGCGGCACGCGCTGAAAAACGCTTTCCTTCCGGTTGTCACTGTTGCCGGCTTCCAGCTCAGCCGCCTCCTCGGCGGCGCGGTCCTCATGGAGGTAATATTCGTCATTCCGGGCATGGGCAGCCTGCTGGTCGCCAGTGTTCTAGTCAGGGACTATCCCATCGTACAGACCTTCATCATGCTGGTGGCGGTATCCGTGCTCATTCTCAACCTGTTGGTAGACCTGATGTACGGCTGGATAAATCCAAGGATCCGCTACGGTTAACATGGTAAGGAGCGACTCGTGGCCGGGGCTGATGTTCTTTGGCCCCACCCATCGCGGGCTACCAACGACTAATGGCAGGAGCAAACATTCATGTTAACGGGTAGAAGCACCATCGCCCAACCCACCGGGGTAGCCCGGGGTGTGCAGATTGTACGCGACGGCAGCGTAACAGCTTGGGCGTTCTTCAAAAATAAGCCGTTGGGCGGCATTGGCGCGCTGGTACTGATATTGCTGGTGTTAATGGCGATCTTCGCGCCTCTTATTTCGCCTTACGAGCCTAACGAATCGAACATCGAGCGTCTGTACGCCAGCCCGGGGGCGGAGTTCCTCCTTGGCAGCGACTCGCTGGGCAGGGACGTTCTTACCCGCCTCTTCTATGGAGGCCGGATTTCACTTTATGTGGGCTTGGTGAGCATTATCCTGGGGGTAAGCGCCGGTTCGCTGCTGGGCGCAGTCAGCGCCTATTACGGAGGCAAATTCGACCTCATAATCCAACGCCTTGTAGACGCTTTCATCGCTTTCCCCGGCATCATACTGGGCTTGGCGCTGATGGCTGCACTGGGATCCTCCGTAACCAACATCATCATCGCCTTGATTGCGGTGCTGACTCCAAGCGCCATCCGGACGGTCCGCTCCCAAGCCCTGGCTATCAAGGAGACCGACTACATCCTTGCGGCCCGGGCCATAGGAGCGGGCGACGGACGGATCATCCTCCGTCACATGCTTCCCAACTGCATGGCGATTTTCATAATCCTGGCTACGCTCAACCTGGGTTACGCCATTATCGTGGAATCGTCTCTCAGCTTCCTCGGCGTGGGCGTGCCGCCTGATGTTCCTACTTGGGGCAGTATGCTGAGCGAGGTGGGGGTGACCTATATCGAGCTGGCTCCGTGGCTGGCCATATTCCCCGGTCTGTTCCTGTCCTTGGCGGTGTTCGGAGTGAACCTGGTCGGCGACGCGCTGCGGGACGTACTGGACCCGCGACTCAGGGGCACCGGATAAGCCGGCGTACCCCATACTCCTCTACGGATTTCCTCAATCGGGACGGCGTGACGCCGTCCCGATTCTTTTTGTGGGTTACTCCCTTGTGGTGCGATAGCCCTCTCCAAACGCCACAGAACCAGCAGGCGACAAAGGTGACATAAACCTTGACAGCGTAGAAGTGATAGCTTATATTTCAACCGCTTATCGACGAACCCAGTGTTATGTATTGGTAGAATTCAATGTTTCATTGACTGGTTTCGTTGTAAGATAGCTGGAAATCGTAAGTATTAAGGGAGCATCAAGGCGTAGTTAGTATTCCAGTGCGCGGTTTTCGGCTTTGTCACCCTGGGCTAGGGTATCTTTCACCCATAGTTTGGAGGTAATGGCATGAGGCACCACTGGTTCAAACTTCCCACAGCGTTAATCACCAGCGCGGTGCTGCTGGCGCTCGTTTTCGTTGTCGCCTGTGGCGGCGCCGCTGAGGCTCCGCCCGCCGAGAAGCAAATGGCCGCTACCGAAGCGCCGCCCGCTATGGCGGAGGCTACCAAGGAACCGGCCATGATGGAAGCGACCAAGGCGCCGGCAGCGATGGAAGAGAAGAAAGCCCCTGCTGCCGAGGCTGGCCCGGCGGACCATAAGTACTATGAAGAGTGGTTGTCCCAAGGCAAGTATGGCGGTGTCATGATAGAGGGGCATCTCTACGAGACCGACCGCTGGAGCCCTTGGATCGGGTGCTGCAACCGGTCCATTTATGCCACTCGCAACAATTTCAACCTTCTGGTGATGCGTGACCCGCGGGACGAGTCGCAGGAAAAAATCATCGGTGACCTGGCCACCAGTTGGGAATGGGCCGACGACGGCAACAGCGTCACCTTCAACCTGTGGGAAGGCGCGACGTGGACCGACGGCGAGCCGGTCACGGCCGACGACGTGGTGTTCAGCCTGGACGAGATGGCCGACTTGAACAAGGTAAGGCCGCGCACCAGGAACATCGAGCCTTACTACAAGAGTTCCGAGGCGATCGACCCGTCGACGGTCAAGGTGTACACGAAGTTCCCGAATCCGGCAGCACTGTTGCCGTTCCTGACCGTTGACTTCATGGTTATCCACCCCAAGCACGTACTCGAGCCCCTGGGGTTGGATGACCCGGCCGACCACTTCGACGACCCCGATAACGTGGTCGGGTCCGGCGCGTTCATGTACAAGACAAGGGAGCTGGGGACCAGTTTCGAAATCGAAAAGAACCCCGCTTACTTCAAGGAAGGGCTTCCGTTCCTGGACGGCATCAAGGTCTTCATCATTGCCGACAAGAGCCGGTCCATCACCGCCCTGACAACGGCCCAGATCCACTTCATGCCCGGTGGCGGTTGGACGCAGAAGCAACTCAACGACTTGGAAAAAGAGCTTGAAGGGAAGGGGACAATCCCCTACTCGGGTGAGAGCGTATTCCGCATCTACGAGTTCAACTACAGGAACCCTCCGGTGGACGATGCGCGTGTCCGGCGGGCGCTCTACATTGCGATGGACAGCAAGGAGCTCGTAGACATTGCACGTCTCGGCAGAGGCAACCTGGGCATCCCCTTCTTCCCAAACAGCTGGATGTCGGCCACCGCAGAAGAGATATCCGAATGGCCCGGCTTCCGCTATGTTGACGCTAACGGCGAGCTTTATATCGGGAACCCCATTGGGGTAGACGGCCTGCAGAAAGACCCGGCGGACATCGAGTTGGCCAAGTCCTTGTTGGCAGAGGCCGGACACGCGGACGGCCTGAAGCTGAAGTACACTTCCGCCTCCATCTTCAAGGAAGAAGCCCTGATCATGCAGGAGCAGTGGAAGAAGATCGGGGTGGAGATCGACCTGACCATCGTGGACACCACTTCCGCCGCCAATGCGGAGCAGCAGGGCACTTATGAGCACATGGTGGGCTTCGGCCACGGCACCAACATCATCGACCCGGACGACATGTTCTCCGGCGTCTGGCTGCCCGGCGGCCCGCGAAACGCACTGAAGTACGACGACCCGCGGATAAGGGAGATATTCGAGCGGCAGAAGGCCGTAACCGACAAGACCGAACGCCGCGCCATCATCAAGGAGGCCGAGGACATCCTCCGCACCGGAGAGGGACACGCCAGGCCGATGTTCTGGCACCCCATCGAAAGGTTCGTTCACCTGAACAACGTCAAAAACATGGTGGCGATACCCAAGACGGTGCAGTACGCCTACCAGAAAGAGCAAGTCTGGCTGGAGGAATAGCGCTTTACACATAACCCGGGTTTCAACCATGCCCCCGGCAGGGCCGGGGGCAGAGGTCGCAGAGGACCCGCAGAGACCGTAGAGTTTGTGCTCTGGCGGTCAACGGCCGAAAAGCTCGGCGGTCTTTGCGGGGTTTATGCGGCCTCTTCGTTTAGCTGAACCTTTAAGCGTTTCTTAGGAGCGAGCATGACCGGGTACGTAGTCCAGAGGATAGCCCTCTTCTTACCGACCCTTGTATTAGTCTCGTTCGTCGTGTTTGGCATCATGCGCTTCCTTCCCGGTGACCCGGCCCTCGCCATACTCAGTATGGGAGGAGAGGGAAGCTTCACCGACGAAGACCTCCAGCGTATGAGAGCGAAGCTGGGGACCGACAAGCCGTATCACGTCCAATATGTACTTTTCGTAAAGAACACGGCCACCGGAGACTTTGGCGAGTCCTTCTTCTATCCAGGCATCAAAGTGGCCGAAATGCTGAGGACCAGGTTCCCGCTCAGCGTAGAATTGGCTATCCTTGCCCTCACTATCTCCTATGTTATTGCAGTGCCCATAGGGGTGCTTTCGGCGGTGAAACAGGACTCATGGTTCGATTATGCCGCAAGGGTATTCAGCATCGGCGGGGTAGCCCTGCCCACCTTCTGGGTGGGCATCCTTGTCATATTTGTCCTGGCCAAGTTCTTCAACTGGCTGCCGCCCTTGGGATATGCCCAAATCTACACCGACCCCCTGACCAATCTGCAACAGTTGATATTCCCGGCCTGTGCGCTGGGCTACTTCAACACCGCCTTCGCCACCAGGGTGACCCGGTCCGCCATGCTGGAGGTCATGCGGGAGGACTACATCAGGACCGCCCGCTCCAAGGGCTTGCGCGAACTCCTAGTAATCGCCCGCCATGCTTTGAAGAACGCCTTCCTGCCGGTAATCACCGTAGCCGGTTTCCAGTTCAGCCGGCTCATCGGCGGCGCGGTAATCATGGAAGTAATCTTCGTCATCCCAGGGATGGGGAGCTTGCTGGTGGCCAGCGTGCTGGTCAGGGACTACCCCATTGTCCAGACCTTCGTAATGCTGATAGCCGTAGTGGTCCTGGTATTGAACCTTATCATCGACCTGCTGTATGGCTGGATTAACCCCAGGATTCGCTACGGTTAGGGATCGTTCAACGCTACAGGAGTAAGGATTAATGCTTTCGCAAACGACAGGTGTTGTTTCCCAACCTACCCTGACCAGATGGCTACAGGCAACTATCGGATTTGGTCGAGGACTGGTTGACTTTTCGATACGAAAGCCAATGGGGGCCGTCGGTGGGGGTATCCTGCTGATCCTGATATTGATCGCAATTTTTGCCCCCTTGATCTCCCCGTATCCCCCAACCGAAGTCCACCCCAAGCTTCTGTTCGCTCCCCCGGGAAGCGAATTGCTACTGGGAGGAGACTTCGCTGGACGGGACGTGATGAGCCGGCTGTTCTACGGCGGACGGATTTCGTTGTTCGTCGGCATCGTCAGCGTTGGCATCGGCATCAGCATAGGCTCCCTGGTGGGTTGTATCAGCGCCTACTACGGAGGAAAGTTCGACCTTGTAATCCAACGGTTCGTAGACGCTTTCATAGCCTTTCCGGGGATCATCCTGGGGTTGGCGCTCATGGCTGCGCTGGGTTCGTCGGTGTTCAACATCATCATCGCCCTTTGCGTAGTGCTCGCTCCCAGCGCCATCCGGACTGTGCGTTCCCAAGCCCTGGCCATCAAGGAATCGGACTACGTGCTCGCGGCCAGGGCGGTTGGCGCCAGCGACATGCGGATAATCATCCGGCACGTCACGCCCAACTGCATGGCCCTCTTCATCGTTCTGGCCACTCTGAACTTGGGCTACGCCATCATAGTGGAGGCTTCCCTCAGCTTCCTGGGCGTGGGCGTGCCCCCGGACGTGCCTACTTGGGGTGGTATGCTGGCCGAGGGCGGCATCACCGACATCCAGAACGCTTACTGGCTGGCGGTGTTCCCCGGCGTAGCATTGGCCTTGGCGGTGTTCGGCCTCAACATGCTGGGCGACGCCCTGCGGGACGTGCTGGACCCCAGGCTGCGGGGTACCGGCTAGAAGCTGCCGGCCGCGACACACTTCCTGGCGCCCTAATTGTCTGAATCAGGATCAACAGGATTAAATGATGTCCAGGATGAATTTACTCCATCCTGAAAATCCTAAAATCCGGTAAATCCTGATTCAGACGATATGCACCTCCTTACAGCACTCTGCCACCGCTCTACTCTCGCCTTCTTAACTTTGGCTGCCGTCGGCATGATCGTGACCGCCACGGCCTGCGCCGTGACAAGTCCGGCAAGTCAAGGACAACCTTCTGAACAACAACCGCAGCCAACCGCCACCGCGGCGCCAACTCCGTCACCGACCATCCAGGCCACCGCCACGCCCAAGCCGGGCGCGTGGCGCACCAATCTCAACAAGTACGTCGTGGCCCCGGAAGTCGTGGGCCCCGGGCTGCCGCGGGACTCGATTCCCCCCATCTACGAACCCAAATTCGAGTCGATGAGTGAAGCGGACTCATGGCTGGACGACGAGGACTTGGCCGGCGTTATGACCATAGGCGGACAGACCAAGGTATATCCGTACCCGATAATGTTCTGGCACGAGGTGATCAACGACAGGATCGGCGATACCCCGGTGGTGGTTACCTATTGTCCCCTATGCGACACGGTGATTGCGTTTGACCGCCGGGTTGGGGGCGAAGAGTTGGTATTCGGCGTGTCGGGAAAGTTACGCCACGAAAACTTGATCATGTGGGACCACCAGACCGAGTCGTGGTGGCAGCAGCTCACCGGGGAAGCCTTGGTGGGTGACCTGGCAGGAGAGAAGCTTGAGTTTCTCCCTCTCCGGACATTGCCGTGGGGAGACGTCATCAGGAATACCGACGATGCGCTGGTGCTGTCACGGGAGTCTACACAGAATGAGGACCTGTTGGGCTTTTACGCCATAAAGCCCTGTCCCACCGAGTACCCGGACGAGGGACGGCTTTGGACCGGCGGTCCCACCAGCGAGACCCTGGGCAGTCACGCGCGAGTGGTGGGCCTCAGCCAACCCAAAGCGGTGGCTTACCCTATAACCGAACTGGCCCTCTTGGGCGTAGTGAACGACGTAGTCGGGACTCAGCCGGTGGTCCTCATATACTCCACCGAGCCGTGCGTCGACACATTAGCTGGCTTGGGCGCCGATATAGTGGATGCCGCCGCCATATACATTCCAGTAGCGGACGGACGGGCGCTGTCGTTCTACTTGGAAGGCGACCACATCCTGGACCGGGAAACAGGCAGCAAGTGGAGTACAGCGGGATTGGCGGTAAGCGGGCCCCTCGAAGGCAATCAACTGGAGACCCTGCCCCATACGATCTCTTTTTGGGCTCCCTGGGTTGCGTTCCACCCGGAAACAGAGCTACGGCTGCTGAACAACAACGAGTAGGCAGCCCCGGACTCTCTACTTCCTGGTGTACTTGAAGATGGCTTTGCCCCGAGGCTCAGCCACCGCTCCGGTGACTATGAACATGTCGCCGCCGGAGTCAACCCATAGCTGGTGAATCCGCGGAGTGTCCCACTTGGCTTGGACCTCGCCGCTTCCGTTACGCACGGTAACCCAGTTGGACCCGGTCTCCTCGTGAGGTCGTTCAGCCACGAAGAACGCACCCTCATTGTCCACGAAAAGGTCGGTGGGCAGGCTCACATTGGGCCATTGGGAGACAAAGTCTCCTTCGGGCGAGAATATCTGTATGCGGTTATTCAACCGGTCGCACACGTATATGTTGCCGTCGGGCATCACCCAAAGACTGTGGGGCGACCTTATGTCCCCGGGAGCGGTGTCGCCGGGGTTCCCCCAAGAGGAAATGAGGTCGCCGCCGGCCGAAAACCGGTGGACCCGGCAGTTCTTGTAGCCGTCTGAGACGTACAGATTGCCGGAAGGGGAAGGCGAGACGCGGGTGGGCATGTTGAACGGCGGCCCGGCCCGCAGCACCACTCCCTCCGGTTCGGTGCACCCGGTGTCCGACGGCTGTCCCCGGTTTCCCATCTCCAGCAGCAACTCGCCGTCCATCGTGAACTTCATCGCTACGTGGTCCACCCTGTCGGGCACGTACACGATGTCGTCGGCGTCAATGAAAAGGGTATGCGGTTCGGGGATAAGCCCGCTCCCCCAAGAGCTAAGGTAATTCCCTTCCCGGTCGAACACGATGACCGGCGGGTCCATCTGCTGCTGGCAGATAATCACCCGCTGCTGAGAGTCTACCGCCACGCCTGTGACGTTGCCGAAAGTCCATCCCTCCGGCAACCGGCCCCAGCCCTCATCCACCTCGTACCGGTAGCGACCCGCGCCTGCTTCAGCCATAAGATTTCGCCTCCCTGATAGCGTATGGGAACGCCGATTAAAGCCGAATCATCCCAACATCCCCCTCAATGGTGATCTCCGTCCCGAAGGGCTTGGAAACGTCCTGTAGCCATTTAAGGGTCTGCTGGGCTATCGGCCCTTCGGCCAGTACCGGCCTGCCGCGTTGTGGGATGGGGCGTCCGTAGCCCATGTCGATGGGGTGGAGCACGATTTCCCGCAGCTCGCCGCCGGCGTAGTTGCAGACCGCCACCACGCTTTGCCAGAACACCGGGTCTGCGGCGAAAGCGCGGGAACCGCCGCCGGAACGAGTGTCGAGGTAGTCTCCCGGGGTCTGGTCATAGCCCAGGTTGTACATCCGGTACGCCTCATCGGGGACACGAAGGACGCTCTCGTTCTGGAAGATGAAGTTGCCCAAGCTGTAGAAGATAGGACGGTTCTTGTAAATCTCGATGCCCCGCAGGAAGTGGGGGCCGTGCCCGGCGAACAGCGCGCATCCTTGGTCGATGGTCCAGTGGGCGAAGTCCACCAGGAAGTCAGGCGGCGACAGACGTGAGCCACCGTGGTACTCGCCGGTCGAGCCGCTCTCGTGGCAGTGGGTGCCGTACATCACCCAATCGGACTGCTTCTGGGCGCCGCGTATCCACTTCTCTATTCCGGCCAAGTCCGACTGGTTGGGTGAAGTCTGGACGGAAAAGTCTTCGGAAAGGACGAACTTCTTCTCCAGGAACTCCACCTCGGAGGAGTGGTCTACGGCCTCTCGGAGGCCCCGGAAGCCGAAATTGCGGGTGACGTCCGCCGCTTCCTGGTAGCCCAACTCCCGGTTCGCTTTCTGGAGGGCGTCGAACACGTCCCGCTCGACGTGGTGGACCAAGTCATGCCGCAGGGCGTTGACCCCCGGACGGCCCGGAAAGTCGGGGCGGCCCGGCCCGGCGCGGGAAACTTCGCTGAAAGTGCTGGTCGCCGACAGAACGGCCAACCGGCCCCGCGGCGAATCGAAGTAGGCAGGCGCCCTTGCCTCGTCGGCGTCCTTGCCGCCGCCCGCGGCGGGAAGGTCAATTTCCCGGCAATGCTGCAACGTGGTCAGGAAGCCGCCCTCGGAAAAGTCGAAAGAGTGGTTGTTGGCGGCGGTTACCGCATCGATTCCCAGCCACTTCAACTCGTCCAGGTTGCGCGGGTCGGACCTGGTATAGGTGGCGCTGCTCCATTGCCAACTGCTCTCATAGTCGTGGAAGAGCATTTCCAGGTTCACGACGGATGCATCCGCCTCCCGCAAGATACGGGCGAGTTTGAGGAATGACTCTTCCTGGAAGCGCCGCATCCGACGCGTGATCATGGCGTCGCCGCCCACGGCGATGGAAATGTCTCTCTTTTCCGCGTCGTAAATCATGTTGCCTCCTTCGTCAGTTGCTTCCTTGACAATGACTGCCAAGGGTTCACTCTCTGCGGGGCGATTATACCACCGGCATGGGCCGGGTTGCCGGTCCAGCGGGACTGGGAAGCACAGCGTGGGACTGTTACGATGTGCCTGCGAATCTTTGCAGGTGTTAAACACCGGAGCAGGGCAGGTGATTCGATGGCATCTACAGCCGAGGCGGTGATTATAGGCGGTGGTGTTATGGGGTGCAGCATACTGTACAACCTGGCTTCCAAGGGGCTGCGCGACGCCCTTTTGCTGGAGCGAGACATACTGGGTTCGGGGTCCACCGGGCGGTCGTCCGGCGCCGTGCGGATGCACTACTCCAACGAAGTCCACGCCCAAATGGCTTGGAAAAGCTTGGACATCTTCCGCAACTTCGGCGAGGTTGTGGGCGGACAGTGTGGGTTCACGGAGACGGGTTACATGGTTTTCGCCGGAGAGGACAATCTTGATGCCTTTCAAGCCAACGTGGCGATGCAACAGTCAGTGGGAATTGACACCAAGCTCATCAACCGGGAAGAGGCTAAAGAGATCGCCCCGGCCTTCCATGTGGACGACTGCGCCGGCATCGCCTATGAACCCGGCTCCGGCCATGCCGACCCGTCGGGCACGGCGATAGCCTACGCCAACAGGGCCAGGGAGTTGGGCGCACGGATACAATTGCAAACTCCCGCTATGGGAGTGGAAGTTTCGCCCGCCGGGAAGGTAATCGCCGTTACCACAGCCCAGGAACGGATAGAAACTCCCATCGCGATTGTGGCCACCGGGCCGTGGAGCCGCCGCTTCCTGCTGCAACACGGCGTCGACCTGCCGCTGGAAGCCACCCGCCACGAGGTCATCCTGCTGAAACGGCCGTTGGACAAGATACCCTACCATCCCGGCGGCGCTGACATCGTCAACATGGTCTACTTCCGGCCCGAAAGCACCGATTTGACCCTGTTGGGCAACGGCAACACCGAAGAAATCATCGAAGACCCGGAAATTTTTCGCACAACGCCCGGCGCAGCATTTTATCCAGGATGCGTGGAGCCGTTTCGTTCGCCGGATTCCATTGATGGAAGAAGCCGAGTACAGTTCCGGGTACGCGGGCTTGTACACCAACACTCCCGACTCGCATCCGGTAATTGACCGAGTAGAGGGGATCGAGGGTCTGTACATCTGCACTGGGTTCAGCGGCCATGGTTTCAAGCTCTCACCCATCGTAGGCGTTATCATGGCCGAGTTGGTATTGGACGGACGCGCAACCACCATAGACATTTCTCCGCTGCGTATGTCTCGTTTCCGGGAAGGGCAGTTGAACCAAGCCAGGTACGCCTACAAGGTGCTGGCGTAACGCGGGGTGTCCGGGAAATCCCACCTCCAACCCGTCTTTCCCATGCTGGCGGGAATCCACAATCACCCGCCTACAGTAATACTACCTGGTCCGGCCCTCAAGCGACTCTCGAAGTGTTAGAATCATCTTGAATCGTCGACGCGCGACCTGAGTAAGGGGAATCAAGTGACGCTACCATTGCCGCCTCCGGGCGCTTCCGATACTGAGGACTACGCAACCATCAGCCATATGTTCCTGACTCATGCCAAGGAAGAGATGCAGCGCGGCAACCGGCTTCAGGCGTCCGAAAAAGTCTGGGGCGCGGCAAACTACGCTCTGAAGGCTGTAGCCGCTCAACGAGGTTGGAGGCACGGCGGCCAAAGGAATATATTTGCCATCGCTAGACAATTAGCGGAGGAAACCGGCAGTCCTTCATTCAGGGACCAGTTATTTCTGGCACGGGCCATCCATTACAACTTTTACGATAACGACTTGGATGAAGAAGACGTCAGGGACGGAGTAGATGCTGTAGAGCAGTACGTCGCCGATCTTGATGAGGCGCGCGTCTCCCAGCCACAGTCCTTCACTATCAGGACGTTGGAAGACCAGAACCGATTGCAGCGTCTCACAGGGACCACCTTCGCCATCGGCACACACTCCGAAAATGGGTTCGCCCAGACGCCGGAATAACGTTGCACACCGGAAAGGCTTTGCAGACGGGTCCCGACGAGAGGCTTTTTGATAGAAACCCCAATTGGAGGAAAACACCATGCCTGTTACCAAGATGGAAATCCTGAACAGGAGCAGCTTCGCCAACGGCGAGTCCTTCGGCGACATGGGCCCTTATGAACAGTTGGACGGGATTGTCCACTTCGCGTTGGACCCCCTCAACGAACGCAACACAGCCATCACCGACCTGGAGTTGGCGCCCAGGGACTCCAACGGAAAGGTTGTCTTTTCGTCCGAGTTCACCCTGCTCAAGCCTATCGAGTCAGGCAAGGGCAACCGGCGCCTGTTCTTTGACGTAATCAACCGGGGACGAAAGACTGCCTTTGGCTTCAACGACGTGCCGTCCATCACAGACCACACCGCGCCGTTGGAACCGGGCAACGGGTTCCTGATGCGCCAAGGGTACGCGGTGATGTTTTGCGGCTGGCAATCCGACCTGCCCGACACGCCGGGCTTGCTGGGAATGCAGGGGCAGGAGGCGTTGATCGGGGGCAGACCCATCGAAGGCAAGATGCTCTGCCAGTTCCAAGCCAACGCTCCCACACAGACCTTCCTGCTGTCGGACCAGAACCACGCCCCTCACCCTGCCCTGGACATAGACGAGGCCGAGGCTACCCTGACGGTGCGCGACCTTCCAAACGATCCTCCAACGCCGATTGACCGGGGCGAGTGGTCCTTCATCCGCTTGGAAGAGGGCGAGGCCGGGCCGGACCCGTGCCATGTGTATATGCCCTCCGGTTTCCAGCCGGGCAGGATATACCAGTTGGTATATACCACCAAGGGGAGCAGCATTGTAGGCTTGGGATTCGCGGCAGTCAGGGATTCGGTCTCGTTCATCAAGTATGCCGGCGCCGACGCCGGCAACCCGTTGGCCGACGCAATCGACTACGCTTACGCCGTTGGCCGTTCCCAGAGCGGCCGTTTCCTGCGGCAGATGATTCACGCCGGCCTGAACGAAGACGAGGAAGAACGGATGACCTTGGACGGCATCATTCCCCACGTAGCCGGGGCCATGCGGGGCGAGTTCAACCTCCGGTTCGGCCAGCCTTCCAAGGACGTCTGCTTCATCATTCCCGAGCTGTTCCCGTTCACCGACACCCATCAAGTGGACCCAGTGACTGGCGCGGAAGGCTCCATGCTGGAGCGGTTGGAGGAGCGCGGCAAAGTCCCCAAGATTATGTTCATCAACACCTCCGCGGAGTATTGGCGTGGCGACGCGGCGCTCATTCACACGGACTTGGTTACCATGCAGGATGCGCCGCAGTCGCCCAACGTCAGGCGGTACCACTTTGCCGGCTGCCAGCATGGCACAGGCGACTTTCCGCCCATAGAAGTGAGAGCAAACGACGGCGCAAGGGGCCAGTTGGCATTCAACAGCGTGAACTACAACCCCCTGTTCCGCGCCGCCTTGACCAACTTGGACAAATGGGTGTCCACCGGCGAGGAGCCTCCCCCAAGCAGACATCCCAACATGACCGACGGCACGGCCATGGACTCCCAAGAGGTGATGGACAAATTCCTGGACTTGCCCGGTGTGCGTGTGACGCCCCAGACCACCAAGGCCATGCGGCTGGACTACGGCCCGGAACTCTCCTTGGGGAGGACCGTACAGTTGCCCGCGTCGGAGGGCGAGACCTATCCCGCGCTGGTGTCCGACATAGACGAAAACTTCAACGAGCGAGGCGGAATACGCCTGCCTGACCTGACAGTCCCGGTGGCAACCTACACCGGGTGGAACCTGAGAGACACCACCATCGGCAACCCCAACCTGTTCATCGGCATCACCGGCGGGCTGGCCGGTTGGACCCTCCGTTTCCCGGTCACCCCTGCCGAACGGGAAGCGACGGGAGATCCGCGTCTGTCCATCGAGGAACGGTACGCCAGCCGCGAGAACTACCTGCGGCAAGTGCAGGCTGCGGCGGAGCGTTTGGTCGAAGAAGGATACATGCTGGCCGAGGACATCGAGCGGGCCGTTGACATAGCGGGGAGGAAGTTCGACTACTTTACGACGGGAACCAACGGGAGCTGACAATGGCATCGGTAGTCATCGCCGTTTTTGACGGACTTCAACCGGCCCAGGTCACCCCTGAGCTTATGCCCAACCTGTCGGCATTGGCGTCCGTGGGTGTGACCTTCGCCAACCATCATGCCGTGTTTCCCACGGTCACCAGGGCCAATGCGTCCAGCATCGTAACCGGCATGACACCCGGCAGCCACGGGCTGTCGGCCAATACGCTGCTGGTGCGGGAGTTCGACGCCGCGCACCCCATCCCGGCGATGGAGCCCGAGCTCGCGCAAGTCGCGGAGAAGACGGGGCGGGTACTTCTGGCGCCTACGCTGGGACAAATCCTGTCCGAACATGGCTTGGAATACGTCGCCATAGGCACCGGCACCAGCGGCAACGCCTACCTGCAGAATCCCACCGCCGAAAGCACCGGCGGGGCAACCATACACCCCGCCTTTACGCTGCCCTACAGCCTCCACGAGGACATCATTGTCAGGTTCGGCGACTGGCCCGACGAGTCCTTGCCCAACCTTCCGCGATTGGCCCAAGCCGAACGGATAATGACCGAGTACATCCTGCCGGAACGGGCGCCTGCCGTCTCCCTTATATGGTTCTCGGAACCAGACAAGACGCAGCACGCGGCAGGCGTCGGGACCACGGAGTCTGACGAAGCCGTGCAGGGAGCCGACAAACAGTTCGGCACTTTGATGGACTGGCTTGAGCAGTCCGGGCGCGCCGGAGACACCGACGTCATGGTGGTGTCGGACCACGGCTACTCCACCATCTCTACAGTTGTGAACGTGGAGGCACAGGCCCGGGAGGCCGGCTTCCCGCCCGGCGGCGAACCGGGAGGCGTGGCGGTGGCCCACAACGGCGGCTCGGTCCTGTTTTATACCGGGGAAGGGGACTATGACACGGGCCGACGGCTTATTGTGTGGCTTATGGAACAGGAGTGGTGCGGGAGTGTGACGGTCTCCAGCCATCTCTCAGGCATCCAGGGAACATTGCCGGCGGCCTTGGTAGGACTGGAAGGGCCAAGAGGCCCCGATGTCGCCATGTCCTTTCGCTGGAGCAGAAGCGCCAACAAGTCCGGATACGTTGGACGGGTCTACTCCACCACGTCCGGCGGGTACGGACGGGGGGAGCACGGCTCAATGGGCAGGTCCGAGATGAGGAACGTTCTTTTCGCACAGGGCCCCCACTTCAAGCAAGGGGTTACCTTGAACACGCCATCCGGCAACACGGACCTTGCGCCAACCATCCTGCAGGTGTTGGGCATCGACCACGGTAGGCGTATGGACGGGCGGGTCCTCGAGGAAGCCCTCATCAACGGCCCGGAAGAGGCAGACGTTGAGTGGTCCAGGGACTTGTACAGCACCGAGCGACGGCTTACGCAGAAGATGTTCCGCCAGCAAATCAAGCTGTCACGGGTGGGCGATACCGTCTACGTGGACGAGGGAAACAGCACTCTGGGCTGGCGGTAGGGAATCGCCGGAAATCCCTTACCTTCCAGCTTTGGGGCTGGTACAATTAGGCCCTCGAAGCCCACTTTAATGAATGTTTTGGAGAGTAATCATGGCTGTTCCCGCCGGAATATCCAATGCACTGGAACGCAACTGGGGCATGGTGGACCGCGCCATCGACGGATTGAATGACGCAACACTGGCCCGCCAGCTATCCGACAACGACAACTCCATTGCTTGGCTCCTCTTCCACAAGAGCCGGGTGGTGGACGTCTTCATCAATACCCGGTTCCAGGGCAAGCCCCAGATCTGGAACGAGGACGGCTGGTGCGAGAAATTCGGTTTGAGCGACGACCCGGAGACGACAGGCCAAGGCTGGGACGCGGCCCGCGTGGCGGCATGGACACCCCCTTCCAGGGATGTACTGGTAGGCTACTACGAGGCCATGAAGGCCTGCGCCAGGGATTACATGTCCTCCGTCACCGACGAGGAGTTGAGCGTTACCATGAGCCTGAGGCCCGGTTCGGACCCCGAGCCGAAAGGTACCCTCATAGGAGTCCTGGTCTACGACAACATCGTCCACGGCGGCCAGATAGCCTTCCTGCGCGGCCACATGGAGGGCATGGGCTGGTTCGTGTAGCCTTACGCAGGCTCCCCCGACCAAGTAAAACAGGTTTCCCGGAGAGCACGGCTGAGATACGCCGTGCTCTTACTTAAGTCCTGTTAACATCTCACTGTCATTCCCGCCTGCGCGGGAATCCACAACTCCAAACAAAAAGGTTATTCCCCTCGGTGTTAATGATGCCTTCTGACAACCCGGAGTCCACAACCATTTTCCTCAACGGCAAGGTAGCCGCCCTGGGGCCGGGCGACCGGATGTACCAAGCCTTGGCCGTCCGGGGTCGGCATGTCCTGGCCGTCGGCAGCGATAGCGAAATGCGGGCGTTGCAAACGCTGGACTCCGAGGTTATCGACCTTCAGGGGCGCGTCCTCATCCCCGGCATCATCGACATCCACGCCCACATGGACCGGGAGGGTCTGAAACGGGCCGGCATATCCTTGGAAGGCGCCCGCTCCATCCCCGACATCCTGGCCATCGTCAAACGCGAGGTGGACAACGCCAATCCGGGCGAGTGGGTGGTCACCATGCCCATCGGCGACCCGCCCAATTACGCCGACATGCCGGAGTCTCTGGCGGAGGGTCGGTTCCCAACCCGTTGGGACCTGGACCAAGTCTCCCCGGACAACCCGGTCTACATCCGCGGCATCTGGACACCCTGGAACGTGCCCCCGTCGGTAGCCGTAGCCAACAGCCGCGCGCTGCAACTGGCCGGCATCGACCGCCATACCAAGGAACCTGACTCCAGCGTGACCATAGTCCGCGACGACACCGGTGAGCCCACCGGCGTTCTCATGGACTCGGCCCAATTCCCGTCGCTGGAATTCACCCTGATGAAGGTGGTGCCCCGCTTCACCGAACAACAGCGGGTGGACGCCCTTCGGGAGTCGATGCGGCTGTACAACTCGGTGGGCGCCACCGGAACATACGAAGGCCACGGCGTCGCACCGGAGGTCCTGAGGGCCTACAAGCGGCTGTGGGACGACGGCGACATGACGGTGCGCTGCCGCTTGGTGTTGAGTCCTGCGTGGAAGTCGGTTGACGAGGCGGCCCTTGAAATGGAACGCTGGGGCCATTCTGCGTCCGGCGCAGGGTTCGGCGACGACATGTTGAACGTCAGCGGCTACTACATCCAGCACCGCGGCGGGCAGTACACCGCCGCGGCCCGCGCCGCCGAACTCCCCTTTACCGGATGGGCCGGCTTTTCGCCGGGGTACAACCCTCCCGACCAGTTCCGCACCCTGTCTATGATGGCCGCCCACAACAACCTTCGGGTCAACACCATCGTCCGCAACAACCTGGACGAAGTGCTGGACATTTTCGAAGAGGTCCACCAGGATACGCCCATAGACGACCGCCGCTGGATAATCGCCCACGTCAGGGAAACCACCGCCGAACAGATGCGCCGGATACGCGACCTGGGGCTGGTGATAGAGACCATTCCTCTTACCGAACTGTGGCTCAGGGGTGGGCCGTTGGTTGGAGACCCGGAAACGGCGGCCTTGGTCGTGCCTCACCGCAGCTACATCGAAAACGACGTTCGGTTCGGGCTGGGGACGGACAACAAGCCCTTCAATCCCTTTGTAACCCTCTGGTCGACCATCGCCAGGAAGGAGCGCCGCACCGGGACGGTGTTGGGGCCGGAGGAAAGCCTCAGCCGAATGGACGCGCTGAGAGCCTTTACCCTCGGCGGCGCCTACTATTCCTTCGAGGAAGACCGGCGCGGCTCCATTGAGCCGGGCAAGCTGGCCGACCTGGCCGTCCTTTCCGGCGACCTGTTCACCATCCCGGAGGACGACATCCTAAATCTGTGCTCGGTTCTCACTATGGTCGACGGGCAGGTGGTCTACAGGTCCGAAGAATTTTAACCATCGTCCAAGGAGAAGTTTCATGGCGACCAACTACCCGGAAATCACGCCGGAGCAGGCCGACCTCATCAAGAACTCCCCATTGTTTTTCGTGGCCAGCGCCTCTTCGGACCTTGCCGGTGGCCCGAACGGCGTGGGGCCGATAAACCTGTCTCCCAAAGGCGGCGTGCCCCTCCACGTACTGGGGCCCAACTGCGTAGCCTACCTGGACTACGTAGGCAGCGGCAACGAGACGGGGCGGCACGCCGAGGCCAACGGCCCCATAACGGTGATGGTGTGCTCTTTCGAAGAGGAAAATGCAGGGGTAATCCGGCTCTATGGCCACGCCAAGGTAGCCCAACTCGACGACTATCCCTACCGGGACAAGGTGCTTTCCAACGAGGCGGAGGACATTCACCTGCCGATGCGACAGGTCATCGAGATACAGGTGGACTCCACCATAACAAGCTGCGGCTACGGCGTCCCGGTGATGCAGTTTAAGAAGGAACGGACCATTAAAGAGCGGGGACGCCGTTACAAAGACAGTTGAGTTGGTCCTGTGCAGATGCGATACCGCAAGCTAGCGTCGAGCGGGATTCCGCACCGTCAACGAGCGCTTGGATGCCAACACTCGCGCCGTCAGAACTCTTGAAGGACATGTAGGAAGATTGATAGGTCATACTTACGAAGACCGGTGCCGCTACGAAATCGGCGTGATTCTGGACGGCTGGCTCGACGGCCCGGTCCTCGCCGACCGCGACCGGATCAACGCGCAGTTGCGACAGGCGCGCCAGGGAGGCATCATCAGCCGCGAGCAATACCTGGACGGACTCAGGCCGGACATCATCGCCCGCGAGATTGGAGATTCCGACCAGACCGGGCGCCTCGCCGTCGTGGAAGCATCAGTCACCTTCAACCGGGGCGACCTGGAAAACGCAGCCCGCCGGGCCGCCATCATCTCAAGCGTTACCGGGGTCAACACCGCCGCTTTCGTCGCAACGCACGCTGACTGGCCGGATGAGGTGGACTCACTCGCCCAGCAACTGGGCGTTACCATCATTCGCCACGAAGACCCTGACTACGTGGACGCCTGACCAACTAACCGTAGCCTAAAACACCACCACTGAACGCAACACCTCGCCCCGCTCCATCTTGTGGAATGCTTCCTCCACGTCGGTGAGCGCGATGGTCTCGGACACGAACCTGTCCAAGTCCAAGCGCCCTTGCAGGTACAGGTCAATATAGGTGGGGAAGTCCCGGCTAGGCAGGCAGTCACCGTACCAGGACGACTTCAGCGCTCCGCCCCGGCCGAACACTTCGATAAGCGGCAGGTCTATCCTCATGTCCGGACTGGGAACCCCTACCTGCACCACCGTCCCGGCGTGGTCGCGGGCGTAGAAAGCCTGCTCGTAGGTGACCGGGCTGCCCACTGCCTCGATGGCTACGTTCACGCCGTTGCCGTCGGTCAGGGCGCGAATTCCCTCCACCGGGTCCGCCTGCCGGGCGTTGATGGTGTGGGTTGCGCCGAAGTCCTTGGCCCACTCCAGCTTGCGGTCGTCGATGTCCACGGCGATTATCGTATGCGCCCCGGCCAGCTTGGCCCCGGCAATGGCCGCGTCGCCAACTCCGCCGCAACCGAACACCGCCACCGAGTCTCCCCTGGACACGTTGCCGGTGTTGATGGCCGCCCCCAGTCCCGCCATTATCCCGCAACCAATCAGCCCCGCCGCCGCCGGATCGGCTTCGGGATTTACCCGGACCGCTTGTCCGGCGTCCACCAAGGTAAGCTCGGTGAAGGCCCCTATGCCCAAGGCCGGCGACAACGGCGTGCCGTCGGCCAGTGTCATTGGCTGCTGGGCGTTGCGGCTGGCGAAGCAGTACCAAGGCCGTCCCCGGAGGCATGACCGGCAGTTCCCGCAGGGCGCGCGCCACGCGATGATTACAAAGTCGCCGGGGACCACGCTGTCCACGTCCGGCCCAACGCTCTCCACTGTGCCCGCGGCCTCGTGTCCCAGCAGGAAGGGGAAGTCGTTGTTGATAGCCCCTTCCCGGTAATGCAGGTCGGTATGGCAAACGCCGCACGCCTTGACCCGTACCAGGGCCTCTCCCGGGCCCGGGTCCGGCACCAGGATGTCCACCGGTTTTACCGGTTCGCCCTTGGCGGTTGCCACTATTCCGGCGACTTTATTGCTCATTGAATGTCTCCTTGAATCCGACGTGATATAGGCGGTGGTGAATGTCCTCCAAGGGGTGACGCCCGGCGGTCAGCAAGACCGGGGACCCAGTGACTCCTTCAGGTCGTCGATCACTTTGTCTCGGCTGCGGGTCTGCCAGCGTCGGCGTTGATTGATGGGCAGGTTCTCGATTTCCGGGACTATTTTCAGGGCCACGAACACCGGCCCCGGCGCGTCCAAGATCTGCTGGATGTTGTTGGAAAAGTCCTCCAGGTTGTCGAAGGCGTAGGTGCTGGGATAGCCCGATCCCTGGGCTATCACCTCGTAGGCGATATTCTTGGCGTTGGGCACCGGTTGCCCGCCGGTGGTGGCGTAGCACTCGTTGTCCAGCATGAAGTGGTAGAAGTTCTTGGGACCCTTCTCGGCGATGGTGGGCAGCGCGCCCAGATTCATCAGAACGTCGCCCTCCGAGTCGAACAGCACCACCTTCTCGTCGGGCCGGGCCAATGCCAGCCCCATCGCGAAGGAGGCATGGCCTCCCATGGCCGGGTCGCCCAAGGGCACGTCCCTGGACTCAATCGTGCTGATGTCGTTCCAGTGGCGGCCTCCCCTTCCGGGGATGACTACGGCGTTGCCCCGGTACTGCTGGAAAACCTCGAGCAGGTCCTTGGTGTTGATCATCTTCTTCTCCGAATGGACAATTGCGGGAGTCTAGCGGTTGAAGCCGTGGTACTCATCCCCAACAAGCACCGCCACCGGCTGGCTGGCCTTTTCCGCCTCTTCGAATGCCCGCGTGATGCGGGAAGCGTCGTTGTTGTTTTCCACCAAGTAATACTTGATGTTGAAGGCGTTGAGGAACCGTTCCGTATAGGTGGCCGCGGTGTCGGCGTTGTCTCCGTGGCGGGTATAGCCACGGTACCCCACCATGAGCACCACGGGAATGTTCATGCCCATGGCCCAGCCCCGCAGCGAGTCTCCCGACTCCATCAGGCCGGTGTTCTGGATCAGGATGACCGGCTTCGCGCCGCCCACCGACAGCCCCGCGGCAGTGGAGAAAGCCTGCCCCTCCCGGCTCACGGCGATCAGGTCCAGCGCGGGGTCGGCCTCCATCAGCAGGTAAAGCCAGTTGGTCTCGCTGTCCGGCAGCCACACCACGTGCGTCACGCCGTTCTTCTTCAACTCTTCGTACACCGTTTCGGGGCTGAGTTCCGCATGTTGTTGGGTCATTGCCCTAGCCTCTTTGCCATAGATTTACAGGAACGGGGTTGATTATATCCTGAAGGACTTGCGGAGCAAAGACGGGGGGTGAGCCTGTTCCAGCCTGAGGTGTCTATCAATCGAGCGTATTGGCCAGCATAGCGGAGTTGATGCGGGACATAGTATGATGCGCCAATGAGGGAGCGTCGCCATAAAATAAAATTGCAGCCTGAAGTGCTTCGGTGGGCCAGGGAGAGAGCGGGTTTTGACACCGTTGAACTGGCAGGAAAGCTGCAAGTCAAGCATGAGCGCGTCCTGGAATGGGAGAACTCCGGCGAGATCAGTATAGCCCAAGCGGGGAAGCTGGCGCAGCGGACCTACACACCTGAGGGCTACCTTTTCCTTGACGAGCCTCCGGAAGACCATCTGCCGATAGCGGATTTCCGCACCGTCGGCGACCGTCCACTGCCCCGTCCCAGCCCTAACCTGCTTGACACCGTTTATACAATGCAAAGCCGTCAAGCCTGGATGAGGGAAGATTTGCTGTCTGAGGAAGCCGACCCGTTAGAATTTGTCGGGGCTTTTAACGATAGCGCCGACGTTGCAGAGGTTGCCGACGGAATCAGGGATGTCCTGCACTTGGAAAGTGACTGGGCTTCTCACAACGCTAGTTGGTCCGTCGCCCTGCGGCAACTTCGAAATCGCATCGAAGATTCCGGCGTGCTGGTCTTTATCAACGGCATCGTCGACAACAATACCCATAGAAAACTGGACCCCGAAGAATTTCGCGGCTTCGCTTTGGTTGACGAATACGCGCCCCTGATTTTCATCAACAATGCCGACTTCACGTCGGCGCAAATGTTCACACTGGCCCACGAATTGGCCCACATCTTCGTGGGCCATGAAGGCGTGTCGAATTTTGAAGGGCTCCTACCATCCGACCATGCTGCGGAACGGTTTTGCAACAGTATTGCCGCTGAATTTCTCGTTCCCCATACAGATTTGGAGGAGTTGTGGAAAACAGTAGCAAACAACGAAGACCCATACCAGCGGATCGCACGGGAGTTCAAGGTTAGCGTAATCGTAGCGGCTCGGAGGGCGTTAGACCTCAATCTGATAGACAGGGCTACCTACTTTGACTTCTATAGCGATTACCTCGCTGATGAGCGTCACAGGAAGGAAAACAGCCGTGGAGGGGGCGACTTCTGGAATAATCAGAACGTGCGGCTCGGTCGCCGCTTCAGCGGGGCGGTAGCCCGTGCAGTGATGGAAGGCCGGTTGCTGTACCGGGAAGCATACGCGCTAACCGGTCTGAATGGCAGGACCTTCGAGCGATTTGTTGATTGGGCAACCAAGTCTTGATGACATGAACCATAATTTGCCGCCTATTTTTGTTGCCGATGCCAATCTTTTTATAGAAGCGCACAGACGTTACTATGGGTTTGATTTATGCCCGGGGTTCTGGGAATGCTTAGTCCATTACTCGGGCCAACGCCAGTTGGTGAGCATCGACCGAGTTAGAACCGAGTTGGTCGGCTATGGCGATGAGCTATCAGACTGGGTGAAAGACGCGCCGGATGACTTGTTTGTGTCGTCTCTGGAAGAGGCCGTAACCGAGGAATATCGAGAAGTGATGAGGTGGGTCTACGGCAATCAGCAATTTTACAGGAATGCTAAAGACGAATTTTCCAGCGGGGCCGACGGTTGGCTCGTAGCGTATGCCAGAGTGCACAACGCTATACTCGTTACTCAGGAAGAACCTCAGCTCAATGTGCGGAGAAGGGTGCCTTTGCCCAACGTCTGCAACCAGTTCGGAGTTATCCGCCAAAACACTTTTGAGATGCTGCGCGATCTCGGAGTCAGCTTCAATTGGCAACCATGATGGTCTCCCATGCTTTAGCGGAAGCCTGAACCAGGGTTTACGGTAACATGCCTTATGAATGGGACGAATCGAAGCGGACTGAGACGCTGGAAACCCGTGGAGTCGATTTCGCGGAAATATACGATTTCGATTGGGACACCGCGTTGACCTGGGGCAGCGCCAGAAACGATGAAGAGCGCCTGGTCAGCTTGGGCATGATAGGAAATCGCCTGTATGATGTAGTATGGATCTGGCGCGGCGAAAACAGGCGAATCATCAGCCTGAGAAAGGCCAACAGACGGGAGAGCAGAGTGTATGACCAACAAGAAACGTGAAATCATTATCCCTTCACTCGAAGAAGACGCCATTATAAACGCGCAGATCGCAGCCGACCCGGACGATTTCGAGTGGACTGAAGAACACTTCGCCAACGCGCTGACCTATAAGGAACTGCTGGCCAAATACCCCGAGCTCGCCGCTTTCGACCACCACAAGGCGAAGGCAGCCCTGAAGCGGCCGGAGAGAGAGAAGGTCAGCGTCGAGATAGACATTGACATCGTAAGTCATTTCCAGAAGAGCGGCGAAGGCTGGGAGAAACGCTTGAACCAGGTGCTCCGCAGCTCATTGTACATGAACGGTGTCTTTGATTCGGCCTTATAAAGCAGTAACGGAGCGTGGCTCCCGCACATGCCCTCCTACCCCCACATAGAACGCTACCACGCCTACCTTGGCGAACTCATCGAGGCCGGCGGTTCGGATAACGAGCTGAACATCCGCCCGGCCTTCCAGAACTGCCTTGCCGCCTACTGCAACGATCACCGGGAGCGGCTTACGCTGGTGCCGGAGTTGCCCGGTCCGGGCGGCGTCCCCGACGGCACCGTCAAGGACTCCCTGCGCATGGCCCGCGGCTACTGGGAGGCCAAGGACACCGACGACAACCTGGACAACGAAATCCAAGCCAAGTTCAACCGGGGCTACCCGCAAGACAACATCATCTTCGAGGACTCCCGCACCGCCGTCCTGGTCCAGAACCGGGAAGAGGCTATGCGGGTGGACATGTCCCGGCCCGCCGACCTGCACCGCCTCATCACCCGCTTCCTCAGCTATGAACTGCCGGAGATCGAGGAATTCCGTCAAGCGCAGCAGCAGTTCAAGACCGACCTGCCCTCCGTTCTCGAAAACCTGCGCCAAGCGGTGGCGGAGGCCGAGGAAGGCAATGCCGACTACCGCGAAGGCGTCGCCAAGTTCCTCGAGTTGTGCCACCGCAGCATCGGCCCCGCAGTGTCCGAAGCCGATGTGCGGGAGATGCTGCTCCAGCACATCCTCACCCAGGACATCTTCCTCCGGGTGTTCGCCGAGGACCAGTTCCACCGGGAGAACAACATCGCCCGGCAACTGTCGGCGCTGGAGCAGACGTTTTTCACCGGCGATGTGCGCCGCCAAGCCATCGACCGCCTCCGCGTCTACTACGGGGCCATAGGCCGTGCCGCCGACGAGATTGCCGAGTACTCAGAGAAGCAGCAGTTCCTCAAGGCCATTTACGAGGACTTCTACAAGGCCTACAACCCCGCCGCCGCCGACCGCTTGGGCGTGGTCTACACCCCCAACGAGGTAGTGGACTTCATCATTCGCGGCGCGGACCACCTGCTGCAAAAACACTTCGGGCGCAGCCTTGCCGACGACAACGTGCAGATTCTCGACCCGGCCACCGGCACCGGCACCTTCGTCACCGGCCTCATCGACTACCTTCCCGCCGACCGGCTGGAGCACAAGTACCGCCACGAAATCCACGCCAACGAAGTCGCCATCCTGCCCTACTACATCGCCAACCTCAACATCGAGTACAGCTACAAGGAGCGGACTGGCCGCTACCTGGAGTTCCCCAACCTCTGCTTCGTGGACACCCTCGACAACATGGACTGGCAGCAGTCCGGGGCCACCGGCGGCGCCGTCACCCGCCAAGGCGCCTTCAACCTGGGCGGCTTGTCCGAGGAAAACTGGATCCGCGTCCAGGAGCAGAACGAAAAGCCCATCAGCGTCATCATCGGCAACCCGCCCTATAACGACCAGCAAAGCAATTGGTATGAACTAAATCCCAATCGAAAATACCCTGAGATTGACAGGCGCATTCGAGATACATACGTCAAGGAAGGAACTGCCCAGAGAACGCATCAGTACGATATGTACAAGCGCTTCATCCGCTGGGCATCGGACAGGCTGGACGATGACGGCATTATCGCCTTTGTAAGCAACAGCGCTTTTCTGGACTCTCGGCAAGATGACGGCTTTCGTAAAGTTGTCGCCGACGAGTTCGATGAGTTATGGGTTATTGACCTTAAAGGTAACGCCCGCACCAGAGGAGAACGCCGCCGCCAAGAGGGGGGCAATATCTTCGACGATAAAATCCGTGTCGGTGTTGCCATTTATTTTCTTGTGCGTGAGAAAGATGGCACTGGATTCAAGATTTTCCACAACGAAGTTGACGACTATGCAAAATCTCCAGACAAGATTGGATACATACAGCATAAGACGCTTACGGATTTGCAGTTCTCAGAAATTACTCATAATACCAACGGAGAATGGCTCAACCAGTCAGATTCCGACTTCGCCAAATTGATTGCGCTTGCGGATCGGCAAACCAAGCTCGCCAAGTCTATCGATGAAGAGCAGGCGGTATTTGGCCTATATTCGGTTGGTGTAAGCACAAATCGGGATGAGTGGGTTTACGATCTTAGCTTTGAGCAATTAAGAAAAAAGATCACGCTGTTTATAAACACTTACGAGGAGATTCGTGCTGAACATGGTGGAAGGCAAGTCTCGGATAGCCTACTAGGTAAAGCAATCAAATGGACCCGTGACCTAAAGCGTCAACTGCAGACGGATACTGCGAACATATACAACAGGAACAGTGCCACATTTGCACTTTACCGCCCTTTCGTCAGCAAAGCACTTTACTACAACCACAATTTGAACGAAATGCGTTACCAACTACCGCAAATTTTCCCTGATGAGATTGATGTCAAAAACAGAGTGATTTGTTTCCCTGGCAATGCCTCAAGTGACGGATTTACAGTCCTAGCTACTGACCGGGTCTATTCGCACGATTTACTCAAAACAACCCAATGCCTGCCCCTCTACCGCTACACGCCGGAGGGCGAGCGGGTCAGCAACATCACCGAGTGGGGGTTGTGGCAATTCCGGGAACGTTACGGGGACGATTCCATCACCGCCGAGGACATCTTTGCCTACACCTACGCCACGCTCCACGACCCGGCATACCGGCAGAAGTACGAGGTTGACCTGCTGCGGGAGTTCCCGCGCCTGCACTTCCACGAGGACTTCGCGGTGTGGGCCGCGCTGGGGCGGGAGTTGTTGGACCTGCATATCGGCTTCGAGACTGCGGAGCCGTATCCCTTGGATCGGGTGGATTCCCGCCCCTCTTCCCGTCATTCCCGCGAAGGCGGGAAACCCGCCGAGGGCAGGCTTCGCGGGAATGACGGAGGGGGTACGCGGCATGACGCGGGCAAGACGGTGCTGCGCGCCGACAAGGAGCGGGGCGTAATCATCCTTGACGGCAAGACCACCCTCACCGGAGTGCCCTATGAGGCTTGGGAGTATCGCCTGGGCAACCGCTCGGCGCTGGAGTGGGTGCTGGACCAGTACAAGGAGCGCACTCCCCGCGACCCGACCATCCGGGAGCGGTTCAACACCTACCGTTTCGCCGACCACAAGGAGCGGGTGATTGACCTGCTGAAGCGCGTCTGCACCGTCAGCATCGAGACCGTCAGGATCGTCGACCGGCTGGACATGCTGACCGACATCGACCCGGACGAGGGCTTGGAGTTAAATCCTGAGTTCGCCGCCGGGTTGCAAGCATCCATTGATGCACGGGCGGCGGGTGAGCCCACCGTCCCCTGGGAGGAAGTGAAAAGACGGCTTGGCGTGTAAGTGCAATACGAGGTAGAGTTAAGCACCCGCGCCCAAGCCGGTTTGTCACGTCTGGACTCGGGGCCAGCAAAGCGTTTAAGCGATAAGATTGACTGGCTGGCCGAAAACGCCGAGTCGGTCCGCCACGAGGCGATGACTGGACAGTTTACGGGGATGTTCAGGATCAGGGCTGGCGACTACCGTGCCATCTATGAACTCGACCGGGACAACCGCAAAATATTCATTGACTCAGTTGGGCACCGCAGCGAAGTGTACCGTCGTCGGTAACTCCCGCCGGTAACCCGTCAGGCTTCCATCGGTTTCTGGTAGCATATCCCTACAGGTAACCCCATCAAGGAGCGTGACTAAGCTATGCCCCCACCGGAACGGTACAACACCGGTTACAACGTTGGCGTAGGCGGGGCCGTGGTGCAAGACGGGCGGTTGCTGCTGGTGCGTCGGGCCTCCCGGCGAGGCCGGGGCAACTGGCAGGTGCCCGGCGGGTTCGTGGAACAGGACGAGACCATGGAGCAGGCGGTGGTGCGGGAGGTGCAGGAGGAGGCCGGCGTTACCGCCAAGGTGGAGGGTGTGCTGGGAGTCAGGAACCGCTGCGACGCGGACAGCGGCAACAGCATATACGTCGTCCTGCTGCTGAGTCCCGTGAGCGGCGCGCCCCAGCCCGACCTGAAAGAGGTGGACCAAGCCGGGTACTTCACCATGCAGGAAATTCAGGAACTGGAGCAGGTGCCGCCGGTCAACATCGAGATCGCCAAGCGGGCCCTGGACGCCAACCACCGGCTGCTGTCGCCGAAAACGGTTACCCAGGTAGGCAGGGGCGATTACACCCTGTTCGTAGGGTAAACCCGTTGCCCTTAACACTCCGTGCTATAGTTGCCTTAACGGTGACGATGTTCCAAATGGACAAAGACCAGCGAAAAGCCAGGAGAGAGCTTTTCAGTCGTTTGTACGAAGGCATACGCACGCATTCCGTTGTCCGCGCAATGGAGAAGGTGCCCCGGGAACTGTTCGTACCTCCTGACAAGCGCCGCGTCGCCTACGCAGACATTGCCTTGAGCATCGGGAAGGGGCAGACCATATCCCAGCCCTACATAGTGGCCGTGATGACCGAAGCCCTGGGGCTGCGCGGCAACGAGACCGTGCTGGAAATAGGGACCGGCAGCGGCTACCAAGCGGCGGTGCTGTCGACGTTGCTGCCGGAAGGCCGGGTAGTCAGCATGGAGTTAGTGCCAACCCTGGCTGACCATGCCAGAGACCTTCTCCGCTCCCTTGGCTACGACAACGTTGACGTACAGCTTGCCGGTCCTGCCCTGGGCTGTCCCGAGCGCGGGCCTTTCGACGCAATCGTGGTCACCGCGGCCGCACCCCAGATACCCCCGTCCCTGGTCTCCCAGTTGAGGGTGGGCGGCAGGCTGGTGGCCCCCGTGGGCAAGTTGGAGCAACAGGACCTGGTGGTGGCGGACCGCACCGGAGAGGGACTTTCGGTGCGTATGTTGGGCGCGTGCCGGTTCGTACCCTTGCGGGGGCCGGAAGGGTTCGCCGGCGACCCGGCCGACCGCCGGTAGGGGAAACGGAATGGCCTCCGAATTATCCGACATGATCGATGAGGCAGCCGCCTTGGTGCAGCGTTCCCGCCATGTCGTGGCCTTTTCCGGGGCCGGGCTGTCGGTGGAAAGCGGCATCCCCCCGTACCGCGGGCCGGGCGGATTGTGGACCAAGCACGGCCAGCCGCCTCTGCTCTCTTACAAACAATTCGCCGAAGACCCCAAGGGCTGGTGGCAATCGCGGCTGTCCGCCGAGGTCGAACCGGGCAACCCGGTATACGAAATGAAGCTGGCGGTGGACCGGGCGGCGCCCAACCCCGGACACTTGGCGCTGGCCGAGTTGGAGAGGAGCGGGCTGCTAAGTTGCGTCATCACCCAGAACGTGGACAACCTGCACCACGAAGCGGGCAGCACCGCGCTGTTGGAGATTCACGGCAACCGCACCCGCCTGCGCTGCTTGCAGTGCGGCGAACGCCGCCCGCGTGACGGGTTCCCCTTGGCGGAACTGCCTCCCCGGTGTCCCGAGTGTGACGGCTTGCTCAAGATGGACACGGTGATGTTCGGGGAACGCATACCACCCGACGTGCTGCAAGCCTGTTGGGCCGAGACCCGCTCCTGCGATTGCATGTTACTGATTGGCGCCTCCGGCATGGTCAACCCGGCAGCCCAGATGCCCGTTGTGGCTCACCAGAACGGCGCGGCTCTTATCGAAATAAACCCCTCCGAGACCACCCTTACCCGCTTGTGCGATGTGACCTTGTCCGGACCATCCGGCCGGATTTTGCCTTTATTGGTGGAGCGTATTCTTCACATCCCGTGAGCGCTTCCGGGTAAGATGGACAGGATGCCTCGACCCCGGCTCGACCTCAGTGGAAAGGGGTAACGCTTGGAATGGAATACTTCCTGTCCCTCGTTGGAATAGATCGACTGGTTTGGGCGGGCCCGACCTTAGCGGCCGGGATCGTCATTGGAGCGGTCCTGTGCGCCTTCATCTCCCATAAAGTCCTCTTTCCAATCGCCCTTCGGCTGGCTCACAGAATCCCCTCGGACCTGGATACCAGGATAATCAACGCCACGCGCTGGCCCATCAACCTGGGCATCATCATCGCCGGCAGCTACATAGCCTTCACCGTTCCATTGGGCTTCAGCCAGGAAGTACAGCACGCCGCAACCAAGTGGTTCGGTATCGCGGGGTTGGCCGTGGCGGTGCTGGCCATGGTGCTGGCGGCCACTCAAGCCATCGACTGGTATCTGAGCGGGATCAATACCCGGGAGCGGCAGGTCCTCGACCCCCGGTTAATCCCTTTGCTCCGTCGCGTCGGCACCGTGGTCGTCTATGGGTTGGGGGGCCTTCTGATCCTGGACCTGCTCTCCATCAACATCAGCCCGTTGATTGCCGGTCTGGGTCTCGGAGGACTGGCGGTAGCCTTGGCGATCCAGCCTACCTTATCGAACCTGTTCGCCGGGACCTACGTAATGACCGAGGGTGTGGTGTCGCCGGGGGACTATATACAACTGGAGGGGAGCGTCGCGGGGTACGTGGTGGACGTGGGCTGGCGGAGCACCCGCATCCGCACTTGGACCAACAACCTGGTGGTGATTCCCAACAGCAAGTTCGCCGACACCATTATCACCAACTACGACCGGCCGGAACCGCCGGTCAACGTGTTCCTTACCAGCCGGGTGAGCTACGAAAGCGACTTGGACAAGATCGAACGAGTGTGCCACGAGGTCATGGAGCAAGTCCTGGATGAGAGTCCGGACGGCGTAAAGGAATACGGCGCATGGTTCGCCTACGACGGTTTCGGAGAGTCAAACGTGGACTTCTGGCTGTTCATACAGGCCAAGGACCGGTTGAGCAGCTTCCCTTTGCAGTCCACCTTGGTGCGCCGGGTACATCAACGGTTCCGGGAGGAAGGAATCGTAATCAACTACCCCGTGCGGGCGGTCCGTTTCCCCGGAGAGAACGGCGCCGGCCTGGTCCCTCCGTTCCACGAGGCCTCTGTAGCGCGCCGTGAGAACGGCCAGGCCGACCGACGGCGAAACCGGCGGCGACGGCCGCCGGCAGACCTGTTTGTCCCTCCGTCGGACACCTCTGGGCACGGCGAAAGCGGCGAAGGTCCAGGGGCCGGTTGACCATCAAGGCAGTTTAATTCCTCACGCCCGGCAGTCATTCCCCATACCCGACCGTCATTCTCCGTACCCGGCAGTCATTCCCCATACCCAACTGTCATTCCCTATATCCGACCGTCATTCCCGCTCCCCTACCGTCATTCCCGCGCAGGCGGGAATCCATACGCGCTTGGATAAACGAACGCCACTGCTGGTTGACAGCCTTGGATTCCCGCTTTCGCGGGAATGACAACCGGCTCAAGTGGAGCCAGTGGGAACTGGGGCGGGATTTGTCTAATGGGAAGAGATTTCGAAATGGTCTCAGGGCAACTGATCGCGGCGGTTGTTCCGGCTTCCGGCAAGGTCGTATACTTAGCCGGGCTTTTGCTGAATCGAAGATTTTCGTTGCGGATGGACTGAGAGAGCAGATGTACGATTTTCACACGCACACCTTCCTCAGCGACGGGGTGCTTTCGCCGATAGAGTTGATACGCCGCGCGTTGGCGCGGGGCTACAAGGCCATTGGGATTACGGACCACGTGGGTGTGGGCAACCTGGAGTACGTGGTGAAGACCCTGGTCACCGACTGCGCCGTGGCTACCAAGCGTTGGGACATTCTCGCCATGCCCGGGGTAGAGATTACCCACGTGCCCAAGGAAGACATCGACATGGTGGCCCGGTCTGCCAAGGAACTCGGGGCGAAGTTGGTCAACGTCCACGGGGAAACTCCCGTGGAGCCGGTGGAACCCGGCACCAATGAGGCGGCGGTGCGGTCTTCCTTCGTCGACGTGTTGGCGCATCCGGGGTTGATTACCTACGAGGTTGCGCGGCTCGCGGCGGAGAACGGGGTGTACCTGGAGGTCTCAGCCCGAAGAGGGCACAGCCTCACCAATGGGCACGTGGTCAAGACCGCCAGGAAAGCGGGAGCGGTAATGGTGTTGGACTCAGATGCCCATGAGCCGGGAGACCTGTTGACTCCCGAGTTGGCCGACAGGGTAGCCAGGGGCGCCGGTCTGGAGAATGACGAAGTCCACGCCTTGCTGGAGTCTAATCCGCGAGGGTTGCTTGCCAAAATGGGATTCGGTCCTGTTTACGTACCTCCGTAGATGACTGAAAACGCACCGCAGCAGGGTGCGCCTTTTAAGACTTGCCTATCCGGAACACCCTGGTGCTGCAGACGGGGCAAACACCCCGCGTTGCGGGGCGTCCGTTCTTGAGAGTGACCTGCTGAGGGTCCTTTATCTCCTGTTTACTACGGCACTTGAAACAGTATGCCTCCATGTTCAATACTCCCGGTTCATTCGAAAATACTGCATTGGTCGGCGGGCAGCTAATCGCAAAACGATAGCTACCTTTGGAATGGATTAACAAAGAGCGGCCCAACTCTGCGCTACGGAAGAGGACAGCCCGCGTGGCGGGTCACACGCTTCTCACAAACAGGGCGGCGCTATCGAGCCTGAGGGGAATGTAGCACAGTCAAATATACAGTGCGGGAAACGTTTGTCAATGCCAATTTAATGACATCTCAGGCTCGATTTTTGAGGCTGACACGGGGCCTCGACCAAGAGTATTCCCTTGAATATTACGCCGGTTACGCAGCGTCCGGCGCATAGGGTGATGGGGCATCGATCTCGAAGACCTTTACCGGTCTCCATGAATTGTCGGTCCTGTTAAAACGGACAATGGCCAGGAAACGACCGTCGGAACCGTAGGCGCGGAACTCTTCCAGATAGCCCGCATCCTGACGGGTGCGCCCCACGCTCACCGTCTGTCCATGGCGCAGATATTGTTCAGCCCGTGGCCCAAAGGAGACGCTTTTAAGGTCCCTCAACACCCAGTCCACCGGCACCAGGCATTCCTGCAGAGGACTGCCGCCGGTTGTTTCCGGGTCCAATTGTTCAAGGGTAACCGCTGTTTCGGCTTTGAAAGCCCCGCAGGAAAGCCGCTCCAAGTCCACCACATGGGCGCCGCAGCCCAGCAACTCCCCCAAGTCGTGGGCCAAGGACCGCATGTACGCCCCTTTGCCGCATTCCACTTCCAATACCAGGGTTGGAAGGTCCGCACGGACGATGCGAATGTCGTGAATCTCCACTTCCCGGGACTGTCGCTCGACTTCCACGCCCGCGCGGGCCAGCTTGTACAGGCGCTGACCGCCCACTTTTATGGCGCTGTACATCGGCGGAAGTTGGTCGATTACCCCGTCGAACGTTGAAAGGGCATCTTCAACTTGATGAAGGGTCAAGCCGTCGGCGTCCCGGGTGGCGACCACTTCCCCTTCTTTGTCGTAGGTAGCGGTGGTGACGCCGAACAGCACCTCCATCAAGTATTTCTTTCTTCCCCCGACTACATAGTCCATCAGCCGGGTAGCTTGGCCAAAACAGACCGGCAACACACCTTTCGCCAACGGGTCCATGGTGCCGCCGTGGCCAACTTTCCGCTTCTGCCCGGACAGGCGCTTGATTCTCCGCAGCGCATCCATGGAGGTGATGCCTGAAGGCTTGTACAGGTTTATGAAGCCGTTCAATGACGGCTTTGTCGCGGTCTTGGGCATAAGCGATACATCCCCGGTAAATGGCGACTGTCGGGCGGGTGGCTAACGTTCGGGATTTTCGGGCAGGTCCGAGGGCATTCCTTCCATTGAGCTTCCATCCGGCGTTGCGGGAATCTGGTCCATGATCTGTAGCACTCGATCGGCTTCTTCCATTGAGTCGTCGAGGGCGAATCTCAGGAAAGGCGTATAGCGCAAGACCAGCCTGTCCCGCAACTCTCTTCTCAAAAACGCCGCGGCCGATCGGATGCCTTCCAGCGCATCCCGCTTGGCTTCGTCATCGCCCATGACGCTGACAAGGACCAAAGCGTTCCGCAAGTCGCCGGAGGTCTGGACCTCGGTGATGGTTATCACGCCGTTCAGCCTCGGGTCCTTTATCTGACGGGCCAGGACCTGGCTTATTTCCTGGCGCAATAGGCCGTTTATGCGGTCAACACGTCGGGGCATGGCGGGCTCCTCCGCCGGAAGGCGGCACGATGGTCACTCAAACGCAGGGGCGGATACCGTAGGGACTTACACGCGGTCCCTTTCCTGACGGTGGGCTTCCAGAATATCGCCCGGTTCAAAGTCGTTGAAGCCCTGCAGGATGATACCGCATTCCGTGCCCAGGGCCGCTTCGTTAACTTCATCGCGGAAGTGACGCAGGCTGGCGATGGGGCCTTCATACAGCACATCTTCATCGCGAGTAACCCTGACGGCGGCGCCCCGGGTGATACGACCTTCGATGATCCGGCATCCCGCAATTCTGACCCCGCGGCGGGATGGGAAAATTTCCCGTACCTCGCCCCGGCCCAATATAACGTCGATATAGGTTGGCTCCAAAAGACCCTGCAACGCCAGGTTAACGTCGTCTATCAGGTGGTAGATAATCTGGTAATGCCTTATCTGGACTCCCAGCCGGTGGGACAGCCTTTCGGCGCTGGGTTCCGTGCCTACATTGAATCCGATCACTATCGCTTCCGAGGCGCTGGCCAGCAGAATATCGGACTCTGTAATTCCGCCTGAGCTGGAGTGAAGCAACCGCACCTTGAAATCCGAGGACAGATTCTCCAGTGCTTGTCGGACGGCTTCCACGCTGCCCTGCACGTCTGCTTTGAGCACCAGGTTCAACTCTTTTCGGTCGTCGGAACTTTGGTTGACAACCTCCTCCAGCGTCAAAGCGCGGGCCTGTGCTGCTTGGGAAGAGTAATAGCTGCCCTTGGAGGAGGCCATGGAGCGAGCTTCACGTTCGTTAGTCACAATCGCGAACGGGTCGCCTGCTTCGGGAAGGGAACTGAAACCAAGGATTTCGGCAGGCGTTCCCGGGGGCACATCTTCCATAGATTGTCCGCGCTCGTTGTTGATGGCCCTCACACGGCCCCAAGCGCTTCCGGCGGAAATGTAGTCTCCCACGGTAAGGCTGCCGTCCTGCACCAGCAGGGTTGCGGTCGAGCCGCGTTTACGGTCCAGCTTGGCTTCGACGATAACGCCGGTGGCCGCCTTGCCGGGGTTGGCTTTCAACTCGGAGATTTCCGCCACCACGAGAAGGTTTTCCAGCAAGTCGTCTACTCCGTCGCCCGTCCGGGCCGAGACCTCTACGGAGATTACGTCTCCTCCCCAGTCCTCTACCAGCAAGTCCCGCTCGCTCAACTGCCGTTTGACCCGTTCCGGGTCGGCGGTGGGCAGGTCCATCTTGTTAATGGCTACCACCATGGGCACTTGGGCCGCCCTGACATGGTCGATGGCCTCAATTGTCTGCGGCATTATGCCGTCGTCGGCCGCCACCACCAGCACGGCTATGTCGGTTACCCTGGAACCGCGGGCCCTTATGGCTGTGAACGCTTCGTGGCCCGGGGTGTCTAGGAAAGTAATTTTCTCGTCATTGTACTCAACCTGATAAGCGCCGATGTGTTGCGTGATCCCTCCCACTTCCCTGTCCGCCACCTTGGTTCTCCGGATCGTGTCCAACAGTGCGGTCTTTCCATGGTCGACGTGTCCCAGAATCGTCACTACCGGAGGCCGGGTTACCATGTCTGCTTCGTCAGCGTCCTCAGCCTCTCGGACGGCAGTCCTGATCGGACCGCTTTCCGGCTCTGCCATGGTAGTCCTGATACCGAATGCGGAGGTAACCAACGTCGCCATCTGGTAGTCGATGACCTGGTTCATCGACGCCATGATGCCGTTTCTCATCAGTTGCTTGATGACGTCAATGGGGTTCTGGTCGGTAAGTTCGGAGAGACGTTGGACGGTAAGGGTTTCAGGTAGCACCAGAGCTCTTGATTGTCGACGCCTACTCTGTGTTGCGCGTCCGTCAGTAGTCATTCAACCCTCCACACCGCGTTATACTATCGTCTCCTGGTAAAATGCCAGCAGTTGGGCTTGGTCATCCGGTGAAATGGTGACAGACAGGCTTTTCTCTAAGCGTTTGCTTTGCAAGCCTTGCCGCCAGCACGCCGCCTTACGGCAAAGATATGCGCCCCTGCCGGCGCTTTTGCCGGTTTCGTCAACCAACACAGTCCCTTGGGGGGTGCGTACTACCCGGACAAGCTCCCGCTTGGCGGACTTTTGGCCGCAGGCCACACACTTACGGTCCGGTATGTGCCGTCGTTGGGCCAATTCAACTATCCTTGGTTGGCTGGAGAAAGACTCTGTTAACGGCCCCCCCGCCGGTTGCCCTTGGGTCTCGCGGCGCCGCCCCGGCGGGCACGGTTATTCCGCCTCCCGCCGCCCCGGGTCTCTTCTATCAGGTCTTCGGCGAAGCGAATCTTTCCGGCGTCCGGCGTCAGCATCGCGATCGGGGCCAAGTCTGGAGACAGCACCAGATCGGCCTCCTCTTCGTCCTCGTCCTCGGTCTCCTCTGCTTCGTCCGACATAATCTCCACCTCGTCCAAGGTGAAGGTATCCAGATCATCGACGCTGAACGTGGGTAGGGCTTCCTCTTCCCGGGCGCGCTTTTCATCCTCTTCCCGCATCAGGGCTTCCAGGATTTCATCTTCGTCAATCTCTGGAACGGGCGCTTCCTCGGGTGCTGCCGCCTCTACGGGCTCTTCCTCGACCGTCGCCTCCAGCGCCGTCTCGGCCAGTGTATCGGCGGCAACCGGGGTCAACTCTTCCTCCACAGCCTCTTCTACGTCGGTTTCGGCTTGCGCCAGGCTGGCTGCCAGTTCGGCTTCTCTCGCCAGCGCCTGTTCGGCAGCGAGTTGCAGGCGGCGGGCCTCTCTTATCTCCTCCCACTCGGTCATTCCCTTGATGTCCAGGCGCCAACCCGTGAGCCTGGCGGCCAGCCGGGTATTCTGCCCCTCTTTACCGATGGCAAGAGACAATTGGCGGTCCGGGACCACCACCGTAGCGGTAGAGTCTCCGTGGGAAAGCTCGACGGTTATCACTTCTGATGGGCTTAGCGCCTTGCCAATAAACACTCTCGGGTCTTCGTCCCAGGATACTATGTCGATTTTTTCCCCTTGCAATTCGTTGACGATGCTCTGGATGCGATTGCCGCGCACCCCGATGCACGAGCCCACGGGATCGATACCCTGCTGGGTAGCGTTAACCGCTACCTTGCTGCGGAAGCCCGCTTCCCGCGCTATGGCCTTGATCTCTACGGCGCCGCTGTAGACTTCCGGCACCTCGATCTCGAACAGCCGTTTCAACATGTCCTTATGGCCGCGGGATACAAGTATCTCCGGCCCTTTCGAGGCGCTGCGCACGCTTAGCACGTAAACTTTGACCCGTTGACCTTTCCGGTATCTCTCGGTGGGCACCTGCTCGTCATAAGGCAGTACCGCTTGCGCCCGCCCCAAGTCCAATGTTATGGTGCGCATCCCGTCGGTCTGTTCGATTACGCCGGATACAATGTCGCCTTCGTGTTGCAGGAACTCTTGATAGAGCAGCTCTCTCTCCGCTTCCCGTAATCGCTGCAGGACCACCTGCTTGGCGGTCTGTGCGGCGATCCGGCTGGCGTTGTGGGGCAGCGGCTCTTGAGCGGCTACTTCGTCCCCCACGTCTGCGGAGGTCTTGATGTACTGAGCATCCTTCAGGCTGATTTCGCGGTCGGGGTCTTCTACAGATTCCACTACGGTCTTGAGGGCGTAAATGTTGACTTCCCCAGTGTTGGGGTTCAACTTGACGGATATGTTCTGACCCGACGCCGGGTTGTCTTTCTTGAACGCGGACGCCAGAGCCACTTCAATCGCTTGCAGCACCTGCTCTCTGGGCAGGTGGCGCTCCGCTGCCAACTGAGTCAGCGCTATCAAAAAATCGCTTTTCACGGCCAAGCCCCCTGGGTGAAAATACCCTGAAACCGAGCCAACCTAATCAAGAAGAAAGCGGGAAACCCCGCTTTCTGAGACCCGCTTATTTAGAGGCAGTATAGCATCGTAGAGGTGTGGTTTCAAGTTACATAACTAGGCCGCCGAGAGCGGAAAGTCACTCCCGGCGGCCTCTTCTTACGCTGTGACGGGGGCTGCGCAACGGCAATGCGGCACTGTCTAAACCTGCCGAAACATCACCACCATATCTTGCCTTGGGCCTCCTTGGCCAACTGTTCGTAGTCTTTCGTCCAAAGATTCGTGCTCAGATATTTCCAGCCGCCGTCAGCCAGCAAACACACTATGTTGCCTTCGTCCATTCGTTCGGCCTGCCGCAGGGCGCCGTATACTACCGAGCCGGATGAGATACCCGCGAATATGCCTTCCTGTTGCAGCAGGCTCTTGGTGGTGCTGAAGGCGTCGAAGCTGCTCACCAGCCTGCGCGAGTCAAGCAGGTTGATGTCCAGGATGGGCGGTATGAATCCCTCCTCCAAGCTGCGCAGTCCCGATATGAAGTCCTCCGGCTCGGGCGCGACGGCGACGATCTTTACGTCGGGATTGTGCTCTTTCAACCGGCGGCCAACGCCCATAAGGGTGCCCCCGGTGCCCAGGCCGGCTACGAACATGTCCACGTCCGGCATGGTTTCGACGATCTCGACGCCGGTTGTTTCGTAATGGGCCCCCGGGTTGCCGCCATTCCCATACTGATAGAGCATGAAGTAGTCGCCGGGGTTTTTCTCCACCAGGTCCTGTGCCACTTCAATCGAGCCGTTAGTGCCCCGGGACCCTTCGGAGTAGACGATCTCAGCTCCGTAGGCGTGCAGCAGTTGGGTGCGTTCGGGACTGACGTTTTCCGGCATCACCACCGCGACCCGATAGCCCTTGAGCCTGCTGACCATGGCGATGGAAATACCGGTGTTGCCGCTGGTGGGTTCCAGTATCGTGCGGCTGGGAGAAATCTCGCCATCCCGCTCGGCGTTCTCAATCATCTTGAGGGCGATGCGGTCCTTCAGGCTGCCGGTAGGGTTTTGTCCCTCCAGCTTGGCGAATATCCTCACCCCTTCCTTGGGACTCATGTTGGCGAGTTCCACCATAGGGGTGTTGCCTATGGTTGCGAGTATTCCCTTGTAGGTCAACCTTGTAACCATAACCTCTCGGCTTTGGGCAGGCTTAGTCGAACGCGGCGCCTGCGGTCTCTGGCTCCGTCAGTCCGCAGAAGATTTCGTAGTCGATCAGTTCGGTCACCGTCGGGTTGTCGCCGCACAACGGACATGCCGGGTTCCGCTTCAACTTGACCTCGCGGAAGCTCATGCTGAGCGCGTCGACCAGCATGAGACGGGAACTCAAGGACTCTCCTATTCCCAGCATCAACTTCAGGGCCTCGGTCGACTGGATGCTTCCCACCAATCCGGTAAGGGCTCCCAGTACGCCGGCTTCCGCGCAGTTGGGCACCATGCCCGGAGGAGGAGGCGACGGGAAGAGGCAGCGGTAACAGCCTTCGCCGGGGATGAACACCGTGGCCTGCCCGTCGAAGATCAGGATGCTGCCATCCACCAGCGGCTTGCCTTCCAGGTAGCAAGCGTCATTGACCAAGTAGCGGGTGGCGAAGTTGTCCGCCCCGTTGATTACCAGGTCGTACTGCCCGATTATCTCCCGGGCGTTATGGGACTCCAGCCTGTCCTCGTGGAGCACCACGTTGACGTCTGGATTGTAGGCCTTCAGGTTGTCTTTCGCAGACTCCAGCTTGGGGCGGCCAATGTCCTTGGTGTGATGCAATATCTGGCGTTGCAGGTTGGAAATGTCCACCACGTCAAAATCAACGATACCAACCGTTCCCACACCGGCCAAGGTCAAGTATATGGCAGACGGGGAGCCGAGGCCGCCCGCTCCTACTATCAAGGCCTTGGACTGGAGAAGGGCGCGCTGCCCCCTGCTTCCCACATCGCCCATTATGATATGGCGGCTGTACCGGCTTACCTGCTCTGGTGTCAGGACCAATGGTTGTTGGGTCATGCTACCTTCTCCTCAGTATTGTTCTCGGCCTGCCCCAGTGGATTCCCGCGAAGGCGGGAATGACAGCAGGGGTGTGTTCAACGGGTTGCAGTCAAGGCTGCGGCTACAGAACGGCTTGGTCGGCCAGACGCTGCTGGCGCTTGATCAAGTCATCCAGGGTTATGCTGGTCAACAGGTTCTGGACGGCCTCCTCCACTGCTTTCCACACCTCTTGCTGTGCGCATGTGTCCGAGAATACGCAGTCCAGGGGGTTTATAAGACAGTCCAGGGGAGACGAACTGGCGTCCAGGGTTTTCATAACCATGCCCAGGTTTATGTCACCAGGGTCTCTGGCAAGCCTGTGCCCGCCTTGAGGACCTCTGCGGCTCGTCACGAACCCGAACTTGTTCAGCACGGTCATCAGTTGGTCCAGGTAAGACTCCGGAATGCCCTGCCTGTAGGCAATGTCGGCAGTTTGGACCGGGCCCTCGTCATAGTGCAACGCCAGCTCCATCAAGGCCCGCACCCCATAGTCGACTTTCATGGGGATTCTCATTATGGGCACCTCCGAACCAGCCCAACGGGAATTATAGCACCACGCATGACCTATTCCAAATGCGAATCAGCGTGCCAATACTGGCTTGGGATAGCTACGATGGGCGTGACCTTATCAGGTACGTACCCATGCCCTTGGCTATAAGGGACCCATCCTGACCGGTCACGTCTACGTCGCATACCACGACGCGGCGCCCGGCGCTGACGACCTTCGAAGTGGCTGTCAACTCGCCATCTATGGCTGGCGCGATGAAGTTGACCTTGAGTTCAATGGTTACCGACGACTGGCCCGGTTGCAGGATAGACTCCACGGCAAGGTGGAAGGCATAGTCCGCCAGTGTGACTATTATGCCGCCCTGGACAACACCGGCGTCCTGCCGGTGCTTGTCCTGAATGGTCATGGTCGCAACGCCGATGCCGTCGGCTGAAGACCGGTGTTGCATTTCCAGCAATTCGGCGAAGGGAGATTCGTATTCGAACTCGTTCCGGTCCGTTTCCGTTGACAATCGACAAACTCCTGTTGGGGGATGGATATCAAGTATATATCGCGGGCCTCAACATCTATAATGGTTGCGGCATACCGGCTTTCGAGGGGGTAAACGTGGTCAAGGGAGTTCTGGTAGGATTCGGCATAATGGTAGTGCTGGCCCTCATTCCCATTGTCCACTTCATCGGCATCCCCTTCGGCCCGTTCATAGGCGGCTACTTTGGAATATCGTCGGTGGGCGGCTATACCGAATCTCGATTCAAGAAGGCGTTGGCCTTCGGCGGCGCGTTGGGGGCGGTGATATTCGTGGTCGCCGCAGTGGCCGCCGCCGCCGTGACGGCGATCACCACCGCCAACGTCCTGCTGGTATGGGGGTTGGTGGCGGTGTTTACGTTATACACCATCAGCATGAGCGCCCTGGGGGCCATGTATGCTCAACTCCGTTCATCGGGGTGACTTTTCTTCAATGACGGGGTACATCGCGGACGTGAGCATGGAAATCGCAGATGGATGCAACGAACAAGCCCTCTAACACAACCGGACAACGACCGCTGTCCGTTACCTGCTTGGCGTTGTTTCAAGCGTTGCGTCCCCAGCAATGGATCAAGAACGCCCTCGTTTTCCTTCCTTTCCTGTTTGCCGTAAACGCGCCGGTCGGCGACGGCTCCGTCGCTTGGTCGTTGGACGATTTGGCCGCAGTGCCCGGTCTGCTGCGGCAACTTTTGCTGATTGCCGTGGCGTTCTGCGCCATGTCCAGTTCCACGTACCTGCTGAACGACCTGATGGACCGCGAAGACGACCGGAAACACCCTCTGAAGCGGTCCCGCCCCATCGCCGCGGGCTTGGTAAGTGCGCCCGCCGCCGTGGCCGCGATGCTGGTGTTGGCCCTCTGCGGCGTGGCCGTGACAGTCTTGGTCAAACCCGTGCTGATGACATGGGCCTTCATCTACTTGGGAGTAAATGTAGCCTACTCGTTAGGCCTCAAGCGGGCAGTCGTGTTGGATCTGATGGCCGTAGCCAGCGGGTATGTAATACGCATAGCGGCCGGAGCCTTGGCTATCGACGTGTTCCCGTCTCCCTGGTTGTTCGTGACAACCGGGGCCGGAGCGCTGTTCATTGTGCTGGGGCGGCGCTACGCCGAGGTGCGCTTGGCGGGCGACTTGGCGCCGGAACAACGTTCGGTCCTGAGCAAGTACCACGGGCCTTTCGTGGGCCAGCTTCTCACCATGTCTGCGGTGGCCGCTTGGTTGAGCTATACTTTATACACAGTGGAGGCCCCTCACCTGCCCGACAACAATGCCATGCTGCTTACCGTGCCCATCGTGACTTTCGGGCTGTTCCGTTACCTGTACCTGTTGAACTCCAGTCCGCGGGCCGAAGCTCCCGAGCAACTGATTGTCCGTGACTTACCCCTGTTGGCCTCGGTGGTCTGCTGGGTTGGCGTCTCCGCCCTGGTATTGTTGTTGATCGGTTGAAGCCGTCCCTGTCATTCCCGACTGCGTGGGAACGACGGGGAAGGGTGAACACAATTGCTATAGGAGCAACGGATGCAAGCATTCAATACACCGTCCCCGCAAACCGAACAGGCGCCGAAAGCGCCACAGACCCAGCCGCCCTCAACTTCCGTGGTGGCTGTGGTGGCGACCTCGCCAGAGACGGTGCTGCACGACGTAGAGCGGGCCATGGTGATGTCGGGCGTCGCCGATGTTCTGGACCCTCAAACAGCAACCCTGCTGAAGATAAACATCTCCTGGCAGCATTGGTATCCCGGTTGTTCCACTTCCCCGTGGCAGTTGGAAGGCGTGACCCGCGCGCTCAGGAACCTGGGCCACGGGGAACTCATCGGCGCTCACAACGGCACCGTGGTGGTGGACTCCTTCGAAGGGGAAGCGAACAACAAGCACAAAGCCGTCCAGGACAAGCTCGGTTTGCCGGTGGTCCACTTGGATACGCCCCCCAATCCATGGGTGGAGTACGAGCCCAAGGCGGAAATGCTGGTGCTGAACGACATATTCCCCGAAGGAATACAAATCCCCGAAATATTCCAAGGCCGCAACATCGTGCATCTGCCCACCATGAAGACCCATGTTTTCACCACGATGACCGGTGCGATGAAAAACGCCTTCGGCGGACTGCTTCACCGCAAGCGGCACTGGACCCACTCCGTAATCCACGAGACCCTTGTGGACCTGCTGGCAATCCAGAAGGAGATTCACCCTGGAATATTCGCGGTAATGGACGGGACCTTTGCCGGAGACGGCCCCGGGCCGAGGGCGATGCGGTGGCACATGAAAGACCGCATTCTGGCCAGCGCCGACCAGGTCGCCATCGACGCCGTGGCCGCCAAGATGATGGGGTTCGACCCCATGAGCATCCGGTTCATCAAGCTGGCCCACGAGCGCGGCTTGGGCTGCGGTGACGTGTCAAAAATAGAAGTTGTGGGAGAGGACATCAGCCAAGTCAACTGGCGGTTCACCGGCGTGGAAAACACCTTTGCCAGCAAGGGGCAGAAGGCAATCTATTGGGGCCCGTTGAAGCCCTTGGAAACCATGCTGCTCCGCAGCCCCCTGGTTGGGTTGGCCTTCCTGGCATCGAACCTTTACCACAATGGCTACTGGCTCAAGACCAAGGGCCGCCGCCGCATCGACGCGGCGCTGAAAACCGAGTGGGGCAAGCTGTTCCAGTCCTATTGATCCATGACCGTTCTCCGAAAACGGACCAACCATTGTTCCATTACCAGCGGAGTTGTTCTTCCGTGTGCCGTAAACGGTTACACACCTGTCGAATTAACGATATAATCTCCTTATGATTATTGCGATTATCGGTCTACCCTTGAGCGGAAAGACCACCGTTTTCAACGCCTTGACCCGGGGCCATAGCTCGTCCGTCGGTGGCGGGCCTTCCGGGGAGTTGCACGTCGGCGTGGTCAAGGTGCCAGACCCCCGGCTGGACGCGCTGGCAAAGATGTATCTCCCCAAGAAGACCGTGTATGCCGAAGTCACTTATTGGGACCTGCCCGGCGACGAAAAACAGGGCCAGTTGCGAGGACTGGGCGGCAGGCACCGCAACACGCTTCAAGGGGCCGACGCTTTCCTGCTGGTAGTGCGGGCCTTTACCAACCCGTCAGTCCATCATCCCTTTGGCGATGTCGATCCCGGCAGGGACTTGGCTGCCATGCTGGACGAATTGATGCTGGCTGACTTGGAGGTTCTGGAAAGGGCGGTCGAGCGGCAGGAGGACGCCGTCAAAAAGTCCAAGCCGGAGGAGCGTCCAGCGGTGGTGCGCCACTTGGATGCTGTCAAAAAGGTCAAGCAGGGGCTTGAGGCCGGCGTGCCGGTTCGTTGCCAGGACTTGGGAGTTTCCGAGGCAGAGGTTGCGGAGCGTTACCAACTGTTGACCGCCAAACGAGTCGTCGCGGCCTTCAACACCGATGAGTCTTCACCCGACATTGAACTGGACCGTTTGAACCTGGACTCTCTGGCCGTCCGCAACATGGGCCAAGTCAGTCTAAGCGGCAGGTTGGAAGAAGACCTTGGCCGGATGACGGAGGATGAGGAGGACGAGTTCCGGCAGGACCTTGGGCTGGGCGACCCGGCCACGGACCGCGTAATTCGCGTCAGCTACGAAACGCTGGGGCTGGTGTCCTTCCTGACGGTGGGCGACGACGAGGTTCGCGCATGGAGCGTTCCCGGCGGGTTGGGAGCGCAGGAAGCGGCAGGCGCGGTGCATTCCGACTTTGTCCGGGGCTTCATTCGGGCGGAAGTAATACCGTTCGATGATTTGGTCCGGTGCGGCGGCGTCCCCCAATGCCGCAAGGAAGGCGTCCTCCGTTCGGAGGGCAAGACCTACAAAGTCAAGGACGGCGACGTTATAGAGTTTCTGATTAACGTTTAGCCCCGTCCGTGTCCCCTTCACATTGGTGCCTTTCCGTGGACCTTGCCTTCAGCTTCCCATGGGCTTGGCGAAGCTCAGTTCATGCCCGTCTGGGTCGGTGACGTGGAAGTAACGCTCCCGCCACGGGGCGTCCCGCGGCGGTGCTTCAGGAGTCACGCCGGCGTCCACCAACCGCTGATGGAAACGGTCAACGTCGTCCACGTACAGAATCAGCCGCCCCCACCAACTCCAACCGCCCTCCGACGCTAATATCAGGTTCAGATAACCCTCTCCGATCTCGAAGCTGGTGAACGAAGCATCACCGCCGCCGTAAAGCATCCGGAGGCCCACCTTGTCCCGGTAAAACTCCACCGCCCGCGGCATATCCTGTACCGCCAGCGTAACCGCGCTGATTTGTTGGACCGTCATCCTCTTCCCTCTGCAAACGCCTGCTTCTGACTGTAGTCTGGGCGTACAATACCAAGTGGCTGGGCATCACAGTGATTCTGAACATCAAGCGAGGTTGCTTTGCGGGTAGCATACATTCAACCGATTGGAGGCGCCAGCGGCGACATGCTGCTGGGCGCGCTGCTCGATCTTGGCCTTCCCTTGGGCGAGTTGCGCCAAGACTTGGAGAAGTTGTCCGTCGCCGGGTACGACCTGGCGGTGACGGAGGAGACCCGGCGGGAGATGCGCGGCGCCAAGCTTACGGTGTTGACCCACGACGATACCCGGTACTCGCCGGGATCCATGCTGGACGTAGTGATGGCAAGCGGTCTGTCCGACGGGTTGAAAGCCCGCGCGGCCAAGGTGTTGTCCGCTTTGTGGGCCGCCGAATGCCGGGTGCACGGAGAGCCCGAGGAGAGTCTGGAACTGGAAGAACTGGCCAGCGTGGATACCCTGGTGGACGTGGTGGGAGTGGTCTGCGGCTTGGAACGGCTGGGAGTGGAGGCGGTGTATTCCGCGCCCTTGGTGCTTGGAGAGGCCGCTCCGCCTCGCTGGCCCGGCGGCTATCCCAACCCTGCTCCGGCCACATTGGAACTGGTGGCGGCGTCCGGCGCCCCGGTGGCGGCCGACCACCCCATGTACCAAGGGGCCGGCGAGCTTACCACGCCCACGGGCGCGGCTTTGATCACCGCGTTGGCCCAATTCCACCGTCCGGCAATGTCCGTTACCAAGACCGGCATCGGCCTTGGCAGCAGGGACCCGGAGAACTTTCCCAATATCATCCGAATTTGGCTTGGAGAGGCCGCAGACGCCCCCGTTGCCGCCCGGCAGGGAAATATCGTTCTCCTTGAGACTAACCTGGACGACGTTTCGGGCGAGGTACTGGGATACACACAGGAACAACTGTTTGCCTTGGGGGCGCTGGACGTCTGGTACACCCCGGTGCAAATGAAGAAAAACAGGCCCGGTGTAGTCCTGTCGGTCCTCGTGCCGCAGTCCATGGAAGCATCCGCGCTGGAGTTGGTCCTTCGGGAAACCACCACCCTGGGAGTACGGACGCGGGTGGTCGAACGCTACGCAGCGGAGCGCCGGAACCTGGAAATGGAAACGGACCTCGGCACGGTACAGGTCAAGGTGAAGTACTTGGAAGGCACGCCTGTAAGCGCCGCACCGGAGTATGAGGACTGCCGCCGCTTGGCCTTGGAAACGGGCGTTCCCCTGCAGGACGTGTACCAACGGATGGCGGCTGAAGCCCGCCGCCGCTACGTGGACGCGTCAGCCGGTCAGTAGCGCCGGCGTCTGCGCGAACGGCTCCTTGCGCCCGGATAGACACCTTCGTTCAACACCCAATCGATCCGCCGTTGCAGCGACACAGCCTCTTCGGAGCTGAGCAATTGCAGCATCTCCAGCAACAGGCCGCTGGGAGACTGCAACTGCCTAGAAAGGTCCCGCAAGGTGTTCAGGTAGCGTCTGGGGATTCGCTCGCCGCAGAAGTCCCAGATCACCGTGCGGACTTTCATGTCCTCGTGGAACGTCAGGCCGTGGTCGATGCTCCACAGCTTCCCGTCGGCGCCCACCAGCAGGTGGTTTGCCTTACGGTCTGTGCTGTTGGCCACCAGGTCGAAGCAGGCGATCAGCCGCAACTGGGAAGCATAGTCCTCGTTGAGGGTATAGTAGTTCTGCTTGGGATCGTGGTGTACGAAACGCTGGACGGATCCGATTCCGTATGGACCGTCCCGGATAATCGTGTACGGGATGATGTCCCAGCCCAGCACCCGGCTGAGCAGGTACGCGGCGCATTCCCTCTTGTACAGGGTGCCCCTGGGAAAGTCCCACAAGGGCGCTTCCCCGTCCCGCGGCTTGTATATCGCCAACTGGGTACGGTCACCCAGCTTCAGTTCAGAGAGAAACGTGTAGTTAGAGCCGGCTGGCGTCAACTGACATGACACGATTTCGCCGTGGTGTAGAAGGTCCAGGTCGGCTTGATCGGGGGTCAAGGGGGCCCCTGCTTCCAGCTCGGCAACGGTCAGCCGGACTCCAGAACAGTGTGTCCGTTGGCTCGTGGACACACATGTCCCTCTGGGTTGATAGGCAGACCGCACAGGAAGCAGGTCGGACGGCCGGCGGCGCAAATCCTTAACGCCTCTTCGGCCACTGTTCCTGCTTGGTCCACAGTGATCCAGAAGCTCACCGAGGCCATGTCTCCCTGTCGTTCATCATCTTCCCGCTCGTAGGCCATCAGCCGGAACGAGTTGCTCTCCCGCTCGTGGCTCAGAAGCATCTGGCCTACCTTGAACTCCAGCGTTATCCCCTCTCCGGACCAAGTCGGTTCGGCTGCAGAACCTTGCCTCTGCCTGTCCTCGTCCGAAAGGGACTCAACGGCTTCGCGGAGGTAAACACCAAGTTGGAATAACTGCTCTTTTTCCAACCACACCGTGCACTGGGCGGCGCCGGCCTCCAACACGAGGTTGAACGTCCTGCGACCGGGTTGGCCGAATGTCCTGGGTTCGATGTGGGACAGGGTGCCTAAGGAATATTTTACTTCGTGCTGTTCCATCGCCCATATAATAATAGTACGACACGGCAGCCGCAAGGGAGACTTTCTGACTGGCTGCGGAGTTTACTCGCCCCGGTATCTCAACTCTTCGCACTTCTCCTGGTCGGCCTCGGCCAGGTCGGGCCGGTCGGCGAACAGGTAGACCAAGGACCTCTGGCCATAGTAGTGATCGGCTTCCGGGTTCAGTTCTATAGCCTTGGTCAGATCGGCTATAGCCTCATCGTAACGCCCCAGTTCGTAAAAGGAGAACCCGCGGTCGTAGTAGGCTTCCGCGAAGGAGTCGTCCAGCTCAATCGCCCGGTTGTAGTCCTGGATGGCCCGGTCGTAAGCCCCGTTGCGGCTGTAACGGTTGCCGCGCTGGTGGAATCCTTGGGCGTCTGCCGGTTCCTCGGGCACTCTCCGTTGCAATGCGGTTCCTCCGGCGGGTATTGGCCTCGGCAACTATCTCAAAAAAGGTTGGGATATTCTATCAGACCCCGATACAACCTTGTGACGCCACCTAACTCACGAAACCCCTTGAACGGTACTGCAGGGCCTCGGCCAAATGCTGTACCCCGATGTCCTTGGCCCCGTCCAGGTCCGCGATTGTCCTGGACACCTTCAGGATGCGGTGGAAGGCTCTCGCCGACAGGTTGAGACGCTGCGTCGCCGTTTGGAGCAGCGCCCTGGCGCTCTCGTCCAAAGGGCAGGACTTCCAAACATCCGCCGGCCCCATTTCAGAATTGCACAGGAACCCCTGCTCACGAAACCTCTCCTGCTGGACTTCACGGGCACGCTCCACGTTATTGCGTGTATGGTTGGAGTCCAGGGCGGGTTCCTCTTCCATCAATTTCTCATACTCCACCGGCGGCACTTCAACGAAAACGTCGATGCGGTCCAGCAAGGGTCCGCTGACCCGCTTCTGGTACCGGGCAACCGCCGACGGCGAGCACGAGCATTCCTTTTTCGGGTCGGTATTGTATCCGCAGGGGCAGGGGTTCATTGCCGCAACCAGCATGAAACTTGCGGGGTACGTGACCGTACCTGCAACCCTGCTGATGGTGACCACCTTGTCTTCCAAGGGCTGGCGCAGCGACTCCAGGGCGGTGTGACTGAACTCAGGCAATTCGTCCAGGAACAGCACTCCCCGGTGGCTCAAGGTGATCTCTCCCGGCCTGACCGTCCTGCCGCCGCCCACCAGCCCGGCGTTCGATATGGTGTAATGGGGCGCCCTGAAAGGCCGTTGCCGCATCAACGGGCTGTCAGAGGGCAGCGCGCCGGTAACGCTGTAGATCTTGGTGACTTCCAGGGCCTCCTCCGCTTCCATCGGCGGCAATATCGAAGGCAGGCACCTTGCCAGCATCGTCTTGCCGCTGCCGGGCGGCCCGTTCAACAGCACGTTATGGAAACCCGCGGCCGCCACTTCCAAGGCCCGTTTGGCATGTTCCTGCCCCTTGACGTTGTTGAGATTCATGCCGTCCGGCATCTCCAGGCTGTTCTCCGGCACCAAGCCGTTTCCGGACATCGGGGTGATCGGCGCTTCCCCGCGGAAGTGGCTGATCAGCGCGGCCAGCGTGGACACCGGGTACACTTCAACGCCGGACACCAACGCTGCCTCCGCCGCGTCCACGGTGGGAACGTAGACCTTGGAATAGCCTTGGTCTCGCACCACCGCCACCATTGCCAGGATGCCGGTGGTATGGCGCAGGCTTCCATCCAGGGAGAGTTCGCCGATGAAAATCGCCCCGGCCTCATGCCATTCCAGTTGCCCGGTCCCCACCATGATCCCCACGGCGATGGGGAGGTCGTAGGCGGGCCCGGCTTTCTTGAGGTCTGCGGGGGCCAGGTTGACCGTGATTCTCCGCAAAGGGAACTCGCAGCCGCTGTTGCGGAGCGCGGCCCGCACCCGTTCACGGGCCTCTTGCACCGCGGTGTCGGGCAGGCCGACGATGTTGAACGCCGGCAGGCCTGGGGATATGTCCACCTCGACCTGGACGATGTGCCCATCCAAGCCGACAACTGCGCAGGTCTGGGATGTTGCCAACACGATTCAACTCCTGAGACTGGAATCGATGGCAACTATAAGAGAAGTCTTGGAGTTAATCTATCGCCTTCTGACAGTAGGCGAAGGTGTGAACGCGCCAAAATTTAGTTATTGTTCACCTACCAGCAGATTAGTACCATAGCATTATGTCAAAGAAGGGTTACGTTGCGGCCCTCCTCGTGGTGGCAGTGGTGGCAGTCCTGGCGGCTTCCGCCGGTATCCTGTCGGCCAATGTCCTGACTAACGGACCTTCCGCCCCGGCAGACCGCAAGCAGGCACTGGCTGCCACAACCCCGGCCACCGTGGAGGAATTGGGAAAGCTGCTGTTCTTCGACACGCGGCTTTCCGGCGACACCTCCATTTCATGCTCAACCTGCCACGCTCCTGAGAACGCTTGGACCGACGGAACAGCCCTTTCAGCCGGGTACCAGAGCACCCTCTACTTCCGTAACACTCCCACTATCATCAACGCCGGCCGGATGCCCTTGCTGGACTGGGACGGACGCTTCGCCGCCGGAGACATGGACAGCCTGGTACGGGACCACTTGGCTGAAGCCCACTTCATGAACGTGGACGGACGCCTTATGGTGGAACGGCTGAGGCAGGTCCCGGTCTATGAACAGGCATTCCGGGATCTCTACGGCAGCGATGTGTCCTATGGGAAAGTCCTCAACGCGCTGTCCGCCTTCGTCTCCACCCGGAACTCTGCCGACCACCCATATCTGGACTTTGTAAACGGGTCCGAATCCGCCCTCTCCCCTGAAGCCAAGGCGGGCCTGAAATTGTTCGACGGCAAGGCCGGCTGTGCCCAATGCCATAGCGGGGAATTGCTTTCCGACGGGGATATGCACGCCCTTGGAGTTCCTGAAAACCCGGAGATATTCAGCGAACCCCTCCGGCATATCACCTTCCGCCGTTTCTTCCGCCTGCTGGGCGTTGCCGATTATGTCTCCCTTAGGTCCGATCCGGGCCTATACCCTCTCACATACGACGAGTCCGACAGGGGAAAGTTCCGAACGCCGTCATTGCTGGAGGCCTCACGTACCGCCCCCTACATGCACAACGGCGTACTCGCCAGCCTGGAAGACGTCGTGCGGTTCTACAATGAGGGCGGCGGTCAGCATGACAACGCCGACCCGCTCCTGAAGCCCTTGGAACTGACGGAGGACGAAATCGACTCCTTGGTAGCCTTCCTGTCCGCGTTGGGCAGCAACGAAGAGTTCACGGAAACTCCCGAGTTGCCGCCTTATGAGCAGCGTACCCTGGGGCAGAATTGATGAACGTCTCCAACCGTTTGAACATTGCCCTGGTGGTTTTCGGCCTGCTGTTCCTGGGCGGAGCGATTCTGGCCATGTACCTCTTCCAACCCCCGGAAAAGGAAGAGGTGATCAAAGACTTGCCTGTAACGGAGACGGCAACAGCGCCGCCGCCGACCCAGCCAACGGTGACGGTCTCGCTGCGCGATGAATTGCGCGCGATGGGACTCGGGCTGCTCCCTCCCATTGTGATGCCGGCGGATAACCCGCTGTCCGACGCCAAGGTGGAACTGGGAAAGCTTCTCTTTTTCGACCCCCGAATGTCGGGCGACGGCGCCGTCAGTTGCGCCACCTGCCATACCCCCGGGAGCGGCTGGGGCGACGGCAACGCCCTCTCACTGGGTTATCCGGGAACTCTGCACTGGCGAAACTCCCAGACCATTCTCAACAGCGCCTACTACCGCCAACTGTTCTGGGCCGGTGAGTCCAAGAGCCTTGAGGCGCAGGCCAAGTCGGCTTGGACGGGCAACGTGGCCGGAAACCTTGACGCGGCAATGGCCGAGGAGCGGCTCCGCCAGATGCCCGGCTACGTCCGCAGGTTCAGGGAGGTCTTCGGCGCCGACACCCCCAGTTTCGGTGACGCCCTGCGGGCGGTGGCCGCTTTCGAGGCGACGATCACCTCCCGCAACGCCCCCTTTGACCGCTACATGGAGGGCGACGATACCGCCCTTTCACCCGGTGCTCAGAGCGGCGCGAAGTTGTTCGTCGGCAAGGCAGGGTGTATCCAGTGCCACGGCGGGTCTCTGTTTTCCGACCAAGACTTTCACAATACCGGCGTCCCTCCCAATCCCGCGTTCGAGTCCAACCCTCTGCGGCAAATTACGCTCCGCTATCAGCACCGGGCGAGGGGCGTACCGGAGTCCATTTACCGCAGCGCCGACCGGGACCTGGGCCTCTACTACACCACCAAGAGGGATGAGGACAAGGGTAAGTTCCGCACCCCGTCACTGCGTGAAGTCGAGCTTACCGGGCCCTACATGCACAACGGGGCCTTCAAGACCCTCGAAGAGGTGGTCCGGTTCTATAACGACGGCGGCGGGGACGACCCGGCCAAGGACCCGCAACTGAGTCCCCTTGGGTTGACGGAGCAGGAAATGACCAACCTGGTCGAGTTCCTGCTGAGCTTGACCGGAGACCCCATCATCATCGAGCCTCCCGAATTGCCCGAATACGAGGTCTTGCCGTGAGCGAGAAACACGTAGAAGCCACCGAAAATTCCACGCAACGCAGCGCCGTCTCGGAACTGCTTGACTGCCGCATCTCGCGCAGACGGTTCCTGTTCATGGCCGCGGCGTCCATCACCACCGTCACGCTGGCAAACATCCTTCCCGGGACCCTCTTCGAGGCTGAGGTGGCCGCCTACGAAGGGGTCAAGGTGGGGTCCCTGAATGACCTTCAGGTCGGTGAGCCGCAACTGTTCAATTACCCGTGGGAGGACCTCAACTGCGTCAATTACTTGGTCAAGCTGGGTGTGCCGGCGGGCGGCGGCGTGGGTCCCGACCAGGACATCGTGGCCTTCAACACCGTCTGCCCCCACATGGGAATATCCCTCCTCGGCCAATTCAAGACCGAGCATCAAGTTTTGGGCCCCTGCCCGTCCCACCTCAGCACCTACGACCTTACCAGGCACGGGATGGTGATCGCGGGCCATGCGACCCAGGGCCTACCCCAGGTCCTCCTCGAAACACGGGGCGACGACATATACGCCGTCGGCGTGATGGCCCTGATCTACGGGTTCTCCGACAACCAGATCGACCCGTCTGCGGGTTAGGACGAATGGACGTAAGAGATGTCTGAAAAGTACGTGCCCAAAGATAGCGTTCCCCTTCCGCCGCCCGACGCCAAGGTGCACACTACCGCCTGCGACTACTGCATAGTCGGATGCGGCTACCGGGTGTTTACTTGGCCCGTCGGCAAGGAAGGCGGCCCCCGCGCCGACCAGAACGCCCTTGGGATCGACATGCCCACGCGGGCGTTCCAAGGCTGGGTTACTCCCAATCAGCACAACATGACCTTGATTGACGGGAAGCCTCACCACGTCGTGGTGCAGCCCGACCCGACCGCCGGGGTGGTCAACCGCCTTGGCAATCACAGCATTCGCGGAGGCACCCTGGCCCTCAAGGTCTACAACCCAGACGGCCCCACCGCCGACCGGCTCAAGACTCCGCTTCTCAGGGTGAACGACAAGCTCACGCCCATATCCTGGGACGCCGCCTTCGAAATCATGTCGCGGGTCTCCCGCCACGTCCTGGACTCTTACGGCGAAGCGGCATGGGCGATGAAGACCTACTCCTACCAGTTTTTCGAGAACACCTACGCTATTTCCAAGCTGGCCTTCCGCTCCATCGGCACTCCGGCCTACTCGCCCCACGACAAGCCTGGGCCGGGCGCAGACACCGCCGGCCTGGACGACTCCGGCATCAATCCGTTCAGCGCCTCCTACGAGGACTGGGCCGCAGCCGACGTCATCTTCCTCTCCGGCACCGACCCTTTCGAAAGCAAGACCATCGTCTTCACCGAGTGGATGATGCCGGGAAGCAAGAAGCTGATCTTCGTGCTCCCGCGCAAGACCACGGGCGTTGCTTGGGCCGAGCAAAACGGCGGCCTGCTGCTGCAACTCATACCGGGCAGCGACACCGTGCTCCAGCTTGCCATAGCCAGGGTGATACTGGAAAACGGTTGGGAGGACACCGAATTCATCGACCAGTGGATTGCCAACGCATGGGAAATCGACGCCGGCATGGGGCGCGGCTCCCGGAACACTCCCTGGCAGTGGCGGACAACCTGGGGCAAGCTGGGGACCGACTTCGAAGGATACAAAGAGTGGCTGTTCCAGCAACCCCACGCCGAGCTCGACCGGGCCGCAGAGATAACGGGCGTCCCGGCGGAGAAGATCGTCCAAGCCGCCGAGTTGCTGGCCAAGCCTGTGAACGGGCAGCGTCCCAAGGCTTCCTTCGCCTTGGAAAAGGGCAACTACTGGTCCAACAACTACGGCAACACCGCCTCCTTCGCCGCCCTCGCCCTGCTGTGCGGGGCGGGAAACCGGCCCGGCCGGGTGATTTCCCGGCTGGGCGGCCACCAGCGCGGTTGGATGGGCGCCGCCCCCTATCCCATAGACAAGTCCCCCAACCGGCTGCCTGGACGGCGGCGGCAGGAAATAGACCTGGACCGGTGGGTGGAGGCCGGACAGGTGCGCTTCGCTTGGGTCATCGGCACCACCTGGATCAACGCCATGGCAGCGTCGCAGGAACTCTACGAGACCTTCCTGCGTATGACCAGGAGAAACGAGCACCAAATTTCCACGACGGACGTGGACGAAGCGGCGGCAACCCTGATTGCTCGCGCTGACAGCGGCGGCATGGCCATCGTAACCCAGGACATCTACCTCCAATCGCCCATTGCCGACGAACTTTCGGACCTCGTGCTTCCCGCCGCCGGCTGGGGCGAGAACGACTTCACCCGCTGCAACGGCGAGCGGCGTCTCCGCCTCTACTCCAGGTTCAATGATCCTCCCGGCGACGCCAAGCCCGACTGGTGGATCATCGCCCAGTTCGCCCAGAGAATGGGCTTCGAAGGCTACGACTGGCAGGACTCCAACCAAGTGTTCGAGGAGGCGTCTCGGGCCAGCCGCGGCGGGGTGCTTGACTACAATCCCTTGGTCAGCTACGCCCAATCGCAGGGCCGGAGGGCCCATGACGTGCTGCGGGACATGGGCACCACGGGCATCCAGACACCGGTGCGGATGGTGAACGGCGAGTTGGTAGGCACCGTGCGGCTGCACGACTCCACCCTTGAACTGGGCACTCCCGAGGGGCCGACGGTACACCGGAAATGGCTCACCCACTTCGGCACCCACTCGGGCAAGGCCGTCCTCAACAAGTCGCCGTGGGAATGGTTCAGCGACTTCTACGAGCGCATTACCCCGCATGGCGACGAGCTGTGGGTTACCAACGGGCGCATCAACGAGGTATGGCAGTCGGCATACGACGATTCCCGGAAACCCTACATTTCCCAAAGATGGCCCATGACCCATGTGGAAATACATCCCGACGACGCCGCGCCCCGCGGAATCGAGAGTGGCGACGAAGTCCTCATGGAAAGCGACGACATCCTGGTGCAAACGGGCGGTTTCACGCTGGTCAAGGGGGACGAGTTCCTGTTCAGCAAGCTGGAGGAGAACGGACTGATCCGCCGCGGCAGGGGAAGGAGCGCGGCGGTAGCCGTCGTAACCGATGCCGTGCGGCCCGGTGTTCTTTACACGAATTTCCTGTGGGCCCCAGGCTGGCCCAACACCGAGGCCAACAGCCTGATTCACCGGGTGCCCGACCCCATAACCAACCGCTACCGTTTCAAGCTGGGCAAGGCCAAAATAAAAAAGACCGGCGAGTCGCCTTACAAGCACTCCTTCGAGTCCATGACGTTCAAGTCCCGGAACATCGTTTAGGCATCGGTCAGAAGTGTATGAAGAACGCCAGCAGAACCCCGAAGCTGATGCCGCCCAGGGTGAATGCCGCCATGAGGTATTCCCCGGCGCCGGGTCTCGGCCTGGACGATTCCTTCCGGTACCGCCCGTAGCTCCACCAGACCATCGCGCTCACGAACCAGATAACCGCGCCGACCAAGGCCCAGCTGAGGTGGAGCAACTGGATGCCGGTCCAGAAATCGGTGACGTTCCGAAAATACAGGACCCCATCGGGGTTGGTGAGCAGTTCGAACAGGTTGAACGACAGGACCACTGGCAGCAGTAGATGGGGTATGCCCAGCAACGCGGCCATTATTCCCGCAACTCGTACCTCCGCCTGCTTGGACCTGAGCCACAGGAAAGGGGTGAAGTGAAGCAGTCCAACGCAAACGAAGATGATGATCGTTGGCACGGCTGGGAAGTAGGTGTAGGTCGGTGGAGAGCCGGAGGCGCCGACCGCGGTTGGAGACGGTTCAGGAAGCCCCGCCAAGCTTGGGGCGTGAAAATCCGTCGCCAAGTAAAGAACGGTAAAGGTGAGGGGTTTAATCAACAGCGGCGCAATGAGCACCCAACTGAAAGGGACCCACCATCGGTCGAACCGTTGCCAGCGTGTTGACTGTGTAGATTCAGCGGTGCGCAAAGTTCACTGGGGCTGCCGTTCCTGCCACTCCCTCATGGTAAGTTCCAGCCTGTGCTGGCGAAGGGCCATTGTCAGGTCGCCCCTGGTCCGCTCCAGCACTCCCCGCATCATGTCAGTGCTGTGGCGTAACCCCGCAGTCACGCCTTCCGGGAAGTCCACCGTCACCAGCACGCTGTAGATTTCGTCCATCACGTCCATCAGTTCCTGGCAGCGTCCGAAGTCGTCCCGCCGCAGCGAGTCCAGAATGTAACGCCGCAGTTCACCGATAACTTCCGCCATTCCGTTCAGGTAAGGCGGAGCGTCGATGCCCAGTTCCTCGGGTTGGGGTATGTCGTTGCCCGAAATTACCGCCAGGGTCACGTTGGCCTCCGCGTACTCCTTGCGGGCGTCCGACAGGAAGGGGGCGAAGAAAATCTCCGGGGTGTCGCCGCGCATCGGCTCGGCGTCGGACAGCCGTTGCTTGGCCAGACCTATAAGGCGGCCTGCTTCATCCAGGTCGCGACGGTGCACCGCACGGATGGCGTTGGCCGACAGGCGCGTCACCTCCCTGGAGATGGAGAGTCCCTGCTCCCTGGCGCTGTTGCGAAGGGTCAACCGCTCGATTGCCTTGGCGCCTATGGCAGCCAGCGAGTCTCCATAAGGCGAGGGCATCAGATCCGGCCTCCGGCCACCCTCATGGCCTCTACAAGTTCCGTGGCTGCTGCTTCCGGATAAGGGGCGGCCGCCACGGCTGCGGTCACGCACACGGCGTCAGCCCCCGCTTCCACCACCGGCCCAACATTATTGGCATTGATGCCTCCAATCGCCACCAACGGCACGCGGGCGATTTCCCGCGCCTCCCGCAGCCGCTCCGTCCCTTGGGGAGGCCTCCCGGTACCCTTGGTGTTGGTCTGGTAGATGGCCCCGAAGGCCACGTGATCGGCCCCCATTCTTTGAGACTCGACCAACTGGTCCATTTCCCGGTTGGACCGGCCCAGAATCTGGTGGGGCGCCAGCACTTGGCGGGCTTGCGCCACCGGCATGTCCGTCTGTCCAACGTGAATACCCGCCGAACCTATGGTGGCCCCCAAGTCCACGTGGTCGTTGATAATCAGGAGTACGTCGTTGTCCTGGCACAGTTGTTGCAACGGCGTAGCCAAGCCAAGTATTTCTCCCTTATCCCTCAGCTTGTCCCGCAATTGCAGCATCCTGGCCCCGCCTCGAATTGCTGCCCTTGCGATCTCCATCGGATCGCGCCCCCCGGTGACCTCAGGGTCTATGATCACGTAAAGGCCCCTGACTTTGTCAGCCTGTTGTCGGCGAAGGGCCACGCCTATATCGTCCCGTAGACCCGTCAAGGCTTCGGAAAGTCCTCGTGCCAATTCCGCACTGCCCAGCCCACCGTACTGCGCGCCCTCCAAGGTAGTCAACAGGGCCTGAGAAGTCTCGACCAAGGATAGGGAGTCGTCCAAGGTCAATTCAACGGTGGCCGCTTCTCCGGCTATCGACGACAGCGATTGCAACGAGGCCGACAGCGTCCGCAACCGGCGCAGCGCACTGCCTGTGGCATCCACAATTGGGGTGTTTTCCGTCAAGCTGCTCAAGCAATGGACCAGGCTCTCCAAGCAACTGTTCCGAAGAGGGTCGGGAGTAGTCATATATCCAGACCTTTGGGTAGGCTTCCTTCGCGGGCTGCGTCTATTGTTTGCCTTACCGACTCGGGCATGTCCACCCCATGCCGGGTGAAGCTTTGTTCCACGTTGCGCCCGATGTTGCGGGGGTCGCGGTAATAGTCCAGGGACGCCGGGGTGGACGGAGCCCCTTCATGGACTGACTCCAGCGTTCTGCCCATGGCGAAGGTGGACATGCGGCGCTGCAAATCGGTGCTCTGGCAGTGCTGGCACACGGGTTCCAGTTGAGCGCCGATGGACCGGATGAAGAACGAGGATACTTCCCCGCAACTTTGGCACCTGTACTCGTAGATAGGCATGGTCGTCGGCGGAAGTTTACGGCAGGTCCGTTATCTCTTTACGCATCTGGTTGAAATCGGGCGTAACCTGCCCGCCCATCTCCTGCTGGATGCGGCCCATGAAATTGTCGATGGCCTGCGGGCTGTCCTCATTCACATCGGTAAGCGTTTCCCCGCTGGGCGCCCAGTTCAGGCTCTCTCCCCAAGGACGGTGAAACGCAAACCCGGACATCAGCTTGGTCATGTCCGCATTGCCGCACCTGCGGCAGACCGGGTCCGGCTTTTTGGACCAGGAATAAGACAGGACGGAAGTAACCTCCTGGCATTCCTGGCACCGGTAGTCATGTACAGGCATAAGACGCCTTCCCAAAGGCTGAACGTTCAGGTGTCATTGTAGCATGGCCGGCCAACGGCTAGAAGATGACCAAACAAATAGAAGGATTGTTCGGTAGTCCCTTCCCTCTGGGAGACAGTTGATATGAAGGTGTCTTCGGATTCCTGACCATTGGTATACTGGCCCCGAACCATGCGATTCCGCAATCAGAACACCTGATAAGGAGCGACAACTATGGCGAACCGAAACAGCAACTCCCAACACAACACGTCACAAGAAGTCTCGGCTTAGTACGAGGACCGAGAAACCAGGACACCAGCAAATCTGGATGTATTACGTAGTTGAAAACTGGGGCAGCTTTATAGGTGTGTTGGGACTTGTGGCCAGCATCGGGGGATTGGTGTATGCCTTTCTGGCGCGTCGCGCCGCAAAGTCAGCTGAGCAGGCGGCAAGCGAGGCCCACGGTGCTATCACGCGCAGGCTGAGCCTGGTCGATGTACAACGAGCAGTAGCCTTGATTGGTCGCCTGAAAGACGTCCACTATCAACGGAATTGGGACTATGCGCTGGGACTATATGCGGAACTCAGAATCATTCTTGGTGAGATTGGCGCGAGCATACCGGAAAATTTTGCCCAACACCGCAACTCGATCCGCAGCGCCATTCCCCAAGTCACCACGTTGGCAAACACTGTCAGACGGTCCCGGTATGAGAATGAGAACGAGGAGCCGGATGATATACCCAGCCTAGATGAGACTTTGAGCGAGATTCAGGAGAGCCTGGAAACACTGCAAAGTAGTATGATGTACACAGACGAAATCGCGAGTAGTTAGCATGGCAGAAATAAAAGACGTTGTTGACAAGCTTGCCAAGCTCACCGACAAGGGACAAGTCCCTTGGAAAACCACGGTCGACAAATCAACTTTCGCCGCCACTTTCGGCAGGATGTCGGTACTTATATCGGGCAGTGGCCCACGGCTAGGAAGCTCCCCAACGGATTACAGATTGTCCGTGCTCGATGAACAAGGAGACGAGATCGACTTCACTACGGCAAGCTGGGGGCCGTCAATGACTGGGGTGATGCTTCCTCCCATAGTATCGCTCTACGATTCTGCCAAGCGAACCGCCATAGGCGTTGATCGGCGGCTGGAGGAATTGTTGAACGAGATGGACCGGGTTTCGGGTTCCTAACTGGACACCTGTTGTCTTTCGCTGCCAGGACCGGCCACCCCTCCACTCGCCTTTGACCTACGTAAGGCTCAGTAGTCCGTCCAGACTTGAGCCGAAACATCAATCCGGCGTCCTTTGACCGTCGCCTGACCGTCGCCCCCCGCGGCTTTCGCCCACACCCGCTGCCAAAGGGTGACTGAAGGGCGCATAGGCCTAGTACCAAAACCAATCAGGAAAGGCAGGGATAAAGGCGACGCAGTTTGCCTCTGGCTTCCTGAGCGGTGAACTGCCAGTTGATGCGGGCCTGAGCTTGGTTCCGCTCCAGTTCCAAGGCATGAACCTCTCGGTAGAGAGACTCCTCGTCGGGTATGCGCTGCCTGAGGCAACTGCGGGAGAACACGCTGAACTCGATCTCCGCCATATTCAGCCAGCTGCCGTGCTTGGGGGTGTAGTGAAACTCCAGCCGTTTGGCGATGCGCCGGGCCTCCTCTGGCGGGAAGGCCTCGTATAGCGACGCGGCCCTATGGGTATTCAGGTTGTCCAACACCAGGCGGACCACCGAAACATCGGGGTAGGCCTCATCCACCAGCCACCGCATCTGGCAGGCGAAGTCCTCCTTGGTGCGCCGTTCCGTAATGGCCACGTGGCGCCAGCCCGCCTTGGGTTCACAGGCCAAGAACAGGTTGCGGGTGCCCTCCCGCCGGTACTCGTAGTCCTGGCGTTTCGGACGCCCTGGACCGGCTGGCACAGGTTCCCTGGTGTCCGCCAGCAACTGAGTGGAACTCTCGTCAAAGCAGACTACCGGCCTGGCTGGGTCATAAGGCTCGGCATAAAGGTCCAGCACGTCCTCCATATGGGCCACGAAGTCGGCACTCACTCTGGGGATGCACCACTCTTTCTTCCGCCACGGCTTGAGCGCGTTTTTTTCAACCGCAGCCGCACCGTCTCCGGCGCCAGCGACTCCACCAACCCCAACTCCACCGTCTTGTCCGCCAACAGCCGCAGAGTCCAGTGGTCATGGCCCTCGGGCGCCGGACTACAGGCAAGAGCGATCAGGTGGGCCTCCACCCGTTCGTCCACCTTTCGGTACCGGTTGACCTGGGTGCGGTGCCTGAGCACCTCCTCCAGTCCCTCCTCAGCATAGCGCCGCTTGATGCGAAACACCGTCCGCTCCGACACTTCCAGCGCCGCTGCCGCTTGTGGCGCCGTCCACCCATCATCCATTTTCAGCAGGATTCGGGCCCGAGCCATGGCCCGGGCCGAACCCCTGCCGCTTCTGATCAATTGCTGGAGCCTGCTGCGTTCCTCCGGCTTCAGTTGGACCCCGTACTTCCTCTGAGCCATGTGTCACTTCACCTCCCTTCCCTCATTGGCTCCCAGTATGGCATCCCTCCGGCAGAACGTCTATTTCCTGCCTTTCCTGATTGGTTTTGGTACTAGTGTATAATGCGGCTTGAACCGGAGGCTTGCCCTCGTCTCCACGAGGGCCGGCATTTTCACCTACCACCAGACCGCCGAGGTGCCGCCATGACTATGACCATGCCCCTCTTCCCCCAAGAGCGGAACCGCCTCCTTATGCTGATGGACGGTCATGCCATGGTCCACCGGTCGTTCCGGGCCATCTCCCAGCAGCGCAACCTGACCAGCAGCGCCACCGGCGAGGACACCACCGGCGTCTACGGGTTCACAAACGTGTTCCTGAACGCTTTGGTAACCCATAACCCGGCCTACTGCGCCATCGCTTTCGACACCTCGGCCCCCACCTTCCGGCATCTGCAGTTCGAGGACTACAAGGCCCAGCGTCCGCCGTCGCCGCCGGAGTTGCGCCCCCAGTTCGACCGGGTGAAGCAGCTTATGGCCGCTTTCGGTGTTCCCGTGTTCGAGCTGGACGGCTGGGAGGCCGACGACGTTATCGGTACCCTCACCCGCCAAGCGGAAGAAGCCGGCATAGACTCGGTGATACTCACCGGCGACCGCGACACCTTCCAGCTAATCTCTCCCCACGTTAGCGTTGACCTGGCCTCCAGCATCCAAGACCGGCGGGTGTACGACGAGGAGGAGTTGGCCAAGCGCTACTCTGGCCTGACCGCCGACCAGCAACCCGACTTCAAGGCGCTGGTGGGCGACAGTTCCGACAACATCCCCGGCGTCCCCAAGGTGGGTGAGAAGCGCGCCGCCGCCCTGCTGAACGACTACGGCAGCCTGGAAGGCATCTATGAGAATCTGGACGCCGTAAAGCCGCCCAGCGTCAAGTCAGCGTTGGGCGAGAACCGGGAACGCGCCTTCGAGAATCGCAAGCTGATGACCATTGACCGCGACGCCCCGGTGACGCTGGACCTGGATCAGTGCCGCTTCTGGCAATACGACCGCCGCGACGTGGTGGCCCTGCTCACCGAGCTCGAGTTCTTCAGTATCGTCTCGCGTGTTCCCCAGCCCGACGGAACTGACCTTGCAGACGCCGATACCGCTGGACTACAGGAGACAGAGACCGACTACACGGTAGTGCAGACCCAAGAACAACTGGAATCGATGATTGCCGCCATTGAGGAAAGAGGCAACTTCACCTTTGACACCGAGACCACCAGCCTGGACGCCATGCGCGCCCAACTGGCTGGGCTGTCCTTCGCCATCGCGCCGGGGCGGGCTTGGTACGTGCCGGTAGGCCACCGCGAGGGTGAGCAGTTGCCCCTCGAATCCGTGCTGGCCGCGGTGCGTCCACTGTTCGAGTCGCCGGACATCGCCAAGTGCGCCCACAACGCTAACTACGATATGACGGTGCTGGCCAACCACGGCGTCAGGTTCGCCAACGTGGACTTCGACACCATGATTGCCGCCCACCTGCTGGGCCGCAGCTACAACCAGCTTGGCCTCAAAGACCTGTCGCTGAACGAACTCGGCCACGAAATGACCAATATCAAGGAACTCATCGGCTCGGGGCGCAAGCAGATAACCTTCGACCAAGTGGACATCCCCGCCGCCGCCGACTACGCTGCCGCCGACTCGGACATCACCTTCCGCCTGCGCGACGTGTTCGAGCCGCAACTGGAACGGGACCAACTGCGCGGGCTGATGGACGACACCGAGATGGCCCTGCTCCCGGTCCTGGTGACCATGCAGCGGCACGGCATAAAGATGGACTCGGGCGTTCTGCACGAAATGTCCGCTGATTTGTACCGGCAGACCGAGCAGATCAAGCACGACATCTACCAATCTGTAGGCCACGAGGTGAACCTGGACTCACCGAAGCAGTTGAGCGACCTGCTGTTCGCTGAACTTGGCCTGCCAAGGACCAGACGGACCAAGACCGGTTACTCCACCGACGCCAATGCGCTGGAAGGGCTGAAAGGAATTCACCCGGTAGTGGACGGCATTCTCGAATACCGCCAAGTGTCCAAGCTCAAGTCCACCTACGTTGACGCCCTTCCGGACATGGTCAACCCGGCCACCGGGCGGGTGCACACCAGCTACAACCAGACCGGCTCCGCCACCGGGCGCATATCCAGCAGCGACCCGAATTTACAGAATATACCCATACGCACCGAGCTGGGTCGCCAAGTGCGCCGCGCCTTCGTCGCTGAAGGCGCGCCCGACTGGCAGCTATTCTCCGCTGACTACTCCCAGATCGAGCTGCGGGTGCTGGCCCACTTATCCCAGGACATGGGGCTGCTGGAAGCCTTCCGGCGCGGCGAGGACATCCATTCCTCCACCGCCTCGCTGATGTTCGAGGTGCCGATAAACGAGGTGGACTCTGAGATGCGCCGCGTCGCCAAGGTGCTCAACTTCGGTGTCATCTACGGCCTGTCGCCCCACGGCATTTCCCAGCAAACGGGCTTCAGCCGCGAGCAGGGGCGGGAGTTCATAGACACCTACTTCGCCAAGTACCCCGGCATCAGCGAGTACTTGGAGACGGTCAAGACCCAAGCCCGCGTTAACCAGTATGTGGAGACGGTGCTGGGCCGCCGCCGCTACCTGGCCGACATCAACAGCCCCAACTTCAACGTCCGGGGCGGCGCCGAGCGCATGGCCATCAATATGCCCATCCAAGGCACCGCCGCCGACATAATGAAGCTGGCAATGGTCCGCGTCCAGCGCCGCTTGGACGCCGAGGAAATGCGCACCAAGATGCTCCTGCAAGTCCACGATGAACTTGTATTCGAGACTCCATCCGAGGAACTCGACGCCCTGCGCGACCTCGTCTTCGACGAAATGCCCGCCGCCATGGGACTTGACGTGACACTGAAAGTGGACGCCAAGTGGGGCGACAACTGGGGGGACATGGAATAAGTTAATTGACTTTCAATCCCATAACATGGAGTAGTAGTTAGTGGGTAGGACAGAGGTAACAGCAACGATCATAGGAGAAACACAGACTCGGGAATATACCTTCCTGGTGGACACCGGAGCCACCTACTTGGGCCTGCCCTTGGAGGAGATCGAAGCCCTCGGACTGCGTCAACTCCGGGGTAAAATCAGGCTGATGAGCGCTACTGGCGTCGTTGAGTCAAATACCTACTTGGCCGAGGGTGAACTGATGGGACTGGAATTCGGTGCCGTGCTGGTCCCCGCATCCACGCCTCTCCTCGGTTACGAACTCCTTGAGAATTTGCGCTTTAAGGTAAACCCGGTAACCCGGCAGATAGAACCGGTCCCCGATAATGAAACGCACCCGCCCTACCTGCTGTAGATGGACTGGCGTTAGTGGACATTGTGCCCACTTTCGGTAACTGAGCAAACCGACGGAGGAAAAATTGGAACTGCTGCGCAGCCTTATCTTCGTACCGGGAAACAGGCCCAACATGCTTGAACGGGCCCTTGGGTTCAACGCCGACGTTGTGATGGTCGACTTGGAGGACTCGGTGCCGCCGGCGGAAAAAGTGAACGCCAGGGAGGTGGCCCGCGAGTGGATTCCCCGGCTCCGGCAGGCCGGGCGGCGGGTCATGTTCCGCGCCAACGCACTGGACACCGGACTGACGCGGGACGAGCTGGAAGCCTTGATCGGCCCCGACCTCTACGGCGTTAGCGTAGGCAAGGCCGAGTCGCCCCAGGAAGTCCTGGACAGCGACCAACTGATAGGTGTAGCGGAGGCCTCGGCGGGACTGGAACCGGGGAGCATCAAGTTCATTCCTTGGATTGAAAACGCCAGGGCAGTTATGACCGCCGGCCAGATCGCCACGTGCTCCGAACGCCTGATCGCCGTCGCCTTCGGTTCCGAGGACTACGCCGACGACATGAGCCTGCAACGCAGCGACACCGGCGAGGAGGTCTACTACGGACGCGCCGTAGTCCCCGTCGCCGCGCGTGCGGCCAGGGTGGCCGCGTTGGACGCCCCATTCGTCCGGTTCCGCGAGCCTGATGCATTGGAGCGGGACGCGGGGATGGCCCGGCAACTGGGCTACACCGGCAAGTTCGCCATCCACCCAGCCCAGATCGACGTCATCAACAAGGTCTTCAGCCCATCGGAGGATGAACTGGCCTACGCCCGCAAGGTGGTGGAGGCTTGGAACCGCGCCGAAGCCGAGGGGCGCGGCTCGGCGGACCTGGACGGTCGCATGATCGACGTGCCAGTCATCAAGCGCGCCCAGAACCTGCTGGCCAGGGCCGACGCCATCGCGGCCGCGGGCGGTTGATTTACAGTGGCCGCCAACGGGCGTCCTCCCGACCGCATTATCCTGGAAGGGATGCAGTTCTACGGGTTCCACGGAGTCAACCCGGAAGAGAAGGCCCTGGGCCAGCCTTACTTGGTTGACTTGACCGTAGAGATGGACCTGTTGCCCCCGGGCATTTCCGACCGGTTGGAGGACACCCTTAGCTACACCCGGTTGTACCGCTCGGTGCAAGCTGTGCTGGAGGGCGAGTCCAAGAACCTGCTCGAAGCGGCGGCCCATGCCATCGCCACAAGGATTCTGGACGAGTTTTCCGTCCAAGCGGTGCAGGTGCGGGTGAAAAAGCCCCGGCCCCCGATAAAAGGCTCCGTAATCGAAAACGCAGCGGTGGAGATCTACCGTTCCAAGGGCCAATAGCTCACGCCAAACGGCCCGTCGCTTGCGTAGCGGCTTGGCCTACCCCGTGGTATACTCCAATTCTGTAGCCGCTGACGAAATCCGGCGATTGGCCGGATAATCTTTAACTCCCGAAGTAAAAGCCATGAGATGTGAAATTTGCCTCAAGTCCGGCATGACCGGCAGCAACGTAAGCCACTCCAACCTTCACACCAAGACCCGCTTCAAGGCCAACGTCCACAAGCAGACCATCGTTCAGGACGGAAAGCAGATCAAGGTCAAGATTTGCAGCCGGTGCCTGAGGTCTCTCAGCAAGTCGGCCAAGGTGCGCAAGGCCGTAGCCAAGCTAGCATAGAAACGAGACCGAAGCTTAGAGAGGCGCCCAACCCGTCATTTAGAAGTACCTAACCCGCCATTCCCGCGAAGGCGGGAATCCACAACACTGAAGCCACGGGACTGGCCGCCTGAAACGGGACGTTGCCTTACGCCGGGCGCAGCCCGTGGATGCAACTACGCATCTGGGCCATGCACTGGCTGACCGGTGCGTTGTCGTTGAAAATCGCCGTCCCCGCCACCAGGATGGTGGCCCCGGCCTTGACCGACTCCTCTGCCGTCCAGTCCGCTTTTATTCCGCCGTCAACTTCGATCTGCGTTGAATAACCCCTCTCCAGGACCATCTGGCGCAAACGCCTCACCTTGTCCAGTGTTTCGGGGATAAAAGTCTGGCCGCCGAACCCAGGGTTTACCGACATGGGCAGCACCAGGTCCAGATGCTGCAACACCTCTTCCACCGCCGATACCGGCGTGCCGGGGTTGATGGCCACGCCCGCTTCGTGCCCAGCCTCTTTTATCCGGGTCACCGTCCGGTGCAGGTGCGGGCAAGCTTCCGCGTGAACGATAATCTGGTCGCTTGAACGCTTCATGTAGCCGGCCAGCAGCACGTCGGGGTCCGAAATCATCAGGTGAATGTTCAGGGGCAGGTCCGTGCTGCGCCGGATCGCGTCCACCACCACCTCTCCGAATGAGATGTTGGGCACGAACCGCCCGTCCATCACGTCGACGTGGATCAGGTCCGCCCCGGCCTCGGTCACTTCCCTTACCTGTTTCCCAAGGTTGGCGAAGTCGGCGGCCAGCACCGACGGGGCGATGAGTATGGGTGTGTCAGAGTCCATTGGCGTTGGCCTCCATAAGTTCCTTGGCCCTGTCTATCTCCTCGGCCACCCGGTTGGGCGCGGTGCCTCCGATATTGTCCCTTGCCGTCGCCGACGACTTGGCCGTGATGCCGTACACGTCCTCGTCAAAGTGGGGCGAGAAGCGGTGGTACTCTTCCAATGTTAAGTCCTGCAAGTCCTTGTCCTGGGACTCACAGTAGTCGCACAACTGCCGCAGGGCGCCGTGGGCCTCCCGGAATGGCACCCCCTTGCCCACCAAGTAGTCGGCCAAGTCGGTAGCCAGTATGAAGTGCTCTCCCGCCAAGGAGTTCACCCGGTCGGCATCCAAGGTCAGCCCGCCAAGCATACCCTCGAACACCCCCAGCGTGGCCAGCAGCGTATCCACCGCGTCGAAGAATCCCTCTTTGTCTTCCTGCAAGTCCCGGTTGTAGGTCAGAGGCAACCCTTTCATAACCGTCAGCAACCCCATCAAGTCTCCGTAGACCCTGCCGGTCTTGCCCCGGGCCAACTCGGCAAAGTCCGGGTTGCGCTTCTGGGGCATTATGCTGCTGCCGGTGGTGAACTCCTCCGTAAGCCGCACGAACCGGAACTCCCGGCTGGCCCACAGAATGATCTCCTCCGACAGGCGCGACAGGTGCATCATGCAGATAGAGGCGGCGGACAAGTATTCCAGCAGGAAGTCCCTGTCCGAAACGGCGTCCATGCTGTTGCGGCTCACCCGGCTGAACCCCAGTTCCTGCGCCAGGAACTCCCTGTCCGTCGGGTAAGCAACCCCCGCCAGCGCGCCGCTGCCCAAGGGCAGCACGTCGGTGCGGCGGTAGCAGTCGCGGAAACGGTCCATGTCCCGTTGGAACATCTGGAAGTAAGCCAGCATGTGGTGGGAGAATAGGACAGGCTGGGCCCGCTGCAAGTGGGTGTAGCCGGGCATCAACACGCCTTGGTAACGTTCCGCCAACCCCACGAGAGAGGCCTGTACCCCTGACAGTCCTTTGACCGCCCCGGCGACGACCTCCTTGGTGTACAAGCGCATGTCCAGCGCGACTTGGTCGTTGCGGGAGCGGCCGGTGTGCATCCGCCCCGCCGCTGGGCCAATCAGGGCCCGCAGGCGGGTCTCGATGTTCATGTGCAGGTCTTCCAAACCCGGGTCCCAAGGGAAACTGTCCGACTCGATTTCCCGGCGCACCGACTCCAATCCGTTGATGATCAGGTCCGCGTCTTCCGCCCCGATAATGCCCTGCTTGCTCAACATGCGGACGTGGGCAATCGACCCAACGATGTCGTGCTTGTAGAGCCGACGGTCATACTGGATGGAAACCGTGTATTCGCTGAAGTTGGTCATCTGCCGTCCGGTGCGCTGGCGCTTTACGCTTTCCCGGAGCCTAGGAATGCGTAACTGGCGGCCAAATTGTCGAACACATTCTGGTCGGGAGGAATTTCCATGATAGCCGCGCCTTGGTAACCCTTGGCCTCAAGTATCTCCTGCATCCTCAAGCAGTCCAGGTCGCCCGTATCTACGGTAGGATGGGCAGCTCCGTCCCGGGCCTGTTTGAAGTGGATGATCTTGATCATGTCCAGCCCCACCGCGTCCAGCTCAGCCAACGGGTCGCTGTCCGGGTAACGACGGAGTTGGTTGGTGGCGTCGGGGCAAAGCCCCAAGAACAGTCCTTCTTCCTCAGTGAGCGCGGCCCGCGCTTGCTGCACCAGCAACGCCATGCTACGGATTGGCTGCCCGGAATTCTCCATGGACAGTATCACGCCCTGCCGTGCCGCTTCCCGGGCCAGGTCCGCAACCGCCAAGGCCTCGGCGGGTATGTCACCGGGGCTTTCCCAAGCTTGGTCGAAACCACTGGGATCCACGATCCTGAGATGGGGCGTGTCCCGGCCCACCAGCTTGGCCCCCTCCAGCGCCGCTTGAAACGGTTCTCCCTGCGGGTCCGACTTCCTGGTCAGGCAGGGCCACGCCATTGCAAGGTCGAACGACAACTCCGGGAATGAGTCCACCAAGGCTTGCAACCGGGGCAGCACCGGCCTCCAGTCTTCGCCCTCTCCCGATTCGCAATCTCCAAGGCAGGTCTGTCGCAACTCAATGTGCCTCGCCCCGCGGGCCTTTGCCTCTGCTACCAGATCGTTTATGTCCTGGTCCGCCAACTGGAGCCGCCAGGAATTGGTTATCGCTCCAAAGATCATTTCAGTCGTCCTCTCGCGCCGATGACTCGTCCTTCTGCGCCGCTGACCGCGCTGCATCAAGCGCCACGCCCTCCCAGCCGTCTTTCCCGCGAAGGCGGGAAACCAGTGTCGCAGGCGTTGTCTGAACATATCTTATGGTCTGCCAACCGCTTTGTCACTATTGCCCACATCCGCACTCGCCTTCATCGGCGCCGGGCCGCCTATGCTAGAATTGGTACGACGTTGCCAACCGGACCCATGTAGCTGAAGGGAGGCGGAAATGACCCAACTCAACCAGGAAAAATGCGTTGCTTGCCGGCGGGACTCGCCATCCGTTACCCCGGACGAGAGGGACGAATTGCACTCGGAGTTGCCCCAATGGGACCTCATCGACGAGGGAGGAATTCCCAAGCTGGACCGGGTGTTCAAGTTCCGGAACTTCCAGGGCGCCCTCGACTTCACTGCCGAAATCGGCAGGCTGGCCGAGTCCGAGGGGCACCACCCCAGGATCGTTACCGAGTGGGGCCGTGTGGGAGTCACTTGGTGGACCCACAAAATCCGCAACCTGCACCGCAACGACTTCATCATGGCCGCCAAGTCCGACGACGTATACCAACAGTTGGCCGGCGACTAAGCCTGAAGCCCAACGAAGATAGAAGACCTGATCAAAGGGGGAAGGTATGCGGGTAACTTACCGCTTGAGTTCCAAAGAACTGGCAGCCATCCCGGCGGAAGCCGCATGGGCGGAGTCAATGGGATATGACGGCGTCTCTTCCAACGAGACGGCCCACGACTCCTTCATGCCCTTGGTGCTGGCCGCCACCGCAACCTCCCGGGTCACCTTGGAGACCCGTGTGGCCATCGCTTTCCCTCGCTCGCCGATGGTCGTCGCCTACACCAGCCGCGACCTGCAGGACCTGTCCAAGGGCCGGTTCCGGTTGGGACTGGGAACGCAGGTCAAGGGCCACATCGAACGTCGCTTTTCTTCAACATGGGCGTCGCCCGGCCCAAGGCTGCGGGAGTACGTGGAGTCCCTGCACAGAATATGGGACTGCTGGGACGACGGCAGCCGCTTGGACTACCAAGGAAAGCATTACCGGTTCTCCCTTATGACGCCCTTCTTCAGTCCCGGCCCCAGCGAGTACCCGCATCCTTCCGTTTGCACCGCCGCGGTGAACGCCTACAACTGCCGCGTCGCCGGGGAGGTGTGCGACGGTCTCATGCTCCACAGCCTCACGTCGGAAAAGTACGTGCGGGATGTGGTGCGCCCCGGTGTAGCCAATGGAGCTGAAAAATCCTCTCGCCATCCCTCAGAGATATCGGTCAGCGGCGGCGGCTTCATCATCACCGGCCCCAACAAGGCCAGCCTCCGCGACGCGACTGCCAAGGTCAGGCAGCGCATCGCCTTCTACTCGTCCACCCGCACCTACTTCCCGGTGCTGGAAGCCCATGGCTTCGAAGAGGTGGGACAGCGGCTCCACCAGATGTCCCTGCAAGGCCAGTGGGCCGAGATGGCCGAGTTGGTCAGCGACGAAATGGTCGAAGCCTTCGCGGTAATCGGGGAGTACGACGAAATCGCCGACAAAATCCTCGAGAAATACGGCGGCCTGCTGGACGAGGTGGGGTTCAGTCCCCCAGACGAACATCCGATGGAAGAGGTACAACTGAAGCGCATCATTCGCCGGTTGCAGGAATGGGCCTGATCATCTTGTGGTGTATTGCCAGATGGAACCCAATTCGTCGATTAGTATGGCAAGTAGAGGTCCTTCAGGTGAGTGACAAATGATTTATACGTTTGAAGTTTCCCTGCAAGAGGAAGACGACGGGCGATGGAGCGCCTGGATTGAATCTTTACCCGGTTGCGCTACTTGGGGTTACACGAAGGACGACGCTTTGCAATCCTTGCACGAAGCCGCCGTATTGGTCTTGGAAGACATGATAGAGTGCGGGGAACCTATCCCACCCAGCATTGAATCCGGTGACGGGATGCAGGTCACTGTGCCTGCATGACTGTACCGCCTGGCTTGGTCTCGCGCCTCCGAAACGTCCCGATTCGTCGGTGGATTGTATCGTTGGAACGGGACGGTTTCCTTGCCAGACGCAGCAGGGGCGGTCATAGAATATACCGGCATCCCGACGGTCGCCGAGTCGTTCTCAGTTATCACAGGTCCAGTGAGACATTGCCACCAGGCACATTGAATCGGGTTTTACAAGATACCCTATGGACCGAAGACGATGCGCGCCGGTTAGGACTGCTTTAGTATCAACAGAAGTTATTAAAGAAGGAACTGCCAATATCCCTCTACGTGTGCATAAACCGCCAGTTCTTCGATTGCAGGTCGAACCGTACCCGCCGGAAGTTTTCCGAAAAGGGCACCCCTACCTCCTCCGCCGAACGGCTTGCCCAGCGCTCCATCCTCTCCAACCGTTCTTCGGGGCTCCGCCGCCCTACCTGGCTGACGTGCCTGCTGAGCGATTCCGCCTTTGCCTCCACGAAGCCCGTTACGTCAATCGCAACGTCCGGGCTTTCGCTGCCCCACAGGAAGGCCTGTGATACCTTGTGCGGCTCCAAGCCCTCTTCAGTGATTTGCTCCGGGAAGTGCAATGGGTTCCATGCGTAGGTGAAGGCCGCATCCAGCGCCACCTGTCCGCTCATGCGGTGGTCCCGGTGAGTGTGGCTGACGGTGCGGTAGGGGTCGATGCACATGACCACTTCCGGCTTGTAGGTGCGCATCGCCCTCACCACTTGGCTGCGGAACAGCAGGGTGTCCTCCAGACCCCCGTCAGGGTAGGACAGAAACACCACTGCGGAGGCGCCCATGACCTCCGCTGCCTCCTGCTGCTCCCTCTCCCGAATGGTGGCCAATCGCGCTGGAGTCATGCCTCGGTCGGCGGCGCCCTTGTCGCCGTTGGTGCAGAGGACTATCACAACCTCCGTGCCCGCTTGTTCGATCCACTTGGCCAGGGTGGCGCCGCACCCCCCTTCGCAATCGTCCGGGTGGGGAGTGACCGCCATCGCGCTCCGCGGCGCCGCTTTTACAATTTCCATTCTCGTGTTTCCGTCCTTAAGGTTATGTTGGCCCGCCCATCAGTGGAAAACAACCATCTTCAACTCGGTCATCTCATGCACGGCGTAGGCCGGGCCTTCCTTGCCCATGCCGCTGTCCTTCAACCCGCCGTAGGGCATCAGGTCGGTGCGCCACTGGGGAGTAGAATTGATGTGCAGGTTGCCCGACTCCACCTCTTTGGCGAACCGCATCGCCCAGTCCACGTTCTGGGTGAAGATGCCCGCTGCCAGACCGAACCGGGAGTCGTTGGCCATGGCGATGGCCTCGTCGATGTCGCTGAACGCGCTGACCGCCACCGCCGGGCCGAACAGCTCCTCGCGCGACACCTTCATGTCCCGCGTGGCGTCGGCCACGACAGTCGGCGCGTGCATGGTCCCCTCGTGGTCGCCGCCCACCAGGATGCGTGCGCCGCCTTGAACAGCTTCACTGATCCATTCGCCCACCCGGTCGGCGTCGGATGCCCGTATCATCGGCCCCATCCGTATGGCTTCGTCCAGCGGATTGCCCATGGAGAAAGCCTCGGTGGGAGCAACCAACGCATCAAGGAAATCGGCGTAAATCCGGCGGTCGGCAAAGACCCGCTGGGTGGAAATGCAGACCTGACCGGCGTTGGCGAACCCGCCGGCTACCGTGGCCGCCGCTACCTTTTCGATGTCGGCATCGGACATCACGATCAACGGGCTGTTGGAGCCCAGCTCCATGGTCACTTTCTTGATACCGGCGTTGCGGCAAATGCGCTCCCCAATCTCCATGCTGCCGGTGAAAGTTATCTTGCGCACCCTGGGGTCGCCGGTGAGAACGTCGCCGATTTCGCCGCCCGGCCCGGTCACGCACTGGATACCTTCCGCGGGAAGCCCGGCCTCCAGCAATATTTCCGTCAGCTTCAGCGCGGACAGCGGAGTGTCGCCCGCCGGTTTCAACACTACCGAATTCCCGGCGGCCAGCGCCGGACCGACCTTGTGGCACACCAGGTTGAGAGGAAAGTTGAACGGGCTGATGGCCGCCACAACACCCACCGGCACCCGCATGGTAAACCCGAACTGGTTCACGTTGCCTGGCGCGGCGTCCAACGGCACCGTCTCCCCGTGCAGCCGCTTGGCTTCCTCGGCGGAGGTGGTGATGGTCTGGATGGCCCGTTGCACTTCGCCCCGCCCTTCGGCGATGACCTTGCCTTCTTCCTTGGTTATGGTCTGCCCCAGGTCCTCCAGCCGTTCCGCCATCAACTCGGCGGCACGGTGCAGAATGGCATACCGTTCATACGCGGTCAACTTGGCCATCGCTTTCGCCCCGCGCACGGCGCTGGTGATCGCCAGGTCCACGTCCGCGGCGGTGCCGCGCGGAACGGTGTCCAGCACCGATTGGTCAAACGGGTTGAACACCGGTATGGTCTCGGCCTTGTCTATCCATTGTCCGTTGATGTACATCCTCATGGGTCTCGCCTCTCTGTGTAAGGTATGATGTTGTCGACCATTGCATTATGGTAGACAGATTGGTTTCATAGCCCCTCTCCTCGGTCAAGCTGTTGCATGACGTAGGCCCCCATGTAGCAGGCGGTGATTATGAACGCCATTACGAAGATGGATATGATAACGCCGTGGCTTTCCATTTTTATCGCCAACAATGCCATCATCAAGCTACCCATCAACGTGGGTAGGGTCACGCCCCAGTGGGGTTCCAGATTGCTGTCCGCCATTACTTCACCCCCATCAGCTTGTTTTGGAAGGGTAAGTCCAGCACCACGCTACCGCTTGTGATGGACTCCTTGTACATCTTGGGGTATTTCTTTTGCGGGTACTTTTCCTTGACGTACTCGGTGTTGATGGTGGTGGTGGGGTATGCCTTTTTGTGGGTGAAGCCCACGTCGTCGTCCTCTTCCAATTCTTGGGGCGAAGCCAAGGCTTTGCCCATGTCGGTTAGGTACTTGCCCAGCATTTCCAAACCGGCCCCCAACTTTACCAGTTCCGCAGGGGAGCGCGACGGATTGAGAGTTGGCTGATGTTTGCGAACGGGATCTCTTTGCTTGGGACTGCAACTATCCTTCAAGAATGGTCGTCCTACCCAAGTCGGTCACGGTATAGTGACCCGCACGACCCGGGACCCGTTCCAGCCACCTGAATGTGCTGCGGGCGGCGTTGCGAAGTGTCTGGGGGAAGCTGTTGGGCTGGCGCCAGCCCACCCGATCGAACAACGTCTGCAACTCCTGCTCATCTACGCTGGTCATCTGCAGGAACCGGTCTGCCCCCTCTATGGCTACTACAACCTTGCGCATGTCCCCCATGGGATTCACCGACTGGCAGAATTGAACAAACGCCAGCTCGGCAGCCGCAGAATGGGCCGCTTGTTGGGCCTTTACCCGGTCCGGGGTGAAGGACTCCCGGTAGCGTTCCAATCCGGCCGGCGACCCGTTCTGCGACGTGTCGGGCTGAGTTTCCATGGCCTCGCCCAACGGCGAAGCTTCTTCCATGTCGGCGCCGGAAAGGGCCGGCGCATCCAGTTCGCTGACTACTCCTACTCCTACCGCACTTGGTTGGTGGACTTGGTCTCCCCTGGAAAAGGCGGAAAAGACCAAGTCGCCTGGAAGTTCCCGCAACACTTTGGCCAGCATTGCGGGCAGGACTTCCGGGTCTTCAGACTCCACGGATATTTGAGTATTGTTCGGGAACGAAATAGAGACCTTTACCATACACACACCACACAGCCTGGAAACGATTGGGCTTCAACAACAAATACTACCCGACGGCTAAAGGCTAAGCAACCGAAATCAGGATACCCGATGATTAACTCCTGCGGCGCAGCAGCCGCGACAACTCCGGCATCGCCGGATGACTTGCCGACACGGCGGACGACATATTCTCATACCGCTCCAAGAGTTCCGACTCCGAAAACTGTTGCGGCCATTCCAAGTTGACCCAGATATGGCCGTCACGAAGTTCCAGTTCCACAGCACCCAAGTTAATCAACTCTCTCACATCTCGTACCCACGCCCGGTCTGGGTATTTCAGCTTTTGGTAAATCGTCTCAGTACGCCTAGCGAAATCTCCAAGGCCCATAGGGTCGCTATCCAGCAGAGTCTCCAATACTTGCAATTGCCGTTCCACCAGAACACGCCGCCTTGGACTGCGGAGTCTCCCGAACAACGAGCGCGCAAATTCTCGGAACAGAGAGCGTTTATGGTTGACCAGAATTTCCCCCGCCACTGCATTGCACCGCTCTGTCACCGCCGGCAGTGCAAACCGGAGAAAGGGCGTCAGGTCGTGCCCACGTTGGCGGGACTCGAACAGGGCGGCCCGGTACTCGTCTTGGTGACTATAGTAGTAATTGGAGAGGCTGACCATTATCCGGTCGCTGACTCCGGCCTTCCTCAGCATAAAGGCTTCAACGGCCCGGGCCGTGCGTCCGTTGCCGTCACCAAAGGGGTGCATAGCGCCGATATGGTAGTGAATGGCCATTGCTTGAATAATGCCGTCGTGTTCGCGGAATTCCTCGCCGATGGCATTGCAAAGAGCATCGAAAGCATCCTGGCAATCCTCCCCGCCCTCAACTCCCCGGCAGCGCGGCAAGCCGAAAGTGACATTGTGAGCATGACCCCGGAGCGCTCCCGGCTCGCAGTGGTCGTCCTCACAGCCGGTAACGATGCGCCGGTGGACTTCCAACATGAAGTCGCGATTGACGGGACGTTCCCGCGGTTGGGAGGCTATCCACTGGTAGGTCGCTTCGGCAGCCCGTAACTGCCGCTGGGAATAGGTCAAGTCGGTGCGGTTCACGGCATCTGGGGCCAGGGCTTCGTTCTCTTCTTGGGGTGTGAACTCTGCTCCTTCAATTCGGGAAGTGCCGGCCGCTTCCAGCCGCAGTTGTTCTTGGTGCACCGCTTCGATCCACTGAGGCAGATACGGAAGTTGACGCAGCACCCCTGCTGAGGTCTTGGCCTCCACCAACTGCTCTAGAATGGCAGCTTGATCGTAGTAAATCCAACGGATGGGCGGCGCGTAATGGCTGACATTTGCGGTGGTCATTCCCGGCCCATTTCAACTTCATTTCCGGCTCATTTCCGGATTTCGTGCCTAGATTGTACCATTTTAGGGGTTTCATTTCCGGCTCATTTCGCGTTCGTTTCCGCGCCATGTACCGGCGATGGCCGACAAATGACGGTACATGAGTGAACGCGACTGAAGAAAATCTTGCCCCGGAATGACCTGCCCGGAACGCGCTAAAGGGTCTGCTTCAAGCGTATGGCCAGGGACCTGGTCAGGCCGGGTACGGCGGCGATGTCGTCTATCGAGGCCTGCTTGATGCCGCTGATGGAGCCGAACTTGCGCATCAACATGCGTTTACGCTTGGGGCCGATGCCGGTGACCATGTCGATGGGCGACTTCAAGCTGCTCTTGCTGCGCAGGTTCCGGTGGTAGGTGATGGCGAACCGGTGCGCTTCGTCGCGGATGCGCTGCACCATGTACAACGCCTTGGAGTCACGGGGCAGGATTATCGGCTCCGGCGTATGAGGCACGAACAGCCACTCGTTTTCTTTGGCCAAGGACGCCAGCGGCACGTTGTCCAAACCCATGTCAAGGAAGACCTCCAACGCGGCGGAAAGCTGTCCTTTGCCGCCGTCGATCAGGACCAAGTCGGGGAATATTCCCCAACTTTCGCCTGCCCCTTGTGTGGTTCCCGCCTTCGCGGGAACGACGGGAAAGGGGTCGGTCTTCCGGTCTTCGTCCAACTCGGCCTGCTGCTTGGCCCGGACGTCAGCCATGCGCTTGAAGCGGCGGCGCAGCACCTCCCTCATGCTTTCGTAGTCGTCGACTCCCTCAACCGTCTTGATCTTGAAGCGCCGGTACTGGGACGGCTTTGGCACACCGTCTTCGAAGACCACCATGCTGCCAACGGTGTTGGTGCCCTGGATGTGGGAGATGTCGTAACACTCCATTCGCCGCAGGTCGGTGGGCAGGCTCAGCTCCTCTTTCAGCTCCTCCGTTGCCTCCTGGATGGCGTCGGAGTTGTCCAACCACCTGACGTAATAGTGGGCCAGCCCCTGCTTGGCGTTCTCCGCCACCATGTTCATCAGCTTCTTGTGCTGTCCCCGCTGCGGCAGCACCAGCCTGACCGACCCGCCCCGCCGTTGCTGAAGCCACTCCCCTATGACCTCCTCCTCTTCCAAGGGATGCTGCACCAGGATCCGGGGAGGGACGGTGGAAGCCGACTGGTAGAACTGCTTGATGAACTGGCCCAGCACCAAGCTGGGAGAGTCGTCCTGGGCGCCGTCCATAAAGAAGTGGTCCCGCCCGATCAGCTTGTTGTGCCGGATGAAGAACACCTCCACCCAAGTGTCCTTGCCTTCCTGGGTCATGGCTATAACGTCCATGTCGCTGACCGGGTTGGCGTCCACCTTGATCCGCTGCTCCTCGGCCACCTTCTCAACGCTGCGCATCCGGTCTCTCAGAACGGCGGCCCGTTCGAACTCCAGGTTGTCCGACGCCCTCTCCATGTTTTCCTGCAGGTCGTTGGTAACCGCCTCGGTGTCGCCCTCCATGAACAGGACCACTTGGTTGATGACCTTGGCGTAGTCCTCCTTGTCGGCAGCCCCGGTGCAGGGAGCGATGCACCGGTTGATGTAGTATTCAAGACACGGGCGGGGGTCCTTTCCGGTGATGGCCTTGGTGCATGACCGGTAGGGGAACAGCCGCTTCACCAAGTCCATCGTCTGACGCACCGTGCCCGCGGTGGCAAAGGGGCCGAAGTACCGCGCGCCGTCGTTGGCTACCCTCCGGGTTATGTAAATGCGAGGAAAGTCCTCGGAGAGGTCAACCTTCAGGTACGGGTAGGTCTTGTCGTCCTTGAGGCGGGCGTTGTAGCGGGGCCGGTGGCGTTTGATGAGGGTGTTTTCGAGTATCAATGCCTCGGCTTCGGTGTCGGTGACAATACACTCGAAGTCTTCGAGCTGCCCCAGCATCCGCTGTATCTTGGCGGGCAGGTTGGACGGCGACCCGAAGTAGGTGCGGAGCCGGTTGCTGAGGACGCTGGCCTTCCCGACGTACAGCACGTTGCCCCGGACGTCTTTCATGATATAGACGCCGGGGCGGTCCGGCGCGTTGCGCAGCCGGCGTTCGAACTTGGGCAGGACCATCAGGGCACTACGAAAGCTAAAACAATTATCGCCGCGAGTACCACGCTGCTCAGCAGCAGGATGCGGCGGACCTCCGGTATCGTATAGTTGGGCGACAGGGTCTGCTCTCTCCTGGCCCGCGCCTGGCTCAGCGGCCTGGCCGCGGGAGCGGCGGCTTGTTCGGAGGGCGCAGCCTGTACGGCAGCCGACGCACTGGGGACCGACGCGGCTTGGCGGCCATTTTCAGGCTCGGCCGTAGCCGTTCCGCTTCCGGACGCCGGGACCGCTGCCGCTACGGCGGCCGGCCTGGGAGTCCGTTGTTGCTTTTTTCTTCGATTGAGTTGCGCTTGACGCGACGCAACCCGGCGAGCTTTACCCGGCATCGACGATTACCTCCTGACCCCCAGATACCACCCCTGGGACCGGCGTGCTCACAGATTTCTCAACAAGACATAAAACACTATACCAGCAATTTGCCGTAAAAGGCACTATCCAACCTGCGGCGCCTTGGAACAATTAAAGGGCCGGTCAGTTATATGACCGGCCAGAGGTATCAGACGGAGGGGTGCTGATAAGAGGCGGTATTCCCGGCATTCTGAAGGTCAAGCCCGGGGGTGGCTCTTCTCGTACTCCCGGTGAAGATGGTTGTCGGTGAGGTGGGTGTAAACTTGGGTGGTGGAGATGCTGGAGTGTCCCAGCAGTTCCTGGACGTGGCGCAGGGAAGCCCCGTTCTGAAGCATGTGGGTGGCGAAGCTGTGCCTCAGGGTGTGGGGGGTGATCTTCTGGTCGATGTTTGCCCGCTCTCCATAGGACTTCAGGATGTTCCACACCCATTGCCGGGTCAGACGCTGGCCGCGATGGTTAACGAAGAGGGCCGGCTGGTCTTTGTCTTTTACCGTTCCCAGCAAAGCCTTTCGCGAGTGTTTCAGGTAGTGCTTCAACTCCGATAAGGCCCTGGGGTACAGGTATACAATCCGCTCCTTGGAGCCTTTGCCCCAGCATCTTATGTAAGATTCGTTCAGGTCCAGGTTGCTCACGTCCAGCGACACCAACTCGCCTACCCTCAGGCCCGTGGCATACAACAACTCCAGGATCGTCGCATCCCTCTGCCCTTCCTTGGTGCCCGGTTGACAGGCCAAGTCCAGCAGTTTCGCCACCTCATCCTGGGACAGGTACTTCGGCAGCGAACGCCCCACCCGCGGAGAACCCAGCCCTTGGGTAGGGTCATCCGCGACAAACTTGTTGTCGGTCAAAAACCCGAAGAACGACTTGATGGCCGCCACCTTGCGGGCGGTTGTGGCGTCCCGGTAACCTCTGTTGACGCGCAGGTCATTGATGTAATCGTTCAACAGGTCCAGGTCCACGGAATGCCAGGGAGTGGAGCCGTTGGGGGGGAATTGCTTGCGTTCTTGGAAGAAGTCCCGGAACTGGGTGAGGTCGTTGTGGTAGGCGTTGGAGGTGTTGTGGGAGAAACCTTTTTCGACAATAAGATGCTGCAAAAACGACTTTATCGTTTGGTCCATACAATCGAATCCTTTCGCTATTCAGCGCAACAAGATGGTATGACTAATAGATGCCATACCAATATTCAATGTGTGAATCCTAGCACAACCTCCTTCCGATGCTCATTAAAAAAATCCAACAGGATTCAACCGGTTAACGGCCCTCGCCGACCCCCATCCTCCTACCGCGCAAGACCTTCTCCTTCCCCCTTACCGTCATTCCTGCCCTCTCCTCGTCATTCCCGCGCAGGCGGGAATCCACAGGCATCGGCTTATGGCAACGTTCCTTGACCCCCTGCCTACATGGATTTTCACTGCCATACGATGGCCTTCAGGGCCAAACAAAAGGTCCCCCTTACCCTCTCGCAAAAGAGTAAGGGGGACCTTGGTTTTCAGCTTGGCGGCCTTTAGACCGCCTTTGTCACTCGGCCACCCCGGCGGCGCGGCAAGCCGCCGCAGCCGCTAATCTGTAGCCAGCACCACCGTGCCGGTGGAGGACAGGGAGCCGCCGGTGCCGTTTACCAATGAAATCTTCGGGTTCTCGTCGGCGCTGCCCTTCCGGTGGACTTGGCGGTCGCCGCACTCGCCCCTCAGTTGCCTCACGGCCTCAACGAGCAGGAAGCTGCCGTACATGCCGGGGTGGGTGTAGGACAAACCGCCCCCGCTGGTGTTCAGCGCGAAGTCGCCCCCGGGCGCCGTTCGCTGGTTGGCGACGAAGTCAGCGGCTTCGCCCTTGCCGCAAAAACCCAGGCCCTCAAGAGTCAGCATGACCGTGTAGGTGAACGAGTCATAAATCATGGTCAGGTCGATGTCGTCGTGACGGATGCCAGCCCTCTCCAACGACTTGGGCCCCGTCTCCCGTGAAACCGACGACGTCAGCGTGGGCATCATGCTGATCATGTTGTGGTCGTGCGCCTCCGCCGCTCCCAGCACCCACACTGGTTCCTTGGCGCAACTGCGGGCCCGTTCGGCGGTGGTGACGATGATCGCCGCCCCCGAGTCCGTTACCAAGCAACAATCGAACAGGTGGAAAGGCCACGCCACCCAACGCGAGTTGTGGTAGTCGTCAAAGCTCATCGGCGTCTGGTGCATCACCGCCTTGGGATTCAGGTTGGCCCACTTGCGTGTCGATACTGCTACCTCCGCCATCCCCTGCCGCGTGCGGTCCTCGCCGTACTCGTGCATGTAGCGGGAGCAGGCCAGCGCATAGTTGATGGGCGGCCCGATCATGCCGTAGGGAGATTCGTACTGGGACGCGGGCAGGTTCGGGTCCCCGGGGACTGGGCCCCTGGTGGACCTTCCCGCCTGCCCGTGGGTGATCAAAGCCACCTCGCAGTAACCGGCTTGGATGGCGGCGATGGCGTGCGCAACGTGGATGACGAACGAAGAGCCGCCCACCGACGTGTTGTCGGTAAAGCCCGGCTGGATGCCCATATACTCCGCCGTGGCCAGCGTCGAAAACCCCGCCGTCAACAGTCCGTCAACGTCGGACTTGGACAGGCCCGCGTCTTCCAATGCGTTATGGGCCGCCTCCGCATGGTGTTGCAACGACGACTTGTTCGGGACCGTTCCCATCACGTCCGACTCGGCAACACCCACTATTGCGATTTCTCGCTCCCTGGGAGAGCTGGATGTCATTCTATTCCCCCGTGTTTATGCTTTTCCCTTCGCGTTTATGAAACTGTCTCAACCCTTACCACAATACCCAACCCGTCATCCCCACTGTCTAAAAGCCCTTTCCGCTCCACACCCATCATTCCGATTGTCTACCCGTCACTCCCGTTACACACACGTCATTCCTACTCCACACCCGTCATTCCAGCCTTCGCCTCGTCATTCCCGCGAAGGCGGGAATCCACAGACCTCAGCCAGCGGTGAGGGGCCGCCAACGGAGTGATGTTACACCAAGCCGCTACAGAGAACAACCAAGGCACGGAAATTCTCAACGGCGGTCCATCTCCAAAGGTTCGCATTTTCACCGGCGTGATAAAATAGAGAAATTAACCGCCCGAAGCCTGCACGTTGGCCTAGGGCGCCCCGAGGTGACTATGCCTCACAATTTCTGGATGATTGTATGCAACCCGCAAAACTTCCGTATCACGCAGGAACGCGGCTTTACCATTCAGGGCCTGAAAGCCCAGCACCGCCGCAAAGTCCAGCGCATTGGGAACGGAGACAGGATTCTTTACTACGTCACCCACGAACGATGCTTCACCGCAACGGCCACGGCTACCACGTCCTTCTTTGAGGACGATACCCCGATTTGGGAAAGGGAAGGAAAGGCTGGTTGGCCTTACCGGTTCCACATAAAACCCGAAATAGTGCTGGAAGATTCACAATACATGGACGCCAACCAGTTGGCCCCCCGCTTGGACTATGTGAGGCGGTGGCCGCCCGAAAACTGGTACATGGCCTTCCAAGGCAACCTTCACCTGCTGCCGAAGAGCGACTTCCTCCTTATCGAAGAGGAGATGAAGAAGCTGAAGTTTGGGCCGGGCTACACGCCCACTCCGTTGGCCGCCACCGCGTCGAACAACAGGAGAAGAAAATCGGGGTCCAGGGGCAACAACCGGCGCAATCGAGGCCAGAAGCAGTCGCCCGCGGGCAAGGAGACTGGCGCCGCCGGTCCTTCAACTCAACCGGAGGCAACCCCGGCGACGTAGGCGGCCCCCTCTCAGTCCAATGCCGTCCTGATCTCAATCAATACGTCTGCGTCGGCTTCCGCAGCCAGGGCGTTGTCCAAGGCTTCTTTGGCTTCCCGCGTCCCTATTTGCCCCAACGCCCATGCCGCATGACCTCGTACCAGTGGCTCGGCGCTGGTCAATACGCGGCGCAAGACCGGAACGGCCGCCGGGTCTCCAATATTGCCCAAGGCCACGCAGGCATTGCGACGCATTCCTGCGTGCTTGGCCCGCATGACGGGAGTGCCCCTGAACCGGTTGTGGAATTCCTGTTCCGTGATCTCCGCCAACTCCAGCAGGTCCAAAGTCGCCGGCCCTTTTGACCGGCCGGCTCCGACCTTCACCGCTGCTTCTGCCGGTCCACCCGATGGGACTACGCCGGTCGGTTCCCGGTCCCACATGGACGAGCCGGCGGGCACGGCCTTGCGGTTGACCGGGCATACATCCTGGCAAATGTCGCAGCCGAATACCCAGTCCAGCATCCGGGGCCTGAGTTCCAACGGTATCGGCCCCCGGTTCTCTATGGTCTGGTAGGAGATGCAACGGGCGTTGTCGATGACATAGGGGGCGACGATCGCCCCGGTGGGGCACGCGTCGATGCACCTGACGCAGGCCCCGCAGGTCTTCTTGCTGGGCGCGTCCGGCTCCAGGTCCAGGTCGGTAATTATCTGGCCCAGAAATATCCACGAGCCGTGAGTGCCGGTAAGGATGTTGGTGTTCTTGCCGAACCATCCCAACCCGGCCCGCGCCGCCGCCGCCCGGTCCAGCATCGGCCCATCGTCCACGTACCAGCGAGCGGAAACTGCCGTCCCCAGTTGCCCGGACAGGCCCTCCACGTAGGCCCTCATCCGTTTCTTCATGACCCTGTGGTAGTCGCGGAGCCGAGCGTACCGGGCCACTCGCCCCACCGGAAGCCGTGAGTCATTCTCGGTTTCATCATCCTGGTAATAATTCAACCCCAAGCAGATAATGGACCGTGCCCCCAGCAAAAGCTCCTGCGGGTTCGTGCCCCGTCTGACCCGCCCCTCGTGGTACCAAGGCAGCCCGTCCATCAGCCCGTCCTTGATACGTTCCAAGGCAACGTCCCGGTCCCGCACAAATTCCTCGGCAGAGGTCACGCGCACAAGATCGAATCCCATTTTGAGGGCGTAGTCCGTGGCGGTTTTCTTCAGGCCATCCGTCATGATTGCCCCTGCAAATTCTCCCCCCAAAACCGGCCCTGGTATCCCTGGCCCACCGGCGCCAAGAGACGGAAGAACACCAACTGGACAACCCGCGCATCCCTCTGGAGCCTGTACCCTGATGGATTCTGCACCGTCAGCAACGCTTGGGACCGACCCAGGTACCCCGCGTCCCACACCGCCGTGTGTACGCTCACCCCGCTGCGCAGCAAGCTGGACCGGGGGCGGCCTAGCGCCATCACGTCCAAGGGGAGGTTCACTGATTCGTTGAAGGTTATCAAGTAGGGCCCGGGGTCCAGCTCAAGCCACCCGTGGGAGTCGAAACCTATAACCTCGGTGGACGGCAACTCCCGCTGGTCCGGGCCCGCTCCCATACTGCCGCCCGATGTCATCCTGCCCACTTCCCGCAGTGTCAGATCGAAGCCGTTGGGTTGAAGTTGTTCTTCCAGGGAGATATATCCCTCGATAAGCGGAGGGTACCCTAGGACGAGGTCGCCTATGGATTGTCTGTCTAGAGCACTGGAAATCATGACTCTTTCCGGTTGGCGTATTCAGAGACTATCCCAAGAGTTAGTCCAGTGCCCAATCTGTCATTTTTATGAAAATAGGCCATTTTCATGTTCATACGTGGTCCCAAGGGGCTATCTGTCATTCCCGCGCAGGCGGGAATCCATACGCTTCAGCTATCAACGCTGGTATATCAGTAGGAGCATTTGATTTAGAGACAGTTTGACAACTATGCCAGTAAACAATTAGAGGCCCGGGACCTGATGCGCATTATACGCGGTAGTCCCGGGCCTGTGCCTTGACCGAAACTTATGCGGGCCGCAACGGGCCTGCGATGCTAGTCGTGCATGAAGTCCTGCACGTCCGCCGGCAGCGGTTCCTCTTTGGGTATCTCGGTGATGATGGCCTGGGTCGTGAGCATCATGCCCGCGATGCTGGCCGCGTTCTCCAGCGCCGACCTGGTGACCTTTACCGGGTCCACGATGCCGCGCTCTATCAGGTGGCAATACTCGCCCGCCTCAGCGTCAAACCCCCAGTCGTCCTCGCCTTCCAGAACATGCTCGTATATAACCTCTCCCCGGTGTCCCGCGTTTTCCGAGATGAGGACCAGCGGGGCGCTCAGGGCACGTCTCACCAACTGCGCGCCCAGAAGTTGCTCTCCTTCGAGAGAGGCCTCCACCTCGTCCAGTACGTGCGAGGCACGCACCAGCGCCACGCCGCCGCCCGGCACGATGCCCTCTTCCACTGCGGCCTTGGTCGCTGAAAGGGCATCCTCGGTGCGCGACTTGCGCTCCGTCACTTCCGGCTCGGTAGCCCCGCCGACCTTGACGACGGCAACGCCTCCCACCAATGAAGCAAGCCGCTCCTCCAGCTTCTCCCTGTCGTAGTCCGACTTGGTCTCTTCGATTTGCACCTTGAGCTGGTCAGCCCGGTCCTTGATTGCTTGGTCCGAACCCCTACCCTCGACAATGGTGGCGTCGTCCTTCAACGCCAGCAGCCTGCGGGCCGATCCGAGGTGTGACATTTCGACGCCGTCCAGCCGCAGCCCCACATCGTTGCTTATGACGGTGCTGCCCGTCACGATCGCCATGTCCTCCAACAGCGCCTTCCGACGGTCGCCGAACCCCGGCGCCTTGATGGCGACACAACTGACAGCCCCTCTCATCTTGTTCACTACCAAGGTGGCCAGGGCCTCGCCTTCCACGTCCTCGGCAATAATCACCAAGGGCCGCCGGCCGGCTTGGTTTATCATTTCGAGGACCGGAACGATGTCGTTGTGTGTGCTTACCTTTTGATCGGTGATCAGGAACAGGGGATCGTCCAGCGCCACCTCCATGCGGTCGGCGTCTGTTACGAAATGTGGCGATATGTAGCCTCGGTCGATGCGAACGCCCTCTACAACGTCCAGTTCGTCTTCCAGCGCCTTGGACTCCTCTATGGTGATGACTCCTTCCCGCCCCACCTTGTCCATCGCGTCGGCCAGAAGCTCGGCAATGGCCTCTTCGTGTGCGGAAAGCGCCGCAACCCGGGCTATCTGGTCGCGGTTTTCCACCGGAGTAGCCATCTCCCTCAACTCGGCGACCAACGCCTCAACGGCCTTGTCGATGCCGTCTTTCAACGCCCCGCCGCCGGCTCCGGCCGCAATGTTCAGGAAGCCTTCCCGCACCAGGGATTGGGCCAGCACCACCGACGTAGTGGTGCCGTCGCCGACCACGTCATTGGTCTTCGCGGCGGCCTCCTTGACCAGTTGGGCCCCCATGTTCTCGTAAGCGTCGGGAAGCTCTATTTCCTTGGCAATGGTCACGCCGTCGCTGCAAACTATCGGCAGTCCGAACATGCGGCTCAGCAGCACGTTCCTGCCGCTGGGCCCCAGGGTTAGCCCCACGGCCCGGCACAATTCGTCCACGCCGCGCATCAGGCTGTTGCGGGCTTCCGCTTCGAATGTGAGTTGTTTGTCCGCCATTACCTTACTCCTGAGTCAACTTGACTGTCGGCTCACGCTGATTCGTGAGTCAAACAGGCACAAATTGAGACCTTAACGTGAAAAATTTACCACTACAAATATCCGATAGAGGGATAGGATTGTCAACCGTCTTTCAATGGATCACCAGAGCCTGTGCAAAGTAATTTGTCTGAATCAGGATTTACCAGATTTGGTGATTTTCAGGATATTCTCAATCCTGGGCATTCTTCAATCTTGATAATCCTGATTCAGACAATGGCTCCCGGTAAAGACTTTGCACATGCCCTGAATGGGTCACCCGTCCCTGTCATAAGAATTGCTCCAGGTTGAAACCGGAGAAGCGCTCCACAACGTCACCCCCTCCTTCCCGTCCACTTCCGCCGCTAGTTGACCGATGGTCACCCCCGAGACCGTGTGAACGGCGTCGTCCGCCAACTCCGCCAGCGGCACGAGCACAAAAGCCCTCAACCCCATCCGCGGGTGAGGAATCTGGAGGTCCGGCTGCTCCACAACAGCTTCCCCGAACAACAGGACATCCACGTCAATCAACCTTGGCCCGTAACGGGGACTCCACTCACGCCCGAGGGTCTGCTCCACCTGCTTGGCCAGTTCCAGCAGCCGCTCCGGCGGGACGGCGGCGGCAATCTCCAGGACGGAATTGAGAAACTTGGGCTGGTCTTCAAGTCCCCACGGCTCCGTTTCGTACACATTGGAAGACCGCAGGACCCTGACCCTGTCGTCCAGCGTATCCAGTAGTTCCGAGGCGTCCTGGAGGTTCTTCCGGCGGTCCCCCAGGTTGGATCCTAGGCCCAGGTACGCCGTCACCACTTCCAATTGTCCGGCCTCCAACCTCGCACTATCGCGTCGCTCATCCTGCAAACCCGGACCATCTCCCGCACGTCGTGGACCCGGACCACGTCCGCGCCCCCGGCCACCGACAGCGCCACCGTCGCCGCCGTGCCTTCCAGCCGTTCCTCCACCGGCAAGTCCAGCACGAACCCGATGGTGGACTTGCGGGACGACCCGACCAGCAGCGGGTAGCCCGCCTCTTTGAACTCGCTGAGCCTCCTCAGTACTTCCAAATTGTGTTCCGGCGTCTTGCCAAAGCCGAAGCCCGGGTCCAGGATGATGTTGCCTTCGGGCACCCCCGCCCGGATTGCGGTGTCGGCGCTTTCTGACAATTCGGCGATGACCTCGGGAATCAACTGCTTGTAACGCCGGTGATGCCGGTTGTGCATCAGGACCAGGCCTGCCCCGGTCTCGGCAGCCAGTGACGCGATTTCCGGGTCGGCTTGAAGGCCCCACTGGTCGTTTATGATGGTTGCCCCTGCGGCCAAGGCTTCCCTGGCCACCACCGACTTGAAGGTGTCCACGCTGACCGGCACGGTCACTTCCGGCGTCAGGGCCTCCAGCGCCGGTATCAGCCGCCGCAATTCCTCGTCAACGGTGACCGGCGCATGACCCGGACGGGTGGACTCCGCGCCCACGTCGAGGAAGTCCGCCCCCTCTGCCTCCATCCGAAGGGCCTGTTCCACGATGGCCGGAATGTCGTCGCCCAGCCCGTCGCCGGAGAAAGAGTCGGGCGACACGTTCACAATGCCCATCACGTAAGTCCGGCGCCCCCATACAAGCAACTCGCCGCCGCTAACGGTCCGTTGACCGAGAGGAGGTATCATCGGCGCCATCGGGCTGTCCGTCCACGTCCCGCCGTGTTTCCGACGGTTATTCCCAAGGCCGTTTTCCTTCGGTGAATATGTCGCTGTCGCCGGTGCCGCTGACCTGGTGAATCCTTTCTGTGAGATTTTCGATTGCGTCGTTCACCAGTTGCCGGAGTTCCCGTTTCTCCTCTTGTGTCATCGGCCTTGGGTTCACGTCGTAGCGGTATACATCGGCGTAATCGGCCAGCCAGTTGCCCCGCCTGCCCCTGGCGTCACCCCCGCCTGCGCGGGCATGACGGGAAAGGGGGCCGCTTCGGTGCTCTGGATCATCGTACCGTGTGTACTCGAACAGGCGGTTGAGCGATTCATGGAGTTCTTCCAAGCCCGACTGGGACCAGTCCTGGATTCGTTCCAAGTAGTCCCACAGGCTGTTCAGGTCATGGCCGAACCGGGACGGGTCGTTGAAACTGGAAAGCCACCCCTTCAACGCGTTCTCCACCGCTTGCTGGGCTGCGAAACCCAGCACTTTCTGGTTCCAGTGGTCTTCATCCACCATATCGTCGAAATGATGGCCCCACTCTGCGGTGTTTTCCAGCCTCTTTCTCGTCGCCGGCCAGTGTACCGGATACCCGTCGTCATAACCCGATTGATTTTCCAACCTATCTCCGCTCATCAATACTCCGTGGTGGTCCGCCTGTCCCGCCAAGTGCTGCTTCGCTCTCCGGTGGCGGTCGAACTCGCTCCGGGTCATGGTCACTATGCTCACTTCAAGCAGTGGCGGGTGACTCTCCATGTATTTTTTTACTGCGTCGCCGGCGCCCATGCCCCGCGGGTTTCTCGGACGCCCCTTGTCGTCAGTAACCACCAGTATGTCCACGTCCGAGTCTTCCCGGTAGTCTCCCGCAGCCCTGGAGCCGAACAGTATCACCGTGTCCGGCGCCACCCGCTCTTGCACCGCCCGGGCGATTCCCAGCGCGTGCGGATCCGGCTTGTTCGTATGTGATTTCATAACCCGTCTTTTAGCGAGAACGTAGAGCGGTCTACATCCCAGCTTACCATTTACTCTACGATTCTGCCCCACACAACCGTCATTCCCGCCCTCTTCCCATCATTCCTGTCCTCTTCCCGTCATTCCCGCGCAGGCGGGAATCCACTCCGTCCAATGAGTACGGTGCTCGGGAGCATCAACCGTTGAAGTACAGAATAATAACCGCTATCGTCTGCTCCTTGGTAATGCGACCAGCGAAATAATCAAGTACGGCCGTTATGGCCTCATCCTTGCTTATCCCGCCGTCGTGGTCGTCGTCATACGGTATGCCCAGAGGCAGACGGGCCACTATGTTGCCGTTGCCGTCTGCATCATCCGCCACGCCAGCGGCAATATTTACTGTGATCTCGCCAATGGCGGTGGGCGTCACGCTGAAGGTATAGACGGCCCCGTTGCCAGAGAAGTCGGCGGCCATGCCGTTGGCCACACTGATGTCTTCCAACGAAAAGCCGGAGACCGCCTCGCTGAATGTGGCCTCCAGGGTAATCCCGGAATCAGGCCTGACCGGGGCGCCTGCCGCAGACACGAACCTTATGACCACCACCGGCGAGCCGCCCGTCATGTCGCAGAAGGGCAGGCCAAGCCCGTACAGATCATGGTACCCGATCTCCCGCAACCCCTCCAGGATGCAACCAGTCAAACGGTTCCCAGCCATAGATAATTTGGTCAGGTTGGTAAGGCTGCCAAGTTCAGATGGTATCTCCCCGCTCAACTGGTTACTGCCGAGCCCCAGCGCGTCCAGGTTGGCGAGGTTGCCCAACCGAGACGGTATCTCCCCGCTCAACTGGTTCCGGGAAAGGTCCAGCAAGAACAAGTCGGCGAGGTTGCCCAACTCCGCCGGTATCTCCCCACTCAACTGGTTACTGTGGAGGCTCAGCCATCGCAGGTCGGTGAGACCGCCCAACTCCGCCGGTATCTCCCCACCCAACTGGTTCCACGACAGGTACAGTTCTTGCAGGTTAGTGAGGCTACCCAACCACACCGGTATCTCCCCGCTCAACTGGTTACTGGAAAGGTACAGATAGTACAGGTTGGCAAGCCCGCCTAACTCCGCCGGTATCTCCCCACTCAACTGGTTCCGGGAAAGGGACAACTGTCGCAGGTTGGTGAGACCGCCCAACTCCGCCGGTATCTCCCCACTCAACTGGTTACTGTGGAGGCTCAGCCATCGCAGGTTGGTGAGACCACCCAACTCCGCCGGTATCTCCCCACTCAACTGGTTCCGGAAAAGGTCCAACTCTCGTAAGTTGGCAAGGTTGCCCAGTTCGCTGGGAATCGTTCCACTCAACCCGTTCTGAGGGAGGTCCAATCCAACGACACGCCCGTTACTGTCCGTCGAGACGCCATACCACTCCCCTGAAGGCGCATAGCTAAGCCAGTTGGCTTTGTTCTCCCAGTTCGGGCCGTCCGTGGCATTGTAGAGCGCCACCAGCTCGGCACGGTCTGGGGAAAGCGTTCCAGTGGCTGACCAGGGGCCATCGCTATCGGCATTGACCGCCCGCACCTGAACCTCGTACTGCCTTCCGGCGGCCAGACCGGTCAGAACATACCGCAGGGTGCCTGAGTCCGTCCACACGTCCTCCACCACGGTCCAATTGCCCTCCACCGTCTCATCGGCGTCAGTACGGATATATCGCAGGTCGTAGGCTACAATGGCTGGCCCGCTGGCCGGGGCGGCCCAGGTTATTATCAGAGAATTGTCGCTTGCAGCTACTAGAGCGGTGATGATAGGAGGACCAGTCAAGTGGCAGAAAGGCAGACCGAGACGGTCAAAGTCATGGCGTTCCACACCTTCCAGACCCTCAGGTATGCATCCTTCCAAACTATTGCCGCCAAGGTACAAAAGTTGCAAATTAGCCAGGCCGCCCAACTCGGACGGTATCTCCCCGCTCAACTGGCTGGACCCGAGGGAGAGCCTTTCCAGATTGGTTAGACTGCCCAACCACGCCGGTATCTCCCCGCTCAACTGGTTCCGGGAAAGGGACAGCGTGTGCAGGTTAGTGAGGCTGCCCAACCACGCCGGTATCTCCCCGCTCAACTGGTTATTGTGGAGGCTCAGCGATGTCAGGTCAGTGAGATTACCCAACTCTGACGGTATCTCCCCGCTCAGCCGGTTATCATTGAGCCACAGGGATGTCAGGTTGGTCAGGCTGCCCAACTGCGACGGTATCTCTCCGCTTAACTGATTACTGAAAAGGTCCAGCCCTTCCAGGTTGGCAAACCCGCCCAACTCCTCTGGTATCTCTCCGCTTAACTGGTTACTGAAAAGGGACAGCCATTCCAGATTGGCAAGCCCGCCTAACTCCGAAGGTATCTCTCCACTCAACCGGTTCAGGAAAAGATACAGCACGACCAGGTTGGTGAGGTCTCCCATCTGGGCCGGTATCGCCCCGCTCAACTGGTTGTCGTAAAGGTACAGGGCTTTCAGGTTGGTCAGGTTGCCCAACCGGGACGGTATCGCCCCGCTCAACTGGTTACTGGAAAGGTCCAGCACTTCCAGGTTGGCAAGCCTGCCTAACTCCGCCGGTATGGACCCGCTCAACTGGCTACTGGAAAGGTCCAGCACTTCCAGGTTGGCAAGCCCGCCTAACTCCGCCGGTATGGACCCGCTCAACTGGCTACTGGAAAGGTCCAGCACTTCCAGGTTGGTCAGACTGCCCAACCTGGACGATATGGACCCGCTCAACTGGTTATGGTGAATCCTCAGCGTGTGCAGGTTGGTGAGATCGCCCAGTTCCGACGGTATCTCCCCGCTCAACTGGTTCCACCACAGGTGCAGTTCTTGCAGGTTGGTGAGATCGCCCAACTTCGACGGTATCTCACCGCTCAACCGGTTCCCGCTGAGGTCAAGTGCTTCCAGGTTGGCAAAGTTGCCCAATTCGCTAGGAATAGTTCCGTTCAATCCATTGTTTGAGAGGTTCAAACTGACCACACGCCCGTTATCGTCGGTCGAGACGCCGTACCACTCTCCTAATGGCCTGTCACTCAACCAGTTGGTGCTATTCCTCCAGTTCGGCCCATCCGTAGTATTGTAAAACGCAACCAGTGCAGCACGGTCAGACGGGGATGTCTGCGTCTTCACCGCATCCACGGTTGGCGTACTCAAGATTTGGTCTCTGGCCGAGACAAGCCCCGCCATTAAACCACCAAACAGCATCAGGCTTGAAACAACGGCGGCCGCAAAAGCCAGCCTTCCCATAATTATCCCGTCTTACCTTTCAGAGAACGTGATCAATCGCACAATGCTGGGAACGCGCCGTCATGATAGCATGGTGACAAGAACTGCCGGTTCAAACCGCCTATATTCCCTGACTGACACCCCGCCCCTTCCAAACCCCGCAACTCCGCCGTACCATATTATGTATAGCCACGCCATCCGGCAGGGCCATCCCACGAATGCGTATAACCCTCCTTGTGGTTGCCCTGAACGCCCTAGCAAACGCGACACACAATCACTCGGAACGACACAAAAAGGGTACAAAAACCGGTGCAAAATTGGGCATCATCGGGCATAAATGACACAGAAGACCATCCGCCGGTCCTACCCGCCAAAGCCAAATGTCGGGAAATGTCCGCAAATGTCCGGCGATTAAAAATTCCGCCCGGCAACCCCGGTCAATAGCCCCTGCGTTGACACCGCCAACCCTGCTGTTTACACTCCCAAAGCTGGCTTTATAAGCCGCTTTCCTTGAACTTGACGCGCCCCCCCAAACAGCCAATGAGGAGGGTAGACATGCCTGACCTGAACGATTTGTTCTCCCAAGTGGACGCTGCCGTCGATGACATCGTAGCCCTCGAACAGGCCCTGGTTCGCATACCCTCCGTCAACACCGGGGCTATGCCCACCGGCGACGAAACGCCCGTGGCCGAGTACGCCAGGGACTGGCTTGCCGAGGACGGCATCGAGTCTGAAATCCTGGAGTCTGCCCCCAACCGCGGCAACCTGATAAGCCGGATGGAGGGCCGATCCGGCAACGCCGGCCTTCTGTTCATGTCCCACAGCGACGTGGTGCCGGTGGAGGACTTTGACAAGTGGCGCTTCCCTCCCTTCAGCGCCACCGTGGCCGATGGCCGCGTCTTTGGCCGGGGGGCCTCCGACTGCAAGGGCCTCCTCACCGCCCAGTTGATGGCCATGCGCCTGCTGAAACGCAACGGCATCGAGCTGGAGGACAGCCTGATACTGGCCTGCGGCGCCGACGAGGAGCACGGCGGGCGTTACGGCTTCGGCTGGCTGGCCGACAACTACCCGGAGAAGCTGGCCGCTCCCTACGCCGTCAACGAGGGCGGCGGCACGCCGATAGAGGCGGCGGGAAACCTTACCTACGTTCTGGGCGTGGGCGAAAAGGGACGCCTGCAAATAGAGATAGACATCAAGGGCACCAGCGGCCACGCATCGGTGCCTTGGCAAAGCACCAACGCCATGTACCGCTTGAGCCGGGCGTTGTCGAGCATCGAGGCTTACGAGCCGGAACGGGACACCTCCACCAGCCTTTTCGATTACCTGTCCACCTTTGCCATCGAGGACAAGCCCTCCCCGGAAAACATCGACCAGATTATCGCCGAGGTGGAGCCGACCAACCCGCGCTTCGCCTCGATGCTCCGTGCATTGTCCCGCATGACCTTGACCCCCACCATGATTCAGGGCGGCATCAAGTCCAACAGCGTGCCTGAGGTCATCCGGCTCACCTGCGACGTGCGTACCCTGCCCCACCAGGACGACCAGTACGTGAGAAGCCAGCTCGACCAACTGCTGGAAGGCATCCCCGGCGTAAGCATCGAGATAGACTACATGGCCGTGCCCAACTCCTCTCCCTTCGAGAGCGAGTTGGCATCCCAAATCCAGACGGCCATGTCCCAGTCCCTCGACCGGGTGGACATCCAGTGGGTGCCCGCCATCAGCAACGGGTTCACCGACTCCCGCTTCACCCGGCCCCTGGGCATCATCACCTACGGCTTCACCGGCTCCCATCCCGACGACGACCCCATGTTGACCTTCACCCACGGCACCAACGAGTCGGTGGGCATCAAGAGCCTCGTCAGCAGCACCAAGGTCATGCTGGCCCTGGCCTGCAACATGCTGGCGGTCCGGTGACCGTTGGTCGGTGGCTGTTAGTAAGAAATCTTTGTTGAGTGCTTCATGAGCCTTGAACAAGCCGGAGAGTGCCTCGCTCGCGCAAAGAGACAGTTGGAGAGGGTTCAAAATGCGGCGCATGATTCGGACCCTGAAAATGCTGTACTATGGGCTTTCTATGCCTACGAGAATTGTGTGATCGCGCTTGCTGAAATGCACGAGCGGAGGTGGGTCAGAAACCATGTCGATAAGGTTCGGCTCGCTAGGGCCTTTTATGCCGAAGAGCTTATCTCCCGTGACATTGGGGATGAGCTAGAGGAGTTAAACAGGTTGAGAAAGGATGTTGCCTACGAGCAACCAGGTGAAGATCTAGACGAGAGGGACCTTGAGATGATCGCCTCCGAGCTGGAGAATTACATAGATGAAATTGAATCACTCATGGATGCCTTGAAATGAACGAGGTAGCGGAAAGAAAAGCTGCTCCAGTGCTGGATGCTTTGACGCTATTGGGAAAGTCGGACTCTGCGACGGTTGTCCTTGTAGGCTCCAGTGCCCGGGGCACTATGCACGGTCGCAGCGACATTGACGTTCTAGTAATCCACGAAGATGACCATCGGATTCGACTTGACCGTCCCGGCGATATACACCTCCAGCAGCAAAGCCGTACCAGGTTCCTGAAAAGGCTTGAGAACGGCGATGATTACCCGGCTTGGGCTTTGCGTTTTGGGATCCCCGTCCACGACCCATGTGGTTGGTGGGCCGAGCAGGTGGCCGCAGAACTAAATCATCCCCATTGGCCCGACTGGCGGCCTAAGGCGGATTATGCTAGGAAGCGAATTATGGTGTCGGGAGAGTTGCTAGAAGTTGGCGATGTAGACGCAGCATCAGAGGAAATGATGTTCGCCGCCAGTCACGTTGCCAGAGCTGTTCTTCTAAGGCACGGAAAGTTTCCTATGTCCAGAATGGAGTTGCCATCGCAACTGGAGAAAATAGCACCGGATCTTGCCTGTCTTCTTTCTAGACTTATCGTCGGTAATTTGGATTCAGATGGGCTGCGATCTGGAGAGATACTTCTAATCCGCCACATCGACCAACTCTAGAATTTTGCGCTCTATGTGAAGATCAGTCAGGGATCGAACACGTACTGAGCACCGGTAACTCGCCATTAACCACTACAACGAGGTGACCATTCATGGCCGGGTCGAAAATCTCCGTCCCCTGCGGCATCGCCATCCCCCAGGTCTTCCAGGACGCGCCGGTGGACATGGGCTTGGTGACCGAATACGTCCAGAAGGCCGAGGAACTGGGCTACCACAGCCTGTGGGTGCAGGACCGGATTATCGGCGCAAGCCCCACCCTGGAGGGTTTGCACCTGCTGAGCTACGTGGCCGCCATCACCAAGCGGGCGCGGTTGGGAACGTCGGTGGTGGTGACCACCACCAACAACCCGGTACACTTGGCCAAGCAATTCAGCACCATCGACAACCTGAGCCAAGGCCGCATGATAGTTGGACTGGGCCTTGGCGGGCGGCCCCAGCACGACCAGTTGCTGGGAGGCGCCCCCGACCGCCGCGTCCGCTACATGGTGGAGAGCATCAAGGTAATGAAGGCCCTGTGGGAAGAGCCCGAAGCCCACTTCCAAGGCCACTTCTGGCAGTTGAACGGCGAAGCGATGGAACCAAAGCCGGTGCAGAAACCCCACCTTCCCGTGTGGTTCGGCGCGCGCCACCCCGACGCTCTGCGTCGTGCCGTCCGGTTCGGCGACGGCTGGATGGGCGCCGGTTCCTCCTCCACCGAGTTGTTCAAGCAGGGCGTTGCCGTGGTCCAGGAAACTCTGGACACTGCGGGCCGCGACCCGGCTTCCTTCTTCATCTCCAAGCGAGTGTACGTGGCGGTGGACGACGACGAAGACCGGGCCGAGCGCAGGCTGCGCGACTGGTTCGCCCGCCACTACGGCAGCGCCGACATGGGTTCCCAAGTCGCCGTCTGGGGCAGCATGGACAAGTGCGCCGAGGGACTCCAGGAAATCGTAGACGCCGGGGCACAGATGTTGATGCTGAACCCCATGTTCGAGCAGATGGAGCACTTGACGGCCTTCCACGAGGCCCTCAACTTCCCGGCTTCCAACTGACTCTTCACACCATTCACGACGACACGGAGAAGACACGAACATGAGCCAATCGGCGGACGTAGTAATCATCGGTGGCGGCGTCATGGGATGCAGCATCCTCTACAACCTGGCCCGACTGGGAGTGACCAACTCCTTGCTGGTGGAACGGGGCGTTCTGGGTTCCGGTTCCACCGGCCGCTCCCAAGCCATTTGCCGGATGCACTACTCCAACCGCGTTACCGCCGAAATGGCTTGGGAAAGCCTGAAGATATACCGCGACTTCGACAACGCCGTCGGCGGCTCATCAGGGTTCGTCAACACCGGGTACATCGTGGTGGTGGAGTCCGAGGAACAGGCCGGGATCGAAAAAAATGTTGCCCTCGGCCGGGAATTGGGCATAGATACAAGCCTGGTCGACTCCGAAGACCTGAAAGACCTGGCTCCCATGGTCAGTATTTACGAGAATGAGCTGGCCGCTTGGGAACCTAACTCCGGCTCCGCCGACCCCTACCGCGTGACCACTTCCTACGCCTCCCGCGCCCGTAACATGGGCGCCCGAGTGGAGATACGCAATCCCGCCATCGGCATTGAGGTGTCCGGAGGACGGGTGCAGGCCGTGTTGACCACCGAGGGGCGGCGGGAGACCTCCACTGTGGTGGTGGCGTCAGGCCCATGGTCCAAACAACTTCTGGACCCCGTCGGCGTCGATGTTCCGCTAATACCGGTGCGGCACCAGATTGGCTCCTTTGCCCGCCCGGTGCGGGACATGCCAAGCCATCCCATCGTCGGCGACATCGCCCAGTCCTTTTCCTTCCGGCCCGACACTCCGGTGATTACCCTATGCGGCTTCGGCGACGATGAGGAGGTCAATGAGGACGATTATCACCAGGGCGTGGACATGGACATGGTCCCGGAGGTAATCCGCAAGCTGACCCGACGTATGCCCTTCATGGCCGACTGCTACTACCGGGGAGGCTGGGCAGGCCTGTTCACCACCACCCCCGACTGGCACCCAATCCTGGACCGGGTGCCGGGCATAGAGGGGCTGTATTGCGCCGTAGGCTTCAGCGGCCACGGGTTCAAGCTCGCTCCCATGATCGGCGTCACCATGGCTGAGCTGATTGCCCAGGGAGAGGCCTCCACCATCGACATAAGCCCCTTGAGGTTCAGCCGCTTCGCCGAGGGAGACCTGCTGGACTCCAGCTACCGCTACCGGGTGCTCGCCTAGACCCCGGACCCTGCCGCCGGATTGCACATCCCATGTTCCGGGCCTTTCGCTTCGGGCTCATGACCTTGTTCATCGTGGCCTTGGTCTTGGTCGCCGGCCAGGGAGACTACCGTCCGTCCGCCATAGACCGCGCTGTCTCCTCCTACGAATACAATCTGGTTGGGTGGGAGTTGTCCCACTTCCCGGACAAGTGGCTGCGCCTGGCCCGGCACTGGCTCAATGACCTGCTGCCTTGGAACTCCAAGCCCGACCGCGCCCAGCGCATCCTGCTGACCCAGGAATACTTCGACCTCTTCCGGGAACAATCACTCTTGGAACGCCATCTGTCTTTCCATGCCGACGTCGGCGACGAAGTGAGTCCCGAAGAAGAGAAGTCCTTGACCGCGGCGCTGGCAGAGGTCAGGGAGCGGCGGCAATCCCTCCGTCCCGCCGTGGAAGAGACCGTCGAGTCGGAGATCAGCGCCGTCATCGCTCAACATGGGATCGAGTGGCGACTCGGCATCATCTTCCCGCCCGTAGACATGGTCCTGTCCAGCCCGCCCACTGTCCTGGTGCTCTCCTCCCGCCACCACATACACTTGCATCAGACCGTCCTCCTGGTTCCCGGCATCAGCCACGACGAAAGGAGCCGGATCGAGGAGATGGTCTTCCGTGAAGAGGACCTGTCGGCCTTGGTCGAGAACACCGGCGGCGTCGCCACCTACCCCAGCGTGGTGTACGACTCGGCCAGCCTGCATCACGCTCTCGTCGTCGGCGCCCACGAGTGGCTGCACCACTGGCTCTTCTTCCGCCCTTTGGGACAAGGCTACTGGGACAGCCAGGAGATGACCACTCTCAACGAGACCGTTGCCACCCTCGCCGGTCAGGAAATCGGCGACCAAGCCTTGCTGGCGATGACCGGCCAGAAAGTAGACCGCAACCCGCGTCCGCCCGCCGACCGGGACCCCGAAGCCTTCGACTTCAGAAAAGAGATGCGCGAGACCCGTCTGCGCACCGAGGAGTTGCTGGCCGAAGGTAAGATAGAAGAAGCCGAGGCGTACATGGAACAGCGCCGCCGCTTGATTGTGGACAACGGGTATTACATCCGCAAGATAAACCAAGCCTACTTCGCCTTCCACGGCTCCTACGCCCACAACCCCGCCTCCATCAGCCCAGTCCGGGAGCAACTGGAGGAGTTACGCCGCCGCAGCGGTTCACTGGAAGCCTTTCTCAGGCTGGTCTCCACCTTCAGCAAACCCGGCGACCTGCCGGCGAGTCTGGCCAACCCGCCCGCGTCCCACACCCTTCCCACTCCTTGACCGTCTCCCCGATTCCCCGTCCATCATTCTCGCCTTCTTCACGTCATTCCCACCATTTGACCGTCATTCCCACCTTCTTCACATCGTTCCCACTTTCTTCACGTCATTCCCGCGCAGGCGGGAATCCATGGTCTTCACCGTCAACAAGCGGGTGCCAGTCGACCCGGTTAGAAGTCAGGGTCACAACCAAGGAGTACGCTTCGACCGTTCCTTCTCCGAGGTGAAGGTTGCAACACCTTGCCGGTCCAGTACCCGGGCCACCATTTCGCGGAACAGGCGTCGGTCGGCGCCGCTGATGACTGCCTGCTCGTGGGCCTCCGATATCGCCACCGGGTACCCTTGACCGCGACGGCACTGGTCCAAAATCAGGCTGTGGGTCAACGACAGCATCCGTTCGTCCCGCGCGGCCCACTGGGGAATTTCCACCCGCGCTATTTCCTGCCCGCAGTTAAGATAGAAGAAGGCCACTTGGTGGTCGCCGTAGTTCTCCCGGGGCACCGAGGAATTGGTCATGTACACCGGAGAGCGCCAGCCCGGCTCCAACAAGCCTTGGAACAGGTCCCGGTCAAGGAAGCCGTTGGCCAAGTCGCACGGAGCCTTCGAGGACCGGCTGTTGCCGCAGGTGTAGCGGCACTGGGCCAGTTCGTAAGGGCACAGGCAACTCCTGACTGCGTTGACGACCTCGGTGCTTCGAGGAAAGGACACGTAGGCCGCAAGGCAAACGGGGCGAACGCGGGACACATCCCGAAGGCGGTCCAGGACAACCACCAACCGGTCGTCGATGATTGCCCGTCTCACGAACGGTTGATGCCCCCTTCCCGACAGGCCCCACAGCACCAGCGACCCATCCACCAATGCCAGCACTGGCGTAGTCCCCGGCAGTTCCTCCACCACTTGGGCCAGCCGCTCCAACTCCTGCACCGTTCGCATCAGACCCAGCACCGGGCCGGTCACCATCTCCTCGTTGGCGGGGTTGGCGGGGTCAGTCAGGAACAGGTCGTCGTGCTGGTGCGCCACCCGCGGCTGGCTGAAGAAGACCGCATCGGGACGTGACCCGTAAGTCAGCACGCACCCTCCCAGGTTCACCACGTAGCAACTCAACGGAATGTGCCGGTCCACGTCGATATGGGAGCCGTCCACCGATGCCACCGACCAGTCCGTTGGCAACTCCGTCGGAGGGTACGCTCCTAAAAGAGTGTCGGTAGCCTGCGCCGCCAGGAAGTGACGATTGGGATTGTACCGGGTCTTGGATTGAGCGGTTGAGTCGGAGACGGTTGCTGCTGCATCGAGGAAAGCTATCATCCTGTTGCGATCGCTTTCTCTATACTTGCCCGACTCTTCGACAAGGTAGTCGAGTTGCAATACAGTACATCCTAAATCAAGAGCCATACATCATTTCCTGCCGTAAAGCTGAAGAGGCTTCAAAAGAACCGACTTTCCACTACATCAACGCGATAGGCCTTTCTCAGACCACTTTCGGCCCATGAAAACAAGTGGTCACGAACACGGATGTTCATGCTAAAATATATCCGTAAGGGTCGGGTGTGACTCCCTGCGGGGGTCGCATCTGACTCTTTGATATTTGGTGGAAGAATTCACGAATACCCGGTCAGCCAACTTTCCAGTAGTCGCCCCAGTCAAAGAAACCGAAATGGAACACTTTACCTCAACACCCGGTCGTCGCCTACCCGGCGGGTGATGCGCTGCTGGTCCAAGTACTCCAGCAACGGGAGGATATACTTGCGGCTGGTGTCGAACAGGTTCCTGGCCTCTGCCACGGTGATGGTGCCGTTGGCTTGCAGGTGGGCCGTGATCCGTTGGGTCATTTCCTGGTAGGCCGATGATGAGAAGACCACCGACTCGTTCACCCGCACCACCTTGCCTTCGTCCACCAGCACCCCCAGGAGTTCAGGGTCCAGCGGGTCGTCGCTGGGCGGTGCGAAGGGCGACCGTTCCAACGCCTTGATGTAGTCGGAGACGCGCCGCTCCATGTCCGTCGTCAGGGTGACTTGGTGGTCGGGCAGTCTCAGATAAGGTCCGTCCTCCGCAACGTACTCCTCCACTGTCAAGCGGGCCAACGCTCTCGGGTATATCTGCTGGGGAACTCCCAACCGGCTGCGGACTTCCTGGGTTGGAGCGCCCCGGCGCAGCGGATACTGCTCGTGATATGTATGCAACGTCTGGGAAATCTTGTTGATCAGGCCGCTCCAGCCCAGCGCGGAGTAGACCACGGCATCGGCATCGACCCCCAGTTCACCCAGCACGACAACGTCGCCCTGCTCGGCAAGAACCTTTACCCGCTCCACCACCTCGGAAGCCGGAAGATTGGAACGCTGCGCCAACACCGTTATGTCGCATGGCCCCCACTGTTCCGCAACGCTGAGAATAATATCCTCGCCGGTCCCTTCATCCAGCGTCATCAACCGGTCCACCACCTCCGGAGAGAACCTGCGGTGTCTCCGGCGGGGGTTGGGGTCCACTACCTGCCCGCCGCCAAGGGTGTCTTCCGCGGACCGCAGGACGAAATAGTCGCCTTTTACCATGGGAAGGGGTTCCGACAGCAACACCTGCACCCAGCCGTCGCCGCCCGGAGCCAAGCGGTCGGCGTCCAGAAGCCTCACCCTGGCGGAGGTCTCGCTGGTGAACAGGTGGAAGGTTACTCCCTCGTTGTGACGCAGTGCGTGGGGGGCGCCCTTTACCATCCTTACCCTGGCGTCCAGCCGCCGGGTGGTTCGCAGCCAACGAGTGGACGTCAGCACCTCGCCCCGCGGCACCTCGTTGCGGGAGAGGCCTGACAGGTTGACGGCCAACCGGATGCCGGGCTGCGCTTCGTCTATCTTTGACTGGTGGCTCTGCAAGCCGCGAACCCTGGCCCGCCGTCCCGAGTTGACCAACTCCACTTCCTGCCCCACGGCGAAGCTCCCATCGATCAAGGTGCCCGTTACCACCGTGCCGAAGCCGGATATGGAAAAGCTGCGGTCCACGGGCAACCGGGGCCGGCCCAAGTCGCGGCGCGCCTCCGTCGTATCCAAGACCTCGTCCATGGCGGCCTTCAACTCGGCTATCCCGTCCCCCGTATAGGCGGAGACGCCGACCATCGGGCATCCTTCGAAGGATGTGCCCACCAGCGTGTCTTCCACCTCGGCCTTGACCAACTCCACCAGTTCCTCGTCCACCAAGTCGGTCTTGGTCACGACCACAATGCCTCGGCGAATCTGGAGGATGTCCAGAATGGCCAAGTGCTCACGAGTCTGGGGCATAACGCTTTCGTCGGCGGCGACTATCAACAGGGCCAAGTCTATGCCACCGACGCCAGCCAGCATGTTCTTGATGAAACGCTCGTGCCCCGGCACATCGACGATCGAGACCTCGCGTCCGCTCGGCAGGGTCAACCATGCGAACCCCAAATCAACGGTCATCTCGCGGGCCTTTTCCTCGGGAAGACGGTCCGGGTCTATGTCTGTCAATGCCTTGACCAAGGTGGACTTGCCGTGGTCCACATGGCCGGCGGTGCCGATTACGTACATGACGCCCACTACCGGAATGAGATTTGCTGGAATAAGATCTGACCGGATTCTACACGATTCCGAGCCGCCACTGCCGCAGTTGGTATATACCGCTCCCGGTCAATCCGCCAAGGCCGCTTCGGAAGGCGTCCGGCTGATATCCACCACCTGCGCTCCGGCAACGTCGGCGAACATATCGGCGGTAGCGGGGTGGCAGGTGAATACCAGCACTTGGTTGGTCTCCGCCAGTTGGGTGAAGGACTCGGCGGCCAAGCGGGCCCGCTCCGGGTCAAAGTTGACCAGCGCCTCGTCCACCACCACCGGCAGCCGCTCGGCATGTTCACCGAACTCGCGGATTAAGCCGAAGCGCAGGGCCAGGTACAGTTGTTCGCGGGTGCCCCGGCTCAACTCCCCCGGTTGCTTGCTCGCCCCGGCGGTGTCGGTGACCGTTATCGTCTGCTCCCCTATGGGCGCGTAGAGCCGTTGGTATCGACGGCCGGTGACGCCGGAAAAGAAGTCTTGGGCGTGGCGGATGACGCTGGGCTGGCGTTCCTGCTCGAATTTCTGTCGCGTCTTTTCCAGGATCGCCTCGGCGATGGTGAGCCGCGACCATTCTCGGGCGTGTTCCCGCAATTGTTCCTCCAGCGTACTGCGCCGGATGCGGAGGGCCGACGATTCCTCTTCGCCCGTCAGTTGGGCCAGTTCGGTGTCTATGCCGCCTCGCTCTTCTCGCAGGGCGTTGCGCTTGGCGTCCACATCGGCGTGAATCTCAGACAGACGGGCCGACTCGTCGCCCAGCCGATTGGGATCGGCGGCTGCCAGCGCCTCGCGGAATGTATTGAATCGCTCGCCTGGCCCGCTCAACCGCTCCAGGCTACGGCGGTGCTCATCCCGTTGGCGGTCCAGTTCCAGCCTCTCCGCGTGCTGCTGTGCCCGGCGGCGCAAGTCCTCGGAGTTGTCCACGCCTCCCGCTGTCAGCAGCCCTGCCATCTCCTCTTCCGCAGACTGCAAACGCCGCATCCTGCTCTCCAGCAACTGCCGAATTTCTTCTTCCTGAGTTCTGGCCTGCTCTCTTTGGGAAAAGGCCGCTTGAGCCCCATCCAGCCGTTGGATTAAGTCGTCGGCCACTTTTGCCAGTTGCCGCTGGTCATCGGGGGCCAGCAACAGGTCGTGGCGAGCAGCCAACGGCGACACCTGCTCACTGAATTCGTGGATGTCGTACTCGATGGCCGCCACGCGGTCGCGCATCCGGCGAACTTCTGACAAGGAGCTGCGCGCTGTGTCCACTCTGGCAAGGAACGCGTCCATCGCGTCCGCGGTAAGTGTCTCATCCAGCCCCTTATCACGGAGCCATTGCCACCATTCCTGTTGCGCTCCGTGTGCAGCCGTTTCAGCCGCTTCATGTTCCTGTGCCGCCGTCTCTACTCGCTGTTCCTGCAACCTCTCCCGACGGGAGGCGTCCTCAACCCGAGCGTTGGCGGCGTTCCAAACGTCCAGCGCGTTGCGGGCAGCGTTCAGGCGCATTTCTGCCGAGTCCAACGCGGCGGCATCGGGCTGCCCTTCAAGTCCCACTACCGCCGCCGAGTCCAGCAGCGATTGCCGCATGACTCCCATCGCCCTCTCCGCGTCGTCAGTCTGCCGTTCCAAGGCAACGGCCACCGGAGACGGAGCAGCGGACGGCGCCGGTTTTCCCATAAACCAAAGCACGACTGCCGACGCCAACAAGACCAACCCGCCGACGATACCCAAAAGGAAAGCGTCCCCGCCAAGCAACAACCCAGCCACGATGAGAGCCGCTCCGGCCAGTCCCATCAGGGCGAGCAGAGCGATACTGGGCCGTCCCGTCGTCCCCGGCGACGTTTCCCGCCCAACGGTCAGAACGTTGAGCTGGCCGCGCAGGTTTTCGTGGTTCTGACGCTCTCTTTCGTAAGCTTCCAGCCGTGCCTTGGCAACTCGCAGCGCCTCCTGCCGTTCCGTCAACGCGGCTGCGTTGAACGGTGGCGGCTGCGGCGGCAGCCTGTCCCGTGCTTCCTGAGTTTCCGCCCGGTGGTCTTGCAGCGTCCGCCGTTCCTGGGCCAGTTGGAACTGCGCCTGCTGGACGCGTTCGCCGATTTCCGTTACTCGCTCTTTCCAGACGTCCACTTGGTTCCTGACCACCACCGACGTGTCGAAGGCTTGCAGTTCTTCTTCGCCCCACTGGTGTCCCAAATCAGCCAGGTTTCTGGCGAAGTCGGCTTCCAGTCCACGCAGTTCTCCCTGTCGTTCCGGCAGATCGCGGACGGAGTTGTCGTAGCTGCTGCGGGCGCGGCGCACTGCTTCAATGCTGACCGCGTCTTCCAGCAGGTTCTCACCGGAAATGTCCGCGGTTCCGGCCTCCTCGGACCGCCGTAGTTGACTGGCTGCTTCCTCCCGGCTCTCCTTGGCTTCCCGCACCCGTTCCTCCAGGCTGTCCAACCGGGCTATGGGGTTCTCCGGGAAGTCCACGTACTTGGGCATATCCCGCAGTTGCGTTTCGCAGTCCGCCAGCGCCACCCAATCATCCCAACCGTTGAGAAGGTCCTGAATTTCAGCGCGTTGGATGTTGACTCGTTCCAGCTCGGCGTGGGCTTCCTGCAACTCCAGGTCTATCTCCGACCTGCGGGCGGTAAGCGTTCCATAACGGCCCGCGTTACTCTCAATCGCCCGTAGCTGCGTGTCAACGTCCCTCAACGTGCTCAGGAGCTTCGGAACTTCCTGGTTGTTGCCACGGCTCAGGTAGATTTGCCCTTTGTGGTCGCTTAACGACTTCCTGAGCGCGGGCAGCCCAGGGGCTCCCTGCCCGGCGCTGTATATGGCGCCGCTGGAATCGTTCAGCGAAGCGGCGGCTTGCAGTTCGTCCAAGCTGAAAGCGAACACGTTTCGGAACAGGTCGGGGGTGGCGTTGCCGGTCAACCGCTGCAACAAGGTCTCGGCGTTGGATGCCGGGCCGTCCGGGGTGGCGATGCTCAGACCGCCTCGCGCTCCGGCGTACCGCTCCACTCCGTAGACTGCCCCGGCGCTGTCGGACACCGTAATGCGCCCTCCGTGCCGTCCGCCGGCCAGCGGCGGGTAATGACTGTTGAACCTGGAAGGAAAGCCAAACAGGATGGCCCGGATGAATGCCAGGGTGGTGCTTTTACCCGCCTCGTTGGGTCCGTAGAACACCGTGACATTTCCCGAAACCGGGCCTATGCTCTGCTGGTGGAAGTGGCCGAACCCGTCCAGAAAGAGTTCTTCCAACCTCACGGTTCATCCTCTTCTTCCACCAACGCCGCCAAGCACTCATCCTCGGCGGCGGCCAGTAGTTCCCGGAGTTCTGTGTCCGACGGCAGGTAGCCGCGCAGGTACGGAGCAGCGTTGGAGTTGACATACAGTGTCCGCAGGGCGTCTCGCAACTCCACCAAGGCATCGGGATCGCCTCGCAACTCCCCGCTGAGTCTGGCCAAGTCCCCGGCGAAGTCCTCCCGCTGTGCCACCTGCTCGCGGTCCACTGGCGACGCGGTAGCCGCCTGTATCCGCTCGCACCACAGCCACGGCTGCCCGTTGACGTATTGTTCGTTGATGCGCTCCCGCAACTCTCCTACCGTCCCGTCACGGCGCAACGACCGGTGGAGCAATCCCCGACCGGTCAGCGTCAGCCGGAACACCACCGGACGCCCTTCGGAGCCTTCGGCGCAATCAGCGACGGCAGAATCTATAGCGTCCAGCAGTTCCTGTTCCGTTTCCAGCCCGGCAATGCTGACTTCCAGGGTCTCCCACCGCACCACGTCCACCGCGCGGAACTCCAGCCGGGCCGCGCCGTAGTCGTCCACGTCCACCAAGTACACGCCCCGCGCACCCGGCTCGTTGGGGTGGCGCCCTTGGGGATTGCCGGGGTAGACCACCGTAGGCCGTTCCTGCCGCAGCACTTGACGGGTGTGGACGTGCCCCAGTGCCCAGTAGTCGAGACCGGTATCAACAAGGTCATCCACCGAGCAGGGAGAGTAGTTATCGTGGGCCGTATTGCCACCCACATTGCAGTGCAGCAGTCCAATGCTGTACCCGGATGACGCTTGACCATTGAAGTGCTGCGCGAGATTCTCAGTAACGACCCTTTGCGGGTAGCTGACGCCGTAGATAGTGGCCCGCTCCGGTTCGCTTGGAAACACCGGCTCGCCCGTTACTTCAGCCCCGAAGCGGAAGCACCCCGACGGCAGGTCCAGCCGGGCCTCCCATCCATCCAAGGGATCGTGGTTACCGTGGCAGATGAAGGACCGGATGCCGGCGGCATCCAGCCGCGCCAACCCTTCCACGAACTTCAACTGCGCTCGCAGGCTGCGGTCCGCTCCGTCGTAAACGTCGCCTGCCACCAGCAGCGCGTCTACGTGTCCCCGGAGACAGATGTCGATGATGTTCCGGTAGGCATCGAAGGTGGCGAGGCGGAGGGTGTCCGCAACATGTTCAGGTACCTCATTGCCGATTCCCCGGAAGGGGCTGTCCAAGTGCAGGTCGGCTGCGTGGACGAATCGAAGTTTAGACATTGGCGTTCATACTTTATTGAGAAATCCCCGGACCCGTCCTTCACCCCACGAACCGGGTGAATACCTGGTTTGCGATGAGGTAAGCGGGCTTGGTCAGGCGAAGCATTCCGTTATCCTGTTCCAGCAAGCCCAAGCCCACAAGGTCTTGAATCTCCCGGCGGTAGCGGTCAGCGAGGTCGCAGCCCACACCGGCGGAAACGACTTCCAAGTCCATCCCCTCAAGCAACCGCAGCCCCAGGAACATGGTCTCGGAGCACCGTGTCTCCTCGTCTATGAACTCGCAGAGGTCCACCGGAGGAACGGCGTCCAACTCTTCTTCGGTCAACGACACAGGCGGCGGCGAAGGATTGCCGTCCCAGTCCTTCACCGCCTTTATGTAAGCCACCGGCGACGAAACGTCCCAGAACCGGAAAGGCCCAAGGCTGGAATGGGCGCCCGGCCCCACCCCCAGGTAGGGCCGGTTGAGCCAGTAGGCCATGTTGTGACGGCTTTCCAGCCCCGGCAAACACCAGTTAGAAATCTCATAGTGATGGTAGCCCTCGGCTTCCAGCAGGTCTTCGGCGTAATGGTACATGTCTGCGGCCAAGTCAGAGTCCGGTTCAGGGTATCGGCCCATGTCCACCCATTTCTGCAGCGGCGTGCCGTCTTCCAGCGTCAGGGCGTACAAGGAGATATGCTCCGGGCCGTGCGAGACCAAGCGGTGCAGCGTTGTCTCCCACTGCCGCATTGTCTGTCGCGGCAACCCGTACATCAGGTCCAGGTTGATATTGCGGAAGCCGCCCCGCCGGGCGGCCTCGAAGGCTTCCAGGGCTTGGTCGGCGTCGTGGCGGCGGCCCAGTAGGCGCAGCAACCCGTCATCCAGGCTCTGCACACCCAAGCTGAGCCGGTTGATGCCGGAGGTCGACAGCCTGAGGCAGGACTCCACGTCCAAGTCCCCCGGGTTGGCCTCCATGGTGATTTCGGCCTCGGGGTCTGTTAGAAACGCCTCGTTCGCCGCTGCCAGGATCCGGTCCACGTAGCCGTCGGACAGGTAAGAGGGCGTCCCGCCGCCGAGGAAGACCGATGTGACTGCCGGACGCCGCAGCAGGTCGCCCCATAAACGGGTCTCCGTGGTAACCGCATCCAGGTACGGCTCCATAAGCCGCTCGATGCCTTGGTAGGTGTTGAAGTCGCAGTAAGGACACTTGGTGTTGCAGAAGGGAACATGAACGTACAACGCCATACCGGTCTCTGGGACGATCGAAGCGTGGGTGTGCGGTCCGGTCAAAATACTCCGGTGGGTGGCGCGCGGCTAGTCCTCTTCCACAATCTGGGCGGAACCCTCAACCACTTTGGCGGGGTCCTCTTCCTGGGGGCGAGGGTTTGCCGGCTGGATTCCCAAGTGTTCGTCCACCACATGCTTCGGGGCCAGCTTGGTCAGCAACAGCATGGCAAACCCCAATACGATCAGATCGTCGAACCTGCCCAAAACCGGATGCAGCGTGTCCTTCAATATGTTGGGAATTCCCGGCAACCCATAGAGCAACGCCAACGGGACCAAGAGGCGCAGGACCATCGGGACTCGTTTGTCAAAAATGAGCTTCCACACCAGCCTCAAGAACCGGAAGACCGGCGGAATGAGGCGAGGCAACAGGAAAAACAATAATGGAACGGCCAAGCGATGCAACATGGCCCTTAGCCCACATGAACCAAATTTATGATGCTAATTATAGACTAACGGATGAACGATTGGATACGTGTCGATATGAACTCGACAGGGCATTTTCATTCTCTCGTCATTCCCGCGCAGGCGGGAATCCATGTGGTCTCGCCACGAGAACATTGCCATAGGCTGGAAGTATGTGGATTCCCGCTTTCGCGGGAAAGACGGGACCTGTGCAGCCCAACCCGGAAAATGAAAAGGCCCTGATGAACTCGACAGGCACAAAACCGCATGGATGCTTTGTAGCGTCACTGCCGGGTCCAAAAGAACAAGCGTTACATGGCGTATAATACGACCCGGAGAGCAAACCTGATATGACTACAGCACTTCCGCCGCCCGGTCCCAATGATATTGAAGACCACGTGGCAATGAGCCACCGGTTCATTCGCCATGCCAGGGACGAGTTGTCCCGGGACAACCGTCTCCAAGCGTCCGAGAAAGTTTGGGGCGCCGCCGCCCACGCCCTCAAGGCTATAGCGATTCAACGGGGTTGGCGTCATCGTGCCCACGTCAACGTTATCGACATCGCCGAACATCTCGCAAAGGAGTTCGACCGGGATGATTTTAACAGCCACGTGAACACAGCAGACTCGATGCACAAGAACTTTTACGAGAACGACAGAAGCGCAGCAGCTATTCTGTGGGCGATAAACGACGTAGAGAAATTCGTCGTCAAGTTGGATGAGGTTCGGACTTCGTCGCCCAGACCGTTTACGGTCATGGACAATAACGACAGAGACCGGTTGGGGCGCCTCATGGGGTTACGAGGGAATGATCGACCTGCGATAGGCAGCCATTCCAGGGGTGGATTCAGCCAAACACACCGGGAATACGGCGGACAACCGGTCACGGCGGTGTGACCTCCCCGGCTTAGATTGCTACCGAACCGAGTCTCCATAAGCTATACTGTTACGACTTTGCCGGAAGCTGCTCCTCCAACCGCGTCGTACAGATGCTTGGGAGAAACCCAGCGGTCCGCCAACCTGAAGTGGAGCGCAGACCATGACCTCGACCACCCAACCGGGCACTATCGGAGAACTACACGCCAGCGGCTACCAGGTACTTCCCGTCCGCCACGAGATTCGCAAAAACCTGATAGCCAAGATACGAGCGGAGGAACTGGTGTTCCCTGGCATCATAGGCTTCGACCAGACCGTCATTCCTCAACTGGAAAACGCCATCCTCGCCGGACAGGACGTCATCCTTCTGGGAGAGCGTGGACAAGCAAAGTCGCGGCTGATCCGGAGCATGGTCGACCTGTTGGACGACTACGCCCCGAAGATTGCCGGCTGCGAGATAAACTGTAACCCCTACGCACCCATTTGCAGGTCTTGTCAAGACAAAATCGCCGAACAGGGCGACGATACGGAAATCGAGTGGATGCCCAGGGACGAGCGGTATTCGGAGAAGCTGGCCACGCCTGATATATCTATCGCCGACCTTATCGGCGAGATCGATCCGATTAAAGTGGCCGAAGGTCACTATCTGTCAGACGAATTGGTCATCCACTACGGGCTGGTGCCGCGTACCAACCGGGGAATTTTCTGCATCAACGAGTTGCCCGACTTGGCCGAGCGCATCCAGGTGGGCCTGTTCAACCTGATGGAAGAGCGGGATGTGCAGATAAAAGGCTACCGGATCCGCCTGCCCTTGGACGTATACGTGGTCGCCACGGCCAACCCGGAGGACTACACCAACCGCGGCCGCATCGTGACGCCGCTGAAGGACCGGTACGGCTCTCAGATTCACACCCACTATCCCAAGACCATTGAGCACGAAATCTCCATCATGGACCAGGAGCGCGCCTCCTTTCCCGATGAGGAAAACCTGGTGATACCGGACTACATGAAGGAGATACTGGCGGAGATTACCAGCCAAGCCCGTCTGAGCAGCGAAATCAATCAACGCTCCGGCGTCAGCGTCCGCGTCTCCATAGCAAACTTCGAAACGCTGCTGAGCAATGCCTTCAGGCGTTCCATCATTCAGGGCGACCGGTACGTCTGCCCCCGGACCAGCGACCTGCCCTACATAGCCGCCTCGTTCTCGGGGAAGATCGAACTGGAAACATTCGAAGAAGGCCGCGAGGAACGGGTCACCGACGACCTGACCCGCCGGGGCCTGTTGCGGGTGTTCGGCAACTACTTCGATGTAGACGCCCTGGAACGGATCGTTATGTCATTCGACATGGGCGCCGTTGCCGAGACGGGCAGCGAAAAACCGGCCGGCGAATACACGGGGCTGTTGGAATCGGTACATGGGTTGAACGATGCCGTCAGGCAATTGACCGACGACGAACGTCCTGAAGTGGTCGCATCCGCCGTGGAATTCATCTTGGAAGGACTGCACCTGAACCGCCGCTTGAACTGCGAACGCACCACCGCCGGATACCGGTATCGCCGCTAGACCGGCGGCTCCCCTTTGCCAAAGATCGGCCCGGTGCGATCGCGCCGGGCCGTTTTTTTGTTCTACTTTACTGACACTTGCTTGTTGACCCAGCGTGTTGCCATGCCTAATATACGAACAAATGATTTAATTTAGCTACTCACTGGAGCGATTATGGCAGCCGCCGAAGTCCAAGAAATACGTTGCAAGTCTCTTCTCAACCGTTTGGATGTTCCCGGATTCTCCTTTCGATGGACGTTGAACCCGTACCGGGGTTGCCGTCACGCCTGCCGGTACTGCTACGCGCGTCCCACCCATGAGTTCTGGGGTATGGATTCCGGGCGCGAGTTCGAACAACGGATTTTCGCCAAAGTGAATGCTCCCGAGGTGCTGAGGAAGGAACTGAAAAAGGCCAAGTGGCAGGGAGAGGCCATAGCCATAGGCACCGCTTCAGACCCCTACGAGCCCGCCGAGTCGGAGTATGAACTGACCAGAAAGGTGCTTCAGGTGCTGGTGGAGTTCAGGAACCCGGCCTCCATCACCACCAAGGGGGTGCTGGTGAGGCGGGATGTGGACATCCTGCGGGAATTGAACCGGGTCGCCGAAGTGCGGGTCAACTTCAGCGTCGGCAGCATCGACGACAAGGTCTGGAAGATGACCGAACCGGGGACGCCGCGTCCCTTGGCACGGTTGGAAGCGATGCAGTACTTGGTGGAAAACGGCGTACCGGCGGGTGTAATGATGGCCCCTCTGTTGCCCGGAATCTCGGATGACTCGGAGGGCATCAACGCCGTGGCCCGGGCCGCCGCAGAACACAAGGCCTGCTTCATCGGCGCCAACGTCCTGTTCCTCAAGCCTGGGTCCAAGGAGTGGTTCATGCCCATGCTGCGGGAGGCGTACCCGCACCTGACCGAGGCCTACGCCAAATTGTACCGGAAGACCTACGCTCCCAAGGAATACACCGCACAGGTGATGAAACTCGTCGCCGATGCCCGGAGGAATTGGGGGTTGTGCTCCATGGAACCGGCGCGCAACCTGCAAGGCCCCCAGCGACAGATGCAATTGGCCTTCAGCGTGTAGCGCCTGAGAAACGTCCCACGACAGCATCACGGCAGTGTCGCAATTCAGGTAATTTAATCCCTTGACACCACCGTCGTTCCCACCTTCTTCCCGTCATTCCCGCCTTCTTACCACCATTCCCGCCGCCTTCCCGTCATTCCCGCGAAGGCGGGAATCCATGCGCGGCGGGTGTAGCCGCGCCGGTTTCCCTCTATGGCAGACACGACTTAGACCTGCCTCCAGAATGGAGCCCGTTTTCGCTGTTCCTCCAGCAGGCTTTCGTCCAGCAGTTCCGGTTGCCGTTCGGCCTGTTCCTTGGTAGGCGGCGCATAGTCCAAGCGTTCGAATACCTGGAGGTTGGTGTAGTAGCCGTTGTAGGTCTGCCGCACTAACTCGTCGAAGAACACCGGGCTGGACGCCTCGACTTCCTTCAACACCGCGTCTTGCGCTTCACTGTCAAGGGCCCCGAAACCGTCCGCGTTGCGGCGGCCCGCCAGAATCTCAACTTGGGTCAAGGCCTCGCTGAATAACCTGCGCAACGAGGCCTGCTTTGCCACCACGCCCTCTACGAACCCGGCCAAGCCCAGGTCGCCCGCTCCCGGCATGGCGCCGTCCTCCGGGATGATGCGGTTGAGCATCAATCGCAGCAGGTCCAGTTGACCTTCGGACATGAACCGGTTGGTCGTAGTCATGGTAGTGGTTACCTCCGCGCTGTTTGAAGCATTCCATTTCCGCAACTCCCTCAAAGGCGGAAATGCACCCTGACAATATGGGAGTTGCAGTGGTTAATCCTGAGACTTGCACAGGATAGCTGGATGGGTTTGAAGCGTCAAATTCGCAGACTCTTCACTTCTCTTGGAAGCTGGTGTTCGGGGTGTTGTTTTTCCGGCGCTTTAGAGGGTGGCACAGGCTCCGGGGACCGGTATATCCGGTGCTGACTTTATTTGTCATCGTAATCACCGGCAACCACTTTTTCCTCGATGCCATAGCCGGCGGCCTGTTGGCCGTAGCGGCCCTGTTCATCGTTGAACTGACCTTCCGGCGGCGTAACGGGATTCACCAGTGCCATTATCGTGAACACCCACACCAGTACGCCCAAGGCGGCGAAAGTCAACTCACCCGCCCCGGTCCTCGCATTCAGCAACGTTGCCCCAAGTCGACTTGACCAGTAATGGTTGATGTTTCCCTGAACGTGCAGCAACAGCGACAGCATGATAATCAGTGTCATAATCAGGAAGACAACCTGGGTGAAAATGGTAGACCTGCTGATTTCCGGCTCGCTGCCCAGACCGCCGGTAACCAAAACCGAGACCACCCCGAGCAACTGCGCGGATAGTATGGCCGCCACGGCCCAGCCGGGGCTGAGGGTGTTTTCCACCCCGTGGTCGTCCATTAACTGCTTGAATGCCTCAATGTGGGCGTAGACACGGAAGAGGCCGTAAACGGGGACCAGGAGGCACAAGGCGTGCCACACGGGAAATACTTCGGTCCGGGTGTGGTCCCGGTATTGGGCCCAAGTGAGATAGAACCAGTAATACTGGTAAAGGCCCCCGGACAGGATGACCATGAGGAGAACACGTCCCAGCGGGACCCGATAGGGCAAGACCTGCTGCGAAAGCGGCTGCTCCTGCCCCGGCAACCCCGCTTCCGCAGGTTCAGCCAAGGCGTCGTTTATCCGAACCGTGGGACCGCCAGCCGAGGCCTCCGACAACTCCGGTTCCGCAGGCCCGGGCAGGGCGTTGCCGCAAGCGCCGCAGAAGTTGGAGGAGGCATCGGCCTCAGTTCCGCAGGTTGGACAGTAGCGTCTTTCCATGTGGTGTTTCGTTGCCGGGATCAAAGGGGCCGGTCCGGCATGGCTTCCATCTGTGGAACGGACTCGGCCCCGTCGGGCAACATCCTCCATCAACCGCCCGGCCCACTGCCCCATAATGGGTGTCTGAAGGTTGGGGCGATGGCTGGACCAGATTGCCGTGACTCTACCGCAACGGACGCTGGCTCCGGCTGGGTTTCAGGTGGAGGCGAGTAGCGTCGTCCCAGCGTTCGCTGGTCGCTCAAGTTATTCAAGTGACGGGCCAACTCCTCCAAGCTGTTCAGGTTGTGGACGGGCAGGAAATCGTCAATGTAGGGCATGGCAGCCTGCATCCCGCGCGTAAGCGGCTCGTATCCGGGTGAGCCCAGCAACGGATTCAGCCATATCAGCCGGTGACAACTGCGCTGCAATCGGGATATTTCCCGGGCCAGAAGCTCAGGGTCGCCCCGGTCCCATCCATCGGATATAACCAGCACTACCGCTCCGCTCTCCAGCACTCGCCGCAGCCATTGGAAGTTGAACGTCTTGATGGCTTCTCCGATTCGCGTGCCGCCGGCCCAGTCCGGCACCGCCTTGGCCACGTCGGTCACCGCTTGGTCGATGCTGCGATAGTTGAGATACCGGGTTATCCGAGTCAACCTGGTCGCAAACAGGAACGCCTCCACCCGGTCCTGGGCTCGGGCCACGGAATGGATGAAGTGCAGCAGCATACGTGTGTAACGCTCCATCGAGCCGCTCACGTCGCAGAGCAGCACCAACGAACGCGGCCTGTCCTTGTGCTCGCGGTGGGCCGTTTCCAGGATTTCCCCGCCGTACTTCAGGTTCAACCTCATGGTCCGGCGCAGGTCCAGCCAACTGCCGTCGCCGGGGGTCATCCTCCTTGTCCGCCTGCGCCCCAAGTCCCACGACAGCTCCGTCATCATCCGCTTGGCCTCGGCGATCTCCAGCGGGCTGAAGCTGGAGAAGTCCTTTTGCCGCAGCACTTCCCTGGCGCTGTAAGTCCGGGTAAGGTCAACCCTGTCTCCTGGCGGGCCGTCGTCCTCTCCGGTCTCGGAACCCGTTTCATTGCCGTTGCCACTCCGAGGAGGGGTAACTTGCGGGTTCCGGTACCGTCTCTGTTCTCCCATAGAACGGAGGTCATGGGTACTCTGATGGAGGGCAGGGCGTCTCCAGAACGCTTGGAAGGCTTCGTCGAAAATGGGCAGGTCCTGCTTGTGGTGGACCAGAATAGAGCGGGCTGCCAACCGGAAGTCCTGCTTCCGCCCTATCGGGGCGTACTCCAAGGCGCGCACCAAATCCAGGACGTTGCTCGTCCCCACGTCCAACCCCACCTTGCGAAGCACCTCGGCAAACATCAGCAGATTGCTGAGAATGTGCCCGTGGCCGTCGTCTGATGTTGCGTCGGATGGCTTGGTCACGGAGTATTCCCGTCATCAGGTATCAAGGCCAGGATTTCGCCTTTCAACACCGGAAGGTGGTCGGTGATGATGTCCCAGACCGTATCCAGATTGATGTGAAGAAATCTGTGAACCAGTCTTATTCGAAAGCCGTGGAGTTGTTGCCAGTTTGTATTTGGACATGCAGCTTTCGCTGAATCAGAGAGACGGAGAGCCGATTCGCACAATATATGGAGGCTTCGGAGAACGGCGTCCTGGACAAGAATGGACCCAGTGAATGTCTCCCGTCCACCGGCCACATACGATTCTATGCGGTTAATGCGTTCCAGGATATACGCCAAGTAAAACCCGTCTCTCATTACACCGGTACAGCTTCCTTCAAGATATGGTCCCGGAGGAGCGGATGCAGTCCCCCCGTGGTTGTGACAAAGACTTCCTTACCTAACAAGTCTGCGAGGTCCGCCATGAGTCCGCCCGGAAACCAAGGAGTAAGCTTCTTAAGCGGGTCTATATCTACCAGAAAATCTATATCCTCCTTGGGAACATTTGGGTCCCCAGTGAACGATTCAAAAACCCGAACATTCTTCACTCCGTGCTTGGCTGCAATTCGTATGATTTCCTCCCGGTGCTTTTCCAGAAGCGGGTCCAGTTTCATGACATTTACTCCTTGTCCCTATCCTCCTCCACGCCTGCCCCGCCGGGCCCCCCTGTTCCTTGAGCGTTCCAGCATGGCCCTTACCGCCTCGCCGCGCACCAGCTCAATATCGTCCTGGTACTTGAGGACTATGCCAATAGTGTCGTCAATTACCTGAGGGTCCAACTCCGATTGGTTCAAGGCCAGGAGCGCCGCCGTCCAGTCCAACGTCTCGGATACGCCGGGGATTTTGTACAGTTCCGTCTCCCGCAACTCCTGGATGAACCCGGTCACCTGCTGCGCCAGACGCCTGGGCGCTTCCGGTATCCGCGCGGTGACGATTTGCAGTTCCTTCTGAAAATCGGGGTAGTCTATCCAGTAGTACAGGCAACGCCGCTTCAGCGCGTCGTGAATTTCCCTGGTGCGGTTTGAGGTTATGATCACCACCGGCGGATGGACCGCCCGGTAGGTGCCCAACTCAGGAATCGTTATCTGGAAGTTGGCCAGCAACTCCAGCAGGAATCCCTCGAACTGCTCATCCGCCCGGTCCAATTCGTCAATCAGCAGCACCGGCGCCCGGTCCAGGGTTTCCTCGATGGCTTGCAGCAAAGGGCGTTTGATCAGGAACCGCTCGCTGAACAGGTCGGCGGCGGCGGCCTCGCGGTCCACGTCGCCGCCAAGCTCCATCAACCGCATCTCCAATATCTGCCGTGTGTGGTTCCACTCGTAAACCGCGTGGTTGACGTCCAAGCCTTCATAGCACTGGAGATGGATCAACCGGGTGTCCAACGCGGCTGCCAGCACCCTGGCGATCTCCGTTTTGCCCACGCCGGCTTCACCTTCCAGGAACAGGGGGCGTTGCAGCGTCAACGCGAGAAATACCGGTATGGCCAAGCCCCGGTCGCTGATGTAATTCTGCTTGCGAAGGAGGTCCTGCACCTCGTCTATGGAACCGGGCATTACGGCGGCAGTAGTCAATGAAACACTCCACGATTGAGGGTGGCGCATGGCACGGAGACATTGTAGCCCATCGGAAAGGAGCTACACCACCTGAGCCCAACGACGTGAAGGGCATCAGGTAGCCCTGCCGGATTGACTAACCCGTTGCCCGTCAGTCGCGTCGAGGAACAAAGACGGACTGGAAATACCTTCGCACCAAGTAGCGCAACCGGGTCCAATGGTCGTCCAGCGACTCCAACTCTGATGCGTTCAAATCGCTGTAACGCTTTCCAAACTTCGGAATGAGCCAGAGGGAAAAGGCCCAGAAGCCCCGCGCGTCCATATCCCCGGCGGTTGACTCTGCTATGACCCCCGTCGCGCCGCGCAACTCCCACGACGCCAACACCCGGCCCCGATCGGCGATTGCCAGTGCCTCTATCCAGGATGCTTCCCGCTTTGCGCCCCGGTAGGGTTCCATCAACTCCAGCAACCGCTTGGCTCGCTCATAGTCGTCTGCACCGGCGCCCGCGAACCGGTGGGTGTACAGGCTCTCCCACCCTTGACCCAAGGCTGGAATGACCAACCCGCCGTCGGACGCTATAGCCAGTGTCGAACCGCTTCGGGACCACTGCGCCGCCTTGTCGCGGGCCACGGCAAGGTGGGTGTCGCCCCGCTCGTCGGGTACGCCGTCCAGTCCCAGTTGCTGAGGGTTGACTTGGGCCAACCCGGTATCCTCCAGCAGCCAAGCCAACATGCGTTGTTTCGCCGGATTGCCAGTGGCGAGGAGAATGGACGTCTGATTAGTGCGGCGGCCTGGCAATGTCGAGTCGCTTTCGAGATCAGATGAGGCGCGCCACGGCACGGGCCGCTCCACCGTCGCCGCCTTTTAGCTTGATGGGCAGGGCCCAAAGCTCGAAGCTATGCCCCACCAGTTGGTCAAGGTTGATAAGGTTCTCGATGATGGGTATGCTTTGCCCAAGCAGCAGACGGTGTACCGGGAAGTCGCTCAAGGTGGACTGGGGCGTGGGAGGGTGTTTGTCGATGGGAAAGTCCACCGCCACGGCGTTGACCCCATGTCGGGCCAAGTAATCAGCCCCTTCGGTACTCAAGTAGGGGCCATCGGAGTAGAACCGCTGGTTACCGGACTCCTGGTGCGCCCAACCGGTAAACAACACCACGATTTGGTCTTTCACAGCCTCGGCGGTCGCTCCGGCTTCCCGCAATTCGTCCACGGAAAGGGGCGACCTGCTCTTGGCAACCTGCCGCAGGTCCAACAGCAGGGCCGGACCCATGTATCTCTCGAGGGGCATGTTTTCCAAAGTTTCTCCATTGGGATCGAAGTGGTATGGAGCGTCAACGTGGGTTCCCAAGTGCGTCGCCAGGGTCAGCTTGGTGTTGGAGCGGGTGTGGGTTTCGTGGGTCTGGAGGGGTTCGGTAGTAACGCCAATCAGACCAGGCACTACCGTAATCCGGTCGCTGCCCAGCGTAATGGTCAGGTCAATCAGCTTAGCCATAACCCTTTCCTCAACAAGCCGTGAACGATTTGAGCGTCAATCAGCGGCGCTTCCCCCCCGAACGGGCGCAGACCGGGCCTCTGGCGGCAACGACAACTCCCAGTCCGGGATAAGCACCCGTGACGTGGACTCCAGGAGCAAAATAACCACCACACCGCCAAAGCTGAACACTATCGACAAGGCCAGCATCATCTCGTAAGAGCCGGTGAGGTAGATTAACAACCCGCCCACCACGGTGGTGACGGCGTGTCCCGACAAAGCGCCCGTCATTTGCCAGCCGTAGCAAGCGCCCATGGGCCCGTTGCCGAAATATTGTCGGTTTATCACAAGGTATCCTGTCCATTCCCCGCCGAACCCCAAGCCGAAAAGGGCGGCGAACAGGTAGAAGGCCCACAGGTCCTGGGCCCAGAAGAGGATAAACACTGTCACGCCCTGCACGAACAGGCAGGTAGCCATTATCTTCTTGGTGCCGTAGTACTCCGCCAGCATCGGCGTGGTCAGGCGGCTCACGATGCTTACGAGGGAGATGATGGTGAGAATCACCGCCGCCGAGGTCAGGCCCAATCCCTGTTCCACGGCAAAGGGGATGGAGTAGACCAGCACCAGCCCGTGGCCGGCGCATCCCAAGCCGTGGATTGTCGGCAGGTTCCAGAAAGCCCTGGTGCGCCTTACGTGCTGGTTGAAGACCTTGGTCCGTATCTTCTCCAAGTCCAGGTTGCGGGGCGCCGGCGGTGGATCGGCATTGGTGGCGCCATAGGGTTTCAAGCCGATGTCCGACGGATGGTTCCGGAGCAGGGCGGTCAAGATAACGATGAGGCATCCACCGAATAGGCCGATACTCCAGAAAGTGGCCTGCCAGCCCACTTCCTCCAGTAGAAAGCCCATGAAGGGCGCGAGAATCGCCGTTCCAACACCGCCCGCCGCCCACAGGATGCCGGTGCCCATACCCAAGCGCCGACGGAACCACCCGCTTATGGACGCCATTAACGGCACCATGGAAATGCTTTGCGTCACGGCCAACATGCACCCGTAGACGAGGAAAAACTGCCACAGGTTGGAAATGAACCCCAGCAGCACCATGCTTGTGCCGTAAAGAATGCCGCCCGCAAGCATCATGCGCCGGGCGCCGTAGCGGTCTCCCAAGGCGCCGCTGATTGGGGCGCACAACGCGCCAACCAGGTAGTAGGTTGCGATGCCCGCGCCGATGGTGCCGATGCTCCATCCAAAATCACCCCCAGTGTCTGTCAACGGAGGCAACAGAATTCCGGCGGCCATGCTGATGGAGGTGGCGAGGACCTGGACTACGGCGAGGATTGCCACCACTACCCAGCAGTAATGGAGGCCCCAAGGCAACCGTATGGCTCCGAGACGCAACGTATCTTCCCGCAGCCGCCGATTGACCTCGGGAACGATTGCCAAGGCTATGAGGAGTATGCCGGAGGCGAATATCGCCACACCGGTGAAGGTCATGGTCGTGCTTCTTTAGCCAGCGATATTCGCTTGGAAAGTCATTCGTTGGAGGTTGTTCGACCGGGCGTCAGCTAGTGGAACGGACATGCCTTGAGAAAGGAATTCCCCCACCAAGAGTCCGACTCGAGATTGCCATCGGCGGCCGCGAACGCCTCTCTTATTCCCAAAGGCTCCTCCTCACCTGAGGAACCTTTGGCCTCAAAAGACACCCCGCCGGGGACGCCGAAACCGAGCGCCCGGTTTCTCTCTTCGAGGTCCGCGGACGCCGCCCACGCTCCGAAAAACACAATCAGAGCGAGGGTGACGATCACTACGACGAAGAAAGATATGGGAAGAGGAACACTCTTCACTTCGATTACCTAGCCCACTATAACGTCGAATGGAAACACCATGTTGTTGCCGTAACCCCGTCCATCCCACTTGTTGGGGAACTCCATTGGCTGGGTCTCGCCCTTGTCGTTGGTCGCGCGGGACATCAGCGTATAATTGCCGGGGCCCGGCGGGTTCCACTGGTGCTCCCAGCGGTACCAGGAATATCCGCTGCGAGGACGGACATTGTCCACCAAACTCCAAGTTGCTCCACCGTCAGTGCTTATCTCCACCTTGACTACTTCATCTTCACCGGACCATGCGGCGCCAGCCAGCGTGTAGCCGCTGACGGGAATCACCTCGCCGGGCAGAGGGTTGGTGATGATGGACTTGACCTTCATCTTGGTCAGGTAGGTGTAGTAGGAATCGGCGTCGGGACCGTTCACGGTCATATACCGCTCGGTCATGTAGAAGCCCTTGAACTCGTGGTCCAGGACGTGGATGCCCACCAGCCACTTGATGGAGGTCATTCCGTACCATCCGGGGACCAGCAGCCGCACCGGGTAGCCGTGTGCCGGCGGAAGCGGCTCGCCATTCATTTCGTAGGCCAGCAGGGTGTCCTTGTGAGTGGCCTTGGCTATGGGCAGGCTGCGCTCGTAGGTAACCTCCGGCGGGTCGCCAACGGTCTCATCCGGCCCATGATCGGCGCCTTCGAACATCACCTCGACCGCCGACGCCTTGACGCCGGCCAGCTTGAGGATATGGGCGACGGACACACCTGCCCATTCGGCGTTGCCCATGATGCCATGACCCTTGATCTGCTCCATCACCGAGCTTGTGCGGGTAGACTTGGCCCAGTAGTCCGGCACAGGGCTGTTGCCGCAGCACTCGTAAGTCACCTGGAACCGGCTCTGGGGCATTCCCAGCAGGTCCTCGTAGCTCAGACTTAGCGGGTTCTCCACCTCGCCGTCAACCACCAGCCTGAAGGTATTTACATCGATCTCTGGTATCTCGGTCCAGTGGTTGCGGACGTAGAAAAGCTCGTTGGGAACGATGTCGTTCTGCAACGCCGCCGGGGGAGCGGCGAAAGTGCGGAACCCCGCGTTGGTGGGGATTATCTGTGGGTAGACCTTGGTTGGGGTCTGCTGCGTGGCCATTACAACCTCCTGTAGTGGGCCTGTGGGCCTGCTTGGGGCTTTATTCCAAGTATCTGGTCTCCAGTTCGTCGGCAGGATAAGTCACCAGCATCCTCACCGGTATCCAAAGCTGGTTCACCAACTTGTGCGGCGTTCCCGGGGGCGCAATCATCGTGGCTCCCGCCCTTACGGTGACAACCTCATCGTCCAAGACTATCTGCACTGCACCGGAAGTGACCATCACCACCGTGTCGGTCGAGTGGGTATGCAACCGTCCTTCCCAACCCGGGTGAAGCTCGACCTCCTTGATGGTCAAGGAATGGGTCCCATCCGCGCTGGACACTAAGGTACGCTCACTTTGGTAGTTTACCACCTTTGACATGCGGATGTTGCTGTTCTCTATGACAGGCATTTTGCTACTCCGTTACGGTGATGTCGTAACCCACGACGGCGCTGAAGTTCTTGCGCATGTTGTTGTACCGGGGTTCCAGGGACTGCACCCTGCCCGCCGCGTCGGTTGCCCGGGACATAATCTTGTACTGGCCGGGCTTGGCGTCCCAGACGTAGGACCACCGGCACCACATCCACCTGTCCTGCGGCTCCTCCAACCGTGTAGCCATCCAGGTCTCTCCTCCATCCACGCTCACTTCGACCTGGGTTATCCGACCGCCGCCGCTCCAAGCATACCCCCTGACCACGTGCAGGCCGGCGGATACGTTCTCGGTGTCGTCATTGGGGTGAGTCACCATGGACTTTACGCCGATGGTTGTTATCAGCTCTTTGTTCGGATCATCGGGCGAGTCGCCGTAGTAGTAGAACTGGTAGTGGTACCAGCAGTCCGGCTCGTGGTCCAGAACTTCCAGCTTCCAGAGCCACTTGACCGACCAGTTGCCCGACCAGCCTGGGACCAAGAGCCTCACCGGCGCTCCGTGCAGGTGCTCCAGGAGTTGCCCGTTCTGGGCATACGCCAGGATGGTGTCGGGATGCAGGGCCTTCTGTATCGGCAGTCCCTTGTCGTAGAAGAAGGGATCGGTGCCCGGCTCGGCGGTAGCGGGGACGCCCTTGTCCCACCCTTCCGCTCTCACGTGGGTGGCCCTGCCGGTGAGGCCCGCCTCGTTCAACACGGCGGCCAGCGGCACACCGGTCCATTCGCTGGCGCTTAGGATCATGCTCTCCTGGTTGCGGGAGGGTTTCGGGCCTTCCCCTTTGAAATACTCGAAGTAGGTGGCGTCGCTTCCGGAACACTCCATTACGGTGCGGACGGTGCGGCCCGGGAACCGGCGGAGTTCCTCGTAGTTAATGTTCAAGGGGTTCTTGACTTCACCGCTGACGTCCAGGCTCCATTTGTCTGTCGGAACAACGTCGGGCACGTCGAAGTGCTGCACCACGTAGTGAAGCTCGGTAGGGGTGATCAGCCCCTCCAGGTCCATCACCGGCGTCCGCACACGCTGCACCCTGCCGCTTTCCTCGTACAGGTTGACAGGGTTCACGGCCTTGCTTGGCCAGCCGTACCAAGTTTCGCTGCTGTGCGGGTTGGTGGAGTGAGGGCCGCCGGGCCCGTCCATCCGCAAAAAGTCCGGGGTAGCTCCTTCCGATTGCTGGGTCGCCATGTTCAAACCCTCCGTACTTGAAGTTTTGCGGCTATTATTTATCGCCATCCGGACCCATTGCCGGATTCCTCAGCACAAATCCCGTTGGGCTGGAGTCCCCCACGTCGACGGGTTGGCCGGTCAATAGCTGAATGCGCCGGGCATCGACGCGGCTGTTGACGGTGTACGGGCGAGGTGAGGCGGTGCGCAGGGCTTCCAAATCATTCAATATCCCCTCGATGCCGCTCATGGTTGTAGCGACAGTACCCCGTGACAAATGGTTCTCGTAGAAATTGACATGCAACTCCAGTCCCAGGTGGGTCAAATCGACTATGTTGGGGGCGTTGTATTCATACCCGATCTGTCTGCCTATCTCCCGGACATGTTGGTGGCTCGCGTGAAACCATCCCCTGGCGGCGCCGATCGCCTTCAATTGCTGCGCCAGCGCTCCCCATGCTTTTTCCGAGGCTTGGAGACGGTCTCCGCGCTCCATCTCCTCCTTCGCGTTTTCTATAAACCACCTGCTTAATGCACTGCGGTCTGCTAATTCGTCCTCCAGCGGCTGACGCCTGGGGATGCGTGTTCGTGGCAATTCCGAAGTCATATCAAGTTTTCCGTATGCTGGTGCATGTCGCAAGCAAAGGTTGGACCACCCTCTAAGTCGCGTACTTCTCCCCCAATGCGGTCTCCCACCTCAGGTAGGTAATCATATCCGCGTAGTTCCGGTCCGGGCCCGAGGCCACCATATCGTTGGGCGGACTCATTACTCCCGAAAGCCCGGTCTCAACGGGCAATCCCTGCTGCCTCCAAAGAGACATGCCGCCCTCCAGGACGCGGACGTTGTTGTATCCCATCTCCTGCAACGTCGCGCCCGCCAATACCGCGTTGGCGGCGCTGTTCCCAGTCACGACGACAACGCCGTCTTTGTCCGGCGCGAAGCCGCCTATCTGGAACTCCAGCCAGCCCCTGGGGACCCAACGCGCCCCCGGTACGTGCCCTTGGGCAAATTCCTGGCTGGTATCCACGAATATAATGACTTGGTTGGTGGATACTTGCAACTCTCCGGGAGAAATCAGCTTCACTCTGCCCTCGGCCTCGGCCAAACCGGCGACTGCCTCCTCCGGCATCCCTGTCTCCAAGCCAAGGCCCGCCGCGGACCAAGCATCGAGGCCTCCCCCGACGACGTACACTTCCTGGAAACCGAATTGCCGGTACCAGGACGCCACGATGGTCGACCTGGTCTTCCGGTCGCAAACAAAGACAACGGGGCAATTCTTTACTACCAGCACGTCGTCGGAACGCTGCACCACTTGGCCGCCGGGGAACCACCGGAATCCGGGGATGTGTCCCGCCATATACTCCTCGGTAGTACGCACGTCTACGAAGTAGGCTGTGTCTGCAAGCCTGTTGTCCAGCATCCGTCGGACAGTAGCAACATCAAGGTAGCGCACCCCGTCTTCGGCGGCGAGCCTGTCGGCGTATGCCTCTGCCGCAGCCACCCCCTCCGGTGAGGGGTCCGGCAAGGACAAGCGGTCCCCGCCGGTTTCCAGCTCATACCCGGCCAATACCCACCCGGAAGTGCCGTTCTTCAGGCCGTAGACGTTGGTCATTCCCATTCGTTGCAGCACCCTCGTCCCGATGACGCTGCGGGTGCGGCCTGCGCAATTGACGATAACCGTAGTGTCCTCGTCCAGGTCCTTGGTTATGTCGGTTATTCGCAGCGCCAGTTCGCCGCCGGGGACGCTGCGCCCTCCCGGAATGCAGAACCGCTGGTACTCCTCGGGAGTGCGGGTGTCCAGGATGACCAGCTTGTCGCCCCGCTCGATGCGCTCGTGGAGTTCAGTGGCTTCGATCTCCGGGACGTGGTGCACCACCTCCATCTTCTCCCCAAAGTCTTTGCTGATAACGTTGGTGCCCCACTCAGTGGGATAGCCCTCCACGCTCCATCGGTTTATTCCCCCGGCCAGCACGGAGACGGCGGTGTAGCCCATGTTTTCCAGGGTGGCGGCAGCCAGCTTGGCCCTGCGGCCATCGTCGTCGTAGAGCACCACCTTGACGTTTTTGACCGGCACGGCCTGCCCTATTTGCGCCTCCAGTTGCCGTCGGGGAATAAGACTGGAGTCCGGAATGTGGGAACTGTTGTGCTCACCTGCTTCCCTCACGTCGATAAGCGCAAATACGGAATCCCCATGCAACAGTGAGTCCAGTTCCTGTGTCGAGATTGAAGTGGCCATTGCATTTCACCTCCTTCAACTAACAATCTGCCATCAGGCATGGCCCGCAAGCCGTTCGGCTTCGATAATGTATTCAACGGTTTGGCGTATGAGGCGTTCGGTATCCTCTATCGGCTCACAGAGGCCGAAATAAAAGCAGTCGCCGTGCAAAAAGTCCCGCATCGCAGCATAGCGTTCTACCAGCAGGGCAACGCCGGAGTCATTGTTGCCCAGTCTTCGTAATTCACGGGTTGTCTCCGGCACTCTTTCCGGTTCCCTGCCGGTCATAACCAGAATCAAGGCATCGGAGGCGCGCCTGGTGGCGCACCATGCCTTCTCCGCCGCGTCACGCATGTCGTCCGCTTCCAATCGCTCTACCGCCGCCTCGTGCATGGCCCCGGCATCGGCGAAAATCGCCTCCGGTGTTCGTATTTGCGCCATATTACTCCCTTGCTTGGTTGCCGGATGATCTCCGACGTTCGCTTGCGGAGTCAAGTATACAATTTCCTGAATTTAACCATAGATACCCTTTCGTTCACTACCCGGAAGGAGTAGGCGCCGGGGTGCGGGCCTCTGCGGGCAACGAGTCTTCCCAGTTGGGGATCAACACCCGGCCTGTGGGTTCCAGCAGCAAGATGCAGGCTACGCCGCCCAAACTGGTGCAGAGCGAAATGAGCCAAGCGACATTGAATGTACCGAAATAGTCCACAGTTACGGCCACCAGAAGGCCGCCGAGAGCCATGCCCACGCCGGACCCCATGCTCTGGAAGCCGTAGACGGTCCTGACCGGGCCCATGCCGTAATACTGGCGGTTGACCACCAGGAAGGCGGACATTTCCCCTCCCAAGCCAAGCCCGAAGAGAACCGCGAACACATAAAACTGCCACGGGTCATGGGCCCAGAACAGCAGGGCGACCGTTAACCCTTGGACCGAGTAAGCCAGGGTCATGGCCCACTTGCCGCCCCACATGTCGGCCAATATCGGCGTGCCGAACCGGCTGGCAACGCTGCTGAGGGAGTAGAGGCTGACAATCCACGAGGCGTCCTGCAACGTCACCCCCACCTCGGTGGCGTACACCACTACCCCCAGCATGACAATCGAATGCCCAATGCAACCAAGGTGGTGGATGGCGATCAAGTTCCAGAACGCCCGCGTGCGCCGGGCGTGCCGCAGGAATACCTGGCTGCGTATTTTGGCCACAGCAGGATCGCCACCCCTGGGCACCGGCGGAGGGTCACTATCAGTTGCCCCGTAGGGCTTCTTCCCCCGGTCGGCAGGATCTCCGTGGAAGAGGAATACCAGCGAGAAGACAATCGTGCCCCCAACCGCGGGAATTATCCAGAACGCCGTCTGCCAGTCGGTAGCCGCCAGCAGCAGTGCCAAGGCCGGGGCCAGGATGGACCCGCCCATTCCGCCGGCCGATTGCTGGATACCCACGGCCAGCCCAAGCTTTCTGCGGAACCACGCGGCGACGGTGGTGGGGATGTTCACCCGGAACAGGGACTGGGCGATGCCCAGGATAAAGCTGTAGTAGAGGTAAAGCTGCCACTCCGCGTTGATGGTGCTCAGCAACAGCAGCCCGCCGACGTAGCACACCGAGGCCACCATTAGAGAGATGCGGAGTCCGCCGCGGTCGCCTATCCAGCCGGCCACAGGCGATAATATCGCGCTGACAATGCTACGGAAAAAGTAGGCCAGCGTGATCGCCGTAAGGCTCCAGCCAAAGTCCTCCCTTAGCGTGACAATCAGGATGGAGAACGCTTGGCTGATGAAGTTGGTGGTCACCTGGAGCACCGTGGCCATCGCCACGATGGCCCAAGCGTAGTGCCAGTACTCGTTTAACGAGCCTCGGCCCACCCCCCCTGAAAGTCTTACCACATGAACTCCAAGGCTACGGATACCGTAAAGACAGTGACGGAGTGCGCATCGGTCGACGTCATTGACCGGACTGTAAGCTGGTTGTCACCTGTAACATGGCAAGTCACACTGTTACGGGTCATCATTCTCATCGCTGTACAGGGTCCCCGGAAAACCCGTCAAGTATCCTCAACAGAGATAAAGGTGTCAATGCGCGGCGCCATATTGACCGCAGGCATTATTGACAATGAATATTCCTGTCGAATACCATGTCAGTGCGGCGATAGAGTGTGCCGCATATATGATATGTCCCACCATGGGGCCTAGGGAGCCGCTATTAGGCTCCCTTTATTGTGTTTACGAAAGGGTATGGCCGAACTAAAGACAATAATTGCAGTTGACGGCGAGAACTTCCGAAATGCTCTTCGTCAGTTCAATTTCAGGTCAAATCCTCCTCATCCAAATAATCAAGAATACCGGCTTGAAGAACACCATTTTCTGTGGCGTGACTTTTTCAGAGGTGTCATAGACAGATTCAACGAACGGACCGGCTGGGATCATCGATTAGTCAGGGTATATTGGTACTACGCGAGACAGATTGTCCCATGGCAGGAAAGAGCTAACTTGGCTCAACGGGTTGTCCAACGCTACCAACAAGAAATCCCTCAACTAACGACCGAAATCGTAATTTCCAAAGCTAAAGAATGGTACGACCGCGAGTCAAGCTATTTCAATAAGCAGCGAGATGACGTTCTGGAAGGAATCCAAAGGTCAACCGATTTTCTTGAGTTCAAATACGTCGGCCAATACGTTGTGCGGCCATTCGATCCTTACATCCTGAGGCTTGATGCCCAGACCGGTGAGCTCGTTTACCGTGGCACACAAGCTGGAGAAAAAGGCGTAGATCTTGGAATTGCGGTCGATCTAATCTCAAAACTCCAAAACTATGATGCCGCAATCCTGATTAGTGGAGACGCCGATTACTTGCCTCTAGTGAATTATCTCAAGGACAACTTGAAAGCGGTTTATCAGTTTTCTTTAGCTAAAGGTGTACCACCAGAAGTCAGATACTTATCTCAATGGCTTCAGGGAGCAGTCGACTGCTTCGCATCATTCGACGAACGTGAGCTTTTACAGACTTATCTGGATCGTAGTGCTCGAATTCCTCCAACGATTTTGGAAGCCATTGATAATCGCATAGAGTCCTTACAATAACTTGGTCAATACGCTTTTTGAGCACATCTTCGACCATTGATAGATCTGACCCTGCACGCCCATCTCAGGTGCTCTCGGCATGAAACAACCTTACCGTATGATAAAATTAGGTCAACTCAGGGTAGACCTTCACGAAACACGGGAGCTTGCAGGCATGGATGACGAGCGGTTTATTGAACGTTTGCACGCAAAGATCGAGCGGCTGACCGGCCGCTCGATAAACTTGGAAATCGACCACGAACAGGACACTCAACTCCAGGTCGAACTGGACCGCGAGGTGCCTCTGGTGGTTATGGGTTCCAACGTCCTGCATTACTCCGGTTTCGCCCGCATGTGCGCCGAATACGCCGTGGCTTCCATCCGCGAGCAACGCCAGATACAGATGCTGGAGTTCCACCTGCTGCTAGCCCGGAACTAGAGCAGGTCCCTCAGACAACCCGGGCCGAGCCTACCTTGCAGGACCCAACACCCCTACCCCCGCCATCCGGCCCCCGTCCCTGGTACTACCGATGGTGGTTCCTGATACCGACCTTCATCTTCGGCTGGCCGGTATCACTGGAACTGGGTTTGATGTCGCTTTGGCCGGTATGGCCGGTCCTCATCATCCGCTCGCCGTGGCACACGGGCTTCGTCACCGGCGCCTTGTCCTGGGCCATGCTGATATCCACCGTCGCGTGGATCGGGTACCTGGCCGCCAGACCGGACACCCCGGTCAATCCATTGTCTATGACATTTCAGATGGCCCCCGGCGTTGCGTTGACCGTATTGACTCAATACCTGTGGGCCAGGCACCGCGCCCTGTCGCAACCCGCCAACAGTTCCGGCGGCGAACCCGGCGACACCGCCGAGGGAAGACCCCGGCGAAGGCGCAGGCGGCGCGGTGGCCGCCCGGGCAGGTCATCCCGCCACCCAATGTGACGTGCCTCGCCGTTCGTCTCTGAACGAGGTCCGCCTTACATCCCACCAGCGAGGCCAGCAGGTCAAAAGCAGACCCGAGCGACCGCGTTGGCTACCGCCTGGCCGTCCTGGTTCTCCATCACCACCCGGCAGCGCACCAATTTGCGGCCATCGCCAACTTCCTTGTCCACCACTTCTCCGGTCAGTGTAATAGTGTCGCCAGCCCTTACCGGCTCTACTATCTCAATGTCGAGGCCGCCGCCCTTCGCCACAAGACCCGTTACCGGGAATGCTTTCTCCAGCAACTCGAAAGCGTAAGCGCACAACGCCGCGGCGGACACCGGGTTGTCCCCGTAAGTTTCCGTATCGGGGTAGGCTTCCTCTGACGCGGAATCATCAGGAACGGGAGACAACAGGCCGTAGAACCCGGCGATGGTGTCGCTGGTCTCCGACTTGACCAGAATCGGCAACTGGTCGCCGGGACTCACCGCGTCGAAGGTTACGGTCTTTGCCCAAAGCCTGGCCATTGGTGGTCCTCGCGTTGTTCGATTGAGAGAGCTACCGGATTCATCCTACGCTATCATCCATACCGGTCGCCAGCAACAACAGACTGAATTACTGCCTGAATCAGGATTAGCAGGATTAAAGGATTCACTGGATGCATAGGCCCCATCCTGAAAATCCTAAAATCCGGTAAATCCTGATTCAGACAATCTCGCCCTCCAACCGTCAGCGACGGAAAGCGCCCTATGCTAAACTGGCTCAAATAACTGGAGGAACGGCCTATGACAGACCATGAACAACCCGCGAATGCGTATATCCCTCCGCTGCGGCGCGCAATGGTGGTGGTCGCGCACCCGGACGACGCCGAGTGGATATGCGCGGGCACGGTGGCAAAGTGGTGCGCCGAGGGTTGGGAAGTGGTCTACGTCCTTTGCACCGACGGCAGCAAAGGAAGCGACGACCCTGATATGACCGGCGAGAAGCTGGCCCAAATCCGCGAGGCCGAGCAGCGGGAGGCCTGCCGGGTATTGGGAGTGAAGGAAGTGGTGTTCCTGGGGTACCCGGACTCCCACTTGGAGCCAACCATACAACTGAGGAAGGACTTGACACGGGAGATAAGGCGGCACCGCCCGGATGTGCTGGTGGCCGAAAGCCCCGCCCGAAACATAGCCCAAGGCTACTATGTGGCCCACCCGGACCACTTGGCGGCAGGCGAGGCTACATTAGCCGCCGTGTATCCAACGGCCCGGGACCGGCTAACGTTCCCGGAACTTCTGGAGGAGGGGCTTGAACCCCACAAGGTGAAAGAGGTCTGGATTGGCGGTGGTGGAGAAGGCTCGGATATGTTCATCGACGTTTCGGACCACATGGAAACGGCGATGGAGGCATTGAAAGCCCACAAGTCCCAGGTTGACGAGGAAGATGCCGCTAAATACTTCCCCAAAGGCCGCGCTGACACCGCCAAGAAAGTAGGCTGGGAATATGCCGAGGCATTCAAAGTAATCCGCTTGGGATGAACCGGAAAAACCCACTCAGTGAGACAATTTCTCGCTCTCTGCGTTGACAAGGAGGTGCACCAATGGCATCCAACGGAAGGGTTGCAATCGTTACCGGCGCGGGCACCGGGGTGGGCAAGGCCTGCTCCTTGGCGCTACTGCGGGACGGCTACTCGGTGGCGTTGGCCGGACGCCGTGTCGAACCTTTGGAGTCAACCGTCGCCGATGCAGGGGAAGACGGCTCAAGGGCCATCATCGTTCCCACCGACGTTGGCGACCCTGAATCGGTCCGGGCATTGTTCGAAAGGACTATGCAAGCCTTCGGCAGGCTGGACGTCCTGTTCAACAATGCCGGTTCCGGCGCCCCGCCCATCAACATGGAAGACCTGACTTACGAGCAGTGGCAGAGGGTGGTGGACGCCAACCTCACCGGCGTTTTCCTCTGCACCCAGGAAGCCATCAAGATAATGAAAAACCAGGAGCCTATGGGCGGCCGCATCATCAACAACGGCTCCGTCTCCGCCTACTCTCCACGTCCCAACAGCGCGCCGTACACCGCAACCAAGCACGGCGTCGCCGGTCTCACCAAGTCCACCGCCTTGGACGGGCGCAAGTACAACATCGCTTGCAGCCAGATAGATATCGGCAACGCCGCCACCGAAATGACCGCGCCAATGGAAACCGGAGCCCTTCAAGCCCACGGCGCAGTTATGCCCGAACCCCGTTTCGACGTCAACCACGTCGCCGACTCCGTCGTCTACATGGCCAACCTGCCCCTGGACACCAACGTCCAGTTCATGACCATCATGGCGACGAAGATGCCCTTCCTGGGGAGGGGGTGAGGGAAGGGGGCCCTTCCCACCATTCCAAAAGCAACAACCAACCGTTAACTACGGAACATTATCCCGGCTTGTGCGCCACGACCTTGACGCTGGCAACGTTCAAGGGGACGCCATCCTCGTCGCACCGGACGTTCTCCTCCGTCAACGCAATGTCAACGAAACCGGCGCGTTGCAAGCGGTCCAAGTACACGCCCCGGGTCTCGGCCCCGGCTACGCACGACGCCCATGCTTCGGGGTCGGTCCTGGCCGGTCCTTCGTCGGTGACTGACATCATGTCGGAGATGTGGACCCGTCCTCCGGATGCCAACACACGGAAGGTTTCCCGGAACACGGCGTCCTTGTCGGGCGACAGGCAGACCACGCAATTGGAGATAACCACGTCCACGCTGGCGTCCGGCAGGGGCATGTTTTCCATTTCGCCCTTGACGAACTCCACGTTGCCGATGCCCAGCTTGGCTTGGTTGGCTCGCGCCAGTGCCAGCATGTCATCGGTCATGTCCAGCCCGGTGACGTGACCCTCCGGCCCCACTTGTTGGGATGCGAGGAAGCAGTCGATGCCCCCGCCGGAACCCAGGTCCAGTACTCTCTCTCCGGAGCGCAGACCCGCCAGTGCGGTGGGATTGCCGCAACCGGCCGACGCGGCGATGGACTCGGCCGGCAAACCGGCAAGCTGTCCCTCGTTGTACAGGCGCAACGCCCGGTCCACATCCGACGGACTGCAACAGGCAGCGCCGTCAGTATCATCCGACACTTGCGCCAACTCGATCACGCCCTTGGCCCGCGCCCCGTAGCGTTCCCTTACCAATCTCTTGATTTCGTCTGATTGAGTGGTCAAGGTTTCCTCCCTAATCTCCGCATTCTTCATTTAACCCGACTCTTCCCTGATAACCCGCCGCAGCACCTTGCCTGCCGCGCTTACCGGCAGTTGGTCCCGCAGTTCCACCACGCGAGGCACCTTGTAAGCCGCCAGCTCGCGGCGGCAATGGGCGATGATCTCCTGCCGGGCTGCGTCGTCGGGGCCAAGCCCGTGGCCTTCCTTGAGGACCACCACAGCTTTGACCGTCTCGCCCCTGTAGTCGTCGGGCACTCCCGTAACCGCCGCACCTCGTACCTGTGGGTGATTGTAGAGCGCCTCTTCAACTTCCCTGGGCCACACCTTGAAACCGGCGGCGTTGATTACGTCTTTCTTGCGGTCCACTATGTGGAAGTAGCCGTCCTCGTCCATGTGGGCCAGGTCCCCGGTGTACAGCCAGCCGTCCCGCAGCACTTCGGCAGTCTCCGCCGGCTTGTTCCAGTAGCCCGCCATCACCTGCGGGCCGCTCAGTATCAGCTCTCCTATCTCACCCTCCGGCAGCACCTCCAACCCGTCGTCTGCGTCGACAATCCGGGCCGCGGTATCGGGCAGGGGAACGCCGATGGAGCCCGCCTTCGCCCTCTGGACCGGGTTGGCGTGGGTAAGGGGCGACGTCTCGGTCAGCCCGTACCCTTCTATCAGGACTTCGTGACCGACGAGTTTATCGAACGCCTCCTTCACCGCCGCCGGCAGGGGCGCCGCACTGGTGCGGCTGGGCCGCAGTGAGGACAAGTCGTAATCGGAGACTTCTGGCAGGTTGAGAATGGCCAAGTACATGGTCGGCACGCCAAGGAATCGCGTGGCCCGGTAGTCCTGGATGGCCCGCAGCACACCGTTGGCGTTGAACCGCCTGAACAACACTATAGTTGCGCCCGAAGCCAGCGGAACGTTCATCGCACCGGCAATGCCGCCGATGTGGAAGAGAGGCAATGCCGTAATGAACGTCTCGTTGCCCTCCTCGTAGTCGAACCATCGCCTGAACTGGAGGGTATTGGCGACCATGTTGTAGTGGCCCAGCATCGCCCCCTTGGGTGTGCCGGTGGTGCCGCCGGTATAGCATAGCAAAGCCAAATCCTGGTGCGGCGACATCTCCGGGCCGTGGAATCCACCGTCGGGCAGCGATTGCGCCTCAACCAGCGCTTCCATCGACAGGGTTCTCCCTGAGTCTGTCAAAGCTTCGGGAGTAGCGCCGGTCACTATAACCCGCTCCAACGCCGTCTCGTGGAGCGCGTCCCGCACAATGGGATACTGGTCGGCATCGCAAAGGATGGCCCGCGCCCCGGAGTCCTGGAGTTGGTGCGCCAGTTCCTGCTCACGGTACATGGGGTTGCAGGGGACGATAACCGCGCCGGCCTTCAGGATGCCGTAGAACCCGACGACCAGCGCGGGGCAATTCTGCATGAAGTAAGCGACCCGGTCACCCTTGCCGACTCCCAACCTGTCCAGCGCCGCCGCGAAACGGTCCGACGCTTCATCGAGTTCCTGGTAGGTCATCCGGGAGAGTTCCCGCTCACCTTCACCGTCGTAGTAAACCAGAGCGGCGCGGTTTGGGAACCGCGCCGCCGATTGCTTGAGGAGCCGGTGCAACGGGACTTGGGGGAAGGACAACCGCGCAGGCATTCCGGCGGGGTAGTGTTGCAACCAGTTGTGATCCATTGAATACATTAGCAATCCCTTCAACTGCCGTATGGTTTTATATGAAAGCTTTGGGATATTCTATTCAAGCCATCGCACTCAGAGGGAATGTTTGCTCAGACCAATTTGATTGACGCTTTGATAACCAGTGAAGACAGAGTGTTACTTCTAAGGAGCTATTTCAAACCCGGATCTACTCGGCATCTCCCAATGTCTCAACGAGGCAGTTCCCTGTTCGCCTAAGAATATTCCCTCTGTTTTGAGGTAGTTGCTAATGTTGTATTCGCTAGGCTGATTTGAGGACTTGGGATTAGAATAAAATGAGCTATTTCCGAATACTTGAGTCAGATATACTCTTCCATCTCCCGCTTTTGCGGCACCAACACCAATATGCTGCCACTCCGTGCGAAGCAAATTAGAGCAATGACCCGGGCTGTTCATCCAAGCCATCACAGCAGCCTTGCCGAGTTCCCAATCAGTCCGCCAGAGCCACGAAGTGCCGTAAGCAAGTTCACCACGCCTAGTGTTCCAAATGTTCTCACTAACATTTCTTGAGGAATACCCCGCTAGTCCTGCTCTACTTGATACAGTGCCATCGCCAATTCCATCATGCGCTTGTTTATGCACCTTTGCCATGTACTTACTGTGTGACCGTGCGGCACTAACTAGCCCATCGTTGGGGACAAGTTCCTTCAAGCCACGCTTGCTACGCTCTTTATTCGTATAGTGGACAATGCTCCGTTCCACCTTGCGTAAGTCCATCCCCGCCGCCTCCATCTTCGGAATGTCTTTACGACGGATGGCCTTATCAAACCCCTTCCGCAATTGCAATGATGGTGTGTCAAACACTTTGTTGCATCGCTGACATCGCCATATCATGTGACGATGTTGATGCGAACGTGTATGAATCCGTGTACTAGCGCAATGCTTGCAAACTCCAATCCATTGTTGCTTGGCATCAGCCATACCAACCCCCTGGAGGGTCAGATACTATCGGTCTATCCTCAAATATGCCGAGTGCTAAGTCCACAGGCAACAAATATTGCCTCGCCATTGGCACTATTCTTAGAGGTTAGTTAGCAAAAGAGTGCTGAACATCTCCGGGGCTATGCGGCTGACCCGCGCTCCAGCTTTCCAAGCATGTCGTCCATGTCCTGAACGTACTCTTCCATGAGCCGGATATCGTCTTCACCCAAGTGGGCGTACCGCCGTTGCGACGCCACGTACTCCCCGACCGTGTTCTTGCGGGGGATCCGCTGCCGACGGAAAACGCCGTCTTTCCACTCGTACAAGGGCCACATGCCGGAGTTGACCGCCAAGCGGGATACCTCGATGCCCTTGTCGTCGTCGTAACCCCAGGACGGATTGCACGGCGTGAGAATCTGGATGAAGGCGGGCAACCGGCTCATCGCGTTCCTCAGCTTCCGGTCCAGGTCCTGCGGATGGGACGTGGAGGCCGTCGCCACGTACTCGGCGCCGCTGTACATGAGCATCAGCGGGAAGTGCTTCGGGTGGCGCAGCTTGCCCGAAGGACGCACCCCGGTGCGGGCCAGAGGATGGGTGCTGCCGGTGGCGTGGCTGCCGCTGGCGGCATGGGCCTGGTTGTCGCAGACCACGTGAAGGTACTTGTACCCCTGCTGGAACGCCGTGGCCAGGTCTTCCAAGCCAAGGTCCACCTGTCCGTCGCCGTCGATGACCACTATGGGCCGGTCGATTCCCCGGATTTCCATGGCCGTAAGCATCCCTACGATGCCGCTGTCATGCGTGCCTAAGCCGCTGCGCTGGAGGAAGTCCCTGCCGATGCCGCAACCCTGCCCGAAAACTATCGGGTCTTCATCCTTCAAATGATCGAACACGGTCTGCATCACCAGCCGGGTCGCCAGGTTCTCCGGGCATCCGGGACACTGGTTGGCGGTGATGTTCATGTGGACCCGTTTGTCTTCGGTCTCCATCACCATTTTTATAGGCATGGTGTCCTCCCTCTCCGCTGTCAGTAAGTATCCAAAACTTGATGAACTACCTAACTCGTTGTTCCTGCGCCCAAACCCATCATTCCCGCTAACGAACCCGTCATTCCCGCGAAGGCGGGAATCCATACGCTCCAACCACCGACGGGTAGATACGGCCAGGCTACAGGTCCTTGATCATCCGCTCCAGCATGTTCTCATCTTCAACCACGTCGAAGTGCCAAGCTGCTTGCTGGTCAGGGTGGCCTTGCCGGGCCGCCCTCAGGCCCTCTTCGGCCATGTACATTACGTCGTAGTGGGTAACGTCCCTGCCGCCCAGACCAACCGTCCTGCCCAGGACCATCGGCGGGTCTATCTGGCCGAACAGCGCGCTGCGCAGGTCGTGGTACACTGCGGCCACGGTGTTGCGGTCCAGCACCACCACCGCTTTCACGTCCTTCAAAGCATTGATCAGGTCTTCACTGGGGAAGGGGCGGAAGGTATGTATTTTCACCAACCCTACCGCTTTGCCCTGCTCCCGCAGGCGGTCAACGGCGAACCGGGATGTGGCGGCTAAGGAACCCATCGCAACGACGGCCACCTCGGCGTCATCGAGGTTGTAAGTCTCGATCAACCCGCCGTAGCCCCGTCCCACAGCTTCCACATACTCTTTGTGGGTCTGCCGGATGACGTCCTTGGCAGTGACGTTCAATGCTTCGTCCAGTTGGTACCGCCGCTCCATGTACTCCCGGTCCACGTCAATGTAACCGTAGCCGCTCATCCGGGTCCCTGAATAGTATTCGAAGAAGTCCAGGTTCTTGACGAAGTCCAGTTCCGGCGGCAGCACCAGCGGAGGCAGAATGCTGTCCACCGCCTCTTGGGACGGCAACTGTATGGGATAGCTGTTATGGGACACTTCCCAACCGTCATAGGTGACGAAAGTCGGGAGCAACACGTCCGGGTGTTCACTGACCCGGTAGGCTTGGATAACGGTGTCCAGAACGTCCTGGGCGTTCTCGCAGTGGTAGTGAATCCAGTGGATGTCCCGGTACATGATGGTGTCCTGGTCGTCCGTCCGCACCACCGCCGGGGGCTCCAGAGCCCGGTGGGCCACCACCACAACGATAGGGACCCGGGCATAAGATGCGAATATCAGTTGCTGCGCCGCTATCAGCAGGCCTTCGGAGTTGGTCGCAAATGAAGCCCGCGCACCCGCTTGAGTGGTGGTGATCTGGGCGTTCATCACGCTGCGCTCGTGCTCCATCTCGATCAACTTGGCGTTAAACGTTCCCCTCTGTATGTAGCGGGAGACCTCTTCGCCCACCTCGTCCGAGGGGCCGATGGGGAAGTAGCACAATGCTTGTATCCGGGCCAGCATCAAAGCGCGGGCCGCAGCTTTGTTGCCCGTTAATGCCAACCGCCTGACCGGGGCTTGAGACGACATAGACGTTACTCCTCCTGGCTCCCCCGTTCATTTGGAGGGGCCTCCGGTGTCTCTCTGAAGCGTTGGCGGGAGGCCACCTCGCCGATATGAGGTTCGATGGTAATGGACTGGAAGTTGGGGTTGATTTTCTTGACTTGGTCCTCGTCCACCATGTCCAGGGCCGACCCCACGCAGACTTGGGCGCAAAGGCCGCAGCCCCGGCAGAAGTCCAAGTCTATCCGGTAGCCTTGGTGCTCCAGTCCCTGCCGGACGATGAAACCGGTCCCGTCGGGGCACACGATTTCGCTGATGCAACTATTGGTGCAAATGCACTTGGCGTCTTCGCAGACGGGGATTTTGTCGCGCCACACAAAGGGGCTTCCCCGCCGGTAGCCCGGCAACTCGTCGTACCGGTCGAACCGGTAATACTGGGGAAGGTCTTCGACGTTCGCCCGCTGGAGGTGGGCCGGCTGGCGGTCTACCTGGAAGCTTACGCCCGCCACCTGTACCTGCTCGAAGGCTTCCTGGGCAGCCTGCACGTTGCGCTCGCCGACGTTGCCGGGGAACGTCTCCCGGATAACCTCGAAAAGGTCGTCCAGGTTGATGTTCTCGGTAACCCTGGAGTATGCCCCCAGCAGCGTCAAGCCCACCGGGGGAGGGTCCCGTCGCAAAAGCCTGGTGGCGATGCCGGTGGCATCCACCGTCGCCACTACACCCTGCAGGCCGTATGGAAGGTCTATTTCCTCCGGCGGCTTGGGTGAATTGACCAGCAGTACGCCTTGATTCATCCGACCGATGGCGTCGGCCACCAGTTCGTGAGAGTTCTCCTTGGCTGTCAGAAGCAACTCTTCCTGGAAGACTATGACTTCCGTGGGATGGTAGTTGGCGCAACTGGCCAACCCCGGTGCGTCGGACACCTTCAGGTAATTGATAACCGGCGCGCTGCGGGCCCTGGTGCCCGGGTACACATTGACGGCGACGAAGGCCCCTTCCTGAGCGTACAACTTGGCCAGCGCTTCCCCGGCCTGTACCGAACCCTGGCCGGACATGCAGACCAGGTTGAGCTCCTTGACCTCCGGCATAGCCATCTCTCCTAACACATATCGCGCCTTGGCGCCGCATCCGGCCCAAGGCTGGTCACAATCTTACATGACGCCCGTTTAAGAATCAAACCTGAAAGGCTGTGGGATGGGCCAGCCGACATAGAGACACATTGAGTAATTATGTATGGGCCATTTAATCCTCGCCATAAAAATTGCTCAATGATATATCAGCCCTCATGTGATGATCGGTCGTCTATCGAACATAGCCGAGTATCTGCGGATTATGGCAAAATCGGTTAACATCCGGATGAATCGGAGGTGTATCTCAAGTGCTGCTACAGTTCCTACCCGATTTCCCACTGATTTCAGATCCGACTGACTTTGGGGAGTTAAATAATGAAATTTTGGTCCACCCTGATGTACAGGAAAATCTTGATCAATGGCCTCAACTTCGGGACAAGACAAGTATCGTATTACAACGGCTCGCTGTAGAGGGTCAAACCAGAATCATCAAAAGGATTGGTGAGGGCATAAACCGGGGATGGCGTCGCTCCCCTCTGGGCGGAGGTGGGGGGATGCAATATTACCTCTGGTGGGCGATATCTGGCGCCACCCCTTTGGTGGGCGAAGAATGGCCGAGGTATAGAGAACGCAACTGTATCGCCATCCGTGCGATCAGACATCACGACGATCACAGACCTCTTAATCCCGGTGCGCCTGGGGATTACTACCACATTAACCAATGTGACATTGACGGTGGTGACAAAGGATCATTCGGAAATCCATGGACTGAGGAACAACGGGGGTTCGCCAGCGACGATAGCCCGGTTCGAGTGCTTCACGGGTTGCCAGGTTCAGGGAAGACTTGGGGGCTATGGAAAGCAGTGGAATCTCGGAACAATCAGCGAGTCTTGTACATCACCTATTCCGGAGAGTTAGCCAGAAACGCTAGAAGACGGTTCCGTTCTTTCGCCCCTAGCAATGTAGACGTGAATTGCCTTGATTTCATTACTTTTCTTAGTAGGATCTGCAAATTTGATGTAAATCGGCCAACATTGGAAGAAAGCCGGGTAAAACTCGCAGAGCTATTGCGCGATTCAAAAGTATTTGCGGATGTATTGGGACCATGGTCTGATCGTCATGTAGCACTCCACGCAGTCCTTCGAGCCGACATTTTCGGTGCGGTAATTCCAGGAACGAACGATTCTATCCCTTTAGGGCGGATGTATCGCCTTGCCGACAAAGCATTCCGTATCCAGCGTTCTAATGATTATCGGGAATCAGGCTTGTGGCAGAGGCTACCTAGGCCGCTCCGAAAAAAGACCTCAGCGGATTACCTGTTAGGGGTGCTGAATGCGGTAGAAGACGTGGAGGCTTGGGAGACTGTGTTTCCTGAACTAGCTGCGTGCTTCCAAGCCTTCGAACGGTTACGTACTGATGCGCTATCAAAACGTTCCTTCGACTACGACCGAATAGTAATTGATGAGATCCAGGATTTAACGTTACTCGAGATTTCTGTCGTTGTGGAACTTTGTAAGGCGATCTCGAGGAATAGGCCTCAGGCACCCTGGTTACTTGTAGCCGGAGACGACGGACAGACAGTTTTGCCTACAGGGTTTGACTGGGGCGCGACCAACGACCTCTTAGCTAACGACTTGCAAAACCCGGAAGATTATCACTTGGAGGACAATTTGCGCAGCTCAACGCGGCTTGCTGCGGTGGTTAACCGCGCATCGTCCTATTACAAGGACATGCCAAGAGACATCCGGCCTACTAATCAGCAGCACACAATCGACGATGACATCGCAGATGTTGAAATATTCCACGTAGAAATTTCGGACTCATCCGTAGCGGTATGGCTCTTAGAACAACTTGACGGCTTGGAAGATTTGGCCATTTTGATCCCCGATAATAACATCCCTGCCTGGGTGCCCCAAGATTTGCGGAACGTGGCGCTCACACCTGCGGAATGCAAGGGAATGGAATACCAGACGGTTTGTGTGCTTGACCCGGGTCGGGTATTGAAACGATTGGACCAATCAAACGATAAGGAAACCAAATTTTCAGAATTGGACCTCTTCGCCCGCCGCACCGCCGTCGACCAGTTCAGAGTAGCCGTCAGCCGTGCAACGCAGCGGCTTATATTCGCAGATTTCAATGCCGACGACCGCGAACTTGCGCTAAGCCACAAGCTTTTGGGGGAATACAAACCTAGGTCACCTCAAGAGATGGTGGAATACCTCATTGATGCTGGTAGAACACCCGAAGAGCGGGCATTGGTTCTCGCTAAAGAAGCACGAGACTTGTTTGAACAAGCCCCCGCCCGTTCATGGCAGCGTATCCGTCAAGCTGTTGCGGTGATTGACTCTCCCGGGTTCCCATCAGTGGAACTTCCAGATCTCTGCACAGACATCCGGCTTGATCTGCTGTCAATAGCATGTCAAATGCTGGTACGCGGTGTTGTGCAAACCAACGACCAAAATGAATTTCTACGAAACGCCGAAATCGCGATTGATGGATTACAGGATCAAAGAGTCAGAAATGCCTTTACAGCGTTCACCCAATGGAGTTCCGACCGCGATAGCGCGCCATTCACTCTCTTGGACACCACCTTCAGTCTAGATGGCGATACCGAATGGATACATGGCGCTCTATCGTCGGTTTCCCAGACACTGCAAAGGTCAATAGAAAACTACGCATCGGATCCGGCGCAAGCTCATCGATACGCAGATAGCGTTGAGAGGTGGTTAAGCGTTACCGACTATATCGGAGACCAAAATGAAAAAGCGCGTGCGTTACGACGCGAAGCCGTAAGTACTCTTTTAAGCCACAATAAAGTCGACGACGCAGAAAGAGTTTTGAGTAAAGTCACGCCCTCAGACTTTCACTTGACCGGACGCCTCAGGGAGGCCCAAGCACGTTTCGAAGAAGCGACTGAAGCTTTCACAAAAGCAGGACTGATTGAGGACGCCAATCGCAACCGGCGCAGTCTGGCGGTTCAGCAAGAGAAAGATGAGTATTACAGAGAAGCGGCGAAGAATTTCGAGCGCCTTGAGGCTACTGAAGACGCCTTACGCAACTGGCGTCAGTTCGGGAATTGGCAAGAATCACAAGGGGATCACCAAGCGGCGGCTAAGACATTCGAACACGCCAAGCTTCACGGCGATGCTCTCCGTAATTGGCGAGTAATTGGAAATCTGGAGAAGGCAATTCTGTTAGTGGACGACGATGCTGACAGAAAGGACTTGCAGTGGATTCTGGACTTGGAAGACCTGATTAAGCAACGCCCTCCGAGGCACGGCGATCGACTCACTGAATTTGAGCACAAAAGATTGTCCGATTCATTGAGACTTTTGAATACTCCCGCCGATCCCACCGCATAATATTAAACTCTTCTCCTCAGGACTCTTTGACGACTTAAATCGCGGTCATGTGAAGCCACTGATTTGTTGGCGTGCGTTACGGTCAGGGCTGGCGTTGTGGGAGTTGGCATCCCGGACTTCCTAAAGCGCAGCAGCACGGGAACAGCCCTCCGCTCGTGGTAAACTTGTTCCACCGGTAGAAGGGAGACGTCGATCCCCTCAAACAACGGCCGTTTCCACCCCGGCCATTTCCATCGGAGGAAAGCGCACAATGCAGGTAACGCAAGCAAAAACACGGGTGCTCCGCACCCCGGCCGACAGTCCCTTGGTGTTTGATTTACCTACCGGAGGCGCCACCAGGGAGTTCGTAACACTGGAGTTGGACACCGACGAGGGCATCCAGGGCATCGGCTTGACCTTTGCTCCCGCCACCACCGGGACGCCCATGAGCGCAACGCTTAGGGCCGCGGTGGACGGACTTTGCGAGATGGTCATCGGCCGAGACCCCATGGCCGTGGAGGCCATTTCGGAGAACATAAAGCGCAGGGCGGGCGGTTCCGGACCCGGCGGCATCTTCACCCTGGCCTTGTCCGCCATCGACACCGCGCTGTGGGACATCAAGGGCAAGGCGCTGAATCAGTCGGTCTGTTCATTGCTTGGCGGTTTCAGGGATCGGGTGCCCACCTACGCCAGCGGGGCGCTGGTACGGGAGATGAACCTGGAATACTTGGCTGAGGCCGGCCCGCGCCTGGTCAGCATGGGATTCAAACAGATGAAGACCCAGATGGGCGCCGAGTCCACACCCGCCAAGGAGGTTGACCGCATCCGGGTGCTGCGCGACGGCATCGGCCCGGACATCGACCTGATGTGCGACATCAACCAACTGTGGAACGTGAACCAAGCCATCGACGTCGGAAAGCGCGTGGAGGAATACCACCTGTTCTGGCTGGAGGACGTGGTCGCCCACGACGACTATCAGGGCCTTGCCCGGGTGGCCGACACCCTGACTACGCCAATCTGCGCCGGCGAGTACGTTTACGGCATCCGGCCCTTCCGCCACATGCTGGAAGCTCGCTCGATAGACATCGTCATGATCGACCTGCTGCGGGTGGGCGGCATCACCCAGTGGAAAAAGGTGGCCGGCATGGCCGAAGCCTTCAACCTGCCGGTGGTGAGCCACTTGATTCCCGAAATCCACATCCAGCTCATGGCCGCCATACCCAACGGCCTCACGGTGGAATACATGCCCTGGACCCTGCGCCTCTTCGAGGAAACCCCGGCAATCATCGACGGCGACCTCGTCCTCCCCGACAAACCCGGCTTGGGTCTGAAGTTCAGCGAGGACGCTTTCAAGGAATACCAAGTCAGCTAGACTAACTTTATTGGAACGGAGGTAAACAAATGGTCTCACAACTGAGGATTTACACCATCAACCGAGGCATGATGGACTCCTGGGTCAAGCTGTTCGAAGAACAGATACGCCCCATCCACGACAGCATCGACGTTCCGGTCGTGGCCAGTTGGGTCAACGCCGACCGCACCGAGTTCATCTGGGTGCGCCGATTCAACAGCGCCGACGAAATAGCCGACAAGGAAGCCGAGTATTTCGCCTCCCCCGGACGGAAAGCCTTGGGAGACATCCCCACCAGCCACATCGCCAAAATGGAAGTAAGGGTAATCGAGGAGGCTGGAGTCCCTGCGGGTGCTTAGCCCGGGCAACACCAAGAAAAGTGTGCGGAAAGTTTTCTCCGGGGACAGGACCTTTCCGCATATTCTCTAACTCGGAATCATATTGGGGTCGCTCAAAACAACGGGGACAAATCGATGGGAACTTTCAGCGTAACCATCCGCATCGGAGACCTGGGCGGAACACGCTTCGAGGAAGTCGAGGCGATGGCTGATACCGGGGCGACAACAACGGTCATACCCTGGACGATACTGAACAGCCTGGGCATCAGCCCTACCCGCCAAGAAACCTTCGAGTACGCCAGCGGCCAGCAGGCGAGACTCGACATGGCGCAGGCAACTGCCCAGACTGAAGGGCGGGAAACCATCACATGGGTCATCTTCGGCGAAGAAGGAATGTCCCCGCTGCTGGGCGCATACACACTGGAAGGGCTGTTCCTGGCAGTAGACCCGTACAACCAGCGGCTTATGCCGGTGAATGGCCTGCTTAGCCTTACTGCGGCCCGAATTCAAGATTTTGCCAAGCACTGTGTTCCGGTGAATCAACAGGGGTTACCATCCTCTCCAAAATCAATTGGCAAAGTTTCATCCTGGGATATAGACGGTAGGTGAAAGGGCCGTTGTTTACGATTTCGAGGGTCAACTGCCCTGACCATCCAGGTTTAACGGAAGGGGCTGTCTGATGCACAGCAAGGCCAAGCCTTGCGTAAGTGCTTCTTCCCTCTATTCGGGCTGCAATGTTGTTGGGTAGGTTGAAATCCTCAAAGGGTCTCCGCCAGCAATAGAGAGCGAGGTTGAATTTCGATACCTTGTCCATCTGTAAGGGTCTGGTTACTTTCCCGCCGAAGATGGCTGATGAATTCGACTACCCTCCGTTCATCCCGTAGGTCGACCGTCTGTGAGAATATCGTCCTGATATTATCAGGCATTCCGGAAGTGTCATACGGATAGGCCGAGAAATTGTAACCAAGGCGCAGGTCAATAGCGGATCCCTTTAACTGTTCCTTGTCTAGAGGTGGGTTGAAGGTTAACTCGCCGCGGTCGATAAGATCCGTAATTTCTCGGTCAGAGAGGATCATCTAGATCGACTGCTGTTTATTCTTTGTATGTCCTCAGCCCTGACTTGCACCCTGGAACCCAAGGACAAAGATTCTCCTGGCAACTCTACCAAGTAATTGTCGTCTTCCACGTCGGCTATGATGAAGGCTGGCATCCTATTGACAGATTGGTCTATCCGCTCTTCTTTCACCGTTGCGACGTACTTCTGGCCTCGGGCCTCGAATTCGGCGTGTAACTCGCCTGAAAGTTCGTCTTTGCCTATGATGTCAACGTTGAAGAAGACGAGTTCGAAATCATCGCGCCATTCTATGAATTTTTCCATTGCTTATCCCCTGCCCGGACTAGACCAGCCATCTGTTGCCCGGTCACCAGTGCTTAGAGCAAGAAACGTCAATCGTGACCCACCCAATATCAGCATCCTTACGGTGACGTCTACTGAGGTAGACTACAACCAGAAAGATGTCAGGGTAGAGGCATCCTCACCACACTACAACCCCTTCCGCATCTCCACATGCGGAATCCCAACCTCCAGGAACACGTCCCCATGCTCTGCATACCCGTGCGAAGCATAAAAGCTCTTGACGTATTCCTGGGCGTGGAGGAGGGACTGGCGCAGGCCGCGGGAGCGGGCTTCCTGTTCGAGGAAAGTCAGTATGCGGCCCCCGACGCCGTGCCTGCGCCAGTCCAAGTCCACCGCCATGCGGCCGATGACGGCGGTGGCCTCGTCCTGCGCAATCAGCCTGCCGGTGCCGATAACCTTGCCGTGGGATACGGCAATGGCATGAGTGGCCGTGGCATCGGCCTCGTCCAGTTCCTCTTCCGGGGGGACCGATTGCTCGGCCACAAACACCCGGAACCGGACGCCGATGGCCCCCTCCAGTTCCGCCTCGGTCTCCACCAGTTTGACGACGACTTCATCAGCCATAGGACTTCCAGCGGCTAGAAGACTATGGCGCCGCGGCCCACTTCACCCTTGTCCATGTCGTCGTAGGCCTCGTTTATCTGGTCCAGGCTGTAGTGCCGCACCACCAGGTCATCCAGATTCAGCTTGCCCGACAGGTACAAGTCAACCATGGTGGGCATGTCGGTGCGTGCACCGGAGCCGTAGTAGCAGCCCCGCACCGTCTTCTCCATCCGCACCAAGTCCACCAGGTTCACTGACGCCTCCGCGCCGGTGGGGGCAATGCCCACCATGGTCGCCGTGCCGCTCTTGGCGCACATATCGAAGGCGGCCTTGGCCGTCTCCGGAGATCCCAATACCTCGAAAGTGTAGTCCGCGCCCACGCCGCCGGTAAGCGCCTTGACTTGGGCCACCGGGTCCTGGTCGCGGGCGTTGATGGTGTGGGTAGCGCCGAACTGCATGGCGAACTCTAGCTGGCTCTCGCTGATGTCTATGGCGATTATCTTGCTGGCATTGACCAACCGGGCGCCCATGATGACATTGACTCCCACGCCGCCGCAGCCGACCACCGCCACCGTGCTGCCCGCCGCCACCTTGGCGTTGAATATGACCGCCCCGACGCCGGTCATAACGCAGCAGCCGATCATGGCGGCCTTGTCCATTGGAATGGGCGACGCCACCGGCACCACGCCCGTCTCCGGCACCACGGCATGTTCGGCGAAGCAAGCGACCTTTCCCATGTGATGGATCCGCTGGTCGCCCTTGTGTAGCCTGGTGGTGCCGTCGTACATGAAAGGCCCGCTGATCATGTGGTTGTCGCACAGGTGAGACCGCCCGTCCAAGCACGTCTTGCACCGCCCGCAGGCGGGCACAAAGGAAAATATCACCTGCTGCCCGGGACTGACGGATGTGACTCCCGGTCCTACCCGCTCCACGGTGCCCGCGCCTTCGTGGCCCAGCACGGCGGGTAAGGCAATGTTTGCATCACCGTGCATGAAGTGGCGGTCGCTTCGGCATATACCGGCGGCTCCGACCTTCACCAGCACCTCGCCGGCCTTCGGGTCATCCAACTCCACGTCGTCGATGACCATCGGCTTCTGTATTTCGTAACAAACGGCGGCTTTCATTGGAACGCCTCCTGAACATTCTGAATTTATGTTATGTGGCAACCGAAAACCGGCGTCTATAATCTACCCCGGCGCCTGTTGGTGTCAAACCAGCTATTGTCTGAATCAGGATTTACCAGATTTCGAGATTTTCAGGATATTCTCAATCCTGTACATCCTTTAATCCTGAAAATCCTGATTCAGACAAATTCGGTTACTTCTATCCCCCAACCTTTTCCAACCTTGCAAAGCTGAGAAGCAGCCGCTTTATTCCCACGTCACCCTCAAATTGGACTGTCACTTCATGGTCGCCCATGGCCTCGACGCAGTCCGTCACCACCCCTTCTCCAAAGACCGAATGCCGCACCAACTCACCAATGCGCGGGACCGGCCTTGACGGCGCGGCGGCCGGTGGAGCGGCGCTGGACAGGGAGCCATTGGTCCAGGAGGAAGTCCGGGCCGGCTGCCCTTGCGGGCCCGGCCTGGCGGCGGATTTCACCAAGCGATCAGGAATCTCTCGCAGGAAGCGGGATGCGGTGGTCGGTCCGCTGTTGCCCCACAAGGCCCGTCGGAAGGCCCTTAGCAGGTACAGCCTGCGCTGCGCCCTGGTGATGCCTACGTAACACAACCGGCGTTCCTCTTCCAGTTCCTCTTCGCTCTCCATGGAGCGGCTGTGGGGCAATAGTCCCTCTTCCAGACCGGCGATGAACACCACCGGAAATTCCAGGCCCTTGGCTTGGTGCAGGGTAATCAAGGTCAGGGCATCGTCGGACTCTTCGTAGCTGTCGACGTCGGCCACCAGTGACACACGCTCCAGCATACTGGCCAAGCCTTCGCCCAACGTCTCCGCGTTGAACTCCTGGGCAGTATCTCGGAACTCCAGGATATTCTCCCATCGCTCTTCGGCGTCGCTGTCGCCGTTGCGCTCCAGGTAGGCCCGGTAGCCCGTTTCTTCCAGCACGAGGTCGATGAGGTCGACGATGGGCAGTCGCAGGCTGTTGTCGATCAGGGTCTGGAGCATGGTGACGAATCTGGCGATGGACTGGGCCGCCCGGTTGGTCACTGGCGCTGGGCAGGGCTGACGTTGACCGATGGCGTCACCCACTCGTTGCATGGCGGCCATCAGGGATATGTCCTGTTGCTCGGCCCACCGGGACAAATCGGCGATCGACTTGGCCCCTATGCCCCTGGACGGAACGTTTATCACCCTCGCCAAGCTCACTTCGTCGAGGGGGTTGTGCACCAACCGCAGGTAGGCAATCAGGTCCTTTACCTCGCGGCGTTGGTAAAAGCGGACGCCCCCCACCAGACGGTACTGGACGCCCCGGCCCATGCAGGCTTCTTCCAAGGCCCGCGACTGAGCGTTGACCCGGTACATCACAGCGCAGTCGCCGGGTTTAATCTTCTCCTGGCGCACCAACCGGGTGATCTCGCCGATGGCGAAGTCGGCCTCTTCTTCCTCGTCGTAAGCCTCGTGGACCAGCACCGCTTCCCCTTCCCCGTTGTCCGTGAAGAGGTCTTTCTCCAATCGCATCCCGTTGACCGAGATCAACTCCTGCGCCGCCTCCAGGATGTTGCTGGTGGACCGGTAGTTCTGGTTCAGCGAAATGGTCTTTGCCCGGGGATAGTCGTTCTGGAAGCTCAGGATGTTTCGAATGTCCGCGCTGCGCCACGAGTAGATGGACTGGTCCGGGTCCCCCACTACGCAGATGTTTTCACCCTCACCGGTCAGCAGCTTGGCCAGCCGGTATTGGGCAATGTTGGTGTCCTGGAACTCGTCCACCATCAGGTACTGGTAGCGTTCCTGGTACTTCTCCCGGATGTCCCGGTGCTCCTGTAGAAGCTGCACCGACCGCATCAGCAGGTCGTCGAAGTCAACTCCGCCGTTCCGGGCCAGAAGCTCTTCATAATGGTGGTAGACCCGTGCCGAAACCTCCTCAAAGTAATTCTGGCCGTAGTGGGCCAAACCTCGGGAGTCCCGCAACACGCTCTTGGAGCGGGAAATAACGCTCCGAATCCCCTGGGCCGGGACCTGCCTGGGGTTGACCTCCGCCATCTCCATCGCTTGCTTGATCAAGCCCAGTTGATCATCCGCATCGAAAATCGAGTAGGCCGCCGGCAACCCTATCCGTTCCCCTTCCCGCCGCAACAGAAGGGCGCAAAAGGAGTGGAAAGTGCCCACCCTGAGAGACTCGCCGCGGCCGGGCACCAACCGTTCCATCCGGTCCTTCATCTCCCGCGCCGCCTTGTTGGTGAAGGTCATGCCGAGAATGCGGAACGGGCTTACCCCGCAAACACGGACAAGATACGCAATACGATGGGTAATAACCCGTGTCTTGCCGCTGCCGGGCCCGGCAATAATGAGCAGGGGGCCGTCGATGTGCTCCACGGCCTCCCGTTGCGCCGGGTTCAACCCTTCAAGAATATCGGCGGAGGAGGTCATGGCGGAATTATAGCATGGGGGTGGTATTGGGTCGGCGTCTGTTCGTCTAATCCATCATCTGGAAAACTACCCTTCTATTACCATAGTTATTAGAATAGCAACAGACACAGTTCCAAAGTTGTTCCTCAGGGTCACTTGAGCAAATGAAGCTCTTGAAACTTACGGCGAAAAATTATCGCAGCCTTCACGATGCAAGCATCGATTTTGGCGACCTTAACCTTTTCATCGGCGCCAACGCATCCGGGAAAAGTACCATACTCGATGCCCTTCGCTTCCTCCATGAAGGAGTCCAAACCCGGGATTTCCGCATCCCGGTCTATTCTCGCGGTGGTTTTCTGAACCTTGCGTGGAAGGGAGACTACGCGGACTTTATCGAGTTGGTGGTTCGACTTGAAGAAGGGTCCTCCGAATTCGAATGGGTGGTCCGGTTAGTCAAAGGGCCCGTTGATTTTCATGTCTATGAGCACGTCCGGGGGTTCCCTCCCTCTTCGCCGCCTCAAGAATTGCTCAAAGCCGAAAAAGGTGACGGAGAATGGTGGTCTGGGGAGAAAAAAGCAGGGGTCATTCTGAAACAGGCGCCAACCGTGTGTGCGTTAGCCGCGGCCTCTGCCGACGCATCTTTCCCCGCTCGTGAAGTCGCGGAGTTCGTGGCCAGATGGGGTTTCTTTGATCCAAGCCCCTTTTTTCTCCGGAGAGACTGGTTGGGAGGGTCGGACTCCCCTCGGTTCGATCCTTACGGCAGGAACCTTGGAGAAACCCTGCACACTTTGAAAAATTCGTCGCCTGAAGTCTTGGAACGAATAGTAATGTCGACACGGGAGGTTGTAGGACTCCCCAGCAAAATCGAGCCTCGTGAGTCCGAAGACCGCTTCTATTTCGTGCAGGAAGAACCTGGACTTAGATTCCCGGTGAACCAGATGGGTGTATCCAGCGGTACATTGCGGATGCTGGCGTTGATGACTGCTCTATATGGGGATGAAGACATCAACTTGGTCGGCGTCGAGGAGCCTGAGAACTATATTCACCCAGCCGCTTTGTCGTCTTTCGTCCTCCACTTACTGGACGCACAAGGCCGAGTCCAGTTCATTGTAACTACCCACTCACCCCTGTTGCTCGACTTTCTTGACGACCCCGCGGCCGTAAGTATCGTGCGGCGCAATCAACAAGGAGGAACAGTGGTCTTAAAGGAGAGCAACCCGGATGGGGTGCGCACAGCTTTGGAAGAATCGGGGTTTGGACTGGGTGAATACTACGAAACTAAGGGCTTCGGGGGCTAACGTCCTGTGACCAAACGCGTTGCGGTCATAGCTTCCGGGGAAACCGAGCGGCGAGCACTCCCGCACCTCGTGTCGCATCTATCGGACCACGACATAGACATAGAGGTAAGCATCAGCATTCCAAGGGGAAACAGAAGACTTACCGTGTCTATGGCTGAATCACTTATCAAGTCCGTGCTGTACGCCGGTCAGCCGCCAGACAAGGTTGTGGTTCTCATCGACGTCGACGGTAAAGACCCCGACCAAGAATTGCATCCATTCAAGACAGACCTTCCCGGACGATTGAGCAATGGGCCGCCGCACAGCATTCAATTTGCGTATGCACAGTGGCACCTTGAGGCATGGTATTTTGCCGATGCCGAAGGCTTGAGAGATTATCTGAGTGGGCAAGCTCCGGGACACGTAGACACTTCAAGGCCAGACGATATTCAAAACCCGAAAAATCATCTGAGAAATTTACTTGGCAACCGACTTTACACCTCGCTGGTTTCAGAGGAGATCGCAAAGAGTTTGAATCCTCAGGTTATCGCCCAACGCAGTCCCAGCTTTCGAGGATTCCTTGAAGCTGTACGGAATGGCTCAGCAACCTCCTCGTAAAAATGAAGGGCCAATGCCTTAAACATCATTTCATGGTTCAGCCCATCCCAAACAACCGCGGGAAGATAAACGCCCCTCGCGCATGGAGGTGAGTTGTGGGGAGATTGGACGGTCAGGTAGCGATTGTAACCGGCGGCGCCCAGGGCATCGGCGGCGCCTGTTCACGGCGGCTGGCGGAGGAGGGAGCCAGGGTGCTGGTTACCGACATTGACATGGAAACCGCCGAGGCCAACGCGGCAACCATCCGGGAGGCCGGGGGCGTGGCCGAAAGCTTCCGGGCCGACCTTTTCAGCCACGAGGACATCAGGGCGATGGTCGATAAGGCTTCGAGCCTGTGGGGCAGGCTGGACATCCTGGTCAACAACGGCTACACCCCCACCCACGGAACGCAACTGCGCGGGGCGCTGGAGGTCACCGAAGAGGAATGGGACGCCGGGATGAGCATTCTGGTGAAGTCCATCTTCCTGGGCGTCAAGTACGCCGTGCCCGAAATGCGGAAGACGGGAGCCGGCAGCATCATCAACATGGCCTCGGTGCAAAGCTTGTTGATGGCCCCCGGCAAGCTGGTCTACCAAGCGGGCAAGTCCGCCGTGATCGGCGTGACCCGGCAAATGGCCACCGACTTCGGGCCTATGGGCATCAGGGTCAACGCCATCTGCCCCGGCCACATAGCCACCGAACGCATCCAAGCCGCCGCGCAAGACAACCCGTCTGGAGCGCGCTTCTTGGCGGACCAGTACCTGCTTAGAAGGGTCGGACGACCGGTGGACGTGGCCAACTCCGTCGTGTTTCTGTGTTCCGACGAAGCCTCGTTCATCACCGGCCACGCGCTCGTCGTAGACGGCGGACTGACGGTGCAGCTTCAAGAGGACTTCGGCGTCCGGCAGGCCCAGTACATCCAGGACAACCCGGACACCATCCTCCCATAGCTACCCTTTAACTATTCCGGTCATAGGCGTCCGCGGCCCGCAGCACCGTCGCATCCTCCCCCATGCGCCCAACCAGCATCATGCCTATGGGCAGCCCGCCCGATGTGCCGCACGGCACTGAGATCGCCGGGTGGCCGGTCACGTCGAAGGGGCAGGTATTGGGAATCATTTCCAGTGCCCGGTCGGTGTACTCCTGCCGGCTGCAATCGGCGGGCGGAATAACCGTCGCCTTCATCGGCAGGGTGGGCATCACCAGCAGGTCATACTCGCTGAGCGCTTGGTCGTATGCGGCGGTCAGTGCCCTGGCCAGGTTCTGGGCCTTGGAGTAGTAGTGGCCGTGATACCTGTCCTGCATGTACTGTCCCATCAACACCACCAGCTTGGTGGTCTCCGACAGGTCGTCGGCCCGGCTCTGCCATCCGTGGGCATATACGTCCTGTAACCCGGTGGTGTAGTGGCCCTTCCAGTTGGTTCCCATGCTGTTTCCGGCCACCATCAGCATCGTAGCCCCTTCCACCGCGATGGGCCTCCAGACGTGTATCCCGTCCAAGTGCCAAGGTATTGAGACCGTCCCCACCTGCGCTCCCATCCTCTCGAACGAGCGGGCCGCGTCCTCTACCGCTTGGTCTACGTCAGCCTCCGACTCATCCAGACCGAACCCCTCCCGCACGATGCCCAACCGGAGTCCCGTCACGTCCCCGGTCAGTGCTTGGGTGTAAGCCTGCCCGGAAAGTCCGGCCTTCTGCCTGGGATCAAGCCCGTCTGGTCCGGCGATTGCTTCCAGCATCAGCGCCACGTCGGCGGCGGTTCTCGCCATCGGACCAGTGTGGTCCAGCGTCAACTCGATGGGGAAGACTCCCGTATAGGGAACCAGCCCGTAGGTGGGCTTGAGTCCGTATATGCCGCACCAACTCGCCGGTATCCTGATCGACCCGCCTTGATCGCCGCCGATGGCCATGTCCACCTCCCCCGCCGCGACCAGCGCCGCGCTGCCGCTGGAGGATCCCCCGGCGGTGCGCGCCAGGTCATGGGGGTTGCGTACCGGGCCGGTGTCCGACGTGTGGCTGCCGCCGGAGAAGCACAGGCTTTCGCACACCGACTTTCCTGTGATGGAGCCGCCGGCATCCAGGATCCGGGTGACGATGGTAGCGTCAACGTCGGGGACGTAGCCTTCCAGAACGCTGGTGCCGTTCATCATGGGAACACCGGCTACACAGACATTGTCCTTGATCGCTACCGTCTTGCCCGACAGGATGCCTCCCTGAGGACCGGTTATGTCGCACCGCCAGTACCAGGCCCCGAACAGGTTGTCCTCCGGCTGGGGCCGCGCTCCCGGCGTGCGCGGGTGTTTCACCGGCAGGCTGGGAGCGGTAAGCTGGTCCAGCCGGGCATACGAGTCCAGGATGGGCTGGCTCAACTCGATAAAGGACTCCACGTCAGCCGGCGACGGGTTCAGATTGTAAATTTCCGCTATTCGGAAAAACTCATCTACGGTAGGCCGTTTTACTACCATTACGTTAACCTCCGGTTTATGCCTGGGACCGCTTGCCGGAAACCGCCTAGCCGGTGACTCCCGTAATAGTAATGTGACCCATGTAAGAGTCGGCGGTAGCTCCGTGCCAGTGGTTCTCCCCGGCGAGTATCTGCACCACGTCGCCCACGCTCACCTCGTGGGACTCATGCTCGTTGGCCACAATGCCGTTGCCGCTGGTGATTACCAGGATCTGGTCGGTGTCGTGACGGTGCCAGCCGGTGGTCGCACCCTTGCCGAAATTGACCACGCTGCTACTGAAGAACTCGCTAGCCCCGTCGGGCAACAGGGGCTGGCGCGTGCGGCTGACCTCACCGCCCGTCCAACCCTCGATGGGCGTGGCGGTAGGAATGGGTTCGTGTTCGATGCGGGATATTCTAAGCAGTTTCATAACGACCTCCGCTTCTCTGTCTAGTCGGCGCGTAAATTCAAGATGTCGCCATTCCTGGCAACTGACAAGTAGTGGACTGATATTACCACGCCGCCGTCAGGATTACGCCAGCCTGGGCCGTGTTAGACAATATGGCGTTCTCGGTTACACTATGGCATGTGGATATTTGGGCCATCACCCGTCATACAACAATGACTGGGAGTGTTTGCCCTGGAATACCGAGTATGGGAGGTTGGGACATGATCAAGCTCTTGGCGATTGCGGCAGTGCTTCTGTTGGCGGTTGCGTGCAGCAGCGCGGCTGCGCCCGCACCGGAGCCAACGGCGACAGCAATACCCACGCCAACACCTACGCCGGAGCCGACGGCCACGCCGGAACCAACGGCGACGCCTGTACCCACTCCTACCCCTACACCGGAGCCGACCGCAACACCCACACCGGAGCCAACGGCGACGCCGGCTCCCACCGATACGCCTGTGCCGCCGACGGAAGAGGCTGAGCACACCACAGGCAAAGTCGACCCTCGCCTCGACGCCATCAGGGAAAAGATGGAGTCAGTCGACCCGGTATGGACAGTCTATTTTCATAGCGACGACTGGCAGACCCCCGGAAAGAACACGCCCATAAACGACATCTTCGAACTTCTGAAGCTGGAAAACATCGCAACCCACGAGGGATACCAGGAAATCAGCCCGGAAATACTTGTCGCCCGCGAACCCGACATCATCATTGCGGATTCAATAGAAAGCGTGGTGGAAAACCCCGATTTGTCCGGCTTGCACATGGTGCAGGACCCGGCGCACATCCCGGACCACATTTTCGAATTGAGCGAAGGCCGCTCCTTTAACATGGACAATCATCATTTCGTGGACACCGTGGAAGCATTCGCTGCTTTTGTCTACCCTCAGGTATTCGCCGAAAAAGAAAAAACGGAGGACAAGCATACCCATGGAAAAGGGAAGAAACACTCGCATTAGCATCCAAGAGGCATCGCTTGGAGGGACCATGAATGTCCACACGCTCTGGCGCAACGTCTCAAGAGGCAATTTGGCCGAGTCTCTATGGTAAATACCCGTCACAGGCCACACCGGTAACTTACGTCTCGGCATGGAGGCCCCGCTATGACAATCAAACTTCGCTGGACCGCTCTATTCGTGGCCGTAGTGGCGGCCGGAGTCCTCTTCGCGTGTGGCACTACTAGTTCGCCTTCCTCAGAAGGGGCCGCCGGGAACACTGGCGAACAACCTCCCGCCGCAGAGAGCGTGACCCACCCCGAGGAAACTCCCTGCCCTCAAGCGGTCACCGTCGGTTGCCTTGGCGACGCCTTCGGGGAGGAGAACACTCAGGCTACATCGGCAGCTATGCCCGGGAATCCGCCTACGCCCGCCGAAACTAAACTCGAAGCCCCGCTTATGGTAAAGCCCACCGAGCCGGTGGTGGAAGTAAAGCCTGACCTGGATTATGAAGAAAATCTCAAGGCAGCGGGAATAAACACCCGGGGCTGGGAGACCGACTTTTCCCTGCATACCGTGTCTTACGACAGCATTAAGTCCGGCGGGCCGCCCCGCGACGGCATACCTCCCATAGACGCTCCCACATTTGTCACCTTCGCCGAGGCCGACGGGTGGCTGGACCCGCTGGAGCCGATTGTATCCTTCGAGCACGAGGGCGACGCCCGGGCCTACCCATTGCAGATTATGACCTGGCACGAGATTGTGAACGACGAAGTGGGCGGCATCCCGGTAGTAGTGACCTTCTGCCCCCTGTGCAACTCGGCCATCGTGTTCCACCGCGAACTCGACGGCGACATATATACCTTCGGCACCACTGGCAAGCTGCGCAACAGCGACCTGATTATGTGGGACCGGCAGACAGAGACTTGGTGGCAGCAACTTACGGGCGAGGGCATCGTGGGCGAACTGGCGGGGAGGACACTGACCTTTCTGCCGGCGGCAATCATCTCGTGGAGCGACTTCAAGTCCATCTATCCCGAAGGCAAGGTGCTCTCCAAGGCCACCGGATACCTCAGGAGCTACGGCTCCAACCCCTACTCGGGCTACGACCGCGTCGACCAGCCTCCCTTCCTTTACGACGGCGAGCTGGACGACCGCCTTCAACCGAAGGAAAGGGTCCTGACCGTCGAGATCGGAGAGACCTACGCCGCTTTCCCATTCTCAGTGTTGGAAAAGGAGTTGGTGGTCAATCACAACGTGGGAGGGGTGGACTTGGCGGCGTTCTTCAAACCCGGCACCCGGTCGGCCTTGGACAGCGGAATAATCAGTTCGGGCAGACACATCGGCGCGACGGGTCTGTTCCGGGCCGATCTCGACGGCGAAAAGCTGACCTTCAAGTCCGACGGCGGGCGTTTTGTCGATACGGGAACCAACAGCGTCTGGAACATCCGCGGCCAAGCCGTCGAAGGGCCGCTGAAGGGCAAGACCCTGACCCCCGTGCCCCACACTAACTCCTTCTGGTTCGCCGTCGCCGCCTTCAGGCCCGATACCGAAATTTACCGGGGCGCGGAATAAGCATCTGGCTCCAGACTCCGTATGTTACCTGACCCGTCATTCCCGCGCAGGCGGGAATCCATGCGCTTTCGCCCGCATACAAGTGAGTATCGGCAGGACCATTCGGGCTTGAGACAGGCTCCAATCCTCCACGCTACCCCGCCAGGCCCGGCAGTATGACGTTGCCAAAGGCCTCCACTTCCCGCCGGGGCATGTCATAGCCCCCTTCCACCGTATGGGACGGAAAGATAAACACGTGCTCCACGCCGGACTCTTCTCCGGCTCGTTGCAGCCTCTCCAAGCACTCCTCCGGGGAGCCAAAAAGCCCGAAGGCGTCGCAAATCCGGCCCGCCAACTCGTCGGAAATCTCGTCGGGCCGGTGGTCTTCCGGCAGGTCTATGCCGGCCTCCCGCAGCCAGTGCAGGTTGGCCGCGCTGGGATAGTTGAGAAAGGGCAGGTCGGGCCGCAGCCATTGTTGGGGCCAACTGCGGCCGTCACGCCCCGGTTGGTCTAACCCCATGGGCGTGATGAAAATGGTATGGAAGTCGTCCAGGTCACGGCCCGCTCGGGCCGCTCCGATCGCAAGCCGTTGCCTGGCGGCCTTGATTGCCTTGGCGTCAAGGCCCACCAGCAGCATCGCCCCGTCCGCAACCTCTCCGGCCAACTCCACCATCCTGGGGCCGGCCGCGGTAACGAACACCGGCGGCGTATTGGAGGTGGCGTGCCTCATATAGGTATCCCGGCCGTTGAACGTGACCGTCTCTCCCTCAAGCAGGCTCTTGATGGTCTTTACGGTCTCGCGCATCACGCTCACCGTTGCTCTTGGACGGCCAATATTGCCAACGGACAGGAATCCCGGCCCAATGGTCAAGCGGACTCGTCCGGGAGCAATCTCCGACAGTGAGTTGGTGAGACACGCCAGCACCGACGGATGTCGCGTAACCGGGTTGGACGTGGCCGGGTACAACGCCAGCGACGAGGTGCGCTCCGCCGCCAGCGCCAGCGTCAGGAACACGTCGCGCCCGCTGTGCTGGTGGTCGTGTATGCCCACCCCGGAAAATCCCGCCGCCTCGCATTCCGCGATGAAGTCCGCCGTCTCGTTGACCGGAAGCCCCACCGGCACGCGAATGTCCACTTTGATGCCCATTAGACCGCTCCCTTTTCGCTCATTTGCACCGACGCAATGCTAGCACGGATTTCGAAGCCTGTTGACTCGGATACTCCCACGGCATTTAATAACTGTGTCAGAAACAATCAACGTCAATGTCACGGATCGCACAAGGCACAGGCCCGCGGTCCGCAAAACCTTCATAGGAGGACAGACCGTGGCAACCAGCCAAAGCAACAACATAGGCCAAGTGGTGACCAGCGAGGCGCTCCGGCTGCAAGAGTTCCTTAACAACATGGCCCCCGAGGACTGGGACGCCGACAGTGCGTGCCAAGGATGGATAATCGAGGACGTGGTGGCCCACTTGGCCGGAAGCGGCGGCAACTGGGCCGCATCAGTCGAAAGGGCCTTGAACGGGGACTCCGGACCGCCCCCCGGAGGATCGTTCCTGCCGCCGGGCGAGCGGGCTTCCCATCCCTACGGCCCGGAAATCAGGGAGTCCCGGCAACAGACCAGGGACCAACTGCTGCAAATGTTCGACGAGGGCCACGCCCGCCTGCGCCAGGTCCTGTCGAGCGTGACGGACGAAGACTGGGAAAAGCCCTGCTTCCACCGGCGCGGGCCCTATCCTATGAGGCAATACGTCGGCGTACAGCTCCAGGAACTGACCCTGCACGGATGGGACATACGCTCCGGCCTGGACAGCTCGGCCCAGTTGTGGGACGAGCCGCTGGCCCTGATGGTGGGCATGGTGCCCCGGTGGCTGCGCACCGCGTTTATCGCCAACCAGGACATGCCCACGCCTGTACGCTACCGTTTCGACATATCCAGCCCCGTAGAGGTGCGCGAGGACATCTTGGTGACCGGCGCGGAGTATCAGGTCGGACCTTCCGGCGACGGACCCGCCGACGTGGTGTTCCGTGGCGGCGCCGGCAACTACATCCTGCTCATGTTCGGACGCTTGCAGGTTGAGCAGGCCCTCGCGTCCGGGCGGCTGACCGTCGAAGGCTCTGTCGAACAAGCAAAGAACTTCAACGCTTGGTTCCCCGGCTTCTAGCGCCCGTGCGGGTGGTCACGGTAGCCACTTTTGCCATAGCAGGCCGGCGTATGCCAAGGTTACCAGCAGTCCAATTACGACCGAGGTTGTTTGCTCGAAGCGGCGGTTGACTGCGTCACGAAAGACTACGCCGTAGCCTTCGTAGTCGTCCCGCTTTTCCAATATCTCGCCGGCCCGGTCCCGGTGCAGGTCCCACACGTTGACAATCAGGAAGATGATAACGGCGGAGAACAATACCACCAGCATCTCTACCAGGAAGCCGATCCAGCCCGTCACCCCAGGGCGGGAGGCGAGGGCCGATAAACACAGTGATTCCGCCGAAGATAATGAGGGCGAAGAGCTCCCCGAACTCAATGCCCTGCTGCCGGGAATGGGCAATGACATTGAGTTGCGTCTCGACCTCGGCGAGCTGCACTTGGTCGGCGGCGTCGGGGTTGGCCGCCTCGGCCCGGTCCAGGCAGTCCTTGGTTTCCCGGTACGCTTTTTGCAGGCCTTCAGGGGTAACCGCATAGTCGATGGCCAGGACGTGTTCCCGGGCAGCCTCATCAATAACATTGCGGCGGGCCAGCAGGTCAACATTCTGGAACAAAGTGTAAAGGCGGTTGTCCTCATCCTGGGTTTGCGTGGATAGTCGGGCCACGCGGAACGACCGGAGCAGCGTGAAAACCGTGGCCGACAGTCCCAGCGCGCCAAAGTAGGTCTCTCCGGGCCATACCCATTCGCCGAAGGGCAGGTACTGCAACAGTTCATCCCGCAGATAAACGAAGGCCCCGCAGGCCCACAGCGCCAGCAGCAACGCCTTGAATCCAAACCGGATTTCGGCCTCGAAGTTGATCAGCAGGTTGACGGTGATTATTCCCACGGCGCCCGCAACCAGGTAATCGGGGCTCACCGGCTTGACGTGCGTGAACAGGAAAAGCCAGACCAAGCTGAATAACGGGGTGGCGTAGGCCAGCGCGTTGATGCCTGGGTTGTTCGTGGTCAGGTTGGCTTTGCGCCAAGCTACGTTGGCGATGCCATTGACGGCGGACCCAACGACCACGGCGATGAGCAGTGTCCGCGAGTCCATCACCTCACCGTTCGACACACCGGCGAAGCCATTCAATACGGCGGCCAAGGTGTTGGCGATGAGAAAGGCGACCAGCACGCCGAACATTTCCAACGAGTGTTCGCCTATCCCTCGCCTGGCTTCGGACGGAATTTCGTGGACGACGTCGGTCCCCCATCGAAAACCGAACGCGGTGAACGAGGTGGCTATCGCGCCCAATATAGCCAGGGTTACGCCGATGATCACCACCGACAGGCTGCCGGCCTGGATGCCGGCGAACCCGCCTGCTTGTCCGACCACCACGAACGCGAAGCCGGCCAAGCCCAAAGCCAGGAGGAACAGCATTTCCAGATCAAGCGCGCGGTACCGGGTCTCACCCCGGTAGAGCCGCGCCATGAGCAGAATGAAAAACAACGGCCAGGTTTCGAACAGGATGGCTGCTACGGACACATCCACAAAACGGGTCGACCAAGCGAAAAAGGCGAAATTGAAATTGGCGGCTACCGACAGTGCTATCTTCACGTCGAAAGCCCGCCGGGCAATCGCCATCAGGTTGGCCGGATTGAATACCAGCCGGTGATACAGGATCGTAATGAAGATAAGACAGCCCAGCGCGATGCCGGCATTCATGCTGGCATTGAACAGAAAGGGGACCTGCCCTCCCCCGCCCCACGCAATCACCAAGGGCAGCGAGGAAAACAACGTTACCGCCAGCAGCATATAGCCGGTGGCGGCACGATTCCCTGCCAGACTGGTAATGGCAGGAATGCTGGGTATTCTTACTACGGCCACGGCAGCATTATAGCAACGGCCCCGCCTGCGCTCATGCAGGTTCCCCGGGGCGCGTCAAGCCACCCATTTGTACCAGAGCAGAGCGGCATAGGTAACGGTGATCCCCAAGCCGATGACGGTTGATACTCCCCTCTCGAAGCGGCGGTTCCTGGGGTCGCGGAAGATTACGCCGTAGCCGCCGGCGCCGGGCTGAGCGGCCAGGACCAAGTTGGCCCGGTCGCGATGCAAGTCCCACACGTTGACAATCAGGAAAACGACTACAGCCGGGAACAGGACGCTGAAAACCTCGTAGATGAATGCTGTCCACCCCGAGACCTCCGGGCGGGACAACAGGGCCAGCATCACCGTAGCCCCGCCGAAAACTATCAGGGAGAAGAGTTCTCCGAAATCTACGCCCTGCTGCCGGGAGTGCACCACCATGTTGAGCTGGGTTTCGGCATTGGCGAGCAGCCGCTGGTCGGCGACTGGATGGTCCGCGGCGGCGGACCGGGCGAAACAGAGTTTGGCTTGGGTGTAGGCGGTTTGCAGCTCCTCCGGGGTGCGGGCGCTGTCGATGCCGCGGATGTGCTCGCTGGCGGCGGAGTCAATGAGGTTGCGCCGGGACAGCAGTTCCAGGGTGCCGTGCAGGGCAAATATCCGGTTGTCCTCGTCCTGCGTGCGGGGGGCAAGTCTGGCCACTCGGAACGTAAGCAACAAGGTGAAGATCGTGGCCGACAGCCCCAACGCGCCCAAATAGGTTTCCCTGGGCCACAACCAGCCGTCAAAGGGCAGGAGAGGCAAAAAGTCGTCCCGCAGATAGACGAAAGCGCCGCACGCCCACAGGGCAAGGACCAGGGCTTTGAAACCATAACGAACTTCCGCTTCAAAGTTGATGAGCAGGTTGGTTGAGATAATAGCGACGGTGCCGATTATCAAGTAACCTACCTTGGCGATATTCACTTCCGCAAACAGGAAAAGCCATATTAGGCTGAAGATGGGAATAGCGTAGGCCAGTGCATTGATTCCCAGATTATTGGTAACCACGTTAGCAGCACGCCAAGAGATATTCCCAAGTGCTAGAGCAAATACACCTCCAAGCATTGCAATAGCAATTGCATCGGTGGAAATCGTCTCACCACTAGCCAGCCCCACAGCCGCACTCAGGCCCGCTCCCGCGAAACTGGTTATGCAATTGGCAACCAGAACACAAGCAATATCGAGCGAGTCGGAGTCACGATTATTGATTAGGTCAGGCGGCAATGATTCACGAAGGTCTGCGGCCCATCTGAAAGCGAATGCGGAAAGTCCGGCCACAAATACAGCTATAACTACAATGACGATGCCGATCAATGTGTCAAGGGACGCTGCATTGTTCCAAACCCCAAGCCCTCCGGTTTCGCTGGCGGCTACGAACGCAAATCCCAAGAAACCTACTAAAAGTAGCAATATCACGCCAAGTGTAATTTTGCGATAACGCCCTTCTCCTCTAAACAGCAACGCCGTCATTAATATCAGCAGTATCGGCCAGGTTTCAAACAAAATAGCCGCCACCGATATATCTATGTACCGGGTAGAAAAAGCAAGTAATCCGTACTCAAACTGGTTGATAATTGCGAACAACATCGACCAAGTAGGGATATGCAGCCATATAAGCTTGAGTACAGATTTGCGAAATAGAATCCTCCCAAAGAGTGCCATGAAGAGGACTGATAACGCTATCGTAACTCCCACTCTGAGTACCGCTGCGAATAAAAAAGGATTGTCTGCGCCATTGCCGTTGGCGATCAGCACTGGTACTAGCGAGAATCCGATTACTGACAGGAGCATATAAACTGTCCCGGCAGTATTACGGTTGGTTCTGTGCATCATCTCAGTTCTCAACCAGCCTGCTGAAACACCGGGATAACGCTTCCCTGCGTCTTTGTCGAAAGGGCAGTAATTTGAAGCCCGCCTTCACTCCCTCGACGCCAGGGCATCCATAATGGACGCTTCCGGCAGGGACGCCGGCGGTTGCTGCCTTACGCTCGACAACAAGCTTTCCGTCCCCCTGTCCACCCTCTCTCCTGCCAGGAACACGTCCGCAACCTTCCAGAGGATCGTGATGTCTTCAGCCGGGTTGCCGTCGATGATGATTACGTCGGCTTCCTTGCCCGGCTCCAGCGACCCCGTCACGCCGTCGATGTCCAGCGACTTGGCGGCGTCGCTGGTCAGGGAAACTATTCCCCGCATCGGCGACATTCCGGCGTGCACCAAGGCTTCGGTCTCGTAGACGGTGTTGCCCAGCTTGTAGTTGCCCCACGAAGAGTCCGACCCGGTAATGATGTTCAACCCCATGTCGATCAGCCGGGTCAGGTGAGTCCAGCGCACCTCCAGCTCCCACAAAGCTCCGTCCAGCTCGGTCTCTTCCTGGGGAGTCAAGCCTTGTGCTTCCTTTTTGTTTTGCAGCGCCCACACGCGGGCCCTTGCCACGTGCACTGTGGGATTGACGTATGCGCCCTGGGCGCCTATCCGCTCCGCCACGTCCTCGCGGAAGTTCGCCGTTCCGTTGCTGTTCTTGAACACGCAGTGAATCAGCATGTCCACGCCGGCGTCCAAGGAGTTGATCGTCCCTTGGGTGGAACTGCAATGGGTGGCGGTCAGCTTGCCGAACTTGTGGGCCTCGGCGGTCATGGCCCTCAACTCGTCCACATTGAAGGAAGGCAGCAAGGGGAAGGACGTGCGGGTGGTCCCGCCGGTGGCGCAAATCTTGATGTAGTCCGCCCCCTCTTTCACCAGTTGCCGTACCTCGCCCGCGGCCTCCACCGCTCCGGTAACTTCCGAGCCGAAGTAGCCCATGTGCCCCCCGACTATGGCGATGGGCCTGCCGCACAACACCATCCGCGGCGCTTGGATAATGCCCATGCGCGCTGCGTCCCGCAGGCGGAACATGGTCTGGTTCTTGGCGCCGTTGTCCCTGATGGAGGTCACGCCGGAGAACAGGCTGTCCTTGGCGTTGCGGGCGGCTTGCAGCGTCAGCACCTCGTCGGGCAGCGCCGCCACGTCCTCGCCCGGACGTCCGTCCCCAAACCCGTTGTGGTGGGTATGGCAGTCGATCATTCCCGGCATCACCGTCTTGCCCGGATAGTCGAAAGTCTCGACCACCGCGCCCTCGGGCGGCAGGACCTGGTTGGCGGGGCCGACGGACACAATGCGCGAACCCTGCACCAACACCGCTCCCGACTCGACGGGAGGCCCGCCCTTCCCGTCGATCAAGCGTCCCGCCCTGATAAGTTTGAAACCCTGCGTGCCTTGCTGCATTCCATTCTCCTTTCGCGGCAATACCCGCCCCACCCAGTCTCCCGCCTCTTACTACCGCCAATCCTTTCTACTCCCGTCATTCCCGCGCAGGCGGGAATCCAGAATCAGCCTTCACGGGAAGACCGCAAGCGATGACAGCCGCTCTCTAAACCCATACAGCAGGGAGCGCCCGGTATTTTCAACCAAGCACCGCGATGGCCTCCACCTCCACCACCAAGCCGGGATCTGCCAATCCCGCCACCACTACGGTAGTGCTGGTGGGACGGCCCTCCGGGGGCAGAATATTCAGCCGGGCGGCGCGGACTTTCGCCAGGTTCTCGGATCCCACCACGTAGGTGTTGGTCTTCACGATGTCGGCCAGGGTGCCGCCAACCGATTTAATCGCCGTTTCCAGGTTCTTCCAAGCCTGTACCGTCTGGGCCTCGGCGTCGCCTACGTGAATGGCATTACCGTTTTCGTCCCGTGACAATTGCCCGGCAATGTACACCGTGTTGCCCACCTTCACTACGTGGTTGTAAAGGTTGGATGGCGGCGTCGCCATGCCCTCAGGGTTCAAAAACTCCCGCTGCATCGTGTTCCCTCCTCAATCGTTATTCAAGTGTTTGGCAGTGGTTCAGCTTGAAATTGCAGCAATATCGGGCCTCCGTATATCCGCTTGACGCCGCTACCAAACGAGTGTTGTACTGAACATCTACTACTCCCATCCGGCAAGTCTGTCAAGGAGCGATTGTTTGGGAACGTTTTACGTGGATATTACGGTAGGAAACCCCGAAGGCGGTGATACGACTTCGGTAAACGCATTGGTGGACACCGGGGCGACCGATTCGATGTTCCCAAGCTCCCTGCTGGAATACTTGAAGATAAAGCCCTTCCAGCAGCGCATCTGCACAATGGCCGACGGACGCCAGGAAGAATATGGCCGCGCCATCGTAAGCATCGGCATTGGGGGCCTTCAACTGCCATGTCCTGCCTTGATGGGGCCGGAGGATACATATTTACTGGGCGCAACCACCCTGGAGATTTTCGACCTCTCGGTTGACCCACTGGAAGAGGGACTAATAGAGCGTACAAGAATAGCCAGGCCATTGTAACGATTTGCTGAATCCGCCCCGATCTCAGTGAGCTTGTTGAACCGGGTTTTTGATAATTTCTAAACGGTTTGGCGGCTCCGGCGAAGGTGCCAGCCCGCGGCAAGGCTGGCGAAGATAAACAAAAAGTGTATGAATGGTGCAATCACTCGGTAAATTGGTGTGGCCCAGGGCAGGCGTTCCGAGATTCCAAAGGACTGGCCCCAATCCCAAACAAACCCGAAGGTGAGCAATACCGAGACAACAAAGGAACCATTGTAAAAGCCCTCCGGCGGTCCAAGGGAACAACCCAGCCCTGGACAAACCCCAAGGCCAACGTTCTTACCACATTAACGCATAGGCCTATGACAACGGCGAATGTGAAAAGCAACATCAGCGAGAGTGCCCAAGACCCCAGTCAATAAGGGCCAGACCGGCCATCACGAAGAGGAACATTCCAATCCAGCGTCCCGCGAATATTATGCTATTGCGCATAGTCCTCGATCAACATCGACTGTATGCGCTCCAGCACTCTCGGTTCCACCTGACGCCGGAAAGTCCTGTGATCAGCTTCCCGTTTCTTTTCCCAAAGAATGTCGTGCCTTGGTTCCGGTACGGATTATGTGTTGTAGCAGGGCCTCGTTAATCTGTTCCTGGAGGTCTCCGTCTCGCGGCAGGTTTTCGTAAAACCAGTTGATTACGTACTCGTCCAGTTTGAGGCTGACTGTCTGTTTCACCGGTTGATAGCCGGCTCCTCGATATGTGACCTTCGGCAGTCCCTTGGTGTCCGGTATGTCCGAGAAGTCTATATCGTCTTCCGGGACCTGTGCGAGGGCGTCCAACATGGCTTTCTGCTTCTCGGTGAGTGTCTTCTCAGCCTTCCTCATATTCCCTTCTCTCGTTTCTGCTCGCCTTCCTGGCGCTGATGATTCTCCCTGACATCGGCGTTGTTCCCCGGTTCGTCCATGTATGAATGATTGTGATGGTGGTCTCCCCCAGCAGTCCTATGGTTTTCCATCTCTGCTCGTAATGGCTCGGGTCGTCATCTTCATAAGTCAGGGCTAGCGGGTTGTTGAAGACCAGTGCGGCTGTCTCGAAGTCTATGCCGTGTTTTCTCAGGTTATCGCTGTCTTTGTCCGGGTCCCAAGTCCACTTCAATGGTTCCTCTCAGCACACGCTGATAATACCAACTATGAACGCCGTTCCCAGTAATTGTCATCCGTTATGTAGGCGACGTTGCCAATGGTCCCAATTACGTCGAAGCCCTCCCCCGTCGCAGGCCCCGGCCCGCCAGAACCCCGGTGTTGGTCCCTTGTTCGATGACCACTTGCCCGTTGACGATCACGTACTCGATTCCCACCGGGTAATGCTTGGGATCGTCCTTGGTGGCGTGGGTCTTTACCGTATCGGGGTTGAACACCACGATGTCGGCCTTGAACCCGTCGCGCAGCAGGCCCCGGTCGGGAAGGCCCAGTCGCTGGGCCGGGAAGGAGGTCATCTTCCGGATGGCTTCCGGAAGCCGCAGGTGCTTTTCGGCGCGGACGAACTCGGCCAACACCAAGGGGAAACAGCCGTAGGTGCGCGGGTTGGGATACTCCCCGAACAGTATGGCGTCGCTGGCTATCATGCCCATCGGGTGGGACACGAAGGCCGCCAGGGTGTGGGGATTGGTCCCCAACCCGACGGTGGAGATGCCCAGGTTTTCCTCCAGCAACAGGTCGAACAGGGCGTCCGCCGGGTCCTGGTTCCGCATCTCGGCGATGTCGGTAATCAGCCGCCCGTCGTACTGCCGGTTTTGAGGCTGGGTGAAGTTGGTCAGCCAGTTGTACTCCAGCCGGTCCCGGCTCAGTTCCCGCTTCATCCGCACCCGGTCGTCGGCGTCCTGAAGGGCCGCCATCAACCGCTCCGGCCCGCCGTCCTTGGCCCAATGGGGCAGGCCGATAGTGACCGTGGTGCCGGAATAGGGATAAGTGTAGCAGTCAAAGGTAACGTCCATCCCCTCGTCGCGTCCCCGTTCCACAAGGCCCAAGTAGTCCAAGTGGCTGCCCACCCCCTGCGCGCTTTGCCGGTAGTGGGTCAAATGGATCGGACAACCGCTGCGCCTGCCGATTTCCAGCGCCTCCTCCCACGGGGCCAGCACCCCTTGGGAACGGAGACTGGCCCTGGTGTGGGTGTGGTACATACCGCCCAAGCTCGCCGCGACTTCCGACAGCGACGCAAGCTCGGCGGTGTCGGCGTAGGCGCCCGGGGGATAGTCCAGCCCGGTGGAAATTCCCCAAGCACCCTCCTCCATCGCCTCTCGCACCACCGCCCGCATGTCCGCCATCTCCGCGTCCGTGGCGGGACGGTCGTTCCACCCCACCGACCAGATGCGCACCGGCGAGTTACCTAGGATGTAGGCCATGTTGATGGCCACCGAGTTGTCGTACTTGCTCAACAACTCCGCCACCGTGAGCCAGTCGGCGGGCAACGGCGGGTATCCGTTGAGTCCCGAGTCCAGCCAGATGTACCGCTCCAGCTCTTCCCGCGTCTTGAAAGGAGCGTGGGAGATGCCGTCGATACCCACAAGCTCGGTGGTAACCCCTTGCCGCACCTTGGGATCGTGGTGCGGCTCCCCCAGGATGGTCAACCCGGCATGAGAATGAAGGTCGACGAATCCCGGACACACGACATGACCGCTGGCGTCGATGACCCGCCCGGCCTCCAGCCCCGAAACGTCTCCCCTGTGGATAGCAACGGTATCCCCGTCTACTATCACCGCGGCATAGAACCCGGGGCTGCCGCTGCCGTCTATGACCAAGCCGTTCTTTATTATTAAATCTGGCATTTCGAACTCACCCCAGATAGATTGTGAAAGCAGTATGTTTCATGGGGCCACATTATATGTAAAACCGCCCGCAAATCCCAATCAGCCGCCCGGTATAACCTTAACCCTAGCAATTATCACGCTTTCCTAGTACATTACTACCGGGCCAGGCAACGCCGCCAAGGACCGGTGGGGCCTCGACTATATATAACATGGACGCGAGTTGCAGCAGTGGAATTTGATATTTACGATCTTGACCCGTCCATATACGACGAAATGTTCCTGCCCGACGGCGCTCCCAGGGAACACTCTCGGGAGCTTCACCAAGCTTTGCTCGACCTGTCGGTAGAGGAAGCCAACGGCATCCAGGAACGGGTCACCCGCTCCTTTTCCAACGAGGGCATATCCTTCCAAGTCTACGGCGATACTGAGGGAGAAGAGCGGATCATTCCCGTAGACTGCGTACCCCGCGTCGTCACCGCCGCCGACTGGCGGTTCCTGGACAAGGGCCTGACCCAGCGTTTGAAAGCCCTCAACCTGTTCCTGGAGGACATTTACAACGACGCCCGCATCATAGAGGACGGCGTGATTCCGGTGGACATGGTGCTTGGGTGCCCCCAGTACCGCACCGAGATGAAGGGATTTTCGGCCCCCCACGGCACTTGGGTCGCCGTATGCGGCACCGACTTGGTAAGGACCAACGACGGCTTCCGCGTGCTGGAGGACAACCTCCGGGTCCCGTCGGGCGTGTCTTACATGATCGCCAACCGCAAGGCCGTCAAGGCCAGTATGCGCCGGTTGTACCGCAGCTCCCGTGTGCAGGAGGTGGAGCATTACGGCCAGACCCTGCTGACGACCCTGCGCGAGTTGGCGCCCGGCGGCAAGTCAGACCCGTGCATCGTCCTCCTGACTCCCGGAGTCTACAACTCCGCGTTTTACGAGCACATGTTCCTGGCCCACGAGATTGGCGCCGAGTTGGTGGAGGGCCGGGACCTGCTGGTGGACGACGGCTTCGTATACATGCGGACCACCACCGGCCTCCGGCGCGTGGACGTCGTTTACCGCCGCGTCGACGACGACTTTATCGATCCTTTGGTCTTCCGCCCCGACTCCCTGCTGGGCGTCCCCGGACTGCTGCACGCCTACAAGCGGGGTAACGTGGCCTTGGCCAACGCCCCCGGCACCGGGGTGGCGGACGACAAGAGCGTGTACGTATACGTGCCGGACATGGTCCGCTACTACCTGCACGAAGAGCCCATCCTGTCAAACGTCGAGACCTACATGTGCCGCCGGCCCGAGGACCTGGAATACACGCTGGACAACCTGCATGACCTGGTGGTCAAGCGGGTGGGAGAGTCCGGGGGGTACGGCATGTTGATAGGGCCTCACTCGACCCCGGAAGAACGGGATGAGTACGCCAAGCAGGTTCGCGCCAACCCGCCCGACTTCATTGCCCAGCCGGTCCTTGCCCTGTCCCGCGCGCCGTGCCTTATCGACGGCCAATTCGAGCCGCGCCATGTAGACCTGCGGCCCTTCGTGCTCACCGGACGCGAGACCCGCATTGTCCCCGGAGCCTTCTGTCGCGTCGCCCTTCGCCGGGGAAGCTTGGTGGTGAACTCCAGCCAGGGGGGCGGCGGCAAAGACCTGTGGGTATTAGGAGACTGAACGCATGCTTTCCCGCAGCGCCCAAGGAGTCTACTGGATGGGCCGCTACTTGGAGCGGGCCGAACACCTCTGCCGGTTGTTGCGCTTGCAGGCGCAGGCCTTGGTCGACCGTCCGGCGCAGGAAATCCACTTGGGATGGACGCGCATCTACAATAGCCTGTACCTTCAATTGCCGGGTGGGAGCATTGGACCTGTCGACAACGACGACTACACCTTGGCCGACTCTTATACCCTGGCCGACCATCTGACCTTCGACCGTTCCAACTCCTTTTCGGTATGGAATTGCTTCGCGCTGGGGCGTGAGAACGCCCGGCAAATGCGCCACTGCATCAGTGAAGAGATGTGGACCAGCCTCAACCTGGCTTACCTCCGGTTCCGCGACCTGGAAATTACGGACATCTGGGCAACCTCGCCCGAGGGATTTTACGCCGACGTAGCATCGGAGATAGACACCTTTGCGGGTGTGGCCGCCTCCACCATGTACCGGGACGAACGTTACCACTTCCTGCAGCTTGGGCGTTTCATCGAGCGGGCCCAGTTGACCTCATCCCTTTTTCTAACCCAGTTGGCCGCCGACCGGATCAATATGGAGTATGCAGAGGAAGACTGGACCACTCTGCTGCGCCTTTACCATGCCCTACAAGCCTACAACAGCCGGTACACCATAGAGGTGCGGCCCGACCAAGCGTTGGACCTGCTGGCGACGGACCCCCAACTGCCGGACTCCCTCTGCCGCTCAGTTGACATGGTGGGAGCGGAACTTGCTTCCATCGCGCCGGGCCCCAACCTTCGCTCCAACGGCTTGGCCCAGCGGTTGGCGGGACGCTTGGCGGCATTGGTCCATTACGAGTGGCCGGATCGCGACGACCGCGACGAGCTTTTGCGGCAGGTAAGCGACGACTGTCGCACCCTCCACGGTTTCGTGAGCGACGCATACTTCGAATACCCGATAGAGGACACCCCCGCCCGCCCCAGGTAACTCCCACTCCCTTCCCGTCTTTCCCGCGAAGGCGGGAAACCCGCCGGGGGCGGGCTGCGCGGGAAAGACCGTAGGGGTCCGCTAACGACATGGCCAGTCTGCCCCGGTACGAGATAGAGCACGTCTCTCGTTACTTCTACGACATCCCGGTGCGCCATTCCGTAATGTCCCTCTGCCTTATGCCCCGCAATGACGGCGGCCAGCGCCTGCTCCGGTTCAGTGTATCAATAGACCCTCCGGCCTCCATGAACTCCGAGGAGGACACTTACGGCAACACCAAGCACGTCCTCAACATCCACCGCCAGCACCAGTTCCTGGAAATAGTCGCCCGCTCCACGGTGGAAACAACACCGCCGCCGCCCCTGTCGGCTTCCCTGAACGACACAGCATGGGATGAAATACGTTCGGGCCGGGAGTCCCTCGACCAGTGGGACTTCACCCACAACAGCGCCTTTGTCCGGCCGTCGCCGGCCTTGGCGGACTTCGTCGAACGGGTCGGAATCAAGCCGACGGCAGACCCGCTGGAGTCTATGTCGCTGCTTTCCGACAGCCTGTACCACGCGTTGCAATACGTCCCCGGCAGCACATCGGCCATATCCCCGATAGAGCACGCGCTGGAGTCGGGCCAGGGCGTATGCCAGGACTACGCCCACATCATGATCGCCATAGCCCGGTCCTGGGGCATTCCGGCCCGCTACGTGTCGGGCTACCTGTACGTTGCCGGGAAGGACGGCGAGCAGGCGCGCACTTCCGCCAGCCACGCATGGGTGGAATGTCTGTTCCCGGACATCGGCTGGGTAGGCTTCGACCCAACCAACCACTGCCTGGCCGACCAGCGCCACGTCCGCGTCGCCGCAGGCCGCGACTACCAGGACGTGTCCCCCGTCCGCGGCGTCCTCCAAGGCGGCGGCGGAGTCCGAATGGAGGTGGAGGTGAGGATGGGGTTGGCCGAGGAGTGAACGAAAGCGGGACCGGACATTAAGGACGATCCGTAATACTGATTTGCAATTGACGGCCTATCGCGCCCAAAGCGGCGTCCATGTGGTCCATTCGCGATTGGTGTTGGATGTCCAACACCTTGTCCACTTGAGACAGCCGCCAACCCAGACGGCGGCCAAGCTCAGGTTTGCTGATACTCTGCTCTCTCATTCCTTGGTAAAGCATCACCTTCACCGCTGTAAGCGTCGGAACGGCGGCATACAGGTCGCTTTGGGAAGGCGCGGGAATATCCTTGCCGTCGTGCATCCGGGCGGCTATCGCCTCTTCCAGCGCGTCGGAAGCCCGGGCAACAGCCTCTTCGAGAGTATCCGCAAAAGTGGTCAGTTCAGGAAAATCCGGACAACCCACCAGTAGACCGCCATCGTCGTCTTCAACCAGTATCGGATAGGCAAGCATCAGTTCATAGATGTCACGAAATATGAAGATATTGGGTATATCTTGATGCACTCAACATCAAAGAGGTATATACACTGCTTCCAAGACCGAGCGAGACTGACTTTGGGAAGGTGATTAGAGTGAAAGACCGTATTCGCATATAATAGGCGTTGGAGGTGGCATCCAATGCACATCACGGGGATGACCGTTAAGAGAGGGTCACATCCGGCTTTTGCCGATAGTCAGGATATTGAACTAACACTTGATCAGCGAGTAAACCTGTTCATCGGGTCAAATGGGTGCGGAAAAACCAGCTTGCTACGTGTTTTGGCAGAGGCGGCACTTTTAGATAACAATACCACAATCCCGTTTAATCAACCCGAAATTAGCATCAGCGAAGATTGGAATAAGCGGTTCGAAAACCCTACTGATTCCGACTCAGCATATTTGGACCATTTCGAAGCGGACGATGGACGTCTGTTAGTAATTCCGTGGGTGTACATCCCCGCGACTCGAATTGCTTTGCCAGGTGAATTCGATATGGGCCATCGCTCGTTCCATGATGATTCGGTAGGGACTTATGACCTACAAACGGACCTGCCTTACATAGATTGGCCAGACAATTCTCAGATCTTCGACAATCGTCGAGTAGAGACTTTAGTAAAAAAATTATTTGATCACTTAAAGGATGGAAAGCCTAAATTTGGCCAGCTTCTACGTATGCAGAGACACGCCTATAGATGTGCTAAGGAAATATCCAAGGAAATCGTCACTGGAAGCCCCATTAATTATGTCTCAAATCCATCAGAGATTCTTTTCACCCCAGATGAGATTGACCCACTTGCAGTTGAACCATATGTACATCCAGGAATGGGCGTAAGCACTATCGGAAGCCAAAGCGGCGGAATATCATTACAATACGTAGGCAATTTGAGTGCGGGGACACAAGGGACTTATTTGTGGGTCTTGTACATCGCACTGAAAATAGCATATCACTACCGCTTCGAGAAAGGCTGGGAAGAAAAACCCTCCATCCTCCTCATCGACGAAATCGAAAACCACCTGCACCCCACCTGGCAGCGTCGGGTCATCCCTGCGCTACTGGAACATTTCCCCAAGTTGCAGATATTCGCCACCACCCACTCTCCCTTCGTAGTCGCCGGCCTGAAAGCCGGACAAGTGCACCTCCTAAAGCGGGACGATAACGACCGCACAACCGCCACAACCAACGAGGAAGACATTGTCGGATGGACAATGGACGAAATTCTGCGAACGATGATGGGAGTAGATGACCCAACTGACGACGCCACTGCTGCGGCAGCGGCTGAACTACGGCAACTGAGGAACGAATGGCCGCGCAGTTCGCCGGAAGACGAGGAAAAACGCCAGGAGCGGATTGCCGAACTGCGGCAAAAGGTCGACCGGGACCTGTTGGCAGGGGGACCATTGGCGGCGCAAAGAGAGGATTTTGAGAGGAGATTTGCGGAAGCGTTGGAAAAACACGGTATTCCCAAGAACCTCAACTTGGAAAACGGCTAACGTTGCACTCGGTACAACGCTCCACTGGTCCTGATTTCCTCACCAGACTTCGTGACTTGCACACAGAGTGGCGTGACTTGGGTGAACGGGACCGGGTGCGCATCCGAAGCGCCTTGAGAACGGACTTCAACGGCATCTGCGCTTATTGCGAGATAACTTGCGTTCCGCCCACTGGAGGAAACAATATCCCCAACGAGGAGACTATCGATCATTTCCGGCCGCGAAACCGCTTCCCCAACCTATGGCTTGATTGGCTGAACCTGATGTATGCCTGTCGAAGGTGCAACCAGAGCAAGGGTGGAAGGTGGCCGGGTTATGACGACGAATTGACCGATCAGTTTCTGGCTGCTGAGGACTCTCGGTACACACCGGTATCAACATACATAACCCCCAACACTGTCGGCAGCCAAAAACCGGCTGGGCAATTCTTTGACTTTAACGTTCGGACAGGGGAGGTGATGCCTGCGGAAGAACTTGAGCCAGCAGAGTGGTCAATGGCCCGCAAGACTATTCGAGACATTGACTTGAACGACAGCCAGTTGGGAGAAAACGACGTGAACCATCTTTGGAACCGTCGTCAGGACTGGCTGGGTCAAGTCTTGGGACAACTCGACACTGTCGAGGACTTCGATGACCGCGTAACTATGCTGTTCGAGTTCGCGTTACCCAACCAACCCTTCTCAGGTTTCGTCTACGCTTACATCATGGACCGGTTCCCGATCCTCAACCACCTCTTCCAGCGGCGTTAATCCAATGCATGGAGGCGCCTTGACCACAAAAACCCCCATTCTCGAAGTCCAGGACCTGGTGAAGGACTTTGGCGGGGTGCGGGCGGTCAACCACTGCACCCTGCAAATCATGCCCGGTGCGATTACCGGGATAATCGGCCCCAACGGGGCGGGCAAGACCACCCTGTTCAACTTGGTGTCCGGGGCCATGTCTCCCACCAGCGGCCGGATTTTCTTCAACGGCCGGCGCATCGACGGGATGGGTATGCACCGCACCTTCGGGCTGGGCCTCATGCGCACCTTCCAGATTCCGCGGGAAATGAAGCGCATGACGGTGCTGGAAAACCTGATGCTGGTGCCCGCGCCCCAAGCGGGCGAGCGTATCTGGGCGTCCTGGCTGATGCCCGGCAGGGTGGCCCGTGAGGAGCGGCGCATCGAGGCGCGGGCGCTGGAGGTGCTGGAACTGCTCAGCTTCTCCCACTTGGCCAACGAGTACGCCGGCAACCTGTCCGGCGGCCAGAAGAAGCTGCTGGAGCTGGGCCGCACCCTGATGGCCGAACCCCGCATGGTGCTGCTGGACGAACCCGGCGCCGGGGTCAACCGCACCCTGTTGCAGGACCTGGCCCGTAACATCATGGTGGCCAGCGTGGAGCGCGACATCACCTTCGTCATAATCGAGCACGACATGCGGTTCGTGATGACCATGTGCGACCCCATAATCGTCATGGCCGACGGAGCCGTGATCGCCGAGGGAACGCCGCCGGAGATACAGCAGAACCCACAGGTCATGGAAGCCTACTTGGGAGGCCGGGCCGGTGCCGCTGCTTGAAGCCGACGGCGTGGTGGCCGGCTACGGGGAGACGGAGATACTCCACGGCGTGTCCATCACCGTGGACGAGGGCGAGGTCGTCACCATAATCGGCCCCAACGGGTGCGGCAAGTCCACCCTTATGAAGGCCATCGTCGGCTTGGTGCGCGTGCGCAACGGCAATGTGACCTTCCGGGGTCAGGAAATATCCAGCTCACCCCCGGAGACGATCGTGCGGACGGGACTGTGCTACGTCCCCCAGACCAACAACGTGTTCCCGTCCCTGAGCATCCGCGAGAACCTCGAAATGGGCGCCTTCGTGCGGCGCGACGATTTCCGGGGGCGCATCGACGCCATGTTCCAGGTCTTCCCGGACCTGGCCGTGCAGCCGGGACGCAAGGCCGGCAGCCTGTCCGGCGGCCAGCGGCAGATGCTGGCCATCGCCCGCGCGCTGATGCTGGACCCGACCCTGCTGATGCTCGACGAGCCGTCCGCCGGGCTGTCGCCGGCCATGATGGACAACGTGTTCGAGCGGGTCCGCGAGATAAACCAGACCGGCGTAGCCCTGCTGATGGTCGAGCAGAACGCCCGCCAAGCCTTGGGGATGTCCCACCGGGGATACGTCCTGGTCGCCGGGGAAAAACGGCTGGAAGACACCGGCCGCGACCTGCTTAACAACCCTGAAGTAACCAGTCTGTACTTGGGAGGATAGTCCCAATTGCGCCGCACCCATACTGAACGCCTATGACAACCCCCCGCGACGCACTCCGGCGAATAAGTCTCGCCTGGACCCCAGCGTACACCACTATCGCCATCCTCGTGCTGGCGGTGGTGATAGGCTTTCTTCCCTTCGTGAAGATGAGCCTCGTGGTCAATGGCGTCTTCCTGGGCGCCATCATCGCCTTGGGGGCCATCGGGCTGACCATGGTGTACGGCCTGTTGAACTTCGCCAACGTGGCCCACGGCGACTACATGACGGTGGGCGCCTACGTGGCGTTGTTCATCGTGGGAGTCCAGTCGTGGCTGGGCATCGAGGGCAGCGGCCTCGGTCCCTTCACCTTCGGCTACCCGGTGCTCATAGCCATCCCCATCGCCGTCGCCATCGTCGCTGCCGGGGCAATCATCCTCGACGTGACCATCTACCGGCGGCTGCGGGCCCGCGGGGTAAACGCCGTGGTGATGTCGATGGCGTCTTTGGGCATCGCCATTGCGTTGCGCGGCCTCGTGCAGGTCATCTGGACCGGCGAGGTCCAGCACTTTCCGCGGGAAAGCCGCCAAGTCTTTCGCCTGCCTATGGACGTGCGCATACCGCCCGACGCAATCTTCATCGCCATCCTGGCCGTCATCCTGGTGGCGGCGGTCTACGTCATCCTGACCCGCACCCGCATGGGCAAGGCCATGCGGGCCACGGCGGACAACCCGGACTTGGCCTTGGTCAGCGGCATCGACACCCGCAACGTCATCTGGTGGGCTTGGGGAATGGCCGCCGCCCTGTCCGCCACCGCCGGGATCCTGCTGGCGGTGTACCAAGCCCAGATGCTGCCCATCATGGGATGGAAGTTCCTCATCCCCCTGTTCGCGGCGGTCATCCTGGGCGGCTTGGGCAACCCCTACGGCGCGCTGGTTGGCGCGTTCGTCATCGGCGTTACATCGGAGGTATCGACCCAGTGGCTGAACCCCAGCTACAAACCGGCGGTCGCCTTCGCTATCATGATTGTCATGCTGCTGGTAAGACCCCGGGGAATATTCGGTGAGGGCAGAAATTGAAGACTGTCGTGAAACTTTCTCAAAATTGGTCGCAGGACCCAACCTGTCATTCCCGCCTTCTTCGCGTCATTCCCGCGCAGGCGGGAATCCAGCGGGAATCCATAGGTTCCAGTCAGCGAAGAGGAGCGTCAGCAGAACCAGCCAGTTCTGAGACAGTTCTTATGGACCAACTTCGGAAAAGGATGGAGAAGCCGTCAGCATGGAGTTAGCGGGACTCCTGAGCTACCTGGCCGGGTTCGCCATTTTCGCCGGCATTTACTCGGTGTTCGCCCTGGGGTTGAACGTGCACTGGGGCTTCACCGGCCTGTTCAACATCGGCGTGGCCGGCTTTTTCGCCTTGGGCGCTTACACCACGGCGCTGCTCACCACCCAGCCGCCCGACCCGGCGCTGTTCGAGGACTTCAAGTTCGGCGGCAACATGGCGGAAATCTGGCTTCTGGACCTGGGATTCGATTTGTGGTTTCTCCTGAGCATGGGGGCCGCCGCCGCTGTGTGCGGGGTGGTTGCCCTAGTCATCGGCTACATCACCCTCCGGCTCCGCGACGATTACTTGGCCATTGCCACCCTGGGCATCGCCGAGTCCGTAAGGCTGTTCTTCCTGAACGAGAAGTGGGTCGCCAATGGGTCCAAGGGGTTGTACCGGATACCCGCCTTCCTGGGAGACCTGGTATCCCCGAAACATTACGACTACCTGTACCTGGTGGTGGTGCTGGTGGTCCTACTGGCGGTGTTCCTGATGGTGGAGCGGGCGGTCAAGTCGCCTTGGGGACGGGTGTTGCGGGCCATCCGCGAGGACGAAACGGCGGCCCAAGCCGTCGGCAAGGACGTGTTCAAGTTCAAGCTGCAAGCCTTCATCCTGGGGGCGGTGATCATGGGCATCGGCGGCGCCCTGTTCGCCCATCACTTCCGGTTCCTGGCCCCCCTCACGTTCGACCCCCTGCTCGCCACCTTCGTCATCTGGGCAATGCTGATGGTTGGAGGATCGGGCAACAACCTCGGAGCCATCCTCGGCGCATTCGTGGTCTGGGGCATCTGGTCCGGCACCCAGTTTCTCCCTGGAATCTTCGCCGACCCCAGCCTGCGCCTCTTCATGATAGGCGTCCTCATAGTCGCCGTAATCCTCCTCCGCCCCGGAGGCATCCTCGGCGAGGAACGCCGCACAACCACCACCCCCGACCCATGAAAAAAGCGGCGGCCATCAGTGGCCGCCGCACCAATCAGACATACTCCGAAAAACTATCTCAAAACTCGTCGCAACACCCACCCCGACTCGTCAGTACCCACCCGTCATTCCCAACCCCTTCTGCCTTTCCCGACTCCTTTTGTCATTCCCGCCCCCTTCTGTCATTCCCGCGCAGGCGGGAATCCAAACCCCGTCTCCACAGGCGCACCGTTCCCAGCGTGAAGCCGTTCCAAAATCACCGGTCCTTCTTCGGTGGCTCACTTTCAGCGAAGCTGTCGAAAATCCGCTCACGCACCTGCAGGAACTCTCTCAGGTGGTCGTTGCAAATCCCCACCCGCACTATGTAGCCGTAAGGCCTGTGCGGGAAATGACGGGAACGGAAAACCTCGTCCACCATGTCCATGACACACGACTCCGTGTCCTTCTGTAAACGCCACGGAATCAGGAGTCGCGCGTTACCGTCCTTTGGGCGTTCTTCCATTGAGGATGTGTTGAAGTACTCCGACGTATAAGCATACTTTTTTATAAGCGAGTCTAAGTGTTCTTCGGCAAACCGGGATGGACTCAATTCTTCAGGATAGACCATGGCGAAAATCTCAACAACCACCGCACCATCTGGAGACTGTATATCCATTTCATTGCTTGCGCGCTTGACCGTCCATCCCTGCGGCGCAGTTATGGTGTAACCCCAATTCTTGTTGGGATTGGGGTAGGCCTTCAGCGGGACCGGAGTCGGTGTTGGAATAGGGGTAGGCGTCGGGGTGGGAGTGGGTGTCTGCGTCGGCCTCGGCGTAGGATTTGCCGCCTTGGGGACCGTCAGGTTCAACTCAATGACTCGGCCAGCCTTCCAAACAGCTTTTTCGTTGGCAATCGCCTCTTTGACACGGAATGTGATTTCCTTATTTTCAAAATTCTTCCCGTGGGCTTGGTTTATTTTCAGGGTGCAAATGCCGTCGCTGATAACGGTGGAAGCTACTTCCTCGTCGTCGATCCAAGCCGAAACACGAGTACCGTCGGGGACGCTGACTCCTCCTTGAGTGACCCTGCCAGCGAAGACGGCAGGCAACAGTGGCTGAGGCTTCACACCCGGAGGAATCGGAGTTGGAGCCGCAGTTGGCGCAACGGTTGGTGTAGGCGTTGGAATAGGTGTAGGAGTCGGAGTTGGCGTAGAACTGGGGAGCGGTGTGGGAGTTGGCGTCGGTATCGGGGTGAGGGTCGCAGTAGGCGTAGGGGTTGGCATAGGCGTTGGGGTAAACGTTGGTAAAGGCGTGGCTGTCGGTGCAAGCGTAGGAATGGGCATCGGCTCGGGTGTTTCGGTAGCCTCTAACGTCGGCAGTGGTTCCGGGAGGGGTTCTGGTTCATCCGGTCCCCTCATCCCTACGAACAGTAACCATGCCAAGACCACTACCCCTATCCCAAGAAAGAAGCCAAGTACCTTGTACCGCTTAAAGAAATTGGATGACCCTGGCGGCTGGCCGGACGCCGGCGTTACGTTGGTTCCCGCACCGCAATAGGCGCAGAACTTGACGGTGGTTGGGATGGTCAGGTGGCAATTAGGGCACCTCATGCCTTGGCGGGCGCAGTCAAACTAGCGCCGCATTCGGTGCAGAACAACGCCTTGGCGGGAATGGAGGAACGGCACACCTTACAAGTCTGACTTCCCGGATGAAGCACAGCGGCGCAGCTTTCAACGGCGCAATAGATGAGTTCCGGAGAACTCACCCGATGACACTTGGGACATGTCAAAATCGGGTTCGAGATCGGCGCCGGAGTCACAGGTGCGGGTGGGGAAACCTGACCAGTCTGGATAAGCTTGCGATACTCGGATTCGGTCGTTGGTGGCGGGGTAGGCGAGGGTGTAGTGGCAGGTGCAGGTATGGGGATAGGCGGAACACCTTGCAAGATACTTTCTAGGTCGGGCACTTGCTCAACGGGACAGGAACATAGCTCTGCAAGGTAAGTCGCAAGTTCGGCGACATTGGCATCTCGGATATTCCGCAATGCCTTAAAACATCGGGAGTCTTCCGGTGAGGCAAAATCGTCTTTGGTGAATATGAGGTTTTCTTGATCATAGAATTCCGACCATAATCGAGGCTCGTAGCTGATAGCCAACAAGCTGAGGTAAAGGACCAAGGAAGGGAAATTATCTATCCGGTCGTCATAGTCACGAGTTGTTCTCAATGGGTGCTGGTAATTCTTATGGCCCAACTCTGGGCTGTCCTGTCCTCGGAATTTGGGCAGGAATATCCCGTCGTAATCAACCAAGCGTATGGCATCATCCCCTTGCACCATCACGTTGCCATGCTGAAGGTCGTTATGGGCAATGTTTAAACCGCGTAAACTACCATTGGCTCCCCTCCATCGGGCAGCCATCACTCTGAGAATATCAGGGGCATTGATGTTGCGCTCGACGAACTTGTCCAGTCGCTCGCCTTCCACCCATGCCATTTTGACAATGGGATACCATTGGCCTTTAACCCGAATTCCCCGATCAAGGTATTGAAAGCGTACAAAAGTAGGCGGTAAGGCATTGCTCAGGTACTCATCTAACTGACCATACCGTTCCTGCTGGTCCTTTACCTCTCGGGTAAAGCAACGCACGGCAAAATTCCGATTGTCCTTAGAAACCTTGTATACGCAGGCGAAATTGCCGGAATACACCAATGGCAATCCGCGAGGATTCAACGCCGTCTCCCCTTGGGCTAGGTCGCCGTCCTCAAAGCACACACTTGGATTTTGCACAACATCGCTGAAATCGGACATCCCCGGCCAAGCCATGAGTTCTTCACCTACTCGGCTTATTTGACTTCTACGATGATCAGGGTTGTGTCGTCGTTCTTCAACGAACGGTCGCCCCTGCGCGCTTGCACCCACTCCTCCCAACTCTGCTGTGAATCCAACTTCTGGAGCGTTTTCCAAGGTTTTTCCCCGGTTGAGGCACTCTCCAATATCCAACAAGCAAGGGCGTCAGACGCTAGGACGAACAGGTCACCCACCGCGCACTTTCCCTCGCTCAATCGCACCTGCTCCCGGATTCCCCCGTTATTGCCCGGGTTGCTGCAAATCAGACCCGGTGTGTTATTGAACTGTCCTGCGTCTTCCAATGGGAAAGACACCAACAACTCGTCCTTGCGTATTATGAAAAGGCAACTATCCCCCACGGCCATCGCCCGCCAAGAGAGACGCCTGGACCGGTCCGGATCAACAGTCAGACCCAGCAAAGTCGCCAACGCTCCAGCCCGGGCCTTGGCCTCTCCATGCCAAGGAATACGGTCCCAAGGCACCTTTCTGTTCCATTCCTCTTGCCCGGTTGCCAGCCAATTCTCCAAAGCGCTTTCAGTTGGCGCAGTTAGATCGAGAGGTCTCCGGACGAACGCTTCGGTCAAAATTTGCGCCCACGACCTAGCAAAGGCTGACTCGCTGGCTCCGTCGGAAACCGCAATTCTGGCCCTTTTCAGGCCATGTTTATCCACCGGGTAAACTACCCGGGAACCGTCCTCGCACTCTTCTGCCCGGTTGCCCGCTTTAGGTGTAGAGAACCTTTTGGGAGGAGACAGCGGCATCGGCGCGCCTCGATCAATGCAAATTGGAAGGCCCGCGGGTGCCGATGTCCAGGAACTGCACCAGCGCTGGCATATCTGAGTTGAAAACAAACCCGCGGGAGTCCTCGTTCACCGCCAAATCCAAAGTGGCCGCCAGATTGCGGCTGGATTCCGGCAACACCGAAGACATCCGGAACAGCCTTTTAGCCAAGTCGTCGGGTAACCCGTCTTCCTGGTCAGGGTACTGGACCGGCATGGCGGCAGCTTCCGAAAGATGGATGTTAAATATCAGGATGTTTCCATCGGTCGTTGCCAGGTTCATGATCTCCCCGGCCAAGGATTCAGGGTTACCGTCAGTCGCGGCCCCGTCCGTGATGTTAATCAAGATGGGAGGATACGAGTCTGGGTGATCGTCTATCCAACTCTCGAGACACCTTGATGCAATACCCAGTGCTTCACACATGGGAGTTCCGTATTCAGCCGAAGGGCGAAACCAGACCGGCACTTTCCGCGTCACTTCCACCAAACCGCCGGCACCGTCGGGCTCTCTGACCTGCATATCCTCCACTTCGGCAAGGTCAACTACCTGGCTGACTAAGAGGAAGGGCTGGTCCAGGGTCGTACCAGCGAAAGCGCTTTTCACCGTGGCCCGTCCTCCACTGTCAGTGTTGTAGCTGATAACCCCGATGTGGAAATAGTCCCGAATCTCCATACCCTGAGAGCAGCGCTGGGACATCGCATCGAGGCTGCGATTGATTGCCGCCGCCGCTTGGTCCATTTTACGTTGACTGGGTTGCCCCGCCAAAGCCATCTCCATCGAACCCGACTGGTCAATCAGGAAGAGGAAACAGGCGGGGTTGGTTCGGCTGATGTCGGCGGTATATGGCATTTCGCTCTCCTCTTTACATTTTCAATCGGGAGACATCCATTGATGGAAGTGAATATGTGAGCATTTTAACACTCAGGCGTATGTATTACACAGAAAAACGACTTACATACGCAATTACGACAATGTGGGGTAGTAGTCTCCAACATTGGTAGGTCTATATTGACTAAATAAAGCTATAGGACGCATGCGTTCATACATATTCACTGAGGTGGACCCAAGAAACTGGACAGGTAGCTAAAAGGTGTTTGAAGAGTTAGAGAGAGACGTTTTCAACCATTGAGATGGTATTCTCGCTTTCACAAGAAATATAATAAGGCTCTCACGACAGACACGTTGATTTCGCTGGCATCAGTAATCGTCTGACGCTTCAATGACTTTGCCCGGGACAAGCAGACGTATATAAGCCAGAGTATGCAGCCCTTACTCTTCAGACGGAAATAGCAGCATGTTGAAACACGAACCACCAGAAGCGGTTTCACGCCTTTTGTCCGACGCTGACCGGAACTTTACCGATGGAGAAGTCCTCCAAGCCTCAGAGCTGATGTGGAAGGCGACGCGGCAGACCGTTACAGCCGTGGCCGCCCAACGTGATTGGCCTTGTGCCAGCGACGACGATATCTCCCAAGTCATCCGACGCTTGGACGGGGAATGCGGCAGTGAGCATACTCTGATCGCAAAATTCGGCATCGCCGAGACTTTCCAATACAATGCCACCCAGGACATCCTTGAAGATTGCGAGATAGAGGCCGCTCGCGAAGTCGTCGTTGACCTCATCAATCACCTTCTGAGTCAATTGCAAAACCTCGACAGCCAAGGATGACCGTCGAGGAACACTTGGCGACTGTCCTGCGGCTCATCGAACTATCGGACCAATTGCTGTCGGACGACGACAAAATTCTGGCCGCTGAAGCATTATGGGGAGCGGCTATCCACGCAGTAAACGCCGTGGCTATCCTGAGAGGTCTGCCCTATGGCAAATACAGCCACAAGCTTGCTGCGGTAAGAACCTTGTCAGGCAGTATGCAGGGAACGTCAGACCTAACCGGGGGACTTCTCACTGCCAGAACCAGACTCCATGTCTATTTTGACAAGGCGCACTTGGCAGACCAGCAACTGCTGGACAGCGTAGAAACGGTCAAGCGGTTCGTGAATGAGATGCTGGCTATAGCCGCCAATTACTGACACTTACCCTTACCCAACTCGTAAACACTTCCCTGCCATAATACCTGTGAAACATAACCCTTCGCCCGGTATCCCGGACTAGAGGAATTCCTTAGAAAAACCATCGAGGAGTTGGGGGGGCCAACGCAATGGCCGAGGTACACGAAGCCGCCACCCGCTAGCGGAATGAATACGACGCCCTGGTTGAGAAATATCCCGCTTACAGGCACTTATCCCGGTTGCAGTTCCCGGCGCTGAATTCGATAAAGCCGTGCCTCTCCATTATCGATCCGCTCTTGGGCGTCCGGCAGGATGTCAACGCCGGCGACAACCGGGTACGCCGGGAGGCCGGTGTACCTGCTCAAGTATCCAGCGTTCCTTATTGCCCTGGTGACGTCGCGGTCGCCGATCGTAAACGAGGCCTCGACCGTGATATAACCCGGCTGATTGTCTGAATTCACCACATGCAGGACCATGTCGGCGTTCTTGAAGCTCTCCACATCGTTATAGGGTTCGCCATTGGCTTCCGCTATCTTGGCGAACCCGAGAAGGACTCCCTGCGGAACTTCCGCGATAAGCTGGCAGCCCAGGGCGTCGGCAACAAGCGCTGCATTTCGCTGCACCGCACTACGTGCATGTCCTCCCTTGACCACCGCGATGTCATCCATAAGCCCATCGACCTTGGCAGTAAGCCCATCGACCTTGGCAGTAAGCCCATCAAACCGGGCAGTGAGGTCATCGACCCTGGTATTGAGACTTTCAAACTGGACAGTAAGGCCGCTCACCGTGGCAGTGAGCCCATCAAACCGGGCAGTGAGGTCATCGACCCTGGTATTGAGACCTTCAAACTGGGCAGTAAGGCCGTTGACCGTGGCAGTGAGCCCATCAAACCGGGCAGTGAGACCATCGACCTTGGCATTGAGACCCTCAAACTGCGCAGTCAGGCCGTTGACCGTGTCAGTAAGCCCATCAACCCTGGTATTGAGCCCATCAAACCTGGAATTCAGGTTGATGATGCCTTCTGTTAGCGCCTTATGTATCGCAACCGAGGCTGCCTGTTGTTCAACGACCGCTTGCACAATGAGGGACTGAGCATCTAATCGAGTCTTTAGTCCGTCTATGTCTTCTCTTTGACTTTGCCAACGCTCTTCGCTCACTTCAAACATTCGTTCGAGTCTCTGTTGCAAAGTGGCGATGGCAGCAAGAAGTTCAGGAGTTCTATCGGCTGGAGTAGTCATAGCATAATTCTATCATAGGATTTTGCGTAGTCGACACGCAGTATTGTAGCCGGGCCGTTCCCAACCCACGAAAAAAGCGGCGGCCAACTCAGGCCGCCGCCGCATTTGACTAACCCGGTCGGGTAAGGACTAAGGCAGCTCGAACCTGCCGGTGGAGCTTATCTCCCCGTCCTTGATCTGCCAGATTTCGATGGTCCCGAACACGTCGCCGTTTTCGTCGAACTCAATGTCCCCGCCGGCGCCGTTGTAGTTGATGTCCTTGCCGTCGGCGATAAGAGCCAGGGCCTTGGCGATTTCGTCCCGGCCCGGACCCACGACCTCGCCGGGAGCGTTGGCCACAAACCGGAGCGAGTCTCGAATGGCCGCCGAGTCGGTGGTGTTGCCGGCCTTGGCCGCCGCCAGCGCGATCAGCACCGTCGCATCATAGTGCTCTGCCATAAAGGGATGGGACGGCGGGACGCCGTAGCTGTCCGTATATCCGCTCTCAAACGCGTCCTTGGCGGGTGACCCCGGGCTTCCTTGGGCGGTGCCCAGCGAACCGTCCAGCGAGTCCCAAGCATCGATGCCTTCGATCCACTCGGCTCCCTTGGTCCCGTCGGCGAACAGGAACTTGTCGGCGTAGCCGCCCTCCAATGCCTCCCTAACGTAGACCGAGGCTTGCCCGGTGTAACTCATCACCGCCAGCACATCCGGGTCTCCCTCGGTGGCCTTGTCCAGCTCGGAAACGTAGGTCGGCTGCACATCCTCGTGGGGCACCCTTGCCGTGACCGTTCCACCCAAGGCGGTGAAGCTCTCCTCGAACTGGTTGGCCAGACCCTCACCGTAGGCGTTGTTGATATACATGATGCCTACTTTTTCGTGTCCCTGCTCTTCAGCCAGCCGCGCCAGGACGACGCCCTGCGAAGCGTCGGACGGCGTGGTGCGGAACAGGAAATCGTTGTCCTCCAGCACGGAGATGCTGGGCGCGGTGGACGCCCCGGAAATCATCAGCGTCTCTTGGGGCACGGTAACCGACTGGGCTACGGCAATGGTGACGCCGCTGGACAATGCCCCGACGATGGCGGCAACGTTTTCCACGTCCACCAGCGCCTTGGCCCCGTCCACGCCCTGCACCGGGTTCACTGCGGTATCGCGGCTGATGATGACCATCGACGCCCCGCCGACGCCGCCGGCCCGGTTGACATGGTCGGCGGCCAGCTCAACCGCGTTGCGCAGCGGCGGTCCGAACTCGGAAAGCGACCCGGTGAACGTGTTGAGGTTGCCCACTATCAGCGGGTCCAGCGCCTCCATAGGCACCTCAACCGGGACCTCAACGGTCACCGGAACGTTCCGGACTACCTCTTTCTCGACTTCAACCTGGACCGTTACCGGAACGTCCCTGGTAATCTCTTTTTCCACCTGCACGGTCACGGGGACGTCCCGCATGACCTCTTTCTCGACTTCCACGGTTACCGGGACTTCCTGGACGACTGGTTTCTCGACCACGACTTCTTTCGGCACTTCCACCGTCACCGGAACTTCCCGGATCTGCGGTTCACCCGCGCAGGCTGCCATACCCAACACCATAACTGCAGCCAGGACTTCCACAACCCAACGATACTTTCGGATCTTGAACATCTTCCCCTCCCGGCGCCGCCGTTTCCAAGTCAACAGCGTACCGCCAAATACTTCATTAGAAATTATATCACCATCTCCGAAGTAGCCTCATCCTATGTACAATCTCCTTGTCGGTCAGCAAGCTGCCTTCTCCCTTCACCCTGAGCTTGTCGAAGGATCGCCCATTCATGGTCCGAAAAGCTCACCACGAACAGGCTTTTATTGATGTGGACTTTGCGTAAGCCTTGTCTGGAAATACTTGTTTCGGACGGAAGAACGCCGGTCGACGGTTCTTTGGCGGCGTTGTTCCGCATCCTCTTCGGCCTCGTGTGTCTCGCCGGGGTAGTCCGGTTCTTTGCCCACGGCTGGGTGTCGGAGTTATACGTGGAGCCGGCACACCATTTCACCTACTTGTGGTTCGGGTGGGTGACGCCCTGGCCCGGTTGGGGAATGCACCTGCACTTTGCCCTGCTGGGGGTACTGGCTTTGGGCATTGCCATTGGCTGCCGGTACCGGGTGTGCGCCCTGGCCTTCTTCCTGGGGTTTACCTACGTCGAACTGCTGGACAAGACCAACTACCTCAACCACTACTACCTGGTCAGCTTGGTCAGCTTCCTGATGGTGTTCCTCCCCTTGCACCGGTCATTGCCGGTCGACCGCTGGCTCGCGGAGAGAGGCGGAAGCAGCCCAACCGGATGCGCGTGGGGGTCCGTCCCGGCGGCAACGCTCTGGGTCTTGCGGGCACAGGTGGCGTTGGTGTACCTGTTCGCCGGCATCGCCAAGCTGAACCCCGACTGGCTGCTTGAGGCGCAACCGCTCCGCATCTGGCTGCACCATCACACCGACCTGCCGTTGGTGGGGCCGCTCATGGGCGACTTATGGGTCGCCTACGCCATGAGTTGGACCGGAGCTTTCTTCGACTTGACCATAGTCGGATGGCTTTTGTGGCGGCGCACCCGCGTGTACGCCTTCCTAGCGGCAGTCGTGTTCCACCTGTTGACCTGGTTCCTTTTCCCGCAAATCGGCATATTCCCTTGGCTGATGCTGGCGGGAGCGTTGGTGTTCTTCCCGCCCGACTGGCCCAAGCGGCTGGCGGCGGTGGTTGGACCTTTCCTGTCATTCCCGCGAAGGCGGGAATCCATTGGCTTTGGCCGCGTGCAAGTGGGTGTTTAGAAGACCGTCGGTTTTGAGATATTCACTAGCTGTCCCCGTCCGTGTCGGAAAAGCCCACCGACACACCCAGCAAGCTCACCACCTCCGCCTCCGCTTCCCGGGCGTGCAAGGATGACATGGCGGACCCATTGCTGTATCCGAGGTAGCCTCGTCCCCTTTCTCATTCCAGGGCGGTATGCCTTAAGTATCCGGCACGCCCATTCTCAAAGTGGTTGTCTACAGCCAAGTAAAGGTCCGGCAGTCGGTTCTCGGTCCAAGTAACAGGACAACGCCACGGCGCTAGAGGGTGCCGCGTGGGATGAAGCGACACATGGCTCACCCAAGGGTCTCGTTGACAAGGGACAAGCCTCTTTCCAGCATGACGCGCCAATCTTCTCGCGGACGACGAATGGCATTTGTACATATTCTGAACAAACAAATGGCTTCCCGAAACGCAAGGTCCTCTTCGCTCCAGTGAAACCGGTCAACAGCAGCTTGTCGGAACGCTTGATAGTAGCGGTCGGTTGCATCCGTTTCTCCCTGACGTCCAAAGCAAGACGACCAGCGGAGATGCGCAACAAAGTTGCCCACATCCATCATCGGGTCGCCCGGCCCCGCTTCTTCAAAGTCAACCAATGCGACCCTGCCATCGGGCAACACAAGAATCTGGTCATCATAGAAATCGTTGTGGGCCGTACAGGTAGGGCGCCAGGACTGAATGAACCTGTCCAACGCTTTGGTAACGTCGTCAAGTTGGCGCACAGCAAGCCCATCGTCGCGCAAGTTTTGTCTGAAGGTTCGCTTGGCCCTGTCATACACCCCCGGCAGGTTGAATGGGCGCCTGCCGCGGGTCTTGTCCGGCCCATTCCAGATAGTCTCCAGTCCCGCAAGAAGCATCTCAGGCTCGAGCGTACCACCTTGACGAAGTCGCCGACGCAGGTTCTCGCCGGGTATCTCCGACATCCAGACAACGCCGCCGTCCGACCAACGCCCCGCAGGTCGCGGTACGACAAAACCGGAAGTGGCTTGTGGTCGCTGGATAGCTACTGATTCGTCAAGAAATAGACTGACCTATGGCGCATTAGTACTACAACGACGAGTTAACTGATAGGATAGTTGGCGAGATAGTGACGGGCGGTGTGGGTGATGGATGCGAAGAGCTTTGAGCGGGTTTACGACAGATTCCAGCAATTTCACGCCTTGTTTGCGGCCTCCTTCGGCCGCAAGCAGTGGCGGGAGCACAGCGGGAACTATCTTCAGGCGTTGCTGGTGCAGGCCCGGGAGCGGCGCAACGCTGAGAATCTGTCGGAATCGGTGGGCATCTCGGCCCGGGCGCTGCAGCGATTTCTCAGTGAGGCCCGGTGGTCCGATGAGGCGGTCATCGGCCGGTTGCAGGAATACCTGGCCCCCAGGCTGGGGCACCCGGAGGGGGTGTGGGTGTTGGACGGCAGCGACTTTCCCAAGCAGGGGAGGAAGTCGGCGGGGGTGAGTCGGCAGTACTGTGGGAGGCTGGGCAAGGTGGCCAACTGCCAGGCTGGGATGTTTCTGGCCTACGTCAGTCCCCTGGGCCGGGCCCTAGTGGACAAGCGGCTCTATCTGCCAGAGAGTTGGACTTCGGATTCGGAACGCTGTGCGGCAGCGGGGGTGCCGGAGGAGCGGCGGAGCTACCGGTCGAAGACGGAACTGGCTTGGGAGATGCTGGAGCGGGCCTTGGAACTGGGCCATCTCAGGGCCGAATGGGTTGCCGGAGACGACGCCTTCGGGATGTCGCCGTCCTTCCGGGACTCCCTGGGGGCCCTGGGGATGCGCTACGTGCTGGACGTTCCGGGCAACACCCCGGTCTGGCCCTTGGAACCGGTTTGGACCAGCCGGGAGTATTCAGGGTTCGGACGCCCCCGCAAACCCCGGCTGCGGGATGGACAGCGCCGGACCATGGAGCAGCGCAGTGACGGGTTGCCGGAGGAAGTTTGGCGGGAGATCAGGGTGGCGGAGGGAAGCCAGGGGCCGAGGAGCTATATGTTCAGCGCCCAACGGGTGCGTGCAACCCGCAAGGGCAAACCCGGTGAGGAGATATGGGCCGTCTACCGCCGGAACCTGGACGGCAGCGAACCCCGCTACTACCTGTCCAATGCTCCCGAAGACACCTCGTTGGAGCTTCTGGCTTACGTGGGCGGCTCTCGGTGGCGCATTGAAACGGAGTTCGAAACTGAAAAGGGCGACATGGGGCTGGACGAATACGAGACTCGGAGTTGGGCTGGCTGGCATCACCACATCACCATGTGCCTGCTGGGCGGGGCCTTCCTGCTGGGCTTGCAGCAGGATTGGGGGGAAAAAGATGCCGCAGATCACCCGCCCCCAGGTGTACCGGGTGGTGCGTGAGATGCTGCCCCAGGAACGGTTCGGGCCCAAGGAGTTGCTGCGGTGGCTGAAAGAAACCCAACAGCGCAACCAGCGGGCCAGCCACTCCCATCAAAGACGCCGCTCCGCCCGCCGTGAAGTCAGGTTGGAACCACCACCCTAAAGCCGTCGTTGTAGTATTAGGACTCCATCTCCAAAGAATTCTATTTATGGCGGATAATTTCCGCAAGTTTCCACTCCCGGATGGTACCCTCCTGGCCCAAAGGTGTCCCTCACCTGCAATCCCATGGTCCCCTCGTTATCTCTGATCAAAGGGCCCGCTCCCGCACGAGCGGCGTAGAGGCTCTTGGAGTACAGGGCATATATTATATTGACAAGAAGATAATCGATACCTATGTATACACGAAGTTTTATATCATGTAATACCTTTATTATGAATTATGTACAGAGATACTGTTAGCGACAGACAACAAAAAAGGCGGCCTTGCCAAGCCGCCTCGCATACAACGCGTTGGTAACGCCGGGGGTCAGTCTCCCCGGATCTGCTGGTTCAGGTAAAGGTCAATGCCGACGATGTTGATGGTCTCCAACTGGGTCTCGATCCAATCGACGTGCTCCTCTTCCGACCTGACCATCCCTTCCAGGATGCTGCGGGTCGTGAAGTCGCCCACCGACGCGCAGTGTGCAATGGCCTCGGTCAGGGCCTCAACCGCCCCCTGTTCGGCTTGCAGGTCCAACTCCAGGTCTTCCTGAACCGACTCGCCCACCATAATCTGGTTCAACCGCTGCAGGTTGGGCACCCCTTCCAAGTAGAGTATGTGCCTGATAATGTGCTGCGCGTCCTCCATCTCCTCCAAGCTGTTGGACCGGAAACGCTCATAGATACGCTCGAATCCCCAGTTCTTGCACATCTCCGCCTGCACAAAGTACTGGTTGATGGCGGTCAGTTCGATGGTGAGTAGATTGTTGAGGCGTTCGACAACGCCGTCCTTGGCTTTCATGTTCAGTCCCTCCTTCCTCCCCTGTGGCTATCGCTCGTCGTGGAGCGAACGCAAAGGATTCTAAGCTCCGGCCACTATAGCGTCAACTTTGAAGAAGCCATCGGACACAAAATTAAAGCGCCCGCTCATACGAACAGCGGGCGCACAGATAACGGAATATCTCGTTCTTGAACGCGGCTATGCCGCTGCCAAGCCCAACCTGGGCTTGTCCAACTCCAAGCGCACCATGACGGAAATCTCTGAGATGCGGCCGGCGCACCTGCCGCAACATTCTTCATCGTCGAAACCAAGGGACTGCATCAGGTCTTCCGGTCCGGCGCCCTCAGTGCGGGCTGCCTCAACAGCCTCTGAGAGTCTTATGGCCTTGCATACACAGACGTACATGGCGCGCCCCTTCGACCTGCGTAATGTTGCTGCGGAGTCTAGCCTAATCAATCTACAATGTCAACATATATATTAAGACTCATTGCCATTAACTCATGCCGCACATCGACGCTAACCGAGAAACAACGGAGCGATTCAAGCAATGGCACCATCAAGGTTGCGCCGGGCGCCCTTGGCCCATACCAAGGCCGGCATAGCGTAAGCAAGCTGGTGAGCGGAGATCATTACGTCAGCCCCGTACCCCCTGACGACATAACCGGTCTGCGCTACCCCGACCTGTTCGTAGCCTTCAGGGTGGACCCCGCTCGGAGTTGATGCTCCCCGACACCAGTTCCCATGTGGTGGACTGGTTCTCCACGTATCCGCACTGGTCCGATGGATGCGGATTTCTTCTGATAATTGCCTGTAAACAACGTGAAACGTTAAAATGCCAGTGATCTCATGCGTCACAAAAGGGGGCAACCCATGAGAGACAGAGAGGGCCTCGCGCAAACACAAGAAGAGGGGATCGTGGGGAATCCGCGTCGACCCCGAGAAGAGACAGCCAGCCTCGGCAAGGAGTTGTACGAGCGGGACATCCGCCGTCTGGTCGAAGCCGACCACCACGGCCAAATCGTCGCTATCGACGTGGACAGCGGAGGCTGGGCCGTCGCCGACGGTGAGATTGCCGCGGTGGACCGCCTGCGAGATGTGCATCCCGACGCCGTCAATGTCTTGTGTGAGCGGGTGGGATACCGGGCGCTGCGCAGCTTTGGTGCGGGTTCTGTACGGAGGCCTGGGTGATCGAGGGGATCGTGAACGACGCTTACGAGGCGGTCGTGGCCCTTTCCTTGAAAGGCCCTGCAGAACAAGTCCAGGATATAGAGGCCATCATAGACACCGGCTACAACGGTTTCTTGACGTTGCCGACCACGTTGGTGACAGAACTGGGGTTGCCATTCGCCTACGTGGGTCGGGCATTCTTGGCCAACGACGACGAAGTGAGCTTCGATGTCCACGACGTTACGGTCCTGTGGGACGGCCAACCGAGATATGTCAAAGCCGATGCGACAGGCACCACCCCGCTGGTGGGTATGCTTCTGCTCGATGGGCACAGCTTGAACATAGAAGTCGAAAGCGGGGGCCGGGTCCTCATACAAGCTAGGGGCGTAGCTGGAGGAAGTCCATAGGCTCATAGCCAGTGTAACGAGAGTAACCGACCGGTTCCCTGGCGCGGATACCCTGGGCCACCGGAACAGGTGTTGGTATCATCAGACGAACCAGCGGGACTCTCGCATGATTCCACCTCGATCCTGTCATATCAGTGGGGTCCATCTCACGGACCAGATCAACCAGGTCCAGGAGAACCCTAGTTGGCTGTTTGACGCAGCGGCTTGGAGGGCGTCTGCGGCTTTGTTTTGTACGAAATACCGGAATCTAAGAAGATAATGTTAGGCACTTACAAGGGTTAAGCTGAGGCTCCTGATATTCCCGCACACGCTTGATCAACTATAATGTGTGTTGCGATTGTTGATAGGGTGAGGCGAAGCGCGTTCATTCGCTTGGGCCACCACTATTCGGGAGGGTGTTTTCATGTGTGAAGAGTTCGATGTTGTGCAAACACCTTTCGATCTCGATGTGTTCCAACAGATACTCGAAGCAGAAGCAATGGACGGGTATTATGTGTTGCCAACCATACGGTATACAGGCGAATTGCGACAGACGATTGACCCCTGGGACCTGCCCAATATGCCAGACATTGGCGCGGACGCTTGGAAGTACCATGTCGGCTTTGCGGTTGACCGAGGCTTTGTTGAGTGCTGAACGCCTGAGCAATCTTCGGACCATATTGAGATGATAGGCAATGTGTCCCATAGCAGAACGGTCTATGACCGAGACCCGAATGTATCATCTCAGCTGCAGCCAGCTAGACTGACCTACGCCGGGAAAGAATTTATCGACAACCTCAGGAATCAGTCTGTCAAAGAAAAAGCCTTAACTGTTCTTAAGGATCATGGCCTGCCTGCTGCAATGCAGATAATCGTGAATGCAGCCAAAACGGGATTTGGCGGCTAACGAATACAAAGAGACCGTAATGAGTCACATCTCCTTCTCGGAGGAGATAAACTCAACCGCATCAAAGTTTAGAGTGGCACTCATGGCATCTCCAAGATTGGTTCCAACGGAATCAGCTTGCGGTAGCCGATTTCATGGTATCGTTTTAGAGCTCTGACAGCTGGTGAGCCTGTTTGTCTCTCGTGGCTTGTCGAGTAGGTTGGACTGATACCGAAACTTGTTCCTGTACGGGCGCAATGTATTGTCGTGGCAGACTGACGCTGCCCAACTCGGACTGCATGGATCTGATTCGGAGCATAGCTAACATGGCAGCGATATTCATGCCCCAGCAAGGCCGTGTCGGGTCATAGTCCAAACCTTAGAGTGGGGCCCACGACCAAACCATTAGGTGCCTTCCGGTCGCGGGACCTGTGTAAAGAATCCGGGTGGCATACACCGAGGGCCGTTTTCGGAAATGTGCGGGCCGTCCAACGCCTACATGCGGAGCGACCGGCATATCCACGGCGCCCAGCGGCAGTCGACTTTGATGGCAATCCGGTACATCTCACGGCTGTTGAGTATTACTTGCTCGGCAAGTTGTCGTCCCACAAGGGTGGGAGCTGTATCGGCAACTGCTGTTGGAGTTGGAACAGTGCCTAAAAGGCCGTTCGGTCACCGGCATTGGGGCTAGAACGGCTCCAAGCCTAGATTTCTGGCCCTCGAAACAACCCCGCTGCACAACCAGTAGGAAAGGTGTTGACAGGAAACGTGTGTACAACGTACACTGTGTTTGTGAACAACGTACACGGAGGATGCGATGGTTATCCCCGGCGATGAACTCGTTGGCATCAATGAGATCGCCGACTTAGCTGGTGTATCTCGCCAGGCTGCCTCCAATTGGCGCGCCCGTGCTGTTGATTTTCCCAAACCGGTCGCCGAGTTGAAGGCGGGCCCGGTATTTCGCAGGTCTCAAATTAGATCTTGGTTACGAACAAGGAGAGTTCCGATGACGCATGTAATCTCCACCATCAATTTGAAGGGGGGCGTCGGCAAGACTACCACGACTGTCGCCTTAGCTGAAACACTTTCCGTGGAAAGGGAGAAGCGGGTGCTCGTCATCGACTTAGACCCCCAGACTAATGCCACTACTATGCTAATTGGTGAAGATCAGTGGTATGACCTCAACAGGAGAGAACGCACGTTAGCTCGCCTCTTCAAGGATGCACTGGATACAGACCCCGACAGCAAGAAATTTGACTTTGGCAAGACTCTGCAAAGGCAAGTGTCCGACGTTTTGTATTCAAATATTGACCTTCTACCCTCAAGCCTGGACTTGATCGATGTCCAGGACCAGCTTGCCACAATTCCCAGCGGCCGGTTCTACTCGATTAACCCAATTGAACTGCTTTGGCGAGCAGTGAAGACTAGCCTAGACGACTACGACATCGTCCTCGTTGATTGTCCCCCTAATCTAGGCATCATCACCCTCAATGGCCTCAGAATCTCCCACGGCTATATCATCCCGACCATACCTGACCACCTCTCAACCTATGGCATTCCACAGATTGTGCAGAGGGTCGGCGCGTTTTCCCATGAGATTGCCGAAACGATTGAACCAATAGGGATCGTTGTAACCAAGTATCAGGAGAATTCCACGGTCCACAAGAACACTTTACGCAGGTTGAGAACAAGCGGAGATGCTCCGGTCTTCAAGACTATCGTCAAGCAAGCAAATTCCATAGCCTCCGCCGCTGAACATACAACCAAACGCACTCTCAAGCAGAAGTATGGATATGGAGGCTTTGTCGAAGCTTACCTTGCTCTTGCCGATGAAATCCTGAACACTTTGGAGTAAGACTGTGGAGTTAAAGCGTGCAATTCGGAACCTAGCTAAGGTGATTTCAGAGGAAGCGGATCGCAATCCCGAATTCGAAATTCGTGTCCGCGAAGCGCTCGGCCTACCTACAGGCGACGGGAAAGATAGCCGTTCACGACAGTCGTCAAATGCGCCTAACCCCGGATCCTCACGTGGGCGTAACCGCCGAACACCAGCCGTGCTGGACCCGGTCCACCTAGCTGAAGAAAGTGAACAGTTATTGCGTGAGAGACTTGCTCCCCTGGCGGTCGATCAACTTAAAGACATAGTGGCTGACTATGGTATGGACCCCAAAAAGCTAGTCATGAAATGGAGAAGTCGGGACAGGATCATTGATCATATCGTGGAACTTGCGATCTCTCGTTCTCGAAAGGGCGACGCGTTCCGTTCTTGACCAGAAGGGGTGCCCACCCGAGAAGACTGGAATAGTTCATCAGCAACGATGTGTCACGCCGATGTTTGGGTGAACTTACCGGCCTGACCCTAACGGACCCAAATCGACCGCCCAGGCATACCGAAGTTTTCCGTTGCTATTGTGTCCGTCGAATGAAGGCTCTTGATTTTATCAAGTCGTGGTGGGCCCGGCAGGTGTCGAACCTGCAACCTACCGGTTATGAGCCGGCCGCTCTACCGCTGAGCTACGGGCCCTCACTTCAAGCTTATCTACGGGTCACCCTCGTGTCAAGAAAGCCCCAGCCGCTCCCGGTAGTCCGGGTCCCACGCAGCCAGAAGGCCCAGCCTGACCATCTCCTCCGGATGGATAACCGGGCTTGCGTCGCCCCTGGTGGGAGTCGTCACCAGGACCGCGTCCTGCACCAGCGACTCGAACTCGGCCTGCTCCACTCCCAACAACTCCGTCACCAGCCGCTCGTTGTCCTGGCCGAAAGCCGGAGACGGGCCGCGAATGCTCATGGGAGTGCCCGAGAACTTGTAGGGACGGCCCATGAACATGCGCTCGCCCATTTCCCGTTCCGGCGGGTAAGTCACCCGCTCCAGGAAGCCCCGGCTCTGGTATTGGGGATCGAAGTGAACATCCTTGCCGGTCAGCACCGGCCCCGATGCTATGCCAGCCCCCTGGAGCCGGTGCATCATGTCGTATTTATCGAAATTTACCGTCCATTCGCTGACGATTCGGTCCAGTTCGTCGTGATTTTCCTGCCGGGAAAGCAGGCTGTCGAACCGGGCGTCGGATGCCAATGCCTCCCGGCCCATCAGTCCGGTCATGGCCCGCCACTCCTCGTCGCTGCCCACCGACAGCGTAATCCACTGGTCCTCGCCCTTGGCCGGGTAGCAACCCTGGGGAGCGCGGGACGGATGGCGGTTGCCGATGCGCCCGCCCTCTCGCCCGTTGGCGATGCTGTCCACGATGTACTCCGACAGGAACATGGCCCCCGCTTGGTACATCCCGATGTCTACCCACTGGCCCCGCCCGGTGCGGTTGCGGTAGCGCAACGCCCCGCCGATGGCAAACAGGGAAGTCCAAGTCGACAGGAAGTCCACGAAGGACGCCCCGGCCTTGGCCGGCCCCTCGCCGGGATACCCGGTCACCCAACAGTGGCCGTGGGTGCCCTCCTGTGTCGTGGCCTGCGCCGGGTAGCCGGAGTAAGGCCCGTCGCCGTGACCGTAGCCGGTGTTGGACACCATGATGATGTCCGGCTTGATTTTCCGCAGGTTGGGGTAGTCCAACTCCCACCGGCGCATGACGCGGGGAGTGAAGTTCTCCATGACGACGTCGCTTACAGACACCAACTCGCGGAAAATGTCCCTGCCCCGCGGGTCCGTCATGTCCAGCACCAGCGACTGCTTGCCCCGGTTGATGAGGTTGTAGGTGGAAGGACGGTTCCACCAGCTTTCACCGGCCTCGTTGTCCGGAAACGCCCCCGCCAAGCCGCCGGTGCGCGTCACGTCGGGACGGCCCGGCCCCTCTATCTTGATGACCTCCGCGCCCATGTCGGCCAGCAGCCCGCCAGCGTAGGGCAGGGCAAACACATAGCTGGAGTCCAGAACGCGGATGCCTTCCAAGGGGAGTTGGGGCGGTTGAGACATTGAATAATATCTCCTTGCGGAGTGGTTTAGGGCGCCTTGAGATTTCCCTCGGCCCCCATAAGGTCATGGTAGGCGACGCTGCGCCCCGCGCGTTTTGCATCCAACCATCGCTTGAACGACCGCTGGCTCTCTCCCGATGGTCTGCCAGCCAGCAATCCTTCAACACTGAGGTCCTCATCCAAGTCCGGCCAGTGGATCCCCTGGCCTCCCCCAATCAACCGCCAGTTATTTCTTTCCTCATGAGTAGCGTGTACCAACCGGGGATACCAAGCCAGCGGCACAGAGATTGTCCGACCGTCGGCAAGCTCAGCGGTCAAGGTGTCCTCAGTCACCACTACTGCCTCAGCTTCGGAGACCCTCACCTCAATCGTTGAAATAATCATTCCAAGCTCCAACGAACAAGGCTTCATTTTCTTCGATTATTCGCATGACTCGACGTATATCCGGGCGTCTTAACCCGCCGCTCCGTTGCAGCCTCACCGGGTCCAGCCAGAACTTGGCAACTCGGTTGTCATATTCAACGTGGATATGCGGAGGCTCGCTCCTGTCGCCTGAGTAGAAGAAGAAGCGAAAAGGCCCTTCCCTCAATAACGTCGGCATCGCCTAACCAATACGCATTGGCATCCAGCCTCGCCTGGAAGCTCACACCGCGCCCAGTTGCCTCAGCCGCGCGTACTCCTCTTGCGAATAACCCAACCCGTCCACGTAAATCTCCCGGTTGTGCTGCCCTAATGTCGGGGACGCGCAACGCAACTGGTAGGGGCACAGGCTGTAGTTGAACAGCGCCGCCGGCACTTTAATGTCGCCGATGACCGGATGATGGACTTCCCGGTAAAAGTCCCTCGACTCCAATTGAGGGCAGTCGGCCAACTCGCCGGGCGTCTGCACCAAGCCGAACAGTATCCTCTGCTCGGCGGCCTTGGGGAACAATTCCCACTTGCTGCGGTCCTTGATGGCGTCCAACACCACTTGGTCCAGTTGCTCGCTGTTGTGGGGTCTTTGCGCCGGGTCGGCCAACTCCGGCTCCAGCATCTCCGGCGCTTCAAAGAACTCGGCCAAACCCTCCCAGGTTATCCCACCCCCCGTCTGCACGATGATCCAGCCGTCGGAGCACGGCATCGGGTGGCTGAACATGCCGCCCTGGGCCCGGCGCCGGTGCTGGGTGCCCCCGATAAAGGGGTACATGGTCTGCGTCGCCATCATGGTAGAGGCGACGCACTCCGTGATGGAAACGTCGATGTGCTGCCCCTGTCCTGTGTTTTCCTGGTGGAAGAGCGCCATTGCGGTGGAAGCCGCTCCGTTCAACCCGCCCTCGTACTGGGCTTGAAACCCGCCATGCTTCAACGGCTCCCTGCCCTGCACCCCGCTGATGCTCATAATCATGCCCATGGCGTAGTTGACGATTTCTTCGCCTTGGTACTGGCTGTAAGGCCCCTCTTGACCAAACGGGGTGATGGACGTCATGACCAACGCCGGGTTGATTTGGCGCAACGCCTCGTATCCCAAGCCCAGGGATTCAAGATAGCCAGGCTTGTAGCTCTCTATGATTACGTCAACCCGCTCCGCCAGCCGCCGCAGAATGTCCCGTCCCAGTGCGGTCTGGAGGTTCAACGTCGCGCCCTTCTTGTTCAGGTTCGTCACCAGGAAAAACAGGCTCTTGTCCGGGTGCGGGTCGTCTTCAAAGAAAGGCCCCATACGACGCAACGAAGCCCCCTCAGGCGGCTCCACCTTCAAAACGTCTGCCCCGTAGTCGGCCAGCAACCGGGCACAAAAAGACCCGGCGATATCCTCGCTCAGGTCCAATACCTTCAACCCGGTGAAAACGCCCTCGAACATTGCGGCAAGTCTCTCCGACGCCTACCCCTTGTCCAACCCCATCGTCCGGTTCAACCGCGCCATCATATCGTAATAGCACGTCATCGACGCCGCCAGGACTGCGCCGGCGTCCCCAACCAAGTGGGTAACCGCCTGCCAAGTGGAGTCGCGGGTCTCGTCCCGGAGCACCTCCAAGGCGAACTGCACCCAGATGCCGTCCTTCGGCAGCAAGCCTCGGGGCGCCGTGCCATTGGCAATGCCGTCTATGACCGAGGCTGCCACTCCGGCATTCCGGGCCAACGGTTCGAAGGAATCCCAAAGGGCGCGGTTGTTGCGCTCGTGGGCCACCGCAAGCGCTATCGTAAAGCGAACATCGGCCTCCAGGGCCGACTGGTCCTGCATGAAGTGGTCCAAACGGGCCAGTTCCGCCGCCAGCCCGGCGTTGACGTACAGGCCGCTGTAGGTCTCTTCCAACCCCGATTGCCCGCCCGATATGCTTCGAAAGGCCGGCTGCTGAAGGGCGCGGGGGGCTAACGGCACGCGAGGCATATCATCTCCCAACAGCGGTTTGCGCCCGAACCAGCAGCGGCGCCAATGGCATGGCGCCGCCGGGCATGGGGCGTCTCCCTGCGGACGGATCCATCCGCAAGGAAACAGACATGATTACTTGGAGGCTTCCTTTTCCCAAATGGCTTCCAGCACCGTACCGGGATTCATCGGCAGGCTGTTGATCCGAACACCCAGGGCTTGGTAGAGGGCATTGGAGATGGCGGCCATCGGGGGCACGATTCCCACTTCACCGACCCCGCGCACACCGAAGGGATGGGCCGGATTGGCCACTTCCACAATCACCGTGTCTATCATCGGCAGGTCCAGGCTCACCGGCATCCGGTAGTCGAGGAAGCTGGAGTTCAGCATGTGGCCCTGCTCGTTGACGAAGTACTCTTCGTTCAACGCCCAACCGATGCCCTGGGCGCAGGCCCCTTGTATCTGCCCTTCGACATAGCTGGGGTGGATGGCCTTGCCCACATCCTGTACCCCGGTGTAGCGAAGGATCGTGACTTTGCCGGTTTCCGGGTCCACTTCCAGGTCCACGATGTGGGCGGCCAATGCCGGGCCGGCGCCGCCGGGGTTTACTCCCGCCCGCCCGACAATGGGGCCGCCGGTGCCGTTCTGCCGCGCCGCCATCTGCCTGAAGGTCATCCGCAGTTCCTGGTCCGCCTTGTGCTGCAACACGCCGTCGACGTACTCAACGTCGTCAACGGATATGTCCCATATCTTGGCCGCCCGTTCCATCATCTGGGTCTTGATATCCAGGGCGGCCTGGTAGCAAGCCCACCCGGTCTTGAAGGTCACCCCGCTGCCGCCGGTGTTGGAGGTGAATCCGATGGTGTCGGTATCGGCCACTTGGGGCTTCACGTCTTCCACCGGGATTCCCAGCACCTCGGCTAACTGCTGCGAAACGGAAGTCCGGGTCCCGCCGATGTCCGGCGATCCCTCCACCAGGTTGACGGTGCCGTCAGGGTTAACCGTGGCAGTGGCCGCTGCCGGCCCGGTGTTGTTGCCCCAGAACCCGCTGGCCACGCCGCGGCCCTGGTAGGGACCGGTCAGTGGAGCGGAGTAGTGGGGGTGCGCCTTGGTCGCTTCCAGAGTCTCGACAAACCCGACCTTGGGCATCAACGGGCCGGTGGCCCGGCGCGTTCCCTCTTTGGCGCTGTTGATCAGCCGCAGGTCTACAGGGTCCATTCCCAGCTTCTCGGCGAGTTCGTCCAGTGCGGTCTCCATGGCAAAAGCGGCGGAAGGAGAACCGGGTGCGCGGTAGGCCGCCGTCTTGGGCCGGTTCACCACCACGTCGAACCCCTCTATGTAGGCGTTGGGAATGTCATAGGCCGCCATCATGCATTGGGCCCCGCCGGGAACGGGCGAACCGGGGAACGCCCCGGCCTCGAAAATCAAGTGGGCCTCGGCGGCGGTCAGCTTTCCGTCCTTGGTGGCGCCCAGCTTCACGCTGACCACGGTGCCCGACGTGGGACCGGTTGCCTCGAATACCTCGGTGCGGCTCATGGCGATCTTGACCGGCGTGCCGGTCTTGCGGGCCAGTAGCGCGGCAAGGGGCTCAAGATAGATGGCCAGCTTGGCGCCGAAACCGCCGCCGATCTCCATGGGCACGGCCTTCACCTTGGAGACAGGAATTCCCACCATCCTGGCGGTGTGTTCCCGGACCGAGAAGTGCCCTTGGCTGCTGGACCATACCGTCAGGTAGCCATCATCGTGCCACATGGCCGTGGCTGAATGAGGCTCAATGTAGCCTTGGTGCACGGCCACCGTGGAGACCTCTTTCTCCACGATAACGTCGGCGTCCTTGAAGCCCTGCTCAAGGTCGCCCAAGCGGAACTCCAAGCGGTTGGCGACATTGGTGCTCTTTTCGATGTCGTCCGCGGCTCTGATGCCCCCGGCGCGGGAGGATGCATTGAAGGTATTAGCCAGCCGCTCGTGCAGCAGCGGAGCGTCGTCTGCCATGGCGTCCTTAGCCAGGAGCACCGGGGACAGCACCTCGTAGTCCACTTCGATAAGCCCCAGGGCCTCTTCGGCGATGTGCGGGCTGGTGGCGGCGACGGCAGCTATGGCATGTCCCTTGTAAAGGGCCTTGTCCATCGCAATGATGTTGTTGCTCAGGAAACCGAAGTTGACCATGGCGCCCTCGCCTTGGTCGGTTACGATCCCGGACGGGTGTTCGATGTCATCGGCGGTGATGACCGCCCTCACGCCGGAGAGGGCCAGCGCCTTGCTCACATCTATTGACTTGATCCGGGCGTGGGCGTGCGGGCTGCGCAGCACTTTGCCGTGCAGCATTTGCGGCAGGTTTATGTCCGCGCTGTAGCGGGCCCGCCCCGTAACCTTGTCTGCCCCGTCATGCCGGATGGGCCTGGTGCCTACTACGTTGTACTCCTGGGTGGAAAGGACGATATTGGGCTTGTAATCGAGCATGCTTTGTCTCCACAAAAGGCTTCCTGCATGAAGCAGGTTGGTAGTGACCATAATATTATCACAAGAACAATCCTAATCAGGCGCATCTATCCAACGATGGCGCGGAAGGCTTGATCGAACGTCTTGATATTTGTGACGCCGCGCCTGCGGCAGCTTGCGAGATGGCAAAGGTCCCTGGGTTCCAGCATAGGGTACTGTTCATGCAGTAGCCGCGCGAGATTAACATCCTCTTGCTCCAGCGGCCACACTTCCACGCGAGACCTTGCTATCAAAGACAAGGCCGCATCCAGAGTTTGTATCCTGCCGGCCGGCAGGTATGCGTACGCCAGTTCCTGCAGGACCTCCGCCGACGTAGACAAAGGCGTCCCGTTGACGTTGCATTCTACAAAGAATTCCTGGGCCGGGCTTTGAAGTGGATGAGGTCTCCCCACCGCGTACATAAAAACGTTGGTGTCTACGAAGGTCATGTGCCGGATGCTCCGTCTCCACGCGACTCAGCGATTACTTTCAAGTGGTCCTCCCACTCCGGCTCTGACTCTGGGCCTTCCAGTGCATCGCACGCAGCAAAGAAAGCTCGCACATCCGCCGGCGACTCAAAAGGCTCCGCCCGCTGCCGTTCTTTAAGACGCTGCCGCCCTGCGGTCCTCAACCAAGCGCTCAACGTCATACCCTCTCTGCGCGCTTGGTCAACGAACCTGTCGCGCTCCTCGTCGGGAATTATCAACTGGACTCTGGCCATTGTCTTCTGCCCTCTCCCAATGATGTGTATACATTATACACATCGCCCGCCATTGACTCCCCTCTCCCTCAACCGTAAACTGCCGGAAAAGAGCATCGGGGCGGCAAGCCCCCTTCGATAAGCGAGGAATAATGGCTGCAAACGGACTCTCCCGTCAGTTAGTGTACGGCCGCAAAGGCATGGTGTGTTCCAATTCACCCCTGGCCGCTTCCGTGGGTATCAAGGTAATGCAGGACGGCGGCAACGTCTTTGACGCCGCCTTGGCTGTGGCCGCCGCCGAGACGGTCATGATCGTGCCCTCCTGCGGCGTGGGCGGAGACTCCTTCATCCTGCTTTACGAGGCCGCCACCGGCAAAGTAACCGGCATAAACAGCAGCGGCGTGGCCGCCTCGGGCGCAACGGCTGACTACTACCGCTCCCAAGGACACAAGACCATGCCCTTGACCGGTCCCCACGCTATCTCGGTCCCCGGCGAGATAGCCGCTTGGGAGGAGGTCCACCGCCGTTTCTGCACCCGGCCTTTCGCCCAACTGCTGGACCCGGCCATCGGTTACGCTTCCGAAGGCTTCCCTGTGCCGCCGGGCATTGGCCGTAATTTCCAGCATGGCGTTTCCAAGCTCTCCCAATTCCCGTCCACGGTTGAGGTCTACATGAAAGACGGTCCGCCTCCGGGGGAGGGGGACGTACTGGTGAACCGCGACCTCGCCCGTACACTGCGTCGCATCGCCGAGGGCGGCACCGACGAGTTCTACCGCGGTGGCTTGGCCCGCGAAATTGTGGCCGGGCTGCGGGACGCTGGAGGCTTTTTCACCGAGGACGACTTTGCCGGGCACTACGCCGAGGTATATGACCCCATTTCCACCGGCTACCGGGGCCACACCGTCTACGAGACCCGCCCGCCGTCCCAAGGCTATATGCTACTGGAGATGCTGAACCTGATGGAAGGGTTCGACCTGGCCGGTTCGGGCCTCGATAACGACGCCGACAGAATGCACCTGCTGGTTGAAGCCAAGAAGATAGCCTACGGCGATCGGAACAGGCTGGCCGGCGACCCCAAGTTCGTGGAATGGCCCTTGGATGAACTGATTTCCAAGGAGTACGCCAATCGTCGGCGCAGCGACATCGACCCGAGCCGCGCCGCGGGCGAGACTCCTCCCTTGGAGCCGGTCAAGACGGGAGGCGACACTACCTACTTCTGCGCCGCCGACGGAGAGGGCAACGCCGTTTCCTGGATTCATAGCCTCTCCAACGCCTTCGGCTCCGGCTTGGTGGCCAAGGGCACCGGGGTGCTGTTCAACAACCGGGCGGGTCGCGGCTTCAGCCTGACGCCCGGCCATCCCAACGTGATCGAGCCGGGCAAACGCACCATGCACACCCTGAACTGCTACATGACGCTGAAGGACGGCAAGCCTGCCATCGTCGGAGGCACGCCCGGCGGGGACCATCAGGTCCAGTGCAATGCTCAAATATTGACCAACCTGATCGACCTCAACATGGACCCTCAGGAAGCGGTGGAGGCCCCCCGCTGGTGGAGCTTCCCCGGCACCGACCCGGCCAGCTTGGAGACGCCTCTGGAACTCCGGGTCGAGGCGGAGATGCCCGAGGAAATTGCGCAAAGACTGGAAAAACTGGGCCACAAAGTCGTCCGGCGGCGTCCTGGAATCCACGACGGCAAGGTCCAACTCATCCTGGTGGACCAACAACGCGGGGTGCTGATGGGGGCGTCCGACCCCCGAGGCGACGGCCACGCCGCGCCTTGGTAACATGCCAAACTCGTCGAAGCTCGAATAATCCTGCACATGGGCGATAGGACCTCTATCTGGAGTGTGCCGGCCAAGTGGCAAAAGGCCTTTTTCTGGCTGTTCACCTTTCAACTGGCCGTCATCACCGGTGTTCTCATTTGGTATCATGTATGGCAAAAGACTGATGACACCAAGGTAGAGACATTCATCGCCATAGGTCACGACGCCGGTGGTTTTGTCCTTCCCGTCACAGCGTTGACCTTCATCCTGGTTGAGGTGGGATTTATGCTTTCGGAGATATTCTTGCGGGAACGCTTTGAAAAGGGTCGGGAAGAGGGATTGGAACAGGGATTGGAACAAGAAAAGAAGCGCCGGAAAGAACGCGCCGCCCGTCTCGTTGACAGCGGCAAACTACCCGCCGAGGTCTTGGAACTTCTATTCGGTGACGAGGAAGATCAGGACAAGTCATCCTGAACATCTTACCTGAGAACAACTCTGGAGGTCTTATGCCCGGTCACCGCCTGCTCGCCTGTTTCGCCCACCCTGACGATGAAGCCTTCCCCGTCGGCGGGGCGCTTGTCGCCCACACCAGGCGGGGAGTGGACGTGCGTCTGGTCACCACCACGCTGGGCGAAGAAGGCGAAATCCGGCAGGAGGGGTCGGCCACGCGGGAGACCCTGGGGCAGATTCGCAAGGTCGAGCTTGGCTGCGCCGTCCAGGCCCTGCGATTGAACAGCAATGATGTCTGGGGCTACCGCGATTCGGGAATGCAGGGGTGGGAGTCCAACAACCATCCCAAGGCGTTCATCAACGCCGACTCCGCCGAGGTGTTGGAACGCTTGACTCTGGAGATACGTCGCTTCCGCCCCCAGGTCGTGCTGACCTTCGGCCCCGATGGACTGTACGGACACCCCGACCACATCGCCATCTCCAACCACACCACCGAGGCCTTTCGGCTGGCCGCCGACCCGGCGGCGTTTCCCCACCAGTTGTCCGAAGGGCTGGAGCCATACCAGCCGCAGCGGCTGTTCTACAGCGTGCGTCCCCAAGGTTTCCGGGGCCAGTGGGCCGAGGCTCTGCGCGGCGCAGGCATCGACTGGCCCATGCCCACTCCTGAGCAGGACCTTCAGGGCGTGCCAGTGGAGGAAATGCACCTTGAGCTGGACGTCTCCGGCCACGGCGACATGGAGGCCAAGATAGCCTGCATCCTCTGTCATCGTACCCAAGTGGCCCCCGATTGGCCCTATCACCGAGTCCCCCGCCACGTCACCGCCCGCATCCTGGGGCGCGAGTTCTACGTCCGCGCCCACCCGCCGGTGTCAGACGGCGAGACCGTCAGCGGCGACTTCTTCGAGGGCCTGTAGACACAAAAATAGGGGCGCACGCTCGTGCGCCCCTAAAGCTAAGGTACTCCCTTAAAGCTGCTGGAACTACGCCAGCACCACCCGCTCTTCCCCTTCCTTGGGACGCTGGATGATCTCCACGCTCACCTCGTCGGGAGCGACGATGAAAGCGACAGCGGAGCCGGAGGGCATCACCCAAGGCTCGCAGTTGAAGTGGACGTTGTTGGACTTCAACGTGGCCGCCAGGGCCGTGATATCGTCGGTCATGAAGCCCAAGTGGTCCAGGCCGTAGCGCGGCTCGGTGGACCCGGCGACCGGGTCTTCGCCCTCGGCCCGCCCGGAGATGGTCATCAGGTAGGTGCCGTTCAGCGACAGCTCGATGGACTTGGTGTTGGACAGGGGCCGCTCTCCAACGATTTCTGCGCCGAAGTTGTCGCAGTAGAACTTGGCCGCTCCATCCGGGTCAGCGCTCCGGAAGTGAAGGTGGTTGTAAGAGACGTTCACGGGTTCCCTCCTGTAGTGCCTGTATTGTTTGATTTGCGCCATTAGTTTATCCCAAAAGGGCGGCCAAGGGAAAATCGGAGCGCGGGCGTCTCGCCCGCATATCAGTTCAGGAAGTCCGCCGTCCACTGCTGGTAGTTAGCCCGGCGGGTGAACTGGCCCATCTGCTCGTCCGTGGCCAGGTTGGGACGCAGGTCTGCGGGCGGCACGCCGTCGCGCAGGGCCTTCAGGGTGTCGTAGACCGCCTTGACCGCCGCCGAGAACGGCAGGTGCCCCTGCAACGCCACGCGGACGCCGTTGGCCCCCAGCCATTCCTTGTCCTGCAACTCGCCGGTTGTGCCGCCCAGCAGCAGCGGCAGCTTCACCTCGGCCCGGACCGCCGTCACCTCTGCCCTGGTCTCGGCGCCGGCAAGGAATAGGGCGTCCACTCCGGCCTCCTCGTAGGCCTTGGCCCGCTTGATGGTGTCCTCGAGGCCGGTAACTCGGAGGGCGCTGGTGCGGCCGGCGATAGTCAGGTTCGGGTCGGTCCGTCCGGCCAGGGCCGCCTTCATCTTGCCCACGCCCTCCTCGACGGACAGCAACTGCGTGCCGCCCCCGCCGAAGCTGCGTGGCAGCACTGTGTCCTCGATGGTCAGGGCCGAGACGCCGGCGGTCTCCAACTCCTCCACCGTGCGCATCACGTTCAAGGCGTTGCCGTATCCGTGGTCGGCATCCACCATCAGTGAAAGGTCTCCGGCGCGGCAGATGCGGTGTATCTGCTGTGCGAACTCGGTCAGGGTCAGCACCACCAAGTCCGGCGCACCCAGCACCGTGAACGAGGCGATGGACCCGGCGAACATCCCCACCTCGAACCCCAAATCCTCGGCAATCCGCGCCGAAATCGGGTCGAACACCGACCCCGGATGCACACACTTGTCACCTGCCAGAATCCCCCGGTATCTCGCCCGGCGCGTCGTGAAGTCCATATCAACACCCCCATCGTCAATCTCAGTAGGTATAATGCAACCAAAGCCGGGCCAATTCTAGCACGGAGGCAACCGGATGGCAGAGCGGACAATCGTGGGCGTGGACTTTAGTGGCGGGGGCCAGGATAACAGGTTGGGGAAAACTTGGATAACTGAAGGAAGATTCGATAAGGGAACGCTGACGATTGATGGTTGTCGCCGCATAAGTCGCGAGGATCTGAGAGAAAGGTTGATGAGAAAAGACTACGCGGTAGCCGCTATGGACTTCCCTTTTTCTGTTCCCATAGCTTTCGCGAATTATTGGCAACCTCATGCTGTTGAGATGCCCGACCTGTGGCGTGCTGCGTATGAGCTTGATGACCGCCGGTGTTTCAAGTCGAAGGTGGACAAATTTGCGCCTGCTGTTTCCGATGAATTCTTGCGCATTGGAGATATGCACGTACCAGGCTGTTATTCTTGCTTACATCGCACGAATCCCAACATGGTGCCAATGACTTTTGAGGGAATGAAACTGTTACATATTCTTTGGGAGACTGGCGGTTTTGACGTTCCTCCAATTATAAGTCCAAATGGGTCCTCGCGAATCTTATTGGAAGTAATGCCAGGGGCTGCTCTTACAGCATTTGGCTTGCCCGATAAGGGTTACAAGAATGGAACTAATGCCTACCAACTGCGTAAAGAAATCCTAGACAACCTCTCTACATCGTCAGGCATCAATCTGCCTAATTTGAACGATTGCCGGGGAAATGCCTATCGTGATTTCTGCCTTAGAAATGACGACTGTCTTGATTCAGTAGTCGCTGCTGTGGTGGCCGCACTTTGGTGCGGGAACAATGAAGATTTCTGGAAACCATCGAACCAAATTGTAACAGCTATATCTCGCCCAACATCCAAACGTTGGGCCTCAGAAGAAGCGTTGGGAATGCGGGAAATTGGAGCTGCACGCCGCGAGGGCTGGATTTACGTGCCCAAGAAGAATTCCTCTGCGTAACCTCTGCGTTTAATGACACCCGCCGGTTGCCACACGCCGCGCCGACGTTTAAGCTACACCCAATGGTAGCAACCGACCGCATATCCGCTATCTTTGCCGACGCCCGGGCCGTTCACGCCGAATCGCTGCGTCTGCTGGAGTCGGGAGACATCCGCGACGCTGCGGAAAAGGCATGGTGCGCCACCAAGCGAGCCACCGGTGCCCTGATCCTGACGCGGACGGGCGTGGAGCCGGAACATTCCCCGGATACTACCAGGGGACTGGTTTTACTAGCCAGAACAGACCGCGTCATTAACCCTTTGATCGGTCGTTATTTCTCAAGGCAAGGCCATCTGCATGGAGCCTGCTTTTACCTAGGCGTCTGCGAGCCTGCCGACGAAATACATCGGCGCATACGGGAGACTATCGACTATATCAGCGATGCCGAGGGGCTGGCGGGTTATTCCGATTCTGACATTACGGGAGAAGAGAAATGAACATAGTCCGCGTCTACTCCGGCGACGACGGCGAGTCCCACTTCCAGGTTGTAACGCTTGAGGAGTTCGCCGAGATAGCCAAGCGCAAGGGCAGCGGCGACGTGCAGTTGAACACCCGCCCGTCGCCCACCTTCTCCGACTACCACACCGCCCCGCGCCGCCAGTATGTCGTGGGGCTGAGCGGGCTGTCAGAGTTCGAGTGCGCCGATGGGACCAAGTACCGGATGGGCGTCGGCGACATCCTGATTGCCGAGGACCTGACCGGCCACGGCCACATCGCCCGCGGCCTCGGTGACGAACCCCGAGTCCTGCTGGCCGTACCGCTGGCCGATTAGATAGGAGAAACGAAATGAAAATTATCCGCGTTTTCGCCGGCGACGACGGCGAGTCCCACTTCGAGGAAGTATCCTTCGAGGACATGCAGGGGATAGTGGACCGGGTCGGCCCCGGCGACATCACCATCAACCGCCGCGAGGCCCCCAACTTCTCCGACTACCACCAAGCTCCGAGGCGGCAGTACGTGGTCAACTTGGAAGGCATTGCCGAGTTCGAGTGCGCCGACGGCTCCAAGGTACAGCTTGAGCCGGGCGACATCCTGGTGGCCGAAGACCTCTCGGGCCACGGCCACATCGCCCGTTCCCCGTTCGCGGGGATGCGGACATCTTTAGCCATCCCCTTGGCCGAGCCGGACTAGAGGGACTGCATCAACCCTGCGCCGCCTTCAGGAAGCATTGAAAATCAAGTGATGCAGGTGCAACAACCCCTGCTGGCGTCTGGCGGAGTTGACCATCTCCCGCCAACCGGAGGGGAGAAGCTGCTCCGCCACCTCCCGCGTCACCTCGTTTTCCTGTAGCTTCCCGAACTTACGGTAAAGGGCCAAGTAGGGCTTGTCCGGCTGAGCATCGGACCGTCTATCAGACCCTGCCTCGTGGTGAGACTCTGACAGCGTGTGCAGAAAGGGCAGCACGACGTTCACTGACAAGTCCCGCGCCCGGCCTTGGCCCACCAACGCGGAGCCGCGCCCTTCTCCCGGCACAGTCAGCACCGACGCCAAGTGTGAGGGCTTGCCCGGTTTGCAAGCCTGCCGCAAACCCTCGACATGCCCCGTCTCCAGGAAACGAACAATCAAGGCCGCCGCCCCGGCGATTCGTCGCAGTGGATGGTTCGAGGGCCGCACCCGGAAAAGATGCCACGAGTCCGCACCCAGGGGCCGCCCGAAACCTCTCCCCCGATGCGGCATCGCCCCGGCTTGGGCATCCTCCGCCAAAAGTTCCGGCGCGGACAGCCCCGACATGGCCCTCAACCAGCGCCGGACTGCGTCGAGCCGCTCCTCCTCCGGCAGCCTGAGCGCCGCGTTCCGCACCACATGGAAGGGCGCCCGCTGGGCCAGCAACTGGAAAGGGTGCTGGTTCTGCCGGTAACCCAGCCCCTCCATCAGACCTTGGTATAGGGTCTGCTCCGCTTCCTGCTCCGCCAAGTACGCCTGGAACTGGCCGCTTTTGGCGGCGAACCGGTCGTCCCCGGCGCGGTCCAGCAATTCTCCCGCCTCACCGACGGTTTCCGGCCGGGTGTAGCCGTAGGCGCACAGCAACTCCCACAAGGGAGAAGTATCAAACTCTTCCGTCGGCGAAGCCTCGTCGTCCATCAGAGGCGCAAGGGAAACCACCGGCGCCGTGCCGCCGCTCTGCAACTTGGTGTCCGCTGGCTGGGTCTCCAGTGCGGCGTGCAACACCACACCGTTGTAGCGCGGATCGTCCTCGTGGCCGTGGGCCTTCCAGTCCTGCTGGCGGATATGGATTTCCACGTCGCCCCGCACCATGCCCACGCCCTCCACTTCCAGCAGCGCGTCCCGGAAGTCCGGCCCTGCGGTCAAGCCGGGGCGGCCTGGGTAAATAACCCTTACCCGCTGGCCGCCGTGGGCGCGGAACCACGCTTGGCGGGCCGCCCGCCGCTGCCACAACCGGGCCAGCAACCGCTCCGGGATGTCGCCGCCGCGGCGCACCCCGTCGCCCCGGTATCCGGGCCTCGACTCCCGTACAACGGACCTTCCAATCGTTGGCCCTTCAACCACGGCAAGGGTCAAAACAGTCCACGTCCCCCAAGGCGCTTATCTTGTCCCGCAGCGCACTCTTCAAGGCGCATTATACGGGAACCTTCTCCGATTTTCGCCCGGCGTCGTGTGATAAACTCCCCACCACAAATGAAGCAATCAAGGGGGGCGTATGAGGCTCGAAGGTAAAGTAGCTTTCATCAGCGGCGGGTCCCGCGGTATGGGCGCCGAGGAGGCCCGGTTGTTCGCCAAGGAGGGCGCCAAGGTGGTCATCGGAGACGTCCTGGAAGAAGAGGGTCAGCAACTGGCGGCCCAGATCGGAGAAACGGGCGGCGAGGCCCTGTTCGTGGCATTGGACGTGACCAGCGAGGACCAGTGGCAGGCTGCCATCGCCGCCACCGTGGCCCAATTCGGCAAGCTGGACATTCTGGTGAACAACGCCGGCATCAGCGGACATGGCACGGTGGAGAGCACCACCGAGGCCGATTGGGACCGGTTGATGGACATCAACGCCAAGGGAGTTTTCCTTGGCAGCAAGGTCGCCATCCCCGAGATGCGCCGCGCCGGGGGCGGCTCCATCATCAACATCTCTTCCCAGTTGGGCATCGTGGGAGTGGACAACAGCAGTCCCCAGTACCAAGCATCCAAGGGAGCCGTGCGCCTGCTCACCAAGGCCACCGCCGTCCAGTACGCCAAGGAAAACATCCGCTGCAACTCGGTCCATCCGGGCCCCATCGTAACCCCCATGACCGAGTCGGGTCGGGCCGACCCGGAAAGGAACCAAGTAACCCTGTCCCGCATCCCCTTGGGCCGGTACGGCGAAGCCGAAGACGTGGCCTACGGCGTCCTGTTCCTGGCCTCCGACGAGTCGTCCTACATGACCGGCAGCGAACTGGTCATCGACGGCGGTTGGGTCGCCCAGTAGGCAAATCGAGGCGGCGGTCAAACCAGTCCACCAACTACCGGAATATCTCGTCCAAGTTGACGGTAAAGCCTTCCAGGGTGGGAGAAGTCAGGATCCCGCCCTTCCGGTAGGTGTTCACTTCCTCATACTCACCGCCGTGCAACAGCAGCACCGTCACCGTTGCGGCGTAAGGGTCAACCAGCCAGTACTCCTTGACGCCGTACCGGGAGTAGAGTTCGCGCTTGACCGTCAAGTCCCTGTGGGCAGTGGAGGGCGAGCGGATTTCCACCACCAGGTCAGGCGCGCCCCCTATGTACGTGCTGGTGTCGATATGTTCCCGTTCCCTAGAGACGAAAATCAGGTCCGGCCGCAGGGTGTCCGTATCCGACAGGCGCACGTCGCGGTCGAAGTAGAAATACCCCAAGTCCCGTGCCTCTATGAACACGCTGAGGCGTGTTCCCAACCGGGTCTGGGCCCTCTGATGTTCCCGGCTGGGCGACGCCGCCATAATCAACACTCCGTCTATAAGCTCCCATTTCTCATCCTCGGGAGTCTTGGCGTAATCTTCGTAGGTAAGTTTGATTCTTGGACTAACCATGCTTGGCCTCCGATAATGATTTACGGCTAATCCTTGACGTGGACTAGCCGTAAATATCGCTGGGATTCTAGCATAGCAGTTGTGACTCAGGGTTGCGTCGTTGGATTGGGACGCAAGGGCGTTACGGCGTCAGTAGAATCTTGCCCACCGTTTGCCGCCCTTCAAGCTGCCGGTGGGCCTCCTCCGCCTGCTCCAGCGGCAACGTCAAGCCAACGTGCAGCTTCAGGTCACCGGCCTTCACCCAACCGAGGACGTCGTTGGCCCGTTCCAGCAACTCCTCCCGCGTGGCGGTGTAGTCCCCAAGCGTAGGCCTGGTCAGCGACAACGACCCGTTACGCAGCACCCCGCTATCGAAGTCTCCGATTGGACCGCTGGCCTGCCCGTACAACACCATGTGCCCTCGCCGTCCCAAGCAGTTGAAGCCCTTCAGGAAAGTGGTCTGCCCCACGGCGTCGTATATGATCCGCAGCCCGCGCCCGCCAGCGGCTTTCTTTATCTCTTCCTCGAAGTCCTGCCGTGTGTACAGGACCACATGGTCGGCGCCCGCCTCTTGGGCTAATTGAGCCTTGGCGTCGGTGGACACCGTGGTGTAGACCTCCACTCCCAACTTCTTTAGCATCTGGATGAGCAGCAGCCCCATTCCCCCGGCGCCCGCGTGCACCAGCGCGGCGTCCCCTTTCTTGAGACTCGTAATACCGTACACCAGGAAGTGGGCCGTCATCCCCTGCAGCATCGCCGCCGCCCCGGTGGCGAACTCCATATCCTGGGGCAGTTTGACCAGCAGCCACGCCGGGACCGACGCCTGCTCGGCGTAGGTGCCGGTGTGCATGGCGTAGGTCACCCGGTCTCCCACGGCCACCTCTGTCACTCCCTCACCTACGGCCGAAACCACCCCCGCCGCCTCCCTCCCCGGCGTCCAAGGGAAGCCAGCCGGCGGGTTGAGGCCGTTCCGGCTGGCAACGTCCGTATAGTTGACGCCGATGGACCGGATGTCTACCAAGGCTTGTCCCGGCCCGATTTCCGGCGCCGGCGCGTCCTCGTAGCGCAGCACCTCCGGGCCGCCGGTCTGATAGGCTCTCACCGCTTTCATGCCATACCTCCGTTGCGCCCGCCGCCTCACAGGGACAGCGGGAAATTAACTCTCACCCTCCAAGAATGGACGCCAAGCCCGTCACGTCCTCCACCTCTTCCAGCCCGCGAAACTGCGTCAATGCCCCATCTATATGGTCCGGCGGTAGTATGTACCGGCTGCAATACAGGAACTTGGCGTCCAGCTCTTCCGGCTCCAGCGGCAACTCCGGCCGGCCCCTGGAATACTCCACCTGATGCCGCAACACCCTGCCGGAGGTTAACTCCACCGTCACCGGGATGGCCGCCGTAGCTATCGCACTGTCCCCCTGCGTGGCCTCCACAGTCACCCGGTCCATCATGGCCCGGGCTTCCAGGGACTGCACCGCTTCGTCGGTAAACTGGTTGATGAGGGGTTGCCCGTACAGCAACGCCGCCGCGACAATGTAGTTCAGGCTCAGCCTAGCCTCCCCGCCGCTGGCAGGACTGGCAAAGGGGAGCGCGTCCAGCACCGCTTGGGACGCCTCCGCCTTGGCCGAGCGGACCTGGTCGGGGCCGAACTGGAACTGTTGCGCCAGTTGATGCACCGCGTCGATGGCGGCATGGCCCGCCAAGTGGCACGGGTATGGTTTAAGAACGATGCCCGGCTGGATTATATGGTAAGGATCGCCCAAGCTGGAAAAAACGGAAGAATACTCCAGCGGGTCTCCTGACCCGTAAGTAGCAAGCAGCCCGCCGGGAGCTTCGATGGCCTGCTTGGGGCCGGTAAATCCCTTCTGCACTAACAGGGCAGACGATAGGCCGTTCGCCGCGGCTCTGCCGCATTGCAGGGCCCGGCTGGGCGACGCGGCGTCTCCTCGGATGCCTCCCGCCCCGCCGCAGGCTATCCCCAACGCCCGCTCCAACCCGTCCTCGTCCAGTCCCAGCAAACGCCCTGCCGCCGCTACCGCGCCCACGGCCCCGGTAATGCCGTCGCCATGCCATCTCCAGCCCCGCAATGTCGCGGGAGTCTTTTCGATCAGAGACGCCAACTTGCCAACGACCTCGCATCCCACCGCAAAAGCCGTCAGCACGTCCCTTCCCTTATGCCCGTTCATCTCCGCCAAGGCCATCACCACCGGGAAAATCACGCTGCTGGGATGGGTGTCCTGACCCGGAAACTGGTCGTCGAAGTCCAGCAGGTGAATCATGGTCCCGTTGACCAGCGCGGCGTTGACCGGGGACGTCCGCAACCCCATGCCGGTAATGGTGCACCTGCTGTTACGGGGGGACATATCCTGGACGTACCGGGTAACGTCCAGGGCCTCCTGGCGTCCGGCAGCCGCCAGCCCCACAGCGGCGGCGTTGATCATCATGCTCTTGCAGGTGTCCACCACCTCCGCAGGCAGGTCCTCGAAACGAGTATCCAATGCAAACCGGACCAATTTCCGGGTCAGGGGAACGGGTGTCGCCATTAGGCTGTGCCTCCAGGGTGGTAGATGATCGGCATGGGAAATGTCCTCGTGCGCCGGAAGCCCGTAGGCGCTCCCGGACGGTCAGCATACCAACCGGCGGACGGCCCCGCAACAACACTTTTCATCTGTTAGAATCGGGCCGCCCGGAACAACCTGCGGCGACAATATCCGCATCAGGAGGCCCCATTGGAACGCTGGATCGCCCTGTTGGGGCTGGTGGCCATCATGGCCCTTGCCTGGGTCATTGGAGACCGCAACCGTCACGTCAACTACCGGATCATAGCCGGCGGGCTGCTGCTCCAGTTCGCCTTGGCCCTCTTCATCCTCAAAACGCCGGTGGGCGTGACCCTGTTCAAGGCTATAGGCGACATTTTTGCCGCCATCCTTGGCTTCACCGACGCCGGCAGCATCTTCGTCTTCGGCGAAGAGTCCGCCCACCACTTCATAGCCTTCCGGGTGCTGCCCACCATCATCTTCGTCTCGTCGGTCATGTCGGTCCTCTACTACCTGGGAGTTCTGCAACGGATCATCTTCGCTATGGCGTGGCTTATGCGCCGCACCCTCGGCACCTCCGGCTCGGAAACCCTGGCGGCAGCCGCTAACGTCTTCCTGGGCCAGACCGAGGCGCCGCTGATGGTGCGGCCCTACGTCATGGGTATGACCCGGTCCGAGTTGATGGCGTTGATGGTGGGCGGGTTCGCCACGATCGCCGGCAGCGTCTTCGCGGTCTACGTCGGCATGGGCATCGACGCGGGGCACTTGGTCTCGGCATCGGTCATATCCGCCCCCGCCGCCCTGCTCATCGCCAAGCTGATGGTCCCTGAGACCGGCGTCCCCGCCACCTTGGGCAACGACGGCATCGCCGTGGAAAGGACTCACGGCAACGTGGTGGACGCAGCGGCAGAGGGGGCCTTGGACGGCTTGCGTCTGGCGTTGAACGTGGCTGCCATGCTCATAGTAGCCTTGGCCCTGGTCGCCATGATTGACGCCATACTGGGCTTGTTCGGGGGATGGATCGGAGGATGGTTGGGACAGTCCTGGGACTGGTCCCTGTCGGGCATATTCGGCTACGTCTTCGCGCCCTTCGCTTGGCTCATGGGCATCCCTTGGAGCGAGTCCCTCCGCGCCGGCGAGTTGCTGGGGACCAAGATGGCCCTCAACGAATTCATCGCCTACGCCACCCTGGCCGAATGGTCGCAACCCGGCTCCGAGGTCGTGCTCAGCGAGCGGACCCGCACCATCCTCACCTACGCCCTCTGCGGCTTCGCCAACTTCGGCAGCATCGGCATCCAGATAGGCGGAATCGGCGGCATCGCCCCGGAGCGGCGCTTGGAACTGGCCAAGCTGGGAATGCCCGCAATGCTCGGCGGCACCTTCGCCATGATGATGACCGCCTGTGTGGCCGGACTGCTCATTTAAGAGGCGGCCCGTGGCCGGAACACCAGCAGCGTCAACGCGTAGAGGATGCCCACCGCCGGAACAACAGCAAACACCAGCGCCAGTTCGGAATCCCCCTTTATCACACCCCGCTCGATCGCTGACCACAGCGCAACGTCGGCTGCCACGTTCGCCAGCAGCAACCCCGCAACCACCAACGCCATCCCTTTGGAGGGGCCGCGCCGCAGGGCCAGCAACAGCAACGCCACGGCGCAAGCGGGATGAAGGACCACCAACAGCAGCCTCTGCCACACATCACCCCCGTCGGCAAAAGACCCGACCGCCGCCGTAAACCCGGTAAACACCACTTGCAGTATCGCCAATACCAGGACAACAACCCGAAAAACGTTCATGCGCGAGATTCAATCGCACAACCGGCGTTATGTCAACGGTGTGGTATTATTGGGCCGCATGACCCAGACGCAAATCAATACTGCAAACGAGGTGGGCTGAAATGGCTTTACCTGAACGCATGAAATTCGGCATCTTCCTCGGCCCCTTCCACCGGGTGGGAGAAAACCCCACGCTGGCCATCGACCGGGATATGGAACTGGTGCAATGGCTCGATTACCTGGGCTTCGACGAAGCCTGGATTGGCGAGCACCACAGCGCCGGTTGGGAGACCATCTCCTCCCCCGAGATATTCATGGCCGTGGCGGCGGACCGCACCCGCCACATCAAGCTGGGATCCGGGGTCATCAGCCTTCCGTACCATCACCCGCTAATGGTGGCCAACCGGATGGTGCAATTGGACCACATGAGCCACGGGCGCATCATGCTCGGCGTCGGCCCCGGCGCCCTGCCCGGCGATGCCTACATGATGGGCATCCCCCACGAGGTGCAGCGCGAGCGGATGGACGAGGCGCTGGGCATCATCCTTCGCTTGTTCACCGAGACCGAGCCCATCACCTACAAGAGCGATTGGTTCGAGCTTAACGAGGCCATGCTTCAGTTGCGGCCCTACCAGAAGCCTTACATGCCGGTGGCGGTGGCCTCGGTCCAGACCCCGGCGGGCGTGGCGCTGGCGGGGAAGTACAGCGCCGCCGTCCTCACCATCACCGTGCCCAGGGACCCCAGTTCCGGCCCCTCCGACCTGAAGGCCCTATGGGACATCGCCGAGGAGTCGGCCGCGGAGCATGGGCAGACGGTCAACCGGGATGACTGGAGGCTGGTGCTGCCCGTGCACTTGGCGGAAACCCGCAAGGAGGCCATCGAGGAAGCCCGGTTGGGATCGGGCCGTTACCTCCGCGAGTACTCCGAGGGCACCAACGGGCGAAAGCCGGTGTACGACGGCCCGCTGGAAAAAGTCATCGACTACATGGCCGATTCCGGTTCCTGGATCATTGGCACGCCCGACGACTGCATTGAGGCCATCAAGCGGCTCGACGAGCAGAGCGGCGGGTTCGGAGGATTCCTGGTCCAGACCGTCGACTGGGCGCCCAGGGAAAAGATGCTCCGCAGCTACGAGTTGCTGGCCCGCTACGTCATGCCCCAGTTCCAAGGCTCGGTCATCGGCACCCAAGCCTCCAACCTGTGGGCCGCCGAACGCAAGGACACTCTGGTGGCAGGCAGGACTCGTGCCCTGGACCGCGCCCACCAAGCATACGCGGAACGCCCCCGGTAGCCGCTGGGCGCGCTCCCTAGACAGCGGCAGCCGCACTCGCCGCCAACCTTGCGCCCTGTTTGTTGGGGTCGCCCAGGAACAGGAACAGTGAAGCCCCTGCGGCGCTCGAAACCGCCACTGCGGCGAATGGAATGACGTAGCTTTGCGTCTGGTCGAACATGTAGCCCGCAAAGAGCGGCGCTATCAGCAACAGGACGTTCATGGGCACCATCGACATGCCCATAATGCTGGCAAAGGCCTTCCTGCCGAAATAAACGCCTCTGATCGCCGTCGTGAGCGAACTTCGCCCCTCGCCAAGTCCCATGAGCACCGCAAAGACAAAGACCACCGGCAGGGTGTAAGCCCCCAGAAGGACAACCACCCCCAATGACTGGAGGATTGAGAAGCCGAAAATGGCCTGCCTGATGGGGACTTTATCGCCAAGGTACCCCCCGACCAACGTCGAGCAGATGCCGATGCCGGTATAGACTGATATGACCAGACCGACGGTCTGAAGGGAGAATCCCCGGTCGACCATCATCGGCCCCAGATGGACCATGATGGTCACGATAATGGTGGAGCAACAGGCGTGGCCAATGCTCATCAACCAGAAGGTCTTCGTCCTGATGGCCTCCTGCCACGTGACGTTGCGTTCCTCCACGCTGTCGGTAGAAGGTTCGGCCCGGTCGGCGCCGGATGGGGATTCCTTCAATCCGTCGGGAAGCTGCCCGTACTCCTCGGGGCGGTTGCGCACCATCTGGGCGATGGGGAAAGTCGCTAGGACCATCACCACCCCGACACCCGTTGCGGCTGATCGCCAGCCGAATTGGTTGGCGTCCATGGCCCAGATCAGCAGAGGCACCAGCGCCACTATGCCGAGACGGTAGCCCACAAGCATCCAGGACATGGAGGAGGCCCGCCACCGGACCCACCAGCTATTGATCACGGTCATCATGGGGAGCCAGGTCCCCAGACCGCTTCCCAGGCTCATGATGAGGAACGCGGCGTAGAAGTGCCAGAGTTCCCGCACCTGGCCGAACAGAATGAACCCGGCGCCCATGATCGTCATTCCGATTATCACCATGCGGCGGGCGCCCAGCTTGTCGATCAGCAGGCCCTCCAGGGGCCCCATGATTCCGCCTTCCACCCGCGAGAGGGAGAAAGCGAGGGAGAGTTGGGTCCGGTTCCAGCCGAATTGCCGTTCCAGGACCACGAACCAAGCTGTCATGGTGTGGAAAAAGGGGACGATGCTGAGGATCATGACTGCGGCTGCCACGCCGATGAGCCACGTACCGTAGAAAATGCCGCCTCGCAACCTCTGAGTGACCGGCGGTATGCCGGTCACGAGCAGCAGAAGCAGGCCGGAAGCCATGATAGCCAGCCCAGCGACGGTCATGCGGAACCGCCTTTACGAGTGGTGGGAATGATTTTATAGGACTAGAGGTTCAACTTGTTTGAATTCCTGGCTAATTCTCCCGTTCACCCTGAGCTTGTCGAAGGGCCGTCCGTTCATGGTTCGACAAGCTCTCCACGAACGGACTCTCACTGCATCAATCAATACAATAATGTCAGACTATTAGGTTTAATCAGAAAAGGTCCACCGGACGTTGGCTCCGAGATTCAGATGATATCGCCGGTCAGCAGCGCACCATAGATAGTGTAGATACTCTTGTGGGGTGTGAGGCACACAGGACCGTTGGCGTATGACCATTCTGCGGGTAAGGCGAGACGGTCAGAAAGAAACATGACTTCCTTCCCTCTGTACCTGCCCTGGGCAGTGTAGGGCAATGAATACTCGATACGGCGGTGGCTTGCGTAGAGGCCGTGTCCCACAGCAGCGTGGTCGTAGGTGCAAATCCACAGTTGGTCTAATCCCTGCACACAATGGGCCATCTGCGTGTGCGCATTAAGGTCGTAGTCGTCCAGATAGAGGGCATTGCCGTTTTCAATATATGGTGGATCAAAGAACACAAAGGACTGCTCAGAAAGATTCTGGACGACTTGCCTTGAGAAGTCCAAGGCATCCTTTTGGTAAATCCTGATCCGGTCTCGTTGGGAACCAATATCAGTGATGCGCCGGATTATTTCTTTCTTGTTAAACCGAGCGTCCAAATGATACTTACCCTTTTGCTCTTTGCCTCCTATAACGCCTCCTGACAAAATCCCTGAACGGTTCGTTCGGTTCAGAAATAATGCCGCAAACCCCAAGTCTGTAAGGTTGGCTGAGTCTTGAGCATCATATATCGCCCGTTGCTTGTACCATTCTCCCATGGTCACTTCTACAGAATTGATTAGCTCGCATAAATTGTCCGTGTCGTTGAGGACAGTCTCCCAAAAAGCGAACACTGGTCTGCTCAGATCGTTTAGGTGAACAACCGAAGCATGACCTTCAAACAACAGGGCCAACGCAACGGCAGACCCTCCAGCGTACGGTTCCGCATACTCCACGAAGGATAGCCCATTTTCCTCAAGCAAGCGAGTGACGACGCTGAAGAGACGGCGCTTTCCGCCTGGGTAACGGAGCGGTGTGTAGAAAGGCATGCGGGCATTATAAAGAGGCTTTCCAAGTTTGGCCACACCCCAATTAAGGAGCCCAAATGCTCTGAATAAATGGTTGCAGGTTGTCCCAATTTGTTCTAAGGTCGCTGGCCGTGGGGGCCATATACTGGTTGTGGACCCAGTCGTTCATTAGGGTAACTGAAGGCGCCAGCCACGACCCCTTTTGTGCAGCACGGCGAGCGGGGCGAGCTTGCGCTTCCGATATCTTCCCTTTCTTCACCAAGTCGTTGGTTACTCCCAACAATTTGTTCCGCAGAGTAGGTTCCCGTGATGTGACCAAACTCTCCCGTTGGATATATTCATCCATACTTAACTCTACGAACACTCTAAAAAGCACACCCACAGCGTTGGGTGTTCCACTAAGTCTAAGTCGCCGCAGTTCACCGGCGATTCGCTGAATCCGAGGAGTGGTAATACGCAACAGACAGTCATGAGGGATAAGTTGGTCCCGGGGCCTGGGGTCCCGATTTCCATTTGATTGCTCGTTATTATCTTCTCCCTTTGATTGATCCCCTTGGCTATCGGCCTGACCGTTTCCGTCCGACTCATCCGTCTCGCCAGTTCCGGGTTCTAATTCCGTTATAGCGTCTAACGGCGTTCCAAAGCCTCTGAGAAAAGTCTTGGGAACTACAACGTCAAGGGGCAACATAGCGGCGAATTCATCGCGTTGTTCCTTGCTCCTTACATCGTTCACGGTGAGTCTGCGGTCGCTCACTTCATTGACGATATAGACCAATGCGTTGGCGACTTTGGCAGGGTCACCTACAGCCATCAAGATCCCTTTCTGATAATCAAGACCAACCTTTTCCCGAATCGCGGGCGAACTAAAAATGCGGGTTAGAGTGGTAGGAGCAACAGCCCGTTGTTCATGTGTAATTAACCTACTCTTCTGCAAAAAGTCCAACACCTGTGTCGCCAAGTTAGGCGTTTCACCTGGGATTCGGGATCGGAATCTTTCCCTTTCGTCCGACCCCCATCGAAGAGTACCAGCCCCCCCAACCAATCCCCCATGCTTCAGTCGAATCCAATGGTTAGCTTCAGACCGGTTGTCTACCACAACACACAACATCTCTGTAATGGGTGCTCGTTGATATTCTGCAGCCATGCGTCGTACGGCACTGAAAATATCTTCAGAAACGCTATCGACAAGCAACTCGGGGTTTTCCAATGACCGTAGCCCTGTAAGTCTCCGATTGCCCTCCAACACGACATATCGGTTGGTACCGTCTTGGAGCGGTGTAACTATTGGGACATCACTAGGGTTAATTCCATTCGATAGAATATCTTCAACCATTCCTAGCAGATTTCGCCCCTGCATCCGGGCCAAGGTCCGGAGAGTCTCACGTTCCCCCAAGTTGGATTGAGGGAGACGCGGGTTATTCTGGTCAGGAACCAGATTTGCGACAGGTAGATCAACATACTCAACCATTGGCCAACCTTACACAATAATATGGATGCGTTCCGCCCAGATCTGTATTGGATACTACGAAATCCGAGTTGTCAAATGTTGTGGCTCAGTCGTAAAAGCCTACCGTGTGTCGTGAAAGCCATTATGCCTACTTCTACGACAACGCCGTCATTCTTAGTATGTTTGGGCAGATTGAAGGCGTACTACATTGTGGAGGGCATTTGTTCCTCCTTTCGTCCAAGAAGGCATCATGAGGACAGGCGTGTACATGCTCACAAGCCCTGGTTACGATGACCTCGTGGTTGGGAGATTTGATTACCCAATCACCTTGGGCAACCTCTACTGATCGCTATCGAGAATATGTTGAATCCGCACTGGTAGCCCTTCTATGTCTAACATATCTTCCAGTCGCTTGGTCAGCTTGTAAGTCACTGCTTGCCCTTCAGCCATTCTCACCAGCCTTCCTGCCCGGTTTTCTGCTACTTCGCCCTTTCGCCACATATTGAAAACGACATGATGAGGGCATATTCCCAAGCAAAGCAAATAGTCGTACATTCTGTCCAATCGGACATGGTTGAATTGGAATGTTCCATTCACGCCCAAAGAAGCAGTTTTGATCTCAAACCGGAACGACCCAATGCTGAGATCGGTTCGTGAAGTCCGGTTTCCGTTCCCAGCCTCTATTCCATGTCGCGACAGGTAACGACGTATGAATTCCTCTCCAATCTCGCCGCGGTTGGTATTTCCCAGCATTCTGTAGCCGATCAGTGGCGAGTCTTGCCATATATCTTCCGGAGCATGTTCCCTGATAACGGACCTCAACAATTCAACAGCGTTCATTCGGGAGGCCCCCACAACCCGCAGTCTGCTCCATTCTTCCAGAAAACCAGAAAATATGAATGGTTCTTTCGAGCGTGGACCTGCCTGACTGCGCGGCTGACACCGGGACGGTTTTGGCGCATCACAACGAACAGGTCTTCGGCTACGAACCCGATTCGCTCATACGATTGCATGATTTCAACATGCGTGAACCTCTGCCGGTTGGAACATACTTCGTCCTGGCACTTTACGATCAGTACGCCGCGCTCTCGTAAAACCCTGTAAGCTTCTGCCCCCGCCTCCTCGTACAACGCCAGTACTGCTTCGTGGTACTTTCTGTCCGTCCTGTTTCCGGTCCCGTTGTTTCTGTAATGGCTTTCGAACGCGGAATGAGCACGGTGAGCTGTTCCGCCGGGGGAATGCATATATGGCGGGTCCAACACGACACAGTCTATCTCCCCATCCCCATAGGGTAGCTCTCGACAATCGACCCCCTGCTGGATATCCGTAGGAAGCACCTTGTATTCGCCTGGGGGTATATTTCTCCAGAAAACGCCTTTCCCATACGTAACGTCTGCTACCACGCTTTGCGGCGCGACATACAGGCTCAGGACGTGGGGGAAAATGTCTTCATTCCCTCCTATGTATGCACTGAATACCAGGTCGTTGCTGGGTTTTCCATTGCGCACGCGTCGTCGGTCTTGGTGAGTCCCGGCTTCACCAAACAGATCACTTTGGGTAGGGAGTACCATATCCGTATCGTCACTCATCGCTGACGGGGTGTGCCCTCCTCTACTGCCTCGATTCCATCAAGAGTGAGCCGTCCTTGACTACCCGTTTGGTCGCCATGTTCGCCAAGTTATAGAAGTGGGTCAGACTGACGGAAATCATCTAACCACACCAATCCCACTCCAGACAACCACCCACTGACACCCACCCCTTGCCACGTAGTAAAACACCTCCCTACCATATTACTTGTCCTGTTTAACGTCTTATCGGACGCGGACAAGTCCAAATGAAGCCAACGAGGAAACATGGTGATTTATGACTGAAACCACCTCCATGAACGACTTGTCGGCGCCAAAACCCGGACATTCAGGCCTCCTTGAACGCCGGTCGCCACGCCTGGATGTCCTGAAATGTCCGCAAATGTCCGCGTTTCTGAAATTTCCGGGTTCTTCCTCCAACAAATCCACCTGAGGAATCTGCATCATGATGACTGAAATCAACGAACTCTGGCGCCGCGTCCACGCCCTTCAGCGTAAACTGGCCCGCGAACTGGCCGAGTACCGGCTGGGCTTTCTTTGTGATGACCTTTGCGAACGCTGGTTTGCCGCTTGGTCCGACCACAAGCCCCTGCCCGAAATCCGGCCCTTCATCAAGCGCGTGATGGACGCCGGCTACCACCTCCTCCCATTGGGTGCGGCCAACAACTACCTGATGCGTTGCCTTGGCAAAGATGAGGCGCCTGACCCTCAAGTTCTGCTCGACGCCATACTCCCCCCGCTTGGGAAACATCCCGCCCGTGGGTCCATCGGCTGAAGGACAATCATCGCCGACCGCAATTGTCCGCGTTTCTGAAATTTCCGCCCCTCGACTTTGTACGAAAGATGGTACTCTTGACCACAGGAAACGCCAGCAGGCACAGCCATACCCCGGAGAAACCGCAATGGGAAAGTTGATCGTAACCATAGGCGTCGGAAACCAGCAGGGGACTCGCTTCGAGGACATTGAGGTGACCGTGGACACTGGCGCAACCTTCACCGCCATCCCCAGGGCCCTGCTTCAGGACCTGGAAGTGCCGGTGGCGCGCTCAGCCCAGTCCCGGCTGGCCGACGGCAGCACGGCCCCGGTGGACATAGGCTGGACCATGATCAGGCTCGAGGGCCAGACCTTCCCGACACGGGTGACCTTCGCAGAGGAAAACCAACCCAGCCTGCTTGGAGTGGTCACCTTGGAGGAAGCCCTTCTGGCGGTGGACCCGGTGGGACAACAACTGGTGCCGGTAGAGGCAATGCGCCTTTGATCAAGGAGATAGAACTGGAGGGGTGTGATGGCAACGATTACTCTGGACTCCGGGGCAACATTGCAGGTTGCGGACGTTCTGTTCGACTTCATGCGGGACGAGGTCTTGCCCGGCTCCAAGTGGACGCCCGAAGAGGCGTTTCGCTCCCTGGGCCGCTTGGTGGAAGAGTTCGGACCGCGGAACCGGGAGCTTCTGGCCCAACGGGCCGAGGTGCAACGGCGCATCGACGATTACTACACCGCCAGGAGGGCCGCCGGATGGCGCCCGACCCGTGAATCGGCCGACGAAGACGCCCTGGCCCTCGAACAGTTCCTGGTCGGAATAGGCTACCTGGCGCCCCAACCCGACTCCGGTTTCACCATGACCACTCCCCAACTGGACCCGGAGATGGACCAGAACGGCCCCGAACTGGTGACCCCGGTGACCAACGCCAGCATGGCCGTCGGCGGCGCCAACGCCCGCTGGGGCAGCCTCTACGACGCCTACTACCTCAGCGACATCCACCCGGAGATCGACCGCCAGACCCGCCATACCGCCCGTCTCAGGATGGTGGTGGAGGAGACCAACCGGTTCCTTGACCGGCATGTTGCCCAGTGGGAGGGTGGCGCAACTTTCGACGACATCGTCTCCTACAAAACGGTGCGCGACGACCAAGGCCGGCACCAACTGATAGGCCTCAATGCCGCCTCCCAGGAATTCACCCTGCGAGACCCTGCCAAGTTCGTCGGCTTCAACCGGGACGATCATGGACAGCTCACGGACTTCCTGCTGGAGAACAACGGGCTGAAGATAGAGTTCCAGTTATACGATGGAGGCCGCGTCCACCCGGAGATCGGCCAGTTCAAGGACTTGATCGTCGAGTCCGCCGTCACCAACATCGTGGACTTCGAGGACGCCGTTGCCATCGTCGACGCCGAAGACATGGTGGTAGGTCTGCGCAATTACTTGGGGTTGATGCGGGGAGACCTCCAAGCCTACGGTTCCCGCGGCAACCTGAAGACCATCAATTCCGACAAGACGTGCCTGGACGTGTTGGGGAATCCTCAAACGTTCAAGGCCACCAGCCTCATGTCCGTGAGAAACGTGTCCCTCCACATGTACACCGATATGGTCCAGTTGGACGGACAGGATATCCCGGAGCGGATTCTCGGTGTGTTCCTGACCACCCTCATCGCCTCCCTTCACGATAACGGCTCCAACGGAGAGGAGCGCCCAGCCGAGCGTGGAGAAGGCATGATGCCCGTCCGCGGCCCCAACAGCGGCTGCGGGTACATCTACCAAGTCACTCCCAAACTCCAGACGTCGCAGGAGGTGGCCGAGCAGGTAAGGTTCTTCGAAGCGGTGGAGGCCACGCTGGGACTGCCTGGCGGCGTCATGCTCATCGGAATCATGAACGAGGAACTGGGCATGACCCTCCAGCTTGCCGAGTCCCTCCGGGCGGCCCGGAGCCGCATCTTCTTCATCAACACCGGCTTCCTGGACCGCACCGGCTCCCAGATCCGGGTGCAAATGCACGCCGGGCCCGTCGACCTGCGCGACGACCTGACCCAAGAGACCTTCAACACCAGCTACGAACTGCACAACGTGGACGTAGGGATTCGCACCGGCGTGCACGTACATGGCAAAATCGGTAAGGGAATGCAGGTCAGGAACCGGGCTATGGCCGAAATGCTGGAAAGGAAAATCGACCATCCCCGCACCGGCGGCAACACCGCTTGGGTGCCCGCGCCCTATCCCAGCGACATCCACGCCATGCACTACCACATGGTGGACGTTGACCAAGTCCAGCGGACCATGGAGGACTCCCCCGCCCTCGATGTATCCCGGCGGGCGTTGCTCACCTTCCCGCTGTTGCAGGAAAACAAGCTGGACGCCCCCGGGGCCAAGCGGGACTTCCTTCTGCGCTACGTCCACAGCATGATGGCTTACGTGGCCCCCTGGGTCCACCGGGGCATCGGGTGCAGCGGCGTCCTCAACTTCGACCAGATAGAGGAGATGAAGGACCGGGCCACCGAGAGGATTGACAGCGCCCTGATCGCCAACTGGAAGCTCCACAACGTCATTACCCAGGAAGACATCGAGGACGCCGTGAGGGAGACGGCGAGGATTGTGGACGAGCAGAACACCGGCAATCCTGCCCACCTGCCCATGACCGGCACGCAGGAGAAACGGGACAACCTGATGAATGACCCGGCGGTCATGGCGGTGTTGGAGATTATCGAAGAAGCCCTGTCCTCCACCAGCGCCTACGTCGAACCCGCACTTTTCAGGAACCGCCGGACCTTCAAGGCAAATGCAGGTTAGGAGACTCTCAAAACGTTGCACACTCTCCAACTCGTCATTCCCGCGAAGGCGGGAATCCACAAGTCTCGGTCAACGACTGGGGAACGTAGTAGGAATCGTTGGTTTTGAGAAAGTTTTTACGAAGGCCGTCCTTCCTCGGCAAGCCGGTTTTCCGCCTCGGCCACCCGCGTCCCCTCGGCCACGTCCACCCGGGACAGCACGATGGCTCCGGCGACGATTATCATCAGGATCGACATCACCGCGACCCGGGTGTCGAACACGGCGGTGGCAACAATGTACAGCATGGGGCCGAACACCGAAGACATCCGGCTCATAAAGCCGAAGAACGAGAAGAATTCTCCGCTGCGCGATTGGGGGGTAATCTGGGCGAAAAGACTTCTGGCAAGGGCCTGGCTGCCGCCAATTACCAGCCCGACGGACGTCCCCAGAATCAGCCACTGGTACCCGGCGTCCAGTCCCAGCGGCCCCCACAGCACGGCGCGTACCGCCGCAGGCCACCAGTCCAGAGCACCGTCGCCCAGCACCGCGGGGTGTGCAGGACCCAGGGCGGACCTGCCGTCCATCTCGCCGCCCCGGAACGATATGCCGTATGCCACGCCATCCGAACCCCGCACAGCCTCCAGCAGGCTCCGAGCATCTCGTGGATTCAGGACGGCGCCCTCGCTGAGCACCCATCGCTGACCTTCCTGCCGCAACTCGAACCCCGAGTCCGGCAAGTCGGGAGCAGTGTCGACAATGTAGTCGTTGGAGGCTTGGCGGTAGCTCAGTTGAAAGTCGAAGTCATTGTGTTCTTGGGGCAGCGGCGGGGCTATGGCGACGCCGAAAAGGAGGACGACGCTCCAGCCTGCCAAGGCAATCATCAAGGCCCGCTTGGTCGAAATCTTCTCCGCAAGCCACCCAAAGGCCTTGGCGCCGGGCACGGCAACGAACTGGATGATAACAATCGTAGCCATGTTGAAGGCCAAGGATATGCCTATCGTGTCGGCGGCGAAGGCCCCGGCAATGGCCAGGGCCGTCTGGATGCCGTCGTTGAAGAGAACGTATGCGGCCAGGAACACCAGGACTACCCGGAATCGCGCAAGCTCGCGGAACGTATTGCCCAGTTCGCGGAACCCCATGGACACCGCCGACACCACTGTCAACCGGACCAGGGTGCGGTTGACCGGCGGTTCTGGCAGCACCCGCAACGTCCAGATGGCCCACCCGAACCACCATACCCCGACCGAGGCAATGGCGGCCCTGGTCACCAAATCCGCGATACCGGAGTCCCTCGTCGCCAGGATCAACGCCAAGTGTACCAGAAGCAGCAGTCCGCCCCCCGCGTAGCCGTAAGCGAAGCCGCGGCTGCTGATGTCGTCCAGCAGGTGCCGCGGCCCGATGTGCGGAAGGAAGGCGTTGTAGAAGACCAGCGACCCGGCGAATCCAACATTGGCAAGGGTGAACATGCCGAACAGCCACGCCCAAGGCTCCCCGGTATAAGCAGAGAAGAACGCCAGTACCGTGAAGAACGCGCCCGCCGCAGTATAGGCCCAGAGCAACGCCTTCTTGATGGGCACCCGGTCCGAGATTACCCCCAGCAATGGGCTGGAGATGGCCACCGCACCGGTCGATATGGCAACGCCCAAGCTCCACATCGAGCTGGCCGTAAAGGTCACGCCCATGAAGGTCGTGCCCTCACCCAGAGCCTCTTTGAACAGGAACACGAAGTAGACAGGAAAGATTGCGGCGACCCCGGAAGTAGCGAAGGCGGAGTTCGCCCAGTCGTACATGCACCATGCGCGAATTACGCTGCGCTGGCGCGCCGGCAAGTCCTTGAATCTCATCAAATCCATCAGTCCATCCCCCATGCCCCAGCCGGGCACGGCCGGCGCCAGCCACAGCAACATCTATCTGGACCATGGCGGAGGGGGCCTGCGAGGCCCTCAGTAAACTGCATTACGTTTGCGCCGCTAATAAGACAGCTTGGGTCACTGTCTCCACCTTAAGATGATCAGGGCGGAGCCTATTACGGCGGTGGCTATGCCGATCATGATTACTACTTGCAGCCACGACGGAATACCCCTTTCTGTTCCAACACGGCCTGCTCCTCAGCCGGAGGTACCGGAGACGGTTCTACGACCTCCGACAGCGACTCTGGAACATTGAAGAGTCGGCAGGGTCGTCCCAAGACAGGGTTGCTTGTCGGTCTCCCGGTTGGGCGGTAAGTCCGGTAGGCTTATCGTGAGCTGGAGGGTTGTTGGCAAAGACGCTTTCCGGGGCGAGGAGCAGGCAGGCTACTGCCAGCAACAGGACAAACAGGATGCCCCAGCGGGCTTGCTTGAAGGTTACAGCCTGGTGAGACGGGCTTGGGTTGAGGTTGCTGTGAAGACCGGTTGCCGGAGCCGGGATGAATCGTCGACTGAATCTTCTGAATGCTTGTAACAACACCCTAACTCACCACGCCAACCCCACACGTCGGAAACCAATCATTCCAGGAGCATATTGGAACCCATGGTATCGGTTTGACAAAACAACAAGCAATGGAAACGAAAACGGGATTGGAGCAAATCGGGACAAGGCATCGGCAATGGTTCCATCCGAGACTAGACATGCCCTTGCTTGAATTGGGGTACGATAGGCAATGCAAGACGCAAACGAGTTGTCGTGGTGACCGAGAACACTACAACACCGATCCAGGCGCAACGGACCAATTACCGGCTCTCCATCGCCGTTGGGGCCGCATGTTTCCTGTGGATACTCAACTTTGTCGCCCTCACTCCCTTCTTCCCTTTTGTCGCCAAAGATTTGAACACGAGCGTCGCGTTGCTAGGACAGATTTCCGGCCTGCTTGCGTTCGGCAGCATTCCCGTGGGCATGATCACCGGGCCGTTGGCCGACCGGTACGGGCACCGCAAAGTGCTGCTGACGGGCATGTCCACGCTGGGTATCGGGTCGCTCATTACCGCCATCGCTCCGAGCTACGGAGTCTTGATGATGATGGCTCCCTTCGGGGCGGTAAGCCAAGCAATCATCAGGCCATTGTCGGTGGCTATAGCCGGGACCCACTTGGCGGGCGACAACCGGCGGGGAGCCGTGGGACTGGCGACCATCGGGATGTCCGTTGGCACCATAGTCGGCATCCCGATGCTGACAACCATCGCATTCTTCGGCGGATGGCGCGTCTCTTTCGGGTTTCTTACCGCCCTGAACGTGCTGGTAACGGTCTACATGGCTTGGAGCATCCCGCGGGATGCTCCAGCCTCCGGGGACGCTCCGCGCTCCCGCTTGGGGCTCTCGTCCTACGCCTCCCTTATAGCGGATTTTCCAACCATGTTTCTGATAGGTTCCAGCATGGTCAGGTCGATCAGCTTGTGGGGCTTCAACACCTACCGGGGGGCGTTCTTCGTGTACAGGTTCGGGATAACCACCCAAGAGGTAGGGTGGATTTTCACCATAGCGGGCTTGGGGTTGTTCCTGGGCGGCACAGTGGCCAGCAGTCGGTTTGTAAGGTTGCCGCTCTACTGGTTAGCCATCATCGGCACGGCTGCCATAGCACTGGGCGGAGGGCTGGCCATGGTCTTCCCCTTGGGAATCCTCCCGGCGATAGCCCTGACGACCCTGACCGCCTTCGGGCTTGGATTCAGCTTGGTGGCCACGGATACCCTTATAGTCAACAGGGCCGTCGGGCAGCGGGGAACCGCCACATCGCTGAACCGTGTCTCCACCAACATCGGGGTTGGCGCCGGAAGCTCGGGGGGAGGCATGATGATCGCCGTAGACGGCTACCCGCTTCTTGGCGCCACGGTGCTGGGTTTCGGAGCCGCGGCCCTGGTCCTGCTCGGTCTGTCCAAGTTCTCCGGGCGCGCCTCTCCAGAACCGGCGTCCTGAACCTCACGACGCGGGAGGAGTGACCCGCACCGTAATCACGTCGGTGCCCTGGTACTGCTGGTGCCGCACCGACGAGGCGTAGCTCCGCAGCAGCAGCAGGGAGAGTTCATTCTCGGCCGGCGTTTCCGTATCGTGCTGCTGGAGTTGCCGGATCCGGTCTTCAAGGTTTTCTTCGTTGCCCCCACCGATGAACTCCAGGTCGGCCACCGGCCCGTCACTGGAAGCCAGCACCACCAGCCGCCTATCATCCGGTTCCTCGTCCTCTTCGTCTCCTTCCAGGTTTAACGGAGCCAGAGTCAGCAAGGTCTCTTCCGCAACCGCACTCAGACGCTCTTTCATTGGCGTATCCCATCCTCTGCGGTCGGCAAACCTGGAGATGAACGCGTTGAGATCATCCAAGGCGTTAATATGAAGCGGTGACTGAAAACGCATAGGCCGGTGTGAGGTGAACTCAAGGAACAGGATCAAAGCTATCGCCGCCAACCCTCCGGTGGTTATGCCGCTCTTGAGCAGTGTTCCCAATATGGGACCAACGTTGGGAAGGTGAAACAGACTGAACTGGAAGGCCGCACCAATCCAGAATGAAACCCCGGCAACCAGGACTTTCTGCCTGTTCTGTTCAGTCTGGATGACCGTCCGCGCGCCTTCGACAAACAGGGTCCCGGTCACCATGATGAGGTATCCGGTCATCACCGGCCCTGGTATGGTGCTGAGCAGGGTGGACACCTTGGGCAGGAAGGCTACAGCGATGAACATGAAACCGATGCAATAACCTACTCTGCGAGAGGCAACCCCGGTGACTTGAGTAAACGCCACGGCCCCCGGGTGAATGATGATGGGCACGGCGCCCACGGCGCCGGCAATCAGGTTGCCGACACCGGTCCCGGCCAGCGTACCCTGCACCTGCCTGAAATCAATGGCCCTGGCCTCGCGGCGGGACACCCTTTGCTGGGCGATAGCTTCACCGTTGGCTTGGATCGAGATGATGACGCCAAGGAACAGAAAGGACGGAAGGATCGTCCAAAACGGTATCCCGAAGTCCAGCGTCAACCCGGGCGACTCGCTGGGAAGCCCTATCCAAGGGGCCCGCAATATCCTTTCGAACTCGTAGATGCCGAAGCCGGCAGCCACTGCACAACCGATGGCGATACCTATCATCGGCGCCCAGAGCCGCAATACCGCGGTGCCGCGAAAAGTGAGGACGGCCACGACAAGCAGCGTAGCGAAGGCGGTCAAAGGCGCAGATACCGGATCGACCAAGGAAGCCTCGTCCAACAGTGCGAAGACCACCGAAGCCAGGGTTATGGACAGGATCATCATCACCGTGCCGCCCACTATAGGCGTGACCAACCGGCGCAGGATGAACAGCCACTTGGAAATCACCAACTGGAGGAGGCCGGACACGAGAATCAGCGTGGTAAGGGTTGCCGGCCCACCATCCACCACTGCGGTGATGCAGAACGGGATGGAAAAGGCGGCGGTGAACATGGGGAGGACCGCGCCAGACCCGACCGGGCCGATGCGGCGCACCTGCACCAACGTGGAGAGGCCGACGGCGATCAGCGAGGCGAAGACCATCCACGTCAAATAGGAGTCGTCTCTCCCCGACGCCTTGGCTACGATGACCGGAGTGACGAGCAGGCTGGCGGAGGCCAAGAAGCTGAACTGGAACCCATATCCCAGTGAAGCGGGAACCGGCGGGTTTTCGTCAGCCTCGTACCTCGGATTTTAAGCGGCCAGCGTCGCCATCAGTGTCGCCTCACAGACCTGATTGCGGAAAGTGACAAAGGGACAATCCTCGAGATTCCGACGTTACTTGAACTTTGGGATTACCTTGTCGGTAAGGACCCGCATGGTATTCATAACCACGTCGCGGGGGACCGAAGACGTCCAGTTGACCTCGAACATGATTTCATCCGTGCTGAAGTCGTCACGGAGCATCTCAATCTTGTCGATCACTTCCTCCGGCGTCCCGAACAGGTTTACTTCCTCGGTCGCGTCGGGGCTGGCCGTACCAGCGTCGGTGCTTCCGATGGCGACCCGCCCGGCGTAGTAGCGGCGGGCAAGGTCCATCAGGGCCTTGGTCTGGCGGGTGGCCTCCGCTTGGGTCTCAGCCACCAGCGTGGGGATGCGGACCACGGTAGTTGGGTCTCCCGGGTGCCCCGCGTCAATCCAAGCCTTCCGGTAGCTTTTCACGTCTTCTTTAAGAACCGCCGACCCCCGGGGGTTGTGCGGAGAACTTCCCGCGCCTATGGCGATACGATAGCCCATTTCTCCCATGGGGACGAAACTCTCCTGGCTGTCCACAGGCAACAGCATGGGAGGATAGGGCTTCTGGTAAGGCTTGGGAATGGCGAGGTACGATTCGTAGAATGCGGGGTAGTTGTAGTACTTTCCCTCGAACCCGGAGAAGTGGTCCTCGGTCCAAAGCTGTTTCATGACCTCCAGGTACTCAAAGAACTGCTCCCGGCGCTCCGCTGAGCCGCGAGTACGACCACCGGCGCCGTAGATAAACCGGCCCCGGCTGACCTGGTCGACGATGGCTACCTGTTCGGCAGTCTGGATGGGATCCTCCAGCAACAGGTTGTCAAACCCGTATCTTTCATGGGGCAACGCCGCGGGGGACAACGTCTCCTCCGGCTGCTTTATCACCGGGCGGTGAATGGACGACCCGATCTTTATCCTGCTGGTGCGCTCCGCGATTACGGCGGCCAGCAGAAGGACCTGGGGGTCCATGCTCGCCTGCTTGGAAAAGTGCCCGCCGCCAAGCCAGACGTAGTCCCAGCCCATCTCCTCCACCGCGTCGATTTCTTCGTAGTTCTTGACGTAGGCGTCCTCTTCGAGCAGCACGCCGCCGTTATACTCGGGGTGCCAAGGGACCTTATCATCCGTGTACAGAGCATTCCAAGTATTGAAAAGTCCAAAGTCCATGCTCACCCCTCCTTTTCCGCTTGGCTGCGTAGTCTTATGTCGCCCTCAATGCTAGTACCGGCAACAAGTTGCGTCAACGCCTACGGGAAGCGAGCGCGGGATTTTTCCGCGTATGCCGCCGGAAACATTGGGCAACCACAAGGAGGGTTATACGCATTCGCGGGTTGCCCCTACAGGACTACGCCATGTATTTTCGCCAGTCGAGCAATCATGCCGGCGGGATATTACCCGGTCGAGGGGAGGATAGCGCGGAGCAGTACTTGGGGGGCGGGCGCGTCACCTTTGCGGAGACAATCGTGCAGGTAATTGTTGGCCGCACCCAGCGGGAGGAGCCGGTAGCCGGCGTCCATCACCCGACGGATGAAGGGCCGGATTCCGGGCAAGGGCTTGTGGTCGGACCAGGCAGCGAACCAGCGCTCGCAAAGATCATCGCAAATGAGGCCCAAACGGTATTCCGCCAGTTCGCGGGCCAGTTTACGTTGAAGGGCACGGACGCGACGCCATAGGGCGTTTATTTCACTCATCATGATGGTCAACTCCTCAGAAGGTCATTTACTAGAGCGGCGTTTGGATTCCCGCCCCCGTCTCCACGAGGGCAGGCTCTTCGCGGGAATGACGGTTTGGCAGGGAAATTTCAGAAACGCGGACATTTGCGGACATTTCAGGACATTCGTGAGTGGTGTCGGAATTGAAAAGGGCTTTAGATGTCACGGTTTGGCGCAGAAAGCTCGTTCACAGCGGGATTTTCGGTCATAAATTATCATGTTGCCTCAGTGGCTATATTGGACTTGTCCCCGTCCGATGAGACATTGGGCAGCACAAGTAATATGGTAGGGAGGTGCTTTACGGACTGGCAAGCGAGTAGTGTCAGTGACCGGGGGCCGTTCGGTGGGTCATACGCATTCGCGGGTGTAAAATGGCGTATCCCGGCTAAAACTCTACGCGGCACTGGAGCGGGGTCACACACCAACCCGACAATTCATCAACGGCAAGGAGAAAGACAATGACGACGCGACCTCTCACAATTGATTGTCAAGTGCACTGCTACGAGCGCAACCGTCCCGAACGCCCTTGGCACGGGCACCTGGAGGGGCCGGAAGAGGTCACCGGCGACGATATGGTCGCGGCCATGGCTGCCGTCGGCGTGGACGGGGCGATCCTCATATCGCCCTTCTCGCTGTACCGTTACGACGCGAGCTACGCCCTGGAGGTATATGAGAAGCACCCAGGCAAGTTCGGCTTGGTGAGGCCCTTCGATCCCAATTCGGAAACCGTCGCCGACGACGTTGCCGAATGGACCTCCACAACGGGCGTGGTCGGTTGCCGCGTGATGCTGGCGGGGCAGGACTACGAGGCCGACCACCCGGGCCTCAACGGCATATTCGCCGCCTGCGCCCAGGCAGGCGTGCCGGTCAACGTCATGGCCGCGGGCAGGCTTCCGCTTCTGACCGAGTTGGCCCGCCGCAATGCCGACACGCAGGTCATCATCGACCACGTCGGCTTGGCCCAGCCCTTCGTGCCGCCGGCCCCGCCGGAACCGTTCGCCGACCTGCCCAACGTGCTGGCCGCGGCGGAACTGGACAACGTGACCATCAAGATTTCCGGCGCCTGCACCCTGTCCCACGAGCCGTTCCCCTACCCGGACATCTGGGAACCACTGGGCCGGATATTCGACGCCTACGGCCTCGAACGCTGCCTGTGGGGCACCGACTGGACCAGGGCGGTAAGGCTGCTGAACTACGAGCAAGGGGTCGAGGCGTTCCGGGTCACCGACCGGCTCTCGGACTCCGACCGCGCCACTCTCATGGGCGGAACGCTGGCCAAGGTCTACAAGTGGACGCCGGAAGGTTAGCAGTCCCCGTTTTGTGAAAGTACCGGAAATATGAAGGGGGCACCGAGGCGGTCTGCTCGGCAGCCCCTTTTAGGTTACAGTGCACCCTTAACGGAAACCATAGCTTGGCTTGACAGTGCCTGTACCGCATCCGAGGCGTACCTGGCAAGCAACTCTTCTTGGAAAGCAATCGCATGTTCCACTGAAGCACGTGGAATTTCATAATTCAACGCCACTAGTTCCATGTCGTTCAGTTCGGCCTTATAGTTCAAATAGAGGACTTGGGTAGGGATGTGAGACCCGACAATTACAGGCTCCCCAAATGCAACCCTGGGGTTCACCATCACTTCACGGCCCACATTGGTCATTCCCCATTCCTCGGCCGGATACCAGCAAACCGGCTCATAGCGATGGTAGTCTACAGGGTCAAAAAGATAGTCTCCCAGGATCTGTTTGAAGGCCATCTGACCATGCCCGGATAAAAGCTCAAGATTCGTACCGATGGCACTGAAGATGTGCACACAGTCGGTCTTGAATCGAAGATCCGAAAAAGGATAGTCGGAGTCAAACCTCAACTTCGCACGTCTTGCGGCCATAGTGATACGTTGCCATGAAACGCCAGCAGTATGAAAAGCGTAGATATGCCGGATTTCCAGCAAGTCTCGAAACGTAAGGTAAGCGTTGCCAGCCAGTCTCTGGTCTCCACCTCCCCAGAGACCGTGCGTCCCTTTATATGATTTGACAAAGCGACGACTGACACTTTCGGGTACTCCTGACAGGAGACGCACTTCTCCCACCGAGTAGAACCCATTGGTCAAACGATCAATCACTGCGATTCGCTCGGGCATCGGACCTTACTCTCGGCAATACTACCTAATCTATGCGGGTCATAACGATAGCAAACTATTGACTACTGTCAACACTTACGTTGCGCCAATAAGCACATGTGGTCCATTCAAAGAGTGGAGGAACGCTGGCCAAGGTCTATAACTGGTCTCCCGATACGGGTTAGTAGACCGGCAACGGAGCGAACACGCCGCCGAGACCGGTCTCGGCGGCGTGTTTCTTTTCACAGTCAACAGGCTGGACCGAAGACAGAGGTCCAAGAGTTAGCTGTGGAGAGTCACACGGGCTTCGGCGTTACACGCCCTCGACGATGATGGTCGTCGAGATGCTGCTCCTGTCCCGAATTTCGCCTAGCCGCCTGGATTCGGGGTCGTTGGCATACGCCCGTGCACGCTCGATGTTTTCGAACTCTATTACCACCACCCGGTGAGGCGTCCGGTTGCCCGACACTATTTCCGTGGGGCCGCCGCGCACCAGGTACTTGCCTCCGCACCTCTCCACAACCCCGATAATTGCACTGGCGTATTCATCGAACTGGGCCTGGTCGGTAATCTCGTTATCAATGATCGCATATGCTGCCATTTCAACAACCTCTCCTAAAGTTTCATGATTTCCGGCATGGATTGCTCAGGGTACTCCGGGCAACACCGCAGTACACGGTCCATCGCGTATGCCGTCAAGCATCGACCTGCACAGTCACTATGTCAATGCCGTGATATTTCCGGTGCCGCACGGAAGATGCGTAGTGGCGCAACAGGCGGAAGGAAATTTCGCTCACGTCCGGCGTCTCGGCCTGCTCACTCATGTAGGCAATCCGGTCCTCAATGTTCTCCTCGGGTGACAACGCCAGGAACTCCATCTCAACGGTCCCGGTGCGGGGACGGGCAATGAGCACCAACCGCGGCGGCCTGCCCTCATCGTAGTCCTCGCGCAATTGCAACATGCTGGACAGGGTTTCCTCGCCCGCGGCGCAGAGCCGCTCTATCGAAGCCTGGCCCCATTCCATCCGGGCGCCGAGGTCACGCAGGAAGCTGTCGATTCCGGGCAGGGCCGACATGTCCAACTCCGCCTCCATGCGCCTGCGGCGGGAGACAGTCACGTCCAGGACCGCCGACATCAGGACCGCGGCCAGCACACCGGCAACGACGCTGCTGCCGAAGGCTGCATCCCACGGACTGCCCAAGGCTTCGGACAGGACATTTCGAGACTGCAGGCCGATTGCGATGGACAAGGAGAACCCGGCCACAGCGGCTTTCTGCCGGTTGAGGCCGTCCTGGAAGAGGGAACGGGCGCCTTCCATGAAGAGGAGGCCCATCAGGACGATGAGGACGGCCCCGGTCACCGGCTTGGGTATGGTCAGGATGATGGCCACCACCTTGGGCATGAGGGCCAGGACTATGAGCATACCCCCGATTACGAATCCGGTGCGGCGGGCGGCGGACCCGGTGAAGGTGACCAGCGACATGGACGAGGGCAGGTAGATGAGTGCGGGGACGATGCCCAGGAGCCCGGACAGGAGCACTCCCAACCCTCCCGCGTGGAGCGTTCCCTGCACGCTGCGGAAGTCCACGGCGCCGGGCCTGCGCTGGGAAGCCTGCTGAATTGCCGCCCCTTCGTTGCTGGCCTTGAGTGCCACCACGGCGCTGACAATGAGGAACACCGGGAGAAGGGCCAGGAAGTGGCTGTCGTAGAACGTCGCCAGACCGGGCCATGCTTGGAACTCCGGCAGGGCGGCCCACGGGGCTTTCAGAGCGTGGCTTATGTCGTACACTCCAAGCAGGGCGGCGGCGGCACAGCCAACCAGGATGGTCGTGGGAAGGGCCATCATGCTCAGGAGTCCCCGACCGCGCAGCATCAGGACCGCCGCCGTCGCCAGAGTCACTGCTCCTACGGCCGGCCCCGTCAGGGCGGGCATTCCGGCAGGCACACTGCCCAGCTTGTCCATAGCTACTGGCATGACGGAGGCGGCTATCACCATAAGGGCCACGCTGGAAACCGTGGGGGTTATGATCCGGCGTAGCCGGGGCAGCCAGAAGGCCAAGGCGAACTGGGCCAGGGAGGCGGCGATTACCAGGCTCGACATCACCTGGAACCCATCATGTGCTGCGGCCAGCGCGCAGATCGCTATGAACGGGGCTGCGGGCCCCATCAGGAGCAGGTGCCCTGACCCCAGCCGCCCGAGCTTCGCTCCCTGGAGGGCGGTGGCCGCTCCGGCTGTGATGAGGGATGCGAAGATAGCCCATGACGCGTAGCCGGGCCCGCCTCCGGACGCAACGATGAAAGTGGTGATGATAGTGATGGAGTTGGACAGCGCCAACACGCCGCCCTGCAAGGCGACGCTCAAGGTTACGGGGATAGGCGGGTTATCGTCGGGTTCGTAACGTATGTTTTCGTTGACCCGCATATATTCCACTCAACGAGTCGGCGGCCCAGGCCATCGCCGTGTCTCCGGCAACGGCGGCACGGCAGTGTCAGGAATTCGTGAGTTTTACTACATTTTCCCGAAGTAGAGTATGAGCGACGTATGAATAATCGAACGCCACAAGCGGCATTGTAGCGAGTGTATACTCCCATGCAAAGTGAAGAAGTTGGAGGAACCACATGACCCTGCTGTCCAAGGCCCTTGGCACGATAGTTCGGCCCTTAGCGATGCGGGCCCTGTTGGCTTGGGAGCGGATCGAGTCCGGGGTGGCGTACAACCCCCTTTCCCCCGCGTTGCGCGCAGACCCGTACTCTGTCTATGAGGAACTGAGGCGGAAAGACCCTGTGCACCGGATGCGCCTGCAGGACGCTTGGGTGCTGACCGACTACGCCGACGTGGACATGGTGTTGCGGGACAGCCAGCGGTTCGGGAATGTGGGAAGGGACTTTGGATACATCCCGCAAGTGAGCATGTTGGACCTGGACCCGCCGGAACACACCAAGATCCGGGGGCTGGTGTCTCATGGCTTTACTCCACGTTCCGTGGCCGCCCTGGAACCGCGCATACGGGAAACGGTGGACGGTCTGCTGGGCAACGTGGAGGGCAAGGAGCGCTTCGACCTCATAGACGACCTCGCTTTTCCCCTGCCTGTCATCGTCATTGCCGAGATGCTGGGGGTTCCTCCAGAGGATCGGGAGCAGTTCAACGAGTGGTCCAACGTTGCTTCCCTGATTGTCGATCCTCTGCTGGATGAGGAGCAGGTGAGACAGGTGCGGCAGACCGTCGATGAAGTGTTCACCTACTTTGAGGTGGTAGCGGAGGAGCGACGCCGTGATCCCCAGGACGACCTGGTGAGCGCACTGGTTACGGCGGAAGTGGACGGTGAACGACTGGAGCGCGACGACCTGCTGGTGAACCTGCTGTTGGTACTGGTGGCGGGAAACGAGACGACGCGCAACCTCATCGGCAACGGCACCCTGGCGCTGCTGCGCAATCCGGACGAACTCCAGAGGCTGCGCAACGACCCTGGGCTACTGAACGGGGCGATTGACGAACTTCTGCGCTTTGACAGCCCGGTGCAACTGGATGGCAGGGTAGCCCGCGAGACGGTCGAGTTGCGCGGAAAGCGGATAGCACCCGGGCAGCGAGTGATCTGCATCCTGGGTGCAGCCAACCGCGATCCACAGGCCTTTCCCGACGCAGACCGGCTGGACGTGGGCCGCTCCGCCGCCAACCATGTTGCCTTTGGGCGCGGCATCCACTATTGCCTTGGCTCACCGCTGGCGCGGCTTGAGGCACGCGTGGCCTTCGAGGCGCTGCTACCCCGCTTGGGCAACCTGCGACTCGCGGAAGAGCCACGCTACCGGAACCAAGTGACACTACGGGGGCTTGAATCCCTGTGGTTGGAGACGGCCTAGCGTTCCTGGGCCGGACGAGGCACTCGACGCGGCGCGCTTTCTATTTCCTGCAGGCTGCTCAGGTCCAGGGGCGGCAAGTCTGCCTGGATAAACCCATGTACGCCGTTGGCCAACTCGTTGTACCATTCAAACCACGATGCCAACCGCCGGCGCCACGCCTCCAATCCACCGCTGGCGTGCATCTCAAACACCGCCTCCCGCCCGTCCAGACCCGACGACACCTGGTCCCAAGCGAGTTGCAGGAGCGCCGCTCGTTGCAGCGCGGTGTATCCACCTCCGCCAAAGGCGTCCTCCAGTTCGGCGGCCATCTCCGGGTCGGCGAAGTCGGTGTCGGCGGGAGCGTTGACCAGGGACGAACCGGGGAGACCACGCAGGACTTCACCCATTCGCTGGCGAACCCTGAGGGTGTTGATCCCGGCAGAGGCCACGTGAAGCTGGTTGGGCAGGGCGTGCCCGCTCGCCGTCGTTTCTGGGTCCAGTTCCGCCGCCGTCATGCAGGTGCGAGTGGTCTGCACGTTGACGGTCAACTCCACCAGTTGGTCAATTGTCTGAGGACTGTTCTTGAGGCCCATGACTTCAGACAAGGCAAGAGCAATGGCGAGGGTCAACTCCGCCTTGGCAAGCCAACCGTAGCTGTGATGCCAAAGCAACCAGCATACTAGCGAATGCCGCCGGTTACGGCTCAGGGGTTCCCCGGTAAAGACATGGGAGCGGGGGATGAAAACGTCGTCCAGCCAGACCATGGAGTCCAGTTCGTCAAACCGGCTGCTCAAAGGCGACATGAATCGATTCCGGTGCCTGGCGGCAATTCGGCGCGACACCACCCGGAGACCGGGGGCGTTCACCGGCACGATGAACCACAGGTGCCGCCCGCTGCCCGGCGGCATCTCATCCCTGCTGGTGATCAGCAGGTCCTCGGCGAAGGGAGTACTGGTGTGCATCTGAATCTTGCCGGACACCACGATACCGTCGGCGGTCTCACTGACCAAGCGCATCGCCACACGTTCGCTCTCAGCTTCGCGGAGCCGGGTCCCGATCAGCGGCCCGCCTCCGGCGAAGGTGAGAAACCTGCCGCTCTCGGACAGCGAGTGCAGATACGCCTCGGCGGCCTCAATCTCCTCAGAGGAGTTGTTCAGCCGCTTCAGAGAATTCAGCATTCCCAAGGCAATCAATTCACCGTAGCCCGGGGTGTGGGTCATATTTCCACCGGTAATGAAATGCACGGCGCTGATGGCTTTGCCCAAGCGCCTCAAGTCTGCCGAGGTCTTCGGCTGGGTAAGAGCGAGGGGATGCCGTTGGCCGTTCCCATCAGATGGAGTCAGAAGGATATCCTGCCAAGCCGGGTCGAAGTGGCGGTCATACCAGGCAACGTACTCATCCACCATGGCAGATGTCGAAGGATGTGTGGTGACGTCTGCCACAGCACCTTCGCCCACTACCCAAACGTCGCGCCCGTCGCGCAGACTCTCTTTGTAGTCAGCTCCTGTCCTCATAATTCACTGTCCACAGGATAACCAGATCGGATGCACCATTGTACATTGACGTACAGCGCCGGAGGTACCGGATAGCGATGATTGACCGGGTCGGGCCTTAGATGCCAGCTTTGGTATATCCGCGTGCTAGAGCCAGGGGCCGCTCCGTTGATACCCGCCCGTAACCTGGAGCGCCGTCCCGGACACCCAGCCGGCGAGAGGGCTGGCCAGATACAGAACGGCTTGGCCAATATCGCCCGGCTTGCCAATACCCAAGGGATATTGTCGTTCCAAGGCATCTCGTTCCTCCGGCGACCAGCCAAAGTCCCTGGACTCGACCAGCGCCGGCATTATGGCGTTCACCCTCACACCCCTGTCAGCGACCTGCGCGGAGAAGCCGACCGTGAGACCTATAAGCCCCGCCTTGCTGGCGTTGTAGGCGGGAGAACCGTCCGGGCTCCCTGCAACTCTGGCAGCTTGAGAGCTTATGTTGATGATACATCCACTGCCAGCCTTCAACATTGGCCCCAGGGCTGCCTTGGAGCAATAGAACACACCGCTCAGATTCACGTCTATGGTCCTCTGCCACTCGTGGTCGGGAAGGTCCCACGCATATCCCCGGGGCGCGTCTATACCGGCGTTGTTGACCAAAATGTCCAAACGGCCATACTCTGTCAAGGCCAGGTCTACCAGGGCGTTGGCCTCCCGGGGATTGCTTGTATCCATGACCATAGTAGCCGCTTCGCCGCCCCCGATGCGGATTTCTTCCGCTGTAGAACCGGCATCTTGGATATCCCCAATGACAATGCGGGCACCGGCTTCGGCCAGTACGAGGGCAATACCCTTGCCGATACCCTGGGCCGCCCCAGTCACTATGGCCACTTGCCCATCCAGGCTCACGCTTGGAGCCATCGCGCCACCTCCTCGTTGCCGCTGTAGCCACGGCTTCAATTTGGGAATCTATTGGCTGGCTGCGACGATGTCAACAGGGCACCCCAGCCTCAAACCGGAAGAGGTCCAATGCTCGCTTTATCACCGGCGTGAAACTTCCCGGTCAATCAGACGCTTCCTGTGCCTCGGATGGCTGCGTTCCGGGGTGTTGGGGCGGACTGACAAGGAAGACAGCGGCGGCGACAGCCAATCCCAGCACGGCGTAGACGGCGAGAGCAATGCCATACCCGCCGACCCAGTGGAAAACCAGACCCGACGCTACCGATCCGATGGCCTGCCCTGCCGACGTGAATGGTTCCGTTACACCGCGGATAGCGCCCAGGGAGCGGCGGCCAAAGAAGTTGGCGTAAGCTACAGAGGGCACTACAAGGATGCCCCCCACCGCGACGCCAAACAGACCCGCGGCCACGAACGCCAGCGCCACCGTGTCCGCCTTGGCGAAAATGACGGAGGCGACCGCCATCAACGCGGCGATAATGGCGTAGGTCCGGGACACACTCATTTTCTCCAGGACTCTACCCCACAGCAGGCTGCCGAGTCCCGTTCCTGCCGCGTTGACGACGATACTGATCTGGGACAAGGAAAGCTCGATACCTCGAGAACGGAGCAGGTCGGCTTGGTAGATGTTTGTACCCGACTGCATAAGGAACAAGAGCCCCGTCCCTACCGCCAGCACCCAAAGGGCGGTGGTGCGGACCGCCTGTCGGGTGGTCCATTCGATTTCGACAACGGCCGCAGTTGCCGGTGTATTGACCGTCCCCACCCGGTTGTTCGTCGCCTTATCGCCATCGGGAAGCAGGCCGACGTCCTCGGGTTGCTGGGCAACCAGGAACGCCGCCGGAGCCAGCGCGACGAGATAGACCATCAGGCCGAGAACGACCCAGGCCATCTGCCACCCATAAGCCGCGCTGACCCACGTGGCCACCAGCGGGAACACCACCATGCCGCTGGCGTGAGAGAAGAACAACAGCCCGGTGGCGGAGCCGCGCTTTCGCACGAACCACCGGGCCACCATGGTGGAGGCGCCCAAATTGAGCGGACCGCTGAACATGATCCGTCCTACCGCCAAGGCCGAATAGAAGACGGCAACGTGTACGGACAGCCAAGCCAGGGCGATGGTGCTCAGTCCCAAAAAGATGAGGGACAGCACCAGCACCAACCGCGCGCTGTAGCGATCAATGGCCCATCCTACGAACGGGGAGGTACCGGTGGCGAGGATACCGCCCACCGCAGCCGCCCCGCCGATCAGCGCCCGGCTCCATCCGGTCTCGTCGACGATGATGGGCACGAAAACGGCAAGTGTAAGGCTACCTGTAGCGTTGCGGACGAACATGCTGCTGCCGGCAACGCCGAGCACAACCCATCCGTAGTAGAAGGGCGTGCGCTGGGAAATGTAGGCGATGAGGACGTGCATTGCTGTAGTCGGCGGCGGAAGTAACCGGGGGGATTATAGCCCATCAGGCCGTTGCCGGCTTCGGTCTTGACACCGAGGATAACGTTACATAGTCTGAAAACTGGTCAGGAAGACAATCAACCGGAGTGGACCATGAGCAGGAAATGGCCGGTCCAAGACGCCAAGGCAAGGTTCAGCGAGTTTCTCGATACCGCCCTCTCCGAAGGGCCACAGATCGTGACCAAACGGGGAGTGGAAACCGCCGTGCTCATTCCTATCGAGCACTGGAGGAAACTGGAGCGTATGACGAGGCCGGACTTGAAAGACTTGCTTCTTGCTAAAGAAGCGCGGACCGAGGACCTTACGCCTCCGCGCCAACAGCATCGTCGCCGACCGTCTTCACAAATGGAGTAGGGCTGTGTACCTCCTCGATACCAATGTAGTATCGGAGCTGCGCCGCCCGCGTCCACATCGCGCCGTTCTGGACTGGATTGCGGCTGTGCCCGCGGAACAACTCTTCGTGTCTGCGGTCACAATAGGGGAGATACAGGCAGGGATCGAGATCACCCGTGGGCAGGACGAGGCCAAGGCAGCAGAACTGGAAGCCTGGCTAGACGGGGTTATAACTTCCTACGGTTGTTGCCGATGGATGCGTCCGCCTTCAGGGAGTGGGCGCGGCTCATGCACGGGAGGTCGGACACATTGACCGAAGACGCCATGATTGCGGCGACGGCCATAGTGCACCGGCTGACGGTGGTCACTCGAAACGTGAGCGACTTCAGCAGACTGGGGGTTAAGCTGGAGAATCCCTTCAACAGGGCATAGTGCGGGTAAGTGGTGGGAGGTGGTACCCCGGAGGGGCTTCGATCCCCTGATCTCCACCTTGAAAGGGTGGCGTCCTAACCTGGCTAGACGACCGGGGCACAACGCTTCCATGGTACTACATTCGTGAGGGATGCGCCAGCGGCAGTGTCGGCTTGGCAGGGTTCCATTTTAGGTGGTACGTCCGCCAGCGGCGGCGCGGTGGATTCCCGCCTTCGCGGGAATGACGTGGTGGGAGGGAATGACGGGATGGGCCGGGATGACGGGGTGGTTGGTATACTGGCCCGGGATCAGGCCATTACGCAATCAAACAACCTGAAAAGGAGCGACAGTCATGCCGGACCGAAACGGAAACGCCCCCACGCAGCACATCGGCAGCACGATCCTGGTAGTCACCATGGACGTTGACCCGGAGGACGAAGCGGAATTCAACAAGTGGTACAACGAACAGCACCTGCCGGAGAGAATGGAGATTCCCGGCTATATCAGCGCCCGGCGGTTCAAGCTGGAGGAAGGAGAAGGCGCCCTCAAGTACCTGTGCATCTGGGAATTGGAGGACGGCAGCCCGCTGCAAAGCCGGATGTACCAGGAACAGCAGGCCGACCCGACCGCCCTGTACCTGCGGGTCAGCAAGACCATCAAGGCCCGCACCCGCGGCCTCTACCATCAGATTTTCCCCGAAACCGGCGCCTTCGAGGACCACTCCGGCTTCCACCCCCGGCACCAGGAAGTCTCGGCGTAAGACTGACGCCGACAACCTTTCACTACCCGAGGACTATGGATTCCCGCCTTCGCGGGAATGACGGGTTGTGGGAGTATGACAAGTTGTGGGGGGGTATGACGGGTTGAGTAGTGTGCCAAGTTTTGAGATAGTTTCTATGAGGCTGCCGGCCTGATTGTCTTTCCCCTACGGGTAGACAGCCAGGCCCTCAAGGGATGTTTCTTCGGGGTAGCCGAACATGAGGTTCATGTTCTGGACGGCTTGGCCGGCGGCGCCCTTGACGAGGTTGTCGAGGCAGGATATGACCATGAGGCGGCGGGTGCGGGTGTCTACGGTGGGGTAGATGAGGCAGAGGTTGTTGCCTTGGGTCTGCTTGGTCTGCGGGGGCTTTGACACCACGCGAGTGAACGGGCTATCGGCAAAGTAGTCGTTGTAGAGGTCCCATATACGCTGCTTGGCGTCGGGGCCGTCCCAGCCATCGCCGTCGCGGAGCTTGGCGTAGCAGGAGCTGAGGATGCCGCGGGTCATGGGTATCAGGTGGGTCAGGAACGTTATGTCAAGTTTCTGCTCGGTGAGCAACCCCAATTCCTGGGTTATTTCCGGCAGGTGCCGGTGGCCGTTCAACGAGTAGGCCATGACGTTTTCGTTGACTTCGGAGAAGTGGGTGGTCATGCTCAGACCACGGCCCGCGCCGGAGACGCCCGACTTACTGTCGATGACGATGTCGGGTTCGATGATTCCCTGTTCCAGTGCCGGCCCCAGGGCCGGGGCCATGGCCAAGATGGCGCTAGTGGGGTAGCAACCGGGGTTGGCGACCAACTGAGCCGACGCCACCTCTTCATGGTGCAATTCGGTCAACCCGTAAACTGCGTCCTCCAAGTAGGACGGGTCGGGGTGCTGGACGCCGTACCACTCTTCGTACTCATCGGCCTGCTTCAACCGAAAGTCGGCGCTTATGTCCACCACCTTGATGCCCTGCTGGACGAGGGGGAGCACCGCCTCGGCGCTGGCCTTGTGGGGCAGGGCCGAGAACACTAGGTCAAGGCTGCCGTCCAACTCGGGCTGGACGGTCAGGTCCAGCTCCGACAGGTGAGGGAACACTTCGCCCAGTTGCTGCCCGGCGGCGCTTCGCCCGGTGACCGAAGTTATTTCCACCTCGGGATGCCGGTGGAGGATGCGGGCCAACTCGGAACCTGCGTAGCCAGTGACGTTGATGATGCCGACTTTCATTTCGCCTTTTCCTTGACCGCCGCCGAATGAGGGAGCTTGGCGGCGCGTTTCGATTTTTTGCCGGCGGCCTTGCCGGCTTTGTCGTCGGTTGGCTCCGTCTCCACCGCGAACTGGCCGCGAGACGGGCAACTCTCCGCCACCACACACTCCGGGCAAAGGGGGCGCTGCGCCTTGCACACTTGGCGTCCGTGGGTGATGAACGCCAAGTGGAACTGGTAGACTTGGTCCGGCTCGACGACCGCTTCCAGGAGGTCGTGGGCCTTTTCGGCAGTGACCTTTGGACCGATGACGGCCATCCGCTTGCACACCCGGTAGATGTGGGTGTCGATGGCCATAGCGGGCATACCCAGCGCGAAGTTGAGGATTATGCCTGCCGACTTGGGACCGATGCCCGGCAGTTGTCTCAACCAGGCCTTGGCCTCGTCCAGCTGCAATTCCCGCAGGAAGGACAAGTCCAACGAACCGTTAAGCTCCAGTATGAGGTTCAGGACCTGCTTGATGCGGGGGGCCTTGACCTTGGCCAGTCCGCCGGGAGCTATGGCCGTTTCGATATCTGAAACGTTGGCGTCGGATACCGCCTCCAGAGTACCGAACCGTTCCATCAGCAGGCGGAAGGCGCGGCCCGAGTTGATGTCCGAGGTGTGCTGGGAAAGAATGGTGAACACGATCTCGTGGGCCGCGTCCAGCCGCGGCTCGTCAGGAAAGGGGCCGTACTCGTTGGACATCACCTCGATGAACCGGGCAATATCGGCAGGGGAGTGTTCGGTGATAATAGCCGAGGAAGTCAAGGACGCCAATCGCCTCCAGCAGGGACAATGGAGATGGTGGTTGTCTACCCGAGAAGGTCGTCGGGCCTCCGCCGCTGCTCCGACCGCAGGAACTGCTCCAAGTCGCGCACCATGTCCGCCGGGTCCGGCATTTCAACGACCGGAACGCTCTCGTCGTACTGGCTTTCCAGTTTGCTCACGTAAGCGCTTATCTGCTCGTCCTTGGCGATGGCCTTGGCCACTTCCCGGTCGAACATTTCCGCCGCCGAGCGCAACTCGTCGAAGTTCAGGGGCAGGTCCAGCATTCTGGAGAGGGTTTCGGCCAGCGTATAGCTGACCCGATAGTTGGGGGCCGCTTGAAGGTAGTGGGAGGTATGGCCCCAGAGGGACCCGTAGGTCATGCCTTGATTGGCGCAGGCTTCGAGGACGGTCGAGCTGATGCCCGTGGGGCCCTGGTAGTTGGAGCCGCGAATATTGAAGTCGTCCAGCAAGAGTTGCATACGCTTGCTCGAGGCGGCGCCCGTCAACCTGACCTCCCTGGAGTGGGGCACGGCATCGAGGAGAGCGCCGAGGTGGACGACGGTCTGCACTCCGCGATCCCGGGCCAGACCGGCGATGCACTTGGAGAAGGTGCGCCAGCGAAGGTTGGGCTCGACCCCCAAGTAAAACATCACCCCTTCGCCGGTATCGGGAAGCACCGCCCAAGAGAACTCGTTGGAGGGCCAGTTGACTTGGCGGGAACCGTCCCTCTTACGAACGGTATAGGGCCGGGTCATGGTGAAGTCGAAGAACTCTTCCGGGTCGATCTCGGCGAACTTTTTAGCGTTCAGCCTGCGCCGGATGTACTTGATAGTGTTGGTGGCGGACTCGCCAGCATCAGCCCACCCGGCGAAGGCCATGATGAGGTGCTTCAGGGGAACGTCGGGCTTTTCGTAAACGGTCAGGTAATTCATAGCTTAATAACACCGGCCTTCAGTGTAGCATCGGCGGTGGCGGTTCACAAGGAAAGTTTTACCGGGTTGCGGGCTATCTCGCTCGCGGAACTGGAGTGCCGGGAGTGGTCATGCGCATGGTGTAGACCGAGGTGCGGGCGGTGAAGAACATGGTGCGGAGGTCCGGGCCGCCCCAAGCGCAGTTGGCGGGAACTTCGGGAAGGCGGATGACGCCCAGATGGACGCCAGAGGAGTCGAATACCCAGCAACCCTCGGCCCCGGTGCAGTAGACCCTTCCTTCGCTGTCGACCTTCATGCCGTCGGGCACGCCGTCGCCCGCGGAATCCATGCTGGCGAAGACCCTGTTATTGCTCAGGCTTCCGTCGGCTGACACGTCGAAGGCCCGTATCAACTGGTGCGGGCAGACCTCGCCGCGCTCTTTTTCCTCAATGCATCCTTCGTCCTGGCGGGTAACAGAAACATACAAAACGCTCTCATCGGGAGAGAAGGCAAGCCCATTGGGAAATTGCAGGTCGCCGGTCAGCGCGGAAACCGTGCCGTCGGGCGAGATGCGGTGCACCCCGCTGAAGCCCAATTCCAGGTCGGAGGGTTCGAGCCGGCTGGCGGGGTTGGTGAAATAGATGCTCCCGTCGGAGCGGGTCACCACGTCGTTGGGACGGTTCAGCCGCTTGCCATCGGACTGCTCGGCGATGGCCGTGATGGAACCGTCCGCTTCCATGCGGGCGATGCGGCGGCCGTCGCCCTCACACATGACCAAACGGCCTTGCAGGTCGTAAGTGAGCCCATTGGAGCCGTTGCTGTTGTCCCGGAAGATTTCCGGCTCGCCTCCGGGCGTCAGCCTGAAGATCAGGTTCCGCCGAATGTCTACGAACAACCAACTGCCGGAGGGATCCCACAGAGGGCCCTCGGTGAACACAAAATTGGTTGCCAAGCGTTCCGCCTCGGACGATGCTACGACCTGGCCCAGATTGTCAGCCATGACGGACCTCCTTGCGTGTCTACTCACAACCCATTAGGTGGAAGCGAGATGGCGCTTGGGCTCCGGAATGGGTCTGCCCAATTCCCGGGCAGTCTCAATCCATTCCTGCATGATTACTTGTGCATTTTCCACTGCCTCCCTGTACGTGACACCGTCAGCCATGCACCCTTCCAACTCGGGCACTTCCACGAGAAATGCTTTATCCTCCTCGCTCCAATAGATAATCAATTCATATTTCATCAAGGGAATCACGCCCGTTGGCCATACTCTACGGATGCTATTCCTGGTTCCCGGTCAAGTGCGCCAGGTACTGGTCGACGTAGTCCATTCCCGCCAAGTCGGCAAAGGCCGACATCAGCCGTTGGGTGACCGGGCCGGGGACACGTCCGTCCCGGATGGGCGCGCCGTTGACGGCAGATATGGGGCAGATGCACAAACTGGTGGACGTTAGGAAGGCTTCATCGGCAGTGTAGGCGTCAAACAGGTCAAGGTCCCGTTCCTCGGTGGGCAGGTCCAGCCCCCTGGCCAAGTCCAGCACCGTGGACCGGGTGATTCCTTCCAGGACAAACTGGCCCTGCGGGGTAGCCACAACGCCGTCTTTCACCAGGAATATGTTGGAGCCGCGTCCCTCGGTCAGGTTGCCGTTCTCGTCCAGCAGGACGGCCCACGAATCGGGTTCGGTGGCTTGGGCCTCCAAGTCGCCCAGCACCAGGTTCAGGTAGTTGTGGGTCTTGGCGCGCGGGCTGACAAACCGGGGCGGTATCCTGGGAACGGACGGCGTAATGACGTGAGCGCCGTCGCGGTACAACGACGCCCGGCGGGCGAAGGGTATGGCATGAGTCTCGATGAGGACGGTGGGGCGGGACTCCTCACCCGGAAGGGTAGTCTCGACGCCCCGGCTGATGCGCTGCATCACCCACAGGTCCTGGTTGGCGGGCAGCAGGGGATGGTTGTGTTTTACCACCTCCAGTGACCAGCGCTCCATCTCGTCCATATTCATCCCGACGTCGATGCGCAGGTACCGCAGGGAATCGTACAGCCGGTGGATGTGCTGGCGGAGCTTGAAGGGAGTCCCGTTGAAGGTGCGGGTAGCGTCAAAAACGGCGTCGCCGTAAATGAAACCCCGGTCGCGGATGGATATGCCCACCTCACTCTCCGGTCTCAACTCCCCGTTGAAGAATACGATGTTCCCTTGTTGCGCCATGGCACCACCTCTTACGTCAGGACAGGATTAGGAAATTATCTCAGAACTTGCCGCAGTACCCAACCCACCATCCCAGGAAACCGGTCCTTTTTGTTTTCCCGGTTCGGGTTACATGGTTCCGTCATTCCCGCGCAGGCGGGAATCCAGCGTCATTCATTAACAATAACGTTTAGTTACTTGGCACGTATAGATTCCCGCCTTCGCGGGAATGACAGTTGGGGGCGTGAATTCGTTGGGGCGGTATTTCGCCGTGGAACAGACTTCGCCAAGGCCCCGCTGTTCGGGCCGCTACTTCCTGAAGGCGTTGGACCCGGTCACCAACGCGGGCATTCCGCCAAAGAGGAAGGCCACTCCGATGGTTTCCGCGATTTCCTCTTCTGTGGCACCGGCGGCGCGGGCGCGGTTGGCGATGTTGGCGACGCCGTCGGGGTGGGCCAGGATCGCGTCGCACAGCATGGTCATCAGCGTCTTTACTTTCAATGACAGGGCGCCGTCGACCAACACGGTATCTCTCGTTCCTCCAACCGCTTTCATCAGGTCCGGGGCGTTCTCTTCGAGCAGGGTTTGCCAACTGGCGGCTTGCGTCATTTCATCTCCTCCGGTTTCGGCGTTAGCAGGTAATGTTCAATAGTCCAAACGGACCGGCGCAGTGGAGCGTCCCGCTGCGCCTGTCAATCATACTAGCGATGGAGCGTTACGCCAATTGACGGACTCCCAGAAAATTAAAATAGCCAAGCGGACAAATTCCGCTTGGCTACGATTACACGCCTTGGCCTGACGTTCGCGCCGTTAACTGCTGGCGCCGATCCGAAATACCTTGGTCCCGCACAGAGGGCACACACCTTGGGTGGCAGGCTTGCCGTTCTTCATGGTGATCGCCTCGGGGTTCTGGATCTCGCGCTTGCTCCGACACTTGACACAATAGGCTTCCATCACAACGCTCCCTTCAAAGTGTACACTTAACGTAATCCGTTGTGAGCGTGGCTGTCAAGATTTCGTAAGGTGGATTTCGGCCATTCTACCTTCCATAACGTTGCTCAAACAGCCCAAGCGTTACTCTGCTAAAATGGCGTGGGCTACACAGGGATGAAAGGGGACCTCCACGAATGGGCAGACTACTGCTGGTAAGGCACGGCGAAACGCCGTGGAACCTGGACGGACGGCTGCAAGGCAGCACCGACGTCGACATATCGAACAAAGGCCGCGAGCAAGCGCGCTTGGCGGGGCGCCGGTTGTCCACGACGGCGATAGACCTTGCTTACTCAAGCGACCAGAGCCGGGCGCGGGAAACGGCGGAAATCATCCTCGAAGGACGCGACGTTCCGCTGCACGCCATCCCGGAGTTGCGCGAAAGAAGTCACGGCGTCTTTGAAGGTCTGACCGCAAAAGAGCGGGAGCAACGCTACCCGGAAATGTTCGCCGCCTCCGTGCTCAACGACCTGGACTTCGCACCCACCGGCGGCGAGACCTTTCGCCACACCAACCGTCGCATGGCGGCTTGGGCGCAGGACTTCCAAGCCTCCCATCTGGACAAGACGGTCTTGGTGGTGGGGCATGGCGGCACTCTGAGAGCGGCCATACTGGGCTGGCTTGACCTTCCCGACCATGCGACCTTCCGTTTCCTGATGGCCAATTGCGGTCTCAGCATCATTGACACCTACCCGGACAACGCCGTGCTGCGTCTATACAACGACACCTCCCACCTCGAGCCCCTGCGGGCCGGGGCCTGACGGGGAACAGGGGCAACCATGACAGGCAAGGTCTTGATGGTCCAGGGCACCGCGTCCCACGTCGGCAAGAGCGTGCTGGTGTCGGCTTTGTGCCGCATATTTCGCCAGGACGGCTTCAGAGTCGCGCCGTTCAAGGCCCAGAACATGTCCAACAACTCCTACGTCACGCTGGACGGGGGGGAGATAGGCCGGGCGCAGGCCGTCCAAGCCCAAGCGGCCGGGGTGGAACCACAAGTGGAGATGAACCCGGTGCTGCTGAAGCCCGAGGCGGACCACCTTTCCCAGGTTGTGCTGATGGGCCGGCCCCTGCTGTCGGCACGGTCGAGGGACTACTTCGCGTTGAAGTCCCAGCTATGGGAATCGGTCCATACTTCGCTGGACACCCTCAGGGAGCAGTATGACATAGTCGTCATCGAAGGGGCGGGCAGCCCCGCGGAGATCAACCTCAAGGCGACCGAAATTGTCAACATGCGGGTCGCGCTGTACGCCAAGGCGCCGGTGCTGCTGTGCGGCGACATCGACCGCGGGGGGGTGTTCGCGGCCATGGTGGGGACGCTGGAGTTGCTGGACCCGGAGGAGCGGCGGACGGTCAAGGGGCTGCTCATCAACAAGTTCCGGGGCGACGCGAGCCTGTTGACCGATGGGCTGACCTGGCTGGAAGAACGCACCGGTGTTCCCGTGCTGGGTGTGGTGCATCATTACCGTGACATCCACGTGCCTGAGGAGGACTCGGTGGCGCTGGACCTGCAGGCGCCGGTCAAGAGCGACGCGGTGCTGGACATAGCCGTCATACAGGTCCCCCACATATCCAACTTCGACGATTTCGACCCGTTGGCCAGGGAGAACGGCGTATCCCTGCGGTACGTGGAGTCCGCCGACCAAATGGGGAGTCCCGACCTGATAATCCTGCCGGGGTCCAAAACGACGATTCCCGACTTGGCATGGATGGACCGGCAGGGCTTGATTGACTCAGTTCGGGAGCGCCACCAGGAAGGTTGCGCCATTGTCGGGATCTGCGGCGGCTACCAGATGCTGGGAGCGATGCTCCACGACCCTGACAGAGTGGAGTCGTCGATAACCGAGATGCCCGGCTTGGGACTGCTGCCTCTTACCACGGTCTTTGCGGGCACTAAGGAGACCCACCGGGTGCGGGGCCGGGTCTCCCAGGACTTCGGGCTGCTGTCCGGCGCCAAGGGACTGCCGGTGCAAGGGTACGAAATACACATGGGCAGGACTTCCGGCGAGGGAACCGCCGCGTCCTTCTTTATCGAGGACAGGGCCGACGCCCCGGTGACGGGCGACAACAACCTGGACGGTGCATTAGATGGCAGCGGCCGGGTAATGGGCACCTACATCCACGGCCTTTTCCACAACGCCGGGCTGCGCGGCGCGGTGTTGCAGGCATTGGCCCGACGCAAGGGGGTCAGCCTGCCGGACTCCCTCACACCGGTGGAACTGGACGGAGAGTACGACAAGCTGGCAGACTGGGTGCGGGGCAGTCTGAACATGGACATGGTCTACGACATTGCGGACCTTACCCGCGACTTCGACAGCGTCGTCCCGCTCCGTTGACGTTGGCCCATGCCGTCGCAACTGACGCTGGTCCTGGGGGGCATCAGGTCGGGCAAGAGCGCCTTTGCGGAGAAGCTGGTGCGGGACCTGGACAGGCCCACCCTTTACATCGCCACCGGCCTGCCCACCGACGCAGAAATGGAGCGGCGCATCAGACTCCACCAAGAGAGACGCCCCGCGAACTGGACAACCCTGGAGGAACCCATCGACTTGGCTGGAGGCTTGAAGTCCGCCCTGAACCTTCGACCGGCTCCGGAGGCTGTTCTGGTGGACAGCCTGGACCACTGGGTAAGCAACGTTTTGCTACAGCACGAAGACGATCCCGACGACCAGGTCGAGTCCTTGATTTTGTCCGCCGTTGACAGCACCATCCAAGCCTGCGGCAAGCTTGACGGCGATGTGGTGCTGGTCAGCAGCGAGGTGGGGCTGACCCTGGTCGCTCCCTACTCTCTGGGGCGCAGATTTCAGGACCTGCTGGGCTTGGTCAACCAGAGGGTTGCGGCGGCGGCGGACAACGTTTACTTGGTGGTGGCGGGGATTCCGGTGGAGATTAAGAAGAAATAACCCGAGACAGAGGCTCAAGAATGGACGGGCGATTTATTCTTACAGATTATGTAGACCAAGCATTAGCTCTGGCAGTCTACGATAAGTTAGATGACGGCACCTTCTCCGGACGGATACCTGCCTGCAAGGGTGTCTCCGCCTCTGGAACTGCCTTGCTGGAGTGCCAAGACGAGTTACGCTCCACCTTGGAGAACTGGATTTTATCCGGCCTCAAGACCGGCCATTCACTTCCTGTACTGGGCGGTATTAATCTGAACCAAGTCCCACCAAGGGATTACCGAGACTCTATAGTAGCAGTGCCTGCAAGCCGTCTGGCCCCACTCGTAGGAATGGTATCGCTGGGAGGAGATGCGGTGGAAGATGCAGCCAAGTACGACCAGTAACCTCCTCTGTTTGGATACCAATTACCTGGTCGGCCTGTACGATGAACAAGATATCTGGCACGACAGGGCGCGGGAAATCCACTCCCTACTTGAGCAGCACAGACTGTCAGCATACTACCTTGATTGCGTACTTAACGAGTTGTTTACCGTACTTGCTCGCCGTTGGCGTGAGCGGCATAGACCGGAATCCTTCGGGACTATAATAGAGCGATTGAATCAAGCAATTCCCAGTTCGGATATTGTCTGGGCTTATCCCAACCTTCCTAACTGGTACGATCAATGCTTGGCTATAATGATGGAAACCCAGGGACTGCTGAACTTCCATGATTGCCTCATCGTACTTGCGTGCCAAGAGTTTGGTTTCTCTGCCTTGATCAGCTTTGATTCCGGTTTCGACATGATTTCCACAGTGAACAGACTGGGGTCAGCGAGAGAAGTGGAGGCTTGGATCAGTAGTCTTGATCCCCAGCTACAACCGCCATTTGACGGATAAGGGAGACTATTCTCATTAACCGTTCATTTACCGACTGGTCATCAGTCAGCTCATTGGGCAGCGCCACCGTGCGGGTCCCGGGGGTCTGCGGGGAGTTGGTGCAGGGGATGCAGGGCGACAGCCTCTTCCTGGTCACCTGCCCCATAGACTTCTTCTCAAGGGTGCGGGTTGACCTGTACGACGGCGCAGATGCCGGAGAGACGTCGGAGGTTTTCCCTCCATGCGCCGATCATCCCAAAGCCGCCGAAGCCTTGCGTACAACTCTGAAACGCTTGGGCCATGAACGCTTGTCCGCCCGGCTCAGCGTGAACAATCCCATCCCACGCGGCAAGGGCATGGGCAGCAGCACGGCGGACGTGGCCGGCGCCATCGCCGCTACGGGGTTGGCCTTGGGGGTAGAGTTGCAACCCGCCGAGATAGCCGAAATCGCTCTGTCGGTGGAGCCGACGGACGGAGTGATGTTCCCCGGCATCGCCATGTTCGATCACTTGGCGGGGACCATCGCCGAGTCGCTGGGGCCGCCTCCGCCCATGGAAATAGTGGCGCTGGACTTCGGCGGCGCGGTGGACACGGTGGAGTTCAACAAGGTGGACCGCCGCCCGCTGTGGCGGTCAATCCAAGCGGAAACATCGCAGGCACTGGAGTTGGTGCGGGCCGGAGTGCAGCAGGGCGACCCGGCAATGGTCGGCAGAGGCTCCACCATCAGCGCGCTGGCCAGCCAGAAGGTGCTGCCAAAGCCCAGGCTGACCGAGGTCAACGAGTTCGCCGTCCAGGTCGGCGCCGTCGGGGTAAACGTGGGGCACAGCGGCACCATTATCGGAATATTGCTGGACGCTCGCCCACGGCGGGGAAAGTCCACCTTCAGGCAGGCTCGGGAAGCCTTTCCGGACGCGGAGATGGTGCACCATTTCCGGCTATTGGGGGGCGGCGTGCAGGCGGTTGAATCCAAATGACAGCGTGGGGTTGACCATGCGGGGATCCATACCCGTCGTTCCCGCGAAGGAACGTCACCCCCGCGAAGGCGGGGGCGGGAATCCAATTCACAAGGGGTTGAAACAGAATGGCAGAGCACAAAATAGCAGTGATTTCCGGCGACGGAGTTGGCCCGGAGGTAGTGGCCGAAGGCAGAAAGGTACTGGAGGCGCTGGCCGCGGGTTCCGGCGACCTGGGGTTCACCTTTACCGAGTTTCCTTGGGGGTCCGCATATTACCGCGAGACCGGTCGGATGATGCCCGAGGACGGCTTGGAGCAATTGAGCGGTCACGACGCAATCCTCTTTGGCGCGGTGGGCGACCCGGACATACCGGACCATATCACCCTGCAGGGGCTGTTGCTGCCGATGCGGCGGGCTTTCGATCAAGCCATCTCCATCCGCCCCTGCTACCTCCATCCGGGTGTCGTTTCACCGGTCACCGGAAAGGAGGCAGGGCAGGTAGACATGGTCATCTTCCGGGAGAACACCGAGGGTGAATATGCTCCGGTGGGAGGGCGCCTGTATGCGGGCACTCCCCAAGAGACCGTCATCCAGACGGGGGTGTTCACGCGCCATGGCACCGAGCGCATCATCCGGGCCGCCTTCGAGTATTGCGCGCGCCGCAACGTGAAGAACAAGGTCACGTCGGTGACCAAGTCCAACGCCCTGGCGTTCAGCATGGTCTTCTGGGACGAGGTCTTCGAGGACGTGGCGAGGGAATACCCGCAGATTCAGACCGAATCATTGCTGGTGGACCGGGCGTCGATGGACTTGGTGCGGTGGCCCGAAGACTTCGACGTAATCGTTGCGTCCAACCTGTTCGGCGACATCCTGTCGGACATCGCGGCGGTGGTGACCGGCAGCATGGGACTGGCGGCCAGCGCCAACATCAACCCGGAGCGGAGGCACCCTTCGATGTTCGAGTCGGTGCACGGCGCGGCCTTCGACATTGCCGGGAAGAACCTGGCCAACCCGCTGGCCACCATATCCGCCGTGGCCCTGATGCTCGACCACTTGGGAGAAAACGACGCGGCCCGCCGGGTGGAAAACGCCGTGGCCCGCAGCCTCCAGGAACGCCGCGTGGTCACCGGCGACCTGGGCGGCAGCGCCTCCACAACGCAGGTGGGGGACGAGGTGGTGAGGTTATTGGGGTAGTCAGAGACGTAAGAAAAGACCGGGAGAGGCCGGACCCATGCCTATACCAAACATACCGGACAAACCAATAACCATAGACAGCCTGCCGCGGGAAGGCGTTCCGTTGCATAACAGTCCCGATGGGCAGGTGCGGATTATCGGGACCCGCATCAGCCTGGAAATTTTCTTGGAAGCGCACAAACTGGGCGCCAGAACTCCGGAGCAACTCGCCCGCCGGTTTGACACGGTCAAGCTCGCCGACGCAAAAGCCGTGCTTGCCTACTATCGGGACAACAAGACCGAAGTTGACGAATACCTGAGGTTAAGCGCCGAGAAAGCGGAGAGAATCCGGGAGGAAATCACGTCACAACCTGAGTACATCAAGTGGAAAGAAGAGATGCTTGAACGTGGCAGGGCCAAGGGATTCATTGAGTGACCCGTTTCCTGGCGGATGAGAATTTCAACATAGACATAGTCCAAGGAATTCGCAGGAGAACCCCTTCTTTGAATATCATCAGGATTCAGGAGTTGGGGATGGCTGGATGGGGAGACCCGGATGTTCTCGAGTGGGCGGCGGAGTCCGGACGTGTCCTTCTGACGCACGATGTGTCCACTATGAGGATGTACGCAATCGAACGTTTGCGCAATAGCAGGGCGATGCCAGGACTGGTTATAGTCCACCAATGGGTCCCGATTGGCAGGGCTATCGATGACATCTTAACCTTGGCCGAACGCACAACGAGCGATGAACTGGCCAATCCGATTGTCTTTCTGCCATTACGCTGAGTGGCGAGCTTCGAGTTGAGAAACGCCTCCATTGTGTAAGGGTATAAGGAAAGCTGGATGACCGAGCAACCCCGCTGGAAATACCGTTTCACCAACTTCTCGCGGGCGTTCGCCTTGTTGCGCGATGCCCTCGAACCTGGGGTTGAGGCGCTTAACCAACTGGAGCGTGAGGGCGTCATCCAGCGCTTCGAGTACACTTTCGAACTGGCGTGGAACACCCTCAAAGACCGGCTGGAGTACGATGGGATAGCATTCCAGTCGGTGACGCCGAGAAGCGTAATACGGCAAGGGTTACAGTCCGGCCTCATCGCCAACGGTGAAACGTGGCTGGACATGCTCACCGACCGCAACCTGAGTTCGCACACTTACGACGCGGCAAGAATCGAAGCCGTGCTCAGGAACATTCACGGCCGCTATCTCGCACTCCTGAATGACCTCTATCTGAAGCTTGCCGAAGAGTCGATGGAACGGTGAAAATGCCCGACCTGTCATCGGAAGTCTTGGAAACGCTGCGGCAAGTGTTCTCCCGCTACCCCGAGTTGACGGAAGTCATCCTTTACGGGTCGCGGGCAACGGGAAAATCCACGCCCCGGTCTGACATAGACCTCGTTACCCGCGGCATCCTGGCCCCCCACCGCTTGGGCCGCCTCGAGCTGGACTTGGAAGACACCAACATCCCTCAGAAATGTGATGTGCAGGCTTACGAACACATCAGCTATGCGTCGATCAAGGCGCATATAGATGAGGCGGGGGTTTGTGTTTACAGGAAGGGTGATTTTGGATAACAGATGAATGAGGTGCGCTATGCGTGTGACTTTGGAATTATTGATAGACGCCGAAATGTTCGAAATCGAGGAGGCGACAGATGCTGAGGCATTAGCCAACAGCACTGGCGGACGGGTCTACACTTGGAAAACCATAGGTAAACACAATTGGCTTGAATGCGGCTACTCAATCTCCGACGTCGCGGGACTCGTAGTACTTCCAGCTACATTACCGGACAATCTACAAATGTGTGAAGACTTGGAAAAGGAAGAGTGAGGGTTACTCTTCAAGTTCACGGTCAAAAACGTCAGACTCGTCGTCTCCTATTAAATCAATCCTCAGCCGCAAGACCGACTCCTGGCAATCGTGAAATCTGATGAAAGCTTGCCGAAAATGCGGTTCTCCTACGATCTTCCACTCCACCCTTGAGCCCTGCAAACTCTCGAGGTCGGCAATTACCTCGTAGACTAATTTAATCCCTGTCCACTCGTATCCATCATCCAAGACCGCCCTCCCAACGTTAAAATGTGGATCGGGATCATTGATCGATACGGCCAGTTTGTCAAGTATGCGAATATCGGTCTTGTCGAGCCTCAAGTGATAATGCGGTAACGACCGCTACCAAGGAATTCCAACATTCCACCGTCCCTCAAGACTTGAAGCTGCTGGCGAATCTTGGCTTGCACATTGTTATTGTCTGGATGCAACAGAGATAACTGTTCCGTGAAGCGTGAGTAGAAAGCTCTCAGAGTGAACTCCCTATCACTGATATCCAACTCCATCTGGCGAACACAGGACAGTACATCCGCTCCCCAGCCTCCCTTGGCTCGCGCATCCGAGCCGAGAAACGCAACCCGTTTCCACTCTGCCCGAACCACCGAGGGGTCTCGGAAAGCGCCTTCGTACAAGAGGCTGATTCGCCCCTCCGGCATGATTTGGTTTAGCAGGATGTTGGAACCTACCCATCCGGCCCTTCTTGCAGATTGCTTTAGCGGGTTCCTCCGTTGAATCACACCGCGAGTAATGAAATGGCCTGGAACCACAAACAGTCCGGTCACAGTCCAGCTGGCCCGGCTGTAGTCCAGAAACGCGTAATGAGGCGCCCGGCCTTCGTCAATAGCAGCGATTTTGGGGGCATAGGCCGAGTTTCCAACTACCCTGCCATGCTTCCCATTCTTGCTCTTCAGTTGGTATGACGTGTTACATGAAGGGCAAGAAAAGTCGCGGACATGGGTATTGGGCCTGGCGGCGGTCAGGTGGTTGGAGGAGCAGGCGAGGCAGTATAGATTAGCAGTTGCCCAAGACTCTGTGACCACGCGGGCGATTTGGCTGCCACTTGTGTACTGACCGGCAATGCTTGGGTCCAGTTTCAGGTCCATCAAAGGTTTTATGATTCTACGACACGGGTTTCGTGGCTGTTGACCCGCTGTCGCATTTTGACGTCACCACCCGAACCGCCGCCATTGTTGTTGCTGGGGAAGCCACTCCCACATTTGATTGTCCAGGTTTGGGTCTTGGCTAACGAAATTGTGGACCAGGTTGGCCCACGGCTCATCCGGAATGTCGCCCCATGAGGTCAACACGCCAGAGTGGTGTTGATCAAGATTCCCCCATGCGTTGAGGGCTGTCCAAAATTGATGCAGTACCCGGAAATCTCTCCGGTTGTACGTGACCAGGATTCGACCTTCCATTGCTGCAACTTGGAGGTGTTCCGGGTCAGGCATAGACCGATGTCCCAAGTCGTATGCGTGGACTACGTCGTGGGAGTATTGAGACAGAATAAGCTGTACTTCGCGGGGTGTGTTTTCATCCAAGTAGAAACGCGCCATCTACGTGGAAATGTCCTTCAGCTTCCTGTCTATATCGTAAGGATTGGCCCAATAATATGACAGGGCGGCTTCCAATTCATCGGCGCTCAGATCCCCGTGATAAACAGCTAGCGTCTGCTTTTCGTCCCCTTTATACACCCTGTATCGGCCCACTACAGACCACACTGACATTCCCTTGTTACGAATGACAGCCTCACTGCGCCGCGATTCTTCGTCTATGTACCTGTGCCAAGGCCGTTCCTTGTTTTGCTGTGATGGCATGTCACTATGGACCGTCTGGACATACGGCATCCCTTCATCATCCCCCGAAATCTCCCTCAACTTTTCGTCGATACCGTAGGGCTTGGCCCAATAGTAGGCCAGGGCCGCATCCAGTTCCTCTGAGGTCAGGTCACCGCGATAGCCAGCCAGTACCTCCTCTTTGTCTCCCCGGTAGGTACGGAGGTGGCCCACCAACGACCAGACCGACATTCCCTTGTCCCGGACGATGGCTACGCTGCGCGATTCTTCGTCAATGTACTTGCGCCAGGGTTGTTCACGGTTTTGTTGTGACGACATATCTTCAACAAGCGCTGCCGGAAAGCCGGCACTCCCTACCCCCCGCCCAGCACCACACGGACGATGCGCTTTTCCAGTGCCAGGGCAAGCTGGGTGGTCAGGTCCAGCCTTTCGTGGTTGCCGATGGCGCCGATGAAGGCCACGCCGAGAATGCGGCCCACGCGGAAGTCGATGACGGTGGACGAAATCAGCCCGGCGATGCCGCCTTGAAGCACCTTGAGGGCTACGGCTTCGTCGAAGAAGCCGTTAACCTCCAGCCGCTCTGCGGAGATGAGTTGCTGGTCTCCGCCCACGTTTTCCCCCAAGTTCTCTTCGAAGTCCTTCAGGAAAATGTCGGTCATCCAATCGGAGACGGACTGGGGGTTGTCGAACAGGTGGGCAACGGTGGCGGCGGCGAAGTTGAATCCGTCGTGGGTGAAAGCGGAAGAGGTCTCTCCGAATTCCCGCATGAAGCCAGTGACCCGGCCCGCGGCGCTGAAACGCTCGGCAGTGTTTCCGGAGAAACCGTGTTCGGCCATGGCGGCGTTGTCCAGCGGACCCTCCCGCACAACCTGGAACTTGTTAAACTCCTCGGGCAACTCGGCCCGGTCCAATACCATGAATTCAAGGGCGTCGGTGGTGACGCTGAAGGTGGCTCTTTCTAATGCCATAGTGGGAGACGGTACCTCCGTCAGACTAGGGGCTATGACGCGCCCCAATATTGGCTGCAACGGCCGGCGTTACCGTTTGCCGACCGTTGCGCTTGCACGCCACCTCCGTCTTCATGGAGGCGGCGTGCCTTTGTCATTCCCGCGCAGGAACATCACCCCCGCGCAGGCGGGGGCGGGAATCCCATTGGCAGATGACTTCTGGTGCCCCGCTTAGCCGCCTAGCCACACACCAGGGTGTATATGTGACGGTAGCGCGACAGTTCCAGGGGCAACTCGCTCTTGCTCCAGGTATCGCCGCCGTCCTGGCTGCTGTAGACCTGCCCCAGGGAGGAACAGCAGTGCAGGTGGGACGGATTGTCCCGCTCTATGGTGACGCCGTACATCCGGCTGGGCGGGACGTCGCCGATGTCGATTCTCTCCCAAGTCTCGCCGACATCCCGGCTGCGGAACAGTGCTCCCGCTTCCTGCGTGCCTTTGGGGGAACCGCCTCCGCCAGCGCCGGCGGCAAGGTACAGGGTCTTGGGGTCGTCGGGGGCCACCGCCAGGTCGCGGCAATAGGAGCCGCCGGGGAACATCTCTTCAACCTGGACATGCTCCCACTTGTGGCCCCGGTCGCGGCTGCGGAACATGGCGACCTGGGTGATTATGTGCACGGTGCCGGGGGCGGCGGAACTGACTTGCACGCCGTGGAGGTCCAGGGTGTTGTTGCGCAGGTAAGGGCCGTCGATCAACGACTCCCAACTCTCGCCGCCGTCGCGGCTGCCAAGCAGGCCGCCCACCTCGATGGCGCCGTACATGTCCATGGGGTCCGATGGGTCGGCGGCTATGTCGATGACCCGCTTGCCCAGGGGTGGCATGTAGGTGGTGATGTGGGGGAACTTTACCCGCTCGGTGTTCATCATGTTCCAGGTCTTTCCGCCGTCCTGTGACCTGGATATGGCGCATGGCTCGAACCCGGCGAAAACGACGTCGGGGTTTTGGAGGTGGAAGGCCAGCGACCAGACGTCCTTTTTATCCGAGTCCAAGGCTTCCCAATGGTCGCCTTGATCGTCACTGCGATACACCCCCAGGTTGGTGCCGGCGTATACCACGTTGCCGTTTTCCGGGTGGACCAGCAGCGCCCGTACCTGGGGCTCCGACGGCAGCCCGTTGGCGATGGACTCCCATTCGCCTCCGTCAGCGGCCCGGCGGTATAGGCCGCCCTCTCCTATGTAGTCTCCTTCTCCCGCCAACCCGGCGTATATGTAGGCCTGTTTATTTGCAGTAGCCATGGATTTCCTCCAAGAGTAAACTATCTGGATTCTTTGTCTATTTGAGCGGCTTGTCAAGTGGTTGGAGTGCCATCAACCGTCCGCACCGACCCGTCTTGAGCAGCCCCCGGCCCGGTTTCCCGCCTTGGCGGGAATGACGGAGGAAGGGGGGCGGGAACTCGCCGGGGCAGGCGGGCGGGAATCCGCCGGGGGCGGGCGTTCCGATACTCTGGCAACCACGCCGCTTCTGCGGTAGTATTTAGAACCGAAAGCCCTTCAGGAGACCACCCCATGAAGAACAAGATTTTCGATACTTTTGACGCTGCAGTGGCGGACATCCCCAACGGCGTGACCGTTCTCTTCCCGGGTTTCGGAGGCGTGGGCGTGCCCCGAAACCTGATCGCCGCGCTGCGCCGGCAGGGGGCCAAGGAGTTGACCGGCGTCTCCAACAACGCCGGTCAGATGGGGAGCACCACCGACGTGGGTATCCTGGTGGAAGCGGGGCAGATGAAGAAGATGGTCTGCGCTTTCACCGCCGCCACCCATCCGTCGCAGGTAACCCCCTTTGTCCGAATGTACAACAACGATGAAATCGACGCCGAACTGGTTCCCCAGGGCACGCTGGCCGAGCGGCTGCGGGCCGCCGGGTCCGGCATCGGCGGCTTTTACACTCCCACCAGCGTGGGCACCGAGTTGGCCGAGGGCAAGGAGCACCGGGAGATAAACGGGCGGATGCACGTGCTGGAGCATCCCCTGCCCGGCGACTATGCTTTCGTGCGGGCTTGGAAGTGCGATACTTTCGGCAACCTTCAATTCCGCCTCACCCAGCGCAACTTCAATGTGGTTATGGGCATGGCGGGGAAGACGACCATTGTCGAGGTAGAGGAAGACATTGTGCCGGTTGGGGGCATAGACCCGGACCACATACACCTTTCGGGTATATACGTGGACCGGATAGTCAAGATACCCGCCGACGGCATTTGGGACTGACTTCAGGGCACGCGGAAATCTTCGCGTACCGTGCGGCCAATACGGCCAACCTACTCACCGGAGGTTAAAAATGGCGGACAAGCCCAAGTTGGCGAGGCAAACAATGTGCGACCGGTTGGCGATGGAATTCCAGGACGAATGGATAGTCAACTTGGGCGTGGGTATGCCTACCCTATGCTCCAACTACGTGGACCACAGCAGGAGCATCATCACCCATTCGGAGAACGGGGTTATCGGCTACGGCCCGATAGCGGGAGAGGGTGAGGAGGACAGGCACTTGGTCAACGCGGGCGGACAGTTCGTCACCGCCCAACCGGGAATGTCGATACTGCATCACGCCGACTCTTTCGCCGTCATCCGCGGCGGGATGGTGGACGTCACCGTCATGGGAGCTTACGAGGTGGCGGAGAACGGTGACTTCGCCAATTGGCGCATCCCTTCACGCAAGGGCGGCGGCATCGGCGGAGCGATGGACCTGGCGGCCTGCGCCAAGCGGGTGTTCATTGCAATGGAGCACACCACCCGCGACGGCAAACCCAGGATGTTAAGCCGTTGCAGCCTTCCCATCACCGCGCCGGGGGTCGTCAAGCTGGTGGCCACCGACCTGGGCTTGTTCGAGGTGACGACCGAAGGGTTCGTGCTGCGGGAACACGCCCCGGGCTGGAACCCGGAGGAAATACAGGAATTGACGGAAGCAAGGCTTATCATCCCCGACGACCTGCGCGAGTTCCGGATGCGGGGGCAGGAGTAGGAAGGATTGGGGACATTTACGGCAACCCTTGAAGTGGGGAACTTGAACGGGGCTGAATTTGCCAGCGTGGAGGCCCTGGTAGACACGGGCGCGTACTACACCATGGTGGATAGGGACTTGCTGGAAGGCTTGGGAATTCAGCCCACAGAACAAGTGCAACTATATTTGGCCGATGGCAGTGTCGTGGAGTACGACATGGGAGAAGCGCGGCTGCGGTTGGGAAGAGCGGCACGCCCCACTGTTGTGGTGTTCGGCCCTCCGGGGGTTCGTTCCCTGATTGGAGCAATGACTCTGCAACTGTTCCGGTTGGTAGCCGACTCGGTGAACGAGCGGCTGATCCCCATGCCCATGCTTCAGGCGCGTCCTTTCTAAACCACCGTTCAATCAATGCAAAGGCCGTGGTTACTCTGGCAGTAACCACGGCCTTCAACTTGACGCTGCTCTGGTCTTTAGAAGAACGCCGTGCCCCCGTTGGCGTGGATGGCCTGCCCGGTTATGAAGCCGCCGTCGTCGCTCACCAGGAACAGGCAGGTGGCGGCGATTTCTTCCACCATACCTTGCCGCCCAAGGGGAATCCTCGATGCGTCAGGCGGGCGGCTCTGTGGGTACCATTCGGGGTGTTCCCTCGACGTGTCTATGCTCCCCGGTGAGACCACGTTTACCCTGATGTTGTGGGGGGCGAATTCACTGGCCAAGCTACGGGCAAGGCCGACGAGACCCATCTTGGCCGCGGACACATGGGCCCGCTGGGCGGTGCCTTGGAAAGCGCCGTCTCCGGTGAAGAACAGTATTCGGCCGTACTGGTTTTCCACCATGGAGGGCAGCACGGCACTGGTGCAATAGAAAGCGCCGTCGAGGACCACTCCCCGCACCGTTTCCCAGTCCTCCAGCGTCACTTCAAGGAACGGCTTGTGTGGGCGGATGGCGGCATTGTTTATCAGGATGTCGATCTTTCCGAACTCGGACATGGCCATCGACACCATCGAGTCCACCTGTTCCTTGTTGCCCACGTCGGCCAAAACCGGCAACGCCCTGACGCCCAAGGCCCTCGCCTCTTCGGCGACCGATTCGGCTTCCTGACGGTTCGAGCGGGCGTTGACCACCACGTCCGCGCCTTCCGCGGCCAGCTTCAACACCGTGGCGCGGCCAATGTTGCGGCCGGAGCCGGTAACCAGGGCGACTTTGCCTTCCAGTCTATTCATAAGTGATACCTCGTAATCATGTGGAGTGTCCTACCCTTCCCGCAGGCGCCGAAGTTCTGCTCGAAGCCGTTCAGCTTCCATTTCCGCAGCACGCCGGGCGGTTTCAGCTGTCTGTTGAGCGGACTCGGCTGCCTGCCTGGCGGCCCGCTCTTCGCTGATGCTCGGGAGGTAGCGGCCGGTTTTGTGGTCGTAGAAGGACAATCGTCCTTCCTGGACACACAGGGTCAGGTCCAGGACCGGGCTGTATCCCTGGACCACACCCCTTGCCATGCGGCCAGCGGGAGCTGGCGTTTCGGTCACCGGAAGGGGTCGGTAAACCCCGCTTTCCAGGACATCCCCGGCAAGTTCATAGCCGTAATACCGGCCGCCGCTGGGGTCAAAGCGCCAGTACTCCCCCACACCTATGGAAGCGTAGAGGGCAGGCTTGTCCCGGGTATCTACGTTGTGGGTGCTCCTTGACGCCACTTCCAAAGCGAAGTCAGGGGGCTTGCCGGCCTCCCAGACCAGATAGTTGTTCCGTTGGAAGACCTCGTCCGCTTCCACTCCGAAGGCCACGTACAGGTCCGGAGCAAGGTGGCCCCGGATACGGTCCTGCCGGTCATAGTAAACGGAACCGCTGGCATCAACCAGCACGTCAGGACGGTCTGCGAAGTAGTCGTGAAGCAGGTAGGCGCACTCGTGGATGGTGTAACCTTGTTCCATACTGTCCGGCTTGGGGTCGGGGTCAGGATAGAAGAAATTGTCGGAATAGTCCCTCTTGTAAGGGATGAAAGCAACGACCTGCTGGGAGAGGTTGGAAGTCATAAGAGGCCTCGTGTTGAGCCCCGCTAGCCGCATGGCAGGGGTGATTAGGCCGCCCTAGCTGGTCGCATGGCGGGGCGAAGACAATAAGTGCGGCTAATAATAGCACAAGCCTGCCCCCGGCGGGTTTCCCGCCTGCGCGGGAAAGACGGGAAGGGGGACCTACCGGGGCAGCATGCCCGCGCGATTTGACCAGGGCCTTTTCATTTTCCGGGTTGGGCTGCACAGGTCCCGTCTTTCCCGCGAAAGCGGGAATCCACATACTTCCAGCCTATGGCAATGTTCTCGTGGCGAGACCACATGGATTCCCGCCCCCGCCTTCGCGGGGGTGACGTTCCTGCGCGGGAATGACGAGAGAATGAAAGGCCCTGGATTTGACAGTTGGGTCAAGCCCCATTTACACTCGCCTTCAGCCCCCCTGACAAGCTTCTCCGGGGGTAGCCTTGCCATGTGGAAAGAGTTATACAACTAATGGGCTGGACCGGCGCACTTCTTTGGCTCTTGCCGAAGCGTCTTCGTTCTTCTTGGCCGATCCTTCTTATTTCTTCTTTTGGGATAATCGCCGCCGTCACCCTGATGGCGGTCGGAGCGGGCTACTCCAACATCCTTGCCGAAGGCGGCCTTCGCCACATCCTCGCCTCCACCAGCCCCGAAGTCCTCAACGTTCACGTCATCACCCAAAACCGCCCCATCGGCGCCAAGGACTACGACAACCTGAGATCGACGGTGGAAGACATCGCCGATGCTCGCTTGGGTTACATGACCCGGAGAATCGAGCGGTACGGCAGGATAGAGGGAGACATACGCTTTACCCGGGACCCAACGTCCGACCCTCTCAGATTGGACGCTATCTTTGTCCGTCCGTTCTTCCTCACCGGGTTCGAGGAGCACTCCCGCTTGGTCGACGGCCGCTGGCCCCAAAACACCGCGTCAGTCAACGGGAACACGATTTCAGTGGAGACAGTGCTGGGAGCCGAGACCGCGTCGACGATGTCGCTTGGCGTGGGAGACAGCGTGGAGATGGTCCCTTTCTCCACCGACCAGTCGGAACGCATTTCGGTCCACATCGTAGGCTTGGCGGAGCCAATCGACTCCGGAGAAGAGTACTGGATGAACGGGCCGTCTTCCTATTTCGCCGTCCAAGACCTTGTAGACAGGCTGATGGCGCCGTTCTATATCAGCGAAGAGGTCTTCTTCGACGGCATCGGCGCCAAGCACCCGTCACTGGTAGGCGACTTCACGTGGTTCCTGTTCCTGGACACCGAGGTGTTGACGGCATCCATGGTCGGCCATACCAAGGAAGCCCTGGACGGCCTGGAGACGGATGTCAACCGCCGGTTCCCTCAATCATTAGTGTTCACCGGCCTGAGGATAACCCTGCGGGAGTACGAGAAGGAGTTGTTGCTGGCCAGGGTGCCTATCTTCCTGTTCATATCATTGGTAGTGCTGGTTGTGCTCTACTTCCTGGCATTGGTGCTGGGACTGTTGGCCCGCTCACGGAACGATGAAGCCAGTCTGCTGAGGAGTCGCGGGGCCAGTCTTTTCCAGGTGAGCGCCATACTGGTTGTCAGCGAAGGGATAGTGGCGGTGGCCGCCATCTTCCTGGGGCCTTTGCTGGCCTTCGTTATCCTGAAGTACCTGCTGCTTTCCACCATAGACCCGGTCACCGGCACGTCCCAACCAGTCGAGGTTGGACTTTCCCTGAACATGCTTTTGATGGGGGTGCTGGGCGGCCTTTTGAGCTTGGCCGTGCTGCTGTTCTCCAGCATCAGCCGGGCCCGGTTGGGCTTGGCAGAGTCATTGAGGGAACGGGCGCGCCCACCGACATTGCCGTTCCTGCAACGGTACTACGTGGACTTCCTGGTGTTGGCAGCCGTTGCATTTCTAATCTGGGAAATCCAAGGCCGAGAGGGGTTCTTTATAAGGGACCTGGCATCGCAGGACTTGAAACTTGACCTAGTGCCCCTTTTCGGTCCGGTGCTGATGCTGGTGGGAGTTGCGGTGGTGGTGCTGCGGTTGTTGCCCCTGCTGGTACGGTTGATTGCTTGGTTGGCCGAGCGAATCGGACCGGCGTGGATGGCGTTTCCGCTGGCGCGGTTCGCCCGGGACCCCCTGCCTCATGGTTCATTGGTGGTGATCCTGATTCTGGCGTCGGCCCTTGGAGTGTTCGGCGCGACTTTCCAGTCCACCCTGTCGCTGACCCAGACTCAGAGGACTCTCTATGCGGCCGGCGGCGACTTGTCGGTTACGGGTCCTACGTTAACGGTTTCCGACGGGGACAGGCTGGCCGAGGAGCCGGCCGTAGAGTCCTTCAGTCCCGTCATCCAGGAGTCTGGCATCCTGCTGGACGTGTTCCCGGGAGCTATAACCACGCTGCTGGCGGTTGACCCGGAGGCGCTCCCGCAGACGGTTTGGTTCCGGGATGACTTTGCCGACAAGAGCTTGAGGGAGTTGCTGGCGCCCTTGGGGCCGTCGCCGGTGAGCGCGGCGGGGCTGGGACTCGAAGACTTGAAGGGAATCGAGATACCGGGCGACGCGCGGAGACTGGGCATCTGGGTGGAAAAAAGCCGCCTGAACACAGGGCCGCTGGCATCCAACTTGAACCTTTGGGCCAGGGTCTACGATGACCGCGGGCGGTACCGCAACCTTTTCCTTGGGGAATTGGAGCCCATCAAGGCATTGGGGATGGGGATGAGGGCACCGACCACACCGACCGACACTCCGCCTGAGTGGGTCTATCTTGAGGAGGAGATACCTGAAAACCCTGATTTGCCGGTGGAAACTTCATGGCTTATTTCCATTTTTTTGAGCCGCGACTCGTTCACGCCGGTGCCGCCGGGCAGCGTCAGCTTCGACGATCTGACCATAAAAGGGCCGTCCACCCCACCCGAGGGCGTTGTCATAGAAGGATTCGAAGAGTACCGGGGATGGGTGACCCTGGTCAATGAAGGGGGCGTCCCCGACGTTGTGGAGAGGACGTCCTTTGGCGCCCATTCCGGAGAGGCGGGCCTCTCCATAGCATGGGAGGAGCCCTTCAAGGAGGCCAACCGCGGCGTGGTCCTGCCGCCCTACCCTTACCCGGCGCCGGCCATCGGCGGTCCGGGGTTCGTTCCCGGCCAAACGATGAGAATCAAGATTGGCAAGCACCTGCTGCCGGTGGTGGTGGAGGACACTACCAAGTTCTTCCCCACGTTGAACCCGTCGGCCCGTCCATTCCTGATCGTGCCGCTGGACATCTACACCCAATACGTCCGCCGTAGCTCCTCGGAGAGAGTTGACGACCCCCGGGAGTTCTGGGTGTCTTTGGAGGACGGCGTGGACCGGGACGCGGCGGCGGCCTCGATAAAGGATCGCCTTGGCGTGTTCGTCGGCGTCAGGGACCGGGACTCCTTGGTGAAGAATGCTTTGCGCAACCCGTTGGCGGGCGGCGGCTGGAACGGCCTGACTATCCTGGGAATGGCGGCCATCATCGTAGCCGTCCTGCTTACGCTGGTAATCCATGCCCTGGTGGCGATTCAGACCGGCAGAGTGGACCTGACGGTGGCCAGGACCCTGGGGCTGTCCAAGCTGCAACTCTTTCTGTCCCTGGGATTGGAGAGGGTATTGGTGGCGATCGTGGGGCTGGCCGTAGGCAGCGCCGTGGGGGCCTGGATGGGCCGGTGGATCCTGGGCTACTTGGACGTCAACACCCGGGGCGAACCGTCCATTCCACCGATGATTCTCGCTGCCCAGGAATGGCTGATCATCCTGGTGCTGGGGGGGCTGGCCACCGCCCTGGTATTGGGCCTTATCGTCGCTGCAGTGTCCGCTCTCCGTTTGAGAGTGGCGGACATACTGCGAACCGGGGAATAGGAATGAGAGCTGTGCCATCAGGCGAGGCCTGCCCCCACGCCCCCTGTCTCCACGAGGGCAAGGTTTCGTGCCCCCTAACGTCATTCCCGCGAAGGCGGGAATCTCCCAGGGACGGGCTTAGCGGGAAAGACGGGAAGGGGGTCCAAGCAGAATGGCGGCGTTAACCAGGCTGGGCTACATCATCGCCGTCCGAAGGATCGCCCTCAACTGGCGATTGGAGTTGGTCCTGTTTGCGGGCATATTGCTGGCCGTGTCCCTGATGGCCAGCGGCGTCATCTTTTCCAACCTGTTGGCCGAAACGGCGTTGCGCCACGCAATGACCCGCGCCGCGCCGGAGGAAGTCAACTTCTGGATAAGGATTTTCACCGGCCAGGACACGGCCTCCGACGCAGCGGGAAGGGCCGCCTACCACCGCGCCACGCAGGCCTTCAATGAACAGAGGGTACTGGCATTGGTCGACCCCCATATCCATGACCGGGCCATGCTGATCGAAACCTCGACGTTCTTTTTCACCGGCCACCCCCAGTTGGAACTGGACAATGAAGTCCGTCCCCGCGGCGAAATAAAGTACATGACCGGGCTGACAACGGGCAGGGCCGAGATTGTCCGGGGGCGCTGGCCTTACTCGGACTCCGCCGCCGGGGATCCCAAGCCGGGCGAGCCTTTGCAGGTCGCGGTGGACGTGCTCGGCTCTCAATTGCTCCAGCTTGACGTTGGCGACAGTATGGAGGCGTTTCCTGCGGCGTCGTTCACCGATCCCCCCTCGGTCCCGGTGGAAATCGTTGGAGTGTTCGAGCGCATCAACGTGGATGACGAGTTCTGGTACGCCTCCGGCAACGCTTTCAGTTTTCACGACTCCAAATGGACTATCGTGCCTCTGTTCACATCGGAGGAGGGCATACTGGGCCAGGTCTACGACCAATATCCCACCTTGTACACCGACGTGACATGGTTCTATTACGTGGACCGGCTCACCATAGACGCGGGGAACGTCGACCAGGTCCTGGACTCTCTGCGGCGTATTCAACGGGACGTGCGGACGAACCTGGCCAACTCCAGCAACGGCATCAAGCTGGACGAAGTGTTGGAGGACTACCAGGAACAGTTGTTGCTGGCCCGCATTCCGCTGTACCTGATCCTGTTCCTGATTGTCGGCACGTTAGCTTACTACCTTGCGCTGATTACAGCGCTGATCATCAAGTCCCGGGCTACGGAGATTTCCGTGCTGAAAAGCCGGGGCGCAACCACGGTACAGGTCGCTATTTTGTCCGCCGTCGAGGGAGTGCTGCTGGCCATACCGGCGGTCGTCGTCGGCCCCTTCCTGGCCCTCGCCGTGGTGACGGTGCTGGGCCGGCTGTTTTTCGGCTTGGGAGGCAGCGACGAAGTCGTGGCTGTCCCCTTGTTTATTCCCGCAGAGGCCTTCCTGTTGGGATTGGCCGGAGGGCTGCTGGGAGTGGTGGTGCTGACCGGGACTACCCTGGTGGCCGCCCGGCAAAGCGTGGTGGAATTCCGGCAAACAGGCGCGAGGCCCCCCAGCGTTCCGTTTGTGCACCGTTACTATCTGGATATTCTGCTGCTGGGCCTGATAGTGCTCTTCTGGTGGCAAATTCAAAGCCGGGGCGCATTCCTGGTGCGTTCCTTGGGGAATCAAGGACTGGAGATCGATTACAGCCTGTTGTTGGGGCCGTTGCTTGGCTTGTTGGCCATAGGTCTCATCGTCATGCGGGTGTTCCCCATAGCCATAGGAGTGCTGACGCGCTTGGTAGAGCCGGCAGCGCCGTCGTGGCTGCTGCAAGGGCTGAGGCACGTATCGAGGGACCCGGTAGTGCCGGGCGCGCTGGTGGTCCTGTTGATGTTCGCCACCGCCCTGGGCGTTATAGGAAGCGCCTTCAGCGCCACCCTGGAGCGAAGCCAGATGGACCGCGCCCTGTACGCCGCCGGGGCTGACCTGCGCATTGAACATGGAGGGAAGTCCAGTCCCCGGACGCTTCAAGGTATATCCGAGTCGGTGAAGTCCGACGGGCTGGCCCCGGTGGCCATCGAAGCGCAGCGGGCCGGCGGTCACCTAACCACCACCGGGTTCAGCACCAGCGGCATCATGCTGGCGGTGGAGGCGGAAGACTTCGACCGCGTCGCCTGGTACAGGCCGGACTTTTCACAAGGACAGTCCCTGGAGGAACTGACCGCTCTGCTGACGCCGGAGCCGCCTTCTGAACCCCAGGGCATCCTGTTGCCGATGGATGCCACTACCCTGAGAGTCCTGGCGCAGCCAAGCCGTCCCGACCCCAGCCTGTTTGTACACGCCAGGTTGAGGGACGCCCTGGGGTACTACTTCGACGTGTCCTTGGGGAACGTGGGATTCCGAGGCTGGAAGCGGCTTGAGGGCAATATCGTCCCGGTTGACTCGGTCCTGGGTATATCCCGCTTGGACAACGTCACGTACCCGGTAACGTTGATGTCGCTGCAACTGGTCCACCGTTCACCCGTTATTGAGCCCGGCGCGATATTCTTCGGCGAGTTGGGATATGGAAGCGCAGACGGCGGCGGGGGTATCCTGGATGATTTCAGAGACCTGAGCGGCTGGCAGATAGTCGAAGACTTCACCAAACCGGGGCTGTACTCCCTGGAGACGAGCGATTCGGTGACGCCGCCGGGGGGCAGCCGTTCCGCCCGGTATGGCTGGTCTCCCGGGAGCGTGGGGCTTCGTGGAATAAGACCCGGAACCGTCGAAACACCTGTCCCCGCGTTGGTAAGCAAACGGTTCCTGGAGATTGCGGACGCAGAAGTAGGCGACATCCGCACCGTGGGGCTTTCAACTTTCTCGCTGGACTTGGAGATAAAGGCCGCCGTGGACTATTTTCCAACCCTGGACCCGGACGGCAAACCTTTCTCCGTAGTGGACCTGGAAACGTTCATCCAACACGCAAATATACACAGCCCCAGGCCCGTGGGCTGGTCCAACGAACTGTGGGTTGACCTGGACCAGAAAGGGGCCGACCCGGACGCGATTGTCGGCCAATTGGAGGACAGCGGCCTGCGGATAAGAGATGTTTTCGAGGCCTCGGACTTGGTGTCCCAGCGGGTCGATCAGCCTTTGGTGAACGCGGGCTGGGGTGCTTTGCTGGTGCTGATGTTCCTGGCCCTGGTCCTGGCCAGCGTGTCCGGAATTGTGCTGTTTTCGTTCATCGACACGAGGGAACGACAAACGGAGTTCGCGTTGCTGCGCACACTGGGGTCGTCTCGAACACAACTCAACGGGTGCGTGTGGTTCAGCTTGGTGCTGGTGGCCGTATGCGGGGTATCCTTGGGCACCGTGGCCGGTCTGGTCATCGGCACCAGCCTTCTGCCCCTGATGGAAGTTGCGGAAGCGGGGGTCAGGGTCACTCCCGGCATGATACTGCAAACAAACTGGTCCACCCTTGGATTGTCGTACCTGGTCCTGGCGGTATTCACGGTTGTGGCTTTGTTGTGGTTGGTGTGGTTTACGACTAGAATGGAAATTCACCAAGTGCTGAGAATTGGCGAGGGTTAAGCGGTGCGCCGGACAAGGCACGGTGCAGCTTGCCGGATAGAAATAGTTCAGTGAGGCTTACTTGGACAGACGCAGTGTATTAGAAAGGCCCGCACCCATCCCAGACCCCGAACCCCGACCGGTGGAGCAAGACGAGTCGGAGGGCGTCTACGTCGAGTGCCGGGACTTGTTCAAGATTTACAAGAGGTCCGAGTTGGAGGTTGTAGCCCTCCGAGGGCTGGACCTGGAGGTACAGGCAGGAGAGCTCATAGCCATCGTGGGCGCCAGCGGCAGCGGCAAGAGCACGCTGATGAACGTGCTGGCCGGGTTGGACCGTCCGTCGGCGGGACAAGTCCGGGTGGGATCCAGAGACCTTCTGAACATTACCGACCGCGACCTGGTGATGTACCGCCGCTTGGAAGTAGGATTCGTTTGGCAGGCCACCGGCAGGAACCTGGTCCCTTACCTGAACGTGAGGGACAATATCGAGACACCGCTCGCAATGGCTGGGGCGTCGGCCAAGGAACGTCACAGTTGGAGTTCCGAGCTTCTGGACTCCCTTGGTATGTCGGACAAGGGTGACCGGTACCCATACCAACTATCCGGGGGCGAGCAGCAACGGACCGCCATCGGAGTGGCGCTGGCAAACCGTCCTCCGCTATTGCTGGCCGATGAACCCACGGGCGAGCTGGACACCCAGACGGCCGGCCAGGTCTTCGAAATGCTGCGTCACCTGAACCAAGCCTACAAGGTCACGATAATCATGGTGACCCACTATCCCGGAGTGGCCCGTTACGTTGACCGGGTGGTCAACATACGCGACGGCCGCATCAGTTCAGAGAGTTATTCCACGCCAACCTTCCAACGGCCCGGCGACATGGTGGAGGAGGAGTACGTCGTCGTAGACCGGGCCGGCCGGATACAATTGCCTCAAGACATTTCGGAACGCCTGCGTCAGCGAGGGCTGGCCAAGGCCGGGTTGGAAGGGGACACCGTGACCATACGCCCGGCGGACCCGCGGAGCCGCGTCAACAGGAGCGAGGGCGGGTGAGACAGGCAAATCTGCCGGACCGCCTTGCGGCGGTCCAATCGAGCATCGGGCAATGAGCGAAGTTCGGGCATTTCAAACCAACTCCGACAGCATCATCTCCACCGAAAGCGTCACCCGGGTGTTCGGGGCGGGTGAAATGGCCGTGACGGCGGTCAACGGTATCACCTTGCAAGTAGGCCGGGGGCAGTTGCTGTCAGTAGTGGGGCGGTCCGGTTCGGGCAAGACCACGTTACTGAACCTTATGTCAGGGTTGGACCAACCCACCGGCGGCAAGGTCTTCTTCCAAGGACAGGACATGTCAAACATGGCGGAAGTCGACTTGGTGGAACTGCGCCGACGGAAGATCAGCTTCGTATTCCAGTCATTCGGGCTTATGCCGCTGCTCTCCGCCTTGGAGAACGTCGAACTGCCCCTGCACATATCCGGGGTGTCCTGGCGGGAGAGGCGCCGCCGCGCCATGGAAACCCTGGACCTTGTGGGGCTTGGTCCCCGTGCGCGGCACCGTCCTTACGAGCTTTCCGGCGGTGAGCAACAGCGGGTTTCCATCGCCCGCGCACTGGTGACCGGCCCGGACGCCATCTTCGCCGACGAGCCCACCGGGGAATTGGACACCACCACAGCGACATCCATAAGCGGCATCCTGCGCGAGGTGGTCAAGGAAAGAAAGGCCACCGTCATAGTCGCCACCCACGACCTGGCATTGGCCGGAATGAGCGACCAAGTCATCCAGATAGTAGACGGGAACATTGATCAGGCGGGTACCCCCGCTTCGCTGGGGCTTTGACGGGGAAAGCGACCAACTAGAAATCTTCCAGCGGGTTGGATACGACCAGTCCCTCCGAGTTGGCCGCTGCGCAAAGACGGAAGTCGGCGCAAACGAAAGTTAACGGCGAAGGGACACCGCTTTGGACCGCCAGGCAACCCGCAAGTTGAACAGCGTCATACGTCCTTAGCGGGTACAGGTCAATCAGTCGCGTGGCGTCCTGAAGTATTTCCGGCGTCGAGGTTTCCATATGGTACTGGGACTCCCTGTTTTCCTGAATACGGTCAAGCAAGGAATCAGCCTCAGCCAATGAAATTTCTCCGGTTCGTTGCCTCCGGCGCAAGGCAGAATGTGACTCCACGAGGGTAATATCCAAAATGACTATCCGGTGGCGGTCCAAGCCTCGTGCCAACGCCACCAACCCCGACGATCCTTCCTCCTGGATATAAAGTTTCAGGAAAGCGCTGCTGTCGAAATAATAGGTGGTCATCAGAACCTGTCAGCTCTGTCCTCGATGACGGTGTCTGAAATCGGCCCACCTTTAATCTTAATTGGGGTGAACTTTACACCACGTTTTCCCGTACCAGACGGAATTGCCATTATTGCTTTGATAGGATCTGATGGTTGGTCGGGATTTGGCACACGCAAAATCAATACCAAGCACCTATCAATCGCCCGCCGTAGCAATAGTCCATTCCTCTCAGCGTCTTTGGCCCAAGGGTGGCCGCACTGAGGCAAAAACTCGTCGCGGAACCAATCGATCCCCACGAACGGAACTTCCTTCTCGGCAACCTTAAGTTGCTCAACGAATTGTTGAAGCTCCTCGTCCAAACCGGACTCATCATGGCCTTCCCGAATATCTTCCAAGTTCATAACATTGATCTCTATCGTAAGCTTTCTTTTACCATGGTGATGCGCCGGTCGTACCCTGTCAACCGCCTCCCGTCATCCATCCCTCTCAGGCGTGTTGACACTCTATGCCCATAGACTACAATTAGACCAATTCCAAGACTTTCAAGAATCATCAACCAAGGGGCAGGCCATGATTACCAAGTTTGACAGCCTTTTCGCCGGTCACGTAGACATGGATAACGTGGGGTACGCCGGCACCCCGGTAAACGACCGTTCCCTGTCGGATGAACACCTGACCACGGCGTTCCCCAAATCCGAAGCCATCGCCAAGCTTCTGGACGATATGGGTTACGACACCTTCTGGATGGCGGAGCACCACTTCCAGCCTGAAGGTTACGAGTGCATCCCGAACCTGCTGATGCTGAACGTGCATCTGGCCCACCTGACCAAGAACATCCGCTTGGGCTGCGCTTTCAACATCGCTCCGATGTGGCACCCCCTGAGACTGGCCGAGGACTACGCCACGGCAGACATCCTTACCGGCGGCCGCGTGGTGTTCGGCGTAGGCAGGGGCTACCATACCCGCGAGATCGAGACCTTCGGCAGCCCGCTGCTGGACCAGAACGCCAACCGGGAGATGTTCGAGGAGCAGGTGGAAGTCATCCTCAAGTCCTTCAACGAGGCTTCTTTCTCCCATCACGGGCAATACTACGACATTCCTCCCAAGGTGCCCTACAGGGGTTACGAATTGGAGGAGATTACCCTCGTGCCCAGGCCCAGGAACCTGCCGGTGGAGTGCTGGCAGCCTATTCAGGGCGGCACCCGGCGGGCGTTGGACTTCATGGCCAAGCATGGGATCAAGGGCATGATCGGAGGCGGGGTTGCCGAGGGCGGCGCCATGGACGATACGATGCGGGAATACCAGGCCGCGGTGGCCCGGACCGGCCACGAGATAGAGCTTGGCGAGGACATCAGCGTCGGGTTCCACTTCTATCTGGCCGACACGGTGGAAAAAGCCATCAAGGAAGCATCCGCGTTCTACGAAGAGAACGTTAAGATGTTCGGCCCGCTCCGGCTCCACCGGGGCCTCAGCGAGGAGCAGATGCGGGACATCAGCGATCCTGCGAGAGCGCCTTTCGCCGGGCTGCCCAGCTTGGAAGAGGCGGTAAAGAGCGGCGCGGCCCTCTGCGGTCCGCCGGAGCGAATCATCGAGCAACTCAGCGCCGTCGCCGAGCGTTACCCGGGCATGGAGCGGGTAGGCGTCAGCCATCCCGTCGGCACCCCGCAATCAGTCATCCTGGAACAACTGGAGTGGTTCGCCAAGGAAGTGATGCCGGCGTTCAAGGGTAAAGAGGACAGTTGCTAAGCGCCCCACGCTCTCCGCATCGAAGTCAGGAGGTGATGTTGTCATGGCAACCGTAGGCACGGGCAAATATACTTTCGAGTTGATTGAGGACTGGGCCAAGCTCCCCGACGGGTGGGTGCTTGGGCAGACGGGCATCGTCACCGACTCCCAGGATCGGGTGTACCTGTTCAACCGCAGCGACCATCCGCTGATAGTGCTGGACCGGGACGGCAACTTCATCACATCCTGGGGCGAAGGGGTCCTGGACGACGCCCACGGGATGCACATTGACAAAGACGAAAACCTATACCTGCCGGTCAAGAACTCCCACGTAGTCCAGAAGTACGACCGGGACGGCAACCTGCTGATGACGATGGGAGAGTGGTACAAGCCGTCTGACACCGGCTGGTCGGGCATCACTGAGGAGCCGGCATTGCGGGCCGCCGGTCCCTTCAACCGGCCCAGCGATGTGTCGATTTCGCCCGACGGCTACCTGTACATTTCCGACGGGTACGGCAACGCCCGGGTGCACAAGTTCGACAAGGACGGCACGCTGCTCAACTCTTGGGGCGCGCCGGGCAAGACCGAGCCGGGAGAGTTCCACGTGCCCCACGGGGTCTGGGTGCACACCGACGGCCGAGTATTTGTCGCCGACCGGGAGAACAACCGGGTCCAGATTTTCACGCAGGAGGGGGAGTTCCTCACCCAATGGACCGGCTTCGCCCGCCCCTGCGACTTCTTCATCGACGAAAACAACGTGGTGTTCATCCCGGAACTTGACGGCTTCCTGAGCATAGTGGACATCGACGGGACGGTCATATCCAAGTGGGAAGGCCCCTTCGGCGCCACCGCCCACGCCGTGTGGATGGACGCCCACGGCGACCTGTACATCAACCAGCACCTGGAAGGCCAGCGGCTGTTGAAGTACCGGCGAGTACCGTAAGGGTAGGTCGGTAGGAGTCACCAACATAGTAGGGAAGACATGATCAACCCTAGACTAGAAATAGGATGGATGGAATTAGACTTTCATGGCAAGACGTGGCAAGAAGCTCTAGCCGAATTCCATAATGCCTACAACACGGCGTTATCCCGTCGCGGACAACAAGTCAAGATACGAGTAATCCACGGGTATGGCTCAACAGGCGTGGGAGGAGTATTGCGGGAACGGCTCCGTAAGTATTTCCAACAAAACAAGTCCAAGCTGCTCTTCACTCCAGGTGAACTACTAGATCGTAACCCCGGATGGACACTCATAGTCGCGCTTAAACCGCTTCCTCTTCGTCCTGACCCTGACGAGCGACTAGAAGATCTGATTCTGAAATACTGTCAAGAACCGAAAACCCGCACTAAGATAGATACTAAATTCTATAGGTTTGGCAAAACCAAAGTAGATCAAGCTCTTCGATCACTGATTACCCCGCCATCGTTGTTGATCAAATCCCACAAATCTGGGCGTGATGCCTACCAATCAATTGAGTAACTCGTCCCGAATAGGGAAACAATTCTGAGCGAAAAGTCCCACTGTTGAGAACAAGGCCGGGGGTATCGATATGACGACGAAGCCGGACAAAGAAATGGGTGTAACAGACTCGATACTGGAATCAGAGCCGGAGTTGTTGATACGGTATTTCGAGGATACCGACACTCTGGTACTTACAGGCGGGACCTTTGGGGCTAATGGGGAAACGGTTGCCAGGAACCTTGTAGCAATGACAGACAACGATGGCTGGGTAACCAGCGTTGTGCTTGAACACGCTGCCGAATTGCTCCGACCTATTTTGTTCCCGGATCCCCCGGAGAAGGGGTGAGCGGAATGGAAGTTGGCTACCAGGTAGGCCAGGTTGTTATAAGGGACACCATTGACCCTCAACAGCAGTGGCGCAACCACTTGGAGCAGTTCAGAGGGGCGAGAGACGCCGGGTTCGACATTTACTGCTGGGCCCACCACTACCTGATTGACCCCTTCCAGCACTTCCAGCCCTTTCCGGTCCTGGCCCGGTTGGCCGCTGAGCCGGGCGACATGAAACTGGCTACGTCTGTCCTGCTCCTTCCACTGCTCAACCCGGTGGACGTGGCCGAACAGGCGGCGACGCTGGACCACATCTGCGAGGGACGGTTCATTCTCGGGCTGGGGCTTGGCTATCGTCCCGAGGAGTGCGAGGCTTTCGGCACGCGGATGTCCGAGCGGGGAGCGCGGCACTCGGAAGCGCTGGCTCTGATGCAGCGGCTGTGGACCGAGGACGAGGTGACCCACCACGGGCGCTACTATCACGTAACCGGCGCCAGACCCACGGCCCGCCCCTACCAGAAACCCTATCCCAAGCTGTGGCTCGCCGCCATGAGCGACCCGGCCGTCCGCCGTGTGGGGCGGGAAGGCCACATCCTCTTCATCGGCCCGGCCCAACCCTTCGACACCATAGAGCGGCAGGTCGAGTTGTACCACGAGACGTTGGCCGAAAACGGCCACGCCGACCCTGGGGAGATGGTCGTAGTCCGGGAGTTCTTCTGCGCCCGCAACCGTGACGATGTGCTGGACAAAGCCCGGAGCGGATTCGAGCGCAAGTACGCCGAGTACGCTACCCACGGGTTGCAGGGTACTGACCCCGAACTGGTGAGCAAGGTGACCGGCGACCTGGAAGGCCTGATGGACGATACCTTCATAGTGGGCAGCCCAGACGATTGTGTCGAGCAAATTGCCCGGTATCGGGACCTGGGCTTTACCCAAGTCATCCTGCGCCTCTTCTATCCTGAGATGCAGCAGAAAGACGTAATGGACCACATCGAACTGGTGGGCAGGGACCTGCTGCCCAACGTGCACAAACTGTGAATGGCCCGATCGGAAGAGGGCCATTCACGCCAACAATAAGCAAGTGTTGAGGTAGAGAAATGACGAGAATAGGTCTGGCCGTCGGCGGCCCCACGACACAGGGAGTATTGGCGGATATAGAACGGGCCGAGCAGAAGGGCATTGACGCCGTGTGGATGACCACCGGCGGAGCGCGTTTGGACAGCATGACGGTGTTCGCCGCGGCCGCCCTCCGCACCGAGCGCATAAAGTTCGGCACCTCCATAGTGCCTACTTATCCCCGTCATCCCTTGGTGATGGCCCAGCAGGTGCAGGTGATAGACCAGCTTGCGCCGGGAAGGTTCCGTCTGGGAGTTGGCCCAAGCCACCGGCCCACCATGCGGCAAATGGGCATCCGCATGGACCAACCGCTGGGCCACTTGCGCGAGTACCTGCAAGTGCTCAAGGCGTTGCTTCAGGAAGGAAAGGTTGATCTTGAAGGCGACTTCTACCAAGCCCACGAGAGCATTCCGCAAAAAGCGGACGTACCCATCATGGCATCGGCCCTGCAACGCGGGTCTTTCGAGCTGTGCGGGGCGGAAGCTGACGGCGCGATAAGCTGGGTTTGCCCTTGGGCCTACTTGGAAGGCACTGCCCTGCCGGCCATGAAAGAGGGGGCGGAAAAAGCCGGAAGGGCGGCGCCACCTCTGATCGCCCACGCTCCCGTATGCGTGCATGACGACGTCGACGAAGTGCGCGAGGCTTTCCGGGAGCAGTTCAGCAACTATCCCCGGCTGCCTTTCTACCGGCGGATGCTGGTGAGTTCCGGGTATCCAGAGGCGTCCGATTCCACATGGAGCGATGCCATGATCGACGGCTTGGTGGTGTACGGCAACGAGGAACACACCGCCTCCCACATCCGCAAGCTGCTGGACTCCGGCGCGTCGGAGATCCTGGTGTCGCCGGTGCTGGCTGGCAGCGACCGGGAAGCGTCCCTTGACCGGACACTTACCCTGTTGGGCCAGGTATCCCAAGCGGTCGCCGCTTAGGAGACACATCTTGCCTTCGTCGGAGTCCCGCCGGATTCAATTCACGCCGGACATGGAAACCTGCCGCCTGCTGAACGGTATGTGGCAGGTCTCCGGCGCTCACGGACGTATCGACCCGGCGGCGGCGGTAGAGGCAATGTTTCAATACATGGAAGCGGGTTTCACCACGTGGGACCTGGCGGACCACTACGGCCCGGCGGAGGACTTCATCGGAGAGTTTCGCCGGCAACTGGCTGCCCTGCGGGGGCCGGAAGTCCTGTCTGGTATGCAGGCCTTCACCAAGTGGGTGCCCAGGCCGGTGGCGATGACCCGGTCCGTCGTGGAAGACGCGGTCAACGTGTCGCTGCGCCGGATGGACGTGGAACGGTTGGACCTGCTCCAGTTTCATTGGTGGGACTACCGGAACCCAGCTTACCTGGACGCCATGTCACGTTTGCAGGAACTTCGGGACGAAGGCAAAATCCGGCATCTTGCCCTGACCAATTTCGACACCGAACACATGGGCCGCATCGTAGACCACGGCGTTCAAATCGTTTCGAACCAGGTCCAGTACTCTCTGATAGACCGGCGGCCGGCAATACGGATGGCACAGTATTGCCGGAACAGCGGTATTCACCTGCTGGCTTACGGTTCCCTGTGCGGCGGGCTGCTTTCCGAGCGGTACCTCGACCAGCCGGAACCTATGCGGCCCATGCTGAACACTGCCAGCCTCTCCAAGTACAAGCAGATGGTGGACGTTTGGGGCGGCTGGGAGCTATTCCAGGAACTTCTCCAAGCGCTGAAGAAAATCGCCGACAAGCATGGAGTATCCATCGCCAACGTCGCCGTGCGGTACGTACTGGACCAGCCTGCCGTGGGCGGCGTTATCATCGGCGCAAGATTGGGCGCCAGCGAGCACATATCCGCCAACGCGATGGTCTTCGGGTTCTCCCTCGATGCCGAAGACCTCCAGGAAATCGAGACCGTCCAGTCCCGCTCCCGTGACCTGTACCAGATCATCGGGGATTGCGGCGACGAATACCGGCGGTGACAGCCTGCCTCTCTTGATCCCCAGCATCCTGCACATTGATGTAAATCAAGCTTGGGATCTACCGGGCCATTACGACCCGGTCCAAGGCTGAGTATAATATGCCACAAGGTCGGTATGTTTTACGAGTTCAAAGTGCAGAAGAAAATTGGCGGTATAGCCGGACAGTACCTGAACGTCCGGAGGACTAGAGTACTGCTGGGTGGTCTGGGCGTCATGGACGCCGAGCTTGAAAAGTTGATTGAACAGGCCGAAGACGACCATGTGATTTCCGAACAACAGAATATCAATCTCAAGCTGATTGACCTCATTTTCACCTGCCGGCGCCGTGCGGACGGCATCGATATGCACGTAGTTGCTGAGATTTCGGTAACCATCAACGACAATGACATCATCCGGGCCGCGGAACGGGCCGTTATCCTGGCGTCCGTTGTTGGGCAGCCGGTAACGCCTGCGGTGGTTGGCACAAACATAGACGATACCCGGGCTGCATTGGCAGCCGCCAACAACGTCGCCGTAATACTGATGCCGGACGATTAAACATCTACCCAGCCTCTCCGATCACAGAAGGATAGAAGCGGGAATAGTGCCAAGCGGGAAACGATTTATTGCGGCCCTGCAGTGGGGAATAGTGGCCTTGGGGCTCTATTTCACCGTTTATGGGCTGTTGGCAATTTACTTGCGGATGAATTTTTACCGCCATCCGAATAGTCTCGGCGGGGAAACTATCATGCCCAGCGAGACCTTCCTGAACGCCCTGTTTCCGGGTGCGTTATGGGCGATCGCCGGTCTTGCGATTTTCGGTGTGACCTACACCTTCATCCGGCGGCGCAAGCGTTCCGAGCGCTCACAAGGAAGTTCATCCATATTCCATCAACCTTAGAATGTACAGGACTCATCCTCCAAAGGACTGACCCTATGGACATCGGAGTAATCTTTCCCCAGACGGAAATCGAGGCCGACCCGGCGGCGGTGCGCGACTTCGTGCAAGCGGCGGAAGACTTGGGGTACTCCCATATCTTTGTCGCCGACCACGTGCTGGGCGCGGACCCTCAATTCCATGACCATCCATCCCTCGTCAACTATAGCCACAAATCCTTGGTGCACGAGTCGCTGACCCTGATGGGCTACATCGCCGCCGTCACCCGGCATGTGAGGCTGGTGACCGGAATCCTGATACTGCCCCAACGCCAGACGGCCTTGGTCGCCAAACAGGCCGCTGAAATCGACGTGCTGAGCGGTGGGCGTTTCACCCTTGGCATTGGTGTAGGCTGGAACAAGGTGGAGTTTGATGCCTTGGGGGAGGACTTCCATAATCGCGGGCGAAGAAGTGAGGAGCAGGTCGCCGTGATGCGCGCTTTGTGGACGGAAGAGGTGGTGGACTTCCACGGGCGTTGGCACAACGTCACCCACGCCGGGTTGAACCCGTTGCCGGTGCAGCGCCCCATTCCGGTATGGGTCGGCGGCGGCTCCAGCAACGACCCGCGGATGATGGACACGGTGCTCCGCCGGATAGCCCGCATAGCAGACGGGTGGTGCCCCAACATCGGCGCCGACGAGTCGGGCAAAGCGGTGGTGGCCCGCGTGCAGAAATACGCCGCCGAGGCGGGCCGGGACCCGGCCGCTCTGGAGCTGGACGGGCGGTTGAGAACGGCGGACAAGCAGCCCGAAGACTGGGTGGACGAGACCAAGGTGTGGAAGGAGATGGGGGCCAGCCACATCTCAATCGAAACCCGGAAAAGCGGCTTCGATGGCGCCGCCGGGCACATCGAAGCTATCCGCAGATTTGCGGATGCCGTTAGCGTCTAACTCACCGGCTGTACCGCGACTGGAACGTCTAATCGGCCGGTGTTACACTTGGTCAAGCGGCAGACTATGAGACTGCCTCCAACCCGTCATTCCCGCGCAGGCGGGAATCCAATGCCTTGCCCAGCGACGAGGAGAAATCCGCAGGACCGGTCGGTTTTGAGACAATCTATATCCGGCCGGAACCATAAGGAGACCTGAAATGACCCGGGACCCGGTGCTTTACGAACAGGTCGGCGGCATCGCCGTATTGACCCTCAACAACCCCGAGAAGCGGCACGCCCTGTCCAGTCCGGTTTTGTCCGCTCTGAAGCAACGGCTGGACGACTTCCGCGACGACGCCAGTGTGCGGGTGATCGTTCTCCGTTCCGAGGGGCCGGTATTCAGTTCTGGCCACGACCTGAGAGAACTGGTCAACGGGGAAGAAGCCAGCTACGCCGAGGTCTTCGCTCTCTGCACCGAGGTCATGGAAGCCATCAGGTTGCTGCCCAAGCCGGTAATTGCCCAGGTGCAGGGCCTGGCCACCGCCGCCGGGTGCCAGTTGGTGGCTACCTGTGATTTGGCGGTAGCATCGGAGACGGCAGCCTTTGCGACTCCTGGAGTGCAAATCGGCCTGTTCTGCACTACCCCTGGCGTGGCAGTATCCCGTGCGGTGCAGACCAAGAAGGCCATGGAAATGCTGCTGACCGGCACGCCGATTTCGGCGCGTGACGCGCTGGAACACGGCTTGGTCAACCGCGTCGTGCCCGCCGACGAACTGGAGGAGCAGGTGATGGCGCTGGCGCAACAGATCTGCGACGCCAGCTCCCAGACCCTGGCCATAGGCAAGCAGGCCTTCTACCGCCAGATAGAACTGGACAGGCCCGCCGCCTACGACATGGCCCAGAAGGTGATGGTGGACAACCTGCTCAAAGAGGACGCCAAGGAGGGCATCACCGCGTTCCTGGAGAAGCGGGACCCGGAGTGGACTTACTGAAGGGTGATTATTCTCTGGGGAGCCTCCCCTTCGTCAAAGTGGCACAGCACGGCATCCCGCATCATTTCCTTCAAATGCTCCCAGTGATCGGCCTCGGTGAAGATGCTGTAACCCAGTGCTCGCGCCTCGTACCCGCCTTCGGGGGATTCTCGAACTTGGAAGATAACCTCGGTATCTGCCATTTCCGGTCTCCTTAAGCCGGGACATTGTACAACCTAGAGCAGTTGGGCATATTGGGGTTCACAACGGCTCAATTTCATGCAGGTAAAGCATGTGTCTTTCGCGCCCTGCCGCGTCCACCTCTATGTCCTCGACACAATCAAACCTATAGCGATGGCCAACAATCAATCCGTTAAGGCTAGGACCTTCATCAGGAACCTTACCGAATCTTATGCCGTCTTGGGTTAGCAAACCCCAATCGCCAGCGCTACGATTTACCCTCTCGAATTCACCGTTAAGGGTAACGGATTCCGTGCCAAGGCTGGTAACGTCAGAGAGCAATTCAGCCAGTTGTTGCGCTACAATTTCGGACACTCCTCCGTGTCGCACCTCAGAGAAGACTGGGTCAGCCCAACCGTACCTTAACCCTGTTTGGTGTTCTGCCAAGAATTGCAGTAGTTTTATGAATGTCCCTGCCAGATGGCCTCGGTGGGCTTGAAGCAATTCTTGGGCGGCGTCAGGATTATCCGCACAGGTGAACACCTCGTCCATTCTCTTTAGACCACGCACGAGTTCACCGGATCCAAACATATCGGGAGGTTTCGCTGCCTCTAGTATTACACGGTATGATCCCGAAGTCGCAGGTACTACCACATCCATGACATGTCCATCGGTCGTGTCGATCAGCTGCCTGACATTACTCGGAAGATCACGCAATGCGGCCCGATAAGCGTACCTAACAAGACTCTGCAAATGGGCCAGAAGAGTAGCCAATGTAGTCATTCTGATGCGATGCCCAACAGCGGTTTCCGGGGGTTCTACACTGACCTCAAAGACGACCTTTCCCCTCTCAAGGGCTTGCTGTAAAGCCAAGTCATCCACCCGGACGTCTTCTAGGAAGAAATCCTCTTCGGGCAGGAATTCGGTTGCCAAGAGCGACCCGGATTGCGGTTTCAAGACTAAGGGTTGTCCTGGGTCACCGTCCGCCCTTGTTATGAACCACTCGTCGTCAGGTGCTTCCAAGAACAGGGTTCGCAGGTCAACTACGCCTGAACGAAATTGCCGCAGACGCTCAGGGGACACGCCAGTGACCAAATATCGGTCAACGGTGTCAATCGTGTCGATTATCATGCCAATGTAATTACCGCCGATGGAGTCTCGACCTGCGAACACTTCTACCCCATCGTAATAAACGAGGGTCTCAATCGGTTGTATAGTCCTCATCGGACCACCATCTGGCAATGATTCAAAATACCGAAATCGGCTAATGGCCACCAAGTGAAATGCGACTTCCGGCCCGTCTTCAAGATGTGTCCGGCACCCCTATTCAAGGTCACTCGGCAAATCAACTTCTCTCTGTGGTTCGGCCTCTTCAACTGCTTTTCTGCCTCCCTCACCTCAGAGAAAACCGACAGCCCCCGCGCTTGGCACTCTGACACGCCAACACCAAATTGATTGTTTGGTTTCTGGGCCCGCTGGGACCTGAAATCATCGTCAGTAGGTGAACTGCTAACCACAAGACGGAAGACAACAAAAGCTTCAGTCACTTCCTGAGCATCAGGTGGCGGACATCCGTCAGGAAGGGGTTCTCGAAACGTCATATAGTCATCAAAAATCCAATAAGCGACCGATGTAGCAAATGTGGCGTCTATCTCTCTTGAATCTACCGCGGAAAAGTCTAGTGGCGCGACTTACTTGGATTGATTACTAATTCTCCCCTTCGCCCTGAGCTTGTCGAGGGCCGTCCGTTCATGGTTCGACAATCTCACCACGAACGGACTTCCAGTATATCCTCCAATACAACAATGTCGGCCTATTAGAACGTAATAACGCTCCGGGCAACCTCTCCTTGCTTCATGTCCTCGAAGGCTTGGTTGATGTCGCCCAGTTCCAATCGCTGGGTCACCAGTTCGTCCAGCTTCAACCGGCCTTGCAGGTAGAACTCTATGTATTGCGGCATGTCAGTGCGGAAGTGGTTGGATCCCATGCTGCTGCCTTGGATGCGCCGCTCGCGAAGGAATGACGGGCCGTCCAGCTCGATCTTCGTCCCTTGCGGAATCATACCGATGATGGTGGCCGTGCCGCCGGCCCGCAGCATGTGGAACGCCTGCTCGGCGGTCTCTTTCTTGCCGATGGCCTCAAAAGAGTAGTCCACGCCTCCGTTGGTCAGGTCGAGCACCTTGCTCACCACGTCTCCGCTGGAGGCGTCAATAACCTCGGTGGCCCCGAACTCCTGCGCCAGCGTCAGCTTGGTCTCCACCGCGTCTATGGCAATAACGCGCAGCGCGCCGGCCAGAGCCGCTCCCTGTATGGCGTTCAAGCCCACGCCGCCGCAGCCGATGACTGCCACGGTACTGCCGGGGCGCACGGCGGCGGTATTGAGGGCCGCGCCCAAGCCGGTGGTCGCGCCGCAGCCAATGAGCGCCAACTGCTCGAAGGGCACGTCCCGGTCGATCTTCACCACCGCGTTCTCGTGCACCAGCATCTGCTCGGCGTATGACGACAGGTTGGCGAACTGCGCCACTGGCTCGCCGTTCTGGCTGAGGCGCGGCGTCTGGTCCGGAGTACGATTCAGCCCGGTCCGATAGCAAAGTACGGTGCGGCCCTCGGTGCACCGCTCGCAGGTGCCGCAGAAGACCGACAGGCAGGTGATGACCCGGTCGCCCGGTTTCACATAGTCCACCAACTCACCCACGGCCTCAATGGTCCCGGCCGCCTCGTGCCCCAGGATGACCGGCATCGGCGTCCTGTACAGTCCCTCGACGAAGTGCAGGTCGCTATGGCAAACGCCACTGGCCCCGGTGCGAATCAACACCTCCCGGGGGCCGGGCGAGGCGACGTCGACTTCCTCGATTTCCAGCGGGCGGTTTACTTCTCGCAATACTGCGGCTTTCATTTTTTACCTCCAGAGCTTCACGTTTTGGAGAATAATCTTGTTTGGTCCTATTCCCGCATAGCAGGAACGATTCGGAATGTGCCAGATTATACTGGCAATGCAATTTCGCGCAAGCGGACAGGTTGCGCCGACGGGAGGAGTGCTTGCTTTGATGAACGACAATGTCAAATTCGCGGTGCGTATCCACCAGGGCGGGTACAGCTTCAACGAGCTTAAACGAATATGGACCGAAGCCGACCGCTTAGGCTATCACTCGGCTACTCTCTACGACCTGCTAAACGTGCCTACGCTGGAGTGCTGGACCACCTTGGCGGCGTTGGCGGCGGTGACCGAGCGAATCAGATTGACGCCGTTGACCTTAGCCAACCCGTACAGACCCCCGGCCCTGCTGGCCAAGATGGCCTCCACGCTGGACGTCATCAGTGGAGGCCGCTTGGAACTGGGCATCGGCGCCGGTGGCGACCGGGGCGACCACTTAGCTTCCGGCTACGAGTTTCCGCCTACCCCCGCCAGAACACGGATACTGGACGAGGCCGTTGAGATTATCAAGAGATTGTGGACCGAACCCAGCGTCGACTTCACAGGGCGCTATTACTCGTTGAACGGCGCCGTCAACGACCCCAAGCCGGTGCAGAAGCCGCGTCCCCCGGTGTTGATCGGCGGACGAGGCGAGTCCTACGTGCTTCGGAGCGTCGCCAAGCACGCCGACTACTGCAATTGGGGTTTCGACATGACGCTGGAAGAGCATCAAGCCAAGTTGAGGGTGCTGGAACGGCACTGCCATGAAGCAGGCCGTTCTCCGGCGGAGATTCAAGTAACCCATAACACCAGGGTGGTCATAGCCGAGAACCAACGCCATTTTGACCGCATTGTTGCCGACGGCGCCCAAGCCGCTGGCATGTCGCCCGGCGATTACCGGCATTCCTTGGCCCGCGCCGTCGCGGGCACGCCGCAGCAATGTATCGAGCGGATCGAGCAGTACGTGGCGGGCGGGATCAGGTATTTTTTCCTGCTCTTCCCCGACCCAATCCCCACTGAGAGCCTGCAACTATTCGCCGAAGAGGTCATGCCTCACTTCAGCGGCGTCTAGCTGCCCACACCTTCTTCAAGCCAGCGTTGCCAGCAGTTCTTCAATGGCTTGGTTGACGTCATCGGGGCGTTCCGCCATGGGGAAGTGGCCGGCGTTGTCCAGCCTTACGTACCTGGAGCCGGGGACGGCTTGATGAATCTCCAACTCGTACTCATCGGAAGTCAAAGGGTCATCGATCCCGCGAATCAATACCAGAGGCGCTTGGAGAGTGTGGATGCGGTCCCTTACGTCGAAGCGGTCGATCACCACCAGATCGTCGTGCTGCGAGATAGGGCCCACCCGCCGATGCCACTCCAGCAAACGGCTCCTAAGTTCCGGGTCAATGAACATCATGGCGTGGTCCATCGCCTGTAGCCAGGTCTCGTGGGCCGCCGAATCTTCGGCGGCTCGCAGCCGCATTTCCAACGTGCCCGGGTCACGCTCCTTGGGGCGCATGGCCACCGTCATCAACACCAACCCGCTTACTTCTTCGGGATAGTCCAGCGCATATTGAAGGGCGATGCACGCACCCAGGGTAAAACCCACCAGCACCAAGTCCTTTCGAAGGTCGTGACCCCAAATCCAGCCCCTGACCCACTCGGTGTAACCTTGAACATCGGCGCAAGCCTTCCCTTCAAGGTGGCCGGGCAGGTTGGGGGCCAAGCTCCCCGGGAAGCGATCCAATTGATAAGCGTAGCCTTCTCGGCAACCGCCTGCCCCTGGGCCGTGGATAAAGACCAGTTGGCTCATGCCGTTGCTCCCGCTTGGTAGATTTACTGCCGTGCCGGAATAACCAGCTTGGGAGACGTTGCCAATCCGGGGAAGAATGCGGTGGCGCAATTCTAGGCGTGTTGGTGCGTAAAGTCCACTCGTGATGTTGCCCATTCGAAGACGGGAGACATCATGCTATCATTACAGGACAGGGTGTCCAGTCGGCAATGGAACACTCAGAACCATGGGGGAACTCGTGCAACACCCACCCGACGACGCCTCCTCTCACAGGTACGAGGTCAAGAAGGTCCATATGGACGGCTCCACATTCGACGCTGTAGTTTTCTATCTCCGCGCCGGTGAGCCGGTCAACATCAATGTAGAAGGCGTACTCAAGAACACCAACCTCTGGGTTGAACCTTCGGATTCGAACCCGAAGTTGGAACGTCGTTTTATCTTCGAAGTGGCTCCTCAAGACGACGAAGGGCCAGTCGAACTCTATTTCAGGCGTTTGGATGTGGAATTGAATAAAATTGAAGAACTGCAACTTAGCTTTTATGGTTTTCGTCCAATCCCGGCAGGGGGATCGTCTGTAACGAACGAACTGGTGAATGAGTTACGCGAAAAGTTGGGAATTTGATGCATGAGGGCATTGCTTGATGTCAATGTTCTGATTGCCCTGCTTGACGAGAACCACACAAACCACGGGAAGGTATCCGATTGGCTGGATAACCATATCGAACACGGGTGGGCTTCTTCTCCATTGACTCAAAACGGTTGCGTGCGTATCCTATCCCAACCGGGGTATCCAAACACTTTGGGTATTGCCGATGCCGTCGAGCGATTGCGTGAGGCAGTCTCTACTCCCCATCACCAATTTGTTGCCGACGATGTCAGCCTGCTCGACCATGCAGTCGTGGATGCCCGCAATTTATCGGGCCCGGGGCAACTAACTGATGTATACCTTCTGGCCCTTGCAGTCGCCCACGGTGCTCGATTCGTAACCCTCGATAAGGACGTATCTCTCGCCACTGTGAGAGCAGCCGGACAGGAATCCTTGATCGTAATCTGAACTAACTTGGAACCATACCTCACAACTCTCGAAGGAGGACGACCATGGTCGCTGGAACCCCCGTGGACCTCACCGTTTGGTACGACTACACTTGACCCTTCTGCTACATCGGCCTGGCCAGGCTCGACAAAGTTGCTGAATCTCACGCGATTAACGTCACTCGCAAAGCGTTCTTCCTGCGGCCCGACGGTCCCGCGGAAGGCGAAATACGCCAGATGAGAGAGGGCGAGACGGAAACCGAATTCGCTCCGGCGATGCAGGAGCGCGCCAGGGGCGCCGGACTGGTAATGCGCCGCCCCCACTGGTCCCCCAATACGTCCCGCGTCCATGAGGCTACGGCCTACGCCAGCGAGAAAGGCCTGGATGGCGAATTCCACCACGCCGCAGCCAAGGCTTACTGGGAAGACGGCGTCGACCTTTCCGACGTGAACGTCCTCAAGGACTTAGCCGGTGAGTGCGGCCTGGACTGGGCCGAGCTTTCGGAGCGTTTGGAGTCGGGTTACTACCGCGAACAGGTGCTCCGCGACGACCGGTACGCCAGGGACCACGGCGTCAACGGAACTCCCACCTACCAAATAGGTGAAGAGTTCACTTGGGGCGACCTTAGCATAGACGACTTGACCAACCTAGTGGAGAAGGCCGGTTAACATCCGGATTCGGTGTCTGAAGCGGGCTGGCTCCCCGGTGGGCCAGCCCGTTTATAACTTTACGTATGTCCCCATAGGACTTGGAGAGTTTTAGGACGAATGGTTGAGCAGAAGGTGTCACAGGAAGTCAAAGAGACTGCTGATCGCCAGACCCCGGCCTACCTGTGGCACAGCGGCGAGTTGGTGGAGTGGGACAAGGCCATGGTGCACGCCTCCCTGCTGGGATGGTCGGCCATCTCGTCGGTGTTCGAGGGCATCCGGGCTTACTGGAACGACCGCCGGCAACAGCTTTACATCTTTCACCTCGACGCCCACCTGAAGCGGCTGTTCCAGTCCATGAAAATCATGCGGATGGCGTCGCCTTTCTCCGCCGAGGAGTTGAGCCTCGGCATCGCGGAGTTGCTGCGGGCCAACGATTACCGGTGCGACACCTACATACAGCCGCTGGCCTACTTCGGCGGGGGTATACCCGGCTACTTGGCAGTATTGGAAAGGCCGGGAGAGATATTGATCACGGCCCGGCCGTCTCCAACGAACCTGGATACCCCCAGCGTATCCCACTGCAACGTAAGCAGTTGGAACCGCATTTCCGACAATGTGATGCCGCCGCGGGCCAAGGCCATCACCAACTACCAGAATAGCCGTTACGTCTCCACCGAGTCGCGGGTCAACGGCTACGACTTCGGCATAATCCTCAACAGCCAAGGCAAAGTCTCGGAAGCAAGCTACGCCTGCATCTTCATCGTCAGGGACGGCGTGGCCATAACGCCGCCGGTCAGCGCCGGAATACTGGAGAGCATCACCCGGGAAGTGGTCAAAGAACTGCTGGAAAATGAGCTTTCGGTGCCGGTAGTAGAGCGGGACGTGGAACGGACGGAGCTTTACATAGCCGACGAGGTGTTCATCTGCGGTACTGCCGTGGAGGTGCAGGCCGTAGGAAGCGTGGACAAGTATCAGGTCGGCAATGGAGAAACCGGCCCTGTGGTGACGCGGTTGAGGGAGCTGTTCCGGCAGGCGGTGCTGGGCGACAACCCCGCCCATGCCGGCTGGCTTACGCCGGTCTATTCCAACGGGTAAAAGGCCGCGCCGGCGTTCCGGCCGCTGTCCATATATCCGATGGGAATGTCCTGCTCCGGCAAGCCCGCCATTCCCATTAGCATAGCTTCATATCATCCACAGACCTTGCGAGGGCCTTTATGACCAGCAAATCCATACCCCGGAACCCGTCCGCCGCATCGGTAGAAAAGTTCCCGACCTTTCCCCCAAGGGACGACATGCAGAATTACCTCCACCTCTACCTGCCCGGTCACCCAGGCGCTCTGCAGCGCCACTTTGGCATTTCCGACACCACTGTCATACTCGGCGAGGCTCCCGTAAGGTGGTTTCCCAGTCAGGAACGGGGACACCGCATCCCCGACTTGCTGGTTGCCTTTGACGCCAACCGGGGCCTCGCTGTCGAGCAAATGGGTTATTCAATCAGGGAGCAAGGCAAGCCGCCGGACTTCGTGCTGGAAATTGCCTCACCCACCACCGGGCAGGAGGACTACACCGGGAAACGCAGAGACTACGCCGCCTTCGGAATCTCTGAATACTGGCGGTTCGACGGTTCCGGCGGCCTCTACCAAGACGCCCCCATGGCCGGAGACCGGCTAGTGAACGGCATCTACCAGCCCATCGACATCATCCGGGTTGACGAGACTCATCTATGGGGCGGCAGCGACGTCCTGGGCTTGTACCTGTGCTGGGAGGAAAGCCAACTCCGTTGGTACGACCCCGCGGCCCAGCGCTACCTGCTTACAGGCGACGAAATAGCCGAAGAACTGGACTCCGAACGCGACGCGCGCATCGCCGCTGAAGAAGAACGAGACAGGGCACGGAACGAACGGGACACCGAACGTGAACGGGTGCGTGAACTGGAAGCCGAACTCAAACGTCTCCGGGGTTCCTGATCGAGGCCTGCCCCGCAGGGTTATGGGGTGAGGTATAGCGGATTGGGTGGAAGACCGGGAGGGTTTTCCTAGGGCCAGCTCCACCGAAAATTGGCGTAGTGGGCGTTTCTGCCCGTATTGTCCCAAGTCATGCCGTGGTCTTGATATGTGCTGTCGGTGCCGCGGGCCAACGCCAGCGAACTGCTGACCGGGTGGCCGGTGTGTTCCAAGCGCATCGCCGCTCTCCGGCGTCCCGCAGTAATCCCTTCAATCGCCATGGCAATGATGTTTGGAATGGACGCCCGGCGGGTCATTGCTACGGACTCGTAGGTGATGGGACAGTAGGTGACTCCCTTGAAGTCGGTGGTCAGCCGCATCCACCTTTCCATCGGTCCGCCGATCTCTCCGGACAGAATCCTCTCGATGGCGTGACGCTGGTCCTGGTTCGCCTGTTCGTCAACGTAAAATGCCGTGGTCCAGTTACCCTCGCCCATAATACCCGGAGTATGGGCCGCCACCACGAAGTTCAAGCCGCCCAAGCTCACGCCGTTGTAATTCCCCTCTTCAATGTGGAAGGCAAACCCTACGTCGCAATGGCCTTCGGTAGGCGCTCCCGGCGGCACCGGTATGACGCATGGGCACAAGATTTCGCAGTTGCAGTTCTCGAAGTAGTCTCCCCTCAATTCCCATGTCTCATTGACCATTGCGGCGTTCCTTTCCCAAGGCTGGGCTTCCTGTTGACGGCAGGTTGAGTGTATTGAAAAGCCTCAATGGTGTCAAACCGGCGGGTTGTTATAATCTTCCTGTTATATTTGAAACCCGGTTAGCGACGAATACGGAGGTCTGCGGCTATGGCGAGAAAAAGCTTCTGGGCATGGGGACTGGAGGAGACCGAACCCACCGACGCCCAACGCAGGGAGACGGCCCGTTCCCTTTCCCGGCAGTACGGCGTGCCGTTGGAGGCCCCGCCGGTGCCCAGGGATGCGGACCTGGACCTGCGGAAGCCCAGAATTACGCCTCCTTCGAGCTTGGAAAGCATCTGCTCCACCGACACCCACGACCGGGCGGCCCACGCCTACGGGCGGAATTTTGCCGACAAGCTGAAGGCGTTCTATTGTGACTTCCCCAACCCTCCCGATGTTGTGGCCTATCCCAGGACCGAGGAAGACATAGAGCGGTTGATGCACTGGTGCCAGGAAAGGGGGTACGCCGTAATACCCTTCGGCGGCGGCAGTTCCACCGTCCACGGCATAGAGCCCGACCCCGAAGCCGTTGGCGCGGTCACCATCGACATGGGCCATTTGGACCAAGTGCTGGAGATTGACGATGTTTCCCGGTCGGCGCGTATACAGGCTGGCGTCTACGGTCCCGCTTTGGAAAACCAACTGCGGCCTCATGGATTTACCCTGAGACACTTTCCCCAAAGCTTCGAGTTTTCATCGCTTGGGGGCTGGATCGCCACCCGGTCCGGCGGGCACTACGCCACCAACCATACGCACATCGACGATTTCGTCGAGTCGGTCCGGGTGCTGACGCCCTCCGGAGTGCTCGAAACAAGGCGGCTGCCGGGCAGCGGCGCGGGGCCAAGCCCGGACCGGCTGATTCTGGGCAGCGAGGGGACACTGGGCATAATCACCGACGCGTGGATGCGGATCCAGGCCCGCCCCAGGTTCCGCGCCTCGGTCGGAGTCAACTTCCCAACTTTCGAAGCCGGCTGGAACGGTGCGCGGCAAATTGTGCAAGCCAAGCTGTGGCCCGCCAACTGCCGCCTGCTGGACCCGGGCGAGGCCGGAACGGCCGCTGGCTTGGATGGCGCCCAGTCTCTGCTGGTGATCGGCTTCGAGTCGGCTGAAGTGCCCCAAGGTGAGTTCATACGCGAGGCCGTAGCCATAGCCAGGGACGCCGGCGGTCAAGTGGACGAAGACAGCATCCTGGTATCGGACGAGGCATCGAGGGCCACAGGACGGCAAGGGTCCGTTGGGGCTTGGAGAGATTCGTTCATCAACGCGCCGTACAACCGGAATGTGACCACCGGGTTCGGCTTGGTGGAGGATACGCTGGAGACCGCCGTAACCTGGGACCAGTGGCCAAAGCTCGACGCAGCGGTAAGGGGCGCCATCCAGGATGTGCTGGACCGTCTTTGTGGAGGAGGGACGGTGACCTGCCGGTTTACCCACGTATACACCGACGGCCCGGCCCCCTACTATACCTTCGTAGGCTACGGACCCCGGGGCGGAGAGATAGAGGCTCACGACGCCATAAAAGAGGCTGCCTCAGACGCCATAATCACCAATGGCGGCACAATCACCCACCACCACGCCGTTGGGCGGCTCCACAAGCCGTGGTATAACCAAGAGAACGCCGGCCTGTTCATCCACGCCCTGCGGGCGGCCAAGCGGGCTGTGGACCCCGGGGGGATTATGAATCCCGGGGTGCTGATAGACCCGTGACAAAAGTCTCCCAAGCCTTCAAAACGTAATCCACGCCTTGGGGCGAAAAACGGGACTATGACTTACGATTGACCAAATGACGTGCATATGCAAGTTACTTAAGCCGCCCGACATACGTTATTATGTAATGTAGTGATGAGTTTGGGAGGTGGTGAATGGACTCCATCGAAGTTGCGGTCAGGTTCACGGAAGCTATCATGGACAAGTCCAAGCGAGGACGGAGCGACGAGGGGCTTCCACTACAGTACGTTAACACCTTCGCCGAAGTGTTGACACTATTGAAAAACCATGTGGGTCCCATGCTGGACCCGCCCCGGCATCCCAGGGACATGTCGGAGATTTTCCCTCTGACCCACGAGCGTTAGACAGGCTTTCAACAAGAGCCCATCTCAAAATTTGGCGCACTATCCAAATAGTCTTTCCGCGCACCCAACCCAGGCTTTCCAAGCGGCCCTGCTCGTCGCCGTGGTTTTATACCTATCCTCCGGCGTAGTTCCGCATGTCTCCGCTCAGGGCACTCCAATCGACCTGGGGGCGAGCACCCAATATGTCGGCCCACACCTGTGGGTGATTTTGCAGCGGTACGCCGACGGCGAGACCGTCCCGGACTTTGTGGTAGTGGAGATTGGCTACCGCATCGACCTGGAGGTTGATCCCCCGTTGGAGGAGTTCATCCATTCCGTCGGCGGCGAGAGAGTCGCCGAATATACATGGCGCATCCCAACGAAGAACGCACTGTCAGTCATCCAGCGTCCGGACCTGCTGCATATGGCTCAACCACCGGAGGCGACGGAGGGCGAAGCTGAGCCCTACCCTACGATGGACGACACCCTGAACGACATCGTAGCCGCCTACACCGGCGGGGTCACGGAGGAGGATGCGGTCCGGTACGCGTTGTTCGTCCGGGCAGGGAGCGTAGTGTTGGAGATGGAGACCCCCGACGCAGCCACTGTGGGAAGTATCCGCAAGTGGCTCACCCAGCGGGGCGTATACGTCCCGCCGGAGAGCGATTTCGAGGCCTTCTCGGACGACTTTCTATCCGCGCTGGTCCCTGTAAGCAGGCTCACAGCCCTCGCCGCGGCGTTCCCGGCCACCTACTTCTCCGTGTCCACTCATGCAGGGCAGGGCCTGCCGCTTGACCGGGCGCAGTGGCCTGCGGAGACCCTAGAGTTCGAGAAGGAAGTGGTGGCGCAGTTCCTACCCCCGCAGCAAGGCGGGGCTACTCCAGCCCCGACGCCCATGCCCACGGTGACGCCTATGGTCAAGTATGACAACGACAGCGACGGGCTGATTGAAATCGAGTTCCTGGAGCAGTTGGACGCCATCCGATACGACCTGGACGGCGACGGGGTACCGGAGGATGCAACCAAGGGTGAATACGCTGCGGCTTATCCCGTGTCCGGTGAGGAAGTAGTCTGCAATAACTGCAACGGCTACGAACTGGCCCGGCAGCTGGACTTTACCGCCGCCGACAGTTACGCCTCCGGCGAGGTCAGGGAAGAGTGGGCGGAGGGCACAGGATGGCTACCCATCGGTGATGGTTGGCACCCTTTTGCCGCCACATTCAACGGCAACGGACACGCTGTCAGCAACCTGTATATAACTCGAACCAACGTCGGTACGGTTGATGGATTCGGCCTTTTCGGCACGGTTGGCGAGTCCGGCGTAGTCCGCGAGACCGGACTGCTGGGCGCCAGCGTAACGGGTGGAGACTTCGTTGGCCTGCTGGCCGGAGCCAATCGAGGCACGGTCAGCCACAGCTACTCCACCGGCAGCGTCTCCGGCTACGGCTGCATCGGCGGCTTGGTGGGAAGCAATGACTTTGGGTTGATCAGTTCCAGCTATGCCGCCGGGATCGTCTCGGGAGGCTTCAAATACCTCGGCGGGCTGGCGGGGTGCAACAACGGCGGCACAATCATCGCCAGCTATGCCACCGGCAACGTGTTCGGCGATACCCACGTTGGCGGGCTGGTTGGGGAGAACAGCGGCTCGGTAAACGTCAGCTACGCCTCCGGCACTGTCGGTGGCCAAAAGTATGTGGGCGGCTTGGTTGGGCATAACGATGACGGCCATATCAGCGCCAGCTACGCTGTTGGCGAAGCTATCGGAAGCCACTATATCGGCGGGTTGGTGGGTGGAAATGGAGGCATAGTTATCTACAGCTACGCCGTTGGCAGAGTGTCCGACGACGGCAGCGTCGAGGCGCCGCAGAGATACATCGGGGGACTGGCCGGGTACAACCCCGGCATCATCAATTCCAGCTTCTGGGATAAGGAATCGTCCGGCCAACAGGTCGGGATCGGGATCGAGATCGGAGAGGGCCAGTCTTCGAGCGTACTTGGCAAGACCACTGCAGAGCTTCAATCGCCTGAGGGATACACGGGCCCATACCAGGAGTGGGACGTTTCCTTGGGAATCGATATCTCGAAGAACATTCCACACCACGTTCTCAACGACTTTTGGGACTTCGGCACGAGCAGCGAGTATCCGGCCCTGAAGGTTGACTTCGATGGCAACGGGACCGCAACCTGGGAGGAGTTCGGCAACCAGCGGGGAGACGCGCCCGGTCCGGCGCAGGCTCCGGTGGTGGACAACTGTGGGGAAATTATGACCGCCCCGGTTGTCAGAGGCGTTTGGGACAGCGACTGCGCATCCAGCCACCGGGCCGGCAGATACGCTCGCTTCTACACCTTCAGCCTAGCCGATCCGTCTGTGGTGATAATCGACCTGGAATCCGACGGCGCCGGTACCTACCTCTACCTGCTGCAAGGCGCCGGAAGGATGGGGGAGGTCCTTGAATACTACGGCTCCGGTAGAAGAAGCGCCCAGTTAGGGCATACGTTGGAATCCGGGACCTATACCGTCGAGGCAGCCACCTACGGTAGCGGGCAGACCGGCAGCTTCACGTTGACCGTCAACGGGTTGGCGACTCCACCGCCACCGCCTCCACCTGGGACTGTCCTGTTGTCGACGCCAACGCCTGCCCCTGCGCCAACACATACCCCAGTTCCTATCCCTACGGCGATGCTGCCGCCAACACTGACGCCTACCCTTGCGCCAACACATACACCGGCGCCTATCCCAACCGCCACATTACCGCCGACACCAACGCTTGCGTCGGTTGAACCCACTAATACCGCCGCGCCGCCGACAACCGTAATTCCGGCGCAGGAGCGGATTCCCGCGCCGGAATCAGGGGGCGCGTGCAGTTACCCGGACGAACATATAACGACAGGCGCAGCAGTTATCAGTATGTTCCTATTGACGGCTCCACTGACCGTGATATGCGGATTGAAGTTCGGCGGCCGGCGACGGCGGGGCCAGTGACTGGCCCCAATCCGATTCTGCCCCGCTCTCTCAATCACGCTTCATTCAATCGTCGATTCGCCCTAGTTCCCGGACTTCTCGAACGCGGGAATGACCTCTTTACCGAACAGTTCGATGGACTCCATTACTTTCTCATGGGGGATGGTCTCGGTCTGCATGATGAGCATGCACTGGTCGACGCCGATGTCCTCGTACATCTGCACGGTCTTGATGCAACTTTCGGGGTTGCCGGCAATGATGACGCCCCGGTCAGAGAGAGTGTTGGCGTCCAGTTGGGCTATCGCGGCGCGGGCGGCGCCGGGACCCGCATCCAATGAAATACCGGCCTCGGCAGCTTGAGCTTGGTGGGCCTCGTCAGACTGGCGCAGCCACCGCCCGAAATCGGCCTGCAAGTGGTCGGGAATACCGCCCCAAGCCTCCAACAACTCCTCGTAAGCGCCGATGCGGCCTTGGATGTAGGGCTTGTCGGGGCCGAAGAAGGTCTTCATGGACTCAGCGGCCAACTCCTTGGCTTCCTGGTCGTCCTTCCCGCAGAAGGAGTGGACGTTGTTGCCCCAGAAGTCGTTGACGAAAGCGCCCACCGGGTCGGCATCCTTGATGGCGTCCCGGTACACCTTGACGTGTTCCGCCAGGACGTCCACGGCGTAGGAGGCGGAAGACAGCACACCGATGCCTTTCTGGGCCGCCAGCCGGAAGCTCTCCGTCTGGGTGCAGGCCAGGTACATCCGCGGGTGGGGTTTCTGGTACATCCTGGGCAACACGCGGCGCGTCGGAACGTTCCAGAAATGTCCTTCCCAGGAAAACTCATCGGCTTGCCAGATTTGCGGCAGCATTCTAATGGCTTCGTCCCACCGGTCCCGGGTCTCCCTCGGGTCAATACCCTGGCCCAACTGCTCGTAGGCGTTGGACCGGCCGGTGCCGAACTCCACGCGGCCGTCAGTCAACTGGTCCACCATGGCCGCCCGCTCCGCTATCCGCACGGGGTGATGGTTGGGGAGGATAGATACGCCGAAACCGATGCGGATGTTCTTGGTACGCTGGCTCAAAGCGCCGAACAGCACTTCGGGGCAGGGGGATCCTGAGAAACCCATCAGGAAGTGGTGCTCCACGAACCACAGGTTGTGGAACCCTACCTTGTCAGCCAGTTCGCACTGGTCCAGGGTCTCCTTGTACAGGGTGTTCCAGTCCACGTCGTTCCCTTCGAAGGGTCGTTGAGCCTCGTATAGCAGTCCAAACTTCATATCGTCTCTCCGGCGTCAGAATAAGACAAACGGGGCGTTGCTACGGGGGTTCGGGTTCGTGCCGCCTTGACGAAGCACAAGGATGTTCAATTGGCGGCTGAAGCTAGGCGTAGTATAACTTACATGTCCAGCGTCCGAAACAACGGTTGGACGGTTGACTGGCCAAGGCGCAAGCCGTGATACTGGCGGTGGGCAAACCCTTCTGTCATTCTCGCGTAGGCGGGAATCCACTTGGGGCAGGCCTTGGAAGCGTTGAGCCCTCGTCAATCAGAAAACAGGGAGCGCAAGCCAAAGAAACCCGATTAGCCCAACAAGGAGACGAAAATGAGACTAGGAGCAATATTCCCCCAGACCGAGATTGGGGCGGACCCGGTGGGGGTCCGGGACTTTGTACAAGCGGCCGAGGCGATGGGCTACCAGCACTTGTTGGTGTTCGACCATGTGCTGGGCGCCGACCCCAGCCATCACGCACCTTGGGACCGTCCCTACAGCCAGCACGACATGTTCCACGAGCCGTTCGTGCTGTTCGGCTACCTAGCCGCGCTCACGGAAACCATCGAAATGACAACCGGCGTGTTGATCCTGGGCCAGCGGCAAACGGCGCTGGTGGCCAAACAGGCAGCCGAGGTGGACGTTCTCACGGGCGGCCGGTTGCGATTGGGCATTGGCGTCGGCTGGAACCACGTGGAGTACGAAGCCCTGGGTGAAAGCTTCCGCAACCGCGGCCGGCGCAGCGAGGAGCAGATAGAATTGATGCGGGCCCTGTGGACCCAGGAGGTCATCGACTACCAGGGCCGTTACCACCGGGTGACGCACGCCGGGATAAACCCCCTGCCGGTGCAGAGGCCCATTCCCGTCTGGTTCGGCGGCGGCGCGCCCCAGGTAGTGAAACGCATCGGGAGGATGGGCGACGGCTGGTTCCCCCAGTTCCAGCCCGACAGCGAAGGGGCCGAGCGCATCGCCGAGATGCGGCAGTACGCCACGGAGGCGGGGCGCGACCCGATGAGCATCGGCATAGAGGGACGTCTCAATACCGCCGACGGCGACCCCGACTTGTGGAACAAGGGCGCCACCGCATGGGAAGAGGTCGGCGCGACCCACCTGTCGATAAACACCATGCGGGCCGGGTTGAAGGGGCCGGACCAGCACATAGAGGCCATACGCCAGTTCAAAGAGGCGGTTTCCGGATAACTGCCCCTGCCTCAACCCGTAACCGGGAGAAGGCGAAGGTCAAGAGCCAGTATCTCATGGATTAACGGGCGGTATCCGAAAGATGGTTGTTCCGTCAGCATCGTGAGTGTGCGATGCCAAGGCTTCAGCCAATCGCCGGATTTCCGCCCGTGTCGCATCCTGCTCAGTCCGTATAATTTCCTCCAGCCGGTCGAAGCGCCTCTCCGTCTCCGTTGCCGCAGCCGCAAAGCGTCTATCCATGTCCGCTGCCACCGCTTCAAAGCGCCTATCCATCTCCGTTGCAGCCGCTTCAAAGCGCCTATCCATCTCCGTTGCAGCCGCTTCAAAGCGCCTATCCATCTCCGTTGCAGCCGCTTCAAAACGCCTATCCATGTCCGCCGCAACGGCTGCCAACGCCTTTTCCGTATCCGTGGCAAATTTTGCCATTGTCTTTTCCAGGTCCTCGCTGCCCTTTTCCAGCCTCCCAAGCCGGTATATGACAGTGCCGCCGACGGTTAGAAAGACAACCGTAGCGGCAATCAACGCCGCAATGATTGTTGCGGTTGGGCCGTCAATCGCCATTGTTAACCTCAGTAGACCATAGCAATAGAAACGTTAGTCTCGAAACAACCGGGCTACCCGGTCGAGAATCCGGTGGCCCACCTCGTACTTGGTCAAGACCGGGAGTTCCTCCACTTGGAGGTCCCGGTCTATCAACGTGACCCGGTTGGTGTCTACGCCAAACCCGCTGTCAGGGTCGGTCACGTCGTTGGCGACTATCAAGTCCAGGTTTTTGCTCTGCACCTTGGTCTTGGCATTGTTCATCAAGTCCTGGGTTTCAGCGGAGAACCCCACCTTGACGAAGTTGCCGGAAACTGTGGCGAGGATGTCGGTGGTCTTGGCCAGCGGGATGTTCAACTCGTCGTTGGCTTTCTTGATTTTCTGCTCGGCGGCAGATATGGGGCGGTAATCAGCCACCGCCGCCGCCATTATCAAAGCGTCGGCCTGCTGTGTCTGTTGCAATACCGCGTCGCACATCTGCTGGGCGGTGTTGACCCGCACCATGTCCACCAAGGGAGGGTTTGGCAGGCTGGTGGGAGCCGTCACCAGCACCACCCTGGCGCCCCGGTCGCGGGCCGCCTCGGCCAGCGCGTAGCCCATCTTGCCGGAGGAATGGTTGGTGATAACCCGCACCGGGTCTATGGGCTCCATCGTCCCTCCGGCGCTCACCACGATGGTGCGCCCGGCCAGATCGCCGTCCTTGCCCATGGCGTAGGCGATGTAGCCCAGCAACTCGGGCGTCTCCAGCAAACGCCCCACCCCGGTCAACCCGGAGGCCAACCGCCCGGAAGCCGGACCGGCGATAACCACACCGCGCTCCCGCAGCTTGGCCAGGTTCTCCTGGGTGGCGGGGTGATGGAACATGTTGCCGTCCATGGCCGGCGCCACCATGAGCGGCGCCGAAGCGGCGATGACAGTGGTGGTCAGGGCGTCGTCGGCCAGCCCTGCCGCCAACTTGGCGATGCAGTGGGCAGTGGCCGGAGCGATGACGATTACGTCGGCCTGCTTGGCCAAGGCCACGTGTTCCACGCTGTAATGGGAGTCAGGATCGAAAGTGTCGGTGACCACCTCGCGGTGGGTGATGCTGCGGAAAGCCAGGGGAGTAACGAACTGGGTAGCACCGTAGCTCATTACGGTATCCACGAGCGCACCCGCCTGCACCATCTTGCTGGCCAAGTCGAGGGCCTTGTAGCAGGCTATGCTGCCGGTCACTCCAAGGACGATATGCTTGTTTTCCAACGGTCCGGGCATTGCTTACCTGCTCTACTGGCTTGGATTCGACTGGGAACCGTCGGGCCGCGGTTGGTTCAGACCATGGATCAACCGCAGTCCAATCAGGGTCAGGTCTTGGTTTATGGCGTCGAACACCTTGGTTTCCTGGGCAATTACATTTATGAGGCCGCCGGTGCCAATCACCTTGGCGTCCTGCCCCAGTTCGTCCTTGAACCTTTGGACCATCCCGGTCACCAAGCCGGCGTAGCCCAGCACCAGTCCCGATTGTAACGCCCTGGTGGTGTTCTGACCAATGGCGGTCTGCGGTGCGACCAACTCAACCCGGCGGAGTTGTGAGGTGTTGAGAAACAAAGCCTCGGCCGCCAAGCTGATGCCGGGGGCAATGGCCCCGCCCAGATATTCGCCGGCCCGGTTGACCGCGTCGAACACCGTGGCCGTCCCGGTGTCCACCACGATGATCGGGGTGCCGTACAGGTCTATGGCCGCCACCGCATCCACGATACGGTCGGCCCCAACGTCCCGGGGACTGTCATAGAGTATTTTCAGCCCGGTGCGCGTCCCGACGGACACCGTGACCGGTTTGACGTTGAAGGAGTTGCGGCAGACCTCGTCCAGCACCACCGTCAGGGGCGGCACCACGCTGCAAATGCAGGCGGCGTCAATATCCGCCGGTTCAACCCCCCTCAGCCGCAACAGGTTTATCAGCAACAGGCCGTACTCGTCGGCCAACCGGCGCGTGTCGGTAGCCACCCTCAGAGTGGTGGTCAGGCGGTCGCCGTCGAACACGCCGAGGGTTATGGCCGTGTTTCCTATGTCAATGGTCAGCAGCAACGTTCAATCACTTCCGGAGGAATCATAACACAACCATATACAGGCACTGTTACTCAGTCAACGGAGCCGATGTTCTGGGAATTGAAAAGGCCAGCGTCATTGAAGACGCTGGCCTCGATAGCCTTGGTGATGCCAGTAGATGTTACAGGTTGAACTGCGGGTCCTGGTACTCGTTGTCCTTGATGTAGACCTGCAGCCGCCCGCGCTGGGTGTCGCAGACGATGAGACGGTTGGTCTCCTGATCGAAGGCGCAGTCCACCGGCATTCGGAAATTCCGCTGTTGATCTTCCAGGTCATAAACTTGACGGCGGCGCCTGGCCATGTCGGGGTTGGCGTCCAGCGACAGTTGACCCCAAGGAGACATCTCGACCGCGTCACCGGTGAGGTAGGTCAACGGCTTGGCATCGGAGTTGTAGATGACGACCCGTTCGTTCATCCAGTCAACGATGTAGACATCGCCGTCACCGTCCACCGCCACCCCGGTGGGGTGCTGCAAAGCTCCCGGGCCGGTCCCACCACGGCCAAAGGTGGCCAGCAACGTGCCATCGGGGCTGTACTTCTGCACCCGGTGGTTGTTCCAGTCGGCAACATAGACATCGCCATTGTTGTCGACGGTGATTCCCCAAGGCATGTCCAGTTGGCCTTCACCGTCGCCCTTGGAGCCGAAGCCGCTGATGTACTGGCCTTCCTTGGTGAACTTCTGTACGCGGCTGTTGAGGCTGTTGACGACGAACACATTCCCGTCGCCGTCTACAGCGACGCCCGACGGCCCGTTGAGCTGCCCTTCACCGTCTCCGGCCTCTCCCCATACGCGAAAGAGGTTGCCTTCCGTGTCGTACACGGTAATCCGGTTCAGCCACTCGTCCGCGGCGTAAATGTTCTCATCCGCGTCGATGGCGATGCCGGTGAGAAAGACGAACTGGTTGTTGTCGCCGGCGTCGCCGTCCTCCGCACCGCCGCCGTAAGCGGGCCCGATGCGGCCGAACTCGTTGATGAACTCGTGATTAAGGGTTACTTTGCTGATACGCTGGTTGGGGTTGTTGTCGGTGCCCCGGTTGGCGACGTAGATCACGCCGTCTTTGCCCGCGGCAATACCGACGGGTTGAGAGAAACCGGAGCCCGCCGCTGCATTCCGGCCAACGTTGTGGCTGTAAATCCAAGCGCGCCCTCCGGCTACTGTTTCTAGCGCCATATTGTGCCCTCCTGTTCAAGCTCCGGACCGGCAGATTGGCCTCTACAGGCGTTGATTCCGGCCCCGTAGCAAGGAATGGGTTATACCTCTGTTCTGAATTATACAGGCCGGAGGGTTTGTCCTTGCCTGAAGGTCCCTCCGGCCCAAAGGTCCAGATATTCCGTATTGGCCCCGATGGACTCGGGGCCGCCGGGCCGTTGGTACGCCCTATACGAAGTTGTGCTTCTCGAAGTTGCCGCCGACTATCGGCTGGGCATCGACATTGAACCAGTTCTCCAGGATGGTGCTGTAAGCGCCCCGGAAGTCGTAGTTCGGGACCAAGTCGCCCTGCTCCAAGTCTTCGGACCGGCGGGAAGGCATCTCGCCGTACATGCCGCCCTTGACATGGTCGCCTATGGCGAAGGCAACGCCCGCAGCGCCGTGGTCGGTGCCGGAGCCGTTGTCGTGGACACGGCGGCCGAACTCGGTGAACATGTACATGATCACGTTGTCGCCCTGGCCGTGGGCATGCAGGTCCTCGAAGAAGGCCGAGATGCCCTCGGAAACCTCACGCCACAGTTGCGGATGGGCGCCCGCTTCACCGGCGTGAGTGTCGAAGCTGCCATGCTGCGTGTAGAAGATCCGGGTCCCCAAGTCGGCCAGGTACACCTGGGCAATGTCCCTGAGGTGGGAGGCAATTGGGGAATTGGGATACTCGACGCCGGATGAGTACATGTCCGGCGCAACCTTCACGATGTCGGCGCCGGTCATGGCTTCCATTCCGGTGGAGCGCAGGTAGTCGGTAACGTTGCTGGCGCCGATGGCGGGGGAGTACATCCGGGCGAACAGGTCCAGGGCCTTTGACCGCTGGCTCTGGTCTTCAATGCCCGTCAGCACACCGTAAGTGCTAAGGTCATTGATGGCCGCTACCGGGACGCGGGGGACTACCAAAGCGCGCGGGAGGCCGTGGCCGAAGTTGATGGCCGTCAGGACGTTCTCTTTGTTCGGGTCCAGGTCCCGGGCCAACCGGCCGGCCCATCCCTCAGTCCCGACCTTGTCCGGCTCGCAGGTGTGCCAGATATCCATGGAGCGGAAGTGGGACCTGGGGGAGTCGGGGTAACCGATGCCGTGAATTACGGCAACCTTGCCCTGATCGTAGAGCTCCTTGATGGGGCCCATGGTGGGCATGAAGCCCATCTCGTCATCGATCTTGATGATCTGGTCCTGGGCGTACCCAACGGCCGGGCGGTTGTCGTAGTACAACGGGTCGTTGTAAGGGATCACGGTATTGAAGTAGTCGTTGCCGCCGGTAAGCTGCAAGACCACAATGACCGGGTCTTTCTTGGTTGAGGTCATGCTTTCTCCTTATCCTTGAGTGGATTCCCGCCCCCGCCTTCGCGAGGGCAGGCTCTGCGCAGGAATGACGGGTTGGAAAGTGATTAACCGAACTGGTACTCGGTGGTCGCTCCTACAAGAGCGAGCATCTCGCCGATCCGGGTACCGGCGGCAGACTCGTCGTTCCAGTTGAGGTCGCCTTCGGCCTTGGCGTGGTCCAGAAGCTGTTGCCGGGTGTCATCGCCGAGTTCCAGGAAGCCCATGTGCTCCAAGGACGCTTCCACAAGCTGCTCCGGGCTGGTGACGCCCTCCGCTTTCATCGAGCCGATGACCTTCTGCACACCGGGGTTGTTCGTGTCGGCGACCTGGTCGGCCACGAAGTTGACCCGGGCCAGCAGGGAGCCGCTGTTGATCCACTCGGAGCCCGTGTACCACCCTTCTACGCTGGGCGGGTCCATCAGGGCCTGGCCCATGTAGTTGGACTGCAAGCCGATGTTCCTGATGCCGGGGCCGGGGTGCGTCCACGAGCCGGCCATGCGCAGGGTGCCGGCCACTACTTCAGCCGGGCTCTTGATCTTGGAGTACCGGGCATTCTTGAAGAAGTCGGAGTTGAACACGAAGCGGAGCAGCGCCCGCATGTCGTAGTTTGACTCTTCGAAGACGGTCATCATCTGGTCCAGCGCATCTTCGTCGCGGGCCGGTTCGATGGTCCAGGCGGGCACCTGCACTTCGTCGGCAACAAAGAAGTTGTAAACGTGGCGGCAGATGAACCGGGCGGTGGAGGGCTCGCGGACGATTATGTCGATGATGTCCTCACCGTCGAAGTTGCCGGTGTAGCCCAGGAAGGTCTTTTCGCCGTCGTCGTGGTCATACTCGCGGTAGTCAAAGTGCCAGGAGAAGCGACCGTAGGGCAGGCGGGGAATCTTCGGGCTGATGGTCCAGCCGGTGAAAGCGCGGGATGCTTCACGAACGTCAACCTCGGTGTAGTTGCTGACGCCCATGGAGAAGAGCTCCAGAAGCTCGCGGCCCCAGTTCTCGTTGACGGCGTCCCGGTGGTTCTCGTTGTTGTCCAGCCAGTAGATCATGGCCGGGTTCTTCGCCACCTGGACCAGCAGTTCCTTGTAGCTGCCCAAGCCGTACTCCCGGAACATGTCTATCTGGATGAGCATCTGGTCACAGTTGTCCACCTTGGAGTTGCCGGTGGCGAACACGTGGTGCCAGAACAGGGCTACCTTTTCCTGCAGGGGCTTCGGGCTGTTGATCATGCTGTATACCCAAGCGGCCTGGCCCAACGTGGGCACGCCGCCCGGCAGCAGCGTGCCGGGGTGATACCTGGTTACCATGGCAAAGGGATTAGCTTTATCTTCCGGTTGGTCTGCCGGGGGATTCAGCAATTCCTCTACCGTGGCCTCGTATCCCTTGGCTGCGTAAGCTTCGAGCTCTTCCTGAGAAGCCCCAAAGCCAGCGCGGCGCATGAGGTGGGCCATGAGGGCAAGATCTTCCTTGTTTGCCATGCTGTGCCTCCTTTTGTAGTCGTTGGAGTACATAGGGTTGCCCAACGGCGATTAAGCCTGTCTTAACCGTGCAATAGTATGACACGCCACGGTCAATGTCAACCGTTGACGATGCCGGATTTGGATTTGAGTAGCTTATGATATTCATTATAACATAGAAATCAACCGCAGCACTCAAGTCCACATTGAATTTCAGACCAGTGGAGCGCCCACCAGACTCACGGCCTGGATTCGCCACACGGCATATTGACAGACCGACTTCAGTTGAAGATAGAAGGAGGCCTAACCCTGTACTATCCCAACTGTTACCAAGCAGATGTATGCGGTCAACACCGCGACCACGCTGACCAGCGGGACCACGGGCTCTCGACGTATACAAACCGCGGCGACCCAGATCGCCAAGGCCACGAGAGCCAACACCACGAAACCTGACACTAGGGTAATCATCCTTATCTCTCCCAATTAGGCATTTTGTCCGTTGCCCTGCAACGCCAAAAGGGGTCCATGCCACACCATGAACCCCGGTCGTTCCTCCACACCGCTACCCGATTCCTTCCGCCCAACCACCCTCGGAGTACCGTGCGGACACTCAAAGAATACCCCTTCCTCTAACCTTGTCGCCAACAGGCCTGCGAACGGGTTTTGGCGGCTTTTTGACAACACCTTGGGCATACTGATTTACTGCTTGCTGAAGCAAAAAAACGCCACGCTTGGACCGGCCGCTTTAGTAAATGGCGCACCCACATTCCAATACGCCCCAACACACGCTCGAACCTGAATCTATGGCTCCTGTAACCGGGATGCCGACAAATGTAAAGGTATAAGTTATAATCACCGGCGTATTCTGGAATGTTTACGGGAATTAGTGGATGAGCAAGTTTTTGGACCGATTGGAACAGATTAACACCAATGCCCCGGCGCCCATGGGCTTCGGGACCCGGCGCGCTCCAAGGGCGCCCGGCATGGCATTGGTGGCCCTGGTATCTACTGAACTCGAGGCTGGTTGCGGGATTGTGGCGTCTGTAGCGCCCGATGGAGCGCTCCTGTCGGTTGTTCCGGACAACAACGATCTCAAAGGCTTGACCGAAGGTCTGGTCGAAGTTCCCTGGGGCATCCAAGTGGACAGCCTCCGCGAGGAGTCGGCCCGGTCGTCCCAGGAAGCCGGGGGCGACATGGTAGCCTTCGGCTTGCACGATACGGCGGTCGGAGCCCTGTCTTCCAAGGACGTAGCCCGCATACTTTGCTTGGGGACCGATGTGGACGAACGCCAGTTGCGGTCCATAGAGGCCCTGCCGGTGGACGTAATCATGGTTCGCGCGCCAAGCAAGACCGGCGCATGGACCCTGGAAGGATTGGCGACTGTTACTGCGGTCACCACTCGAACGAGCAAGTACGTCCTTGTGGAGGTTTCGGCCCCTCCGGCGAGTCAGGAACTGGAGATACTGCGGGACGCCGGCATACATGGACTGGCCCTGGATGTCGGGGCAACGTCCCAGGACGGCATGGCGGAATTAAAACAGGCGTTACAGGATATGCCCAGGCCGCAACCGGTCCGGGGGGACCGGCGTGCGGCCCTCTTGCCAGGGTCGGCATTCCCGCGAGGAGATACGCCCTCTCACGCGGACCCCGACGAACACGACGAATAGCCGGCCTTTGACTGCCGCCGGGTAGCCAATGCTGTTAGCATCCTGGGAACTTCTGCTGTACGACCCGGTCAGTTTTTTGCGGCTTGCAGTCTTGGTCGCTATTGCTGTCATTGCCGCTATCACCTTTCACGAATTCAACCATGCTTTCGTGGCCCACCGCTTGGGGGATGTCACGGCGCACCGCCAAGGCAGGTGCACCTTGAACCCGTTGCGGCACCTGGACCCGGCCGGCACCCTGATGTTGTTCATCGCCGGGTTCGGCTGGGGCAAACCGGTGCCGGTAAATCCCTACCAAGTCGCTCACGGCGTCAAGGGAACATCCCTGGTGGCTGCGGCCGGCCCCTTTTCCAACCTGGTCATGGCCTTCCTTCTCGGCATCCCGCTGCAATTGGGAATACTGGAATCGCGGGCGCCGGGCTTGGACCAAGCAACGTTTGTAATGACCGGAGGCTTTCTACCGGCGCTTTCCGACATTCTTGGAATGGTCATTTTCTTCAACCTGCTGCTGGCTGTGTTCAATTGCATCCCCTTGGCGCCTTTGGACGGGTCTCGGGTGCTGGAAGCGTTCATCCCCGAATCCAGCCTCGATTCCTACTCGCGGTTCCAGCGGTACGGCCCGGTCATACTGGTAGGAATCATAATGCTGGACTATGCCCTTAACCTGGGCATTTTATGGAAGGTTATCGGCCCCATCGTTCGCGGCCTTACGGCGATGGCCACGTGATTCTGACCCTTCGTTCATCAGGCTTTCCTCAGGCAGGTTTTTCCTAGGAGTGAGTCTCAAATGACCCAAAATCCGGGCGAAGATTCCGAGTTGGACCTGAACGGCCTGATCTTGCCGGAAGACGGCATCGTCGACCTGACCGACAAGCTGACCGCGTACATGACCGAGATCGAGCTGGGAGGACTGCCAGACATCATCGGGCAGGTACTTGACGATTTCCTGGACCAGTGCGGCGGTATGCCCGAGGACCTGAAAGACCCTTCCGCCTTCGACCAGATCACCAGAAACCAGTTGGCGGTGACGCTGGCGTACCAGTTGGGGCGGCTGGAGGGACGGTCGCCCCAGATAGTCAGGCTGATGATCCAGCAGGCCATCGACAGCTTCGGGTCCAGCATGGTGCTGGAGTCCCCGGAAATTCTGGACAAGGACTTCGATAACCCCAAGGAATTCGTCTATCCCAGGCTCCGCCGGTTGGAGTACCCCGAATCTTTGGATGACGACTGTTAGCTTTCGTTGATATTTACCAATCATTAGTTCCCCGCCTTCGCGGGGAAGACGAAGCCTTCGCGGGGAAGACGAACAAAAATAACCCGTCATTCCCGCGCAGAGCCTACCCTCGCGAATGCGGGGGCGGGAATCCACGGACTTCTGACGAAAACTGCGGACAGTTAGGAGGACAACTATGACCACCACAGAAACGGCCTACGACCTTCTGTTGACCGGCGGGACGATGCTGGACCCGGCCCAGGGGCTGAACGACCGGAGAGACATCGCGTTCAAGGACGGCTTGGTGGCCGCCGTGGCCGAGCATATCGATCCGCAGTCCGCCGCCGCCGTCGTAGACATTCCGGGAAAGCTGGTTACGCCCGGACTTATCGACCTGCACGGCCATTTTTATCACGGCGGCAACGGCACCGCCGTTCATGCCGACGAAAATTGCCTCTCCGCCGGGACGACCACGGGGGTAGATGCGGGCAGCTCCGGGTTCCTCAACTACGGGGCCATGCGGGACTATGTCTTCCCAGCCCATCGCACCCGCTTGATGGCGTTCCTGCACATCGGGGCCGTGGGACTGGCCGCCAACCGGGTCCTTGGCGGCGCGTTGCACGACATGAGGGTTATCGATGTGGACCGGACGTCCGACGCCATTGCCGGCAACCCCGGGTTCTGTTTGGGTGTGAAGGTAAGGATGCACGTGGACGCCGTGGCCCACTGGAACGCCCACAACGCCATGCGGCTTGCCAGGGCCGCCGCCGACCAGTCAAAGAGCCGCCTGATGGTCCACGTAAGCGGGACTCCCATCCCCCTGCCCGACGTACTGGAGTTCCTTGGGCCGGGAGACATTGTGACCCACGCCTTCAACGGCGACCACGAAAACATCCTCGACGCCAACGCCAAGGTGCGAACGGAAGTGAAAGACGCCGCCGCGCGGGGCGTCATTATGGACGTGGCCCACGCGGGGGTGCATTGTGACGCCAAGGTGGTGAAGGCATCGCTTCAACAGGACTTTTTTCCCGACACCATCAGCACCGACATCCATATCGCGCCGCCGGGACGCACCGTCTACCTTATGAACGACTTGGTCAGCAAGTTCCACGCTCTGGGTATGCCCCTGGATGCCGCCATAGCCGCCAGCACGTCGCGGCCGGCCGAGGTGCTGGGGATGCAGGACTCCCTGGGGTCGCTGGCGCCGGGCATGTCCGGCGACGCTGCGGTGTACGACATCCGGGAAGGCCGCTTTGTCTGGTTCGATTCGGCGGGCCACACCGTAGACGGCAAAATACGTCTGGACACGTTCCTCACTGTGCGGGCGGGTTCGGTAGCGTGGCGGGAAGGCAGATTGACCCAGATGGGGCAGTGCTAGAGAGGGCCCATCATTCCCGCGCAGGCGGGAACCCTAAAGCCTTGTAAATGCAAATTTACACTGTCACACTGTAAACATGCGAATAGGCGATTTCGAACTCATGGACCCGGTGCCGGAGTTGAAGGAACCGCACGTCCTGGCCACTCTGCGGCCGTGGATTGACGTGGGCAACGTGGGCACTTTGAGCCTGGACCGGCTGGAACGGTACACCCAAGCCAAGGACCTGGGACGCTTGACCAAGCCCGGACGGTTCTACGACTTCACGCGGTACCGGCCGCGCTCCTACATCGAACACGGCGTTCGCGCCTACTCTATCCCCAGCACAGTTATCCGTTACGGCATCCGTGAACAAGCCCCCGATTTGATATTCGCCCACCTGCTGGAGCCGCACATCCTCGGGGAAGATTACGTCGAGTCAATGACGGAGCTGATCAAGTTCCTGGGGGTCAAGCGGTACTCCCTGGTCGGCGCAATGTACGACATGGTCCCCCATACCAGGCCCTTGCTGGTGTCGGGCGGGACCGGGCAGCCCCAAGCCGAAGAGGACTACCGCTTGGTCGGGGCCCGCCCCAGCAACTACGAGGGGCCGACCACCATAACCTACCTGATCTCCCAGAACGCCGAGGAACTGGGGATAGAGACCCGTACCTTTGTCGTCCACTTGCCCCAATACTTCCAAGTGGATGAAGACTTCACCGGCGCAACCCGGTTGATGGAAGTGTTGTGCAACCTGTACCAGCTTCCCGAGCGCCTGAAGGAGCCGGAACGGGGTCAAAAGCAATACGAGGCGCTCCAGGACATTATGGACGGCGCATCGGGCGGGACCGACCTGCTGCAACGGCTGGAGGAGCGGTACGACCGCGAACAGGCCGATGACCCGGCGGAAAGCACCCGGTTGTCGCCGGACATCGAAGAGTTCCTCCGGGGGCTGAATCGGGACTTCGACGACCCCGGTGACCGCTGAACTTGCTCCGGTAGCTTTGCAATCGCTGTCCCCCGTCGAGTTGCTCCAGCGGTTGGTGCGTTTCGACACCACCAACCCTCCCGGCAACGAGCGGGAGTGCATCGACTACCTCGCCGGCCTCCTGGCTGAAATCGGGTGCCCCGTCACCCTGCTGGGCCGCTCCGCCTCTCGTCCCAACCTGGTTGCCCGCTTGCCCGGAGCGGGTAACGCGCCGCCCCTGTTGCTCTACGGTCATGTGGACGTGGTGAACACCGCCAACCAGCGCTGGCGGCACCCGCCCTTCGAGGGCAAACTGGCGGACGGCTACGTCTGGGGGCGCGGCGCCCTGGACATGAAGGGCGGCATCGTGATGATGCTCAACGCCATCGCCCGCGCCAAGTCGGAAAACATCCCCTTGCCCGGCGACGTGCTGCTGGCCTTGGTCTGCGACGAGGAGAACGGCGGCGGCGAGGGAGCCGGGTACTTGGTGGAAAACCACGCCGATTTGTTCAAGGGCGTGCGGTACGCTCTGGGCGAATTCGGGGGCTTCAGCTACCACATTGGCGGAAGCAGGTTTTACCCGATCATGGTGGCCGAGAAGCAGGTATGCCATTTGCGGGCAAGGGTGCGAGGGCCGGGAGGGCACGGCGCGCTCCACCGGAAAGGCGGGGCCATGGCCGCCCTGGCCCGATTTCTGCAGAAGGTGGAATCACGGCGGCTTCCGGCCCACGTCACGCCCGCTGCCCGTCAAATGGCGCGGGCCATCGCGTCGGGACTGCCCTTTCCCGCAGCCGGACTCCTCCGGTTGTTGCCCGTAAGCGGCCTGACCGGAACGGTACTGGGCCTGATGGGGCGGAAAGGGCTGCCCTTCCAACCCCTGTTTCGCAACACCGTCGCGGCGACGATGGTGCACGGCGGCCACGCGGTGAACGTTGCGCCAAGCGAGGTGGTGGTCGACCTGGACGGCAGGCTGCTGCCGGGGCATACTCCCGACGGTCTGCTGGCCGAGTTGGCGCCGTTCCTGGAAGGCGGCGTGGAGCTGGAAGTGACGCGCTACGAACCCGGCCCCGCCGAGCCGGACATGGGGTTGTTCGACACGCTGGCCGGCATCCTGCGCGAGGCGGACCCGGAGGCGACGCCGGTGCCCATGCTGCTGCCCGCGGCCACCGATGCCCGCTTCTTCTCCAAGCTGGGAATACAGACCTACGGCTATCTGCCCATGCGGCTGCCCAAGGACTTTGATTTTTCCGGGACGGTCCACGGCCCGGACGAGCGCATTCCGGTGGAGGCGCTGGACTTCGGCGGCGAGGCCATGTACCGGGCGCTGCGCCGTTTCGGGCAAGGGTGAATATTCCCTTTTTTTGTTGCTCGCCCCAAGTATATGACGGAAACCGTTCATTGCCGGCGGCGCCGTAGAATGATTCAACGGTTCGTTGGTGATTGACGCGGCAATTGGCATGTGATAAGGTTTATGCCTTGTGCTGGGAAGACGCGGTGCATATTTCAACGGAGGTAGGAGAGCATAGCTAGACAATATCGGGTAAACGAAAGGATTACCTCCCCGCAAGTACGGCTTATCGGTGAGGATGGTTCACAAATGGGAGTGGTGCCAATCTCCCAGGCCATCCGGCTTGCCCGCGACTCAGAGCTTGACTTGGTAGAGGTGGCCCCCAACTCCGACCCCCCGGTTTGTCGCCTCCTAGACTACGGAAAGTTACGCTACCTGTCCGCCAAGAAAGACCGGGAGTCCAAGAAGGGCCAGAAAAGCACGGAGCTTCGCGAAGTGCGCTTCCGGCCCAACATAGGGGCCCACGACCTCGAGTCCAAGACCCGCAAGGTGCGCGAGCTTATCAACGACGGCTCCAAGGTCAAGCTCACGGTGCGGTTCAGGGGCCGCGAGGCCGCCCACCAGCAACTTGGCCTGTCGGTGCTGAAGAAAGTGGCCGACGATCTCAGAGACGAAGTCCGCTTGGAAAAACCCCCGGCCATGGAAGGAAGGGCGCTGTCGATGATATTGCTCCCGACCGCGCAAGCCACCGGGCGGGCCGACCAGAAGGGGCAAAAAGTAGCCGATGCCTAAACTCAAGACCCACAAGGGCGCCAAGGCCCGCATTCATATATCCGGTTCGGGGAAGTTGCTGCGCCGCAAGCGCATGAGCAGCCACCTCCGGCGCAAGAAGCCCACCAAGGTCACCCGCAAGTATTCCGACAAGCTGCCCGTCGCCGACAGCGACGCGCCGCGGATGAAGCGGTTGCTGCCCTACGGTTGAACCAACCGGACCGCTGCCAGGCCACTGCCATACTGTTTTTGGAGTCCATCCTTGTCCAGAGTCAAAAGAGGCGTTACCAAACACCGGCGCCACAAGAAAGTAATGCAGGCGGCGAGAGGGTTCCACGGATCTTCTCACCGCAACTATAAATGGGCCAAAGAGGCCCTGATGCACGCTTGGTCCCACAGCTACCGTCACCGGCGCGAGCGGAAGGGAGACTTCCGCAGGCTGTGGATCGTCCGGATCGGGGCGGCGTGCCGCCAGTCCGGCACCACCTACAGCCAGTTCATGCACGGCTTGAAGATGGCCGGCATCGAGTTGGACCGGAAAATGCTGGCCGACCTGGCGGTCCAGGACCAACCGGCCTTCGAGAAACTGGTGGAGGTGGCCGCGGCGCACACCGCCGGTTGACCCCGACCCCCCTGCCCCTGGATTCCCGCCCCCGTCTCCACGAGGGCAGGCTCTTCGCGGGAATGACGTTTGAAGGGGCGGGAATGACGAGGGAAATAGAAAAGCAGAGGCGCGGCTGAGCCGCGCCTCTTTTTTTGGTTCCCGGGCCCCGTTTTTCGCGCCCCCTTGCCCCTGGATTCCCGCCCCTTCCTCTTCCCCCGTCATTCCCGCGAAGGCGGGAATCCATAGGTCGTTGGGGAGAGTAAATTTGCCTATGGTAGACAGTGTAGATTCCCGCCCCCGTCTCCACGAGGGCAGGCTCTGCGCGGGAATGATGAGGGGTGGGGATGACGGGGAAAGGGGGCGAGTATGACTGGGGGAGATTCTTGCCCCCCACCCCTGGATTCCCGCCTTCGCGGGAATGACGAGGGGAAGGGGCGGGGATGAACGGGGGAGGGGGCGGAATCCTCAGCCAAAAAGAGCCGGGGGCCTCTCATCAAGGCCCCCGGCGCACAATCGTCCTTAACCTGTCACTCCCTCTTCTACCGGCGCATCCTCATCATGTAGAACGCTATGGCGGCTATTACCACGGCTATGATGACCACTATGATCACCACTATCAGCCACGTCGGCATACCCGTCGGCGCGGGCGGTTCCGGCGGCGGCACCGGCGTCGGGGCTACCGTCGCTGTGGGCGGGACCTCCGTCGGCGGCGCTGCCGTCGGCTCCGGCGTCGCTGTCGGCGCGGGCGTCGCCGTGGGACGCGGCGTTGCCGTCGGGGCCGGGGTCGCCGTCGGCGCTACCGTGGGTATCACCGGCGTCGGTTTCGGCGTCGCCGTCGGACGCGGCGTAGGCGTCGGGGCCGGAGTGGCCGTCGGCCTGGGCGTTGCCGTGGGCGCGGGCGTGGCCGTCGGCATCGGGGTCGCCGTCGGCGCTACCGTCGGCACCACTATCGTCGGCACCGGCTCAGGAGTCGGCGTAGCCGGCGCAGGCGTCGGCGTGGCCGTCGGCAGCGGCGCGGCGTACCCGCCCCCGCCTCCACCGCCGCCCCTCGCGCGGCGGCGGCGCGGCGGCGGTTCTTCGACTATCACGCCCGCCCGGTCCATCGCGGTCTTGCCGGTGATGGCGTACCTCATGCCGCCGTCGTCTATCAAGCTTCCGCTGAACATGTGGGTGTCGGGCACACCCCCGGCGGTGACCGTGTAGGTGAAGCTCGCCATGTCCGGCCCCAGGGTGAAGGTCACTACCTGGCCGTCCACCGATACGTTCCCGGCAGACAAGCTGCTGCTCACGTAGGCGAACCCCATGGGCAGGGTCTCCTCTACGCTGCCGCTGCTGCCGTAGTAGCTGGCCTCTATCGTGACTTCCAGTTGGTCCCCGGCCTGCAACACCACCGCTCCTTCACCGGTCTGCCCCATCCGCGAGAAGGACCGCGTGCCCGCAGGGTCCTTCAATTCGAGCCGTGTCGCTCCTCCCATCATCCGCGACACCCCTTGGTCGTCCACCAAGTCGCCGGAGAAGTCGTACTGCCCGGCCGTGCCCGCCGCCGTCACCCGGTAGCTGAACGTCGCGTCCGGTTCCAGCAGGGTGAAGGTCAGCTTCTGGCCGTCCGCTATCACCCCCGGAAGGCTGCTGCTGCCGTCCACGTAGGCGAACCCCATGGGCAGGGTCTCCATCACTACGCCGATCGGGCCGTAGTTGCTGGCGGCAACGGTCACCGTCACCGTGTCCCCGGTGCCCGCCGGCATCCTGGAGAAGCTCCGCTCCGCCATGGGGCCTCCGGGCATCGTTCCGGCGCGGACGGTGATCCCGGTCGTTCCGCCCACGGTGTAGGTCATGCGGTCTCCGTCTATCAGCTCACCGGAGAATGCGTGGCCGCCCGCAGCAGCCGTCATCGCCCTGGCCGTGTAGCCGACGGACGTGGTCTTGTCATCCAGAAAGGCGAAGGTCAGTTGACGGCCCCCGTCTTCCACCACCACCTCGTCATCGGTGCTGGTGCCGTTTACGTAAATGAACCCCACCGGCAGCGTCTCCACCAGCGCGCCCACATCCCCGTAGTCCATCACCGAGACCATCACCCGCACTTCGCCGCCTGTCTCCACCGTCTCCGGCGTCAACGTCCTGGTCGCGCTCGGACCGGTGGGTTCGGGGGGCGGCCCGGGCTGGGGGGGCGGCGGGGGATCCGTGCCCGCCGTCACCGTCACCTCGCTGTCGCCGCTGATGGTCCTGGGATCGGGCGTGTCCGCCAAGGGCGTGTCTACCGTTCCCGAAAAGACGTATGGTCCCGTTCCCGCTTGGGCGGGCGCCGTCACCGTGTAGGTGAAGGTGTAGGGCGAACTCGCCAGCGCCACCACAAAGGTGACTTTCCGCGTGTTCTCGCTGTCCACCTTCACTTGGGCGTCCGGCAGGCTGCTGTCCTTGTACGTGAACCCCTCCGGCAATGTCTCCACCACGCTCGCCGCGCTCCCGAAGTCATTGATGGTGATCTCCACCGTCAGGTCTGCTCCCGCAGCAACCTCGGAAGACTCGCCGAAGGACCTGGCAGCGCTGTGCTCGTGCGCGTCCGCAGGGTGCGGGAACAGCAACCCCACGGCGCCCATCACCGCGCCCACCATCGCTACTAATATCAACAGAGCCAGCGCTTTCCTTACCAAGTCGTTTCCTCCTCTACTCATGCCAGCCTGTCCAACCGTTCATCAATGTGGTCGAGCTTTTCGACCACATTTCCCAGGATGTTAATCACCGTATTTTGGAATGCGAGGCGCTCGTCGCGTTCTCGCTGCACCATGCTGGTCAGTGAGTTCAGCTGGCTTTGCAGTAAGTTCAGCTGGCTTTGCAGTACGGTCATATTCACCTTGAGCAGGGCTACGTCCGCTTCCACGCGGATGAGCCGTTGCTCCAAGCCGTCGAACTTTGCTTCCAGCAGTTGAATTGTGGACATTTAATCTCTCCCCGTTGCCCCGCCCAACGGCTATGGATTCCCGCCCCCTTTGCCCCTGGCCTGGTTCCCCGCCTTCGCGGGGAAGACGAAAAGGTGACCCGTTTGGTTCCCCGCCTTCGCGGGGAAGACGAATAGAAGGTAACCTGTCATTCCCGCTTAAAAGTAACCCGTCATTCCCGCCTCTATCTCGTCATCCCCGCATCACCCCTCGTCATTCCCGCGAAGGCGGGAATCCAGGGGCGGGGGCGGGGAACCAGGGGCGGGGGTGGGCATAACCATAAAAAAGGGGGAAGCGTTGCCCGCTTCCCCCAAAGCGTCAGGTCCTTTAGACCTCCGTTCGCAAGATGAACGCCGTCACCACCTCTATTGCTTCCTCCTTGGTGATCGAGTTGCGAAGCAGGTAGTCCAGCACCGCCATGACGGCCTCGCTCTTCTCGATCATTCCGCTGTCGTCGGCATCGTAGTCCGACAGGATGTTGGCCATCTGCACCATGTTGGTCGTGATGGCCTCAGCGGTCCTGCCGGAGCGGTTCTCATCCCTGTACATCGCCATCGCCTTCAGGTACTTGCCATCATCAGCTTCCACCGGGGTGTAACTGGTCATGGTCGTGGTGTCGCTGTCCGAGTTGGCGTTGTGAATGCCGGCGCAGTCGTCGCCCGCCGAGTCTTCGCACCTGGACCACTGCCAGGCTGTGCCGCTGATGCCGCCGTCGGCGTCGGTCAGGGTGGCGGTCAGCATGTCCCCAACCATGGGCATATTATCGCTCAAGGTCACCATCCCCTGCCGGTCGGTAGGAGAGGGCGGGGGCGGGGGCGGCGGCGGGGCGGCGTCCCCTACCCTGATGCTGTCGCGGCCAGTGATACTATGACTGGCGCCTCCCGAGTCCTTCAACGTTCCCGAAAAGGCGTAGGTTCCGGTCGTGTCCGGGGCCGTGACTGTGTAGGACCAACTGGTATCCCCCACCAAGTTGAAGACTTGGTCGCCACTGGGGGAGAAGCCGGCGGGCACCGTGTCCACGATCTGACCTATGCCCCCGTAGTTGCTGACCCGGATGGTCACCGTGACCGTATCGCCGGGGGTCACCGACGCGGGCATTGACCGCACGGCCGAAGGCGTCGGTGTCGTGGGTGCGGTAACCGTTATCCTGTTTGGCCCGGATATTGTCCTTGGGTCACCGTTCACGTCGCGGAGCGTGCCGGAGAAAGTGTAGGTTCCGGACGTGTCCGGGGCCGTAACGGTGTAGGACCAACTGGTATCCCCCACCAAGTTGAAGACTTGGTTGCCGCCGGGGGAGAAGCCGGCAGGCACCGTGTCCACGACCTGGCCTATACCCCCGTAGTTGCTGACAAGGATGGTCACCGTGACCGTATCGCCGGGACCCACGGACGTTGCCGAGAACGACCGGGTGGCGCTGTGATTAGAGGCATACACGTCCCCTGGGGGCAGCAACCACAGCCCGCCGAGAGCTACCCCGGCGACTGCGGCTATTACCAGCAGAGCTAACACCTTATTGATCAATTGCCTTCCTCCCATCGTGTCCGTCTTTACCCTCCTTCCTCACCTCCGGTGTTAGTTCGACTGCAAGCCCTCAAAGTACAGGCCAACGATTTCCCTGACCTGTTCCTCGGTAAGTCTTGGAGGTTGAGCGAAGTAATCGCCCACGGCTGCACGTGCTTCATCTAGGTCAATCTTACCGTTGCCGTTACCACCGTTACTTATGGCGTCGTACCGGTCCACCAAGGACTGTTGCTCGTCCATCACGTCGGTGACCATGATGGTCACGTCGATGGAGGCGCTGAGACCGTCCGGGTCCATGGCCGTTACGGTGACCATGTAGCTATTCTTGGACTCGTAGTCCAAAGCCGCCCTGGTCATCAGTTGGCCGGTGCTCGACATGATCCTGAAGGATGCGCCATCGGTCCCGCCCAGACTGTAGGTCAGGTCGTCGCGGTTCGCATCGGTAGCCATCACGGGGTCACCGATGTTCTGCCCTGCGGCCGTGTTCTCGGCCACCTCCCTGGTGATTGTCGCGGAAGCGAACATGGGCGCAACGTTACCCTCCACGATCATCGGCGCCTCGTTGGCGTCGGTGACCGTGACTCTCACCATCCGGTCTGTGTCCAGCGTGCCGTCCGAGGCCCGAACAGTCACCTCGTACACGTTGTCCCTGTTCGCGTCCGTCGGGTTCTCGAAATCAGGCGCCGTCCTGAAGGAGAGAACGCCAGCGTTGCTGAGCCTGAACAGGCCTCCGTCCGCTCCCATCAGCGACAAGTTAACCCGATCTTCCTCAGGGTCCGTCGCCGTGTAGGTGACGTTGGCAGGAGTGGTGGTATCCAGGTCGGTGCTGTTCTCTACCACCGTTACCGATGTCATTCCTACTGCGGCACCTTCTGTTGAGAACGTCGGCGGATCGTTTACGTCCTTAAGCGTGATGGTCACGGTCGCTGCTGTCCCAGTGGCTGTACCGGCAGAGTCCGTGGCCGTGACTGCGACTGTGCACTCGTAACCAGTTCCACAACCAAACTCAGTAGCAGTATCTAAAGTCGTCTCGCGGTCCAAATCCACCATGGTCGTTATCTGGCCGGTTTTCTGGTCGATCTCGAATTTGTCTACGTCAGTGCCGCCAAGCGTGTAGTTCAGCGCGCCGTGGCCCTTCGTAGCTGTCACCGGGGCGCCCACTTCCATACCCTTATCGCCCTCGTCAACCTCCCTGTCGACAGCGGTCGGGTCAAACTCCGGCGCCATCGCATTGGCATCAACCGCCAGCACCGGGTAGTCGGAAACCCGGTATGGAGACCTCCTAGCAGTGCCTTCGAAGTAGTTCGCCACAACGCGGATGTACTTGCCCACGTCGTCGCCCGTAACCTCGTAGGTGTCGCCAGTCCCGGCAGGGGACGGGATGGCAGTTCCCTGCGAGTTCTTGTTCGTCGACCTGTACCACTGCCATGTGGTGGTTATTGCTCCGGTTACATCGCCGTCGGTAACGCTGGCCATCAGGCTTGCGCCAACCTGGAACTGCGTCAACTTCACCGTGTCCGCTGTGTGAGTACCGCCCGCACCGTCGGCATCGACGGTCCAGGTCACCTTGCCTTCCTCGGGTACGTCGGTCACCTCGACGGTCACAGTGAACGTGTCGGTAAGGCTCGAGTCCCGGCCATCGGCTGCCGTCACCGTTACGCTGTAGGTGTTGTCATCATCGCCCGAGCCGCCCGCGGGTGCCTCGAAGTTGGGGGCGCTGCTGAACTTGAGCACCCCGTCGTCTGCGCCGATCTCTAAGTCTGCCGTGCCACCATCGGCGTCGACCAAACTCCACGCGACCGTATCCATCTCAGGGTCCGTGGCCGTCAACGTGGTCACCGGGGCGGTGCCGTTTTCGGCGTATTTAATGGTTCCGTCGAATTCCACGATCATCGGCGCCTCGTTGGCGTCGGTGACCGTGACTCTCACCATCCGGTCTGTGTCCAGCGTGCCGTCCGAGGCCCGAACAGTCACCTCGTACACGTTGTCCCTGTTCGCGTCCGTCGGGTTCTCGAAATCAGGCGCCGTCCTGAAGGAGAGAACGCCAGCGTTGCTGAGCCTGAACAGGCCTCCGTCCGCTCCCATCAGCGACAAGTTAAGGTTCCCCTCCTCAGGGTCCGTCGCCGTGTAGGTGACGTTGGCAGGAGTGGTGGTATCCAGGTCGGTGCTGTTCTCTACCACCGTTACCGATGTCATTCCTACTGCGGCACCTTCTGTTGAGAACGTCGGCGGATCGTTTACGTCCTTAAGCGTGATGGTCACGGTCGCTGCTGTCCCAGTGGCTGTACCGGCAGAGTCCGTGGCCGTGACTGCGACTGTGCACTCGTAACCAGTTCCACAACCAAACTCAGTAGCAGTATCTAAAGTCGTCTCGCGGTCCAAATCCACCATGGTCGTTATCTGGCCGGTTTTCTGGTCGATCTCGAATTTGTCTACGTCAGTGCCGCCAAGCGTGTAGTTCAGCGCGCCGTGGCCCTTCGTAGCTGTCACCGGGGCGCCCACTTCCATACCCTTATCGCCCTCGTCAACCTCCCTGTCGACAGCGGTCGGGTCAAACTCCGGCGCCATCGCATTGGCATCAACCGCCAGCACCGGGTAGTCGGAAACCCGGTATGGAGACCTCTGAACAGGCGGGGTACCTTCGAGGTAGTTCGCCACAACGCGGATGTAGCTGCCCACGTCGTCGCCCGTAACCGCGTAGGTGTCGCCAGTCCCGGCAGGGGCCGGGATGGCAGTTCCCTGCGAGGTCTTGCTCGTCGACCTGTACCACTGCCATGTGGCGGTTATTGCTCCGGTTACATCGCCGTCGGTAACGCTGGCCATCAGGCTTGCGCCAACCTGGAACTGCGTCAACTTCACCGTGTCCGCTGTGTGAGTACCGCCCGCACCGTCGGCATCGACGGTCCAGGTCACCTTGCCTTCCTCGGGTACGTCGGTCACCTCGACGGTCACAGTGAACGTGTCGGTAAGGCTCGAGTCCCGGCCATCGGCTGCCGTCACCGTTACGCTGTAGGTGTTGTCATCATCGCCCGAGCCGCCCGCGGGTGCCTCGAAGTTGGGGGCGCTGCTGAACTTGAGCACCCCGTCGTCTGCGCCGATCTCTAAGTCTGCCGTGCCACCATCGGCGTCGACCAAACTCCACGCGACCGTATCCATCTCAGGGTCCGTGGCCGTCAACGTGGTCACCGGGGCGGTGCCGTTTTCGGCGTACTCAATGGTAACGCTATCCTGGGCTTGGGCTTGGATGAGGCCGCCGGGCAGCAGGAACAGCAGACCCACGGCCAAGGCCGCGAGAAGCACCAGGAAAGGAAGGGTGAGGCGTTTGTTCGAGAGGAGGGAAGCAGCAACGCCGCCGCCCGTGGAGTGCGTGCCAAGGCTGCTTGCCAGGCTATTCCCCGATTTGGGGAATAAAACTCGGTTGGGGTCTTTATGAATGCTTTTCATCTTGTTAATCAATCCTTCCACAGTATTTAACCTCACAAGCAGCGCTTAAACCCGTTTTTAGAGTAGTGTTCGGCGCATCCGAACAGAGGAACTTCGGCAAAAAGCCATCCACAGCGTTCCTTAGCCAAAACGCCTACAAACTTACCATAAGTTGTAACAACATTGTCAAGGGGCGGAACCGCGCATAACACTGAGTTTCAGGTACCGTTTGCGACCCTGGCGAAGCCGTAGTAGGTGTCCGCCTCCAGGACACGCTGAAGACCGTCCCGGCTCACGTTCACCGGATGCGCCGGGGTGGACCAAGTGTCGGTCAGCTCGTGGTGCAGGTCCGCCAGCGACATGGGCCGGTTGCGGCGGGACAACAGCAGGCGGAAGGCGATCTCCTGGATGCTCATGCCCGTCTTGATGAACCCCTCTTCATCCTCGCAATGCTCGGCGATTTCCTCCACCAACGCTTGGGGGTCGGTCAACTCGTGGGTCGGCGTGTCGAGGGAGGGACAGGTGGGCACCCGCCGCTGGGCTATCATGACCACGGCGGAGCGCTTGAGTTCCACCAAGCGGTCGAAGCTGATGGAATACAACGGCGACTCTTCAACTTCCGGTTCCGGTTCCTGTTCCAACTCGTCATCGGTCTCGGGGCCGGGGGTAATCATACGTCAACCTCTTCGTTCCAGTCCAGCATTATCAGCTTTACTTGTTCGCCGGTTTCCTTGGATGCCAGGTCCTCCGGGCATATCGCCAGCCCGTTGGCTTGGGCCATGGAGGTGAGAATGTTGGAGCCTTGGGGGCCCGTGGGGGTGGCGATGTAGGTTCCGTCCCTGCGGGCGACCTGCACCCTGGCGTAGACGCGGCGCCCGTCGTAGTTGTGGATGGGCGCGGTCAGCACCCCGTCCACGGTGGGGCGGGCCAGGTTGCGCCGGCCCAGCATGGTGAGGATGGCCGGGCGGGCGAACACCTCGAAGGCCACCATCGCGCTGACGGGGTTCCCCGGCAGCCCCAGCAGGGGAATGGGGCGGGCGGCCGCGTCATTCCCGCGCAGGCGGGAATCCACGGGCGGGGGAAGGGGGGCGGGAACAATATGCCCGAAGGCCAGGGGCTTGGCGGGGCGCATCCGCACCGACCAGAAGTTCATGTCGCCGCGCTGGGTGAGCACGTCCTTCACGATGTCGTAGTCGCCCTTGGAGACCCCGGCGGAGGTGATGATGAGGTCCGCCCCGGCGGTCTCGTCGAGCTTGCGGTGCAGGTCTTCGAGATTGTCGCGGGCGATGCCGATGACCTTGGGGATGCCGCCGCAGGCCGCCACCGACGCCGCGGCGCTGAAGCTGTTGCTGTCGAAGATCTTGCCCGGCTCCAGGGGCTGGCCGCTGGACACCAGTTCGTCGCCGGTGGAGAGGATGGCCACCACGGGCCGGCGCACCACCTTGACCTTCTGCAACCCCAGCGACGCCATGACGCCGATGACCGACGGCCGCACCACGATGCCGGGTTGCAGCACGTGCTGGCCGGTATGCACGTCCTCCCCCGCCGGGCGCACGTTGCCGCCGAGGGGGAGGCTGGCGAGGATGTCTATCCGGTCGCCGGGGCGTCCCTCCCGGCGCCGGGCCACCTCGTCGGTCTCCTCGAAGGGCACCACCGTGTCCGCGCCGTCGGGCACGGGCGCGCCGGTCATGATGCGGATGGTGGTGCCGGGGGTCACGGTCTGGGTCGAGACCTGGCCGGCGGCCACGATGCCGATGACATCCAGGCTTTTGGGCGAGTCGGCGGACGCGCCTTCGATGTCCTGGCTCCGCACGGCGTACCCGTCCATCGCCGAGTTGGCCAGCGGGGGCAGGTCCAAGGGAGACAGCACCTCCTCGGCCAGCACCTGGCCCAGGGTGTCGAGCAACGGCATCTCCACCGGCTCCAAGGGGCTGAAGGAGGCCATAATCCGCTCGTAAGCCTCCTCAACGCCCAGCATGTCCTCGTCCACGTGACGGTGGGCGTGCTCGTTGTCCTGCGTTTGCCTGTGGTGGCCGCCGTGCGACTGCCCGTGATGATGGCTTGCCATTAGTTCCTCCCCAAAGTTGTTGTTCCCGCCCCACCCCTCGTCATTCCCGCTCACCCTCCCCCCGTCATTCCCGCCTCACCCTTACGTCATTCCCGCGAAGGCGGGAATCCAGGGGCGGGGGGGACCCGGTCCCGCACCACCCTTGCCAATATTGACCCCTTTGGTTCCCCGCCTTCGCGGGGAAGACGGGTAAAAGTAACCCGTCATTCCCGCTTTGGTTCCCCGCCTTCGCGGGGAAGACGAATAAAAATAAACCGTCATTCCCGCGAAGGCGGGAATCCAGGGGCGGGGGGGGGGCGGGAATCCACATCAACCTATCCCCTCGTACAAGTCCGCCCACGCCGGATTACCCTCCTCAATCAATCGGATTTTCCATTCCCGGTTCCATTTCTTGAGGGTCTTCTCCCTGACTATGGCGCTTTCCATGGTCTCGTGGACTTCATACCAGACCAGATTGTGCACCTTATGACGGCTCGTGAACCCCTCCACGAAATCGCTCTTGTGCTGCCACACCCGTTGTACCAAATCCGAGGTCACGCCAACATACAACGTCCCCCGGGGTTTGCTGGCAAGCATATAAACGCAAGGCGTCCTCATCTACGCAAGGTATCCTGTAAAGGTGCCCTCATCTATAAGCATGGCGCCTTCGTCTGTCAATATTGACCCCTTTGGTTCCCCGCCCCCGTTTCCACTGGGGGCAGGCTCTTCGCGGGGAAGACGGGTAAAAGTAGCTCGTCATTCCCGCTTCACCCCTCGTCATTGACCCCCTTGGTTCCCCGCCTTCGCGGGGAAGACGGGTAAAGGGTAAACGTCATTCCCGCTCGCCAGCCCCTCGTCATTCCCGCGAAGAGCCTGCCCTCGCGAAGGCGGGGGACGGGAATGGATTCCTGCTTCACCATCTGTCATTGGTCCTTTTGGTTCCCCGCCTTCGCGGGGAAGACGAAATAACTTGGTTCCCCGCCTTCGCGGGGAAGACGGGTAAAGGGTAAGCATTCACCCCCGCAAGCGGGCGCCGAACTGGTTTTCCAGGGTGCGCAGGAGGCCTTGGAGGGACCTTTCTACTTCCTCCGCGGTCAGGGTGCGCTGGTGGGACTGGAAGAACAGGTGAAAGGCGAGGGACTTGGTGCCCTCGGGGATGCGGTCGCCGGTGTAGACGTCGAACAACTCGACGCGGTCCACCAAGCGGTGCCGCAACAGGGCCTCTCCGACCTGTCCGGCGCCAACGTCCGCCGGGACCACCAACGCCAGGTCGCGGGTGGCGGCGGGATAACGCGCCAAGGACCGGACCTGCCGTGACGCGCCGGAGAGGGACCGCAACAGGCTTTGCAGGCCCAGTTCGAACATGGCCACCGGGCGCGGGTCCAGGTCGTAACGCTCCAGCGCCTCCGGGTGGACTTCCCCGACCAAGCCCAGCTCCACCCCCCCGGCCAGCACCTTGGCGCAACGGCCGGGATGGAACATGGGGTCATCGGCGGGCTCGAAAACGCCGCCGACGCCGAGCTGGCCCAGCGCCGCTTCCACCGCGCCCTTGGCGTCGTAGAAGTCCAGAACGCCCTCGTCCACCAGCCACGAGGCCTCCCAGCGGCGCCCGGCCAGCACCCCGCAGACCGTGTCGCGCTCTTCGGGAAGCTCGCCGTCCCTGGGAATGAAGGCCCGGCCCACCTCGAACAACCGGAAGGGGCCCTCGCCGTGGCCTTGGTTGGCCGCCAAGGTCGCCAATACGCTGCCGCGCAGGCTGGTGCGCAGGTATAGCTGCTCCGAACTCATGGGGTTGGCCAGCCGCAACGGAGGGTTTTCGGAGTCCGGCAGGCCAGCCCTTCCCAGGTCGTCCTCGCTGATCAAGGGGTAGCTGATCGTCTCCTGCATCCCGACGCCGGCCAGGGCGTCCTTCAACCCGTTGGTCAGGACGGTCAACGGGTTGGGCGACTGGTAGGGTATCGGGGTGGAGAGCATGGCGGTGGGCACGGAGTCGTAGCCGATGATCCTGACCACCTCCTCGACCAGGTCCTCTTCGATGTTGATGTCGTTGCGCCAGTAGGGAACGTCGGCTTCCAGCGTGCCGGGAGCGGTCCGCCGGTAGCTGAACCCCAGCGATCCCAGCACCCGCTCCACCTGCTCGGCCTCGATGTCCATTCCCAGGACCTGCTTCAACCGCGCCGTGGTCACCGACACCGTGCGGCTGCCGGAAGAGGGGCTTGGGAACACGTCGATGATGCCCCGCGCCACCTGCCCGCCGGACACCTGCCGCATGAGTTGGGTGGCCCGGCGCAGGGCAATGGGCGCCAGTTCCGTATCCAGCCCCTTTTCGAACCGCAGCGACGCCTCGGTGTGGGCGCGCAGTTCCTGGGCGGTGCGCCGGTTGTTTTGGCTATTGAAGGTGGCCGATTCCAGCAGCACCGAGGTGGTGCCGGGGCTTATCTCGCTGTTGGCGCCGCCGATGACCCCGCCGATGCCTATGGGGTCCTGGGCGTCGGCTATCACCAGCACTTCGGTGGAGAGCTTGCGCTCCACGCCGTCCAGGGTGGTCAGCGACTCGCCGGGCTTGGCCCGCCTGACGATGACGGTGCGGTCCCGGAGGCGGTCGTAATCGAAGGCGTGGAGGGGCTGGTTGTACTCCAGCATGACGTAGTTGGTCACGTCGACCACGTTGTTGATGGGGCGCAGGCCGGCCTTGGTCAGCCGGTCCTGGAGCCAGCGGGGCGAAGGGCCGATGGTCATGCCGGTGATGAGGCTGGCGGTGTAACGGTGGCACAGGTCGGGGTCGGCCACGCTGATGGAGACGCTGTCCTCAATCGGCGGGCCGTCGTCGGGGTAGCCGACCTCCGGTTCCCGCACCTTCTGGCCGGTCAACGCGGCCACTTCCCGGGCGACTCCCAGCATGGAAAGGCAGTCCAGCCGGTTGGGGGTCAACTCCAGGTCCAGCACCGTGTCTCCGAGGTACTGGTCCAAGACCATGCCGGTAGGGGCGTCTTCGGGCAGCACCACGATACCCTCGTGGTTGTCGCCCAGCCCCAGTTCCAGCTCCGAGCAGATCATGCCTTGGGACACCACGCCCCGTATGCGGGCGGGCTTGAGGGTTTCCTGCTTGCCGGAGTGGCTGTTGTACAGGGTCGCGCCGACCTTGGCGAAGCAGACCTTCTGCCCGGCGGCGACGTTGGGCGCGCCGCAGACCACCTCCATCTGTTCGACGCCGGTGGTGACTTGGCAGAGGGACAAGCGGTCGGCTTGGGGGTGCTGCTGGACCGACAGCACATGGCCCACGAAACATTCCGGCCAGCCGCCGATGACGATGGCCTCGCCAACCTCTATGCCCGCCATGGTCAGGCGATGGCTCAACTCGTCGACCGGCATTTCCAGGTCAACGTATTCCCGCAGCCAGCTTAAAGGCACCCTCATGGAATCAATAAAGCTCCGGAGACGGGTTTATGTTCATTAGTCATCCATGAACCCCGAAGTCATCCATGAACCCCGATGCAGTCTGATGCTTGGACAATCCTGCGTTTACACCAACTAGACCCTAACCAAAACACCGCCGACCAATCCAATGAGAACGCAGATCAGAGTGATGGTTATACCGAACAAAACCCGGACCTCGGTCTTGTCGGCTTTCCTGTCCAGAATACCCATCATCGCTGCAGTCAGATTTTCGACTCTCCCCAACCGTTCGTTGATCTGCTCGATGATGCCTTCAAGTCTGGATATGCGTTCTTCCTGGAAAATCATGGTCGTCCTCCAGAATTACCGCAGGTCAGAATTGCCGCAGGAAGCGGAGGTCGTTGGAGTAGAACAAGCGTATGTCGTCGATGCCGTACTTCAGCATGGCGATGCGCTCCGGCCCCATGCCGAAGGCGAAGCCGGTGTACTTGTCCGGGTCGTACCCCACGCCGGCAAGCACCCTTGGGTGCACCATGCCGGCCCCCATGATTTCAATCCAGCCGCTGTCGCGGCAGATGCGGCAGCCCTCGCCCTCCCCTTGGCAGGCGAAGCAGTCGATGGACACGTCCACCCCCGGCTCTACGAAGGGGAAATAGTCGCAGCGGAACCTGATCCTCCGCTCCTCCCCGAACATGCGCCGGGCGAACTCGTAGAGAGTACCCTTGAGGTTGGCGAAGGTGATGCCCTCGTCCACCGCCAAGCCCTCGACTTGGTAAAAATGCCACTCGTGGGTGGCGTCGGTGGCCTCGTAGCGGTAGCACTTGCCCGGCACCACGACGCGGACGGGCGGCTCGCGGCTCTCCATCACCCGCGCCTGCATGGGAGAGGTGTGGGTCCGCAACAGCATGGGATACTCGCCCTGCCCGTCCTGGTAGTCGATCCAGAGGGTGTTGAACATGTCCCTGGCCGGGTGGCCCTTGGGAATGTTCAGCATCTCGAAGTTGTAGCGGTCCCACTCCACTTCGGGGCCTTCCACCACGCCGAATCCCATGGAAGCGAAAGCGGCGCAAATCTCGCGGACTATCTGGGTGGTGGGATGCAACCGGCCCGCGGGCTGGGGCCGTCCCGGAAGCGTCACGTCCAAGCGGTCCTGGGCGGCGGCTTTGGCGAACAGGGCGTCGTTGATGTGCTTGGCCCGCTCCTCCAGCCGTCCTTCCAGGTCGTTCTTGGCTTCGTTGGCCAGGGCGCCGGCGGTGCGGCGCTGCTCCATCGGCAGTTGGGATATTCCCCGCAGGAATTGGGTCAACTGGCCCCGCCGGCCCAAGTATTCCAGCCGCCAAGCCTCCAGGGCGTCGAGGTCGTCTACCGCCTCCAGTTCGCTGACCGCACCGTCAACCAACCGTTGGACTGTTTGCGTGGGTGATGTTCCGCTTGATTCCGTCACAGAGGGTTGCCTTAAAACGTCAAGAATAGTCGTAAATCGTCACCGGGCGCGTGCTCATTATATGAACGGCGGGCAACAGGGTCAAGAATTGCGTCGCCCGCGTTGGGGCCTTTTGGAGTCCTGTTTCAAGGAAACTTCAATTGCTCATCCGCGCGGTTTTATGACATGACTTAGTGGTATTTAGAACATAAGTTCTGTTACTCTATGTGGAGTAACACTTTCATGTCATTCATACTGCTTCGGGCAGGCACACAGCCTCCTCTATGGCATTCATCGAGGTGATTCAAGCAATGGGACGGATTGACAAGGAGCGGCACGTGATCTCGAACGAAAGTCCTTCGGTACTGCTCGCGCTGGACGCAAGCATCCGGGGCACCGGGTGGGCCTTGTTCAGCCCGGGAGACATGGCGGCCACGGGGGTTATTGGGTCGGATACGAAGCGGGGAGTCCCGGTCGAGGCCCGGCTGTCCCGGTTGACGGTCGAGCTGGACACGCTGGTTGACCGGCGCCGTCCCGACGAGGTCGCCTACAGCCTGCCTTCGGGAATCCATTGGCCGGTGCCGGCCCTGGACCTGCTGCGCGACCGGATGGATACTTGGTGGAAGAATCACGGCCTCCCTGCCTCCGTCTACACGGCCAAAGAGGTGCGGACAGCCATCGGCGGACATTCCAGGGCGCCCCAGGACAAACTGGCCTATGAAGTTATGTCAATACTTGGACTGATCGGACACAGCAGGACCGACCGGGAATGGAAGGCCCTGGCCGTGGGTTGCTATCACCTGTCCCTCCAGAATTCATCGTAGGACGCGCGGGGAGTGTATAATAGGGCATCATTCACGCCCGCTGCTGTCTGAAACGGTTGATTACGGGACAAGAGCCGCCGACGAAAGCCGGGACGCGGGGACTCTGCCCCATGGACTGGAGTAGATATGCCTATCATACAACGCCCCTACGTTCCCCCCGAAGACCAGGTGCCTCAGGAAGAGAGCTACGTCAATCCGGGCGACACCCAAGCGGTGAACGGCGCATCGACGGAGCCGATTACCTTCTACTGCGACTCCATGCACATCTTCAGCAGCCTCTACTCCGCCGTCCTCTTCTTCGGCGAGCAGATGGAAGAGCGCGAGCCCATCCTGCGGGCGCGCATCAAGGTCAGCCCGCAAATGCTGAAGGCCATCGCGGTGCTTACCAACAAGCACGTCCGGGAGTATGAAGAGGCCGTGGGGCCCATCACCCTGCCGGAGCAGGTATACGCGGCTTGGGAACTGGGCGGGGAAACCGAATGACGAGGCCGGATGACCGGGTGCTGGCTGAAGACCTGGCTTGTCCGGTCGAAGTACAGCCGGGGTTCGACCAGTCGACGCCGGCCGACCTGGACTGGCGCCTGGTGGGGGCCAGCCTTCCCAACGCGGCCACCTTTCATCTAACCCACAGCGACGTGAACCGCATCATTGTGGACGTGCTGCGCCCGTCGGACTGCCCGCCCGACAGCCCGTTCGTCCTTACCAAGGAAGTCCCCATCATCATATTGGACAGCCTGGACAAGTATTGGGCCGGAGAAAATCGGACCAAGCTGCCGTTGCGCGGGATAAGGGTGCCGGTGGAAGGAGATACGCCCGAAGCCGCCAAGGCTGCGCTTGCCGCCGACCTTGCCGCCCAGTTGCGGTTGCTGCTGCTCCTCTCCTCGTCCCACCGGGAACTGGCGCCGCAGCTCCAGGAGAACCTGGCTTTTCTGCGGTCCATAATGGAGCCAGCCCCAGGCGTGCGTTAGCGACCCCCTCACGTCAGTTCCTCCAGTCTGCGTTGGCGGAGCACCTTCATGCGGCAACCTGAGTGTTGCGCGTCGTCTGCTGTCGTCTGCTATGGTAGCATTAGTTGATGCTTGACCAGCTTTCATTCGAAGCCGAGGGAACACACTTACCATGTATTCCAAAGTAATCGTACCGCTGGACGGTTCTGAATTTTCCGAACAAGCGTTGCCGTATGCCAGGCTCATCGCCGATCGTATGTCGGTGCCCATAGAACTGGTGGAGTCCTACAACATTCTGCCTCCGGCGGTGCGCGACAGGCACACCAGGTATATCGTGGAACTGATGCTGACCGAGGCCCGGTCCCGTTCGGAAAAGTATTTGTCCGGCATCCGCCAACAGTTGGAGGAAGATGGTCACACCACCTCAATAACCACGTTGCACGGCGCCCCAACCGAAGCCATATCAGCGCAAGCAAGCGCCGACGCAGATGCGCTGGTGTTAATGTCGACTCATGGAAGAGGCGGGATTGCCCGCTGGGCCCTGGGCAGCGTGGCAGACACGGTACTCCACACCGTTTCCAATCCTGTCCTCATCGTCCGAACTTCGGCTACCGCACCGGTCCCGCAGGAGGTTTCGGTGGAGACGATTGTGGCTCCGCTGGACGGGTCCACAAGAGCGGAACTGTCGCTGCCCCATCTTGCCGACCTGGCCACTGCGCTGGGCGTCGGCATAACGCTGCTCAGGGTAACCCCGACTGCTGAATACTATCGCAATCACATGAGCACGGTACAACTCCGGCATGAAAGCGGGCCGGGATGGATGTCGCCCAACGAACTGGCCGATGCCGACTCCAAAGCGGTGACGGCGTACCTGTCACAGGTGAAAGACCGGCTGATTGCTGATCACTCCCTTGAAGTGACCATCGACCACCAACAGAACGACAATGTTGCACAAGCCATTATAGACAAGGCATCACGTCAAGGGTCCCTGGTGGTGATGAGCAGCCACGGCCAGAGCGGAATACGCCGGCTGATGCTGGGAAGCATAGCCGACCGGGTGGTGCGTCACTCCACTGGACCGGTGCTGGTTGTGCGGTGACCGTGGGTGTCAGACCATCCGATCGGTTTCGATACCGGTTCCTCTCAGGCAGTCTCCAGAAGTTCCCGTACCTTGGTTAGTGCCTCGGCGGACTCAACCAAGGCAGCCTCCTGCTCGGTGCGTCCTTTGATTTCCACCGCGCCTGCTCTCACGTTCCTGGGACTGATTACCAAACGGACGGGAAGGCCCAGCAAATCGGCGTCGTTCAGTTTCACTCCGGCAGTCTGGTCCAGCCGGTCGTCGTACAAGACTTCCACGCCGTTGGCCTGCAAGTCTTGGTAGAGGTCCTCCGCCGCTTCGGCAACTTCCTCGTTGGACAGGTTCAGCGCCACCAAGTGCACTTGGTAAGGGGCTATTGGCGGGGGGAATACTATGCCTTTTTCGTCGTGGTTCTGTTCTATGGCCGCCGCAAGGAGACGCCCAACCCCAATGCCGTAGCAACCCATGATAATAGGCTGCTGCCGCCCGTCCCGGTCCAGGTACCCGGCTCCCAAGGACTCGCTGAAGAAGGTGCCCAGCTTGAAGATGTGGCCCACCTCCACACCACGCACCGCTTCCAACGGTGTGCCACACTGGGCGCACTTGTGGCCGGGCTCGGCCAGGGTAATGTCGTCCAGGACGTCGACCTGAAAGTCCCTGGGGTAGTTAGCCCCGGTGAAGTGGGTGTCCGGTTTGTTGGCCCCCACCACGAAGTTGTTTCCTTGGGTTATGGACAGGTCGCCCACTTTTTTGACCCCGGCTATCCCGACGGCGGAAGCCGAGCCGGCGACCAGTCCGGCGGCTTCGACCTCCGCATCGTCGGCCATGCGCAAGTCGTCCGCGTGGAGGACGTTCTTCAGCTTTACTTCGTTCACGTCCAGATCGCCCCGGATGGTTACAAACACCAACTCGCCGTCGGCCATGTAGAACACGGCCTTGAAGGTCTGGGACTCTTCCACGTTCAGGAACCCGGCCACATCGGCAATGGTTTTCATTCCGGGAGTGCTGACCTCTTCCAGCGGCTCCTCTGGGCCTGACGGCGCCTCCGGCACGACGCCGTTGGCCTTTTCGGCATTGGCCGTATATCCGCACGACGGGCAGGTAATGACGGTGTCCTCTCCGGTGGATGTGACCAGGATGAACTCGTGGGAGTCCTTGCCACCGATGGCCCCGCTATCTGCCTCGGCCATCAACACCGGCAGGGCGCACCGGCGGTAGACGTTCCTGTAGGCTTGGGCCATGGCTTGGTAGCTTTCTTCCAAGCTGTCTTCGTCGGCGTTGAAGCTGTAAGCGTCCTTCATAGTGAACTCCCGCACCCTCACCAAGCCGGCCCGTGGCCGGGGTTCGTCCCTGAACTTGGTCTGTATCTGGTACAGGATCACCGGCAGGTCGCGGTAGCTTTGCACGTTGGCCTTGACGATGCTGGTGATGACCTCTTCGTGTGTGGGGGCCAGGACCATTGGCCGCCCGCGCCGGTCTTCCAAGGAAAAGAGGTTGTCGCCGAAAGCCCCGCTGCGCCCCGTCTGCTCCCACAGTTCCATCGGCTGGAGGGCCGGCATCATCAACTCTTGCCCCCCCGCTGCATCCATCTCCTCGCGGATGATGTTCTCGATTTTGCGCAACGACCGCCAAGCCAGCGGAAGGCTGGCGTAAACTCCCGCGGCCACTTGGTAAATCAGGCCCGCCCGCAGCATCAAGCGATGGCTTGCCGTCTCTGCCTCCGGCGGGTCGTCCCGCAGTGTTCTGGTTGCCAGCCTGGAAAACCTCATGGAAAGGATGTGCCTCCCTTGATAGGGTTAGAGTTTGGCTATCAATACGCCGAGCAGTCCCAACACCGCCGCGAACAGAGTTGCACTGACCGCTAAATATAACCTGACTTCCACCCTGTCAGCCTTACGCTCGAGCATCGTCATCATCGTTGACGTACGCTCCTCGAGCATCGCCATTATCGTCGATGTACGTTCCTCAAGCATACGTTCGAGCGTTCCCTGTCTCTCGTTGATTTGTTCGAGAATGCCTTCAATCCTGGATATCCGTTCTTCGGGTGAAACCATCGTCATTTGTGAACTCCGTTGCGGTCTACATGTTTGACATCATAACGCCGAGCAGACCAAATACCACCGAGGATAGGGCCACCATCGTGACAAGTACAAGCCTAACTTCGGTTTTATCAGCTTTCCGGTCCATGATCATCGAAGTATTTCTTTCGATCAGGCCCAAACGCGCTTCTATGGAACCCAATCGCTCGTTTATCTGCTCAATGATGCCTTCGAGCCTTGATACCCGTTCTTCTTGGGAAATCATAATTCTCTTACGCTAAGCGACGGGAGTTTTCTCCACTTCTTCCATCAGGGCCGACAGCATCTCCGCCTCCGGCACCACCCGGACCTTCTCTCCCTTGCGGAAGATGACCGCGCGACCGGCGCCAGCGGCGATGCCCACGTCAGCGTCCTTGGCCTCGCCGGGGCCGTTGACCTCGCAGCCCATCACCGCCACCTTGACCTCCTTGTCGCTGCGCCGCAGCAGGCCGTCGACCTCGTTGGCCAGCTTCACCACGTCCACGTCGGCACGTCCGCAACTGGGACAAGCCACCAGAACGGCCCCCTTGCGCCGCAGGTTCAGCGACTTGAGTATCTCAAATCCGGCGATGACCTCGTCCTTGGAGTCACCACTGAGCGATACCCTGATGGTGTCCCCAATGCCCTCATAGAGCAGCAGCCCCAGCCCCACCGCGGTGCGTATCGACCCGGACTGGACGGTGCCCGCTTCGGTAATGCCCAAGTGCAGGGGGTACGGGACCATTTCGCTGAGTCGCCGGTAGGCTTCTACGGTGGTGGGAACGTCGAAGGCTTTCATGGAAATCTTGATTTTGTCGAAGTCCTGTTCCTCCAGCAGGCTTATCTCCCACAGCGCCGTAGCAACCATGTGGTCCACCACGCTGTAGTCGCCCTCACGCTCTTCACCGGCTTTGGGCAGCTTGTTCACCAAGTCCATGTGCCGTGAGAATCCCCGCGTCCTGCCGATACCGCCCACCGGGGGCAGGCTGCCGAAGTTGACGCCGATGCGTATCGGTATGTCCCGTTCCTTGGCGGCCTTCACCACTTCCCTGACCTGGTCTTCGTTGCGCAGGTTGCCGGGGTTCAAGCGCAGGCAATCGACGCCGCCCTTGGCGCACTCCAAGGCCAACTGGTAGTGGAAATGAATATCGGCGACCAATGGGATGCGGATTTGCTTCTTGATTTCGGCCATCGCTTCGGCCGCTTGCATGTCGGGCACGGCGCTTCGAATGATCTCGCAGCCTGCCTCTTCCAGCTCGTGAATCTGCCGCACCGTGGCCGCCACGTCCCTGGTGTCCGTCTTGGTCATTGACTGCACGGTGATGTCGGCCCCGCCTCCAACCTGCACGCCGCCGATGTTGACCGGCTTGGTGACTCTGCGTCTGTTCATAATTTCGCCCCTACGCAAACCAATAGCTGATTGAGAGTACTCTAAAACAAGGCCACTAGCCTTACCCGCCCAGGAAGGAATGTCCCTGCACCAACCGCCCAATGTCGTTGGCAGTTATCAGGACAATCAAGCCGAGCAGCGCCACGAAGCCTATCAGGTGGACCAAGCCCTCTTTCTCAGGGGGGACACGTTTCCCGCCTCTAACCCACTCCAGCACCACAAAGACCAACCGGCCTCCGTCCAGCATGGGTATGGGGAGAATGTTGATGATGGCCAGGTTGATACTGAGCAGAATAGTGATGGCCAGCCAGCCGGCCAGGCCGCCTTCGCGGGTGAACTCGCCGGTTATCTGGGCTATGCCGACGGGGCCGGAAAACTGGGGCGCCGACCCGCTGGAAAATGCCCCGGTTATTCCCTGCTTCACCAGTACCAGAAGTTCCCACGTATTGACGAAACTGTCCCGGAAGGCGATCCAAGGGGGGCTGGAGCGGTGTTCAGTGCGCTCGTTGACCAACTCGGTGGAGATCCCTATCAACCAGCGTCCGCCCTCTGCGTCGAAGGCCGGCTGCACTTCCAGGGTCTCAGCCTGCCCATCCCGCAATACCGTCAACTCCATAGGTGAACCGCCGTTCAGGTTCACGGTACGGACAAGGGCGCTTACGTTATCGAATTCGTCGCCATCCGCCCTCAACACAATGTCGCCGGGCTGCATACCGGCTGCCTGGGCCGGAGAACCGGGGGCGACCTCCTTGACCGCCAACTGGCCTACAACCACTTCCTGGGGCAGCATCAGCAGGATGGTGAAGAAGACGATGGGCAGGATGGCGTTCATCAGCGGGCCCGCAACCAGGACCAGGAAGCGCGTGCCTACGCCGCGCCCTGCCAGGCTGCCCGGCACCGCGGGGTTGTTCTCCCCGGCCAGCCGGACAAACCCGCCCAAGGGAGTCCAGTTCATCGAATAAAGCATGTCGGACAGCAGGAAGGAACCGTCGCCCACTTCCCGCACCTTGCCTTCGTGCTTCAACCATTCATCCGACACCGCCGGGCTAGCCGAGCGGACTTCATCGTCCTTCCTGCCGCCGGCCAGCCTTCGCAAGCGCCGTATCATCCCTGAAGAGGCCGGAGGAGCCTCGATGACACGGGCCACCAGATTGCCTTCGGAGTCTTCCGAAGAAGTGACTTTTACGAATCTTCCTCGACTCAGCTCCGTCGGGCCGTCCATGTTGACGAACTGGGTGTACGGTGAAATGGCCACGCGGGTCTTGCCGGTGTAAAACCCGAAAGCGCGCGGCGGGAACCCGACGCCGAACTCAAGCACCTTTACCCCCAGGCTGCGGGCGGTGAAGTAGTGCCCCAGTTCATGCACCACCACCAGAATTAGCAGCATAGGGACCATGGCGCCAATGGATATAAGGACAGTTTCCATGCAAAAGCCGCTTTGAGAGTTTAGGAACCGATAATTTCTTTGGCCCGGTCCGTGGCCCACCGGTCCGCCGCCAGCACCTTTTCCGCGTCTACGTCACCCGAGGACTCATGCTCGGACAGGACCTTGTCAACCGCTTTGTAAATACCAGTAAAAGGTATCTTGCCATCTAAGAACGCCTGCACCGCCACTTCATCGGCGGCGCTGACCACCGCGGGATAGGTCCCGCCTTTCCGCCCCGCAGCCACCGCAAGGCCGAAACACGGGAAGCGTTCCTTTTCCAACGGCTGGAAAGTAAGCGCGTGGGAGATGCTCGTATCCAGCCTGGGTATCATCTCGTTGGGAAACCGCTGTGGATAGAAGAGAGCGTATTGGATGGGCAGCCGCATGTCGGGAGGTCCAAGCTGGGCCTTGATGGACCCGTCGGCAAACTCCACCATGGAATGAATGGTGCTTTGCGGGTGCACCAATACCTCGATATCGTCCCACGGCACACCGAACAACCAGTGAGACTCGATGACCTCGAAAGCCTTGTTCATCAACGTCGCCGAGTCTATAGTTATTTTACGCCCCATGTACCAGGTCGGATGCTGCAAAGCACGCTCCGGGGTCACGTCCTCAAGTTCCTCCAACGGCGTGGTGCGGAAAGGACCGCCGGATGCGGTGATGATCAAGCGGCGAATCTCGTTCTCTTCCCCGCGAAGGCATTGCCAGATGGCGCTTGGCTCACTATCCACCGGCAGCACTACGCCGCCGTACTCCCTCTCGTAGTCCTTGATGATGGACCCGGCCATCACTATCGGCTCTTTGTTCGACAAGGCGACAGTTTTGCCCTTCTTCAGGGCGCTCAGGGTTGGGACCAGTCCCACGCTGCCGATGGTGGCCATCATGACAGTGTCCACATCATCAAGGCAGACCATGTCCGTCATCCCGATGAATTCGACTCCATCGGGCGGTGATGACGGAGCATTGGAGCAATACATGTAGCGGGGCGCGAACTCCCGGATCTGGTCAAGCAACAGCTCAACGTTGTTGCCCGCCGCCAGTCCCACCACCTCGAAGGCGTCCGGAAAGGCCCGCACTATATCCAGCGTCTGACGACCTATGGAGCCGGTCGATCCCAGGACGACTATCTTTTTCATGGCTAGAACACCACCGCAGCAAGATAGTACACCGCCGGTATGGATATAACAATGCTATCCACGCGGTCCAGCACTCCCCCGTGCCCCAGGATTATACTACCCGCGTCCTTCGTCTCCGACAGGCGTTTCAACTTCGACTCCAGCAGGTCTCCGCATTGGGCCAGAACACCCGCCGCCACTCCCGTCACAATCACTTGCCAGAGCGCCACGCCAAGGTCGAGCAGTAGCCCCAGCGCCAGCGCGGCCATCATGGCGCAGGCAAACCCGCCGGCGCTTCCTTCCCATGTCTTGGCCGGGCTTATATTCGGGGCCATAGCGTGCCTGCCCACCGCCCGGCCTACCAGGTATGCCCCCGTATCGCTGGCGAATGTAACCAGTACGGCCAGCAGCAGCCAATTGCGCCCCACCTCGTCGAAAGGGCCCAGGTCCCTCAGCGCCAGCCCGTGGCCCAGCAGGAAACCAACGTAAATCGGCCCCAGAAACAGGTACGCCATAGCGACCGCATGCCGGCGACCATTGTAGAAGGCAACGTACCACAGCAAGGCCAAGAACGCCCCGGAAACCCAGATGCCAGCGGATACGATTAGAAAATCACCGGTCCCAGAGGCCGCTTGAGCACCCAACACCAAGGAAGCGGTCCACATCACGCCGATGATAGAGGACAGTGGACCGGCGCCGGGGGGCAACAAGCGATAAAACTCGCCGATGGCTACGCTCGCCGCCAGAAGTACAAGGACGACCAGCCAGACCCCGCCAAACCAGATGGCGGCGAACACGATGGGCAGCCCGACCAACCCCGTGGCAAAGCGCAGGACCAATGATCAGGCCTCGGGACTGACTCTGCCGAATCGCCTCTGGCGGTTGCCGAACTCTTCCAGTACTTGGGCAAGTTCCGCCGGGTCCAAGTCTGGCCAAAGAGTGGAGGTATGGTAGTACTCGCTGTAAGCGGACTGCCACAGCAGGAAGTTGCTTATCCGCCACTCCCCTCCGGTGCGGATGATCAGGTCCGGATCGGGAGAGTCCTTGGTGAACAAGTAACTCCGGAACAGTTCCTCATTCACCTCCTCTTCCGCAACCCCGTCCCGGATGATCCTTCTCACCGCATCCAATATTTCGGAGCGGCCACCGTAGTTGAAGGCTACGTTGAGGGTTATGCCGGTGTTGTTCCTGGTCAGGCGCTCGGCGTGGGCAATTTGCTCACGCAACTCCGCATCCAACCGGTCTCGCTGGCCGATGTGCACCAAACGGACGTTGTTCTCATGGAAAACGTTGGTCTGGGCTTGCAGAGCATCATTGAGGATTGCCAGAATCCCGGTCACTTCCTCTGCGGGGCGGTCCCAATTCTCGGTTGAGAAGGCATAGATGGTAAGATGCTTTATTCCTTGCTCCGAGAGAAATTTGAGGACGCCCGGAATGCAATCAACCCCAACCCTGTGCCCGTCCAGCCGGGGCAGACCTCTCTTTTGGGCCCAACGGCCGTTTCCGTCCATAATTATGCCCACGTGGAGCGGAATTTTACCGCTGTCCATGGGGGCTTGCCCGTGGGCCGCAGCCCTCGATTGCATAACCTAGACCTGCATTATCTCCGCCTCTTTAGCAGCGGCGACTTGGTCCATCGTCTTGGTGTGTTCGTCGGTGGCCTTCTGCAGTTGGTCTTGCGCCCGGCGCACTTGGTCCTGCGACGCCAGTTTGTCCTTTTCCATGCGCCGCAACGTGTCCTGCCCGCCCCGCCGAACGTTGCGGACAGATACTTTACCCTCTTCGATTTTGCGCTTCAGCACCTTGACCAAATCCTGGCGGCGTTCGGTGGTAAGCGGGGGAATCGGCACGGTGACAATATTCCCGTCGTTGGACGGGTTGAACCCCATGTCCGACTTCATCAGGCTCTTCTCTATCTCCCGCAGAGACTGTCTGTCCCACGGCTGTACAAGGATCGCCCTGGCGTCGGGCGCGGAGATAGACGCGATCTGCTTGAGCGGCGTAGGTGTGCCGTAGTAGTCCACGGAAATGTTTTCAATCAGGGAAGGCGTAGCCCTTCCGGTGCGGAGCGTATTGAGGTCCCTTTTCAAGGCTTCCACGGCCCGATCCATCTTGTCTTCTACGTCCGCCAGTACATCATCCGTTGTCGCTGGGTTCTCCGGGTTTTTCTTCGTCGCCACGGTTAATCCCTCCCGGTGATGATGGTGCCAACAGGATCACCACGAAGTATTCGCCCCATGCTGCCTTGGTCGTTAATGTCGAAAACAATTATAGGCAGCTTGTTGTCCATGCACAAAGATACCGCCGTGGCGTCCATAACTTCCAACCGCCGGTTCAGGGCATCCATATAGTCCAGGTTCCCAAACCGGGTAGCGTCGGGATTTTCGTTGGGGTCGGAATCGTAGACGCCGTCAACATTGTACTTGGCCATCAAAAGCACTTCGGCGTTGATTTCCAGCGCCCGCAGGGCCGATGCGGTGTCGGTGGTCATAAATGGATTGCCGGTGCCGGCGGCGAACAGGACCACCCTGCCGCGCTCCAAGTGGCGGATAGCCCGTCGCCGGATGTAAGGTTCGGCCACGGTCTGCACTGGTAAAGCGCTCTGGGTGCGGGTGATAACGCCCTGCTGTTCCAGAGCGTCCTGCAAGGCCAGCGCATTGATGATGGTGGCCAGCATTCCGGCGTAGTCGGCGGTGGCGCGATCCATACCACGGGCTTCGGCTGCGGCGCCCCGCCAGATGTTTCCACCGCCGATAACCACCGCCACCTCGACCCCCAGGTTGTGAACTTCGCCGATCTGCCGTGCAAGGTAGTTCACAGCGGTTGACTCAATACCAAAGCTGCCGGAGCCTTTGAGCGACTCCCCGCTTATTTTGAGTAAAACTCTATGATATCGAGCCTGGGGCATAAGGCCCGTACAGGATTACTCCCCTAGGGCCAACCTGCTGAATCGCATCACCCTGATGTTCTCGCCCACCTTCGCGGCCAACTCCCGGACCTCTTCGGCCACCGAGTTGGAACTGTTCTTGATGAACGGCTGTTGAAGCAGGCTGACTTGGGCTACAGGCCGGTCGTCCCCTTCCTCAATGTCTTTCTCGTCCAAGTATGCCGGGGCCATGGCCGCCACTTGCATCGCAATGTCGTGGGCCAATGCCTTGAATTCAGGCGTGCGTGCAACGAAGTCCGTCTCACATCCCAACTCCACCAAGGCGGCCACCCGCCCGCCGGTATGAACGTACGCTTCGATGACGCCTTGGTCGGTGGCCCGGTCCGTTCGCCTGCTGACTTGGGCGAAACCCTTCTGTCTCAAGGCCTCCGCCGCTTTTTCCAGATCGCCCTGGCTGTCTTGCAGGGCCTGCTTGCAGTCCATGATTCCGGCCCCGGTCTGATCGCGCAGGGTCCTGATTAACTCGACAGTGACCTCCAAGTGTGTCCTCCTACATTCCTTGGAAGCGTGGCAACATTTCCACGCTTGGCAACTTTTGACCGGACTACGCCTGGGGGGCCTTTCACGGTCTCCCTGGCGGATTCGAGGTTATTGTGACCCTTCGGCGTCCGTTGACTCCGTCTCGTTGACGACCGTTCTTTCCAGGGCCGGTATTCTAATCCCGCCGCTGTCGTCAGAAGTCGTCTCGGTAGCTTCAGTCTGTCTCAACGCGCCGCTGGCCCATTGTTGAAGGGCTTCTTCCTCTTCTCCGGTCAGCCCCAGGGCCTCCATTTCCGCTTGTTCCTGAAGTTCCTGTTCCTGTTTCTCCGCCAGCATGGCGGCTTCCCGCTGCGCTTGCCCTTCCAGGATGGCGTTGGCCATTCTGCCGGCGATCAACCGTATGGACCGCACTGCGTCGTCGTTGCCGGGAATGGTGTGGGTCACTTTTTCCGGGTCGCAGTCGGTGTCAACAATGGCGAATATCTCTACACCCATCCGCCGGGCTTCAGCGATGCAGATGTCCTCTTTCCCTATGTCGATGACGAACAGGGCCTTGGGAAGTTCGTTCATGTCCTTCAGCCCGGAGAAATACTTCTCCAAACGGTTCAGTTCGTCGCGCCGCCTGACCCCTTCCTTCTTGGGAAGAAGTCTGAAATAGCCTTGGTCTCTCTTTTGCTGCAGGTCGAGCATGTGGTTGATGCGAGTGCGAATGGTCTTGAAATTGGTCAGCGTGCCGCCAAGCCAGCGTTGGTTGACGTACCACATGTTGCAACGCTCGGCTTCACTCTGCACCACCTCCTGCGCCTGTCGCTTGGTGCCCACAAAGAGCACCTTGCCGCCGTCGGCAGCCAGTTGCACCATGGCCCGGTAAGCTTCGTTGATCAGGCCAAGGGTCTGTTGCAGATCAATGATGTGAATGCCGTTGCGCTGGGTAAAGATGTACCGCTTCATCTGCGGGTTCCATCTTCGCGTCTGGTGGCCAAAATGGACCCCGGCCTCCAAAAGGGACTTCATCGTCAACGGTTCCCTGACTGGAGCCGGTCGCTCTTCCGCAGGAGCCTCTACACTTTGTACCATAAAACCTGCCTTTCAAATTTTTCCGTTGCGGTTGCCATTCCCGTCGGCCCTTGCCTCGGCCAACGGGGTATTCAGTCCTTACGCAATCAACCCGAAGGCCGCCCCGATTGGCTGCTCCCAACCGGAACGTCATACATTATGTAACATCGCGCCCTTCGGTGAACGGAGTATATCATAGGGCCATTCACCGTTCAACGCAGACGCTTGAACATGGACGCCCACCGTCAAATGCTCATGGCAAGGCGCACACCGTTGAGCAGGAGTGCGCCATATATTCCGGCCAGCAGGTCGTCGGACATGATGCCCCACCCTCCGGGCAGCTTCTCCAAGCGCCGGATGGGCCACGGTTTCACAATGTCCAGAAAACGGAACAAAACGAAGGCCGCGGCTATCCAGAGCAGGGTTTTGGGAAGCAACAGGCAGGTGACCCAGACACCGACGAATTCATCCCACACGGCCCTCTTCGGGTCCGGATCGTCGTCGGTGACCAAAGACCCGGTGGCCCAAACGCCGACGAAAAATCCTATTCCGGTCAGGAAAAACAAAGCCGGAGAAGTCCCGTCGAAGGGAACGGCATAATATATCGCCAACGCAACCAGGCTCCCCGCCGTTGCCGGGGCCACCGGGAAGAAGCCGGACCCCAGACCGGTGCCCATCAACCATGCCAACCGGGACAGGACAACCTGCGCCAAGCGAATTGCTTGGCTACCCATAACCCAGACGGTGCAGGTCTTCCTCGATCATGCCCAGGTAGTGGCCGATCTCATGCAGCAGGGTTATGCGTATCTCCTTCTCCGCTTCCTCCTCGGAAGCGCAGCTTTGCATAATCGGCTGGCGGAAAATGGTGATGCAGTCCGGCAACAGCGGTTCGCCTCCGTGCCGCTCGGTCAACGGAACGCCCATGTACAGTCCAAATAACGTCTGGCCCTCGCCGACCAACTCCAGGTCATCCGGGCTGGGCCATTCTTCAACCACAATGTCCAGGTTATTCAGGGCCCGCTTCATCGACGGCGGCACTTCCCGGTACGCCTGGCGCACCAAGCTCAGGAACCTGCGTTCAGAGAGGTAAATCAACTGTCGGCGCCCACCTGCTGCCGGATGGTTTTCAGAATGTCGACATTACGCTGGTCCGGGCCTTTGCCCTCGAACCCTGGCACTTCCAGCAGGAACGGCACGTCCCGGAAGGCCGGATGTCCCATTATGGTGGCGAACCCGGACTCTCCGATGAACCCCTCGCCGATGTTGTCGTGGCGGTCCACGCCGGAACCGCAGGGACGCTTGGAGTCGTTGGCGTGGACCGCCGCCAACCGGTCCTTTCCGATGGTGTCCTCAAATTCGGTGATCATCGCCTCGATTCCCGGCGTGGTCGCCAGGTCGTAGCCCGCGGCGAAACTGTGCTGGGTGTCCAAGCACACCTTCAGTCTTGGACTGCCCACCGCTTCTATGATGCGTCCCAGCTCCTCGAATTTCGCTCCTATGTGCTCACCCATCCCGGCCATATTTTCCACCGCCAAGCTCGGCCCATCGGGAGAGTCGTCCAGCACCCGTTTCAACGCGCTTACGACCTGATCGAAGATGACATCGTAGCCCGCTCCCTTGTGGCTGCCGGGATGAAAAATGACGGCGTTCGCCTCGATATCGGCGGCGAGCTTCATGTAGTTGGTAAGGGACTGTACCCCCTTCTCCAGGTTGGCCGGATTGGGCGTCCCCAGGTTGATCAAGTAAATGGCGTGAAGGAATGCCGGGCCTATGCCGGCCTCCGCAGATGCCGTCCGAAATGCTTCTACTTCTTTCTCCGGCACCGGCTTGAAAGCCCAGCCCTGGGGCGACGATCCAAATATTTGCAGGGTCTCACAACCAATGTCGGCGGCCCGCGCCACGGACTTGCTGATTCCGCCGGCGCTGGATACGTGAGCTCCAATTTTCATTTACGGCCCTCCTTGTCGGCTGTTGCTCATGCCGCAACCATTATACCCGGCAGTGCTTTCTTGAATGACAGTATCCCGTTGACATCTCTCCAGCGCTTTTCGTAGCATCGGGGCCAGGCTTCACCAATTCGGACGCAAGGGAGGTGTCGTGCCGCGAGTCCAGATTCCCGATTGGAGATTTGAACCGGAACAGGTGTGGGTCCGTTCTGCAGCCCGTTTCAAGGGCAGAGACAAGACCTGAGTTAACCAACCGAGTAACCCCCCATCATGCGCGCACTGGTCCTCGAACAACCCGGCAACCCTCCCGTCCTGGCGGTCAGGCATATCCCCGCGCCGGTCCCTAGCCCCCATGAGGTGTTGGTTGAGGTGGCCGCCTGTGGATTTTGCCACCACGACCTGCTGGTGATGGCCGGCGTCCTCCGTCGCGGCGTAAGGCCCGGCGTCGTCCTGGGCCACGAGATCTCTGGAGTGGTGGCGGATGTTGGGACATCCGTAACCGGCTTCCGCCCCGGCGACCATGTGGTGAGCCTGCTGACCAACGCCTGCGGCCAATGCGACCGGTGCCGTTCCGGCAGGGCGCATCGCTGCCTGAATGGCATGGGTATAGGCCACTCCAGGGACGGGGGATTCGCCGAGTACGTTGCTGTGTCCGAGTCAAGCTTGGTGAGAATCCCGCTGGAATTGGACTTGTTGCGGGCCGCCCTGTTTGCTTGTCCCATGGGGGTTGCTCTAAGAGGCGCTGAATATGTCGCCAGGATAGGCCCCGGTGATATTACGGTAGTAACCGGAGCCGGAGGCGGGTTGGGAATACATGCGTTGCAGGTCGCCGCGGCCCTGGGGAGCAGAGTCCTGGCTGTTACCACATCGCCCGACAAGCTGGGAAATTTCGCGCCCTTGGGCGCCGAGGAGATTTTGCACACGGGCGAGTTGGACTTCAGCGAGTTGGTTTTGGCCCTGACCGAAGACCGGGGAGCCGACGTGGTGCTGGATACTGTGGGATCGGCCCTGTTCCCATCGACCTGGCGGAGTTTGGCCCAGTTCGGGCGCTTGGCGCTGTTGGGGGAGGTGACCGGTAGCCCCGTGGAGTTGAACCTGGCGGAGGTAATTTTCCGGGACGCACAGGTACTGGGATCGTCGGGCGTATCTCGCCGTGAGGTGGCGCAGATCGCGGACATGGTGTCCAGCGGCAGCGTGACTCCCATAGTCGCCGGTACGCTCCCGCTGGAGGAAGCCGGCGCGGCGTTCGAACTCCTGGCAGGCAGAAAGGTGCTGGGCCGGTTAGTGCTTACCGCCCGATAAGACTCATCAACGAGGCCGCCGCCGTGGTAGATGCCCTGCGGCCTCTGCCTATCACCCGGCCGATTTCGCCCCGTTCCCAGATGACGATGAACTGGCTGGCGATGAATATGGAACTGTAGGTACCGACCACCGCTCCCACCGCCACCACCAGCAGCAGTTCCCTGATGCTGGGGCCGCCGATCAGCAGCAGGGCCAGCAGCACGAACAGAGTGGTGAAACTGGTGTTGAGGGAACGGCCTATAGTGTCTGTGATGCTCAGATTGACAATGGACTCCAGCGCCCGGTCCGGGTAGCGGATCACGTTTTCCCTGATCCTGTCGAACACCACGATGGTGTCGTTGACGCTGTAACCCGCTACAATCAGGATGCCGACTATGAACATGGAGTTGACTTCCATGTTCATGACCTTCCCCAGGATGGAAAAGACTCCGAGGACGAATACCACATCGTGCACCAAGGCCAGTATCGCGCTGATGCCGTACCGGTACGACTTGGGCACCCGGCGGAAGGCATACCAGACGTACAGAAGTATGAACACCGAGGCCGCCAGCACCGAGTAAAACGCGTTGACCACGGTCTCACCGGCCACGATGGGCGAGACGGAGTCGAACTTGACCTTCTCCCGTTCCAGCCCCAGGGACTCCTCTAGGTCCAGCTCTATCCGCTCACGTTCCGACAACTCATCGCCGAAAGCCTCTTGCAGTTGCTTGGTTCGGATGAAGTAAGAACTCCCGCCAACCTGTTGAATCAACGCCTCCGGATGGCCCAGAAGTTCCATGCGGTCCTGAATCTGTTGTTCAGTGACCGGCGAGGCGAAGGATACCTGCAATACCGCCCCGCTGGTGAAGTCGATTCCGGGGTTCAGCCCGGAATCGCCGGAAGCCCACCCCGGCGGCATGATCATGGACAACAGGCCCGGAAGAATCAGCAGGCCCGAAAACAGGAAGTACCAACCCCGTTTGGATACTATATCCAACACCGCTACACCCTCCGTACCGTCGCGCCGCCGGAACGTTGCAACCGCTCCGGCGTGAAGAGGTTAATCCGCCGGCTGAAGCCGACCCATGCCAATAACTGAAGCAGGTTGCGGCTCACCACAACGGCGGTGAACATGCTGGCGATGACGCCGATGCCCAAGCTTATGGCAAAGCCGGTAATCAGTCCGCCGCCCAAGCGGTCCCCGAACCAGATAAGCACGCCGCAGGTGATGAGTGTGGAAACGTTCCCGTCGCGGATCGCCGGCCAGGCCCGGTTGAACCCCACCTCCATGGCCGACGCGAGCGTCCGACCAATGCGTACTTCCTCTTTCATACGCTCGAAAATCAGAACGTTTGCGTCCACCGCCATACCCACCGACAGGATGAACCCGCCAATGTGCGAAAGGGTCAGGGTAATCGGTATCAGCTTGAACACCGCCAGTACCAGGAGCGCATAGACTATCAATGCCACCGCCGCCACTATCCCGGCCATGCGGTAGTAGGCCACCATGAACATCATGACCAGTCCCAGCCCCACGATCCCGGCGTACAGGCTCTGCTTCAGCGACTCTGACCCCAGCAGGGCCGCTACGTCGCTCTCCTGGATGATGTTGAGCGGCACCGGCAGGCGCCCGGACTCGAGCTGGATGGCCAACCTCCGCGCTTCCTCCCGGGTGAACGGGTCGGCTGTGCCTCCGCTGATCTGGCTGCGGCCGTCGCGAATCCATGCGCGGGCCACGGGAGCCAACAACACTTCATCGTCCAGGAAGACCGCAATTCGTTTGGTAGGCACACCCACGATGCGGCGGGTGAGTTCACCGAAAATTTCAGATCCCTGATCGTTGAAAGCGATATTGATTACCCAACCTGGCTCGATTTCAGTCGTCGCAGCATAGGCGCTCTCCAAGTCATCTCCGGTGAGTCCGATGTCGGCATCGTCGTAGACGATGCAAGTTTGATCGGTGCAAGTGCGCTCCTTGAACTCCAGCGTCGCCGTTTGTCCAATCAGCCTCTTGGCTTCGTCTATGCCGCTGGTGACGCCAAATGACTCAATGGCGACCGACAACTCCCCCTCCAGTCTTTCCCGAAGCCGTTCCTGCTTTACCGTCCCGATGGTGTCGGTCTTCAGCCTGAATGTCCGGTCATCCTGCTGCTCCACCGAAATGTTCCCCAAGTCCAGGGGCAGGATAGCCGTTCGCAACGCCACCGGATCCACCGACTCGCTGAAAGTTACGCGGGTTATGGAGCCGCTGGCGCCCGGAAGCTGGACCAGGACCCGGTCCTCGCCCAAGCGTTGAATAATGGGCTCTTCAGTGCCGAAGAGGTTAACCCGCCGGTTGATAATATCCAGCACTCCCTCCATCTGGTCCGCCGTCGGGGGAGGAGTGTCCGTAACCGTAAAGGCCTCGATACCGCCAATTTCCTCTTCCAAGGCGGTCTCCAGATTGGTCCGGGTGTCAAAGTCCAGCACCTCTTCTGTTTTTATCTGGAAAGCGTTGCTGCCCGTGGACACCACCGATGGGAAAACGTCCACCCCTTCGGCGACATCGATTATGTCCTCGGGGGTAACGGACTCACTGAAAACGATGTCTATCTTGGTGCCGGACTCGGCTTGGTAGACCAAGTGTCCACCGCCTCGCAGGTCCAAGCCCAGCTTAAGGCCCAAAGGTCCTGTGCCGCCTCGTTCCAGGTTGACACCCGCAAATTGCAGATTGACCTCTCTGAAAGCCAGCGCTGCAAACGCGACGCCCAGGATTATCAATACGAAGACCGACAAGCGGATGCTCCGCTCGCGAGTAGAAGGGGGAAACAGCAGCCAGAGGATTGAACCGAAGACTCCCCCTAAGACCTTAGACGCCACAGACTAACCTCCCACACCCTTTCCGTCTCGGTTCAAGGCTGACTCGACCAGGACCATCGCATCTTCCCGGGAGGAGATTTCTCCCGCTGCATGAGCTTCCTGGACTTGCTCCAGCAACCGGCCTATGACCGGACCCGGCTCCAGGTGGAACCGTTGCATCAGGTCATGTCCGGTAACCAACCGGGCCCTTTGTTGCGAGACCGGGGGTTGAGTACCCACCTGTAAAATATACGTCACCATTCTAGCATGGGCCGCCCACGCATCCAGGACCAGTTCGGGGCCTCTCGCGGCCAAGTGGTCCGCCATCCACAAGTAAAGCGTGTCGATGGCTACATCTCCCACGTCCCGGAAATACCGGTAAATCGCCCTGTTGGTGGGAAGTTCGATGCCTTCTTCCTTCCCGTCTTTCCCGCGCAGGCGGGAAACCTGCCGGGGGCGGGGGTGCATTGTGGCGGGGCGCATGTGATGGCGCACCATTCCAGCCACCGCCGCTATACCCTTGGAACTGAATCGCAGTTGGGCCAAGCGATCTTCCGTCATCTCCGCGCCCAATTCGGGGTGGCCGAGAAACCTGGTGCGCCCGGTATCGTCTATCGACTTGGTCTGCGGCTTGGCGACGTCGTGGAGCAGTGCGCCCAGTTTCAGCAATGTGCCCCTCGTATGGCCGTCACTGACTTCCTGCCCGAAGTATGACTCCCGCTCCGACGCCCACGGGACGAAGGAATAGACGGGCGAATTCTGGTGCCCCTTGGTAACCAGTTCGGCAGACTCTACGCAGTGAATCAGATGCCCCCAAACGTCCCAATAGTGTTCCTTGGGTTGTCCCACTCCCTTCGCGGCTTCCAACTCGGGAAGCACCCGGCAAAGCAGGTCCAGGCGGTCCAACACTTCCAAGTGTCCCTTGGCTCCATCCAGCGCCAGCAGGCCCAGGAATTCGCTCCGCACCCGGTCGCCCGCTACCCTGGCGATTTGCGGCGCGTCCGCCATGATCATGCGCGCCGTGTCCGGGTCCAGTCGAAACCGCAGGCGCGCCGCCAACCGGATGCCCCGCAAAAGGCGGCCCGGGTCCTCCCGGAATACGTTGGGCCCTATCGCCCGGATGCACTTGCGTGACATGTCCAGCCGCCCGTGGAACGGGTCTATCACCAACTCTCCCAGCGCCGGAGTCGGCCCCGACGCGGGTATGGCATCCAAGGGAAGGGCCAGCGCGTTCAAGCTGAAGTCCCGGTTGGCCAGGTCTTCTTCGATGTCTCCGTAGAACTCCCTCAGGTCTATCGTCCAGGGTCCTTCCTGCCCGCCGTCGGGGTCCGGCGCCGCCACCCGGACTACCCTGTGAGGCGTGCCCAAAGGGATATAGGTCCCTCCAAGGAACCGGGCCAACTCCGGCCCCACTCTCTGCACGTCGGCGCTCGTGGCAATATCCAGATCGCGCTCCGGGCCCACCGACAACAACGTGTCTCTAAGGTAGCCCCCGACCAGAAAGGCCCTGCTCTCCTGTCCGCTGAAGAATTTCCTTAATTTGTCCAGCATGGTATTACCGGCGGCCCACTAATTGGCATACAAAATAAAGCTTGGTCTCGAAAGCATGGATTGGAAATTTGATGACAGGAAACCGGAACGGGCAGTCAGTAGCGCGATTCGCTATGCCGGTTGCTCCGGAGTATCGGGGCCGGAATCGACGGAGTCCTCGTTCTCTCCGTCGCCTTCAGACTCCTCCTCTTCCTCCGGCGTGATCTTCCAAAGGCTGTCCGGGGAAACCAAATGGTCTATGTACAGGCTCCCCTGCAAATGTCCCGTTTCATGCTCCAGCGCTTGGGCCAATAACCCGTCCGCCTTGATTCGGATGACCTTGCCGTCCAGACCAATGGCCCGTGCCCGCACCGTTTCCGAACGCTTCACCAGTCCCCGGTACCCGGGAATGCTCAAGCAGCCTTCCACTACCTCCCGCTCCCCCTCCCTCCTGACTATCTCCGGGTTAATGAGCACCAGGGCCTCTTCCCAATCGGGCAACTGGATAACCGCTACTTTTTGCAGCGAACCCACTTGATTGGCCGCCAGTCCTACACCAAACTCGGCGTGCATCGTTTCTATCATGTCGTCGGTAAACTTCTTCATATTCGGAGGAATCTTACCGATTTTCCTGGTATGATGCCGCAAAATCGGGTCCGGCAGATGTCTCATCTTCAGGACCGCCAATGTATCCGCCTCCGGGTGATGATCCCCGCCTTCAGGTTCCGTTGACGCTTCCCCGTCACTCCCACAACCCCTTCCCCATCATTCCCACGCTAATATTCGTCATTCCCGCCCCGCGCTAATATTCGTCATTCCCGCGAAGGCGGGAATCCAGACACCTTCAAACCAAGGTTATGGGAGAGAAGCAAGGGGAGAGAAACAAGTCATTGAACCAAGGTTATGTGAATTCGCACGTGATTATATCCAAGCTCGTTCTTGAGTGTAAAGCCGCTCACAGAACGTGGACCGGGTCAACGTCCACTGTACAACCCGCGGGAATGCGGAAATCGTCCAGAAACCTTTGCAGGTTTGGCCCCCTGATGGTCAGGTGCCAGCGGTGCCGGCCCCTGAGCCGCGGCGGGAATCCCGGCGCGGGGCCGATGACTTCTATCGCGGTAATCCCTTGCGCGTAAGCCTTCCGTCGTATTTCCCTGGCCGTATTGATGGCTTGGCGCTGGCACACGGTCTCATCGCTGTCCTGGAACACCAAGTGCGCTAACCGGTTGAACGGCGGGTTGCCCAGTTCCCGGCGGGAGGCAATCTCCCGGTCGTACATCGCGGCGTAGTCCTGCCGGGCCGCGGCGATTACGGCGTAATGTTCGGGAACATAGGTCTGGATGAACGCTCTGCCCGGTTCCTTCCCTCGTCCCGCCCGGCCCGCGACTTGGCAAAGCAGTCCGAAAGTCCTCTCTCCGGCCCTGAAGTCCGGCAGGTGCAGCCCAACGTCGGCCAGTATCATCCCGACCACGGTCACGTTCGCCACGTCGAGGCCCTTCGCCACCACCTGCGTTCCCACCAGCACCTGTGTCTCACCCGATGCGAACTGCCGCATCGTCGCGCCGGGGTCCAAGCCGCCTTGGGCCGCATCCGAGTCCCACCGCTGGACTCTCACCCCCGGCAGCAGGCTCGACACCTCGTCCACTACCCGCTGAGTGCCTATGCCCAGTTGCCTTATGTTGCCGCTGCGGCACTCCCGGCAACTGGCCAGCGGCCAGCGGCGCCGGTTGCAATGGTGGCATCGCAGCCTTCCATCGGCGGCGTGGAAGGCGAGCGGCACGGAGCAGCGGGAGCAGGTTGCTACGTAACCGCAATCGCGGCACTGAACGATAGGAGCGCTGCCGCGCCGGTTCAGGAACAGTATGGATTGTTGGCCCCGCGCGATGCACTGCTCAAGGGAGCGGGACAACCTGCGGCTGAATATGCTGCGATTGCCCTCCTTCAACTCCCTCCGCATGTCGACGATTTCCACTTGGGCCATCGCTTGGTCGCGGATTCCCGGTCGGGCCTCGATTCTATGGGGCAACTCCAGCAGCCGGTGCCTGCTTGGGTGGGCGTCTCTGGCGAAGTAGTAAGACTCCACGTCCGGGGTGGCGCTGCCCATGACCACCACCGCGCCGCAGAGGCGCGACAACTCCAACGCGGTGGTGCGCGCATGGTACAAAGGCGGCGCTTGCAACTCTTTGTAGGTCCACTCGTGCTCCTCGTCCAGAATCACCAAGCCCAGCCGTTCCAACGGCGAGAACAATGCGCTCCTGGCGCCCACCACCACGTCGTATTCGCCGGACTGGATTTTCCACCACTGGTCGAATTTCTGCCGCGTAGTCAGGCGGCTATGGATGATTGCGACCCTGCCCGGAAAGCGGGCATTCAACCTGTCCAGCGTCTGCGGGGTAAGGGATATTTCCGGCACCAGGTAGACCGCCTGCATCCCTTGACCCACGGCCTGTTGAATCGCTTGCAGGTATACTTCCGTCTTGCCGCTGCCGGTGACGCCGTGCAGCAGAAAGCTCCTTGGCTTCACTGACGGGTCGTCCAACGCCTCCGTTATCCGGCGCAGCGCATCGGCTTGCGCGGCGGTCAGGGTCAACGGCGCGGCCCTGCTCCACTCCGTCGCAGACGCCGGGTCTGCTTCCTCCCTCCGCCACTCTATCCCAAGCAGTCCCTTGTCAACCAGAGCTTGCCCAACCCCGCTGCCAAAAGCCTTGTTGGCGACGGAATAGGAGTATGGCCTGCCGGACTCTCTGACGGCGCTGAGCAACTCCGCTTGCTTACCGGATGGCCTCGGTCTCTCCTTGGCGTCCTCAGTATTCGCTATAGGTGTATCCGTGGCGAACAAATAACGCTGGTAACGGGGTACAATCCTGGGGCGCGGCAGGCTGACGTGCCGTCGCACCAGCCTCTTGTCAATCAACCGGCGCAGTTCCCGCGTACTATTTTTGCCCAAGGATTTAAGGAAATCGGCCTCGGCCAGCCAATTGGAGTTGGCTAATACAGACAAAGCTTCACGGGTTTCGGCCCGTAACTCATCCAGTACAGCGGCGTTGTCAATTTCATCCTGGGGGACGGCGTTGACCCGCGAGCGGACGTGGGCTTCAAATCCCGGAGGCAAACAGAGAGCCAAAGCGTCGAAAAGCGGACAGAGATAATAGCCGCTGAGCCAGCGTCCCAGCTCCATAAAAACCGGATTGACGAGGGGAGACGGTTCGACGGGTTGCAGGATATCCTTGGTGAATTCTACCTTGGGGGCGTCGGTCAGTTCGATGATAATGCCTTGGGCCACCCGCCGCCCGAAGGGGACCCATACCATTTGGCCCGGCTCGACCGCGAAATCGGGAGGAACACTATACGAGAAAGTGCAGGGGTCTCTAACCGGCGCGGCCACCGCTACTTCCGCGTATCTCATGGCCTATATTCCAAGGTGGTTTATTAGGAGAAAACTCCCACGCCCAACCCATCATTCCAGCCCCTAAACTGTCATTCCCGCCCTCTTTCGTCATTCCCGCGCAGGCGGGAATCCAGAACTCCTAACAGCAGAGAAGGCGTAGTAGCAAGAAAAGAAGGCTGCGCCTACCCACCCGCCTGACCGCGGGGCCGCCTGGGGACCGTCTTTTCCTTGATCCGGGCCGCCCGGCCTTGGAGTCCTCTCAGGTAATACAGCTTCGCCCGCCGCACCGACCCTCGCCTGGTGACTTCCAAGGACTCGATCAGCGGGGAGTGCAACGGAAAGATACGTTCGATGCCGATGCCGGCGGTAATCCTGCGGACGGTGAAGTTGGCGGCGACGCCGACCCCGTTGTTGAGCCGGATCACGACGCCCTGAAATGCTTGAATACGTTCCCGGTCCCCTTCCCGGATACGGAAGTTCACCCGCACGGTATCGCCGGGTCCGAACGCCGGTATGTTGGGGTTGGGGTCCGTCTTTACTAGCTGCGCAGCTTCCATGTCATCTCGCCTGAATTCAGATGCGGTCAGGGCTTGCCTAGTTCACGCGATTGCACCGTAAAACCAAGCGTCAAAAGCCATCTGCCGAGAGTATCGAGCACCTAGCATATCACACCGCCTGCCCCTTTGGTACGCCCTAACCGTCATCGCGCTGGCTGTTTCATTCTCCCATCATATTCGTTATTCCCGCGCAGAGCCTGCCCTCGCGAAGGCGGGGGCGGGAATCCATCATCCTCCCCTCACAGTAACGCTCCCTGCCTCGGCGCGCATGAATTACCGCTCATACCTCCGCAGGGCGACGTTTTCCTGCAGGGGAGTGACGGTTGCGGTACACTGTAGCCGGGCATTATGTAAATGGCGGGGAGAGTGAATCTTGGCTGCTCACGTGAACGACAACGTTCGATACGAACCCAACGAGAACCCTTCCCCATTGGTGACCGTTGGCGCCGGCGCTCAGGCCGCGGCGCTGATAGTGGCGCCGGTGGTGTTGACGGTGGTCATCGTCGGCCGTATAGCCGGCCAGTCCGATTCCTACATGGCTTGGGGGGCCTTTGCGGCGCTGCTGGTAAGCGGCGTCACCACCGTCCTGCAAGCGGTGCGGGTTGGCAGGGTCGGGGCCGGGCACGTGCTCATCATGGGCACGTCGGGGGCGTTCATCGCGGTTTGCGTAGCGGCCTTGGTGAAGGGCGGCCCCGCTACTATGGCCAGCCTTATCGTCATATCGTCGCTGTTTCAGTTCCTGCTGGCGGCGCGGCTGTCCCTGCTGCGGCGGATATTCACCCCGGTGGTGTCCGGCACCGTGATCATGCTGATAGCGGCCACGGTGATACCCTTGGTGTTCGATACGCTGACCCATGTGCCGGAGGGAACTGCATCGGGATTGGCGTCAACAGTGGCGCCGATTGCGGCGCTGGCTACGCTGGTGACCGTGGCGGGCTTGGTGCTCCGGGCGCCGCCGGCATGGCGGCTGTGGTCCCCGGTCATCGGCATCGTCGTGGGCTGCGCGGTGTCGGCCCCTTTCGGGCTGTACGACGTGCAGACCGTACTGGACGCTCCCTGGGTGGGCGTTCCGGTAGGTGCTTGGCCGGGATTCGACTTTACGCCCGGTCACGCGTTCTGGGCCCTGTTGCCCGCGTTCGTGGTGGTGACGCTGGTGGGGGCGATAGAGACGGTGGGCGACGGGGTGGCCATCCAGAGAGTATCGCAACGGAGGCCCCGGGCAACGGACTTCCGGGTGGTGCAGGGAGCCCTGAACGCCGACGGCGTCGGAAACCTTCTGTCGGGCCTTTTGGGGACGCTGCCCAACACCACCTACTCTACCAGCATCTCCCTGGCCGAGGTCACCGGAATCGCCGCCAGGCGGGTGGGTATCGTAATCGGCGTCATCTTCGTCGCGGTGGCCTTCTTCCCCAAGTTCACGGCCCTGTTGATTGCCATCCCCGGCCCAGTGGTGGCGGCTTATGTTACGGTGCTGCTGGGGCTGCTGTTCGTGCAGGGAATGAAGATAGTCATCCAGGACGGCCTGGACCACCGGAAGGCGGCAGTGGCGGGACTGGCCTTCTGGATTGGGACAGGCTTCCAGAACAAGTGGATTTTCCCTGACCTGCTGGGAGAGGGATTCGTAGGAGTGCTGTTCGGCAACGGCATGACATCCGGGGCGATGGTCGCCATCATCATGATGGTGTTCATGGAATTGACGGGGCCGCGCCGGAGGCGCTTGGCAGTATCTCTGGATGCCGAAGCGCTGCCTCGGCTGGAGGAGTTCCTGCGTGGGTTCGCTTCCAGGTCCGGGTGGAACGCCGCCTCCACCGAAAGGCTCGTGTTGGTGGGAGAGGAGACGCTGGCGAGCATGACATCGTCGGAGGACGGACACCTCAATGGCGACAGGCCCCGGCGCTTGGTGGTCATTGCCCGCAAAGACGTTCACGGAGCGGAGTTGGAATTTGTTTCGGCGACCGAGGGAGAGAATCTGGAGGACCGCTTGGCGTACCTTGGGGAGGCGCCCGACGTACCCGATGGGCGGGAGATTTCGTTCCGCCTGTTACGGCATTACGCCTCTTCGGTATATCACCAGAAGTATCACGGGGTGGACATCGTTACGGTCAACGTCGAGGGCGGGCGTTAGCTTGCGGACCCCTGTCTCCGTTCCACCAGGCAGCTGTGCCCTCAGTTTATGGGCTTTGATTTTGAAACCTTGACCGCAACGGTTCAGTGGCTGGTGCCTTTAGTTCCTCAATGATCAGTTGGCAAATCGGTATACCCGGAGTTAATCGGCATAAGAATGGACCGACATTGGAGATTTCCAAACGGATGGTTCCGCGAAAATCCGCGTGAATAGTTGGTGCGCTTTGGTGTATGGATAAACCAAATCGAGCTAATGAAGTGGAATACATACCTTCGTCGGGAATAGGCGTAATGACCAATGTGCCTTGTTCCAAGGCTTCCCGGATATTGTCCCCACTGTAGATCATTACCACCAACCAGTTTGGACCACTTCACCTTGATCTGTTAATGGGACGCGTAATAGATCTGTTGATGACGTAGTTTCATTAGGTATTAGGATCTGCCAATCCCCGTTTTCATAGTCTCCAACAATGAACGCCTTCAACCATTTTTCAGTTATATTTACGGAGTAGTCTGGCATCCAACCATGATATCCCCTGCCGCCTAAGACGAATGTTACTGTTGCTTCGTTTGAGAACCAAGTACTAGGTTTGGCCTTTTCAAGTTTGATCTTAGCCCCTTCAGCACATTCCCGTTTCGTTGGCCAGTCCCATTCAGACTTTTCGGTGTTCATGTTAGCATTCCCTGATAAAGTGTTGATGATAGTAACCATAGGGTCTCCAGTCCGTCAATCGAACAGCGTCAGCCCCCACGCAACTTGACCGCGTCAAACACTCACCCTATATTTCTCTCCGACAGGCCCGTGTGACCCAAGGGACCAGGAGCAATGTGTGACCCAGTTCTTGGCTGCTATACTTCATCGGACCTTCGGCGCCTTTCGTGACCTCGCGCCCATCATTGGCGTTATCGCCTTCTTCCAGATTGTGGTCCTCCAGCAGCCCTTTCCGAATCTCGGAAACGTCATCGTCGGGCTGCTGTGTGTTGTAGTAGGGCTGGCCCTCTTCATTCAAGGACTGGAAAGCGGTCTCTTCCCTCTCGGTGACGCCCTCGCTCAGGGCCTCGCGCGCCGGGGCAGCGTCCTCATACTGCTGGCCTTCGCCTTCTGCTTGGGGTTCGGCACCACCGTAGCCGAACCCGCCCTGATTGCCGTCGCCGACGAAGCGGGCAAGGTGGCGGCGGAAGCCGGTTTCATCCCCTCAAGCGATGAGGCGCGCAGTTCATACGCCTTCCAACTGCGCATGGTGGTAGCCTTCTCCGTCGGCGCGGCCATCGTCCTGGGGGTGTTCCGCATCCTCAAAGGGTGGCCTATCCATCGCCTGATTATCGGGGGTTACCTGCTGGTGACGGCAATGACCTTTTTTGCCCCGGAGGAGATCATCGGCGTGGCCTACGACTCAGGCGGCGTCACCACCAGCACCATCACGGTGCCGCTGGTCACCGCCCTGGGCGTCGGGTTGGCTACTTCCATCCGAGGCCGCAACCCAATGGTTGACGGCTTCGGGCTTATCGCCTTCGCCAGCCTGACGCCGATGATCTGCGTCATGGGATACGGGATGGTGGTCTGATGGTTCAATTCCTGAACACCATCGTCTCTACTGTCCTGGCAACCCTCCTGGACGTTGCCCCTATCGTCGCCGTCCTTGTCTTCTTTCAGGTGGCGGTGCTCCGGCGCAGCCTGCCCAACCTGCGCCGTATCGTGACCGGGTCGATCTTCGTGCTGTTCGGGCTGGCCCTGTTTCTCATCGGCTTGGAGGAGGCCCTCTTTCCCATCGGCGAGACCATGGCCCGCCAGCTCACTTCGGCCGAGACCATCGGGGCGGAGAGATTAGCCGACGGTGTCGACTGGACCGACTACCTACTGGTCTACGCCTTCGCCGCCGCCATCGGCTTTGCGACTACGGTGGCCGAGCCGTCCCTCATCGCCGTGGCCATCAAGGCCCAGGAGGTATCGGGCGGCTCGGTCAGCGCTTGGGGACTGCGAATAGCCGTCGCCGTGGGAGTCGCCATCGGCGTGTCGCTGGGCTGCTTCCGCATCGTTACCGGCACTCCGTTGCCCTGGTACATCATTGCGGCCTACATCGTTGTCATAATCCAGACCTTCCGGGCCAGCCGAACCATCATCCCCTTAGCCTACGACAGCGGGGGCGTCACCACTTCGACCGTCACCGTCCCTGTGGTCGCCGCCCTTGGCTTGGGTCTGGCCGCCAGCGTCCCGGGCCGCAGTCCTCTTATAGACGGGTTCGGGCTCATCGCCTTTGCCAGCGTCTTTCCCATTATGACCGTGCTGGGCTATGCCATCATCGCGTCCTTGATAAACAACCGGCGCAACCCCAAGAATCCCGAGGAGGTGGAGCGTGAAACTGTCTCTGATCGTCGCCCTGGTCAATGATTCCAACACCGACGTCGTGATTGACGCCGCCCGGGCCGGCGGAGCCACGGGGGCCACAGTGATCACCAACGTGCGCGGCGAAGGTCTGAGGAAAGGGAGGACTTTCTTTGGCCTGGACCTGGCCGCCAAGCGTGACGTTGTTCTGTTTCTGGTTGCCGAGACCCGTGCCCGCGACATCCTGGAGCGCATCCGCGACGCTGCTCACGTCGAATCGGAGCATGGCGCCGGAATTGCCTTTCAATTGTCCATAGAGGACGCCGTCGGCCTCAACACTCAATTACCCGTATTACGGGAAGAACTGGAATACGAGATATGAGCGAAAGAAGACCCGTCCGGGTCAGTGACGTCATGGTCACCAACCTTCATGCCATTGACGGCCTCGCCACCGTGGCTGAGGCCATGGCCGCCATGAAGCAACACCAAGTCAGTTCTTTGGCCGTCAACCGGCGTTACCAGGACGATGAACTGGGACTCGTAACGGTCAGGGACATCGCACGGGAAGTGATCGCCAGGAACCGCGCACCCGAGCGCGTGAACATCTACGAGATCATGTCCAAGCCGGTCTTGACCGTGCCGACTGAGATGCTTGCCCGCTACGCCGTTCGACTGCTGGTCCGCTTCTCCATCTCCCGCGCCCTGGTCGTGGACCATGACCGCAACCCCTTGGGCATGGTAACCATCCGCGACCTCGTTATCGGCCTGACGCCGGGATAACGTTGGCTTATCAAAGCCTCTCAAAGGGCATTTGGTTGCCCAGTCCTATATAAATCGTCAATAAGGAGGGTGTTCTTAAGGTGAATAACGAAGAATTCCTGAAGCTCTTGGACGAAGCCCTGACCCGGTGGGAGATAGCAGTTATAGAATCATCCCTAGCCCCCACGACAAAGGCGACTTATCTTCAGCACACGGACCGGTTCGTCGAATGGCTCAAGGGTAGGTATATCCTTCCCAAAGGGGGTGAGTGGCCGGGGGATAGCAATTAAATCAAATAGGAACTGATACCGAGAAACCACGGAGGCCCGGTTGATGAACCGGGGCCTCTTCTTTGTTCGTTGCCATGTCGATATAGTTCCCAGACGAAACGCTACCAACCTCACCCCAGTATCTGCGACAAAAACTCCTTGGTGCGCTCCTGTTGCGGGTTGTTGAAGAAGTCCCGCGGGCTGGCGTCCTCGATGATTACACCCTCGTCGAACATCAGCATCCGGTCGGCCACTTCCCGGGCGAACCCCATCTCGTGAGTCACCACCAGCATCGTCATTCCTGAGTCCGCCAGCTCCCGCATCACGTCCAGGACCTCTTTGATCATCTCCGGGTCCAATGCCGACGTGGGTTCGTCGAACAGCATTATCTTGGGCTGCATCGCCAGCGCCCTGGCGATCGCCACCCGTTGCTGCTGCCCGCCGGATAGTTCCGCAGGATATTTCTGCGCCTGCTCCGGAATGCCCACCCGCGTCAGCAGTTCTTCGGCCACCTCCATGGCCTGCGCCCGGGGCCACTTCCGCACCTTCATCGGCGCAAGGGTGATGTTCTGCATCACCGTCAGGTGGGGAAACAGGTTGAATGACTGGAACACCATCCCAACCTCTCTGCGGATGACGTCTATGTTGCGGACGTCGTTGGTGAGCGCCACGTCATCGACGATTATCTCGCCCCTCTGGTGCTCCTCCAAGCGGTTGATGGTCCGGATGAAGGTCGACTTCCCGGACCCGGAAGGCCCCAGGATGGCTACTTTTTCGCTGCGGCGCACCGACGTGGTGATACCCCTGAGGACGTGAAAATCGCCGAACCACTTGTGCACGTCCCGGCAGATAATGATTTCCTCAGGTTCCCTGGTCCCCTCGTCTAGCGCCACGGTGGCCTCCTTTTTCTCATCGCTCCCGCGAAGGAACGTCACCCCCGCGCGGGACTGTCACTCCCCTTCTCTACCCGTTTCTCTACCTGTCGTTCCAGTGCAGAGCCTGCCCTCGCGAAGGCGGGGCCGGGAATCCACAACCCTCGATCAACGCCTACCTAATCCCCACGCCCATGACGCGCTCGATGTGCCTGCTGACGTAGGACATGGTGTAGGTGAATATCCAGAATACCAACGCCAGGAAAATGAACAGCTCCTGCGCGCTTTTGATGAACTCCACGTTTCCTTGAATGAACGCCCGGCTGATCTCCACCACGTCCAGCATCCCGATGATGTACACCAGGCTGGTGTCCTTGAACAGGGCGATGAACTGGCCCACTATCGCCGGTATGACGTTGCGGATGGCCTGAGGCAGCGAGATGAACAAGGTGGTCTGCCAGCCGGGCAGCCCCAGCGACCGGGCCGCCTCCGCCTGCCCCGGATTCAGCGCCTGCAATCCGCCACGCACATTCTCGGCCATGTAGGCGGCGCTGAACAGCGTGATAACAATACCGGCCCGCAACAGCGAGTTGATCGGAAAACCCTCAGGGAATGCCAGCGGCACCAGCACCTGCGACATGAACAGCAGCGTGATCAGCGGTACGCCCCGGAACACTTCGATGAAGACCACACACAGCAGCTTCACAACCGGCAGGTTGCTGCGCCGCCCCAATGCCAGCGCGATGCCCAAGGGAAGGCTCAGCACGATGCCCGCCACCGCCAGCAGCAGGTTCAGCATCAACCCGCCCCAGTAAATCACCGACACGGGCTGCAGGCCCGGTACCCCCGGGATCCCCCGCAACAGCACCAGCGTCAGCAGGAACACCACGACCCCTGTTATGACGACACCCCGCCCCGTGCCCAGCGAAGTGTAGCGGCCCACAGCCCACCCAACCATGAGCGCCAGGGGGTTGGCCAGCAGCAGCAAGCGAACGTCCCAGCCCATGGTGTCGAGGCTGTAGGGCAGGAAGGCCAGCAGCGCCAGCACCGCGGCCACTGCCACGACGATCCGCATGATGAACCGGCCTCCGTTGAATCCCCAGCCCATTCCCAAGAGCGCCGTCACCAGCAGCAACGCTGCTTGGGGACGCCAGAAGCAGTTCTGCCCCGGACAGGCCGCTTCGGTGTTGTACTGGCCGATTATCATCCGCCCGCCCAGTGTGGAGATCACCCTCCAATCGGCGTCCAGGAAAATCCACTTGAGTCCGAACCACAGGACCAGCACGATGACGATTGCGGACAGGACGGTCAGCACGCCGTTATACCAGTTCCCGAACAGGTTGGCGTGCACCCACCCGATCATGCCCGTCTCGCTCCGCGGAGGCGGCAGGCGAAGAGGCGTTTGGCGTTCAACATCGGCGGCCAAGCTTCTACCCTCCCGTGAACCGGATGTGACGGTTGTACAGGTTCCCGATCAGCGAGTAGGTCAGGCTCATCGCCAAGTACGCTGCCATGATCAGGATGAAAATCGACACCGCCGGGGCTGTCTGCGTCATCGTCTTGGCCACGTTGGTAAGATCGGAGTACCCGATGGCCCCCGCCAAGCTGCTGTTCTTGGTCAGGTTCAGGTACTGGCTGATAAGAGGCGGTATGATGACCCGCAACGCTTGGGGAAAAGTCACCTGCCGCAGCGTCTCCATGGGGCCAAGGGCCAGGGCCCGGGCCGCCTCCACCTGTCCCCGGTTCACCGATGCAAGCCCGGCCCTCACGATCTCGGCAATGAAGGACGACGTGTATATCACCAGCCCGGCCAGCAGCGCAATCAACCCGCCCGGCAGTGTCAGGCCCCCGGCGATCCTCCCGAACGTTCCATGCGGCTCCGGGTGAGAAACGTGGAAAGGCGCGCTGCCGTACCCGGCTCCCACCGCCAGCCACGCAATCACTCCAACTATCACCGCCAAGGCAATCCCCGTCACCACGGGATAGGATGCCTTTCCCGTCTCCGTCTCCCGCCGCGTCAGAGCCTTGTGCGCCATCACCCCCGCGACTATCCCCGCCAAGGCCAGCCCTACCCATACCGCCGCGCCGGCGACGCCGGCCGCGGACGGGAAAGGCACGGATATGCCCGCGTTGTTGATGTACAACTCCCCCCCGACCACGTACCCTTTACGCACCGGCGGCAGCGCCAGGATGATGTAGAACCAGAAGAACAACTGCACCAGCAGCGGCACGTTGCGGAAGAACTCCACGTACACCAGCGCCGCCTTGGACACCAGCCAGTTCCCCGACAACCGCGCCACTCCCACTAGGATGCCCAGCGCCGTCGCCAGGATGACCCCTACCACCGAAACGACCAGCGTGTTGACCACCGCCACCCAGAAGGCGTACAGGAACGTATTCGAGGACTCGTAGGGGATGAAGTGTGAGCCGATAGGGGTCTGGTAGGCCCGGTCCAGGAAGCCGAACCCGTGGGGTATATCCCGCTCCTGCACCGCCCCCACGATGTTCGAAAAGAACCAGCCGACCAGCACCACCACGAGGATGCCGGACACGACCTGGGACACCCACTGGATGATCTTGGCGTGCCGCCAGACGGGGATACCGTTGTAGCTCAGGTAACGGGACAGTTCCGTCATCGCTTACCAGGGTCCGCTGAGAATTGAAACGCCAGAAGTGAGTTTAATGCCCCATTGGACGGAATGCAAAAAAGAGAGGCGGCCCGTGCAAGGCCGCCCCTCGTACATCCCTCTTCGTCATTCCCGCGAAGCCTGCCCCCGGCCTGGATTCCCGCCTTCGCGGGAATGACGGGGGGAGCGGGAATCCCCGCGCTACCGCAACGGCGCGGCGTATATCTGCCCGCCCTTCGGGCAGTCCTGGCAGGGAGCGTTGGCCCACAGGGCGTTGCGGCCGTTCTCCCTCGGCAGGTTGATCCCGTCGGGGCCAAGGTTGCGAGCGTAAATCTCGCCGTAATTGCCCACGGCGCTCAACACCCTCTGCGCCGCGCCGTTGTCCAAGCCAAGGCTCTCCTGGCCGTAGGAACCCTCGTGGCCCAGCAGCCGGTCCACCTTGGTGTCCCCGGTGGCCGAGGACGGCACGTTGTCGGAGGTGACGCCGTAGGCCTCGCCGTAGATCAGGATGGCCATCACCGTCTTCACTATGTCGAACCACTGGTCGTCCCCGCTGGGCACCACCGGCCCCAACGGCTCCTCCGAAATGGTCTCCGGCAGGATTACGTGATCGTCCCGGTTTGCCAGCGCCGTGCCCAGCGCCGCAAGCTGCGACCGGTCGTTGGTGAAAGCGTCGCACTGCTCGCTCTCGTAGGCCGCCACCACCGCGTCCGTGTCCTCGAAGGTCAGCGGCGACAGGTTGAGGTTGTTCTGGCTCGAGAAGTCCTGCAGGTTGAGCTCGGTCGTCGTACCCTGGGTTACGCACACCGACGCCCCCGTCAGGTCGTAGGCGCTGCCGACTCCCAGGTCCTTCCTCACCATGAAGCCCTGGCCGTCGTAGAACATCGTCTGCGCATAGTTGCCCCACTGCGCGTCCCGCGACGTCGTCCACGTCACCGTCCGCACCAGCATGTCAACCTCGCCCGACTGGATCGTCGGACCGCGCTCAGCGGCGGAGATCAACCGGATTTCGATGGCGTTCGGGTCGTCCAGCACCGCGGCGGCCAGCGCCCGGCACAGGTCTATGTCGAACCCCACGTTATTCCCCGCCTCATCCAGGAAGCCGTAGCCCGGAACGTCGTTACGGCTGGCGCAGATGACCTTCCCTCGTTCCTGCACCGTCTCCAGCCGGCCGCCCATCATCCCTTCGTCCTTGGGCATCGCGGCCATCCTTTCCTCGACCATCTTGTCGGCCATCTCCATGGCCATTTTCTCCACCATCGCCTCGTCCGGCGACGCCTCCATCTGTTCCATCTTTTCCTGGGCCATCTGCTCGGCCATGCCCTCGGCCATCTTCATGGCCTCTGCCTCGATCACCGCCGGGTCCGGCTCCGCCGTACAAGCGACCAGAGCCAATGAAAACACCAGTATTGCCGCCAAGGCAATATAAACCTTTCCTTTCACTACCGTTCACCCTCCACTATTATTTTGCCTGTCCCTACGCTCAGGGACGCCCATCGGATTCAAGCCCGGCCTAGAAGGAACGGACTCAACCCATAATACGCGATTTTATCGACGCTCCATCATACCTGTCAATAATATTCCTGTGTCACCACAGGGCCTTTTCATTTACCGGGTTGGGCTGCACAGGTCCCGTCATTCCCGCCTTCGCGGGAATCCATGTGGTCTCGCCACGAGAACATTGCCATAGGCTGGAAGTATGTGGATTCCCGCCTTCGCGGGAATGACGGGGGCAGGGGCGGGAATCCACAGGCAGGGCAGGGGCGGGAATCCGGGACCGGGACGGGGCGGGAATGACGGGGGAAGGGGCGGGAATCACTCACCAAAAAAAACCGGGGGCCTCTCATCAAGGCCCCCGGCGCATAATCCAGGTCATGTGCAAAGTAATCGTCTGAATCAGGATTTACTGGATTCCGGGATTTTCAGGATGTTCCCAATCCTGAGCATCCTTTAATCTTGATAATCCTGATTCAGACTTTTGCCCGTCGCCTAGCGGCGCATCCTCATCATGTAGAACCCTATGCCCGCTATCACCACGGCTATGATGACCACTATGATCACCACTATCAGCCACGTCGGCATCCCCGTCGGTTCCGGCGGCGGAGGCTCCACCGCTGGCGTCGGCGCTACCGTCGACGTGGGCGGCGGCTCTGTCGGCTCAGGCATCGCCGTCGGTTCCGGCGTTGCCGTAGGTGCGGGTGTAGCCGTCGGTCGCGGCGTGGCCGTGGGCGCAGGCGTCGCTGTCGGCGCTACCGTCGGTATCTCCGGCGTCGGCTTCGGCGTCGCCGTAGGCGCAGGCGTCGCCGTGGGCCGCGGTGTCGCCGTCGGACGCGGCGTCGCCGTGGGTGCAGGCGTAGCCGTCGGCATCGGGGTCGCCGTCGGCGCTACCGTCGGCACCACTATCGTCGGCATTGGCGTCGGCTCAGGCGTGGCCACAGGCGCACGCGTCGGCATTGGGGTCGGCGTCGCCGGCACCACGTACCCGCCTCCGCCTCCACCACCGCCGCCGCTCCTGCGGCGGCGACGCCTCGGCGGCTCTTCGACCGACACTCCGGCCCGGTCCATCGCGGTCTTGCCGGTGATGTCGTACCTCATGCCGGCGTCGTCTATCAAGCTCCCGCTGAACATGTGGGTGTCGGGCACACCCCCGGCAGTGACCTTGTAAGTGAAGCTGGCCATGTTCGGCCCCAGGGTGAAGGTCACCACTTGGCCGTCCACCGATACATTATCGGCAGACAAGCTGCTGCTGCCGGCCACGTAGGTGAACCCCATGGGCAGGGTCTCCTCTACGCTGCCGCTGCTGCCGTAGTAGGCCGCCTCTATCGTAACTTCCAGTTGGTCCCCGGCCTGCAGCACTACCGCTCCTTCACCGGTCTGCCCCATCCGCGAGAAGGACCGCGTGCCCGCAGGGTCCTTCAATTCGAGCCGCGTCGCTCCTCCCATCATCCGCGACACACCTTGGTCGTCCACCAAGTCGCCAGAGAAGTCGTACTGCCCGGCGGTGCCCGCCGCCGTCACCCGGTAGCTGAACGTCGCGTTGGCTTCCAGCAGGGTGAAGGTCAGCGTTTGGCCGTCCACTATCACCCCCGGAAGGCTGCTGCTGTCGTCCACGTAGGTGAACCCCATGGGCAGGGTCTCCATCACTACGCCGATGGGGCCGTAGTTGCTCGCCGCCACGGTCACCGTCACTATGTCCCCGGTGCCCGCCGGCATCCTGGAGAAGCTCCTCTCCGCCATGGGGCCTCCGGGCATCGTTCCGGCGCGGACGGCGACATCGGTCGTACCGCCCACGGTGTAGGTCATGCGGTCTCCGTCTATCAGCTCACCGGAGAATGCGTGGCTGCCCGCCACAGCCGTCATAGCCCTGGCCGTGTAGCCGACGGATGTGGTCTTGTCATCCAGGAAGGCGAAGGTCAGTTGACGGCCCCCGTTTTCCACCACCACCTCGTCATCGGTGCTGCTGCCGGTTACGTAGATGAAGCCCATCGGCAGCGTCTCCACCAGCGCGCCCACGTCTCCGTAGTCCATCACCGAGACCATCACCCGCACTTCGCCGCCTGTCTCCACCGTCTCCGGCGTCAACGTCCTGGTCGCCCTGGGACCCGTAGGCTGCGTCGGCTCCGGGGCCATCCCCGTCACCGTCACTCGGGTGGCGCCGCCGATCGTCCTGGGATCATTGGTCGCCGCCAAGGGTGTGTCTACCGTTCCCGAAAAGTCATATGTTCCCGCTTGCCCCGCCGCCGTCACCTCGTAGGTGAAGGTGTAGGGGTCAGAATCCGCCAGCACCACCGCGAAGGTCACGTTCCGCATGTCATCGCTGACCACCACCTGGGCGTCCGGCAGGCTGCTGCTGCCGGCCACATAGGTGAACCCCATGGGCAAGGTCTCCACAACGCTCGCCGCGTTCCCGAAGTCATTGACGGTGATCGTCACCGTCAGGTTTCCCCCGGCAGCCACCGAGGCAGACTCGCCGAAGGACCTGGTAGCGCTGTGCCCGTGAGCGCCCGCAGGGTGCGGGAACATCAACCCCACGGCGCCCATTACCGCGCCCACCATCGCTACTACCACCAACAGAGCCAGCGCTTTCCTTACCAAGTCGTTTCCTCCTCTACTCTACCGTTGCACGCTTCCCGGTCGCGCAGGCGTCCCTAGACTTCCGTCTGCAGGATGAACGCCGTCACCACCTCGATCGCTTCCTCTCTGGTGATGGGATTGGGCCGTCCGGGAAGGAGGGCGTCCAGCACTGCCGTGATGGCTTCGTCCCTGTCAATCCGCCCGTTTTCGTTGGCGTCGTAGTCTCCCACGATGCTCGCGGACTTCACCATCTCCGAGGTAATCCCTGTCGCCATATTCATATCGTCGCCGTAGGCATCGGTGTAGGTTGCCATCGCCTGCAGATACATGTCCTCGTCGGCTTCCACCGGGGTGTAGCTCATCGAGTTGGCGTTGGCGATGCTGGTGCAGGTGGCGCCGCCAGCGTCATCGCACCTGGACCACTCCCACTCCGTCACGGTAACACCGCCGTCCTCATCTTCCACCATGGCGGTTATCATTCCGTCCACTCGCGGTTCATCGGTGTCCATGGTCAGGGTCACCATCCCGTCGTCTTCCATGTTGACTACCGTGACCCTGACCTCGCGACTGGCCCTGTTGGTCCCGTCGCTGGCCGACACCGTTACCTCGTAGACGTTGTCTCCGTTGGCGTCCGCCGGCATCTCGTAGTTCGGGGCCGCGTCGAAAGTCAGCTCGGCGTTTGCGCCGGTGGTATCGGCCATGCCGTTGGCCCCGTTGGCCGTGATGCTGAAGGCCCCGGCGTCCGCGCCGTTCAGGGTCCACACCGCGCTGGCGGACTCTCCTCCTTGGGCGCGGTACATTGCCACGTAATCCCAAGTGGTAGCCATGGCGTCGGTCACCTCGTTGTAATCCCTTGCGCTGGGGCCGCTTACCGCGATGCCGCCCTTCAGTTCACCCGGTGCGGAGGGCGCTTCGTTAACATCCATCACCGTAATCGTCACCCGTACCGGCCCAACCGAAACCTCGGCATCCGGGTCCGTCACCTCGATGATGTATTCGGTCTTGTCCCCTTCGGCATCGAAGTGGGTCACTACCGCCGCGGCCAACTGCCCGTGCTTGTCATTCCCGGGCCCACCGACAAGCATAGCATCGTAGTAGCCATCTCCCACTGTGTTGTCCTCGTCTTCGGCGAACACGAAGAACGCTCCGTCGAGGCCGCCGCTTATAGTGTCTCGGACCGCAACTCCACCCTGGCCGTCATGGTAGCTCAGGCCACCCAAGGGGATGCCCACGTACCCGGTGGAAGGCACGTTCTCATAGACCATCCGGTCTATCATTATCACGTCCAAAGAGGGCATCGCCGGATCAGTACCGCCGGCGGGATCCCTCCGCACCGAACTGTCCGTTCCTTTCTCCATCATCCGATCAGAGTTATGGAACAGCATGTCGGTGTTGTCGGCCGGGTCCTGGAACTTGTGATGCTCCACATCTTCAGCCATGCCGTTAGTAGCGGGGTCACTATCGGAGTCCGGATGGTCGTTTCGCTCGTCCAGGGCGGTGACCGGGTCATCATCTACGCTTTCGCCGTCCCGGTAGTGCACCTCGGCCCACAGGAACTGGCCCACCATACCCGTGTGCTCATTCGTCGTGGAGTACGGTCGCGCTGTGACACCATCCTTGAGGTTGCCAGCACTATCGCGAATTGCCGATACGTCAGTTGGACTCTTGGTGAATCTGGACGTGGTGGAGTACCAATTCCAGTCAGTGATGATCTCCACATCATCGGGGTCGGTCAAGGTAGCGGTCACCGGCATTCCGTCGTCAGGCTGCTCCGGCGAAAGCACCAGCTTCCCCGCCTCGTTCACGTTCATCACCGTGATCCGCACCTTCTTCATACCCGTTAGACCGCCATTGTCCTGGACTATAAGGGTCACCTCGTAGACGTTGTCCTTGTTGTCGTCCATGGGCATCTCGTAGTCCGGCAGGTTCGCCTTCTTGAAGTGCAGCCTGCGCCCGATGTCTGGTTCGTTAACCGGCGTGCTGTACTCAAAGAGGTCGCCATCATCGCCGCCGATGGACCACCTGCCGCTATCGACGCGGTCACGATCAACCCGGCGATAGAGGTTGGGGGCGTCCGAGTCTGGGTACATGACCACGGTCTGGTCAGGAGGCGTGCCCGTCAACATATAGCCAAGGCCCACGAACTTGGTGGCGTCGCTGTCCTTCTTGCTGCTGTCCACCTCATAGATAGAGATTTCCGCGAGTCCACCTGTCACTCTCGGGGCTTCGTTTACGTCGGTGGCCGTGATGGTCACCTTGATATAGTCGTTGTCCTCGTCGTAGTTATCGTGGTTGGGATCGGTGATTCTACTTCCGTCTGAAGCAAATCCTTCACCGGAAGGGTCCGTAGCCCTTACCCAGACCACGTATTTTCCGTCGGCATCCATCGGGGGCGCCGGGTTGTCATCCCAGTCCAGCGGCTTTTTCACCCTGATCTGCCCGGTCTTCTTGTCGATGGAGAAGTATGATACGTCGCCGCCATCATCGCCAACTATGTCAGCGCCGGCGGGGGCATTCAACGGCGTAGCAGGGTTTTTATCGTTGTCCAGCGTATAGGTCAGGGTGTCGTTGTCCTCGTTGGTGTCCACCTTCACTAGGGCGCCCACGTTCGCACCCACAGCCGTGTCTTCCGGCACCGATCTGGCGGTAGCGTCGTGCCTGAAATCGGGCGAGTTGTTCTGGTCGTCATGCACGTCCGCCCGTACCGGCATGTACGTTACCCCGATCGCCGATTTGCCGGCTCCTTCTCCGTCCGTATAATCAGCCTTCACCAGCAACTTCCAGCCCTCGTCTGCCGCAGTCCCCGTTGCCGGCGCGCCTTCCGGCGCCGCCGTCTTTCCCTGGGGAGTATAAGTATCCGAGGTGGGATTCCCACTGCCGGAAAGCCGTTCCCAGTCGGAAGCGGGTTGGTCCAGCGTAGCGATATCCGGATCGAGGTCGGGGTTGCTGTTCTTGGCCCTGTACCACTGCCAAGTGATACTACTGACGTCAGGATGGTCAGGGTCAGTCAACATAGCGGGCAACGGAGTATTGACCTCCGGTTGCAGCCACTTCACCTCCACCTTCCCGGGCTCGTCCGAGTTGATGACTTGGACGGTGACATCCAATTCCGCAGCCAGGTTCGGACCGCCGCCCACGGCCGTCATCTCAACGGCCCGGACGGTTACCTTGTACATGTTGTTCTTGGCAGGATCAATAATGTCGCCTTGTACTGTGGAGTACTGTCTGTCTGTCGGCTTCTCGAAGTTTGGCTGGCTCTTGAAATGGAGCTCCCACCGGTCTTTGCCATCTCCCGGGATGTCATCTACGTCAATGATATCAAAGTCCGCGGCGTCGGTCCCTGCAACCTCCCATCGGAGACCGCGGTCGTCGGGATCCGTCGCAGCCAACGTGACCACCCTGTTGACCCGAGCTTCGGCGTATTCTATTGGACTGGCCGCGTCGTCCCGGGATGCCTTGTCGAAGTAGGGCCTCTCGTTCAGGTCGGTGAGCCTGATGGTCACATTGGTCGTTGCCTTTCGCTTGGTGTCGTTGGCGTCCGTGGCTGTGACCACCAGCCGGAAGACATTGGTCCCTTCGAAGTCCAGGACTGGGTCTTCCATGGCCGGCGTTGCATTCGCATCCGGGCTATCGGGGTAGTCGATCCCGGCGCGGCCACGCCGGAAATTGATTTCCCCCACCCTGATCTGGCCGTAGGGGTCGATGGTGAAATAGTTATCGTCGTCGGTCCGGGTGGCGTTCAGATCTAATGTGAAGGAACTGGCTCCTGTCACCTCTCGGTACAGGGGTGCGCCAACAATGCTCCCGACCTCCGCGTTCTCCACCAACGTCCGTTCATAGGAGTCCATGGCGAATGCCATGTCGGTCGGTTCGGGTCTGCCGCCCGGCCCTACCCTCACCGCGTACTTGGACGTCACGTCCACCCGGAACACCTTATCGTTATCGGTAGCGAGCGTTCCGTCACCTTCGCTCGGGGTATAAGCCGCCGTGGCCGATTCCTGGACCCGCTCGTCGATAGCCCCTGTATCGGGATCATCCATCTCGCTGGTAGCGTCGATATAGGTCGCGATGGCCTGCAGGTAATAGCCGTCGTCAACGCCTGCCGGGGTGTAGCCGGGGGCCGTTGCTCCAGATATTATCGTGACCTCATCAGTGTCAGGATCGATCCTGTTCCACTGCCAGGTCAAGACGGCCACGCCGCCGTCCGGGTCCTCCACCATGGCGGTTATTTCACTGCCGATGGTGGGCTGGTCTATGCCGTTCCCGGTCGCCATCAAGGTTGCCTTCCCCTGCTCGGCGACGTTGTCAACGAATACGGTGACAGGCCGGGTGTCCATCAGGCCGCCGCTGTCCGTGGCCACGAGGGTCACCTTGTAGACGCTGTCCCCGTCGGCGTCGGTGGGGTTTTCGTAGTCGGGGGCGTCCTTGAACACGATGGCCACCGGCTCATCGGAACCGGAGAGATTGGTCTGGCTTAACACGAAGTCGTCCTTGTCGACTCCATCCAGTGACCAAGTAATCTGGCCGCGCTCATCCTCGTCGGGCGCGGTGAAGACGTTCTGGTTGCCCAATGCAAGCGCCACCGGCAAGCCCATGGCGTTGCCGGCCGTGCCCATCATGCCATCGGGCGTACCGTAGTAAGTCGCGTCCGGCCCAGCCGGTGGGTTCCGGTCGTCGCTGTCCTGCTCCAGCACCCTGATTTCCCAAGGCGCGACCGGTGCTGCATCCCCAGCAATGGCGGTGCTCCCCATTACCTTCGGGGCGTCGTTAGCGTCCGTGGCGGTAACCGTCACTTCAACTTCCGCCGTCTCGCCGCTGGGGTCGATGGCCCGGACGTAGAACTCGTACTCCCCGTCCGGCGGAGTGCCGTTCTTGTCCCAATCCAAGGTCTTCTTGACCATGAGCTGGCCACTCGTCTTGTTTATTGAGAAGTAGGTAGCATCATGACCTGCGGGGATATCGGTAGTGCGAGGATCAGTGCCAGGTGAAGTATTAATCGTGTCACTGTCGATTTCGTAGGTCAGCTTGTCACTGCTGGGTTCATGGTTGGAGGCGTTGGGGCCCCGGTCGTTGGGCTCGGTAGAATTGGGGTCGGTGGCAACCACCGGATCTCCTACGTTCATGCCTATGCCAAGGCTCTCGGACACGGTCCTGGTATAGTCCGCACCCTGCCGGAACCCGGGGGAACCGTTTTCGGGGTTTGAATCGCCATCGTTGTCCGTGGAGACCTCGGCCCGCACCGGATACTCCGATACGCCAATCGCCTCCCTCTGTTGCGTGCCGGAGTTGTCAGTATAGCTCACCACGGCCCGCAGGTATTTACCCTCGTCCGCAGCAGTCCCGGTAGCAGGAGTCCTCGCACGGACCCCAGCAGGGGTGTACGTAGTAGTCATTTGATCGAGCTCGGTCCCGGTAACCTCAGCCCAATGGTTCTCAACATCATCTACAGGATTCGTGACTGTGGACACGTACCATGTCCAATCGTAACTTGCGAGGCCGCCGTCCGGGTCGGTTACCCTGGCCTTTATGGGAGTCCCGACCTCGGGCTGCCGGAGGTCGATGGTCACCTTACCGTCCTCGGGCTCGTTGGTGACCTCGACAGTAATGTGGGTCTCGGTCGAAAGAGCGCGGTCCGTTCTGCCGCTCTCCCGCATTTCGCTGGCCCGGATGGTTATCTGGTACATCCTATCGCCGGCACTCGCCATCGCCACATCGATGCCATCGGCGGTATCTGTAAGATCAGTGTCAACGATGCCTACAGCAGGATCTGCAGGATTATCGTCACGATTGCGGTCGAGAGCGCCGTGCGCCCTGTCCGTTGGTTTCTCGAAGTTGGGCGACTTCTTGAACTTGAGGACGCCGCCGGAGATGGTGAAGTCGTCGGCGTCGATGCCCGTCACATCCCAGTTGATGCCGGCGCCCTCCGGGTCGTCGGAGGTGAACGTGCGCACCGGCATATCGTCAACATCGCTGTTTTCAGCGTACTCTATTGGTCCCGGTGTCTGCGCAAAAGTAGGATCAGGAGAAAAGTTAGGCAGTGTGAAGAAAGCGCACAGCGCCAACACTAAGGCGCCGACTGTCACCACCACCCAAGGTTTTAGCGCGCTAGAAGACCGTTTCAACATGTAATTCCTCACTTCGGCGATCTTTGGTTGACGCGGCTCTCCCAATCCTGAGTCGCACAACAGCAGAAAATCTATCATTAGGGCGTTACCATGTCAACTTGTTTACCGCCCCTGTTCCACCGTTTTTGACCTTTATGTAAACACCCCCGTCATTGATCCCCTTGGTTCCCCGCCTTCGCCGCGCCTCCATCCGTCTTTCCCGCGAAGGCGGGAATCCAAGGGAGGGGCGGGGGCGGGAATCCAGTCCAGCCTTGCCGCCCTCAGTCCCGCCGCACCCTTCGTCATTGACCCCTTTGGTTCCCCGCCTTCGCCGCGCCTCCATCCGTCTTTCCCGCGAAGGCGGGAATCCAAGGGAGGGGCGGGGGCGGGAATCCAGTCCAGCCTTGCCGCCCTCAGTCCCGCCGCACCCTTCGTCATTAACCCCTTTGGTTCCCCGCCTTCGCGGGGAAGACGAATAGAAAGTAACCGTCATTCCCGCGCCTCCCTCTTCGTCTTTCCCGCGCAGGCGGGAATCCAGGGGCGGGGGGCGGGAATCCATGCAGGGCGTGTGCAAAGTCTTTACTGGCGGCAAAAGTCTGAATCAGGATTATCAAGATTAAAGGATGCTCAGGATTGGGAACATCCTGAAAATCCCGGAATCCAGTAAATCCTGATTCAGACGATTACTTTGCACATGCCCTGGGAATCCATGCGCGAAGCCGGGGGCGGGAATCCACCCGGAGACGCCCCGCCCTTCAGTCCCTGTCCTTGACGGGGCCGGGCCCATTCCGTTGCTCTATGTACTGCGACAGCTCGCCGTCATCTTCCCCCGGCCCGTCCGCCGCGCCGGACGCCTCTTTGGCCGGCGCCTCTGCCGCTCCCTTAGTCGTTCCCACACCTCTCTCTTCCGTCATTCCCGCGGAGGCGGGAATCCCCGCCGTCGCCGCTGTCTGCCCGCCCTGGCCTCCTGTCAGGTACAGCACGATCACCGCTGTCGCCTCTTCCTTCGTTATGAGGCCGCCGATGTAGTCGACCACCGCGGCCACGGCCTCCTCCCGGTCGATGACCTCATTGTTGTCCCGGTCGTAGGGCGTGCCCAGGTCCACGTCGGTGACCATGATGGTCACGTCGGCGGCGGCGCTGTTCCCGTTGCCGTCGGCGGCGATGACTTGCACCTCGTAGGCGGTCCTGGTCTCGTAGTCCAGCATCGTCCCCGGCCCTACCCTGATCTGCCCGGCGTCGTCAATCCGGAAGAACCGGGCGTCGGGGCCGTCCAGGGAGTAGGCCAGCGTGTCGCCGTCGGGGTCATCGGCGGCCACCGGCTCGCCCACCGGCTGGCCCGGAGGCGTGTTCTCGACCACGCTCCGTTCGAACCGGTCCGCAGGGAAGGATGGCCCCGCGCCAACGGTGTAGACCGCGTTTATAAGGTAGTAGTCCGTTCCTTCTCCGTCCTGGGAAGTTACCTCCAGGAAGATGCGATTGAGACCGGGCGCCAAGTCGACCTGGTGCCCGTCAGCCTCGGGATCTGCGTCGGGAATCGGGGCCTGCGGCCCGGCGAAGAACCGGAAAACGGCGTTGTGGCCGCTGACCGCCATGATGGTGATTCGCGGCGCGTCAACGGTCACCGAGTACCGCGCACGGTAGGGATCGAAGGGCGGCTCCAAGGTCCCCGGACTGACGCTCAGGCTGCTGAGCACCAAGTCGCAGAAGGGTATCTCCAGCCTGTCCAGATCGTTGACGTGCACCGCCCGCAGTTCCGGGGGAACGCACCCGGTGAGTTCGTTCCTGGCCAAGTACAGCGACAGCAGGTTGGTCAGGTTGGTGAGTTCCCGGGGTATTTCGCCGGTCAGCTCGTTGCTGTCCAGCGTCAGTTGCCGCAACTCGGTCAATAGACCCAGTTCCCGCGGTATCGGCCCGGTCAGCTTGTTGGCCCACAGCCACAATTCCCGCAGGTTCCTGAGGTTCCCCAGTTGCGGCGGTATCGGCCCGCTCAGTTGGTTCAGGTCGAGGTGCAGGGACCGCAACTCCGTGAGCCGGGCCAGTTCCACCGGTATCGGCCCGCTCAGCTTGTTGGCCCACAGGCGCAGGTGCCGCAACTTCGACAGGTCTCCCAATTGGGTGGGTATGAAGCCCGTGAGACGGTTCCGGTCCAGGTACAGGCGCTCCAGCGCCTCCAGTCGGGACAGTCGCACCGGAATGGTCCCGGTCAGCCGGTTCTCCGACAGGTACAAGTGCGTCAGGTTCGACAGGTTGCCCAGTTCCGGCGGTATGCCGCCCGACAGCCGGTTCCGGTCCAGGTACAGGCGCTGCAGGTCGGACAGCAGGCCCAGTTGGGACGGTATGTCCCCTTCCAGTTGGTTGTCTTTCAGGTACAGGTGCAGCAGGTTGCCCAGGTTCCCCAGTTCCGCCGGGATGGTCCCGGTGAGCCGGTTCTCCGACAGGTACAGCTCCTCCAGGTCCTCCAAGCCCCCCAGTTCCGGCGGGATGACCCCCTCCAGTTGGTTCCGCTCCAAGCGCAGCCGCACCAGCGAGGTGAGGTTGCCCAGTTCCGGCGGGATGCCGCCCGACAGCCGGTTGTCGTTCAGGTCCAGCCGCTGCATGTTCTCCAGACCGCCCAGCGACGCCGGGATGGGGCCCGTCAGCAGGTTGTTCTCCAGCCGCAACTCCCACAGCTTGGCTGCGTCGCCCAGTTCCTCCGGTATTGGCCCCGCCAGTTGGTTGTTGTGCAGCAGCAGGCGCCCCAGTTCCGGGAGGTCGCCCAGCTCCGGCGGGATTGGCCCGCTCAACCGGTTGTCGTTCAGCGCCAACCGGAACAGTGCGGGCAGGTTGCCCAGTTCCGCCGGGATGGGGCCGCTCAGTTGGTTGTGATTGAAGTCGAACCCGAACAGGTTGGTCAGGTTGCCGATTTCAGACGGTATCTCGCCGCTGAGTTGATTGTGGTCAAGGTGGAAGTGGGCCAACCTCCGCAGGTTGCCGATCTCCGGCGGGATAGGACCCGTGAACCGGTTGTACTCCAAGTGCAGGTCGGTCATCCTGAAGAAGTTCCCGATCCACGACGGCAGCGGCCCGCTCAGCCGGTTGTGCCGCAGGTCCATCCTGAACAGCCCCCGCAGGTTGCCCACGCTGTCCGGTATCGGCCCGGTCAGCTTGTTGTTGCTGAAGTCGAACCCGAAGAGGCCGGTGAGGTTGCCGATTTCCTCGGGTATCGGGCCGGTGAGCTGGTTGTGCTCCAGGTGGATGTGCAGCAGGTTCTCGAGGTTGCCTATCTCCGGCGGGATGCTGCCGGTGAAGTGGTTGTACTCCAAGTGCAGGTCCACCAGGGTGGTCATGTCCCACACCCACGCCGGGAGGTCCCCGGTGAACCGGTTGTTCCGCAGGTCCAGCAAATGCAGCTCGTCAAAGTCGCCGATCCACTCCGGCGGCGTTCCCGACAACTCGTTGTGGCCCAGTTGCAGGTGCTCCAGCGCGTCCAGGTCCGCCAACTCCGCCGGTATCTGCCCCGACAGTCCCATTCCCCCCAGGTCCAGGCCGATGACCCGCAGGGTGACCTCTTCTCCGGGTCCGGCGTCTTCCGGGTCGGTGACCGTCACCCCGTCCCACTCGTCGATGGGCAGATCCGCCGACCAGTTCAACCCGCCCCCGCCGGTCAGGTTGGCCCGCGCCGCCAGCAGCGTCTCGCAGTCCGCCGCCAGCTCGGGGGCTGCCCCCGCGTCAACCAAGCCGCACGCCGGAGCCTGGGCATACGCCGGGTACACCGCCGCCACCATAGCGGCGGCCAAGACTACAACCAGCGCCGCCGCCAATCGCGTCATTCCCGCGAAGGCGGGAACCCACCCCCAAAGCACGGAACGACCCAAAACAAACCGGGACTTGGGCAAACGGTCAAGCATAGGCCTCATCGGCAAGCTCCTGGAGAGAAACGTGGCGTGGCCTTGAAGGGGACCCGGATAAAAAGGGGATGGTGGGCGGTAGTGGACTCGAACCACTGGCCTCTTGCGTGTCGAGCAAGTACTCTAACCAACTGAGCTAACCGCCCGTGGGACATCAGTGGAAGCTCAGTCTATCAAGGCCCCAATAACCCGTCAAGAAGGAGGCCCGAACAACTGCCGGAACCACCAACCCGGAGCGCGGGCGTCCCGCCCGCATCAGGTTTCCGGCGAGCCAAAGGCTGCTTGCCGCAGGATGTCGCTGACCCTCGACTGCCAACCTTTCCCGCTGGCCCGGAAATAGTCTAAAACATCCGAATCAAGCCTGAGAGTGATTATCTCTTTCGCCGGCGGATTTTTCCTCCCCTTGGTCCGCTTCCACTGCCGGACCATCTCGGGGTGAACCTCACCGGCTGGGCGAGGGTCGCTGTAGCCCCCGTCGCTGGCGTCCGGGTCCACAGCGATTCCCGCCTCGATCGCCGCATCTTCATCTTCGGTCGGTTCGATATGTGTCGGCTTAAGATTCGGCATATAGCCTCCGGTCTCTGCGGCCAGCTTGCCATAAAAGGCAGCCTATCAAGGCCGCGTGGGAGCGTCAAGGCGCGCCAGCAGATACGTGAACGCCGCCGCCAAGGCTATCACCGCCCCCAGCCAGAAAACGTCGCGGAAGGCGAGGATGAAGGCCCGCGCCTCCATCTCCGCCGCCGTCATCCCCCCGCCGGCCAAGCCGCTCAAGTGGATGCCGCTGCTCAGGGCGAACAGCCCGCCGGTGACTGCTACCGACAGCACCGTGCCGAAGGCTTGGGACAGCGACAGCATCGCCGCCGCCGTGCCGAACCGCTCCGGCGGCACGCTGCCCATCATCAGGGCGTAGGCCGACGACTGGAACAGTCCCATCCCGCCCCCCACCAAGGCGATGCTGGCCGCAACCTGCCCCATTGTCGACTGGCCGTCCAGGAACCCCATGACCAGCAACCCCGCGGCCAGCACGGCCAAGCCCGTCACCCCCACCATTCTCGGTCCGGTGCGGTCACAAAGCCAGCCGCCGCCGATGGAGAAGCCGATGTTCAACCCGGCCATGACCGCCAGCAGCGCCCCCAGCGCCGCCGGCCCCCTTCCCAGGCTGTCCTCCACGTAGAAAGGAAAGATGAACCAGATGACGAACACCCCGAAGTGGGCCAGGAAAGTTGCCCCGCTGGATACCAGGAACCCGCGTATCCGCAGCAGCGTCCGCGGCAGGATGGCCCAGGACACCCGCCCTTCCGCCCACCAGAAGACCGCCAGCAGCACCGGCGCCAGCGCCAGCAGCGCCAGCGGCCCCGGCGAGTCCCAACCGGTGGACCGGGCCAGCCGCAACCCGATGACCAAGCAGGTCAACGCCCCGAACAGCGTCGCCCCGCCCACCACGTCGAAGGACTGCTTGCCGGACTGGTCTCCTGATGCCCGCTGGCCCTGTCCCATCCACCACATCCCCAGCACGAGGGCCACCACCGTGAAGGGTATCCGCCCCAGGAACACCGCCTCCCAGTCGAACCACCGCACCAGCAGTCCCGCGCCCAGCGTTCCCGCCAGCATCCCGGTGGCTTGGCTGGCCGAGGTCAAACCCATGCTCAGCCCCCGCCGCGACTCGGGGAACAGGCTGGCGGCTATGGCCGGGGACACGGCGTACAGACACCCGGTGCCCACGGCCTGGAGCACCCGGAACCCCACCAGCGTGCCCAGGTTGGGCGACAGGGCGATGCACACCATCGACACGAGGTAGGTGACGCCCCCGAACAGGTAGACCCGCCGCAGCCCCAGGCGGTCGGCCAGGTTGCCCGCCGTCAGCACCAGCCCGGCACGGGTGGCGATGAACACCACTATGATCCACTGGACGGTCTGGTAGTCGCTGGCGAAGTCGCTCCGTATCGAGGGCAGGGCCACGTTGAGGGCGATGTCCAGCGCGGCCAGGAACATCCCCAACCCGGCGGCCAGCCCGACCATCACCTCGGCCAGCCTGCCGGGGCGCACCACCACGTTGCCGCTCAAGGGGTTGTCGGCGGAAGCAGCCATGGCTACCGATTGTACGCCCTGACAGGCATACGGCGGCTCATAGCGGGACAAGAAGGGTCCGGTGATGGAAGAGGAGGGGACAGCGCGAACGGCCCGGGAGAGGGGCTAGACCATGTACACAGGGTCGGCGTCCCGGTTGATGCGGCTCTCGGAAGCGATGCCGTCCCTCAGGAACTTGGGCAAGGCGAACATGCTGCGGTGGGTCTCGGAGTCATAAAACCGCAGTTTCTTGTTGATGCGGTCGGCAATCAGTCCATCGACCTGGTCTTCGCCGAAGCTGGGGAGAGGAGAACCGGAGGCGATCACGAAGCTCCACAGGGTCTGGAAGGCCGGAACGTGGACTTGGCAGGGAACAACCCAATTGAACGTTGCGGCAAGGGTGTTGTGGATGGTGGTGAAGCACTCCTGGTAACTGAGCAGCCCCGATGGACCCGACTGGGTGACCATCACTCCCTGGGGGCCAAGCCTGGACTTGATAATATCGTAGTATTCCGCCGTGTAGAGGCGATAGGCAGTGCCCCCCTCCAGCGGGTCTACGAGGTCCATGACCATAACGTCGAAGGTTTCCCGGCAGTTGGCCAAGTACTCCCTGGCATCCTGGTGCAGCAGTTCCACCCGCGGGTCGTCGAAGCTGCCTTGGTGATGATGGGGCAGGTAGGTGCGGCACAACTCCACCACTTCCCGGTCCAAGTCAATCATCACCACCCGCTCGACGGAGCGGTGGCTGAGCGCTTCCCGCAACGTGCCGCCCTCGCCGCCGCCGCCGATGAACACGGTGCGAGGGTTGGGATGCGACAGCATTGCCGGATGGACCAAGGACTCGTGGTAGATGTGTTCGTCGCGCTCAGTGGACTGGGTCTTGCCGTCCAACACCAAGCTGCGCCCAAACACGTTCGACTCGAGGACCTCTACGTTCTGGTAGGCGGTCCGCCCGGAATAGATGACGTTCCGCACCTGCAACATCGCCAGCAGGTCGGGGAAGACGGTCTCCAGGTACCATTTGCCGGATAAGTCCATAACCCTCGCCGGGGCACGGCCGGTCAGTTGATTACCGTGGTCAGTACTTTGCCGCGCCGGATTTCCGTGGTGTCCGGGTCCTTGGATTCGAACCGCTCGATCAGCACTTCGGCCGCTTCAACCGGCCGGAACGAGGAGCCGCAGGCGAACACATCGGCGGCGGCATAACCGTATTCGGGCCAAGTATGAATAGAGATGTGGGACTCGGCAATCGCAAGGATGCCGGTGACACCCTGGGGGCTGAAGCGGTGGAATGATTCGCCCACTATGTGAGCTCCCACTTTCTGCGCTGCCAGGAATATAGATTGGCGGACATAGTCGAGGTCGTCCAGCAGTTCCGGGTTACAATCCTTGAGCTCTAGCAAAAGATGAAGTCCTAGTCCATTCAATCACCTGCCCTCCAAACGTTAGTTAGCCCAAAAACTAGAAAAGGGAAAAGGGAACGGTTAATTCTATATGCAACGCGTGGGGTAATCAATACCCGTCGCGGCCCGACCGGGGCAACGGCATGGGCTTGTTCCGTTTCGGACGCTATGTTAGAATCGCGCGCGTTGAAGGGCCTGCGTCCTGCCTGCGTCCTGATTGAGGCCCATGCCACCGGACCATCCTTGCAACCCTCGGCGAACCGTTGCCAGTTGCCAAAGCGGTTCACGACTGCATGCACCGCTTACCGCACCACCACCTAAGCAGCAAGTCCCTCGCCTTAGCCCTCGTTGCCGTAATTGTGGCTTTAGCGACTGGCGGCACGGTTATCCTCTTCCTCCCGGGATGGCCGCCTTTTCCTTCCTCGACGCCTGCCGGTAAAGCCGGGACCGCTACTGTTGTCGTTGAGCCAAGTAAATCAGCTCGCCTGGCATCGCCCGCAGGCGACGTTTTACTGGAGTTTCCCGCCGGGTCCGTAGACCGGCAAACGACAGTGTCCTATCGCAGAGTCTCACCCACGACGATCACGGGACTTCCTCCCGACTTCACACTGACCGACAACGTATTCGACCTGTACGTTGTGGACACCGAAGCATCGGGCGACACAGAGTTCCGATTCCTGCAACCCGTCACGGTGACCGTTTTCCTGGGCGACGATCATGCAACCCTCTCCGACGGCTCCTATTCCAACGTTGCCATGCAACGCTTCGACACGGACAGCGAGGAATGGGTACCTCTTCAGACGACCATAGACCTTGCCGCCCGGACGGCCCAGGTCAAAATACGGTCCCTTGACAGCCTCGCATTGACCGTAAGAGGACCCGTTTCTCCTCCCGAAAGAGTTTTGACTCATGGACCGATGTTGCCGCAAGGGTATCTTGGCAGGGGCGTGGTAAGCCTTACAATCCCCAGGGAGTTGGGTGAGACGAATACCGCCAGGGTCAGCTTGAAGATAATGTTGGGCGACCCATACCCGGCAGGCCGGTCCACACCTTGGCCCACTGAAGGCCGGATTACGACGGAGGGGCAACCGCCAACGGTCGGCGATTCTCTAGGGGTTGTCACAGACGCTTCGGTGCCGGTCCACCGACGGATGAGTTTCAAATTGGACGCACCGGGGTTCGAGATGGCCTCACCCGGCGCAGTACCGCGAAAAGTGCGCGACGGCCAAGCTGGATGGTCCTGGATAATTACCCCAACCGAGGGCCCCTTGGGGGAGCGGGAAGTATCAGCCTTGGTAACCGCGAATGGCGAAACTCTGTATACCCTGAAAACGACGGTAAAAGTGACTCACCCCGAACCGGGAACCGCCGTGATAACGAATGCAGGGACTTATCCGCACCCAACCACAACCCCTGCTCCTGTTCCGACGGCAACCCCGGTCGTAAATCCGGCTCCTGCGGTGGTCCCTCCAGCCTCCCCGACGCCTGCTCCTGTCGTGACTCCAACGGTGGCGCCTCTTCCGGCCCCGACAGCACCCCCCGTTCCCGTGCCCTCTCCTACTACGGTCCCGTCAATCTCCCCAACGACGAATGAAACACTTGCGACTGCTATCCCAACCCCTACCGTCAGGCCATCTCCCAGTCCTAGGTTTCGGCTCTTCGTCAACGGAGTTCAAGCCCCCGCGCTGAACGACATGGTGTCTGTGGGCGGCAATCCCGTAATCCTGAGCAAGGCGGCGGAAGTGGATGGGGCGTTTCAATTCAACGACAAAGTGACTATTGCAGTGAGTTTAGAGCCAGGATACCGCGTCGAGTGGAGAGGAGTAGACGCCATCCGTGGCCCTTTTGCCACCGTCTACATGAATCAGGACAGATTTGTCGCCATGGACATAGTCCCGCCGTCCGCAACTCCCACTCCGATACCGATGCAAGTCCCCTTTCATCAACCGCAGCCACAGGTTCGGGAAAGGCCTCCTGTTGTACGTAGGCCAACCCCGCGTCCAGTGCGTATCTATTCATTGACCGTCAAGAGTGTTCCCGAAGAAGGCGGCAGCGTCTCTCCGGAGGGCATCACCCACCACTACGCGGGTGTTCGTGTAAATTTGACTGCCACTCCAGCAGACGGGTATGTACTCTCCCATTGGTCGGACTTATGCCTCGCAAGCCTTCACTGCTCGGTGACGCTGGACAGCGACAAAGCGGTCGCGGCCCACTTCACGCGCGTTTTCGAACTGGCTACCTTTCCCAGTCCGGTGGACGGTGGGACGGTGAGCCCTGGGGGTACAACGTCGCATAGGGCGTCTACAACGGTGACGGTTCTGGCCAGCCCTGCCGAAGGTCGCCAGTTCTCCCGATGGACCGGCGATTGTTCTGGTAGCGGGGCTTGTACAGTAATTATGGACAGCAACAAATCAGTGACGGCCAAGTTCCTTCCCGTATTTTATTTGACCGCAACCGCCGACCCCAACGATGGGGGCATCGTGATACCTGGGGGTATAACCTCATACGTCGAAGGCACAAATATAACTGTCCTGGCCTATCCGGCTGATGGCTATCGATTCTCGAAATGGAACGGCGCCTGCGCAGGCGCCGGCCCTTGTTCGGTAACCATTAAGGACAATACAACGGTGACCGCGAAATTCGAGCGCGGAGTCGACTTGACCGTAACGACCAACCCACCGAATGGAGGGACAGTACTCCCCACCGGCACGACATCACACAAACCTGGCACTGGCTTAGCGATAGTAGCCAGCGCCGCCGAGGGTTATCAGTTCTCAGAATGGACGGGCGACTGCACCGGCAGCAACGCTTGCGTCGTCAACATGGACGTTGACAAATCGGTCACAGCCAACTTCGTTCGCGTTTTCACATTGACCTCCTACGTCAGCCCGCCTGGAGGTGGGACCACATCCCCAAACAGTGTTACTTCTCACACCGCGGGTTCCCGTGTAACCGTCATTGCCAGTCCAACCGATGGCTATCAGTTTATGGATTGGAGCGGCGATTGCATCGGCAAAAACGCTTGTGTTGTCATCATGGACGCCGACAAATCGGTGAGAGCCAACTTCGCCCCAGTGTTCGGCCTGACCGTGGCGGCCGACCCGGCCGACGGAGGGACCGTGCTGCCTGGAGACGTAACTTCATACGTCGATGGTACAAGGGTGACCGTTTTGGCCTATCCGGCTGCCCGCTACCACTTCTCCAAGTGGAGCGGCGACTGCTCCGGGAACGATTCGTGCTTGGTAACAATCAACGAGGACAAAGCAGTGACGGCGAATTTCATCCGAGGGGTAGACCTGACCGTCGCGGCCAAGCCGCCGGATGGTGGTACGGTACTTCCGTCGGGTGAAACGTCGCACACGCCCGGCGGTTCTGTAACTGTCGTCGCCAGCCCAGCCGACGGATACCAGTTTTCAGAATGGATGGGAGATTGCTCCGGCAGCGGCAACTGCGTCGTGACGATGGACGCCGACAAATCGGTAACCGCCAACTTTATTCGCGTTTTCACATTGACCACCCATGCGAGCCCGCCTGCGGGGGGAACGGTTTCTCCGAACAATGCGACCTCCCACACCGTGGGATCTAAGGTTACCGTTGTTGCCAACCCTAACGAAGGGTATCAATTTTCGGAGTGGGGCGGGCACTGCACTGGTGGTGGAGCTTGCGTCGTCACCATGGACACTGACCAATCGGTGACGGCCAACTTCGCTCCGGTATTCGCCCTTACCGCAACCGCTGATCCTGCCGACGGGGGGACCGTGCTCCCTAACGGCGTGATCTCATACGTCGACGATACAAAGGTAACCGTCCTGGCCTATCCGGCGGCTGGCTATCGGTTCTCAGAATGGAGCGGCGACTGCTCCGGCAACGACTCCTGTGTAGTGACTATTGACGGCGACACAACGGTGACGGCCAAATTCGTCAGGGGAGTAGACCTCACAACCGCAACCAACCTACTGGATGGCGGAACCGTACTCCCACCGGGGGCAACATCGCACAACCCCGGCGCCGCAGTGACAGTCGTCGCCACTGCGGCAGATGGGTATCAATTCTCAGGATGGACGGGCGACTGTTCCGGAAGCGGCTCATGCACAGTCACTATGGACGAAGCCAAATCGGTGACGGCCAACTTCGCTCCGGTATTCGCCCTTACCGCAACTGCTGATCCTGCCGACGGGGGGGCCGTGCTTCCTGGGGGTGTGACTTCATACGTCGACGGCACAAAGGTAACCATACTGGCCTATCCAGCTGCCGGCTACCGGTTCTCCGAGTGGAGCGGCGATTGTACCGGCAACGGCCCTTGTGCAGTGAGAATTGACGGAGACGCAACGGTGACGGCCAAATTCGTCAGGGGAGTAGACCTCACAACCGCAACCAACCTACTGGATGGCGGAACCGTACTCCCATCGGGAGAAACATCGCATAACCCCGGCGCCGCAGTGACAGTCGTCGCCACCCCGGCTGACGGGTACCAATTCTCGGGATGGACGGGCGACTGTTCCGGAAGCGGCTCATGCACAGTCACTATGGACGAAGCCAAATCGGTGACGGCTAACTTCGTCGGCGTGTTCGACTTGACCGTCACGGCTGTTCCAACAGGTGGAGGAACCGTATTTCCCGGGAGCACGACATCCTACGTCGCCGGTTATCAGGTAACCGTTTTAGCCCGTTCCGCCGCAGGCTACCAATTTGCGGAGTGGAGCGGTGATTGCTCGGGTGACAGCGCCTGCATTGTAACCATGGATTCCCACAAGTCGGTGACGGCAAACTTCAAACCGGTCTTTGACCTTACCGTTTCGGCAGACCCGGTTGCTGGAGGGACTGTGCTTCCCGACAGCGCTACCTCATACATATCCGGTGCTCATGCAACAGTTCTGGCCCATTCCGCCTCCGGTTATCAATTTTCAAGGTGGAGCGGCGCTTGCTCCGGCAGCAGCGCTTGCGTAGTGGTGATGAACGAAGACAAGTCGGTAACGGCCAATTTCGGGCGTGTTTTTGACCTGACCGCAACGGTCGATCCTCCCGAGGGAGGGTTCCTGTTTCCTGCCGGAACTACCTCCTATGCCGAAGGCGGACAGGTCACCATGACAGTCCGTCCTTCTTATGGCTACGCGTTTTCGGAGTGGGAAGGGGACTGCTCCGGCAGCAGTTCTTGTGTAGTCACTATGGACGGAGACAAGGCGGTAACCGCCAGCTTCACACCGCAGTACTTCTTGACCGCCGTGGCCAGTTCGTCCGAAGGAGGCACGGTCTCGCCCCCCGGGACTACTCAACACACAGAAGGGACCGAAGTTACGGTGACTGCCAACCCTGCGGAGGGCTACGGATTTTCCGGGTGGAACGGCGATTGCTCCGGGGCTGGGCCCTGCGTGGTGACCATGGACAGTGACAAGACCGTAACTGCCAACTTCTCTACGCGGTTCACGCTGACCACTATGGCCGAGCCGTCATCGGGAGGGACCGTGTCACCCTACGGCACAACGTCTTACGACGCCGGCGCTCAGGTTACTGTGACCGCTACTCCCGCGAGCGGCTACAACTTCTCCGGGTGGAGCGGCGACTGCTCTGGCAGCGATAATTGCGTGGTCACGATGGACGGGGACAAATCGGTAACGGCCAAGTTCACATCCACCGCGGCGATTGCCTTCCACTCGTCGAGGGACGGCAACAGCGAAATCTACATTATGGACACCGACGGCTCAAACATGACCCGGTTGACCAATAACACCACCGCCGATTCGGACCCGAACTGGTCCCACGACGGCAGCAAAATCGCTTTCGTGGCTGCCAGGGATGGAAACTCCGAGATATACGTTATGAACGTTGACGGCTCCAATCCGGTCAACTTGACCAACAACGAGGCCGAAGATATCAGCCCCGCATGGTCTCCCGATGGGACCAAGATAGCCTTTGTCTCCACGCGCGGCTCACAGCAGGACATCTACGTGATGGACGCCGACGGGTCGAATCAAACCAAGCTGACCGATGACGCACACCTGGATGACTCGCCCGACTGGTCGCCGGACGGCACGAAGATCGTCTTTGTTTCCAATCGAGAAGGAAACAATGAAATTCATAGGATGCAATCGGACGGAACAAATGTAGCCCGACTAACAAATAACCCCGCCGACGATTTGAGTCCTGTATGGTCACCCGACGGCTACACGATCGCCTTTACTACGTTACGGAACAAAACAGACGCCGAGATTTACACCATGACCGATGACGGGGATGAGCAGTGGCCTGCAAGCTATGTGCCCACAGAGGATGAATCACCAGCTTGGTCGCCGGACAGTACCCAAATCGCGTTTGTGGTGGATCAAACAGAAGTCTATATCATGGACCTTGATAACTTCGATGTAGAGATTGATACCTACGCACAGACTCGAATCACAACTGGCGGCAGTTCCGACGGCGGGCTGGACTGGAAACCCATACCATCTCGGAAAACTGACCAGGTTATGCTATCTACGGGTTGCTCCGTGTTGGCGGAGTGGGGTATTCGAACTCACGGGGATCGTAGCCCACCATCTCCACGAATCCTTTGGCTCCGATGGGCTTGCCGTTCTTGATACCCTTGCCGGTTACTGCACCTTCCCAGTAGGCCGGCAGTACGAACTCGCTCCCCCTGAACTCCGAGTCTTCCTGCAGGGCGGTGAGTTCGATTTCCAACGCTAACGGCTTTACCCTCAACTCCCAACCCATAGGGTATTCGGCCCCGGTGGCCGGACTGGTCCAGGACCCGGTGGGCGTCCAGGATATGTCGTCTTCGTTGAGGTGCACCCACTGGGCATCGGGCGGGACGTAGGTGCCGTAGTTGATGATAGGGCTGCGGTCACTGGAGTCCCACGCCAAGGACACCGTAAGCTCCGAATCGTCATCAAACTGCAAGCTCAGCCAGTCCCAACCCAAGGGCGCGGTGCTGAACTCGCCCCACTGGTGGTCCATCCAAGCTATGCCGGACACCGTCCGCTCTTCGCCGCCCCCTTCCCGTCTTTCCCGCGCAGCCTGCCCCCGGCGGGTTTCCCGCCCCCCTTCCGGCAGGCCCGTGGTCAATGTGCCGGTGACGTCCAGCCGGGTCCGGCTGTAGTAGTAGGTCTCGCCAGCCCGCCCCAAGTCCACCAAGCCGGTCCCTTGGTGCAGGACTGGAGGCTTTCGGGAAGCGGCCTGCAACTCCAGGGCGTACTCTCCCACATCGAATGCCAGGTCGTACTCTTCGCCGTTGCCGCTCATCCTCCAAGTGGACAGGGTAAAGTCGAACCCTCCGATGGATGCCTTGGCTTGGGGAGTGTCGGGTTGTTCCGCCGTCATATAGATGCCTTTGCCGTGGTCGGTCCAGCCCAAATGGGCCAGCCTCGGCGTCAAGCCGCTGGGAAGGAGCGACTGGAAAACCACGTAGTGGAAGCTGTAGTCGACGCCGCTGCCGTCGGTGAGGTGACCGTTGAAGTACCACCACTCGATGGGAGAGAGATGGGCGCCTTCATCATCCGGCAAGTCTATAGCCGCGCTTTGGCTGCCGCGGGACGGGGTTTCGGCAATGACCGGCGAAGGAGTCGGGGTTGGCGACGCAGTGGGAGTGGCGGTTGGCGCAGTCGTTTCCAGGGGCGCCACTGTTGGTTGGCCTCCGGCGCTACTGCAAGCAAGTATAACCATGCTCAACAGACCGGCTATCAACATCCAACGCCTTGGGCCTGAAAGAGAGTAAATAGACAATGGTCGGAGAGTCCAGCGTGCTATCATTCTCTCCATTATCTCACGTACTCCGCATAGAGGCCCTCAATCAAGCGCGGAAAGGCCAGGAGTCGCAGAAGGGAGGTTAAGCATGGCCACACTTACACCAGAGGAAATCGATGAGTACCTGGGCAACCCTCACGTTGCCCAATTGGTGACCATAAGACCCGATGGGAGACCTCACATAGCGCCCGTGTGGTACATCCGGGAGGGTGGACGGGTCAAGGTAATGACCTTCGAGTCGTCGGTGAAGGTCAGGAACGTCAACTCGAACTCCAAGGTAGCCATATCCGTCGCCACTGATGGGCACCCTTACCGGTACGTCATCCTGGAAGGGGACGCGGTAGTGACCAAGGAGGACCTGGAGCAGGAAGTGGAGCGCCTGTGCGTACACTATGAAGGGCCGGAACGCGGGGCCGAGTACACCAAGGAGTTGCTGGCCGGGTCAGGCATGGTAATGATCGACGTTGCCGTCCGGAAGACCATTTCATGGAAAGAGGACGAATAAGCCGCTGCCAGTAAGGCGCCGCCCCCCGCCTTCGCGGGGGCAGGCGTTACACGCCGACCGGCAGGGGAGGCAGTACCCTGGATACCCAAGGCACCAAGTCGCTCAGCACCTCCATGCTTATTTCATGCCCTATATTGTACTCGTGGTACTCAGGGGCGTATCCGGCTCCTTGCAGGAAGGTCAAAGCGGCGTGAGCCCTGTCCATCGGCACCATGGCGTCGGCCAGCCCATGAGCGATGAAGATTGGCTGGGTGCGGTCCTGTGGCAATAACGGCGTCAATTCGTCCGCGTCAGGCATAGTCGCGCTCAGGGCCGCCAGACCGGCGAAGGGCTCAGTCCGGGGCAGCCCGCACCGGTAGGTCATCCCGCCGCCCTGGGAAAAGCCCATCAATACGGCTTGGGCCGGCCCGACCTGGAAATGGCTGAACACCTCTTCAAAAAAGCCCGACAACAACTCAACGGCTTGGGTCACCTGCTCCGGCGTCGCCATCCCGCGGGGAGCCATCCATCCGTAGCCGATGTGCCCGCCGCCGAGATCGAATGCCATAGGCGCATTGGGGCAAGCGTACACGTACCCTGTACGGCTGATAGCCGGGGACAGCCCCGCCAGGTCCTGCATGTTGGCTCCAAACCCGTGGAGCATGATCACCAGCGGGTAGGTCCGGTCCGGGTTGTAGTCGTCGGGCGTTATCGTCAAATATCTCAACCCGTTGCCCTGATGTTGCTCAGCCTGCATTAGAGACGCTCCCGGTCCGCCTCAGTACCCTCATCCTGGCTCCATTCCGGCCTGCCCCGGCGGGATTCCCGCCCCCCTTCCCCCGTCTTTCCCGCGAAGGCGGGAAAGACGGGGGAAGGGCAGGCACTACGCGGGAAAGACTGGAAAGGGAAATGACAAGGGACTTTCGGGCGGCTTCTCAGTTAAAATGGCGATTACCTGGAACAGTATTCGAGTGGACTAACACGGTGAAAGGTCATGGCGATTATATACCACTTGGTCCCTAAGTCTCATTGGGAATCAGCACAATGCGAGCCAGAATACCGGGCTGAAAGCTTGGCCACGGAAGGCTTCATCCATTGCTCCAAGGACCACGCCCAAGCCTTGGCGGTGGCCAACCGACTCTACGGCGGCCGCCGGGACATGCTGGTGCTGGAGGTGGAAACGGAGTGCTTAACGTCCCCGTTGAAACACGAACCCAGCCGGTCCGGAGAGATTTACCCCCACATCTACGGGCCGCTGAACACCAGCGCGGTAACCGGGGTGCTCAATCTGCACGTCGACCAGGAAGGCCGTTTCATAGCACTGGCTGCCGCTGAGGGATAGCGCCTCGAACCCTCCCCTTAATTCACTATGAAGTCGCCAACCATGGTGGCGTTGTGCCCCGGGAAGGTGCATACGAACTGGTAGGTGCCTGCGGCAGGGGCGGTAAACTTGATCTCCTCTGCACCTCCGGCGTCAAGCAGACTGGATGCGGCAAGTACCCGGTCGTCATCCGGGGGAATCCAGCCGTTGGCAACACCGGCCAGTGTTCCCGCCAACGCCACTTCATCCTTTGTGCCCGCCTTGACCAGTACCCAGTTGTGTTGCTGGACGGTAGCAACGTTGGTGAACGACAACGTCACCTCTGAGCCAGCGTTCACGGTGAGCGATTGTTTGTCGAACTGAAGTGTGTCGCCAACGACGCCGATGGTTAGCGCTCCCCCTGCGGACCCTTCCGGATTGGAGGACGATCCGCCCGTCACGGGTTGGACGCCGCCGGACGAGGGCGCCCTGGTCGCCGTCACCACCGGGGTCGGGGTTGGCGCAATAGTGCCTTTGTCCTTCGTTGGAGGGGCGGTAAACGGAAGGTCGCGGACGGTTTCCTGCTGACACGCCACCAACGACAGGGCCACTATCAGCGCCGCTAACCACGTTAGATGGCGGCGCCAGCGGCCGCCGGAATTTCTCACCGGGTCATCCACCGAACGGTGATGAGTATTCATAGTCCTCAACTTCAATCCCCTGTTCTCCTTGGCGGTCAATATGTATGACTACGGCCATGATTGGCTGGAACGCAGTCAGCGATCATAGCGACCATTCCCGTTCAGGCCGGCAAACCCGTCAACGTTAGTCCTGAACGGGGCTGCCGGGCGATCGGACTCCTTGGCGATCCGGACGAGGAAAGCCAACAAGCCTCCTCCGATCAGGAAGATGGCTGCGAAGAGCACGCCCACCGCAAACCATAGCCCCGTCTCATCTCCAACGAGCCGTCCATGAAGCAAGACCGCGCCTGCGTTAGAAGTAAACCACACCATACAGAATCGGCCAGACCAGAACGACGAAGAACCAGAACATTCCCACGGCTTCCAGGCTGGCCATCCTCGGCGGGAACTTGTTGGCAATCGCCTTCCAAGTCACCAGACTAAGACACACCACGGCGCCCACTACGTGGACGGCGTGAAATCCGATGAGCACATAAAATATGGACGCATAAGAGCTGGAGGTGACGGTCAGGCCGTAGCCCAGCAACCGGACCCACTCCACACCCTGCAGGCATACGAACAGAACGCCTAGGGCCACGGTGGACACCAGCAACAGGGCCAGTTTTCCATCGCCGGCCTTGTTTTCACTGTTGTACATCCGCCGGAAAGCGTACAACGTGACCCCGCTGGCCAACAGTATCGCAGTGTTTATCGCCGTGGCTTCCAAGGGATATCTGGGCTGGCCCAAGGGCGGCCATTCGTGCCACCCGGCCCGTATCGACAGGAAGGCGCTGATCAACCCGGCGAAAGTCATGGCCTCCACAACGATGAACAACACGATTCCGAACCGGGCAAGGGCTATACGGTCGAGGCTGGGGCCGGTGTCCTCCCAGTAGGGCCCGTCCCCGTTTCCAACTCCTACCGGCGGGTCGGCAACACCGGACGACACGCCATGGCCGTTGCCGTTAGCGCCCCGCGACGACGGCGGTGTGATAGGCCGTTTCATCATGCCATCCGGCGGGGTCCGCTCATCTTTTCAGGGTCATCGTAAGATCAAAGAAGGTGCCGGCGACAAAAAACCCGACAAAGAACAGGGCCATTAACCCCAGCACCCAAAGGTACTTCGCCTCGAAACGAAGGTGCATGAAGTTAGCCACCACCAGCGCCGCCTTGATGGCTCCCAAACTGAACAGGAAGGCCAGCAGCACAAAGTGCATGAAATGTAAGTGTCCCAGAAAATTGGTGACCAGGAGCGTGGCGACAATGCTGGTCCCGGTCAGGACCAGCAGTATGAACCAAATAAACAGGTAGTTTGGGAAATGCTCCTCGTGCCCGCCGTGTTCCGATTCCATTCCTTAAGAACGCTCCTAGGAAAGGTAGAAGAGTGGCCAAAGGAAGAGCCACACAATGTCTACGAAGTGCCAGTAAAGGGCCGCTGCTTCCAGGGTGAACTTGGGGCGCCAACTGCCCATATACAGGACCAGGATAATGACGAAGGCGACCAACCCGACAAGCACGTGCACCGCGTGAAGGCCCGTTGCCGTGTAGTAAAGTTGCCAGAACGGCCCGCTGTGGATGGTGTAATGGTGGGCGATTTCCGTGGGCCACTCGACAATCCACTTCAGGCACAGGAAGAGGATGCCGAACAGCAGGCATCCAAGGATGCACAGCTTGGCCAACCCGTGCCTTCCCGTGGCGCTCATTTTGTAAGCCACCGCCACGAGCATACTGCTTGTCAGCAAGTTGAATGTGTTTACCGAACCGATAATGGGATCAGTGTGAGATGACTCTTCAGCCCATCCCGGGAATGACACCCGGAAGAGGACGATGGTCATGATGATCCCCCCGAAGAGGACCACCTCGCCGGACAGGAACAGCCACATGCCCAGCTTGGGCGGGCCTATCTCCGTCGGTTCAACGTACGCATCCATTTCCTGCGCGTGGGCCATGGAACTCTACTCCCTTACCGGCAGGGAGATAAGCCTCCCTTGGGGCTCGTAATCGGCTTCATCGGTCGCGTACTCGTAGGGACCCCTGTCCACCACCGGAGCGGTATCTCCCCAGTTGAGGTGCGGCGGCGGGGACGGAGCCATCCATTCCATGGTGGTGGCTTCCCAAGGATTTTTGTCCGCCTTCTTGCCGGCCCTCATGCTGTAGAAGAAGTTGAACACGAACAGGAACTGCACCAGCACCAAGAGTATTCCGGCAATGGAGGCTAAGTCGTTCAACCAGGTCCAACCTTGCAGGAAGGGGATATGGTCGTAGCCGGCATACCTTCTGGGGTAGCCAGCAAACCCAAGGATGAACATGGGGGTGAATACGATGTTGAAAAGCACGAAGGTCGATATGGCATGGATTTTGCCTATCGTCTCGTTCATCAATCTGCCGAACATCTTGGGGAACCACCATTGCACGGCGGCAAAGGTGGCCAGAATCACCGATGCGAATATCACGTAGTGGAAGTGGGCAACCACGAAGTAAGTGTCGTGCAATTGTATATCGGCCACCGTTGCGCCCAGTTGCAGGCCCGTGAGACCGCCGACGATAAATATGCAGTAAGCGAAAAAGGCGTAAAGGAACGCTGCGTTGAACCGCAGCGACCCGCCCCACAGGGTCAGGCCCATTGCCACCACGATGACCAGGAACGGCACGGATATGATGATGGTGGTGATGCTGAAGCCCACGGCTGCCAGCGGGTTCAATCCGGCCACGAACATGTGGTGCGCCCAAACCATGAAGCTGAGTACGCCGGCGAAAATGGTGGCGTAGATAATGTGGTGGTAGCCGTGCAGGGGCTTCCTCGCCGCCGCGGGGAATATCTCACAGATAACGCCCAATCCTGGAATCAGGATCACGTACACCTCGGGGTGGCCGAAGAACCAGAAAAGGTGTTGCCACAGCAACGGGTCGCCCCTGGCCTCGGCGGTAACCAAGTAAAAGTGAGTGCCGAAGTTCTTGTCGAACAGGACCAGGAAAGCGCCGGCAATCAATGGCCCCACCGACAACATGAACAGCAACGATGCGATGACCACCATCCATATAATCAGCGGCAGCCGCATGATGCTCATGCCGCGGGCGCGCATAACGAAGGGCGTAACAATGAAGTTGATGCCGCCCATCAACACAGCCGTAAACTCAAGGGCAAGTCCTAGGACCCACAGGTTGATGCCCCAGTCCACGCCCATCATGCCTGTGCTCACGCTCAGAGGCGCGTATCCGGTCCAACCTCCGGCGAACGGCCCGCCCGGAACGAAGAACGAGGCCATGATCACGACGCTGGACAGGAAGAATGTCCAGTAGGACATCATGTTGAGAAGAGGGAACGCCATGTCGCGCGCCCCGATCATCAACGGTATGGTCAGGTTGCCGAAGAAGCCCAGCAGTATGGGCATGGCCACCCAGAAGACCATCAACGTGCCGTGCATGGTGACAAACGAGTTGTATCGTTCCGGAGCCAGGATTCCCGCGTCCGGCACGGCCAAGTGGACGCGGAACATCAGTGCAATGATTCCACCGAAAATCGCGAAAAACAGCCCGTTGAGCAGGTACTGCTTGGCAATCATCTTATGGTCGGTTGAGAAGATATACCTCCCAACCCAACCTATTTCAGCGTGGTGGACTGCGTGCGTCGCTGCTGCCATCACCGGGCTCCTAAAGTGACCATTCTCGTATCAAGCCACCGTTCATAGGCGTCTTGTTCCATGACGTTGACGTTAGCCAGCATCTTGTAGTGTCCCAATCCGCAAAGCTCGGTGCAGATAGACGGATACTCTCCTGACTCCTTAGCAACAAACCAGACCCTCGTTTCCCTTCCGGGAACCACGTCGTACTTGACCCTCAGATGCGGAACGAAGAACGAGTGAATGGTGTCCCCGGAGGTCATGTGGAGCATTACAAGCCGGTTCTCCGGGACGATCAGTTCGTTGGCCAGTTGGAAGTCATCGGTGGTGTCATACTCCCCGTCGGCGCCGGAGTAATTGAAACTCCAGAAGAATTGCCTTCCAATGACTTTCACGTATACCGGCTCGCCGTATTCCCTGATAAGGGACTCCTCGCTTTTGAGAATCGTCTGGCCCCAGCCGGCCGTGGAGTAGACGGCGATGATTATGTCGAAAATAATCATCGCAATGTCCAATATAATCAAACGGGTGATCCAGCCGCTCATGTGCCGGGTAGCCGTGGGGTTCTTGCTTTGTCTGAAATTGATGATTGCGACGATAATCAGCGCAAATGAAAGGATTGCCACGGCTAACGTGACAAGAGAGATGATCAGCAGGCTCCAATCGAGCCAGAACCCGTGGGTCGATATGTCTGGCATTATAGGCATGGGCTATTCTCTCCTGGGTCGCGCCTACCGTCCCGTGGACCGCAAGTGGACGATATAGGCTATGAGGTCCCAGGTCTGTTCGTCCGTGATGGCGTTGGGCACCATTGGAGTTCCGCCGATACCCAGTCTGATAGTCTTGAATGCGTCCCGCACGTCAGGCCGCCTCATGGGTTCAACCGCGAAGTTCCGCGGCGTTATGAAAATCGGATTGCCCTCGTCATCAAGCCATTCGGTGGGCAGTTCAGCCGGCGGATTGCCTCCCTGTTCGATGTCGCCGTGACACGCCAAACAACCCAACGACGTGAACAACTCCCGACCCGCATCGATCCTGTCTTCGGAGGCCAAATCAGGCGGGGTTTCCGGCACTTCTATAGCCGCTTTCTGAGGCCGCTGATATTTCCACCAACCATACCCGAAGGACTTGATGTAGTCCATGACGGCGTCCATTTCCTCATCGGTCAGGTCCTGAAAACCGGGCATGGGCGTCCCCGGAAGACCCTCCCTGATGGTCTTTTCCAAGTCCTCATCCAGCGCCAGGGGATCCGACCAGTTAAGGCTGGTGAACTTGAAGGTGAGGCGCCCAATAGCATGGGACTGACCGGTAAAGTCCCTGGGCGGGACGGACAGATATTCAGGGGTAACCGGCTTGCCGTCTCCATTGACGCCGTGGCAGGTCATACAGCGAACGTTGTATACAGACCTGCCCAGTTCCAGCGTCTCGGGGTCGGAGTCCCAGAGAACGGTGCGGCGCTCGGTCCCTGAAGCCATTTCCTGGAATTCGGCGTCCACTTGGCCGAGCCCTTCTTCGGAGAAAAGTTCGGCCGCCTCGTCACGCGAGTTGAAAACAAGAGTCCGCTGATTGTCGCCACTGCCGACTACAACGGTAATTCCCGGCCCGCCCCCTCGGTGCTCAGCGTCCATTCGCTCAAGCTCCTGCTGAGAGAAAAGCTTGGCGTTTGCATCGGGGGAGCTGAAAACGAAAGTAAGCCCTATCCCGCCGCCGGCGATCACCAGGGTAATGAGAAGAGCAATAAGTATCTGCTTCACTATCTCTGTTTAATTCCTAACTAAAAGAGGTCAGTCCTGGAACTTCCAAAATGCCTTGGCGTCCCAGTTGCCCGCTGCCTCCGCCGCCTCACGCAACACCAAATGTGCAATTTTTCACTATTCGGGGGGACATTATCACAGCCCAATTAGCCTGTCAACGAAAGCTGATTGCCTTTCCGGAGCATCTCGCCAGAGGCGATAGTAATGGTGTCATGGACAGTCATTTCAACCTATACCAGACTGTCCGCCGCTACAGCGACAAACAACAACATCATGTAGAGCAAAGAGTAAAGATACAACCGGCGGGCATGGCGGGCCGCCTCTTTCCGCAGCAACACCCAAGCCAAGCCTATAAAGATGCCTCCCAGGACCGATACCGATACCAAGTAGACCAGACCCGCGGCGGACGTGAATATCAAGGCCATGCTAAGGGCCACCAAGGCCAATGAGTAGATGAATATCTGCCGGACCGTGTGGGCCCGGGTGGCAACCACCGGCAGCATCGGCACGCCGGCTCGCTCGTAGTCCTTCTGGATGAGCAGGGCCAGGGCCCAGAAATGAGGCGGCGTCCAGAGAAATATGATCGCGAACAGGTGGACAGCCGCCAAGTCCACTCCGCCGGTTACGGCGGCCCAGCCAACCATGGGAGGAAAGGAGCCCGCCGCTCCTCCGATGACAATGTTCTGCGGCGTCCTGCGTTTCAGCCATACGGTGTAAACAAACACATAGAACAGCGTCGCCGCCAGCGTCAACGACGCCGCCAGCAGATTGACCCAGATTGCCAATATAACAAACGCCGCCACGTTCAACAGGATGCCGTAAACCAGCGCGTTGACCGGCGGCACCCGGTCGCCGGGCAGGGGCCGTTCCCGGGTGCGGGACATCACCAAGTCAATGTCCTGGTCCAAGTAATGATTCAGGGCGTTGGCACCTCCCGCACCCAAGGCGCCCCCCGCGCACACCAGCGCCGCCAATACCGGAGGAGGCCATCCTTCCGCAGCCAGGAACATTGCCCCGACGGCGGTAATCAGCAAAAGGAGAATTATGGGCGGCTTCATCAACGTCAGGTAATCCCTGACGATGCTCACCGGCGCGGAAAGCTTGGCTTGGAAGGACCGGGGCCCCGGTTCGCCCGCGGTCCCTGTGACCCCCTTCCCGTCTTTCCCGCGCGGAGCCTGCCCTCGGCCCCCGCCTACGCGGGGGAGACGGGGGCGGGAAACCCGCCGGGGGCAGGCCGAAGGACGGTCAAGCATGGGGCACCTCGCCCGAATTACGGGCGGGCACAGTCAGGTTCAAAGCCGCCAGCGCGACCATAACTCCCCACAACATCGTGGCGAGTGACAGGTGCAGTGCCCGCCACTCGGGAGGAAACTTGAGCAGGATGGTCGCGGCTCCCACGGCCACCTGTAACAGAAACAAAGCCGCCGCACTGGAGCACAACAGCCTCACTTGAGGCAAGCGAGACGGCGTGCGCAGTCCGGCAAACAGGGTGTATCCCAAACCGGCCCCGACGACAACCGAAACGGCTCGGTGGGCCATGTGCACCCACGCCAGTTCGTTGCCCGGAAGGAACCGTCCCTGACACAAGGGCCAATCGGAACAGGCCGCGGTAGCCCCGGACACAGTAACGTAGGAACCGGACATTATCAGAACGTATACTCCCAATGCGGACGCCAGCACCAACCAGGGAAAGTTGTCATCGGTCCCGGCGCCCTCTGTGGTTTTAGGGGCCTGCCCCCGCCTGCCCCCGGCGGGATTCCCGCCTGCGCGGGAATGACGGGAAGGGGGGCGGGTTTCCCGCTTTCGCGAGAAAGACGGGAAGGGGGACAACCGCTGGGCAGAAAGGGGTCCCCGGTAGGCTACTACCAACAACACCGTCAAGCAAGCCAGCAACACCTCTGCCAAAGCGAGATGCGAGGCCACCAGCATCCCGGAAAGATGAGTCAATACGGACGCCCCGCCCAACACCGCTTGGCACAACACAAGGACCACCGCCAGGGTCGCAGGGACAACCACCCAAGGTTGCCGGCGATGGAAAATCCAAGCCGCGACGCAGGTGGCGCCAATGAGCGGCCCCAACAGCGCGGACGCAACCAACCGGTGAGAAAACTCCACGATGGCCTCGAATTCCGGAGGGGGCAGGATGCCGCCGTAACACAACGGCCAGTCGGGGCAACCCAGGCCGGAGCCGGTCACCCGGACTACTCCACCAAGCACCACCAAGGCAAAGGCAGAAAGCACCGTTACCAGGGTCAGAGCCTGAAACCATGGCTGAGGTCTGAAAGACCTTGAGGGATACGGGACAGACCCCGTTACAGACATGGGAGCGCCCAGCAAGCCTGCATAGGTCTATTCAAGGGGCCATCGAACGGAGGGATGCTTGTCGTGTTCAAAAGCCGTGGGTCGCCAAAGTTTGTGATATAATTAACAATGTTATCATGGATGAAGCAATCCGTGTAGAGGGTCTGGTCAAACGGTTCGGCGCCTTTACAGCCATTGACCAAGTCTCCTTCGCCGTAGACCAAGGCGAGATTTTCGGTATCCTCGGCCCGAACGGCGCCGGAAAGACCACCACACTGGAGATCATAGAGGGTCTTCAGCCACCCACCCAGGGGCGGATAACCGTCCTTGGACGCGACATCAAGAGCCACAAGAACGCGATCAAGGCGCGAATCGGCGTCCAACTCCAGTCTTCCGCCTACTACGACTTCCTCACCCTTAAAGAGATACTGGCGCTGTTGGGAAGCTTTTACCCCACCCGCACGCCCCCTGAGACTCTCCTGCAACTCGTAGGCCTCTCCGATAAAGCCAACAGCTACGTCAACCAACTCTCCGGAGGGCAGAAGCAACGCTTCACCGTGGTTGCCAGCTTGGTCAACGACCCTGAGCTGGTGATCCTGGACGAACCCACCACCGGGCTGGACCCGCAAGCCCGGCATAATCTCTGGGCATTGATCCGGGATATACACGACAGGGGCGTCACCCTGGTGCTTACTACCCATTACATGGAGGAAGCCCAGGTGCTCTGCGACCGGTTGGCTATAATGGACCACGGGCGCTTGTTGGCGGTGGACTCTCCCAAGAACCTCATCGATCGCTTGGAAGCCGCTTACACGATGAAGTTGATGCTGGACCAGCCATTGACTACAGAGCAAGTCGATTCCCTGAACGGAAGCGTGGAACTGATCCAGGAACTGGACGGCAACAACTACCTGTTGCGGGTGAAGAACAGCCCCGCAGCCTTGGGCGGCGTGTTGGAAGAGCTTGCCCGCGGAGACGTAAATCTCGAACGCCTGGAGATCGCGCCGGTAACCTTGGAGGACGTGTTCCTTGAAATGACCGGCAACGAACTGCGGGAATAACGGACTACCGGCTTACGAATGCTGGCCTTCACTATCGCCAATCTCAAGATGATGGCCAGGAGCCGGCAAGCTACCTTCTGGGCCCTGTTCTTCCCGTTGCTGCTGGTCGTTGTTTTCGGTCTGCTGGACCTTGGCTCCCTTGGCGGAGGCAAGATAGCCGTCGTTGATTCCTCCAACAACGAAGCCTCTCAACAATTGCGCGGTTCGTTGCAGAACATAGACCTTCTGGAATTTCAGGAGGACGATGTTTCCGTGACCGAAGCCCGTCTCCGGGTGGGGGCGGGCCAATGGGACTACCTGGTTATCATCCCCGAAGGTTTCGGCGGCCCCCTTTCCCGTCTTTCCCGCGAAGGCGGGAAACCCGCCAGTGGCAGGCCGGGTGCGGAACCTGGGAGTCCCGTTCCGGTCACCCTGCTGCAAAACAACAGGGACCCGCAGCGCAACCAACTGATGCAGGGGGTAGTCCGCAACCTGGTGGCCGAAGCCCAACCGGCCAGCCTGCGCACCGACCTATCTCTACTGTTGCAAACCGAAGAAGTGGAGACCGTCGAGATTACCTACTTCGACGTGGTTTTGATGGGTCTCATCGGCATGGCTATCATGACTAACTCCATCATCTCCATTGCGGTGCGGGTCAGCACCTACCGCAACAACTCCATCCTGAAGCGCCTGCTGGTGACCCCGTTGCCCATCTGGAAGTATTTTGCCAGCGAAATCGCCGCTCACTTGGTGCTGGCGATGTTTCAAGCGGTTGTGATCCTGGTGGTGGGAGTGTTTGTATTCGGCGCAAGGATACACGGCAACCCCATCTGGATTTTCGCTGTAGTCCCCTTGGCCAGCCTGGTGTTCCTGAACATCGGGTTCATCCTGTCCGCTTGGGCTAAGACGCCGGCGGCGGCGTCCGGGATGGGGAACGCCATAGCCTTGCCCATGATGTTCGTAGCCGGAACTTTCTTTCCCACGTCCATGTTCCCTTGGGTGCTGCCCCAGATCAGCGAGGCCCTGCCGCTGGCGCCGATGCTGTCGGCGCTGCGGTTGGTGGCGATTGAAGGGTTGCCATTGTGGGATGCTTGGCCGCAGTTGGCTATGTTGGGCGGATGGGCGGTCGCCACCGCTTTGATTGCGATACGGGTGTTCCGGTTCAGCTGAGGGCGCGATTGTTGCGCCGCCGAACGATTACGGATGGTCTTGGCCGGTGGCTCCCGGTGATGGTCCTTGGGCTTGCGGTTGTAGTGCTGGCGTTCTCGGCCTCCTGCGACGGGAAAGAGAAAGTCGAGAACGTCCGCGGGCTTGTGGTGGACGTGGTCGGCAGAAACCTGCTGGAGGTGGAGACCCTGACGGTCCGCACCCAGGACGGAAAGACCTGGACCTTCACCACCGACGGCCCCCTGCCGTTCACGGCGTCGCACCTGCGGGAACACCAACTGTTCGGCCAGACGGTGCTGGTCTTCTTCACCAAGCGAGACGGACGCTTGGTGGCGGTTGACCTTGCCGACTGAGACATCCCTGCGCGTCTGCCGTCGTCCGAAGAGAGCTTTCTGACATCTTCGCCGCCCATGGTACCGGAGTTAGGTTACAGGACTTCCCGCAAGGCTTCCTCGATGATGTCCGCCGAAGTGAATTGCTCGAACTTGGCGCGGACCTTGCCCTCTTTGTCAATTACGAAAGTCCACGGCTCGGTCGGCAGGTTCCACTCATCCACCGCCGGGACCGTCTCCGCCGCAGCCCTGTCGCCCCCGATCAGGTGCGGGTCTTTGAACACCTCGACGTGAATGAAGTTGGCTTCGCCGGAGAACTTGTCCTTGACTTGCGAGAGGACCTCCACTTGCGGCCCGCAGGTGGCGCTGACGCAAAACGCCGGGGTCGCAAAGACCACCACTAACGGCTTCCCCTCGTCCAGGGCCTGGTGCACCGATAGCCGGTACAGGTCAGGGTCCGGGATGGTGGCGCTGGTTATCGTGCCCAGATCATCCACTTCTCCGGCGGTGGGAGTTATGCTGCGGGGAGCGGGATCGCCCAAGGCGGGCGTGTCCGTTTTGTCCTTGACCTCGACCGCTCCCTGGGCTTCAACCGCTTTGCCGTCGGCCGTCGTTGTGGTTACCTTCAACCGCCAGAATCCGGGTTCATCAAAATGGATGTCGGCGGCGAACACGCCCTGGGGGCCGGTAGGCCACTGTATAAACCCGGCTTCCGCGCTGCCCCGCGGCTCCCCCGGCGCATCTCCCGGGGGCAGATAGATTGTCTGTACCTGGGCCTGATCGCTGCGGACGGGCATACCCGCCACATCCACCAAGCCGAATACAACCCGGTTGCTGCCTTGGGCCAAGTCTCGCGTAACCACCACGACGCCGTATTCCGGCTGGGCCGGGGCGGCGGGGCTAGTGCAGGCCGACGCTATGAGCAAGAACAGTCCCAGTACCGCATAGATTCCCGCCCCCTTTCCCGTCTTTCCCGCGAAGGCGGGAAACCCGCCAGGGGCAGGCTTCGCGGGAATGACACATTTAAGCAGTGACGACGTCATTTAAGCTCCAGCTAAGCCTCAACGCCGTCATCGCCGCTATCTGGGTGTTCATGTTCGTTGAAGCTGGCTTGTGGGAGGGCAGCATCTTGCGGCACACAGAGTTGTATGAGGGGGTTGATTCGGGGCAAGTCCTCCAGAGTGGACACGGTTTCCACTATGGCTTGCAGTTGCTCCCGGGGCCATGCCATGTCCGGGAACCACTCGCTTATGCGGTTGGTCTCGGTGTCCAGTCCCCATTCCATCTCGTTGCCTTGACACTCGCCCTGATACGCGGTTCCGTCCACCATTTGTATGGAAATGCGAGGGGCGAAAGCCTTCCGGTCTCTGTGGCCGATGACTTCCACTTTTTTGAGCAGGTCCATTACTTCCCTGTCCCGGCCTGCCCCCGGCGGGTTTCCCGCCTTCGCGGGAAAGACGGGAAGGGGGTCCGTGGACCGGTCGCCCAAGCGGTCCTGGGGCTCGATGCGCCGGGTCAGGGGCGGATAGGATCCGTGGACGAAGGTATAAGCGGCGAAGTAGTGGGTGGTGCCAACTCCCGGCGAGCTGCGCTGCGGGCTGGGAAAGGCCGGGGAGGGATAGGTGGTCTCCAGCCAGTTCATGTCAACGGTGATGCGTTGCACGTCCCTGGACGCCAGTTGGTGCCGGGCGCGGATCTGGGTCATCAGGTCGATTACCGGGCAGTTGTAGCCCGCCGTCGGGTACATCTTCGGGGTTACGTGCATCAACTCCCACCGGGAGCCCAACCCGGCAACCACGCTGGAAAGCTCGACACGGTTTGGCCCCCCTTCCCGTCTTTCCCGCCCTGCCATGCGTCCAGCCAGGGGCGGGAAACCCGCCGGGGACAGGTCTTGGAACACGTAAGACAGTTCTCCCCGGTTGTTGCCGGTGAACGCGTTGTAAAATCCTGCATCCCCTTCAAGGGAAGCTTCGGAGCCGCGGACGTCCTCCTGTGCCAGCAGGGCCGCCATTATCCCGTTGCGGGTGGCGTTGGGCTCGTGGTACAGCATCTCCTGGCCGCCGCCGCTGGGCCCTTGCGTCGTGCCCCCGGTGAAGGTACAAGCTAAGGCTATGGCAGTGACCATCCGGTCTTCGGTAAGGCGCAGCAGTTTTCCGGTAGCCACCGCGGCGCCCAGTGTCCCGTACACCGGGCTGGACCGGAACCCCCGGGCTTGGGTGGACGGGATGAAATCCCCGGCGATTCGCGCCTCCACCTCGTAGGCTGCGGCCATTGCGGTAAGGAACTCTTTCCCGGTGTTTCCTCCAAGCTCGGCAGTGGCCAGCGCGGAAGGTATGACGCACGGGCCGGGATGTATCAACATCCGGTACGAGTCGGACTGGTTGGTTACGTGCATCAGCTTGCTGTTGGCGAAGGCCGCCCCGCAGCGGCTCGCCCGGCTCCCGTCGGCTAGGATAGTCGCCCCTGCCGGGTTGCTCTCCTCGGCCTTGGCCAAGTTGATGGCGGCCTTTCCGTGGTGGGTTTCCGCCCCCACCAAGGAGACCACCGCGGCATGAAGCAGGGAGGCCTTTACCTTGTCGACGACCTCCGGAGGTATGTCATCGTAAGCAAGGTTGCAGATGAATTTGGAGAATGTGCGGCTGAGAGAATCGGGCATTGTTGTCCACTCCGCTCGCCCCCGACTGGTTACCGCCTTCGCGGGAAAGACGGGAAGGGGGGCGGGAATCCAGAGTCAGGAGTCCTTCAGGCCACTGGCGAAGTCGAGCCAGACACGCGCGCAGGGAACGGGGAGTATGTGCTGGACGAACCCGGTGACTCCCGGGAACACCACCCGACGGGCGTTGGGGAACAGGTCCGACGCTCCTCGAAAGTCACCCAGGACCTCCTCCCGCAGGCTTGCCGCAGCCAGGATGAGGACGGGGGTCTGGACGTCTTTCAGCAACGGTCCCAGGTCACCGCCGGCGTTGCGCTGAAAGCCGCCCACCACGCTGGCGGGGGTGGCGGCCATCTGCGCCGCGTACCATCGAATATAGGCAGGATCGACTATATCCGGGTCCAAACGCCGGGTGATGGTGCTTTCAACCCACGCAGCCACCCCTTCACGGTCGATGAGGTCGGCGCTCTCGGCATGGTGAGGGTCGTTGAAGCTCGTCGGTGATGTACACGCGGTAAGCGACAACAACCGTTCTTGGTGGAGCGTGGCGAACCGCATGGAAATGGACCCGCCGACCGTCTCGCCAATCAGGTGAAATTTGTCCAGTTCCAGCCGGTCGGCGACTTGGAGGAGGTCTTTGGCAAAGTTGTCGATAGTCCACGGATAGACCGGCTCCGGCACCGTGGACTGTCCCATGCCGCGCATATCGAACCGGACCACCCGGTAATGCCTTGCCAGAACGGGCACCCAGCCAAACCACATTTTATGGTTCTTGGCCATACCGTGATGCAAGAGCACCGTCTCCGGCTCGGTCCAGGGATCGGTAAAGTCGTCTATTTTGTAGAAAAGCTCGGCCCCGTCATCCAGTTGAACTTTCATGGCGGCCTCCCTGAGTAGCTGATAACCGACCACAGCCATTGATGAGTCTATATCGAGACTCCCTGCTCCACGAAGACCGATCTGGCTATCCGCATGGCAGTGCGGCTGGTGACAAACCCACCGTAGAGCATCACCTGGATGAAGATTTCCATGATTTCAGCGGGGGTCATGCCAATCTGGAGGGCCCCCTGGATGCGGGACCTAATTTGCCGGTCGTGCTGGCCCATGACAGTCATAGCCGAGATGGCACAGATAGCGCGGTCCTTGTAGTCCAAGTGGGGGCGCGTGTTGATGGCGCCCCAATGGTACTCAACAATCAGGTCGTCCAGCTCTTCCTCCGGCGAGTTCGGATCGAATGGCAGAGCCGGGGAACCCAGGATCTCCTCCCGCTTCTTGCTCCCGATCTCGTGCAATTCTTCGACCGACATTTCCGTGTCGAAGACCAGGGTCGGAGTAAATTGGATGCCCCGCTCCTCGAAGATTTCCTTTGCGGTGTTTATCGCGGACTCCACTGCCGGGACTCCCACGTAGAAGGTCAACAGGATAAGCACTTCCACAACCTGGTCGGGCTTCAACCCCAAGTTCAACCCCCGCTCAATGGTCCGACGCAACAAAGGCAGTTGCCCCAGGGCCATCAGGGCGGAGATGGTGCACATTACCCGCCTTTCCGTGGACAGCCCATCGCGGCTCCAGATGGAGCCGAACAAACACTCGTCTATGATCCGCTTCAAGTCGGGGGCAAGCTGGTCGATGCCGGGCACCGCGAAATGGCTGACGTCACCGGCGGCCATGGAGACCCGCATGGCCTGTCCTTTCTCGAATCTCCCGTCCAAAGAAGTCAAAGCTGTGCCTCCTTGCCTCAGGCGTGTATAGATATACTAACGGTCATTGCGGCCCGCGTGTTCGGCGCGGCGCCGCTGCGCGCCCATCGTCAGACCCGATACTATAGCTGACCTTCAGATTATAGCTTATGTTCGGTAACGGGACAGCAGGTACCATTATGAAGCATGGGGCATAACAGTCTACAGATAGTCCATTTGCTGGAAATTTTAGAATCGCGGACATTTGCGGACAATTACGGACATTTCAGGAAATCCGGGGAGGGCGCCGGAGTTGGAGGGGAGGTCCGATGCCCTGGTTTGGGCATGAATTGCTCGTTTTTGGAGGTCTTTTCGGTCATCAATCATCATGTTGCCTCAGTAGTCTTTAGTGGACTTGTGCAAGTCCGATTGGACGTTGAGATGGACAACTACGATGGTAGAGATGTGTTTTACGAGGTGGCAAGGGCGGAATGTCAGTGGGATAAATTCCCAAGCCCGGGAGTCTGTTAAAGTATTTGCAGCAACGGGTTTAGAGAAATCGTATGCTGGTGGAAGAACATGCCCTGACTGCAAAGACCTTTCTCGATGAAGCTGACACTCTGTTCGCTGAGGGCGATGTTCTCCAGGCATCGGAAAAGGTATGGGGAGCAGCAGCCCATGCGGTGATGGCGGTGGCGCAGCAGCGCGGATGGCCCTACGAAAATCACCGAAGCCTGAAGAATGCCGCCCGCCGGCTTTCCACAGAAACCGGAGACTCGTCCATCGGGGACAGGTTCGCCGTCGCGGAAAAATTCCACATCAACTTTTATCACCACGGAATGGAAGATTACCAGATGGACGACGACCGGCCCCGGGTCCGGGCTTTGGTCGAACAGTTGCTGGCCTTGTATGTTGGGAGCAATTAGTTTTCCGGCGCCCAACCCAGTTCACAAATTCTCTAGACGATTGCAAAACCCCCGAAGGGTCATGGTCTCCGCCAAAGGTACTACGAATAGTGGCGGAGTCGTTCTAGACTCCACCACTAAAACCCGCGTGGATGACAGCCCCAGTGACACTGCGGCGTTGCCAGAAGGCCTCTGGAATCTTTATTATTAGAACTGGTGTTCCATATACCAGTCAGGCTTAAGACAGAAAATTCGTGGGTAAACCCCTTGACAAGGCGTTACAACGACCTTTAAGAAATCAGACATCTTTTTTGACTCAATCTACCGTAGGTGGTTTATCTGCGGGGCTGTTTCAACAGAAATGCACACAAAGGAGGCTAGATTTGACGCAGAGTTCCGAAGCCCTCAACTTCATTAGTGAGCCTCAGGAATACTTGCTGAGAATGGACGAAGCATTGAACATGCCGCTGGGGCTAGAATGCGTCATTACGGTGAGAGTGGGGGGAGAGAAGTTCGAGGCCTGCGTCCCGGCCATGGCCATAGTAGGTAAAAATCCCCCTGCTGTGTACGGCCAGTACGTAGGCACAAAGGGGAATAACCGGGTGATTGTGTTCCCGCCTTCTTCCTTGGGGACGTCGATCTGGTACGTTCCAGAGGATGCTCTGGAGGCAATGCTCGTAGCGGAGCAGACCTGACATGGTATTGTCCGATGGAGAAATAGCCGAGGCCATTGAGAAGGAAGGATTGGTTATCTCTCCACCCGAAGGGTACGACGTCCTGGTCAAGTCGGCTTCGGTGGATATGCGTCTTGACCCTACTATCCAAGTAATCCGACCAGAAAAGATCAATACGGCCGAGGCGATCAACCCTACCACAATGCGGGACGTTCAGAGCAAGATCGCCAGTTGCGCGGAAGAGCGTCGGCTGTTCCCCGACCAGCCTTTTGTCCTGGAACCGGGCGTCTTTGTAATAGGGTCAACCGCTGAAGAAGTGGCACTTCCAACATCACTGGCAGGCAGAATCGAAGGGAAGAGTTCACTGGCCAGATTCGGCATTCAAGTCCACCTTACCGCTCCAAAGATTGACCCCGGCTGGCCGTTGAACAAAATCACCTTGGAAATCATCAACCTAGCGCACTTTCGCGTCGCCCTGTACCCGATGATGGAAATAGCCGCCCTGATTGTGGAGCGCCTCGGGCGTCCGTCGACACAGGCATATAGGGGCCGTTTCTCATCCAAGTAGTTTGTCCGAACTTGGACGTGAGAGAAAATCACAGTCAGGCCCTGATCAAGCCAAATCATGATCCCACTACTCCGTTGTTATTGATTCTGGATGAGCACTGACGCCTTTCGTTAACAGGTTTCCGACTCCTCGGGTTCGCAATTCTCTCAATTCTTGACACTAAATGTGCCTGACGGTAGACTTTTGCCTGCTAACCCCTATGCGAGGTGGTCTGTGTCCCAGCCCGGTCAATTGTTAACCGATGAAATGCGGCGGCAGGCAATCGGGTGCGAAAGCCCCGTTGTCGTCACCGAGGTCGAGAAAGGGGCAATCATCAAGTTCGCCCAAGCCATCGGAGACGACAATCCCCTCTTTACCGACGAAGCAGCCGCCCGGAAAGGCCCCCACGGCGGACTGGTTGCGCCTCCCACGTTCCTCAGGTCCATCCCCGTTGGCCGCCCTGACCTGCCATTCGAGCTTCCTGTGACCAATGTGCTGGACGGCGGAAGCGATTGGCAGTATTTCGAACCCGTAAGGCCAGGAGACCGCATCACCGCCGTAGCCACCATCACGGACATGACGGAACGCGCGGGACGCTTGGGGGCGATGGTCATCAGCACCGTGGTCTACTCCTACCGCAACCAGTTCAACGAGATGGTAGCTACCCAGACCTCGACCACCATCCGCTACTAAGGCCCACTCCGGCCTCGGGCTGGAGCGACGAGGACAAACCTATGGCAGAACAGATTTACTGGGACGACGTGGCCGAGGGCATGGAACTTCCGGTCATGGTGAAACATCCCACCACGCAACAGTTGGTGATGTACGCCGGCGCGTCGGGAGACTACTACCAGATCCACTACGACAAGGACTTTGCCCAAGGCAACAGGCTGGACGGCGTGATACTGCACGGGGCATTGAAAAACGCCTTTCTGGGCCAGTACATGACCGACTGGATGGGCCCGTTGGGAACCCTGAAAAGGCTGACCTGCCAGTACCGCGGCATGGACTTTCCAGGGCAACCCATTACCGCCAAGGGAACGGTAACCAAGCGTTACCACGACATGGGGCAGGACCTGGTGGAGTGCGAGATATGGCTGGAGAACCCGGACGGCCAGAAGACCACCCCGGGGACGGCCACCGTGCAATTGCCCAGAAGATAGTTCGCTGACCATATTCACCGCAGAGATAACATGTCGCCTTGGGCGCCGTCCGCGTCCAAGCCGTTTTTTGTTGGGTTGCAAAATCTCCAGCGGAACAAGTTAAGGAGCGTGTTATGGCAGACACGTTAAGGGACAAGGTTGCAATAGTCACCGGGTCGGGCCGGGGCGTGGGCCGGGGGGTCGCCAAGCTGATGGCGGCGGAAGGGGCCAAGGTGGTGGTGGTGGACCCAGGAGTCAACGTCGACGGGTCCGGCTTCGACCAGTCAATAGCGGAGACCGTCGTTGGAGAGATACGGGACGAAGGCGGGACCGCCGTCGCGTGCACCGAGTCGGTGGCCACGATGGAAGGCGGCGAGCGGATTGTCCAGACGGCGGTGGACAATTTCGGCCGGCTGGACATCGTCGTGACCTGCGCCGGCATCCTGCGGGACCGCATGATTTTCAACATGACGGAGCAGGAATGGGACGACGTTATAGCCGTCCACCTGAAGGGCACGTTCACAGTGGTCAAACATGCCTGCATCCTGTTCCGCCAGCAACGGTCCGGACGGATTATCACCTTCAGTTCACAATCGGGGTTGGTGGGCAATTCCGGCCAAGCCAACTACGGCGCGGCCAAGTCGGGCATCGCCGGATTCACCAAGGTGGTGGCCAAGGACATGGGAAGGTACGGCGCCACCGCCAACTCCATCGCCCCGCGTGCCCAAACAAGGATGATAGGAGCCATACCGGACAGCGCGGCGGAGCTCCGGGCCAGGAGCGGCGTGGCGTCGCTGGACGATGAGGACAACCCGCAGCACCTGGACCCCGACGGTATCGCCCCGTTCGTGTGCTACTTGGCCACCGATTATGCTTCCAACGTCAACGGCCAGACCTTCCTGGTCTACGGGGACACGGTGGAGTTGATGTCCCAGCCTCGACCCATGCGGGCCATTTACAGCGAGAAGGGACATTGGGACATGGACGAGTTGTCCTCCCTCGCCCGCAACTACCTGACCAAGGACATCTACAACCCCGCCCCCGCCGCGCCGCCGCGCTAGAGGAGACGCCGCAATTGGGAACATTTCATTGGCCATTAACAGTGTTGAGCGTAGACGGAAGTCGGGAAGAGACCATCGATGCGCTGGTTGACACCGGTGCTTCATACACGCTGTTGCCGTCCGTCATGCTGCGCCGAATGGGCGTAGTTCCCCAACGGCGGTTGGAGTTCGAACTGGCCAACGGAGAGATTATCGAGCATGATATCGGGGAAGTGAGGGTACGAATCGACGGGGTCGAGGCGACGACGATAGTGATATTCGGAGATGACGACACCGAGGGACTAATGGGCGCTCACACACTGGAAAGCGTAACCATGGTGGTAGACCCGGTAAATAGACGATTGGCGCCGACACGGGCTCTGCTGATGTAATTGAGGCAGCATCCTGGTACGGGCCAAGACCTATTCAACCCAATCACATAAGAGGCAAAACAATGCCCAATCTTCTGCAAGACAAGGTAGCAATCGTAACCGGCTCCGGCCGGGGCATCGGAAGGGGCATCGCCATGCTGATGGCCGAAGAAGGGGCCAAGGTAGTGGTGGTGGACCCCGGGGTCAATGTCGACGGCAGCGGCGCCGACCACTCCTTGGCGGAGGGCGTAGTGTCGGAGATCCGCCAAGCCGGCGGGACGGCGGTGGCGTGCTTGGAGTCGGTATCCACCATGGAGGGCGGCGAGCAAATAGTGCAGACCGCCATAGAGAACTTCGGCAAGCTGGACGTAGTGGTCACCTGCGCCGGGATTCTGAGGGACCGGATGGTTTTCAACATGACCGAGCAGGAGTGGGATGACGTCATTGCCGTCCACCTGAAGGGGACCTTCACCGTGGTGAAGCACGCCTGCATCCTGTTCCGCCAGCAACGCTCCGGCAAGATAATCACCTTCACGTCAGTGTCGGGGTTGTACGGCAACTCCGGCCAAGCCAATTACGGCGCGGCCAAGGACGGCATCGCCGGGCTTACCCGCGTTCTGGCCCGTGACATGGGCCGCTACGGCGTCACGGCCAACTCCATTTCCCCCGGCGCCAACACCAGGATGACCGGCACGGTGCCGGACGAAGCCCGGGCCCTCCGTGCCGCGCGGGGCATCGGTGGTTCCGCCGGACCGGCGCCGCAACTGCGCGGCGAGGGTGACGACATCGCGCCCTTCGTAACCTGGCTGGCGTCCGACGAGGCATCTCACGTAAACGGGCACGTTTTTCACGTCAACGAGGGCTTGGTAAGCTTGATGAACAACCCGGAGCCGGTAAAGACCATTCACAAAGAAAGCCGATGGACGGTGGAAGAACTGGCCAAGGTATTCCCGGCGACCATCGGCGTGGAGTTGTTCAATCCAGCCCCGGAGCAACCACCCCGGACGTAATACCGGACCGGGAGGCTTGAGGACAATATGACAACAGAAGCTCCAGATTCCCCACAGCCGCCGTTGATGGACGTCGCCGAGGTGTACCGCACCTTGGGACGGCTGGAAGAGGGGCAAGTACAACTTAAAGACCAACTTGTGCGGAATGAAGAGCGCAATGAACGGCGGTTTGACCGTATAGATGAACGGTTTACCCGTCTTGAAGGACGCATTGACCGCCTGATGCTTGGTCTCTTCGCAATAGGAGCAACTATAATTGTCGGGTTTGGGGGAATCATCCTGCAAAACGCGTTGGGCGGTTGATAACCCTCCCGTTCAGCACCAGTACAGGGTATCCCATTTAGCACTCAAAAGAATCGAGGTGACTCTTGATTACGAGCTTCTCAGCTTCATACGCAGGGCATGTGGTTGACGACAACCTTGGATTCCAAGGGACGGCGGCCAACGACCGGTTGTACCCCAACGAACGGCTTGCGCAGGCAGCGGATTGGGCCTTAGACATAGCCCAACTCCTGGACGCGCAGGGTTACGACGAGTTCTGGATGGCAGAGCACCACTTCCAGCCGGAAGGGTACGAGTGCATCCCCAACCTGTTGATGCTCAACCTGTACCTGGCCACCCAGACCAAGCGTCTCAAGTTCGGTTGCGGCTTCAACATCGCGCCCATGTGGCACCCGCTGCGGCTGGCGGAAGACTTCGCCATGGCCGACATCCTGACCAACGGCAGGGTGGTGTTCGGCGTGGGGCGGGGCTACCACACCCGCGAGGTTGAGACCTTCGGCTCGCCGATGCTCGACGGGGACGCCAACCGGGAATTGTTCGAAGAGCAGGTGGAGGTCATTCTCAAGTCCTTCAGGGAGGAGTCTTTCACCCACGATGGCAAGTACTACCAGATTCCCGCCAAGGTGCCTTACCGAGGCTATCAACTCGAGACGTTGAGCCTTGTGCCCCGGCCCATTCATCAGCCGGTGGAGGTATGGCAGCCCCTCGTAAGCGGCAACCCCAGGGGCATCGACTTCATGGCCAAGATGGGAATCCGCCCGTTAATTGCCAACAACCCGGAGCAGACTCTGGCGGAGCGGTTGAAGCTGTACCAGGAGGCCCTGCGGAACCACGGCCAGGAGGCCGAGCTGGGGGAGAACACGGCTATCGGGTACCGTTTCTTCATCGCGGAAACCAAAGAGAAGGCGATGGAATTGTCCCGCCCTTACTTCGAGGAGGCGATGAAGTTCGCCGCGCCGCTGGGACTTATGGCGCTATCGCAGCAACAGATTGACGCGGTAGCCAACCCAAGCCGTTCGCGGGGAGTGTCGTTGCCTACCCTGGAAGACGCGGTAGAAGGAAAGACTTGGCTGTGCGGCCCGGCGGAGTCCATCGTGGAGCACCTGCAAAGCGTGCAGGAGAAATTCCCTGGAGTGGAACGGGTGAACCTTGGCGCCGTCATGGGGATGCCGCTGGAGGTGTTCAAGGACCAGCTTACCCAGTTTGCCGAAGGGGTGATGCCAGCCTTCGTCAAGTAGCCGTCATGTTGGTGGGCTTGGCGAGCTGCTTGAAAACGGCTCGCTCATTCTAAACCGACGCATGGCTGGCTATTGCGTGTATACTGTGAAGAAGCATCGGCTAACAATGCCGTGCGCAAAACGCTACGAGCCTCCAAGCCAGCGTTTTCATCCGTAACGGACAATCAGTAAGGAGTTACACATGCCCGATCAACCCAGCGAAAAAGCAGTCGCACGGATGCGCAACTTTGTGGAGAAGTATTGCGAGAAATCAGGGACCAATACCCACCCGGTGGATGGGATCGCCGAAGAGGTAATCCTTGGCTTGGCGCGGCACGTCGATGATATTGGCAGGCCCCTGTGCCCGTGCCGTTTCTACCCCGACAAGGTGGACGAGGTAAAGCACAGGACATGGATTTGCGCCTGTGACGACATGCAGATTTACAAGTATTGCCACTGCCTGCTGTTCGTCAACAAGGACGGTATGCCCATTACCGAGTACCTGCCCGAGGATCACGAGGGCCTGCAGATTTACGGGGTGACCAAGGACGACCACCCGGACAAGGGCCGGCCTCTGCGCAACAAGGCAGAGGAACGAGAGATAGAGCGGCAGGAACGACCGTCTTAACTTTATCTAGTCCCGGCGCTTGCCGGGATCCATTGCAACAGTGGATAATGCGCTGGCCGTGAATCTGCGGCCAGCGCAATGTTGTTTTCGTCAATCCGTTTCCACTCGGGGAGGTCTTATGAGAGAGAACACGCTGAAGCAGCGGCTGCAGGAAGGGCAAGCGGTGTTCGGTGTAATGATTACTTTCCCATCGGCCACAATGGTCGAGATGCTGGGCCACTTGGGCTTCGACTGGGTATTGATAGACAATGAACACGGCTCGATAACCGTGGACAACTCGGAAGACCTGGTCCGCGCAGCGGAAATCACCGGCATGGCTCCCATTGTGCGACCGGTGGGCAACAAGCCGGAAATCATCGCGCCTTTCCTGGACCGGGGCGCTTGGGGAGTGCAAATTCCCCACGTAAACACCGCCGAAGAGGCGCGGGCCGCCGTCGACGCCGTCAAGTACCCTCCCGTCGGGCACAGGGGTCTGTTCAGCGGAAGCCGTCCGGGGAAATACGGGTTTGCCGGGGCAACGGCCGATTACGTGGACGAAGCCAACCGGAACACGCTGGTGTGCCTGATGCTGGAGGAAGTCGAGGCCATCGAGAACCTTGAGGATATGGTCACGGTGGACGGGGTCGATGTGTTCTTCATCGGGTCGGGCGACCTGTCGGCATCCATGGGTTACCCGGGGCAGCAGACCCACCCGGAGGTGCAGGCCTTGATGGAGAAGGGGATCACCACCATTCGCGAGGCAGGCAAGATCGCCGGATGTAGCTGCCCCGACTCCTACGTTCCCAAGTTCCTGGACATGGGCGTTCAATACTTCCACGGCAGCGTCAGCCGGTTGCTGCATTCCTCCAGCTCCAGCTACCTGCAGGAGATGCGCAACGCCGCGAGCGCGGCGGGTTTCTGACCATTTCCCGGTCAAGTCGAGGGCGCGCCTTCCTCCCCAGGCCATGCGCCTGATTGTGACGGTGAGATTCACAAGGAGTCGAAATGGAACTGCGGGTACTGGGCGCCCACAACATGGAAAGCAAAGATACCGGCTTTGCGTCGTACTTGGTCGACGGGGTCCTGGTGCTGGATGCCGGAGGCCTGACGCGGGCGTTGACATTCGAGGAGCAAAGGAGCATCCGGGCCGTGCTCCTCTCCCATCGCCACTTCGACCACGTGAGGGACCTTCTTCCCTTGGGGATCGGGCTGCGCACCTCCGAACACCCGGTTGATATTTACGCCATAGAGGACACGGTGCGGTACGTGTCCGACAAGCTGCTGGATGGCAGCTTGTACCCCAATTTCCTCCAGTGGCCCACGCCGGAAAACCCGATTTTCCGACTGCACGCGCTGGAGTTTTTCCACGAGTACGAGATACTGGGGTACAAGGTGAAGGCAGCGCCGGTGCCCCACACCGTTCCGGCGGCTGGGTTCCAGATTTCCGACGGCGAAAGCAGCCTCTTCTACACCGGAGATACCGGGGACGGCCTGAGTGATGCGTGGCCCCATATTTCACCCTCCACAATCCTCGTGGAGGTCACTTTCGGCAACAAGGCCGAGGAAGTAGCGCCAGTGGTCGGACACCTGACCCCGCGTCTGCTGGAAAAATCCCTGGCCGATTTCGTTGGTCAAAAAGGCTACGCCCCCAAGGTCGTTGTCGCTCACATCAACCCGCCTTGGGAGGACGACATTCGGAAAGAACTTGCCGACGTGGAGGAACGGTTGGGAGTGGACATCCTGGTATCGTCCGAGGGAACCAGCGTTACTATATAAATGATCCGGTTGCCCTGTGGGCGGTTGACCCTTGGGATGACACCCGCCATACTTCCGCCCTAGAGATACCCTAACCGACACATTGGGGCAGTGAGGGTCCGACATGGTCAAAGAAGTGTATTTCTTCACGGAGATGGGTTACACCGATTACTCCCAGGAAGAGGCCCAACGCTTGGGGTACAACAACCTCATGTTCCCCAACGAGCAGTTCCGCCCGGAAAAAGCCCAGGAACTCTATGGGATGTACTTCGAGGAATTGCAGTACTGCACCGAGGCCGGGTTTGACGGGGTAATGATCAACGAGCACCACAACAACCCCCTGTGCATGATGCCGTCGGTCAACGTGATAGGGTCGGTGTTGGCCCGCACTACCACCAAGGGCAAGATAGTGTTCCTGGGCAACGTGCTGCCCATACACGAGAACCCATTGCGGGTGGCCGAAGAGATCGCCATGATCGACATCTTGTCCGGCGGCCGGGTGGTGTGCGGGTTCGTGCGCGGCATCGGCCAGGAGAGCATGGCCACCAATACCAACCCCATTTACAATCGGGAGCGGTTCGACGAAGCGCACAACGTCATTATCAAGGCTTGGACCACTCCCGGCCCCTTCCGTTACGAGGGCAAGCATTATCACTACCGGATCGTCAACCCGTGGGTAATGCCCCTGCAGAAGCCCCACCCGCCAGTCTGGATTCCGGGGGTGGCATCGCCGGAGTCGGTGGTCTGGGCAGCCAAGCACAAGTACCCTTACATCGCGCTGGCGCCGCCCATCAACCTGTTGAACGACATCTACGAACTTTACGGCCGCACCGCCGAAGAGGATGGTTGGACCGCGACGTCCGACAATCGCGGCTACGCCATACGGGTAGCGGTGGCCGATTCGGACGAACGGGCCTACGAGGAGGGGAAGAATTTCTACTGGCAGTTGGGAACGTCATTCGGGGTAACGCCGTCCCAATGGCTGGCGCCGCCCGGTTACATGACCCGCGCCGCCACCCAGGGTCCCAGGGAGCAGGCGCGCCGCAGAGTCCAGACGGCGGTCCCCGGCGGACCGGCTTTGCCCTACGATGAAGCACAGGAAACCTTCCAGATAGTAACGGGCAACCCGGATACCGTGGTGAAGAAACTGAAGCGGTTGATGGACATTATCGACCCGGGCTACTTGGTGTTCTGGGGCCGTGAAGGGCACATGTCCCACGAAACGGCCATGCGCGGCATAGACCTGATGACCCAGGAAGTGATACCGGCGATAAAGGAGTACCAGCCCCAGCGAGAGGAGTGAGTCAGCCGTTGAGGAAGCCGCCGGCCAAAGCTTGTTCCCTTGAAGAAGGGAATGAAGGGCAGAAAGCCTTCGGTTAGCCGGTCACGAAGGTGTTGACGATAACGGCGGCCACCAAGGCGCCGCCGACACCTATCACTGCGAAATAGAGGCGGTCAATACGGCGGTGGACATCCTGGAATCCGGACTGCATCTCGGAACGCACGTCCTGCAACCCGGACTGCATCTCAGAACGTACGTCCTGCAACCCTGAACGCATTTCGGAACGCATCTCGGAACGCACGTCTTGCAGTCCGGCCTGTAGTTCACGCTGGCCTTCCAAAAGGGCGGCGATGGCACCTTCCAACCGCCCGATGGCGCGCCATATTTCAGCCGCATCAAGTACTGTGTTTTCCGATTCGCCGGTTGTCATGTCTGATCTTTCTCAAGGTCCGGGGCGCCGGGATTCCGCTGGCAATCCACCACGTCACCAATTGTACACCACGCTTCAGAATAACACCAATATGTCATTTTCATGGAACTCCGACCAACCCTTTCAGACTCCGCTTCGTTCAACTTACAGGGCCTTTTCATTCTCTCGTCATTCCCGCGCAGGCGGGAATCCATGTGGTCTCGCCACGAGAACATTGCCATAGGCTGGAAGTATGTGGATTCCCGCTTTCGCGGGAATGACGGGACCTGTGCAGCCCAACCCGGAAAATGAAAAGGCCCTGGTTCAACTTACGACTCACAGGGATATTGGTTAGCGGACGTGATATACTTTTTCCGCAACTTGACGGAATGCGACACCTCCTCCAAGACACCACCCGCCGTGCACCACGCGGCACTACGCCGACGACTACCGCAGAGCGTTTGGGAGCGAGTGGGCCGCTAGAGGCGCGCCCATAGTGACTATTACCGGCTTTTTGCTCTTGGGGTCCGGGTTTTTCCTTATATCCCTGGCCGTTGTCCCAGAGATCACCCACAGGCTTCGTACCGGCACTTTCTACAGCCGGACGCCCATCTACTACGGCTGGATTGTGCTGTTTACCGGCGCCTTGGGGGCCTTCGCCGCCGTCAGCATTGCCGGGGCGGTCCTGGGAGGGCTCCAGTCCCTGATTTCCGCCGACACGGGCTGGAGCAGGGCTTCCATTGGCTTCACTGCCTCCGCCGGCGTTTGGATGTCCGGCGTGGTGGCGCCTTTGCTGGGACCTTATGCCGACCGCTACGGTCCGCGATGGCTGATGCCCTTGGGAACCATATTTCTTGGGCTGTGCATGGTCGCCCTCGGCGGGGTCAACGCCGTCTGGCAGTTCTTCATTGTTGCCTTGCTTGCACGGGCCATAGGGCAGCCGATATTCATCGGGCTTTTGCCTCGCACCATGGCCGTGAATTTCTTCCAGCGTCGCCGGAACATAGCCTTAGCGTTTACGTCGCTTGTCCGTCCCGTCGCCAGTTCCATCAATATCCAGGTCATACTGGCCATCGCGGCGTCCAAAGGCTGGCGGGCCGGGTTTCGTTACCTGGGCTTTGTTACGCTGGTCCTGACCATCCCCATCTTCCTTGTGGTGAGGCGGCGTCCTGAAGACATCGGACTATTGCCGGACGGCGACAAGCCCAACGGCGCATCCCGCCGGAACCCTGTACCAGCATCCACCAACGACCCAAGAAGGCGGCCACAGCAGACCGCTCAGCCCTCCGATGGCTGGACGGCCCGCCAAGTCATGGGCACCCCCGCCTTCTGGCTTATCTCCGTATCGACATTCCTGGTCCTCACCGCGGCCTCCGGCATCGGTTTCAACATGGTGCCTTACTTTATAGAAACCGGCAGCCTGTCCACCACACAAGCGGCAACTATTTTGAGCGCCAGCACTCTCTTGTCATTGTGTAACCTGGGTTGGGGATTCCTCGCCGACCGGTTCTCACCACGTCGAGTGACCTTGTGCGGGTACGCAACCACCCTGTGCACGTTATTCTACATGTTTACGGTCAACAACCTGGGGACGGCCTGGATATTCGGCATTGCTTGGGGGGTGTTCAGCTCGGCCAGCGATGCGTTGATCTCGATGATCATAGCCCAATACTTTGGACGCAGTTCATACGGGGCCATCATGGGTGCGTTACGGCCTTTCGAAGCTGGCGGCCTGGGAGTGGGGCAAAGCCTTGGGGCGCTGATCTACGACTTCACCGGCAGCTATCGCCTGCTGATTATCATCTCAATGGTGTTTTATGTCACCGCGGCGGTTTTGATATTCCTGGCCCGGCCCCCCGCCGCTCGCCGTGCGGCGGCGCGAGAAGCAGCTTTGACGGCTTGACTAAACTAAAGCCACAGTGGGATGTACATATGGCGCAGGGCCGGTGTCTGTGGCGAGTCGTCTTAGATGGGACAGTTGGAAGACGGAGCAGCGTCAGACCCGCCGCCGTTGTTACTGGAATCGGGGCTGTGCTTTCTGGAAAAGCCCACCGATGACTTGTCGCCTATTTGCAATTCGCGATTGCCTGTAACTTCCCTCAGCCGCCGGGCTTCTGACCCGGAAGTGATTTCAAACGGGCGCGGGTTCTGGGATGCTTCGGTTGCCAGCCGTCCCAGCGAAGGCAACGTCCGTTCCACGATTTCCACGACATCGGTTACTTCGTCATGTGTGCGTTGATTCTCGTAAAAATTGGCGTGCCCCACGTGGTATGCGTCGGACATTGCATCGGCTAATGTAGGAGAGTCCAACTCAGGGTACTCAGCCCGGATATGCCGCCCGATGCTTTCAACTTGCCGGTGGTTGGTATGATTCCAGCCCCTCGCCTCGCCAACGAGTTTCAAGTGCTGAGCGACCGCTCCCCATGCCTTCTCGCCCGCTTGAAGACGGTTGCCGTCCATAAGTTCGTTGTGGGCCTGGGTGATGAACCGCTGGGCCATGCGCCTACGGTTTTCCGGGCTGTGGTATTGGCCGCGCCCAACCGGGTCTGGCAAGTGTGGGACAGGCCGTTTGGTAGCCATATTGTCTCCGGTGCTATAGGATTTATTATAACTCACGTTAGTTTAGGCTCAGGTCAGGCGATGGCGGTCTGCATTTTGCTCATAGCGGCAATTTCAGGGGTATTGGAAACGGCGGGCTCCCAAGCCCTGGCGACCGAATCGAAGCTCGATCTGGCTTCGTCTCCCTGGCCTTGCGATGCCTGCACCCGGCCCAACCAGAAGGTGTCGCGGACCGAGTCGCGCTGCTTCAGCCTGCCCTGCAGCATTTTCTCGGCCTTCTCCCACTCTTCAGCACGGATGTAGGTCTCGAGCATCGTGTCCTCGAACACCTCGCGCTGGGCGTGGCTGCCGCCGATACGCACCAACTGGGGGAACATGGGCTCCATGAAGCGCACCGCTCCGGAGTAGTCTTCCTTGGCAAAGGCGTCGATGCCCTGCACCAACGGGAGGACTATATCCTTGGTAAAAGAGTCTCCGCCGTCGGCGATCTTGCGGAGCCGGTCGATCATCCGGGCCATCAATTCGTGCTCGCCGCTGCCGGCGAAGGCCAGTGCGGCGTGAGCATCCCTGAAGGCCACGCCCGCGCGATCGGCCGCCGGCGCGGCCAGCACGAGGACCTCGTCCCAAGGCTTGGCCGGGGGAACGCCGCCGTAAATCTGCAAACGCCACATCAACGAGGCGCTGTCGTTCAACGTGGCCATCGCCTTGGAGACCACCGATGGCCGGATGAAGTTCTCGTAACGGTCCAGAGTTTCTTGGTACTTGCCCAAGGCCAGCTCGAACAAAGCCAAGTGCCAAGACAGATGAACGTAGGACGAGGCGGGCGAGTCGAACCCTCGCAGCCAACCGCCCAGGAAATCTTCGCCGGTGGCGGCGTCGCCCTGCTCGAAGTGTACGTGGGTCATGGAGTGACAAGCCACGGCGTTGGTGGGGTTGATGTCCAGAGACGTCTGAGCGTATTGCATCGCGTCGTCCAGTTGCCCGGTCTCATGGTGAGCAAAGGCGTACTCGGCCAGGAAAGCCCAATCGTCCATACAGTGGGGAGCGACACCCCGGAGCAATGCGAGGTACTCTGAAGGGAAGTCGGGAGCGCCGGCGCCGCTGCAACCCAGCATGTACAAGCGGTGCGCCAGCCGCATCAGCAACCCGTCGGTGGGGAACTCGGCCAGATGCTCTTTGATCAGGCCTATGGCAGCGCGGCCATTCCCGTTGATCCAATGGTTAACAGCCTCGATTTGCTGCTGCTCCCGCCGGGTAATTCCTGAAGTCAACTTCAAAGCCCGGTCCATGACTACCCTGGCCTCTTGAGGCCGGGCTTTTTGCTGCTCGAAATAGGCCATGCTGGCGTGGGCCATGGCGAACCCTTCATCCAGCTCAATCGCCTCCTGGAATTTCAACTCCGGGCCGTGGTTCTGTGAAAGGAGCCGGTCCATCCCCTCTTGCCAAGCTTCCGCTGCGGCCACCGAATTTGTGCTGAGGGGCATACCGAAACGGTCTTCGATCTTGCTTTGCATCCCAACCCCCGTTAGCTGGTAACATGTACCGTCGCAATCGACGGGCGATCTTCTGTAGTCCAATCATTATATCCCAACGAGCCGGACAAGGTTCACACCAACACGCAACGGCCAAGGAGCAACGCCAACACTGGCTATGACAATCACGGAGCGCATACGCAACTGGAGACCCCGGACGCCGTTTTACTACGGCTGGCTGGTGATTTTTACCGGCGCTTTCGGAGGCTTCGTGGCCACCAGCGTGGCTGGCGTGGTGCTGGGAGGCATACAGGGGCTGATTATCAGGGACACGGGTTGGAGCAGAATCACCATTGGGGCCACCGCTACCGTAGGTGTATGGATGACGGGAGCGACGGCGCCAATCGTAGGGAGGTTGGTCGACCGCTACGGCGCCCGGTGGTTGATGCCCATGGGCACGTTGTTCATGGGCCTTTGCCTTTATTCCCTGGGGAGCGCCACTCGCTTGTGGCAGTTCGTCATCCTGGCGATATTGGGACGGGCGATAAGCCAACCCCTGCTCATAGGCGTGGTGCCTAGAACCCTGGCCGTCAATTTCTTCCTCCGAAGACGCAACACCGCATTGGCCTTAACCGGGATGTTCAGACCGGTCGGCGCGGCCATCAACATTCAAGTCATTTCCACCATCGCCGACTTTCAAGGCTGGCGGGCCGCCTTCCGGTATCTGGGGTTGTTCAGCCTTTTGCTGACGCTGCCCATGGTCCTGATAATGCGGCGCAGGCCCGAGGACATCGGCCTGCTGCCCGACGGCGACGGCGCTCAAAGCGCACCCGCGGCGCGCGACACAGCCTCCACCACTCCGGCGACCTTACAGTCACCGGAATCCGACTGGACGGCCGGCGAGGCATGGCGTACCAAGGCCTACTGGACAGTTGGTGTGTGCGCTTTTCTGGGGACCTCCACCAATGCCGCCGTGGGGTTCAACATAGTGCCGCACTTGGTGGAAACGGCCCAATTGACTACCACGCAAGCCGCGGGCGTGTTGAGCATTGGCACATTCCTGTCGTTGAGCAACCTTGGGTGGGGTTATCTGGCCGACAGGTTCTCTCCGCGCGTATGTCTCGTCTGGGCGATGGCATTGGCTGCAGGGTCGATCTTATACCTGCAAACCGTGGACTCGTTAGTCCCGGCTTACGTCTTCGGTGTCTTCTGGGGCGTAACCAGCGGCGCGTCGGGGGTGTTAATCTCGATGGTCATCGCCCAATTCTTCGGGCGAAACTCATACGGCGCCATCGCAGGGACTTTCAGGCCCTTCGAGGCGGGAGGGCTGGGCGCAGGTCAAATTCTTGGGCCGGTCATCTACAATATCTTCGGGGCCTACAGGTGGATGTTCGTCTGCGTATTGCTGGGCCACGCGCTGGCGTCCGTCCTGGCGTTGATGTGCCGGACACCACGACTGCCGGGGCGAATTCAGGCAGAAAGTGGTTGACCTCCTCCCTGCCTTCGTTGGGAAATAAATGAAGGATGTGGTGCGGCGTCCCTCAACAAGACAAGTTTGCATCAAAACGCGACTGCGGGCATACCGCTATACCTGTCACTCTTGTCCATCAGGCAGTAGCACCCGCACCTCCGTATACTCCCCAAGCTCCGTTTCAACCTCCATGTAGCCACTGTGTACACGCACAATGTCGAAGGCCATGGTCAGACCCAGGCCGATGTGTTTTCCGGTGTCACGGGTAGTGTAGAAAGGATTGAACATCTTATCCTTAGCGTCATCGGTGATACCGGTCCCATTGTCGCGGATAATCATCGTCACACCAGAATCATTCCGGCTCGTAAGAACCCGTAGTTGTGGCGTGTAGCCTGCCCCATCCATCTCGCGAGCTTTTATAGCCATAGCTTGGCAGGCGTTGATGGTAAGGTTGGCAACTACCCTCGCGAAGTCTCCGGGGATCGCGGTAATGTCCTTCACGTCCTCCCCAAGGTCCATCACTATTTCCATATCAGTAAAGTCGATTTCCTGTGCTTGGACCGACCGGTGCGCCGCGTGGACGTGCTGGACAACCAACCGGTTCAGGTCGGTAGCCTGAAAGCCCCCGCCTGTTCCACGGTCCAATGTCAAAATGCCCGACACTATCCCATTGGCGCGGTCGCTGTGATGCACGACCCTCTCCATGTTCTGTGCCAGATCACTGGCCAAGTCTTGGGCATCCTCCTTGTTCAATTCGTTGGTCTGTCCCAACATCTCGTGCAACTCTAGTGCGATGCCCTGCGATACTCCCGCGAAGTTGTGGATGAACTGGAGGGGGTTGCGTATCTCATGGGCAAAACCTGCGGTCAATTCACCCAACTCCGCCAGTTTCCGCTGGATGATTATCCGGTCTTGAGTACGTTGCAATTCATCCAGTGTACGCTCCAACTCAGTGTTCTTAAGCTGAAGCTCTTCGGATAGGGTCCTGACGCGGTCCAGTTGAATGGCTTCAACGGCTTTGAGGCGCACGGCCTCAAGCGCAATCAGCATCTTGTCCACTTCGCTTTTGCCGCGCGGCTTGATCGTATAGTCAAAGTCCCCCATTCCCAACAGTCGAATCCATTGTTCCACAACGACCCGGCGGATGGTTGCCCGGAGCGATAGCATGAATATCAAGCCCACGCCGGCAAGGCTGATCGATGCAAGTATCAGCGTGAGCAATTCTCCGGACCACGCGATGCGTACCGTTGCTACGGCCAGTACGACCAAGGTGATGAACATGTAGACCAGATGCCGGACCGTATAGCGTTTGAGGCTGAATCGTCTTAGCCCAAAGGGGTCGTTGCCTTCCATAGCTTGTGTGGCGATGGCCGGAACAGGAGTGGTGTTGGGATTGCCGGTCGTTTCGGTCTGGTTGCCGATCATGCTGCTCATTAATGACAACTCCGTTTTTGGCTCCGCTGGTAACTCCTACTGTCGTTCTTCTTCAAGCGATGCGACACTTACGGGCGGTGTCCGACGTGTGGCGGGATTAATGGGAGATAGTTTCCTTATGTGACCCGTCAGATTCCGGACCAAGCAGCAGCCAAGCTACCCCGAAGCCGCCAGTTCCCGGAACACTTCATGCCAGACTTCATCGGTGCCTTGGCCCATGCCGTTCCGGTGGGTTATCACTCCGCGGGAGTCAAATGCGATCTTGGTTGACTGGATGGTAACTTTGAAATCTTCCAGCAGGCCGCCCGCCGGTATGGCCACCGGCCAAGGATAACCCCTTGCGACGCGGAATTCTTCGAACATATTGATGTCTTCTCCGGGAAAGACTCCCACCGCGTAGAAGGAGACATGCTCAGCGTATTGGGGGTAAATCTTTTTCAACCGCTGCAACTCAGCAGTGCAGACCCCTCAAGTGGTAGCAAAGAAGAACAGGAAGGTAGGGCGGCCATTGTCCATCAGTTGCTCCGACGAAATAGTCACGCCGTCCACCAACCCCAAGGTGAAATGGGGAATGCGGTCGCCGACCTCGGCGCCGACCTCGACCCCTTCAATGGGAATCCGATGCACCTCACCGGGCGTGGCCAGGTTTATGTCCACCGTGGGCGTAGGTACGGGTGACGGCACAGCAGCATCTACCTTCAGAGGCGCATCGGCCCCGGAGCAGCCTCCCATAAAAAGTCCGGCAGCCAGAAGCCCGGCCAACGTACAGAAGAGGACTGATTTCTTCATTAACGCGCCTCCCCTTTGATCACAGGTTCAATCCAATGTCCAAACTTCAAAATCCTCAAACCTGGTGCTTTCCCCGGGAATTTCCGATTCAGCGTAGAAACCGGTGGCAACCCAAACGTCTCCCTTCTGCGGACCCAAGCCGATATCCAAATACGCGATGAATTCACCGTTGACCGACAGCAACCCAGTGTTGCCCACGGCCATAAGGCCAATCCTGTTCTGTTCACCCGACCCCAGTTTCAGAGAAACACTACCGACTTGTTCATGCACCGATAAACCAACTCCGTCTCTGATGAAATGCAGCCACGTCCCGTTGCTGCTGATCGCAACCCCCTGGAACTGGTCCCTGGACTGGTGCCGGAACAGTATCCCATGGCTCCAAAGCCCTGCGTCTGCCGGGTACGGGTTTACAAATATCGCATGGGCCAGGAAGTCCTTGGTGTCGGTCATCATGGCGTGACCACGAATTTCACCATCGTTCGCATGGTGCAGTTCGCCATCTTTGATCCCTACCCAATGGGTCTCGCTGACCCTGAACCCCCGGTACACCGTCAGCCGCCCGGGGGTCTCATTGCCTTTGTAGTAGCCGGTGATTACCGATACGTCACCCGCCTTGCTTTCCGGGGGAAGCGTAAACACGGCAGTGAGGTTGCCGTTCAAGAATAACATGCCCAAATGCCCCGCAGTGATAAGCTGCAACTCGTTGGCGTCACCCAGACCGGTCTTCAAGCCTCTTGCCTGTCCCCTTGCCAATTCAATGTCACCGCCGACCTGTCCTTTCCTTTGGTAGTGGGCCCATTTGCCGTCACTGGACACAACGAGGATGTTGAACCAGTGGTCTCCGGAATGCCCGAACACAAACCCGTAGTCCCAATCCACCCCTCCCTGGGGATTGTGGAAGGTGGCCACGGCAACGAAGTCCTCCAAGGAAACGCCGGAACTGAACTCCTCAATGAAACGGTCGTCATCGTGCTCCAGCACACCATCCACCGGACCAAACCGATGTGTGCCTGCTTCCCGCCAATTCGGACCGGGCGTGGGGGTAGGAGGAGCGCCAATAACCCCGGCCTTCAATGTAGGCAAGACCTCGGACACCGTACTCGCCGACACCGCGAACCCGAATCCTTCTACGGGCACTCCGACTATGGATTCTCGGACGACGAAGGTGTTAATCCCCACTACTTCGGCGTCGAGGGTAATCAATGGCCCGCCGCTGTTGCCCGGATTGATTGCCGCGTCGGTTTGCACCAGCCACCTGTCCGTCGTGTCGTGGAACATGACCCGCGATACCACACCGCTTGTAATGGACGCCTGATTGCTTCCAAGCGGATACCCCATGGCGAACACCGCCTCCCCGGGTGTCAACTGCTTGCCAGCCAATGGGATAGCTTGAAACCGGGTCGAGCAACAAATTTCGAGGGCTGCCAAGTCCTTTTCCGTGTCGTAACCCAAAAACTTGGCCGGGTAGGAAGTGGAGTCGTTGACAACGATGTCGATGGAGACACCCTGCCGGACTACATGAAAATTGGTTAGGACCAGTCCGGTCCCTTTCTCATCGACCTCCACAATTACGCCTGACCCCGATTCGTCCCCGGCTATAACCTGCACGACGCTGGGCCGGACCCTGGATACAACGGACGACAAGTCACGCGGGGCTGCGGGCGTTGCAGTACGTCGGGGAGTAGGAACCTCAAGCATTGGTGCATGAGTCGGCGCCAGCGTCGACATGGGAGTAGGCGTTGGGACCGGAGACGGTGTGGGAGTGGACGTCGGCTCCAGAGTCGGGGTTGGCGCAGGTACGGGCGTTGGCGTAGAGGTAGGGACCGGAGTGAATGTAGGCGCCGGTGTTGGGGTTGGCGCAGGGACTGCGGTGAACGTTGCGCTGGACATTGCCTCCATAGTCGCCTTGATGCCGGTGGAAACCGTGGCATCGATGTCCGGAGTGGGAGTAAAGGTAGGCGCGGGCATCGCCGCGCTGACCGCCGCCTCCACCGTCGCCCCGATATCGGGCGGCGGGGCTTGCTGGCAGGCAGTCAGCGTGACAACGCAACACGCCAGTAGCGCCAAGAGGATACGAAACCGCAATCCCTCCCCCCTACGCCTTTAGCCAGTGAAACGGCCGGTAACAGGTTGGTGCCCGGCGTTTTCTGTGTACGGTTCTTCGCGGAACAACGCCATGTCTTTCATCAAGGGAATGTCCTGGATCGAGAACAGTATGGATTCGGCGTCATCATCGCTGGCGTGTTCATGCCAGGCCCACGACGGCACGACGAAGAAATCTCCTTCCGCCCAGTCGAACCGCTGGCCGTTGATCACACTGTATCCTTGGCCGCGGAACACTTGGTACACCTTGCTGCTGGTGTGGCGGTGCGCCTTGGTGCGTACTCCCGGCCGGATCAGTTGCGCCCAGCAGGTCATCGAACGCAGCACAGGCCTGCCCGTGGTCGGGTCGCTGAACTCCATCGCCACGTCATCGAAGGGATCGGACCCTAACTCGGACAGGCCTTTGAGGGCCTCGTAAGTGCGGTCCCACTTGTAGTGCCACAGCGGGGAATAGGGGACGTCTTCCCCTCCCCAGACGGGCCGGAGTGCGCCGGAGGCGTACTTGCGTATCGAGTCGCCAACGCCGGTTATGGGTTGCTGGTCTTCGGGGAACGCCTCGTAGAAGTTGGCCCTCAGGTAGCCGACCAAGGGAACGTCCAGGCCGTCCAACCAGATCATCGGCTCTGTCCCTTCATTGGCGTGGTCGTGCCAAGTCCAGGAGGGCGTAAGAATCAGGTCGCCGGGTTCCATGTAGCACTTGTCGCCTTGCACCGTGGTGAAAGCCCCGTTGCCGGTGAGTATCCAGCGGATGGCCGTAGGCGTGTGGCGATGGGCCGGAGCGCACTCTCCCGGAAGCAGCAATTGAAGGGCGGCGACCATGGTGTGGGTTGTGCCGCGGTCAAGACCGGGAGTCGCCAAGCGCATCGTGCGTCTCTCCACGTCCCGGTCCGGCGTAACAATCTCGCCGCTCTTGAGGACCAACGGCTGTACTTCGGACCACCGCCACAGGAAGGGCTCTATTTCTGGCGGGGCACGATGCTCGCGGTTCACCCAGCCCGGGGACAGTCTTATATCGTCCGACGCAGCATAGTATTGCCGTAGCTCCTCGGGGCCAAGCTTGTCCTGCACTGCCATGGTAAGGCCTCCTTCTTGGCGTTGTCTTATATCTTATACCTCGCGAATATATCACATCACAGGAAGAGCCAGACCTGAATCGGGGTTTTTTGCTAAGGATGCCGTCGACACCCAACGTTCGCGGTGATAGGATGCTAACGTCGCCCACCAATATACGGTCACGTAAACATCAGCGGATTTGGAGGATCAGGTCATGTCAGGGAAAGGCTTGGACTATTCGACTCTCTTCAACCGGGACCTGCCTCCCCCACCCGCTCCGTGGCAGGGCCACCCAAAGTACAACTTCATTGGCGGTCACAGCGACCCCGAAATGGTCCCCCTGGAAGGGTTCATCGAGTCCGCCGGCAATGTGTTCCGGGGCGACCCCCGGAACATTTCCATGTATAACTTCGACGGCGGTCCGCAGGGCATAATCCCGCTGCGCCGGTTCCTGGTCGAGAAACTTGCCGCCGAGCGCGGGATCAACACAACCATAGACGAGGTGCTGATTACGTCTGGCTCCGGCCAGGGTATTGAGTTGATTAACGAAATCCTGCTGGAGGAAGGCGATACCGTAATCGTAGAGGCGTTCAGCTTTTCCGGCGCCCTCAATAATCTGAGACGCCGCAAGGTCAACATGGTCGGCATTGAAGTCGACCACGATGGACTGAACATGGACCAATTGGCCCAGGCGCTGGAAGAGTTGCGTTCCAAGGGAGTGCGCCCCAAGTACATCTATACGATTCCGACTCTCCAGAACCCCACCGGCACGGTGATGAGCATGGAGCGGCGGCGCCGGATGCTGGAACTGAGCGACGAATACGGAGTCCCGATATTCGAGGACGAATGCTACGCCGACCTTATATTCGAAGGGGAATATGAAAACGCCATCCGGTCCTTGGACGATTCCAATCGAGTGCTACACATAGGGTCGTTCTCAAAAACCCTGGGGCCGGGTACGCGCCTTGGGTACGTGGTTGCGCCGTGGGAAGTGATGGGCCGGTTGTTGTCCCGGAAGAACGACGCCGGCACCGGCGTTATGGACCAGATGATCGTGGGCGACTATTTCACCAACCACTATGACGAGCACATCCGGCAGGTGCGTTCGGCTCTGAAACGCAAGTGCGATGTGCTGGGCAGCGCGCTCCGCGAGTCCTTCGGCCCGACCGTCGAGTTTGAAATGCCCCGGGGCGGCATGTACCTGTGGGTCAGGCTCCCTTCGGGAGTGGATTCACGCAAACTGGCCGCTCCGGCGCTCAGGGAAGGCATCGCCTTCAATCCGGGGCCGGACTGGTCCGCCGACCCGGACGCCGCCGCCCGCTACATCCGCCTCTGCTTTGCCCTACCCTCGGAAAACGAGATATGGGAAGGGGTGGAAAAACTGGCGGAAGTGTTCCGGCGGGAGGGGGCGGTGGGATGAGGTTCGAAAAAGATTGCTCTAGTCCAGATCAAGGCGATCCTTCACTTCTTCAGCGGTATATACTGCCTCTGCACCTCTACGGATACGTTCCATAACCGGGTGAACCAGATTGTAGTCCTCCATGTCTTCCATTCCCTTTTCTATGGCTTCCGACAGGTATAATACCTAGAGCGTCCAATCTCCTTTATCAGTGCATCCCGCTAATGCTCAGTTTCGGGCTTCGACTAACTATGAGTTCGCAATGGTAATGCGTCTACAGCAGCATCTACTGCCTGCAACAAGTCATCGTAGCTCGTTTCTGGCGCAAGCTTCTTGAGTGGATTAAGACTAATGCTTTTTTGGATGGGTAGTTTATATTCGGGCACTACGAAAAACCGCCACTGGCCAGGATTGCGGTGGTCCGCGTGGGGGTTAGACTCCGGGTGCCAGGCAAACACGTAAATGTCTGCGTATCGCGCCTTTCCCGTGTGCCACCTTGACTCATAGTCCCAATAACCGTCCCGCTGAGCAATGTCGAATTTGCCTCGTGCAGTTTGAATGGCGTCAGGGCTCCACGACTGAGTTGCCGCTGACTGCTTGATCTCTAGCCTGATACCATCATCCCTTTCCAAGTCCCACGGGGCCCAGTCCCAATAGCGGCTTACCAAGCACCAAGATTCGCCGAGGGCAAGGGCAATCATAGCTTCAACGTAATCCGCCCGATGAGTATTGTTTATCAAGCGTTTTTGATAGTGGGCTTTAACGACTTCGTCAATGATTTTCTCATATCTGGAATTTTCCATATTCATCACTTCAGTTCATCAAAAGGTCCCCGGATATGCTCCGGGGCCTCGTTGAATCTCAAATATTTGGTAGTGGGGGTTGGACTCGAAGCAACGACCTTCGGGTTATGAACGATATATTTGGTCGCGGTGTCCAACTCTCACCACCAAGACACGCAAAACCTCGTCCTGAATGTCGCAGATGACACGATAATCTCCTACCCGGTAATGCCAGTGCCCGGCCCATGTTCCAGTCAGAGCCTGGCCTCTTTGGCGAGGATCCTCCAACAGGCAACCTGGTCCATGTAATCTGCGATACGCCGTGCGACCGGGCGGTCAAGATTCCGAAGTTGTCGCCGAGCCCTCCTACCATACTCAACAGTCCAGACCAAGGTAGGCGCTTACCTCTTCGGCGGAATAGACCCGCTCCTCGCCTCGGCGGATCCGTTCCATCGCTTCTTCAGCCAGGCGGCCATCTCTTTCGTCTTGCTCCAACATGACTTGGGCGATGCGGTTAAAGGTTGCGGCCAGTTGGCTGTAGGCTACTGCTTTCAACCCTATGTTCGCCGCCAGTGCCTCCAGCCGTTTCAGAGAGATGCTCTGGGTTTTTCGCTCAAAGACCGGTTCTGGCAGTTCGTCCTCCGGCATTACGCAGAACCGCCACTGGTTGGCATCGCGGTGGTCGGCAACATCCGGGTCACTCTCCGGGTGCCAAGCGAACACGTAGATATGGGTCTGGCGTCCCTTTGTCCCAGGGTGTATGTCAAACGAGATGTCGCGTGACTTACCCGGATTTTTCCCATTGGAGCCGGCCGGCAACGCCGCCCACTGCTTTACTTGCAGGTATACGTAATCGTCATTTTCCAAGTCCCAGGGATCCTCTTCCCCGGAAGATCGCCAGCCGGCTTTGGGAGCGCTGTCACTCAACGCAGAGTAGATCAGGCCCTCGACATAGATTTCCCGCAAGGCATCTGGCATCAGCCGCCGTCCGCAGACTCGCCCGGCGATGTACTTCGCTATGCTCTCGTGCAGTTGGTTGCTCATATCGTTGTCCATGTTCCTTTCATAGTCACCGCCACATGCATCCATTCTACTGGTTGATGCAACCGAGGACAGGGCATTCCAGTACCGGCAACGATGGTATCATGGGGCAATGCTGCCAAAGGGTACTACGGAGGCGTCGAAATTGAGTTGCGTCTACAGCGCGGTAATCAAGCAAAGCGGCGGCTGGTGGATCGGATGGGTACGAGAAGTGGCCGGGGTGAACGCCCAAGCCCGAACTCGCGAGGAACTGCTGGATGACTTGAGCGTAGCCCTGAGAGAAGCCCTGGAAATGAATTGCCGGGACGCTGAGGCGGCAACAGACCACTGTAAAGGTGAATAGAGGTGGGAATTTTCAGCGTTCCAATAGCGATAGGAGACCCGGATAGACGGCGCTGGATGATGATGGACGCTATGGTTGACACTGGCGCGTCCATAACCTCAGCTCCGGCGTCGGTGTTGCGAGAGCTTGGGGTGGAGCCGATAGACCGGCAGAGGTTTGAGTTCGGTCAAGGTGAGACACGAACGATGGACATAGGCCAGACATGGTTGCGGGTAGAGGGCAAGGAGAGGATTACCTTAGTCCTGTTCAACGAGGAAAACACGCAGCCCCTGCTGGGCGCATTGGCGTTGGAGAGCCTTTTCATGGGGGTTGACCCGGTGGGGCAAAAATTGGTTCCGGTGGATGGGTTCATAGGGTAGCTTTTCAGGCGTGGGGTGGCCGCATGTTATGCCATGGAGTGGCCTGTTCAAAGGCATGGGCCACCTTCAACACCGTCTCTTCGGCAAACGGCCGGCCTCCGATCTGCAGTCCAATGGGCAGACCCTGGGAGTTGAACCCGCAATTCACCGAGATAGCAGGTGAGTTGGCCAAGTTAAAGGGCCTGGTCATTACCGGGGGCAGGCCTGCGGCCATGGCCTTGGAAGTAAGCACCGGGTCGTCTTCCAGCATCGGGGCGCACGTCTTGGACGTGGGAAGAATGAGAACATCGTAGCGCTCCAGGGCCTCGTGGACCTGCCGCCGGACCAACTCTCTTAGCTTCTGAGCCTTGTAATAGGCCTGCGCTGGGAGAAGCCGGCCGGTGAGCAATCCAATCTGGTTGCTATGCCCAAACTCATGAAGCTGGTGCTCAACCCAGTGCCCGTGGGTCATTGCCGACTCCACGTTTATGAGAGCCGCCGTGATGGTACCGGCATGAACGGTAAGGGGAAGAGATACTTCCTCCACCGTGGCTCCCAGTTCTCCCATTACGGAACCGGCCCTGACTACCGCGTCTCGAACCTCCGGGTCCACCATATCGCCATGAATGAGCTCATGAATGGCGCCAACTCGAAGGCCGGTTATGTCTCCATTCAATGCGCTTCGATAATCGGGCACTGGGACGTCCCAGGAATAGGGATCTTTGGGATCGTACCCGGCAATGGCGCCCAGGGTGATAGCGGCGTCCTCCACGGTGCGGGAAATCGGGCCTACCTGGTCCATCGACCACGATCCCGGCACGACACCGTACCGGCTGACCCGGCCCCAACTGGGCCGCAGGCCGACAATACCGCACCAAGCGGCCGGCCGCCGCACCGATCCTCCGGTGTCCTCTCCCAGAGACGTGGCGCACAGGAAAGCGGCGGTGGCTGAACCGGAGCCGCCACTGGAGCCGCCGGTGAAGCGGTCCAGGTCCCAAGGATTGCGATTGGGGCCGTAGCGTTGCGACGAACCTATGGCGAACTCGGTGAGGTTGGTTTTGCCCAACAACACGGCTCCGGCGCTCTTGAGCTTGGCGATTACCGTAGCGTCCTCTTCCGGAAAGAAATCGGCCATCAAGCGCGAACCAACCGTAGTGCGGATGCCCTTGGTCCATATCTGGTCTTTTACCGCCACGGGAACGCCGTGCATCGGTCCCAGGTAGTTGCCTTGGGAGATTGCCCGCTCGGCTTCCCGGGCGGACTGGAGCGCCTCTTGGCGACAAACCGTGATATAGGAGTTGAATTGGAAGTTCAAAGCGTCAATACGTTCCAGGTACGACTCTGTGACCTCCACTGGGGAGACTTCTCTCCGACGGATCAAATCTGAAAGCTCGGCGGTAGAAAGGAAGGGTATGTCTCCTTTTTGCACAGGAATTCCTCGCTTCTTGGAACCAACGGGGCCTCGCCAAGCTTGGGCCATCGGCGCCGTTGGTTTCAATGTGATTTTATATCGCTGACGCTGGGCCGCCAGCGTCAAGCGTCCTCATACCCGCCCGGTGAGCGCCGTTAGTTACCGAAAGCGGGGAGCAACCTCTTCCGCGAAAAGGCGGGCGGAGGTATCCAGAAGCTCAGTGGATATGTTGCCTCCCACGTTTGGCTCCATGATAACGCCCGAAAGACCCAGCAAATCGCGCCAGTCGGCTATGCGTTCGGATACGGCCTCGGGAGTGCCGTAGATGAGCCGGTCTTCCAAGGCGTCTTCGTAGGTCAAATTCGCCAACGCCGCAGCCCGTTGGACCCGGCGTTCACCGCCGAAGGAGGTCGCGGTCTGGATCAGTCCTTGGCGGATCCGGTCGTAGTAGTTCATGGTGCTTTCGTAAGGCTCGGACACGGCGCGGCGCATATCCTCCGCAACGTAGATGCCAACGCGCAGGACCACGTCGCCTTCACCCGGATGGCCGGCCTCGCGCCACGCGTCCCGGTACTCCGAGACGGCCTCGGCCAAGTCCGAGATAGCGGAGCCTCCCAAGCCGGCGAATATAGGCAGACCCAGTTCACCCATGGCGGCGAAGGTTTCGCGAGTGGATGCGGCGTAGCGAAGGGGAGGATAGGGCTGCTGGTGCGGTTTGGGAATGACGCACACGTCATTGAAGTTATAGTACTCCCCTTGGTAGGAAAACCGCTCCTCCGTCCAAGCCAGCTTCATGACCTGGAAATACTCCATGAACCGCTCCCTGCTCTCCGAGTAGGGGATGTCGTAACCGTCATAGGCCCAAGGGAACCCGCTGCGGCCGATACCCAGGTCCAGCCTCCCTTGGCTGATGTTGTCGATGGTCGCGACTTCCTCGGCCATCCGAACCGGGTGGCCCAGCGGAAGCACCAATACGGCGGTCCCCACGCGGATCCGGTCGGTCTTGGCGGCGATGGCGGTAGCGAAGATGAGGGGCGAGGCCACAACAGAAGGGATGGCCCGGCCGCTGCTGGGGGGCGCGAAGTGCCGCTCAGCCAGCCACACCCCGTCAAAACCCCACTTCTCAGCGTTGTCGGCGGTGGCGAAGGCCTCCTCAAACGCCTCGCCCTGAGTGCGCCCCTCCCGATAGTCGCACTCCATCATCAGTCCGAATTTCATGATTTACTCCTTCAGAGCGGGTGGGTAACGCCGGGGGTGGATTCGAACCAACGACCTTCGGGTTATGAACGATATATTTGATCGCGGTGCCCGACTCGCACTACCAAGACTTGCAAAATCCGGTCCTGAATTTCGCAGATAACACGATAATCTCCCACCCGGTACCTCCACCGCCCTCCGAGATTCCCACCCAGTCGTTCGCCTCTGTCACGTGGGTCTTCCAGTGCCGCGACACGATCCATGTAAATGACGATACGACGGGCGATTTGCTGATCAAGCCGCCGGAGTTGGTCTCTCGCCGTGTCGTTGAATTCAACCCTCCAAGCCAAGGTAAGCCTTTACTTCCTCCGATGAGTAGACGCGCTCTTTTCCCTTGCGGACACGTTCAAGGGCCATAGTAGCCAGGTAATAATCCTCTACGTCCTCCAGTCCGCGCTCGATACTCTCCTGTAGATAATATTCCTTAGTGCGCCCGGCCTGCTTTACCAAGTCGGAAAGCCGTCGCTCGATCTCAGGAGTCAAATTAATGGTAATCGCCATCGCATACCCCCTTCCTGAAGGGATCAATCCGAATCCAGATTATTGTAACATTCCTGATGGAGAGATCGAAAAAACGAAAGCCCCCGGAGCATATCCGGGGGCCTATCTAGTCTTAATTTGGTAGCGGGGGTTGGATTCGAACCAACGACCTTCGGGTTATGAGCCCGACGAGCTGCCACTGCTCCACCCCGCGACGGGAAGCGAAAAGAACAAGAAGCTGGAGTTGCGAATCAGTTTGAAGCTCTTGGCATGGGTCAAGTCTCTCGACCGGTTAGTACCGGTATGCTGAAGATGTTGCCATCCTTACACACCCGGCCTATCAAGCAGATAGTCTCTCTGCAGTCTTACTCCCTGGCCAAGCCAAGGAAGGGAGGCCTAATCTTGGGGGATGCTTCGCGCTTAGATGCCTTCAGCGCTTATCACTTCCAGACATGGCTACCCAGCGCTGCTCCTGGCGGAACAACTGGCACACCATAGGTCTGTCCCTTCCGGTCCTCTCGTACTAGGAAGAGGTTCCCTCAAGCCTCCTGCGCCCGCGGCGGATAGAGACCGAACTGTCTCACGACGTTCTGAACCCAACTCACGTACCCCTTTAACCGGCGAACAGCCGGACCCTTGGGACCGCCTTCAGCCCCAGGATGGGACGAGCCGACATCGAGGTGCCAAACCTCGCCGTCGATGTGAACTCTTGGGCGAGATAAGCCTGTTATCCCCGGGGTAGCTTTTATCCGATAAGCCACGGCCCTTCCACACGGTGCCGTAGGATCACTTTGCCCGACTTTCGTCCCTGCTCGACTTGTAGGTCTTGCAGTCAAGCCCCCTTATGCCAATGCGTTCTGTGGACGATTTCCATCCGTCCTGAGGGGACCTTTGGGCGCCTCCGTTACTTTTTAGGAGGCAACCGCCCCAGTTAAACTGCCCACCAGGCACTGTCCCTCAGTTTTGCTGAGGTTAGAACCAAAAACAGCCAAGGGTGGTATTTCAACGATGGCTCCACCCCGACTGGCGTCGGGGCTTCACAGCCTCCCACCTATCCTACACATGACAGCTCCCAGCTCAATACCAGGCTACAGTAAAGCTCCACGGGGTCTTTTTGTCCTGCCGCGGGTCGCCCGCGTCTTCACGGGCACCGCAATTTCACCGAGCCCTCCGTCGAGACAATGGCCAAGTCGTTCAACCATTCATGCGGGTCGGAACTTACCCGACAAGGGACTTCGCTACCTTAGGACCGTTAGAGTTACGGCCGCCGTTCACCGGGGCTTCAGTTCGCAGCTCTCACCACTCCCCTTAACCTTCCGGCACTGGGCAGGCGTCAGCCTGTATACGTAGGGTTTCCCCTTAGCACAGACCTGTGTTTTTGTTAAACAGTCGCCCGGCCTTCTTCTCTGCGCCCCCAGAACGCTCCGCCAGCTAGTGGCTTCACCCCCCGGGGGGCCCTTTCTCCCAAAGTTACAGGGCTCTTTTGTCTAGTTCCTTAACGGAGGTTCGCTCGAACGCCTCGGGACTTTTATCCCAGCCCACCAGTGGCGGTTTGCGGTACGGTCGCCATAGTTCCATAACCACGAAGCTTTTCTTGTCGGCCTGGGATCAACAGAATTTCGTATCCCTAAGGATCGATTTCCTCAACCCTCGGCTCGTAACGCCGGAGTGGATTTGCCTGCCCCGGCTTGGCCTACAGTCAAGGACACACCATGTCCAATGGGCATGCTCTGCCTACCCTTCCGCCCCCCTCCTTGGTTTTAAAGCGAAACAACGGCGGTGCAGGAATATTAACCTGCTGTCCATCGCCTTCGGCGCTTGCCTACGGCTTAGGACCGACTAACCCTACGCCGATAAACGTTGCGTAGGAAACCTTGGGCTTTCGGCGCCAGGGATTTTCACCCTGGTTTACGTTACTCATTCCGGGATTCTCACTTCCCCGCGCTCCAGCAAGCCTCACGACTTGCCTTCGTCGCCCGAGGAACGCTCCCCTACCATACCCAGGCAGTAACCAGAAGTTCCAACCTTTTCTCCGCCGGCGTTGCCGCACTTCCCGTCACCGAAGCGACGGTCCGGTTGGCGCTGCCTTTGGGGTCCGGGTCTTTCCTTCTGTACCTGAACATCCACGGCTTCGGCGACAGGCTTGAGCCCCGTTACATTTTCGGCGCGAAACCCCTCGACCAGTGAGCTGTTACGCACTCTTTAAAGGGTGGCTGCTTCTAAGCCAACCTCCTGGTTGTCTGGGGAACTTCACTTCCTTTCCCACTTAGCCTGCACTTGGGGGCCTTAGCCGGTGGTCTGGGCTGTTTCCCTTTCGACTACCGCACTTATCTGTGGCAGTCTCACTCCCGGGTATCGGTTGAACGGCATTGGTGGTTTGATTGGGTTTGGTAAGCTCACGCCCCCTAGCCCATTCAGTGCCCTACCTCCGTCCACCTGTGCCCGAGGCTGCACCTAAATGCATTTCGGGGAGAACTAGCTATTTCCGAGTTCGATTGGCATTTCACCTCTACCCACAGCTCATCCCAAGCTTTTGTACCAGCCACGAGTTCGGTCCTCCAGTTCGCGTTAACGAACCTTCAACCTGGCCATGGGTAGCTCACCCGGTTTCGAGTCTACTACATGGAACTAATCGCCCTATTCAGACTCGCTTTCGCTGCGGCTCCGGGACTACAGTCCCTTAACCTTGCTCCATACAGTAAGTCCCCGGATCATTCTTCAATAGGCACGCCGCCATCCCGAACTTAATCAGGACTGCGACCTTCTGTAGGCTTACGGTTTCAGATCTATTTCACTCCCCGCTAGGGGTTCTTTTCACCTTTCCCTCACGGTACTGGTACGCTATCGGTGACCAAGGGTATTTAGCCTTGGAGGGTGGGCCCCCCGGATTCCCACAAGGTTTCCCGTGCCCCGTGGTACTCAGGGTATTCGCCAGAAGCCTTATCCCTTTCGTCTACGGGGCTTTCACCCTCTATGACGGCCCTTCCCAGCAGCCTTCGACTAGAGATAAGGTTTGTAACTCCTTCGGGTCTGATGAGGCGACCCCAGGCGCTCCCTACAACCCCGGTATGACATAGGCCCTCACGCCACTAAGTCGTACCGGTTTGGGCTGATCCCCTTTCGTTCGCCACTACTCAGGGAATCTCGGTTGATTTCTTTTCCTCGGGGTACTTAGATGTTTCAGTTCCCCCACTTACCTTCCGCCGAAGCAGATGTTCCGACTCAACACCGGAACAGGTTACCCCATTCGGGTATCCCCGACTATGCCTGTTAGACGGCTCATCGAGGCTTAACGCAGCCTTACCGCGCCCTTCTTCGGCCCTTGGTCCCAAGGCATCCACCGTAAGCCCTTAATAACTTGACCCACGCTAGGAACTTCAAACTAATTGTTGCGTTCTTCGCAGGACTTCCAACTTCTTATTCTTTTGTTAAGGTGCCTTACGAGAAAACGGCGGCTGGGGGTCACCCAGAGCCGCCGCTCAGGTTTCCCTCTGCCGGAATCTTGTCAGGTGATTGACATCAACTGCAAAGCCCTTCCTCTCGTGAGTTAACGATTATAGACACCTGCGGGCGGGGCGTCAATAGGTTTGGGAATATGTTCAAAAATTCGTTAAGATAGGGCAGCATTTGAGGAACTGCCCCTTCCATCCTGAAAGAAGAAAAGTTAGTGTACAATTCTGACACTCAGGTCGGGAGACGATCATGCTGGTTTACAAGGCCATGTTTAAGTACTTGGACAATGGCGTCCACGCAGAGGCGCTGGACTTTCCCGGAGCCATCACTTATGGAACCGACTTAGCGGAAGCCCGGCTGTTACTGGCCAGCGCCTTGGTGGACCTGGCCGAAGTTGCCTTGGAAGGGGGCGAATCTTTACCTCGGCCTGATCCAGACTTGACCGACCCGGAGGCCGACTTGGAAGAGCCTATATACCTTGGTAGAACAACCAGCAGGAGCCAACCATGACCCAGAACAACGACCCGGTAGACGTCCTCATCATCGGCGCCGGCGCCTCCGGGGCCGCCTTTGCCTGGAGCCTGGCCGACGCCAACATCAACGTCATGTGCCTGGAGCAGGGCGACTGGCTGGACCCGGCCAAGTACCCGACCACCCGCATTGACTGGGAGCTTTACCGGCAGGCCGAGTTCAACCCCAACCCCAACATGCGCGACATCCCTTGGGACTACCCGGTGAACGAGTCGGGCACCCCCATCGCCCCGTTGATGTACAACGCCGTGGGCGGCAGCACCATCCACTGGAGTGCCCACTTCCCCCGGATGCACCCGTCGGACTTCCTGGTCAGGAGCCTTGACGGCGTTGCCGACGACTGGCCCATGACCTACCAGCAACTGGAACCGTATTTCGACCTCAACGACCGCATGGTGGGCGTGGCCGGCATCACCGGCGACACCGCCTTTCCGCCCAAGTCGGACAGGCAAACGCCGCCCATTCCGCTGGGCAAGACCGGCGACACTATCGTCAAAGGGTTCGAGAAGCTCGGCTGGCATTGGTGGCCGGCCGACAGCGCCATCATCACCCAGCCCTACGACGGGCGGGCCGCTTGCAACAACTGCGGCCCCTGCGAAATAGGATGCACCCTGCGGGCCAAGGCCAGCGCCGACGTCACCTACTGGCCGAGGGCCATTGCCCGGGGAGCGGTGCTAAAGACCAACGCCCGCGTGCGCGAGATCACCGTGGGAAGCGACGGGCTGGCCGACGGCGTGATCTACTACGATGCCGAGGGCCACGTCCAGCGGCAGCGAGCCAAGGTCGTGGTCATGGCCTGTAACGGTATCGGCACGCCCCGGTTGCTTCTCAACTCCCGCTCCAGCCTGTTCCCCGACGGCCTGGCCAACAGCAGCGGGTTGCTGGGACGGAACCTGATGTTCCACCCGGTCTCGATGGTCATGGGGGTATTCGACGAGCGCTTGGACGGATACCAAGGCCCCTTGGGTTGCTCCGTCGTAAGCTCCCAGTTCTACGAGACCGACCTTTCCCGGGGTTTCGTGCGCGGGTACCAGTTCCAGGTACTCCGGAGCTCCGGGCCCGCCATTACCGCCCAAGGCTTCACCAACAGGGTCGGCATTCCTTGGGGGCAGGACCACCACCGGGTGTTCGATGAACGCTTCGGCCGCACCATCACCGTCTCCGTCATGGGAGAAGACCTGCCCGAGACCCAGAACCGCGTCGAGCTGGACCCGGACATCGCCGACAGCGACGGCATTCCCGCCCCCAAAGTCACCTATGCCATGAGCGAAAACAGCCTGAAGATGCAGGACCACGGCATAGCCCGCGCCACCGAGTTGCTGGAGGCGGCGGGCGCCAAGGAGGTGTTGGTCAATCCCCTGTTGCGGGCGTCGGGCTGGCACCTGCTGGGCACCGCCCGCATGGGTTCCCACGTGAGCAACTCGGTGGTCGACGGCTACGGCCGCTGCCACGACGTGAAGAACCTGTTCATCATTGACGGCAGCGTGTTCGTCACTGCCGGCGCCGTCAACCCGACCTCCACCATCCAGGCCCTGGCCTTGTACTTCGCCGACCACTTCAAGAAAAACTCCCGGCATCTGCTGGATTGAGGAGCGTCTCATGCCCGCCTTTCATTCGTTTTTCAGCGACGCCCAAGCAGAGCTTGTCGCCAGCATCCTCGACCGCATTGTCCCACCCACCGGCAAAATGCCCGGGGCGGGAGAAATAGCAATCGAGTACCTGGACAGGTTCGCCGGCGCGTCTCCGCAGCGCAAAAGGACTTTCAGCAACGGCCTTACCGGGATCGAACTCCGCGCCCAGCAGTCCTTTTCCAACGCCTTTGCCAGCCTGACCGGCGAGCAACAGGATGAAGTCCTGCGCCAAGTCGAAGCCGCCGACAAGGCGTTCTTCGACCTGCTGGTAAGGCAGACCTACAACGGCTACTACACCAACCCCCGCATCATCGAGGCACTGGGCTTAGAAGCCCGCGGCCCCCAACCCCGCGGCTACCGCGTAGAAATGGGCAACATTTCGTTGATGGAAAACGTCCAGAGGCGCGGAAGAATTTACCGCGACGGGTGAGGGATAACGAAAGGCCGGCACCTCCTGTATCTCCACCACCTCCGAAACTCCCGCCGTGCCACCGTCACCTTTACCCTACGCTCCCGCAACCGCTTCAGCAGCTTTATCAAAAGCAGCGCGCCGACTGTCGGCGGATTCGCCAATTGTCTAACTGTTAAGGTTCTTCACTCAATACTTGCGTGTATAATAGTATTCACCCAAAGGGTGATTGATGGAAGTCTATTTCAGAACAAATCAGCTCCGGCGCAATTATGAACAGTCTGCCAGGGCAATTCGACAATGGGGACCTGAAGTTGGTCGAAAGTACATCACCCGTATCAACGAACTTCTCAGGGTAACAAACCTGCAAGAAGCTTACAAAATTCGAGCCATGCGTCTACACCCGCTTAAAGGACCTAAGGAGGGGTCGCTGTCTATATATCTCGCAGGCAGGTGGCGACTTATAGTCACGGCGGACGATACGGAGGAGTCGGTTGTAATAGAGGAGGTCAGCAACCATTATGACGATTGAGAAACTGGGTGAGTTGTCAGACTTGCCTATTCCCCCGGGAGATGTATTGGAGGAGGAACTGGAAGTACGGGGAATGACGCAAAAGGAATTAGCGGCAAGACTGGGCAGGCCACCACAGGCAGTAAATGAGATCATCAAGGGAAAGAAGGCGATCACTCCGGACACTGCCATTGGGTTGGAGAAGGTTCTTGGTATAGAGGCAAAGTTCTGGACCGGCCTCGAAGCGGACTACCGCATGGTCTTGGCCAGAAATCGCGAGCGGGAAGCTCTCTCCGCCAATTTGGATTATCTGAAAGAATACCCCATCAAAGAAATGGTCAAGCGTGGTTGGATGAACGCCGGAAGAGATAAAGTAGGCAATCTAAAAGCATTGCTGAATTTCCTTGGCGTCGCCACTCCCGAGCCCAAAGCATACCACGCAGCCGTAGGGTTTCGAATAACTGAATCGGCGCAGCAAAACTTTTCTCCCGGCGCCCTTGCCGCTTGGCTCCGACAGGGAGAAATAGTCGCAAGTGGGATTCCCACGACCGGTTACAACGAGCAAGCCTTCATGGACGCGCTTGTCAGAATCAGGGGAATGACCGGACTCTCACCTGAAGAGTTTATCCCCGAGATGTCAACCCTCTGCGCTCAATCCGGTGTGGTGTTTTGCATGGTCCAAGAACTTCCGAAAAGCGGCGCCAATGGGGTTGCGCGATGGCTCACCGATGGGAAAGCCATGATTCAGATGAACATCAGGGGGAAGTGGGCCGACATTTTCTGGTTCACCTTCTTCCATGAAGCCTGCCATCTGCTCAAACACAAAACCCAACGCCGCATCGTTATCGACGGGCTGGACCCTGACCCGGACCTGGCGGAGGCAGAAGCGGAAGCCGACCAGTTTGCGCGAGACTTGCTTATCGCTCCCGACGCTTGGAAAGAATTCTGTGAAGCTGGCCGTTTCACGTCCGGCGCCATCACCGCGTTTGCCCAGACCGTCGGCATCGCGCCTTTTGTAGTGGTCGGAAGATTGCAGAAGGAGGGCAGGATTGGCTACAACCGCCTGACCAATCTGAAACGGCGTTATCAGTGGGTAGCCGATTCGTGGGAATAACAGGACAAACCCGTGGACGCGGGGGATCATTCACCCCTACCCCAACAACCGCCCTACCCCCCGCTCCACCGCCTTACCCTCCGCAGACTCCCGCAGCCACCTCCGCAACTCCCGCCGCGCCACCGTCACCGTAACCCTCTCCCGCTCCTCTCGTAATCGCTCCAACTGCCGCGCCGCACCCTGCGCCGCCGCCTCTCCCGCCTTGGCGATGGCAACGTGCCGCCGGTTCCGTGGATCGAACTCCGGTATGGGCAGCTTCCACAGGTGCTTTTGCAAGTGGCGGGCGCCGAATTGTCCCTTGGCCATCAGTGGGATTACTGCATCGTAGAGGGTCTGACTGTTGATTATGGCCAGCAGGTAGTTGGCTTCCTGCATGTTTTTGCAGGTAATCCAGTACAAAGTGTAGTCAACTACGGCGTCATCGTCGTCAAGAAGCGCCGCCGTAGGAGTACCCGATTGGTTGTAAAGAACTCGAATGGGTCTCAACTCCGGATTCTGTTTCCATTCCAATTGCGCTGACAGTTTATGAAGATAGTCCAACTGTTCGAACAGGTTTAGCTTGTTGACGGATTGTTTGTGCGCATCCCAAAGACCACTGATAGTACGCCAGCGGTCCCGCATCCGACGTTCTAATCTACTCAGCCTGATGCCACCAACTCCATTGGCATCGACAGGTATCTCAAGATCAGTCCGCTTCATTGGCAGGATTGCTTTTAGAGGATCAAGGGTTCCATAAGGGACCAATGTTTCGCCCAAATGAACATCGAACACATGACGCGACTCGATGGTCTGGCCGTTAATGACTGTCAGATCCAGACTGCGCCACGGTTCTTTGCTTTGAGAACCACGCTGAGGGTTTACTGTGATGGTCTGGCCAGCTTGGATGATGGCGGGATTTTCGGTTTGAGTTACTATGAATAAACCACGTGGGAATACTGTTGCGCCATTTCTGGTATACCCATCATAAACAGACTCCCCTACAACTGAAGTATCCGTTATCCCAACACTCTCCCGCGTCACGTCCTCCGCCCCAGCCTTGCCGCGCCACCGCTCCACGTCGCCCGACAGGGGGACGGCGGGGCTGACCACTCCGGCACGCTGGGCGAATATCACCGACGCCGGAACGGGGAAGAAGGTGTTGGGCTCCAGCTGCTCCAGGTCCCACGACGCCTTGTAGCTGAAGTCCGCCGCCAGCGTGGTCCCGCCCGGCCGCGTCTGCCACCTGCCCGTGCGCCACTTGGCGTACTGGCCCGTCTGCAACGCGCTGTGGGGCATCACCATGCCGATGACGCCGCCGTCCCTCAGGTACAGGTCCATGCTGCGGGTGAAGAACAGCCCCGCCACGTCCTGGTGGGTGGCGTACCGGCCTCCCTGCCAGATGCCGTAACGCTGCTTGCTCTGCCGCTCCAGTTCCGCCCGCAGGATGCTGGCCGTCTGGTTGTAGTTTATCCACGGCGGGTTGCCGATGATGACGTCCACCTTGCGCCGGGCCAGCGCCACCGGGCGCACCAGGTTGCGGGTGTAGTAGGCCCAGATGTGGTCCCGGCCCTCGGCGTGCAGACCTTGCAGCGTGGCGATGGTTGCCGCCAGGGTCTCCCGCTCCGCCGAGTCGCTGATGTGGTTGTCGTCCAGGGCCAAGATGGGGTCTTCCCCGTTTTCTATGTAGGCGGCAACGTCGCTCATCAGCGAGTCGAAGTCGTTGGCCCGCTCCACCAAGCTCATGGGAAAGACCAGTTCCAGGACCTCCACCGGCGCGGCAACGGCTGCGGGCCGGTCCCCTTCCGGCTGCCGGTCCACTTGGATGGTTACCGTGTCGTCGGCGAACATCTCCCCGGTCTGGAGACGCAGTTGCAGCGCGTCGCCCAAGTAGATGGGCACCGCGACCTGGGCGTCGAACCCGGTCTGCATCACCGCGTCTATGGCCGGGCGCGCCGCCAGCGCCCATGCGGCCCGCGCCAAGTGGACCGCCGCCGGGTGGACGTCGATGCCGGCCACCGATTCCAGCAACCTGTCCAGCACCTGCTTGGGGTGTTGGCCGCTATCCTTGGCGGCCTCCAAGTAATGGGTCACCGCCTCGGCCACGAAGGTTCCCGAGCCGCAGGACGGGTCCAGCACCCGCTGGTTCAACGGGTCGGTCACCAGTTCCCGCACCATCACCCGCGCGAGCCAGTCCGGGGTGTAGTACTCGCCCAGGGTGCGCCGTTCTTCCGGCGGGATGACCGTCTCGTACAACGCCGCGCCGATGTCCGGCGGGGCGTCCCGCCAGTCGAACTTGGCGATGCGTCGCGCCAGCGCCCGTATAGACGAGCCGCCGCCGACTTCCGTGGGCCAAGCGAAGAAGTCCGATTCCACGATTCCTTGGAGGCCGGTGGCGTTCCAGAAAGCCCGCCCGTGCAGCAGGTCGGCGGGGTCGCTGGCCGCCGCCTGCCGGATGTCTATTCCGAAGGACGCCTGCACCACCATGCCGATGACCATGCTCAGGTAGGTGTGCCGGACGAACAGGTCGTCCAGTTCCTCGGTGGACCTGGCAACCTCGCCCAAAGCCGCCCGCAGCAGGTCGAACCAAAGTTGACGCTTTACCTTGATGGTCTCGTAGTGGGAGTTTTCTTGGAACAGCGTCCGCAGAGCGGCGATGTCCCGCTCGTACCGGGGGCTGTTGGGGCCAAGGTGCTTCTCGATGTTGAGCCGGTCCGGCGGGATGCCCTCCAGCGACACCAGCGCCTCGTCCCGCAGCCACTCGTAAAGCGGAAGCCAGCCTTGGCCGTCCTGCAGGGTGAAGGCGTAGGGTCGGGCGGTCTTGACTGCTCCCGCCCCCGGCCACCTCAACAGCCAGTGCTTGCCGTCGGTAAGTATGCCGGCGCGCAGGCCCTTGCCGGAGTCTGCCGATGCAGCCAAGTAGTCGTCCAGTTGCTCGACGTAATCGGGGTTCGGGTCCAGCCCGCCGGTGGTGCCAATCCTTCGTTTCATTTCGACGAAGGTGTCCAGGGCCGTCAGATCCACGGCGCGGCGGGAGGCGTCCGACGGAGGGTTTTCTTCGTTGATTTCGCCGCTTTTGACCAGTCCGGTGAGAATCAGAAAGTCCCTCACCGCGCTGGTTATGTTAGCCTCCGCCTCTCCGTTCTCATGCCGCCGCAGTATCTCCGCCGCGCTCCCGGCGTACCGGGGATCGTCATAGTCGAGGTGCATCGTCATCGCGCGGCAACCTTCCCCGCTCGCTATGAAACAATCTCAAAACTTGCCACAGCATCAAACACGTCATTCCCGCCTTCTCTCGTCATTCCCGCGCAGGCGGGAATCCACGGCTTAGGTCAACGATACTACGAAATCAGCGGCGCCAGCCGGTTTTGACATGGTCTCTACGTCTCAAAGCCGAGTGCGCTGGCAACCTCCAACTGCCGCTGGTCAGTGGTTATGAAAGTCAGGCCGCTTGGCGGAGAATCAATGTATAGAGCATTCGCAACATGCCACAAGTCCGCGCCTCTAAGATAACCGGCCGACTGCGCCATAGCAATTTCAGGGGACAGCGGGCGGGCGGGAAACACCCAGTTAATATGAGTCAGTATGCCGTATGAAAAGGCTCGCCTTTCGCGCAAGAAAGCTGCTCTCACTTCCGCCTCCAGCAGGTTAGACGAGACTAGGAGCGGAAAGGAATTCAAGCACTGGTTCAGGACCTCCCAACCACGCTCCTCGAATTCAATAGCCAAGACTGCGGAAGTGTCCACGTAGGCAAGATTGTGTACGGTAGACCGAGGCGGGATAGGAGTCATCCACGGTCAGCGAGGAACCGTTCCAATGCACCGGGAATATGCCCCCCTGGGCGCCGTGGCTGCCGAGGTACGCTTGAGGGTACTATTATCCCCTTCCGCACCAATTCTTCCCACCATGATTCGAACGTTCCGGTTGATTCGGCTGGCTCTTCAATCGGGCGTATTTCCGCAACGGGCTTGCCTCGGTACGACACCGCTACCGTCTTGCCCTCCCGCACCTGCCGGATAATCTCGGAGAATCGGGCTTTCGCTTCATGTATCGAATACGTTTCCATAACAATGCTCAGCCTACCCAACCTGACCAACCTGGTCAAGCAGGGGCAACCCTGTGGTCATGCGACCGAGAGAAAAGGCACCAGGTAACCAGAGTGTTCTCCGGATAACGCGAAGAATCCCCTTAAGCCCGGCCGCGGAGAGTCGGATCCAGCTTGTCGCGCAGGCTGTCGCCCAGGAAGTTGCCCGCCATGACTATCAGGGATATGAACATGCCGGGGAACAGCACCGTCCACCAAGCTTGGTTCATGTAGTTGCGGGCGTCGGACAACATGCTACCCCACGCCGGCGTGGGCGGGCGGATGCCGATGGTGAGGAACGACAGGGTCGCCTCCAGCAGGATGAGCCGCCCCAGTTCGTAGCCCGCCACTACCAGGATGGGCGCGACGGTGTTGGGCAGGATGTGCCTGAAGACGATGCGGATGTCGTGGGCGCCCAGGGCCCGCGCCGCCGTCACGTACTCCCGCTCGCGGATGGCCAGTGCTTGCGCCCTGGTAATCCGGGCGAACTCCACCCATCCCCTTACTCCCACTATCAGGATCAGGCTCTTCATGTCGGTGCCGATCAGCGACGCCCAAACTATGGCGATGAGGATGTAGGGGAAGCTGAGGAATATGTCCACGATACGCATGGAGATGCGGTCGGCCCAGCCGCCGCGGAACCCGGCTATGAGGCCGACGGACACGCCGACTATCGCTCCCAGCAACAGGCCCAGACCGCCTACGGTCATCGACGCCCGGGCGCCCCAGACCAACCGGCTCCATTCGTCGCGCCCCATGTGGTCGGTGCCCAGGAAGTGGACCGGACCGCCCTTGTTGTCGGCGACGCCTGGAGGCTTGTGACGCAGACCGAGGTTGTTGATCGTCGGATCGTAGGTGGACAGGGCTTGAGGCCAGATGGCAAAGAAACAGAAGGTCAAAAGCAACGCTGCGGAAACCAGGAACGCAGCGTCCCCCGACGAGCGGATGCGCAGGACTCCGAGCCGCCACCGGGACGGTTGGGACAGGCTTTCGTGCTCGGCAACAGCCATATAGCTAGTCCATCCCCTAGTTGACCCGGATGCGCGGGTCCAAGTACCCGTAGAACAGGTCGACCGCCAGGTTTATGACTGTGACCAGTACGGCGGCAAGCAGTGCGCCTCCCACCACCACCGGGTAGTCTTTCAGGAAGATAGCGTTCACCAGTACGAAGCCCAAGCCGGGCCAAGCGAAGATGGGCTCGACCACCACCGCTCCCTGTATCAGCCCGCTCAGTTGAAGGCCGGCCATGGTGACGATGGGTATGGCGGCATTCCTGAGGGCGTGCCGGTACACCACCACAAACTCGCGCAGCCCCTTGGACCGGGCGGTGCGGACGTAGTCGGTGTGGATGACCTCCAGCATCTCCGACCGCATCAACCGCAACAGAAGGGCGGTCTGGAAGAAGGAGAGGGTTGCGATGGGCAGGATGGCGTGCTTGACGCCGATGCCCGATACCGGCAGCCATTGCAGCTTGACCGATATGTACAGCATCAGCAGCATGGCCACCCAGAAACTGGGCATCGACTGGCCGAAGACAGCAATGATGCGGACAATCACATCCAGCAAGGAACCGCGGGTGAGGGCGGCGAGGGTGCCCAGGGGCACCGCCAAGACAATGCCAATGACCATTGCCCCGCCGGCCAGGATCATCGTTCGGACGATTGCCCGCCCGACCACGTCGGTAATCGGCTCCTCGTAACGGAACGACTTGATGGTGTCGCCGCGCCAGAAGCCGCCCATGAAGGAGAAATACTGGACGTACAAGGGCCGGTCGGTCCCCAGCCGCTCCCGCATCTCCTGGATGGCCTCCGGCGTCGCGTCCTCCACCGGCACCATCAGGGCCGCCGGGTCCCCCGAGGCGTGGATGAACACAAACACCACGATGCTGACAATCAGGATCGTTACCACGCCCTGGAGAAACCTGTGTGTGAAGAACCGGTACATCAACCACCCTTGTTGTGCCCGCGCAGGCGGGCATCAGGACCCTAGTCCCTGAACTTTACGTCCAGGAACAGCCGGTACTCGTGAGGATAAGGCTTCCATAGTACGTTGTTATGCACACCGTACAGGTCCACGTAGTTGACCAGGAACACCCACGGAGCGTATTCGGTGTACAGTTCGTCGAGCTGACGCGCCAGCTTGACCGACTCCTCGCTTCCGCTGGTAGTGGCCGAGAGTTTCACGATCAAGTCGTCCCACTCATCGGGGCCGTCGGCGTAATAGTCACCGCGACTGCGCGGCTCCGGCCGTTTCTCCAGCCAGTAGAAGTAAGGAGTGGAGGCCCGCAGCAACGCGTTGCCGTTGCCGACCATCCACGGCACTTTCAACTCCAGACCTATGCCCGGAGGGAAGAGCACCGAACGGCTCTGGGGAATGTATTCCACGTCCAATCCGATCTCTCGCCAGTACCCGGCCACTGCCTCGCCGGTCTCCTTGTCCAGCGTGTAACGGTCGTTGGTGGCCATGAAGGTTATCTTGCCGATGTCCACGCCGTCGGCGCGGGCTTCGTCAAGCAGCGCCTTGGCCTTCTCGGGGTCGTAGGGATAGCCAACCCGGTCAGGGTCCACTTCCGGCAGGAATGGATGGGTCACGCCGGTCAAAGGAATGGCGCCGGTGCCCCTGAACAGTTGCTCGGCAATCTCCACCTTGTTGACCGCGTAGTTCAAGGCCTTCCGTACACGCTTGTCGTTATATGGCGGTTCACGAACCGGCAATACAACGAAGACGAAGCGGGAACTCAGGACCGATTCAATGTGGACGTCAGGGTTAGCCGCGATCTCCGGCTGCCACTCAGGCAACAGGAACGGCAGGACATCCACGCCGCCCGTAAGGAACTCGCTCTTGCGGGTGAAGGCGTCAGGAATGATCCGCCACTCGATCCGGTCCACGCCGGGATCAGGCCCCCAATAGTCGGGGAACTTCTCCATCACCATCCGTTCGTTCTGCACCCACTCTTCGAAGGTGAAGGCGCCGGCGCCGAAGGGCGCCTTGCCGAACCCGTCCTGCTCAGTGTGCGGCCACGAACCGGTCTCTTCCAAGTACTTCTTGGAGGTTATAAACCCGAAGGCCGACATTACATTGGGCAACTCCGCGGTTCCCGGAGCGGGCATCTTAACCCGAACAGTGTAATCGTCTACTATCTCCAACTCATGATTGACCAGTGGAGGCGGCACTCTGCCCTTGGTCTGACCCTCCGGCTTGTAGCAGGCCTTCAAGCTGGCCGCCACGTCTTCCGCAGTAACCTCGCCGTAGGCGGGGTCGTGGAACTTGACTCCCTTCCGAATGTTGAAAAGATAGGATGTGGGCGATTCGTAGTCCCAAGCCTCTGCCACTATGTTGTCCAACTCTCCCTCACGGTTGAACCTGATCATTGGTTCAGAAACGTGATTCAGCACGTCCAGGTCGTCCACGCCCGTTATGAACCAGCAACTCAGTTGAATGGGATTTGCCAACTGGGAAACCCTCAACGTCCTGAACTTCTTCTCCTCGGCGAGCTGAGGCGCGGCGGTGGGAGTGGCGACGACCATTACCTCCTTCACCACTTCCTTCTCAACCACCACCTCTTTCTCCACCTCGACCACTTTCTCCGATTCCACCACCTCCACCTTGGGCACTTCTCTTACGACCTCTTTCTCCACCACTACCTGCTTCTCAACCGGCACCTCCTTGACGACCTCCTTTTCCACCACCACCTCTTTCTCCACGACTACAGGCTCGGCCGGAGATCCGCCGCAAGCGACGGTAACCACGAGCGCGACCGTCAAGGCCAGTACCACCTTCAAATTCATTATCCACTTGGTCATCCTGTATTCCCCCTTGTCCTTAGTTTGAGGAACGTTTTTTCGGTTACAAACGTATTTCTAATTGCAAGTGAGTTGGTGATCAAAAATAAAATACGATTTCCGTATCATGGGACCGGTATATTCACCAAAAGTAGAATAATTGGTGGAATGGGCTTGCCCTTGGCGATGGCTTGTCATTCTAGTCCCCGTCCTATGGGGTGTCAATGAGAGTCCAACCCTCGTCACTCTCGCGTATTAGGGTATCATTGCAATCACAAAATCCGGCCATATAGGTTGGTAGTTGCTGAAATGAAACGTTTGTTACAGGCCTCGGCCCTTATTGCCGCATTAGTCTTACTGGCCGCTTTTTCCGCTTGCGGAGCGGGCTCCTACGCATCTGAGCCTCAGATGGTGGACATGGAAAGGGGAGTTATGCAGGAAGCAGCGGCAGATAGCCCCTTGGCGATGGCAAAAGAAGTCATTACGGAAGTAGCGGTAGAGAAGCCCGTGGTGGTGGAAAAGGAAGTTGTGAAAGAAGTGGAAGTGGTGAGAGGTGCGGCGGCCGCGGGCGCGGACGAGTATAGGGGGGCCGGAGAAGACCTGTCCTCCACGACCAATACCTCCGTCGCCACCCAGAACCGCATCATCGTCCACACCGCTCACGCAGTTCTGGTGGTGAACGACATAGCCGACGCCATCGACCAGGTTGACGCACTAGCCCGGGAGTCCGGCGGGTGGGTGGTCGGTTCAGACCGCAGTTCGCGGCATAGCGGGCATATTGCTATCCGCGTTCCGGCGACGATGCTGAACCAAATCATCAAGCAGTTGGAGAGTATCGCGATTGAAGTGGAGTCCATGGCGTTGAGCAGCCAGGACATGACCGACGAGTACGTGGACAGCCAGTCCAGGCTGACCAGCCTGCGCGCCACCGAGGAGGTGCTGCTGAAACTGCTGGGCCAAGCCAACAAAGTCGAGGACGCCCTCAAGGTCCAGAACGAGATTACTCGAGTCCAGTCGCAGATTGAAGCGATACAGGGACGGATCAAGTTCCTGGAAGAGACCGCCGCCTTTTCCCTTATAAACGTAAGCCTGAAACTCACCACCGTGGATATGCGGGTTGACGCCGGAGGGGACACTTCCTTCCGGGTGGGCCGCCCAGCCACGTTCCGCGCCACCTTCAACCCGCCGCCAGACATGGAGGACTTCACTTTCACTTGGGACTTCGGCGACGGCGCGACTGCTTTCGGCAGCGGTACAGCGCCGACGACCAATCCCGGTGAGCGGGTTACCGGGTCGGTGAGCCACGTATACGGGGAGGAGGGAGATTACGTCGTTGAAGTCACTATCAATGGGAGCGGCGGCACCGGGCTGGCAGAGGGATCGGACAGCCTTGTCGCCACGGTAACTCGCATACCGGACATAGAGGTCTTTGCCGGAGAAAGCCGGGTGGTGGAAGAACGGGAAGAGGTTGAATACACCGCGTCGTTCACCCGGCCAAAGGAACTGTGGGACTACGAGTTCAGGTGGGACTTCGGCGACGGCACCCCCACGGTCATAGGAACACCGGAGGAGGGCATTACGCGGGTCTCGGCGGTCCATACTTTCGCCGATTACCGTCCCTTCCCTTACGAGGTCAAATTTACGGTAACGGCCATGAGCGAGGCGGGCGAGGTAACGGGTTTTGACATCACCAACGTCCACGTTACCGAATCGAAGGGATACTTCATCGGCGGGTGGGATGCCGGCGAGACCGGGAAGTCCGCCATCCGGGCGTTGTCCGTCGTCGTCATGGGCGCCGCCACATTGATTATATGGCTGGGGATATTCATTCCCGTATGGGTGGTCATCGCCGCCATCATATTCCTGTTCATCGCATTGAGGCGTCGACACAACATCCGCTTGCCCGGCTTCCCCAGGCTGAGGAAAAGGGGCCGACGCCGGGCCGCGGAAAGTCCTGCGCCGGAAGCAACGGCGACGGGACAGACGCCGGACGCCTCGGTGGTTGAAACGGGAGAGACCCCTAACTCCAGAGAATGAGATTCGGGCGCCACGCCACGGCGCCGCTAACGGCTTCCAATCGTTACGCTCCTGCCCAGGCTCTCGCCTTTCCACTCTGGCGTGTAGTAGGAATAGACTTGCGACACCACCGGCTGCGCCCGCACCGGGTACAGGGCCACCGTCTCGAATTGCATCCGCATGGGCCGGTTGGGCAACAGGTCCTCAATGTACAGGATGACCTTACGTCCGGCCACCTCGTACCGTTTGATCCTCGGGTCCTCATCGACCAGAGCCTTGACCGTCTCGGCCACCGGAGCGAATCCCGTGGGGATTGAAACGTCCAGGACTACCATGCCAGCCTCCAACGGGACCGGCGGCGTGAACTCAACCTCGGCGGTTACGGAAATCAGGTCGTCCACCTCGATGCGGTCGGCATCATAGTCGACGTCTATCCGGAACATTTCGATTTTAGTCCGGTCCACTTCGGGCCGGTTGAACCGGCGCACCACTTGGAGCAACACCTCTCCATTGCCCTTCGCCGACATCCGCAGACTGCCGACTATCGGGACATCCAGGATCTGCACCACGTCGGCGTTGGCCTCGTTTACCCTGACGGTCTTGGTCCAGTCGCCCGACCTGAGAGTGACGGCCATGTCCACGTCGAACTTGGTCGCTGCGGCAAAATCAATCAAGGCCTGAAGGCCCACCACGGTGTCCTGAGTGGAACCGAACCCGCCGAAAGCGTTGCGCTGAGACACCAGCCAACGGGCCGCGTTTGACGCATTCGCTCTGTCGCCGTATTGCATCAAGGCCAGCGTAGCGTAGCCGGTGGTCTCCACGGCGGTGTTGCTTACCGGCCCGGGGGCGGATCCTCGCTTGGCAACCTCTGGGCTATCTCCCCAGCGAAGGCCGTTTTTGTCCTGGATACTCATCGACATCAGTTTTTGATGGGCATCGCCAGCCGCGCCGCTGTCGGCCAGGGACAAAGCGTAGGCAACGATTGCCATGGTGTACGGGGCGTCAATCTCGGTCAGTCGCCCTTCGAGATACCGGACTGCGGCATTGGCTTCGCTTGTTTCGCCAGCCTCAAGAAGGGCGATTGCGACGTAGGCTGTTAAAGCGGTATTACCCTTCAAGCCTCCCAGAAGCTCTTGGTGGTGCAGGAAGCCCACCGGCTCGAAAGACCCGTCGGGGCGTTGATGTTGAACAATCCATTGGACAGCCTCATCCAATACATTGTCGTCGATGTATATCAAGCCATCGGCCTGAGCGAATGTCTTCAGAACGAAGGCTGTGAGCCACAGGCTGCCTTCCGCGTCATCCTGGCCGAAAGCGGAGAAACTGCCGTCGTGGCGGCGGTAAGTCAGCTCCCGCTGGTAGCCGGTTATCATCAGGTATTCGGCCTTGGCCATGACCTCAGGCTTGATCTGTCCAGTTTCCTCCAGGTACTTGGCGACGAACACGTTGGGAGCGAAGAGTATCATATTCTGTTCGCCGCAGCCGAAGGGCATTTGCAACAGCCCTTCAAGCCCTTCGATGGTCTGGCTGATGTAGTTCCCCGTCAGCACGACTTGCGTCCGGGCGGAGCCTGGTATGGCCCCAAGCGGCGCAGAGTTGGGGAACGTCCGGCTGTCTCCCGGCGACAGGACCATGTTGTCCACCTGCTCGTTGGGTACCCCTTCAGGCTCGACCAACAGGTCCTTGACAATGGCGTCCGCCGAATCCCGGCTACGGGCGACCACCTTGACGGGCACGCTGCCCAACTCAGTCAAGCGTATCTTGAACTCAAGCCCACTGACGTCGTTGGCAGCGACCGACACCGTTTTCGTTCGGTCGTCGAGCAGGTCGAAATCGTCCGACTGTTCCAGTTCTACGAAAAACTCTTGTGGTGAGTCCAGGTAGTTGTACAGGGCGATTTTGACGGGAAATTCCTCGCCCCGCACCGCCGAAAAGGGCAGGTCAACCTGCGCGAAGAAGGGTTGGAACACCCGCAACTCCGCTTCCGCAATCCCCAACCCATGTTCCTTGGACAGGGCCACACCCCTGAGCATCCAAGTGGTGATGCTGTCCGGTGCCTCCACCGGCAGCGACACCCGGCCCTCTTCGTCGGTCATCACGTCGGTCCAAAGCCAGGTCTCGGGGAATAACTGCCTGACTCGCTGCACTTCCGCCAGTTCCTCATCTGGTCCGGCCATCATCGCCTTTATTTCCGGAGACGGGGTGGGTAAAGGCAGGGCAAAACCGCCCCCGGCTCCACCTCCACCTCCGCCGCGGCGCCTCCTTCTCGGTGCAGCATCCCGCATTGCCTCTCTCTGAATATCAACGTATTCCTTGTATTCCTTTCCTCCCGGCACATTCATACTGGACATTACTATCAAGCCCGCTTCCTGAAACGCCTCCTCCGCGCCTCGTGTCTTGACGCTGCGGAGGAATGGCCGAAATTCATGCAGTTCTACCTGGGGTTGCATATACAGACGTTCAAGCTCGGCGAACACTTGATGCAGATTCACGCGGTTTTCGGCAAGAATGAATACGGACCGGTCCACCGCCGCCAACCCTACCTTGGCCGGCCCTTGGGAGCCGACGTCGATGTTCACGGCCTCCCCCGGAAATACCTCGTCTTTGCTGAAATCCAGGTCCAGCCCCATCGGGTAACTGGGGAATACGTCGAATGGGATATAGTCGGCAGCCACTTCGTTGTTGGAGAGTATTTGGTACACCACCAACCTGGATGTTGGAGCCATGACCGGAGTGGCCTGGAAAGCTATGTCGGGTGACTTACTGACGCCTGAGAAGACCACCTTGCCCCGGGAAATTACTTCGTAGTAGGTGTTTCTCTGCTCAGCGGTGGACGCTACCTTGAACCGGGCGGTCTCGCCCACGTTCAACAGTGGGTCACCGGACTGCTCAACATGGATGAAGTTGCCCGACGGCGAATAGCTTGCTTGCAGGTTAAGCCCGGCCCATGCCTGCTCCGACACCGCCTCAAGAGTGAGGGCTATGGCCTGCTCTGGCGGGTTGACTCTGATGAGCGCCTTGCCCTTATCGGTCATAACCCGGTGGGTCTTCGTACTCAGGCTTCGCAGTTCCTTTCCCAAGTAGTCCACAGTCACAGATACTTCCCTGTCGACCGGTTCGTTGTCAGGCGTCTCCGTCACTATCAAGAAGGAAAAAGGCAGGGAGGGCTTGAAAGCAAGGCTCTCCGGTATGACCTGTAGCTTCAACGGCGATTCGGCCACGGTGAGAAGTCTCGAAGTATTCTCGACGTACCCAGTGGACTTCTCCCTTACCGTAACATCGAGGGTCAGGTTGCCCTGCCCGCCGGCCGCCGGTACGCCACCGACGTATTGTACCGGCGGCAACTCGAAAGAATTGGAGCCATCAATCTCCTGGGTGAAGGTCGCAAACTCCTCCCACACGCCCACGTAGCGCGATGCAACTATCTCGACTTCCCCGCGCACCGGCTTGCCGAAACTGTATTCCGCCGACACGGTGCCCTTGATCGGCTCATTTGCCAGCACCCAGTCCTTTGCCGTTTCCACGGTCACTTCGTACTTGGGCAGTACGTACTCCTCCACGCGAACGTCCAGTTGGGTCGTTTGGTCACCGGAGCGTACCGTCAGCTTCCAAACGCCAAGGTTCGGCTCAGTGGACAGGGGCATCTCCAAGTTGGCCATACCGAAGTCGTCGGCCCGGGCTTGCTGCTTGTATACCTTGATTCCCTTGGCGTCCTGCACCTCCACCGTTACTTCGTCCGTCAAGGGTTTCAGTTCCGGGTCCAGCGTCAAGACCCTTATGTGTATGTCCTGCCCCGGCTTGTAGATTGGTTTGTCCGTCTCCAGGAACAGTGCTTTAGTATCCACGACGCGGACCTGCGCCAAGTCACGGAACCCATGTCCCTTTATTTCTATTTCGTAGGGACCCGGAGCGATGCGGGGGACTTGAATGGAGACCGTTCCGGACCCTTCAATGATTGATTGAGCGTTGGCTACCGGACTTCCGCCGCGCATCAGGACAACTTCGACATTACCCCTGCCTGCCGTTGCCTGCCGTCCTTGAAACAGTGAGACCGCTATGCCCTCAACCTGGCCTGAACGCAGTTGAGCAGGGGCCAGTACCAGATAGCCGTCCACCTTTTCCGGCAGGACGACAGGTTGTACTTCGGCTTGGTTCGTGGGATCCGGGACCTTGTCCCTGGCAGCTGGGGCTTTATCCGTTGGAGCCAGAGTCTTGTCCACAGCAGATGGGGCCGAGTCTGTGGGGGTTGTAGCTTTGCCAGCAGGAAACGGTACCTTATCCTTAACAGCCGGGGCTTTATCTGTGGGAGCCGGGACCTTGTCCGCAGCAGATGGGGCCGTATCTATGGGGGCTGTAGCTTTGTCAGCAGGAGACGAGACATCGTCCAAGCCGGACGGGGTCGTATCCGGAACGGCTGGTGTTGCAGTGGAAGGCGCAAATACGCCCGGCGTTATAGAGGGGGCCGTGCGTGTCTCCCGAGGCTCCTGCTGGTTGCACGCCAGCACTACCAGAGCAAGTGCCAAAACGACGGTCAAACCCAAGAAAAAGCTCGCCCTCACGTCAGGCTCCTCACGACAAGTGTAAAGCACGTTGCCGGATAATACGCCGATTACTGGCCTTTCGTTCCATCAACCGGCGCATGGCGTTGACAGTTTATGGGGACTTACGGGTCCCCATCGCCCTCGCAACTTTACGGCGATGCGGCACGAAGGCTTGAGAACGAGAACCAATTCGGAAATTTTAGAGCATACTCTAAAACAGGGCTATGGGGTTCACTGGGGAGCCGGTGCCTCCGACTACGCGCAGCGGGTTGACGGTCAGCATGAACTCGTAACGGCCCTCCTCGGCGCAGGCTTCGGCCAAGGGCTGCAACAGGGCATTGTCGACCAAGCCGATGCCGTAGGCAAAGATGGCTCCGTGCACCGACCAAGGAATGTCATAGCCGTTGGGCTGGAAGTCCATCATGTCCCAGACCAGCAGGCAGCAATCGGACTCTCGGATGAACTTCAGGCATGAGGCGTGCAGCCCGGGCCGGGGTATATCCACGGTCCCCCACGTCGGGTTGACCTCGTTCCAAGCCTCCCGCCCGCCGTAGACAATCAGCGCGTCTCCCGGTTCCATTGTGATGCCTTGGGACTTGGCTACGTCCTCCAACTCCCAGCCGTGGATGGGGTCTTCAAAGGTGACAAAGGGCTGCCCGCGGAACTTGGGGACGTCCAGAAGCACGCCCCGGGTGATGATTCCTTCCTTCCAATGCTCGACCGACCCCCACCGGGCGCCGTCGAATGTGATAGTGTCGTCGGGCTTGCGGCCGTTCCACATGCCGTTGTGGTCCCAGACGTGGCAGAGAGCGTCGAGGTGGGTGGTGGCCGTACCGTGGTAGGAGATGCCGTAAAAGTCGATAGCCGAGCCGCCGGTATCGCCCCTGGGGTTGCGCTTCATGTAGTGGATGGCTGGAGTGGGGTTGTTGGGGGCAGGCGTCTTGGGAAATTCCCTGCTCAGGGATACGGCCCTGCCGTTTCTGACCAATCGGGCGGCGGCGGCCCGCTTTTCGGGCGTGACCATATTGACCGCCCCAACTTGGTCGTCGTCGCCCCAACGGCCCCAGTTGTTATCGTCCTTCAAGTAGGCTTGTACTTCTTCTTTGCTGGGCGTCCTGCGCTCCATGGACGTGCCTCCCATATAAGTCTTTAGCTTCCCGCCTTCGCGGGAAAGACGGGAAAATGTCAACAAAACCTGGCCACTATTCACTGGCTACTGCTATTTGACGGACTCCCTAAGGCAGCCGAAGAAGTTGTCCATCATCATTTTGCCTACGCTGTCCATCAACCTCTGTCCCACCCGGGCCACCGTGCCTCCAACCTGGGCATCGCTGTCCACGCTGACGCTGGTGGTCCCGTCCCGTTCGCTGAGGGTGATGGTTGCTTCGCCGCTTACGAACCCCACGGCGCCGGTGCCTTCCACCCCCAGCCGAAAGACCTCGTAGGGAGTCTTGTCCCGCACGGTTATGGTGGCCGTGTAGCGTCCGCGCACCGGGCCGACGCCTACCGTCAAATTGGCCTTGTACTCATCTTCGTTAATCGCCTCCATGTCCTGGCAGCCGGGAATGCACCCCGCCAAGGAAACGGGATTGATCAGGGCTTCCCATACCTTTTGCACGGGGGCTTCAAATTCGTAAGTTCCGGTGAATTTCATAAATTTCTATCCTCGTAACGGCCTGTCCCTGCCGGGTTTCCCGCCTCCGCAGGAAACCCTGCCCCACGTAGATTCCCGCCTTCGCGGGAATGACGAAGGGGGATGGACAGGGGCCTTGCTACAATCTTTCGTCGGCCAAGAGTAGAACGTTCAACAGTACCTGCGCTCCGTTGGCGCAATCTTCCGGGGTAGTGAACTCCTCCGGCGAGTGGCTGATGCCGTTGACGCTGGGGACGAAAAGCATCGCCACGTCGGTTATGGCGGCGATGGCTTGGGTGTCGTGGCCCGCTCCGCTGGGGATGCGCTGAGAGGCCAGTTCGCACCGTTCCGCCGCTTCGGCGACCAGATCCTGCATCGACTCGGAAATGGGCACCGAGTCCGTAAAGCGTTGCCGGTGAATGTCGATCCTCACGCCGTCCTCCGCCGCTACCGATGCGGCGATGCGGTGGAGTTCAGCCTCAGCTTGGGCCAATGCATCCATCGACACGTCCCGGAACTCGACGCCGATGCGGGCGTTGCCGGGAATTACGTTGACGGCGTTGGGATGGGCTTGTATTGCCCCGGTGGTGGCGACGCGGCACACTTCCTCTTCCTTGGCCAGCCGTTGCACCGCCAGCACCAGCTTGGATGCGCTGACCAGGGCGTCGTGGCGGACCGGCATGGGTGTGGTCCCGGCATGGTTGGCCATGCCGTTGACTTCCACCTCGAACATTGCCCGCCCGGTGATGCCGGTAACGACACCGATGGGCGTGTTGGTCTGGTAGAGGGTTGGCCCCTGTTCGATGTGAAGCTCGAAGAACGCGGCCAGTTCTCCCTTGGCCCTGGCGGCCTCCTGAATACGTCCCATGTCGCCGCCGATGTCGGCAAAGCAACTGCCCAAGCTCACGCCGTCGTCGTCCACGGCGTTCAGGTCCTCATCCAGCAGCATTCCGGCCATTGCCCGGCTTCCCAGCAGCCAGCGGTGGAAGCGCGTACCCTCCTCGTTGGTGAACACCATCGCCTCCACGGGATGGCGCAGCCGGCTGTTGTTGTCGGCCAGCGTCTGAACGCATTCCAATGCTGACAACACGCCCAACGCTCCGTCGTACTTCCCTCCGCTGGGAACGGTGTCGGTGTGGGAACCCATGCCGATGGCGGGCAGGCCCGGTTCCGACCCTTCCAGACGGCCTATGATGTTGCCCGCCGGGTCTATGCGGGTCTCCATCCCGGCTTTACGCATCAACGAAATGACGTATTCCCGCCCGGCAACGTCCTCCGGCGAGAAGGCTACTCTTTGCATACCCAGCGGGGACTCGCCAATGGAACCCAGTTCCTGGACCGTGCGGTTCAACCTGGCCGGGTCGATATTCAACTGCATCGCGTTAACGGGACCTCCTTTTGAAATACGTCAACTGCCGGTGCCATCGGGCGGAGAATGCCGGTTGGAGAACCCCACAAGGGACTCGTCCCCGATTTGCAGGTCCCGGTTCCCGGTAAGCTCCACCAATTGCCGCCGCTCGCTGTTTGAACTGATTTTGAAGTACCGGGGAGCCTCTGACTCAATCGCCTCCAGCACCGGGAGCACTTGTTCAACAGCTTCAATTGTGTCTTCGATTTCATCGATGTCCCGACGATTGTCGTAAAAATTCTCATGTCCCTTGTGATAAGCGTCTGACAGAGCTCTGGCGAACGTCGCGGAAGCATAATCCGGGTACTCGGCGCTAATGTGACGGCCAATATATTCCAGTTGCCGATGGGCCCCATGCTTCCACCCTCTATCATCCCCGATGATTTTCAGGTGCTGGGCTACCGCACCCCATGCCTTTTCTCCGGCTTGCAGGCGGTTACCGCCTTCCAGTTCCTCCCGCGCTTCCAGGATAAACCTATGGCTCATGGCCCTGCGGTCTTCGGGACTTTGTTCCTCGGCTGGTTCGGGCAGTGGAGGTTTTACCGTCATTTCGTTATCGCCTCATAGTTCTATAGCGGGCTTCGCGAATATCATTACGGTCATTTGGAGCAACCAAGCGAAGAATGCCGGTTGGAGAACCCCACAGGGGACTCGTCCCCGATTTGCAGGTCCCGGTTCCCGGTAAGTTCCACCAATCGCCGCCGCTGGCTGTTGGAACTGATCTTGAAGTACCGGGGAGCCTCTGCCTCAATTGATTCCAGCACCGGCAGGACCTTTTCCACGCCCTCTATGGTTTCCTCAACTTCGTCGGTGTCCAACCAGTTTTCGTAGAAATTCTTATGCCCTTTGAGGTAGGCGTTCGACATGGCAGTGGCGAAATCTCCTGAGTCATAGTCCGGATACTCCGCCCTGATGTGATGTCCAATACTTTCCAATTGCCGGTGCGACCCGTGCTTCCATCCTCTATCATCCCCGATGATCTTCAGATGCTGGGCCACTGCCCCCCAAGCTTTTTCCCCGGCTTGGAGCCGGTTGCCTCCTTCCAGTTCCTCACGCGCTTCCAGGATAAACCTGCGGCCCATGGCCCTGCGGCTTTCAGGGCTTTGCCCCTCGTCAGGTTCCCGCAGCAGGGGTTTTACGGTCATTTCGATGTCGCCTTCAATTTTTGGTGTAGAGATTATACAACCCAAACACGTCGGCTTGTGCCACACAAACAAATAGATGCTTACCAGGACTCAACCCCGGTAAGCATCTTCTATACGGGCACGTGCTAATTAGGAACGTGACCACCCTCGGCAGTCACAGGTGCTACTAGTCGTTGGCAGCGGCCAAGGCATACCACTCCGCGCCTTCCTGGCCGGGCTCGGGCAGAATGATGCCGCCTTCCATGGTCTGCGATGCTTTGTTCTCGACGATTCTGCCGCCTACCGACCCAACCGGCACGCCCGCTATTTCAGCGAACGAGGTCCGCAGGTCGAGCAGCAACTGGTCCCTGACCTCTTCCGGGCGCCCGGCCCTGTTGCCGCCGTCGATGTAGTACGGAGTCTCCCGATTGGACTCGGTCTGCTCGTCGAACACGACGTTTACGAAGCTGCGCGGCGCGCCGGTGGAGCCGCAATGAATGTCGGTGAACGACAAGGCTATCTTCTGACGCTTTTCGAAAGGAATGGAGTCCTTGGGGATTTCGCAGCGGTAATTAGGCATGGTCTCTCTCCTGGTCTATATTGGGTTTCCTATCGCGGGTCTCTTGCGGACGCCACTATCTCGTGGGTGGTGCAACCCGTGATGCGGGTCCACATCTCGCATACTTGTTTCAGATATTCGACCCGTACCTCTTGCTGACAAGGTTCGGAGAGCAGCCCGATCACCCGGGAAGTGGTCGACAGTTCGCCGCCCCTGAAGCCGAACCCGTGAGGTATCTCGTCGAATGCAACGGTTACGTCTTCCGGCGCCCCACCCAACACGCTGGAGGCAATGCGGACCAGTTCGCCGGCCAGCGTTTCCCGCAATTCAAAGGGTATTATCCCTTCCTGCAAAGTACAGGTAATGTTTATCACTGGATATACCTTCAGGTGCAGGCTTTCTATACAGGGCAAGTCATGGACCGCCGGGCGGTATCTTAACCCGAAACGGCGGTGTGTTGCAAATGGCCCCGCGGCCGGGTCCCAGGGCATGTGCGAAGTCGGGCGGCAAGTTAACCTCTCCGTTTGCCCTGAGCCTGTCGAAGGGCCGTCCGTTCATGGTTCAACAAGCTCACGACGAGCGGACTTTGAACTGATGCGGACGTTGCCGCCTGTCAGAGCGGCGCATACAATTGCGGCAACCAACACCTATGCTCTGGCGTCAGGTCCGGACAATGCCATTTCTTCGACTATTGGAATCCATTGCCCGCTCCCGTCCGTATCGAGTGCAAGAGGATAGCATGTTGCCGGCGTTGGCCGACGGTCAATACGTTCTGATGCTCCCCAAGGAGCGCCTTGGACGCCAACTGCGCCGGGGAGACATCGTTCTGCTTCGTCATCCTCGGAGGGCCGGCGATGTATACGTAAAGCGCATCGTTGGACTGCCGAACGAGACCATCCGGATGAAGGAAGGGCGCCTTTGGCTGAACGGGAAGCCGTTGCAGGAGGACTATCCCACCCTTCCCGCAGTTGAAAAACGGATGGGGCCGCAAGAGTGGTCATCCGGTCAAGACGAATATTTCGTAATGGGAGACAACCGCAGGCAAAGCCGCGACAGCAGGGTTTTTGGGCCGGTAAGCAACCGGCTGATTATGGGGCGAGTCTGGTTCAGGTATTGGCCCCCAAGTGCTTGGGGGATGCTGAGACCAAGGTAACCGGCGCATTTGCCCAAGGCCGGAAATACCCGTATAGCATCTGCGTGGCTCCGACTTGGATTTTTCCGGCGCTTATCGAGGCATCGATAGAATTGCAAACATGGTGATTAAGTGGGTCTCGACAAGCAAGTCAAGGGCCGCCCGCGTTAGAAATGTCATCGTCCGCAGTCCCGTGGTGCGAAATTTGGTGGTGGTGCTGACGTGGAGAGTCGCCCGGGGAATGTTCCGCGTCGAGGCCACCCACCTTGCGGCAGGGGTAGCCTACTACACTCTGCTGGCCCTGTTTCCATTGGTCTTGGGGCTGCTGGCGATACTGGGCATCATTCTCGCCCCGGAAGAGACCCAACAGAGGTTCTTGGACTTCGTAACCGTCAACCTGCCGGGGTCCCGTCTGTTCGTGGAAGAGAACGTGGAGACGTTGGTGCAGCTTCGGGAAGAATTGGGGGCAGGGGCCGTTCTGGGCATTGCGTGGACCGCCATTGTCGGTTTCGGAGCCGTCGCCCGGGCCGTTAACCGGGCGTGGGAAATATACGAAAACCCGCCCTTCTATTACGCCAGGCCTTTCCACGCCTTGATGGCCCTGTTCGTGGGGACTTTGTTCCTGTTGTCGACTTCCATAAGTTCCGCCATCGAGTTTCTGACCGGGACCACCCGCGAGCTTGGCATCCCATTACAGGAACTGTTTCATACATCAGGGTTGGGGCACATGGCGTTGCACCTGGTCCCCACGTCCTTGAATTTCCTGATTTTCCTGATGATTTACCGGTTCTCTCCCAACTGCAAAACTTTCTGGCGTTACATTTGGCTGGGAGCCCTGGTGGCCGCGCTGTTGTTGGAAACCGCCAAAATCATGTTTCTTTGGTACTTGGACAACGTCTACGACTATACCCAGGTCTACGGCTCCGTCGCCTCGGTGATAGTGCTCATGATATGGATTTTCGTGTCATCGATGATACTGCTGCTGGGCGCGCAGATCAGCTTCGAGTACAGCCGGTTGCGGCTTGGGTTGCAGGTTGGGGACCCAATGCCGCCCAAGCCCAATGGTTACTGGAGCAATTGATCGAAGAAAACCTGCCCCGCGTGGATTCCCGCCCCCGCCTACGCGGGGGGGGGTGACGTTCCTGCGCGGGAATGACGAAGGGGTCAGTCAGGCCCTGGCTACAGCTTCCAGAAATTCCCTACCTGGCAGATCATGTCCACTTTGTGGATGGACTCCGCCGGCCACCCGACCATGTTTATCCAGTCCTCGAAGTGGGACTGCTCCACCGCTTCGCACTCCGTGACCAGTTTGCCGGTCTCCATGTCGCCGTAGACCTTCAGGATGGTAGTGCGCCGGTCTGGCCTCCATTTGCTGACGCCGTTCAGTTTCTCGCGGAAGGCCTCCTCGGAAATACCGGGCACACTATGAATTGCGATGAATCGGGCCATGTCGTTTGTTCACCTCTTGGACTTGGACTGTTAGTCCGCCGGGGGCACGAACGGGTACGGTATCTCCGGCCCGTCCTTCAGGGGCAGGACCACGGTGGCCGAGCCGGGCATGCTTTCGATGCTGTCCTGGGTCTTCATTCCAATGTCCAGCTCAACGAAGCCCATGCCGCCCTTTTCGTACTTGCCGGTCACTATACCCCACATGATCAAAACGTCGCCCGGCACCAGCATCGCCCGGTGCTCGAACCGGGCCTTCCAAGGCCAACCCTTGGGCAGGGTCCAGTCCTTCAGGTACTGCGGCACCACGCTCTGTTTCCACGAGCCGTGCACCAGGATGCTGGGGTTCTTGTCGTGGTTCAGGCCGAAGTCCAGGTCGTAATGGATGCGGTGGAAGTTCTCTATGGCCGCGCTCCACCGGAACAGGTGTGTGGGCGTGGGGCGGTAGATGTACTTGGGCAGTTCCATGCCTTCGTACACGTCATCGTAGTAGGTCTGCTCCTTGTTGCGCAGTCCCTCCGCGGAGGGACGTTCGTTATGCGCCCAGATTTCGTCGGGGGACATGTTGAGCAGTTCTTCCAACGGAACGGTCATAATTACTACTCCTCGGCCTGCCCCTGGCCCGATTTCCCGCCTGCGCGGGAAAGACGTGTGGGGGCGGGAAAGACGGGTGGTAAAGAGGGCTACCGGCGGATGGTGGACGCCCTGGTGATGCACAACAGGTCGTCCTTCTGGTTCTTGTAAGTGGTCTCGGTGGTGATGATCAGGAACGGCCTGCCGTCGCGCCCGACCCGCTCCCGGATGTCCGAGTACCTGTTCTGGAAAAAGACCTTGTCGCCGATGGACGGGTACTGGTAAATCTCCAGTTCGTTGCCGGCGTTCAGCACCCGCACCAAGTCCGTCGGCACGCTGGGCAGCGCCCCCGGACGCTCCACCCGGCCGATGCCGTCCGACATTGGGTCCTCTTCGAAGGCCCTGGTAATAGGGTCTTCCTGGTCGGGCCGGATCCGGCTGGCCATGTAGCTGACCATGATAGGCGGAGTAATGATCCCGCCGTACTGGGTGCTCTCGGCGAATTCGTGGTCCCAGTACCTGGGGTCGGGGTCCATCACTGCTTGAGTGAACCTTCTCAGGTACTCCTCGTCCACAACTCCCCAAGCCTCCACTACCTCGCCCTCCACTCCTATCATCGCTTTGACCTCGGGAGTAAGCGCAGATTGAGTCTGCTGCGTCATATTCCTATCCTCAGGCCTGCCCCCGGCCCGGTTTCCCGCCCTGGCTGGCCGCATGGCAGGGCGGGAATGACAAGGGAAGGGGGAGGGAAGCTGCCCCAAGCCTACCTTACCGTATTTGCCCTAGTCAACACGTGCCGGTTTACGAGGATTCCGGTACGGTGACTGGTATGACACTTGGCCCTTTCCGGCGCCGGTTGCTTTTGTTTAACATATACTTGTCCAACAAACAGGGGCAAGCTCAGGAGAAACCCGATGGGAACAGTAAAAGTGACGATAGCAGTCGGAAACACGGAGGGAAACAGGTTCGAAAGCCTTGAGGTCACAGTTGACACCGGCTCGACCTTCACGGCAATACCCAGAGAACTGTTGCAGAGGTTGGGAGTGCCGGTCCTGCGTTCAGCCCAGTCCGAACTGGCGGACGGAAGCAACGCTCCGGTGGGCATAGGAAGGGCCGTTATAAGGCTGGAGGGACAGGAGTTTCCCACGCCGGTGATATTCGCCGAGAAAGGCGAGCCCAGTCTGCTGGGAGTGGTAACTATGGAAGAGGCGCTGCTGGCGGTAGACCCCGTGGCGGGACGCCTTATACCGACGAACGTGCTGCGTCTCTAACAAAGCAAACGGATTTTGTGCAAATCTCGGCCCGTCGCCAAATCTGAATGTCCGTAAATGTCTGGAAGTTTATTTTTCCAACCCGGTATCTCACCTCTACAGCCGCCTATCCCGAAATATTGCCAGTGGCCTGTAGCATTGCGTTCCTTGTGATTTGGATAAGGCTGGGTTAACATTGGCCCGGATTTCATCGGGTGATTTTTTTCGAGCGGAGGGACTACATGCGCCAGAACAGGGTCAAGAAGGTAATGCGGGAAGGCCAGTTGGCCATTGGCACTTATGTCGCCCTGGGTGACCCGCAGGTGGTAGAGATAATCGGCTTGGCCGGGTTCGATGCCGCCTTCATCGACATGGAGCATACCACCTTCGACCTGACCTTGGTGGAAGAGATGATTCGCGCCGCCGACATGGCGGGCGTGACCTCCATCGTCCGCATTCCCGGCAACGACTCCAGCCTTATCCTGCGTCTTCTGGACGCCGGCGCCGAAGGCATCATCGTTCCCCACGTGGAGGGCCTGGAAGGGGCCAAGCGGGCCGTGGACGCCGTTCGTTACCCGCCCTTGGGGCAACGGGGCGCGGCTGGCGGCACCCGGGCGGCCCGGTTCGGGACTATCCCCTGGACCGAGCACACCCGGCAATCCAACGAAGAGATACTGCTTTCAGTAATGGTGGAGGACGCCAAGGGCATCGACGACGTTGAGAAAATAGCCGCCCTCGACGGCATAGACTTGGTGGCGGTTGGCCCCAACGACTTTTCCGAGTATTTGGGAATCCGCGACCCCAGCGACCCGCGGCTAAGAATCAGGCTCAAGGAGATCGCCGACAAGGTCCGCGAGATCGGCAAAGCCAAACTGGCCGTGTCTATGAACCATCCATCCATTCCCCTGAACGCCCAGGAACTGGTGGAGCTTGGCGTCGGCTACTCTCACGTTGCGCCCGCCCCGCCGGAAATACTCTTCCGGGCCATGAAGCAGACCGTGGGCAATATTCACCAGTCCCTTGGCCGTGCGTAATTCCCGGCGTCCAGTCCGCCTTTGTGACGCCGGGTTCCATTGCCCATCCCCGATAGGAGACTCTCCATGCGACAGAACCGCGTCAAGAAAGTCATGCGCGAGGGCAAGCTGGCCTTCGGCGCGTTCGTTGAGCTTGCCGACCCGCAGGTGGTGGAGATAGTCGGCTTGGCCGGGTTCGATGCCGCCTTCATAGACATGGAGCATTCGAACTTCGACCTGCCCTTGGTCGGGGAGATGATCCGGGCCGCCGACCTGGCGGGTGTTACTTCCGTGGTGCGCATACCCGGCGACAACGAAAGCGTCATCCTGCGCCTGCTGGACATGGGGGCTGAAGGACTTGTCATACCCCACATCCAGGGCGTGGAGGGGGCCAAACGGATGGTGGACGCCGTTCGTTACGCGCCCTTGGGCCAGCGCGGGGCGGCGGGCGGCAGCAGGGCCGCGCGGTTCGGCACGGTCCCTTGGCAGGAGCACACCCGCCAATCCAACGAAGAGGTGCTGCTTTCGGTAATGACCGAGGACGCCAAGGGCATAAACGACATCGAGAAGATAGCTGCGCTGGACGGCATAGACTTGGTCGCCATCGGGCCGATGGACTTCTCCGAGTACATGGGCATCCGCGATCCCAATGACCCCAGACTGAAAGCGCGTGTCCGGGAACTGTCAGACCAGATTCGGAAGATAGGCAAAGCAAAGCTGGCCCTGCCTGTCAACAACCCGGCCATCCCGTTCAATCCGCAGGAGTTGCTGGAATTGGGCGTCGGCTACGCTAACGTGGGGCCAACCCCGCCGGTGTTGCTGATGCGATCGCTGCGGCAAATGGCCCAGGACGTTTATGCCGCCAGCGGACAGGTCTGAGGCGAGACGCCGACCCTTGCGGTGTCTCTCTTTTTGCTTGGGTCTGCTACTGGCTGTAATGGCGTTGGCAGCTTGCAACGGGGATATGGCGACCGCCCCGGCCCCGACAGTAATTTCAGTCCGTGATGCCCCCGGAACGATTCGTTATCCATCAACGGCGACCCTTACCCCGGCTCCCGTTACGGCTGCTCCCGTAGACCCAACTCCAACGGTCCGGCCCACCATCATGCAGTCCCCGGCAACGGCCAAACCCACCGATACGCCGCCCACATCAACCGCTCAACCTACCAACGTGGCTCCCACGGAGACGGTCCCCAATACGCCAACTGCTCCCCCCGCAACCTCGGTCACTGTCGAGGCTCCGACGGCGCAACCGACACCCGCAATCGACGTCCCGCTTGTAACCGTTGGAGACACGTCCTTCATGGTGGAATTGGCTGTCACTCCCGATGAACGCAATCAAGGCCTTTCCGGCCATCCGCCGCTGGCGGACAACGAAGGAATGTTGTTCGTATTCGAGAACGAGGCCAAGTGGGTCTTTTGGATGAAGGACATGTTGTTTCCGTTGGATATGGTCTGGATCGACTCCCGGTGCACAGTGGTGGACGTCACCGAAAACGCTCCCAAGCCCGAGCCCGGACAGGGGTTGGGAGACCTGCCGCATTTCTCTCCAAAGACGCTGGCCCAGTACGTGTTGGAGGTCAACGCGGGAACGGCCCAACGGACCCGCATCAGCATCGGCGACCAAGTGACTTTCAGCGGCAGTCTGGACGGGCGTTTTGGTTGCTGATAACCTGTGTCCCGTAAATGCGGAGGAACTGTCCGCGGCAGAAGAGGATAGTTACCCCGAATCCCTGAGAATGGAACGGTATTGATGGACATCCTGGTATCCGGCTCTTTGGCCTACGACCGAATCATGGAATATCCCGGAAAGTTCGCCGACCACTTGGTGGCGGACAGGCTGGAGGAGGTCAACATCAGCTTCACTGTTGCCGGCCTCACCGAGAACCTGGGCGGCACGGCCGGCAACATTGCTTACTCGCTGTCTCTCTTGGGAGAGAAGCCGACCATCCTCGGTACGTTGGGGCAGGACTATCACCGTTACTTCGAGTGGCTGGAGTCGTGCGGCATATCCTCTGCAGCCATCCGCGTCATCCCCGATGTGTTCACCGCATCCGCCTTCATCACCACCGACGAAACCAACAACCAGATAACGGCCTTCAATCCCGGTGCCATGATGTTCCCGTCTGAGGGAGACTTCAGCGTCTTGGACCCGGCCCAAAGCATCGCTATCATCGCTCCGGGCAACCTGCGGGACATGTCCGAATATGCCCAACGCTACCAGGAGATGGGCATATTTTCCATATTCGACCCCGGGCAATCACTCCCTGTGTGGGACGGAGCGGACTTGGCCGAAGCCATCGGACGCTGCAACATGCTGGTGTCCAACGACTACGAGTTGGCCATGATTGGCCAGTCCACCGGGTTGACTACTCACGACTTGCTGGAGAAAGTGGACACCGTCATCACTACCAAGGGTGAGCAGGGCTGCGAAATCGTGACTCGCACCGGCTCGGTTACGGTGCCTCCCGTCCCCACCGACAACGTAGTAGACCCGACCGGAGCGGGAGACGCTTTCCGGGGAGGACTGCTCAAGGGCCTGATCAACGGCGAGTCCATGCAACGCTGCGTGGAAATGGGCACGGTATGCGCCCACTACGCCATACAGCAGTTCGGCACACAGACCTATACCTATACGATGGACGAGTTCACCGGCGTTCTGGATCGCCACTTTGGGGCTTGATCCGGCGGGGCTGTCACACTAATCCTGCAAACGCCTTATCTCGGCTTCCAGTTCTTTCACTCGTTCCTCGGCAGCCAAGCGGGCTCTGCGCTCTGTTTCCCGCTCAATCAAGGCGGAGTCTCTTTCATACCGGGCGGCATCCCGCTCCATTTGGGCGTCTATGCGCTCTTCATCCGTTTCATCAAAGGTCAGCAGGTAGCGCTGGGCCATCGGGTCATACCAGCGAAGCCGTTCGTTCTCCCAGCAGATGTCTAATCCCAGGGCCGGACTGTGGCCCCAATAGTGAGTCCCATCCACTCTGACGATGCTGATGGGCTGATATACTTCACCCACCAACCGGTCCCCGGCTAAGTGTGTTCCATAATACCGGCCTCCCGACGGGTCAAATCGCCAGTATTCGGGTATGCCGAAAGCGGCGTAGTCGTTCCTCTTATCCCCGATGTCATTCCGCGCGGTGCTCCGGGATGCTATTTCCATCACGAAATCGGGGGGCTTGCCCCACTCCGCTATTGAGTAGCCCCGGTCCGCTATGATCTTGTCCGGGTCTACGCCGAAGGCAATGAGCAAGTCGGGGGTTCGCAGGCCCTGGCGTTGGCTTATATCCCGGCCGACAGGGACTTCACCCAGCACGATAGTGGTGTCCGGTGCGCCAAAGTGCAGACTCAAGGCGGCCAGATGACCCGGACGGTGAAGATAGATAGGGTTTTGCATATCGCCCCTTGGAGGAAACACCGGGAACAGGCCGTCTCCCGGGTCGAAAGGCGTTTCCGGAGGCGGCGTGAATTCGCCGCCGGGTCCGACGACCGGCTTTCGTGGCATCGGTCTGCTGGTCATGGCAATACTCCTGCGGCCGGGTGCGACGGAGATAAGGCGCGGCCACTAACGGGTATTATACGTCAGGCAAGCCCGTTCATCCCTGCACGGAATCGGACGGTGTTCTCTACCCATAAAATTGTTCGTAGTTCACATTGCCAGTGCAATGTGATAATTCCCGGTGGACATGGGAGGCGCTTCCCTCAGAGTTGCCGCAGGGTTGACGGTATATAACGCAGCAACTATCATCGGGCAGCGTGACGCTCTGGGCGCGTCGCCGATTCCCGGGAACAAACGGAGAGAAGAATCAACATGAACGTTAATGAAGCGGTAGCCCGCATTCTGAAAATCGAGGGTGTGGACTGGGTGTCCTGTTTCCCGTCCAACCTGCTCATTGAAGCAGTGGCCAAGGAGGGCATCCGCACCGTCATGTTCCGGCAGGAACGCGGTGCGTTGATGGCCGCCGATGGCTACAGCCGGATGCACGACCGCCAGCGGTTCGGCGTGACCATTACCCAAGGCGGCCCTGGCTCGGAGAATTCAATGGGGGGCATCGCTCAAGCGTTCAGCGACAACGTTCCTATCCTCTACCTGCCCGGCGGCCCGGCCTTGAACCAGTACGCCGTGCGGCCGAATTTCTCCCCGGCCCGCACCTACCAAACGGTATCCAAGTCCGCTGAAGTCATTACCCAGCCGTCCCAGGTCGTTGGAGCCATGCGCCGTGCCTTCCACAACCTTCGCAACGGGCGGCCCGGACCGGTAATCGTGGAAATCCCCGCCGACGTGGGAGGCCAGGAAATCCCCGATGACGCTCTCAACTACCAGCCTCCCAAGAGGTTTGTCCAAGCCCCCTCCTCCGGCGACGTGAAAGAAGCGGTCAAAGTGCTGCTGGGCGCGCGGAAGCCGGTCATCTGGTCCGGCATGGGAGTGCTGTTCGCCGGCGCGACCGAAGAATTGAGGGAACTGGCCGAACTGACCGAGATACCAGTGTACTGCACTATGCCCGGCAAATCGTCTTTTGACGAGCGGCATCCCCTGGCCTTGGGCGCCGGGAGTAGCGCCACTACGCTGCCCGCTCGCCGGTGGCTGCAGGAGTCCGACGTGCTGTTTGCTGTGGGTTCCAGCATGACCAGGACCAGCTACGGGCAGCCTATACCGAATGGCAAACTGATTATCCACAACGCCGAGAGTATTGAGGATCTGAACAAGGACTTCTCCGTCGATGTGGGGCTCCCCGGAGACGCCAAGCTGGCCCTTCAAGCAATCATTGAAGAGGTCAAGGCCCAGACGGGAGACAATGGCCGCAAGGGGCAGACCAACGTCGCCAAGGAAATTGCCGACCTTCGCGAGCAATGGATGTCCGAATGGACCGCCGTCCTGAACTCGGAAGAGGTGCCGATCAACACCTACCGGGTCATTGGGGAATTGAAGGCCAACCTGGACTTGGAGAACAGCATCGTCACTCACGATGCCGGCGCGCCCCGCGACACCATCATGCCCTTCTACCCGGGCACCGTGCCCCACAGCTACATCGGTTGGGGCAAGACCACCCACTTGGGCTATGGCATACCCTTGATGATCGGAGCCAAGCTGGCCAAGCCGGACAAGTTCTGCCTGAACTTCATGGGAGACGGCGCATTTGGCATGTCGGGCTTGGATATCGAAACATCAGTCCGGGCGGGAGCGCCCATCACCACCATAGTCCTGAACAACGGCGGCATGGCTACGTATCCGGGAGGCTACCCGACCGCGGCCGACCTGTTCGGCGCCACCCACATGACCGGAGACTACTCCAAGATTGCCGAGGGCATGGGCGCCGTGGGTATAACCGTGACCCAGCCGTCGGAAGTGGGGCCGGCCCTCAAGAGGGCGCAGCAACTGAACGCCGACGGCAGGACGGTGCTCTTGGACATCCACACCAACCTGGAAGCCCGCCGCTCCAACTTTTCCTAGGCGACGCTTGGTCTGGTTATCATATAGCTGAGGATGCGGTGAGCACAAACCCAGGAACGATGCTGTGAGTCTCAACAACGTTGTCGACGCCATAGAGCTGATGTACGAGTCGGGCTGGACCGACGGGTTGCCCGTCGTGCCGCCGACTCAGGAGCGGGTGCAACAGTTTGTCGAGTACATGCACCCACGCCAGCCCGATGAACTGATCGCCGAAGTGCCTCCTTTGGGAGGACGGGCCACTCTGGAACGGGTGGCGGTCAACGCGGTCATGGCCGGTTGCCTGCCGGAGCACATGCCCGTGATTACTACAGCCATCGAGGCGTTGCTGGACGACCGGTTCAACCTGCGGGGCGTCCAGTGCTCCACGGGAATCCACACGCCGTTGGTCATCGTCAACGGGCCGATTGCCAAGCAGTTGAACATCAACTCCGGGTACAACTGTTTCGGCCAAGGATGGCGGGCCAACGCCACCATTGGCCGCGCCGTCAAGCTGGTCCTGGTCAACCTGGGCGGCGCGGTCCCCGGCCAGACCAACAAAGCGACCTTTGGCCACCCCGGCGCCTACACCTACTGCGTGGCCGAGTCGGAAGACTCCAACCCTTGGGAGCCTTTGCACGTCGAGCTTGGATTCGACGCTTCCGACAGCACGGTGTCGGTGTTTCCCGGTGAAGCACCTCACAACGTTATGTACCATGCCGCGGACCCCAGGGACTTCCTTACCGTTCTTGCCGACACCATGTGCACCCTAGGCAACGTCCAGATGTACGTCATGGGCGGCACGTTGGTGGTGCTGGGGCCGGAACACGCCCGGTTCCTGTCCGCCGGAGGGTGGAGCAAACGGGACGTGCGGGCCTTTTTATATGAACACGCCAGGAGACCGGTCGGTCTGCTGCGCCGGGGTGGCCCCCCGCAGGGCGATGCTCAAAGAGCTTTCCTGTGGCCCAAGTTCGTAGACCCGTCGGACGACTCCCAAATGGCGCCGGTGGTCCGGCGCCCGGAGGACATCCATATCATGGTGGCCGGCGGGCAGGGAGGCCCTCATTCCACCTACATTCCCGGTTGGGGCTCCCGGCTGGTTATCAGGAAGATCCAGGACACATAGAGGAGGCATCTATGACCATGATGCCCGCGTCCGGTGTACAAGACCGGCTGCAACAAATGGGTATTCTAGTCCCGGTGGACGAGGAAGCGTTCCACAGGTGGAACCCTGCCGACCGCCTTCCGGGTCTTCACGGCAAGGTCGGCGGCTTTCTGGGGAATCGGAAGGCGAACGCCAACTCGTTGCTGCTTGGCATCAAGGAGTCGCTGGAAAAGCAGTTCGAACTCAGCGATGCGCTGGTTGTGGACAAGTTCATCTATTCCAGGCCCGCAGCCGACGGCGTAATCGACGCCCTGGCTGACAGGTGCGACTTCGTGGTTACCGCCATTGCCGATTGAGGGTCCTGTACGTCGTGCAGTGTGCACGATGCCATGACCCTTGAGAACCGGGGCATCCCCACCGTGGTGGTATGCACCGGCCCCTTCATCGACTCGGCCCACGTTCACGCGCGAATGCTTGGTCGCACCGGGTTTCAACCGGTGTCCATCCCCCACCCCCTCGGAGGTCTCAACTCCGAAGGGGTCAGTCAACGGGTGGCCGTGGCCGAGGAGCAGATTGTCTCGGCGCTGACTACGCCATAACGGACCAGCGCCGTCGCGCTACATTATCAACGTATCTATATTAGTGCCCAACTCCTCAGCGATCCGGGAGAGCGTTGTCATAGATCCCGGTTTAAGGCCGCGTTCTATCTCGGATAGATAGCTTCGGCTGATTCCGGTCTTTTGGGAAAGGTCGCGCAATGAGACGCCCAGGTGTTTCCTGAACGCGGCTAGCGGACTCATGCCATTCATGACCAAGAGGGCCACTTCATGAGGAATTCGGCTGCCGTCTTCCGCTTCCATAGCCGACAACTTATCCTCAAGTTCCTCATTGCGCGAGACCAGAGCGTCATATTCAGCGCGCGTCAGCGTGATTGTATCGGCGTTAGTCATAGGACTCTCTCCGGTGCAACACCCTTCTTATTGCCATGATGACCGTCGTCTCATGTTCCAGCCTGAAGATTACGCGGTAGACACCCACTCTCATCCGCAGGTACCCGCTCCCTGAAAGCGCCGTCACTTGGTTGGTAAGCGATGTAGGGTCGTCAGCGTATTGTTCAATCTTGGCCACTATGCGTTCGCGGTTCTGCGGGTCCAACCGGCGCATGTCTTTCACTGCCCTGATTGACCATTCGATTCGTAGTTGACGACGCACAACGCACATGTTCGCAATTAGCGAACACCATGTCAAGAAGAATAAGTTGGGGAGGTTGTAACATTGACCCCCTCGGCGGTCTGAACTCCGAAGGGGTCAGTCAACGGGTGGCCGTGGCAGAGGAGCAGATTATCTCGGCGCTGACTACGCGGGCATAAGCATAGCGTAGTGGCTGCCCTTGGATATCGGTGGCAGGTTGTCGGCGATTTGCGACCAACTGTCGCCGCCGTCTTCGCTGCACCAGACCTCGCCGGAGGCGGTTGCCGCGAAGATTGAGAACGACTCGCCCCAGTCCTCCAGGCTCATCGCCTCTACCGCCGATTGCATCCGGTCCGGCAGTCCGTTCCGCAGGTGCTCCCATGTCCTGCCGCCGTCGGTGCTGCGGGATATGCGGCTTCCGGCAAAATGGGTCTGGGGCCATGACCCTGGCCCGTATTGGGCAGCGGCCACGAACACCAGGTCGGGCTTCCGCGGGTGCAGCACCAGCAGGTCCGGATATGCGCCAAGCTCGTGGTCGGTGGTAGCCCAGTGCTCCCAGGAGTCGCCCCCGTCCGAGGTAACGTACAACCCGTCGCCGCCGGTGATGTACATCCGGTCGGCGTTCAACGGATTGATCACCGTGCGGTGAACGTCGTCGTCCATACCCGGAATAGTCGTGAAGGTCTTGCCGCCGTCGACGCTCTTTTGCAACCCGCCAACCTCGATCCCGATGAACAGCGTGTCCGGGTCGCCGGGATGGAAGTTGATGTGCTTGGTGTGGGCGATGTGAGGAGGCCCGGGGAAGTGCCACTTGGAAGTATCCACCGAACGCAATGCCGGAAGCTCGGCCCAATGCCTGCCAAGGTCGTCGCTGTAGAACAGGTGGGCCGGTTGGGTGCCGGCGAAGATTCGGACCTTGCCGTTGACCCGCTTGGCCGCCAGGCTGTAAACGTCGTGTTGGGTAATGCCGTCGTCCCGCTGCTCCCAAGTCTGTCCTCCGTCCTCGCTGACGTACACGGTATCGTTGGTGGCCCCCACGATAATCGCGCCGCTCTCCGGTTCTACGATGACGGCGTGTATGTGCTTGTCGGGCAATGCCCGGTGGGTCTCCGTCCATCCTTCGCCGTTCCGTTTCAGAAACGCCAGACCGTCCTTGGTGCCGACCAGGACCTCGTCGGACCTGGACTTTGATGAAAAGATAGTGTCGCCGCCGTGGGATAGCGTTATAGCCATCGGTCCCTCCTTGCCATGACGGGCAATGCCCGCCACTGTATGCTTGTGCTGCAAGCATAGGTTGGGGGAGTCATGGGCGTCAATCCCGATGGTTCCTGTCACCACCGGCTCTCCAAGCAGCCTGACCGTGTTAAAATTGGGCGACACAGCTTTAAACGCAGCCTTAGGGAGCGGCTTGGAGGTCATACATGCACTTCGGCATGATAATGGAATGCGATTACCGGTACGGGTCCACCCAGGAGGAGGCCTTTGACGAGGCTTTCCACTTGGCGGACGCGGCGGAGTCTGGGGGCATGGACGGGGTATGGCTGGCGGAAAGGCACTTCGCCGCGCCGCTCAACCCCTTGGACGATCAGGGCGCAGGAATACCTTCGATAGTGTCGGCCCCGCTCATCATGGCCAGCGCCATTGCCGCCCGCACCGAGCGGCTGAGGATCGGGATAGCAGTCAATGTGCTGCCCCTGAACCACCCCATTCGCATGGCCGAAGAGATTGCCACCGTCGACCAAGTCAGCCGGGGCAGGTTCGACTTCGGCGCGGGACGCAGCGGGTTCGCCCGGTCCTATGAAGGTTACGGAATCCCATACGAGGAGAGCCGTGAACGGTTCCAGGAGTGCTTGGACGTTATCCTAGCGGCTTGGACCAACGAACGGTTTTCCCACCAAGGGAAGCATTACACTTTCGACAACGTTTGCGTCCTGCCCAAGCCTTACCAGAAGCCCTACCCGCCGGTGCGGATCGCCGCTACAACCATCGATACCTTCCCCATGGTGGGGAAGCAGGGACACAACATCTTCGTGGGGCTTCGCGGCATGGACCGCCCTGACTTGGTGCGCAACCTGGAAGTGTACCGGCAGGCTTGGAAGGACGCAGGCCACGCCGGAGAGGGGGATGTTCTGATACGGATCCCGGTGTACGTGGCGGAGACCGACGAGATAGCCCTCGAAGAAGCCCAGGCCAGCACCATGCGCTCCTATCGGCGGATGGCCCAGAACTACGCCGCATCGTCCACCGATGCAGGGGCGACGGCTTCCGAGGAACGGGTAGAGCGCGGGCAGCGACTGTCCCAAGTAACCTACGAAGACCTGTTGCGGGACCGGCTGGCCTACGGCAGCCCGGAATCGGTGGCGCGGCAGTTGGCGGAGATACAAGCGGAACTGCAACTGTCCGGCGTCATCACCGAGATGAACGTTGGCGGGCTGATACCCCAGGACCGGGTGCTCAACTCGCTGAAGCTGTTCACCAAGGAAGTAATACCGGCCCTGTCTTAGAAGCTATTTCAGCCAATGGATTCCCGCCCCCGTCTCCACGAGGGCAGGATCTTCGCGGGAATGACGAGTTGGGTAGTGCACCAAGGCTTGAGATAGGACCTAGCCCGCGTCGGTTTCTGCCCCGGCTTGCAACCGGGGCAGGATGAACTTTTCTATGGCTTGCGCCAACCCGTCCTCTTCGGCGGTCGGCGCTATATAGTCGGCCAACTCCTTCAACTCGTCCGGGGCGTTGCCCATGACGATCCGCGAGCCGCAGACCTTCAGCATAGGCAAGTCGTTGTAGCTGTCTCCGGCGGCAACCGCGTCTTCTACTCCTGCGCCCAGCATCGACATAAGTTGCGCAGCGGCCGCGCCCTTGTCTACTCCTGCGCGGGTGAAGTCCACCGCCCACAGGTCGTTGTAGGGCAAGTAGACCTTGATGACCTGCATATCGCCGTCGCCGCTCAACTCGGCTGCTACTGCGTTGGCCGTTTCTTCCGTCATATCCAACGCCGACACCCTCACCACGTCCCAGCCGTTGATCTGATCGATGCTCCTGACCGACCCTGCAGGGTAAGTTGCTATGAATTCTACGCCGTGTCGATGGAGATAGCGCACAACCCTTTCCGCATTGACCGGGTCCAACGGGCTGAACCACAGGATTTCGCTGTTGGAGGGGTCTACGATCCTGGCGCCGCCGTCGCAAATCTGGGGAGCGGTCAGACCGATCCGGTTGGCATATTCGATGGTTTGGCGGCTCTCGCGCCCAGTGGCAATGGACACCGGAATTCGCCGGGCCAACCGCCCCACCGCCTCTTTCACCCTGGCCGACACTTCTTCGCTGGGGTCGATGAGGGTTCCGTCCAAGTCGACAATGAGAGCCCTAATCACGGGCGCCCCACCGTCTTTCCAGACCCGCTAACGTCATTCCCGCCTCTTCACCGTTATCCCCGCTTCCCCATCGTCTTTCCCGCGAAGGCGGGAATCCATTCGCGACATTCAAGGTTTCCTTCACGGACGTACTGCGTTCGCTCATTGGGCCAAGGCCGGGATAACTTCTTCGCCGAACAGCCTCAAGGACTTCATGGACTGTTCCTGGGGCATGGCGCCGAACCGGTGGTTGGCGCAGAAGATGTCGTACCCAATGAGTTCATGCTGCTCCTTCAGCTTGCGGGCCACCGTCTCCGGGCTGCCCACCAAGGCCAGGCCATTGTCGATCCAGAAGTCGTAGGATGTACCCATTCCTTGGAACACCCGTGCAAGCTCCTGGTTGGTGGGAGTGTCCTGGTTGCCCAGGAAGCCGATGCGCGTCCTGGCGATGCCTTCCCTGCCCAGCGCACGGGAGGTCAACAGGGGCTGTTCCGCCTGTTGACGCGCCAACTCGTCGGTCTCGGCAACGTGTACAGCCCGCATCAGGAAGGTGCGGGGCATGGGGTCGGGGTGTTCGCTCTCCTTCCACACCTTGCGGAAGTATTCGAACTTTTCGGCGACCACGGGGTCGACGTCCAGGTTTTGAGACACGTTGTAGTTGTTCCTAGCGGCGTACTCCAGCGATGCCGGGCTGTGCGCGCCCACCCAGACCGGCGGGTGGGGTTGCTGGAAAGGCTTGGGCACGGGAAGGGCTTCGTCGTACTGCCAGTACTGGCCGTTATAGGTGACTTCTTCTTGAGTCCATGCCTTGATGATGATGTCGAGGGCCTCGCTGGCCATCCTCTGACGCTCGAAGAAGTTCATGTTCCACCGGATGAACTCGTGCTCGGCCACCCCTATGCCGGTGCCGAACTCCAGCCGCCCGTGGGACAACTGGTCCAGCATGGCCGCTTCCTGGGCCAGCCTCATGGGGTTGTAAAAGGGCAACTGGTAGATCATCACGCCGATGCGCAGCTTGGTGGTGCGCTGGGCCACCGCCGACAGGTACACGCTGGGGGCGGTGTTCTGCCCCACATGGGAGTTCTGGTGCTCGATAATGTAATAGGAGTGGTAGCCCAACTCCTCGGCCAGTACGGCCTCCCGCAGGTGCTGGTCATAGACCTCGGCGACCGTGGGCGCTTGGGACATGTCCTGGACGCCGAAGCCGTCCCACAGCGCGAATTCCAAGTTTGCCATACGACACCTCTCGTAAGCCATCTGAAAGGCGGTCTGATGCTCTAATTCAGGGTGGTAAGTGGTACGTACCGGCTTGGTCTCCACAATAAATTAGAGAGGGGAGGTCTCCCCTCTCTAACACACTGGTTACCGGTGACAGCTTTAGCTGCCTACGAAACGACCGACGAGCGTTGCCACCAGCAATGCACCGCCGATAGCGATGACTGCGTAGAATAGACGGTCAATCCGCCGGTTCACTTCCAACAAGGCAGTATCGGTCCGGCGCTGGTTTTCCAATATAGCGGTGTTCGTCTGGCGCTGGTTTTCCAACATGGTCGCCTCTAAGCTACTCAACCGTTCTTCCAGACGGCGCAACCCTTCCTCCAACCGGCCAAGGGTGTGCCATATATTGTCGCTGTCAGCTAGGGCGACCACTGCGCGCGCTACTCCATCCAAAGACCAGAGCTTAGCTGAAGACCAACTCCGTGTTCTTCCGGCCGGGGCGACGCATTTCCTCCAAGCCCTCTTCCGCGGTATCGAAGGTATTGCAGAACAGCTCGATGCCGTTGCCGTCGGGGTCCTTGATGTAGATGCTCTTGGTCATGCTGTGGTCGGTGGTCCGCATCTCCATCCCGTGGTCCTTGAGCGTGTGGTAGTACGCGGTCAGCGTTTCGAAGTCTTCGACCTGGAGGGCCATGTGGTTCAGCCCCAGGGCGCCTTCCTTCACCGGCTCGGCGTCGGGGGCGGCTTGGAACAGCGCCAGGTCGTGGTGGATCCTGCCGCAGGTCAAAAAGGTGCCGAATCCCGGCCGGTCGACCGCGACCTCAAACCCCAGGACCTCGGTGTAGAACTTGGTCGAAGCTTCCTGGTCTTTTACGTTGATGACGAGGTGACCGACTCTCTTTGGTGATGGCATACTTCCTCTCCTTTTGACAACTCAATGCAGTCACGCATTTGTTGATGATTACTATACGCTGGCGGTGATTGTTTGCCAAGGGTTGAGCATCGGAACAGCGGGGCCGCGAACACGAGCGTGGAATTTACGCTCCCTCTTCCAAGCGTCGGAGACGCTCTCGAAGCAACCGCGCCTCGGTCTCAGCACTTGCTGCCCGAGCCTCGGCTTCAACCAAGAGCATCGCGGCTGAAGGGGTTGATGACTCGGAGTCCACCGTAGTCTTGCTGGTCGTTCATGTCCTCAGAGTAAACTGCTTCGCAGCCAATGACTCCTGCTGCGGCCAGTATCGACGCATCCCAGTAGGAGATGCCGAAACGGTTGCTGAGTTCTGTAGCCCTACGGAAGACCTGCTCCGTCACCGGCTGTACGGGTATTCTCCTAAGGGTTTCAATGAACCTGAGAGCATCCTGGTGGGTCAGCCTGTTGGCCCGGGACTGTCTGGTAGCCTGGTAGTAGAACTCGGCCAGCACTTGGACTGAGAGGGCAAGGTTGTCCCTGTCGGCTAGAATCTCGATGGCCAAGGCGCGCTTGTTGGCCTCTGAGGGGTCTGCGCTGACGGCGTAAAGGAGAATGTTGGAGTCAGCGAGCCGCATTGCGCTGGTACATCTGCTCTCTGGTCAGGTTGTCCGTCATGGAAATCCCGATCCCCTTCCGCTGGAATTCCTCCGTTATCTCCCTTAGCTCTCGCTGGTGCTTTTCGCTCTCGGTGTCGCCCGAGGCTGCTTGGTGATCTGGGCCCAGAAGCCTCATCATTTGGTCTCTGATCAATGCCGAGACGGAAGTCCCCTGTTCCGTGGCCATGATCCGCAGTCTTCGGTGGGTTTCTTCGTCCACGCTGATGCTGACGTTCTTCATGTCTTTCGCTGCCACTATTTCACTGAAGCACTACTATCCTTGCAGGAGTTTATCTGCTCCCCATTCCCGTTGGCAACTTGGCTGGCAAGGTTCCCTTATGCCTGTGCGCGTCGATTTGGGCTGGAGGAAACCACTCACAGGCATGAATTTCGCCGGTTTGTGTCACTCTGTGTCACGTCATCTCGTGGTAAGACTATATGGTTTCCCGCCTTCGCGGGAAAGAAGAGAGAATGAAAAGACACCGGACGGGGTTTCTTTCTTTGACGACGGTGAAGTCAATTGAACAGTACCATAGTAAGACTCCTGCGCAGGAGTTGGAAAGGGAGAGAGATGTCTGATGGAACACCTTTTCGTAAAAACTGGTCGATTGACCCTGATCATGGCCGTCATGCTTCTGATGGCGGCTTTACTCGCCTGCGGACCGGCGACCCAGTCCGTACCCGGTGAACAAACTGCCCCGCATCCGGGCCAGCAGGATGGCGACGGGACTCCCGCACCCGCGGAAGAGGACGCCCCTCAATATCCCAAGCTGGACGCGACTTTCCAAGAGATTGTGCAGCGGTTCGAGAATGGCGAACTGTCTGAGACTGAGGCGGCTGCCTTGGCGCCAGACCATTTTGAGTCCCTTGTCATGGTCACGGTCGACGTCTCGAGCAACCTTGATGCCATAGATGATTGGCTCTCAAGACAGAACCTCGAAGATCCCCGGCGCTTTGCGAATCCCAATCATGATCCTATGTATATCAATACTTGGGTACCTGTGTCCCTGCTGGGATCCCTATCACAGCAGGAAGGTGTCATAGTAGTTTCGTCCACGTACGATTACTATTTGTACGAGAAAAGTGCTTCCGGTGACGGCATGGTTGAGGCGCGGCTTCCAGTCGCTCCGCCGAAACCGACCCAGAAATATCCTTCCATAAACGATCCCCAACTCCAGATGCGAATCGCGGAGGTGCAGAGAGCGAAGGAGGCCCAGAATCAGGGTAGCGTATCTTCACAGGAAGTCGAAGATTCCGTCGTGGATGTGGAAATTGGTCTCACCTCCAACACCCTGACGGTGGCCGAGTGGCTGAGGAACAGTGGAGTGGATCCCGTGTACGCCTACGAGTACGAAGACGGGTCCGGAGGCGAGATCGAGGCTTTGGTGCCATTGTCCTTGCTGGGAGTCTTGGCGGAGATGGAGGAAGTCGTGTTAATTGAAGAAGTTTACCGCATTTGGAAGGTTGACAAGGAATAGGGGAACTTTGATGCGCTCGTTGAGGAACGCCGCTGGTCCCGAATGGTAGAGGAGATCGTGTTTTCCGCGATCGTCCCGACGTTGGCCATAGCGTCGGCATACCCGCAAAAATGTCTTTTGTATCCCCTCGGCTTACTCCTCTATCTTTAGTACGACCCCCGTGGTTTGCCCGCAAATGGGGATTTTGCTACACTAGGCGCGCCTGACGCACCCCTGTTTGTTACCGGGGCGCCCTCTCCGTCTTTCCCGCGAAGGCAGGAATCCCAAGGGGGCAGGCTTTGCAGCGCAGGCAGACCTACAGCAAGAGGAGCGGCCATGATTTACGAAGTACGTACCTATACTTTGAAACCTGGGTCGGTCGCCCAGTTCGAGGAGAACTTCGCCAAGGCGTTGCCAGCCAGGGAAAAGTATTCCAAGCTGGGCGCTTTCTGGCACACCGACATCGGCCCGTTGAACCAAGTGATTCACGTTTGGCCCTATGAGAGCGTTGACGAGCGCAACAAGATCCGGGCGGAAGCTGCTCAGGACCCGGAGTGGCCCCCCGCCAACCCGCCGGAAATGTACGTGAACATGGAGTCGGAGATATGGACCCCGGCCCCGTTCATGCGGCCCCTGGGCGGCGACCAAGCCTTGGGCAACATTTACGAGATGCGGACCTACACCTACGTCAACGGCGCCATGGGCGAGGTGATCAAGCGGTGGTCGGAAGCCATCCCCCACCGGGAAGAGTATTCCCCGTTGGCCGCAGCCATGTCCACCGAGCTTGGCAACCTCAACAAGTGGCTGCACATCTGGCCGTACAAGGACCTGGAGCATCGCAACCAGGTACGTGAGGAAGCCGGCAAGAACCCCCACTGGCCCGCGCCAACCCGCGAGTTCCTGGTGAAGCAGGAGAACAAAATCGTGGTCCCCTCGTCGTTCTCCCCGATGCATTAACCCGTTCCAAGGCTCATACAAGGCCGGTACAGTCTGTACCGTTTCGATCGGCAATTCCCCCATCTCTCTGACTGAAGGATGGGGGAATTTTGTAAGTGGCAAAGTCCGGGGTGAGGAGACGTAAGATGGACCAGCACGCGGCAGACATAGACGCGGTGAAGGCCGCCAACCAGCGCTTTTACGACGCCTTCGGCGCCCTAGACATCCAGATGATGGACGGCTTGTGGGACACCACCGAATCGGCCTTGTGCGTTCACCCCGGCTGGGAACCGATAGTTGGGTGGGAAACGATTAGAAGCAGTTGGGCCGGCATATTCGACAACACCACGCTGATGCACTTCAACATCCGCTACGTCAACGCGGCCGTGCATGGCGACGTTGGCTGGGTGACCTGCGTTGAGAATATCTCCAGCGTGCTGCGGGGCCGCGCCAGCAATTTCGGCGTGCTGGCGACCAACATTTTCATCCGCACCCCGGACGGCTGGCGGATGACGGCGCACCACGCTTCACCGGCCATGTGACGGGGGATGACCGGACTTGATTGGGACGTAACTGTCTGAATCAAGATTCTCAGGATTGAAGGATTAGCAGGATTAAAGGGTCCCATCTTGAGAATCCTGGAATCCGGTAAATCCTGATTCAGACAACTTAACTCCGAGCACTCAAAACCATACGTGTTAATCCTGACGTAGGAAAAAGTAAAGGACACTTGGCATGGCTACCGAACCCATAGAATTGACCAGGACCGACAAGAACCTGTGGAACGCCATCATGAGCGAGGCGATGGCTTACCTGAAATACAATGCCTATGCTCACCGTGCCCTGCAGGAGGGGCATCCGGAGGTGGCCCAAGTATTCCAGGAAGTCGCCGGGGCGGAGAACATCCATGGCATGAACCACCTTCGCGTGGCCGGTGAAATTGGCAGCACGATAGAAAACCTGCGGGCGGTTACGGAAGGGGAGGCCAAAGAGTTCAGCACCATGTACCCCCGGATGATCTACGATGCCCGTGCGGAGGGCCGGAGCGACGTGGCCGACTCCTTTGCCTTGGCTATGGAACGGGAGAGCCATCACCTGACGGCTTTCACCAAGGCGCTCGCCGACCTGGAAGCCAAGCAAGCCGCCGCGGCTGCCGTCCCCGACAACGCCGAGGTTCACCCTCAAGCTGGGATGGAGGTGCCGGTCCCTTCTACTCGGTCGCCCATTGCAACGGCCCCCGTTCAACGCCCCGACTTGGACACCTTTGTCAGAGCCGCCATAGAAGTGGACCGGGAGAAATGGCGGGTGGCCTCGCTGGGGAGGCTGCGGGAGGTGGTGTTCGGAGCGCAGGACGGGCTTCTGAGCACCGTCGCATTGGTCGTGTCGCTGGCGGTGGCGCTGGACAACCACACGGCGGTGATAGTAGCGGGGCTGGCCGCGGCGGCCGCTGGAATGATCTCCATGGCCACCGGCGCTTTTCTGGGATCGCGGGCCGAGCAGGACGTGAGACGGGCGGAAATAGCCCGCGAAGCCCGGGAGATCGAGGAGAAACCCGGGGAAGAACTTGCCGAGCTTGTGGTTATCTTCCAGCGCGAGGGCAGGACCTACGAGGAAGCCCAAGCGATGGCCGACGAAGTGGCCCAGGACAAGGAGTTGTGGCTGAATACCCTGCTGGAAAAGGAGTTGGGCATTAGCCCCGAGGACACGGCCAGTCCCGTCAAGGACGCCGTCACCATGGGGCTGTCTTTCGCCGCGGCGGCTGTCGTGCCCATTATCCCCTTCGTGCTGTTCGAGGGCAGGGTCGCCATCTCAGTCTCGGTGGCCGCGGCGTTGCTCGGGTTGTTCATCCTCGGCAGTTGGAAGGGCCGGCTGGTGCAAAAGACCCCTATCCTGCAGGGGTTGGAAATACTGGCCATTGGCGCCGTTTCAGCCGGTATCGGCTTCGCCTTGGGCGAGATGATTCCCAGGTTGATAACCTGACAAAGCTGGAAGATATGGGACTGTCAGAAAGCGGGAAATCCCATCCTGGTTGCCAATGTCAGGGGCGCGTTACCGCAACGGATCTTGGTATTCACGACTGGGCCCCGGTACTACAATAGCAGGCCGTTCATCCACTATTTATTCACCTCCGTATCGCAATAGCAGGTCAATCATCTGCTGTTTGCCCTCGCGCCTCGCCATATCAAGCGGCGTGCCCCCGCGAGTCGGATCCCGCATGATGAAGAGAATATCGTTGTTGATATCCTTGGCCACGGCATTGACGTCTGCACCACCTTTAAGCAGGGCCTCGGCCACCGCCGGGGTATTGTCCCTGGCAGCAAAATGAAGGGGCGTCCAGTCGGCCCAGTTCCTGGCATTGACGTCTGCGCCCTGGTCCAGCAACATTTCGGTCACCGCGAGGTTGTCATTAACCCCCACTGCACTATGCAGGGGCGTCCAGCCGCCATCGGACCTGGCATTGACGTCGGCGCCCCGGTCCAGCAGGAGCGCGACCAACTCTGAATTGCCAGAACGGACCGCCTGATACAATGGGGTCTCCTCGTCATCGTCCTTGCCATTGACGTCGGCGCCCCGGTCCAGCAGCAGCTTCACCACCGCCGGGTCTCCGTTGTACTCTACCGCCCTATGCAGCAGCGTCCTGCCTGGGTTGTCCTTCGCACTGGGGTCAACGCCGGCGTCCACCAGGGCCCGGATCTCTGCCGACCCAATCAACTCGACAGCCACGGAGTTACCGCCAACCTCCGCCATGTACAGAGGCGTCCAACCCCGCTTGTCCTTTTCCTCAAGGTTGGCCCCGGCGTCCAGCAGAGCTTGAATCACTGCCCGGTTGTTGTCTTTGAATACCGCGCTATGCAGAGGCGTGTAGCCATCTTCGTCCTTCGCATCGGGGTCGGCCCCGGCATCCAGTAGAGCTCGGACCAGCCCCGAGTTTTCGCGGTATGCCGCCCTGTTCAGGAGAGTGTTGCCTAAGTCGTCCATCGCCTCAAGGTCGGCCCCGGCGTTCGCCAGCGCTTGAATCACTGCCAGGTTTCCCTCGGATACCGCATTCTGAAGCGGAGTGCGACCGAACTCGTCCCTCGCGTTTGGGTCGGCTCCGGCGTTCGCCAACGCTTGAATCACTGCCGGGTTTCCGTTGAAAGCCGCCGCAAAATGCAGAGGGATTCGGTCAAGGGAATCCCCCGCGTTGGGGTCGGCCCCGCAGCGTAATTCGAACTTCACGCGAGACAAGTCGGCAGCACGCCAGAAATCCTCGCTAACCCATTCGCGCTCCGTCGTTCCGGTGGGGCAGGGCCTATCCGGGGCAGTGGACGTGGACAACGGCGTCGCCGTGGGTGTTCGGTAGGCACCGGGGTTGGGGTAGACGTGGACACGGGAGCGTGGGTAGGATTGTCAGTAGGTTTGGGTTGCGGTGTGAATGTCGAGGCCGGAGTCTCCATCTCTATGGTGGGCGGTTGGTCTCCTATGACCGGGGGGCCGAAGTGGGCAAGGTGGAGAACATCTCGGGTGGCGTTGGGGATACCGGAATTTCGGCAAAGTCGCCGCAGGCTGCCATCACCAGCAGTGCCAGCGTACTGACTGAGATTTTCAGCAGCATCTTCCCTAGGTAGACAGTGTGTGCTTGTGTAGTGTGTGCTTGTGTTACGTAATGGCCGAAGTAGGATGCTTGCGGCTTCACGCTCCAAGGACCCGCTCCAGGAAGGTTTCCACTTCGGCAATGAAGCGGGCCGGGTTGTCCCCTTGGACCAAGTGGCCGGCGTTGGGGATGGTTGCCGTGGAACAGTCGGGAATCACGTCCCCCATTCGCAGCATCGTCTCTTCGGTGAACAGGTCGCTCCTGTCTCCCCGCAGCACCAGCGTGGGGCAGTCTATCCGGGCGACGCAGTCCCACAACTGCTCCGGGGTCCAACCGGGCGGTTGGATCCCGCGTGCGCGCATAGCCTTGTCGTACTTCCAGGTCCACTTGCCGTCGGCGCGCTGCCGGATGCTGTACTTCAACGCGCCAAGCGTCTGCTCCTCGCTGCGGCCGGTATATTCCTGCACCCGGAGGACAAACTCCTCAAAGGTGTCCAGTTCGTCGGGCAACTCGCGGAACCGCCGCATCCGGTCCTGGCCCCTGCGCTGCATCTCCGGGCCGGTGTCCACGATGACCAGCGACTTCAGCGTTCCGGGATGGCGGGACGCCCACACGTAGGCGTTGCGCCCTCCCATGGAATGGCCGATGAGATTGAAGTTGTCCAACCCCAGCGCCTCCACAAAGGCGTCCAGGTCTTTTTGTTGCGCCTCGACCGAATAGTCCCCGTCGGGCGCCCAATCGCTGTCGCCGTGGCCGCGCTGGTCCAGCACAATCGAGTGGTAACGGTTGGAGAGGGCAAGGCTGACGAAGTCCCAGCTATGGGCTTGCTGGGAGTTGCCGTGAAGCATCAATATCGTTGGGTCTGCCGGGTCGCCCCACTCCAAGTAATGGAAATTCATACCGTCCAACTGGACTACCCGGTCGGCAGCCTCGTTCTCCCGGTCAAACGACACTCCCATTTGACGCGCCGCATCGTAAAGAGTCAGACCTAGAGAATGAGACGCCATAGGTGGACCCCCTAGCCGGTATAACCCTCATAATACCCTCAGTGTCAAGGAAACCCCGGCGCCTGTCATCAACTCGTTGTTTCATTGAACCTATATGGGTGCTATTATTAGACCTCTGAACGTCCCTTCCCGCATTCAGTGTAAGGAAGCAGAGTTTAAATCGAACCAGGAGCATCAATAGGCATGGCATCCGATACCATCAGATTGACGCTGGCGCCAAGAAAAATTCAAGGCAAAAAAGTAAAAGCCCTGAGGCGCCAGGGCATTATTCCCGTCCACTTGTACGGAGCCGGAATAGAGTCGCGGTCGCTGCAATGCGAGTTCTCCGCGCTGGTCGGGGCTTTGACCAGGGCCGGAGGAAATACGCCCGTTGAGATAACAGTCGAAGGAGAGCAGGGAAGCCAACTGGCTTTCACTCGCGAAATCCAGTGGGGCCCCAGGCGCGACGACATTCTTCACGTGGACTTCCTGGTCGCGGAGGCCTCTCGTCCCATCTCCGCCCAAGTGCCGGTGGTGCTCGTTGGAGAATCTCCGGGCGCAATCGCCGTCGGAGGCGCCGTGGTCCAGCAGCAAAGGGAGGTGACGGTGGAAGCCCTGCCGCTGGAAGTGCCCAGGGAGCTTGAGGTCGATTTGGCCGCGTTGACAGATGCCGATGGAGTGGTCAGGGCAGCCGACGTGCCCCTCCCCGCCAATGTTGTGTTGTTGGGAGACCCCGAGGATGTCATCGCCAGGGTCGAGGTGCAAAGGGCGGCAGTTGACGAAGAAATGGAAGCCGCGGCGGAAGAGGGCGAGACGGAGGAATAGCGCGTTTGCTATAGCGTATCCCACTGTGGTCTGGAGGCCTCACCATGTACTTGGTCTACGCGGGTGAATCCGGCAACACGGGCAGCAGCCTTAATGATCCGAACCAACCTCACCACGTACACGTGGGACTGCTGGTCCACGAGTCTCAATCGGTCGCCGTCACCGGCGAGTTCGATGCCCTGTACCGGCGGCATTTCGGACACCGCCGGGGACAGAATGGCTCTCCTTCGGAGTTGCGGCCGGCGGATCTTTTCCAGGGCCGCGGCTACTTCGTATCCTGGCCCGCGGCAAAGAGACACGAGCTTATCCAGGACTGTCTCAACATCCTCATCCGGCGGGAGACGCCCCTGATTGCGGCCTATGTGGACAAGCAGGAACTAGCGCGGGTGCTGAGCGGCGGTGATGGACGCCGCGACCTGGGAGAAACACCTTCCCAAGTAGCCATGAGCCGGTTGCTGTTCGCACTCAACATGCTGGTGGATGAACTGAACATGTCGGGCATGGACAGTCATCAACTGATGGAGTCGGTCTGGCCCATCACAGATTTTGCGATGATAGTAGCCGGCAACGGCCGGTCGATACAGCAGAATTACATGACCCATTACTTGGCATCCGAAGACGGAGCCGATTCAACGGCGGTGCTCGGAAACTTCTGCTTTGTCGGTCCTGAACACTCCGTCGGCAATCAACTGGCCAATCTCTGTGCTTACATTGCCCGCCGCTGGCTCCAGAATCCCGACGCTCCGCAGCCGTACTTCGAGGCCCTGCGCGATGGCAAGGTCGTCCAGGTCGTTTACAACGTGCAGTTTTAGGCGGCGCAAGCACTGACGGTCAGGCATTACGCTTTACATCCCCATTTTGTGGGACTACAATCGGATTGACTGGAGAAGAGTGACCACCTTTGCGAGAGCAGGGGCTATGCGGGCCTTCTCTCCCTACACCTCCCCTTCTTTTCGCCGGAGGTCGCAATTATGACCCAACCCATTTATTTGTCTCATGAAGGGTTGGAAAAGCTGCGTTCGGAGCTGGAGCATCTGCGCACTGTGCGGCGGCAGGACGTCGCGGCGCACATCCAGCAGTCCCGGGAGCGGGGCGGCACTGTCAGCAATGCCGAATACGAAGAAGCCAAGAACGAACTGGCGTTCATCGAAGGCCGCATTCTGACCCTGGACAACATGCTCAACAATGCGGTCATCATTGATGACACGAAAGGTGAGAGGGACACGGTGGAGGTTGGCGCTACTGTCTCGGTACAGGACCAGGATGGGAAGTCGTTCAAGTACACCATAACCGGAAGTGCGGAAGCGGACCCGTCGCAAGGTAAAATCTCCAACGTTTCTCCCATCGGCAAGAGCTTGCTTGGGAAGCGTGTTGGCGAAGTGACCGAGGTAAACATCCCTTCGGGGAAAATCAGGCTGGAAATTCTCAGCATTGGCTGAAACGTCGTCAGAAGCCTCCGTGCCCGGCCGCGAGGAAGGCCTGCTGGGCAGCCGCCACGCCAAGCTGGACCGGTTGCGCCAAGCGGGCATAGATCCCTACCCGCCGCGTTTCGCCCGTACCTGCGACGCAGCTACGGCCATTGCCCAATTCGAGGCAGCGGAGAGCCAGGGGCAGTCCGACGCCGCTCCCGATCACCTTTCCCTCGGCGGGCGCATCACGTCCATGCGGGTAATGGGCCGCGCCGCCTTCCTGGACCTGCAGGACGGCTCCGGCACGATTCAAGCTTTGCTGCGGCAGAACGTCCTGGGTGAAGGGTACGAGTTGCTGCGGGACCTGGACATAGGCGACCACTTGGGCGTCGTGGGGCCCATCATCCGCACCCGCACCGGCCAAGTGACCATAGAGGCGCACCAACTTACCATTATCTCCAAGGGCATGAGACCTTTGCCGGAGAAGTATCATGGACTTCGGGACGTGGAAACCCGTTACCGGCAGCGGTACCTGGACCTGCTGGCCAATCCCGAAGTGATGCCGGTGTTCGCCATAAGAAGTCGGGTGATCGAGGGCATCAGGAATTTCCTGCACGGCCAAGGGTTTCTTGAAGTAGACACGCCCATCCTGGTGCCGGTTGCCGCCGGCGCCCATGCCAGGCCTTTCATTACCCACCACAATGCGTTGGACCAGCAACTTTACCTTCGTATCGCCACCGAGTTGTACCTGAAGCGCTTGATTATCGGTGGTTTCGACCGGGTGTATGAGCTTGGGCGGGTGTTCCGCAACGAGGGAATAGACCAGGACCACAACCCCGAATTTACGTTGCTGGAGAGCTACCAAGCCTACGCCGATTACAATGACGTGATGGTCATGGTCGAGTCCATGGTTTCCACGGTCGCCCGCGAAGTGTTGGGCACAGCCCAGGTACAGTACGGCGAGCACCTGATCGATTTCTCCCCTCCGTGGCGGCGAGTCCAACTCAGGGAGGAACTGCATCAACGGAGCGGCATCGACATAGACGATTACCCAGACGAAGCTTCGTTGACCCGCCGTATCCACGACCTGGGGCTGCCGGTCGGCGTCAGGGAGTCCCGCGGAAGGTTAATCGACAAGCTTATCTCTACCTATGTCGAACCCAACCTTATACAGCCGACCTTCCTGCTGGACTACCCCGAGGACATGTCGCCCTTGGCCAAGTCCAAGCCCGGCGCACCCGGATATGTGGAGCGTTTCGAGGGGTTCGCCGCAGGAATGGAGATCGCCAATTCCTACACCGAACTGAACGACCCGGCGGTGCAGCGCGCCCGGTTTGAAGCGCAGGAAGATATACGGCAAGCGTTCCAGGACGACGAGGTGGACCGCTTGGACGAAGACTTCCTTCTGGCCATGGAGTACGGAATGCCGCCCACCGGTGGCCTTGGCATGGGGATAGACCGTTTGGTGATGCTTCTGGCCGGCCAGACTTCCATACGCGACGTGGTGCTTTTCCCGCAGATGAGGACATTGTAGAATACACCCGCGTCCTACCCGCCCTCCCGGCAAGGAACGGCACCCACGCGCAGGCGCGGGCGGGAATCCAAAGCACAGGTTGAAATTCCCCAGCCATGCTATCTATAGAACTTATACGCCGGGACCCTGACTTTGTGCGGAAGTCCTTGGAGTCCCGCGGTGAAGAGGACTCCTTGGCCGAACTCCTGGAGCTGGACGCCAAGTGGCGGACGGCGGTGACCGAGGGGGACAATCTCAGGTCTTACCGGAACCAGGTCAACCGCGAGGTGGGCCAAGCGCGGCGGTCCGGTGAAGAAGTCAGTGAAGAGACCATCCGGGAAATGCGCCGCGTTGGAGAGCGGGTCGCCGAGCTGGAGCAGGAGGCGCGCAGTCTCGAACAGCAGACCAACCGTATCCTGCTCAGCCTGCCCAACATTCCCCTTGACGACGTACCCTCCGGTCTTGATGAGGAGGGGAACCTCGTCGTGCGGAGTTGGGGGGATATCAAGTCATTTGACTTTGAACCTCTGCCCCACTGGGACCTGGCGGAGCGGCTGGGTCTTATCGACTTCCAGCGGGGGGTCAAGATTTCCGGCAGCCGCTTTTACACCATGATGGGGGCCGGGGCTAGGCTGGAACGGGCCCTCATCGGCTGGATGCTGGACCTTCATACCCGTGAACACGGCTATACCGAGTTGACTCTCCCGTTCGTGGTCAAAGAAGAGACCATGGAAGGGTCGGGCAACCTTCCCAAGTTCCGTGACAATCTCTACCACGACGACGAGGACGACCTGTGGCTCATACCCACTGCGGAAGTCCCCATTACCGGCCTGCACCGGGATGAGGTGATCCCCGTGGGCGAGCTGCCCTACTACTACGTTGCCCACACCCCATGCTTCCGCCGGGAGAAAGCCGCGGCGGGGCGGGACACCAGGGGCATCAAGCGGGTCCACCAGTTCAACAAGGTGGAGATGTACAAGCTGGTTGAGCCCGAGACTTCCCGTGACGAACTGGAGAAGCTTCTGGGTAACGCCGAGGAGGTGTGCCAGCGGCTGGACCTACCCTACCGTGTATTGAGCCTGTGCGCCGGCGACATGGGTTTCGCCTCTGCCAAGTCCTACGACATCGAGGTATGGGCCGCCGGTTGCAACGAATGGCTGGAGGTAAGCTCCTGTTCCAACTGCACCGACTTCCAAGCCCGTCGGGCCCGCATTCGTTACCGGTCCGGACAGGGCGGGCGTCCTCAATTGGTACATACCCTCAACGGTTCCGGCTTGGCCTTGCCTCGGGTAATCATCGCCATACTGGAGAACTACCAGCAGCCCGACGGGTCGGTGGTCATACCAGAGGTGCTCCGCCCTTATACCGGGTTCGACGTTATACAAGCTTCGTAGCGACAGTGGCCCAACCTTTGTTAAGAACCAGAGTAGGCCGAGCGAACGGCAAAAGAAAAAGCCCTGCTAACCAACAGGGCCTGAGCAGTACGAGGGTGTTAAGATTTCGCCGGTTTCCAGCCTTCGGCTTTTAGTCGCTCAATGGCTTGCTCCAAGCTTTCTCCGTTCCGTTTCTGTCTGTCGGCTTCAAGCGCCAGAGCTATACCTCGTTCCATTTGTTTGTTATCGAAATACTCCTTTACCTTCCAAGCCAAAACCACGACCATAACCCCCAATTCCAGCGTTGCGAAAAACGCGGTGTAAAATAGAATGCCTATTGACGCGAAGTTTGCTAACGCCTCTAAATACGATTGGTCATTCCGTACTTCGCCGCCCCAATAATGAGTCAAGACAAGAGTTACGAGCAGGGAACCTATCGGAGTTGCGATTGCTTGAAATCGAAGCCAATGGTCTGACCACCACTTCCAGCAGAAACCTATCCAACCGAACAATTGCGCCTATCCGTCTATACCATATATAGGCTAGACACCCTAACGTTATGGAGTTATCAGGGGATTGTCAATACTTGATAAACCGAGGGGGAGCGTTCCGATTTAGGTGGTCCGATAGGGGCGAGCACGATTATGGAGCAAGACCACTCTCGCCTGGTGGACACAAAGATATAATTCCCTTAGATTGATTCGGAGAAACCATGACAACCAAGCGAAGCAAGACGGTAGAAGAGCATGTCCAGGCGGCTCTGGACTTTCTGGACCATTCGGACCGGGAGTTCGAATCCGGGGACATTATGCAGGGTTCGGAAAAGCTATGGGGGGCTGCGTCACATGCAGTCATGGCGGCGGCCAAGAAGAGAGGGTGGCGCTTCAGCAAGTACAACGCTCGCGAGGTCGTAGCGGACAGGATCGCTGAAGAATACAATGACACCTTTTTGGCTTCGGGTCTTTCGATAGCCCAAAAATTTCACGCCAACTTCTACCACGACACTATGGAAGACAACGAGATTACACGGGACCGTCCGCTGGTGCACGACTTTGTTCACAGGATAATAGCTATTGCGGAGGAACCCGCTCCGTAGTCTAAAATAGCGGACATTGGAATTTTCAGGTCAAGGAGTAGAGCCATGTCCGGCATATGGCCCGGTAACACCCAGTGCGTAGCGATGCTGGGATTCGACGTGGACGGCGTTTCCTCTTGGCTCAACCGCAACCCCGACCACGCGAACCTGCCCAGCCTCATGTCCATGGCCGAGTACGGCCCTAGCGTGGCCACGCCTCGGATTCTCGACCTGCTGGACAGCCATTCCATCAAGGCCAGCTTCTATATTCCCGGCTATGTCGCCGAGAATCACGTGGGCCTTGTTGAAGACATTGCCCGGCGTGGACACGAAATCGCCCACCACGGCTACATGCACGAGCCGCCGGCCACGCTGACGCCGGAGCAGGAAGAGGAGGTACTGCACAAGGGTATCTCCATTCTCAAGGGAATCACCGGAGAAGCTCCGAGGGGCTACCGTTCGCCTAGCTGGGAACTCAGCGAGAAGTCCGTGGAACTCCTGGCGTCCCACGATTTCCTGTACGACAGCAGCCTGATGGGCGACGACGCCCCCTACGTCCTGAACCCCGACACACCCCAGCGTTTGGTAGAGATTCCCATCCACTGGCTGCTGGACGATGCCCCCAACTTCGTATACGCGCCGACAGCCGGCCGACTTGGCCCCATGCGCAACCCCGACGAGGTCTACGGCACCTGGGTCTCCGAGTTCGAGGGGCTTTACCACTACGGCCGCGCTTTCACCCTGACCATGCACCCCCAATACATCGGCCGTCCCGGAAGGCTGATGATGCTGGACCGGCTGATCCGTCACATCCGCGGCTTCCCTAACGTGGAATTCATGCGCGGGATAGATGTGGCCGAGATGTGGGGCAACCGTTAGCTGATGACCGGCGTCCGGCGTCAGGCCGGATCTGTTTGACCACCGGCTACTACCCGTTGGAGCGCCTTCTTGTTCCTTTCTGAAATTGAACTCTTCATCCCCAAGGCGCTTGCCGGCGTTCGCCCCCTTTCCCGTCTTTCCCGCCTTCGCGGGAAACCCACCGGGGGCGGGCTTCTGGACTGGCTGGACTGGAATGTGCGTGAACGCCTCCCGGAAGGCGCAGCGGCGGTAAGGCTGGCGGTCACCGAGTCCGGCGGCTCCGGTTACAAGTGTGAGGTAACTATTGCCCAAGGACCGTTCCCGGCCCCTGCGAATGCGGGGATGACGTCTCTCTCCGTGAAGACGGGGGGCCGCGTGTTGTCCCCGAATTCCATTTTTGAGCTTAAAAAACGGCGATGGGAGAACACCGGCGAGTTCAACGCGGCCCTGCTGGTGCCGACCGGAATAGGAGCGGCCATCGGGGGGCACGCCGGAGACGCAACGCCCGTAGCCCAATTGCTGGCCTCGGTCTGCGATCGCTTGATAACCCACCCCAACGTGGTCAACGCCTCGGACATCAACGAGCTTCCGGGAAACGGTCTCTATGTGGAAGGCAGCGTCCTGTGCCGGTTGTTGATGGGCGTCGTGGGCCTGAAGCCGGTAAGGGCTAACCGGGTGCTGGCGCTGGTTAACTCCCATCCGGACCCGCTCTTTCCCGAAATGGCCATAAACGCCGTCAACGCCGCCCGCGCCACCTACGGGCTGGACTGCCCGCGGGCGGTCGTGCTCGACCCGCCGCTTATCATGCAGTCCGAGTACACCGGATCCGCACGAGCGGCGGGCAGCGTCCAAAACCTGGATCATCTGTTGAGTGTTCTCGAAGAGCATCGAGGTGAGTACGACGCCGTGGCCGTTTCGTCGGTCATCAACGTGCCCTTCCACTATCATGCAGACTACTTCGGCAGCGACGGTGGCATGGTCAACCCTTGGGGCGGTGTGGAGTCCATGTTGACCCATACCATCTCCACAATGTACAACGTGCCGTCGGCCCACTCTCCCATGCTGGAGTCCCAAGCCGCGTTGGAAGTGGATACGGGGGTGGTGGACCCCCGCTTGGCTGCGGAAGCCGTTTCCATGACCTTCTTCCAGTCCGTGCTCAAGGGACTTCAAAGAAGCCCACGCATCGTCACCGATGAGGACGCGATGCGGGACTCCGGCGTATTGACCGTGTCCGACGTATCCTGCATGGTCATTCCCGACGGTTGCTTGGGCATACCCACCCTGGCCGCGCTGGAGCAGGGCATCCCGGTCATAGCGGTGCGGGAAAACAGCAACCTTATGAAAAACAATCTTGCCGAACTGCCTTGGCGGCGCGGCCAGTTCATCCCGGTGGACAACTACTGGGAGGCCGCCGGAGTGATGGCGGCGCTGAAGGCGGGCATAGACCCGGCATCAGTGCGGAGGCCCATTCCATCTGTAGAAGTCGAAAGGTCAAGAGGGGATGTGGGAATCGGCGTCGGGAAAGCGGTGGAGCTATGACCTCCTGGCAGCTTGACCCTCGCCTTCGTGGGGGTGACGTGAGAGCGGCGCGGTCCGTGTCCTTGGACGACCCTTGCGAGTTTCCTGAGGGCTTGCACTCGATTGACAGTCCGGCGTTCGTTTACGACGAAACGGTTATTCAATATCTGCTCTCCCTGGGAGATACACTGCGGCGGGATGCCGGTTGCCGGTTGCTGTTCGCCATCAAGTCCTTTTCCTTCATTGACGCGCTGAAGCTCATGGCGCCTCGATTGGACGGGTTCGCCGTAAGTTCCCCCTTCGAAGCCCGCCTCGCCCGCAGCGCCGCCGCCGGTGGCTCGATTCACATCACCACGCCGGGGATGAGGCCGGACGAAATAGACGAAATCGCAGACGTGTGCGACTACATATCCTTCAACTCCCTGACCCACTGGGACATGTACAAGGACCGGGTGGCGGGCCGGGCCGGTTGCGGCATCCGGGTCAACCCGCAACTTTCCTTCGCCGACGACCGGCGGTACGACCCTTGCCGCCCCCATTCCAAGTTGGGAGTCCCTTTGGCGGACTTAGCACCCGCGTTCAAGGAAGCTCCCCAACGCTTCTCCGGACTCCAGGGCATCCTGTTCCATTCCAATTGCGATTCGACCGATTTCAGCGAACTGCTCTCTACCGTGCGGCGCGTTTGCGCCCAAGCCGCGCCTGTTCTGTCCGGGCTGGAGTGGGTCAACCTGGGTGGAGGATACCTTTTCGAGGAAGCTTCCAATTATGGGGACTTGATAAAGGCCGTAGACTTGCTCAAGTCCAAGGCCGATGTGGAAGTGTTTTTCGAGCCAGGTTCTGCCTTGGTGCGTTCCGCCGGGTACATCGTTTCCACTGTGTTGGACGTATTCCCCAGTGGGGAGGCCAACATAGCGGTGCTGGATACGACGGTGAACCACATGCCGGAGGTTTTCGAGTATGGCTTTCAACCCGACGTGGTCGGCGACTGCGACGATGGGCCTCACGAGTACCTTCTCGCGGGAGCTACCTGCCTCGCCGGAGATATTTTCGGTTCCTATGGCTTCGACCACTCGCTCCAAGTCGGCGACAAGGTTCTTTTCAACAACGCCGGTTCCTACACCCTCACCAAGGCCCATGTGTTCAACGGCGTCGGCCTTCCATCCGTCTACTCCTTGACCGCCCAAGGCGAGTTGGTGCTCAAGAGCCGTTACACCTTCGACCAGTACGCCGCCCGCTGGGGGGCCGGACCCTTTGCAACATCCTGAGCCGGACGCGCTGATTCTCCAGCTATCGGACCTGGTCTCCACCAGGAAGTGCGCCATGCGCATCGACGCCGGCGAAGGAGGCGGGACCCTCGGCTGCCTGCTGGACAAGTACGTCAAACACGCTCCCATACAGGACTTGATCCGGGACTCCCGGATCACATCGAACTCTGCCGACTCCCTGTTTGCCATTCAAGACCTGCTTTACGCCAGTTCCGACAGTGGCAGGCTGTTGGACATGTTCTCCGGCGTAGAGTTCAAGCAGGGCGACAGAATGATCGAACCGGAGGAGGCGCCTGAACGCCAGTTGGCGTCGGTGGACGGCCGGGATGTCTGGGTGATAGACGTGGCCATCGACCGGACCAACTGTGATTACGACCGCAACTGGACCGGGTTTCACGCCCGCAAGTGGCTGAAAGACCCGGACAGGTACGCCGGGTTCGTGCAAGACACCTTGGCCGAGTCCCTTGGCTCTGTAGAGGCCGAATCCGTCCTGGAGATGGACTCAACCGCGAAGAAGCTGGCCCTGGTGGAAGCCTTGGGTAGAAGAGTCTGGAAAAGCCAGTTCGAGAACTATTCCCGGTTCGTGGGCAGGAAGCTGGTCTACAAGTCGGGTGACGAGACCATCGACAACATCATGGAAGGCGCGGGCGCGATATGCTCCGAAAAAGTGCAGGCGCTCAAATTTCTCACCGACCACTACGGTCTCACGTCCGAATACGTCATCGCGGGCGGCAACGCCGCAGGCCCGGCGCCGGTGGAGAAACTGAGAGAACTGCTGGTTACCTTCGATTTCCGGTTCGCCAAGCGGTACATGCGGTTTTGGCAGCATACCGCTCTGCTGTATGATGTTGACGGGGTTCGGGTGCTGGTGGACGCTACCAACGGCAACATCCCTTTCCTGTTCCTGCGAGACCGGGAAGCTGAGCGAGTGTTGGGGCATAGGGACAAGCAACCGGTAACCGTCAAGATGATAGAGTCGGAAGAGGACTTCTACTATCATCGGGTGCCTCAAGACATACCGGAAAACCTTTTCTTTGCCCTGGAGGGGTGGATGCCCTACACCGACCTGATGCAGGTCTTCGACAACGAGTTGGGGTTGTACCTGTCGGGCGATTTCTACGTGACCCCCATTCCGTTCACGACGGAGCGTGAGTTCGAACGGGACAGGCGGGAATATGAGAGAGTTGCACGCCGCTCCGGGCTGGAGTGCTCCGTCACCCGTGAGTGGGACTTGGACTCTCCATTGGGATCTCAATTCGCAAAGGCGGAACCCTTTGTCAGCGAACACGTACTGGCCGCGGAAAGCCACCTGCTGGCCAGGTTGGACGAGTGTGAAGGCGCCACTCACCAGTCCGGCTTGGTGATAATGAGGCTGAAGAATTGACGCCGGTCATTGATCTTTCCCCCAAGCCCGCCCGGGCGCTGCTGGAACGGGTCCATCGCATCGACCTTTCGTCCTGTTCGGACGAGGGACTCAAGGACGCTTTTGCGGACTTGGGAGAGCAAGCCCGGCTCAGTGGGGTTGAAGAAGTCTTGCCCCCCGTATTCGCCATCGTGTCGGAAGTGGTGAATCGCAGGCTGGCCTTGCGGCCCACCGACGAGCAGTTGCTGGCGGGAATGCACCTGTTCAACGGCAGCATCGTTCAGATGAACGCGGGGGAGGGCAAGACCGTCGCCGGCGCCTTCGCGGCGGTTTTTCAGGCCGCTCTGGGCAGGTCAGTCCACGTGGTCACCGCCAACGAGTACCTGGCTGCCAGGGATGCCGAGCTGCTCACCCCTGTCTATGAATCTCTGGGCATCAGCGTCGGGGCGGTGATCGGGTACATGGATGATGGCGAGCGTCGGCACAACTACCGGAAGGATGTAGTCTACGGCCCCATGAGGGAGTTCGGGTTTGATTTTCTCCGGGACAATCTCAAGACCAGCGGGCGTGATCAGGTCCAACGCGGATTTGACGTCGCCATCGTGGACGAGGTCGATCACGCTCTTATCGACGAAGCCTTCACCCCGATGATCATCTCCGGCAGTCCCTTGGGCACCCGCCGCGCTACGTCCAAAGTCAAGAAGGCGGTCAACAGCCTGATCAGCCTTCAACGGGACATCGCGCAAGGACTGGCCAACCAGCTAACCGCTTCTGGACTAATCACTCCCAGCGGGGCTGCTTCCCCCAAAGGCATCAATCCATCGCCCCCGTCATTCCCGCCTGCGCAGGAATCCAACACCTCACTGCCGTCATCCCCGCGAAGCCTGTCCCCGGCCCGGTTTCCCGCCTACGCGGGAATGACAGGGAAATGGGGGCGGGAATCCAACCCTTCTCAATCGTCATTCCCGCCTTCGCGGGAATCCATCAACGTCGCCGCCAAGTTGCTGTTGGCCGACCCTCACAACACCGTATTGCGCCGTTACTTCGCCGACAACCCGGAGCGTTTGAAACGTGCCAAGCTCGCCGCCGAGTCGCTGCTCACCTCACCTCATTCCTGGCAAGACGGGGACCTCTCCCCGTTGCTCTACGCCATCGACCCGGACAGTCGTTACGTGACCCTCACTGAATCGGGCCGTGACGACTTGGCCCAGACCCTCGGCCCCTTCTACGACGGCACTGCCCTCGAAGCCGAATTGGACGTCCTGCGCGAACGGTTCGATTTGCCGCTGACGGAGCGCAGGCGAAAGGCCAAGGAAATCGGCAGGCGCTTGGCGCGGCAGTACGGCTTGGGCAACCAGGTCTACCAGATGCTACGGGCATACCTGCTCCTTAAACGGGACGTTGACTACTTGGTCAACGACGGTTCACTTGTCCTGATCGACCGGGCCACCGGCCGGCCCAAGGTGGACTTCGTGTACCAGCACGGGCTGCAATCGGCCTTGGAGATGAAGGAGGAGTTGACGCCCCGGCCGGAGACGGAAACGCTGGGACAGATAACGGTGGAAGGGCTGGTCAAACGGTACAAGCATTTGTCCGGGATGACCGGCACGGCCACCGGCTCCGCCGACGAGTTCCAACGACGGTACGGGCTGCGCGTGGTCGAGCTTCCGCCATCCAATCCCTTGAGGCGCATCGACCTTCCCGACCGGGTCTACCTGAACAACAACGACAAGAACGGCGCGATTGTCGATCAAGTGGTCGCCTGCCGCCGGGTGGGCCAGCCGGTGCTGGTGGGAACGATTACCGTGGAGGACTCCCAGGAACTGAGCCGTCTCCTCCGGGAACGCGGTATTCCCCATAACCTCCTGAACGCGGTTACCTCGGAAGAGGAGGCCCGGATCGTCAGGGGCGCCGGCGCGTTCGGCGCGGTGACCGTGGCTACCAACATGGCCGGCAGGGGCACCGACATCCTGCTGGAACCGGGCTTGAACGACAGGATCACCCGCCGGTGCGCCCAAACCGGGGAGGCTATCGATCCCTCTTCCCGTCTTTCCCGCGAAGCCTGCCCCCGGCCTGGTTTCCCGCCTTCGCGGGAAAGACAGGGGAAGGGGGGCGGGAAACCCGACGAGGCCGGGCATTTTATGGGCCTCCGCGTCATTGGCAGCGAGGTCAACAAATCAGCCCGTATCGACCTTCAACTCAACGGACGGAGCGGGCGCCAAGGAGAGTCCGGGGTTACCCAGACCTTTCTCAGTCTCGAGGACCGCCTGCTGGGTTTCCACGCCGAATCCATTCTCAAGATGCGGAAGCATCGGAAGGTCGACGAGGCGGGGCGGGCCTTTTTTGAAGGGAAGGCCGTGGATGAGCTCATCGACTCGGTGCAGAAAACAGCCGAACACGAGGCGGAGGCGCAGCGGGGCTTGATGCAGGACTACGCTTCGGTGCTGGACCGGCACACGGACTTCTTCTATCAACACCGTCGGCAGGTGATGGAGCCTAATGCCCTGCCGCAGCTCTTGGCGCGGCTAACCAATGACGTGGCTGCCAGGTTGGCCGCAGACTACCTGCCGGAAGTTACCCTCGAGTCATACCCGCTCCAATTCGGTGAGATGGCGGATGAAATATTGTTGGACTATCGTGTAGACTGCTCTCTCCTGAAGGGCTGCGACCTGACCGAGTTGCCCGGTGAACTGGGCGCACTGTTCGTGTCCGGACTGGAAGAGATGGAGTCCCGGCTTGGGACTGCCGGGTTTGCTTCCTTGAGCAGGCTGATTTACCTGAGGACCTGCGACGACCTTTGGAAGACACACTTGGTCGAGCTTCAAGAGGCGGTTTCCAACCAGATGCTTTCCGGCCACAGTCACAAGTCCGCCGTAGCCCGGTATGTAAGTCGGAGTTTCAAAGCTTGGGACGAGTTCATGGGACGCGTAAAGAGCGACTTCCTGTCCCGATTGCTGGCTTTCCCAATCGACCGGATGGACAGTCAGCCGTCCCTTTCCCCCGTCTTTCCCGCGCAGGCGGGAAACCGGGTCGAGGGCAGGCATCCGCCGGTGCAGTTGCACGAAGACGTCCGCGCGTTGATTGCCCAGGTCCCGATGGCCCACCGTCCGGAAGAAAGGGCCGGCCACTTTCTCCCCCGTCTTTCCCGCAAAGGCGGGAATCTGGGCCGGGGGTAGGCCACGGCGAAAGGAGGGACTGAATTGGTGTACAGAAAATTCAGGCTTGGCACCGCCGTCTCCCTTGGCGGCATGGTGGTGGCCGCGCCGATGGTGGCCGCCTGCGGAGGCCCGTCCTACGATGACTGGGCAGCCACTGACGGCGCCGCGGGGAGGATAAACCTTGACGACGTGCAGGAGGCGTTCAAGAAGTCCAAGAGCGCCACGGAATTCGAGGACAGGGTCAACGAGATATACGAGGGCGACGGCCTGGTCCTTATCCGCGCCAAGCAGGACGGACGGACGCTGACCCTGGAGGGATGGGAGGACCTTAACAATAACAACTCCATCGACGACGCCGATGACGACCTGATGTTCTCCATCGTGAAGGGTACCGACGACGAGTACGACCTGCGCGGGCACCACGGCAACGGGTACTACCACAGCCACTTTGGGGCGGGTGATTTCCTGTTCGCCTACCTGCTCATTTCCGCTATTGGGCCTCGGGGATACTACTACAGCACCCCGGTGTCCCGCGGCCCCCAGATGCGGAACCAGCGCAGCACCTACCGCCAGAGCTCGGCCTACGGGCGCCAGGTCCAGCGCAACGGCAACTACAACAGCAGGCAGGCGACCTTCGCTGGGTCTCGCTATCAACAATCGAGAAGCAACGTAAGCACCAATCGCCAGACCTATCAGCAGACTCAGCAGCGCAGCGGCGGATTCAAGACCAGCAACTCCATTTCCCGCAGCAGGTCAGGGGCGTTCCGATCGTCGCGCAGTTCCGGCGGGTTTGGCGGCGGCGGAGCGATGATTGCGAAGGGAGGGCGGCGGTTCTGATGGGAGCCGGGTGTCTGCGGAAGTGAACCACGATGGACATCGCGGACAAGGCCCGTCCGCGGCCAGCGCATTTGCCCTTCGCGTATTCCTGGAAGGCATGGACACGGAAGACGACTTTCAAGTTGTCCTGCCCATCGGCTACGCCAGGAACTCGATAGGGTGGCTTCTGGACCGGGTATTCCCTGCCGACCAGCAAGGCCGGGATGCGATAGCGGCTTCCCTGGATGTGCGGGCCAACCCGGACCTGCCGGAGATCTACGCCGTCATATTGCAGGTCACCGGGGAATGGCGGATGGGCCTCTGCGCCCTGTCCGTTTCAACCGGATGCGATGACAAGCTCGACCTTGCAGACTCCGCGTCCAACCACTTGGTCTCGCCTTCCCCGAACGATGAGTCCTCCCACGGATGCACCAATGCAGGGGCGCCTCCTAGCTGGCCGCATGGCAGGGTGGGCACCCTCCCCTCCCTCGACCTGCGGGTTGCCCAGGAATACTCCACGCTGGAGTACGCCGTCGCCCAAGGCTTCTGGCAAAGCAGGGATGAACTGCTCGATTGGTTGAGAGGTATGACCGTCCTGTATTTTATGGACAAATTCGAGTATGACCTGCCCGGGGCCGGCCCGGACTCGGTTGGAGACCCCATCCCCGGCGTAGCGGGACTTCAAGACGAAAACCTGATAGCGCTTTCCGAGGAGACAGGCAACTTCTCCATCACCGAGGACGGCAGAGGACTCATCGGCAGGCTGCTGGCCGAGACGGAGTCTTACATCGAACAGTATGACCACTTCAAGGACATTGACTTCGACGATGACGCCGACGAGGTCCATTTCGACAGGGGCCGCGGCGTAGACCTGCGGGCACAGGTCTTTATAGCCGAGGGGCTGGACCCGATAAGGACGGTCTTCTTGCTCCGTCTGTATGACGGGGCGATGGACGAATTTCAGTCCACTTGGACGGGGCTGATAGATGATGACGGGTTCTTTGACCAGTTCCTGGAACCGGTGGTCAACAGATACAACGTTGCCGAGGAGTTAATAGGCAAGGTTATTGACGCCGGGTACGCCTACATCGAGGAACGGCATGAGCAGGCCCGGCAACTTGCCGCCGAGAGGGAAATCGTTGGCAGAGTCCGGAGTGACGCCCCGTCATTCCCGCACTCAGAGGAATCATCTGCTGCCCCGTCATTCCCGCGAAGGCGGGAATCCAGCGCGTCAGATGGCCATGAACAGGACCAGGGAGGCGGCGATTACCACCGCGCTCTCGACGAAAGCGACCCCCACGTTCCGCTCCCCCACCAGGGCGCCGGAAACGCGGACGTGGGGAAGCAGCAGTAGGTCTATCAGCCACCGAAGGACGTAAAGCAGCGCGAAGCCGATTACTCCGAAGACCACAAAGGCGATGATGCTGTCGCCCCATCCGGTAAAGTCGCCGAAGAGGGCCTTGAACATCACCACGCCGATGGCGACCAGGTTGCCCCCGAAGGCGATGCCCACGGCAGCGTTGTCGCGTTCGATTTCATCGTGGATGTCGTAGGAGGTGGTGAACTCGTAAAAAAGGGCGAACAGCACCAGCAGGACCACGCCCATTCCGAAGAAGGCGAGGGTTACCAGGGCCGCCGTTAATTGCGAACCTCCTCCCTCTCCTGTGAGAGCGCCGGCGATAATCAGTCCCACGGCGACGTTGATGCCGAACTCCGCCGCTCCGGTGCCGACGTTCCGGTCTTCGATCACCTCTTTCTCAACGTTGAACTTATACAGGACCACGCGGTCCATCAAGGGCCGCACCAAGTTCAGCGCTATGATCCCGGCCAGGGAGTAAAGGAATACGGTCAATACCTCCATGCCGAACCCGGCGGTGAAGCCAAAGCCGCCTACGCCTATCGCGCTTAACGGTTGGTACATGGCGCCCAGCAGGACCAGTATCACGCCGATGAAGTAGCCGCAGAGCCGCAGGGTCTCCGCCAGGTTTTTCTTTTGAATGACCTCTTCATCAATGGGGTGTCGGGTGACCAGGTCCCGGACGAACTTCGCCGCCACGAGGACTATCAAGGCCATGCCGATATACACCAGTCCCCTGATGAATATCCCTATAGCTTCGACAAACGCGTCAATCATCGGTTTCTCTGCCCGCCGGGTTCTTCCCGCTCACCCTTGTAGAGGGTGATTCGTTCCGGCGGTATTACTTCACTGAAGACCACTTCGAAGGGCCTTCCTTCCCACTTGTGCACCGACATCACCCGGTCGCCCTGCTCCCGGATAAATTCCCAAGAGTAGTATTGCTGGCCTGCCCCGCGTCCGTCCTGGAAGAAAGTGATTTCGGAACTGTTCTTGTAATAGTACACGTCGCCATCGACCTCAATGTGATTGTCGATGGAGTGTTCTTCGTCCAGTTCAATCAGATCGTCCTCGGTCAGGCCGGTGCTGGCAAGTCCCGCAGGCATGGGGTCATCGGTGGCGGTGATGAAAAGCTCATAGCCGTCAACCCAGTCGACCCAGATATGGTTGTCGCCGTCGACGCATTCCATTTCGTGCCAGGTGTCGCCGTGGCTCGAATACCGGTGGACCCGTTCGACGACGAAGTAAACGTCGTCGTATTCGATATTAAGTCCAGAGACGGAGACGACGTCGCCGACTCTGGCGTCCCGGATGCTGTCGTCCTGCCGGACGGTCTCCGAAACCCGCCTTCTATTTTTTCCCCTGCCAAAAATGGAGCGCAGCATAATTCACGTTCTATGTGTTACGGAAGAATTTCGCGCCATCGCGCGTCCAAGCGAATCGCAGTATAGTGAGGGCGTGGTGATAGGTCAATTAGATTTCCTGGCCCGCGAGAGCCACTTTGTTTCCCTACTTCGGGCGGCAGAATTGAGGATGCCGCTCGGCAACCCGTTGGAACGTGTTAAACTAAGGTTTGTATTCGTAATAGAATTACAATGCATCAGTCTGCTAACTGAAGAGGAGTTGCCTATGAGAGCCTTGGGCAAAACCGGTTGGATACTGGGCGGGATTATCCTGTTGGTAGTGGGACTGATCCTGAAGAGCGGCCTTATACAGTGGCTTCTGGACGTGCTGGGATGGGCCTTAATCATAATTGGCGCAATTGCCGTGGTCATCGGAATAGTAGGCTTTTTTAGAGACAGGAGCGGCAGCAGGTACTGACTACCAACCGGAACGTTAAGATTTGTCAACAATTTGTTGGCCTCATTGCTCGGCAGGGTGATGAGGGCATGTGTCTCATTGTGCGCTGCCGCCCGCCCTAGGGAAACTAAGGCCCTTTCAGTTCCGGTTGCCCTGATGGTTTCAGCCTGATACTATAATTTTTTACTGGTATGAATGTACCTTCTTGGTCTTACCCTATCATGCTGGGAGATTACGCCGTTTACTCTATTACTGGCAAAGGTGTTGGACCACTAGCTCCACTGCCGTGAAAACTCAGGCTACCCAAGTCACCCGGGGTTTTCAGTCGGCGCATGAGCCGGGGGTTGTCAGCATTCAGCCTTGTTGCTGGATAACCCTGAATAGCACAAGTTCAAGGAGAGTGTTTTATGCCTAGACGGAGACTTCCCAACGACCGTCGCAGGAACAGTCCCGAGAACAGGGACAGCGGGAACGATAGGAACAGTCCCGAGAGCAGGGACGGCGAGGACGGCCTTTCTGAGTATTTTAGCGAAATCTCAGAGGACATTAGGGATGAGCGGGATGAAAGAAGGGCCTACAGAGACGCGTATTTCAGGGAAGAGGCAGAGGACAGACGCCTGGACCGGGGTATAAGAGGAGACAGGTATTACGAGGTCGACCGAGAAGAGCTGATAGACCAACGGGATGACAGACGCGAAAGAAGGTCGCTCGATAGGGAAGAACAGGTAGACCTGCATGGTGACAGACGTGAAAGAAGAGCAATCGACAGGGAAAAACGTCTGGAACAGCGGTATGACAGGCTACAGGACAGAGAGATAGGTGATCGTGTCCGTCTCCAGCGGACTGCCTTCCTCGGCGGCGCTTTCGCCAGTGAGGAGGATAGGGCGTTCAGAAGGATAATGGAAAGGGAGGCCAGGGAAGAAAAACTGGGCCAGTACCACCAACTCATCCAACAGTGCGAGGACCGTATCAAAGAGTACCATATGATAGAGGACTGGTTGAATGATATAAGGCAGTCCGACTTTAATACAGACACCATGGAACAAGTGCGCTCGGAGGTCAGAGAGCAAAAACTTCAATTGTTGACCCGGCGGTCAGAAAACGATCTGCTAACCGAACAGAGCAACTGGAACGCGGAAGAGCGGAAGGTGCTTAAAAGTCTGACCGAATTGACCGCATTTGAAGAAAGCGTTTATGATGACGTTTTGATAGCCTGTGACACCGCCGAGTTGAAAAATCTGGAATCCGCTTTGCAAACCGTAAGGTTCTGCGGGTCGCAGGCTGGAGAGGCGCTCAAGAGCATCCCCCAGTTGGCGGCCGGGCAAAAACGCAGCTATTCCAGTGCGGATGCCAACCGCTCCATCATGCGATTCGGCTTCATGGGCCTCAAGTATTCAGGCTTCGTGGCGCCGTTAATGTTCGTTGGCGGCTGTATAGCAGGCGACGGTTTTGCCGTGGGGCAAGGATTTGGAGCCGCTCTGTTAACCGTGCTGATAGGCGGTGGAGCGGGCGCTGCCTTTGGCTACTTCAAATGGAAGAGTGAGGGTGGGGATGACCTGGACTTCTCCCTCTGAACTTCCCCATGCCTTGACTGCCGGCCGGATATCACAATTCAATGCAAGTTCAGCAACCCGTCATTGTCGCATTGACGGGTAAAAACTTGGCGTGACCACACGCAGGAGGTTCAAACATGGGAATACTCTCGCGGATGTCTACGGTTGTAAAGGCAAAAATGAACCGCATACTGGACAATGCGGAAGACCCGAACGAGACCTTGGATTACTCTTATGAGAAGCAATTGGAGATGCTGCGCGATGTGAAACGGGGCGTAGTACAGATGGTGACGGCCAAACGCCGCATCCAGCAGCAAGCTTCCGTAGTGCAATCGAACATAACCAAGTTGGACTCCCAAGCGCGTCAAGCGATGGAGGCAGGAAGGGAGGACTTGGCGCGGTTGGCCCTACAACGGAAGCAGACTTCGCTCATTGAGCTTCAAGGGTTGGATGAGCAGATCGCCGAGATGGAGATGGAGCAGGACAAGTTGACGGCGGCCGAACAGCGGCTCACCGCCAAAGTCGCCGCTTTCCGTACCAAGAAAGAGACCATCAAGGCCCAGTACAATGCTGCCCAAGCACAGGTGCGGATCGGTGAAGCCCTGTCGGGCGTGTCGGAAGAAATGGGCGACCTTACCCTGGCCATGGAGCGGGCGGAGAACAAGACGCAGCACATGCGGGCCAGGGCGGGAGCCATTGACGAACTGTCCACAATCGGCATGTTGGACGACTTCACCGGCACAAGGGAGGATGACATCAGCCGGGAACTGGCCCAATTGACTTCCTCCCAGAACGTGGAAGACGAGCTTGCTGCCATGCGCGCCAGCCTGCCCGCGCCGGAGCGCAAGCAATTACCGGAGAACGGATCGTGATTATACGAATCCCCACCGAGGGACAGTTCAATCTCCCGGGATCTTACGTGGACCAGCTTAATGATGTGGACAACGAACTGGTGGAGGCCGTGGAAACGGGTGACAGGGCCAGCTTCCAAGGGTTGTTGAATCGCATGTTGAGCTTGGTGCGGGAACACGGGACCCCGGTGCCCGTGGACGAGCTGGTAGAATCGGACCTTATGCTGCCCATGCCCGACCTTACCTTGGAGGAGGCGCAGGAACTGTTCGTCGGCGAAGGACTGTTGCCGGGTTAACAAGAGGTGTGATATATGCCAAAGCCGCATGACATGGGCGGCATGCCCAACGATACGCCCATAGACCAGGAAGAACACCAGTATATGGACTGGGAAGTGAGAATGGACGCCCTGCACCAGGTGCTGGGCCAGAAGGGCATCCGCAAGACTGATGAAATGCGCCGGGCCATCGAAAGCCTGGAGCCGGACGTGTACAACTCCACCAGTTACTACGAAAAGTGGACGGCTGCCTTGGAGATACTGCTGGTGGAGAAGGGAATCCTGACCACCGAGGAAATAGACGCCAAGGCCACCCAACTGGAACCGGGGACAGGTTAACAGGAAATGGCGGTGTCGAACAGGTACGACAACGGCGATACGGTGCGGGTCCGGGTGGACTCTCCCGCCGGGCATTACCGCACACCCACTTATATCCAGGGCAAGACCGGAGTGGTGGTCTCCATCTGCGGAAGGTTTCCCAACCCCGAGTCCCTGGCCCATGGCGGAGACGGGCTACCGGCGCAGACGCTCTACCGGGTTGAGTTCGCCCAGCATACGGTATGGGACGGCTACCAAGGCCCCGCCAGTGACAAGATACTGGTGGATATCTACGAGCATTGGCTGGAGCCGGGGGGGTCGACATGACGACTGGGTTGCCGCCGTCATCCCGGCAGGGACCAAAACCTGCGCGCAGGTGGCGCCATCTGACGCCTCCCGATCCCGGGATGCCCGACGACTACGAGCCGTTGCCCGATGCTATGCTGCAAGAACCCCACTTCACCGAAACTATGCAGGTTGTCAGGACCCTCTTCTTGAGCCACGATACCGCCTTGGTCAGTGGCGATACCCCCATCTATTACCGCGATGATGCGGGAGTGCAACGGATTGTGCGGCCCGACTGCTACGTTGCCTTTGGCGTGGATGAAGTGGCAATTCGGCGCCGCAACGGTTATTACCTTGACGAAGTGGGGCGCCCGCCGGATTTCGTGCTGGAAATAGCGTCGGAAAGCACCTATACCGAAGACACAGGCCGCAAGCGGGACCTCTACGCGAGGCTGGGCGTTGGCGAGTACTGGCGGTTTGACGGCAGCGGGGAGAACTTCTATCCGGAACTCCTGATTGGCGAAGCGCTGGTGGAAGGGGAGTATGTACCCCTTGAAATGCACGAAAATCCGGACGGAGTAGTCTGGGGCCACAGCTCAGCCTTGGGTATGGACCTGTGTTGGGACAACGAGCGGCTGCGTTTCCGTGACCCGGGCGCCAACGCATACCACCGTAACCTGGAAGAAGCAGAGGCGCTTATAAGATCGCAGGCGGCTGCCCTTCAGGATGCGGAGGCTCGCGCTGAGGTCGACCAAGCCAGGATACGTCAGCTTGAGGAAGAGCTACGCCAAAGGAGGCAACAGTGAGCGATAGTCACGACGGTCCCCACAGTCACCCTGAATCCAATGAAGAGTTGAGCCCTTACGCACGGCGGGCCCAAGCAATGGAAGCCCTGCTGGTGGAAAAAGGCGTGTGTTCGACGGACGAAGTGCAGCAGATGATGGACACGGTTGAGTCCCGGTCTCCCGCCGACGGCGCAAGGGTGGTTGCCCGCGCTTGGTCCGACGCCGGTTACAAGAGCCGCCTGCTGGATGACCCCCATGCCGCGCTGGCCGAATTGGGCTACACCCTCCCAGACACCACTCCCAAGCTGGAGGTGGTGGAGAACACTGAGCAGGTGCATCACATGGTCGTTTGCACCCTGTGTTCCTGTTATCCCAGGGCGTTGCTGGGCAGGCCGCCCGACTGGTACAAGAGCTTCGCCTACCGCTCCCGCGCGGTCATCGACCCCCGGGGCACCCTGAAGGAATTCGGGTTGGAGTTGGGTGAGGACACTGAGGTCCGGGTTCTGGACAGCACCGCGGACTTGCGCTACTTGGTATTGCCCCGTCAGCCCGCCGGGACGGAGGGAATGTCCGAGTCGGACCTGGCCAAGCTGGTCAGCCGCGACAGCATGATTGGTGTGACCAACCCCAGGGTGCCAGAGGCCGTGGCGGCGGACTAAGAGACTGCCTCAAAACTTGATGCAACACCTAACCCGTCATTCCCGCGAAGGCGGGAATCCATAGGTGTTGGCCGACGACCGGGTATCGGCTGAAACCAACTGGTTGTGAGAAGGCGACGCCCTGTCCTAGCGCAATCAGTCCCGCTGCGAAAGCAGTGCGCCGGGCAGGTCCTTCAGCAGCGTCTCAACGTCTGGTATCCGGTCGTCATTGCCCAAGCCCAGGTGCAGCGGCGTTATCGAGATTTGATTGTTCCTAACCGCCCAGGAGTCGGTGCCTTCCTGTGAGGTGCTGCCCAGGGGACGGTCACGGGAAATCCAGTACTTCCTCTGGGCGCCGACACCCTCCTCCCGGACCGACTCTCCGTAGGACCTGCCCCCCAGCTTCGTCACTTGGACGCCGGTCACCCTGTCCAACTGCATACTGGGGACGTTTATGTTCAGGAACAAGGGATAGTCCGGAGTGCTTTCCCGCAAGCGCAACGCCACCAACCCCAGCAGCCGCGCCGCGCCGTCGAAAATGGGGTCGCGAACGGAACCGACCGATATCGCGATGGTGGGAAAACCCCGCACGAAACCCTGTATCGCTCCGCCCACGGTGCCGGATACTATGGTGTCCCAACCAAGGTTGGAACCGGAATTTATCCCTGAGACAACCAAGTCCACCCTGCCCACCAGCTTTTCCAGCGCGAGGATAGCGCAGTCTCCCGGAGTGCCTTCCGCCGCATAGGCCGTCACCTCGAACGGCGATGGGGACTCCCCGTCGTCGTCCAACAGTGTGTTCACCGGCATGGTACGCACCCGTAACGGCGCATGGAGAGTGAGGGAAGCGCCCACGCCGCTCTGCTCCCGGTCCGGCGCCACTACGAACAGTTCTCCCACCGAGCGCAAAGCCTTGGCAGCGGCCCACAGGCCGGGAGCGTAGATTCCATCGTCATTTATCAGAAGTATTTTCAATTCAGCCTTTTCCGTTCTGCCTGAGATTCACATACCCCTTCCCGTCTTTCCCGCCTGCGCGGGAATCCCGTTTGGGGCAGGCCTGAGCCTGTCGAAGGATGGGTTTCGGCCAAGTCGGAGGCCGTAGTAAAGCCCTCGCTCCGGCCCATGACATTCGGGTCAGGGAACGAGGGCTTCAGCAAAGGCTCCTTCTCGTCTTTCCCGCGAAGCCTACCCCCGGCCCGGTTTCCCGCCTGCGCGGGAATGACGGGGGAAGGGGATCGGGAATCCACGGGAGCAAGCTTTGCCCGGCAAAAGCCGTTAGTGGTGGGCCAAGCCGGTCGCGTGAAAAATGGCGTGGCGTATTTCCACCGCTGCCATCGCCTTGCGGTACTCGGCGGAGGCGTAGAAGTCTCCGATAACGTCCCCGAGGTCGTTGCTGACCTGGTTGGCGGCGGCGGTGATGCTTTCCGCCGACAAGGTGCTGCCAGCCAGAGCATTTTCAACCGACGTGGCGCGGGTCGGCACGGGAACGGCGCCCCCGACGGCGACACTCGCGGCGGTACACCGGTCGCCGTCAACGGTCAGGACGACGGCACCGCCAACTACGGCATAGCCCGAGGCCGGATGCGCCATCTTGGCGTATTCAGCGACTTGGTTCGCCGCGAGTCGCGGCACTTCGACCGAGGTCAGGATCTCATTGTCCGCTATCGCGGTCGTAAGAGGTCCCAAGAAGAAGTCTCCGGGAGAGGCAGTTCGGGAACCGTTGGGTCCCTGGATGGTAAACGTGGCGCCCAACGCGGTCAGCACCGCGGGCCAGTCGGAGGCTGGGTCGGCGTGCACCACGTTGCCGCCGATCGTGCCCCGGTTCCGTACCTGGGTGTCACCGATGCCGCCGGCCGCCTCCGCCAGCAGCGAACAGGCAGCCGCAGCTTCGGAGGAGGAAGCGATTTCCCAATGAGTGGTCAACGCTCCGATGCGAACGCTGCCGTTGTTCACCGAAATGCCCTTCAGCTCGGAAATGCCCCCTATGTCCACCACCGCCGAAGGCCTGGCCAAGCGCAGCTTCAGCAGGGGAATCAGGCTGTGGCCGCCGGCGATCAGCTTGGAGTCCTCGTTGGCGCCCAATAACTGTATGGCTTCGGCCACCGAAGAGGCCTTGTGATAGTCAAACGCTGCAGCAAACATGGTTATGCCCCCCTTGCATCCTGTATAGCCTGCCACACCCTCTCGGGCGTCAGCGGCATCTCCAGCCTGGTGACTCCCAGGGGCCTGAGCGCGTCTATGACCGCATTGTAAATGGTCACCGTCGACGCGATGGTGCCCGTCTCCCCAATGCCTTTTACTCCCAAGGGGTTGTGGGGCGACGGAGTGACGGTCGATAAAGTCTCTATTTGAGGCATGAAATGAGCTTTGGGCAGCGCGTAGTCCAGCATCGACCCCGTCACAAGTTGACCGTCGTCGCCGTAGACCGCGCCTTCCCAAAGCGCTTGGCCCGCGCCCTGAACGACCCCGCCATGCACCTGTCCTTCCACGATTACCGGGTTGATTTGCGGCCCGCAGTCGTCGGTGGCCACGTACCGTTCCAGGACGATGTGGCCGTTGTCCGCGTCCACCCTCACCACCGCGACATGGGTGCCGAAGGGGAAGCTGAAGTTCGGCGTGTCGTAGAACGTGGTCGCTTCCAAGCCCGGCTCCATGCCTTCCGGCATATTCCAAGCCACGTTGGCCATCAAGGCTATGTTCTGGATGGTCTGGTTCTGGTCCGGTGACCCGCGGACGAAGAAACTGCCGTTGTCGTACTCAATGTCCTCTTCGGCCGCTTCCAGCAGGTGCGCGGCCAAGGCACGGCCCTTATCCTTGATCTTGCGGGCGCTCAAGGCGATGGCGGCGCCGCTGAGGACGGTAGTGCGGCTGCCGTAAGTGCCCCACCCCATGGGGGTATTGTCGGTGTCTCCGTGGACGACTTCCACGTCGTCCACCGGTACACCCAGTTCGTCCGACAGGATTTGAGCGAAGGTGGTCTCCTCCCCCTGTCCGTGAGGAGAAGTGCCTACGAAGATGTTGACTTTGCCTGTGGCATAGAAGCGCACGATGGCGCCTTCCCAAAGACCGCCGCCAAACCCTACGGCTCCGGCTATTTGCGAGGGGCCGATGCCGCAGATTTCACAATAGCAGGATACGCCGATGCCCATATATTCGTGGTGGCCCCGGAGGTGTGCCTGCTCTTCCCGCAGACCTTGGTAGTTGACGTGTTCCAACGCCACGTCAAGGTTGCCGGGGTAGTCGCCGCTGTCGTAGTGCAGCCCGACGGACACGTCGTAACCGTCCTCGAACTTGGGAATCAGGTTGCGGCGGCGCACCTCAACGGGGTCGAGGCCCAACTCGGCGGCCAGTATGTCCATCAGCCGCTCCAGCAGGAAGGTCGCTTCCGGCCTGCCCGCGCCGCGGTAGGCTTCCACCGGCGTGGTGTTGGTGAAAGCGCCGTAAACATCGCCCTTGATGTTGGGTATTTCATAAGGGCCGCAGTACATCAACCCGTGGAGGATGGTGGGGATGCCCGGAGCGGCCGTAGACAGGTATGCGCCCATCCCGGCGTACACTCTGGTGCGAAGGCCGGTGACTTTGCCGTCCCTGCCTGCCGCCAGCTCCACATACTGGATATGGTCTCGCCCGTGGGTGGTAGCCTGGAAGTTCTCCGACCGGGTCTCGGTCCATTTGACCGGCCGCCCCAGTTGCATCGCGCAAAACGCCGTGATCATCTCCCAAGGATAAACGGCGATCTTGCTGCCGAACCCTCCGCCGACCTCCGGGGCGATGACCCGGATTTTGTGTTCCGGTACGCCGGTAACCAAGGAGGTCACGAACCGGGCTATGTGAGGGTTCTGGCTGGTGTTCCAAATGGTCAACTCGCCCAATGCGGACAGCCAGGTAGCGACGGTGGACCGGGGTTCCATAGCGTTGGGTATCAGCTTTTGCTGGATGATTGTGTCGCTTACAACCACCTCCGCGGAGTCGAAGGCGGAGTCCGCGTCTCCGGCCGCGACCGTCCAGTGGAAGGCTTGGTTGTTGGGGGCGTCTTCGTGCAGTTGTGGAGCGCCGTCCTGCAACGCTGCCTCGGCGTTGACCACTGCCGGAAGGACTTCATAGCCGACGTTGATCAACTCCAGGGCGTCTTCCGCTTGGATGCGGGTGTCCGCCACCACGACGGCCACCGCGTCGCCCACGTATCGCACAATGTCCTTGGCAATCGCCGGGTAGGCGACCGCTTTCACATCGGAGTCCGGCACCACCCAAGCGCATGGAATGGGACTGAGTTTCCCTTCGATGTCGGCGCCGGTATATACCGCCACTACACCCGGCGCGGACTTGGCGGCTGAAGTGTCGATGCTCGTTATCCGGGCGTGGCCGTGAGGGCTCCTGAGTATCGCCGCGTGGACCAGCCCGTTCAGTGATATGTCGTCCGTATAGGACGATTGTCCCGTGATGAGGCGGGGGTCTTCTCTCCGGCGTATGCCGGAGCCGAATATTCTGGTAGTCATGGCCTAGCTCCCCATTTTTTCGGCGGCGGCCAGGATCGACTTCACAATGTTCTGGTACCCGGTGCATCGGCAGATATTGCCCTCCAGGCCGTGGCGCACCTCTTCCGAAGTGGGATTGGGGTTCCGCTCCAGCAACTCCACTGCGGTCATTATCATCCCGGCGGTGCAGTAGCCGCACTGGAGACCGTGGTTGTCCCAGAAGGCCTCTTGGATCGGGTGAAGGTTGCCGTCGGTGGCCAACCCCTCGATAGTGCCTATTTCAGCGCCATCAGCCTGCACCGCCAAGCAGGTGCAGGACTTTACCGTTGCGCCGTTCATCATCACCACGCAGGCGCCGCACTGGCTGGTGTCGCAACCGATTTTGGTGCCCGTCAGACCCAGTTGTTCACGTATGAAGTGGACCAGTAACGTTCGCGGTTCCACCTCGGCTTCGTGGACGCGCCCGTTCACCGTCACGCGTATCGGAACATTCGCCATAGCGTCCCCCATGAGGTTGGATTTGGCATATCAATATTAAGGAATCGTAGCTGTTTGGCCGCCACGGAGTATATACTTGGCTCAAGCTACAGTCAACGTAAAGACTGTCCTCTTACTCGTGACGCCTGGCTCAATTGAGAGTTCTTCCCCCTCCTTGGCCCGTATCTCTCATGAGGGATTTTCCAGCCGTAAGGGGGTGATACAATAAGCAGGCCGGTCATGAATGAATACCGCGAAACAATCTGGGGAATAGACCCGAAAGACCGGCAATGGTTCCAACTGCTGACTTTGATTGGCGGAACGGTTGGTTCCATCATACTGACGCAGCTGGAGGTTTCCCAGGGCGGCGCGGCGGCGAGCCAAGCGGCACGAAACATCGTTTTGGGGATTGGTGCGAGTTTCGTTGCGTCGGGTTTTATATCTTGGGCGTTGCTACAGGCCAAGGAGTTGATTATGGCAATAGCCGATTGGATTAGACGAGATGCCGCAAGAAGGGCAGCGGCTCATGCAGAAAGACAAGAAAGATTGATTCAGCAAGCTGTTCAGCAAGGGCTTCAACAAGGACTTCAGGAAGGACGTAGGGAGGGCTACGTGCAAGGCTATGCTGATGCCCAACAGGGAAAGCCCCAGCAGCCGCCGGGCGACAACCCTGAAGAATCTACCTAAGCCCGTTTGACCACCAATTGGAGATGTGCCGAATGTTTCCCAACAATGTTTTTCCCGATACCGCTGGCGTGGACCAACAGGGTCAACTGACCATCGGCGGCTGCACTGCCCATGATTTGGCCGCGGAGTACGGCACCCCGGTCTACGTGCTGGACGAAGCCACCCTGCGGGGCCGCTGCCGTAGCTTCGCCGCCGAGTTCTCCCAGAGGAGCCCCGGCTGCCAGGTGGTGTACGCTTCCAAGGCCTACATCAACCCCGCCCTGGCCGCCATTTTCAACGAGGAAGGCTTGGGACTGGACGTAGTGTCCGGCGGCGAGTTGGCCATCGCCCAAGCGGTCGGGTTCCCGCTGGAAAACGTCTACTTCCACGGCAACAACAAGACTCCCGACGAGCTGGAGCAGGCGGTCCGCAGCGGCATCGGAAGGGTCGTCGTCGACAGCTTCCACGAACTGGACCTGCTGGACCGCATCGCCGGCGACTTGGGCAAGGTGCAGGACATCCTGGTCCGGGTGTCGCCCGGAATCGACCCCCACACCCACGCTCACACCACCACCGGCATCCTCGACTCCAAGTTCGGCTTCTCCATCCAGACCGGCCATGCCGCCGAGGCGATCCGGCTGGCATTGAAAGCCGAAAACCTGAACCTCCTGGGGCTCCACTTCCACTTGGGCTCCCCCATTTTCGAGTTGGAGCCTTACCGCGCCGCCACCGAGTTGGTGCTGCGGTTTGCCGCCGAGTTCCGTGAAGAGGGCTTGACCCTGCACGAATTCAGCCCCGGCGGAGGTTTCGCCATCGCTTACACCCGTGACCAGGAACCTCCGGCCATCGGGGATTACGCCGAGACCATTGTGTCCACCATGGCGGCCACCTGCGACGAACTGGGCATGGAATATCCCAAGCTGATTATCGAGCCGGGCCGTTCGATCATAGGCCCCGCCGGCGTCGCGCTGTACCGCATCGGCGCAATCAAGGACATACCGGGGGTGCGGAAGTACGTCAGCGTGGACGGCGGCATGGGCGACAACATCCGCCCCGCTTTGTACCAAGCCTCTTACGAAGTTGTGGCGGCCGGCAAGGTCAACGACAACCCCGCGGAACAGGTGACCATTGCCGGGAAGTATTGCGAGTCCGGCGACGTGCTGGCCAGCGACATCATGCTGCCTCAATTGGTCGCGGGTGACATCCTGGCGATACCCGCCGCGGGCGCTTACTGTCCTTCCATGGCCAGCAACTACAACCTGAACCCCCGCCCGCCGATAGTATTGGTCAGCGACGGCCAGAGCAGGCTCATCCGGCGCCGCGAAAGCTACCAGGACATGATGCTGTGCGACGTTGTATAGGATGTCACCCAGCTTGTCCAAGCCGCCGCAGTTCGTGACGTTCCGCCATGTGGCAAGTGTACGGCCAGGACAGTCTGCTGCGGCGCTTGGAGGCCGAGCTTAGAGAAGGCAGAACGGCCCACGCCTATTTGCTGGCAGGCCCACCCCACGTGGGCAAGATGACCCTTGCCATCAACCTGGCCCAAGCATTGAATTGCTTGGAAGACCGGGGCGAACCTTGTGGCAACTGCGTCCATTGCACCCGCATCGCATCGGGGCAACATGCGGATGTGCGAATAGTGGGCGTCCGCCGCAGCGGGGATGGCCCGGCCCGCACAGTAATCGGCATCGGCGATGTAAAGGACGCCCTTCGCCAAGTCAACCTCAACCCCTACGAGGGCCGCCGGACCGTGGTCATATTCGACGAGGCCGAGACCATGAGCGAGGAAGCGGCCAACTCCCTGTTGAAGACGTTGGAAGAACCGCCCGGCCACGTAACCATTATGTTGTTGACCACCAGCGAAGATCCGCTGCCGATGACGGTGCTGTCCAGGTGCCGCCGCATCACTCTTGCGCCCGCCCCCAAGCAGGACATAGTCCAACGCCTTGTTTCCGAACACGGCGTCGATGAGGATAGGGCAGAGGACCTGGCGCGCTTGTCCCGGGGATGCTACGGCTGGGCCCTTGGCTCACTGAACGATGAACAACTCCTGGAACAAAGGGAGGCGGAGATAGCCCGTCTGGTGGAGATGTGCGAGGCTGGGCTGGATGCCCGGTTCACCTACGCCAACGAGATGAGCAGCCTGTTCTCCCGCGACCGGAGCGCCGTTCGGGCGGTGTTGTTCCTGTGGCTCAGTTGGTGGCGGGACCTGCTTCTGATCAAGGAGGGGGCCGTAGACTACATCCACGAGACCGGGCAATCGGCCCGCTTGCAACGCCACGCCGGCCATTTGACTACTTCACAAATCTTGGCCTCTGTGAAGCGCATCCACCACACTCTCGACGCTCTGGACCAGAACGCCAGCGCCCGCTTGGCGTTGGAGGTCATGATGATTAACCTGCCGGGAATACCTGCTCAAGCCACCGCCGACCAAGGTATGTAGGGCCGCCACTCTTCCAGGATCGTCCGGTTCTGCAGGATCAGGTAGGGATTGGGGTCTGGCGCCCGCGGCTGCCTTTCCAAGACCATTCCCGCCTCCACCGGAGTGCGCCCCGCTTTGCGCAGGTTGCAGCGGCTGCACGCCGCAACCACGTTTTCCCAAGTGTGGGCGCCGAATTGACGCCTGGGTACGACATGGTCAAGAGTCAGGTCCTGGGACTTTTTCCCGCAGTACTGGCAGGTGAAACGGTCTCGCAGGAAGACTTCCTTCTTGGACAGTTTCCTCGGCAGGAACGGCTTTTTCACCAAGTAGACCAAGCGGATGATGGACGGAACATCCACCAAACTGTCCACCGTTCGCACCTGCCCCCGGTGGTTTTCCAGCAACTCCGCTTTGCCCTTGCCCACCAGTACGACCGCCCTGCGGACTGTGCAAATGTTGAGCGGTACGTAGTTGAGGTTAAGTACGAGTACGGGGGCGTGCAGAAGCTTGACGCTGGACGCCGTCGGGGGAAATTCCTCGTTCTCCCGGTCTGATAACTCTGCCACCCCCGCCCTGTCATTCCCGCGAAGGCGGGAATCCTTGAAACGGTCCTTTCGGTCGTTCGATGCCATCAGTGCCGTTACCTAGTCTGCAAAAATTGTATGCGACTACCCTTGATGTGCGCCGACGCCTGGTGTTGTAAGATTGCCCCTTCCCTCACCTGAAACCGATGTTCAATCAGCGGTAATTCCTCTGTCTATAGTAGCATGGGCAGGTCTATAACAACACCTGTACGATAGTCTACCGATAGCTATCTCCTATCCTCATCCTGTCCTTCCACGATTCGGGTATGATTCCAAGGCCCACGGTTACGGTCTCGAAACCGCCGGTAAGAAATTTCCCTGACGCGGAGTCGTCTATCGACTTATCGATATCGCCAATCTGAAACCTTTCCGCCGCCGTCAATAAACCGGACAGCAGCACCACTCCGACGAATAGCGCCACCAATGCTCCCAGTATCCGGTTCGGCAACCCTATGAACGGGACCCTGCTGAGAATCAGCCGCACCCAGAAGCTGATCAGCCCCCCGCCGACGGCCAGCACCATGAAAATCACGATGAATGCGACGAAGGTCTGAAAGTCCTCATCGGCCGTCGACGGAGTTAAGACATCGCCGACGGCGGGAGCCAACCGGCTCGAAAACGCCATCGCCAGGAGTGCGACAACAAAATACACCGCCATTTTGAAGAACCCGGTCGACGCCCCCCAGAAAACGGCGGATATACATGCAGCCAGCACCACTAAGTCAATCCAGTTCATGGATGTTCGCTACTCCACCATCTCGTCATTCCCGTGTCGATGGGAAGCCTGTTGACCCTGTTGCCAGTTTATCATGGAGGATCTCTGTGTCCGTGGCCCCCCGCCAAAAGCTTGGTTACTCCCTTCCATAAAATAGCGACCACGATCAGTACGGTCATCCCCCACAGATAACCTCCAACCACGTCGCTGGGCCAGTGCACCCCCAGATAGACCCGCGATGCTCCCATTGCCAGTATCACGATCATCAATGCCCCTTGCAGTATCCGCTTGAGCGGCACGGGCGCGGCCAGATTCCCAACCACGCAAAAGCAAAAGCCGCACAACACCATCGCATAGGCCGAATGCCCGCTGGGAAAGGCCAGGCTCTCCGGAGGCGGCACGAGCAGGACATGGTCCGGTCTGGGCCGGTTGATCAAATCCTTCAAGAGATCGCCGCCCAGCAACGCCAGAAGGCTGATGGTCAAGACGAGCGTGGCGGCAGGGCGGCGGAGCGCCAACAGCGTAAGGACGACCGCCGCGGCGGGAATGACAGCCACGGGGAGTTCGCCGGTCTCGTTAAAGAACAAAGACGTGGCATCCAGCCAGTCCGCCCGCATTCCCTGCACCCATGCCAAGCCCAGTTCGTCCAACGGGAACGTCGGGTACATCGCAGCCAATACTGTCATCACAAGGGTCAACAGCAACACGCCGGCTGCCAAGGTGACCTTCAGACTACTATATCCAAGCATAGTTGCACATTATATCCTGCGACGCCTTGGCCTCGACGGTAAGTCGCCGGATAGGTTCCCAAAGACCTTGTGGCACGTAGTGTGACAGTCTCAGGATGACCAACGGCGGTGCTATAATTCCCCATTGAGGCAGTGCTGAAATCTGAATGACGGGTTGATTACCTTCATGAAAGTGCGGGTTATCGCTATAGATGGGCCGGTGGCCGCGGGCAAGACTGTGGCCGCGCGGGCCGTTGCCGGCCGTTTGGGCTTCGCTTGCCTGGATACCGGCGGCATGTACCGGGCGGTAACCTGGCTGGCTTTGCGGAAGTCCGTCTCGATGGAGGATGAAGAGGCGTTGACCGCCCTGGCGGTCAATAACCCTGTGCAGGTTGACCGGGCGAATCCGGGACTGGTGGTGGTTAGAGGGGTGAGATTGGGACCGGAGTTGCGGAGTTCCGAGGTAAACAACCGGGTGTCTCTTGTCGCCCGCGTGTCCGGCGTTCGTTCGGCATTGGTGGACCAGCAAAGGCTTCTGGCGGACGAAGGCGAAATAGTCATGGTGGGTAGGGATATTGGCACCGTAGTATTGCCTGACGCCGATATGAAAATTTTTATCGAAGCCTCGTTGGAGGAGAGGGCCAAGCGGCGTTGGCGGGAGATGCTGGGCAACGGGCAAGACATTGATTACCAAAGGGTGTTGCGCGAGACCCGAAAGCGGGACGAGTTGGACACCGGAAGGGCCGACTCTCCCCTCAGGCCGGCGGATGATGCCTGGGTCATAAAGACCGACGGCTTGAGCGAGCATGATGTGGTGGAGCTTATCCTGCAACGGGTGAAAAGGTTGAACAACCCCCTTACCGTCTCTCCCGCGCAGCCTGCCCCCGGCGAGTTTCCCGCCCCCCAACGTCTTTCCCGCGAAGGCGGGAATCTCCTGGGGGCAGGCGGGGGTGGTCCGTGGGAGTAATTTATTCCGGGGGCCGGCAATTGGGCCGGTTTTGCTTCGGCTCGTTCGGCCGCCTCACCGTGAACGGCCGGGAGTGCGTGCCTCCTCGCGGGCCGCTGTTGCTGGTTGCCAACCATCTGTCTTTTAACGACCCACCGGTACTGGTCTCGATTATGGACCGGCCGTTGCATTTCATCGGCAAGCAGGAATTGTTTGCTAACCCCCTCGGCAAGTTTTTAATGCCCGCCTTCAACGTGCATCCCTACGACCGGACAAGCCATGCCGTCGACACGGTAAAGCTGACGCTCCGGCTGTTGTCCGAGGACCGGGTAGTCGCGCTGTTCCCGGAGGGCCGCCGGAGCTTCAACCGCGCGCTTGAAAAGGGTATGTCCGGGGCTGCTTACATCGCCATGAAGTCGCAAGTCCCCATCCTGCCCGTCGGCGTATGGGGCACCGAGAAGTTTCCGGCTTGGCGTATGCCCTTTCCCCTGTGCCGCATGACCGTCAACATCGGCCAGCCCTTTACCCTGCCCTTGATAGAAGGGAATGTCACGCGGCCATTGCTGTCGAGCATGTCCGACATGATAATGTACCGTATCGCCGCCCTGCTGCCCAAGGAATACCAAGGTGTCTACGCACTGCCGGAACGAGACCCCGCCGGGATGGAATCCCTCTGAACACACCCATTCCGTCTTTCCCGCGAAGGCGGGAATCCACAGCGCCTCACATAGGACTTCCGCGAAAGCGGGAATGACGATGATGGAGAGAAACATGCAACAGGCTTCCAAGTTCGGCATTTACCTCAATGCCAAGGAAAAGCAGGTAGTCCGCATCAACTCGCCCTACTGGATACCGGAGGAGCCGGACTGGGTGTTCCTGACGCCGGAGGTGAACGCCACACTGCTGCACATCCGGGAGCTTGCCAAGGAAACCGGCGCGGAAGACGCGGACTCCATCAAGTGGGGGACGATCCCTCTGCTGGACTGAGGAGCAACTGCCTTAAGTCACGGGCCGTTCAGGTACTCCACAGCCCTGCGGTGGCTTTCCAGCAGCCCCGGCACCCTTGCCGGGTCGGTGCGTCCCCAACCACACTCCGTCGCCACGCCGAACGACGGCAGGAAGCTCCGGGCGGCGTCTATCCGGGCCCTGTCCCCCGCCTCGTCATCGAAGTGGATCAAGCCCAGTATGGGCTCGCAGTCCGCAGGCAGCTTCAGGTCGTTCAAGGGCTGGAAGTAGGCGCTGTCCGACCGGTCCTGGGGCACGGGCATGTGGATGAAGTCGAGCCGCCTGTCCATCTTGGCGCACAGCCCGTTGGTCATCTCCACCAGGATGCCCATATCCTTGGGCATGATCAAGTGCTCGTCCCGCGGAGAGCCGTAGCAGAGGTGGTAGCCCATGTCCACGCCAGCGGGAACCCTGGACCCCAGCCGGGCCAGTTCCTCGAAGACTTGTTCCTTGTAGCCTTCCGGGCGGTGCGAGAAGTAGTCCTCGAACAGCAGCACTTCCTGGCAAACGTCCCACTGTATGGAAAGCCGGTCGTGGGGCGTGGATGCCAGCACCTCTTCCAGAGCGGTTGCCAATGCCCTTTCATAAGCCGGTATGTAGTCGTCCCGTACGGATGGACTGACGTACATGTAGGCTGTAGCCATCGGCGTTGGCAGGGACACTTGGAACAGCGTGTCGGCGCCTATGACTCCCTCGCTTTGCAGCCGCGAGTAAAGCCCGTAGGACTCCAGCGCTGCCGCGGCGTACCCCGTGTGGAACGTGACCTGGGTCGGGTCGGTGCCTAGCTTGAACCGGAGGTAGGGCGTTTCACGGAGCAGTTGCCCGTCCCACTGGTAAACCGCGAACATCGGCGTGTCGTTGTCCAGCTCCATGTCCGGGTGTTCCATCAACATCTCTCGTTGAAACCATATCCAGCGTCCCCGTTCTCCGGTCTCGCCGTCGGTGATCCGTTTCAAATGGGGGCCGATGCTGGCGCTGACCGTGCGGAACACCGTCTCGGCATCTGGCAAGGGAACGCTGCCGACCAAGTGAGCGGTTGTCTTCATGGCTGCCATGTGCCCTCCTGTTCGGAGTGTATCTATTTGTTGACATCATAGGCCATGAACGATGTCCGCGCACACCCGTTTCAGAGGCGGGACCCGGGCATGTGCAAAGTCCGAATCACACTGATGTGATGAGTTTAAGGGCCTCGTCCCGCTGTCAATCGGACTTTGCACATGCCCTGCCCGTTAGCCCGGCGGCTGGACGATGGTTCAAGTGTGAACCTATAATGGCGTGACCTTGCCCCATACCGCTTTAGGAGCAACACCATGCCTGATGAAGAGATTCGAGTCGGTCTTATTGGAGCGGGACTGAATACCCGCGACCGGCACATCCCCGGATTCCAGGGTGTAGAAGGCCTGGAAATAGTGGCCGTGGCTAACCGCAGCCGGGAGTCGGGTAGACGGGTGGCGGACCAGTTCAACATCCCGCAGGTCTACGACAACTGGCGCGAGCTATTGGAAGACGACAGCATAAACGCGGTCTGCATAGGCACCTGGCCCTACACGCACAGCACCATGACCGTGGCCGCGTTGGAGAAGGGCAAGCACGTGCTTTGCGAAGCGCGGATGGCCACCAACGCCCAGGAAGCCCGCGAGATGCTGGCAGCGTCACGACTCCGTCCCGACCTTGTGGCCCAGATCGTCCCTTCGCCATTGACCTTCAGGGTGGACAATCTGCTGCAACGGATGATCGCCGACGGCTACCTGGGGGAGTTGCTGGCGGTGGAGTTGCAGTCGTTGGGCCCCAATTTCATCGACGCCTCCGGTCCCATGCACTGGCGCCATAACCGGGACCTGAGCGGGTACAACATACTGAACATGGGCATCTGGTACGAAGCGATGATCCGGTGGGTGGGCCGCGCTACCCGCGTAATGGCCATGACCAAGGTCAACGTGTCGTCCCGGCGGGACGACGACGGCAACGTGAACACCATCAGTATACCGGACCACGCGGATATTCTTTGTGAACTTGCCAACGGCGCCCAAGCCCACATGCGGTTCAGCGCGGTTACCGGGCTTTCCACCGGCAACGAGGTGTGGCTGTACGGCAGTGAAGGCACCATCCGGCTGGACCACCGGTTGAACGTATATGCGGGACGACGGGGCGATGCGGCGTTGTCGGAGGTGGCCAATCCGCAGGAGGGTCAAGCGCACTGGAGGGTGGAGGAAGAGTTCGCCAACGCTATCCGGGGACAGGAACAGATAACCCGCACTCCCTTCGACGTCGGCGTCCATTACATGGAGTGGACCGAGGCGGTTACCCGCAGCGCGCAAACGGGGCAGGCAATTTCCCTGCCCCTGTAGGCCTGCCCTCAAACCTGCCTCCCGCCTTCGCGGGAGAGACGGAGCAAGCAGGAGATACGGAGGAAGGGGCCTGACCCCGGCGGACCGGGTGTCAATCGGGAGTAGAAAGAGACAGGCTCCAGCCCTATCCGGGCTGGAGCCTTTTGGTTTGCCGGCCAGGTTACCGCTCGTCCTCTTCAGAGTTTCCGTCCGGTAGGGTAAAACCCGGAGGCAGCAGCTCTTTGGGCAAGCTCCATTCGTCGGGTCCGGGGATCGTTCGCGGCCTGGCGGACTCGGTTTCCTCGGGCCATTCTCCCAAGGCCAACGTTACGTCTATGCCTTCGCCGTCCCGGAACACCTGCAACGTCACCTCGTCTCCGGGGAGATGCTTGTTCAACTGGGTTATCAGGTCCGCCACCGTGGTAACTGGCACGCCGTCAATACCGGTGATAATGTCTCCGCCCCGGGTGGGAATGCCGTATTGGTCCATCCCTGAGGGGACCAGACCCGCTTCGGCGGCCGGGCTGCCGGTCATGACTTGGGTTATGTAGACGCCCTTATCCTGGGGCAGTTCCAAGGCTTCCACCATCAAGGGCCTCAAGGTAGCCGCGCTTATCCCCAGCCAAGGAGGCCTGACTTCCTGCTTCGTCTTCAACCTGGTCAGGAGATTGCCCAGTGTATTGGCCGGAACAGCGAACCCGATGCTGCCTTGACCGGGGCTTCGAAGGGCCATTTGACCGAAATGCGACTGTATCGCGGTGTTGATTCCAATGACTTCTCCGTCCCTGTTGAGCAGCGGCCCGCCGGAATTGCCCGGGTTAATCAACGCGTCGGTCTGGATGACCCCGGAGATAGGCCGGGAAAGGTCGCTGGTCAGGGTGCGGTCCAGCCCACTGACTACTCCAACGGTGATCGAGCCGCCCAGTCCGAACGGGCTCCCTATGGCGATAGCCAACTGGCCGGGACGGGCCTCGCTGGAGTCACCCAACGTCAACGGCATAATGTCCTTCACCGCCTCACTGGCGACCTTCAGAAGAGCGAGATCATTGGCGGGGTTGGTACCCAACAGCTCCGCCTGCGCGCTGGAGCCGTCCTGGAAGGAGATTCTTATCCGGTCCGCGTCCTGCACGACGTGAAAGTTAGTGGCTATATGGCCCTCATCGTCGATGAGAAACCCGGAGCCGAATCCCAACCGTCCGAAAGACTCCTCCATCTGACGGTCGATATTGATGTCCACCACCGCCGGGCTGGCGGTCTCATAAATGGTCTGCACCAGTTGTTCGTCGAATAACGCGGCTGATGCCGGCTTAGAGGCCCCGTCGAATCCGGGGCCCGCCCACGCAAAGGCGATCACGAAAATCACCGCAACCGAGAGAGCGGTTACCGCCATGGCAAAAGATTTACTCACTCCTTTCATAGTTTCTCACTCCCCTCGATAGTCGAGTCTACCTGCCGTGCAGCAGGCTGCCATAATACATAATATCATTATACGCACAAAAGCCGATGAATGGTTTTCCGGATTTCTGCCCTATCCTTCCCTGTCCAGAAAGTCCAGCACCCGCTGCACCGCCGCATCCTTGTTGTAGGACTGGCGCAGTTTTCCGATATGAAAAGTAAACTGCAAAGTGTTTCGGTTATGGACCCGCCAAAGCCTCTGAGTCCTGGATGTAATGGATAGTCTCCCGGATTAGCTTGGCCGTTGACTCCAACGGCTCACAACGACCATTGTAGAAACAATCGTTATGCAGGTAACGAGCACGCTCCGCCAGTCTTGGAGGGAGCGTACTGAATGCTTCATCCTGAAGCGCCAACTGTCTCAGCCCGGACGACACCTGAATAGTATTATTAACCGTTGCTCCGCTGTTGCGGGCGAGTAGCAACGCTTCGGTAGCCCTTCTGGCGGCGCACCAAGCCTTTTCCGCCGCGTCCCGAACGTCGCCCGCATCCAACCTCTCCATCGCGGAGTCGTACAGTCGCCGGGCGTCATCAAAAGTCTCCCTTACTGTGACAGTCATTGTCATTGTTTTTCCTCCCTGTCCAGAAAATCCAGCACCCGCTGCGCCGCCGCATCCTTGTTGTAGGACTGGTAGCTCATCATGGCGTTGCGGACGGGGTCGCCTCCGAAGAAACGTTCGTACAGCACTTGGCGGCCCCCGAAACTGCTGCAGGCCACATCCCAAGCCAAGTGGAAAAGGCGCGCCCGCTGCCAGCCCGTCGCGCTGTCAGTAGCAAGGTACTTTTCCACGTCGGGGCCGATGGCCGCCTCGAAGTCCCTCTCGGCAGGGAGAGCCATAAGGCTGCTGGACCCCAGCAGTTGCACAATTTCCGCCAGCCTTGGGTAGATGGTAGTGGGGTACAGGGCGCGGGCGGCGCTAATGGGCCCGGCCGCGGGACACATAACGCCCCACTGGTTGGGCTGGGCGTCGGCCTCCGAGGCCCGAAGGCAGGCCTTCAGGGTTTCCAGGTAGACGATGATCTCCGCTACCCGCTCCTGCACATGGGGGATGCTTCCCGACCCCAGGGTGTCCACCATCAGGGTCGCCAAGCCCAGGATGAACTCGGTTTTGACCGCACAGCGGTTGGCAACCTGGTAGCCCGAATGGGTGGTGGACTGGGTGGCCACCGAGTAGTTGTTGCACATTTCCACGTCGCCCAGCAGGAACACACGTTCCCAAGGGACCAGCACGTCGTCGAAGAACACCACCGCGTCCATCTCTTCGAAACGGGAGCCAAGGGGGTGATCAAAGGTCGAGCGGCCCAGGTCGTAACTCTCCCGGCAGATATATTTGAGCCCCGGCGTGTCGTTGGGGATGGCGAAAGAGAAGGCTTGACGCCAAGCGTCCTTGCCAATCAGATGGGTGCGGGTTGGGTATACGGCTATCTCATCGGATATGGGCCCCAGGGTCGCCAGGATGCGGCTGCCCCTGACGATGATGCCGGCGTCTGTCTCCTTGACCACCGTGAGGGCGACTTGGTCGTCGATGTTGTCCACAACGTCGGAGCTGCGGCGGCGTTGCAGGTTAACCAGGGTATGGGTGAGCGTAACGTCGTTCTCCCGGATGTACTCGTGGTAGTCACGGACGTTCTTGTCGAATCCTTCCCGGTTCTGCGAAAAATAAGCCGCAGCCCCGGCCCAGCCACTGATGGCGACGTTGAGAAAGTCGGGCGTGCGGGCCATCATCCCGCAGCCTTGCCAAGCCCAGTTGGTCATCATGCCGCGCCGGCGCTCCAATTCTTCCCGTGTCTTGGGAATAATGAACGACAACCCCACCGGCTCCCCGGACGACGGCGACGGGAAGGTCATCTCGTCTTTCATACCGGGGGCGTGCTGCAGGTTGTACAGCGCGGCCACCGATCGCACACCGCCCTTCAGGCCGGGGTGAGTCGTAACGTCTTTAACTCGTTCGCCGCGTATCCACACCTCGGCCGGCCTCTGTTTAAGTCCATCGATGTATTGCTGTCCCGTTCTGGCTGGCATGGCTACCTCTCTGATGTTCCCTTGTAGTTCTGTCAAGAGTATATTAGCGGATATTCGTCTCAGAATGGCTTTAGAACACTCCGAAAATGCGTCTCCGAGAGAACATGATGCTTAAGTTGACCCGATTGGTATCTGTTCCAGTGATAGTATTGGCGTTGGCGTGTGGCGCCGTGACCATCAGGTTAGATACGGAAGTTTCAGACGAGACTGAGATAAAGCACGACATTCAGATGGAGATGTCAGGTCCCATAGCCGCTATGGCGTCGGAAGAGTTCAATGAAGATGATCTTGATGAAAAATGCACTGCATCCATAGATGAGGCTGAAGAGACTTTTGAGTTAAGTTGCAAAGGCTTGTCTCAATCAGAAATGCGGGACGATGACCTTTTTCCCTCATCAGAATCGCAAGAGAACGAACTTGAAAGTCAGGAATTTGATTTTGATGTTGAAGTCACAAAAGTTGACTTGGGCGACCAGTGGGAATACGAAGCGAGAATGAGGAATTCCTTCAGCATATCTGAAGAAGAATTGGAAACCGACCTGTTTACTGGTGTTATGGACCTCGACGCAATCATCAAATTCCGCTTTCACTGGACAGTGGATATGCCTGGCGAGATAGTTGAAGCCAACGCGGACACTTACGAAAAAGGAACTGCGTCATTCATTGCCAAACTTGATGATGACCGGGAAACCTTCGCAGTGGTCAGCCGACAGGATAAAGGCGGCAGTTGCAACTAGACACAACAGTTGGACAGAATTGAGGAGATGTGGCCCCGCTGTTGATTGCCCTGGGGTTTGCCGTAACTGTTGCGGCGTGTTCGGTGAGCGGCCCGCCTCCTTGTGGTGAGCAACGCCTGCGTTTCGTTCTCGTAGCCTCGCTACTGCGCGGAATAACAACCGTTCAGCTACCGCTGCCTGGGAGAAACCGTATCGGTGCTGCCTTCCGGGGGAATGTTCCACGGGTCCTCCCCGGTAAGTTCTTCGATGCGCCGGTAAACCCGGCCCAAGTCTTCAGTGACCGAGTTTGCCATCTGCCGGTAGTCGGCTATGGGGGTGAGCAACGGCCCATAGCGGGACCCGCCAGCATAGTTATTCATCGTCTCGAAGTTGCTGGCGAACCGCCATTCCCGTTCCGGATCTCTGCGGCATATCTCTTCGGCCAGAAGATCAAGCCGGTGGGTGTGCGGATATTCGTAGCCCAGCGCAGATATGAGCGCCTTCATCCCGTGTTCCAAGGACTGGTGAGCATTGTAGGCCGTGAGCAGATTTTCACGGCCAATGTCCATAAGGACGTGCATACCGTCGTAGTGTGTGTTGGCGTGGGAGATGCGCAGGTTTCTTTCGGCGTACTCCTCGCTGTAGTCATTTCCTTCTTCGTTGTAAGACTCTTGATAGTTCTCCGGGTCGCGCGGCATTTTGATTCCCTCGCGGAAGGCCATTCTGGCCACGCTGTTGATGCTGTGGAGACTTTTCCGTGCGTACTCCTCGGGAGTCATATACACGAAGTCGGCGTCCATGAACTGGGAGTAATTCTGCTCCATCAAGCGGTGGGCGATGGATTGGACATTGGACGCCGCCGCCTGGTCTGGAAGCGCCGGATTGATAATCATCAGGTCAAGGTCGGAGCGGTCCGTCCAGTCCCCACGGGCCCGGGAGCCGAACAGGATGACGCATTCGGCGTCTATCGCCTTACGCAGGGAGTCTGCTACCCGGACAGCCCTGGGGTCATGTTTGGAATTGAAGGGCCGGTTACGAACGTCAGTCATCGCAAATCTCGTTGCCAATTCTGAACAGCGGGGCTTCAGGTTACTATATTACTATTTCTCCGGCCTCTGCGTTAGAATGCCCCGCAGAATACCCACCAGGAGGAAGCCATGAAAGGCCGCGTTGTCATCTGTAAAGAGTACGGCAAACCCTTCGAAATCGAAGAATACGACGTTCCAGATCCCGCTCCGGGAGCGGTGTTGCTGCGCATGACGCAAGCAGGCATTTGCGGCTCGGACCTGCACACTTGGCGCGGCGACCAAGTCAACGTGCCCTTGCCTCCCAGCGGGCGCGCCATGGGCCACGAGGGTACCGGTGTGGTGCATACGCTGGGCGAGGGTGTGACCACCGACTCGGCCGGCAAACCCATCGAAAAGGGAGACCGGGTGGTATACGCCGCCGTGTTCCCCTGCTACCACTGCCACCAGTGCCTGAAGGGCAACACCAACTGGTGCATGAACCGGAACTACCCGGCGGCCGGGGTGTGGCCCTACTTCGTTTCGACCTACGCCGACTACCTGTACCTCCCGCCGCGCCATCCCTTCTTTTTGGTGCCGGACGAGTTGGACGACAACCTGCTGGGGCCGGTGAATTGCGCCATGGGCACCGTGACCACCGGGCTGTTGCGGGCTGACGCCGGAGAGGGAGATTACGTGGTGATTCAAGGCGCGGGAGGCTTAGGCATCCACGCCACCGCAATGGCCAAGGAGATGGGCGCCGACCGGGTGATCGTGCTGGACCGTTTGGAGAACAGGCTGGAGCTGGCCGAGGCCTTCGGCGCGGACCACACCATCAACATCGAAGAGTTCAACACCCCGGAAACCCGCTTGCGCCGGGTAAGGGAGTTGACCGACGGCCGGGGCGCCGATGTAGTGATGGAACTGGTGGGCAGGGCCGAGTTGCTGGCCGAGGGAATCGACATGCTCAGCAACGGCGGGACCTTCGTCGAGATCGGCGACATCGTGCGGGGCCGAGAGGTGTCCATCGATCCGTCCAAGCTGTTGCAGGGCAAGAACATCGTGGGGTCGCTAATGTACCGGGCGGAACTGCTGCCCCGCCTGCTGAACTTCCTGGTCCGCAACAAGGACAGGCTGCCCTTCGACAGGATTGTCTCCCACCAGTTCCCGCTGGCCGACGTAAACGAGGCTTTCCCCCAAGCCGAATGGGACCAGCGCCAACCGGACATTACCCGGGCGATGCTGGTGCCGTAGGGGGTGGCGTTACTGTCAGGCAATCGCGCTGGTCAGTACAGCATGAGGGTCAACCGGCAATGGAGAATTTGCTTTCGTTGGGGAGACGATGGGCCTTACGACGTTGAAATCGTGGATTACCACCACTGAAGGGATAAAGATGTCCGAGAGCAACAGGCGATTCAAGAACGGTATGCGGCCAGTGCATCCAGGTGAAATACTCGTCGATGAGATCGTGGAATTGGACATGAGTCCCAGCCAATTAGCGGAGGCACTGGCAGCGCCAAGGTGCCAAATCAAAGCTATTCTTCAGTGCGACGAACGTATCACCACAGAAATGGCCCTGCGCCTGTCCCGGTATTTCGGCACGACAGCCGAACTTTGGATGAACCTACAAAAGACTTACGATCTCAAGGTCGCAGAGGCTATCGTAGGTGACGAGATAACCAAGCAGGTCAAGCCACGGGAAGACATACCGACGCTCCCAGAGGAATGAGAAGGCTCTTAGCAGTCCTCTGCGGACGGTTGTAGTTATTGGAGTGGCCCCGGACATGTCTGGGGCCATTTACATACTGTCTGCATCCGCATCTAAGCTGTGCTAGAATGCCCACAAACGTCCCACGAAGAGGATGAAACGCCATGAAATTCGGACTGATGTACGAAATACAGATTCCCGAACCCCATTATCCCGGTGTGGAAGCGGAACGGTACAAGCAGGTGCTGGCGCAGGTGGACTTGGCCGACGAGGTGGGCTTCGACTATTTCTGGACGGTGGAGCACCACTTCCTGAGAGAGTTTTCCCACTGCTCCGCGCCGGAGGTGCTGTACGGCGCCATTTCCCAGCGCACCAAGCGCATTCGCATCGGCCACGCCGTGGCGTTGCTGCCGGGCCAGTACAACCACCCGGTTAGGGTTGCGGAACGGGCCGCAGTGCTGGACATCCTGAGCGACGGGCGCATGGACCTGGGGACCGGGCGTTCCACGACGCTGATCGAGATGGACGGTTTCGAGGTCGACCCGGAAGAGACCCGGGCCCAGTGGCGGGAAGCCATAGGCATGATTCCCAAGATGTGGACCGAGGACCCCTTCTCCCACCAAGGGGAGTTCTTCAACATCCCGGAGCGGTCGGTAATCCCCAAGCCGGTGCAGCAACCGCACCCGCCCATGTGGGTAGCCTGCAGCCAGCCGGACTCCTTCCGCCAAGCCGGCGAGTTGGGCTTGGGGGTGCTGTGCTTCAACCTGGGCGGCTACGCCCAGATGGAGGAACGGGTCGCCGTTTACAAAGAGGCGGTAAAGAACGCCAATCCGGTGGGTTCATTCGTCAACAACCAGGTCGCCGCCCTGTGCATCGTCCACTGCGCCGAAGACGACGAGGAGGCCCGCAAGGTAGGCGGCCCCGAGGGGGCGTGGTTCGTGCAGCAGGCGGAGAACCTGTACGCGCCCTGGGCCGGCCGGAAGGTGCCCGATTCCTACAGGTTCGCCGTGGACGCCGTTCAAACGGAGCGCGCCGACAAGACCGCCGAGGACCACTTGGCGTCGGGAGCGTTCGCCATGGGCAACCCGGACACCATCATCGAGGTTATGAAGAAGTACCAAGCGGCAGGCGTGGACCAAGTGCTCTGCTTCGTGCAACCCGGCAGGCTGGAACACACCCGCATCATGGACTCCATCAAACTGATGGGACGCCACGTAATACCGCACTTCCGGTAGACCTTAGCGCCCTGCTCGATAAAATCAAAGCCCCCTCCCTTTGCAAGGAGGGGGCTTGTTTTCCAACGTGTTCCCGTGTCAGGGAAGATGCGTCTTCAGACCGGCATATCTCCGGCGGTTAGTCTGATGACGGAAGCTTGCGCGGCTCCTGCAACTCCATCTCGGCGTCACAGCAGTTGATGACCCCTTCACCGCTCTTGGTGCACAGCACACTGCTACCGCAACTGGCGCAGGTGTACCTTTTCCCCAGTTCGTTGGCCATGGATTTAGCTCCTCCTTTGGAATTGGCGGACAATGCCCGGGTGCTGCCCCGCTGCTACTTCTGCTGCATGGGCTGGCTGCAACAATTCATCGAACCCTCGCCGCCCTTGGTGACTATGAACTCTGACCCGCACTGGGCGCAAAAATACCGCTTTCCTGTCTGGTTGGCCACCTGATCAACTCCCTGTTATCAAGCCTGAATTTTTTCGACATTATAAAGACGCCCAGCTTGCCGTTCAACTTTGCCCGACCCGTGATGGTGTCCCGTTTTAGCCGGATTTGAATCGCACCAGGAAACTGCCCTCACCCAATGGGAGCCCGTCAAGCAGGATGGCGGCCACATGAGGGCCTTCCCGCTGGACGGGAATCCTGAAAAGCTTGATCCAGCGCTGGAACAGGATTCCCTCTTCCCATTCGATGCGCTGGGGGGGCGGCGGGTCCAACGGCGCTCCCGGCGCCTTGATAGCCACCAGAAGGTGATGCGTTCCGGGAGCAGCGCCGCCGATGCAGAACGCGAGTTGCAGGTCAACTTCAGCTATGACCGGACTCTCCCTTCCTTCGGTCTCCTCCGGAACAGGAAGGTCTACCAAGTCGACCAATTCCTTCAGGACGATATTTCCGTCCGGTAGTTCCTCCGTATCACGGCAAAAAAGAGCGTATTTCAGATAGGCGCCACCCTGGTCACTTGCCAAACGGGACACTCCTTTTCCGGGCGTGAGCCTGGGGCATTCAACTCCGCGAATCTAATTCTAGCATTATGTCACATCGGCGCAACACGTCCCCTGACCGTTTCAAGCGGGGTGCGGCATTGCCAAACACGCCCATAATTGAGAAACTAGCCCATGATACGCCACATCTGAAGCTGTGGAAGCAATCCTACCCGAGGAGGCAGGCCGTCATGGCGCTGAGCGAAGAGAAATACAACCAAGGAATGTCTCCCCAAGAGTACCTGGACCAAGTCAAGGTCAATAAGCAACCCATCACGGACATCTACAACGCAGTGCAGATACCGCAGGGGGCCACGTCCATTTTTGACGGGCTGGACGAGCCGCTGAGGTTGGCCGTTTTCACCGCAGACTGGTGCGGCGACGCGGTAAGCACCTCGCCTGTGATCATGCGCTTGGCTGAGAGCACTCCCGGCCTCAACATACAGGTGTTCAACCGGGACGAAGAACTGGACCTGACCAACAGCTTCCTGCCGGAGAACCGGGCCGGCACGGTGCCGGTGTTCGTGGTGCTGGACTCTTCCATGAACGAAATAGCCAGGTTCGTGGAAACGGCCAACGAGTTGGTGCCTACCCTTGACGCCATGGATGAAGCCATAGCAAAAGAGGTCGCCAACGAGAGCGAAGAGAACGCGCGAACGCTGGGCCGGGGCAAAAGGACCGCTTTCAGGGTGTCCCACGCCCAGGAGTGGGGCGAGGTCATAGTGGAAGCCTTCAACCGCACCGTATCGGAAGGGCTTAATCTGCCGGCAGACCAACGGCCCGCCGTCGGCGGCACCAAGTGGCCCTACGAGCCCTAAAGCCTCGCTGACCTTTGGCTGATACGGGACCCGTCATAACCGCAACGAAGTCCGGTGGACGGGTCCCTATTTATGCCCTCTGCCGCAGTTACCGCCAACCCCTATTGACGAGGCAGGTTCTACATGCCGGACCAGATAATCAACATGAACGACATGGCCGCCGTCTTTTCGGTGACCGACCAGATGGGCATTCACCGCGAGTCGGTAAGAGTAGAGTTAACCAAGGAAGACCCCGGTTCGATAGGCCGCGCCGGGGACAACACTATTGAAATAACTCTGCCGGAGACGGAGCCGCTGGAAGAATTTACTGCACGCCTCCAGTCAGAACTCGAAGCCATGGGCTACGAGTTACAGGAGTTGGATGACGAAGAGGAGGATGACGACTTTCTCTGATAGACTCACGCCCTATGGATCATCGTCGCGCCACTCAAAGTTCAAGGTTGTGAAGCGGACGAACACGCCGCCGCCGGGGGCGCCCAGCGGTCCGTTGGCCGCCAAGACCGCGATGGTATGCCGGTCCCCCGGCTGGGGACTGGCACTCACCGGCACCCGCTGCGGCCGGTTGAAGCCCTCCACTGCGCCGCGTTCGCGGTCGCACTCCCCGTCCACCCAGACCTCCCCATAGTCATCGACGCACGTCTCGAAGTTGACCCGGGTGCGGGATACGTCCCGCCCACCGACGGTCTCCGGCAAGGTAATCGTGATCCGGTACCACATAAAGGCAAAGCCGGTAAGGTAGTCGGGACCGATCTTAACCCAAGCGCCAACGTCGGGGCATATATCCCAGGGCGAATCGTCATAGTCCGGCAGCCTCGCCGGGCTGCCCACGGCCCCTTGCACCATGCCGAAATTGGGTTCCCCAGGAACGTACCCTTGGGCGGACTTCCACTGGGCGTTGACCAACGCTTGGCCATCCGGATGGTTCAGGTCTATGCTCACCCTCGGCATGGCTGCCTCCCTTGCGGTCTTAGAAGTTTGGTATGTTCAGTAGACTAAAGGCCTGTAATCTTGATACCGGCGTGAATCCTGTAGATGCGGTTGATGTTGACCAGCATAGGAGTTATCTGCTCGACGTACTTGGCGTTGGCCAATCCTCCGCCGTCCACCGGGCGCAGATCGGGAATTTTCTTCACCAATTCCATCACCAGCTCCTTGGCGTCCTGGTGGTCGGAGCACACAACAACGTCCCCTTCCATTGACGTTCCAAGTTGCTGCAACTCTTCCGCGCTGACGTTCTGGAAGGCGGCCACCACCTTGGCATCGGGAAGGATGTCCTGGGCTTCCTGAGCAGCGGACCCGGCTTCCACCTCCACGGCACTGGCGCCGCGGCCCCTCTGGAAGCTCATGGGAGCGACGCAGTCAACGACTACCTTGCCGACCAATGCGTCCCGCAACGGCTCCAGCGTGGGCTTCTGTCCTTCGTAAGGGAAGGTCAGGAACACAACATCCGCTTGCGCTGCGGCCCCGGCATTGTCGGCCCCCTCGATCTGACCGCCAGATACCGCCGCCTTCAGTTCATCCGCCGCCGCAGATGCCCTGCCCGCATCCCGGGAACCAATAATAGCTATCTCTCCGGCCGCGGCCAGCCGCAGCGCCAAGCCTTTGCCTTCCGGTCCGGTGCCGCCCAGGAACGCCAACATGCAGTCTCTCCTCATGATTCAAGCCGCTGGATATCAGGACTTCGACCCTGTCAGTGCAGTTACGGTTACATCACCGAGCGGACCAAGCCGCCGTCTACCAAAATGGTGGTGCCGGTGATGTAGCTGGACTTGCTGGATGCCAGGAACGCCACCAAGTGGGCCAGCTCTTCCGGTTGGCCAACCCGTCCCAAGGCAGTTTCCGACGCCCTTTGGGCAAGGGCCTCCTCCACTGGAATTCCAAGCTCGTTGGCCCGTGAGGTCACGTTGGACATCATCCGGTCGCTGAGGATGGAGCCTGGGCAGACATTGTTCACCAGAATGTTGTCCCGCCCAACCTCGTCGGCCAAGCTTTTGGCGTAGGCCACCACGCCCATCCGGGTGGCTCCGGACAACGCCAGGTTGGGTATGGGCTGGTAGACGGTGCTGGCCAGGATGTTGATGATGCGCCCGCCGCCCTGCCTGCGAAGATGCGGAAGCGCCTCACGAGACATTCGGGCGAAAAACAGTAGTGACCGTTGCACCGCGGTTTCCCACTGGCCTTCATCGGCGGTGGCGGCCCGGCCCAACGGCGGCCCGCCGGAATTGTTGATCATTATGTCCAAGCGGCCAAACCGCTCCACCGTGGCGGCCACCAACGATTGGATGGTCTCATGCTTGTCCAAGTCGCCCGCAAATTCCAAGACATCCGCCCCGGTGCTCTGGCGAATCTCTTCCGCTGCCTGATGCAGGTCAGCCTCAGTGCGGCTGCACACGGCGACCTGCACTCCCTCCTGGGCCAGAACATCGGCGCAAGCCCTTCCCAGCCCCTTGCTGGCGCCGCCGACTATGGCCACCTTGCCTTTCAATTCCAGGTCCATATCTACCCCTCATGCCACGCCCCAAACCGGAGGCTGCAGCTTCATTGAACCATGCCGATTATAACAGCCCGCATCTACTCGGCCAACGTTGCAAAACTTGCTGTCAGCATCAGCTTGACCGTCCGTATGGGCTGTTCTACCCTTGCCTTGGGTCAGACATCCAGCCATGCTAAGCGCAGCAGTGAGGAGTCGATGAAGAATCGAAAATTCACTACGGACCGCGATTTCAATATCTATGAAAAGCCGGCTACTCAAGTTGACATCCGTTACCAGGAAGTAGGCGCTGGCATGACCCCGAGTGAAAGGTCGGTGCGGATAGACTGGGAAGGACGCAGCATAGGTGTCTTCGCGCCCGTAAGCACCATCGACGCAAGAAAGGAAACTATCAGGGTGCGGGTATGGGACGTTGGGCGAAAAGAAATTCTATTCGAGTTACCTGGCGACGACATGAACGCTACCGGGCGGCGGCTCTGGGCATCGCGAGAATGATTGGAGAAGATGAAGGTGAATGAGACTGGCAGCGAGTGAGATCCGCCGGGAGATTCAAGACGGGAACTCGGTGTTTACACCAATAGTTGATCAAGATTTGATCGTTGATAGTTCCGTAGATTTATCGCTGTCGGAGACTTTCTATACCCTTCAGCCGGCTAGGGACCTTGAGGAAGCGGGTGTTGCTGGAGTCATCGACCTCCGAGGGTACTCTTGGCCCAACTTTATCCAACGGTTTGGACAGCCCATCATCGTATCGGATGAGAACTACTTGGACATCCCTGTCCAGCAGTTGATCTTGGGATACACCAAGGAGCAGGTATGGTTGCCACAGCACTTGGGCGGACGTGTGGAGGGCAAGAGCAGAATTGCTAGGATTGGGTTATTCATTCATATTTCCGCTCCAACAATTCATCCGGGATACCGGAACCAGATAATGTTGGAATTCTATAACGTGGGGCCGCTGCCTATACGGGTGCGCCCCGGAGACCCCATCTGCCAGCTTATTCTGGAGCGAGTGGAGGGAGAAGGTCTCTATCAAGGACAATTTCAGGCTTGACCGTCCCAACTTACCCAACGTTTTTGCCGGTGAAATGATCTTGCAGTCTTTTGACGACGCATTAACCAAGGAAATCGAACGCCAAGCTGTAGAACTGGCCCGCGGCGCAGGGCGCATTCTCGTATCGCACTTCGGCCGTCAGATTACCGTGGAGTTCAAGGACAAGAAAGAGCGGGACCCGGTGACCCAAGCCGACAAGGCCTGCCAGGAGTACCTGGCCGCTGAGATAACCAAGCGGTTCCCGGAGCACGGCATCCTCGGAGAAGAAACGGCCAGCAAGGAAGAGCAGGAGTCGGAAGCCCCTGCCCGCGACATTCTGTGGGTGCTTGACCCGTTGGACGGGACAACCAACTTCATGAATGGCCTGCCGGTATTTGCCTCGTCCATTGGCGTTCTGTACCGGGGCAGGCCCATCGCGGGGGCATTGTACGTGCCCTGGCCGACGGGCAGCGGCGGGTTCGTCCTGCATTGCTCCAAGGGCAATGGATGCTTCGCCGACGACGAGCCGGTATCGGTCTACGAGACCCAGGAACCGGTCCCCAACCGTCTCATAGGAGTGCCGGGTTACTTCGGCGTCGCCAACCGGTTTTCCAAGCGGCTGGCCGACAAGGCCGGCGAGCCGAGGACGACCGGCAGCATTGCCTACGAACTGGCCATGACGGCCCGGGGCGTGATGCAGTACGCGATCTTCGGCGCGCCACGGCTATGGGACATGGCCGGAGGAGCGCTCGCGGTGGCGGAGGCGGGCGGCACGGTAATGACCCGCTTTCGCGGCGACAAGCAATGGCGCCCGTTGGACAGCCTGGTCCCGTCATGGGACGAAAAAACGCCCACCATGAAGGAACTGCGCGGCATGACGGCGCCCCTGGTGGCCGGCAACAAACACCTGGCCCCGCTGGTAGCCAACAACGTGCGGAGGCAGTTCAGTTTGAAGGCGAAGCTGCGGCCGCTGGTGAGGGCTGTACGCAAAGCGCGAAAGTAGATAAGGACTGAACCGTGGCCTGTTCCTCAATGGGGAACGGCTACTTTCTCATACCAAGTACGGGCACGAGTTTTTGTGATACGGGGTCCACACCGAGCCGGAAGATTTCCAGAGTCGTCGCACCTATAAGCGGGTCGGATTCATCGGGCGCAAAGATTACCGGTACAGTGTATTCCCGCCCTTCCAGCATCAGCAGGGCTTGGCCAACTCGATATTCGACGATCCGGTTATCGGCCAGTTCGAACAGACCTGTTTCGATTGGCTCTATCCCCAGTCCGGCCAGGACACTCTCCGGGAAAACCGCGTAGGTAGAACCAGTGTCGACCATGGCCTCCACATCGACATACCGCTCTCTGAATTGGTCCGATACCCTTACAGGAACGTTGAAGATACCCACGTTACACCTGAAGACCTAATTTCCATCCCCAACCGCGAAAGGCCACATCACTTCCTGAGAGCAATCACCGGTACCAGCTTCTCCGCAACCGGGTCTATTCCCAGCATCAATATTTCTAATGTGGTTGCGCCTACGAGGGGAATTTCATCATCCGGGGCGAACATTACCCGCACCGTTCCTTCCTCGTCGTCCAGTCGTAAGCGCGTCTCGCCTATAGGATATTCGACAACGCGGTTGTCGGCTAACTCAAACCTGCCGGTATGCTCTCGCTCTATTCCCAAGTCGTCCAGCAAACTCTCGGGTAACGATGTAAAGGTTGAGCCCGTGTCAACTAAGGCGTCTATGTTGATATACCGCTCCCGGAACCGGTCAGCAACTCCCAGCGTAACGTAAAAAGTCCCCATGACAAATCTTCCTTAAGCCCTGTCAGGCTCCCAACCCCAGGAGCGGGGTCCCCAACCGGCCTCGAAGACCTGGCCTTTCTTTACCGTAAGGACTGGGACTACGGCCTTTTCCGTCCTCTTGGAGCCGCCCACCACGTCATGGACCACCCAGTCCCCCTCTTCGATCCCCAGCACTGAGATGTCAGCTTGGCGACCCACCTCGAGGGTGCCCAACCGGTGTCCTTCGCCAATGGCGTTGGCTGGGTTTATAGTGGACATGGCCACAACTTGGTCCAGGGTGAACTCCATCGCCAAGAAGCGAGTCATCATCTCGGTCATGCTGTGGACGGTCCGGATACGTCCCGGCAGGGTGAGGTCGGTGCTGATGCAGTGAGGGACCAAGTCCTGGTCCAGCACACGCTGGCCAACATCGAAGCTGAAGTTGGACCTGCCGTGGGCCGTGTCCAGCCAGACGCCCCGGTCCTTCGCTTCCTTGGCCTCTGGTACCAGTTCGCCCTTCTCGTCCAGAACGCCGCCGGGGTTGGCGGTAAACAGGTGGGTGACGATGTCTCCTTCCTCCAGAATGGGCAGCAGTTCACGGACTACGTTAGGGTCGTACCGCTTTTCGGTGTCGCCGATGTGCACCATCAACTTGACCCCGGCCTCCTTGGCGGCCTTCTTGGCCAAGCGGGGCATTTCCATGCCCATTATCTCCAAGGCGGGAGAGACCATCCGGGCTTTTATGCCGGTTATCACGTCCCGGTTTTCGGAAACGACCCTGATGGTGTTGTCGAGGTCGATGCTGGACGGGCTGAATATGTCTGGCGTGGTGGCCAGCCCGGTGCGGCAGATGTGCAGGAAGCAGATAATCTCCGTCTCGTTGTTGGGGATGATGTGCTTGGGAAAGCCGCCGAAGGTGTCACATCCCGCGCTGCCCGCGTCCACCATCGTAGTGACGCCGGCGTTGACGCCGCCCAGATCAGCCCGCACCCCATTGCCGTTCACACCGTCGTAGACATGGGTATGAAGGTCTATCAGGCCGGGAGTCACCAGCTTGCCGGGCACATCGATCACGCGGGCAGCTTCTTCAACGGGGATCCCGGGGGCCACGCGGGCGATCTTTCCCGCCTCGACGGCGACATCGTTCAATGCGTGAATGCTTTGGGAGGGGTCGATGACCGTCCCACCCCGTATCAGCAGATCGTACATACGTCGTTAGACCTCCTGGCTCAGTTGAACATCTCCTCGGCATTGGATTCCCGCCTTTGCGGGAATGACGGGTGGGTGGTCCAGACCTCCTGGCTCAATTGAACATCTCCCCGACCGACAGGCCCTTGTGAATGCGGTAGATCGCCTCGCCGAGCAACGGCGCGACGGACAGCACCTTTATTTTTCCGTTGCGTTTTTCCGAGGACAGCGGGATGGTGTCGGTCACCACCACCTCGGAATACGGGCTCTTCGCCATGGTGCCCGCCCCGTTCCGGGAAAGCACCGGATGGGTGGCGCAGCAGTAGACCTCTTTCACCCCGTGGTCGGCCAAGGCAAGGGCGGCGTTGGACACGGTTCCGCCCGTATCTATTTCGTCGTCGAACGTCAACGCTATCTTACCCTCGACATCACCAATGACGTTCATGATTTCGCTGGTGTCGTTATTGCTCACCCGCCGTTTTTCAATGATGGCCAGCGGGACTTGCAGGCGTTCCGCAACGTCCCTGGCCTTCTTGCTGATGCCGATGTCCACCGCCACCACGACGAGGTCGGAAAGCTCCTTGGCCCTGAAATAGTCCGCCAGGATGGGCAGCGCCGTCAGTTCGTCTACCGGGATGTTGAAGAACCCCTGAATCTGCCCGGCGTGCAGGTCTATGGTGAGGAGCCTGTCGGCGCCGGCGGCGATCAGCAGATCGGCCACCAGCCTGGCGCTTATCGGCACCCTTGGCTGGTCCTTCTTGTCGGTGCGCCCGTAGCCGTAGTAGGGCACCACCGCGGTGATGCGGCCCGCCGACGCCCGCTTGCAGGCGTCGATCATTATGAGCAACTCCATCAGGTGGTCGTTGACCGGGGCGCAGGTGGGTTGAACTATGAAGACATCCCGTTGCCGGACATTCTCCTGGATGCGGACGAAGGTGTTGTCATTGGCGAACTTGAAGACATCGGCCTGACCCAGCGGTATGTCCAGGTACTGGCATACGGATTCAGCCAAGTCCCGGTGGGCGTTCCCGGAAAAGACTTTGAGTTCGTCGACAAAACCGTTCATGATCGACCCTCGCTGCTTTGTTTCCCAGGCTCCCCGCTCCGCTCCACCACTTTCCTAATTTTCCATCGCCCGTCCCCGACGGTCAATCACGCCCGGCAACGAGAGACGGCAGATTATAGCATAGGCCAAAGACGTGGTTAAACGACGAAGCCCCCCTACTTCCGGGGCTTTTCGAAGTGGTTTTCCATAGACTGATCCAGGCCCAATCCCCCTTCTCCACGAGGGTAGTCGTCATTCCCGCGCAGGCGGGAATCCACATGCGCTTGGGGCAAAGCCCTCAGGGGCCGTTGCTCAAGACCCCAGTTGGTTGGCCAAGTCCACGAAGTCGTTGGCGACTATGTCGAAGGACGGGTCGGGCGTCGGGTCGGGGATGTTGTTGGGGCCGCGCTCCATGGGCCGGGGGACGAACGCCGACTTCAAGCCCACTTTCTGAGACGCCAGCAGGTCGTTCTGGTGGGCCGCCACCATCATGACCTGTTCCGGGCGCAGCATCAGCAGGTCCACCGCTTTCTGGTAGCTTTCCGGGTCCGGCTTGTAGTGCTTGGCAAGCTCCGCTCCCAGGATGCAGTCCCACGGCAGGCCTCCGTTCTTGGCCATGTTGGTCATCATTGCCACGTTGCCGTTGGACATGGGGGCCAGTACGAAGCGGCGCTTCAAGCGGTACAGCCCGGGCACCGAGTCCGGCCATGGGTCCAACCGGTGCCAAGCCCGGTTGAATTCGTCCTTTTCCTCGTCGCTGATCCCGTAGATTTCGAACTCGGTCAATACCTCGTCCAACGCCATGCGGTGCAGACCGTCCAGGTTTGTCCACGGCAACTCGCCGGTGCGGACCTTGTTCATAAAGGGCTGGTACTTGCTTCGCCAAGCGTCGGCGAAGGCCTCCCAGTCGGCCTCGATGCCGTGAGCTTTGCCAAACTGTTTGCCTTGCCGTGTGATTGAAGTGCGCCAATCTACGACGGTGCCAAACACGTCGAAAATGAGTGCTTTCACATCTGAAGAGTCCATATCTTTTCCTCTCCTTCCCCGGCTTTCCCGCACAGTCTGCCCCAATGGTTTCCCGCCTTCGCGGGAAAGACAGAAGGGGGGCGGGAAATCCGGGGCATCTCCTGATGGAAACGCTTGATGATAACGTTCCCTTTTGAATTTACCTGCCTCCGCCTGGGTCAATGGCCGCACGATAGCCGCCGCCGGAATACTTGTCAAACGCCGGTGGTATAATCCGCGCCAGTCCATCCAGCCTGTCGGGGGCTTCGTTGAAACGAGTCATTATCGACACTGACCCTGGGATCGACGACGCGGCGGCCATCCTGTTTGCCTTGGCCAGCCCGGAGTTGTTGGTAGAGGCGCTCACTACCGTCTTCGGCAACGGCCCCCTGGAGATGTGCACCACCAACGCCCGCCGCATTCTGCAAGCCGCCGGGAGGACCGACATTCCCATATACCAGGGCGCGGGAAGGCCGTTGATACGCGAACCCAACGCCGGGTGGGCCCTCCACGTACATGGGCCTGACGGCCTGGGGGACGCCGGTTCGCCGGACTCGCCAGAGGAAACGACACAGCCGGCGTCCCAGCACGCCGCGCTGAAAATAATCGAGCTGGTGATGGCGTCTCCGGGAGAGTTGACCATCCTGGCACTGGGGCGGTTGACCAACGTAGCCTTGGCCATGCGTATCGAGCCTCAGTTGGCCCAGTCGGTCGCCGGGATAATCGTGATGGGCGGCGCGGTCAACGTTCCCGGAAACGTGTCCCCGGTGGCGTCGGCCAACCTCTACGAAGACCCGGAAGCAGCCAGCATAGTCTATGAGTCCGAGGCGCCCTTGGTGCAGGTAGGGTTGGATGTCTGCAACCAAGTGACCATCGCACGGTCCCAGCTTGAGCGCATCCGCCAATCGGGGACTGCTGCGGCACAGTTATTGACTTCCGCCACACCATTCCTGCAACAGTCCTACGTTGACCGGGGCCTTCAAGCCCAAGCCGACGGCGCCCGTTACAACGACCTCCCCGCCGCGGCCTACGCTGTTGCGCCGGACTGGTTCGGCTGGACCGACTTCTACGTCCAGATTGAGACGAACAGCCCAATCACCCGCGGTCAGACGGTGGCAAACCTCCAGGCCCCGGACGGAAAATCTCTCAACGTCAAGGTGTGCCTGGAGGTCAACGCTACGGAATTAGCGGAAACTTTCACCCAAAGGGTGAGCGAGTACCGCCCAGCCTGACGGGCGTCAGCCCAATCCGCTCAGCGCGGCCATCACCGCATCATAGTCCGGCTCCACGCCAGGGTTGGGCGCGATCCAGCTATAGCGCACGGTCCCGCCCCCGTCGACGATGAACACGGCCCTCTGCGACGCGGTGTAGCCCTCCATGCCGGCGAAGTTGGGTATGCCAAGGCCGTACTGTTCCACAACCTGACGGCTGTAGTCGCACAACAACGGAAAGTTCAGATTGTTCTGGTCACTGAAGGCCTTCTGCGCGAAGGCGCCGTCCACGCTGATTCCCAGTACCTGGGCGTTCAACGATTCAAACTGCCCCATGCCGTCCCGCAGGGTGCACATCTCGGTGGTGCAGACGCCGGTGAAGGCGCCGGGGAAAAAGGCCAGCACCACGTTCTTGCCGCTATAGTCGCTGAGGGAACGCTGTTGACGGTCGGCGTCGTGCAAAGTGAATCCCGGCGCCGCCTGTCCTACTTCAACCGCCATGGAAATACCTCCTCTTGAATTGCGTAAATGTGGTAGCCGTCCAGACGCAGGGCGCGATGTGCGCCCTGACGCGGTTCACACGGCCACGTTTTCCATTTCGTTGGTATGTTAACACAAGGCCCCGACGGCGATGCGCGGGCCGGTCCCAATAAGACCGTTGGCCTCCACCTTTCCAAACAGGACCTTGAGAAAATTTTGCTACTACACGGTGAGCGGAAAACTGACGGGCTATAACTATGTGGCGAATGCCTACTCCCGGTCGTCCTCGTCCCAATCCTCTTCGGTTTGGTCTTCAGGCTCTACGAAATCGTCATAAAGTTCTTCGTCAAACAACCTGGCTGACACAACTTCGGTCACGGGGATTACGACCCTAAACTCCTCCGAGCTCTACCTATCAGCGTCGTCGTCTGATCTCCTGCGTTCATCATACTCGAGGAACTCCCAAATGACGGGCAAATAGTCTATTTCGATATTCAGGTTTAAGGTCTTCTCATCACGGTAGCCGCTATAGATGGGGATTAAGGCCACGTCGGATTCGGAGTTGGTTCCAATCCCGCTCTCTAATCCCAAGCCTATGTATATTTTTCTGTTGCGTAGAGTAACCTCGACTGGAACCTGGTCGTCAATCGATTCCTGAATTAGCAATTCTATGTGGTCGCCAGCCTCCTTGGCTGCCCTTTCGGCCCCTTTTTGATCATCATAGAATGCATTGAAGAACACGGGCAGCACGACAGCAAGAACCAAGCTCAATAGCACTTCTACAGTGAAGGGATCTTGGAACAGCGCTTCCAGAGGGAACGGCTCCCGGAGAAACGACTCCCAGAGGCTGGAGAAAAGCGTACAGCGACCTTCTAAGAGAAGCGTAATGACACGGGATAGGAAGGACAGGAAGAGACCGACCACCGCGGAACGGAACAGAAGACGGTAGCCCGATTCTCGGACCGCCTGATAACGTGTGTAGTTCCAATGAGTAAGAAACCAATATCCTCCCACCGCGGGGAGTAGCAGAAGGCTGAGCGTCAACTATCGAGTAACCGTTATACGCTTCTGGAGGTAGGTCTACGCCCACGCCTTATCTTCTTCATTTTCCTGATGAGCGCCCGTCCTCTCTTGCTACGAAGCAGCTCATCGGCATTCACGTAGCGGGACCCATTCTTTCGCACATAAACCCGCGGACGCTCTGGGATCTCATTCTCCTTGTTGGCCGTTTTACGCCCCCACGGCCAATTCGTAACCGCCATAGCACTCCTCCCCCAACAGCTCGTCCCAACCTCCGAAGCTTGCCTCACCAAGCTGTCCTGTATTTGTAAATTTATCAATGACGTGTCGCTTACTCTAGCACATCTTACGAAGCAACGTGATTCTACCCGGGCCTATGAGTCGACTGGTCAGATCAATCAACTCCTCCTGGGAAGCCCCAGCTAATTTCACAAGCAGTTTCACGCTTGTAGCCTATCTGCCTCATCAGATTTAGACCAGTCTGAACAGTCACCTCCCCTCGTTTCACTTGCCACTGGCCTGATTACGGCGTATAACTTGACCAACAAGCCACGCCACAGGAGTAATAGTATGACGAGCGCCTCCTCCCACCATACCCGCGGCAGCCAGGGCGAATTTTCTCACCGTCCGATGGTCTGGGGAACCCACTACATGGTGGGCGCGGGCACTCAACTTACCGCCCAAGCCGGTATGCGCATCCTCACTCAAGGCGGCAACGCCGTGGACGCGGCCGTTGGCAGCGCCTTTGCCGCCGGCGTCATGGAACCCACGGCCCACTACTCCCTCGGCGGCGAGGTGGCCTTCCTGTTCTACGACGCCTCCACTAAGCGGGTCCATTCGGTAGTGGGCCAAGGTTGGGCTGCAAAGGCCGCCACCGCCGATCACTACCTGGAGACTTGGGGAGAGATTCCTCCGGGCGTTCTGAGCAGCACGGTTCCCGGAGTTATCTCGGCACTGCTGGCGATGCTGGAAGCCCACGGGACCATGAGCTTCAGCCAGGTTGTGGAAAGCGCCCAGTCGCTGGCAGCCAATGGCTTCCCGGCCTACCAGTTGCTGTGCCGGACCATCGCCGCTCCGGACCGGCTCAACAACATCAAGAAATATCCCACGTCGAGCAAGGTCTACCTGCCCGGCGGGCACCCCCCCATCCTGGGCACCAAGTTCGTTCAAGAGGACCTGGGCCGGACGCTGGGGGCGATGATGCACGCCGAACAACAGGCCTTGGGCCAAGGGGCCACCCGCAGCGCGGCCATCAACGCCGCCCGCGATGTGTTCTACAAGGGCGACGTTGCCCGCCGCATGGTTGCGGCGTTGCAGGACCTGGGTGGCCTGTACACCTATGAGGACTTCGCCGAGTACGAGTCGCCGGCGGAAGAGCCGATATCCGTCACGTATCGCGACTACGAAATTTTTACCAACCGGACCTGGACACAGGGCATCACCCTGTTGCAGGCCCTGAAAATCCTGGAGGGCTACGACCTGGGGGCCATGGGCCACAACAGCGCCCAAGCCCTGCACCTGCAAGTGGAGGCCCTGAAGCTGGCCTTCGCCGACAGGGAGCGCTACGCGGGAGACCCGGCCCACGTCGACGTGCCGGTGGAGGGACTGCTTTCCGCCGAGTACGCCGCGTTGAGGCGGGGCCTGATAGACCCTAATAAGGCACAGGCAGACTACCCGGCGGGCGACCCTCGCGGTATGAAGGCTGTGGTCGACGGTCGACGCTCTGCCGAGGCCGATGCTTTCGTTGGAGCCGTCGGCGGCGACGAGGACGGCACCACCTACCTGTCCACGGTGGACTCCCAAGGCAACGTAGTATCGGCCACGCCCAGCAGCTTCCAGGCGCTGCCTCAAGGAATGATACTGGGCGACACCGGCATACTGCTCAACGCCCGCGGCTGCTACTTCTGGCTGGACGAGGACAACCCCAACGTCATCGCGCCTCACAAGCGACCGAGGACGACGCCGTGTACCTTCATAATCATGAAGAACGGCCGCCCCTTTATGACCTTGGGAACTCCGGGCGGCGACAGCCAGCCCCAGAGCAATCTGCAAGTCTTCAACAACATCGCGGACTTCGGAATGAACGTGCAGGAGGCGGTGGAAGCGCCTCGGTTCTGCGGCTACAGCTTCCCCCGGTCTCCTTGGCCGCACCGCACCTATCCCAACCGCTTGGTCGTGGAGGAGCGGGTTTCGCCGCAAACGGCGGACGAGTTGAGAGACAAGGGCCACGAGGTGGAGACCACCGGCCCATGGGGCGTATCCAACGGCTTCGCCCCCATACTGATAGACCCGGACAACGGCGTTTACCACGGCGGCGCAGACCCCCGCAAGGAATCGGTCATGCTGGGGTGGTGACCCTTCCATTCCGTCATTCCCGCGCAGGAACAGCCTGCCCCCGCGAACTGGTGGGGGTCACCCCCGCGAAGGCGAGGGCGGGAATCCATCTCATCGTTGATGAATTTCAGACAAGGAGCAACCCGTGACCACAACCACCCCTGAAGAGGCCCGCACCCAGATAGTCAACTTGGTCCGCGACTTCGTCCGGCGCGAAGTAGAACCCGTGGCGGAGAAACTGGACCGGGAGGACATCGTTCCGCTGGACCTGATAGACAAGATGAAGGAACTGGGCCTCTTCGGCATCACCATCCCCGAAGAGTACGGCGGCCTGGGCTTGGACTACACCACCTTTGCTTCCGTCTTTGAAGAGCTCAGCAAGGGTTTCATGAGCATCAGCGGCGCCATCGGCACCCACCATATCCTGGCCTACGTGCTCACCCACTACGGCACCGAGGAACAGAAACGCCGGTTTCTGCCGGACCTGGCGTCGGGCAAGAAACGTGGAGGGCTGGCCCTTACCGAACCGGGCGGCGGGACCGACGTGGCCAACCTCCAGACCACCGCCGACAAGGACGGCGAAGAGTACGTCATCAACGGCACCAAGATGTTCATCACCAACGGCCGCCACGGCGATGCCTTCTGCCTGCTGGCCCGCACCGACCGGTCGGCGGAACCCAGGCACCGGGGCATAAGCGCTTTCGTAGTGGAGAAGGGCGACCCTGGCTTTACAGTAGGGCGTGATCTCGACAAGATGGGCTACCGGGGCTTGGACACCTGCGAGTTGATTTTCGACAACGTCCGCATCCCCACCGAAAACCTCATCGGCGACCAGGAGGGCCGCGGCTTCTCCCAAGTCATGAGCGGCTTGGAAACCGGGCGCATCAACGTCGCCGCCCGGGCCGTGGGCGTGGCCCAAGCCGCCCTGGACGCCTCGATGCGCTACTCCCAGCAGCGTCGCACCTTCGGCGTTCCCATCTCCCAGCACCAAGCCATCCAACTGAAGCTGGCCGACATGGCGACCAAAATCCAGGCGGCCCGCCTGCTTACCTACGATGCGGCGGCCAAAAAGGACCGGGGCGAGCGGGTGGACCTGGAAGCGGGAATGGCCAAGCTGTTCGCCAGCGAAATCTGCCAGGAAATCACGCTGGAAGCGGTGCGCATCCACGGCGGCTACGGCTACATAAAGGAATCGCCGGTGGAGCGTTACTACCGGGACGCGCCGCTAATGATCATCGGCGAGGGCACCAACGAAATAATGAAGCTGCTAATCGCCCGTCAACTGCTCGCCAAGCCGGAGTATCAGGTCTAGGGAACCACCAGCCTACCCTTCAGCCGCCTCCGCAGCCAATGGGTTGAAGGTCAGCCGCTTCACCACGGTTTGCCCTGGGTTCCGCCACTGGTGGTGGGTGTTGCCGGGCACCAGGATGCCGTCTCCTTCAGATACTTCGTACTCCTGGCCGTCGCACAGCAGTGTGCCATGACCTTCCAGCACGTAGGCTACATGCTCCCAGGAGTGGGTGTGGCCCCCAGTGTCCTGGTGGGAGGACTGCCCTCCGGCCAGCTCGATGTAAAGCATCGTATAGGTAGGAGCGCCGTCTGTTGAGCTTATCAGCCTTACGCCGCCGACCAACTCGCTACTGTTGCGAATTACCGGCGGCTCCCCGGTGCCGGCGCCGCCGTTGTTGCGGGCTCCCCCGGACTGGGCGGCAATCAACGGGTTGATCTCCAGTCGCCGGATGACCCTGGTGCCGCCGTCGTTCAGCGTGTAGTGGTCCACGTTGCCGGGAATGAATATCCCGTCCCCCGCCTTTACCGGGTATCCCTTGCCGTCGCACATCAACGTACCGGAGCCGGAGATTATGTACACCTCGTGCTCCCACGAGTGGATGTGATGGGCGCTGGTCTGGCCCGGGTTGATCTCCGAGTAGGTCATGGTGCAGGTGGGCGGGTTGTCGTCCAGCCCTATCAACCGGGTCGACAACCTGCCGGGGACGTGAAGGTTTCTGAAGTTCCTGATTACCGGCTTCATTACTGTTGACTCCTCTGCGGGACCTCGGACCTACCGGCCCTGCCACTGGGGCTTGCGTTTCTCGGCGAAAGCCCTGGGCCCCTCCTTGGAGTCTTCCGTGGTAAGAAGCTGGTCGTACATGTGGTAGGTCAGGGAGGATATGTCCTGGGTGGACATGTTGAGACCGCGGTAGGCCAGCTCTTTGAAGTACTGCACCGCCAGCGGAGCGTTCTCCGCTATCTGGTTCGCCAGCTTCATCGCCTCGGGCATCAAATCGTCACCGGGGACGACCCTGTTGACGAACCCGATCTCGTAGGCCCGCTGGGCGGATATGGGCTGGGCGGTGAACACCAACTCCAGCGTCGCCGCCAAGGATATGGATTTCGGCAGGATGGTGCCGAAGGGGGGCAGAAGGCTCCACTTGGTTTCGGTAATGCCCAGTTGGGCCTCTTCCGCCGCTATTCGGAGGTCGCACATCTGGGCGATGGACCAACCGCCGGCCAGCGCAAAGCCATTGATGGCGGCAATGAGCGGCTTCCAGGTCTGGGGCCACATGAACGGCCTTTCCGGGGACATGCTCTGGGAGGCCGTGGCTTGAATCCCTTCGGCGTTGTCGGTGGCCCGCTCCTTCAAGTCGCGGCCGGCGCAAAAGGCCCTTCCGGTTCCCGTAATTATCGCCACGAAAGCATCGTCGTCTCCGTCGAATTGCGTGATCGCTTCGCCCAACTCCCGCCGCAATTGTCGGTTGATTGAATTCAGCGAGTCGGGACGGTTCAGGGTGATTACCACTACGTTGTCCCGTTTTTCGTACAGTACCGTTTCAGCCATCCAAGTCCTCTCTAACCTCGTTCCCGCTCGCACGGGAAACCATTTATTACTTCATACGTCTCGGTGTATTCAGTCATTCCCGCGCGGGCGGGAACCTGTATCGACCGTCATTCCCGCGAAGGAACGTCACCCCCGCGCAGGCGGGGGCGGGAATCCATAGTTCCGTTTGGTTCCCCGCCTTCGCGGAGAAGACGAAATCATACACCAAGGCTCAAGCCGGCGCGGTCTTTCCGGTAGCCAATCAAGCGTATTCGCCAAGGTACACGCCGCCGATGACGTGCAGATGGCCGCGGCTCTGGCTTTGCAGGCCGTCACGCCCGAAATTGGACAAAATGCGGAAGCCTCCCGGTGAGAAGGCGGTGCCCAGTTCCACGGCGATGTTTCCCAGCCTTGGCATCAAGCCGTTGCTCCACATGTCGAACTGGTCCAGGTGCTGCTTGGGCATCACCAGCAACATCACCGGCACCCACGTAAGCCGGTTCCTGATTACCATTATGTCGTTGTCCACGTACCATATTTTGGCGTCCCGGTCATGGTAGTGGGTGATGTTACAGAACACGCAATTGGGCCGGAAACTCAAGCGGGGAAACTCCATTGGCCCGGAATACGGACTCGGCCAAGCGTTTGTTCCAGACGCTCGTTAATATATATAGTTCGCTATACACCTTGTCAACCGGAGCAGTTTGGGCTGAAAACCGCCGCTTGACACTTCTAAAATAGCCCCCCTATAATGCTAATCAATCCCCACGCGGGGCCCCTCGTTACGCGCCACTTTCCTTGTATTGATCCAACCCTGTTCCCGCTTTAGCTGACGTATGCCTAAGCCTTTTTCCCGACAGTCAGGACCGGCACGTGGCCACTAAGTATATTTTTGTCACCGGCGGAGTGGTCAGCTCACTCGGCAAAGGGATATGCGTCGCATCCATTGGGCGTATCCTCAAGAGCCGGGGGTTATCCGTCTCGGTAGTGAAGCTGGACCCCTACCTCAATGTTGATCCGGGCACTATGTCCCCCTATCAGCACGGGGAGGTGTTCGTCACCGCCGACGGCGGGGAGACTGATCTGGACCTTGGCCACTACGAACGGTTTATCGACGCCGATCTCACCCGCGCCTCCAACCTGACCGCTGGGGAGGTCTACCTGGACCTTATCGGCAAAGAGCGGCGGGGCGACTTTCTCGGCGGCACCATCCAAGCCGTTCCCCACGTGACCAACGTGATCAAGCAGCGTATCATCGAGCTTGGCGAGACTCAGAACGTCGACGTTGTGGTGGTGGAAGTGGGCGGTACGGTGGGAGACATTGAGGGGCTTCCCTTCCTGGAGGCCATCCGCCAAGTCCGCAACGACGTTGGCCGCGACAACGTTTACTATATCCACCTCACCCTGCTTCCCCACTTGGCTGCCGCCCAAGAGTTGAAGACCAAGCCCACCCAGCACAGCGTCAAGGAATTGAGGGCCATCGGCATCCAGCCCGACGCCATTATTTGCCGCAGCGACTTTCCCGTACCCGACTCCATCCCGGAGAAGATTTCCTCCTTCTGCGACGTTCCCCAACGAGCGGTTATTCCTTTGACGACGGTGGAAAACGTGTACGAGGTGCCGCTCATACTGGAGGAGTCCGGCTTGGGCGACATCATCCTGGACTCATTGGGGCTGGATGCCCGGCCTCGAGACATGACCGACTGGGCGGTCATGGTCGCTCGGATGAAAAACATCAAGGAGACTGTGTCCATCGCATTGGTGGGCAAGTACGTGGAATACCCCGACTCCTACCTGTCGGTAAAGGAAGCCTTGCGCCACGCCGGGTTGCACCATGACAAATCAGTAGATATTCAGTGGGTGCACTCTGAAGACGTTGAAAAGTACGGCCCCGACTCCCTGCTGGGCAGCGCGTGCGGCATAGTGGTCCCCGGAGGCTTCGGCCCGCGCGGTGTGGAAGGGATGGTCTCCACCGTCCAGTACGCCCGGCAACACCAAGTGCCTTACTTGGGCTTGTGTTTGGGGTTGCAGGTGATGGTGATCGAGTGGGCCCGCAACATGATGGGGTTGAAGGCCGCCAATTCTTCCGAATTGGACCCGGACACGCCCCACCCGGTCATAGATATCATGCCCAACCAGCGCGGCGTCACCGAGATGGGCGGCACCATGCGGCTGGGCAGGTATCCCTGCCGGCCCGTGGCCAATACCTTGACCATGGCCGCTTACCAGAAAAACCAGGTGTGGGAGAGGCACCGCCACCGCTTCGAGTTGAACAACGCCTACCGCGAGGCCCTGGAAAACTCCGGCTTGGTGATGGCCGGGCTGTCGCCCGACGGGGAGTTGGTGGAGACCGGGGAGGTCAAAGACCATCCCTACATGGTGGGAGTCCAGTTCCATCCCGAGTTCCGGTCCCGGCCCAACAGGCCGCACCCGCTGTTCAGCGGCTTCTTCGCCGCAGCGGCCAGCACCATACGCGAGGGAGAACAGCGGCCGCTGCCCCTGTAACGTTTAATGACGAGAGTATTTCAAGGCATGAGGATACTGAGCACGCGGGGATTTCAAAGGTAAGGCCAAACGCCATGTCGGCAGACACCATCGCCATCATCACCACCGTCATCACCGTTGGGATACTGTTGTTCGGCGCGATGGCGACCATGTTCCAGATGCAGAACAAACGGATTGACTCCTTGGAGAACCGGCTGACTGCTTTTGAACAGCAGGTTGTGAACCGGTTCGCAGCAATGGAGAACCGGTTCACCGCCTTAGAGAACCGGCTGACTACTTTTGAACAGCGAGTGGAGAACCGGTTCATCGCCCTGGAGAACCGTTTAACCGCCTTCGAGGCCCGGTTCTCCGCCCTAGAGCAGCGGCAAGCCCGTCTTGAGGGCATGGTGGAAGGGATAATCGAGATCCTTTCCCGTGCCCCCCAATCAGCCTGATCAAGAGATGTGACGAAATGAGACTGTTCTTAGACACCGCCAACATGCAGGAAATCCGCGACGGGGTCCGTCTGGGCGTAGTCAGCGGGGTGACCACCAACCCGTCCCTGGCCGCCAGCGAGGGAATCGGCAGCCGGGCCAACTACCGCGCCGCTGTGCAGGAGATTTCCGACATTCTCGACGGCCCCATTTCCGTCGAGGTGGTAAGCTTGGACGCCGAAGGGATGATTGAAGAAGGCCGGGAAATCGCCGAGTGGATTCCCAATCCCTGGGTGAAAATCCCCAGCACCACGGCCGGGTTCGAGGCCATATCCACCTTGGCCAAGGACGGCATCAAGGTCAACCAGACCCTGTGCTTCTCGTTGAACCAAGCCCTTCTCGGCGCTCAAGCCGGTTCCCACGTGGTCAGCCCGTTCGTGGGCCGCTTGGACGACATCGGTCAGCAGGGCATGGACCTGGTCGAAGAGATCGTCTCGGTCTTCGACCGGCAAAAAATAGAGACCCAGGTGCTTGCGGCCAGCATCCGGGGCCCGCTGCATTGTTCCTTTGCCGCCAAGGCCGGCGCTCACATCGCCACCGTCCCGTACAAGGTGCTGTTGCAAATGGTGCAGCACCCGTTGACCGATGTCGGCGTCAGCAGGTTCCTGGCGGACTGGCAGAAAGCCGGAAGTTAGTGAATACACGCACATCCCTTCCTTTAACGTAACGAGGTGAACATGGCGACCACGCAGAGAGTTATGGAAGTGGCGGACTTGGGCGCCAAGAGCAAAGAAGAGCTTTTGTCGCTTGCCAATGAAGTCGGAATCTCCGACAAGGGGCCTTTGGACCACTTGCGCCGCGAGGAGTTGCTCAGCCGCCTGTTTCAAGCGGCCTCGGCTCAGCAGGCGCTGTTGTCGTCCGGCATCCTCGAGGTAATGGACGAAGGCTACGGCTTCCTGCGGCGGGTTGCCGTCCACGGCGGCGGCGGCGACGTCTACATTTCCCAGTCGCAAATCCGCCGGTTCGGGCTGCGTACCGGCGACACCGTTACCGGCCAGGTACGCCCTCCCAAAGAGGGAGAACGTTACTTCGGATTGGTGCGGGTGGAAAAAATCAACGGTATGGAACCCGACCAAGCCAATTCCCGTTCGCGCACCGCCTTTGAGCACCTGACACCCATCTTCCCCGAACAGCAGATCGTTCTCGAGACCAGCGGCAACAATCTGGCCACCCGCATGGTGGACCTCTTTGCCCCCATCGGGCTGGGGCAGCGCGGCTTGATTGTCTCGCCTCCCAAGGCCGGCAAGACCACCATGCTGAAGAACATCGCCCACGGGGTGACCACCAACTGCCCCAATGCCATCCTCATGGTGGTGCTGATTGGCGAGCGGCCGGAAGAGGTCACCGACATGCGGCGGGCGGTAAGCGGCGACGTTTTCGCTTCCACCTTCGATGATTCGGTGGAGGACCAGTGCCGGGTTGGCGAGTTGGCCTTGGAGCGGGCCAAGCGGTTGGTGGAGTTCGGTAACGACGTCGTAATATTGCTCGACAGCATCACCCGCTTGACCCGGGCCTACAACCTTGCGGTACCTTCCAGCGGGCGTACCCTGTCCGGCGGCATCGACCCCGTGGCCCTCTATCCCCCCAAGAAGTTCATCGGCGCGGCCCGCAACATCGAAGAGGGCGGCAGTCTCACCATCATCGCCAACTGCTTGGTGGATACCGGCTCCCGCATGGACGAAGTCATCTACGAGGAGTTCAAGGGCACCGGCAACATGGAGTTGCACTTGGACCGCCGTCTTGCCGAGCGCCGCTATTTCCCCGCTGTGGACATCATCCGCAGCGGCACCCGCCGCGAGGAGCTGCTCTTCAGCGAGGAAACCCTGAAGCAGATCTGGTTGCTGCGCCGGATGGTCAGCCTCATATCCAACGACGGCTCGGCTAACGCCACCGAGCGGGTGCTGGAGCGCATGGCCAAGACACGCTCCAACGCCGAATTCCTGACCAACCTGAACAAAGAGGCGTAAACGACCTCAACCAGACCCTGTCCCTCGCACCCACCGCAAGCCACATTGACGCGGGAGGCTCAGGTTATGCCTCAGTCGCCGGAGTACCGGGTTATCCGGGAACGCAACGTTATGGTCCCAATGCGCGACGGCGTGAGGCTGGCCACCGACGTGTACCGCCCCGATTCCCCGGGACGCTTCCCGGTGCTGGTGACCAGGGGACCCTACGGGAAGGACGGGTACGCCGACAACCAGGAACACTCCATCTGGTTCTTTCCCCAGCGGGGCTACGTGGTGGTCAGCCAGGACTGCCGGGGGCGCTTCGAATCGGAAGGGGAATACAATCCCCTGTTCCAGGAGGGGCTGGACGGATACGACACCGTGGAATGGGCTGCCCGCCAGCCTTGGTCCAACGGACGGGTTGCAACCACCGGCCAGTCCTACTTGGGGGCCACCCAATATACCCTGGCCGCCACCGATCCTTTGCCCCCTCACCTTCAGACCATGGTTCCCGTGTCGGCATCATCCGACTTCCACCAGAGCTGGGTTTACCACACCGGCGGCGCAATGGAGTGGGGCTGGACCGTGCCCTACGCCATCCACAAGGGGCGCAACACCTTGGAGCGGGCGGGCCGCCATGACCTGCTGGCCCAAATGGACGAGTACGTGCTGGAGGCCGACAACTTCGCCCAGCCGCTGCGCGATTCCTGGTACCGCCACCTGCCCCTGCGGGACTGGATCGACCGCTTGAAGGAGACCGCACCCTACTTCAACGAATACTTTGACCAGGAACCCGACGGCCCCTACTGGTGGAAGATAAACCTCCTCCGCCACATAGAGGACATCAACCTGCCCATGTTCCACGTCAGCTCCTGGTACGACATCTTCCTGGAGGGCGCTCTCAACGCCTACCAAGCCATGCGGGAACGGGCGCCCATCGCCCAAGCCCGCAACAACCAGAAACTGCTGGTGGGCCCCTGGGCGCACATCCGGCCCTATACCGCGCCGACTTCCGGGGACACTGGCGACATCGACTTCGGCCCCGATGCCCGTATCGAACTTCACGAGCACATGCTGCGGTGGTACGACTACTGGCTGAAGGACATCCAGACCGGGGTGACGGAAGAGCCGCCGGTCTCCATATTCGTCATGGGCGAAAACCACTGGCGGGCCGAGAACGAATGGCCCCTTGCCCGCACCCATTACACCCGCTACTACTTCCACGCCGAGTCCCCGGCCAACACCCGCAGCGGCAGCGGGACGCTGTCCACCGCTCCGCCGGGCGATGAGCCTGCCGACTCTTACGTTTACGACCCCGAAGACCCGGCGCCCACCCTGCGGGGAAGCACGTTGATAATTCCCCACGGGGTGCAGGACCAGCGCAGCGTGGAAGACCGGCAGGACGTTCTGGTCTACACCTCCGACGCGCTGGAACGGGACATGGAAATCACCGGCCCCGTCAAGGTGCGCTTGTTCGCCGCCAGCACCGCCGTTGACACCGACTTCACCGCCAAGCTGGTGGACGTTCGCCCCGATGGATACGCTCACAACCTGCAGGACGGCATCATCCGCGCCCGGTACCGCACCTCCGCAGCCCAACCGTCGCTCATCGAGCCGGGCCGGGTCTACGAGTACGAAATCGACCTGTGGTCGACAAGCCACTTGATCAAGGCCGGCCATCGCCTGCGCGTCGAAATTTCCAGCAGCAACTTCCCCCGGTTCGACCGCAACCCCAACACCGGCGCTCCCATCGGCCAGGACACCCGCATGGAGACCGCGCGCCAGACCGTCCACCACTCCACTGACCGCCCCTCCCACATCGTCCTGCCCGTCATACCCCGGTAAGCCAAGTCCTTCTCTCTGCATGAGAACTCGACTGATTGCGGGGACCGCCCTGGCTATCCTGATTGTAGTTGGGGCGCTGGTTGGAATATGGATTTGGATGAAGCCCCCCACCGCTGCACCTCCCGCTGCTGCATCGCTCACCGTCCTTAAATCGGACACGTCCCCCGTGTACTTCCCGCGCAACTCGCCTGATTGGAGACCCTTCGAGATTGAGACGGTGGCGAAGCGTTATACACTCGAGCTTAAGGGCGACTGCCTATTATTCGAGAATCCCGCGAACGCGGACCATCCCGGTTACCTCGTGGTCTGGCCGCCCGATTACCGGTTGCACTTCGGTCTCGATGGAGAGGTTGAAGTGCAGGGCGATACATTCACTGCCCGCCCCGGTGACAGGATCAGAGTGGGGCCTTCGACGGTGAACCTTCCGGACATCCCTTTCGACAACAGGGAAAGATGTGCCGGCTACGAGCTTTACCACATATGGAAAGCGACAAACGTGACCGAGCAGTCACGTACTACCCAGGCTCAACCAGCGGAGACACCGGTCACCATTTCCACTTATGATGCGCTGACCAGGGACGCCATCCCCTACGCCAAGGTGTTCGGGGTTTCCGTCGAGGAAGCCAAGCGCCGTCTCCTGTTGCAGGGCACTATCGGGAAATTGGACGCCATCCTTGAAAGTAACGAATCGGAGACCTTTGGCGGGTTGTGGATAGACAACGAAAGCCCCGAGTACAAGGCAATCGTTGCCTTCACGTCGAACGGTGAGGCGACGGTGGCCCCCTATTCGGAGGAATTGGGCTTGGCCGGCATGGTGGAAGTCCGCACGGTTGACACCACCTACGCGGACCTCCAGAGAATCCAAGCGAACGCCACGGTATTGGTGGAGGATGAGCTGGGAATCAGGGCGGCCTCGTCTACTATGGTTATGAAGAATCGGGTCGAAATCTATGTGGCCGACCCCGACGCCCTTGAGAAGGCGCTCAAGAAAGCGGGCAAGCGCCTGCATCCCAAGGTGGATGTGGTGAAGATACCGTGAGTATGTCAAGGAAGCCAAAACTCTGGACCAGGGTCACCATCCTGATCGCATCGGTAGCCATGGTAGCCGTTGCCGCGTGTGGCGACAGTACTCCACCCGCCGCTGCTCCAAATCCCAAAAGTCCATCCACCCTCGCAAGCACTCTTACACCCGCGTCACCTCCTACTCCAGAGGCAACCCCCACTCCGACAGCGGAGCCGACACCGGTAGAACCTTCCTCAACTTATCCTTACTTCCCCAGATTGGTTGAACAAAATTATGTAATGGAAGCCGAGACTCAAGGCGAACTCGTGTTAGAAAACGGTTGCATTCGTTTAAAACGTGTGAGTAGCAATGACCTTCTGCTCATCTGGCCTCCAAGATTTGAGTTGACCGTTGACGGTGAAGATATACGCATCAGAGGTGACTCAGGAGTGTCATTATCTGTCGGAGCAACAATCAAACTGGGTGGCGGTGAAAAGAAAATTGCCCACCTCAAGACCTTGGTGGAGCCACCGATCCCCGATCATTGTCCTGGCCCCTATTGGGTTATCGGAGAAATTCCGCTCCCTTGAGGGTTAGACGCATAATGACACGCAAGACGGAGAGCCACCATCCGCAATTGACACCCCTTACCTGCGGCACTACACTCACCCCAACCCCCGTCTCCACGAGGGCAAGCCTAAAAAAAACCCGCCTCGTTCGTGCTGTTGCTGCACAACGAAGGCCGGAAACAACTATGGTAAGGAAAGTGACATGGCCGATACACCGGAATACATTGAACTGCTGAACGACATCCGGCTGCAGGAAACCCGCGCCGGGATATTCCTGAAGGCTTGGGCCGACAAGACCCCCAACGCAGACCTGAAAGGGTGCCTGTCCATGGTGGCGGAACGGGAGACCAGCCACGGCGACATCTTCGAACGCCGCATTCGGGAGTTGGGTTACTCGGCCTATGAGAAGGAAGACCCGATGTTCGCCAAGCGGCTTCGGGTGGCGTCGTCCGACATGACGGACGTGGAGAAGATCGCTTGGATGAGGGAAGCCCAGTCGCGGGCGCCCAAGCCGACGGTCCGCGAGCGGTACGAGGCCGCAGAGGAAGACGAGTCGGTCGACCAGTTGACCCGCTCCCTCATCCAGTGGTTCAAGGGGGTCGAGGACGACTCCGGCGCCTACATGCGCCAAGTCTACGCCCAGTTGGAGCAGGCGGAGGGGGTGTAATTCATGGCGACTCTGGACGTACTGACCTACGGGTTCGCTCTCAACACCGACCAAGGCTCCTTCGGCTACTCCACCAACTCCCTGCTGCGGGTGGGCAGCCACAACATCCTGATTGACACCGGGCCGTCGTCACGCCGTCCCTTCCTGTACCGCGCCCTTCAAAGCAGGGACCTGACGCCAGACGACATTGACATCGTCGTTCTGACACACATGCACTGGGACCACTGCCAGAACACCGACCTGTTCCGCAACGCCCGCATTCTGGTGAACCCCACCGAGATTGACTACGCCCGCAACCCCAACCAGTGGGACCTCGCCGTGGCCGCCGGAATGGCGGACATGATGCGCAACATGAAGGTCGAGCCGGTATCCGAGGGCGACGTTATAGCCGAGGGAGTGTCGGTGCTGGAGACGCCAGGCCACACCAAAGGACACATGAGCATCCTGGCCAACATCGACGGGGAGGACGTCCTCATCGCCGGGGACGCCATGCCGGAGAGCGGCACCGTGGCCCGCGGCATTCCCTACAACATTTTCTGGGACGTGGAAGACGCCCATGCCAGCGTGGAAAAGATGGTCGCCTCCTCCAAGATATTCTATCCGGGCCACGACCGCCCCTTCCGGGTGGAAGGCGACGAAATTGTGTACCTGCACGGCCCCACCAACATAGAAGTCCTCAACAGCACCGAGGGCGGCGGCACCGCCTCTTTGACCTTCACCGTCAGCGCGGCCCGCACGGTCAACGTGGACATCGTTCAGAAATAATCCTGAAAAGGCCGGAGGTCCAACGTGACCAACTCGACCAGAGAAATAATCGCCAACATTCCCCGGCTGGAGCAGCACCTTGACGAGCAGAATTGCTCGGCATTGGTCCTCCGCTCCGGCAAAAATTTCACCTACCTGTCGGGGTTCGCCTACCCGGGCACCCTGGCCCGCCATTTGGACTTCCCCGATTCGCCGCGAGAAGTGCTATTGGTGTGGCCCCGCCGTGGCGACCCGGTGCTGATTCTGAACAGCTTTTCCGCGCCCCTGGCCCGCCGGGATTCCTGGCTGCAACAAATCGAGACCTACGACGATTACGCCGAGTCGCCCTATGAGAAGGCGGCGGAGGTGTTGAAGCGCATGGGGCTGGACCGGGAGACGGTGGGGATCGAAAAGAGCTACATCAGCGCCCTGCGGTGGGAGGAGACTCAGCGGCTGCTCCCCGGCGCCAACATTATCGACTGCACCGACCTGATGGACCGGGTCCGCTGGATAAAGACCCCCGCCGAGGTGCGGTTGCTGGAGGAAGGCGCGGAGATACTGGACGACGCCTACCTTGAAGTGTTCCCAACGGTGCGGGAAGGCGACACCGAGCGCGAAGTGCACGGCCGCATCCTGGAGAGTTGCATCCGCCGGGGCGCAGGTTGGGCCCACGGCATCCTGAACTCCCACAGAAACACGGTGGCCTATGGCGGCGAGGGCGACATGGCCTTTGCCAAAGGAGACATCATCCGCAACGACTACGTGTCCTATTACCAAGGCTACCCCGGCCACCAGTCCCGCACCGTGGTGGTCGGCCCCCCGTCCCAAGAGCAGAAGGACACCTACCGGGTGATGCTGGACATCTACAGGGCGACTATCGACCAGTGCCAGGTGGGAGCAGTTGCCAGCGACATCCACAGGTTCGCCACCGAGCAGTTCCGGGAACACGGATATCAAGGCCGGGTCGCACTGGCGGGCCACAGCGTCGGCGCATGGTGGCACCAGCAGGCCCCCTACTTGGTGCCCAGTTGCCACGAGCGGCTGGAAGAGGGCATGGTCATCGCCATGGAACCCCACGTGGACTACTGGCATCTCCAGGACATGATACTGATTACCCCGGACGGCCCCCGTCTTCTGTCCCCCAAGTTCAACACCGACGAGATGCTCGTCGTGGGCTGAAAACCCCCGTCGCCACCTTCATCACAAAACGTCATCCCTGACATTTGTCACAAGACATCATTCCCAGCATTCGTCACCAAACGTCACAGCATACGTCACAAGAAGTCATTCCCAACATACGCCACCAAACGTCGTTCCCAACTACATCACCAAACGTCATTCCCGCGCAGGCGGGAATCCAGTGGAGTGTTAACATGCCGGACGCTAATTTCACATCCTGGGTCCACGGTTGCAGTATGCAGATCGAATACCCCAACCGGATCACGTCGGTGCGGCACACCGGTCCCTTCGTCCGCATAGAGGGCGCGGAAGGGCAGAACACCTGGGTCCACTTCCCCGTACCCACGCCGGCCGTGGTGAACGGCGCCAGGAGCCGGGTGGACGCCGCCTTGGTGAGCTTCAGAACCCGGTCCCACGCCAAGGTGCACGAGGTCATCGTCTACGACGGCGAGAAACGCATCGCCGAGCACACGGACCTGGACATGGACGGCGACCATCTGGACGCTAAATTCGACGTATCCGGGAACCCGGAAGTCGAAAAGGGCATCAACATCACCGTAGGCGTCCAGTTCGGCAACAACGCCCCCGACGTCCGGGCCATGCAGATAGAAATCGTCGGCGCGGGGATCGAGTTCCTGGGCAGTTAGGACTGAATCTCAGTCTGTCTACAAGCCAACGACGCTGAACACCCACCCCAACACGCCGGCTCCCAGAATGGCAAAAGGCGCCGGCACCCTGAAAAACGCCACCGACCCGAATGCCAGAACGGCGATGGTTGCGCTGGGAGGACCCGTAACCGCCCGGTCCCCCAACAGGAAGACGACCGCAACCACCAAGCCGATAGCGGTGGCGTTCACGCCGGTCAGGACTGCGTGGACCACCTGTTGCCGGCGCACCCGCTCCCAGAAGGGCAGCACCGCGTAAATCACCAGCACGCCGGGCAGGAACAGCCCGCCCACGGCGATAAACGCCCCGGTGACCCCTCCGGCCACCGCCCCCAAGTAGGCGCTGAAGCTGAACATCGGGCCGGGCAACGCCAGCATAAGGGCAAACCCGTCCAGGAACTGTTCCTCCGTCACCCACCCCGGACTTACAACCTCGGTCAGCAACATCGGCAGGACGACCTGCCCGCCGCCGAAGATCAACGACCCCATCCGGTAGAAGGACTCGGCCCACTGGAGAGGCTGCCAATCGAAGGCCAACCGGGCCAGGATAAGCCCGACCAGCAGCCCGAGAAATATGGTCAGCAGTACCGCCCCGGCCCAAGTGGATATGCCCAAGGCAGTCAGGGGCCTGTCCGATCCCTCGTCTGTGGCCGTCCTTTCCTGGTTGCGAAGGGCGACCCCTGTCACCAAGCCGCCGAAAGCCAGGACGGCCGGAAAAATCCACGGCTCCTTCCAGAGAATGGCGACGGCAGTCCCCAAGAGCATCAGCGCGATGGTCAACCGGGTGGTCACCAAGGACCGTCCCAGTCTCCATGCCGCCACCGCTACCAGTGCCACTGCCCCCGGTTGGACCCCTTCCAGCCAAGCAGGGCGGGAATCGGCGGGGAATTGGGCTACTCCTAACCCGGCCAGCATCATGATTGCGACCGCCGGGTACAGAAAACAGATTAGCGCCGCCAGCCCGCCGAGCGGCCCGGCGCGGGCGGTGCCGACGGCCACCACCATCTGGGTGGAAGTCGGGCCGGGGAGTCCCTGGCCCAGCCCCAGCAGCTCGGCGAACCGCCGCTCGTCCAGCCACTGGCGCCTCACGACAAATTGCTCGTGGAGCAGGGCTATGTGCGCTTGGGGGCCGCCGAAAGCAATCCATCCCAAGGGCAGAAACGACCACAGCACTTCCACCAAGCGGCGCAATAGCGACGAGGGCTGGGAGACTTCACCTTCACTTGGGGCATGATGGGAAGACTGGGCCATATTGGCGGGCATCCTTCGCGCTGCTTGCCGATGCTGGCGCGGAATGATACTTTACCTGCACACTGTTGTTAAATAGCACGTGGATATTACGGGCCAAGGAGTCGGAATGGCAACTACGCAAATCGAGACCCACAAGAACTTTATCGGCGGGCAATGGCAGGAGTCGGTTTCCGGTCGAACCTACCAAGTCTACAACCCCGCCAGAAAGACCGAGGCGGTGGGAGAATTCCAGACCTCCAACCTTGAGGACACCGCCGCCGCGGTTGCCGCCGCCAAGGAGGCCGCCCCAGGTTGGGCCAATACGCCCGCGCCGGTGCGGGCCTCTGTGCTGTTCAAGGCATTGGAAATCCTGGGACGGCGGGGGGACGAGATTGCCCGCACCATCACCACCGAAGAAGGGAAACCGATAGCCGACGCTTTGGGTGAAGTGAAGCGGGCCATGAACATCATCGAATACGCCGCCGGCGAGGGGCGTCGGATGTTCGGCTACACCACGCCGTCGGAATTGCCCAATACCGTGGCCTACACCATGAAGCGTCCCTTGGGCGTGGTGGCCATCATCACTCCGTGGAACTTCCCTATCGCCATTCCCGCTTGGAAGATGGCCCCGGCGCTCATCTCCGGCAACGCGGTGATATTCAAGCCGGCCTCGGCCACTCCTTTGTCCGCGGTGAAGCTGGTGGAAGTGTTCGAGGAGGCGGGCATACCCCCGGGAGTCCTCAACCTGATAACCGGCCCTGGCGCCCAGGTTGGCAACGCCCTTGTGGAGCACCCCGATGTCGCCGGCATTTCCTTTACCGGCTCCACCGAGATCGGCACCGACCTGTACGCCGCCGGAGCCAGGAAGCTGAAGAAAGTACAGGCCGAGATGGGCGGCAAGAACGCGGTCATCCTTCTGGCCGACGCCGACATGGAAAAGGCCTTGGGAGGGATTGTTCAAGGCGCTTTCGGCTCCACCGGGCAACGGTGCACCGCCACCAGTCGGGTCATCGTCGAAGAGGAGGTCTACGACGAGTTTGTGAGCAACCTAGTAGACCGCACCAGCAAGCTGAGGGTTGGAGACGGCATCAACCCCGATGTTGACGTGTCTCCCCTGTGCGGCCAGGGCCAGTACGACAAGGTGCTGGAATACATCGGTGTAGGCGCCGAGGAGGGAGCGAACCTGGCATACGGCGGGCATGGCCTGAGCGGCCCCGAATTCGATGAGGGCTTCTACGTGGAGCCGACGGTCTTCACCGACGTATCCCCCGACATGCGGATCGCCAAGGAGGAAATCTTCGGCCCGGTGCTGACGGTCTTCAAGGCCAAGGACTTGGAGGACGCCGTCCGCATCTCCAACAGCGTCGATTTCGGCCTCTCCTCGTCCGTCTACACCAAGGACTTGACTCGGGCCTTCGAGTACATCAATACCGTGGACGCCGGCATGGTCCACGTCAACGCCCCCACCCTGGGCGGAGAGGTGCATCTCCCGTTCGGCGGCTTGAAGGCGTCAGGCGTAGGCCAGCGGGAGCAGGGCACCGAGGCCTTCGACTTCTTCACCGAGACCATCACCGTCTACATAGACCACGCCGCAGCCGCCACCGAGAGGGCCCGGTTTATTTAGGAAACAATCATGTTTCAACCGGGACTGACAAACCTGGTTGACTATTTTGAGTGCACACACTACATAAATATCCAGATGCCCAGAGCTATTACTGAATGGGCCGAGACGTGGTGGCTGTACGGGGAGGTGGCCTCGCAAGCATGACGAAGAGGCTATTTTATGCAACAGACTATGGAAGCCCAACTCTTCACCGCGGAGACTCCGGAACTAACTCCGTCATATCTTTCTGAAGATGATGCGCTTATCGGCAAGGTTGTCTTGGCTTGCGAGGACAACCTTGCCTTCATGGAAGGTCTTCACGATGGCCAAATGAAGCTCATCGTCACCTCCCCTCCTTACAATCTGGGCAAGGATTACGAGACCAAAACTTCACTCGATGCATATCTTGCATCACAGGAACACGTAATCAGAGAATGCGTCCGGATTCTCCACCCGGAAGGATCCATCTGTTGGCAGGTCGGCAACTACGTAGACAATGGAGCCATCGTTCCTTTGGATGCGGTCCTTTACCCGGTATTCCGAAACCTTGGCCTCAAACTCCGCAACAGGATAATTTGGCAATTCGGGCATGGGCTACACTCCACCAGGCGGCTCTCCGGCCGGTACGAGACAATCAATTGGTGGACGAAGAATGACAATTACACTTGGAACCTGGACCCGATCCGTGTTCCGTCAAAATACCCCGGCAAACGGCACTTCAAAGGCCCAAACATAGGAAAGCTGTCTGGGAACCCCAAGGGGAAAAACCCTAGCGATGTATGGGAATTCCCGAACGTGAAGAACAACCATCCCGAGAAGACTGTCCACCCTTGCCAATTTCCCATAGAACTCGTGGAACGCCTTGTGCTGTCTATGACAAACGAGGAGGACACGGTGTTCGACCCTTACATGGGAGTCGGTTCGTCGGTTATCGCCGCGCTCATGCACAACCGGGTCGCCTACGGTTGCGACATCGTCCCAGAGTATGTAGAGATTGCCAAGGAACGAGTGAACCAACTGCGCGCAGGTAATCTCCGAATCCGTCCCATGGGAAAGCCAATCTACGACCCAGCGAAACCTAATGGCGGGCACTAATGGAGATCAAGGCCCGCTATTCGCATCTTAACGGAGAGGAATATCTGCTTGTCCACCGCAAAGCATTGTGGGATGAAGTACAGACTGTCATAGCAAATGTTGATGCCCACGCCTGCCGCACCAAGGTCTCGAGGGAAAAGACTATGCGGGGCAGAACACTGTTTTCTCCGGCGGATATGAACAAAACTTTCAAAGCGGGACTTCAATCACGTGGTTGGACCGAGCGACGAAGTAACTTTTGGGTGACGGACGACGAGAGACTTCTACGCGGCATCTATAGCTTACCAGAGAGTGAACAGAGATCGGCGATAGAGAACTCAGGCCGTGACCCAATCATGTCCTACAATCAGACAGACTTTGTGAAAGAACGTGTCGCCGTCGAAATACAATTCGGCAAGTACGCTTTCGTCGCACATGACCTGTTCGTAAAGCATCTTAGCTTCTACGTCTCGGACATCATTGACGTAGGGATCGAGATACTCCCCATGAAAGAACTCGAACGGGAAATGTCGTCAGGCGTTCCCTATTACGAACGGGACTTGCTAAACGTGTTGCGTCAAGGGCGCGGTGTTCCGGCAGTCCCGTTGGTTCTCATCGGGGTAGCTCCGTGAGCAATTGTTCAGGCTGGATTATGTACCAACCGCTCTGGAAATCTGATTTATAACCACAAGAAAAAAGAACCGGGCCGGCCACAGTGGCCGGTCCGGTCTCTTCCATAGCAGCCGGATACTTGTCTACTCAGGCATTATCGCCACGGAGCGAATCTCTCCGAACTCCTTGTCCAGCTTCTCCCAGGAATTCCCGCCATCCTCGCTCAGGTAGACGTATCCGTACAGGCTGGCAGCGGCGATCACGTTGGGCGCATCCGGGTGGGTGCCAAACCAGTACACCACCGAGTTGGGGGCTACGGGCAGCTCCGCCGACTGCCACGTCTGGCCGCCGTCCTTGGTGTGCTGGATCGTTCCGGTGATGCCCGGGATAGAGTCGCCGTTCCCCACGAACATGGTGTTCGGGTCGTCGGCCTTCAGCAACACGCCGCGGCAGTAAGAACGGGCGTCGTTCTCGTTGAACTTTGGGAAGTAGTGGTAGTCCCAGCTTTCTCCCTCGTCGGTGCTGGTGGCGATGCCGAAGGGGCTGGTGCAATAGATGGAGGTGGTGGAGCCGGCGCTGAGCGCCATACCGTGGATGTCGCCGTGGAACGGGTCGGGGCCGAGGTCTGGCAGATGGACCCAGTTGTCGCCGCCGTCCAAGCTCTTGTACACGCCGTCAACCTCGATGCCCGCCCATACGGTGCGGCTGTCGCGCGGGTCGACAATCATATTGGTGGTGCGCGGTATGCCGATGGGACACGGGATGTTCAACCCCAGGTCCAACTGGTCCCAGGTTCTTCCCCCGTCCCGGGAGCGGAAAGCGTCGGGCCTGGTGCCGGCGAAGATGACGTCGGGGTCCGACGGATCGACGGTCACCGACCAGATTTGCAGGCTCTCCATGGGAGATTCCAGCCTTTCCCAAGTGGCCGCGTTGTCCTCGCTGCGGAAAATGCCCAGGTCGGTCCCGGCCAGGATGCGATGCGGGTTGTCGGGGTAAACGCTCAGGGCGCGCACGTTGCACTCGGACGGTATAGGGTCCCGGATGCGGTCCCAAGTCTTTCCGCCGTCACTGGTGCGGGACAGCCCGCCGCCAACGGTTCCTACGCAAAGGGTGTACCCTGCTGACATGACATTATCCTCCTTTTCGTCGTGATGATGATTCGCGTCGGAGTATGTGCGTATAATAGCCCGGCTCGTGAGGAAAAGCTACACGACCATGAGGCCTACAACGGTTGCCGGTTGCTGAACCCGGTGTTGGTCTCGTGCCAGTAGCCAATTTCTTCCTCGCCCCGTATCCAGCAGAGAAAGACCTCGCGTCCTTCACGGTAGGCAGGGAAGTCCACCAGCCATTGGGACAGGTCCCGCACTATGATGCCGCGCTGGGCCACTTCCCTCAGTTGGGTCTGTAGCTGTTGGGTCAGCCGGTCGACTGTGCGTTGAAGCTCCACGGCGTCCTGCTCCCGGCTCGAAGCGCCGTTGCCCCGCCTGACGCGCAGCAGGGTCAGCAGTTGGTCCTGCCGGCTGGCCAACTCTTCCCTGACGGGCATCATGGCCTCGAACGTTTCCCGCAGCCAAGGCAGCATGGCGTTGGCTTCTTCCAAGGTAAAGTGGCGTCTTTCCATATCGGGTACAACTTTAACCCAAGTCCGCCAATGCCGCCACCGTCGTCCGCCGGGTCAACGGCTCGTTCCGCGGGTATGGCAAAATAACGTACAATGTCCCTCAGCATCGCCGCGACGGGCTGAACCAACCAGAGGTTTGACTTCTTGACCGACGACAGGAACCTTTTTCAAGATGGCGACTTGGCCCTGCTGCAGGACCGCAAGGGCCGGCGCCACCTGCTGACCTTGTCCAACGACCAAGTATTTCACAGCCACCAAGGACGGCTGCTCCACTCCCAGTTGATCGGCCACACCATCGGCGGCTGGTACCGGACGGACCGGGGACACACTCTGCTGGCGGTGCGTCCTACCCTGGGTGATTTTGTGCGGCAGATGCCCCGAGGCCCCCAGATTGTGTATCCGAAAGACCTTGGCATAATAATCTCGCTGGCCGACATTTTCCCCGGGGCGACGGTCGTCGAGGGAGGCTTGGGTTCGGGCGCCCTTACCTCCGCCCTGCTGCGCGCGGTGGGCGAAAAAGGGCGAGTAATAACCTACGAGATAGAAGAGTCGGTGCTGCCGCGGGCCTTGGCGAACATCCGCAAGGTTGTCCCCGATCCGTCGAAGCACGAAGTAAAGGTCCGCGACGTTTACGAGGGAATCAGCGAGCGCAACGTGGACCGGGTGGTCCTGGACGTGCCCGAGCCGTGGCAGGCGGTTGCCACGGTGGGAGACTGCTTGGTGATGGGCGGCATCCTCGTCAGCTTCCTGCCCACGATATTGCAGGTACACCGCTTGGTCATGGCGTTGGAGGAAGACGCCAGGTTCCAGCTCATCGAGACCACCGAGACCCTGCTCCGGCCGTGGCACGTCACCGACCGCAGCGTGCGCCCGGAACACCGCATGGTGGCCCATAGCGGCTTCCTGACTACCGCCGTGCGTTGCGTGCCCCGCGGCGCGGGCGCCCGCACGAACCAAGCCACCGGAGACGACCCGAACGAAGATGTTCCTCTTTCCCGCGAAGGCGGGAAACCCGTCGAGGACAGGGATGCGTGAGGTATAGAAATATGGACGTAATGGAACGGTCACAGACAATAGAGTTTTTGAACCGGCATGTGAAAACCAACATGCTGATGAAGCATCTTCTCTCGGTGGAGGCGTCCATGAGGGGGTACGCCAGGAAGTTCGGGGAGGATGAGGACCGTTGGGCCATCGCCGGGTTGCTCCACGACTTCGACTGGGAGATTTGCCCTACTCCCGAATCTCATCCCACCTACGGCGCCGAAATCCTCCGGGAGCACGGCTACCCTGAAGACATCATCCGCGCGGTGCTGACCCACGGCGACCATACGGGCATCCCGCGGGAAACCCTGATGGAGCACACCCTGTTCGCAGTGGACGAACTGTCCGGCTTCATCCGCGCCGTAGCCTTGGTGCGGCCCTCCAAGAACCTGGCCGACGTTACGCCCCGGTCCGTGCGGCGCAAGATGCGCGACAAGAAGTTTGCCAAGGACGTCAACCGGGACGACATACAAAAAGGCGCCGACGAGCTGGGCATCGACCTGGACGAGCATATAACCTTCATCGTCGAAAGCCTGAAGCCGGTAGCGGTGGATATAGACCTGACCGTGGGGCCGCCTGCTGACTGAGCAACTATCTCAAGCCTCGGCGCATTACCCAATCTGAACTCCAACCCGTCATTGCCATGAAAATAGGCATTCTCATGGCTCATACATGGCCCTCAGGGCCATCCGTCATTCTCGCGCAGGCGGGAATCCACGGGTCTTGACCGGCGATGATTGGGCATCAACAAGACCCTCTTGACCTACCATACGGGTCATGTCGAACGGCCAATCGATACTGTCCAATACCGGGTTTGGGATCCCAATGTTCCTTCGCATGGCCAGCGCCGCTATAAACTTCTTGATTTGATCCTGCAAATGCTTACCTTCCTCCGACCCCATCCAACTCTGACCCAGCGTGACGCCCAGCGCTCCCTCCGGCTCCTGGCTTGGGAAGGACTGACCACCGGCGCCATGTTCAGCCTTGGCAGCGGCGGGTTCATGGCCGCTTACGCATTAGCACTGGGCGCCAACAACCTCGAAGTGGGCATCCTGGCGGCTCTTCCATTCATCTCACAAGTAGTCAGACTGCCCGCCATTCTCCTGCTGGAACGCTTCCGGGCCAGGAAAGCCTTGGGACTGCCGGCGTTGATACTGACCCATATCTCGTGGCTTCCCATTGGCGCGGTCCCCTTTTTCCTGGACACGCCCGGAAAGCTCGCCGTCATTTTGGTAATTCTGTTCCTCGCTGTCCGGGGACTGTTCGCCCCGGTCTGGGTCACCACGTCCACCAGTTGGATCCGCGAGCTTGTTCCCCAAGGTCACCTGGCCGATTATTTCGGACGGCGCTTGGCTATGGTCACCGGGGCGATGGCCGTGGTCGGACTGGCAGGCAGTTTCTTCGTCCGGTGGTGGCAGGATACGGCGCCACCCGGTGATGAAATATTCGCCTTTTCCTTCCTCCTCATCGGCGGAGCAATCACTTTCGGAGTCCTTGGCCCTTTCCTGGCATCCCGGGCAGTGGAACCCCTGATGCCCCCGGCTGCCCAGTCCGGCCGATCTCCGGTAGAGATGCTACTGGAGCCTGTGCGGGACCGCAACTACTCCCACCTGATCAGGTTCCTGTTCATATGGGGCCTCATGTCCAACCTGGCCATCCCGTTCTTCGCTGTCTACATGCTGAAAGTGATAGGGCTTTCACTGCCGGTGGTCATCGGCTTGACCGTGTTGGGCCAGTTTGCCAACGTGCTTTTCGTCCGGGTCTGGGGGCCCTTTGCAGACAGAGTCGGCAACAAGACCGTGCTGTCGCTTTCGGCTTCCCTCTACCTGCTGGTCATCATCGGCTGGGTGTTCACGACCCAACCCGACCGCCACTTCCTCACGATGCCGTTGCTGATCGCCCTGCATCTGCTCGGCGGCGTAGCCGCGGCCGGAGTGACGCTCACTGTCAATACCCTGGCTCTCAAGGTGGCTCCCGAGGGCCGCACCATCCCCTTCTCCGGGGTCGCCGGGCTGGCAACCAGCTTGGGTTCGGGCATCGGCCCGATCCTTGGTGGACTGATGGCGGATTATTTTTCCGCACGGTCGTTGAGCGTCAGCATTGGGTGGACCTCTCCAAACGGCACTCTCGACCTGCCGGCGGTGTCGCTTGCAGGTTTCGATTTCCTGTTCGGCATTGCTTTCTTCTTTGGACTACTGTCATTGAACCTCCTCGTGGCGCTTCGGGAAGAGGGGGAGATTTCCCGGGAAGCGGCCTTGGCTGACCTCATGGCCGGGGTTGGGGCGGGGCCGGTGGCCAGGGCTGTCTCTTCCGTTCCCGGTCTCAGCATGGTGTCGGCCTTTTCCTACGGCTACCTGAGGCGCATCCCGGGAGCCGATGTGGCCATTGGAGTTACAGCCTACCAACTGGCCGCCTCTACACAGGCTGCCCTGGAATCAGCAGGCCGGGGACGAGCAGCCGCGTCGGAAGTGGCCCAGCATGTTGGGACGGCTTTGACTCATACCATAGACAACATGGAAGACGCCGCTGAGAACGGCCTGGGGCTGGCCCTCCACGCCACCCGGGGGGCTGTCCATGCCGCCGACAACATAACCGGTCAAGTGGGCAGTGTAACTAGAGGAGCAGTTTTGGGAACTCTCAGGACATTGGGCAGACTGCGAGTAGCTCCGGGGGAGTCGTTGCGCGGCGCGGCCCAAGGGGCCATCCAAGGAGCTGTCGAAGCCCGTCGCGACCCGGCGGAAGCCGCCGTAGCGGCCGTTGAAGCGGCACGGGAGGCGGCCGCGGAGTTGGGCATCAGCGAGGAAGATGCGACCAACGCTGCGGCGGCAGGCATGTTGGAGGCCGCCAGGGCTGCCGGGGATGAGACCCTTTCGGTAGTAAGGGAGGCGCTGCCGGAAAGTCTGAGGCAGGAGGCCGCAACCCAAGCGCTGGACGAAGATGTTCCTGAAGATCAGGGATGACCAGTCGGTTGCTCGCCCGGGTATCCTCTTGCGCCATTACAATACGTTACGAAGGTTCTTCACTTTGTCCAGTTGAGCGGCCTTCATCGAATCCGATAAGATCCTCCAAGCTCGAAAAATAGCCGTAGCCCGACGCAAGGTGCGGATAACGTGCCTCGGCAACTCTCAGGTGCAGGTCGCTCAGCAGGGGTACGGACAGTTGCTCCGCAATCGCCCATGCTTCCCCGGTGGCGTTGAACCCCCAGAGGGCCGGATGCTCTACGTTCTTGCCCTGCGCCAGTACCTTGAAGTCGCCCAGCCCGCCGGCTCCGGCCAAGTCCAGCATTCCAGAGTTGTTGGCCATAAATTCCTGCTGGCCCAGGCCCAGAGACGACAGCCGCCGCCGGAACCGTGCCAACCCGAGGTTCGACAGGAACTCGCCTTGAACGGCGTATCCAAGGGGTTCCAGGCCATGTTTCCGGCCCAGCTCGGTGACAGAGCTGAAGTCCACTTGGGCGGTCATATCCTGCAATCCAATCCGCTGCAACGGGGCGTCGGTCTGCGTATGCCGGTAGAAGGTGGTCAATGTGCCTCGGAAACGTTGCTCCGCCGAGTAAAGGTCGGCAGCGGTACGCCCATAGTCCACCGTCAACACGAATCCCCTGCTGAGGGTCTGCGACGCCTCCTCCACCCAACGGTCGAGCCCCAGGTTGATCTCCGCTGTCTGGCCTTCCTGTAACCGGATGCCCAACGAGTCAAGCCTGTCCGCCAAGCGCGTCGTTGATGGTTCTCCGGCCACCGTTGCCAGGCCATCCCCGCCCACCGTCACGTAGACTTCCTTTAGGGCACCGTCCTGCACAGTCACTTGGTGTACCGGGAAAGCATCCAGCAACTCGTTGGAAAGCACGCACCCCTCAACCGGCTGGAACGGCAGACCTGTGGAGACGACCCTGTGCACTTCGGCTTCCGGCGCCTCTCCCCCTCGAACCATGCCCCGGTCAACGCAAACATAGCGCATGCTGTCGCCGAAGCCTTCGGGCAACTGTGACGCGAACGAAAGCACGTCCCGGCTGAGGCGTCCCGTCCCGGAGCCTGGCTCGATTACGTGGAAGGTGGAGGGCCGCTCCAGCAACTTCCACATCTGGAACAGTTGCACCGTCAACAAAGCACCGAAGGCCGGGTGGGCCAGCGGGCTGGTGTAATAGTCGCCTGACGCGCCGATGGGGTCCCGCCGGGAGTAGTAGCCCCCGTCAGGCCAGTAAAGGGCCGTCTCCATGAATTCCGCAAAGGTGATGCGGCCCTTCTCCGCAATGCGGCGGCGTATTTCCGACTCGGCGGACATGTGATCATTGTACCGAATGACGGGCATTGCTTGGCGATAATCGAATGACCCTAACCGGTTGCCCGCCTTGCGGATGCTTGATAGATTGATTCCCACCCATATTGTCCCGGAGAAACTCACCTATGACACCCGAAACGCGCAAACAGAAAATAGAGTCCTACCGCAACGCCCACTCCGAGCTTGCCGATGCCCTCGAAAAGTTCCCCAAGGAAATGTGGCAATTCCGGGACGAGCATGGCTGCTGGAGTATCCATGAGCACATCGTCCACGTTGCCGACAGCGAGGCCAACAGCTATATTCGTTGCCGCCGTCTACTCGCCGAACCGGGCCGGACGTTGATGGACTACGACGAAAACCAGTGGGCCGTCGCGTTGGACTACCATCAGCAGAGTATCGAGGACTCCCTCCATCTCTTCCAATGGCTGCGGAGCAAGACCTACACGTTGATCAAGTCGCTGCCGGACTCGGCGTGGTCCAACACCGCCTATCACCCCGAGAACGGCGACATGACGCTGGACGATTGGCTCGATGTGTACGAAAGCCATGTCCGCGAGCACGTCGGATACATGCAGGAGAACTTCGAAGCCTGGCAGCAGCAGGAATAGCCGAAGATTCCCGTCCCAACTACCCCTCGTCATTCCCGCGCAGGAATGTCACCCCCGCGAAGGCGGGGGCGGGAATCCATACACCCCGAAGGCAAGGCACAACGCCTACGCTGGGCAGTCCCCTGACGTAGACCTCCCGCCATCCGGTTGAGGCTTCCCGGGGGCCATGAAAACCGCCGGGATGATAGCAACCAGCAACACGACGGCGCCGGCGCGCAGGAAACCCCGAAACACCGAAAACCCCGCCGCCGTCAGGGCACCTTCGTATTCCCGCATCCGTTGCTCGAACTCTCCCTGCACACTTCCGGGATTCAGTAACGGTGAGGACACGCCGGACATCAACCCCTGAAAGTGGTCCACTCCCCACGCCGCCAGCGCGGCCAGCCCAAGGGTCATGCCCATCATCCGGGCAACGACGACGAACGAAGCGGCCGCGGCCCGGTACTCATCGGGTACCCCTTCTATCACCCGCACCAGGATAGGCGCTATCACCAGCCCGAATCCCAGTCCGGCCAATGCTAAATGCAAGGTCAGCCAAGGCTCTCCAACCCCAACTTCCCACGTACTTACAAAAAGCACTCCCACTGCCGCCAGCGCCAGCCCCGCTACCATAACCGGACGGACCCCGGTACGGTCCAGTAGCTTGCCTCCAATTACTGCTCCCACCGGGATCGCGGCGGTCATCCTTAACAGCCACATCGCGCCGGTAAAGGGCGTCTGCCCCATAACGGTATTGGCCATCAACGGCACCGTGACCATGGCGATTATCAACCCGACGCCTACAAGCAACTGAGCAATGTTGGCCGACACCAGGGCCGGAGACCGGAACAACGCCGGAGCAAGCAACGGCTGATTGCTTCTCTTGTGCAGCACTACCAACGCTGCTCCCATAAGCAATCCCAAGCCGCCGATGAAGAACGGGGTTGATGACTCGAGGGTGAACAGGCTCTCCATCGACAGCGCCAAGGTCAGCGTCACCAACGTCGCCGTCAGTAGAACGCCTCCCAAGTAGTCAACCCGCCCTCCACTGGTTTCCGCCTTGGGAGCGAATATCAGCGCAAGTGACACCAATGCCGCCTGTGGCACGTTCAGCCAGAAAATCCACCGCCACCCGGCCAGTTCCACAATGGTTCCCCCGTAGGCAGGACCCAGCATGGTCCCCGCTTCGGCGGCCGCGGCGACTATCGCCAGTGCCAAGCCGCGTTGTCCCGAAGGCTTGGCGCCGCTGCCCATCGCAAGCCCGATGGGGACAGTGGCCCCGCCGCCGACGGCCTGCACCACCCTCGCCGCCACCATCCACTCAAAGCTCGGAGACACTGCCACCAAGCAGGTGCCGATGGAGAAAACCAGCAGCGACGCTTGGTATACTCTGGTGTAGCCATAGACGTCCGCCATCCGTCCGATCAACGGCATTGCCGACGTATAACCAAGCAGGTACGCCGTAATGATCCAGGAAGCCCGGTCAAGCTCGAAGATGGAGACGTTCAACTCCAGCATGATGCTGGGCAACGCGGTGACTACGACGGTCTGATCCAGCGCGGTGATGAAGGCCCCGGCCCCCACAACAACGAGGACCAAGGACGGAGAAAGGGTGTATCGCGGACGCCTCACCCCATCAATACCACTACTCGGGGGCGGAGATATCCACGGGCTCGTTCAGATTATCCAAGGCGAGCCTTCTCACCGTTTCAGGGGAATCGGTCGCCAACACCGGGCCGGTCAGGACTACCTGCCTGAGAGACCCGTCCTTTTCATCAAGCAAAAGCTGCACCGCCACCTCAAGCCTTTCACTCGCCCCGGGTATTAGAGCAGCCAGGTCTTCCGAACGGACCGTTCCTTCCAAGCCGGTACTTGCGAAGCCATCCGTATTCCGCATCTCAAGGTACATTGGCCCCTGGACGGAGATAATGATGTCGGCCAGTGTGGTTGCCAGGTTGTTGAAATTCAACGGCTGTTCATCAGGGGGAATCTGACGCCACTCGCCGGTGACCGGATCGCTGGAATAAAAGCGGTCCCCGACGCCGATCATTTCCAGTTCCACGTATGCTTTGGGCGATGCAAGCTCCGCTTCCACCACGAGATGCACCTTGTCCGGGGTCTCCATATCCCCCGAAACCTTGTTCATAACCAGCCCCGGTGACAGGACAGTATTCCCGGCTTGGTGGTCGAGAACGAAGGATGCCGACTTCAGGCTAAGCACTTGGGAAGCAACATCGCTCAAAAGCGCCTCAGGGCTGACCGTGGTCTGGGTGGGAACGGGACTTGAGGGTTGGTCCGATAATAGCCCGCAACCGGCAATGAAGACCGGCAGGACCATAACCACGACACTGGATAGTAACCAAGCCCTGCACAAATCTACCGTGACGCCTCCCTGCTACTGGTCCCGTCCTGCTTGCCGGATGCGAGGAGAGAAGGTCAATTCCAAGACCAGAAGGCCAGGTTCCCCGCGGCCAACTCTCGAGGTTCCTCCGAACCGTCCACCGGAATGACGTAAACTTGAGAGCCGCCGGGAGTGTGGCCGTTCCGCCGTTCCATCGGCTCCTCCAGCGTACCGGCCACCACCAGCATCGCGCCATCAGGAGACCAGGGAGTGTGCGAGTAGGCGTACTGGTCGAAGAAGCTCAACATCATCAATACTTCGCCGGACGGCTGGAACCGGAACAAGGGCTTGGCCTCTTCCCCGGACGCCATACCCACCCACCAGACGAACTCCCGCTCATCCACATCCAGCGTAACCCAAGCCAGCCGGTCTCCGGTGGGAGACCAGTAGAAAGCCATGACATGACCCTCCGCCAGCGTTGTTTCCTCGCTGCCGTCCTCCCGCACCACCCGTAATCTGTCAAAGGCGGGTACCCTGGGATTGTCCTGGTCTACCACCGCCAACCGGCCGCCATCGGGAGACCATGCCACTGCCGAGCGGGCCCCCACTTCGAGCACTCTGGCGCCTGTTATCCCGCCGCCGGTTGGCCCGGCAACCAGGAACCCGGCGTCGGACCCGCTTCCCGGATATACTATTCTCGTTCCGTCGGGAGATATCGCCGCCACCCGAAACCCCAAGTCCGCTGACGACACATTAGAGGACGCAGCGCCGAAAGGCTCTTCGATCAACAGTATGTCTTCACCCACATGGGCCAGCAGAGACCGGCTGTCACTGGACCAATGGAAGTACAGAGGTGCGCCGGAAGCAACCACGACGGGTTCGGAAAGGGTAACGGTATCGGCAATATGGAGCGCCAAGCCATCAGAAGTAGATGCAAGGAACGACAGGGACCTGCTGTCGGGCGCCCAGTAGATGTAGTGGGGCGCGCCATCGGCAACCATGCCGGGAGTTGAATTACGGAACACCGTTTCCGCTCTGCCTGTCGCCGGGTAAATAACCTCCAGCGTCACTTCAGCCTGCCTGCCCGACACCTCCACCCTGGATGCAGCAAGCTTTGTCCCGTCCGGAGACCAGGTCGGCCAAGCGTGGAAGCTTTCCAAGCGTAGGGTTGGCGCGGCCAAAACACCCTCTCCACCGCTTCCCAGCAGGGAGCCCCCAGTCAGCTTCAACTGTTCCGTGCCGTCCGGATTTATGGTGAACAACTCACCATACGGATTGACGTAAGTGATCCTGTTCACCGCCAAATCAGCGTCTCCCGCGGCAACGTCAATTCCATCATAAAGCTCTTCATTCCGTTGCTCCTCCACCAAGCCTGCCTGCGGGCGGCACCCGATGGAGACAATCGCCGGCAACAACAAAGCCAATACAAGCAGCTTTTTCGACAAGCACCATCGTCTCACAACGCCCCGCATGACAGTAACTTAGCACACTGGAGGCTGGCCCAGAATAACACCGCCGCCTGAAGCATACAATGGCGGCAGCAAAGTATGGTCGCGGCATCCGCTAATTACCGGGACCATGGTGGCCAACTCATGCTCCCAGGTTGAATTGTCCGGCCGGTTGTCCACAGGTGGCTCCAACGGGACGGACTTCAGAAAACCGTCATGAAAATATGTCCAGAGCGCAGGTTCTCAGGTATACCATCACTGCCGAGTTCTCCACAGTTTCCCAATGGATGCCCATGTTAAAATACCTTCAATCAACGGTCGTCCAAATACGATCACGGCTGGTTATCCACTGCGTCAACGGTATTACCATTACTGGTTAAAAGAGCAAAACTTTGATAGATACAGTTAGACTGGATATAAAAGCAGGAGATGGGGGAAACGGGTGTGTAAGTTTCCTGCGAGAGAAGTACCGCCCACACGGAGGCCCCGATGGTGGGGATGGCGGTATGGGTGGCAGCGCCTACTTGTATGGAGACCCTTCCCTGAATACTCTCCTGCATCTGAAGTTCACCAGCACGATCTACGTCGACCGCGGGGCCCACGGGCGCGGTAAGAAGCAACGCGGCGTGAATGGGGAAGACCGCCGTATCCCCGTCCCTCTCGGCACCGTGGTATGGCGGCAGGAAGCCGACGGCAGTCGGTCGGTGCTGGCGGACATCAGCGATACCTCCCAAGTTATGGTTGCCGAGGGTGGCCGGGGTGGTTGGGGCAACACCAGGTACGTGTCGCCCACAAACCAAGAGCCTCTACTGGCGCAGCGCGGTGAGCGCGGCGAGCGGGTGGTCCTGTTCCTCGAGTTGAAGCTCCTGGCGGACGTTGGTCTGTTGGCCAAGCCCAACGCCGGGAAGTCCACGTTGATCTCGCGGTGTTCCGCCGCAAAACCCAAGGTGGCCGATTACCCCTTTACCACAGTGGAGCCTATTCTGGGTGTGGTCGGATACCAGGACAAGAGCTTTGTAATGATGGAGGTCCCCGGGCTACTGGAGGGCGCACATAAGGGGATCGGGTTGGGACACCAGTTCCTGCGACACGCGGAGAGGGCCCGGGTCTACGTTCATTTGCTGGACGGCACGCAGGAAGACCCGGGGGCGGACCTGGATATGCTCAACAACGAGCTGGAGCAGTTCAGCTCGTTAGTGCGGGACAAGCCGCAGCTAGTGGTCGTCAACAAAGTCGACGTTACCGAGGTGAGGGACAGGCGGCAAGAGATATCCGATGACGTTCGGCGGCGTATGAAGGATCGGAGTCCCGGCGTTAATGATGATGTGCCGGTCTGCTTCATATCCGCGGTCACCGGAGAAGGCGTCGATGACATGCTGGGCCGCGTGGTGAATTTGCTTTCGGAGTCGGCAAAGCCTGTTGACGAAGAACGTGAAATTATTGGCCCCTTCAAGCGGGGTAGGACGCGGAGCATGTCCAACAGGATCATCATTGAGGACGGAACGTACAGGGTCCAGTCCGAGGAACTGGAACGACTCGTGGCCGGTGCCGATACGCGGGATAACAGGGTGTTGCTGCAGCTCTGGAACGAGATGCGGAGGTGCGGCGTCGCCACCATGCTGATGGATGCTGGGATAGAGGCCGGCGATACTATTCGCATAGGGAAAGCGGAGGTCGGATGGTTCTAGCATGAGAGTCGGTATCCTGGGAGGGACTTTCGACCCAATCCACATCGGGCATCTGATTATCGCGGAGGAGGCCCGGCTGAAGCTGGGCTTGCAGAAGGTGATTTTTATGCCCGCAGGACAGCCGCGACTCCGGCCCAGCGACGCCTATGCTTCCGCGGAAGACCGTTTCCACATGGTGGAGCTCGCCACGGCGGACAATCCCTGCTTCGAGACCTGCTCCCTGGAAGTGCATCGCGCCGGCACAACCTACACGGTGGACACCCTGGACGAACTGCGCAACGCCTTTCCCGAGGGCGCAAGCCTGTTCTTCATAGTAGGCGAGGACATCCTTGAGAAATTCCACCTCTGGAAGGACCCGGAGAGAATACTCCAGCTTTGTACGCTGGCGGTGGTCACCAGGAAGGGCGCGGCGTCTTCCGATGACGAAGGTTGGGCGTCCAGGTTCGGGTGTGCCGATGGCTCCGTTGTACGTCTGGACTCTCCGGTCATAGAGGTCAGCGCCACGGACATACGTGAGAGAATCCACCGAAAGGAGCCGCTCAGATATCTTGTTCCTGGGCCGGTGGCCCACTATATTTTCGAGCATAACCTGTATCAGGACTACGTACCGGGCTAGATTGGCCCCGGACTGGATTGACGAGGAGGAGCCGCGCGTGGCTGGAACAGTTGACCGCCTTTTGGAGCTTGCGTTGGAGAAGGGCGCCCTGAAGTACGGGGACTTCACCCTGACGTCGGGAAAAAAGAGCAGCTACTATTTCGACGGGCGCATACTGAGCCTCGACCCTGAAGGGGCTTACCTCATTGCCAACGCGGTCATGCCGTTGCTTGTCGAGGCCGGGGTGGACGCCCTGGGAGGTCCCACACTGGGAGCGGACCCCATCGTCGCCGCCGTCGCACTGTCCAGTCACTTGCAGGAAAAGCCTATTCCGGCCTTCATAGTGAGGAAGGAAGCCAAGTCCCACGGCACCGCCAACGTTGTGGAAGGGAACCTTGAGCGAGGCAGCAAGGTCGCCATAATCGACGACACCTGCACCACCGGCGGGTCATTGTTCCACGCTATAGAGGCCGCTGAAGCCTCGGGATGCCAAGTGGTCAAAGTGCTGGCCATCCTGGACCGCGCCGAAGGCGGCAGCGACGAGCTGAAAAGACGAGGCTACGACTTTTCAGCCCTGATGTCCGCCAACCCCGACGGGCAGATCGGGGTCGTCTAACAGCACTGGCTGGACGATTCCTCTAGTCTTGCCCCGGGCCGAACATCTGGGGCAGCGCGGTAATCTCCGCAGAACCCGACGCAGGGTCGGCCAGGTCCAGTACGGCGCCAACCTTGGATTGGGCCTTCCGAACGTATCCCAGCCCGATTACTTGGCCGTCCGTGGGGATTCTGGCTACCGAAGTCACCAAGCCCACGTCGCGCCCCTCGCTCCGCAGCAAGGCCCCTTGGGAGACTTGGGCGTCGGTGGAGAACTTCAGTCGCGCCAAGTGCTTCTGCACCTTCTGGTAGGTGTCCAACCTGGCGATGACTTCTTGGCCGATGTAGCAGCCCTTGGCGAAGTCAATCGACCCGATCAGGCCCGCTTCCAAGGGGTTGTAGGAGTCTCCCAGTTCCCGGCCAAGGACCGGCACCGCGTAGTCCATCCGCATGGCTTGAAAGGCGTCTTCGCCCGCGGGGGTGACTCCGGCGGCAACCAGGGATTCCCATACCGGGGCCGCCGCATCGTGGGACAGCAGCAGGTGGAAGTTGGGTAGCTCGCCCAGAGGACGGCTGATAATCCGGACGTCATGCCCGGATATCCGGGCTGGTATCGAATGGTAAGGCGGGAGTCCATCCAATTCGAGAAGGGGGACAACTTGGGCCAGTGTGGCGGCGCTTTCGGGGCCCATCACCGACAACATAGTGTCCTGGGAGGTGATGTCTTCCACGACTAAGTCTTCCATGATGGTGTAGCGGTCCAGCCAGTCAATCACCTGCTGCTGGGCGCCGGCGCTGGTGAGCAGTAGGACGTAGTCGTCCACGTTCACCACGCCAATCAAGTCAAGGATGCGGCCCCGGTCGGTCGTCAGGATGGTGGGCGCGCCCTGCCCCGGAGTCAAGTCCACCACCTTGTTGGTGGACAACCGGTTGATCAGGTCCAAGCCGTCCTCTCCGGTGGCCTTCAAACGTCCCAAGTGAGAGTTGTCGTACATCGCTGCGGATGTGGTCAACGCCGCGTACTCGGCGGCGGCGTCCGTGTAGGCCTTGGGAAGCTCCCAACCCTGACTGGCTTCGAATCGGGCGCCTGAACTAACGGCAACCGGATGTAGGGCCGACCGTTGCAGTGTCATGGTGTCCTCCGATTTCGGGAAATAAAAACGCCGCCTCTCTGTGCACTAAGGCGGCGTTCGTGAAGTACCCCGGTGAAATACTTTACACGCTGAAAGAGGTGCCGCAGCCGCAGGTCTTCTTGGCGTTGGGATTGGCGAAAACGAACCCCTTGCCGTTGAGGCCGTCGGAGAACTCCAGCTCCGTCCCAACCAAGTAGATGTAGCTCTTCTTGTCCACCATCACCTTGACGCCGTGCTGCTCGACTATCTTGTCGCTCTCCAGTTGCTTGTCGGTAATCTGGAGGTCATAAGTAAGACCGGAGCAGCCGCCGCCTTTGACCGCGACCCGCACGCCGACGTTTTCGTGGATGCCCTCTTTGCCGGCGAAGTACTTTATCTTGTCAGCGGCCAACTCGCTGATCGAAACTCCCAGTTCCACGCCGTCCATCGTAATCGCCATGAAAGCCTCCCAAGCAGAACCAATAACTTAGTTTGATTCTATAGCCGAGGCGTCAACCAAGTCAAGCGTAACTTGGACCCGCCACTGGCACGAGAACACAAGTAGGACTATAATTGAACATGTAGCAACCGTTTGAAGCGCGGGCGTAGCTCAGTGGTAGAGCTCTAGCCTTCCAAGCTAGTCACGTGGGTTCGATTCCCATCGCCCGCTCCACCGAAGATTCCCGGCTTCCGATCACAGTGCCTCACGTTTTTGCAACGCTGTCCGGCTCTGGCTTGACTCTATTACCAGCCTCTCGTCGCTGACTGAAGCCTGTGGATTCCCGCCCCCGCCTTCGCGGGGGTGACGTTCCTGCGCGGGAATGATGGGTTGAGTACCGCGAAGGGAGTTGAGAGGGTTTCTAAGTAAAAGTCGCGGCCAGTTTGCGGGCTGCCTCCCTGACGGCGTCGCCGTCCAGCACCGCCACCAGGTTGCCGTTCTCGTCGGTCTGGAACGACTCTTCCTGCTGGAAGTCCTTTGCCAGGGTGGCCACGGCCTCGGAACGCTGCTCCGACGACAATTCCAGCGGCTGGGCGGCGGCGTTCAGGTGCGTTTCTATTTCCTCGGTCAGCAGTTCTATCTCCACCGCGCTCCGCTGGATGCGGCCAATGCTGTCCAAGTGCCTGCCAAGGTAACACCCGCCGAATTGGAGGAACTCGCACTGCCGTTCGTCCAGTTCGCCGGTGCTTTGGTACTTGGCTTCCAGTTCGTTTTCCGTCAGGTAGTCCCGCACTTGCTGGTCTTCCGAGTCCGGGCGCTCCAAGTCGAAAATCAGGATGACCTTGTACATGAAGAAGTCCGCCGGTTCGACCCTTATAAACATTTGCTTTCACCTCGGTGCACGCCTGCCCCTGGCGGGTTTCCCGCCTTCGCGGGAAAGACGGAAAGGGGGCGTAGGGGTGGATTTCGGCAAGAACCCGGACTTCTCTCCTAGCGGCCAGCCGCTTGCATGATGCGGTCCACCAAGGACGGGTCCGGCTTTATGGAGCCGTCGTCTATGCCGTGCATGGCGTCAACGATGGCGTCGTTGAAGGGCGTCGGGATTCCAACTTCCCGTCCCTTCCGGCAGACAAGGCCGTTCATGTAGTCGACCTCGGACTGGCGGCCTTTCTTGACGTCCTGGGCCATGGAGGCCAGCCAGTTGGTACGGCCTCCGGCGCGGCTCATCAGCTCGTCCAACTCTTCGAAGACGTCGCCCTTGTCGGCGTCGGCCCACATCTTGGCCGGGCGTCGCTGGATGTCCACCACGTTCAGTCCTTGGGCCAGCCCGACTTGCGCGCCTTCCTTGGCTAACTGAATCCTGATCAAGCGGCACCTGGGGTCCTGCGCCATGTCCTGCGATCCCAGGGCGGTCATGGCGGAGATGGCGTTGCCCATCGAGTTCTGGCACAGCTTGGCCCACCGTTCGCCCCACAGGTTGTCGCTGGCGTAGGCCGCGTCTATCCGGTCCAACATGCCCGCGATCTTCTCTACTCGCGGCGTCATCCGCCCGTCGTGTTCGCCGACCCGGAACACCGTATGGCCGTGGTCGCGGCCCACGGCCCCGCCGCGCAGCACGTGGGCTGGCTCCCACAGCGCCACCTCGATGTGGGATGCTACGGCGCCGATGGCCCGATCCGGCCCCACAATCTCCCCGATGAGCGGGTCGTTCCAGCAGTTCTGCAAGGAGATAAAGAAACCGTCGGACTTGACGTAGCGCTTGATAAAGTGCGTCGCCCACTCGGTGTCGTAGGACTTTACGGTGATGAAGGCGTAGTCAAACTGCTCGTGGATGCCCTGCGCGTCGGTAAGGTGCATCGCATTGACCGGCACAGTGAAGTCGCCTTGGCTGCCGGAGGCCCTCAACCCCTGCGACCGCATCGTTTCCACGTGCTCCGGCCACATGTCGATAAAAGTAACGTCCTCCCCTTCTCTTACGAAGAAGGCTCCCACGTAGCACCCCAGGGCGCCCGGGCACATGATTGCTATCTTGTCGCTCACGGCATGGACCTCCTGTCCAGTGGCTCCTCAACTGGAATTCACGAATCTCAACCCGTCATTCCCTTTCTTCTACCTCGTCATTCCCGCGCAGGCGGGAATCCATCCCAGAAGCGTGGTTCCCCGCCTTTGCGGGGAAGACGAGAATGGTAGGGCTAATACTATTGCAGCCTATGGGATCTGGAGATCAGAGGGGCAGGTCAGGAACGTGGGCCGGATTCGTGGGCGATGATTCGGGCTACTTCCGGCGGGACCTGTACGCCGCTCTTCTCCAGCGCCTCCCTCAGCTCCTTAAGCGCCTCCTCTCGTCCCTCGGCTCGACCTTGTTTCCTCGCTTTCCTTTCAACCGCTTCTTTGGCTGCGAATATCATTCTTGCCACCCCGTAGATGATGAATGTCGCCGGGAACAGCAGCAACGAAGCTACTATTATAACCCCGTCTTCCTGGTTGGTTAATTCTTGGAGTAACCGAAGGCCCCATACGTCGGCAAGTATTGCGGTTTTCTGGATTAGCACCGACCCCAGTGCGCTGACGCTGATGGATGCTGATCCATCGGCCAAAATCCAAGACGGTGAACGCCCGTCATTGTCGCCCATTATATCACCCCCGCGATTTTTGTCCGTCCGGAGCCGGCAAGTTCGTGGACAATCGCATCTATCCTATGGGGATAATGGGTGTCAAGATGAATTACAGCTTCACCAGCCGGGCGTTGCTTATCTGGGGCAGGGCCTTTATCTCTTCCAGTACTGCCGCGGGGACCGGGTCGTCCAGCCCCAGGACCATCATCGCCATGCCGCGAAGGGTCAGGCGCCCCACTTCCATGAAGCTGATGTTGATGTTGTGGCGGCCGGCAACGGTGCCGACCGCTCCGATGGTGCCGGGCTGGTCCAGGTTGTCCACGAACAGGAGGTAGGGAGTGGACGGTGTGATGTCCATCCAGTAATCGTTGACCTTCACGATGTGGGCTTCGTTACGCATGGCAGTTGCGGCGATGGAGATTGGCCCGCTGGACGTCTCCAGGGATGCGGTCACAAGGCTGGCGTATTCCTGGGCCGTGGGGTTGCGCTGCTCCGTCACGCTCAAGCCCCTTTGCTGGGCAAGGAACGGAGCGTTGATCAGGTTCACCTGTTCTTCGCTGGCAGGCGCCAGCAACCCCGCCAGCACCGCAGCTTTCAGGATAGCCGTGTCGTGCTGGGCGATTTCTCCCTCGTACCTGATGGTTGCTCTCAGGAATTGGCCCCCGGCCAGGTTGGTCAGCAGCTTCCCCACGACGTTTGCCGGTTGAATATAGGGCGACACGGTAGCGTGGGCGTCGGGGGCCAGGAAGGGAGCGTTTACAGTGTTGCGGGCCGGTTCCCCATCCAACACCGCCAGCACCTGTTCCGCAGCCTCTAGCGCCACCTCCCGTTGTGCCTCCTCGGTTGACGCGCCCAAGTGCGGGGTTGCGACCACCTTGGGATGGTCTAACAGAGGATCGTTCCCCGGCGGTTCCTGGGCAAACACGTCCAGGGCCGCCCCGCTCAGCCTGCCGCTGTCCAATGCTTCCAGCAGGGCGTCTTGGTCGATCAACTCTCCCCTGGCCACGTTGATCAAGCGCGCTCCCGGCTTGACCAAGGCGAACTGACGGGGGCCGATAAGGTTGTGGGTGCTGTCGGTAAGGGGAGTGTGGATCGTAATGAAGTCGGACTGGGCCAGCATTTCGTCCAGCGACATCATCTCTACGCCCAGCCGGTGGGCATATTCCGGCGGTATGAAAGGGTCATAACCTACTAAACGCATCCCGAAACCTTGGGCGCGGCGGGCTACCTCGGTGCCCACTCGGCCCAGGCCTGCTATGCCCAGCGTCTTGTTCCGCACCTCTACGCCCATAAAGGCGCTGCGCCGCCACTGGCCGCCCTTGACCGACTGGTTGGCGTCGGGGATGTTCCGGGACAAGGCCAGCATCAACGCCAGCGTATGCTCCGCCGCCGCCACCGTGTTTCCCGCCGGCGCGTTCACCACGGCGATGCCGGCGCTGGTGGCGGCTTCCAGGTCAATGTTGTCAACGCCGATACCGGCGCGGGCGATGACCTGTAGCTGGGCGCCCTTGGCAATGACCTCGGCGGTTACCTTCGTCTCGCTGCGGACCACCAGCGCGTCGTAGCCGCCCACGACTTCCAGCAGCTCCTCCGGCTTCATACCGTACTTGGTGTCCACCTCGGCGCGGTCGGCAAGGAAGGCCACGCCGTCGGGTGATATGGGGTCGGATATCAGGATTTTAGGCATGACATTATTCCAGTCCTCTGTCAGGAATGTGGGTCCGTTCCACCGGCAGGTAGTCAGGGTACGTCCAATATAGCATAGCGGCACGTGACGGGTGGTTAGCGAGTGTTGGTGGGGACCGACCCTACTGGAATAATTGCTTGAGCCAGTCTATGAACTTTTGGCAGAGAGGGCCGTTAATGTCGAGGTCATGGGTCCCAATTGCTGCTCCCATCCGCCGTGGTTCCTCTCTGGTTGCCAGCCAAGCATACAACTGCGCCCTCTGCATCTTGCCTTCAGTGAACAGACGGTCCCCATCTGAAATACCGTCAATGTACGACAGGGACCGCGGCCACACCGTGTCTCCGTTAGGGATCAATTCGATCACGAAGTCCTCAAGTTCACCGGGAAGCTTATTATCCGGCATAAGCCAGACTCCAACCTTGGGAGTCTGCTCGACAATCAATCCTTGGGGAAGAGAGGAATCTGCTACTGTGATGCCCGCCTGCCCGAGTTGATGATTGATTGCGTCCCACCGACCTGTCGGTATGTCGTCAGCGTCTGCCAGAATACCCACAACTTGCCGCCCCGGGACCTTAATTTCCACACTGATGGAATCCCGGAGTTTTTCCCAGTTATGTTTGGGGACAATGTCGAATGAGAAATCCGACGTATCAAGCGTACAAATATGCCGGACTACATGCAGGTCGTCTTGGCCCTCGACCAAGAGGACACGGGTAAATGTCTCCGGTGTTGTGAAGGCCACGGTTACCTGACTTCAATTCCTTGTTCGGCGGCGACTCGTAATTCCTCCTCTGAATACTCTATGGCCCGGGTCTTGTCTCCATGCCGCTCAAGACGTACCAGGACACCATCAGCATCTTCTAATTCCATCATTGCTTGAGCGAAACCACGGACACAGTCCCAGCTATGTGTTGCAGCGAAGACCTGCACGTTGTTCTTTTGTGCCGTCTGCAGCACCATTTTCCAGAGGGGGCGTTGCATCGAATGATGGATGCCGTTTTCAGCCTCATCAATGACCAGGAATCCGTTCTTGCTATTGGCGAGGGCTAATGCCAGTGCGAAAAATCGCGTGGCCCCATCCCCAAGACTCTTGAGGGGGACTGGGGAATTTCCCCCTGCTATTTTCACCATAACTCGTCTTCCCTGATTAGGACCAGGCCCACCGCTGCCTTGGCCGATCACTGCGACACGCTCTACTTTCACGTTCGTAATTTGACTTAACGCCGCCACAGCTAAGTCTTCATCATCGGTGAGCGCAACACTGTCCCAAAACCTCGCCACATCTACGTTGTCTGGCAAACTTGGTCCCAAGAAATTGCAATCTACCAGTGGGGAGAAATCGGCCTCCAGACCGGGACGCATAGCTCTCAGTCGTCTTGGAGAGGCCGCGGGGAAATCAGTGCTCGTGTTCTGAAATTCGACTCTGAACCACGCTATATCTGAGTCAAAGTAATGCTCATTGGCGTAGAAGCCAAATAGTCCTGGCTGCTGAGCAATGACCTGTATGCTTACTCTCCGGGAGGGATCAGCAGGCCCAATACTGATGCTTGTGCCGACTGAGACGCGCCGCGCGTGAAACAGAGCACCCCAATCGACCTCTACCCTTATGATACCGTCCTCATCGGTCTCTTCTAGCAGCTCTTCCCTGCTACGCAATAATTTGTTCAGAGCCGTATACCGCCCACGAGCAGCATAGACCTGCACCGCTTCCAGCAAGGTGGTCTTACCGCTGCCATTCTTTCCAGCAACCAGTGTCACGCGCCCCAACCGTGAAACCGTGAGATCATCGATTCCCCGAAAGCCCTTGACCGTCAAGTCTGGAAGCTGAAGATACCCATTGTCCTGTGGGGCATCTGACATGGTCTATCCCTAGTGCGTTGTGTGGAGCATATTGCCTGCTCGTGTCAAATATGCAATGTTTGGCACGATAATAGCACACCGGCGACCGGCTCGGATGTCCTTGCTTTTGACCTTTCGTAGCGAATGCGATACATTCCTAACCAACGCGAAAGGGTACCTGCAATATGTTGGTTCCCAAGCATTCTCAACCGCCACTCAGCCACTCGTAACCGGCAAGGGAGGCACCCATGTTCTTGATGCGGTTTACCGAGCGCGCCTACGTCAACTATACGCGGGAGGACGTTCTCAACAGCCCCAACGAGGCGGTGCGCCTTACCTTCTCCAACTCCCACTTCGACCCTCAAATCGGGTCCGAGCTTTACAACACGCACTTGGACGAGTACGAGTACTCGGAGGAGGTTGGGTTCGACGGTCTGATGCTCAACGAGCATCACAACACGCCCACCTGTCTGGGCGCGACGATGAACCTGGAGGCCGCCATACTCGCCCGGATTACCAAGAAGCCCAAGATCGTGCTGCTGGGCAATCCTCTGCCCATCTTCGACAACCCCATCCGCTTGGCCGAGGAACTGGCGGAGATAGACATGATTTCCCGCGGGCGCTTGGTCTCCGGCTTCGTCCGGGGTACGGGTGTCGAGAGTCTGGCCACCAACACCAATCCGCTGTTCAACCGGGAGCGTTTCGAGGAAGCCCACGACCTGCTTATCAAGACCTGGACTACGCCCGGTCCGTTCCGTTGGGAGGGCAAGCACTACCAGTTCCGGGTGGTCAATCCCTTCGAGACGCCGCTGCAGAAGCCTCACCCGCCCATCTGGATACCCGGCACCGGCAGCCCCGAGACCCTGGTCTGGTGCGCCGAGCGTCACTACCCCTACCTCTTCCTGGAGACCGACCACCAAGGCACCCAGGACATGATGGAGATTTACGCCGAGACCGCCCGCCAGCACGGTTACGAGCCGGGCCCGGAGCATTTCGGCTACTTGGTGCGCATCCACGTCCAGGACACCGACGAGAAGGCACGGGAGGTGGGAAAGGGTTACATGGAGGGCAATATCGGCGTGGGACGTGTGCCGCTGCCTCGGGACTACCAGTCCCCGGTGGGTTACGGCAGCGCCAGCCGCGACCCGCGGTTCCTGCGGTTGCGGGAGCAGATACGCAGCGATCCCTTCCGTGTCGGCGGGTTGGACTCCGCGGCCTACGATGACATCTTGGACTCCAAGCGGTGGATCATCGGCAGCCCGGATACGGTTGTCAGCCAACTGCGAGAGGTGCTGGCTCAGATGCGACCGGGCATCCTGGCCGTCTGGACCAACGACGGCACCATCAGCCACGAGGACAGCATGAGGTGCCTCGAACTCATGGGGCAGGAAGTCCTGCCCGCGCTCCGGGAGATCGGCGAGGAACTGGAGTTGACCGATCCGTTCCAGAAGGCGCCGTAGTAGTAGCCATTGGCTGGTGATCAGTGGTCCCAGCCGCCAATCACCAGCCACTTAGATTAGAAAGGAAGAGTCATGGCCGCAGAATTCACCGAAAAGTTAGTCCAAGTGGGCGGCAACCAGGTCCACATGCTCACCGGCGGTTCAGGCGACCCGCTGGTGTTGTTCCACGGCGCCGGCGGCAACTCCGGATGGCTGCGTTACGTTCAAGCCTTGGCCGACAATTACACCGTCTACGTACCGACTCACCCCGGCTACCATCAATCGACACGCCCCGAATGGCTGGAGACCATCGCGGACATGGCGTCCTTCTACACCTGGTTCCTGGAAGAGCAGGGACTGGAGGGCGCAAGGGCCATCGGGTTCTCCATGGGCGGCTGGATCGCCGCGGAGGTAGCAGCCTCCTGCCGCCACGCCTTCAGCAAGCTGATGCTGGTGGACGCAGTGGGCATCAAGCCGCAGCAGGGTGAGATTGCCGACATTTTCATCATCAGCCCGGCTCAAGTCACCGAGTTGTTGTTCCACGACCCCAAGCAGGCCCCCGAATACGACCAGATTTATGGGCAGACGCCCACTCCTGCGCAGGCGGAGATCGCCGAAGGCAACCGTGAGATGGCGGTGCGCTTGTGCTGGAAGCCCTACATGTACGACCCGCGGCTGCCCGGACTTCTGGGGCGGGTCAACATACCCACCCGAATCGTTTGGGGGCGGGAAGACCGCTTGGTGCCGCTGGAATGCGGCGAACTCTATCACCAAGCCATACCCGAATCGGACCTGGTAATCATTGACAATTGCGGCCATTCGCCCCAAGTGGAAAAGCCGGACGAGTTCGTTAAGGCGGCGCTGGATTTCTTGGCGTAGCCAACGGAGAGGGAAGTCAAGACTCTCTTCCGTAAAATGGTCATGGTCTATGATATGGTTAATAAGTGCGGAGATGATGGAATGCAGGCTGAACACTCCGAAAAGATCAAGGAAATTGTCTTGGAAGGTCTCGACGAGCGCTTCCACGGAGAATTGGTTTTCAGTCCGATTCTGGTAAAGCCGCATAGAACCGATGATAACTTCCTGTACTTGGACATCTCGATTGTCTATGAAGGGGACCGGAAACTGCTGACCCCCGACTGGTATGCCGGCTTTATTCCCCGGCTTTGGCACAAACTGCGGGAGGCGGGTATAGAGGGGTTTCCGTCAACGTCGCTCATCGAAAAATCCGAGTGGCTAAGCTATAACCGGAGACGGAAGGTTGAGGCCCAGTGATTTCATCGCCACAGCCAGAGACCTAGCCGCAGGAACGACCGGCAGGCGGCCCAGACAGACCAATCTTCGCCGGGCTGTCAGCACTACCTACTACGCGCTGTTCCACTGCCTGGCGTTCTGCTGCGCCGACATGCTGGTGGGAGGCGTGGGGGCCAATCGCAGCGCGCAGGCATGGCGGCAAGCCTACCGGGCGATCCAACATACAACCGTAAGACAGCGTTGTGCTAACCCGATTATTGAAAGATTCCCCGGCGGGATTCAAGACTTCGCAGGCAGATTTACGGATATGCAGAGGAAACGCGAAAGCGCGGACTACGACCCTGATGGAACATTCTATAAGTCCGATGTCCTGGATGACATAGACACGACAGAGAACGTGATTTCCCAATTCCTGAAAGTTCCACTCAAAGACCGCCGTGCTTTCGCTGTCTATGTCCTGTTGAACATCAGGAACAACTGAATCTGGATAGTGGAGTTTCCATCATCATGGATTTTTACTACTTCACCGAAATGCCCTTCGCCGAATTCCCCGAGTCGGAAGCGGAAAAGTACCCTTCCATGCGGCTTACCTTCCCCAACACCTATTTCGACCCGGTCAAGGCCCAGGACCTCTTCAAACGGTACTTCGACGAGTACCAGTATGCCGAGGAAGTGGGCTTCGACGGGCTGATGATCAATGAGCACCACAACACCCCCTCGTGCATGGATGTGGAGGTCAACATCAGCGGCGGCATCCTGGCCAGGGCCACCAGCAGGGCCAAGATACTGATGCTGGGCAACATGCTTCCCACATCGGACAACCCCGTCCGCTTGGCCGAGGAAATCGCTATGCTGGACGTTATTTCCGGCGGGCGGATTATATCGGGGTTCGTCAGAGGCATTGGGATCGAGACCTGGGCCAACAACACCAACCCCATCCACAACCGGGAACGGTTCGAGGAGTGCCACGACCTGATCATCAAGGCGTGGACCACTCCGGGACCGTTCAGATGGGAGGGAAAGCATTACCAGTACCGGGCGGTCAATCCTTGGATGCTGCCCATACAGAAACCCCACCCTCCCGTCTGGGTTCCCGGCACCGGCAGCCCGGAAACGGTGCAATGGGCGGCCCGCAACCGCTATACCTACGCCGCGTTCCTGACTCCGCTGGACGTGGCCGAGAACCTCTTCGCCCGCTACAGGGAGTACGCCGCCGCCGATGGATGGGAACCGGGGCCGGAGAAGTTCGCGTTCATGGTCTGTTGCCACGTCAACGAGACCGAGGAGAAGGCCCAGGAAGCGGGGAAAGCGTTCCTGTGGCGGATGAACTACCCGCTGCGCGGCCCCCGCGAGTACTGGTCGCCCCCCGGCTACACCTCCCGTGCCGGAGCGGCCGCCGTCGCCGGCCGTCGCCCCGTGCCGTTAAACGAGATGTCGTACCAGGAGCTTCAGGAACGCTACCACCTGATAGTCGGAAACCCCGACTCGGTCATCAAGCAACTCCGGCACATTAAAGAAAGGCTGGGCGTAGGCTCCCTGTTGCTCGAAGCCCAGGGCGGCCAACTGTCCCATCAGGACACCATGCGCTCCTTGGAATTGTTCGGCAAAGAGGTCATCCCGGCGTTGAAGGACTGAGTATCGATGGCGTAAAGCCCATGTCCTTCGATGAGAAATTCAGGCGATGAAAAGTTCAAGTCCCTCGTGAAAACAGTGAAAGTACAAGAATAGCAGACTCATACGTAGAGGTAAGGCAATGGCAACCAACGCTTATGTACTCATCAATACCGAACCCACCAGTACACAGCACATAGTTGAGCGACTGCGCGCCATCAACGGCTCATACGTCCGGGAAGTCCTTGGCCCTTATGACATAGTTCTTGAGTTGGAAGCGGCTACACCGGAAGACCTTACCGAAATTTTGCGCCACAGAGTCCGTCCCATAAGCGGCATCACCAACACCGTAACCTGTTTGTGGTTCTGAGGGATGCCGTGCAGCGGCTGAGCATAGGCTCACTGTTGCTGGAAGCCCAGGGCGGTCAATTGTCCCACCAGGACCCCATGCGTTCCTTGGAGTTGTTTGGCAAAGAGGTCATCTCGGCGCTGAGGGACTAACTCGACAAGTCGAACTTGATTCCAGACTTTTCCCTTAGGGGTGCCCAATGCCGATAACTGGCCTCTCTTTCTCGAACGTCGGCCCGTTCGAAGACATAGCGTTCGAGTTCGACCAACAGGTAAACGTATTCACCGGCCCGAACAACTCAGGCAAATCCACCGTGCTGTGGGTCTTGGCAGAGTTGCTGGTTTCCGGATTCATATTGCCTGCCAAATTACATCGGCGGCGTAGCCCCAAGTGGAAATTGGTCCACACATCCGCAAACGTTCACAAAGCCGTTGAGGGTAGTTTCCCTGCTATCGCTGTGCAAATGCAGGAGATTCTGGAAACTGTCGGTCACACGTGCTTCGTTCCGGCACAGCGTCATGGTACGGACTTCCGGTCAACCGGACCAACGGCAGGACAGGATATTGAGCTAAGTATAGACGAGGAACTTGACCGGTCAGCCCGTGAGCAACCGGAGATTTTCAGGCAGTTGGGTCCGGAAGCAATCAGGAACTTTTTTGAAAGTATGAGAGCTTCTCAGGCCCGGGATTTTCGGAGACGCGGAAAACTGACGCTAAGTGATACCTCGTTACTTAGTAACGAAGCAATGATCCAAAAAATAATAGACTTGGATTATGCTGCTTATCGGCGGCAACGTCCAGAGATGCGGGCCGTAGTCGAAAAAGTTGCGTCGTTGACCTCTGAGATTACGGACGGGTTTCCCATAAAATTTTTGGGTGTAGATGAAGATGAAGATGGTTTGTTCCCCCAATTCGGTACTCCAGACGGTGATTTGCCGCTCAATGTTTTAAGCCAGGGGACCCAATCAATTATCCAGTGTCTATCCCACTTCCTGTTCGGGTACGCCAAATATTACGATTTCCCTTCGGACCTTGAAGAAAAGCCTGGATCCCTTATAATCGACGAGATTGACGCCCACCTCCATCCCTCCTGGCAACGGCGCATCATCCCAACCCTGACTAAGCATTTCCCAAACCTGCAAATCTTCTGCTCCACCCACTCTCCGCTGATGCTCGCGGGCCTCAAAGCAGGACAGGTGCAGTTGCTAAGGCGCGACTCGCAGGGTAGGGTGTCCGTATTGACAAATGATTCAGACATTGCCGGTTGGACCGCAGATGAAATTCTACGGAATTTCTTGGAAATACCCAGTCCCACAGATCTTGCCACTGCTGACCATGTCAGCCGCCTCCAGGAATTGCGGCGCAAGGACAAGCTATCCACGGAAGAAACCGAGGAACTAGAGCAGTTGCGCCACACCGTCAACAGCGACCTGATCAGCGGGACGATGTCTGCCCAAGTGGAGCAATTCGCGGAGATGTTAAGGCAAGCAGGCATCGGCTCCTCGGAGCCGTCTGAACCGCGAGACACTGCTCCATAATGCACTGGGTCGGCCGCGGCCGAGAGCCGACGGGTTTAGCTGCTGTACGGGCCAGATATACGCCGGGTTGGGTGTGTCACTACATCTTGGGTTTTGGAACAAGACCCACTGATTCTCGCTGGACGGATTTCAAGAGTGACTTAGAAGAAATCTTCGCCGGTCTGTGCGCCTATTGCGAATGTTTGTGCCGCGGAGAAGTGGACCACTTTCAACCAAAGAGCATTTTCCCCAGACTGGTCTACGATTGGGCTAATTGGCTGCTGGCTTGCCACGATTGCAACCAGGCTAAATTGCACAAATGGCCCCCTGGCGGATATGTTGACCCCTGCGCAACATCAATATCAGGACAGCCAGAAAACTTCTTCGATTTCGATACTCTAACCGGAGAAATAGTCCCCAAAGCCAGCTTGAGTTCGACAAACCGCCGAGCCGCGCAAACGATGATTGATGACCTCAAGCTTAATGAGCATCACCACTTGAAGAAGAGGTTAGAGCGAGTGTTTTGGGTTGAGCAAGTTACTATGGACTCCCCAAGCAACCCGAACCCAAAGTTGCAAGATGTGCGTCAATGGTTAGCGTTACGCACTACTCAATACTCCAGTATCGTAAGGGCCCGGCTGGTTGGACTGGGCTATCCACCTACGGGTTGATCCCTATTACAAGTCTTGCTCTGCGTACGGCATTCGGCTGGATAACCCAAAACCGATGACGGTCACGCTGCCGCCGGTATCGACTCCCCCTGCAACGGCCGTCGCTCTCCGGCCCGCACCACCAGCACCGGGTCGCCGGAATTGCGCACGACGCGGTCCGCCACGCTACCAAGCACCCAACGGCCCACGCCGGAACGCCCGTGAGTGGTCATCGCCACCAACCGGTCGGGCGTTTCGGTTGCTACGTCTATGATCGATGATGCCGGTTCTCCCCGCAAGCAATGCGTTTCCACCTGGCCGGCGCCTTGTTTCAACAGGTCTTCCCTGACGCTTGCCAAGTAGCGGTTGGCCTCTTCCTCGTTATATTTGAAAGCCTCCTCCAAAGAGGCGGTGTCCAACGAGGCGGCACCGTAATTTGCGGATGGCGCAGCCAGAGCCAGGTATTCGGCCATAGTGGGCACCACCCTCACCAAGTCAACGGCCATGCCCAACGCCTTGGTGATGTGGGCCACGTGAGGCAGTATCTCCTCGGCCAAGGGCGATCCATCCACCGGTACAACGACGCGGCCGAATCCCTGCGCGTGAGTGGACCTCTCGTCCTCGTGAAACCTGATTAACAGAAGGGGTGAATCGGTAGTATGGAGCACCCGGTCGGCGATGCTGCCCAGCCACCACCGCGCCACCCCGGAACGTCCGTGCCCGGACATGGCGATGAGGGTGTCAGCCTCCCGCTCCGCTTCTTGAATGATTTCCTGTGCCGGAGCACCGGACGGAGTTAACGTTGAAACGGTTAAACCGTCGGACCGGAAGGCATCGGCCAGGGAGTTCAAATAAGCAGTTGCGTGGTCGGCGCGGTGCCTCACCGTGTCCTGCTCTTGAGATGATGGTCCCAAGTGCAAGCCAATGCTGGGTGGGGAAGGTTCCACCACCGTCATAAGCGTTACCGGTATCGACAGCCCCAGACCAAGTTGCTGGACGTAGGGCAACACCTGTTCGCTTAGCGAAGACCCGTCAACCGGGACCAGGATGCGTGAATACATATCAATCAGTTCTCCGGAAAGTGGATGCTCATATTATCAGGACTGATGGCTACTTCTTCCGTTCGCCTTGGGCTTGTCGAGGGGGCGCCCGTTCATGGTTCGACTAGCTCACCACGAACGGACACCCAGAGGATCCATCAATGCAACAACGCCGACCTGCTATCGGCTGGCGCTGGCGCCGGACAAGCGGCTGATACCGGCCCTGGCGCAGTCCTCGTCCTCCTGTGCGGTGCCGCCGCTGCCGCCCACCGCGCCTATCAGCTCGCCGTTCATGTAGATGGGCAGCGCGCCCTGTCCCGGAACGAACTCACCGCCTTCAACCTCCATCACCGCGCGCATAATCGGCGTGGTGGAACGTTCGGTCAGGTCGCCGCTGGCCTCGCCGAAGCAGGCCGACGCCCGGGCCTTGCCCCGCGAAACGTAGGGCGTGCGCCAAGGCGCGCCGTCCATCCGGCACATGGTAATCAGGTCGCCTCGGGCGTCTACGACTGAGAAGCTGAAAGGCTTGCCCATCTCCATCGCGGCTGCTTTCGCGCCCGCTAGCACTTGCTCGGCCTGTTCCAGGTTGATATAAGGCATGGTGTTGCGCCTCCTTAGAAGACTGTTTTCTGTGAGTTCAGGGCTATACACCCTGCGCCCCGCTATTGTACCAGCAGAATATCAGCCGGTTCACCGTCATTCCTGCCCATGACGATTTTGCAGCGGGAATCACGCCTCTGGCCCCGTTTCCGCGAATTGGAGTAGAATGAGAGCCAGCGACCACGCTCAAGCCACGCTTGGAGGCGTCCCGTTCGCTGGCCGGACGAATAACCGGCCCGAGAGGAGAATCTTAGATGAGCCAGTTGCCGCCGGAGGTCTACCGCCTCATCGACGCCGCGCTGACCGAAGACCAGGTCTTCAACGATCCCACTACCCAAAATCTGGTGCCTGACGATGTCCGGGCCGTGGGGATGATACGGGCCAAGGACCACGGGGTATTGGCCGGGCTGGACGTCTGCATGACCGTTTTCCATCGCGTTGACGAAACATTGGAAGCCAGAGGGTTGGTTTCCGACGGCACAGCTCTTTCTCCCGGCGATGACGTGGCCCGGGTCGAGGGTTCGGCCGGAAGCATCCTGCGGGCGGAACGCACCGCCCTGAACTTCCTGCAGCGCATGAGCGGCATCGCCAGCGACACCAACCGTTACGTTCGGGCCATAGAGGGCAGCGGTTCCCGGATCATAGACACCCGCAAGACCGCCCCCGGACACCGCTACTTGGACAAGTACGCGGTGCGCATGGGCGGCGGTTTCAACCACCGCATCAACCTGGCCGACGGCATCCTGATCAAGGACAACCACATCCAAGCGTTGCGGTCACAGGAGGTGGGCTTGGGCGGCGTCATTCGCTTGGCCCTGTCCCGCGCTTCCCACACCATAAAGGTGGAGGTGGAAGTGGAGACCCTTGAAGAGGTGCGCGAAGCGGTGTCCGCCGGCGCGCACATCATCATGCTGGACAACATGCCCCCGGATGTCATGCGCGAGGCGGTTGAAATCATCGACGGTCGGGCGGTGGTCGAAGCGTCGGGAGGCATAAATATGAACACGGTCCGGGCCGTTGCCGACGCCGGCGTGGACCTCATATCCCTTGGCGCCTTGACCCACTCGGTGACCGCGCTGGACCTGAGCTTGGACCTGGAGTTTTTGTAAGCTCCGGTCCAGCAGTTATCCGCGTTTCCCGGTCGGCCCGTAAAGCCGTTCCCGGAGTCGTCCCGCTATTGAATTTCACAGGTGAATTTTCCAGGAGGTTTCGACATGTCCCGTTTGGACAACATCACCAGGGAAGAACTCAAGCCTGAAGACCAAGTCTTTTTCGACGAGATCGTAGGCAGCAGGGGAAGCATCCGCGGGCCCTACGGCGTCCTGCTCCACAGCCCCAAGGTGGCGGCCCGGGTGGCCAACACCGGCACCTACGTCAGGTTCGAGTTCGATATGCCCGAAAATCTCAAGGAGACGGTGATCATCACCACCGCCAAGGAGATCGAGTCCCAGTACGAGTTCAGCGCTCATGCCAGGCTGGCAAGAGAGGCCGGAGTGTCGGACGACACCATTCGCGTCATCGCCGAAGGTACTGCTCCCCAGGGCCTGTCTGGGGATGAGGAGATACTGGTCAAGTACACCCAGGAATTGTTGCGCAACCACAAGGTGAGCGACGCCACTTACGAGGCCGTCAAGTCCCGCTTCGGCGTCCAAGGGACCCTGGACGTTACCGTACTCATCGGCCATTACCTCCTGGTGGGCCAGGTCCTCGCTGCCTTTGACGTAGACCTCGCCCCCGGCATGGAGAACGAATACTCCGTCTAAGGAGACAAAATTGGTTGCATCGGAACCTATCCTGTACTCCCTCGAATGGAACTGGAACATGGTGGACACAGCATTGGAGGGGCTGGACGAAGCGGCTCTGGCGCGCCAACCGTCGGACCAGTGCAACTCCGCCGCGTGGATACTGTGGCACATGAACCGGGTTTTGGACACCCTCATCCATACTCGCTTGCGTTCCATGCCCCAGTTGTGGGTGAGCGAGGGCTGGCACCAGAAATACGGGATGGACAACGACCCCGAGGAGCGCGGTGTGGGCTGGACGGCAGAGCAGGTGAGTTCGTGGCAGCCGCCCTCCAAGGAGGTCCAACTGGGGTACTACGAGGCCGTCAAAACCGCCGCCAAAGAGTTCATATCGTCTCTAAGCACCGAGCAGTTGGAGGCGGAAATAGTGCTTCCCCCAAGGCCTGAGCCGCGTCCCGTATGGGCCGCCCTGGGGCAGGTAACATGGGACAACATATCCCACGGTGGCCAGATCGCCTATCTAAGGGGTCTCTTCATCGGCATGGGCTGGCACCGCTAACCGCGGCGGGGCCGGTTCCTGTCGTCGCTGTCCAGCATGATGGTCACCGGCCCATCGTTTTGCAGCCGCACCTGCATGTATTCCTGGAAACGCCCGGTTGCGACTTTAAGCCCGGTCTGCCGGAACAGGTCGGTTGCGTGCAGGTACAGTCGTTCGGCGTCGTCAGGACTGGCCGCTTGGTTGAAATCGGGACGGCGGCCGCGGCGGGTGTCGGCGTACAAGGTGAACTGGCTTACTAAAAGAATCTCCGCCCCTGTGTCCAGGGCAGAGAGGTTGAAACGGTTGCTCTCGTCGGCGAATATCCGCAGGTTGACTATCTTCTCCACCAAGTAACGGGCGTCGGTTTCGTCGTCGCCCTTGGCGACCCCCAGAAAAACCACCAAGCCCGGGCCGGTGTGTCCTACCTGTTCGCCGTCTATCGTTACCGACGACTCCGCTACTCGCTGGACAAGGGCCCGCAACGCTGCTAACCCTGTTCCAACTCAGCCGCGGTCAGCCGCCGGTCCCGTGGAAGATAGACCGGTACTAGGACGAGCTTTCGCTGGCGGCCGGAGCCGCGGACTCGGACTTGGTTTCCGTCTTGGAGCCAGAGTCAGAGGAGGAGCCGTTGTCCTTGCTCGACGAGGCCGTGGAGGCCTCCTTGGTTTCCTTACTGCCGTTTTCCACGGGCGGCTTGGGGCGTCCGTAATCGGTAGTGTAGAAGCCGGAGCCTTTATAGATCACCGGGACGGCGTGGAAGACTCGCTGGCCCGCGCCGGAGCAGACCGGGCAGGCGCCCTTGCCCGCTTCTTTGAAACTCTGGACCAGTTCGAATCCTTCCCCGCATACAGTGCAACGATAGTCGTAACGTGGCACGCTAAATCACTCCTGTGGACAGAGGTGTCGCTTGACGAAAATAAGAGGCTGGCAACTTATCTAATTTATCAGCAGGCGTGGGCCGTGTCAAATGCCGCTTAGACTCTGCCGGACCCGCCCTCGCCGATTGCGGTCATATCCCGGCGCGCGTATCATTCTGGTTGACGACGTTGAGTATTTCAGCCTCGCTTTGCTCAACTTCTTCCGGGGCGTCAAAGTCCCGGAATCCCGTGAATCAGGAGCCAAGTGATGTCAGCCGGCGACCCCATAACTCCGGCGTCTGCGGAGTCAATACAGAGGACCATCCAGGCCCTGGCAGCCCGGAACGTTGAAGCTGTCCTGTTGCAGAGCCGGGACGAGGCCTTGGCCAAGCTCAAGGAACTCGTGCCGGAAGGTTCTGAGGTCTTCGTCAACACGTCGGAGACGCTGGCCACCATCGGCTACACCGAATATATGCACGGCAACGACCGCTACGTAAACCTGCACGACCGGATGATGGCCTTGCCGGACCCGGCGGCGCAGCGGGAGTTCCGCCGCAAGACCACCACCGCCGACTACTTCGTCGGCAGCGTCCAAGCCATCGCCGAGACCGGCGAAATCGTCATCGCCAGCGGTTCCGGCAGCCAGATAGGGGCCTACTCCTACGGCGCCCGTCGGGTCATCCTTGTGGCCGGTACGCAGAAAATCTGCCCCACCCTGTCCGAAGCCGAGGCCCGCACCCGCGGCTGGACACTGGAGCGCCACGACCGTTGGCTGGAAGACCAAGGAAGGGGCCCTGCGCCCATCGGCAAGCTACTGGTCATGGAGCACGAGCCGGTGGTGGGGCGAATCACGATGCTCCTGGTCCCGGAGACCCTGGGGTGGTAGGACTGCGCGGGTCCATTCCCCCCATATACGGAGCCATAACCCTCGCCCTCATCCTTGGCGTCCTGTGGCTCCTCGGAACCACGGAACAGGCCTACGCCTGCAAGTGCGTGGTGCCCGGCTCCCCGTCCGAGGAATTGGAGAAATTTGACGCGGTGTTCGCCGGTAAGGTCCTGTCAATCCAGCATTCCTTCGACCCCGCCGCCACGTCCCCCTCCCCTGGCGACCACACCACTGTCAGTTTTAGCGTCAACACCGTCTGGAAGGGTACGGTCGACAGTAATATCGACCTCACCACCCCTCCCACAGGCGGCAGTTGTGGCTTCGCCTTCGTTGAAGGAGAGGAGTACATCGTCTACGCCTACGAAGGCGCTGAGCAAAACGCGAACCTTAACGTCAGCATTTGCAGCCGCACCGCCCTTCTGGCGGAAGCGCAAGCTGATCGGGACGCCCTCGGTGAGGGATATGCCCCTCAAGGCGGCGGTGACGACCCGGCGGCGCCGGAGCAGCCACAAGATACAGGGGCGGGCATGACCTGGGTAGTCATTCTGGTGATTATAGCGGCGGTTGCTGTAATAGTTGGAGGTGCGGGCTACGCCCGCGCAAGGCGCCGGTAGCGCCGGGCAATCCCGCTTTGTCGGTAGGGAACGAGTCACCGTCGTAGGGGCGGGGACAAGCCCTGCCCCTATGCTCTTTGGCGGCCAACCCCGTGTCCTGCTAAAATCAACGTAAAGGGATGGTCTTAAAGCGGCCTTCCCGGGGTTTCCTCTTATAACCCGTGGCCCGCATATCGGATAAAGCAGCTTGGAGGTGTGTGTCGTGTCCTTAGTGCCAAAAGTGATGAGTACTCAGCATCCGGACAACGCAACGCCGCCCCCCTTCGCCGACGAAGCGGGGGTGCTCAAGGGTGACGGCGAGGTAGACGAGGCCGTCGATGTGTTCGCCCTGGGCTGCGATGAACAGATGTGGGACTCGGAGGGGAAGGAGGCCGACAACCAGGTGGTGCGGAAGCTCCTCACCGGCTACCCCGACTTCTTCCACAATGAACACCGCTTGGGGCAGGACGTCATCCTGACCCTGCGCGTCCCCAACCCCGGCATCGAGCAGGACATGCGCAAGTCAATGGTCGAGGCCCTCCAGAGCGTGCCGTCGGCCAGGGATATGGCCCACAGCTTTTACGGCGACTTGGATGAAGACGCAGCCCCCATCCAGGAAGTGATCCTTCCCTTCACCACTTCCGCCGAGGAACTCTCACTGGTGGAGGCCTACTATCGCAAGATGATAGTTGGCCAGGAGACCGAAACGCTGGTCCACGGACGCTTGGTAAAGGACTGGGTGGGCGAGTTCTTCCCCAAGCAACTGCGGGTCATTCCCCTCATAGAGGACATGGAGCACCTGCACTATTGCGACACCATAGTGGAGGAGTACATGCAGGGGAGGGACCTGTCGTACCAGAGGGTGTTCCTGGCCCGCAGCGACCCGGCGCTCAACTACGGCATTGTGGCCGCTGAACTGGTGTTGAAAATGGGACTGCACCGGCTCTACGACCTGGAAAAGAGGTTGGGAGTGCCGCTGTACCCCATCATCGGCGCTGGTTCGGTACCCTTCAGGGGCCACTTGACTCCCACCAACATTGACCGCGCCGTGAGAGAGTACCCAAGCGCCCACACCTTTACTGTCCAGTCCGCCTTCAAGTACGACTACGACAAGGACACCGTCCGCCACGGCATCGCGCAAATCCTCGACCACGAGCGCGGAGAGCCAATGCCCATCGACCAGGAACGCGGGCGCGAACTGGTGGACAGGACCACCGCCGAATACCAGTCCCACGTCCGCCGGCTCATCGAGGTTATCAGCTCGGTATCGTCCAACATCCCCAAGCGGCGGGAGCGCAAGCTCCACGTCGGGCTCTTCGGCTACGGACGCTCCTTGGGTGGTGTTGGAGATGATGTGACGCTCCCCCGCGCCATCGGCTTCGCTGCGTCGATGTACTCCATCGGCGTTCCCCCGGAGTTGCTGGACCTGGCGGCCCTCAGCCCCGACGACCTGTCGTTCGTCCGCGAGGTCTACCCCAGCATCGACGAAGACCTGCGGGCGGCGTTGCGGTTCAGCAACGAGCGGCACGTGAAGGAACTGCTGGGCGACCGGCACCTGGACATAGTAGCCCAGTTCACCGACGAAATAGACCGGGTCCACGAGGGCCTTACCAGCGCAATCTGGGCCGGCATCAGCAGCAAGAGCGCCACGGTGAATGTCCCCCACTACGTAGAAGAAGCTGCGCGGTTGCGGCGGTTTCTGGGGTAGGACCGGATAACCTTCATGTCAGTCTGATAGCCGTCATATCGCTCTGGTGTCCCTTAGCCGGCTGTCTCGCTTTCCTTCGTCATTCCCGCCTTCGCGGGAATCCAGGATCATTCCCTGACGGCAACGTTCCTCACCGGGCCGTGAAAGTGTAGTCGGCGTGGCGGACTGTGCAGTCGAGTCTGTCGTTCGTCGGGTCGTATTGCATGTACCAATGGTTTATGATGTTTCTCCCCAGAAGGGACGGCAGCCCTGTGCTGCTTCGGTTTGGCTCGGCGATGCGTAAATTGGCCCTATAGAACCTTGCAAGAGACCCGTCAATAAAAGAGAGAATGGCCGGTTCCCGATAGTACGCCGACCTGCCTCCGATTCCTCTGGAGTCTGCCATGTCCGCTAGTTGCTCGAAAGGAATGCTCAGGTCTTCGGCATCATCTTGGTGCAGGCATGTGAAGTCGGCCCCAGTGTCCAACAGGAAAGGCACCGCTTGGTTGACTTGGAGCCGGGGAATTATGATGCGGCCTTCGACGAATGGCCGCCCAGTGCTATCGAATCTTCCGGGAATCACAGGATCAAAGGTTCCGGGTCCGAGTTCAGAAACTCGATAACACACTGGGAACCGTGCGAACGGGCCAGGTCAGCAGCCGAATGGGCTTCTTTGAGCGAGTCGCACACCGCCAAGACCCCATCCTTACCCACAGCTACCCACTTGTCGGGATACTTCTCCATGAGGGCATCGTATTCGTCCTGCAGGCGGGTGGAGGCTTTGTAGAACTCCGCCATACCATCGTCCCAAGCGTTGGGGCCGCCCAACTCTTCCACGACCGTCCTCAGGAATTCCTCTGCCGTAGGCTTTTTCAGGCTCTCATCCGGGTCTGTCATGCTGGTTCTCCTCCATCAGCGGTCACCATCAGTATAACCCTAATCTGCCGGGCTAACGGCTTACGCGCTGGGTCAAACTTATGGACAGGGCGACCACCGAAGTAATCCCGACAATTGGCTGGGCCGCTCCGATCCACTTCGCCCAGCCCACCGGCTCAGGAGCCCAACTGCCGTAGCCCAAGGCGGAGAAGGAGACGAGGCTGAAGTAGAGAGCGTTATCCCAAGGAAGTCGGCCTATGCCTGTGCTTTCAGGCCCGGAGTCGATTACAAACGTACCCAGTTGCCAGTAACCAAGCCAAGTTCCCACCAAAAAGACCGCCGCAGCCAGAACTACCCTCCCGGGATGCTCTCCATAGCCGAGCCACCACCTCCAGACCAGTTGAGTCCAAAAGATATATCGGAGAATACGGAACGAAGTTAGCAGGAAGTCCCGGGCAATTCTCAACCAGGAGCTAAGAAGGCACCACACTCGTTTGAAGAGTTCCAGGGACTACTCCTCAACCATCGGATGCCGGACCCGCCGCCATATCGAAGAGAAAGCCTCCTTTATTGACTGCCACTCGGCTTTTCGTTCGGCTTCCCGCTCCCGATAGTGGAATTTGCCGGCGATGTCACGTTTGCCGGCGCGATCATGCCACTCTTTAAGTTGACGGTACTGGCGCGCCACAGATTCATAGTCTCCGTTTCGCTCCAGCGGACTTATGAAATCGGAGTCCCATTGCACTCCATCCAGCTTGGTCAAGGGAGAGAGAAACACACCGCCCAGCGAGACCCCTTTGAGGCTTGCCCCGGTGAAGTCGGCGTCGAGGACGCGGGAATTTTCCAGCGACGCTCCGTCCAGAATGGCATACTTGAGATTAGTGCGTTCCAGACTTGCTTGATTCAGGTTGGACTTGGACAAGTCGGCGTGAGCCAAGCTGGCGCCGTCGAGATTGCACCATACGAGAGCAGCGTCTGAGAGATTGGCCCAACGAAGGTCCGCCCTGGAGAGGTCTGCACCCATGAGAAGGGCTTCCCCTAAATCAGTAGGTGTTACTTCACAATCCCTTACCTTTTTCCCAGCCTGATGTTCTTCAAGAATGTGACCATAGGCTAAATCCCATGGGGAAAGTTCCCTGCCTCCACATATCACCATCGGTTGCGCGAGTGCGTTTTTCAGACTACAGCCGTTAAACAAGACCCGGCCCAACTCCATACCCCGGATGTCTATGCCGGATAAATCCAAGCCGCGTAGATCAATGTGCTCGCCCGTCCCTCCGTTTTCTTCAATCAATTTGGACAAATCATTGCGGCTAAGGGGACGGGTTTGTACATTACCGTCGAATACCCCGTCATCCCAAAGGATGACCCTAATGTCTGGCCAATCAAGCGCCATAATGGTTTCCCAAGCTCTCCTGTATGGGAAAACTCAACTATTGAACATAGCAACAGGAAGTATGGGTTATATTGGTTGAGATGGCAATTGGCTAACGGTCGCTGGCCGCGCCGCGCCAGACCAACTGTTTGCCAGTGGCGGCATCGAGAACGCCCTGCAACTTGGGAGGGTTGTTGGGACCGGCGTGAGCTGTATCGAGTTGGGTCTGTGTCAGGCCGCGCGCTGGTACTTTATAGATCAGAGAATGCGCGTCAGTCCTGCATAGCTCAGCACCTGATAGGTCTGCCCCTTCGAGGATCGCCTCGGACAGGTCTGCGTTAAAGAGATGCGCATCGGAAAGATTTGCGGCTATGAGATCCGTGCGCCACAGCGTTGCGTTTGATAAATCTGTCTGATTAAGAGAAGCATACGCGAAATTAGCCTCGCGTAGATCGGCATGAGTGAGAGTCCCCTTACTAAGATCAGTTTCGCTAAAGTCGACTCTGTGCAAATCTAGGCGGAAGTTTCTAATTCTTTCGTATTCAATACCTGCGTCCTTTCGTTCACAAATGGCAGAAATTACTTCCTGAACATCCCCCCGTAGCGGGTGCCACTGAGGGGGCGGTTGCTCTGTCCCGTCTCCATACCTTGTTGGATCGCGTAAGAAGGCACAGAATAGCTCCATGACCGGGACATGATACTCCTGTGGGCGGTCTTCGGCGAGACGCTTCAGTGCATAAACGCCACCTATACGCACCGAAAGAACGCTGCTTCCAAGCATTTCTGCTCCCCTTTGGTAACGCTCATCCAACAAGCTCTGCTCGGCGATGTCCGCTTGACGCTGGGTCGTAAACGATTGGCGCTCTGCGAGCCAACCGCGCCACATTGCAAACAAGAACGCAAGCAGTCCGCCAATAAGAAGTCCAACGTTCCTAAGTGTTTCACTATTCGATGCTGTGGTAGATGCTGAGGCGTGCAACCAGTCCCAATGGCGCAACGTAAGCCAGACACTGACCGACAGTAATACTATTGCCGTCAGTGTGAACCAGAAGAAACTGGATTTGAGGAAGTGCTTCAAATCTTATTCACCAGTAAAAGTATCCCCCCAATCCGCCGCGCCGTATCCGTAAAGTGCTGCACCTCCTCCGGCAGCAACGGCCTGCCCAGAACCCTGCTCTCCCGGTACGACAGCCACTTCTTCAGCACCTGGTAGCCGCCCAGCTTGTAGTTCCAGACGTTGACGGGGACGTTTCGCCAGCAGGCCCGGTCGTTCAGGTAGACGTCGACGGTGGACTCGCCCAAGGCTGCCATCGTATCGCCAAGGGCGGCGCGTTCGTCGGTGGTGTATGGGCGTTCCTCCACGCGGCCCACGCCCGGCATCACGGCGTCGCCAGTGCCGAAATGGCCCCAGCCCGCCGTGACCGCAAAGTCGTCGCCGGACATGTTGCGCCCGTCGGCGGTGGCCGGGACGCCGATGGCCGCCATCTCCGGGCACAGCGTTCCGGTGGTTACGCCGGGAACGGGAGTCTCCGAGTCCAGCAGTGCGGCGAGTTGGCGGCCCCGGTCCGCCGACGCCGCCAGTTCCTCCGCCGCGCCGCCGGTATCGCCGTTGGGCCAGCCCGGCAGCGGGATGCGCGGCCACTCCATCCGCAGCGCCCCGGCGTTGGCCTCCCGGTAGGCCGGGTCGTGCAGCACCGCCAGGACATGATGGAACAGGTCCTCCACTCCCATCCCCAGCCGCTCCAGGTAGCGTTGGGCTACGAGCGACAGGTTGGGGCGGCGGTGGAGGCCGTCTCCGTTCAGTCCTAAACCTTCGTCTAGGAGCCACACAGGAAAGCAGGTTGCACCCCGGTCCATAAGGTCAAGGCATCCGATGTTGGAAATGACCTGTGGTGACGACCATTCGCGGCGCGGCTTTTGCTGCGCCACTAGGCATAGGTTCCCGGCAAATACATGCGGCTTGTAATCGGCTCGTTTTTCATCCAGAAGCTTGGTCTCTGCCTCCCAATACAGCCAACGGTTATCAAACGGGCGGTAGGCATATCGGACGATTCCGCTTTCCCCACTCGATTGCTCACGTTTGAGAAGCGAGTCTCGAACCGAGCGAGGGTTGAATCGTGCTGACGGATTCATGACCGAAGGATAAAGACCGGCAATCTCCTCGTGGCTCAAATCACGATTGAAGTAGCGAGCTACTCGTTCATCAAGGCGGCCAAGGTCAACATCCGTCAAGAACGAGTCACGACTGGTCTTGACCCCCGGAAACGACGTTGGGAACAGGTCGGGCAGCGACGGCCAGTCTTGCCAGTCCTCGTTGACTGCCATAGCCGCAAAGGGCAGGCCAAGCGGCAGATTTGGCGACACGTCGTCATATAGAATCTCCGGCCCTGTTTCAGCCGTCTCCGTCAATTCCTGCCGTTTGGACTGTCCCCACAGGTGACGGAAACCGACAGTCTCGGCGGGCGTGTGGTCGGCCTTGCGGACCAGCGTCGTTATCGCCGTGCCTACCTGTATGCCCACCGGGTCGCCGGGCGTGGAGAAGATGCTGGGGTCGGGCGCGCCCTCCGGCGTGGTCTTGCCGGTCTTGTACTTGTCTCCGTTGAGACAGTCGATGCGTATTGCGTCGAACGCCTCCAGGTAACGCTCCCGCATCCCGGTGAAGGACAACCCGTCCAGCCAGGAGTAGTTGGAGATGAAGCAGACCACGCCCCGGCCCGTCCTCTCGGCGATGCGCCGCTCGGCCATGCGGAAGAACCGCACGTACAGGTCGTTCAAGCCTTGGCCCTCGGGACGCCGGACCCGCTTGGTGGTGCGGTAGGCTTCCGACAGTTCCCGCTCCTCGTCCACCGCCATGCCGGCGAAGCCGTTGTAGGGCGGGTTGCCCAGGATGACCAGCACCGGCGTGTCCTGCTTCACCCGATCGGCCCGGTCCCGCTCCTCCTCCAGTTCCGGGAAGGGCAGCGGCTTCTGCACCCTCGGCTCCCACCCGGTCAGGGCGTTGGTCAGGAAGACCCCGGCTCGCTCCGTTTCGTCGTCCGACAGGGGCGCGTCCAATGCCTGCATGGTCAGCCCGACTTGCAGGTGGGCCACCACGAAGGGCGCGGGCATTATCTCGAAGCCGAACACCCGCTGGGTGGCCGCCTGTTTCACCCGCGCCCCGGTCAACGCTCCTAGTCCCCGTCCTTCCAAGTTGGCGGCGATGCGCTTCAGCGTTTCCGCCAAGTACGCCCCGGTGCCGCAGCATGGGTCCAGCACGTAGACGTTGTCCGCCGCCAGCCCGTCGGCGATGCCAAGGTCGTCCTTCAGGGCGCGGTCAACGCGGGCCACCATGTAGCGTACCACCTCGACAGGGGTGTACCAAACGCCAAGCTGCTTGCGCAGGACCGGGTCGAAGGCCTCCAGGAACGGTTCGTAGAAGTAGGGCACCGCCTCGCCCTTGTGGAACTTGGCGAAGAAGGCGTCCCGGTCCACCCGGTCCAACGCCGCGGCGGTCCAGTCCAGCACTTCCACCAGCCCCAGGGGTTGCAACCGTCCCGGGTCGGATAGCTGCTGGAACAGGGCCCGCATCACGGGGGCGCGCAGGTGCCATACAGCGGTGCGCCAGTCGAAAGCCCCCGTTGGCTGTGGTGTCTGGCGAGACCACAACACCCAAGCGGAGAAGACGCCGTAGAAGAGGGTCTGCACCAAGGTCGAGCGGAAGAAAGCCGCGCCCCGGTCGCCCTCGAATTTCACCCCCAAGGCCTCTTCCAGCGCCGACCGCACCGCTCCCAGGGATGATGCCTCGCCCGCCGCCTCCACTCGTGCCAGTCCGTCTCGGGCGTAGGAGGCCAGCAGCCACGCCAGGTCCCGGGGTTCGGCCAGCGATGCCCGGTGGGACAGGGCGCGGGATAGGTATTCGCCCAAGGCCGCGCCGATATTTCGAGCGAAAGCACGCGGATGTTGGAGTTTTGACTCGAAGTCCCCTGAGTCGTTCGCCAGCCGGAAGGTCTCCAGCTTGGCGGGCCTGCCCTGGGCGTCCTCGCCAAGCAATACGAAGTCGCGGGTGTTGGTAACCAGCACCAACCGGTAGCGGTCCCAGTAGCGGCTAACCTGATCGCTTTCGGCAGTGAGCCAAGCGTCGTCGTTGGCCGGCTTCACCTCCACCACGCCGCCCTCCGGCGTCTGTCCCTGCTTGGGCTGCCCCTTCTGCACTGCTTGGCGGCGTAAAGGCCCATGTCAGGATGGCCCGCGCCCTGCTGCGCCATCTCGCTGACGCAGAACACCTTGGGCTTTAGCGCCCCGCCGACGGCGTTCAGCAGGTTGGTCAACACCGGGTAGTATGACCGCTCCACGGTAGCCCCGCCGGAGGCCCGGATACGGCGCAGGTCTGCAAGGTAGTCTTCCATCGCTGAGATGAGCTTGGAATTTGCTGGCGGCATGGCTTTTGGGGCGCTCCTTTATCCGAGTTTGTCGCTTCGGGTTAAAGGGTATGTTACCGTTCTGTTCTCAATAATTCACCTCGCATTCATGTCCACTGACAGCCCGGATATGCCAACCTTCCCCTCTGGATGTACAATGTGCAGCGGAGAGACCACACTATGACCACGCCAATCAACAACTTTCAGGATATCCTGGACGCAATGGAGCGGGACTCGGCCCTCAGGGACGCCCTGCGCCGGCATATCCTCACCGAAGAACTCCTCGAAGTCCCCGTGCGCCTCGAGAGAATGGAGGGGGACATCGACACCCTCAAGGAAGACGTCAGCACTCTCAAGGAAGACGTTGGCACCCTGAAGGTAGTCGTTGGCAGAATCGGCGGTAACGTCAGCAGGCTCATGGGCGAAGACTACGAGTCTCACGTCGCCACCTACGTCCACAGATTCCTCCGCCGGACTCTGGGCATAAACGCCACCGTCTTCTCTACCCAGCGCGACAAGTCCAGTCTTACGAATCTCCTCGACGAAGCAGAATCGCAGGGGCTCATAGAGCCTCAGGATACGGACGAACTGGACCAAGCGGACCTGGTCCTCACCGCTGACGGCCCCACGGACTACCTTCTGGCCGAGGTTTCAGTCACGGTTCAGCAGGACGACGTCGGCCGGGCAGCAGAAAGGGCCAGACTGCTGGCCAAGGCCACCGGACGGACCGTCACCCCCTTCGCCATCGGCGTCAGAGAAGAGTCGGACCTCCGAAGAAGACATGTCCAGGTGTTGCTCATCCCGGAGCGTCAGACCGCCTGAACTTCCCGTTGACCACGCTTCCCCCCGTTCCTATAATTGCGCCCATCTCCCCAGTCACCCCGTAGAAGGTGGATAGTGTCCGAATTCACCATGAAAGTCGGCGGCGTTGAAATCGTCGCCCTGTCCGACATGAACTTTCCCTTTCCCATGCCCCTCAACGAGCTTTTCCCCGACGCGCCAGCCGAGGCTTGGGCGCCCTACAAGGCCGGTTATCCCACGACTTTCGACGATAACCAGGACCACATGCTCATTGAAATCGGCTGCTACCTGGTCAGGTCGCAGGGGCGGACCATCCTTATCGACACCGGCTACGGCCCGGGCCCCATCGAGGCCATCGGCGGACGGAAGGGCGAACTGATGGCCGACCTGGCGGCCAAAGACATACGCCCCGAAGAGGTGGACACCGTCTTTATCTCCCACCTCCACTCTGACCATGTGGGGTGGAACGTTGTGGAGCAGGGCGAAAATCTCGTCCCCGCTTTTCCTAACGCCCGGTACGTCATGCACCAAGCCGACCTGGACCACTTCCGCAAGCCCGAGGTTCAGGCGGCGTTGCCCTTCCTGTTCATGCACCGGTGCATCGAGCCGCTGTCCGACGCCGGCCTCATTGACGCCTTGGCTGAAGACACCGACCTTACCCCGGAAGTACGGGCCCTGCACACTCCCGGCCACACCCCCGGTCACATGAGCATCCTGGTATCATCGGAGGGCCAAGAGGCCCTGATTCAAGGAGACGTGCTGGTGCACCCGGCGCAGGTGACCGAGGACGACTGGAACTGCCACTTCGATCACGACTGGCCCGTGTCTACGGAGACTCGCCGGAAAATGCTGGACGAGGTTGAGGCCCGCGGAACACCCGTCATATCGTGTCATTTCCCCCTACCGGGATTCGGAAAGGTCTCCCGTCGCGAGGGCAGGCGCTACTGGCAGGTGGGACTTTAGCGCCCCACCGCCATGCTTGTGGAACACGACGAGAGGAGGCCGTCAATGACCAGGCCAAGCGACTGGGGTGTGAGAACCAAGACCCCCAAGGAAGTGACCGATAAGGTTGCAAATATAGTCAGGAAAGCCTTGGCGGAACGGTTCGAAGACCAGCTTGTATTCGACCCGATTATCGTAATTCCCAGCATTGACCACTGCGGCGACGAATACCTGCACATTTACGTCGTAGTAGACGGAGACTATAAACTGCTGGACCCGGGTTGGACCCTTGGTCTGCCAGGCCTCATACTTGAGCAGGTGGAGGAAGACGAAGTGCCTGGAATCCCCGACGACTCTTTTATACCGAAATCCGAGTGGGAAGAGGACAGGTGGGAGGAGTATATTCGTGAGTTGGCCTCGCCAACGCCACTCCGCCGACTATGACCCTTACGCAAGGTTTTCCCGTGCCAACGTCATGCGTCTAATTGAAGCTACTGGGGAAGCCATAACCCGGTTCGAGAATGCCGCCGCCGCTGACCGCCGCTCGTTTGCAATCCACATTCTGCTCAGATTGCGGAGAGACTGATATTCCAAACTTTCGAGGTGAGCCATGACTACCGACGCAGCCGCGACCATACTGGAAAACATCGACCGCGACGAGATGCTGCGCTTGGCCGACCAATTGATCAGGATCCCCAGCTTCAAGACGGAAGAGAGCGATGTCGCCCGCTTCCTGGGAGACTACCTGTCCCAGCGCGGCTACGAGGTGCAGTTGCAGGAGGTGGAGCCGGGGCGGTTCCAGACGGTTGCCACCCTTAGAGGCAGCGGCGGGGGCAAGTCCCTCATGTTCAACGGCCACATCGACATCGACCCCTTGGCCATGGGCTGGAAGCGCGACCCGTGGGTGCCGAGCATAGAAGGCGACCTGCTCTTCGGCGCGGGCACCCGCAACATGAAGGGCGGCGTCACAGCGATGGTCACCGCCGCCGAGGCCATACGCAATTCCGGTGTCTCTTTGCCGGGAGATCTGGTGTTGGCCTGCGTGGTGGGCGAGTTGCAGGGCGGAGTCGGCACTACCTACCTGTGCCAGAACGGCCCCCTTACCGACATGGCGGTGGTGCCCGAGCCCTTCGGTGCCAACAACATCCTTACCGTCCACGCCGGCGTGCTGGAAATGGCCGTGCACGTTCTGGGCAACTCCCGTCACATCAGCCGGAAAGAGGAGGGAATCGACGCCATCGCCAAGATGTGCAAGGCCATCCCCGCCATCGACGGGGTGGAATTTACCTACACGCCGCGCGAGGACCTGCCGGGCTTGCCGCGCATCAACGTCGGCACGATCATTGGAGGCCGGGGACGCGACTACGACCTGAGAGGCCCGAATTTCGTCTCAGACTTCTGCACCGTAATCGTGGACGTGCGTTTCCTTCCCGGCATGACTTCCGCGTCGGTCAGGGCCGACATCGAAAGGGCATTGGACCGGATCAAGCAGGACGACCCCGACTTTGAATACGAGATCGAAATGCCGCCCCACCCCAAGCACCGGGTGTTTACCGTGGTGATGGAGCCTTTCGACCTTCCCAAGGACGAGTACATCCTCGATACGGTGCTCCGGCAGTTCCGCACCGTCACCGGGAAAGAACCGGACGGCGTGGGAACGGTTTTGCCCGGCTCCTACACCGGCGACGACACCTGCCACCTGTGGGCCGCCGGCGTTCCCTGCCTGCTATACGGCCCAGGCGGCGGTTCGGAATCGGCGGACATCCCCGATGAATTCACCCGCATCGACGACATGGAGCAGGTCGCCAAAGTCCTGGCCCTCACCGCCCTGGACGTCTGCAACCTGCCCAAGTAGAGAAGTTGGGGAACTATTGGCATTCGTGCTAGATATGACGTAACAACTCGCCCGCCGGGAAGTCGGTCTCCGGCGGGCGAGTGTTATCAGGGTAGATGGTTGGCCTACGGCTCTATAACCTTATGCTGCTTACGCAGTCTGTTCCGTGCTGGCAAGGCCGATGTGTTCCAACATTTTCTGGGACGCGGCCTTTACGGCTGGTGCTTGGGTCCTGATCTTATCCCCCGTTACAATGTTGTCCTGCCATAGTTCGCCCTTACGGGTCCAGTCGACGTTGTTTAGGGGCTTCAAGACCTTCCTGAGATGCTCCATTATCTCAGGTTCCTCCCTGTCTATACTGGTGATGTCGCGCAGAACGACGTGAGACACTAGTCCTACGGCGGTCAGGAATGCGCCGTTTAGTGGCACGTTTTGCTTAGCTTTTATTTCCTTCGTCTTCTGCACGACGGTATCTGAGTCGGCTTGGTACGGCGGCGACAGTTGGGCTACGGCGTTCCACTCGGGCACGATCTCGGTCATGACATTTAGGAACGCCACTCGTGAGCGTATCCATCTTTCTTTGGCTTCCTCGTTAGTCAGGCACGCCGCAGCCTCCTCGTTGAAGCGGCTGTCTTTTACGCCCGTCGCACCTACCAGACTGTGCTTTACGAATTCCCTGACTTGGTTGACAAGGAAAACGTATGGGGACCCTTTGCCGACGGAATTGGACGTGGCGTCTACTCGATCCCTGAGCAGGTCGGTCCGTTCGATGATTGTGAGGACAGCACCGTTGGCGGGTTGGCGCGTGTCGTAGACTGCCAGAAGGGACGGCGGCAGGGACCTAGTGCGTCCGGCGTCCGCGAAGTCTTGGTGGACTTGGACCTTATTGGCTTCGATTGTCATGAGGAAGGGTATGCCGGTGTTCATGAAGTCCGTTCCGCGATCTGTTCCCCTAGTGTCGCTGATGACCTGTTGGATGCCCTTGAATCTGTGCTGGCCGTCCGTGATGAAGATCGAAGTTTCGTCCGGCAGGACCGCGTAGCCAGATTGGGCGTTACCCGGACCTTCGGGGGCGTATATGAGGATCTCTCCAGTGGTGTTCAAGGTCAGCGGAGGTATGATAAAAGGAGCGTCGTCCTCCAAGGCTTTGCTGAGGTAACTAGCGAAAGATTTCCAGTGGTCTGTGATGATCGGCCTGTTGTTCGCGCTGAGCGCTTTGTCTGCGGTCACTCCTTTGTCCGCAGAGTTGTACCTCAGGATACGGTCGAGCACCTTGACAGGCAACACTCCGCTCACCATGTCCCGCTTCCCTTGCTTGAAAATTCGCACTGGGCATATCTGCCGGTCAGACTCGATGGCTACTGTTGCCGCTTTTTGCTGCGCTTCCTCGAGAGTAGTACCAACCCGTTCTATGCACTTTGATTGTGTTGTCATTTTGCAACACCTCCTCTAAAAATAGGGTATATCACCCTTCAGCAAAGGGATAATACACCCATAAAAGAGGTTTGTCAACATACAATATGTACTACTACAAGATAGATTTGCGATTTTACAAGAGAGAATCGTGATATTACATTTCTAGTATGTATTTATCATCCACTGCTCAATGATTCTAAGATTGCAGCCAGGACAGCTCTCGCTACTGGGACAGCTACTGCATTTCCCGTCTGTTGCTTGGTCTGACTGTAACTCCCGGTTGGCTGGAACCATTCAGGGAACCCCTGTAGTCTTAGAAGCTCTCTTTCGGTGAGTCGACGCCAACCGTTGACTAGCAGGTAGTTGTGCGACGCTCCAGCGCGCAAGGCGCAACAGTAGGGATGACTGCTTATCAATCCTCCTTTGTTTTCGTGCCATATCGCGGGTTTTCTGCTGGCTTGGTGTTTCTCTCGCCGGTTCCGACGTATGGCTGGACTCGCGTGATATTTCTTGGGCACCCTCCCTTTTTCTAGTACGGTTCTTAAGCTGGGCAGCCTTTTTTTACGCAGCCCGACAGGCCATCTTATAGGCCTAGTTCCTTGCTCAAGAGCAACTATGAAGGTTCTTTCTCTCTTTTGTGGGAGTCCAAAATCGAGGGCGTTCAGGATTCGATGGGACACATCGTATCCCAGTTCTTGGAATGCTTGTTCAACTCGCTTGATGGTCCTCTTCTGGTCGTGAAGGGAGAACTGCTTGACGTTTTCCATGACTACCGCAGAAGGCCTGAGACAGCTTGTGACCTCTGCGACGTCGAATGCTAGGTTTCCCCTTTCGTCCTCAAGACCTGATCCGGGTCCGATGATGCTGAAAGGCTGACATGGAAATCCGGCCATCAGGATGTCGTGGGCAGGTATGTTGCCTTTGCATAATTTCAAATCACCATGAGGACGCAGTTTTAAGTTTGTTTCGTAGCAGTTTGACGCAGCTCGATTGATCTCTGAAGCAAACGTTGTAGTTATCCCATTTTGAGCTGCGGCGATGTGGAACCCGCCAATGCCGCAGAAGAGGTCAACGGCCGTCAATCCTGAATCCTCGGGAATCTGGCTCCATGGACCATGTAAAGGTACAGTTGAGGTAGCTTCTGAAGTGTTGTTCATACTCGCCTTTGGCATTTGTAATGGGGGGTTGTGTTTCGAGTCAGGGCAGTTCGGGACTGTTCTTATGGCTCGTCAAGTCCCGTTTATCTGAAGTTCTGTCTGCCATGTGCTGAGTTGCATCGGGTCCAGTCGCCTCAGGCCAGGGATTCTGTCGAAGTCAACATCGGCAGAAATGATGAGACTGGTTTCTTTTCGATTCATCACAGAAGCGTGGACAAGATCCCTGGAACTTGCCTGATGGGATTTGTCAACCATCTCAGCAGCGCGGCGGACGTCGGCCGGGTAGATGGGTTCAATTCGCCCCTGCAACAGGAACTCGAACCTATTGAAGACCTCCCGGCCGATCGTCCATCTGTTGGTTCGAAGGTAGTGGTGCATCAACTCTTGGAGCACCTCGGCGTCGGTTATGAACCGAGTCGGGTTGTTAGCAATGATCCAGATGATCGTGGCGCAGGGTTCCTTGTATGGATGATCCTGTCCGGCCGCGTATATAGGGATATTGGTATCAACGAAGGTAACATGCGTCATGAGCCGTCTCCAGCAGTCGGGATAGTTCTGCGGGGTCCGGTGGAATTTCTGCGTTCAAGGCGATCAGTTCTTTCGCAGCTTGGAGGCGGCGCTCTCGGAGAACGTCATCATAGGCATTGTCGATGAGCTGGCGAACGATTTCTGCGGCAGTGACTCCCCTGTTTTCCGCGAGCTCGTCTAACCGTTCTCGGCATTCCTTATCCAGCCGTACTTCAAACCGGCTTACCATTCTCAACTCCTTATACGTATATTAATATACGTAGAAATATATTCTCGCCTTCACTTATTGTCAACAGCCTAAATGTCACCGTATTGTAATGTACGATAGATACGTGGAGTACGTTCCTATGCTTATAGGTAGGTAGTCTACGAGCACCCCCTCATCAGTACGGACACTAATGTTAGTTTCACATGCTGTACGGCGTCTCCCACGACTCCAAGCTTGATTGTGTCTTCCTTAATAAATACCCCTTATCCGAATTCTCACGGAACTCTTGGGACTATTGGGGCTAGAGTGGTTTTGGGCTTCCTGACGGTGTTAATATTCCGGTGGTTCTCTGTGCATGGAGGGTTAGTGGGTTATGGCTGATTCGGTGTCGCCTGAGGTACGCTCCCGTGTAATGTCTCGCGTCCGCAGTCGCGACACTCGCCCTGAGTTGTACGTGCGGAGGGCGGTGTGGGCTGAAGGTTTCCGATATAGACTGCACGTTGTAGGCTTGCCTGGCAATCCTGATTTGGTGTTAACCAAATATCGGCTGGTTGTGTTTGTTCATGGTTGCTTCTGGCATCAGCATGAATGTTCGAGGTCAAGGCGCCCGTCCTCGAACCGAGAATATTGGGACCGGAAGCTGGACCGCAACATGGAGCGAGATATCCGCAATCGAGCCTTGCTGGAGGACATGGGTTGGGCGGTGGTCATGATATGGGAATGCGACTTGGAGGGCGGTGTTGTAGGCTTGCTGTCGCTTTTGAGGAGCACGAGGGACGGCGATCCCTCACGCCTGCGCACGCCTGCTTCAGCTTGACACCCCTATAGGCCAATGCTAAAATCGCCCACGTTCCCGGACGTACGCGCCCTCTATATTATGTCGATTTGTAGAGGTCAACCAAAGGGCGCAAAGCATCGGGGAAATTGGTGCGGCTACCGTAAGGAGGGTACGAAATGGCTCCCGAGATCATGAAGGGGCTGAAGGATGTTTACTTGGACACCACCGAGTCCAGTTTCATCGACGGTCAAGTAGGGAAGTTGCTTTACCGCGGCTACAATATTCACGACTTGGCCGAAAAGTCCACATTTGAAGAAGTTATCTACCTGCTGCTCTACGGCAGCCTTCCCTCCCAACAGCAGTTGGCGGACTTTGACGCCGAGTTGCGCGCCAACAGGCGTGTCCCCGACGGCATCATCACTGTGCTGGAAGTAATGAAGGACGCCCACCCGATGGACGCTCTCCGCACCGGTATTTCGGCGCTGGCCGGATATAACGTCGACGAGGTGGCCGACAACTCCACCGAGGCCACCATCCGTAAGGGCATCCGCCTGACTGCTCAGGGTCCGACCATAGTGGCCGCCCATCACCGGCTGCGGCAGGGCTTGGAGCCCGTCGCGCCCAATCCCGACCTTAACCACGCCGGCAACTTCCTCTACATGATGTTCGGCGAGGTCCCCGACGAGGAGACCACCGGTCTGCTGGACGTTGACTTCATCCTCCACGCCGAGCATGGGGCTAACGCTTCTGCCTTCGCAGCCAGGGTCACCGCCTCCACCATCTCGGACCTGCACTCGGCGGTGGTAAGCGGCGTGGGTACCCTGAAAGGGCCGGCCCACGGCGGCGCCGCCGAAGAAGTGATGAAGATGTCGCTGGACATCGGCAATCCGGAGAACGCCGAGGAATACGCTCGCAACCACTTGGAGTCGGGCGGGCGCATCATGGGCTTTGGCCACCGGGTCTACCGTGCTGAAGACCCCCGGGCCCGTCACCTGCGCGACCGCGCCCGCCTGTTGGGCGAGAAAAAAGGTGAACCGCGCTGGTTCCAGATCCTTTCCCACTTGGAAGAGAATACCATGGCGCCCTACCGGGACCGTGGCATTTGCGTCAACGTGGACTTCTTCGCCGGCGCCATCTACTACCTGCTGGACATTCCCGACGACCTGTTCATATCTATCTTCGCCTTGGGCCGTATCCCGGGGTGGACCCTCCAGTGCGTGGAGCAGTACAAGGACAACATCCTCATACGCCCCCTGCTGGAGTACACCGGGGATATGGACCTGGAGTACGTGCCGCTGGAGCAGCGGGGATAAAGGGTACTCCTTTACAACAGCGAAGCAATGACGAGGGCCGCTAACGGCCCTCGTTTTATTTGAGGCGTGCGGGACATTACAGGGAAGAGCAGCCTATGGTGCAACTTTACTTGTGTACCGCACCGCCCATACAATGCTCTCCAGCGTGTCGTCAGGAGACTGGAGCATGATGCAATCATCGGCCAACGTAGTCGTCATCGGGGGCGGAGTCATCGGTACCAGCACCGCCATGCACCTCGCCCGGATGGGCGCCGGGAAGGTCCTGTTGCTGGAGAAAAACCACTTGGCCTCGGGCGCCAGCGGAAGGTCCGGGGCCATGGTGCGCGAACACTACCCCAACCCCATCCTTGTGAGGATGGCCATCGAAGCCAGTGCCGTGTTCCATAACTTTCAAGACGCCGTTGGGGGCGATGCCCGGTTCATTGAGACCGGCAGGCTCCAACTGTTTGACGACTTCGATGCCGCCGCAGCACGGGCCAACGTGGCAATGAACCGCGAACTGGGTGTGGACATCCGACTCGTGGACCTTTCCGACATCCAGGATATAGTCCCCAATGTCTCCCTCGACGGCGTCACCCTGGGGGTATACGAGCCTACGTCGGGATACGCCGACCCCATGGCTACCACCTACGCCTTCGCGGAACAGGCCATGGACCACGGCGCGGAGATCCGGACCGAGTGCGCGGTTACCGGTATCAAGACCGCCGGGGGCCGGGTGGTCGCCGTGGAAACGGAAGCGGGTGACATAGAGACGGAAGCCGTCGTCGCGGCCACCGGCCCTTGGACCAACAAGCTGGCCGCGCCCTTGGGGGAGCCCATTCCGATTACACCCACCCGGGTGCAGTTGGTCCACCTCCGCCGCCCTCCATCCTTGGAATCGATGACCACGATAATCATCGACCACACCACCGGATCCTACCTCCGGGCCAGCCCCGGGCCAAACACCCTGCTGGGTGGTGAGGCGCCGGGAGACCTGGACGAGGTCGTGAATCCCGACTCCTTTGGACTGAACGCCGATCACGGCGTCATCACAAGATTCTGGGAACGGGCCAAGCGGCGCTTCCCGGACTTCCGCATGGCGACTCCCTTGGGCGGATACGGCTCGCTGTACGACCTGACTCCCGACGGCAACCCCGTCCTGGACAGGTCGGAAGCGGTCGATGGACTCTACTGGGCCACCGGGTTCAGCGGCCACGGCTTCAAGTTGTCCCCGGTGATTGGCCGGATGATGGCGGAACTCGTCCTCCACGGCGATAGCAGCGGCCATCCGATACGCGCTTTCCGAGGCAGCCGGTTCCGGGAAGGAGACCTGTTGCTCCCCGAACACTCCTACGCGGGAAGAGCCCATCCCTGATGACGAGGTGGCTATGAAACTCGGCATATACAGCTCCATCGCCAACCCTCCAAGGGGCGACGACATTGACCGGTGTATCGACGAGGTCATCGCCGAGGCGCAGTTGGCGGAGCAGGCCGGCTTCGACGCCTGCTTCTTCGGGGAGCATCACCAGGACAAGGACGGATTTCTGCCGTCTCCGTTGATTGTGGCTACCGCCGTCGCCTGCCAGACCCGGACCCTCCGGGTGGGCACCTCGGTTATCCTGCTGCCGCTGCACCATCCGGTCAAAGTTGCAGAGGACGTCGTCACGCTGGACCAAATATCGAAAGGGCGCGTTATCCTCGGTGTGGGGCTGGGTTACCAAGCTCCCGACTTCAGGGCCTTCAACGTGCCGATCCGGGAACGGGTGGGCCGGTTGGAGGAGGGCGTGGAAATCATGCGCCGGTGCTGGACCGGTGAGCCGTTCTCCTTCCACGGCAAGCACTTTGACTTGGAAGACGTCCGGGTAAGTCCACGCCCCTACCGGCAACCCGCGCCTCCATTGTTGATTGGCGCCAGCAACCCGCCCGGAGCCCGCCGCGCCGGAAGGCTGGCCGACGGCTTTGTCTCCACCCCCAGCACGGGCTTGGAAGCTACGGTCGGACTGATCGACGCCTACCGGGAGGCGGCATCCGAGACAGGACGTGATTCCCAGGTGGTGCTGATGCGCGATGCTTGGGTTGCCTCCAGCCGGGAAGAGGCCGAAAGGGTCTACGGCCCCGAGGTAATGACTGCCTACCACTACTATTGGCAAGCGGGCCTGCCGGAGTTCAGGAGCATAGAATCGGAGTCACAGCTTACCATGGACCGCATAGCTCCCGACCGGCTTATTTTGGGAGACCCGGAAGAGTGCGTCAGCGAGTTTCGCCGGTGGGGAGAGGCTACGGGCGCCGAGCTTTGCCTGCTGCGGTTGCGCCACGCCCACTCCGGCGGGCCGCCCCACCGGGACATAATGAACGCGATAAGCCTCTTCGGCGACAGGGTTATCCCCTACATCTAGCCCCACGACCTCATATAACGTGTAGAATGCCTCGATGGCCTTGAGGATGGCGACATGAGTGCAACCCAAACCTTGGCCCGGTTTATTGCCGGTACGGAATATGACTCCTTGCCGCCGCCGGCGGTCGAGGCAGCCAAGATAGCCATTCTGGACGGTGTGGCCAACATGGCGGCCGGCTCGGTGCAGGAGTTGGCCGACATCATAGGCCGCTACGTGCGTGACAGCGGAGGAACGCCGCAAGCCTCGGTGGTGGGCTGGGGCTACAAGACCAGTCCTCCGGCGGCGGCCTTCGCCAACGGGGTCTTTGGCCACTGCTTGGACTACGAGATTCAAGGATTTCCGCCCACTCACGGCACTTCGTCCTGCTTGCCGGCTGCCCTGGCCTTGGGCGAGCAGCATCGGGCCTCCGGTAAAACAATCATCAGCGCCTACGCGGTGGGATGGGAAATCCAGGGGAGGCTGCGTGCTGCTTCGGCCCCCGCCACCGCTCCGGCATATCATCCCCCGGGCTTGGTTGGTCCCTTGGGCGGCGCTGCTGCTGCGGCCAGGACCCTTGGACTGGACGCCCAACAGACCCTGATGGCCTTGGGCATAGCCGCCTCCCGTACCGGCGGCCTCACCGCCAACACCGGCACTATGGTCAAGTCCACCCATCCCGGCAACGCCGCCCGCATGGGCGCAGAGGCGGCCATCCTGGCCGGTATGGGCTACACCGCCAGCGATGAAGCGTTGGAGTCACCCGTAGGCTACGCCGCGGCCCTGTTCGGCGGCAATTTCGACTGGGACGCTGCCACCGGAGGTTTGGGAGACTCGTGGAGGCTGATGGCCCCCGGATTTGACATCAAGAGGTTCCCCGCCCAAGTCTACATGCAGAATGTAATCGAAGCGGCCCTGAAGCTGCGGGAGGAGCATGGCCTGTCCGCTCAGTCCATTGACCGGGTGACCATTCACCGGCAGGGCCGCGGCCACTCCGGTCCCATTCCCCGCAGCGGACTGGACGGCAAGTTCAGCGTGGAATACTGCGCCGCCGCCGCCCTTCTGGACGGTCAAGTGGGTATCGACACCTTTACCGATGCCCGCCGCTTTGCCGCCGACATGGAAGATATGCTGGGCCGCATCCGGGTGGAGCCTGAAGGCCCGGAGTCCGGGGCCGTCCGGGCCGCCGCGCTGCTGAAGGACGGTTCCACGGTAAGCTCCGAGTGCAGCGCCTTCCGCGGCTCGGCCGGGAACCCCATGTCCCGCGAGGAACGTTTGGTGAAGGTCCGGGATTGCTTCCGCCGGGCCATCTCCGAAAGCGACACCGAGCGGGTGCTGGAGATGCTTGAGAACCTGGAGGACTTGACGGACGTCGGGGAACTGATGGGAGTGTTGGGGCAGGCGGCGGTGGGTCAACCTTAATGTTCCTGAAAGGGCGAGTTCATTACGCTTGGGTCATCGTGGCTATCGCCGCGACGATGGGGTTCATCACCTCTTCAGTGCGATTCGCGGCTGCCGCCCTGGTGCCCCATCTTAGCGACCCTGCCGCAGGATTCGGCTGGAGCTACGGCGCGGTCAGCTTTGCGTTCAGCCTCCAGTGGATAGTCCTGGGGCTGGTGAGCCCCTACGTGGGATGGCTTGGAGACCGGTACGGGGTCCGCTGGCTGTTCTTCCTCGGGGCCCTTCTATTCACTGCCGGCATGATGCTGACGGGCGTCATGACCAGCTTGTGGCAATTCTACCTCTTCTTCGGTGTGGTGCTGGGTGTCTCCACCACCATTTTCACCGTACTGCCGGTGTCCAGCGTCACCCTGTGGTTCAGGAGACACTTGGGAGTCGCCATGGGGGTCGTATGGTCCTTCCAGACCTTGGGCACAATGGCGTTGCTTTTCCTGATTGGCGCGGCGTTCAACCAGCTTGGAATGAAATGGATCTTCTGGCTTCCGGGCATCGCGGGCGGGGCGCTGCTTCTTCTGTCGATCAAGTTCTTCTACAACGGCCCCGCCGAGAAAGGGTTGCGCCCCTTGGGCGGTCTGGAAGACGAGCGGATTCAAGAGCCGCAAAGAGACGAGGCGGCCAGGATAAGGGCCAGGGTGTTCATCCAGCAGGCCAAGCGTACCGTTACCTTCTGGAATCTCATCGGCATCCACTACTGGGGATGCATGGGCCACAATATTCTCAACGTCCTGGTGGTGGCCATTGCCGTGGACCGCGGCCTGTCCCTGGGAGTGGCCGCCGGGGTGCTTGCGGTCCAGCAGGGCGTCGGGGTCGTCGCCCGGGGGGCCGTGCCCGTCATGGCGGAACGCTGGGGTTGTAAAACGGTCTGGATCGTCGGCATGGCCCTGCAAGTCTTCCCGGTGCTGTTGGTCCTCTTCGTTCACGACGCTTGGGCCTTCTACCTGTTCGCATTCCTCTTTGGCATCGGACAGAGCTGCGAAGTGCCCACCTTCCCCATCGCCAACCGCCAGTACTACGGGAACGTCCCCCAAGGCAGTCTTTACGGTTGGCAGAACCTGGGCAATGGCCTTGGCATGGGGCTGGCGCCCGTGTGCGCCGGAATCCTGTGGGACATGACGGGCACCTACTTGGCTCCGTTGCTCATGTCCCTTGGGTTCAGCGTGTTGGCCCTGGTTTCTGCGTGCTTGCTGCCTTCACCCCGCGCCAGGCTGATGCCCGACTGGGAGACCCACCTGCCCGTCAACCTCCGGGCCGCCGGTTAGCGCAAGCGCTTGTTGACGGGGATGCCCAGCGCTCCTAAACTCCCGACTATCGATAGTATCCTTACGTCAGCACTGACTCGATGGGGTAGATATGGTTCAGCAGAGAATCGGCATGGTGATAACGGCCGCCGACAGCAACGCCGCCCTGAGTGCGGTAGAGGACTTGGAGAATCGCGGCATTGGGGCAGCTTGGATGACCAGCGGAAGCACCGGCGGCGGAGATAGCCTCGGCGTTTTCACAGCCGCCGGACCCCGCACCCGGAGCATCGTGTTCGGCACAGCCATAACCCAGACCTTTCCGCGCCATCCCATAGCCGTTGCCCAGCAGGTCTTGACCCTGGCGCAACTGGCCCCAGGACGGTTCCGGCTGGGGTTGGGCACCAGCGGTCAGGGAGGCGTGGAGCAGACCCTTGGCATCAACTTCCGGGCGCCATTGGCCCACCTCAGGGAGTATGTACGCATCCTGAAGGCATTGCTGCAAGAGGGTTCGGTGGACTACTCCGGGCGCTACTACCAAGCCCATACCGGTATCCCCGCATCGGTGGACGTGCCGGTGATGGCCGCAGCGCTGGGGGAGGGCGCATTCGAAATGTGCGGGGCCGAAGCCGACGGCGCCATCAGTTGGGTATGCCCAAGCGCCTACCTGAGCGACGTTGCCCTGCCGGCCATGCGGCGTGGGGCGGAACAAGCCGGTCGCGCCACGCCTCCTCTGGTGGCCCATGTGCCGGTGTGCGTCCACGACGATCCCGATGAAGCACGGGAAGCCATTGCGCAACAATTCAGTGGGTTTGCCAGGGCGCCCTTCTACCGGAACATGTTTCACAACGCCGGGTTTCCTGAAGTAGCAGAGGGTGTGTGGAGCCACGGCATGGTGGATGCCGTGGCGGTGTCCGGAAACGAGGAGCAGGTAACGGCGGGGCTGCGAGGGCTGCTGGATTTGGGCGCAACCGAGGTCATGGCCTCTCCGGTGCCTGCCGGACCGGACCGGGAGGGATCACTGGAGCGCACTGCAGGGCTTCTGGCCCGGCTTTCCCAGTCAGCGTCAGGGTAAAGTCTAGTCCCGGTCGAACCGCTCCATCTGGTCTACAATGTCCATGCCGACCGCCTCGCTCCACGCCGAAAGCAGCTGCTGGACGATTGGTCCCGGCCGGCCGTCTCCCACTTGACGCCTGTCCACGACGGTCACCGGGAGCACGCAGGGAGTGGTGCTGGAGAAGAACGCCTCGTCGGCGGTGTACATGTCATAGGGTTGCAGGTCTTCCTCCACCAAGGGAATCTCCAACTGCTCCGCCAAATCGAACACCATGCCGCGGGAGATGCCCTGCAGGATGTTCCTGTCTCCGGGTGTGCGTATCACCCCGTCCGTAACCAGGAACACGTTGTAGCCCGTCCCTTCCGTCAGGTTGCCTTCAGAGTCGGTGAGAATGGGCCAACCCTCGGGGTCCACGTCCGCCGCTTCCAGGTCGGCCAGGTTGAAATTCATGCGGCTGTAGTGCTTCACCTTGGGATCGAGGGCGTCAACCGGGTAGCTCCGTGTGCGGGTGATTACTCCGTGCGCCCCGTCCTTGAACAGCTTTGCGTAGCGTCCGAAGGCGGCGGGCGCGATCTTCACGCAGACCGTGGGAGGTCCGGCGTCACGGGACCAACTTCCCGGCCCCCGGGTTATGAACTGGGTAATCGTGTAGTCCCCGACTTCCTCCCGCAGGAGCTCGTTGCGCGAGATCGCCTCCTCGCTGATGTCGTACATCTCGCGCGGGGACAGTCCGGGGTCGAGCCGCACGTACTTCAGGGAGCGGTAAAGCCGGTCTATATGCTGCTCCATGCGAAAGCTCTTGCCGTTGAAGGTCCGAGCCACGTCGAAAATCACGTCTCCCACCAGGAAGCCCCGGTCCATCGGGTCTATCTTGACCTCGCTGAAGGGTACCCAATCGCCGTTGAAATATGCGGTGTAATCTGCCATCTTCCTCTCCTTTGCGACAGTATAGCAAACCCGGAAGCCTGTGCCGCCACGCACGTTGTAGACTGGTATAACAACACTATTCCCCACGGACCCCGAGGCCCAGACCCAAGCGGCTCCCTTCGCTCTTCTGCTGACCGGCGCCGAGTCCACCGTGGTCCAGAGCTTCCAACCCCGCACAGCAGACGAGCAGGTCTACAAGTACGTCGGCGTTGCCGGCGTTGACCAGCCCCGCATAGTGCAGGTAGGAATCGTCGACCCATTCCGGTAGCATTTGCTACGGGCCTGGGTTGCCGACGGCCTCTACATACAAGGAATACAGGGACTGGCTGCAGGTCATGAACAGACGGTTTCTTTTGACGCCGCCGAAGCACAGGTTCGAGCAGGGTTCCGGAAGGATGATCCGGCCGATCAACTCACCGTCGGGCGTGAGGCAGTGCACGCCGTCGCTTCCCGGCCCGCCCCAGCCTGCGCTGGCCCACAGATTGCCGTCGCGGTCAGTCCGTATGCCGTCGGCGAATCCTGGGGACATATCGGCGAAAAGCTGCCCGCCGCGCAGCTTCCGGCCCTCCACCACCTCGAAGACCCGTATGTGCCCCGGTCCATCGGGGTCGTGGGAGATGCCGGTGTCGGAGATGTACAGCCGCGACTCATCCGGGGAAAAGCATAGCCCATTGGGCTTTACGAAGTCGTCGGCTGCCACCGTAACTTCACCGGTTACAGTATCCAGCCGGTAGACCTGCGTGGGTAGTTCGGCCTCGGCACGTTCTCCCTCATACGACGCCAGGATTCCATAGCCCGGGTCGGTAAACCAGACGGCCCCGTCGGAATGAACAACCACGTCGTTCGGGCCGTTGAGGGGTTTCCCGTCGAAGCGGTCCAGTAATATAGTGACGTTGCCGTCGTGCTCCGTGCGGGTAATCCGGCGTGTCAGGTGCTCGCAGGTAATCAGGCGCCCCTGCCGGTCCCGGGTATTGCCGTTGCTGTAGTTGGAGGGCTGGCGAAAAAGTGTGACCTTATTAGTTACCTCGCAGTATCGCAGCATCCGGTTGTTGGGTATGTCGCTGAAAATCAGGGACCTGAAGTCGCCAAACCATACCGGGCCTTCCGCCCAGCGCGCCCCGGTGTACAGCCGCTCTATGGCGGCGTTCCCGACTCTGTAGGCGCTGAAGCGCGGGTCCAGCGCCTCCACTGCCGGGTCGGGGTAGCGGACTATTTCTTGGTCCCAGCGCCGGCTCAGTTCGGGAGTCCACTGTGAATTACTGGTCATTGCCCACTCCTCGGTGTCAATGAATACCGCCGTGTTCATGGGCGGCCTCCAACTCTCGGGAGAGAGTATCCGGGTCCGGCGGGTCTTCCAAATTCAATCCTATTAACCGTTCAATCGCCTGCTTACGCCGCGTTCGCACGATATCCTCATAGGCGCCGTCGATAAGGCGTCGCACGATCTCGGAGATAGGCACTCCGTTCTCTTGCGCCAATTCCTCCAACCGTCGGCGGTGTTCAAAGTCCAGCCGTACATCCAACCGGCTTGTCATATCATGTTACCTGTACGGAACAACGAGTACAGCTCCAAGGGTAATTGACGCTATATGCTCAGTCAACTTGGCGGCGTTATTGACACCCACCGCACCGTTGCCTACCATCGGGCCAGCCGCGGCAACCGCGCGGACCGTAATGCACCGAAGGGGAAACACTCAGGGGAGATACCAATGAAGACGTCGTATTTTGGTTGCATGGGGTACGCGGAACGGCACAAGTTTCCCCCGGGCTGGCCCGTGCCCCCGGTCCACCAGGATTCCAATATAGCGATACAAAGCTACCAGGAAGGCTTGGCCGAGTGCGAGTTGGCCGAGAGAGTGGGGTTCGACTGGGTGAGCCTCTCGGAGCACCATTACTCCGGCAATCGTACAACCCCCAACCCGGCGGTAATGGCCGCCGCGGTAGCCGAGCGATGCAAAAGGGTCAAGATAGCCCTGTTGGGACAACTGCTGCCGTTGAACAACCCAATCCGCATCGCCGAGGAGATCGGGATGCTGGACAACCTCACCGGCGGTCGGCTGGTGGTGGCGTTCATGCGGGGAGTCCTCAGCGAGGACCAAGTGTACGACCTGAACCCGGCGGAGGGCCGGGAACGGCTCATTGAAGGTATGGACCTGGTTATCAAGGCGTTGACCGAGCCCCAGCCATTTTCATGGGAGGGCCGCCATTACCGGTACCGCACCGTTTCGGTGTGGCCCAGGCCGGTGCAGCGGCCCATGCCCCCGTTGATAGTGGCCACCAGGAGCGAGGACTCGGTCCGGTACGCCGCCGAAAACCGCTTGGGGCTGGGCATTGCCTACGCCTCGGTGGAGGATACAGCCAAGGTGGCCGCCCAATACGTCGAACTTTGCCGGCAGGCTGGCTGGCAGCCGGACTCCGACCAGATAGTCTACCGGGGAGGAATCTGCCTTGCGGAGACGGACCGGGAGGCGGAGGCGCTGATGGAGGGACTGGAGTCGCGGGGAATCGAGCGAGGCTTGACCATAGACCCTGCTCTGGCACGGGCGGTACAGTCGGCCCGCGCCGGAGAGCCGTTCGACAGGGCCAAGGTTTTCGCCGACGGCGCCGGCGGCGCGGGGCGCGGCATCAGGGGAATGGTGGGCTTCGTCGGATGCCCGGACACGGTGACAAGGCAGCTTAAGGCGTTCCATGAACAGTGCGGCGTAGGCGTCGTTGACCTGGCGTTCCAGCAGCCGGGCATAAGCCACCACCGGGTAATGCAGGAAATAGAGCTGTTCGGCAGGGAGGTGCTGCCCCGCATAAGGGAATTTTAGCGGCCCCCAACTTGATTTGCTCTTAGTCCGCGCCAGACCATCAGGAGGTCTCTCATGGAAATCACCAAGCATATTGCCGAATACGTGACCGGTACCGACATGGAAGACTTCCCGCCCGATGCGGTCGAAGCGGCCAAGGCGGCGATTATGGACTGCTTTGCGTGTATGCTTGCCGGGTGCCGGGAACCCTTGGCGGACATCCTTTGCCGCTATGCCGCCGCCGAGAGCGCCGCTCCCGTTGCCAGTGTAGTGGGCCGGGGATTCAGGACCTCGGCCGCCAACGCCGCCCTCGTCAACGGGGCCATGGCCCATGCCCTGGACTACGATGACATTACCCAGATAACCAAGACCCACCCCACTGCCGTCCTGCTGCCCGCGGCCCTTGCCGCGGCCGAGGAAACCGGGGCTTCCGGCAGGGAGATGATCCTGGGCTACATGGCCGGGTTCGAGGTGGCCTGCGCCGTGGGCGAGGCATTGAGCGAAGCCTACTACGATGACCTCGGGTGGCATCCCACCGGTCCCCTTGGGGCAGTCGGGTCGGCGGCGGCAGCCAGCAGGATAATGGCATTGGACCCGGAACAGACGGTCATGGCCGTCTCACTGGCCGCCTCCCAAGCATCGGGACTGCGGCAGAACTTCGGCACCATGACCAAGCCCTTCCACGCCGGGGACGCCGCCCGGGCCGGGGTCGTTTCGGCCAAGCTGGTGCGTGACGGTTTCACATCCGGCCAGGACACCCTGGAGGGACGGTTCGGGTTCATCCGGGCATTCTCCGGCGGGCGAGGCTTCGACAGTGAGCAGGTGGTGGAAAACCTGGGGAGCAAAAGCTACTTGGTGGAATCGGGCATCGAAATCAAGAAGTACCCGTGCTGCGGCAGCGCCCATCTTGCCCTGGATGCCACCTTCAACCTGCTGTCCCAGGGTCCCATCGACCCGGAGGCGGTGGACAGGATTGAGGTGCTGGTGGACTTCGACCCGCCTCGCTCGTTGATTCACTCGCGCCCGGTGTCGTCGCTGCAAGGGAAGTTCAGTATGCAGTATTGCTTGGCGGCCGCCCTGCTGGACCGCCGGGTGGGGTTGCAGTCCTTTACCGACGGCCAGGTGCTGCGTCCCGAGGCCCAGTCGCTGATTCCCCGGATAGACATGCGACGCATACCGGGCAACGATGGCAAACCAAGCTGGACGGAAGGCTACAACGAGGTCGAGGTACACCTGAAGGACGGCAGTGTGCTGCGCCAGCAGGCGCACCGCGCCGGGAGCGGCGCCCTGCGCGGCGTGACGGTAGAGGAGGTCCGGGAGAAGTTCCGCGACTGCGCGTCGGAGTCTTTGACCGATGTAACGGCGGCGGAGGTCCTGTCACGCTTGGACCTGCTGGAGGAGACGGGACCGGTCAGCGGTCTGGCGGACTTGCTCCGGGGTTGAACGGTTATACTGGAGCATCGACCTGCCATGATGGGCGTCTGCCCGCACTTGAGTCGAGCGGGCCGATCGCAAGGAGGGACCTGCGGATGCACTGCGGAGTGATGGTCACCGGTTACAATCAGGGCGACTGGCCCCGTCTTCTGGCGGAAGACTACGCCCGCCCGCCGGCGGTGCCGGACGCAAAGAATATGGATGACACTCTTTACATGGGTGAACTGGTCGAGCCGCTGGGGTTCGACTCGATATGGGCAACCGAACACTACGGTTCCGCCTACTCCATGCAGCCCAACCCGCTGCAATACCTGGCGTTCTGGGCCGGCCGCACCAAGCGAGTCGATGTGGGCACGGCGGTTATCGTTGCCCCGTGGTGGAATCCGGTCCGGCTGGCCTCCGAGCTCTCCATGCTCGACATCCTGTTGCAGGGCAGGCGCCTTCACTTGGGGATCGGCCGCGGCATCGCTCCTCACGAGTATGCCTCGCTGGGCTACCCCATCGAAGAATCGCACAAATATTTCTACGATGTGATCAACGCCATCAAGGCCGCCGACGGCGCGGAACGCTTCGAGTTCAAAGGCGAGGTCTACGATATTCCGCCTACCACCATCCGGCCCCAAGCCCGCCACAAGGGTGAGCTGACCAGGGACATAAAGGTGGCGTTCACGACGGAGGCGTCCGCGAGAATGGCAGCGGAAAATGGTCTTGGGCAGATGTTCGTCGCCGGCGACGACGTCGACGAGATGACCGACAAGGTGCGGCGGTTCAACGCCATACGGAAAGAACTCGGCCTTCCGCCGGACCAGCCTACCACTCTGCTATGGATGTATTGCGCCGAAACCACCGAGGAGGCCGAAGAGGGGTGGACCTATTTCCACAACCAGCTCACCGCGGCACAGCACCACTACTTCGAATGGAACAACCCGGGCTATGACGGCATAAAGGGCTACGAGGAGTACCTCATACGCCAGAATGCCGACGTCGGGACCGCCGACGCCGGTTTCGCTGCTCGGCGCGCAACCCAGCCCATAGGCACGCCGGACGAGATCATCGAAAAGATCCGGGCGCTCCAGTGGACCATAAGCCTGGAAAAGGTCGTGGTCCACATGTTCTATGGCGGGATGCCGAGGGATAAAGCCGAAAAGAGCCTGAGGCTGTTCGCCGAAAAAGTGCTCCCGGAAGTGCAGGCAATGCCAACCCCGATCAACCCCAAGTCGCTGGGGTAAGCCCTTGCGCAAAAAATCAGCGGCCCCGACCGCGGGAACTAAAGCCGGGGCCGGATGTTCTGGTTGTGGCTGAACAGGTTGTCCGGGTCGTACTTCTCCTTCAGGGCCGCCAGCCGCTGGAAATTGTCCCCGAAAGCCGCCTGTATCGCCTCCGCTCCATCCTCTTCCTCCGTGCCGATCTGGTTGATGTAGGCCCCCGATGAGAAGGGCAGCAGGTCGGCGGCGAACTCCCTGACCCAGCGGATGTGCACCTCAGACTCTCCCGGGTCCAGGAAGACGGCATTGGTGGCCCATTCCGTGAGAGCGTGCCGGTGTCCGAAGGCCGTGTCGCCGGCGGGTACGCGCCGGGCGGCGTTGCCGAGGTACTGAAACAGGATGGAGGAGAGGGGCGATGTTATGCGCTCGAAATAGGCCAGCGCGATGTCCACAATGTCGTCGCTGACCTCGCTGACGAAGTGGGACTTCAGGTAGTTCTGCCGCCCCGCAGGCGCCACCGCCAGCTTCTGGGCTTCGGTGTACGGCATGGGCCTGACGTTGTCCAGAATCGGCGTTCCCAACTGCCGGAGCGGCCGGATGGCCCGCTCTCCCTTCGCTATATCGCCGTGGTGGCAGAGCAGAATGCTACACGCCTTTCCACCCCCGTCCGGGAGCGTGTGCAGGAACGTGATGAGATTCATTTCGTCGGGCATATTGTCGGTGAAATCGTTGACCAAGGGGAAGAACTCTCTCGCCTTGTCGGCGGGATAGACCAGCCAGCCCGCCAGCACCTCGGGCCCAACGGGATGCAGTTGGTATTCCAGCGACGTTACGACGCCGAAGTTGCCGCCGCCTCCCCTGAGGGCCCAGAGCAGGTCGGGGTTCTCGTCCGCGCTGGCCGTCAGGGACCGGCCGTCTGCGGAGACCACGTCTGCGGAGACCAGGTTGTCGCAACTGAGGCCGTGGCTGCCGGACAGCCATCCTATGCCGCCTCCCAGGGTGAGGCCGGCGATGCCGGTATCGACGTCGGTCCCGCCGGTGGTGGCGAGGCCGAAGGCCTGGGTCTCATGGTCGAACGCTCCCCACTTCGTCCCGCCCTGGGCACGGGCAGTCCTGGCACCCGGGTCGACGCGCACACCGGTCATCTGCGACAGGTCGATCATCAACCCATCATTGCAGACGCTGTTGCCGGGGAAGTTGTGGCCGCCCCCTCGCACCGAGATCAGCAGGTTGTTCTCCCTGGCGAAGTTGACCGCATTGACCACGTCGGCGGGACCGCTGCAGCGGGCGATCATCGCCGGCCGCTTGTCGATCATGGCGTTCCATATCCGCCGGGCGCCGTCATACCCTGCATCGCCGGGGAGCACCGTCTCGCCGTGCAGGCTGCTGCGGAAGTCCTTGACCTCCGCTTCGCTTATAACAGTGTAGCCGCCGGAAAGGGTAGCGATATTCAGGTCTGCCATGCGTCTGCCCTCCTGCGTAGCTAAGGGGTAACCCGGTTAGCCCGGCTCCTCCCACTTGACCATCCGGCCGGCCTGCATCACCAGCGGTATGTTGTTCGCGTCCTGCAGGAGCGTGATGTCTTCCACCGGATTGCCTCTGACCATTATGAGGTCAGCCAGCTTGCCGGGTTCCAGGGTGCCGATCTCGTCAGACCGCTCCAGGAGTTCGGCATTGGTGCGGGTGGCCGAAACCAGGCTGGCCTCCGCCCCCATGACGCCTGCCTTCAGTTCCAGCTCAACGGCTTTCAGGCCGTAGTTCTGCCCGAACAGGTCGGCCCCCGACGCGATGTTGACCCCGGCCGCCATTGCGATTTCAACGCTCTGGCGGCCGCCGCCCCTGGCTTGGTTGATCTTGTCTATAGTGACCTCGGAAATCCCCTGTTCCCGGCCTCGTTCCGCGATCAGCTCGTAGACCGTCAGCGTCGGGACGAGATACATATCCTGTTCCTTCATCAGAAAGGCTGTTTCTTCGTCCAGAAAATTTCCGTGTTCGATGCTGCGTACACCGGCTGCCACGCAGTTCTTGATTCCCTCAGGGACGTAAACGTGGGCCATGACTCTTTTCTTGACCGCTCTTGCCTCGTAGACAGCGGCCGCTATTTCCTCGACCGTGAATTGGGCGGAGTCGAGGGGATCGGTTGGCGACGCCGCGCCCCCGCCGGCCATGATCTTGAGTTGGTCGGCTCCGGTGCGAAGCAACTCCCGTGCCGCTTGGCGTACTTGGGAAACCCCGTCGCAAATGGCTGGCATCGGCGCCAGCCGGTGACCCGCCCTTGGAGTGTTGCGGTCGTGCCGCTCGCGCATGTCGCCATGGCCGCCGGTCTGCGAGATGTAGGCTTGGCTGGTGAATATGCGCGGCCCCGGGATGATTCCCGACTGCACGGCCAGCTTGAAGCTGTAATCGCAGCCGCCGGCGTCCCTGATGGTGGTAAACCCGGCCATCAGGGTTTCCCGGAGGATGCGGGCTACGGAATAAGCGTAGATTGCCCCAGGATGGTTGTCCTCGAAGTTGGCGCCGAACGAATTGTCCACGGCGCCGACGTGGGTGTGGGCATCGATCAGGCCGGGCATAACGGTATGGCCTGCCGCGTCGATGACCCTTGCGCCCCGGGGCGCCGCGACCTGGTTGACCGGTCCGACAGCGGTTATTCTATCGCCCTCCACCACGACGGTTCCCGGACCATAGGGTTCCCTTCCTGTGGAATCGAATATGGCGGCATTCTGCAAGACTATGGCGGGCATCATTGCAGCGCCCTCCGTACCCCGGCGATGACGTTGTCTTTGTCGGGGAGGCAGTATCGCTCCATAATCGGGCTGTAGGGGATGGGGACATCGGGGGCGCAGACGCGGACCGGCGGCGATTTCAAGGCCCGGAAGGTCTCAGGGTCCTCGGTGATCTGCGCGCTGATTTCCGCGGCGGCGCTGCCGGTGATGCAGGCCTCGTCCACTATGACGGCCCGGCCCGTCTTTCGCACCGACCGGCGTATGGCCGGGGTGTCCATCGGCACCAGCGTGCGCGGGTCTACGATCTCCAGGGAGATGCCTTCCGCTTCCAACTCGTCGGCGGCCTTCAGGGCCTCCGGGACCATTTTAGAGATGGCGACCACCGTCACATCGGACCCTTCCCGCTTCACGTCGGCCTCGCCGATGGGGACTAGATACTCCTCCTCGGGCACCGGGAACCGGTCGGGGAGGCCCGCCAGAATCTGGTCCTCGAAGAACACCACCGGGTTGTTGTCGCGGATGGCGCTCTTCATCAGGCCCTTGGCGTCGTAGGGATTGGAGGGCATGACCAGCTTCAGCCCGGCCAGGTTCATGAACATGGGGTGCGGGCTCTGCGAATGCTGCGCCGCCGCCGAACGCCCGCCGCCCGTTGAGGCACGGAACACCAGCGGGAAGGGCGCCTGGCCGCCGAACATGTAGTGGATTTTGGCCATCTGGTTTACGATCTGGTCCATGGCGGTGAAGGCAAAGGTCATCATGCCCGGACTGATGATGGGGCGGAAGCCGCTGCCCGCCGCGCCGATACCCGCGCCTACGTAGGCTTCCTCGGATATGGGCGAGGCCCGCAGCCGCTCGATGCCGAACTCGGATACCAACCCGGCCAGCGGTCCCAGGTTGCCGCAGATGTGAAACACCTTGTCGTCCCGGCGCATTTCTTCCCGGAACGCTTCCATTATCGCTTCGGCGTAGGTTATCTCCCGCATGGTCTGCACCTGCCCTTACCCTCTTCCTCTGGGAGAGGAGACTTGGACTTGTTTCCGGCTAAATTGTCAGAATCAGGATTCACAGGATTAAAGGATTATCAGGATTGGTACACGCTGTCCTCGAAATTCTGTTTCTGACAATTTTCCTTGGAGAATGATCACGGGGCAAATACTTCCGTCAGGGCGTCTTCGGGGTTGGGAAGGGGGCTGGACTTGGCGAAGTCGATGGCGGACTCGACGGCAACGGCGATTTCCTCGTCGGTCTGCTGAAGCTGCTCCCTGGTGGCTATACCCTGCTCCAGGAGGCGGTCGATGAACACTGCCACCGGGTCGTGGGACTGGCTCAGCTCTATCTCGCCGGCCGGACGCGGGTCCGCCGGGTTTCCGCGTGATTCGGAGTGGGAGCGCCAGCGGAAGGTCTTGCATTCCAGCAGGGTGGGGCCGCGGCCCTCCCTGGCCCGACGGACCGCTTCCTGCGCCGCCTCGTACACAGCCAGAACGTCGGTGCCGTCCACCGTGACGCCGGGCATGTCGTAGCCCACGGCCCGCACCGAGACGTCCTCCACCGATAACGTGGCTTCCGCTGAGTTGCCCGAGGCCCAGCGATTGTTTTCGCAGACGTAGATGACCGGAAGGTTCCAGATGGACGCCAGGTTCAGCGAGCCGTGGAACGCCCCCTCGTTGGAGGCGCCGTCGCCGAAGAAGGCCACCGCCACGCCGCCGCCGCCTTCCAGCTTGGCGGCCAGGGCCGCGCCGGTGGCTATGGGCATTCCCGCGCCAACGATGCCGTTGGCGCCCAGCATCCCCACGCTGAAGTCGGCGATGTGCATCGAGCCGCCCTTGCCGTGGCAATAGCCGTTGCTGCGTCCGAACAACTCGGCCATCATCAGGTTGATGTCGGCGCCCTTGGCAATGGTGTGGCCGTGGCCGCGGTGGGTGCTGGCGATGCGGTCGGTGGTCCGGAGAGCGGAACACACACCCACGGCGACGGCCTCCTCGCCGATGTAGGCGTGGACCACGCCGGGAATGTTGCCCTCGTGAAACTCTTCGACAGCCCTGGCGTCAAAAGTGCGGATGGTGACCATCTTGCGGTACATATCCAACAACAGGCTGGAATCCATAGTCATGGCGACTACCCTCCTGTAGCTTGGGAGTAGCCAGAATTGTACCCCGCTGCAAGCCGCGCCGCTATGCCGGACGGGGGCCGGTATGTCCCTGGGACAACCCCCTTCCATCCATAAGGCGCCATAAGGCAAGAGCACTCCGCTCCGTACTGTAGTATCAGGGGGTCTGGCAAGCCTCCTGCAGCCACTCCCAGTCCCCGCCTCCCAGCATGGGGGCGATGGTGTCCCATACCTGCCGGTGGTACCCTTCCAGCCACTCGCGTTCCTCATTGGAAAGCTGGTCCCAGTCAATGAGTCGCTTGTCGAAAGGAATCAGGGTCAGCGCTTCCATCCGCAGCCACTTTCGGCCGTCGGGATGCTTGGGCATCTCCTCGTCGGGGGCGACAACGTACAGGTTTTCCAAGCGCACGCCGCCCCATCCCGCCTCGTAGTAGCCGGGTTCGTTGGACACAATCATCCCGATCTTGAACGGCTCGTCGGCCCCCCTCGGTGTGATTCGCTGCGGTCCCTCGTGGACGTTCAGAAAGGCGCCGACGCCGTGGCCTGTTCCGTGCCCGTAGTCGAGCCCGGCGTTCCACAGGAATGTGCGCGCCAGGGCATCCAGGGCAATTCCTCCGGTCCCCTCGGGGAATTTCTGCATCGCGAGGTTGATGTGGCCTTTCAAGACCAGGGTGTAGACCTCTTTCTGGCGTTCTGACGGTTCGCCGATGATCACCGTGCGCGTATCGTCGGTAGTGCCGCCCATAAGCTGTACGCCGGAGTCAACCAGGAACAGCTCACCGTCGCGGAGCGGAACGTCGGGGCTGGCGTCGGCATAGTGGACGATTGCCCCATTGGCTCCGGCAGCGGCGATGGTGGTGAAGCTGAGGTCGTAGAAACCTTCCTCGCTGGAGTACTCTTCGTACAATATCCGGCTGTAACCGTCCTCGCTGACCGTCTCGCCCGCCTTGATCGAGTCCTGCAGGCGCTTGAAGCTGCGGATTTTGGCGGCGGCGGCATGCCGGTGGGAGTTTCGGGAGGCGGCAATCTCCGTTTCGTTCTTGATTGCCTTTAACGCCACTGTCGGGTTGGGCTTCTCGAGCAGCCTCTGGTCTTCGTGGAGCATCAACCTGGTACCCATCGTGGTCCCGCTGGGGTCCAGCCAGACCATGCCCGAGGCTTCCGCGCCGTAACGCTTCATCGCCTCGGCGTAGGCGTCGTATGGTTCGAAGTCGATTAACGAGGCCAGGGCATCCGTCACGTCCGCGGGAGGCGAAACTCGAGTGAAGCAGATGGCGCGCTCCCGGTCAATGACCAGGTAGCCCTCGAACACGGGGTTGTAGGCGATATCCGTGCCCCGGAGGTTCGTTACCCATGCAATCTCGTCCAGCTTGGTCAGCACGAGCAGAGTGGCTCCCGCATCCTCCATCTCTTTGCGGATATCGGACAGCTTCTCGGCGACGCCGCAACCGGTGAGGTCATCCGGCAACTTATATATAGGGTTGGCTGGCGGCGGCGGTTGCTCGTCCCATACGGCGTCCACCAGGTTGTCGTTGACCGGCGCCAGGGCGGAATCCGGAGATTTCAAGGCAGCCTTGTACACGGAGTGGGCCTGCATCGAGACCACAAAGGGGTCGAATCCCACGCGTATGCTGCCCCGTTCCTTTTCCATCTCGGTCAACCACTGGCTGAGGGATTTTTCTTCAGCCAGCCCGAGCTTGTGGACATGGAAATTGTCGTGGTCGACCTCGTCGTCCGCCTGAATGTGGTAACGGGAGTCTACGAACAGATGGCTCCCATCCGGGCAGACCAAGACGTCGCCGGCGGAGCCCCGGAACCCGGAGATGGCTGTCCGGCGGCGCGTATATTCGGGCACGTACTCGTTCAGGTGAGCATCGGAGGAGAGCACAAGGTAGGCGTCCACCTGGGCCTCCTCCATCCGCCGGTGGAGTTTGGTAAGCCGGTTGGAGAGCGTTTGCTTGGAATCTGCCATGGTCATCGATGCTCCTCTAGGTAATCCTGGAATGGTCAGGTTCGATTAACCTATATCCTATTCACTGGAGCGGGATCGGGCAACCCCGGCGGCCCGGCGCTTCCAGATTGACACTTGGAGCATCGAAAGATACCCTCCCAGCACGCCTTCATGGGCTGCCCCATCACCGCCGATTGCGAGGTGCAACGGATGGCTTACGAAATCGAACAGTACCTGAACGTCCGTTCAGCCTCCGCGCCGTCTTACAGTCCCGACGGGCAATGGATCGCTTTCGTGAGCAACCTGACCGGGATACCCTTACCCTGGGTGGTGCCGGCGTCGGGTGGTTGGCCTCATCCACTCAGCCTGGCCGCCGAAAGGACCGGCCAAGTGGTTTTCTCGCCTTCCGGCCAACACGTGGCCTTCGACCGGGACCACGGAGGCGACGAGCATTGGCAGCTCTTTGTGTGCAGTCCCGAAGGAGGCGGCGTCCGGCCATTTACCTTTGACCCGGACGTATCCCACAGGTTCGGGCAATGGTCGCCTGATAGCGACTCCTTCTCCTTTGCGTCGAACGCGATCGATCGGAGACGGTTCGACGTATATATTCAGGCACTGGACGGGGACTCTCCCAGGCTGGTCTATTCGGGAGAGGAGTCCGCCGAGCCTGTTTCCTGGACGCCCGATGGCAAGCACTTGATCGTCCGGCAAGGAGCCAGTTCCGAGAGCGCGGACCTTTACATGGTAGACACGGCGAGCGGTGATGCCGTGCATCTAACGCCGCACAACGGCGAGGCGGCATATTACCCGGCGGGCTTTTCGGCCAATGGCCGGACTCTCTACTTGCGTACTGACCAGTCCCAAGAATTCCTGGGACTGGCAAGGTTGGACCTACGGGACGGCGGCCTGGAGTTCGACTTGGTTTCCGACTGGGACGTGGAAAGCGCGGCCCTGTCTCCCAACAAGCGCCGGATGGTCGTCTATTCCAAGAACGTTGACGGCGCCTCTGAAATTACTTTACGGGACCTCCGTTCGGCGGAAGAGTACCCGTTGCCGGGTCTCCCCCTCGGCGTGGTTTCGGGACTCACCTGGGCGCCCCACGGGCGCAGGTTCGCCTTCGCCCTGAACAGTTCCCAAGCCACGTCCGACATCTGGAGCTACGATCTGAGGCAGCGGCGTTTGCAGCAAGTTACCCAGTCGCCGCGAGTGGGCCTGGGCGAGGACGCCCTGGTCGAACCACAGGTCGTGAGGTTCCCGGCGCTGGACGGTCTGGAGATATCCGGCGTCCTGTACGCTCCCCGGAACGCGAAACCCGACAGCAGCCACGCCGCCATCGTACAGGTCCACGGCGGCCCGTCGGCGCAGACACGTCAGGTGTTCGAGCCGGTGCTCCAGTACTTCGCCAACCGGGGTTACGTGGTGCTGGCAACCAACGTCCGGGGCAGCACGGGCTACGGTCGGACCTATAACCATTTGGACGACGGGCGCAAGCGGATGGACAGCGTCGCCGACCTGGAAGCGACCAACTCCTGGCTACGGTCCTCCGGTTGGGCGCACCCTGAGCGCATCGCAGTTATGGGGCCGTCCTACGGCGGGTTCATGGTCCTGTCCGCGGTGACCACCTACCCGGACTCGTGGGCCGCGGCGGTGAACGAGAGAGGTGTTGCGGACTTCATCATGCACCTGGAGCGCACTGAACCCCAGGGACGCAGGCTCAGGGAGATTGAGTACGGCACCATCGAGGAAGACGGAGACTTTTTGCGCTCCATTTCGCCCATCAATCACGTGGAGAAGATCCGGGTCCCAATGGTCGTTGTCCATGGGGCCAACGACCCCAGGGTAAACATAAGCGTGGCGGAGGCGCTGGTGGCCCAGCTCCGGGAGTACAATGTTCCGGTTGAATACCTGCGTTTCGAAGATGAGGGACACGGCATGGTCCGGTTGGCCAACAAGCTGCGCGCCTACCCGGCTATCGCCGACTTTCTGGACCAACATCTTCAAAGAGCGAATGGATGAACGGAGAGGTTATCTCGGTAGACTGTAGCCCGACGCATAGCCTGATCGAGCCGAACCAGGAACAGGCACGGCTGCGTACCGGTCCAGGGGTAGAGGATGACGCCCACGCCGGAACAACGGTCAAACACCGCTCACGGTTCGCCCGAAACCGGACCAGCCTAACCTGCGACGGGTGCATCTGATCCATTCCGACAGGGTTGCTCAATTCAGTATTGGGCCATGACGAATACGGAACCCTCATCCGGAAAGCCGGGATCATGGGTATCGTCGTCACCGGAGGCGAAGTCGCTCCCGGTGACGACGATGCTGGTCGAGCTACCCCCGGGACTGCATGAGCCGCTTCTTCCAGTTTAGCTGGTTTAGTCCCTTAGTACTACAACGACGAGTTGTCCGATAGGGCCTTTTCATTTTCCGGGTTGGGCTGCACAGGTCTCGTCATTCCCGCGAAAGCGGGAATGACGAGAGAATGAAAAGGCCCTGAGTTGTCCGATAGAATAGCTGGCCAGATGATAGTGGGCGGTTTGGGTGATGGATGCAGCGAGCTTCCAGCGGGTCTACGACAGCCTTCAGAAATTTCACGCTTTCTTTGCCACCTCCTTTGGCTGCAAGCAGTGGCGGGAGCACAGCCGGACCTATCTTCAGGCCCTGCTGGTGCAGGCCCAGGAACGGCGCAACGCCGAGAATCTGTCCGAATCGGTGGGCATCTCAGCCCGGGCGATGCAGCGCTTTCTCACCGAGGCCCGGTGGGACGATGATGCGGTCACAGGGCGGTTGCAGGAATACCTGGCCCCCAGGCTGGGGCATCCCGAGGCGGTATGGGTCCTGGACGGCAGCGACTTCCCCGCGCGTGCGGGGGAACCGCCCCCCTCCGTGTCCCATCCACATTAGGGGTCTATCCCCGCGCGTGGGGGGGAACCGTTATGAGTCGGATAGCCTCGTCTGGTGTGTCGGGTCTATCCCCGCGCGTGCGAGGGAACCCTCCAGCTGGCATCGGAATTGGCGCGAACGGCCACTACCCTGCCGGACAGCTCAATCAACCGCACCCGTCGGCAGGCTTCGATATAATAGGGCTCCATATCAGTGAGCAATTTTGATTCCGCTTTCGTGCCATCCCAAGGAACGACCCAAAGCAGGGTGATGCCAGGATCCGCCATAGGGTATTCCTCAAGCATTGATTGCCTGTGGTTCAGTAGAGCAACCAGATCATGTTTGACGTGGCCTCCGGGACGGGCGGATGGAGTGAGACTAAATGCCGGACGGTTACCATACCCGCTAGGCATCCGTGAAATTCCATAGTTATACCTGCCCCCGAACCCCTCCATCGTCTGCAAAGTAACCAGCGCGAACATCCAGTCATCAGGATCGGCTTGCTGTGCCACGGCGGATTTAAGGTCGTGGTTCTTGGACGTGACCAGCATGTCCAGGGCGTCGGGGGTGGCCACGGTGTTCTTGTAGTCCTTTTCCCGTTCCTTAGTCCGGGCTGGCGGCTGCATGAAAGCGGGTTGCATGATGTCCCCCACTACCAAACGCCAAGGCTCATTGCCCGGCCAGTCAGGCGTCAAACCGCGAATGATGCAGCACCATTCCTCTGAGTCCAATGGCGGCGTGTCCAAGCCGGCCCGGTGCATTGCCATCGCGCCTAGCTGGACGAGGAAGGAATGCCATGCGTGCCGCTGGTGGGGGCGCAGAGAAGGGAAGGCTTCCACCTCGTCGGCCATCAGAGCGGCGTAGACTTGAGGCAGGGACGCCTCGACCCTTCCTTGGGCGGAAGTATCGATACGAATTAAAGGTTCAGCCAGGATGTTGTACATCGTATACCTCGCTTTGATGCACGGAGATGTTGCAGAAACGACTACCGTATGGCAAGAGATGTTAGGGAAGTTTTCTGATGGGCGTCAACCGACTTGTGTCAGTGGATGAGATTGCAAGGCCAAGTTTATCCAAGGACTGGGCAGACCATCGAGGTTCCCCGCACGCGCGGGGCTATTCGTGGGGCGACAGGGACATGTCCACCAGGATGCGGAGGGTCATTCGGTTGCGAGTGATACTTCCCGTTCTTCAAGCCGCCAGGCTGCGTAGGCCGACGCTTGATTGATGTCTTCCTGCACAAGGTATGGATAGGCATTCAGGATTTCTTCGGCGGAGCGTCCTGCCGTCAGGAGTCCTACGACGGTTCCTACCGTAACCCTTAGCCCTCGAATACACGCCTTCCCGCCCATGACGGCAGGGTCGTGGGCAATTCTTGAGAATTCGTTCATGCTTCTATCACCCTGAGCACGGATATAAAGGTTATACACTTATGCTCCACGGTAGGCTTCGCGGCGGTGGGCCACTCGTATAACCAGCACCGCTACCTCGTCGGACATGACCTCGTACACTATCCGGTACTCTCCGACGCGGAGACGGCGGAGGCCGGTCAACGCTCCCTTGAGAGCGGCGCCAGCCAAGGGCTGTTCGGCAAGGCTGTCGATGGCATGGACCAAGCGGGTTCTCATCGGCTGCGGGATGTCCGACAGGTCCTTCGCTGCGCTTCGCTTAATCCTAACCGAGTAACTCACGCTTGACCTCGTCCCAGTCCAAGACCGGGTCTGAAGGGTCCTGCAGGCGTTCCAATGCTACGGAGAGGTCGTCGAAATCCTCCAGATACCGCTCCAGTGCTTGGCGAATCACATCGGCCCGGCTGCGGTTGAGCCGGGCGGCTGCCGCATCCACAGCCTCTACCAGATGGTCCGGTACTCGTGCGGTGATTTGAGTCATCGAACTTCCTCCATAATGGCATTTACAGTCTAACGATGTCACAGACATTCGATAGGATTACTGTAATCCCATGCGAATTCCTTGTCAACCTCCGCGCCCACGAGGAGTGGCGTTGGCATATTCCCTACCCGGATAGGGTTTACTCCCGTCGCAGCCCCAGTTGGGATGCAATCCTACAAAGGAGTCCCAGACTTGGGGATTGCTTTCCTTGTCCGGATCGTCCAGTTGCAGCGGGCGGCCATGATGGGAAAGCGCGGCTACGAATATCCCGCACGAAGCAAGACCGTCGTCATTATCCCACCGTTCAATCTCTTCCCACCCTAACGTCGGCAAAAACCAGTTCGCTGTTTCGCGGTCTTTCCACTGAAGAACCGGCGTCAAGTCTGCGGTGTGGCCGACACGATGAAATGCACGCGGGCGTCGCCCGGTAGGAAAGTCTTCGTCACGCCATATCTGCGTCTGGAAGCCCACGTTCACCTTGCCGATGTCGTGCAGGGCGGCGAACAGGGCCAGCCGCGTCGCCGTCGCATCGTCAAGGGAGTCCAGCCCGCCGGATTGAGCCAGCCGCTGCCGGATGGTGGGCTGCAACAGAAGGGTCTCGAAGCAAGCGCCCACGTCGGCCAAGTGGTGCTCCAGCAGGTGGATGCGCTTGGGGTATCCGTGACGCGGCTCCGACTTGGCCCAGAATCGCCGGGTGTAGAGCGGGGCTGTTTCGCTGCTCATGATATATGCGCCTCTATGCGTTAGAATCAAGGAAACTCGATGAGGTGGCCGGGAGTGCGCCAACGTCCGACACAACGGAGAATCGCGGGCAACCTGACGTTCAATGCCATAGACGTAGAAACGGCCAACGCGGACCCTTCAAGCATCTGCCAGATTGGCATTGTCTGTATCCGGCAGGGGGAAATCAAGCAGCAGGTGTCACTCCTGGTCAATCCGGAGGCGCGGTTCAACGACTTCAACGTCAGGCTTCACGGTATCGACCATAACGCGGTGAGAGACAGTGAAGTGTTGCCTCGTCTGGAGCCCCGGTTGCGCCGGATGCTTGAGGGGACGGTGCTGGTGAGCCACACCGGTTTCGACCGGAGGGCAATGGACGGTGCGATGCAGCGGTACGGGCTGAAGCCGCTCCGAGCAACATGGCTGGACAGTGCAATGGTTGCCCGTCGAGCTTGGCCAGAGAGGTACAGGCGGAGGTGGAGCCTGGCGCTTATAGCGGGAGACTTGGGTATTGCCTTCCGTCATCACGACGCGATGGAGGATGCCAGGGCAGCCGGCGAGATTGTGCTGCTGGCCTGCAAACATACGGAGATGGATGTTGAAGGCTGGCTGGAGCGTCTACGATGAGCCAAGCCTGCAATTTGATATGAGTAACGCCGAAAGGGTGTTGATCACCGGAGCAGCCGGATTCGCCGGGTCCCGGCTGTGCAGGGCGCTACTCGATCTGGGCTACACCGTGACTGGACTGGACGTGGCAGCCCCGAGCCACGCCACCGCGCTGCGCCGGGAGTTGTCACACCCCAATTTCCGGTATCTTTGGAAGAGCGTCCAGGACATCCAGCCATCGGACGTTTCGGGCCACTCCGTTGTGGCCCACTTGGCGGCACAGCCTGATACGCCGATGGCCTTCGATTCCCCACGGTACACGGTGATGCAGAACATCGGCGGGACCGTGGAGTTGTTGGAGGCGGTCCGCTTGGCGGAAGGCGTTGCCAAACTGCTATTTGCCGGCTCGGGCAACGAGGTAGGGAGGACTCTTTACCTGCCGATGGACGAGGACCACCCGCTCACCCCCCACAACCCCTACGGGTTTTCCAAGGCGGCGGCGGAGCTTGCCATGTGGGCATGGCAACGAGCCTACGGAGTCCCGTCGGTCGTACTCTCCACCGGCGTGGTCATCGGTCCCGGGATGCGCCGGGAGGTGTTCATTTTCAAGTGGTCGCCTACCGTTCCCGGCAGTCCCTGGGCTAGGCCTTTCAGTCCCGCCGTTTCCACTCCCCGGTCACGTCCCCAGATGCGCAGTCCGGCCTCACCCTCGAGGGTGCCGAAAGCCTGAATGAGGTAGTCCACCCCTTTGGCGGCAATGTGCGTCCCGATGTAGCCGAAGGTGAACGGCTCGCCGGCGTCCCGCTTTCGTCCCTTGAGACGGTCCAGGTGGAACCCGTAGTCCAGGTAGACCAGCTTTTCCGCCGGTATCCCGAAGTCATCGCGGAACCGCCGCAGCAGGTACTTGGCGGGAGCGATGAAAACGTCGACTGCGCGGGCCGCTTCCTTGACCTGCTCCATACGCCGTCCGACCCACCCGGTCCAGTAGGCCGCATCCAGCTCGTATTCCTCGGAATCTCCTCCGAAATACCGGCTATAGCAGCGCTCGGCGCACTTCCGGTCGTCCTGCCCGTCGCAGACCGCCCAGTTGTCGGACGGGTCGACAGGGTACATCTGGATGAACTGCCCCCGGGGGCACATCAACCAGTAATCGTGCAGGGTGAACACGACGGGGATTCCGCGGTCACTGGCCTCTAACACCAGCGACGTGGACAGGTGGTTCAGATGACCTATGTGAACGATGTCAGGCCGGAACTCGTCCAGCAGTCCCGCGAAAACCCTATCAACCGCCGGGTGACGGTACCCGTCCCTGGCCCGGCCCATGTTGATTATATGGAGTGTGATGCGAGGGTCTGCACTGTCAGTCTCCTCCATCACAGCGTATTCCGGAAGGAAGGCGTTTTCCTGCCGTGTAAAGACCCGCACATCGTGGCGGTCGGCCAGCGCTTGAGTCAGGCCTTGCGTGTAAACCTCGGACCCCGCGTTGTACCGCATGGGGTAGCCGTGAATGACCTGCAGAATCTTCATTTCAAAATCGAGCAGATGTTATCGTATTGGTGTCGCTTCAACACAGAAATCCGATGACCACGAGGCCGCCGGCCGCATGTCAACCGGTGGTGTGTAGGATAGTGCATCCACGGTGCCCACTTGAAATATACTCTCCTACTATTGTAGCTATTCATACTCATTGTATTTGATAGCCTGGCCCACGTCCTCTTTGGCGAACTCATGGAGCATCGCCAAAAAATATACTCCTTCATTTACACATATTGATATAGGTGGGATAAGCAGAAACTGATCTAGGACGTCATTGGCTTCGCCGATGCCGCCGGCGCCCGCCAAACGCAATGCCGTTGCCGCCCGGTTGGCGTTGGCCTTGGTCTTGGAGCTGATGACCTTGCTGCCGGTGATGCGGCGGTACCTGGGTCGGGTGTTGCCGGTTCCCGGTTAGCTTGGGATGGCTACGGCGTTCCTGACGGGGCCCACGGGAGGGTTGTGCCTCTGGGGGCTGTCTTCATCCGGGCTGGGGATCCTCAGTTTTCCTGAGAGGTCTGGAGGTCCTGCGGTGGAGACCTTCTCGGAGTGAATGCGGCGAACGCGACGGAGCGCTCCTTCGCCTGCGTTGCGGCCTCGTCGGTGATGGCTTCGCCTATGACGAGGGCGTGGGTTGTCGCACCGACGGCGCGCTGCAGCAGTTCCGCTCTGTCCTTTGCTCGGTCGACGTCGTCTTTGACTATAGTGATGGATGCCTCGACCAGCAGGTAGACGTCGGTCCCGTCTGGAGCTTTGCCCGCAATGACGGCATCTGCCTGCTCCACCAGAGCGGCATCGTCCTCGGTGAAATCGCGGGAGGCGTCTTCGGCCGCATCGTCGAGCATCTGCTTGAGGGGGTTGTCTCCGACTTGGTCGGCATGATGCACCATGTGGGTCTGCCGGAGGTGAAAGGCTCTTCTGGCTACGCGGCCTGCGAAGTTTGCGGCGCGCCGCTGGAAGAACGATCCGGACAGGTTGCCCAACTCCCCCCGCATTCCATTGACGGTGGTCTGGATGCCGTTGACGGTGATCTGGATGCCATTGACAGTGGTCTGGAGGTCGTTGACGGTGGTCTGGATGCCATTGACGTTGGTCTGGAGCTGAGCCTGTCCCTGCCTGAGCTCGTCCTGTCCCGCTTCGAGGCTTTCCAGTCTCCGGTTCGTGGTTTCGGCGTGTTCCCGGAAAGCCTTGGTGAGGGCGGCGACTTCCTCGGGCAGCCTCAGGAGCTCTTGGGACAGGAGTACGCTTCGGACGGCGTCGGCCCATGCCGGATCGTCCCGCAATATCCTGATCAGGTCGGATATGTCGTTGATAGTGGTCATATATCCCTGCCCGGCTTCCAATTCTATCATTTCCTTGGGGTGGTGGTGATGCCAGGGTGCGGTCCATCCGAACGGACTGCTTGACCGTTGCGGCGCCAACGGGTCTTCCAGGAAAGGACGGCACATCACCAGCAACCGCTGCTCCAATGTTGTTCCGCAATGACTGCCAGCAGGGTTGCCCGGCCCGCGTTGGCCAGGCCCACTCCTGTTTCCATTGTCCGCTTATGCCACAACCAGCCCGCGGACGCCAGTGTTTTTCAGCGGAACCGTCCGCCCGGTAAATTCGCCTCATCGAGTCTGAATAGTTACTCCTAAAGCCCGGACGTTGACGGTTGTGAGGACTATGGTATCCTTGAACGGAGACTCTGCCCATATACCCTCTAATTCGTAGCTAAGCCGGTGTAGCTCAGTGGTAGAGCAGCGGTTTCGTAAACCGCAGGTATGAGTTACATTAAGGTAAATCGGACCGAATGAAGTGTAGATATAAGCGTAAATGGAGGCATATTGGGCTCGTAGCAATAACAGAATTAAACTTAGTGAAATGAAAAGGATTTACAAATAGATTTACAAATTTCGGGAAGCACATAGGCTGAGCAGGGACTACCGGATCTAAGACTCGCCCACGAACGGCTGTCTCATACTTCATTTATGGGTCTGAGAGTGCCCTGTTTTGCAGGAATCTTAACCACCGCTCTGATAGAGTCTCTACAGGATGTTGGAATGGCGGTTAGTAAATGGGCGAGTTGACCCATTCCCTGTCGGTGGAATTCGTGGCTGGGGTTGCCTAGGGGGTCGGTGGCGTCTCCTGGTACTTGGTGCAACACCTTTCCAATACCCGGTGCTCTTTTGGTTAGGCTCCAGCACACACTGGTCCCATGGTTTACCCTGCCGCCGGCACAAGCCTAGCCAGCCGCACCAGGTTGTACCCGGCCACCTTCAACTCTGTCCACATCCGGTTGTAGGCTAGCCCGCAGTCGCGCAGTTTCCGTCCTAGCCCCACTGGTCTTGACCCAGCCGAATACCTTCTGCACCCGTTGACTCAACCGGTGCCCTTCATGCCGTGTGGACCTTCGGTCTATGGCCGAACGCTTCTTCCGTACCACGTGGGGTGTTACCTTCAATTGTCGGCACTTTCCCACGAAGTCCTTTGGTGTCATAGCCACGGTCGGCGCCCCCGGGATTCGTCTGCCACCCGCTGCCCCGGACAACATCTCTATTGCCGCATCCCGTGCCCACGCACCCTCCGCCGGCGTGAGGTGCACGTCCACTATCAAGCCCTCCCGGTTGTCCATCAGCACGTTGGCTCCGAAGCACAGCCGCCCTCCCTACCTTTGTCCTTCTTCGCCAGCCACGACTCCGGGTACGTGGTGGACTGGTAGGTCGCGTTGCTGCGCCGCTCTCCGTGAAAGTCGACCGCGGGATTGCGGCCATCGTGTCCGGCAGCGGCTCATCATCCTTGGGCCGTAAGCTCTTCACTGAGGCCCAAGCCTCCAGCAGTATCCGGTTCCATGTCCACGCCGTGGCCACTGGGTTGGACGCCAAGCCTGCATCTGTTCCAGGCGGGCACAGTGCTGTCCACTATGGTCCTGCTAAAACCGAATCTAGGCATGGCGTCATAGACTTGGAATGATCCCGCGAGTAACCCGGGGATTTGTACGATGGCAACAATTCAGAGAAAGATGGACCAGTTCGTGGTGAACAGTTCGGATAACGGTGGCCGCAGTTGATCCAGGTAGATGCAGCCTCAGTCGACTCCCTTAATGCAAAAACGAATTTCGTCCGCGTTGTTCTACACTATGGTGCAAGGCCAATGGCCAAGTCCGTGGACCAGGCAGGTGAGAGATGACGATGACCCCCGACGATTTGCGTGAGTTCCTGATAGCTTTGTGCGGTGCCGATGAACATACTCTGCTGCTCGTCCGGGACATGACGTCCGAAATGGGCTGGCGCCCTTGGACCATAGAGGACGGTCGGGTGTTCTGCGACTGGGTGTCGGCCAGAGTCGATGAGGACCGCAGGAGGGGTCGAAACTTGGCCTGTTACAAGATTAAGGACGTCGCGGCACATATCGGCGTATCGGTGCCAAAACTACAATCTTGGCTCCGACGGCGAGAAAATCCTATCCCACACGTGAAGGATGGGAGACTGACCTTGATTCCGGAGTTCCTAATGATGGAGTGGCTGCGAGAGGAGTCGGAGAGGAACAGGGAGTCCCGGTTTTGACTGGTGAGATCCCGTGCCGGAGAAATCAACATTACTTCGGCGATTTTGAAAACAAGTAGGAGGTAAGTCAACTCTAAATCGGCGACTAAACCAAAGAACCTGTCTCAGAAGTCTACTTGAATCCAAAAGTGTACACTGTAAAGCGACTCTCGGAGAGGAGACAACGGGATGCCGCTAAGAGATATGGACCGGGAACAAATGTGGCTGCTGCCACCCTCTCTTGACGAGTTGTTGCCGTTGGACCATCCGGCCCGGTTTGTGGCGGAGTTTGTTGACGCTCTGGACCGAGAGAGGTGGGATGAACTGGGCGTGGCGATAGAAGGCGACCCGCTGGGAGCACCGTCCTATCATCCCCGGGCGATGTTGTGCGTCTGGCTGTACGGCTTCATGACTGGAATACGCTCCAGCCGAAAGCTGGAGGCGGCCTGTCGGGATCAGATACCCTACCTGTGGCTTACCGGCTGGCAACACCCGGACCACAATACCTTGCGGCGCTTCTACAAAGTGTCGTTTTTCAGGTTCTTTAGGACAGTGATGTTCACGAACATTAGGACACCCTGAATGCCCATAATTTGGACTTGTATCAGGTTACGGTTGCAGGGTCAATCACCTCCTTTACTCCCAAGAAAGCCCGTTGTGGGGACAACCTCTCCCGGTAGCTCTTTCCCTCGATGACGATCTGGTAGCTGGCGTTGGCGAGGCGGTCCAAAGCGCTGTTGCCGAGAATAGGGTCCTCAAAGAGTCCCAGCCACTCGTCCACCGCCCGGTTGCTGGTGATGACGAAGCTGGATACCCGGTGCCGGTTGAGAATGAGTTCGTACAGGTCGGCGGACTGCTGGGCCGTGAGCCTGTGCAGCCCCAGGTCGTCCAGGATCAACAGGTCCGGAGACAGGAAGGACCGGAAGGTGCGCTCCAGGGAGTTGTCCACCCGGGCTTGGGCCATGGCCTTGAAGTAGTCGTCGGCGTGGACGGCGGAGTAGCCCAGGGCCTGGGCCATGAAGCTCTTGCCGACGCCGGCCGGTCCCACCAGCAGTACGTGTTCGTGTTTGGCAAGGAATTCCAGGGAGAAGACAGCGTCCAGCAACCGGCGGCCCAGGGTGATGGACGCCGACCAGTCGAAGTCCTCCAAGCGGCAGGTCTCCTGAAAGCCCGCCTGTTGCAACCGCATCTCGTCGCTGAGGATGATCTCCAGGAACGAAGCGTAGTCCAGTTGTTCCCTTCGGGCCAGGGCGATGCGCTCGGGCAGCGTGGCGGCCATCGGTCCCAGCTGGAGTCTTTTCAGCAGGGGCGTGAGATCGGTTGAGCGGGTCATGGCAGTCTCCTCATGCCGTCAGGCGGCGGTATTGGTTGGAATGATCGAAGACGCTGCCGGGCCGGGCGAAGCGGCCGGCTGGAATGGGCAGCGGAAGTTGTGGCGTGACCTCCTCTTCCAGGGCTTGGACCAGGATTCGCTCCAGCCGTCTCACGTCGATGAGATCAACGTCCAGGGCCCTGCGGCAGGCGGCATCGAGGCGCCGGGGTGTGTAGCGTTCCCCGAGGCGCAGGAGCTTGTGTCCCTGTCTCACCTTGGCTCAGGGGAGAGGGCCGTTGAAGAGGCGCTCAGCGAATTCGGCCACCGCCGGGCCCAATCCGGCGGCGCTGCTCTTGATCCGGTCGGGCGCCCTGGTGGTGTAGGCTGAGAGCTCAGCCGGGTAGTCATCGGGATCGGTGGCCCGCCCGCCCCTGGGCTGGCGGAGGTGAGTCTTGATCAGCCGGCCCCGGTGGTAGATGTGCACCAGCTTGCTGTCCACCCTGACCTCAACCCTTTGACCGGGAGGACACAGGGCGGCGGGCACCGAGTACAGGGCTTGGCAGCACTGGATGTGATGGTCCGGGTGGACTTTGGCATTGCGCCAGTCGGCGATCTCGTAAGCCTCGCCGTTCCAAGGGATCAGGGCCTCCCGCTCCTCGTCCTGGAAGACCACCAAGGGCTTCCTGCGAGTGGTGCCATGGACCCGCAGGCCGGCGACGCCTCGGCACCAGCGCTGCGCCTCGGACCGGGTGTGGGCCAGGTCCCTGAAGTTGGCGCCCTTGAAGAAACGCTCCCTGGCGTAGGGCACGCCGCGTTCCACTTTGGGCTTGTCCTTGGGATGCCTGACCCTGGCTGCGTCGGCGATGAATCCGCGGTGCTGGGAGTATTCCAGGAATCCCTTGGTGAAGGTGGGATGCAGCGCATCCGCTGTCGCCACCGCCGGCGGACAATTGTCGGTCACCAGGTACTTGGGAATGCCGCCGAAGAAGGCCCAGGCCGACTCCAGCCCGGCGATGACGTCCTCCAGCTTCTGGCTGAAAGTGGGCCAGAGGAAGCAATGCCGCGAGTAGCCCAGCACCACGATCAACGCCCACACCGTGCGGCGGCGGCCGCTGTCAGGGTCGTAAATCAGGCCCAGGCGCCCAAAGTCCACCTCCGCCACTTCACCTGGGGCAGTGTCCTCCATGCGCACCGTGACCCTGCTGCGCCGTCGCCAGTTGCGACGGTCCACGAAGCGAAGCAACGAGGCATAGGATACCCGGCAGTCCCGCTCCGCCAGCAATTCCTGGATGCGGGTGAGTTGAAGGCGGTCGCCGGTGAGCCACTGGTAGATCTGGTCGCCCCAAGGGGCCAGTTTGTCCTCGGTGGGCGCCGCAGGCCGTCTCGGACCGGGCTGGCCGATCACCGCCAGTCGGCTGAGTTGCTCATCGGTCGGGGCAGTACCCTCAGGAGATACGCCCAGCTCCTCAGCAGCAGCAATGTATTTGCCGACGGTATCTTTGGACAGCCCGGTGCCCGAGGCGATTTGACGCCGGCTGTTTCCCGCCTGCCAGCGCCGGATGACTTCGGTAATATCCACTCTCAACACCTTGTATCTTGACTTGTGTAAGAATTACTTGACTGATGTGGACCGGGATGCGGCAGGCCGATGTGCACCTGTGTCGTAGTTCAGGAAGAATGTCCGTTCAACTGTTCAGGAGAAATGTCACCTGCCGACCTCTGTGATGGTATCAGATCTCGTCTCGGTCGATGCAGCCGGAGACCGGCGCATTGGCGGACTCTCAGCGTCGATGTATTTCCTCACCGTGTTGCGGTGAATTCCCAACTCTCTGGCCATCCCCCGGATCGACAGCCCCCTGAGCTTGGCCTGCTGCACCGCCTTCCAGCGTTCTCGCTGCAGGAAGGTCGGTTTCCCCGGTGACGGGACTACCTGCAGCTCACCGGTAGGAACATCATCCACCGAGACGGTGTGGTCACCTTCTGGACAGACCTGGGAGTTGAGCATTTCCTGAGTACTCGCCGAAGCCGTTGACGGGATCCAGGGATCGGGACTGGGGACCAGTTGGGTTGGGAGAGTCCTTTGGGTTCTGCGGAGAGTTCCTGGACTGGGAGGAGCTTCCTGGGCAGCGATGATGCGCCCGTCATGCTGCACCGACAATCGGCCGTCCAGTCCTTCCAGGATCACCACCTGGGCCCCGGCATAGCTGGGTCGGTCCAGGCTGGGCAACAGTTGCAGAGTCCGCTTCTGGAACTTGACGGTGTTGTCCCTGGCCACCCTCCTGCGGTGCTTGAAGCACAGGACTTGTTCCAGGCGAAGGTCCGGCTGCAGGGACCGGAAAGCAGGCCCGGAACACTGGGCTGGCACCCGGAACCGCCGGTTGAACCGAGGCAGAAACTGCCGGAGCACGGCATTGGCCTGTTCCATGGTGGTTGCCCCGGCCAGCCGAAGTTCGGTGATCAGCCGGTCCTGGAAGGTGCCAGCCGTCCGCTCTACCCGTCCCTTGGCCTGGGGCGACAGGGCGAATATCAGCTGTATGCCCAGTTCCTCCATTGCCCTGCCGAACTGGGTGGGCGTGCCGGCGGGTTGATACTCCGACTTGTGCTTGAAAACCGGGTGGCGGTCGGCGTAGAGGGCCAGGGGCAGGCCGCGGCGGCGCAGCAAGCCCTGCATGAGCAGGAAGTAGTTGTGGGCATCCTCCTGGCCGCAGAAGAGAGCATTGACCACGGCGCCGGTGGCATCATCCACCGCGATGAGCAGGGTGAACTGGGGGCCGTTGTCGCCCAGCCACCGGTGATAGCTGCCGTCCAACTGGACCAGCATACCCTCCCGAGGCATCCGCTGCCGGCGCACTCGGTGTTTCGGTGGGCGTCGTCGCCGCGGACTTTTCAATCCGGCGCTCATCAGGATCCGCCGCAGGGTGGTCCTGCCGATGACGATACCCTCGCGTTCGGCAAGCAACTCGCTTAGATGGGAGTGGTTGGCGCCTTCGTAGGTGGTGCGGGCCAGGTGGACCACGTCGGACGCCACGGCATTGGGCGTGGCGTTGGCCGGCCTGCGGCCTCGGAGACCGTGGGCGAGGGCGGCGGCGCCTCTGTCCTGGTAGGCGGCCACAATGCGCCGGGCATGGCGCGGGCTGACGCCCATCAGTTCGGCCACTTGGTCCAGAGTAGTGTGTTCCGCTAGGAAGCTGTTGAGGACCTGAAGCCTGGATTGTTCTTTCGGGGTCAAAGTCACATTCTCCATGTAGTGAATGTGACATTTCTGCTGGCCAGTTAGTCAGGACGTTTTTGCTGGACATCGACAGCACCTGGGTCAGGAAAGACCGTCAAGGAGCAGGGGTCGCCGCATTTCTCCGAACCAGAGCCCGAACGGTTGCCTGGGCCAGCAGAGCCCGCATCATGCAAGGATGGGCCAGCAGTTCATAGGAGGTGCTCATGGATCAGGAAGCAATCTACGTCGGCATTGATTTAGCCAAGGCCCAGGTGGATGTCGCTATCCGCCCCACGGACGACAGATGGGAGATTCCCCATGATCAGGGAGGGATCCGAAAACTGGTTGCCCAGCTGAAGGCCATGGACCCCGCGATGGTGTTGCTGGAGGCCTTGGGTGGACTGGAATTGTCCTTGGTGGCTGCCCTGGCGGCGGCGGCTCTGCCCGTAGTCGTCGTCAATCCTCGCCAAGTGCGTGACTTCGCCAGGGCCACCGGGAGGCTCGCCAAGACCGACTCGATTGACGCTGCGGTCCTGGCTCACTTCGCCGATGCAGTCCGACCACCCGTGCGTCCGTTGCGGGATTCTGAGACCCAGACGCTCAACTCTCTGGCCGCTCGAAGGCACCAGGTGATGACCATGCTGGTCTCGGAGAAGAACCGGCTGGGTACTGCCGTCAGCGCCGTGCGTCCCCGCATCGAGGCGCACGTTGCTTGGCTTGAGCAGGAGTTGAAGAACCTGGACGACGGACTGAGGCAGACTCTCCGCCAGAGTCCCGTATGGCGGGAGAAGGACGACCTGCTGCGCAGCGTCCCTGGCGTGGGAGAACAACTTTCCCTGGCTCTATTGGCGTATCTGCCGGAGCTGGGCAGCCTGAACCGCCGACAGGTCGCCGCCCTGGTGGGGGTAGCTCCCTTCAACCGGGACAGCGGTACCCTGAGGGGCAAACGCACCGTCTGGGGCGGACGCGCCCGGGTGCGCGCTACCCTGTATATGGGAGCACTGGTGGCCACCCGCCACAACTCCATAATCAAGGACTTCTACCACCGGCTATTGGCTGCGGGCAAGCCGAAGAAGCTCGCCCTCACAGCCTGCATGCGCAAGCTGCTGCTAATCCTCAATGCAATGGTGAAAAGCGGTCAGCCCTGGTGCCCACCTGCGTAACACCTTGATTTCCAAGACAGTTGCTCCTTGTAGGCCATCGCTGCACCTCACAATGAAGTGCCTCAATGATCCTCCATCAGCGCTCAGAGTGTCCTGAAGACCTTGATTATCTGTCCCAAAGACCCTGATTATTTCGCGATTTTCTGTCCTAATAAACCTGATTATTTACAAAAGATCACCGCCAGGCCATGAGAAGCTTGTTCAAACGTACGGTGCGAACGGCAATAGCCCTGGAATTGGTAGACCTGGCGGTGCAGGCTGTGGACGGAACCAAGGTGATCGCCAGTGCCGCCAGGGAGAGGACCTACGACGCCAAGAGGTTGGGCAAGCTCCTGGAGCGAGTCGAGAAGGCGATACTCGACCTTGAGGCTGAGAACGAAGCAGGGGAAGAGGGAGCGCCGGCCCATTTGCCAGAAGAATTGGCCGATAAGAGAGTCCTGAGAGATCGGGTGAGGCAGGCCATGGACGAACTTGCCAGCCCGGAAGACCCCAAATTCATCAACCTGACCGACAATGACGCCCGGATGATGAAGACCCGGTACGGCGTCTTGCCCGCCTACAACGCCCAGGCCATGGTCGCGCCGTTTGATCCGGAAGGGGGAGGGGGAGCAGTATTGATCACCGCAGTTGACCTTGTGAACCAACCCAATGACTATGCCCAGTTGACGCCAATGCTTGAACTGGCCGAGGAGACGACCGGGTCAAAAGCGGGGATGACTTTGGCGGATGCGGGTTATCACTCGGGGGGTAATCTGGAGAAGTGTGCACTCAGGGGACAAGTTGTTGCCATGCCTCAGGCACCAAGGCGGAGGTCGGCAGAGCACCCTTACCACAGATACAATTTCACTTATGATCTGGAGAGCGACAGCTATATCTGTCCACAGGGTCAGACGCTGCGCTTCGTTGGCGTCCAACGCTCCGGAAAGGGGATGGCGCGGCGGTACAGGGGCTCGGCGCCTGTCTGCCGGTCATGTCCCGCCTTCGGTGCGTGTACCAAGGACGGATTATGAGGCCGTGCGCTCATAGTAAGCCTTCACGACGATGCCCTGTGCCGTCATCGGGCCTGGATGTCCACTGACGAGGCGAAAGACGTGTACAAGCTGAGAAAACAGTTGGTCGAGCCCGTCTTCGGTATCGTCAAGGAGCAGCAAAACGCACGGAGGTTCCTGCTGCGCGGCCTCGCCAATGTGGCGGCCGAGTGGACCGCCTTGGCCACGGCCTTTAATATGCGCGTCCTCTGGCAGAAGTGGCGATCTAGCCGCCTTACATTTCCGACGGGCCCACGGCTGCTTCAAATGGCTTCCTGAACTATCCCAGAGGGAATACAGGCTCTCTTACCCACCGATTCCGCAAACCGGCTGGCACTGGTGGCCTATGGCAGGTCCCCGAATCTTGCCGTTCCACTTCTATTCTTCCTGCTCCTGAACTCGTTTCTGAGACAGGTTCTTGCGAGGACGTAATCGCCGGACAACAACAAATCGGCACCCAACAACCACCACGTCACCTCATCACTAACCGACTGTGTGTATTCTAACTTCTCTTGATCTGCAACGGTAGTAATAGGCACTCTTGTTCCCGTATACCGGTGTGGACGGGTGTCTATGTTCCCATTTCGGCTTGGTTTTAGCCCAGTCGCGCCACTAATGCAAAAACCTTATTGATGTGCGATCTATCATACTCAGGTCAGGTACGGACGAATAACGGTTTACGAACATTCCCAAGGAGGTGAAGAATATGCAGCATCTAGCTCCATTTCCATCGATGCGTCACTCTACCGGGAGGCGAGCAGAAGCTGGACCACTACTGTCGGAGTTTCCCTTGGAAGAACAGACGCTGGTTGCACTGGCACATCAACCATGGGCCTCCGCAGGAGATCTGGCCCAAACGCTCGGTACGTCAGAGTCCGACGTTGGCAAGACGTGTCATCAGTTGGAGTCCGATAAAAAGCTCATCGCTGGCCGCAGGCTGGGAGTGACCCGCCGGATTCAGCGGCGATACGTTCTGACGCGGGACGGTGTGGGCCACGTCACGAAGTCTTTCCAGCACAGGGGGTTGGTTCGAGGAGCGTTGCCCCTGACGTGGCAGATGACGGAAGGCGGGGCCACCAAGATGCTGGAACGTGTCCCCATGATCGAGTGTTTCTATGAGATTCTCCCCACGTTCTGGACCAGTGGCCTCGCCAGGCCATTCCAGTGGCAGTCCCCGTTTCCGGATCCATCCAGCAGCAGTCTTGTCTGGCTCGGGGTGCCCACCCTGATGGAAGTCTTGTGGTTTCCCAGCGGGCGCCTGCACGCCGCAGCCACGTGGCGTTTTGAGCGAGATTCCGAGGACCACATGTCATACCCCATACCCTTCTTCTGGGCCGGCCTGCTGCCCCAGGAGGACTACCGGTCCCGGAGTCTCCGGCTTGGCTCTGCGTTCATTCGTTGCCACCAGGATCCGAAAAACTATATCTCGTGGGATATAGCACCACCCACCGTCGCCATTGGCACGGACGAATTTGCAGCGTTTAGGTCAAATTCGACGGCTGGTTACGACGTGCAAGTTGGGTCTACGGATACAGCCGGCACCCTTGTCTGGTCTGCTGAGGCCAGTCACGGTGTGTGGACCTTGAGGGAGCAACCGCCGCAGGCTAGGACGATCGGCCACCCTGAGATTGCGGCTAGGGGAGAGGGTCCAGACCTGGCCGAACTCGGAGGTGTACGGCAATACCGGATCATGGCATTTGTGGGCGAGTTTCGGGGCGCCACCAAGCCGAACCTCGTGGAAGCCTTTCACATGTCCCGAGGCGCAGTCACGGCTGCACTGGAAGGGTTGGCAGAACGTGGACTGATTACAAGCGTGGGAAAACACTTCTATGTTACCCCGAGGGGTCTCGACATGCTGGCTGCTCGGGACAGGGTAGATGCTACGCGGTTGGTCGAAGTTACCTATTCGGATCCAGAGGGAAAGGATGCGACCAAGGAAAGGCGCCATGACGCAGCGGTAGCCGAGGTGGCGGCGAAATTCAGGATGGATGGGATGCCGGTGGCTGCTGGGTGGCGATGGAATGTGTCCTGGAAGAACGGGCAACTGGCCCCCGACCTCTGGGTGCAGGTACCGTTACTCGACGGGAAGAATGGGGTTTGGACGCCTGTCGAGGTGGAATTTTCGGCCAGGACAGAGAGACGGATAGGGAAAGAAAAGCTGCGGTCCTATCGTCTGGCACCGGCCCAACTGGGAAGGTCTTTCCCAATCTTGGTCATTACCGGAGAAGAAAAGGCCGCGAAGCTCTTTGATAAGGTTGCGCCGGAATTGTTCATCCTGACAACTACCTTGACAGAGTTCCTTACTTGCGTATGGGAAGGGCCTGATAGCGTATGGCGACGCAGGGGACACCGGGTGGGGTTGAGTGAAAGCGCCCAGGGGTTCCCGGCTCACCTCCAGCAACAGACGGGACGGTCGCTGGACTACAGTAAGCCCACGCCCGGCGTTTGGGCACGACTACTTGAACAGGAAATTATTTGGTCTGACCCTTGGGCAGAGGGCCTCGATAGGGAATTCCCGCCCATCCATCCCCAACTCGAGGCGGAGATGAACCGCCTGTTGAATGAGGGCAAGGCAGGCCCTTCCGTGAACAAGTTGGGATCGTCCTTGTTGCCAGCGGCTCCGTACCCAGCCCCGCTTGGAGAAGTGGGCACTGCCCAGGACCGGATGCCAAATGAGGCCTCTGTGTCACCAACTTCGTTACGGGAACCGGCTCGGAAATCTACCATCGTTCAAAAGCAAACTAGGAGCCGATGGGACGTGTTGAGCGATATACACCTTCTCATAGCAGAGGCCGACCGTACGGCGAGGCAGCGCTTGAATCGGACGGACCTGACCGACTCGGAGCGCCTGTACCTGCAACTTTTCAGAGCGATCGTCACCTATGGCCTGAGGCAGCACGTCGGGTCCGATGAGCATCGCCTAGGACAGATAGTCCAGCGGTGTCTCAATATGGAGGACCAACATAAGGACTTGGCCCGATCAAAAAACGGTCTGGCGTGGTTAATAGCGCCCTCGGCCCAAGTAACTGCTAGGATGGTGTTCAGGCAACTTCTAAAGGAGGTTCTAAAAGGATCTCCGGATATCAGGAGGGACGCGACCAAGATCTTCGGCCAATGGGCCAAGATGGTGGACAGTGCTGTTCGGACAGCCCGGAAAGCTCGACGGACACTTGGGTAGGGAAATCCTCGGGTGGTTCTGCAACTCCCGCCCGCTGAAATATCGCACCATCAGGTACAAAAAACGGACAGTTGGGTAGGCAGAGGCCCTGCAACTCTTGGAGGTGCTGATGTAGGGGGGTTGTTATAGAACAAGGGTCAAACTGAAGGGAAATCCGCCGTGAGGATCGGACACTTCGTTTCTGTCAATAGCAAGTTGGAATGGACCTGGTTATAGCAAGTTAGGGTTGACCCACCTTGTTGTTGCTCAGCGATTCTGTCAGTCCCGGTAGTTGTCGCTGGCTTCCGCCAGCTCTGTTCCCAAGTGTTGCCGGGAATGAAACAGACCGGCCTGCCGTTTCTCCCTCAACCGGTAGCTCTCGCCACGGATGTTCAGCACGTGGCTGTGGTGCAGCAGCCGGTCCAGGATGGCCGACGCGATCACAGTGTCGCCCATCAGCTCGCCCCATTCTCCAAAGCCCTTGTTGGATGTGAGGATGATGCTGCCACGTTCGTACTCGGCCGACACCAGGGTGAAGAAAGCGGTTGCCGACTCCCGGTCATAGGGCCAGATGCCGAACTCATCCACCACCAGCACCTTGGGCGCTAGGTAGACTTTCATCCTGCGGTCCAGGTTGTGCTCCGCCCTGGCCTTCCTGAGGTCCTCCATCAGGTCATAGGCCCGGACGAAGTAGGCTCCCTGTCCGCTCTTGAAGGGTCTTGAGCGCCAGGGCTACTGCCAGATGGGTCTTGCCCACGCCTGGTGGTCCCAACACCAGCACGTTGGTAGCTTCGGCCACGAAGGCCAGGCTGGCCAGTTCCTTGACCCCCGTCTTCACGGGGGCAGGCTCAGTCGCTCGTCGACGGAGGGTTGGAAACCGAAGTCAAACTGTTCCAGGGTGCGCTGGTATGGCAGAGGTGCCAAGCGGGTGCGCGTCTGCAGGTAGCGCTCCCTCCGGGCGGCGACCTCGGCTCCCAGCAGGTCGGCCAGCATCTCCGGATAGGGCAGTTGCCTGCTGGCCGCGGCATCCAGGGTGGTCTCCAGGATCTCCAGGGCCTGCTTGAGGCCGAGGGTCTCTAGGTGCTGGCGGGCCTGATCCAGGGCGATCATCGGGCACCTCCCACGGCGGCCAGTTCATACACCTCCAGGGAGCGCTGCTCCACCTCTCCAGCGAGGATCTGCATCGCCACCGCCTCCCGGCGGGGCCGGCCGTCTCCCCTGGGCAGGCCCGACCACTGGCCGGGCAGGACGAAGCGCTGCCCAGGCCGCTGCGCCTTGGGATGCATCGCAATGCGCTCGTCGCCGGCCCAGACCTCCACGGTGCCCTGCCGCTCTCCCACCTGCACCGTCTTTCCCACCCATTTCCAGTGGACCCCGTAGCGGGAGCCCTCCCAGCTGACGAAGCCGTCCCTGGCCACCTTGCGGTCCTCACGGAGATAGGGCGCCAGGACGACCCGATCCGGCAGCTTCCCCAAGCGGGGCCGTTCCTCCGTCAGCATCTCCCAGGGCACCCGGTGCGTCGTCCCGTGTATCCGGGCAGTGGCCACCACGTCGCACCACTCCAGCCCCTGACGGTTCAGGTCGGCGTCGTCGGTGAAGCGCATGCTGGGCCACATGTTGCGCCGGACGTACTTCACCCCGCTTTCGACCTTGCCTTCGGTCTGCGCCCTATATGGCTGGCATAGCCGCACCCCAAAACCCAAGCGCATGGCGAAGTCCAGCATCCTCTGGTTCCAGACGGGCTGCTTCTCCTCGTCCCGGCCCAAGGTCACCACCTTGGCATTGTCGTAGAGGCAACGCCTGGGCACCTCTCCCAGGTACTCGAAGGCGTTGACATGGCACTGGATGAAACTGGCGGTGTCCGCCCGGCGAACCAACTCCACGTAGCAGGCCCGGGACCAGCCCATGGTCATCACGAAGACCCAGACGCTGTGCCTCCTCCCATCCTCGCCGAGGTAGGAGAGACTGCCCCAGTCAACTTGGGCCTGCTCGCCGGGAGCCGTCTCAAAGCGCATCGTGGCCTCGGGCTGGCACTGACGCCGGCGCGGCCTCACGTACTGCACCACAGTCGAGTAGCTGCCCCTATAGCCCAGGGCGCAGACCTCGCGGTGCAACACCACGCAGTTGTCCAAGCCTTCGACATCCGCCGGTCAACGTGCCCCACATAGGCGTCCAGCTTCGAGCCCCTGGGCGGCCTTGGCCTGGGCGGCATGGCCTCCGGAGACTTCAGATACCTCCTTGTCGTGTTCCGGGAGATGTCCAACGCCCTGGCTATCTCCCGGATCCCATGCCCCGCTCCCTTCATCTCGTATATCTCTTTCACTTCTGCCACCTTCAGCAACGCTCCGGTGCACCTCCGCGAAAACTACGCGGATGATGACACCTACCTCAGGTGGGTCAATTCCAACCTGTAATTTGTGTTATTGCTCTACGATAGTGTCCGCATAAATTGCTCAGGGAAAATGTCCGTCCATGAAGGACGTGACTTTGAACCAGCGAGAGCAGGCAAGACTCCAGGTACTCAACAGCGTGATGGAATATCAACTGCCCAGGGCTCAGGCGGCCGAACTTCTGGGGATCAGTGAACGTCAGCTCCGGCGGGTCTTGGCGGCCTATCGGAGGGACGGGGCCGCCGCGCTGGTCCACGGCAACCGGGGCCGCAAGCCCCAGCACTCGGTTCCCGAAGATGTCGCGGCCACAGTGGTCAACCTAGCCAGCGAGAAATACGCCGGCTTCAACCACAGCCACTTCACCGAGGTCCTGGCCGATCGGGAGGGTATTCACCTGAGCCGCCAGACGGTGAGCCGACTGCTCAACCGTTCCGGCCTGCCCAGCGCCATGCAGAACCGTCCGCCCAAGCACCGGGTACTCAGGGAACGGATGGCCCAAGAAGGCATGCTCCTTGTATCTTGGCATTGCTGTGTGACAATCACTTCACCCACCCGGAAAGGGGTGCGGCAGACTGAATGCTCCTTGGTCTTGGAAGGCCGTTCTATAGCGAGGGTCGCCGCACCCATCCCTGAGGGAGCCCGAACGGTTGCCTGGGCCAACCAAGCCCGCATCTGACAAGGACGGGCCGACGCTCACGCAGGAGGTATGGATGGAAGGAGAGCCGACATACGTAGGCATTGATGTCTCAAAGGCTCAGGTCGATGTTGCCGTCCGGCCTACGGGGCAGAGATGGGTTGTCTGCTACGACGAGACCGGGGTCGGGGAACTCGTCGTCGGGATGGTGAATCTGAGTCCCGCGCTGGTGTTGCTGGAGGCCTCGGGCGGACTGGAACTGCCTCTGGTGGCCGCCTTGGCTGCTGCGGCGCTGCCGGTTGTGGTGGTAAATCCGCGCCAGGTTCGAGACTTCGCCAGGGCCACTGGGACGCTGGCCAAGACCGATGCCTTGGACGCGGCCGTCCTGGCCCACTTTGCCGATGCCGTTCGTCCCTCGGTTCGTCCTCTCAGAGACGCCGAAACCCAGGTCCTCAACTCGCTGGTGGCCCGCAGGCACCAGGTGATGACCATGCTGGTGTCCGAAAAGAACCGGCTGGGAACCGCCATCAATGCCGTGCGTCCTCGCATAGAGGCGCACATCTCTTGGCTGGAACAGGAGTTGAAGGATCTGGACGGAGGGCTGCAGCAGACTCTTCGCCGGAGTCCGGTGTGGCGGGAGAAGGATGACCTGCTGCGCAGCGTCCCTGGCGTGGGAGAACAGCTCTCCCTCACTCTGCTGGCCTATGTGCCGGAGCTGGGCACGCTGGACCGCCGGCAGAGCGACGCCCTGGTGGGCGTGGCCCCCTTCAGCCGGGACAGTGGAACCCTGCGGGGCAAACGCACCATATGGGGTGGCAGGGCACGAGTGAGGGCGGCGCTCTACATGGGGGCGCTGGTAGCCACTCGCTATAACCCGGTGATCCAAGTCTTCTACCAGAGGCTGCTGGCGGCCGGAAAGGCCAAGAAAGTTGCCTTGGTGGCCTGCATGCGCAAGCTGCTGACCATACTCAACAGCATGGTGAAGTCAGGTCAGCACTGGGATTCTCAAACAACTACCCCTTGACTTCCAAGACGGTTGCTACAGATCGACAGCAGTCATCACCCTTGGCTGGAGGACAGAGGGCCCAGATTCGTGTTGTTGCTGGCAGTGGACGACGCCACCGGCGCGGTGGCCAATGCCGTATTCCGCCCCGAGGAGGACACCCGGGGCTACTTCCTGCTGATGGATGGGATCATCCGCAGCTATGGCATCCCCTTGGCTATTTACGGCGACCGCCACGGCGTCTTCAAGTTCAATGGCAAACCCCGGCACGTCACCCAACCGGTGGGTCCCACCCAGTTCACCCGGGCCATGGGAGAGCTGGGCATCGAGCAGATCTTTGCCCGCTCGCCTCAGGCCAAGGGACGGGTGGAACGCATGGCTGGCACCTTCCAGGACCGGCTGGTCAGCGAACTCAGGCTGGCGGGAGCCGCCACCATCGACGGCCAACGCCGTGGTGCGGGACTTCCTCCCCCGCTTTAACAGCCAGTTTCGCGTGCCTGCCCAGCAGGCCCAAGCCGCCTATCGCTCCTTGGAGGCTTCCCTGCGCCTGGAACGGATCCTCTGTTTCAAGCACCTGTGCCAGGTGGCCAGGGACAACACGGTCAAGTACCAACTGCGCACCCTGCAACTGCTTCCCGGCCAGGACCGGCCCAGCTATGCCGGCGTCAAGGTGGAAGTGTTGGAGCAAAGCGACGGACAGCTTATGGTCCAGCACGACGGGAAGGTGATTGCCCACCAGGAAGCGCCACCCAAGGCGGGAGCTCTGAGGGCCACCCAGGTCGCTTAAGCTCCGACTCCCGAACTGGCCCGGGTGGTCAGGAACCTGAGCCGGCATGGTCTCACAGGCCGCATCTACAGCGCCTGGCCTCCTCGAGATCCCCCGCCGACCAGCCTGCGGATGATGAGAACCATCCCAGTTCCTATACTCCGCCACCCAAGCAGGCAACGCCGCGCAAGCAGGCCCTGTGGAAGGCGGTGCAGCACGCCAAGCTGCAGGGAGTTCCCCTGAAGGGCATCGCCAGACAACTGGGAATTTCCAGAAACACGGTCAGGAAGTACATCGACTTGCCGGCCCCGCCCATAAACCGTACTCCCCGACGAGCTGCCCAATCAGTAACGCAGAACCACACCAACGGACATTTTCACTGAGCGCTTGGGCGGACATATTCACTGGACAACGACACAATTGACACGGGAACTGCTCCTGTGGCTGGCAGATGTTCAGGAACACAACGAAAGGGCCCGACGCTCCCACGAGAAACGCCGCGCCAATCTTGGTCACGATGCTTCCAGCCTACCTCCCTAACTCGTCGTTGTAATAGTAGATATACGTCCACCTTGTACATCCGTCGCACCATATGCAGGGTCGGGTAGAACCCTTATGGATGACGGCGGACGATCCATTTTTCAACTGTCGTTTGTCAGAAATTGCCCGCCGCACGGAACAATTTATCTCCGCCGCTTACACCGAGAACGTTCTTTCCATACAGGCCAGTGCTTGACACCGTCTTCCGGAAGTTCCAGCATGGGCCCCGGGACGACTCGTTTCACACGGTCATAAAACGCCTTGGGCTTGACCGAAGGACTGGCCAGCGGGTCGTCGCATGGCTCGTCGATCACTGCACTGATAGACCAGTGACTCGTGAACTTTGGCATCCCCTTTGCGCCCACCACGACGAATTCGACGTCGTGATGGGAGGAGTTCGGTGGCCGGATTCCTCCGCCCTTCAGCCAGACCATGGTAAAGCGGTAGGACAATGTCCAACGCTCCAGAATCTTGATGGCCTGTAGGAGGTGTTCCTCAGTCGTCCAAAGGAATACGAAGCCGTTAGCGGCCAACGGCAGCTTCATTCCTGCGATGTGGTCAATGGTCAAGGCCGTATCGGTGACGCCAGGGTCGTCAGTTCCATTTTGGCGCATGAGATCACCTCTGGGCCAGGGAGGGTCCACCACGATGGTGCGGTATGGACCGGCGGGCTGACGGGGTATTGGCGGGCATTCTGAATGCCCGCCCAGGACTGCTTGCACGGCGTGGGTGATGGTGCGAGCTTCGCCGCGCTGCACGACTATCAAGGCCTGCTCCTGGACCTCTGGCGGTTCGCCTAGAACTCTCGCCGCATCACTGATTTTGATCTGGTCTCTCTCAACTGCCTCTCGCACCTGAGGGATCGCCGGGCCGTCCTCGGCCAGCACCTTGCATGCCATATTGGTAAGACGGAGGCTCACGCCGAGCAACGTGGAGGCCTGCCGCTGGTCGAGACCACTATGCAAATGTGCGTATTGATCCTGGCTCAGGTGGTAGGCTGGACTCTTCCTGTCGCCGCCGGGCCGGGACCACAGGGATAACCTGGCGGCGGCGACGGCTCGCGCATTGGTAGTGAGATGACGCCAAGAGAGGTTCCTGGCGATCCCGTACCGAATGGGATCGACATTGTCCGGCAGGTGTTCGAACCGGGGAGTCACACCGAGTTCGAGGCATGCCCGGAGCCGGTGACGCCCGTCAATGATCTGGTCCTTCCAGACGGCAATGGGTTCGTGGAGACCCTGGTCCCGGATACTACTCTTCAGCGCCTCGTACTCATCAGGGGTCATGTCGGGGAAAATCGTAGCCAGGTTACTGACCGGGTAGTCCTGTTTCTGGTTGTTCATAACCGTTCTCTCTTCCCAAGCTGGGTTAAATCACGTCTTTGATCCATACTATCCCAGGTCAAGTCAATTGCGTTTTGACGTTTTGGGAATAGGGGAAGGACAGTCCCAAGCCTTGGGGCATGATGGGAGCGGTCGTTCCGGTAGAAGGACTCAGCGCTTTCCTCCCTAAGTTACATCCGTCTATCCTGTTGACGGAGTGGAATTCTGTCTTCCCCGTGCTCATGGGCGCCACATTTGACACACCGTCTATATCGTCCACAGAGTCTCGCCGTACTCCCGTCATAGCAGTTGGTTGTGATCGGGCATCCAGGGTTCAGCCCGTCCCCTAGAGCCGATGGTGCCGGCAGCTTTGCCGCCTGTCACGGTATGCACGTTGCCTATGGCGTGTCCTATTTCAGCGTGTTACCATACCCCTCGCCAGAGCAGTCCCCGTACCGCAAGTGGTACTCGCATGGAGTACAGGAGGCACGGATATGACCTTATTCGTGCCCCCTTGTTGGTTTCCATGCGGGTATGGCTGCTCTGGCAGGTGGTCTTATCCGATGCCACACAAGGGGGTTCCTCATGCCAGAGGCCGGTTTCGCTGCTGATTCCTCTGCTCCCCTCCAAGCGCCGGGATTCCCGCCTCACGGTCTCCCTCAGTACGAAGTTCTGCTCTTCCTTTCTACCCGTATCCCGATCCGCTCGTACGGTCCCCATTTCTGCTGTGGTAGCTGTAGGCGACCGTTCGATTCAGGCAGGATGCAATCATTCCATTGCTCCAATTCCCCAGGTCCCTGCACTCGAAATCCGCTAGAGCCCAGAGTCGACGGTCGATCCCACTCAGAAGACGTCCAGCGCCAGATTCTTGCTCAGCCAGCATGAAATGGAACTCGCGGATGTCTTTTGTTGTTCCGCGCGGGATCTTCCAGATTCAAACAATGTAAACGTCGATATTGCCGGCACGCGGCCCAAGGACGCAATTGCAGCAACAGGGGAAGTCCAAATCGGAGAGTCGCGGTGATGGAGCCGGGGACCGGCCTTTTGGGCGCTGGAGACCGTTTCTATGCCAGTCAGGGCCTTCTTCCAAGTTGCGGCTCTCAGTAGCTCAATCGCGCCGTAAGTGTGGAACAGTCCCGTTACAACGCGCAGTTGATATGAAACGTATGAAACGGGAGAGTCATCTATGAAAGCCATTTTGAAGCACCTCCGTTGGGTTCCGGTCCTGGCGTTGGCGGCTTTGTCAATACATTCATCCTGGGCTTGTGGCCAATCCGATGCGGTCACACAGTCCTCCATGGACGATGTTGCTGAGCGGCGCTCGTCAGACTCCACAGAGGTGACTGTGTCACGTGGAAAGGACAAGACCGGAAGTGGTGACAATGGTTCGTCTACGTCCAAGGGTCTTGCAGGTATCCTTGACAGCAACCCGGCCGCGAGGCAGTCCACTGCCACGCCGGTGACCGTAGAGCCAACTGTTACCTTCGAAACTGAGAGTAGACCTGACCCTACTCCGACGACGTCTCCGATTCCGACGGCTACGATCCCGGTCCCAACCCCTACCACTGCCCCGACGCCGACGGCGACTTCGCTACCCACCAGCACGCCGTTACCATCTCCTACAGTTGTACCCACCCCCAAGCCGGCGCCCTGGTACAACCATAACTTTTACCAAAGCAATTTCTGGAGCTTCGTAAGTGTCGATGACCTGAGGGATTTGCTGGATCAGGGAGCGAATATCCATGCCGGCAAAAGGACCCTTCATGGCGGGGGTCCTTATCGCTTCGATACGCCTCTAAACTACGCAGTCAAACACAGTAAGGACCTAAAGGTAATCGAACTCCTGCTGGACCGAGGCGCAAGAGTCGACATCGGAGCCTTGTACTGGGCAGCGCTGGGCAACCCCGATCCAGCGGTCTACCAGTTGCTGGTGGAGCACGGTGCGGATGTGAACGCGAGAGATGTCGAGGTGTTTTCCACTGCACGGTACACCGCACTGCACTACGCGGCTCAAGAGAATCCGCACCCCACGGCGGTCCAGGCGCTGGCGGGCCTCGGAGCGAAAATCGACCTCAGGGACTCCGCTGGACATACACCATTGCATATAGCAATCCGGAGCGAGAACAAACCAGCCGTCGTTGAAGCGTTCTTGGACCATGGAGCGGACATCGAAGCCAGGGAGTATCGGTATGGACTCACCCCTCTGTTTCTCGCTTCTGAACTGCCTGATGTGATGCAGGTACTGCTTCGAAAGGGTGCGGACGTTCACGCCAAAGATGCAGATGGTGGCACACCACTGCACTGGGCGGCCAAGCGGGGTTTGCCGGAGACAGTCGTACTACTGGTGGAGGCAGGCTCCGACATCAACGCCACCAACAATAGCGGCTCGACTCCCTGCCAGGTCCTTAGGAAGGGCATGGGCCCGGAAATCAGGCGCCGACTGTGCGAGTAGTGCCATCCAACGAAATTAAGTGGCAATCCTACCGGCGTGTGACTCGCAACAACAGGATGTCAGGGGGCCATGGAGAAGGACCGGACGGAGGAATGACTCTTGGAACCGGATCCCGACGCTGGAGGCAACGACCGAGTGTGGTTAGACAAACCCAAGTCTCCGGCTTCCAACCGGCGTCCGGGGAGTAAAGTCCAAGGGCTCTGTGATCGAGACCTGGATAGTCAGTCTGTGAACATCCGGCCATGGCAGAGGTCGATCAGGGGAGGATGCGTCCGGTTGCTGGAAAGGGGGATAGTTTCGGGCCAACTTTGAATATGCATGGACACCGGTCCAGTGGACCTTAGTCTTCCGCGACGAAGCCCGTCCCCCCGGGCACGCTGGCCCATTATTTTCGGAGGCCTGAGCTATTGCATTCGCACCAGCCGCGAATATGAGCGCGTATCAACTGAATGTGACTCGACTGGCAGGTGGCTGGTCCTGCTGTCCAGACCGGAGACGCCCAGATTGGGCCAATCCCCTGCGGGTTCGCGGGTAGCTGCCATCTCTCTCAGGATGTTCGCCATTGGATACTGGAACCCGGCCGGTATGAGCCCGACAGGTTGAGAGTCTGCCCCGGTGTGGTACTCCAAGCATCACGGTTACCCGTTGGCTGAAGTGATGGTACGGCGGCTGAGGTGGCAGGGAGTAATTCCAGGTCTCGCTGTAAAGGGACACTTATTGGAAAGGCGGATCAACGCCTATGCCAGACAACCCGTCACGGTGTCATCGAGCCGAAGACGGAATGGTGGACGGGCCGGAGACGTTGTTAGTTTCCAGAATGGTCCTTGCGCCAGGGAATTGCATCGGTTCACCGTCATGGAAGGGAGCGTAGAACGACCAATGCAATATCGAGTTCGGCCTCTGTAATTGAGGCCGGAACAGACGAGGAATCCCGATTTCATTCCGCCTACGGGAGGTTGAAATGATCTCCAATGTCACTCTAATCATCCTGTTGCTATTCCTGATGGCTCTCTGGGTAGGCGCTTGCTCCCCAGGCTCCGAAGACTCCTCCAGGAGACCCACGAATGTCTTCGAACTCCTGCCAGAGTACGTCACCCATGTAGAGGAGTACGCAGTCGATGAAATACTGGGAGGACGGGTGCCCGATGCCTTTGTAGAAGAGTTTCAGGCTGATTGGAGTGGGCTGAGATTCGGCGATGTCCTGACAATCGATGACGTCGACAACGTCGTCAGGTCTGGCACCAAGGATGTGGCAGTTATCTTTATAAGCGGCCCACTGGACGAAGCAGGCGTCAAGGCTTGGCTTGAGGAAGATGAACTTTGGGAGCGGTCATCCTACCACAGTGAGGAATTGTGGGAGAGCGAACCGCACGCCATGACCTTTCTCGAAAGTGACGGGTATCTGGTCTATGGCGACGTCGACTTGATCAAGGACGTCATAAAGGTGAAAAAACGGGGCGCCGGTTCGCTGGCGGAAGACCCTGAAAACAAATTGGTACAGATCATGGACGGTGCCTCGGGTTGGTTTGATTGGGGAATTGAATCGGACTGCCGTCGAGCGTTTGGGGGCAATCTCCGGAGTTGTGAGGGCACCCTGGTGTCGGCGGCGCATGGAAATAAGGAATATCTGGTCGAAATCACATATCGATTCCTGTTCCGCACCGAGAGACGGGCCGAGGATGCCGAGTTCCCGGTTGAGGACTTGGTGGAGAAAACACTGGGCAGACGGGCCGACCTCGAGGAGGTAAAGACCCGGGGGAAACTTGTTGAAGTGAAGGTTACCGCAGACCAAGCGGACTTCCAAAACAAGTGGCTCAACCCCTGAACAGGGTATAAGGCGGGATCCGCAAAATACCGATGAATCCCGGTATCACTATCAACCGTTGGTCCACTCCCCGGAATCTGTTCCAACCGATATTTGGAATAAGGCCGCATACCCTTCGACACAGAATTTTTATTACGTCAACGGTATTACTGAGTATCCGGCACCCGGGACCGGTCGAGGTGCCTGACGGGCTTTATTGGCCTTTGCTGAACTTGGAGCGATACCAAATGCAAAGTCCCGATTCTACACCGCAGTCGGAGGTTGAAATGAATTTGAATATCGTCCTGGTAATCCTTTTATCATTGCTGACAGCTTTGTGGATAGGCGCCTGCGCCCCAACCTCTGGCTCTTCTCCCAACAGCCTCGCGGATGCCTTAAACCTACTGCCGGAAGACGTTACTCGTATTGACGAGTTCGCAGTCAATGAAATCCTGGGTGGACGGGTGCCCGAGGTCTTCACGGAAAAGTTTGAGGCTGATTGGGATTGGGTGACGTTCGGCGACGCCATGGCAATTGATGACGTCGACAACTTCGTGGCAGCCGTCACTCCAAATGGGTCGGTTGGGCTGTTCAGCGGCCAGTTGGACATTGTCGGCATTGGTGCTTGGCTTGATGAAGATGAAGAGGATGAAGGCTGGGAGAGATTATCCTACCACGGCAGAGACTTTTGGCAGGCTACCCGGAATGCCGTGGCCTTTCTCGAAGGTGAGGGGTACATGGTCTACGGCGATATTGCTTTGGTCAAGGACATCATCAGGGTCAAAAAACGGGGATCAGGCTCGCTGGCGGAAGACCCTGAAAGCAAGTTGGTGCAGGCCCTGGACGACGCCTCAGGTTGGTACGTGTGGGGAAAAGAAGTGGACTGCAGCCGAGCATTCGGGAGCAACCTTCGGAGTTGTGAAGCCTACGTGGTATCGGCGGGGCCTGGAGATGAGGAATATCTGGTCGAGATTACATACCGATTTCTGTTCCGCACCGAAAGGAGGGCTGAGGATGCAGAATTCAAAGTGGAGGACACCATCGATGACCTACTGGAGGGGCGGGCCGACTTGGAAGAAATAAAGGTCCGGGGGAAAATCGTTGAAGTCAAGGCCACTGCGGACATGGAGGACTTCCGCAACAAGTGGATTGTGCACTGAGAAAGGGATAAGGCGCAACCCGCCAAATGTTGGAAGAGTCCTGGTGCGGTTCTCATTGATCGGTCTGTTCCACCCTCCTGAAACTGCTCGAACGGCAGTTCAACCTTTGTGGCTTGATTTAAGCCGACCGGGTCAGGAAGACATGCAATGGATGTCAATAAAAGGAAGCCGCCTTATCGAAAAACAATAATCGCCGCTTTGGCAGCCGTTGTAGGCCTGGGTCTGTCCGCGGTGATCGTAATCGTTGCCATCGGCGCCGTTCAGGAAAGCCGAGATACCCTCGAAACGATGCGGCAAGCCTTTCAGGAGTCTCCCGAAGATGATCGGAAAGTAATACCCGCTGGCCAGGAAAGTCGCCGAGAGATCCGGATGGTGGATATCGTGGCTTCGCCCGGGATCGTCCGGCTCAATAATGCAGGAGATTCCCAGCGACTGTCCGTGCGGGTTGACTATTCCGATGGGAGTGCGCGCCGGATCGAAGATGATTCGGAAACGCTGGTTTCCTATACGACAGCCGACCCATCAATAGCCCGGGTCGATTCAGACGGTGTCGTCACCGGAATAACGAATGGGGGGACCGGCGTGGTCGTGCGTTACGGTGATCTCCATACTACCGTGCCCGTCCTTATCTCCGGTCCAGTAAGGCGTATCCCTGCTATAGACCAGGACCAACTCATGAATATGGACAGTGGCGGGCCAGCGATTGTCTTGAACAGGGTGATGGTCAGGTTGGGTCCAGGTTATGGGACCATGGATGCCAACTCAGTAGCATCCAGCATTGGAGGGAAAGTCATATTCGAGTTCCGGACGTTCCCTGGATACGTCGTTGAGTTCAAAGGCCCGAACGAGGAAAAACTGGAGCAGGTCCTGGGTGTGCTCCAAGCAGACCGGCGGGTGGTCCGAGCGTATCCCGATATGGTCATGCCGGCAGCCGATGATGCGTCAGACTCCATCGAAAGTTTGGTAAATAGCGTTGATGCGAACGCCTACCTGGAAGTCGGAATGGACAGAGCCTGGAAAATCATGAACAGTTACTCCGACAAGTTAAAGCCGGTAATCATAGCGGTTATAGACTCCCACTTCCATCTCCCCGGCCTTGACTCCGAAGCAGGAACGGGACATGAACTGATAGACAGGGAGTTTGATCAATCAAGGATGCTGGTGGCAGACCTCGTTGCCGGCAAAGGGCCGCCAGAACATGGCGTTGGGGTGGCGAGCGTCATCGTAGCGGAGAACAACCCTCCTCCAGTCGGTACCGGCGGTTTCAGCGGAGTAGTCTCCAGCGTCGATGGGCTCGAGTACTATCTCATATTCTTCGAGGTAGGCCAAAAGAACAAGGAAAAAATGGAAGAGAAAGCGGTTGTGACCGCTCTGGACATCATCAATGCGCTGGAACACATTGAACCGTACCGGTTTCAGGTTGCCGTAGTTAACATGAGCTTCGCGTTGCGTTGCGAGAATCCTTTGATAAGAGACTGCGGTTGGCAATACGAGTTGGCTGAGGCAATGAGGGGCATGGGAGATGTTACTTTTGTGGTCGGCGCCGGCAATGGCAATAGAGACATACACGACCACAATATAATACCAGCTTCGTTTACACGCGACAGGGGATCCGATGAACGACGAAGAGCGTTAGATAACGTCATCACGGTGGCCGGTACGAGATCAGGAAGAAAGCACTCGGAATCCAATTACGGCCCAGGAATCACTTTGGCCGCACCCTACAAAGTCTGGGGAGTAAAGTTTGGGACTACCGGCAAATATAGTTCCGAGGATTTTAAATTCAGCGTTGAATATTCGGATCTCCATGGCACTTCGTACTCAGCACCGTTGGTGACCGGTACTGTGGCGATGTTGAAAGCGCTTGATCCGGGCCTCACTCCGACAGAAATCAAGAATACTCTTACGGACACCGGCACGCTCATCAGTGTATGCAACTCGAAGGGAAGCCCTTGTCCCGAAGGTGACCAGGCCAAATGGAGAGAACTGGATGCCGGGGCGGCAGTGAAGAAAATTATCAAAGATTCCGGGATAGGAATGGTACTTCCTATTGCTCCAGCGCCATCCCATGCCACTCCGACACCTGCACCTGTTCCCACAACCACACCATCTCCCACCCCACAGTCCGTTGGAACGCCAACTCCCACACCCTACCGGCTACGGGATACTGAATTATTCCTTTTGAAGCAAACCTTACTGTTGTCGCAAAGTCCCCAATTACCCTACGCACCTAACTCCATGCCGTTTTCCGAGTGGCCGGACCCGATAGAGGTGGTGGGGCGGGACGCCAATACCATATTTTGGTGGTTTATCCTTGACCGGACCCGTGCGCCGGAAGACCTTCGAATGGAGGGTTTTGTGCGCTTGGTGGACGTTACCTTTCGTGACCATCCTGTAGTAATGCTCGAAGACGAATGGCGATTGGGAGGGGAGGTAGGTGTTCCCAGAGAACGAGTAGAAGTACCACGGTCTGCCGTGGTGCCTCCGGAGATAGACACCGGCCACGATGTGAGATATGAAATTCAATCGTATGGATTTAGCCACCAAGACGAACAGGAAAGTTGGCCGCCTGGCATTTACCAAGTCCAGCTCCTGGATGATCGTCGCGAAGTTCTGTTCTATTGGGAATTTGAGGTGAGATGACATCACGATCCGGTCGATTTTCGTTACCAACCTGCCAGGGATGCAGGTACTTCATGTCGGCAAGTGCTTTGTCCACGAACGAGAATGGAAGGCACAGGACGAGAAGGAGCGGTATAAGGCCATCAACCGGACCATGAAGTCCCTAGGCTTAAGCGGCGGCTATGAACCAAGGTCAGATAGACGAACGCCTGCGAAGTGACACGCCATTCCGATGGGTGTGGGATTCCGACAAGAATCTGGCAAGCCTTATCACGCATGACATAGACTTGAGGACTGCCGGACTGCTCTTCCAAGACCCTTTCTGCCCAACCGTAGGATACCGCTACTGCATATACTGTCCAGTCCTGAGTTCAGGCCCGTCTGTGCCAGCATCCCAGAAGACGCGCACCTTATGAGTCCGAGTGAGTGCTGAAGGAGATAACAAGAAAGCTCAGTAGGATTGGGCGAGGTCTGAGGGTACTGCTTTCACCTCTGGGGGATATGTGCAATATGAGGTCCCGACGAATCCGCCTTCTCCGATTAGCGTCCCCCCCACATGCTTTAATGACGTTGGTTCTACCCCAAGCGGCGGGGACTCACCTATGGTGAAAACCCAAACGGACATCGAGCACATCGTCGCTCGATCCGAAGCTCACGACAGCGGTCTTTGCGCAGCCGACGCGGCAACTTGGTCAGCGTTCGCCTCCGACCTGCTCAATTTCGCTCCGGCGTCCTCAAGCGTCAACCGTCACCAGAAAGTGGACAAAGACGCGGCCGAGTTGCTCTCCTACCTGAACCAGTGCTGGTTAGTGTCCCGGACCATCCAACTCCGCCACGAATATGAGCTTACCATTGACCAAGCGGGGGCCGACGCCATACACAGGGTTCTGTCAGGGTGTAAGTCAACCGAGATGGTCGTGCTGTCACCCGGGTTCTCAATGACTCCAAGGGCTCCTGCAACTCCTACCCGTCTGGTGACGTGGACGCCCTGGCCATGCGGGATGACAATAGAAACGGCCGCATCACTTGCTCTGAGGCCCATGCTCACGGTATCGTGCCGGTCAGGCGTGGCGACCCAGCCTATCCATACATGCGTGACACGGATGGAGGCAGCGTGGTGTGCGAATAAGTGACACGCCAGCAGCAGTTCGCCTACTACGCGAAGCTTGCCGACATTTTGTCGCCGCCCTTGCCAGTCCAGATCGGTAGTCTCCTTAAATGTAAACCGGATCTACCCGACCGACCTGGTCAAATGGAGGCTCAGAAATAGCCCGGTAAACATCAACCATCTCGTCGCAAAACTCGAAGCGATTGGTCAGCGCATCCACCGTCACTTGGACTATCAAGGACGCGCACCCAATCACCGACATGGGCGGAGCGTTGTTGACTGGGGCGGAGCAACCCAATGCGGGCGTGGCAAAATCGCTGTCCCCATCACCGCCAGGAATGATTGGATATTTCACTCCCTGCTCCCTGCGATGGATTGGAGTGTCCTCTGCCAAGACCTGCCGTTGAACCCGTGCTATGTTCCCACCGCGGTAAAGAGCACCGGACACCAGTGGCTTCCCCAGTTTCTCAGCCACCATAGCCAATGCAGGAACAAAGGCATCGTTGCCCGTGGTGTCGATGACAATATCAGCGCTTGAGATCAGCGCACTTATTTGGTCAGGAGTCAGAGGAACTGTCGGAAACTCGCCAACTTCGGTCCAGGGCGCGTGCTTCTCGATCACGTAATGGACCGCTTGCACCTTGAGTTTGCCAACTTGGTCATGCCCGGCGATGTGTCTGACCACGTTTTCCGGCAAGAGTACATCACCGTCCACGATGTCTAAGTGACCAAGACCACTTTGCGCGAGCGTGGCCCCAACATGACCTCCAAGGGCGCCCGCTCCAAACAGAGTGGCCCTTATGGTACGCAAAACCGGCGCATCAGGACCAGCTCGCAAAATCAGGCTCTTTTCATCCGTTGGTCCTGGCTGCAATGCAATCGCCTCCATCTTGTTATTCATTCCTTCACACACCATCACCAGAAGGTCGGTCCTGCCGTGGCGTTCCCAACAAAATAGAACGACGTCAACGCCCCCGCTGGCCACGAACGGTTCAGCCCTTCGACGGTCGGCCAACGCTCTATTCAAGCCCCTTATCTGGCTTCTCGACAGGCACCGGAATACTTCTGCAAACCCGCGGGGCGGCGGAGTGTCCAACAACCCCACATCAAACCACAGGCCTCGCAACCAGTACCCCTGATCATGCCGCCTGCGGTGAATCTCAAGACGTGGCGGATGTGGAGTCACCTTGGCATTGAATTCGCCCCAGCCACCACTGCGGACGTTAAGCTCGGAAAGGTCGAATGTAGCCACATATGGCAATGGGAGCCAGGACTTCCTGCGGAAATTCAAGAAGGCATCGCCCTGGAGATCGTCACCCTTCCAGCCGTGTTTTGCTTTCTCGCACCATTCTTCAACACGTCGAAAGAACCCTTCAACCGTGACCCAATCACAGTCGGGGTTTCCATCCTGCCATAGGCAAACGAAACCACCGGGTGTTGAGTGGTTGGTGTCCAGACCTTCGACCAGAAGAGCCGGAGACTGGAACGGCCATCCGGGACGGATCACGATATCCATGGTGGTCGCGTCAGTCAGCCCTGAGAAGGCTTGATGGATGGGACCCCTCCAACCCGATAGTCCGCCAATGTCGACCAGCTCATAGCCGGACGCTGCCAATGAATTCTCGAAGGCCTCGAGATACTCCGTGTGGAAATGGTCGCTAGTCATGGTGCTTATCCGAAGCGGCGAGCTTCGCCAGGCCGCCGGATAAATGGTGGAGCTGTGGTTGCTGTTGAGGCGCCAATGGTGCTAGCACTCGTACTCTGACCAGACGATCCGCCGCCGCTGGAGCTGGAGGTTTTGCCGAATTTATCGCCGAACAGGTCCTGCCAGAGTTTGATGGCCTTCTCAGCCGACGGCTCGGCTTTCGCCTGCTTCGCCGTCTTAGCGTACGACTGGACCCGGTCCCTGAAATTGGCGTACCTCCGCTGGTCCCAGTGCCGGTTGAAGTTCTCCCCCGGCAGCACCGGGTTCTTGATCTCCGGCATGTTGGGATGCTGCTGCAAGTAGGCGTTCATCCGAGAGAGGACGGTCTCCAACGTGTCGGCCACGGTGCTCACCGCCGCGGTCCCTTCATCGGACTCCTTGATGGTGTTGCCAGCCAGGGTAGTCAGCAGAATAGACTTGGCGGTGAAACTGTTCTTGTGGTCTCGCAGGTGCTTGAGCAGCCTCACCACCCGCTTCAGGTTGCCGCCGGTGATCCGGTTCTTCTCATTGAACCAGTCCCGGTACCCGTTGCCGTCCGTCTGTTCGAATTTGTTGTCAATACGGTTGCAGACGTAATGCTTGCCTTTGATGGTCACCCTGGGCACCACGTCCAGATGAAAGTCGCTGGCGTAATCGACGGTCACGCACCTGGTCTTGAGCCGGAGCTTGTCAGCGTAATTCTTGTTGCCGGCCAGGGTACTGTTGATCTCGAGAACGTAGTCTTTCGCTGCCCACTTGGGGTTCGGGTTCATCACGACCTGGACGTCGGCGTCGTACTCGTCGTTGTCGTCCACCGGCTTGATGAGAGTGCCAAGGGCGTAGGAACCCTGTCTTTCCATCTTCTGATAGCCGGACAAGTTTCCCTTGAGGTATTCGTTCACCGCGTTGACTGAAGTCTCAAGCCTGTCCAGACGGCTCTGGTTGAGGTTGACCTCGTCCTTGAGAAACTCAGCGAATTCATGATTGTTCTTGGTCAATACCATCTCTCCTTGCAGTTATGCCAGCGCCGTGAACGGCGCCGACGTGTGAGTGAAAAACGTTTCCGCGATCCGGTCAGCGTACTGCTCCGCGACGGCAAGCGCTTCATCCGGCAGCAGCCGCGTGGCCTTTATCCAATCATCCAAGTCTACGAGTTCAGCCCCTTCCGGTCGGTCCAGCCGCATGACCCTGTCGCGGCCGATCAGCAACCCTGCTTGGTTGACGGCGGTGAGGGACTGGTAGTGCATGGCCACGTAGATGATCTCGCGCCATTGATATAAGCCGGCTCCGGCCGCCTGTTTGGGATTGATTCGGAATCCATCCTGCCCGCACCCAATGCTCAGGATTACGATATTCTCCCTTTGAACTGCGAAGCAGGTCAGAGCCTCCACCAAGGCCATCATGGTGGGGTTGTTGGCCCAGATCCCCCCGTCCAGCAGGATATATCCATCTTGGAGGACCGGCTTGAGGTAGGTGGGGGCCGCCGAGGTCGCCGCAGCCACCTCCGCCATGGGCTTGTCCCCGTCCAGGAAATACCCTGGGTGGTGGGGAGTCTTGTAGACGGCCGGATCTCCATGCTTAGCCTCTGTGGCCGGTATCAACAGCCTGTACCTGGATTCCCGGAGTGTTGTCGTCCCCAAGTTCTGCCAGAGCAATTCATCGAGAGCCGTCCGGTCATATCCATTGCGCAGGTAACGGTTCCACGGCCGCTGATTGCTTGCCCGTTGGTCTGGCGGAAACACACGATGGCCTTCGTTGACGTACAGATCCAACAACGAATGGGCCGCCAGTCCGGCACCCAACCCGAGGGCTATGATCCCGCCCGTGGAAGTACCGGCGATCAGGTCGAAGTAGTCTCCAATGGGCTGGCCGCCCAGACAGTTGTCTTCCAAGTAGGCCAAGACCTGAGCCGGGAAAATGCCCTTGATACCACCGCCGTCGATTGACAGGATCTTGAACGTGGTGTCATCAGGCCAAGGCAAGGGTTCCCGGCGGGTCTGCAGGATTGTGTCCGACCTGCGTGTCGGCTTGTCGCGCAGTTCATGCATGGCTATTCTTACGTTATCCGCGTATACGCGGATGAGCGTACCACAAATCGAAAAAATTACAAGTACATCATCCAAGTCCCAGGGAACGGCTCGTCGAGCCGTCCTTCAGGTAGCCCAATTGGGAAAGCCTGACCCGCGCAGCATCGGTCGAAACGCCAAAATGCTGCGCTACTCGGGCGACCAGGTCTGCTCCCTGAGTGGAGTTCGGCGGTACGGAGCCAAAAGTATCCCACCCGTTGAAAGCCTTCTGCACCAACTCCATAAGCCGGCTGATCGGCATCAGGATGGCACCTGACACGTAGCCGGCTTGCCACTCCATCCAATCGCCACTGTATCCCCCAATGTCTCCCGGTCTATTGCATCTGGGACCCGGCGCTTCCTCCTCATCCGGGAAAAGCCTCGCCTGATCGAACGGCCACAGCCCGGCGTGCAGCTTCACGTGGGCGAACTCATGAGTAAGGGTGGTCCTGAGTCGGTGTTCCCGGTAATTGGAACCGGAGAGTTCCCGAGCTATTTTCACCACGGGTTTCCGGTCCGGATAGAAGAGCGTCAACCCCTGCACTTCTTCGCCTTCCTTTCCCTCCTTGCTGAGATCGGCGTACTGGTCCAAGTCCGACGTTTCGCCCTCGATCATCACCGTCAGGTCCTCAGTGGACACTGGGAAATCAGCTTTACCGTACATATCAACCAGGAAGCTGACGACCCAATCCTCGCTGAGCCGGTCCAGGTGCTCCTGACGAAAAAACGGCCGCTCCGGAAAGCGGCCGGTGGGATCTTTGACCCATTTCACAGAGTCTGGTCTCATCGACGCTGACCTCGCAGGCTACTGCGGAAGGCCTTCATAGCCGTTTTGATTCCTTCCTGGTCACGGGACATCTGGAGCACATCCGAAGGGAACCTGCCAGCCAGGAACAACAGATAGTCCAGATCCAGATCCAGGGTATCCGCCAACTGGCGAACTATAAATTCGCTGGGAGGATTGCGCCGGTCATGCTCAATATCGTTCAGGTACTGGGCGGAGATAGGTTTGCCGTCCTCTTTCCGTGTTCCGGCGGCCACCTGTTTCTGGCTCAGTTTCTTGTCCTTGCGGGCCCGTGTGATTGCTTCACCGAATGTCATATCGTCCGTTCCCGAAGGATAGTTTCACCACCTGGGGGTCCGCCATGCCGCGCAACTCACCGTGTCATATGCGGCAGAGCACCCGAATACCCACCAACGACGGTGCCAGGTAGCTCTGGGCACTGATGTACCGGGACTGGTAACAGCCTACCGCACCGTATCCAGATTGACCTCAAGAATACCAACGGGGCCGATTCCCGTAAAGGGCGATCCAACATCTCTCCTCATAATCTCAACTGACACAAGATTGGTATCGAGCATCAATTATCGGCAACCGGCCCCGAACAGGTTCTGCCAGAGTTTGATGGCCTTCTCAGCCGAGGGCTCGGCTTTCGCTTGGTTGGGCGCCTGGGCGTACGACTAGACTTGGTTTCTGTAATTGGAGTACCTCCGCTGGTCCCGATGGCGGTTGAAGGTTCTCCGGACTCAATCCCCGCGTCATTGCAATCACCCGAGGGCAACAACAAATCAGCCCATAGCGAGTCCCGGATGATGTCCCGAAGCGGGCGGCAGCTCTTGGCTCGCAACCAATGGGGGCGGAGGTGGAACGAAGCCGAGACGGATATTACGCCCTCTTGCCAAAAAGCCAAGCAACAAGGCGAAGTCGTTCAGGTTAAGGATTTCTCCTCCGAAGAGGAAAGAGGCAGCCGAGGAGGACGTTGATATCTGTTGCAAGCAAGCCCTTCCTATCCGCCACCGGACACATGTCCCCGACAACAGCCAACACTGGACCGCCTCCCAAGGATTTGGTTCTTCACCGATGCTAATCCCTTGCGCAACATCGTGCCAGCGCCCTGATGGGGCAGATGGCAGGACACCCCACGGCCTTGTGCCTCTTCTCAATGTGCTATAATTACTTCATTGATTATTTTTACTCAATAGAGTAATTTCGGCCTATGGTACCGTTTCAACGTTCACAGGTATACCTGCTCACCCACCGCCTAGCTGAGTCTCCGCAGCGACTCATCGCGTTGTTTGGGCCACGCCAGACCGGCAAGACCACCATCGTTCGGCAGGCACTCCGGATAATAGACCAACCCAGTCGCTATCTATCCGTTGACGATCCCGATTCCCCGACGTCCTTTGTTCCTCCGGGACCGCGTATGGGGCAAATCACCACGATGCCCCGAGTACGGAATGCCGATTGGTTGACGCGACACTGGGAGGAAGCCCGGCGTGAGGCCGAAACCTCCAGTAACGGTTTTGTGCTGGTGTTCGACGAGATACAAAAGGTCCCCAATTGGTCAGACACCGTCAAGGGACTCTGGGATTCCGACAGGGTCAGGGAGTGTCCACTGCACGTTGTCCTGTTGGGATCAGCCCCATTGTTGATGCAGTCAGGGCTAAGGGAGAGTTTGGCCGGGCGTTTCGAGCCGATCCATGTGACCCACTGGTCGTTCCAAGAAATGTCCTCTGCATTCGGCCTGGACCTGTCGCAATACATATATTTTGGAGGGTACCCGGGCGCTGCCCAATTGATTGCCGAACCACACCGGTGGCGCGAATATGTGCTGCGGGCGCTAGTTGAGCCCAACATCGAGCGGGATATTCTGGCGATGACTCGCATTGACAAGCCCGCCTTACTGAAACGCCTTTTCGAACTGGGTGCCGCCTACTCCGGGCAGATTCTATCCTACAACAAGATGCTGGGCCAGTTGCATGACGCCGGCAACACGACCACTCTGGCCCGCTATCTCGATTTGCTGTCGAGCGTCGGCTTGCTCACCGGGCTTCCAAAGCACACGGGCAGCCCCAGAATCAGCAGAGGCTCCAGTCCGAAACTCAACGTACTTAATACTGCCCTCATGACGGCCGGGTCCGGATATTCTTTTGACGAAGCAATGGCGGACCGCACGTTCTGGGGACGCATAGTCGAAAGCGCCGTTGGAGCACATCTGGTTAATACCGCGGCCACAGATACCAAAGTCCGTTACTGGCGGGAAGGTTCACATGAGGTGGATTTCGTGCTGCAACGCGGGCCAAGATTAGTCGCTATCGAAATCAAAAGCGGGTCTAGGCGAGTGAACGTCAATAGCGTGAGCGAGTTCCAAAAGAGGTTTCACTCAGAGCAGGCCCTAGTAGCCGGGGGTGATGGTATGCCGCTGAACGAGTTCCTATCAACCCCCGTCGACGAATGGTTCAAGAGTATATGAACAGTATCGTCCCGCGTACCTGCATCGACCTTCAGTTCTCAGACCAGGAAATCCACCCAAAGGACACCTCCCTCAGGGAATTCCGGTCCTCTCCGGCTTATGTGCTCCTTGGCGACCCTGGGTCTGGCAAAAGCACCGAGTTCGCGGAGGAATGCAAAGATCTCGGAGGAGATGCCGTACTGATCACTGCGCGGGACTTCCTGGCTTTGGACTTGGACAGTCATTCCGAATGGCGAGAAAAGACCCTGTTCATAGATGGGCTGGATGAGGTCCGTGCCGGACAGGCCAACGCCCGTACTCCCTTTGACCAAATGCGAGGTCGTCTGGAACAACTAGGGAAGCCTAAGTTCCGTATCTCGTGCCGGGAGGCTGACTGGCTCGGGGAAAACGACCGGGCCAGCCTGTCCAAGGTCTCTCAGGACTCGAACGTAAGGGCGTTAAGGCTCAACCCTCTTACAGTCCAGAACGTCGAATCCATTCTGGATGGACATCCGGGCATCATTGATTCCCAGGAATTTATGGGCAAGGCACAAAAGCTGCACCTTGAGGGAATGCTCTACAACCCGCAGACCCTTGGACTGCTGGCTGACTCCGTGGCACTGGGAGGAGGCTGGCCGGAAAGCCGGATGGAACTATTCGAGAAGTCCTGCCGGCAGATGGTTAGGGAACAGAACCAGGAACACAAAATTTCCAAGCATCTGCCCAGTCCTGACGAGATCCTTGACATCTCTGGATACCTGTGCGCCCTTCAACTCATTTCAGGTGGCGCAGGGTGGTCAGTAGATGCCGACATCCCCAGTTCCGACTACATAGAATTGGAAGAGTGCAACTGTTACTCGTCAGAGTTGCTACGCCTCTCACTGTCCACCAGGTTGTTCAAGGGTGAGGACCATGGACGATTTGCTGCCATCCACCGCCATGTTGCTGAGTTTCTCGGTGGCCGCTACCTTGCGAAGGCGATAACCAAGGGGCTTCCGGCCACGCGAGTTCTCGCGTTGATCACCGGGGGTGATGGAATGGTGGTGACCGAACTAAGGGGACTATCCGCCTGGCTAGCCGCACAAAGTTGGGAAGCCCGCCAACGTCTGATTGAGAGGGACCCAGTAGGCATAGGGTTATACGGCGATATAAGTGGATTCACCAACGATGAAAAGCGAAGACTAATCAAAACACTGCATCAGGAAATTGTTGACATCGGTCTCTCACCGGCGACCGCCATGGCTTTCGGACCCCTGACTACACCTGAGATAGCGCCAGCCATACGTGACCAGTTGGTGGCCCCAAGCCGTGAACACGACCAGCAGATGCACGTTGCCTTCGTGTTGCAGGTCTTGAAGTATGGAAATCCCTTGCCGCAGTTATCAGAGACTCTGATCGACGTTGCACGTGACGAAACCCGGTGGCCTTGGGTTAAACAGCTGGCTGTGTCTGCCTTTGTCCGGAGTTGCATTGATGATGCGGCCAGAACGGAGGGTCTGACCGGACTCTTGGCTGACATCCGTGAGAGGCGGTTGTCAGACAGTAACAATGAAATTCTGGGCTTGCTCTTAGCCGAACTATACCCTCTCCAGGTAACTCCCGCTGCCGTGTGGGACTACTTGGCCGCACAACCAAACCCGACGCTGATAGGCGCCTATCGAATTTTCTGGGAGCGGAAGCTCCTTAACCAATCCTCAAACGATCAGGTCTTTCAACTGCTCAATCATTTGACCAAGCGACTGCCAGATTTGCGACCATATCTGGTGGACCATCACATGGAAGACCTGCCGTTGGAACTTCTGGCCCATGTGTTGGGGAGCTGCTACGACTACACATCGCCGGTCGAGGTCTACACCTGGCTCGACGCTGTCCTGTCGGAAGACGGAGGTCACTCTCACGGGGTTTACAGTGCCTGTCGTAATCTGATAAAGGACTGGCTGGAACAACACCCCGAAGTCCAAAAGGCGGTCATCTTGGAGGGATCGAAACAGTGGGACGTGTCAACGCCGTTGATGTTCAGGCGTCGCCTTCGCCAAATCATGTGCAACGCCACCCTTCCGGAGGATTTCGGTGGCTGGTGCTTGGAACAAGGCTTGGAGACTCCGGATTACGAGACCGCCAAGCTTTTCCTTGAGTTGGCGGTCATCACACTGGCAGACGGAGGCAGCACCGAGAATTTCTCGCTCGACGTCATTCTGGAACGCACTCAGGAAAACACTGTGCTGAGCCAGGCCTTGGAACCTCTGTTAATCTGCAATCTCTCTCAGGAGTACTTTGAATCAAGGAATTTCACACAAGAGGAGCAACGATACGTCCACAGAGACAACCAGCAACGGCGGACATGGCTGGAGGACGTCCGGTCCCACGCCGAAGACCTGCTAAACAACCAAGCCGACCATTGGACGCTGTACGAGGTGGCCGAAGCGTACTATTCCGACCGCGAGAGCTTGACGGACCTGCTAGACAACGACACCCACCTGATCGAAGCTGCACATGCCGGTCTGCGTGGGACGATCTGGCGACCGGACCTTCCCGAAGACCGTGACATCATACGGGCTGCGACAGAGTCACGCATGTACTATGTCGCCCTGCCGTTCGTTGCCGGTTTGGATGAAATCGACCGGGTAGACCCGGAGCTACTGAGTCAACTCACGGAATCCCAGATGCGGAGGGCTCTGGCCTTTTACTATTTCAGCCCAACCGGACGCTCAGGGGAACCAGAATGGTATAAGAAGTGGACCAAGCAAGTGCCTACAGTAGTAGCAGACGTGCTGATTCGGTCTGTGATGTCCGCAATCAAGGCTGGGAAAGAATCCATACCATTCCGGTATGGACTGGCATACGAGATCAGAGACCCTGGTATAGCGGAGTTGGTGAGCTTACCCCTGCTGCGAGGGTTTCCGGTTCGCTGCAAGTCCGAACAGCTTTCCATGTTGGACGACCTGCTTTGGGCTGCCCTGAAAGTAGGCGATCAAACATCATTTCAAAAATTGATCGATATGAAACTGTCCCGGAAGAGCATGGGTGTCTCCCAACGCGTTCACTGGCTATCGGCAGGGCTCATGCTCTCTCCTGATGAGTATCGCCAACCACTGGAGGATTTTGTCGGCGGACATGATGACCGTATCCGGCAACTGGCCTCGTTCTGCAGCTTACGGGCTCAGTCGTACATCGGTCCAGACGATAACTTTTCGCCCGTGGCGGACGGTTTCGACCCACCGACTCTTGAGCTGCTCATCAAGCTGATAGGCAGCTCTTTCGGGCCCGTTGGAATGCCGAGAGGATGGGTCACGGATGAGCATTTAGCGCAGAACAAAGTCAGGGAACTGATACGCCGGCTGGCGTCTTCCCCGGACAAGGACGCGACACGGGCATTGGCTGTACTGGCGGCTGACGAACGGCTCCACAAATGGAAAGATGAACTCGATGAGGCCGCCAACCGCCAGCGTGTCATTCGACGTGACGCTACTTATTCTCACCCGAGCGTCGAGCAGATTGACAGGACCTTGAAGGGTGGAGTGCCCGCCAATGTCGGTGATCTAGCGGCGCTTGTCCTAGACCGGTTGGAAGAGATCGGTGGGCAGATCCGGACTGGTAACACTGACGACTGGCGTCAGTTCTGGAACGAGGGCCCGAATAGGCTTCCACTTAAACCAAAGCATGAGGAGTCTTGTCGAGACGCCATTCTGTCTGACCTCAAGCAGCGATTTCCGCAAGGTATTAGTGCGGAACCCGAAGGGCAGTACGCCAATGACAACCGATCAGATATACGTGTTGCATATTCGAACTTCAACCTGCCCATTGAGGTCAAGAAGAACACGCACCGGAACTTATGGAGTGCTCCTCGGGAGCAGTTGATCTCAAAATACACCACCGACTTCGCAGCAGAGGGGTACGGGATCTATCTTGTCTTCTGGTTTGGCGCGGACCTTACTCAGCCGCCAGCATCAGGTCCTCAGCCGGCTACTCCGGAGGAGTTGCGCAGGAGACTGGAGGCCACTCTTACAGATGAGGAGGCTCGCAAGATTTCAATCTGCGTTATTGACGTTGCCAACCCAAAGTAATGCCCTATCTAAACCAAAGAGCCTGATGCTCCTATACAAATCAAGGGGTACTTTGAGCTATATAGTCTGTGTTCCGACGGTTATGCCGCTGGGAGCCAGCCCATAGCTGCTCACGTTGGCCTTGACTAGGCTGGAGTCCACGTACAGTTCCGGTGATAGCAGACCCATACGGAGCAACTTGTCATTAAGGCCGTCGAAGATAAACCTGAAGCCTTCCCGGCCAATCCGGTCTATGCAGCGGGTGATGGATGAATGGTCGAACGTCGGGTCGTCTATGGTCAGGAAGCAAAACCATCTCTAGGCAATATTTTCTGAGATGGCCGGACACAGTCGGCGGAAGGAAGCAATGTTGTAGAGCGAGCAGATGAGGATATCTCTGACCAGAACCTCGGGATGGGTCGCCGATCTGCCGAAGTCGAGGCAGTATCGCAACAGAGCCGAGTCGTGGCGGCAAGGGCCAGAGGCTCAAGCATGACCTTCTCCCACAACGAGGGGCTGTCCCGCAATTGTCGTCGACATAGTCAGTACCCCCAACATCAGGGATACTTCTTCAACACCCCCCCAATCGAGATCATTTACAATCTCCGAAGCTGCGATCTCGGTCACTACTCTTGAGGGATGCGCACTTCTCCTCGCCGTGCTCCCGACTTGTGGATACACAACAGGTCAGCGCGACACCGTTCAGAGAAGTCATCCGCTTCCATTGCAGAGATCGCGGTGACCCAATGGAATTTTCTGTCTTGCCCGCCTTCTAGGGTCGTAATCACGACCTTTTTGGCGACGTACGCGTCCCGTGCCTCCTCGGAGTCGAAGACCATGACGGTGCCCGCTGGATGAATGGTTTCCACTTCACCAGTGCCCGGGTCCGACTTCATTGTCATTGGTCCAGTGCCGGCTTGGTCCCCGTATGAACGGTAAGCATAATGGTACCCTGTGGTCTTTTCCTCGTCCATCAAATCCTCCTTCTGGTAACCTGACATTCTAGTTATTCGAGGCCTCCTTTGAGATTTGTAAAGGTCTGTGTCGATCCGCCAGTCACAAGCTGTTAGCAGGTATGAGTTCATTGCAACTTGGGCCTGAAGCCTTTAAGGCCAAATCCGAAAACCCGGATAAGTGTCGGCGTTGCAGCATCAACGGTGGCTGAAGCTACCCGAGGTCATAGGTTCTCCACAAATTATCTCAACTCCTATCAAGCATTCTCCGGAAGAGATGCAGGTCGCATTTCCAACAGCACATCGTACGCAAGCTGAACGACTTTCTCTAGCGTATTCTTTAGTGGACATTCATAAACCGAAGCATCTGAAGCGCCTTACGGCATTTGGACATCATGACGGGAAGGGGACGGTATCGGGATGGATGAGAAACCGGAACCCTTGGTAAGAGAAAGCACTGTCCAGCAAGCGCACTCCGGTGACTCCAGAGTCGGCCAGTGCAAGTGGCTGCGGCTGGTCCATTACTTTTTGTCCACTATAGACCATATGTTCGGTCGCTGTCAAGTGCAGGGTAACCTTCTGGCAGAGCTATCTCATTTGACATTCTGCGGCACCGCAGAGGGAAGAATGCTGTGGGCCAACCGCATATTTCGGACGCTCAGCGGCGGGAATCTCCTAAAGAGATATCTATTGAACCAGAGAATCCAGCGGAAAAATACTGACCATATTGGTTACAAGCTGAGAAATGTTCCAATGCGATAGTCTTGGGACGCATGGGCCTTTGGTACAGTTTCTCGGAGTCCTTACGACTATCAGCGTTTTGGGGCCCTCTAGGTTGCAGCCCTTCAGATCGTAACGTGGGCCTGCTGCAATCGCCGCCGAATTGCCTCTGCGTCCATGCTGTCCTCAGCACCCCAGCGGACTCCCAGGAGTTCGTGGCTGAGCGGTCCAACGGGGAATCATCCAACCCGTGGGCTGTGCGGGCACTGTCACGTCAGACCGTGTTAATTGATCCCGCGTGGGCTCGTAGGGACCGACTTCCCCAAGGGCTAATGACAACACCCTATCCGAGAGCCGGGGGCAAGCTGAACCGACGGACGGTTGTCGCTAGGGTCATCCACCCGGGCAGCGGTCGCCTCAGGTCTGTGATCCACCATAGTGTCCTCCAGATGTTCGTCTTTTGCGGATCAAATTTGACCTGTAAGTTGGTGATACAACAAGTTGTCACCGTGCCTGTACCAAAATGCAAAAACGCAAATGGCATCTACAGGTGGAGAATGGTAGGAAGGCCAAAGCATGGACTAAACCAACGAAAGGAGGACCTATGAGTATCAGACCCCTTCCTACCCAACATCCTAAGGGATTTCCCGACGAAAAGTTTGGGGCCACCAAAGTTGCCGGTGCTCAATCGGCTAGTACAGACCTTCCGGGCGATAGCCGCTTGACGCATACCCTTCACGAGACTGCGGAATGCCGGAGCGGGTTAGATGGTGCCAGTCGTGCGAAGCCTGGAATGCCGCCATTGGCGGACCACACTCTGACCGACACCCACTCCTGCGCCCGGTTGCTGGCCGCATATTCAGACCAATTGGTCGTGGCCCGCACCCCGTGGACTCGCCTACCGTCGGTGCTGTACGTGGTGAACCCTGCCACTGGTCTCGTGAGCTCCAACCGGGACCAGATAATCGCTCTGTCAATGGAGGTTGCCGATCAGCTGCTGGCTGAATATGATGGGCTTGTAGAGCAGTCCGGTTCAGATGAGGGTGAAGGTTCCAAATCGGCCAGTCTGCCGCGCCTGCCATCGAGGGCCGCGATCATCAAACACGCTGAGGCGCTCCGCGCGGCTAGGGCACCGGACCGGTATCAGAAAGTGGTCGGGGGCGTCTTGGAGCATGACCTGCGCCACGGCCGGACCCTGGCATCCCGGGTCGTTGTGCGTCCCCACGCTGCATTGGATGCGGACATGTCCGTCATCGGGACGCCCAAGGGGGTCCTGGACATCCGGACTCTTCGGCTGCTTCATCCAACGGAGGCGGGCGCCCGGTTTATCAGCCGTAGCACAGGCGTTGAATACCGGCGGAATGCACGGGACCCACACGTCGACCAGATTCTCCCCCCGCTGGATGCGGTGGACCACCAGAGCCGTATCGCGTTCATCATGCGGTGGATCGGCTGGCACATGACCCACCCACCCCGGCGGGATTTCCTGGGCCTGATTTCAGAAGGAAACGCCGGGAAAAGCACGTTGGTCAACACAATTCGAGCTGGACTGGGCGACTATGCGCATATGATTCGATCCGAGGCGCTGGCAGAGATGCGCTCGTCCGGTGGCCCGGTAGCGCATAATGACGAGCTGTTGTACTTCGGCGGCGGGCGCCGGTTTGTGATCGTAATGGAGGCCAAGCGCTTCAGGGGTGAGACCGTCAACCAGGTATCGGGAGGTGACGAGGTAGCCGCCCGTCCCATCCGGCACGCCGCTGTTGAAGTCACCGTCACTGCCGGCCTCGTCATAGTGGGCAATAGCCCCGGGCGGGACCAGGACACCGGAGCAGTACTGGGCCTAGCCGGGGATGACGAAGTCTCCCGTGCCCTGCGGGACCGGGCACGGATCGTCAGGCTGCCGCGTCGGGGTGAGGATGCGGGTCCCCGGGATGACATGAGGTTGTCCGCCGCCGCCCTCCCGTCCAATTGGACACCGGGTTTCCGGGAGGCGGTTCTGGCTCGCATCCTGGAGTGGGCCGTGGTGATGGTGGACCATGACGACCCGCCGGAGAGCACCGACGAAATGGTCTTGGATCAGGCGGTCCAGAAGTGTGCGGAGAGCTCGGATTGGGAACGGGACTTTATCCCCTACATTTTGACCATGAACCCGCAGAGGGTGGCCTTGGACAACCGACGTATCGTCCGTAGTGTACCTCGGCCTGCCGATACCTACAGCGTGTACCAGGAGTACCTCCAGTGGCACGAGTCCTGCGGTGGAGGTGGGTCACCGGCCCAAAGGCGAGCTGTCACCGATGCCCTGGCCCGTTACTACTATGGGATCGGGGATGCGGCGCGAGAAGGTAAGATTAACGTTGAAGGCGACACGCGGCGGCACAAGACAATCTTTCTCGACGGGTACTACATCTGTGACCTGAACGTGGATGGTCTCCGGGTCCCGCATGAGGACGGTGCTCAAAAGCGAGGTCACGAAGATGGCGGACCCCAGGGGACAAAGGGACAAGGGGACATATCATGTGGCAACGCTGAGGAACGAGAATATGTTGACAAGTCGGACGCATACACTCCTACCACAATGGGCCCGACCTCAATATGTTAGAATCCGTCCAGTACACTTTTTGGGCAGTGCAAACCTATGGCAGCACGCACCACGTATAACTACACTTACCGGATCGGGCGTAGGATCGCCCATCGCGGCACAACCAACAACCCCTCACGCCGTGAGCGGGAACACCAACGGGCCAGACCCGGAGGCAGGCTAACGGTTGATGGTCGGGCAAGAACCCGAGTTGGAGCCAGACGGGTTGAACGCCACCAGACCAGGACCAGAGGGTATTACGCCCAGCCCTACGGGTCCTAGCCCCTCACAAGGGCGCTCTTCTGCTACCAGATAGTTGCGGTCGCAACACGAGTCGCAATTTTTTTGATCCCGGTAATCCTCAACACTAGAAGGGCGTTGAAATGGTGGTGATTGGGCGAACGAATCGAGTTATGTTGTGCCGGTGGAGTTTGTAGCTGGGGTTACCTGGCGGTTCCGGAGCTTCTCCAACCGTCTTGACCAAGCCTAAAATCTCCTCGACCCGTTTGCGCACCCGCTGACTCAACCGATACCCCTCGTGCCGCGTGGTCCTTCCATCTATGGCCGAATGCTTCTTCCGCACCCCGTGGGGCGTTACCTTTAGTTGGAGGCACTGGCCCACGAAACGCCTAGTGTCGTATCCCCGGTCGGCGCCAACCGTGACCCGCTTGCCGTCCCTGACAGCATGTCAATCGCCGCAACCCGTTCCCATGACCCATCCGCTGAGGTGGGGCGCAGGTTCACTATCAGACCCTCTTGGTTGTCCATCAGCACACTGGCACCGAAGTACAGCTTCGCCTCCTTCCCTTTGCCCTGCCTCGCCGACCGCGACTCCGGGTCCGTTGCGGACTCATGGGGGCGTTGCCGCGCCGCTCGCCGTGAAAGTCCATTTCCGGGTTGCGACCGTCGTACCTCAGGCTAGGCACCGTCCTTGGGCCGGAAGCTCTTCACCAAGGCCCAGACCTCCAGCAGCGTCCCGTCCACGCTGAAATGCTCCTCAGACAGAAGTCGCTGCTCCCGGGCCTGTTCCGCCACGGCCAGTAGGGACTCCCGGGCTTCGTCGGCGTCCAATGCACGCAGTCGGTTTTTGGCGAACACCGAGTGGGCGAAGCTGCGGTCCATAATGTTCAGGTCCAGGAACCACTTGAACAGCAGGTCGTATTCCAATCGTTCACAGAACGTGCGCTCGTTGTGCACCGAGAACAGGGCCATCAAGAGCGAGGCCTTCAGCGGATGTTCCGGCGGGATTGATGCCTGGCCGTTGTCGGAGTACATCCGGTCGAAGGTGGAGCACATCCCGGCAAGGGCCCGATCCACCATGGGCTTGATGCACTGGATGGGATGGCCTTTGGGCAGCAGGGCGTCGGGGAGTGATGGCCGTGAGCATCACGGCCTGGCACTCGGCCTTGCCTCGTATTCCTGCACCTCACCGCCAAGGATGCCCTAGAACCTACCACCCACCTCACATCCGCTAACTCTTCAACACCCTGCCGGGAATTCCTGGGCCATCCGTTGCTCCCTGGAAATTGGATTGTTGCTCACGGCTTGATTTCACGGACGTATAGCATCGCGAGCCGGTGATACCCATGGGATCGGAGGTCCACCGGGCACGGGAGAGCGGCTGATACTCGGTAGCGTTCACACTACAGGAGGGATTTAGCGTAGTCCGGATTGGGGAACCCATCGGGATCGTCAAGCCTTGTGTATCCCCGGGCCTCCAGCTTTTCCGGAAGGAACTCATTGGCGACACTTTCGACCCAGACGTGCCTGCAACCGGCGCCGATTGCCACTTCCTCCACCTCGTCCATGAAGGCTGAAAACATTCCCGTCCGCGGCGGCGGATGCTGCAACTTGTTCCAGTTCCAGAGTCTTTCGTCATTCTGAACCTGTACGACGATCAGGGTGTCAGGCTGAGTTCCGGACGCTATGTCCTCAGATCGCAGTTCTCGCAGGTTTCCGTTTTCGACTATTCCCTTCTGCACCTGTCCCACGAAGCTGCCCCGCCGAACGGATGCTGGAAACCTAAGGGATCCCCGATATTCCCAAAAATCCTGGACGGTGTCGAAGTTCCATAGCTCTCTGTCTGCTTCGTCGGTTCGCTCGGCCATGCATATGACTCCCTTGCGGATCGGCAGGTTTTCGTTAGTTGTGGTTCTATTGAAAGGATTTGCCTGCGCCAGACACTGCCTGCAGGTGGATACTCTGGTACTCGCGGGATTCCGGCATCACGAGATTCAGAAAATGGATGCATTCCCCCATTCGGTCAATTAAGTCCTCCCCTCTTACACTACGTTCAAGAAGTTCTCGCAGAACCAACATACTTAGGTCTCCTTTCGAGCCGGGCTGCAAGAATTCGTCCGGTTCAGAGGTGAGGGTGAGGGTGAGTGAACCTTCGGTGATCTCGAAAAATCGGTCAGAGAAGTCATCTTCCCTGTTCTTCACAAAGTAGGCTACCGAACTGGCTAGAACATCTGCCAGTTGCACGCCGGCGTATTTCTTGGAGTCGACCAGCTTCATTGGACCGGCAAGGTTGTAGACGAGTGAAGGCCGTGGTTCTCCTCCCAGCCTGATGTACGCCTTGTCCTTCCGACCTATGAACTGGTTAAACATGTTGATGTTCGATTCAATGGGTTTGGACTCGTCGCAGTAGGCTTCAAGAACTTCGTACTCCTCGCCCCAGTGGGCAAGCAGCCAATGCACCATCGTCTGCGATAGCTCGAGGTCCCAACTGGTTCCTTCGCCGTGCTCCCGCAATAGCATGATCTCGCCCTTGATGGAGTTCAGGTTGAGTTGACTGAAGGCGAGTATGGCTCCGAGAGGATCAGAAGTGTTGAGGTGGTCAAGGGAGGAAAGCACCTTCGCCACAACTTCAGGGTCGTGGGTCCGCATTAAGTTTTCGAAATCCTCCAAGACTTGCCTGGTATCAGGGTCGCCACTCCTGTGTGAGAGGTACAGGAAGTTAGCTATGAACTTATGAAACTCAATTGAGTAAAAAAGAGAGTTCCCCTTGGCCAGGGGTGGCTCGAACATGTACTCGAAGTATTTGCCCGCCAAGGCGAAGATCTTTTCTGCAACAGCGATCTTCGAACGACTTCCTACTCTGTCCCAGAGCCACAGGATGGCTTCCTTTCCCTGTCGTCGTTTTGTCAGGGTATTGCCTTTGAGCTCGGGGCCTTGAATCCGAAAGCGATCCACCAACTCGGAGTGAATGGCGGATGCTTCATCCTCCTCCAGCCCAAGGCTGGCATATACGAAGAATGGTTGTTCCTGATCCAACAGTGGTTCCCTGTGGCACCGGCTTCGTCAAGGTAGATGGTTTTTGCAACGTTGGTCATGGGTACTACCTGTCTCATTCTTGGGAAGTGTTTAAGCTCGGACCGAAGGTCTCCGGCCGTGTGACATTCCAGTGGGTAGGAGGTCTGCTGGAATGCCGGGCGACCTGCTGGCCCGAAGGTTGAGAGTATCCCAGTTGGCATAACTCACCTCCGGGGCGTAGCATCTATGGCTAATCAACGCGCGCGATGAAAGGCTGTGTTTGCAAACTATAACCATAGTAACAAAGACCTGATTTGCAGCATTGCCAGATAGTTCTCAACTTTGTTCTCATACCGGGTGGCAATACGACGGATTGCTTCAGCCAGTTGATTGGTCCGCTCCATCAGATTGCGTTGTCAGTATAAGGCCCAATTGAAAGGATTGGTGCGTGGTTCGTTGATTTTCCGCGGGATGGTATAGCGAATTCCCCGCCGTCTGGGATAGGCCCTGGCCCTGCGGCTGATGTGCCCTTTGTTGCCGTAGCCTCGCAGGGGCTTGATGTGGGGACGGCCAGAAACTTGCAATCGATATAACACATGTTATATGATATTTGACAATCAGTCAATTGAGGAGTTAGCATGAAGGAAGGCAAGTTTGACAAAGGGTTGGGGCGATGTCTTCAGCTAATCCTAAATCTATTCCACCGGATTATGGCAAGCGAATCAAAGATGCCCGAGAAATCGCTGGCCTGACCCAGGCCCAACTTGCCAACCTGATCGGCGTTTCATTTGCTTCTGTCAATCGCTGGGAGAACAGTCAATCGCGCCCTAACAACCTGGCTTGGCAGCGAATCTTGGAACTGGAACTGTCTCCGCAGGGACCTGGTGTTCAAGAATCCGTATCCAATCCTCCTGTTGACAATTGGCCCACTCTCGACTTTTCGGCAGCACCGGAGGTCGTTTCGGCTTTAGCCGAGGCTCATCGCTTGGGGTTTGGGCACCTCTTCAATCCTGCGTTCGCCAGCGAGACGTCGTTCATCGATCCATTGCCGCACCAAAGGCTGGCGGTGTACGAGCATATGCTCAAGCAGTCCCCGCTGCGGTTTCTGTTGGCTGATGACGCCGGCGCGGGCAAGACCATCATGACCGGGCTTTATGTTCGGGAGATGCTGGCCCGGAGACTGATTCGCCGCGTCCTCATCGTTCCCCCTGCCGGTCTGGTAGGCAACTGGGAAAGGGAATTGAGGACTCTGTTCCGGTTGCAATTCCGAGTTGTCGGCGGTGCAGATGCCAGGGCGGGCAATCCCTTCGCCGGACCGGACAGCCATCTCATCATCGTCAGTATCGACACCTTGGCCGGGGACCGGATGTTCGCCCACTTGCGTGACCCGGCTACTGAACCCTACGATCTTGTTGTTTTCGACGAGGCTCATAAACTTTCGGCGGACCGTCAACCTGATTTCAGGGTACGGAAGACCGCGCGGTATAGGCTGGCTGAGGCTTTAGCCGGGGTAGAGGTCGACAACCCTCGATGGGAACTTCCTTGGTCCGCCCAACATTTACTCTTACTGACCGCTACCCCACACATGGGAAAAGACCACCCCTATTACTTCCTCTGGCGCCTGTTGCTCCCCGAGGTGCTCTCTACCTATGAAGCTTTTGAGCAGTTCCCAGCAGCATCGAGGAAACGCCACTTCATCAGGCGGACCAAAGAGGAGTTGGTGAAATTCGACGGTTCTCCTCTTTTCCTTCCAAGGCGCTGCGATACCTTTAGTTACGAATTAACCCAGGGGCCGGGAGGCGAAAAGGAACTGTACGACGAGACCACGGACTACATCAAAAGTTGCTACAGCCGGGCCCGTGTGTTGAATAGGTCCGCGGCCAGGTTAGCCATGAGCGTCTTCCAGAGGCGTCTGGCCAGTTCCACCTATGCCTTGCTCCGTTCTTTCGAGCGCCGAATAGAAAAACTTGAGGATATGATCGAACGGATTCGGGACGGAAGGCTCACCGAAGAGGAACTCGCCCGTCAACAGCGGCAGCTCAACGACGTAGAAGACTTGTTTGAGACCACTACCGCCGATGAGCAGGTCACGGACGACGACGGCACCGGCGGCTTGGCTTCATTCGAAGAACAAGCGTTGGGAGGGGTTGTGGGGCTCAGCCTTGCCGAGCTTGAGGCTGAGCGAATCAAGGTAAACGGTCTGCTGGACAAAGCGCGGGCCCTTTATGACAGCAGGGAAGAGTCCAAGTTCGAAAAATTGCGAGAGGTGATCAGTGACCCTGGGTATTCCGACGAAAAGTTCATCATTTTCACCGAACACAGGGACACCGCCGATTTTCTGGTCAGAAGATTGGAAGGCCTCGGATTCACCGGTCATGTTGCCCTGATACACGGGGGAATGCCTTACCAGGAGAGGGAACGGCAGGTCGAGTTTTTCCGCAGGCCTGAAGCGGATGAAGGCGCCAGATTCCTGGTGGCCACCGACGCCGCCGGTGAGGGTATAAACCTCCAGTTCTGCTGGCTGATGGTGAACTACGACATCCCTTGGAATCCCGCGCGTCTGGAGCAACGGATGGGCCGTATCCACCGTTACGGACAGACCCATGACCCGGTAGTGGTTGTCAACCTGGTCGCCGGGTCCACCCGCGAGGGAAGAGTCTTGAAGACCCTTCTCGATAAACTTGAGACCATTCGACGGCAGCTTCAATCGAACAAAGTGTTTGATGTCATTGGCCGCCTTTTCCAGGATGTGTCCATAAAGGACTATATGGAACAGACTCTGTCTGAAGATGAATCCGACCAAGCGGTTGCCCGCTTGGATGGAAAACTTACCGAGGGCCAAGTCCGGGCAATTCAGGAAAAAGAGCGCAGCCTGTTCGGTCAAGGCGGCGAAGTCGCGCAAGAACTCGATAGGCTTAACGATACCGTGGAACGTGAGATGTACCGGCGGCTGCTCCCTGGCCACGTCCGCGGCTTTGTTGAGAAGGCTGCGCCGCTCCTTGACTTGAAGATCGATGGTGACCTTGAGTCCACCTTTCGGCTGGTCCCCTTACAACCTCGCGCTCTGGACCCGATGCTGGCCTCCTTGGATGCCTATTCTCCGGGGAACCAAGACCAACTTACGGTGTGCCGGCCAGGGAAAGCCGCAGACGGAATTTGGATGCACCCGGGCGAGGCGGTATTTGACAACCTCTCAGCGTCTTTTGTGGGACGTTTCGGGGACGCGGGGCGCAAGGGAGCCGTATTCGTCGATCCTTACGCCACCCAGCCGTACCTGTTCCATTTGGCCGTGGTTTCGATAGAACAGGTGCAAGGGAACCAGGCAGACTCGGAAGTGGACCCTACTCTTGAGGACTCTGAACGTGTGCGCCCGGCCGCCGTATTGCGAGAAACAAGGCTGGTCGGACTGCGACAAAGCGGAGACGGCTTTGTAGAGGAAGCGCCGGTCGAACAATTGCTTCTGCTAAGGGGCGCTGACAATTTCGCTCCGGGTTCGGAACCCCTGGCTCTCGCTGCGCGTCCCTTGATGCAGGGAGCTAAAGAATTCGCCGAGGATATTGTCATCGGCGGCATGGTGCAGGCCCACCGGAACCAGGTCGTCGATGGGCTGGAGGGCCGAATAGAGTTCGTTTCACGTGGGTACGACTACCAGGCTGCGGAGTTGGCGACGGCACGGTCTCGTCTCAACGAGAGAGTCCGAGCAGGGGATCACCGGGTCAGGGAAGACCTCGCTCGTGTCAGGGAGCGACAGCGCAGCTTGGCGACTATACGGTCGAAACGCCTAAATGAAATGCGAGACGAACCCGATAGAATTATGCCGGGAGAAGTGGAGTTCTTGGTCCATGCTCTCGTTGTACCATCCCAAGATCCGGAAGTGATTGAGCAGTATCATGCCGACGTGGAAGCCGTTGCCGTCCAAGTGGCGACCGCATACGAGGAGAGTTTCAACGCCCACGTTACGGACGTTTCGCGCCCCGAACTCGCCCAGCGTGCAGGGTTGCCCCCCTGGCCCGGATTCGACCTGCAGTCCAAGCGCCCGCCGGCCACGGGAGGCCCCCCGGAAGAACTGGCCATCGAAGTCAAGGGCCGCCGCGGGCGGGGCGGAGTACAGTTGCAGGGCAACGAATGGCGTAGCGCCTGCAACAATCGCGACACATACTGGCTCTACGTGGTCTTCGACTGCGCCACACCCCACCCCAGGTTGGTGCGGGTGCGCGACCCCTTCGGGAAGCTGCTGGCTAAGATGCAGCAGTCCACCGTCTTCACCTTAACCGAATCGGAAATTCTGCAAGCTGCGGAGTAACGGGAGAAACACAAGAATGGCGGACATTAACTTGAAAGTTCCGGCCATCGAAAAGTTGCTGGACTATACTGCCAGCGGAGTAGGAGTCATCGCCGGGCCGATGTTGGCTCCTTGGAGAGCATCACGAGAAGGGAAAGCAAGGATTGCCGTCGCTCGGGCGGATGCTGAAGTACGCCGCATAGAAGCAGCATCAGATGCTGAAACCTCGGTGATCATTGCGAAGGCACGGTCCGACGCCCGGGAGTACCTTGTCTCTCAAGACGCGGAGATTCATGGAACAGCAGAATTCACCCGTGAGGATATTATCCAGAGAATCGAGTTCCAAGAGCGAAAGCGTCTCACCAATGTCAAGTCTGTGGTTGATGATGCTGCTAATGAGCTTGGCGGCAAAGAAGTAGACGACCACGAACCTGACCCGGACTGGACTGCCCGCTACTTTGATTATGTCCAAGACGTTTCGTCCGAAGGCTTGCGGCAGATTTGGGCGAGAATCCTTGCTGGGGAGGTGGAAAGCCCCGGGCGGACTTCTCTTCGTACCTTGGATACCTTGCGGAACATGACCAAACGAGACGCCGAGATGTTCAGGGACATATGCGATTTCGTACTAATGCATGGTGATATATTCCATAATGATTCGGTGGATCGATTTACTCCACTAAAGTATGGATATGTGACACACCTGCAAGAATGCGGGTTGATAAGGCCTGCTCGCGATGCTGTACGAATAGTCCATTTGACCGACGGCGGAATAGCATTCACTTCACATGCTATCAACCTGTTAATCATGGGAAAAACACAAGATAACGGCGAGTTAAGAATTCCAGTATTGATGCTAACTTCCGCTGGAAGCGAACTATACAGGTTTGTCCAATGCAAACCGCCTGAAGACTACCTCCAAGCCTTTTCGGCTTTCCTAAAATCAAATGATTGCGAATTATTCTGCCTAGAGGAAATCAAGCAACTGCCAGACGGGAAAATACAGTACGGGAAATCGACTCGAATCAGCCCTGAACCCGACCAACCTGGAGATGCCACGCCATGACCACCAACAACCCCAAACGCCTAATCGAAGTCGCCTTCCCCCTCAAGCAGGTGTCGCTGGACTCGGTACATGAGAAGAACGTGCGGCACGGGCATATCTCTACCTTGCATATCTGGCCGGCCCGGCGGCCCTTGGCGGCGTCGCGGGCTGCGCTGATCGCCACTCTGCTGCCGGACCCGGGCGACGCCGAGGAGCGCAGGGACATCCTGTTGCGCATGGCGGGGCGGGTCACCGAGAAGGTTGAACGCAAGCGGGTCAATGGCCGGGTGGTCGAGAGGGTCAAGGAAGAGACCGCCGGGGGCATCCTACACTGGGGTCGCGAGAACGGGCCGGACTTGGAATGGTTCCGGAAGGAAATCCTCAAAGCCTACGGTGGCCGCGCCCCCAAGGTGCTGGACCCTTTTGCCGGCGGCGGTGCCATCCCCTTGGAGGCCATGCGCTTGGGCTGTGAAGTCACCGCCATGGACATCAACCCGGTGGCTTGGTTCATCCTGAAATGCACCTTGGAATACCCTCAGAAGCTGGCGGGCCAGACCCGCCCTCTGCCAGAGTTCGCCCAGGCCGACCGGGAGTTCATGGAAGCCTTCCTGAAGGCCAAGGGCTTCAAGGGGGCCAGGCTGCGGACTTTCATGGAACGAATGGGCCACGGCAAGGGCGAGGGAGTACAACTGGGCGACCTGTCCCAGGACGATTCCCTAGACCAAGCGGACCTGGCCTGGCACGTCCGCGCTTGGGGCCGATGGGTGCTGGCCCGCGCCCGTAAGGAGTTGGCTTCCTACTATCCCACCTATGCCGAGTTCCAGCCTTTGACTCCTGCCGGAGAAGAAGAACAACAACGCCCCTTGCGTCTCCTTGACCTGGACGAAAACGGCGTCGCTCAGCTTGAACCGCTCAACAAGGAGTTCGGCGATGCTTACCTCAAAGACCTGGATAACCCCCGCTGGGTCGCCAAACCCACCGTGGCCTACCTCTGGGCCCGGACCGTCACCTGCAAGCAGTGCCGTGCCACGCTGCCCCTGCTCAAGACCCGCTGGCTGTGCAAGAAGGACAACAAGCGCGTCCTGCTGACTATGGAGCCGGACGCAGACCGGACCGGCGTAGTCTTCGGCGTGCAGCCCGGTGTGCCTCAAAACGGCGGCAACGCAGCGCAGCGTCGGGAGCACGACAAGCGCATCGGCGCCGGCACGATGTCCCGCACCGGCGCAACCTGCCCCTGCTGCGGCGTGATTATGACCATGAGTGACATTCGCTTGGAGGGACAGGCCGGGCGCTTGGGTGCGGTGATGACCGCCGTGGTGGTGGATGGCGTGAAGGGCAAGGAGTACCGCCTGCCCACGGCCCACGAAATCGAAGTTGCACAAGTGACGGAGGAACGGCTACAAGCCCTCTACGCAGACATTCCTTTCGGGTTGCCGGAGGAGCCCCTGCCTAGTAAGGAGGCATTGGGGTTCCGCGTCCCTCTATACGGCTTCGATACGTGGCGCAAGCTATTCACTAATAGACAGATCATTACCCAGCACGTGCTCATTAAGGCGATAACGGATGCAAGGTCGAAAATTGCCCTCTCTTACGACCCTGGAATCACTAACGCCATCACAGGGTTTTTGGCTTGCATTATGGACAGGCAGGCAGACTACGGTAGCACAGGCTGCATTTGGGTTAACACCAACGAGCACATGGGGCACCAATTCAGTCGATTTGCACTTCCAATTGTTTGGGATATTTCGGAAGTATGCCCTCTCACGGTAGCATCAGGTGGACTAGAAAGCGCCTACGATTGGGTGACCAGAGTCGTAGACCATCTGTGTGATGCAATCGTAGATGCACCCGCTCCCCATATTGAAGGGAAATCGGCGATAGGTGAGCAAAGCGTCCTATACGATGCCATAATTACAGATCCTCCTTACTACGACGCCATTCCATACTCTGATTTGATGGACTTCTTCCATATCTGGCTCCGTAGGTTGGCCCATAGCGATTCGACGGACTTGCGAACAACATTTATATCCCAACTCGGCCCTAAGTGGGACACCGAGGCTGAAGACGGAGAGTTAATTGATGATGCCAGCCGATTTGATGGTGACCCAGCTCGCTCCAAGCAGAATTACGAAGAGGGTATGGCGCGGGCGTTTCAGACTTGTCACGGCGCGTTGCAACCGGACGGGCGGTTGGTTGTGGTGTTCGCCAACAAACAGCCCGACGCTTGGGAGACGCTGGTTGCCGCGCTAATCCGAGCCGGGTTCGTCGTTGATGGCTCTTGGCCTATCCAAACTGAGCGGCAAACACGATTGCGCTCAGTAGGTTCAGCAGCATTGGCCTCGTCAATTTGGCTGGTTTGCAAGAAGCGGCCCCCGGTGCGCCCCGGCTGGGACAACGCTGTCCTCAACGAGATGCGTGAGAACATCACCCAAAAGCTGCGGGACTTTTGGGATGCGGGAATTCGGGGGCCAGACTTCGTTTGGGCCGCTACTGGCCCCGCTCTCGAAGCATTCAGCAAGCACCCAGCGGTCAGGAAGGCCAACGCTCCCGGCGAGATCATGACCGTCTCGGAGTTCCTACGCGAGGTGCGCCGGATGGTGGTGGACTTTGTGGTGGGCCGGGTCCTGACCCAGGGGGGCGAGGAGGCCGTCACCGGCCTGGACGACGTGACCACCTACTACCTGCTGCACCGCAATGACTTTGGCATGGAAGACGCGCCGGTGGGCGGCTGCATCCTCTACGCGCTATCCTGCAACCTGTCCGACTCGGCGTTGGCGAACCAGCATGACCTACTGGTGCAGTCAAAAAACGGCGCGGCTGCCGACAGCCTTGACGACGATGCCTCGGAGGATGATGAAGGCAATGACAACGGCGAAGGCGGGAGCGGCGCCAAGGTGAAGCTCAAGCCCTGGAACCGGCGCCGTGGACGCAACCTCGGATTGGAAGCCCCGGGCGGGCGACCCGCGCCCCTCATTGACCAGGTTCACAAGCTGATGCACCTGTGGCGGGCGGGCGACCAAGCCAGGGTCAACGAGTACCTGGACAGCCGGGGACTCCAGCGCAACGCCTTGTTTCACCAGTTGTTACAGGCGCTCATCGAGCTGGCCCCCGCAGGTTCCGATGAGCGGGCGGTCCTGGAGGCCATCAGCAACCACGCCGCCGCCCACGGCGACGTTCGAGCGCCCCGCTACCAGCAAATTAGGTTTGGACAGATGTAGATATGAAAAGGATATTGACGGTAGGTTGTGAAATTCCTGGAGGGTTTGGAGAGCAATTCTCCTTCTCCTCTAAAGGCTCGCTCCTGGATGGAGAAATAATCCTGTTTCAACCAACTATATCTAACGATCCCGCATACGGATCATACCAAGGGAAGCCACTGTATTCCGAGTCATCTTCGTTTCGAATGCAGGAAGCGGTTTCCCACTGGCAGAATGAACTAGCCGACGTACTGAAGGCCGGGAAAACAGTGTTTCTGCTACTTTGCGATGTCGAGCAAGTCTTCGTGCACACTGGAGAAAAACAATACTCAGGCACAGGTCGTAACAGAGAAACTACTAACATCGTAAAACCTATTTCGAATTACGACATGCTTCCATTTCCTTTGAAAGTCGTTGAAGCCCAGGGAACGTCTATGACTCTAGTCCCTGGCAACGCCTTATTAAGAGAATATTGGCAGGAATTTGGAGGCGCAAGCGTTTATCGTGTCTATTTGACGGGAGACCCCAAACCCCAGCCGCTATTGACAGTCAAAGGTAGCGATCGGATCGTGGGAGGCAAATTCACGACTAGGGATGGAGGAGTTTTAGTCGCATTACCTTGGATGGACCTCTTTCGAGAGGAGTTCTTAACTGAGGAGTTGGAATCACCAGAAGATGAAGACGGTGAGGAGTGGACTAGTGAAGCCAAGGCATGGGGGAAGAAGCTCTGTGATGCTCTTGAGGCGCTGGATCAAATTATACGAAGCCAAACCTCCACCACACCCGCGCCTCAATGGGTTGATGCCAACGAATTCCAAACCCTGAAGGAAGCTACTTTGATAAATGAACTCGAACATGTGAGAAATGAGATTGCCAGGCTAGGCGAGCAGCAGACTGAGCTTGAAGCGGAAATGAGAGCCGCTGGCTCTTTGAAACCGTTGTTGTACGAGCAGGGTATCCCATTGGAGCACGCTGTCTTAGAAGCTATGAGGCTGATGGGTTTCCAAGCAAGTTCTTACCGAGATTCCGACTCGGAATTCGACGTAGTGTTGGAATGTCCTGAGGGGCGGTGCATTGGGGAAGTTGAAGGGCGAGACCACAGAGCAATAGACATCAATAAGATGAGGCAGTTAGAGGTAAATATTCAGGAGGACTTCTCGCGCGAGGAGGTTTCAGTCCCCGCCAAGCCGATATTGTTCGGAAACGCATTTAGGCTTGTACCGCCGTTGGAAAGACCCGCTGAGCATTTCACTGCAAAGTGTGTCACTGCTGCGGAAAGAAACGGAACAGCCTTAGTCAGGACCTCGGACCTGTTTGAGGTAGCGAGAACATTGTCTGATTGCTCCGATGCCGATTTCGCAAGAGTTTGTAGGGAGGTCATTCTTGCCACAAAAGGGGATGTAGTATCCTTCCCCAATTTTGTGGAGGTTAATTCGATGCGTGTGAATAAAGGAAGTCATTCTCAGCAGGAAGCGCCATGATTGAGTCCGTCCGGCTGGTCAACTTCAAGAACTTCGCCGACGAAACGCTGAAGCTGGGCCCTTTCACTGTAATCGTGGGCGCCAACGCCAGCGGCAAGAGCAACATCCGGGACGCCTTTCGCTTCCTGCACGGTATAGGGAGAGGGTACTACCTGCCGGAGAACTTGGGTGGGTTGTATGGATTGGGAGGACAACTGGAGTGGGTGGGTATTCGCGGGGCAATGAACGAGATCATACGTTTCGGCCAACAAGCCCTCTCTATCTGGGTAGAGGCTAAGCTTGAAGATTCCCATTTTCGTTACTCGCTAGAGGTCGACTACGGCCATTCTGAATACAGTGGGTTTCTAGTGAAGAGTGAGGAACTCAAGATCGACCAGAGACTACTCTTCACATGTTTTCGCGAAGGACGGAACCTCTTTGTCGATATTGGTGATGCGGAGAATCCCAAGTATCTAAGAAGGCATACTGCACCTTTTCTGTCCGATGCAAGGCCGACATATTGGCTTCCTGACGAAACTGCGGCCATAGAAAACCCGGCGGTCTATCTGAAAGATGCCCTCGCCAATATGCGTTTTGTGGAATTGATTCCAGGCCTAATGCGAGAGCCTGCGTTTCCTGGGTCGAAGCTGGGTGACTACGGCGAGAACCTGCCGTCGGTACTGGAAGCGACCTGCGCCGACTCCCAGCGAGGGCGGAATCTGATGTCTTGGCTGCAAGAACTTACCCCGATGGATGTCAAGGATTTCGACTTTCCCCGCGACCCCAGCGGGCGTATTCATCTCTATATCGTGGAGCGCAACGGGCGCAAGGTGTCGGCCTACAGCGCCTCCGACGGCACCCTGCGTTTCCTGGGCCTACTGGCGGTGTTGCTTAACCCAAATGAAGGCGGCCTGTACTTCTTCGAGGAGATAGACAACGGCATCCACCCCAACCGGCTGTGGCTGCTACTGGACCTCATTGAACGACAGACTGCCAAGGGCGATATGCAGGTGATTACCACCACCCACTCGCCCGCTCTGCTGTCCTGGATGAGTGACAAGACCTTCGAGAACGCCTCCGTCGTCTACCGCGACCAATACTGGGCCGACAGCGTGATTCGTCCGATAGCGGAGTTGTACAACTTGCGGGAGTTGCGCAAGTCCACCACCTTGGGGGAGTTGTTCACTGAGGGTTGGCTGGAAGAGGCGATGAAGTTCAAAGAAGGAGACCATGACTCAGACCATTGGGGTGGCGATGAAGATGAAGACCCGGGAATGGAAGAATGAACATCGTCGTCATCCCGGAAGATTTTCGCAAAGACCAGTATATCCTCAAGCCGCTTATTACCAAGCTGCTCCAGAGAATCGGCGTGTCTATCGCCGATGTTTGGGTCTGCAATGCCCCCTTGCTCGGCGGCATAGGAGAAGCCCTGAAGTTGGAACGCTTGGCGGAGATTGTAGAGCGGCGGCGGGGATGGGCCGACGTCTTCATATTGTGTGTTGACCGCGATGGCGAACAGGGGCGGCGCCAGAGACTCAATCAAATTGAAGCAGAGTTTCAAGGCAGGTGCGTTTTCTTCGCCGAGAACGCGTGGGAAGAGCTTGAGACTTGGGTGCTGGCTGGGGTGCGCCTACCCAATGATTGGAGATGGGAGGATGTCCGTGCGGAAGTGGACGTGAAGGAAAGATACTTCGAGCCGTTGGTAGCACAACGTGGCTTGGATGGGTCTACTGGCGAGGGCAGAAAGGCTTTGGGTGATGAAGCGTCCCGCCGTATCCGAGCCATCCGCCGCAAATGCCCCGAAGATTTCGATTCCCTGGCCCGGCGGTTGGAAAGCGTCGTCTGAAGGAGGACATGATGGCAACTAAAACCTCCTGGAAACCCTGGCACGAGGTGGTGGAACTGCGGGACGATCTGAAGACCGGCGAACTGTCCCTGTCCATATTCGCCGCCGATCTTTATGACGTGGTGATGCAGAAGGGGCTGCGCCGTGTCTACGAGGACCCCGGCGAGTTCTTCGCTCTGACCTATCCGACTTACAACCTTCGAGAGCTGGTCAGGGATGTCTGCCTGCGACTGGCCGGCCGTACTGACAAGGCGTATCGCAAGATATCCGTAAACTATGGCGGGGGGAAAACCCATACCCTCATTACTCTAAGGCACTTGGTGCATGACCCGGAGAGTCTCCCCGACCTGCCGGCTGTCCGCGAGTTCGAAGCCCACATCGGGTTCAAGCCACCCCAAGCACGAGTGGCTGCGCTTTGCTTCGACAAGATAGACCTGGAGAAAGGGATAGAAACCCCCGGACCGGATGGCTCCGTCAGGATGCTCAGACATCCTTGGAGTGTCCTTGCCTATCAATTAGCGGGCCCGGAGGGTCTTCAGCTCATCAACGCCGAGGGCAAGGCCGAGGAACGTGAAACGCCGCCAGCCGAGCCGCTGCTGGCGGAATTGCTGTTAAAACCTCAAGAAGAGGGGCTTTCCACACTGGTCCTATTGGACGAAGTGTTGATGTACCTTCGAGGCCAGGTTGAAGTTGCCCCTGCCTCCCGAGGAGGGCTGGTCAACTTCTTTCAATACCTCACCCAAGCCGTGGTGAAGGTAGACCGTTGCTCAATGGTCGCGTCTTTGTTGGCCTCGGACCCAAAGAAGCATGACGACTTCGGCAACCAGATTTACCGGGAGGTTTCTGAAGTATTTGGGCGTCAAATGGAGGAAGACGTAAGTCCTGTGAGCAAGGATGATGTGGCGGAGGTTCTCAGGCGCCGCTTCTTCAAGCCTGATTCGATTCGGGACTCCGGCGCGTTCCGGCCTCATGTGACTTCCATCGTGGGTAACATCGCCTCTTTGGACGAACAAACCCAGAAAGGCCGGCCTTCTGCCGAAGAACGTTTCCTGGCCAGCTACCCGTTTCACCCGGACCTGACCGATATCTTCTACACCCGGTGGACTCAGCTCGACGGCTTCCAGCGAACGCGGGGGATATTGCGCACATTCGCCATGGCCCTGAGAGATGCCGAGAAGTGGGACCGGAACCCTCTCATCGGTCCTAACGTCTTCCTGAACGAACCTGGCAAGGGGGATCTGTCTGAGGCCGCAAGTGAGTTGGCTTCGTCGGCTAGCGTGGATACTGGGACAGGCGCTCACCAGGAATGGCGCCCAATCCTGGAAGGGGAGCTTGCAAAGGCTAGGGCAGTGCAGACCGAAATGACCGGGATTCAGCACCGTGAGGTTGAACAAGCGGTATTCTCGGTGTTTTTAGGTTCCCAGCCAATTGGCCAAAAGACCCAGACCCAAGAACTGATGACGTTGGTGGCAACCACCAAGCCGGACAAGATCGAACTGGAGAGGTCCTTGAATCGTTGGACCGAACTGTCCTGGTTCTTGGACGAGGTGGAAATAGGCACAGCGGAAAAGCCCCAGGATGGAGGCAAGGGATTGCCCAAATCATGGCGGCTGGGAAACCGCCCGAACCTGCGCCAGATGCACGACGATGCTTGTGGAAACCGGGTTCCGCCAGGACGTGTGGAATCAGAACTGATCGAACACATCAGAAGCCAGCGGTCTCTGACCACCGGTGCGTCGGCCGCCGGAGCCAGGGTGCACAACCTCCCGGACCGGCCCCGTGACATCTCCGACGACGGTGAGTTCCACTATGCCGTATTGGGCCCGACGGCAGCATCGGAATCCGGCAAGCCAAGCTCGGAGGCACGGCGTTTCATAAACGAAACGACTGCTCAGGACCGTCCCCGGGTCAACCGGAACGCTATCGTCTTGGCCGTTCCATCACGCGATGGGCTTGACTTGGTGAGAGACCGGATCAGGGAGCACCTAGGATGGGTGGAAGTTAAGGAGCTCCTGAAAGGGCAACCGGTTGATCCTATCCGTGAGCAGATGCTCGTCCAGGAATCTACGTTGGCTGAAAGGCGCATTCCCGATGCCATCCGCCAAGCCTATTCGGTTGTCGTGACGGTAAACGAAGCCAACGAGGTCCAAGCGTTCAGGATCGCTGTGGACAATGAGCCTTTGTTCTTGACTATCAAAGCCGATCAACGCGCCCGGATACAGGACACTGCCGTCAGTGCTGAAGCAATGTTGCCCGGAGGTCCTTATGACCTGTGGCGGGAAGGGGAAAACTCCCGGCGGGTCAGGGACTTGGTCGGTTCGTTCGCACAATTCGCCAAGTTGCCGAAGATGCTTGACCAGAAAGGGATACTTGATACTGTTGTTCAGGGCGTTCGCGGGGGCATCTGGGTGGCTCAACTGATGCGTCCGGACCGAACGTCGAAGACTTTCTGGAGCACTGCTATTGAAGAGCAAGTACTGAGCGACCCAGCCCTTGAGGTATTTCTCCCTGAGTCGGCCACTCTCAGCGACATCGATCCAACTCTACTGGCGCCCGGAAGCCTTCCAGGCCTCTGGTCCGAGGACGAGATTTCCGTACAGGACGTTATCGATTATTTTGCTGGCGGCCACTCGGTTACCGTACCCAAAGAAGGCTATGACGACACAGTGTTCATTCCCAAGTGTGAGTCGCAGGCTGTTGAGGAGGCGATTTCCGAGGCGGTGGAGCGAGGAATCGTCTGGTTGATAAACGGCCCCGCGTCGATATTCAGGGAGACGATACCTACGGGCCTGCTCGGTCCTTCCGCCACCCTAAACTCTCCTCCGGGACCGATAGCTGTAACAGAGTTAATGGAAGCTTCAATCCCGGATGCATGGAGGGAAGGCAAGACCAATGCCCTTGCGGTTTCCATTTCTTTGTCTGCCAACAGGGGAAAAGTGTTGCCTTGGACGGCGGTACGCTCGGCCATCGATTCGGCGATTCGCACAGGGTGGCTCGAGCTTGCTGCGGGCAGTTCGTTGTGGCCATGCGATTTCGCAAATGCACAGCATGTGATTATCCAGGCGCCGACCAAGAAAGAAGGATCGGGAGGGCCTTCTATTCATCAGGCCCAGAAGCGGTTGGGGACGGTCACTGCAGAGGCGACATTGGAAGCCAACGGAGTCCAAGATTTGGCGGACCAAATACCGCAGATCATCATGGCTGCCGTAGGCCATGATCTGAAGTTCAACATTCAAATCGAGTTAAGTGGCAACAATCCTCCGGAGCCTGCAGTGGTGGAGGCCATAAACTCACTATTGGCGGAGGTGTCTGAAGAGCTGAAGTTAGGGTAGCAACGTCCAACAATGGAATTCGCAACAAGAAAGCAGGGCTTTGGGGATCGCTCTTGGCCCTACGAAGCCCGGGGTTGCCTTTGGGGGTGATAAGATTCGCTGGGCGGCAAAGCCTCCCGGACAGGCGGAACCCTCCGCTGCCTCCCACCTTCGCCAAGCGCCACTCCGGCGGGCTGGGAAAGACGACATCGTCGTAATGGTCAGCATGTCAAGCAACTGTCTTGAAAGTCAATAGGAATGTGCCACGGACTTGGTGGCCGCAAGGTTCCAGGACGAGCCGTTCTTGAGCATGGAGTTCAGGATTATCAGCAGCTTGCGCATGCAGGCTGTCAGAGCCAGCTTTTTCGGCTTGCCGACGGACAACAGGCGCTGGTAGAAGTCCTTGATGACCGGGTTGAAGCGGCTGGCTACCATTCTTTGATTTGACGTCACCCCGTAGCGAACCCGTCTCAGTTTATGTGCACGATGAAGTCCCGCAGGAGCCGGGATTGTAAACTGGAACAAAGCCGAACTTCCCTGGTGGCCGTACACAGTCTCACGTTCCCGAAACTGGTTAACTCGCTATTTCGCTACACCTCTATTCGCAGGTCACATCCGAGTTGCCCTTTCAACAAGCCCTTTGCCGCGCCCTTGATATTCGGCGTTGCCTTTCCTGCCGTATATCTTCCCGGGCCCCTCCCGACCGGGCCAACGCTTCTGTGATCAGCATGTTAACCGCGGGCGACAGGTAGCAGCCTACCGCTTCCTGCTGCGGTTCACTAAGCTTCGGCATCCGTTCGTCCCGCCGATAAGCCTCGGAGAACGCGGTGAGACGGCACCCTTGTCCGTCCGGCTCTGCGGTCGCGCTGAGCAGTTCCTCCATTGCTCTAGCCCCGAACCGGTCCGCGACGGGCCGGATACTCTCGGTGTGACGCCACATCAGTGCCGCGTCCCTGCGGAACCTGGCATCATCGTTGCCTGCAGTGAGCAGTCCCTTGAAGGCACGCTCCAGTGCCCACTGTGCCTCGAGGACGGGGAGATCAGACCAAGTTAGACGTTCGTCCCGCGAAAAGATAGTGAAGGCGTCCAGGTGCCGTTCCGTCAGCGTGAGCCAGAAAATAGTCGCTTCGCGGATTTCCTCAATCCCAGGTTCTCTCTCTGGCTGGTAGTCAAGGTTTCTTCCTTCGGGCGTTACGCCGTGGCGGGCGGCCTGCCCTGCTTGGGACTGGGCCAGCGGTGCCGTGCGCTGAAACTTATCCTTGGTGATGGTGATCACGTTCACCACCGGTACATCGTACTTTCCGTCCAGAAGGCGCCGAAGAATCTCATCCGCCTCCTTAACCGCAGCCTCGTCCGGAATCACAGCCATGAGATCCACGTCAGAATCGGGGCGGTGGTCGCCGGTAGCTCGGGATCCTAAGAGTATGACCTCCGCCGGTCGCAGCCGTTCCTGCATCTCCCGGGCTATTGCCAAGGCTTCGGGGTCGGGACCATTGCATCGGGGACTCATACAGATCCCAGTGGCGTCTCGGTAAAGGACTCAGCAGTCCGCCGTATCCGTTCCGGCTGCTGCAGCAAGGCGCTCTGGGACAACTCACGACTCTTTCTGACCCTTCCGAGTTCGATGTGCATTAGTCCTATACCCCGTTTAGGTCGCAGTAACCATTCTCACCGGAGCGCCGTCCAGACTCTCGTTCTCTGGCCAGTGCCTCCCTCAGTTCTCACTAATCCGAAGCAGCCCTGTCCCTAAATGGATCCAAAACCCTCGTCTTGGTGCTGCATCACTGTATAGGCCTACCGAAAAACACGGCTCCTAATGGCGCCTGCGACACCAAGTCTTGGCCTTCGAGCCGAAGTCCCTCAAGGAAAGACTCCGGGTTGGGCCAGTCAGGGCTTCCATCAATGGCAGTCCAGACATGGAGGCCGTTTATTTAGCATTCTACACGGACACCTTCTTGTCGGAGGTGGTTTTGTACCATTCAAGCAGTCCCAGCTTCCCCTCCAACAACACGTCTGCAAGTTACCAGCAGTTCTTGGGGTCGGCTTATAATATGGTTTCCAGTCACGACGTGGTTCTGCGCTCGATTGCTTCGGAATCGCTCTCGTATCGTCTCACCACTGAGGACATTCTCGATAACGCACCGAATGCCTTTCCAATCTGCGCCAAAGCGGATTCTGACGCGAGGACCAACCAGCCCTCCCCAGCTTCGTCCTCCGGCAAACCATCAGCCAGAAGCATCGGACGCCCATCCATCCACCATACGCTTTCCACCATGACACAGCCTCGGTCATCTACCCATCGGAAAAGACCGTCCTCTGCTATTGACCAACCCAACCTAATCGCTATGGAAGGGTTCACTGCCAGCCAGTTGCCTCCAGGGGAATCCACCCAATACGCAGCATGTCTCACCACCAGCACGGAGCTTCCGGCGTATTCACGCAATGAGGGATACTCGGAGACGTGCTTTCTTACAACCTCACCGAACATTGACTCAGGATCCTCCTCAAGTTGCCGCCGCGTTAGGTTACCGGCGTCCAGCACACTGTAACGAGTTTCGGTCATCGAACGTCGACCTCTACGAATAATGAGGTTCGTTTCCTCGCCAACTACTATCCGTTGTCCATCAGGCATCCAATCTGTTGATGACAACGCGTCATCAACATTCAGAACCCAATCCTCCGCCTTTTCGCCCGGGGCAGTCTCCATCGCTTTGCGGATTTGAACTGGTCTGCGATAGGGTTGCTCCAACACCATTCTGGGATCGTACGTTCTCAGTCTCCTTTCCAACAGGCGATTCCCTCGTGGTGATATGTGTCCACCATCAACCAATTCAGCGACAGCGCGGAACATTGCCGACATAGCGATGTAGGCGCGCGGCCTGGCATATGGCAACTGTATTCCAACTGACACCAGATGAGATACCAATCGACGTTCTGCTTCCTCCGACCACACCGTTTCCCGGGGAGCGATTTGATGCATGATGTCCACGACGCGTCGGTGCAGGTTTCCAACCGGGACTCTTGCGACTTCAGAAATCAGTTTCAATTCCCGGCCGTAAGGCGCCACCGTGCTAGACAGTTCCTGATCAAGGGCGAGGTGGTTGGAACTATAAATGCGTGGAACCGGACGCAATATCCGGCTCGTGGCAGGCTCCGGCCAACCACAATTTTTCATGATTGCTCGGCTCATCATTCTGGTTAGCCAGCTAACCGAGACCGTGAACCCGCACACCGTTTCGCAGAACTGGGACACCGCACTCGGGTCGATGGAACTGACCGATTCAATGAGAATTAGGACGTGTTCACGCTGCTCATCTGATTGGTCGAGTGCTTTCGCCATCACATCCGATACGTCGCTTGCGCGATCCAAGAGCAACTTCGCCAGGCATCGCTGCGCCGCCTGAGCTATCTCAACACAAGGATGCCCCAACTGTGCGACGATGAGTTCCACTATAGCCCTGTGAGGCGTATCCTCGGACACCCACCCGCTGAACACATCTGGGGGGAGATCAGACCAGGAGAAGCCCAACAGACTACTCGTGTGGTCTTCGACTTCAGTCCATACATCACGTACCGTCGCAATGGGCTCCACCAAGTCCAGGATGTCCCCGAGAACATCCTGGATTTCCGTTATTAGACCTGCTGTCTCCTCCAAGTCACGTGCCAAATTCTCATAGACCAGAGCATTGGCCCTTTCTTGGTCGAGACGGCGCAATGTCCCGAAAACGTCAACCTTTATGTTGCTCCCCGCCCTTGGAAGCCAGTCGTATCCGCTCGACAGTTCCAAGGACGCCTTGCCCATCTCCCAGGCTGAGCCATCTTTTCCAAGTTCGGCTAACCGCCTGCCAACTTCGGCGATTATCCGATTGCCAGATCGTTTGTTTCTGAACAGTCCAGCCAACTCGGCCAAGGCATCTTGGTCACACAGGCTACTGATCATTGGAGTCACCAACGGGACCCAGTTGAAGAAGGACCTTTCGGCCTCTTGACCGAGTAACTCAGCGAGGTCGGATACGGACTTGATCCTTTTCTGCACCTCTGGGTAATCCAAGATTTCGCCATCATGGCTCAACGTTAACTGGTCCGACCTGTATTTCTGTTCTCTGTTGTCTTCCTCCTCAAGATCATTGGCGTCGATGTTGAAAACGCCGTTGGGGAGGCCGGTTTTATCTAAGCCTGCCGCCAATCCCCTAAGCCACGTTGGCCTCACTGACGGGGAGGCATCCCGATGCAGCCTCGAAATGAACCTGTGAATCTCAGCAATGGCCCGGTCCTCTGGTTCTGTGTCACCGAGCCGTTCCGCCAGACTGGTCATCAACTCTGCGTTTCCAAGGGTATCGAACGGCAACAGAAACTCACTGGTCGCCAGCAGAGCAGCCCGTGTTGGCGGATTGGGACCCTTCAACGCTTCCGCCAACAGGGAACCCATACCCTTCCAATAATTGACCGCCCATTGTTCCGCAAACCAGAGGAACAACTGCGTTGCCCTCGTCGGGCTCCAGTGAAAAGTCGTCGCAATCAGGAGCTCGGCGGCTGAGACTACGGTTTCCCTTTCGGCGCTTTCGTCCAGGTCCCTGATTGCGCGCGCAAAGTGCGATATGCGCCCGCCCGCCTTCTCGGGTTCTACTTCGTTGATCTTGTCCAGCCAGTCAATCCATTGGTTCATCTGGTAATCATTGCGATACCCGACTCCGAACCCCACTTCCACTGCTAGTCCCAAGAAATGTTGCGCGCGTTCACGGCTTCCTGCTTCGAGCCAGGCTTCCGCGTGCTTCACGCACTCTTCGACGCGGTTGTCAACACCACTGGGGTCCGGTACCGAACCGTCCAATTTCTGAAGTGCTGAGGCTGCCCATTGTTTTGAACATCCCCTGTCCAAGAAACTCCGGATGATCGACCTCCGAACGTCGACTGGCCAATATTCTTGTAGACCCGGCTCGTTCCATTCCAGTTCAAACAGATAGTGCAGTCCCGATAGAGCTTGTTGCCCGTGCTCCGAAACCGCATCTATCAGTAGCTCATACACCGGAATTCTGAGTACGCGAAAAGTGTGCTCAGCACTCCAAGAGAACGTCTCCCGTAAAGGTCTGTAATGCAGTTGGAGCATGGGTTGAGCAACCAGTTGGACGCTTGAAGCATCATACTTTTGGCCGGTCCATGCCTTAGCCCAAATTTGGCCCACCGCGCAGACTGCTCGTTGCAGCAGGACTTCGCCTTCACCCTTGGGGTCATCGGATTCAGGAATTATGTCCGTAGGTGTCCGCCGGTCACCCAAAAGATAGTCGAGCCGGCTTCTGAATAGCCGCGGTTCAAAGGGCCGTAGGCTTTCCTCCACAAAGGACAGGCGCATCTGCGTATCAGGTTCAGGTAGGTCACCCAGCAACTGTCTGGCCTGCCGGTCATCCCTCTTTACGAGAAACGACGCCTCCGCCAACGCCACGCGTTCCGCTGGACCCAAGCAGTCGCGGTCAATCTCCAACATTCCGTCGAGATGTTTCTGGGTTCCGGCAACGTCTCCGGCTTTGTATCGGTTGTGAAAGGCGTGGTCAAGGAGCCGGAACCTGGCTAATGTCCCTCCTTCCCCAGTTGCATTAAGAGCGTCCAATAGGCGTGCCAATTCGGACCATCGCTCCTGACGCAACAACTCCAGTCCGGCATCTGAAAGCAGATCGGTTCTCAGCGAACGCTGAGATCCGCCTCTCGCCGATAGGCCCGGGTAATCATCCTCATACTGCAGGCCATTGATAATAGCGACGATTTCATCCGCATCGTTGAACCACAATGCCGCCATTATCCAATCGCGTAGGCTACCGTATGAGCCTCTTGCTTTGGCCAGTCCCGTTGCCACGGAACCGGTTAGCAACACTATCGATTCAGCAACACCGAATACTTGCCTTGCTTCAGCAGTCAGTCCCTGCTCCACCAGCAACGGAACTGCTCCAAGAGCAACGCTTGCATCTCCATGCACCCGGAGGCCGTACCGTATGTACTCTAAGGCTACATCGTATTGGCCCAGCCCTAGCAGCAGAGGAACCAAGCTCCCTTGGTCAAGATGTTCGGAGCGTTGGCTCATCTCAGAACCAATCAAGCAAAGGCGGACCAGGGCCACTGGGTCTTGCCGCGCGGCAACGGAATGCAATGCTGCGTTGATGTCTCCCCTTATGGCTTCCAATGGACGAAAAGCCATGAGCTGGCCGCGAAAATAGCCCTGGGTGGCCAACGCCAGAACATTATCGTGCTGGTGGGCCGCAACCCGATGGTGCAATTCCTCCCAGACCCACACGCCGTGATCCGGTGACGACTCGGCGCACCGGTCGGCAAGTTCCGCGTGGAAGTCCCTATCCCTATTCTCGTCGAAATTTCCGGGCGGGAACTCGGCGGTCTTGTCAATGAGGAAGAGACGAAAACTGTTGTGGAAGAAATACCACCGGGTATTGAGTTCAATGCGAAAGTAGTGGGCGAACCGTTGACCTAAGCGATCTACAATACGATGGTCGGCCCAGGTCCTTACCCACGAAAGATCGATGCATCCTCGAATTCTGGCCAAAATCCCAAGGAGCCTCTGTAACTCGACGTCATCGCTGAACTGCTCCCAATAGCTGTGGTAGGTCCCTTCAATATCTCCTTCATAATGCGTGCCTCCCTGGAGCTCTATTTCGAGGCTTTCCTCTCCTTCGCACAACTTCATCCTGTTTATCAGATAATTTAGATACAGAGGATGGCCGTTGGACAGTTCGCATACGCGGTCCTTTTGTTCGGGCGTAACCGGGGAGGGAATTTCGGCAGCCGAAATTATCTCATGCACCTGCTGGCGACTGAGCGGCTGCATCTCAACCTTGCGGTCCTGACGCCTCACCTCTGCCTTGATACGTGCCGCCAACGGAGCATCGGTCTGACTGCCCAGGACAAAGTAGACCCCATCGGGAACCTGGTCGGGGTGAGGTAAGTCAGCCAGCAAGGACCGTCCGGGTTGTTGTTCCCGTTCGATATGATCCAGTCCATCAACCAAAATGATGGTCTTGCAGCCGCTTTCCTGCCAGTCCTCGTGCAGGAGCTGGAGTTGTGCATGAAATCGATCCAGCAGTTGGGCGAGATCGAACCTGCTCGGACTGTGCCCGAACGAAAAGCCGGCCCTCTCCAACTGGAGAACCACGTCGTGAAGAAAGTTGGTGGATTCTCCCCTCGTCGTGCGTGATCCGGCCGCGTATGGGACGTACGCGTAGTACCTGATTACCCGCGCACCTACCCTTCTGAGATACTGGGTTAAGAGGGTTGATTTCCCCGAACCTGGAGCACCCAGCACGGCAATGTAGCCACCAGGCAATTTCTCAATCGCTCCGTTCAACGCTAACGCCGTATCCCGTATCTCTCGGTACGTCCTTTCTACTACTGGGAATCGGTGAATGTTCCGGTACTGAAACCTATCCGTCCAATTTAACCGCTGCAAGAACTGGGCGGCGGTAAGCTCTGTGATCTGCTGAGGATCAGCAACCGTTGCAAACAACTCACTGGTGATGCAGGCGACGTCATCTTCGACTAATTCCTTGTCAAGGGATGACCCGCCTTGGAACAATGCTCCAGCTTCAAACCCGAACTCCAAGGAACAATCCCTTACGAATCTCTCGAAATCCGCCGGAGACAGGCCGCTGGCCGAGCGCACTTCGTTCCAAGTGGTTTGCCATTCTAAAGGGATGTCTAGAGCCGTGTCAGATGCGGTCCCATGGGCAAGCTCCCAAGCCTGCCTGACAAAAGCAGCGAAGTGTTTGGGAGCGGGAGGAGGATCGCCTATTGGGAGTGTGGCATTTGCACTTGACGCAATCTGGTTTGTTACCAGATGAACGACTACGCGTGACTGCCCGTATCTTTGCTTGAGAATTAGCCATCCCTGCGCCAGTTGCCGAATCAGAGATGGCGCGCCAGACTGTGGAACCGTAAGGTCCCGGAACGTGAATGGTCGAGCGTATCGGACCGACTTCACCTGGTATGCATCAACCCGTCCTGGACTGCCAATCAGGAGGTCATCCACTCTCCCAGCCTTCGGGTCCGCGATCCGGATCCATTGCAAATTGCCACCGCGCAACTCTCGCAGAATCAATGAGGCAGACGTCAGATACTGGGCGTGGTAGCCTCCAATGGCACGTCGTTCACCTTCCCCGGGTGCGGCAGTTGGCAAAGCGATTCCTCCGCAATCCTTACATACGGCGTCGGTTCGTACTCTCATTCATGAAAGAGGATAGCCTCACGGCAGACTAACGGCAAGCGTTCCGCGGCGACCTCATCGGGTACCTGTGGTCTCGCCTTGCACGATGAACGGCCACTGAGAAAGGACGGTTTTGACATGGTTCGAGGGGCACACCTCGGAACGTCTGTCGCGCGGCGCACAAGGGCATCTACAAGCATCGCAGCAACCTGCGCTGCGACGACGGCAAGCCGGTACACAATGGTTTCACTAACACCATAATCTCGGCGCTGGAGTCGGGGAACTGCACAGTGGAAGCGGTCGTCGGCTCCAACGACTCTACCATCAGCATCGCGCCGCGGTAGAGCCGGAGGGATATCACGCCCTTGGCATTAAACTTCTGAGAAAAGCCAGTGAGCAACGGAGCCTTATCTCGGTTGGCTGGGGTCTTCAAGTTGCACGATGCGACACTTGATTAACCCGCCTCTCCCGGCTGAGTTCTCCACCAACATGGTCAGAAGAATGGTTACAGTACCGACACCAAGGAAATGTTGAAGTTTCTTGATTTCGTCCGGTCCAATTTGCAACTGTCGAACGTCAACAACTGCCCACCCGCGGAAAATTTACCTCCACTGTTCATAGTGAAGCCGTCGGAGGAGTACTGGGAGTAAGGTCCCGGCGGGGAAGGGGAGTTTCCCGGGAACGGACGGCAAAAAGTAACGCCTCCGGCATCCTCGCAGGTGCAGGGGGCGTTACCTTGTTTCTACTCACAGGCTGTAATCGTCTTTGCACGTGAGGCTAACTTGAGCTGGAGGTCTGTCCTCCCGAGTTCCCTTGGTTGTTGCTAGGGCGCCTGACTCGCGGGGGACGCCTCTCGTCTGAGGCAACCGGCTGAGGTACAACGCGTTCAGATGCACCTCTCGTTACGGGTTCCCGTTGAGGCTGTTGGGGCCGTTGGTCTGTGTTACCGCTCCCTCTACGGTTCGTCATATTTCATGCACCCCCCGTTTCTGAATCTGTGAGATTCTGGGCAACAATTATATCATGGGGAGTGGTCCTAACCCAACCTCGTGGACCTGGCTGGGTGTCCGTCAGAATTTTGGGTTAGGAAAGAAAGGAGGGGTAAAATGGCGGAATAAGGACTGGAAGACATAGGAAGGGTGGGCCTTATGGAGTTGAAGGATTTGGGACTGGCTTGGCGGGAGTTGAGCGAAGAAGCAATCACCGGGATGAAAGAGTGGCGGTTGCAGAATCCTAAAGCCACTTTTGCTGAGATTGAAAAGGAACTGGACCTGAGGCTGGCGAAGTTGCGGGGCCGGATGCTCCAGGATACGGCTCTAGCCAGTTCCTCCACGGACTGGAGCAGGAATCAGCCGGGAGAAAGGCCGGTGTGCCCTGATTGCGGCCGGGAACTGGCGTCTTCGGGCAAGAGGGGGCGTCGATTGCAGACCCTGGGGGGACAGGAGGTCACGCTGGAACGGGAGTATGGGGTCTGCCCAGCTTGCGGCGGGAAGCTTTTTCCCCCTGGATGAAGAGTTGGAATTGTTGCCGGGCAGCCTGACTCCGGGATTGGAAGAGATGCTGGTGCGGTTGGGGAGTTGGATGCCCTTCGCCCAAGCGCAAGGGGTCCTGGTGGACTGGATGCAACTGAATTCCCTCAGTGAAGCCACGGTAAGACGGCATACCGAAGCAGCGGGGGCGGCTTACGTGGTGATTCAAGAGGAGGAGGCCAAGGCGTTGGAACAGGGCTTGGAACCGGCCACTTCCCGGTCCGGTTCCGGCTCGGCCCGGCTGGTAGTGGAAGTGGACGGTGCGATGGCGCCCTTGGTGGGGGGAGAATGGGCCGAGGTGAAGACGATGGTGATTGGGAAAGTGGATGAGACGGGTGCGGAGCCTGGAACCTTGAAGGAACTGTCCTATTTTTCCCGGCTGACCGAGGCGGCGAATTTCACCCGGCAGGCTTTGGCGGAGACCCACCGGCGGGGGGTGGGAGAAGGTTGCCAAGTGGCCTTGGTGTCCGACGGGGCCGAATGGATTCAAGGATTCGGGGACTTTCATTGTCCCGGTGCGGTGCGGATTCTGGACTTTCCCCATGCTGCGGGGTACATAGGGGAGATAGGGCGGGGCTTGTTTGGGGAAGCCTCTCAGGTGGCTGAAGAATGGCAACGGGAGCAGAGGCACCGTCTCAAATATGAGGGTGCCGGTCCGGTATTGGAAGAGATGAGGGTCTTGGTCCAAGGGTGTGAAACCGACCTGAGCAAACCCTTGGCCTACTTGGAAAAGCGGGAAGCCCAGATGTGCTATCCGGTGTGGCAAGCCCAAGGCTGGCCCATAGGGAGCGGTGCGGTGGAGAGCGGCAACAAACTGGTGGTGGAAGAGAGGTTGAAGGGTGGAGGAATGCACTGGGCGCGGCCCCATGTAAATCCAATGCTGGGCTTGCGCAACATTGTATGCAGTGACCGCTGGCCCGGAGAATGGCCCCGGATAGCCCGGCGGCTCAGAAAGCCGGCGTCCCGGAGTGCTGGGACACCCGGGGAGCAAACAGGTTCCAAGCGCCGACCGGCGGAAGCTGTAGAAACCGGGGCCAAACTCAGCGTGGCGGATAGACCGGAGGTCACGGTGAAAAGCCCCGCCGAAGTTGCAGTATCCGGTGGCGGGGAGGAGTCAACCTCCCCTTACCGTCCGGCGGCCAATCACCCCTGGCGGCGGGCCCCGGTTGGCCGCGCCAGATTGTCCCCAAAAATCTGACGGACACCCGACCTGGCTGCTTCCAAAACATCCAATGCTTTCTCTTTCCCGCATATTTGGGGTCAATGTGGTCATCTATCTTGCCCATGGCCTTCGAATTGTAGAAATAGGTTGTAATCAGGAGAGATTCAATCTCGCTATCAATGATATATTCGAAAGTGGCAGTCGCTGACTCTCCGGGTTCAGCAATCAGTTCCTCCTCATTCCAGGATAGACGTACGTCATCCAGAGTTTCCCATTTCAGCGCACCCTGGTCGACTAGCGTTCCGTTGGGCAGAGTGTCTCGGAATGTTTTGGCATATATCTCTTCAGCCTCGGCATCAGAGATAGGAGCCATCAGCTGAATCGTAAATAGCCCGTCTCGAATCTCGACTTTGACCCGGGATGTGTTGTGCAAGATCGCTGTGACCGTGACCTGGACATACCCAGGACTAACTCGACGGTGCGTGATTTCATGGCTGATAGTCAGATGCGGCTGACCAAACCGAAACAAATGCCGATTGCGCCAAGCGAACCACCCGCCAACGGAGACCGCAATCATTGTTACGATTGCCTGACTTGTCAGGGCCCAGTTCCTGACCCTTTCATCGAATGGGTTCGGAGTCATCTGGGCGCTCACGGACGTTTCTCTTTGCCCCTCATTCTGTACCGATGCCGAACCTGCAATCGAATTCTCGGGCGAAGTTGATTGAGCGCACCCAGTTATGGTGAGGACCAGCAACAGGGAAAAGACAATTAACTTTCCCTTCCTGGCGAACTCGTTATATCCCAACTGACACCTATCCGTGACCATAACCCAGCGCCTTGGCAACTAAGCATGGATGATGCGACGCCGTCGAAGGGGTGCCGCACTCCAACCCTACCAAGAAAGTATCGGAAGCACCAACAAGGCCAGCCACGACGGCATGGAGTCGTTATGGCCAGACAATGTGGTTCCAGCTACCATCACCATAGCGGTTCTCTTGGAGAACCTCCTCAACCAGGTGCCTGATTTATCTCCTCGACAAGCGTAGGGCGGTTGACCTTCTCCCGTGAGACGCCCCAGACAAGCGCGACGAGGAGTTACTGGGGTTCTTGCGTGACCTGCTGTAATTGGGAGCTGAAAATAGTCACCCATAGCAACATGGTGGTAAAAAACTACCTGTTTTGTTGACAATCCCCGGAGGTGTTCCCATCGACGCAGCGGTCTTCGGCTACATCAGGGTCTCGCAAGCGGAGGGCGAAAGCGGTCTGGCCACCCAGCGCCGTATCCTCAACGATCAGGGGCTGAGGGACGACCGCATCTTCACCGACATCGCCTCGGGCCGGAACATGCGTCGCCCTTCGTGGCAGGAACTCCGTGGGATGCTCCGGCCGGGGGACACAGTGGTGGTCCCGCGGCTTGACCGGTTGGCGCGAAACTTGACGGAGGGACTCAAGACCATCGAGGAGTTGCACGAGTTGGGCATCAACATCCGCGCCCTGGTGGAGAGGCTGGACACCGGCGACGATAGTCCCACCTCCCGGCTGATGCTTCACATGCTCCTCTCCTTGGCAGAGTGGGAGAGGGACACCATCCAGGATCGGATCAAGGCCGGTGTGGATCGGGCTGCGGCCGAAGGTAGGACCGGGGGCCGGCCTCCTACGCTGTCCGCGGAGCAGGTGGATGCTGTCAGGAGCTTCCTGGAGAACGGAGGGACGGTCAGCGCCGCGGCCAGGACCTTCGGGGTGAGTCGCCCTACGGTGCGTTCCGTCAGGGACGGAATCTACGCGAGCCAACGTGACATAAGTTGATCAGTCACATGTGCCTCTGCCACTAGTGCGCCGTCAAACGAGAATTGACAATTGTCATGGAAGTGACTGCGTTGGCAGCAGTCTTGTCCATTGACCGGCGATTCTGCAAAGACCTTTTGATGTATACCTCTGAGTACTAAACTAAAGCCAAAGTGGGATGCGCATTTGAGGTAGTCCAGGAATCGATTTGCGAGTGTAGCACGAGGCGTTCGACCCTTGATTGGAGGACGGTGCGGCAGCGACGTTTCACCTCATCTTTCCGGTTCGCCAGACCAGTAAGGAAGGTACTGACCCTCTCTTGCACCGCCTTTCCGGTGCCCAAACACAGGTTGCCGGTGGCCTCCACTCTCGCCCAGCCCCAGACTGATTCGTCAGCGTTGAAGTCCGGGCTGTAGCTTGGCAGATTCACCAGCCCCAGTCCCAAGCCCGGCGTCCTGAGATACTCCCTCAGCACCTCGCCTCGGTGCGCCGGCGCGTTGTCCCAGATCACTTTCAAAGCCCCAGGATGCCGTTCCCGTAACTGGCTCAGGAAAGCCACGGAGCTTTGGCTGTTACTGTTCCCATCCAGTTCCATCCATTCCACCTCACCGGTCTCCAAACACACCGCAGAGTAATAGCTGGCCTTCTCACCGCGCCGCGGGCTGGTCGAATCCACCAAAGCCCGCCCCCGTGAAGACGGGGGGCCGGTTCGCCTTTGAGCGTCCACTTGCCCCGAAGTTCCGCGTCCGCCCTGAAGTGGGCCTCGTCAGCGAAGAATATCTTTCCGCCAGTGCGTCCCACTTCCTCCCGCAGAGCGGCGTACTCTACCACAAAGGCCTTCCGTTTGGCTTCATCTGCCTTGAGCAAGTGCTTCTTGGGCCGCTTGAAAGCAAATCCCAGCCGGTGCAAATAGTTCAGGCAACTGCCGCGGCTCAGGCTGAGGCCGAAGCGTTCCCGGATAAACCGATGGACCACTCTCCAGTTCCAGTTGGCCAAGCCGATGCCCGCCTCGCTGGGCAACTCCTGCACCGCCGCCTTCAACTCCGCTTGCTGCGCCTCTCCCAGTGCGGGGGGGAACCACCGGACTGCTCGAAGACCAAGGCCGCCGGGCCACCCTCGCCGAAAGCGGCAAGCCATCTTCCTATGGTATGCGGGTCCCGTTCCAGTGCTTCGGCAGTGGCCGAGGCAGTCCATCCTTGGGCCAAAAGCCAAATGGCGTGCCATCTTTCACGCTCCCTGGGTGTCGGCGCCAGAATAAGACGTTGGCGTAATTCCCTGACATCCATCTTCCACTGCTGGAGAAACCGGTCTATATCTCTCATGCCCACCCCCAACGCCTCTTTGACTTCAGAAAAGGCTAACCCGGTTGCTCCAAGAATTTACGCCTCGTTTCTGCACATTTCACCCTGGCTTTGGTTTAGATGTGGATGCGTAGGTCTTCTAACTCCCGTCCCACGGAACACTGTTACGTGGTAACCTTGCTGGGGTTCTGCTGTTTGTACTGGACGCCTTTGCTACTTCACTGAGAGTCTGAGGGATTCCTCTCTACGATGAGATAGGAATTTATCTGAATCTTGGAGCGCAGAATGTTCAATCGTTACATAGGCATTGACTACTCTGGGGCCGGTACAGCGGCAACTAGGCTGCAATCGTTAGCCGTCTGCTCGATTGATGCAGTCGGCAATGCCGAGTTTCCGCGCCCACGAAACCCAAGAACGATGGAGGAGGTGAATTGGAACCGGAGGGATGTCGCCAAATGGCTTATTGAACGGTTCCGGGAAAATCAAGGCCCAATTTTGGTGGGCATCGACCATGCGTTTTCATTCCCAATCGAGTACTTCAGGAATCACAGACTGCCAGAGGGTCAGTGGGAGAACTTCTTAGTCGATTTCGAAGAACACTGGCCTACCCGCGGGCATCGGGTGGTCGACCTGATGAGAGATAACGACCGTCGGGGGGATCCCCAGTGGAGACGGTTAACGGACAGGCGCGCACATGGTGCTCAGTCTGTGTTTAATTTCCACCCGATCCCCAGACAAAGCCAAGTAGCGACTTCCACTCATGCTGGACTACCTTGGTTGTTGCACATCCGACAGGAGCTGCTCAACGTGAACGCCGGGGTTCACTTCTGGCCCTTCGACAGGTGGAAAATTCATGAACGCGCTTCGGTCATCATTGAGGTTTACCCAGCACTCTGGAATTGGCGGTTCCCCGACGAAACAGAGGGTATGAACAGCCATCAGCGCGATGCCTATAGCGTTGCGCGATGGATGTGGGAACAGGACCAGCACGACCTCCTCGGTCAGTACTTCGGATTCGGTATGCCTCAGGGAAGTAGGCTTCAAGCACAAACGGAAGGTTGGATATTTGGTCTGCTCTGGTAGCTGAGTTGCCTCCAGTGGATTCGTAGTACTAGAGTTGCAGATTAAGAGCAGGTAGAATTGGGGCAGTTGTTTGGTGATGAGGTGAGACAGTGGTTGTTGGGAGAGATGAAGTGGCGGAGGTAGCCCGGTGGGCCGAAGGCATAGAGCGACTCCATGACTGCATTGGTGGGCCGTTCCGGAGGCCGGAGCCGCGGCCATCGGGCGTTGGCGTATCAGCGGGGCCTGCTGAGCCCTGTAGAGCGCAAGGACGGCTTTCAACTGGCGGAGAGTGATCAACGACAATTGGGAGTTGGCTGAATACGGCGAAGATCGAGTTCAGCCTCATATCCCGCCGCTGCCTCGGACAGAGGTGCCCGGAGTAGGACTGCCTCTGCCAGGACATTTACTCCCTGGAGCAAGAACGCAATGAGGCCCAGGCAATCATCAACTGGCGCTTCACCGCCCAGGACGCTAGGACGAAGCTCCATCGCCTATATCCCCCTATTCCCAGCGTGACAGGGTACTAAGTACAAACAGATAAACAATTTGGAGATAAAATAAGGGAGGAGGCTGAGATGAAACCACCATTGAGACTTTCTCCCTTGAGTAAGGAGCAGCTCGATGAGTTGCAGGAATTATACCGCACCACCAGGAAGGTACGGCTGAGGACCAGGGCCCAGATGGTTCTGTTGGCTGCCGAGGAGGAGATGACTGCGCCGGCCATTGCCCGGATCGTACGGGAGAGCGACCAGACCGTAAGGAACTGGCTCAAGCGCTACCAGGCCGAGGGAATCAAAGGGCTGGCGGATGCCCCCATACCCGGCGCGCCCCGGAAGGTGACCCCTGAGTATGTCCGGAGATTGGTGGAGGTGGTCCGGCAGCGTCCCCGCAGCTTGGGGCTACCCTTTTCCCTGTGGACCCTGGCCAGGTTGGCTGATTACCTGGCTGAGGAGACGGGTATCCGGGTGGAGGCCGAGACGGTCCGGATGCACCTGAAGAAAGCGGAAATCGTGTTGAGCCGCCCCCTGCACAAAATCAGCAGCCCGGACCCGGAGTATCTGGTCAAAAAAAGACGCTTGAAGACACCCGGGATGGCCTGTGGGATGGTCTGAAGGAGGGAGAGGTCTTTTACTATGCCGATGAGTTCAATCTCTCCTGGCTGCCCACGTTGCGGGCCCTGTGGAGTCCCAAGGGACAGCAGGTGATGATACCGGCACCCGGACAACCCGCCAAGCACTATGGCATTGGGGCGGTCAATTACCATACGGGAGAGACTATGGTGCTGTTCAGGAGGCGTAAGCGTCGCCGGGAGATAGCGGAGTTGCTGCAAGCATTGGTGGATAAACATCCTGCCGAGAGGGTCTACGTGGCATGGGACAATGCCAACACTCACCAAGATGAAGAGATGGATGCTGTGGTGCGCGGAGCCGCAGGCCGCTTGGTGCTGCTGTACCTGCCTACCTACAGCCCTTGGCTCAATCCTATCGAGATGCTCTGGCGGCACTTCCGGCGGGAAGTGACCCATTGTGAGTTGTTCGAGAGCGTAAAGGCGTTGGTGTCTGCGGCCCAAGACTTCTTCGACCGCTACAACCTATGCCCGCAGCGAATACTCTCGGTCATTGGCGCTATCCCTAAATCTTTGCCGGTTTGTACTTAGACTATCAGCAGATCCTAGTCTACCCGCTTTCCTGCAGGCCAGTTCCTATTGGCTCGATGCTTGCCCGGCCTTTTTCGAAGTGGCTACGGTACAGTGGAGTGGGGCCGCTCCCGTCCCGGACCCAAGACGTACCGAAGGCGTTATCTGGGGCGACACAGCTGGCCTCCCCGTGCCATCTCAGCAAGGTCCGTTGCACTATCTTCAAGGCTAACTCCGACTTGGACCGGCCAAGCTCGGCCCTTATCCGGGTACTCCTTACTGCGCGGCGCTCCGGCTGTGAGGCAAACTCCTCAGGCAGATAAACATCCTTGTGTAACGAGGTACTGCCTGAGGCATGGATTTCGGTTGCCTTGTCCTCACCTTGGAGACCGTCTGTCGGCAGGCTCATGAGCCCGCTGTTTCCAATTCTTCTTGCAACTGGGCCGCGGCCAGTTGGTAAGCGTAGGTGTAGTCCTGGCTTGCGGTTGCCCAGTCGCCCATCTCGTCATGGACTATCCTGCGGTTACTGAAGTAGGTGGGGTTGGACCCGTCCATGTCGATTGCTTCCTGGAATCGTTGGAGAGCGTTTTCCAGTTGGCCCCTTTGCAGGAACAGGACACCCAGGTTGTTGCGATGGTAGGGCTCGCCAGGTGCCAGCATGGCAGCGTGGGAGAGGTCTTCCAAGGCGGCGTCATGCTGTCCTGCTTCAAGCCGTGCCAGACCCCGGTTGGCGTAGGCGGCGTCCATATCCGGGCGGAGCTTCAGGGCGGTGTCAAGGTATCGGAGCGCCTGTGTGAGATCTCCTATCTCCAGATAGAGAAGGCCCAGGTTGTTGTGAGCTTCGGCGAGGCTGGGATCCTGTTCCACGGCTTGGGCGAGGGCGCGGAATGCCTTGGGCCATCGCCAACTCTCGAGATAGCTTATGGCCAGGTTGCTCCAGATGGGGGCTGCGGTGTCGTATTGCCTGCGGTCCCACTCGTCAATTTGGAGGAGACAGAGGGACCTTTCGGCTGTGATGGACTTGGGGACGATCTGGGCTGAGTCGTGGGGCAGGTCCTTCGGAGTTGTGGTTCCCTTGATGTAGGCAACCTCTCTTACAAGGTGGTGGTAGTCGTAGTAGTTACGGAATTGCTGCATGGGAATTTCCCCCATCCTACTTGGCTGAGAGATTTTAGCATGTGCTCGGAGGCTTGTGACTTGGAGGAATGGTATGGGCTGGGTGTTCTTTGCAGGTAGTTGGTGCGTCATTCAAAGGAAACGCCGGCGGCTACTTCCCGAATTGCGACGGTTGCAGCGCTAAATCAATATCGGGGCACGACGTGTTTAGTACTACAGGCGCAGTTAGACGCTGGGAATGCCGGAACATATTGCAATTTCGAGGTCTGGCTACGGCGGATGGCTCCGATGCCCAACGAAATCAAGCTGAATTCGAGATCGGAATTTCCGCGTCGCTGGTAGTGCAGCTGCGGTACTGGTTGCTACTCAGCAACCTGAAGCGTCCAAGGCCGCTCGGAGATCAAGGTCTAAGGCATCCCGTGCCTTGAAGGCAGCTGCCATAAGCTCCTGAAATTCCTCAGTGTCCTGGAAAAGTACCAACTCCTCAAGGTCGTGTGACGACTTTTCTGACTCCTGGCGAACTCCAAAGTCAGCAGGGACAACTCTAACGCCGAGTTGAAGTAGTCGCGCAATTCGTCAGGTACTCTGTGCTTCCTTATTGTCTCTAATACTACAGGCGCAGATCAATAACTCTACCTCATTTGCCCGCAGCACGGTCCCATGGAATATCAGGAGCACGACCAGTCACCCACCTCGGCAAGGAATAACTTCCTCTGCCGGCGCCTCACATCGAGCGAAACCTGGTGGGACTTGAAACTTCGCCGGGTCTACGTCCCGTCAACAGGCCCGACGGCGAACCGTTCACCTTGCGGTGGCGATGACTGGCCGTCACTGTTCCATCCCCAGCAAACAGCCCCGCCGTCCGCCCGCAGGGCGCAGGTATGGTAGCCGCCGGAGCTTATCGACACGAACCGTTCACCCTCCGGCGCCGCCAACTGTCCCTCGGCGTCCCGGCCCCAGCAAACGGCTGTTCCGTCATCACGGAGGCCGCATACGTGATCTAAGCCGCTGCTGATGGAAGCCAGCATCTCGCTTGGAGGTGGAGAAGCCGCTCCATCATTGTTGTTCCCCCAGCAGATGGGTTTGCCACTTGCGCGCAGGGCGCAGGTGTGAGCCGCGCCGCTGCTGATGGATACGAAACGTTCGTCCTCCGGCGGCGCCGCCTGCCCGTCACCGTCGTCGCCCCAACAGGTGGCGGAGCCGTCTTCACGGAGACCGCAGACATGTCTGTCGCCGCTGCTGATGGAAGTGAACACCTCACCGGAAGGGGAGAAATCATCAACCGATCCCCAGCAGTAGGCAGACCCGTCCGGACGAAGGGCACATGTCTTGGATCCGCCAACGCTCAGCGTTGTGAACCGCATGATGGCTACCGGTTTCGCGTTGTAGCCATACTCCCAGTTCGCACCGGTCGGAGAGGTCCAGAGGCCATCCCGCGACCTCCAGTGATTGTCATGTCCAAGGCCGGACCCCCAGCAGACCACCGACCCGTCCGAGCGAAGGCCACAGGTGTAGCCCCACGCACTGCCGATGGATACGAAGCGTTCCCCATCGGGCGGCGTCGCCTGACCATAGTAGTCGCTTCCCCAGCAGGCCGGAGAGCCGTCCACCCGCAGCGCACATGTGTGATGAAGCCCGCTGCTCAGCGTAGTGGTCCCCTCCGGGCCTTCCCATTCAACCGGTGAAGGAGTTGACTGGCGTATCGTCTCCGGGATTATCACCCCTGTCCCGTACTCTCCGTCTATGGCCATTATCTCGAAGAAGCAGCCGGAAGAATCTCCCGGCCCACAGATGGTGACCGTATAGTTAGAGACTTGGAAAGTCTCCTTGTCCATGACCAGGGAGAGGCCCATCCTGTAGCCGCTTATGAGTCGTAGCTCCTGGCCCTGCCGGGTTTCAAGCGCGATTTTCCCGTCGGATGTCTCAGAGGCCGTGACGTGGCCGTCGTGGGCCAGAAGGAGGATATTCTCCAGGACGGTCAGCAGGCTGGTATAGTTGGGACGCCAGCCGGTCGCGTGAAGGAAGTCGTTCCAATCCACGCTGCGCCACTCACCAGCCGACTCGAGCCAGAACTCCTTCCCCGCCACGTAGGCTCCCAGCCCGCCATCCTGCAGAGCAAGTTGCTGGTAGTGGTTTCCAGGTAACCCGAGCGCCCCGATGCGGTGGCCGGTCCAACCGAATTCCTCAAGGGCATGGGAGCGGCAGGACTGGGCATCCGTGAGGCATACGCCCCTGGAGGTAAACGACGCCGTTCCTTTCTCGATCAAAGCCTCTCTGGCCCGCCACACCAGGGTATTGACGTTGCCGGGCGAGGCGTCCAGCAACTGGTCGTCAAAAACGATGAGATCCTCCACCTCCCTTGTCGTCATTCCGGGCTTGACCAAGGGATGGGCATGGAGCCGGAGTATCGCTTCGTCCGCAGCCGACAGTCCTTCGACCGTGCCCAACAGATGGTACGGGCTGGGGTAGTGTCCCTGCGGAATGAGGGCGTGAAACAGCTCGTGTCCGATGACCCATCTTGGTACCGCGTCGCCCAGGTCTGCGACCCAGACCTCTCCCCTCACAATCGTGTGCTGGTCGCTCCCTGGGTCAGCGAACCCCCGTCCGCATCCCCCTCCCCCGGAGCAGGTGCCCGGATGAGAAGACGTACCCACATAGACTACCAAGTCGGCCTGCTCTTCGGACTCGGCCGTCTCGAATGTGTGGTTCAACAATTCCGCCATTTGGGCGAGAATCACCTCTACAGCCTCCAAGTAGTCCTGACGCCCCTCCGCCCACACTCTGATGGGCTTGCCGGGCTGCCACTTACGGACGGACTCTTCATCCAGGCGCCAGCCTCCGCATCTATTCATGTGGCCCGGACGGTCGCCGTAGCATTCCCAGATGTGCCGGCCGACCCCGAGAATGCGTTCCGGCACGGCGACCTCGATGGCCGTGGACGGCCCGTCGTCGACTCTGAGTTCCACCGCCATGGGGACACTTCCCATTGGCGCACGGACGGTGAACTCCGCATTGCCAGGACCAAACCCATCTGCCAACTCCACGGTTATGGTGTCCGGACACTCGGTCACGACCACGTCGCCCCGCCGGCATGTGACGCCGATGCCTTGGACTCCTTGGTGCGGTCGGCGGCCAACGTTCCTCAACGACACCGTTACGGCGACATCTGCGGTCCCGTCACTCCAGTAGCCCGCGAGTTGGGCCTCGGCTTCAAGGGCAAGACTCACGGACGCCTCCTCCCCGGGCCCCGGCTCCGTCGGGCTGGCGAAGTAGCGCAGGATGACCTCTATGGCCTGGGCCTTGGTGATCCTGCCGGCGAAGTAGTCCAGTACGGCCGCGATGGCCTCGTCCTTGCTGATGCCCCGGTCCCCGTCGAAGTCGTAGGGCAGGCCCAGAGACAGCCGCGGGGCCGCCGTGCTGGGGTTGCCCTGGGCGTCCTCGGCCGCACCGGCGGCTATGTCAACCGTCACCTCGCCCAGGACGGTGGGGGTAACGTCGAAGGTGTAGACCGCGCCGCTGCCCGCCAGGTTGCCGGCCACGCCGTTGACCACGGCGACGTCGTCGAGGGTGAAACCGGCAACCGGCTCGCTGAAGGTGGCCCTTACCGAGGCCGGAGCGTTCAGCCTCAGCTGCACCTGGGCGCTCAGGGCCACGGAGACGCTGGGGACGGTCTGCCCGACCGTGATCCCCGTTGCGCCGCCGCTCTCGGAGCGGGCCGCCACGCCGGCGGGGACGCCCGCCAGCAGGGCCAGGGCCAGAAGGGGTAGGACCGCTTTCAGGAGTCTTGCCAATTAACCTCCCGGGGCGTTGGAGGATGGTACTTTGGCAAGCCAGTTCAGAACAGGGACAAGGCCACTGAAATGGCGCCGGCGGCGTGAATAGCTTGCCTTGGCCGAATCATAGTAGCGGCAGAGCCGGCGCGCAACCGGTACGCCGGTGTCCTTGGGATGACCGGAGATCCCCGGCGGGGCTGCTTCCAAGGGAGTGAAAGTCAGCCCTTGGAAACCGGCACCGGAACCAGCGGGGCATCATCGCAATGACAAGGCGATGTGCGCTTCGGCCCCGCGGAGACGCCACTGGAGGAGTTGGTAAGGGTCGCGGAGACCCGGTGGACCATAGAGGAATGTTTCGAGGAAGCCAAGGAGAGAGCCTACCCTAGCGAAGGCGGGGGTAGGGTTAGACCAGTACGAAGTCCGGCGCTGGGACGATTGGTAACGGCACATCACCCTGGCGATGCTGGCTCACGCCTATCTGACGGTGATCAAATATCACTCGACGGAACAGGGAGAGAAAGGGGCCACTACGGCCCCGACGAGGAACTGATTCCCATCACAGCACCCGAGGTGCAGCGGTTGCTCACCCGCTTGGTATGGGCGGAAAGTCAACCGGCTGATTTCGTCCTGTACTGGTCGTGGTGGAGACGGCGCCACCAAGCCCGAGCCCGACAATGCCACTACAAACGGCGTCTATCTAATCTGCGACTGTAGTACTAAGGAGGTCGTGAACCACATAACATCCGAGTACCTGACCTGCAGTCCTTCCACCATCACCCACGTTGTTCATGCTCTTAACCAGGGGTACCTGACCAGCGACTTTGGGCACAACCCAGTTGCGTCAGACGAGGTAAGGGCCGCCGTGAAAGCCTTCAAGCAGTCCTATTCTCCTGCGGTAGACGGTGTCGCCTCAGGAGTCCCCGCAGATGATAACGCCGACTTCGCCGCGTTGGATTCCCTGAAACACCTGGCAGACTCAACCCGACAGACACGGACGAGCGACTGGCGAAAATGGTCACAATGGTGTACCACGCATCAGGTCGACCCCTTGGACGCCAGCCCACATCAGATTGCCTCCTATCTGACCGAGGAGGCGGCAGACGGGTTCAAGGTTAATATTCTCCAGCAACGCTGGCAGGCTATCATCCAGGTATATGACGTCATAGCTCCCGACAGAGCGAACCCCGCCCGTCATATGCTGGTCAAGCAAACCATGAAGGGCATCAGACGACAGAAGCGTGATGAGCAGGACTCTCAAATGACTGCCGTAACAGCCGAGGACTTCGCCCGCATCCAGGCCACGGCCAGGCGCCCCTGGCCGTGGGAAGACGAACGTCAGGCCATAGTGCGCGGCACCACTGACCTGGCTATCATCGGCCTGATGCGGGACGGCTTGCTCAGGGTCTCGGAAGCTGCTGATCTCACATGGAAAGACCTGGAGGAAATAGGGGATGGCTCGGGCAGACTCACCATTCGCTACTCCAAGACCGACCAGGAAGGCGAGGGGGCCGTCGTATTCGTATCCCGACAAACAATGGGGTGGTTGATGGAGATGAGAGAGATAGTGATCGAAGGGCCAACCATATTCAGCATTGGTAAAGAAGCCATTCGCCGCCACATCGCCCGCCGCACGCCATGCTGGCCTGAACGGTCGTTACGGAGGCCACATTTTAAGGATAGGCATGGCCCAGGACTTGGGCGAGGTAGGCGTGAGGTTGCCTAGCCTGATGCAGGTGGGCCGCTGGAAGACCCCGCAGATGCCAGCTCACTACATCCGTAATACACTCACAGGCCGTAACGCCGTGGCCAACTGTACAGACAGCAGCCAAGCCATGCTATCATCGGATGAGGGACTATACCACGCGGGCTCCCGACAGGAGCAAGCGCAGCGCTGCCGACCAGGGTCCGGCGGTGGCCGAATTCGCCGAGCGCCTCTTCGACGGACCTCTGCCTTGGGTCAGGATCAGGCAGGGCCAATGAGGAAGGTTACTGTATACATGGGATAAACTAGTCGAGGACAAAGTTTAAAAGAAAGTGGGAACGATCAGAGAGCCATCGAACACTACAACCAGCCTCCAGGGGGCTGCACCGGCATCCCAGTCCTTACGATCTGGGGCAGCCGCATGTTGCCCATTGCTGACACATGACAGAGGACAGACGATGAAAAGGCGACTGGAACCATATGGCTGTAGGCAACAGATCAGGCCGCCGAGGTCAACACTGACCTCGTCATTGTCAGGACAGATGTCGAACTCCGGGATTGAAGGCGGCGCCATCTACCCGATAGCCCAATCGCCCTCGTGGCACCAAAACGGAAAGTTCAAGGAACGAGCGAATGGCCGAGAGCACTGAACTGGTCAAGGCAGAGCTTGAAGCGCTGGGATACCAGACAGCAGTCTTCGATACCCCGCGAAGGCGGGTTGTATCCTTCCGCTATACCATAGAAACCGGACCACACCAGGGGAAAGAGGTCTCGGTAGGTGTCGGTTTTGACGAGGGTGCCTACCCCGAATATCCGCCACATTGGGTGTACGTCACACCACCCCTCAGCGACGGTAAGGGGGGTGCCATAGAGAAACATGTGGATGCCGAGGGACGTACCTGGATTGCAATGAGCCGGCCCCCCGGCGACCTGTGGGACCGGTTGCCCACAAAGCACATGGACTCTTACATAAAGGAGCACTTGAGGCGTATCTGGAGTTCAGTCTAAGCCCCCAGCAGGGTACCCCCGATGCGCCAGATGGGACTTTCTGGCACCAGCAGAACTCCGGCTGGCAGCACCTACATGTTAGTTGTGAGGGAGTCTGCCAGCGAAACCAGCGGGAGCAGGGCCCGATATTACGAAGCCCGATAGGGGATGTCGGAGGCCTCAATTCTGAAATTGTTGATTTTTGTCCTGCATTGCAGGTGCTCCAAGTAAAGCTTGACGCTGTATTGGTCGGGCACACAGGGACCAAGAACAAGCTTGCTTCCACTGGTCAATGTGCTCTTCAAGGCGAGTTCGTCCATTTCATAAAAGTGTCTAACCCGTGAAAGGGGACTCCCACTGCCACGCGGCTCAAAGCTCACGCTGCCTTGGTCATAACCGGGCGCATTCGTCGTAAGCACGACGCGGCACTCTTTCTCGAAATCGTATGCCGAATTCTTGTACAGGAACCTCACAGCCTCCAGCCTTCGCCATATTGTACCTGACATCTCCTTTCTGAGAGATTCATAGCGTTCCGCCAACGGCTGGACCACATCCAAGACCGGCGACAATAGTTCTCTGGTGACTGCAACTGGCCCCTCTCCGTACAAAACCCTGCGCAGCAACCTAGTCTCCACATTCATCGTCAGGGAGCAGCCGGCTCCCTCGTTTCCATATGTTCGCCAGAACAGTAGCTCATTGCTCAAGTCCTGGTCCTGTTCATCCACGATGAGGGACGCGATATATGCGTGCCCGCCAGAGCTTCCTTCGGCCAGCCACCGGTGGGCGGGGGTCGAACTCAAGGAGCTAACCAGAAAATTCCCCTCCTCCGGGTCGTTGCAGTGCAAGGAATCGTACAGCCGCAGTGAGGCGCTGCCACCCTCGATCTCCTGCGAGAACATGCTGAGGACTGCCTCCAGGCTCGTGTAATGTGTGGCCCTCAAGGTTGCCCCTTCAACATCGTCATCAACGATGTGGCGTCCTGCGATCTCCAAGGCCAGGTGCTGCATCGCGCTGTCCAGTGCAGGTATCACCAGCTGAGACACAAGCTCGGACCTGACGTCGCTCAACCGTCTCAACGACTCCACCCGCCTTTCCAGTTCACGGATCGCCAGTTCCTTATCGGTCATTCAAATCCTTCCGGCAGAAACGCCCCTGCGCTATGAGTAATCTACGGCCTTCCAGGGTAACCAAAGAGAGTCTTGGTCTAACCTCGATTCCATGGGAGCTTGCCCAAGAGGCGGCCCAAATGGTGCTTCCAGCCTGCTGGGAACCCCACTTCCACCTCCGAAGCCTCCCATGGGCCGTCGGTTTGTTTCAAGTACGGGGGAACAGCCAAATCACCGGCTGCCAAGCGCTGCGACATTTCACAGCCAACGCGGCATTCTCCATCAAGCGCGAGAATGGTTCCTAGTGTGAAATGGTAGTCTTGTTGTCGGATCTTGGGCCACCAGTCCGGGGCAAGTAGGTAGTGGAGCATAGTGTTTACCTCCATGCCTGCTAGACTGAGAGCAAAAGGAAAGACGTTCTGGTTTCCTCCCCGTTCCGATTGAGGCAGAGTAGCAATGTACGAGGGGTCATCAAGCGAACCATCCAGCTCGGAAACAACCATGCTGGTGTTGTACTGGCCATTGCACCTCATGCACTGGCGATGCGGACCGACGAGATGCGCCCTCCAATGGGCGGAATGGAGATAGTCGTTCAAAGTCTGAACCTCCACTCCCCCATCAATTACGGGGATCAGATGAGCGTAGGCGATGTAATTGAGGACGTCACGGCCCGTCGGGCGGTCGACACAGGAAAACAGGATGTCGCAGTCTATTGCAGCTTCATACGCAAGACGGTCATGGACCGAGTGGGGAAACGAAACAACGTGAACATCCTCGCTTGTCGACCGGCGCCGGATTTCTCTCTCCGCCAGGTCCACCTTTGGCCTGCCAATGTCAGACTCAGTGGCATGCAGGAGTCTGTCCAGATTGTGCACCTCGACCCGGTCGGGGTCTATCAGTGTAATGTTTGCAACTCCGATACGGGCCATGGCCTCGGCCACGATACTGCCCACGCTGCCGAGCCCCACAATGCCCACCATGAGACGGGAAATGTCGCCCTGGGCGGGCGATCCCCATGTGTCATAAGTCCTCCGCAAGACTTCCTTCCTCCCAGGAGGAGGGGCCATCTTGTCGTCAAAATGGAGCCGGTAGGAATCGGGGCCGACTACCCTGACCTTCGTACAGGGCGTGCGTCCCATTTCTCCTTCGTTCTTCTCCCAGAACCGGGCACTCCAGTAACCGTCTGAGCCAATTGTCAGCCCAAGCATGGGAAGCCCGGTGGCTACGGCCGGGTATGCCAATACGTCCCGCTCTGCTTCGACGTCGAATTGGCTCATCCCCTGCCAGCCCGTGCCCGGATGACTGTGCATGAATGCCAGTCCGACTTTGTCGGTAATCGCCCTCCTGATGGCCCGCGCAAAGTATCCTGGCTCGAAGCTGGCGTTGCCGTGCAACAGGCGCTCGTTGTCTCGGGGCAATAGAATCTCGTATACCAAAGCCGTCTTCCGACGACTGCCCGTTGATGGTCGCCAGAGAGCGAAGCACAGATCCTCCTGGTAGTCGCCGGCCACATAGTGCTGGAGCAAATGGGTACTCGCAGCACCACTCACCTCCAGGGTCATGGCCACCTCGTGGTTCATATATGGCTCCAGAATCGCCGCATGTGTCCCTCAAGGTAGCCCTTCATGTTCTTGTCCTTCTTGGGCAATCCGTCCCACAGATCGCTGGGAGGGCGGCTCATCGCCACCCATTGCCGGCCATCATCAGTCTGATAGGGCTGTACACCTCCGGCCAACCCGTCACTGACCGGCGGACTGACGTGAATCCAGTGTGGCGGATATTCAGGGTATACTCCCTTATGCATGCTGATCCCTATTCTGAACAGCTCACCCCGCCTGGTGCCAGTTTCCACCTTGTAGTCGAACTCGACGACCATCCCTTGCCCGCTGTTGCGGACCGCGCTGTCGTACCCAAGGTCCTCCAAATCAGCTTGTATCTTTTCGACATCTTTGGACATGGCCAGACGTGCCCCTAAGCTACTTGAGTAGGGCTTACTGGAATGGTCAGAAAAACGTTGTCTTCCTCAAGATTTACCGGGTCAACTCCTTGGTATAGCCGCTTTTCCCCTTGCAGTACGTACTCCTCGGGGTTGTTTGGAATGGCCCCTCCTTGCTTGGCGATCATGAGAATCTCCAACGCAGTCGGGCTCTGATACTCCGTCTGAAATTCTGTGCCGTTGACTTTGAAGTCGTACTTCCCATCGATCTTGGCCATGGTTCCTTCTCCTCCAGAGTAAATTACGGTTCCAAAGTTCCATCGCGAATTGGCTTGAAGCTGCTCTACGCGGGATCCCCTCTCTGAATATGGTCAGGCGCTTATCCACCTTCTTGCTTCCAGAGTATCAAACTGCTTCAACGAAGGTCAACGGACAAATGTCAGGAAAATACAATTTGTAGGCATTAAGGCCTAGTTATGCACTATATGTTGTGTCATACGTCAAGCAACTGTCTTGAAAGTCAATAGGAATGTGTCAGGGACTTGGTGACTGCGTGGTTCCAGGAGGAATCGTTCTTGATCATGGAGTTCAGGATCACCAGCAGCTTGCGCATGCAGGCTGTCAGAGCCAGCTTTTTCGACTTGCCAGCAGACAACAGACACTGGTAGAAGTCCTGATGATCGGGTTGAAGCGGCTGGCAACCATCGCCCCCGTGTAGAGAGACGTGCGCACTCTGGCCCGTCCTCCCCAGACGGTGCGTTTGCCTTGCAGGGTACCACTGTCCCGGTTGAAGGGAGCCACGACACCAGGGCAACGATCTGCCGGCGGTTGGGAGTGCCCAGTTCGGGCAAGTATGCCAGAAGGGTAAGAGATATCTGTTCTCCGAGGGTGGTAGCCACCATCCATCTGGATCAGCATTCCCTTCCGGGGCATGCACTGGCGGCGCACCCGGTGCTTGGGCGGACGCCTTCGCCGTGGACTGCTCAGACCGGCGTTGACCAGGATGCGCCGCAGGGTGGTCCGGCCGATGTCGATGCTGTCGCGCTCACTCAGTAACTCGCTGAGATGGGTGTGGTTGGCCCCCGCGTATCTGGTACGAGCCAGGTGAACCACGGCGGTTGCAACGGGCTCGGGTGTTGCGTTGGTTGGTGTCAAGGGCGCCGCGAATGTGGGCCATTGGGGCGGAGCGAAACTGTACCACTTGGCGTAATTGGCCAGCATAAAAGTCCACACCAATTGTTCAGGGGAAAGCCCACACTGGTGACCATGGACTGAGGGTAAGCGGGAGTCGGTCTGGTACGGGCTAGACCTCGTCCGACTTGTCTGGAGTCTGGGGAGCTGTGCTCTCTACTGTGCCTCAGCCTGTAGCTCTCCCCGTTCATTTCGAGGATGTGGACGTGGTGGGTGAGGCGGTCAAGCAGCGCGCCGGTAAGGCGCTCCGATCCGAACACTTCGGTCCATTCGTCGAAGGGAAGGTTGGTGGTCACCAGGATAGAGCCCCGCTCATAGCGCTGGCTGAAGACCTCGAAGAGGAGTTCGGCGCCGGTTCGGGAAAGCGGCACGAAGCCCAGTTCGTCGATTATCAGCAGCTTGAGCCGGGACAACTGCCTTTGCAGGTTGAGCAGGCGTCTTTCGTCCCTGGCTTCCATCATCTCGTGCACCAGGCTTGCGGCGGTGGTGAATCCCACGGACATGCCTCGCTGGCAGGCGGCCAGTCCCAGCCCCAGGGCCACGTGGGTCTTGCCGGTGCCGCTGTTGCCGACGGCGATGACGTTCTCCTGGCGCTCGATGTATTCACACCTGGCCAGTTGCATCACCAGGTGCTTGTTCACCGAGGGTATGGCCGGGAAGTCGAAGGTGTCCAGGCTTTTCACTGCCGGGAAGCGGGCTGCCCGGACCCGCCGCTCCACCATGCGCCGGTGACGGTCGATAAGCTCCAGTTCGGCAAGACGGAGCAGGTACTCCGGGTGGTCCACACCTTCGGCGGCGCACCGGGCCGCCATCTTCCGGTATTCCCTGAGAAAGCTGGGCAGCTTCAACTCCTTCAGGTGGTGTTCCAACAGAATGGTGGACTTAGTGCTCATGCGGACCTCCCGGACAACAATGTCATGTAGTCCTTGGCACAGGTGGTGTTCACTCGCACTCGTGGAAGGTAGGGATACAGTTCCAGGTCCAACCGGGGCGGCCGTCCCTCCAGCCGGCACAGCATCAAGTGCTTCACCGCGTCGAAGCTGACGGCGCCCAACCGGAGAGCATCCTTCACGGCAGGGTGCGCCTCTTCCAGCCTGAAGGTCTCCAGCAGCCTGAGCACCTGCACAAACTCCCGCTTGCCCCACCGTCCCATCCTGGACTCCAGCAGGCGGCGCAGGGTGGCGAACTCGTCAGGGAGGTCCCATCCCTGGAGGGGCGCGGCCTGGTCCAGCGCGCCAATCTTCTGCTCCAAAAGCGGCAGGTAGTGAATGGGATCGAAGACAAAGTCGTCCCGCTGGTAGGAGCGGGGATGCTTGGCGATCACCTCGGACCCGCAACTGATGACCACCCGGTCCACGTAGCCCCGCACCAAGACATCCCGGTGCCCGTAGGCCACCGGCACCGAATAGTCGTTGGTCCGGTACCGGACCAGGGACAGGGAACTCACCCGGCCTGCTTGCTTTTCGCAGGCATCGCAGGCTACCGCAGGCAACGGCAGCAGCGCCTCCAGGTCCCGCTCCATCCACTGGCCGATGGTCTCCGAAAATCCCCTGAGCCTGGCATCCATCCGCTCCAGACAACGTTTCTCGAGGTAAGCATTCAGGGCGTCAAAGCTCTCGAAGGACGGGATGGGCACCAGGAAGTTGCGCCGCATGTATCCCACCAGTCCCTCGACCTTGCCCTTGTCGTTGCCCTTGCCGGGACGCCCGAACCGGTCCTCGAACAGGTAGTGGGACTGGACCTCGGTGAAGGCCCTGGTGCGCCTGCGCCGGCCTTCCCCCAGTATCTTCGCCACCGCCAGCCTGGTGTTGTCGTAGAGGATGCTCCGGGGCACGCCGCCCAGAAATGAGAACGCCGAGACGTGGCCGTCCAGGAAGGCCTCGGTGGTCTCGGCCGGGTAGGCCTTTACGAAGCAGCCGTCGCTGTGGGGCAGGTCCAGGACGAAGCAGTGGGCCTTCTGCTCCACGCCGCCGATGACCACCAGGGCCTCGCCGAAGTCGCACTGGGCGTGGCCTGGCGGATGGGACAGCGGCACGAACATCTCCCGCGATTGGCGGCCATGCTCCCGGACATAGTCCTTGACGATGGTGTACTGGCCGTCGAACCCGTACTCGTCCCGCAGCCGCTCGAAAATGCGCTTGGCAGTGTGACGCTGCTTCCTGGGAGCCTTGTGGTCGTCTTCGAGGATACGGTCGATGACGCCCGTAAAGGGCTCCAGCTTGGGGCGGTGGGGCCTGGTCTGCCTCCGGTAACCCGGTGGGACGGAGTAGGCCAGCATCTTCCGTACAGTGTCCCGGTGCAGACCGAACACCCGGGAGGCCTCCCGGATACCCATCCCCTCCACCATCACCGCCCTGCGGACCCGCAGATACGATTCCACTTGGTACATTCCTGGCACCATCCATGAGGTCGAAAATGACCCTATGGATGGCGGCGGACGGTACACAATTCCTCCGCCTTGGTTGTCGATGTCCAGCAAAAACGTCCTGACTAACTGGCCAGCAGAAATGTCACATTCACCCCATGGAGAATGTGACTTTGACCCCGAAAGAACAAACCAGGCTTCAGGTCCTCAACAGCTTTCTTGCCGGGCACGCCACCCTGGACCAGGCAGCTGAACTCATGGACGTCAGCCCACGCCACGCCAGGCGCATTGTGGCTGCCTACCAGGAGAGAGGCGCCGCCGCCCTCGCCCACGGTCTCCGGGGCCGCAGGCCGGCCAACGCCACGCCCGAAGCCGTGGCTGGCGATGTGGTCCACCTGGCCCGCACCACCTACGAAGGCGCCAATCATTCCCATATCAGCGAGTTGCTTGCCGAACGCGATGGCATCATCATCGGCAGGACCACCCTGCGGCGGATCCTGGTGAGCGCCGGATTGAAGAGCCCGCGGCGAAGACGCCCACCGAAACACCGGGTGCGCCGGCAGCGGATGCATCGGGAGGGTATGCTGGTCCAACTCGACGGCAGCTATCACCGGTGGCTGGGCGACAACGGCCCCCAGTTCACCCTGCTCATCGCGGTGGACGATGCCACCGGCGCCGTGGTCAATGCTCTCTTCTGCGGCCAGGAGGATGCCCACAACTACTTCCTGCTCATGCAGGGCTTGCTGCGCCGCCGCGGCCTGCCCCTGGCCCTCTACGCCGACCGCCACCCGGTCTTCAAGCACAAGTCGGAGTATCAGCCCGCCGGCACGCCCACCCAGTTCGGCCGGGCAATGGAGGAACTGGACATACAGCTGATATTCGCCCTGTCTCCCCAGGCCAAGGGACGGGTGGAGCGGGCGGCCGGGACCTTCCAGGACCGGTTGATCACAGAACTTCGGCTGGCTGGGGCGACCACCGTGGAACAGGCCAGGGCGGTGCTCCGGCAGTTTCTGCCCCGGTTCAACCGGCGGTTCCAGGTGCCAGCCCAGTGTTCCGAGCCTGCTTTCCGGTCCCTGCAGCCGGACCTTCGCTTGGAACAAATCCTGTGCTTCAAGCACCGCAGGAGGGTGGCCAGGGACAACACCGTCAAGTTCCAGAAGCATACTCTGCAACTGCTGCCCGGCCTGGACCGACCCAGCTATGCCGGGGCCCATGTGGTGATCCTGGAAGGGCTGGACGGGCGATTGTCGGTGCAGCATGATGGACGCATCATCGCCGCCCAGGAAGCTCCTCCCAGTCCAGGGAATCTCCGCGGAACACAAAGAACTCTCCCAGCCCAACTGGTCCCGAGTCCCGGCATCCCGTCAATGGCTTCGGGGAGCTCTCAGGAAATGCTCAACTCCCAGGTCTGTCCAGAAGGTGACCACACCGTCTCGGTGGATGATGCTCCTACCGGTGAGCTGCAGGTAGTCCCGTCACCGGGGAAACCGACCTTCCTGCAGCGAGAACGCTGGAAGGCGGTGCAGCAGGCCAAGCTCAGGGGGCTGTCGATCCGGGGGATGGCCAGAGAGTTGGGAATTCACCGCAACACGGTGCGGAAATACATCGACGCCGAGAGTCCGCCGACGCGGCGGTTCCCGATCGCTTCAACCGAGGCGGCTTCTGGTACCCTCTCAGAGTCGGCAGGTGACATTTCTCCTGAACAGTTGAACGGACATTCTCCCTGACCGACGACAGCCAAATGTCAGTCGGTCAATCCGCCTGCGCGGTCCAATTTACCTCCGCCGATTACACCATGGTTCAATTGCGCAAAGACGGCCCCTACTTCTGGGTGACCTGGCTTACAAAGTTGTTGACTGGGGAGAACTCCTGCGAATGGGCCACTTGGTTCAAGGCGCACCACGAAAGCGGAAGTTGGAAGCACGCTCCCAGCTTCTTTGACTTGGTCAGATGGCAAATGGACCATACGGCGAGACTCAACGAGACCGCTGGCGAATGGCAAGGACGAGGCTATACTGTGTATACCGAAAACCGGAATAGTTTCGTCCTCAGAGGTACATCCGTCACTTTGGGAGGCAAACCTGATCTGGTCGCCAGGCGAGGCGAAACCGGTGTTATTGTCGATGTGAAGACAGGCAGGCCTAGCCCCTCCCACAGTGTACAGGTGTTGTTCTACATGTACGCTGTACCCAGGGCGATACAGCAACACGAAGGGATTCGATTCTCCGGTCAAGTGGCCTACAGGGACCATGTGGTCGATATACCGGCCGATGCGGTAGACGACGACTTCATAGGGACCTTGTCCCGTGTTATACGCAGGTTGGCTTTGTCGACGCCCCCAAAGAAATCTCCAATCCTGGCGGAGTGTGGCTTCTGCAACATCACTACCGCCGATTGTCCTGAGAGAATGGTAGAAGGTCTCCCTGATGAAGGGGATACGGAAGACTTTTGAGAATTGATGTTCAAGAAAGGCTCAAAAGGGCTATCGTGTTGCGCGCGCGGGCGGACCGCCATCCAGAGCCCGTTGGCCGTAAAGTTGCGGTAGTCGTGGCTGGTAGAGAAGCGGTGAGCGTTGGAGTTGCAGCCGGTGGCGGTGGGGTTGTCAGCCGATGGAGGCTTCGAGAAATGGGTCCAGGCAAGTCAGCCTTCGAGGAACTCGCGGGGAAATGGAATGAACATGTGGCTCGTTGAGTTTGCCTGGGGATCCCGTACGGCACCGATGACGACCTGGATGCTCGTTATACCGGTGCCGGCAGCCAGTATTTGAGTCCCGTCCTCCCGCGGCGTCCATGTCCTGCTGCTAGACGGTAATAGAGGCCTCGGTGACCGCGAACCTTTCCCTGCCGTCAGAGGTGAGAGCGAAGACGATGATGTCAGCTTAGTCTAGTAGAGCGACAGCTTTGAATTGATAGATAATAGACTGTAATCTTGCCGGTTTAGAGCAAAAGGCAAAGTGAATCTGGGAGGATGGGGATGCCAGCCAAGAAGTACCGGGTCAGGCTGAGTGCGGAGGAGCAACAGGAATTGAAGAGGCTGGTGTCGAAAGGACGGGCGGCAGCGTACCGGCAGACACACGCCCGCATCCTGCTGCTCAGCGATGAATCCCAAGAGGGCGGTGCGATGAAGGACGGGGAAATAGCCCGGGTGCTGAAGGTGGGCAACGCCACGGTGGAACGGGTGCGCCGCCGCTGTGTCGAAGAGGGTCTGGAGAGGGCCTTGGGACGCAAAGAACAGGTCAACCGCCGCCCGAAGAAGCTGGATGGTCAGGGAGAAGCCCACCTGGTAGCCTTGGCTTGCTCCCAACCGCCGGAGGGCCGGGCTGGCTGGACGCTGAATCTGCTGGCTGATCAGTTGGTGGAGAGGGAGATAGTGGACAGCATCAGCACCGAGACGGTGCGCCAGACACTGAAAAAAACGAACTCAAGCCTTGGCTGAAGGAATGCTGGTGCATCCCGCCCAAGGCCAATGCCGAGTTCGTCTGCGCCCCCGTATCAAGCACGGGGCAGGCTATGGAGGACGTGCTGGAGGTCTACCGTCGCCAGTTTGCCGACAACGAGGTTCTGGTGTGCTTGGACGAGACCAGCAAACAGCAGGTAAAGGAGACCCGCTTGCCGCGTCCGGCCCGCCCTGGGGAGGTGGCCTGCTACGATTACGAGTACGAGCGCAACGGAGTGAGCAGCCTGTTCATGCTGTTCGCACCCTTGGAGGGGTGGCGCCGAGTGGAGGTGACGGACCGGCGCACCAAAGCCGACTGGGCTCGGGTGGTGCGGCAACTGGTGGATGTGGACTATGCCGACAAGGAACGGATTGTGCTGGTGATGGACAATCTGAACACCCACCATCCGTCGTCGCTGTACGAGGCTTTCGAGCCTGGGGAGGCGAGACGTATTGCGGAGAGGCTGGAAATCCACTATACGCCGAAGCATGGAAGTTGGCTGAATATGGCCGAGATAGAGCTTGGAGTGTTGGCGAGGCAGTGCTTGGACCGCCGGATTCCTTGCCGGGAAATGCTGGAACAGGAGACTCAAGTGTGGCAGAACCAACGGAACCGTGCCGCAATCCGAGTGGACTGGCGTTTCACCACGGAGGACGCTCGCATCAAACTCAAGTCACTTTATCCCTCAATCCAACACTGATGAACTACTAAGTACAAACAGATAAACAATTTGGAGATAAAATAAGGGAGGAGGCTGAGATGAAACCACCATTGAGACTTTCTCCCTTGAGTAAGGAGCAGCTCGATGAGTTGCAGGAATTATACCGCACCACCAGGAAGGTACGGCTGAGGACCAGGGCCCAGATGGTTCTGTTGGCTGCCGAGGAGGAGATGACTGCGCCGGCCATTGCCCGGATCGTACGGGAGAGCGACCAGACCGTAAGGAACTGGCTCAAGCGCTACCAAGCCGAGGGAATCGAAGGGCTGGCGGATGCCCCCATACCCGGCGCGCCCCGGAAGGTGACCCCTGAGTATGTCCGGAGATTGGTGGAGGTGGTCCGGCAACGTCCCCGCAGCTTGGGGCTACCCTTTTCCTTGTGGACCCTGGCCAGGTTGGCTGATTACCTGGCTGAGGAGACGGGTATCCGGGTGGAGGCCGAGACGGTCCGGATGCACCTGAAGAAAGCGGAAATCGTGTTGAGCCGCCCCCAGCACAAAGTCAGCAGCCCAGACCCGGAGTATCTGGTCAAAAAAAGACGCTTGAAGACACCCGGGATAGCCTGAAGGAGGGAGAGGTCTTTTACTATGCCGATGAGTTCAATCTCTCCTGGCTGCCCACGTTGCGGGCCCTGTGGAGTCCCAAGGGACAGCAGGTGATGATACCGGCGCCCGGGCAACCCACCAAGCACTATGGCATTGGGGCGGTCAATTACCATACGGGAGAGACCATGGTGCTGTTCAGGAGGCGTAAGCGTCGCCGGGAGATAGCGGAGTTGCTGCAAGCATTGGTGGATAAACATCCTGCCGAGATGGTCTACGTGGCATGGGATAATGCCAACACTCACCAAGATGAAGAGGTGGATGCTGTGGTGCGCGGAGCAGCAGGCCGCTTGGTGTTGCTGTACCTGCCCACCTACAGCCCTTGGCTCAATCCTATCGAGATGCTGTGGCGGCACTTCCGCCGGGAAGTGACCCATTGTGAGTTGTTCGAGAGCGTAAAGGCGTTGGTGTCTGCGGCCCAAGACTTCTTCGACCGCTACAACCTATGCCCACAGCGAATACGCTCGGTCATTGGCGCTATCCCTAAATCTTTGCCGGTTTGTACTTAGTAGTCCAACTGCTTTGAAATGATGAGTAGCTCTTGGCTCGAGTCCATTAACTTGGATGTTCGTCGAATGGTTTTGCCGGCCAAATTACCCATCATTACAAAGATTTCGGTCTACTAGCGGACAAATGCGAGATGTGCGACTCAACGGTGAAGGTAGAAATTCACCACGTCCGCGCACTTCAAGACCTGAACGTGAAAGGCCAACGGGAAAAGCCCAAGTGGATACAAATCATGGCGGCGCGTCGGCGCAAGACCCTCGCGGTTTGCCGGACGTGTCACATGGACATCCACCACGAGCGCAAGTAATCCGCAAAACGCAGAAGTCGGTAGTGTCGCACAATGACCCCAACGCGGTTCCATCCTACCGCGTTGGCGCACCAGTCTTCTCGACCGCTGTTGGCTTGAATCCAGCTATAAGGAGTACCACAAAGTTCGCTAGCGGCACGAAAAGCAGAAGACAAAGCCACGGGCTAAGACCCGCATCGCGCAGCCGCTTGGCACAAGACACGAAAAATACCCAACACAACCACCAAAGGAGAAATAGAAGAACAAAGAAATACAAGTCAAGCATCATCCCCACAGGGATCCAGCTAAGAGGCAGTGAGAAGAGGATTGCCGCCAGTGATACAGCTAGCATTCCCAGCCAAAACCGGGAGCGGCTGACTGTTCCCTGAAAGCTAAAGAGGGACTTCATAGCTACCCCTACTGGAACCTAGCAAAGGCAACAAATCATCAGGTCGTTGCCTTGGCACAAACAGGATAGCACGGGTTCCCATTCGACACTACCAACCTAGTATTACAACGACAGTTCAAGGCGGAACAGTCCGGGATGCGTGCAATGCGGCCCGGCGCTTGGCGTGGGAGCGATTGGCCCGTTCGTTGGCATCCTGCGTATCCTCCAGCCATCGCAGCAACTCAGCCGGCCCGAATTGTTCCCGGGGCAGCATCTCACGCACCACCCGGTACACCCCCGTTTACACGAGGGCAGGCTCTGGGGCCTCGTTATCTGAGGCATCTTTTTCCCCCCAATCCTGTTGCAGGCTCAGCAGGAAGGCTCCACCCAGCAGGCACATGGCTATGTGGTGATGCCAGCCCGCCCAGCTCCGGGTCTCGTATTCGTCCAGCCCCACGTCGCCCTTCTCAGTCTGGAACTCCGTTTCTATCCGCCACCGGGACCCGCCCACGTATGCCAGGGTCTCCAAAGGCGTGTCTTCGGGAGCGTTGGACAGGTAGTAGCGGGGCTCGCTGCCGTCCAGGTTCCGGCGCCATACCGCCCAGTGGATTTCGCCGGGCTTGCTCTTCCTGGTTACCCGCATCCGCTGGGCGCTGAACATGTAGCTCCTCGGCCCCTGGGACCCCTGGGCCACCGTTATCTCCCGCCAGGACCCATCAAGCAACTCATCGCCGCGTTGCTCCATGGTCCGCCGCTGCCCATCCCGCAGCTTGGGTTTGCGGGGGCGCCCGGACCCCTGATATTCCGGACTGGCCCACGAGGGATCCAAAGGCCACACCGGCGTGCTGCCCGGAACGTCCAGCACGTACCACATCCCCTGAGCCGCTAGTCCTTCCCGGAAGGACGGCGACATGCCGAAGGCGTCGTCTGCGGCTACCCATCCGGCCCTCAAATGTCCCAGCTTTACTGCCCGCTCCAGCATCTCCAAAGCCAGTTCCATCTTCGACTTGTAGCCTCGCCGCTCCACCGGGACCCCCGCTGCGGCACAGCGCTCCGGGTCCTTGGTCCAACTCTCCGGCAGGTAAAGGCGCTTGTCCACCAGGGCCCGTCCCAAGGGACTGACGCAGGCCAGGAACATTCCGGCCTGGCAGTTGGCCACCTTGCCCAATCTGCCGCAGTACTGGCGGGCCACTCCTGCTGATTTCCTCCCCTGCTTGGGGAAGTCGCTGCCGTCCAGCACCCACACCGCCCCAGGGTGTTCCAGCTTGGGCGCCAGGTACTCCTGCAGCCGCCCTGCAACCGCGTCATCGTCCCACGGAGAGTCGGTAAGAAACCGTTGCATCCCGCGGGCGGACTCGGGAACCGTCTCCGAGAGATTCTCGGCGTTGCGCCGCTCCCCGGATTGCACCAGCAGGGCTTGCAGCTAATGGCGGCTGCGCTCCCGGGTCTCCCGGCGGCCAAACAGCCCGGCGAAATAAGAGTGAAACTCCCGAAAGTCCTGGTATACCTGCTCGAAAGCCGCCGCATCCACTTCCCTGCCTCACCTGACCAAGCCTTCCTCAACTTCCCAGTGATCTTATCACTCCAACTGTCGTTGTAATACTAGAGCACCAGTGAACTGGTCTTCCCACGGCCAATGCCATGGGAGATGCAGGATGAGTTGGCGGGCCTTGCGGGTGATCCTTCCGGCCAGGGAGAAGAGACGCCGCCGGAGGGTCTTGGTGGTTGCCACCGGCTCGCCCAGTCCGATGCGGGCAGTCCAGCGGGCCAGGTTGTGGGCCATGACCCCGTATCGAGTACGGGGCAGGCTCTGCACGGCCAGCCAGGCTCCGTTGGCGGAAAAGCGCCCCGAGGGGAGATGGTTCAGTCCCACGCCGTACTTCAGGTCCCGGATGGCGTTCTCGACCTCGGCGTGGCGGCGATGGTCGGCCTCCAGTGCCAAGACATCCCCCTGCCGGTCGGTGATGAAAGCGTGATAGCTGTAGTTGGTGAAGAGGGCCAGTTGAGTGCCGGGGGTGGGCCTCACCCTCCGGACAATGAGCCGCACCGGCGCGGCGCCGGGCTGACTCTGGAAGGGGGTATAGACCGTCTCGGCCACGTCGGCTCCACCCTGCATCCAGTAAGGGATGGGCCGCCAGGCATCCTCGGGTATGGCCTCGATCAGGTCTCGCAGGCTCTGGCGCAGGCGGACGGTGATGGAGAAGCGGACATCCGTCTTGCGGCAGACAGAGACCACGCCGTGGGTATAGAAACCGCTGTCGGCCCGCACCGTGAGTGGTCCGGCAGCCCCGGCGTAGCGCACCCGGCTCACGGTCTCCCGCAGGAAGTGGGCCGCTCCTCGGGCGGTGTTGGCCCGGCCCTCCCGGAGCCGGGCCATCAGCACCTCGCCGGCGCCGGCGGCCACGGCCAGCAGGGGATGATAGCCCCGCTGGCCGGTGTAGCCGTGTCGGCGGGCGCCCTCCCTTGTTCAGGCCGTAGGTCTCGCAGATGGTGGAGTCCAGGTCGATGGTCAGGGGGCCGTCGCCGGGTCCCGCTCCGGCCTTCCAAGCCCGGGCCAGCATCTCCCGGCTGACCCGGTCCAGTTGCCTCACGTGGCCCCAGCGGAAGCTGCGCAGGAAGGTGCCCAGAGCCTGCCCTCGCGAAAGCGGGGGTGGACGGGGCCTTGACCACACAGCCCAGGACCTTGGCCGTACCGCCACTGCGCAACGCATCGGCGTCGTCGATGCAGTCGCCCCCGGCCAGGGCGGAGGCCACCAGGGTCAGCAGCTTGTCGCCGGTGTTGGCCCGGCCGGGGGCGTTGCCAAGATGGAGGTGCCGGTCAACCAGTTCACCCAGACCCAGGCGGAGGGCCAGGGTGGCGGGCAGCAACAGCCCGGCATTGGCCACCAAGCGGTGATCGTCAAAGGCGACATGGATGCGTTCGGGGTGCTCAGGTGGTAGCATCTAAAGGGTGCTCCTTTTCCGGGGTCGGTTTTGTCATCAAAAACCATTATCCCAGATATACGGGAGCACCTTTTCACGCTTTCAGGACAGCTTGAATCCCCACTCCTTCGGTGGATTCGGGTTAACGCCGAGTGCGGCCCCTCTTAGCGCGGTTGGCTTTGGCGCGGTCTTGGCGCTCTTCTATATTGAGTCCAGGTTCTTCTGGTGGGTGTTCCATTTCAGCGTCAACATGGTAGTTTAGGTTCGGGGTCGAAGGACCTCTCGGTTCCCTACCACCGAGCAAATCGGATAGCACCGACAGGGCTAGGGGCCGATTCAGGTGGCCTTGGTGCATGGCATCCTGTGTCTCGAACGACAGCAGGCAATCGAGACAAGCCGACTTGCAGCGTTGATCATGGGCCGCGTCGACAAACAGAACTTCTCTCGTTTGCTCCAGCCAATCTCTGCCGTATTCCAACAGTTCCCGAACATGGCCGGCCCCACCCGGCACGTTATCGTACAAGAGCGCGCCTAAACCGCCCCCCGATTCTCCGGCAGGAGTGGTGACTACGCCTATTTCCCGCCCGTCGAGTTGCAGCATCCGGGCAGCGGCCCGGTGCAATCCGTAGGCCAAAGTGGTAACCAGAGGAAAGTCTGCCCGGCGTTCACCCAAGCACCCCGAAAAGTCCAGCAGAAGCACGTCGGTGACCTCTCTGGCCGCCAGGGTCTGGTTCCTCAGCACCGGCGCAGCATTGGCCCAGCATCGTCTTGTTTCCCTTGGGCTGTTCAGGCGAGCATGGTGCTCAAAGTCTCCTGGAAGTCCCACGCGCCCTTGTCCGGGCTTGATTTCACTGTCAGAATACCCGCAACTCAAGCAGATTGCGAATCCGCACTGTTTGTCGCCCCTGTTGTATATCAGCAACTCGCCGTCTTCCCGGTAGGATACCGTAAGACCTGCCACTCCGCCGAAATCATCTATATGGGCGTAACCGGAGCCTTCGAGGGCGGCAGGAGTGAAAGTTGCCGATACCGTTTCCACGCTGCCTACAAGCTCCGGGTCGGCGCTCCACTTGGGAGGATCCCAGGCGGCACTGCTGAAGCCGTACTGAGGCACGATGTATGGCATAGGGCTTTGCTTGGCCGATTCCCCGCAAAATGGACAGGCTTTGGTTGGTTCTCCGGAGTCCCAATAGTAAAGGTGGTTATTCCTGCACGTAGTGTACTGTCCTCTGAGACCTATAGCCGTGTCTATGTTCTCTCCCGTCCAATGCTTGAGTATACCGCGAGACCTGATCAATTTTCCTCCCGCCAAGAGTTGAGAACCCGGCACATACTCCCGCAGGGCAAGGAGGCTGTTGCGTTCCAGCCGGAATTGGTCCTCTTCCCTTATCCGGTTAGGGCGATTCTCATCAGCGGAAGTAACCCGCAATTTCAGCACGTTGATCGGGAAACCATAACGGGGTAGAAACTGGCGGTCGGCCAGCGCCTCTATGACGGTCGTGTCATATCGGAGTTGCAGTTGGTAGTAGATGGCATTGGCCTGCCCTTGAGTAGAGGACTCTTTCCATTGGTCGAGAAGGGCATCGTACTCGTGCGTCCAGGATTGGACCGATTCGCTAAAGGAGTCGACGGCAAATTCCAGCAGTCCCTCCCATCCGACGGATTCAAGAGCGATGGATGTTGCAGAAAGCAGGTTTTCAACATGCTCTTTAACGCCGCCTCCATTTCCTTGTTTCAAAGAGTCTAGGAAACCGGCGAATTGTTCGCTCAGTGAGGGGCCATTATCCGGTTCACGCGCCGGTGGTTTCGGCGCCCTCCCTTCCCATCGGACCGCTCGCGGCTTGTCACAGAACGCGCCCATCCTTCCGTAGGCATCCATCGCCCCAACCCGCGGGCGGTATACGTTCCTGAAGAATTCCCCCAGCAGGAAGGCGTGCAGGTGCCGCCTTGCCACTCGCTCCCGGTCCAGGAAGACTACAGGCCGACGCAACGGCATACCGAGGTAATCGCCCATTCTGCGGAATACCTCCCGGTCGAAAGGCCTTGGCCTTGAAAAGGTCGTGACAACGGAAGAACCGTCGGCCCGACGGCCGGCGCGCCCCGCCCGCTGGAGGTAATTGGCTTTGCCAGGGGGTACGTTGCTCATCAAAACGCCGTTCAGCCCGCCAATGTCAATACCCAATTCCAAAGTAGTCGTGGAACTGAGAATATTCCTGACCCCAGCCTTGAACAGGTCTTGAAGCCTCCTGTTCTCCCTGGGGTCAAGCTGGGCGCTGTGCTCCTCTGCCCATAGCCCCATCCTGAAAATGGGTGAATCGCGGTACTCCCGCCGGCGCCGGCCCAGCCTTGGGTCATTGTCCAAGATGCCAGACTCAACCGGCTCCAGGGTCCCTTCGCACCCGGTGTCAGGGGCGCAACCCGCCACACTCCTCGGCCACACGTGCCCTGTTGTCCGGCACCGGAACAGGGTTGCCGGCCGCCGCAGACCCATCTCAAAGAAATCCAACCTGATTGCATCTACCGACTTGTTTCCCTGTGCTTGGCGCAGGTCCGTTTTAAGCCATGACAGGTTATTGCTGCGGCCAGCTTCCAGCAATTGGGTGAAGCAGGTTCTAAGGAGATCTTCGGACATAGCCTTGGCCTGGGAATCCGGCATACCACAACTTTTTAGCACCTCTGTGGCGAAGCTACGCCTTCCCTGCCGGTTGGTTACGCCAATGAAACGGACTAACCGGGCGCCTCGCTCGTCGTCCGCCGATGCCCAACGCCCAATTAACAACCTGCCAAAGTTGTATGTATCGTCGAGTTCATCCCCAAGCGTAATCGCTCCCTCCGTTCGCAGGGTGTCACAAAGGGATGCGAGCAAGTCCGTCCAAGACTGACTTACTGCTTGGCGTAGGCTTTCCGTGGGTAGGGCGCCCAAGAATTGCGCTGGCGGTTCCAACTGTTCGAGTCCGGGATAGGTGACTTCGACCAAGCCCAGCGATTCTAGAGTATTAACCGATCTTCTGATAGGGCTGGCCAGTTCACGGCCTAACAGTTCACGGGTTCGCGTGGCGACGTTACGTTGATTGTCTTCCCACCGTAACTGAGACCAGTTGTCCTTCGAGTCTCCAATAGCATGACGGCGGTCCAAGACTTGGCTAAGCGTATCATGCTCCGAGATAATACTCGCCCACCATTCTACCTGCCCACCCGCCGCGAGCTGCGTAAGTTCGGCTTCGTATCGCCTCCGTTCACGTTCCGCGTACTGACGCTCCCCAGGACTCAAGCCGGGGTCTTGCAAATCCTCTTCCACTTGCGCCAAGCGTCGGCGTATCCTCCGCAATGCGCCCTCGTCAGCTATGGGGGTTCGCTCTAACGCCTCTACAATCGCCGCCCGTACCAACTGCTGCTCGTGCTGATTCGTGAGAAGCGGCCCCAAGCGAGCTGCCTCTCGGCGGCTGTCGCTGAACGCCAGCAAGCGCCGGCCGCGGGCTGGTAGCCATTCGTTGCTTCCTTCCCTGGCGGGGAACTCTGGCAACTCTGCCAACAACGTCTCTGCCATTATGGATAAAGTTAGCGGAGTACCTGAGTAGAAAGAGGCGATGTCTGTGTTGTCACCGTCGCAGTTTGGACATCTTGTATGCTTGGACAATCCAACGGCGCCGGAGGCGCCGCTGCCCCTACGCTCACCCGTGGCCGGATCAATATATACTGACACCTCCGTCGAATCCGAAGAGCCTACCGTGAGAAGCAGATGCTGTGGGCGTTGAGATTCGTCCCCGTCTTCTCTCGACCTTGGCAATGCCGGCGCGATGACCTCACCAGTGTCCCGCCCGGCAAGGAGCCATTCGCCGCAATTCCGGCACCTCTCCAACGATAGCGTTCTGCTTCCACAGAATTCACATGTATCCTGGTAGCCCGCTGCGACTGCCCCAAGGAGCGGCAACAGGCTGTCCGGACCGCTGCACCTGGCGTTGAGACAGACGGTAAGGCCATCCACCGGCCGGGCCACAACATGGATGCGGTGCGGCACCAGTGGATAAGACTCTGGCTCAAGCCGGGCCGAGGCAGACAGTTGGAGCAGTTGTACTACAGCCCGCGCAGACTGCCCTGTCTGTTCGCCAAAGATTTGCTCCCCCAGTTCAGCCAAGGGGATGTGCCGACTGTTCCAAAGGATTTCTTCCAGTTGATGAATAATCGGAGCGGCTGACAGGCTGTTATGCAGCAGCACGGCAGGCCGATTTTCGTTTGGGTCCAGCTTTTGCAAGTGCCCATCGGATACGAGTGCGGCCAAGCTCGACCTCAAGTTGCCGCACACGGACTCGTCCACCGCCAGTTCCGGCCCCTTGGCTCCGCCTTCGACTACGGCCGGGCCTTCCAGCCATTCTCCGGCGACGATGCTTTTGGCGGTTGGCGCAGCTTTCGGGGGAGATGGGTCACTCATTGACGCCTTGGCCGATTCTCCGGTAATCACGTGGACCATTTCAGCAGGCTTGCTGAAGACCGTCGATGCAAAACTCCTGAGTTCTTCCGGGTCGCCCGTTCCCAGAGTCGCGGAGGTAGCAAACTGCAAGACATCCTCGGAACGCAGGCCGCACCGGAGGAACAGCCGCCGGAGCAGCAACGTAATCTCCGCAGCGAGAGTACCGGTATACAGGTGAGCTTCGTCCAGCACGACGGCCCGCAGGCCTGGACCAAAGAAGACCGAGTCCTGGGGCCGGCAAAGCATGTATTCCAGCATGGAGTAGTTGGTAATGACTATGTCGGGAGGCGGTCCGCGATGCGCTTCCTCAATCCGTTCTCCGGTATGGGATTCCAGTCCCCTTGCCTCCTGACGGGTGCGCATCCGGCACGGTTCCCATAGCGGTACGCCCTGGCCATCGGCCCGTCGCTTATCCTCCGGCGTCTCGCTGGTGAAGTGGAACAACGTCACCTGGGTCTGTTCCTTCAGCCAGGCGTACAGCCGGTCCACCTGGTCGTTGACGAGGGCGTTCATCGGGTAGAGGATGATGCACTTGGCCCCCTGAGTTTCCTGGCGCGGGTTCTGATAAAGGCCGTTTAGTATTGGGAGCAGAAAGGCTTCGGTCTTGCCCGCGCCCGTACCGGCGGTCACCACGACTGCGGGGCGGTTGCCGGGCGTTCCCGATGACGCCTTCTCAATTGCCTCCAACTGGTGGGTATACAGTTTCCGGTCTCCGGGCATAGACGATGCAGAGTCCAATACATCACGCAACCGGGGATGGAACTTGCCGTCACGCACAAGGTCGTCGAGGCAAGTTGGCGTTGTTCTGCTTGGAAACGCGCCTTCCACCCATATATCGCTAATCAAGCCGCCACGGTTGGGCGGGCCACTCCAGATGCGCCGGGCGATTTCCCCCAGTGTGGGGTCGCGGACGAAGTTGTCGTCCACGGCGAAGTCAACCATCCGCCGACGGAGGGAATCCGTCAAATCAAGCGCGTCAAGTTGCGCCATATCACCTGACCTCCTGCAACAGCGACGACAGAACCCGCAGACCGAGGTACTCCCGGAACGGCGCAGTGCTCAGCGCGGTTTCCGCATTGTACTTATCTCGGGTCTCTAGTGCATCGTAGTCCAGTGATGCAAGTACACGCTGCACTATGCCTTGCTGTACGAAGTTCTTATCCACGCCCATTAAGGTTGAAATCTGGTCCAGCAGTTCCTCTTCCCGTTGCTCCAATTGATTGCCTCGGGACCCCACGGGACCAGCCGGGTTTTGCGATCTGAGCAATGCGTCGGTAAACTCCTTCATCAGTCGCGGGTCTTGAAGCAACAAGTCTTGACAGTCTTCGGAAATCTGGTTCGATCCCTGACTCTGATACTCCGGTCGAGGGTCTAACGTCGCAACCAGAAAGCGTATACGGTTAAGCAAGTCACGTTTGTCCTCGACCCCTCCGAGAAAGGGCCGCTTCGGCGACCTAATCCATGCCCTGGCAACCCTCCCCATTAGAAGCGGGTCCAGATGCAGCAATATTTGCAAGGCTTCGGACACTGGATCATCGGGCGATGTCCTGCCGAGTGCGAGAATAATTTCCCATGCCGATTCACTGTCCGGGTTCCATCCTGAGAACACCTGACGAACTGCCGCTCTCCATTGCTCTTCAGTTGCCCCCTGGATTAGGCCGTCCGGGAGACCTCCATCCAGCAGCCAAGTAATCAATGTCTGCGCCGGATACCGCCGGGCGAAAGACCGGATGTCGTCCAACCATTCCCGCGACAAGATGGGGAGGTGCATCCACTTCAGCAGGGCCGCCGTTTCCATTGCAGCGTCGCTTCTGCCAACACCTGACCAGTCCGGACGGCAGGGCCACCACGACCCTATTCTAGCCCCGTTGTAAGCCAGGGCGATAAACCCATCATTGAAGGAGGAGTCAAGCACGGATACATCCCACTCGTCGCCTCCATGTTCAACGTTTCCTATGACGTCCAATATGACAGGAGGCTTGCCGATATCCCAGAGGACTATCTTATGTCCGGGACCCGGCTCAACAGGGTGGCGCAAATAAAGCCGAATCTTCGCGTTATCTCCAGCCAGTACCCTTTCAAGAATGCCCGGGTCGTGCACCTCTGCCGATACCGCCATTTTGAAGTCTGTGAAATTATACGGAGGACGAAGTTCCAACGGCGCACCGTAGCCGCCCAATTGGCCCAATGGCCTCGGATGCCTCCAGAGTCTTTGCAGAAAAATCGGGCCCTCCAATAAGGCGAGCCTGTCTGCATCCTGTCCAACGCCGGGAAGCAACACCTTGTAAGGGACCTGTCTGGCTTCATTCACCGTGAGCTTGTCCTCGCGGTTGACCACCTGCCAGCCATCGTCAGATGCCCGAAGCACACCGCTCACGTTGGGGACGTTGGTGCGCTCGATAGTGGCCGGTTCTCCGCCCCGCCGCAGGCCAAGCTTGAATTTAATCTGAGGCAACGCCAATGAATTCCATGAGGTCATTTCCCTGGTAATGTCGAATCCTTCAGTAAGATAGTCCCCGTTTTCTCCCAAATAGAAGTCCAACGGCCTTCCGCCTAACCTCGCGTACAGCAACTCGGCGTCGCTTTCAAGTCCTGAGATCCGTACACTTGATCCCTCATACCGGTCCAGACGTATACGGCTTGTTGGGAGAATTTCCGTTGTTACTGCCATGGCCCAGTCCGGTTCGGGCGGCTTAGGGTGAGTTCCACCATCGATACTGGAATTCCAAATCTCTTCGCCGGACAGGGTAACTCTCACTAGGTGTTCGTAGCTGGAAGGCAGGAGGTACAGCCTCTTGGAGTTGCTGCCGGAGCCGATTTCATAGAAAGGAAGGTTCGATGGCTCAACTTCCAGATCGGTACTGGCGAGGAGCCCATACTCCTTACTCGGGGCGCGTTGCGCGCTATACCCGTCGAGCCGTCTCCCTGTTTGCAGGTCAAACAGTTCTACGTCCTCGTTTTGGTCCCACAGTGCCAGCAACTGGCTGGCTTGAGGGACGCCGCTGTCGTCCACCATCGAGACAGCAAACTCCGGGGACCCGGACGTGAGAACTACCTCTTCGGGATGGCTGGAATAAGTCCCATCATCGGCGGCGACCAGTGTGGTCAACGTTGTTGTCCCGGCCTTGACCTGATACCGTTCCGCCATAAGGTCAAAGTCGGCGAGATTGACAACAGCGCTTGAAAACACCGGCGGCGTCGGCCAATTCCACCGCAAGCGCGGATTCTCCAGAAATTGCGGAGGGGGCTGTTCGCCGCGGCCGGGCTGCCCTTGTTCTGCCGTACCAAGTTCCTGGTGCCGTCGCGCCTGTCTTAGCAGATCATCCGTCCAATCCGGCAGCACCCAGGGATTGTCAGCCAGGGTTTGGCGGGCTCGCGCTTCGGTAATGTTGTTTCTGCGGTAGTTTCGCAGGGCATCCCATAATCTGACAAAGGACTGCGAGCGAAGTTGTTCGCCATAGTCTCCCATGAGATACATCACTGCCTGAGTAGAGGGCTGCCCCGCAAGCCAATTCGCCAGACGCTCCATTCCCTTCTGAGTGAATCCGAACTGAAGGTACACGCTAAGATAGTAGTTCTGAGTGCCCTCTATGCCAAAGACATGGCGCAAGTCCAGCTTTCTCGCGGCTGCTTCCATCGCGTCCTTGAATATCGGCCGGGGTTGCCCCTGCGCAAACAAAACGCTGCCCGCGCGTTCGGCAAACCGGCCACGAACTGCCGACCATACCTGTCCTTCACTTGCCCTGCGGCGGGCGGATTCGGATGCCAGGAGGAGAATCAGGCAGCCGGCTGCTTCAGTGTAGGAGAGGTTGAGGCCGCAGGACTGTAATACAATCTTCCTGGAGCTAATGCCCTCCAGCCATCTTCTCAACCGATGAGGGGATAGTTGGCTAGCCCAATTACAAAGCCACTGATAGTCTTCCTCGTCAGCTTGTATTTCACATAGAGATCGTGGTCCTGGAACTGAGACCACCCACTCCACGACTGCTCCGGCAGCTGCAGTAAGGGCATCATCACCATCAAGAGAAGATACTTTTGGGAAGATCTTCATAAAACACTTCTACCTGACCAGATCAGTCCATAACGCTGGAAACACTACACCGGAGCTATCCATTTGTAGCTTTCCGATGAAGAGTGGACTGTGGTTGTCAAACAGGGCTTAGGCCCTAGCCGTGGCCGCCGGACCCACCACCAGTCACAGCCTGGGTTTGGCGCGGGCAGGGTTCGGCCTCATCAGGTATTTTGGCGGCGGAGCAGTTCCTCCAATTCCCGGACGCGGGCTTCGGCGGCGGCGCGGGCCTCCCGCTCGGCGTTTCGTTCGGCTTCCGCGGTGTCGGCGCGGGCGCGTTCATCTTCAAGGGTGGCGATGGGCCGTCCCGTGCCAGGGTCGTAGAAACGCAACTCCCCCCGTTCCCACTGGATATTCAGTTCCAGTGCCGCGCTGTATCCCTGCAAACTCCCGTCGGGCAGTTCCTCGATATCTATGGCAACGTACTCGCCATCCACCAGCCGCTCCCCGGCCAGCCGCGTCCCGTGATGCTGCCCCGTTTCGTCGAACCGCCAGTATTCCCCGATGCCCAGGGCGGCGTAGTCCCGCCGCTTCTCCCTGGTGTCAACGCGCCCGGTGCGCCGGGAGGCTATTTCCAACACGAAGTCCGGCGGCTTCCCCTGCTCCGATATGACGTACCCGTTGCTCCGGTAGTAGGCATCAGGGTCCACGTCAAAGGCGACGAACAGGTCAGGATAGCGCACTCCGGCCATGTGGGTGGTGGGCATGGGGCTGATGTAATGCTCGCCGGCCACCAGGGTGGTTTCCGGATTGCCAAGATGCAGAGCCAGGTAACGTGCGCTGCCGGTGCTGGCAAGCTGGTGGAAACTGGTCATGTCGTCGGGCTGGCGTTCGGGCGGATCCGGCAGCCGGGAGCGGCCCTGGGGTTGGGGCGTCCTAGCGAAGGTGTTGGGCATGGTCATTTCGCACCTGGCAGTTTGCGGCGACGCCACCCCGCTCGTTGGCAACCCGCCGGGCCGACGCCGCCATGCTTTGGCTCCCCTAGAAGGCGTCCTGTTTCCAACGATATTCTACACCGTCCGGCGATTTTCGGACAGCAACGATGTTGACAAGTGGCCGGACCTGGGCCTTCAGGGTGCCGCTGGTCACCTGCGGCAAGTCCACTCACTAGGCGCAAGCCATTATCGGCGACACCGTGGCCGGCGTGGTGGCTTAGGCCCGCGAGGCTGGCAAACCCATCCTCATCGAAAGGCTGGACTTCCCGCAGAAGAAGGCTGTCCCGGAAGGAGAAACCGCCGGGCACTGCCGGATCCTGTCCAGTTTCAGCTACAGGAAAGTCCGGGCCTGCTTCATCTCACGGGGACTTCGGCAAGGAGTAGAGATACATCAGGTAAACCCGGATTTCAGTTCCATAGTTGGTCTGGTGAAGTTCATGGAACAGGACGGGATCAGCGTCCACCAAGCGGCAGCCCTGGTGCTGGCCCGGCATTTCCTCGGCTACTCGGAAACGCATCCCCCGCCAACGGGTGTTGCCCTTGGGCAATGGGGTCCGTGTCGCCTTCACCAGACCTGCAAGGAAGCGGGCGAAGCACGTATGTACCTAATGGGCGCGGTCCTGGGACAGTTGAGACCGGCGCTTGTAGCGCAACACCGGCTGAATGGGGGCAGAACCCGCCCGGTCCAGGCCGTCCTGGAGGCCGAGGCCCTTGGGGTGGCCTGAACGGGGACCAGACCGGTGTTCCCGGGGGAGATCTCAGGGCGGAGCCGTCTTGCACTGTTGGGGCGGCGGCGCGGCACAGACCACGTTTCCAGTAAAGGGTTGGGACCGGCACGTCACCAGAAGCCCAGCCACAACCCACGGTTGGCGTCCGTCCATTCCCGTTTGCCCCTTCAGCTCAAATCCTTACAGGACTCTTACGCCCATCTTTACGCCATCCTTACACCGGGCCACTAGATTGTTTGCGACTGGAACAATTCTGGCAGGTCGTGAAACGGGTTGGGTGGTGAAACTACAAGGGACAAGACGTCGGACGGCGATAGTTGGACGGCGCCCACTGGCTTGGGCACCTGCGTAGCCGGACTGGTGAACGCGGTGGCCAGGGGCATGGGACTGATCGTGGCGCCCCACGGGCTTACCCCACTATTGACTTCGCCCTCCTCCGGCTGTTCCTAGAAGGCGAGGAGTGGACCAACACACAGCTGGCCCAGGCAATGCCGCTCGCCCCGCCTAGGATAAGCCGCACGGTGACCAAGCTGGTGAGCAGGGGCCTGGTCCACAGGCGGCGCCTGCGCAGCGACCGGAGGGTGGTCGTCCTCACATTGACCGAGGCAGGGATGGCGCTGACGCAGGACCTTCACGAGCAGGTCCAAGCGTACGACGCCAGTCTATGCGACGGCGTGAGCGACGAGCAGATGGAGACCTTTCGTCGCGGTTACCTCCAGGGTCATGAGGAACTTCACAGCCATTGCGCGGGCAGCGCAGTGCTGACCGATGTGTCACGGTACGAGACGCGGAGTTGTCCTGGAGTAGTCAATAGGTCGGTGAGAGTAGAGGCTTTAGCATGTCCATGGGACGAAACCCATATGCCAGTTCCCAGAGCTGCTGGGCTCCAGGGGCGTTCCCATCCCGGTTGACCGGCTGCCGTTGTACGGGGACCGCATCACGACCCTTGCGGTTAGACCGGCCCTTCCATCCGTTGTCCTCGCGCATCTGCTGTCCCTGCTGCTGTCCTTGGCGCTGCCGTTTATTGCCAGCCGGACGGCCTACGCGCAGGCCGTGCCGACCATCACCGTCGAGGAAGTGAGGAGGCCTGGGGAGACCAACGTCCCCGTGGGCGCCACGGCGGTCTTCCGCCTGACACGCTCCGGAGACCGGTCGGGAGACATCTCCGTCAGGCTGCAGACGATCAATCCCGGAGACCAAGTGGGTTTCGGGACCAATCCGAGCGAGATGATCCACACCGTCCACTTCCCTCCCGGCGTGAAGGAGGCCGAGGTCCGCTTTCCAGCCCTGGGCGGGAGAAGCTACATGGGCGAGATCGAGGGGCAGGTGATCCAGGGAGTCGATTACCAGCTAGGGGACCCGGGCACGAACATGGCCGACGTCGAACTCCGGGAGGCCACGGACGACGACGTCATCGTCTCCATAGGACCCGTCTCGGCCACCGTCGCCGAGAGGGACGGCGCCGTGTTCAGGGTGACGCGATGGGAGGTAAGTCCGGTATAAGCATCGTCGGGCTAAGGCCCATATCTCACATTTACAGGAGGTGTTATGCGTAAACCACTTTTCAAGGGATGGCTAGGCAGAGGAATGCTGCCGCTCATGGTGCTGGGGGTGCTCGCACTCGCGGCGGCAATCATGGTCAGTGTGCTGGCCGCGCCAGGGGCGGCGGCCAGCACCGGAAACGCAGCGGGGTTGACCGTGACGGCGGGGGATGAAGCAGTACACCTGAATTGGGAGCCTTCCGCCGACGAGGGCACGGACGGCTATATCGTGTTCCGGCGGACCGAAGACCAGCGCAAGTGGCGGACTCTCGCCGAGACCACCGGCGATGGGACGGTCTATCTGGACAGGACAGCACAGAACGATACGACATACTTCTACCGGGTAGTGGCCTATGACACCGCCAACGAGGGCGGCGGGACGCCCTATCTGGACAGCGCGAATTGGATACTTCCGGCACCCCATAACGTCAGTGCGGAGTTGGAACCGGGAGCAACGGGTGGGCTGGATGGCGTCAGGGTGTCCTTCGCGGTCGAAGTGCTGCCGGACACCGACCTTGCAACCACGTTTCCCATCAGTCGCAACGGCGAGCACCTTGCCTACGTCGTCAATACCATCCCCGGAGAGGATGGCCGGTACACCCATCTGGACACCACGGCCACAGTCTACGGGCAGACCTATTCCTACCAGATTTGGCATCTGGAGGGCTACCGCACGTACGATGAGGACTTTAGAAGCATGGCACCGGCGACGGTCGAAATCACGCTGCCCATTCCAAGTCCGTCCGGCCTCACGGCCAGCATGGACAAGGGCGGAATCGCGCTCGAATGGGAACCGTCGGAGTACGCGGGCACGTCCGTGACCGGACACCAGATTTACCGGATGGACCCGAACACCAACGGGGAGATGGTCGTGTACGTCGAGGATACCGGGACCGCGCAGAGGGGATTCAGAGACCTCAACATCGCGGAGAATGCCAAGTACGTGTACCGTGTCGCGGAGCTTTACAACGGCGGGACAACGCCGGGGTACAAGAGCAACCGCGTGGCCATAGCCACCCGGAACGTCCCGGCCCTCACCGCACCGGCCAACCTTCAGGTAGCCGTGGGCGGCACCGAGGCATCCCTGACATGGGACAGCATGGCAGACACCGTGTACGGATACCAGGTGGAACGGGTGCATGACGGCCAGACCGACCTGCTCACGGGAAGAGCATCGTTGAACGAGTACACCGACACCAGCCTGACGCTGGGGGAGACCTACACCTACCGGGTGATGGGATTGGACTTTCGGGGGGCAGGCCCGGCATCCGAGTCCACGGTGACGCTGCCGAACATGTCTCCCGGCGTTCCCAACGCGCCGCAGGTCCATATCCATGCAGGAAGCGCGGTGCTGCAGTGGGACGCCGCTGAAAACGCGAGCACCTATCAGGTCTACCGGCGGGACGCTGGCGGCACGGAATGGACAGCAGTAGGGGAGCCGGTATCCGAGACTTCCTACACGGACAGCACCATCGAGGCTGGCAACGGATACGAATACTCGGTGCAGGCGTCCAACTCCACCGGTACCAGCGCACAGTCCGAGGCGTCCGGTGTCAATGCCCCGGCGTTGCCGCCCCAGCTTACCGGGCTGACCGGTGTCCAGTCAGCGGGCCGGATTGCGCTTTCGTGGGAGCAGCCGGACTCTCTGGCATCGTCCGAAGGGTTTGGCGGTTTCAGTGTGTCCCGGTTGGTCTACACTAGCGAGGACATGGCAACGTTGGCCGAGTCCTCCACCATAAGCCAGTCCGCCGAGGACGCGGCGGCATCTCCCGGCGTGGTTGACAGCAACATCATGGCTGGGCACCACTACGTCTACACGGTGTCCGCCGTCAACAGCATGGGAACGGGCCAGCCCTCAGACGCCTACGCCGTGACGCTGGCACAGCAGCCCGCATCGCCGGGCCACATAACGTCCACCGTCAACGACGACGGCAACATAGTTCTGACCTGGGCAGACCCGGGCGATTCGGAAATCACCGGATACCGGATTCATCGGCGGCTGCCACAGCGCGGCGAAACCAAGATGGCCGTCCATGTCTCCGACACCATGAGCACGGAGACCACCTTCACCGACGAGCGGACTCACCCCAGCACCCAGAACGTGTACCGGGTGTCGGCTGTGCGTGGAGCCGTGGTAGGGCCGTGGTCGTCATTCACCCGCATAAGGCCCTAGTACTACAACGACGCTTTGCAAGAAAGGGACCTTGAACTCTGTCGATGGCAACCTGCACCCATGCTTGACAGCTTTGCGTGCTTGCCCTCCGCAATGCGATTTCCGATCCCAAAAGGGCCAAATTGAGAAACCGTCGTTGTAGTACTAGAACGCCCCAAGCTCACATGTAATCGGCGGAGGTAAATTGGACCACGAAGACGCATAGATGACTGACATTCGGCGGTTGAAAAGTGAATCTGTTTCAGAAGTCGAGCTGGTTTAGCTCAAATCCACCGAAGGGCTGGCATTGGGGGTCTTGCATGAGAGATTAGTGGTATGGGAGGGCCGATGATTCCACACATTGGCTCACGGACAGGGCCAATGGTGGCCCTGAGCGGCCCTGGGGAATACTGGCTGTGGGACGACTGTCAGCAGAAGACTCCCGCTAGCCTGATTGGCGCGAGTTGGGGGGAGACCTTCAAGTGTTTGGTGGGAGAGGTGGGTTCCTCAGGTGGAGATAGCGTCAAGCGGGCAGTGGAATGGCTCGCAGCCATACCGGAGCAGAGACAAACCGGGTTTCCCAGGGCCAGCGCCGGGGGAGATGCAGAGTGAGGCGGCGGGCCTTGCGGGTGAGCCGCCTGGCCAGGGCGAAGAAGCGTCGCCGGAGGGTCTTGGTGGTCACTATCTGTTCGTCCAGCCCCATGTCCCCGGTCCGGCCGGGACTTGGCCCCACTGCCCGCGGGTCACTGGCCAGTTGACTCCGGGCCGCCAGCAGATTCCCCAACCTCGGCAGGAACGACAGGCGTTGCGTGTTCTTGGCCAGTCCCCGTTAGCGTACCCCGTTCTGCAACTGAGCAGGCTCTTTCCGTAGCCGAACAACCGCCTTGTCTTGAGAAAGGAATCTCCACCCCCGATCGGAGTCGAGGGCAGGCTCTTGGCCCTGACCGACGCCTCAAACTGCTCTGCCCAAGCCTCCTCGATCCCAGGTTCCAGCTTCCGGCGTTTACCGGGACGCAGCGGCACCTGCCACTCCACCTCCAGTTCCCGGTTCTCCTCCCGTTTCTGTACTCCGGTGTACCCACCATCACCCCACCCTGCCCGCACGGGTGGGCAGTAGGGTATACCTTTGAGCACATCATCTACCTGCCAGGGCCAGCCAACGGAGGCGGATGCCAGCCCAAGAGGAAGAAGCCAACCGGGACAGGGAAATCCCTCAAAAAAGCAGCCCCCAAGGCCATAAAACCGAAACGGCGGACTTCATCCAACCCTACCCAGGCACAGAGCAAGAAGCAAAAACGGGCCGAATATGAACGTCTCAGGCGGCAGCACCCAGAGCGCCAAGAAGCTCACAGGAGGACAGAACAGAAAAGGCGTCAAAGGGCCAAGGAGCTCGCATATGCCGGAATTGCCGGCAACCCGCCATCCCGGGCCAGACCCGGTGTGAGACCTGTGCCGAGGCCCACCGGCAGTCCCGCAGACGCAGCGAGGCTAAGAGAAAGGCCGCGGCCAAGGAGACGGCAACGAGCGACCAAGCAGACCAACGGACAGGGAACGGAGTATAATTTGCACCATGACGACCATCAACAACCAAGACGACTTTCTGGAAGCGCTCAGAAACAACCCCCAGTGGCGAGACGCTGTCCGGGCCCAGATACTGGGCGAGGACCTGCTGCAACTCCCGGTCAAGTTCGACGCCTTCGTGGAGGAGCAGAAGGCCCAGAACGAGAAGTTCGACGCCTTCGTGGAGGAGCAGAAGGCCCAGAACGAGAAGTTCGACGCCTTCGTGGAGGAGCAGAAGGCCCAGAACGAGAAGTTCGACGCCTTCATGGAGGAGCAGAAGGCCCAGAACGAGAAGTTCGACGCCTTCGTCGAAGAGCACAGGACAACCCACACCAACATGGACGCCCGGCTGGACCGCATGGAAGGGGACTTCGGCACCATCAAGGGAGATTTCGCCAGGACCCGGACCGTCCAGGACGCCCGGAACATCGCGTACGACATGGGACTGCAGTTCGTCCGGACCCTCAGCGCCACGGACCTGAGGGAGATGGCGGGAAACACCCTTCCCAGGGACATGGGACGCAGCTTCAGGAACGCCGACCTGGTGATCGAAGCGACCGACGGCACCGACACCTGCTACATAACAATGGAAGTCTCCTTCACCGCAGACCTCAGGGACTGCAACCGAGCCATCAGGAACGCCGAACTCATCACACAGTTCACAGGAAAACCGGCGCAGGCCGCCATCGCCAGCGTCAGGAACGACAGGGACGCAGCGGAGGCGGTGGAGTCCGGGGATGTGTACTGGCACCAACTGGAGGACCGGACCCCCAGTCCAGAGTAGCTTCTTCAGAGCCACCCCGGAACACATACCAGGACCTTCAAGGCTCCTGCGAAACGAACGCCTCATGCTTGACGGCATCTGCGGGCAGTAATAGTCTTGCAAAGGCAGCAACGAACTTCCCGAACAGGAACAATAGTTGACGACCTTAGCAAGCCCGCTATTGCCCCGACCGACAGACCCGGTCAGGCAGCCCATCATCAACTCCCCGTACCACCCTCCGGAATACCACTGGGACCTTGACTACAGCGCCAAGGCCATCGACAACGCGCTGGACGGACGTCGCGTGTCCCAGAACCTCCCTCCGGTCGCTGGTTCCCGGAGGACCAGAGGGCGGGTGCTGCTACCCGGGCAATTCGGCGCCGTCTGGACACCACTGGACTTGGTCAACGACATCCGCGAGGCCGTCAGCGCATGGCAAGACACCGGGTATCCGGGAATAACCCAGACCAGCAGGGACCTCATCAACCACTGGACTGATACCCAGGCCTGCCAGCCCTACTTTGCGCAGATCGACGCGGTCCTGACCCACATCTACCTCCACGAGGCAGCCTCGGACGAACTCAGGGAAAGAATCCAAGAGATCAACGACAGGTACAACAACGGTATCCACCGAATCGCCCACAAGATGGCCACCGCCACCGGTAAAACCCCCGTGATGGCCATGCTGATTCTCTACCAAGCTGCCAACCACCGTAACGCCGCGCCCGACGACCACCGCTTCGTGAGGCGCTTTCTGGTGATCACACCTGGTCTCACCGTCAGGGAACGGCTCCAAGACTCCCTCAACCCCGGCCACCCGGACAGCGACTGGAACGCTTTCGGGCTGGTCCCGCCAGGCGACCAGTGGGAGATCGCCTTGGGGTCCGCCAGCGTCAACGTAATCAACTACCACCAGATGCAGCCTAGAGATGTCGAGCCGACCAGCACCAGGCAACAACAGTTGATCGACGGGGGCTCCACCCCGACCACCCAGGCAGAGCTGGAAGCCCGCCTGGAAACGCCCAGGGACGTAATAGACCGGATAGCCGACGGCAGATCCCAACAGGGTCCCATTATGGTCATCAACGACGAGGGCCACCACTGCCACCGCGGCGATCCTGGCAAGTTGAACACCGCCCCAAGGGACACACAGTGGTTCGAGAGCATCAGCCAGATAAGGGACGCCGGACTGCTCCATTTCGTCACCGACATGTCAGCCACCCCAATATTCCTGGCACAGTCAAACCCCAGGCCCTTCGACTGGATCGTCTCAGACTATTCGCTCATAGATGCCATCGAGGCTGAGCTGACCAAGATTCCCAGGGTGCCGACGTCCACAGACAGATCCGATGACTCGGAACTCAGGGACATCTACAGCCATACCGACTCCAAGCAGGCGAACGACTTCCGCCCGGACGTGACGGGCAACAACCCGCTCCTCAAGGAGGCTCTGAACACTCTCTACAAAGACTACGAGACCACAATGGGCAGATGGGTCGAGTCGGGAAGACCAGAGCGACCGGTCATGGCTATCGTGATGAACTCCGTGAAGAACGCCAATGCCATGTTCCGCCACATCGCCAGTGGGGCCGTCACGCCCCTGCTAGGCAACTACGAAGGCCAAGTCATGGACGAGATCAGCGACAGCCCGCACACCATCATAGTCTACAGCAAGATGGAGGACGGAGAGGCCGCCACCGGGGAAACGGGCCGTTACATCCGGGAACTGGCGGGGGTCTACAAGAAAAACCCCAAGTACAGTTTCTCGGACTCCGACAGGCCAGAGGAAGTCATACGCCGTGTGATGAACACCGTCGGGAAACCCGGACTCCCCGGAGAGAACGTCCGGTGCGTCATCTCAGTGAACATGCTCACCGAGGGATGGAACACCAGAACTGTCACCCACCTCCTGGGATTCCGCAGGTTCGGGAGCAGCCTGCTGTGCGAGCAGGTGGCGGGAAGAACCCTCCGCAGGGTTACGAGGACGAAGGAAGAGGACGGCATCCGGTTCGTGCCTGAGTACGCTCAGATACTGGGTATCCCGTTCCCAAAGTATGAGGAGCCCGAACAGGACCCGACGCCCGGGCCTGAACGGCACTTCCCGCCGGTAACGGTGGAACCGAACCCGAACCGCAGACATCTGCGGGTTGAATGGCCCCACGTAGTCCAACTCCGGCGCACTGGCGGAAGCAGGCCAGTGGAGGCACGAACCAAACCGGAAGGATCCGACGAAGCCCACGACGCACCAGTACACCTGTTGCAGAGGACCAACGTGGAACCGACCGCCGGGGAGAGCGTGAGGTTCAGGGGAGAACCTCCAGTATCGGCCCAGAGGTTCATCTATCTCGTAGCCGGGGCAGTGGTGAAGAGAATAGAACTGGAAACCGAGGCCGAGGCTAGAAGCGAGGACTCGGACGGGCCCACCATCCAGCTGGCCAAGCTGTTCAGCCAGATCGTACATGCCGCCCAGGAATACCACCGGAAGGGATGGCTGACTGGACCGGAGGGGGAAGACCAGTGGCCCAGGGACGAACAGGCCGTCCTCAGGGCCAGTGAGTGGCTGCACCGCAACATCCAGGTGATCAAGCCGAACCGCACGGGTATCCAGATGGAAGCCGAGTCCTCGGCCATATCTCCCTGGCAAAACACCTTTCCACCCTTGGAGAACCCGTCGCCGAACTGGGCGTCAACCAAGCCCTCATCGCCACCACCGAGCACCCCATCACCGGGCTCCAAGCCACCTATAACAGCAGGCCCCTCTACCGCCACCGGAACGACCTGCAACAGGGCGTCGCCAACGGCCAGGGGTCCGGGGGGCAGTGGTGGGTACTATCCACCACCGGAGAACCAATCTACGGCGCAGGCGTCCCAGGTCCCCAAGGCCCCATGGGTCCCAAGGGTCCCAAAGGCCCCCCCGGCCCGAACGGCAGCCAAGGACGGCAGGGCCTCCCAGGACCGGAGGGACCTCCCGGCCCAGGCGGCAGGGATGGACGGAACGGATGGGACGGCGACGACGGGGCCCAAGGAGAAACGGGTCCCCAGGGGTTCCCCGGCCCCGAAGGCCCTCCGGGACCAAAAGGGGACACAGGCCCCCAAGGGCCAAAGGGCAACAACGGGGGACAGGGACCCCAGGGGATGCCAGCACCCACCCTCACCGTCAACCTCGCGCTCCTGATAGCCGTCGTGGCGCTCCTTGCAGTCGCAGCAACCCAAGTAGTCCCAATCATCAAGAAGAGACGGGCCGGCTGACCCCCCGGGACTCCCCGAAGAGCGGGGCTACTCCACCATGCCTACGGGACTAATCGGCCCCGCATCAACCTTCCCTTCAAGGGGCAAAACCGGTCTCCCCGACACAACCTCATTTCAAACCCGGGAAAACCGCATGGACCCAGTCCTGATAGTCACCATCCCTCCCCTCCTCACCATCGCCGCCACCGCCTTCATTCACACCCTGCTTCACCGCCGCAAGTCCCTCCAACCCCAACAAGCCCACCTGATGGACCGTTCCTCGTCCTTCCTCACCTTCAACCTGGCCGTCCTCCTGATCCTCCACACCGCTCCCCCGCCCCTGATCCTCTTCCCGGTCATCAGTTTCACAAGCAGTTACATGATAGCGGCCACACTCAAAAGCCTGCCGCAAGCACTCAGGGAGAAACCACCCGAACACCCCCATTCCACGGAATAACAGCACCCCCACCGGGGATTCACCTTCGTTCTAAAGCCGGCTCCCCGCGACTCCACTGAACTCCCCATTAAACCGGGGCACCCAACACCAGCAGAATCCAAACACAAGCGGACAACATGACCACCAAGGACCCTGCAAACATACTGACGCTTCTCCAACTCATGGACACCGGCGAGATCGCCGCTACCATCGAGGAACACATCACGGTCACCCAAGTCCCGGGTGAGAGCGCCACCATCCAGTTAAGAAACCATCCCCTGACGATCAACCCCACCAAGTATCCCGCCACCGAGTTTCTCACCGTCACCCTGCACCCCACCGGTCAACTCATCACATCCGGCCACCTCGTCCAACCTGCATCGGTCATCCTTCCGGACCCTGCTCTCAAGGGACAGCGGATCCCCGAAGGAAGTCTGGGCATCAAGCACGCAATCAAGTGGACCATCACCGACCACATCACCAACACCCTCTGCCAACTACACGGCCTCAACCGAGACTACCGCATACACTCCCTGGTCTCCTCCGTAATGGGTCACTGGACCAAGAAAATCCCCAAGGACACCGCCCGGCGCATACGCGGATACTCCCGTTACACCCAGATGGAAGACGCCGTCAGGGACTTCCTGGACCCTCAATCATGGGAAGCAGCCAAGAACATCAAAGGCAAGGTCCTGCCCAAACGGTACAACCGGGCCGTCACCAGTTCACGGTCCATGGCAGACCTGAGCACCACCAACCCGGGCGCCGCGTCGTGGCTCATCAGCCAGGACAAAGCACCCGTCGCACCAACAACCCATCCAGGTGAACTGGTCACCCAGGTAAAGAACAGGGCCCGGAGAGCCGGCGTCGACCCCAAGTATTGGAAGACCGTCAGCCGCATGGACCCCAAGAGCATGGAAGTACTGATGGACCGTTACCTACCGCAGTACGCAGCCGCCATCATCATCAATGCCTGCGGAGACCTCCATGTATCTCCCACCCCACTCCAAGCCGGCAACGCCATCACCATCCTATGCCTCTGCAAGTCCAAGTCCCGCCTCATAACCCCACCCTGCCGCAACGAGGACCCCATGACTACCCGGACGAGGGTACGTCTTCGCCACCTCATCCGCCTCATACTCAGGCCGGACGGTCCTCAAGAGGACATCACAACACACTGGCGCGACTTCGCTCACATCACCGACTACGCCGCAAACCTGATGGACAACGACCTGGACATCACTGCACGCACCTTCAACGGCCTCGCCAAAGCCGCCCACAGGTGGCACCAAGACGAACAGCAAGCCATCGCCGCAGCACGGGTCCAACAGGAGATTGACCACCGCGAAGGATGGTTCCACTCCTGGAATTCACTCATTGATACCACGTCCTTCCCGGACACGGCGGAGGAGGGCCGACCCCCCATCACCGCGGTGCCCCTCACGAACACCCCCGACCTCCTTGACGAAGGACGCAGGATGCGCCATTGCGTAGCCACCTACTCCAACCGCTGCTCCGCAGGCCGTTCCCGAATATTCTCCATCCGGCAGGACGACAACATACTCGCCACCACCGAACTCTCCCTCAGAGGCAACACATGGCAGATCGCCCAAGTCCGTTCATACAAGAACGGAGAGCCCTCGCCGGCCGCCCGACAGATCGCCAAGACGCTGCTCAAGACATACCAAAACCTGTGGAAGCAAGCCGGCAGGGAACAGCCCCGCCACCGGTCATGGCTACAACACCCCAATAGCAACGAAACGAAGGAACATCCAATACCACCGAAATAACGAAGCTCCGGCCCGAGTATCTCACATCATCGCAGGCGGAGCTGCTCCCCCCGCACAGGGCTTCCACCCGCGCCCTGACCCATTTTTCTCCAACCTGAAAGTTCACCCCCGGACACGGCACCCTGCAGCTCAACGGAAGACCCACAAACCACTCCCCTGCAAGACACAGGGGGGATTCACAACCGACACACGCCCAGGACACTCAAGCGAATGACTGAACAACACCAACTCCCCCTCCCCCTGCCCTCCAACGAAGAGACCATCATCAAAATGCTGAGAGACACGGTACAACTCCTGGGGGAACTCTCAGCACACTACAAGGTCGGCACCAAACCCACCCCCCTGCCGGACCGCCCCAACTTCTCATCCCCAAAGGACATCCACAACCTGCTGGCCCCCGACATGTCCAACCTCGTCCAAGAACAACTCCGCACCCTCCTGCTGGACTACCGGAACAACCTTGTGGCACAGAGAATGATCTACCAAGGGAACGTCAACAGTTCCATCATAAGAGTCGCGGAGGTCCTGAGGCCGGCCGTCATAGAAGCATGCCCCCACATCATCGTGGTGCACAACCACCCCTCCGGAGACCCAACTCCCAGCCCAGAGGACATGAAGATCACCAAGACAATCAAAGAGGCCGCCGGACTCCTCGACATAGAACTACTCGACCACATCGTCATAGGCGCCCATGATTTCGTCAGCATGAAAGAACAAAAACTCTTCTGACCACTCCCCAACCGGGGCTCGCCCAAGCTGCATCACCTACGGCGCCATCACCGGTCCCCCGCGCCCCGGGGCTGCACCATCCACGCACACCACATCACATTTGTTCAAATCAGTCTCCCCATTGGGGCGTGTACCGGGTCACTGACAACCATCGGTGGACACCCGCCCAACGGGTGCATTAGCATCCCCGGATGCAACACGGATACTTCCACCCGCTTGGCACCAACTGGCGACCGGAACCCCTCCGGGACGAACCCGTCGTCACAGCCGCCGAGCGCCTCCAATACCGCACCGCCGTCCACCGGGAGATATCCCCCACCCTGACCGTCATCACCACCACCCGCATCCTCGCCTCCTGCCCGGACAGGCAACAACACATGGAGCAGGCCGAACGGCCCGACAAAGAAAACTGCCCTGACTGCCGCGCCGCGTTCACAACCTGCCCCTTCCACTGGGTCCACCACGACTGCAATCCATCGACGGTCCTCACCACCCATCACCCCACCGACGCCGTCAGGGACGAGGACGGCACGCTTCTGCAAGGCGGACTCAGAACGAACTTCACCCAGCCGGCGCCAGACAAACTACGCACCGGCTGGGCAAAATCCCCGGCCAACACCAGGCAACAGGTCAACGACCTCCTCCATCACTTGGACCACGCCCTCCGCACCGCCCAAGCCCTGGCAGACAGTACCCTCCTCGCAACCAACGCAGGACTGGACGCCACCGCCACACTCCGACAGATGGAGGACTCCCTGGCCAAGGCCAGGACGCTCGACGACCCGGCCCGCCCCGCCTGGGACCACCGCCACCTGCAGACCAGGACCAGACTGAGAGACCTCACCGACCAAGCCAAGGAACTCTGGCGCGCCCAACCCCGCCGCGCCCGAAGAAGGCGACACCAAGCTCATTCTCCACAATAGAGAGGTCAATACACCCATGCTCAGTCCTGAAGCCCTCCGTCAGCTGCTCCTTCACGTCTCCCGAAGGGCCGCCGCAAAGGCGTCGGAAAGAATACCCGGGTACGACCTGGACAAGGTCCTCTCCCACCTGGACCTGATGGACAAAGAAGACCTCGCTGGCTGGAAACAAGGCGAGATCACCGCCACCATCGAGTCAAGGACCGCCTCCGGCTGCCCCGACCGGCACGACCCAGAGCAGACCGACCTCATCCGGGACTGCTACACCGAAGCCGTTCAGGAAATCACCACGGAGAGACGGACGGAATGACCCCTCAAAAACAACCCGTCAGTCAAGACCGTCGACATTGACTCCCTTCCGATATCGCCACCCCGGTGCTGGAAAAAATGCCTCAGCACCGTTAAAATCTCCCACCAGTGAACCTCAGTGACCTTTCATCCAAACCCCTCGCCAACCACTCCCCCAGCATGGAGATCCACCCCCACCCACCAACCAAACCTCCGCTAGTCCCACTCCACTAGACACAGGCGTATGCCCACAGCACCAACCGGTTGACATCTCCCCACGCCGGTTCAAAAAACCACACCGACCATGGGCGCATCGACCTTACGCCCAATCCAATGTGGGCTTAACCTTCCCTACGGGGAAACAGCACCCTGTGTCGGAGGCCCGCCATGAAACTGCCAAAACCACCTGCCGCAGCCGCCGTCACCCTGTTACTCCTGCTCATCGCAGCCTCCGCTGCCATGCTGACGCAGGGAAACCCATTCATATCCACCCCCCCACCGGACACCCAAGCAAAAACACCGCGACAGACCCTCCAGCCAGAGCACACCCCCCAATCTGCGACCCAGACCGTCCAAAACACGCCAAGGGCCACAATTCCACAGGAGAACATCCTCCAACCATCCCCAACAACCGACGGGGCATCCACCTTCCGCGTTCCCACCAAGGTCCCGTTGAAATACCCCAACCTGGGATCCCGACTGGACCGCCTCGCGCAGGACGTCGGCCCACCGGGCACCCCCGACCCCACGGTGAACGTCACCATCCACCTATCACATAACATGGAAGACGTCACCGCATTCCTACAGGAACACCACATTCCCCTCGCCAACACCGGGAAGGATTACATCGAGGCCCAGGTGCCAGCGAGTCTCCTGGGCCCTCTCTCCCTGCAAACGGGGGTCATACGGATCAGGGAGGCCTCACAACCTCACCAGCCAACCAGCCGATAGGAGGCCCTAAGTGTTCCCCCACAACGTGAGAAGAACCGCACTGCTCGCCGCCGCTGTCTTTCTAGTAGCCGCAGCCATCCAGTTCAGCCCCGCAACGGTCCTAACCGACGACGGCAACGCCCCCGCCATCCCCGAGAAAAACCAGCAGACCTACCCAAACCTGGGATCCCATCTGGACCTCATAGCCGTACAAGCGGAACAGTCCAAACAGGACACCAAGGAAAACGACCAACAGGACTCCGACAAAAAGTCCACCAACCAACCAGAAAACCAGGACATCCCGATACCGGTCACCATTCACCTGTCCCACAACTCCCAGGCAGTGACGGACTTCCTCACCCGCAACGGACATCCACCCGCCAACTCCGGCGACCAATACATCGAGGCCCTGGTCCCGCCTTCACTCCTAGCAGAACTATCCCACCAACCCGGAGTCATCCGGGTGAGACGCATTCTCCCTCCCATCCCGACATCCATCAACCAACTCATCGCCGGCAACGGCCCCGCCCCCCATGGAGCGCTCCCCTGGCACGCTGCAGGCTACACCGGGCAAGACATCAAGGTCGGCATAATCGAACGCGGTCCCAACTTCAGCGGAATCACCAGCCTCATGGGGACCGAGGTCCCCTCATCCATACAGGCACGCTGCTACACCGACTTCGGAAAGCACACCAACAAACTCTCCGACTGCGACCGACCCGGCTCCGCCGACCACCATGGGACACTTACAGCGGAAGCCCTTTTCGACATCGCGCCCCAAGCATCCCTCTACATCGCCACTCCCTACTCCAAGGGAGACATGCAAGACACAGTCGACTGGATGGCGTCCCAGGACGTATCCATCATAATCCCCAACATGGTCTGGCATTTCGACGGGCCCGGAGACGGCACCTCACCCTTCGGAGACAGCCCACTGAACACAGTAAACCAAGCCGCCGACCACGGCATGCTGTGGGTCGCCCCCGCAGGCAACTACGCCCTACGCTCATGGTTCAGCGACACCACCCTAGAAAACGCACCCTCCCACAGCCTCATCCACTTCAGCCCAGGCGTCACGGTCAACCGCCTCAACCTCCGAACGGGCGAAAAGGTCTTCATGACAATCAGGTGGGACGACACCTGGGAAGGGGCCACCCATGACCTCGACCTGTACGTCGTCGACTCCCAAAACAGAGAAATCGCGAGCAGCACTGACCACCAGACAGGAGAACCAGGCCATGTGCCGTTCGAATACGCCGCCTTCATCCCAGTCCAGGAACACGGCGAGACGGGCATCACGATAGTCAACCGTTCAGACAAGGCACCCCGTTGGGTCCAACTCCTACTATGGCGCGGACATTCCCTCCAGTACTCCACTCACAAAGGAAGCATCACCAACCCTTCAGAGAGCAACAACCCGGCACTCGTCTCAGTCGGCGCCGCCGACTGGCGCAACACCAACGCCGTACAGGCATACAGCAGCAGAGGCCCCACCGTCGACGGAAGGACCAAGCCGGAACTCGTCGCCGTTGACTGCGGCCAGACAAGCATGCACAGGTTCATCTGCGGCACCAGCCAGGCAGCCCCCCACCTGGGAGGACTGGCCGCAGTCGCCCTCCAGAAGAACCCCCACCTCACCAACACGGAGCTTGCCCAGTACCTGATGGACAGCGCCGAACAGCGATCCTCCCCCAACCCCAACAACACCTGGGGCTACGGCTTCGCCAAGCTCCCTCAACTGCACGGATGCTACATCCATGGCGCCGTCCCCCAACCATCGGAAAACCCCGCCCTCATAAAGGACTGCAAGACCCTCCTCGAGATCCGGGACGCCATCCCCAACGGCCACGTCGTCAACTGGCACCCATCCTTCCCCATGCGCCACTGGCGAGGCGTCACCACCGGCAACACCCCGCCCAGGGCCACTGGCCTCTCCATGAGATACCATGGCCTCGAAGGCACCCTCCCCCAGGAACTTCAGCTCCTCACAGCGTTGGAAACCCTATCCCTCCTCGGCAACAGGTTCACCGGGCCGATACCACCTGAAATAGGAAAACTGTCCAACCTCACAACCCTCGATCTCAGCTACAACAGCCTCAACGCCGCCATACCAGCCTCTCTGGGGGACCTCCAACACCTTCAAAAACTCGACCTCTCCCACAATAGCCTGGAAGCCGCCATACCCGACTCCATCACAGACCTGCAGGACCTCCGAGAACTGGACCTCTCCGACAACAACCTCACCGGACCCATCCCGGAGGGATTGGCCGAACTGCCGGAACTCAACAGTCTGAACCTCTCAGGAAACCGGTTCACCGGCTGCATCCCCCGGGGCCTCGCAGACATCGAGCAGAATGACCTGCACCAACTCCGCCTCCCTGCCTGCCCCGCCCTTGACATCCCCAAGCTCACAATCCCCGACGACCTTGAGATCAGGCCCTACCGGGAGATCTCCATCACCCTCACCTTTGACCAGCCCGTCGCCGGCATCACCACCGACGCCCCCATCGTAAACGCCGGCACCACCACCAGCGTCACCGGCTCGGGCACCGCCTGGACCATCACAATCCTCCCGACGGAGATTGCCCCTATCACCGTCAGCCTCCCCCAAGGGGCCGGCCTCGACCAGCACGGGGAACCAACCCCGGCCTCACCCGAAACAGTCATCGGCATCCCCTACGATGATGACCACAACGGCGAAATCAGCAGGTCCGAGGCCATCACCGCGGTCATCGAGTTCTTCGCGAACCTCATCACCAAGGAACAAGCCATACACGTGATCATCCTGTTCTTCGCCAGTTGATCCCCACACTCACCACCAACCCCCAGGGAGCCACAGAATGGACTACAGCTACCAAATCGACGTACACACTGGCGACCGGCGCATCTTCCCACCCTACCCCAACCTGGACCAGACGCACACCAACAGGTTCCGCCTCATCGTCTTCACGCCTGAAGACCTCCACCCCTACCCATCCCAAATGTTCACCGCCTCCCACATAGACACCCTGGTCAACCTCTTCACCGGCCAGGACCCGGCCTACCTCCTCCACCACGCCGCAGAGGAATGCCCCTCAAGCCAAGACGACTCCCACAAATGCCAGCCTATCTCCATACCAATACCCCCCGCTCTGGCCCTTCACGCCCACACATTGCAGGAACGCTTGGACGACATCCGCACGGACTTTCGCAGGTGGAGCAACGACGAAGGCACCAAGGAAACCCGGCGGTACAGGCTCCCTGACGGCACCCTCGACAACGCCACCCGAATCATCGGAAGCGGCGTCATCTCCTACCCAGAGAAATGGGACATAGCCGAGTTTCACGAGAGAAATGCCCGTAAGGACATGCTCGATACCTGGTTCCAACAAGGACTCGCCATCCGCCAAGCCTGGAACCCGGACGCCCATCACCACTGACACCACACCCCCACGTCTCACTCCGGCCTCGCGATATACTAACCATACCCAAGGTCAAAGCAGGACAAAAGCCGGGCAACAAGTCAACAGATCCCGGTCAATTACGACTAATTCCAAACCCTCACCCTCCCCGAGAAGACCTCAACATGATCAAAGGCTACTTCCACCAAAACGGCGCAGCCTTCGTCTCCGCCAACATATCCGTCCCCAACATGGACATCCACGACCAGCCCCTCACCATGCTGGTCGCAACCGGCGCCGCCGCCTCCATCCTGAATCCCAAGGACGCCGTCAGGATGGGACTTGCGCCCAGAGACATCCAACGAAGCAGAGAACAGGGCCTGCCCTACAAAGCCACCATCACCCTCAAAGACTCTGAAGAAAACAAGTCCCTTCGCTTCGACGTCGAAACCCTCCAACTCACCGCACCTCCCATCCATTACCCGGGCACCCCGTCCGTACTGGGCATGGATGTCCTGAGCCGGACCGAACTGCATTACCATCCACGGTCGGGCATCATCACAATCACGCCGACCCCGGACCCAGCCAGCGACCGAACCTGACGAAGGTCAAAACCAATCCAAAAGGAGATGAGACCATGAACGACCTCAGACAACCCCTGGAGCACACCCGTGAACAAGTCAGAAAAGCGGTGGAGCGGCTTTAGCAACACCGCCAATTCCAACGTAGAAGAACTGGAAGCCCTCGCATCACAGCCAGACTTCTGGGACCACCCCGCAGAAGCACGGGAGACCCTCAGGCAACTCGACCACCTCAGGACAACCCTCCAACCCTGGTTCCGCATGGAACAGCAACTCCAAGAATTGGACGAGATGGCCCAACTGGCCCAAGAGCAACAGGACGAAGCATTCGCCCTGGAAGTGGCTGAAGCAACCGCCAAACTGCAACAGGAACTCCACCAAGCCCGCCTCTGCCTGGCCCTCCAAGGACCCCGCGACCAAGCCCCTGCCATCATCACCCTCACGTCCGGCGCAGGTGGAACCGACTCCCACGACTGGGTCGAAATCCTCCTGGGCATGTACACAGCATGGGCCAAGGCGGAAGCCAGACCAACGAAGCTGATGAACCTCTCCCACGCGGAAAGGGCCGGCCTCAGGACCGCCACCATCGAGATCGCCGGACCACACGCCTACGGACGACTCCGGGAAGAAACCGGCATCCACCGTGTGGCCCGGGTCTCCAAATTCGACCCAGCCGGCAGGCGCCAAACATCATTCGCCCGGGTCGAGGTCCTCCCAGCAGTGCCGGAAAGCAGCCCCGTCGAACCTGACCCCAAGGACCTCAGGACCGACACCTTCCACGCGTCCGGCCCAGGCGGCCAGCACATCCACAAGGTCGCCACCGCCGTCCGCATCAAGCACCTCCCCACCGGAATAGTCGTCGCCTGCCAGACCGAACGGTCCCAGAAGCAGAACCGCGACTACGCAATGAGAATACTGAGGGCCAGGCTCCTGGAACGCCACGAACTGGAACAGAAACGCGAGCGACTCAGACTCCGTGGCACACCACCGCCTCCACGGTGGGGATACCAAGTGAGAAGCTACTTCCTCCGCCCCCAGCACCTAGTGCTGGACCACCGGACCGGTCACCGGGACCCCGACCCCCAGAGGGTCCTCGCGGGCAACCTGGAAGGCTTCATCGAAGCGGCGCTCCTCCTCCGCTCGTCAACCTGACACTCACCCCAGTCCCCCGGGTACACGAATGAAACGACTCATATCAGAGCAGTGCCGGTTCCCTGACGTCATCAACACGATCCGCAACCTGGGATCCCCACCCCCTCCCGGCACCGCCGCACAACGGTACAGGGCAAACCTGAAGGCAATACTCAGGACCATCAACTCGCCGGACACCGCCAAATACCTCCTCGGCCGAGACGAGGCTGTCAAAATGATTCAGGACGACACCGTCTGGCCTCAAGACCACCACCGCCAGCTGCCGTGGCCGCACGAAGAACCAATCTACGTCGAATACGACATGCCGATCACCCTGACCAAGATGGGGCCCGACGATACCCAGGAATACCTGAACGCTGTGATCATCTACCCCGGCCGCAAAAAAGCGAGAGTCACCTCCCTTGGCACAAAAGGATACTGGCTCAGATACGACCACCATACGCAGGACCTGCTCACCGGCGCCGTCACCAGTGACAGCAGACCGCACCACGAGTCCCAAGCAGAGGAACACCGCAGGATAAGCAGGTATCTCGCCCGCCTCGCAGCCCGAATGGCGACAGCCTGAAGACTCATAAATCCATCAAGGAGGCCGCCACATGACAAAAGCCACCACGACCGCAAACCCCTGGCAGATCCGCACCGTAGCCTGCCAGTTCTGGAAAGAAAGAAACCAAGAGAGCGTATGCCCAACCTGCCGTGACCAAACGGCCCTCATCATCCAACTGGACGCCCAGGAACTCTGCAACCGGATGGAACTCCCGTACAACGCTGACTCCATCCCCCTGGTAATCCGCCGGGTCAAGGCCGACCCAACCCTGCCCAAGTGGGCACAGGAAGCGGAACCCTACACAGAAGACCCCGACGACCCGGGCTCCACCGTCATACCCGGCCCACTTGCCTGCGTCCACGAAGGCATGATCCAAAGGGACTCCATAATCGCAGGAGAGTTGCATGAGGTGACCATAGACTGGTTGCCCCTCTCCCCTCACAGAAGTCGTCAAGTGGAAGACCACAGCCCGACCGGATTCAGCTGGGGATACCCGGGCTCCGGGCCGTCCCAACTGGCACTGGCGCTCCTCCTCGAGGCGGGCGCCTCAGACCGGGAAGCGCTCTTCTACCACCACGACTTCAAGGACGAGGTCGTCGCCCGTTTGCCCAACCAGAGAGCGTTCCTGATGAAAGGCGAAACCGTTACCGGTTGGCTCGCGAATCGCCGCTTCGCAGACGCGCAGCAAGCACACCATTAGAAAGGAGTCCCCCCCCCTCATGTGCTACCGGTCAAACATGCGCACGAGAACATGCCGGTTCGGACCGGTGGTCCTGGAGAAGAAAGTACGCCACGCCTGCGTCTTCTGCGGCTACACACGATCCAAACGGTTTCACTGGAAACTCAGGCCATGCCCGGCCCTCCAAGCCCCGGGATACATCATCATTGAACCGGACAAACCCGTCGAACGATACGAGGAGTTCGACGGAATCCGCGCAGGTTACGCTGGCACCCATATAGCCCAAGTCTGGATCAAAGACTACCCCAAAGAGGCACGGACACCCGCGACCGACAAGGCCTCCTCTATGCAGTCACAGCCATAGTTCCAAAGACAGGACGCTGAAACAAACGCACCACACTTGCAAAAGACTGGTAAGACGAACATCCAACAAAAACATCCACTCAGGAGAGTATTCCCCCCAACGCACGGGAATCCTCCGTACGCCTTTCTACCCGAGCCACCACCGCCGGAGAAAAACGTGAAGACAGCAGAACTTCTCCATCACCTCAGCCACCATGAGCAAGAACGGTACATCGTACTCCGTGACCCCGACTCAGGACTCATCCACGCCCTCAAATTCCTCATCAAGGAATCGGCCTTCCTAAACGGAAACCAAGACTTCCGCTGCGGCCCGCACAACCTCGCTTTCAAGACCGAAGGAAGTTCCCCCATCCTCCACTTCGGTCAGCAGACCTGGCCATCCGGCCACCGTTACCCCGAAACCCCAGACGTCCAGACCGTCGCCAAGCTGGCCGCACACCTCCAGGAACGGGACCCGGACCCGCCGGCCGTCATCGGCCACTACTTCGACGAGTTCATCGACATAGACACCCTCATTCCCATCGACGGCACAGCCACCCCCATGCTCTGGGGCAACCCCGGAAGCGGGGTGGCACCCTGGCCCCAAGACTCCCGCAAACATCCCCCTGACAGGGTCCTCCTCCTCACCAACAGCGTAAACGAAGGGTACTCACGCCTGAGAAAAGCACACACACAGGAAGTCTACGCCCGCGCCCTCCTGATGGAGTCCCGGAAACCGGTCTTCAAAGGCCTGGAACAATTACGCATAGACCCAAGGACAACGATGAGTTCCGAAGACCTGAGAACGAAGCACACCGCTGCCCTCCAGGAACTCCGGGATGCCCAGGACCACTTCGAACGGGTCCTGACTGCACCGGTCCACACAGACCCCGACCACTGAGGAAGAATTCTCACCACCGAGACACTCCCTCAAAAGGGCTCCACCCTCATCCATTCGTTAACCATGACCACCAAGGACAGTCCCCCGATCACCGGGGATCCTCCTCCCGTAAGGCGCAGGGCGAAGCGCCGTGCCTCCCCATCAAGGGGCACCACCACCCCCTACTGACACCCCCAGGCTGAAATGAATTTCAAAAAGAGATAAAATCCCCACAAAACCTCAACCCGTCCAAGCGAAGGACACAATTGACCCAGCCCAACCGCTACGCCTCCAAGACCACGGTCCCGGTCGAAAAGACCAAGGCCGAGATTGAAACCCTACTCAAGCAGCACGGCGCCGATCAGGTCATGACCGCCTGGGAGTCCTCGAGGGCCACCATCGCCTTCCGAATCGACCGCCTCGCCGTCCGCATCTACCTGCCCCTGCCCCACATCAACGACTTCCTCTACACCGAACGCAAGAACGGATATTCAACCAAGACCGTCGAGCGCACCCCCCAGCAACAGCAAAACCAGTTCGACCAAGCCGAGCGGCAGACCTGGCGGGCCTTCCTCCTCATCATAAAAGCCAAGCTGGAGGCAGTCGCCGCCGGCGTCACCAGCATGGAGGAGCAGTTCCTCCCCCACATCCTTCTCAACGGCGACACCACCATCGGCGACACCATCATGCCCAGGCTACATGACCACATTGAGCGGGGACAACTTCCAAGCGTATTCCCCTCCCACAACTCCGCCATACCCCTACCTCCACCGCCACAGAGCTAATGTTCAAGCGAAGAAACTATAACCGACAGGCCATCATCTCATCCCTGGCGGGAGCACTCGCCATACCCGTCGCACTGGCGTGCACCGCCATCGCTCAAGACCTCCACACAGAGGTCAAGCCCACCGAATGGGCAGTGATACTCCCCCTCACCTCCTTGGCCGGGGCCACCTCGGGCTTCGCACTCTACATGGCAGCGTACCTTCCCCTCAAAAGAGTCGTCAAAGCCATCACCAACCCCGGAGCTCCTGACGATGATTGACAACAACTTCCCAACCCACCCTTCCACGTCTGCCGCCCCTCAAACGACAGAGGGGCAGCAGCGACAGGCCCGGAAAGCCACACCGGACACCGGACTTCAACAAAACACCCCACTCGCGGAGGCAGCACTTGACAGAGCAGTTCCAGACCCCGGAAGAGTTCATCGAAGCCTACCGGGCCCTCCACCCCATGGACGCCCATGCCTTCGACAATCCTGACGAAGCTCCGCCGTGGCTCAAGCCCGGAGACCAAGCCGACGCCTCCATCCTCTGGCGTCTCAGGGAAGCTCTCGACGAACGTTGGCCCAACCCCTGGAATGCCGCCAATTGCGGAGACGCAGCCAAGGAGGGCGAGCAGAAGGCCAACGCCGCGGAAGCCGTCGCGCCCTTCATCACCGCACCCCTCACCAGCATAGTGAGCAACATCCCCCACCAGCCCGTTCCCGACACCAGGGACATGTTCACCGACGCCATCGAGGACCTGGAAGTCAACATCGCCCTCGCCCTGTGGGGAGAGGAACAAGGCCTCTTGGAGGCGGTCGAAGCGCGACTAGCATCCATGAACCAGGACATCACCACCGCCGCCCGGTCATCCGCAAACGGGGACACATTCCTCGAGATATTGGAGCGGACAGACCCGGCCACAGCCGAAGCGCTACGCCGCAACGCAACCAACCTCCTGAACGCAGACCCGCCGCCCCAAGACCCGACCCCCATCGTGCACGCCTTCACCAAGGCCACACAAGGTCTCAGCCCCGACACGAAGTGGACAGCAGCCTACCAGATAGCCGGGGCATTGGCCGCCAAGCCCGCCAGGGCAGCGAGAAAGAGACACGACCGGCTCAAAGACAACGAGTCCTTCAAAGACGTGGAACAACTGATGAACATCTCCCAGAAAGCGACCGACGCCCTCACCAACGGGGACCTGCCCAGCTTCACCCAGCAGATCCAACTCTTCATTCGCTTCACCACGTCCAACACCGACTAGCACCCCCAAGCACCAACGCGAAGGCGAACATCCCCCAAGCTACCCCTCTCCAGAAACAACGAAGCGCCAGCAGACCGGACAAACCGACAACAAGAGCAGGAAACAACACCGAAGCACGGGTACATACCCCAGCCCACACCGGAGACAACGGCACTCCCCCGGCCAATGATGTCCACCCGTCATCCCACCACCAAGCCCACCCCCAACAGGCACCAAAGCACGACGCCCGCCATGCCAAGGAGAACCTCCAACTTGCCAACAGGCCGAACCGCCGCCCTCACCCCCGCCAAACCGCCCCACAACCGGTTCAGATTCCCCTGCACCACCAGAAGCAACCAGGTCACCAGCAACACCGTGCCAACCTCCATCATCCCGACCACCACCGCGAGCCCCCTGCTCGCAGACATCACGTCCCCCCACCCTCCACCAAGATCATACGCCGCCGACCGGACAAGCCACGCAAGAACCATCGCGGCGACCGCCAAGCCAGGCTGGATCCCACTCACCATCCCTGCGGACTGAGTCAATTCCCGGTACACCCGCATGTGAGCATGAATCCGGAAAAAGCAGTACACAGGGACCAGTTGGGTCAGGACATGCCAGACAGGATAGGCCGCATACCCCGTGTATTCCCTATATTGCTTCCACGTCAGGTAGAGCCAGTAGAAAAGGTAAACCCCGTAGGTCAAGACCATCATCAGGACCACACGCCGCACAGGGATGACAAACGGCAGATCCCTGACGGCCCCGAAGCCTCCGCCGTCAACCTCACCCCCGGCGCCGCAGGCCGCACAGAATACGGCCCCCCACTTCACGCTGTTGCCGCAGTTCGAACAGGACACCATGCTCGCACCCCCCAGGCCGGCCGTTCCCACACCGTCACAAACGACATTATTACACCCACACCCACACCCCATGATGACCACTTGGACTCTACTCCTTCGGCATTGACAAACGGCCATTGACCACTCCAATCTTTCCATGTAACATTGACAGACCCATCACCCGAGCGAGGGGGGATGGCCACCCAATCCACGGGGAGCAAAGCAGTGACAACCACACCCGTCACCCGAATTGCCGTCACCGCCAAAGCCGCAGCACCACGCTGGGGCAAAGCCCCCATGGCCCAGGAGGCCATACCCCCTGACTGAAACGGGTAGGACAAAGAGACAACAAGGCACCGAGAGGGGCCTGGGTCACAGTCCAACCCCCGGCCAGGGAGGAAAGACGAAGGCCCAGGCCCCGAACTATTTTGAGGAGGACACCAAAACACCACACGGACGTGGTCCAGCGGCAAAGACCTCCCGCTCTGACCGGGAAAACGCAGGTTCGACTCCTGCCGTCCGTGCCATAGAACCAACCCCCGCCCCGGGCGGGTCGAAGCAGGTGCTTCACATATGGGACGAGGAGGTCGCGGGGTTCGATTCCCCGCCGGCCGGCACCGCCGGCCGTAGCTCAGGGAGAGCGCCTCGGTTGTAACAGCATCGGCAAAAAGCCCATCCGCCCGGGGCGGGACACACACCCTCCAACCGGGAGTCTCAAATGCCCCAAGTCACCATCATCGACGCCACCAAAGGGTATCGGCAGGCACACGCCCAGGCCGCCATGGACACTCATACTGCCCACCCCGACAGGACCGTGGTCCTCATAGGCCAAGGGCCCCTCCTGAAGGGCCGAATCGAAACAGGCGACTGCTGGCCCTGCAACACTGAAGGGATACCCGAACGCCTACCCGCCATATGGGTCTGGACCGGACTGGACAGAGAAGTCTCCGACCCCAGGGAACGGGTCAGGGGATGGACGGGGCTCTGCAACAAGCACGCGAAAGAACTCCACGGGGTCAGCATCGCCGAAATTCCCTAGGACAGGAACAACCCAGTAACCCACTCTTCATTTACACCAAGGGCCTGTAGTTCAACAGGGAGAACGGGAGGTTTGCAACTTCCAGGACAGGGTTCGAGTCCCTGCTGGTCCACCAGTCAACCAAGCACCCCGGGCGGGTCGAAGTCGATGGTTCACATCTTTGCATGACCAACACCACCGGCACCAAAGCCCATCCGCCCGGGGCGCCGCCAATGGCCCGTAGCTCAGTGGAAGAGCAGCCCCCTCATAAGGGGCTGGCCGCAGGTTCGAGCCCTGCCGGGCCAACCACATAATCCCACCGTCTGGGCATGGCGCAGCGGCAGCGCGCCTGCTTTGGGAGCAGGAGACCGGAGGTTCGAATCCTCCTGCCCAGACCAATTTTGACAACCGAACAGACCGGCCGGGTCGAAGCCATTGGTTCACATTCTGGACTGCCCGGAAGCAATCACCATAGGCACCAAGCCCATCCGGCCGGAAGCCCCCAAGGGGGCATAGGGGACCCCCGCCGGATCGCCGCCGCTCCGTCACAGTATTGGACCCGGAGGTCGCGGGTTCGAGTCCCGCCGCCCTGATCCACGACGTAGCTCAGTCGGTCAGAGCGCCAAAACCGGACCGGCGACTTTGCATCCGGCAGGGGCCCCCAGAGGACACATATCAAAAGGAGTACACCGCCATGGCAAATTACCTGCAGAGAATCATCGAAGAGCCGACCCCACAGTCGGAACCCTTAGACGACCGCATGGTCCCCAACAACGCCGGCGGCTACTCCTACCCCGTCACCGACGAGGTCCGGATGCACCGGTTCCTCATCATAGGCTCCGAGGACGGCTCCTACTACCAGAAGGAACGGAAGCTCACAATCGACAACGCCAACGCCTCCAAGAGGCACATCGCCCAAGCCGGCGCCCATGCCGTGGACCACATCGTCGACGTTGCCCTCAACCGCAGGGCTCCCAGGGTCGCGCCGACTCTTCTGTGCCTCGCCATCGCAGCCTCCGACGACAACGTCGAGACCAGGCAGGCCGCCCTTCAGGCCCTCCCAAAAGTTGCCGCGACAGCCAGCAACCTCGAGGAGTTCACCTTCTACGTCAACCACCTCCGCCGGTGGGGCCGTTCCCTGAGAAACGCCGTCTCCAACTGGTATACCAGCCGGGACCCCAAGGAAGTCGCCTTCCAAGCCGTCAAGTACCGCACCCGTAAAGGCTGGTCCCACCAGGACATGCTCCGGATGGCCCACCCAAAGGCCGAGCAGGACTCCGACCTGTGGCACATCTTCGACTGGATCGCATACGGCACCATCCCGCCCGACCGGGAGTCCCTGAACATCATCCACGCCTTCCTAAAAGCGCAGGAGGAAACAAACCCGCACAGCTTGGCACAGCTCATCACAGAGCAGGAACTACCCTGGGAGGCTATCCCGCCGGAGATGCTCCAGCACGACCAAGTATGGGCAGCCTTGGGACACCACATGCCGCCCCGAGCCTTCGTACGGAACCTCCCCTCCCTCACGGCTCACAACGCCATCCGGCCCATGGAGGCCCAATGGGCGGTCGACCGCATCGACAAAATGCGGAGCGGACAGGACGGGCGGCCGGCACCGGTCCACCCCATGAACCTGCTCACCGCGATGATGGTCTACCGAATGGGGCACTCCCCCGACGGGAAGTCCCGGTGGTCCCCGGTGCCCCAGATCTCCCATGCCCTGGACCGGGCCTTCGACCGGTCCTTCAGCGCCGCCCCCCAGACCGGCCAGCGAGTCTACCTCGCCGTCGACGTGAGCGGTTCCATGGACTGGAACACCCTGGGCAGGATAAGCGGACTCACAGCCAAGATGGCAGCCGCCGCGGTCTGCATGGCCATCGCCCGCCGGGAACCGAACCACTACATAGGCGCTTTCAGCCACCAGAGGATGACCGATTTCAACGTGACGGCCCAAGATAGCCTGAGGGACGTGATGGAGCGCACCGATCACCTACCCGCCGGCGCCACCGACATGGCCCTGCCCATGCTCCACGCCATGGAGAACAACATCCCGGTGGACTGCTTCGTCATCGCCACCGACGGGGAGACCTACGCAGGTAGCATACACCCGGCCGAAGCCCTCCGTCGGTACCGGCAGAAGATGGGGATCCCCGCCAAGGCGGTCCAGTTGGCCTTCGTCTCCAACGACCACTCCATCATGGACCCTGACGATGCCGGCACCCTGGACATCGCGGGGTTCGACGCGGCGATCCCCACTATCCTGCATGACTTCATGGTCGGGCCACAGGCGGCCCTGCCGGAGGCAGCCAGCGCGACCCCCCTTCCGCTGGCTGCCTGATGGCCCCAAGGCCGCGGGGCGTCCCCCTCACCTCCCAGGACGCTTCCCGCGGCCGGGGTCCGGCCCTCTCTCTCCTGCCGGCACAGGCAATCAACATCCCCGTGACCGGGGTTGCGCCGTACGGTTTTCAAGCAATCGAGCAGCGTTTACCAGAAGCACGAAGGAACTCCCCGACACCCAGGCAACCAATTCGTGGACCCGCTCCCCAACGGGGCATACCCATCCTCCGGAGACCATTCCTTGCTACCCATACGCGAACTCCACCACCCCCCCGCACCGGGACAACCCGACCACCGCCTGCCCGCCATCATGACCCTGGTCCAGAACGAATGGTGCCGCCAGGACCGCCGGCACCCCGACCAGAAAAGCAATACCCACGACACATGGACCAGAGTCTTGGTGGAAGAACTGGGAGAGGCAGCGAAACTCATTGACACCCGGGGCATAAGCCGGAGGAACAGAAGAAAACTGAAGTTGGAGTTGGTGCAGGTTGTGTCGGTAGCCGCCCGGTGGTTAGACCAACTGCTCAGGGAGGAAACGGCAGGAGTGGGAAGCCGAGAGAGGAGACGTTGACGACGACGACGCCAAGCAGGACTAGCAGTTCACATTGCGCTTCCGGGACCACCATCCACTCAAATCGTCCCACATCCAATAGGTCACGTATCCCGCACCGACCCCCACCACAGCGCCTACAGCGAAAACGCCGGTGAACACCGCCAGCCACACATGCCAGGGCACTCCTTCCGGACGGACCTCAACGGCCATTCCTCCGAAAACCGCCGCTGCCACCAGACCTCCGGCCAAAGACTGGAACACGACTTTCTTCACTCCCAGCATTTTATTCCCCCGGGGCACGAACGTTACTGAAGACATGATACCATCCAGGAACTCCCCCACCCTGCTGGGGGCAGAATGACAAACATCATCAGACAAGAGGTACTCCCCGGCACGCGGGGCTCCACTCGCTAGTGGCGGTACTTGTTCTAAAGTATGGAAGGTACTCCCCGGCACGCGGGGCTCCACTTCGCCTTCGAAGATCATCGCCTGGTGGCCAATGGGTACTCCCCGACACGCGGGGCTCCACTTGGCTTATGCTAAACGAATGCGCGTGCGGAAACGGGTACTCCCCGGCACGCGGGGCTCCACTGGCAACATCGCGCGAACTCCCCCAGCGGAAAAGGGCACTCCCCGGCACACGGGGATCCACTGGTGATGCGGCCCAGGGCACCGACCAAGCTGTAGCTACTCCCCGGTGCACGCGGATTCACTATCTTTCCACCACACGGGGATCCACTGCCTATCCCACACTTTCAGTTCATACTGGCCTGGCTACTCCCCGGCACACGGGGATCCACTTTCCGTTAATGTCGCATGGGCTACACCCAAAAGGCTACTCCCCGACACACGGGGCTCCACCTTATGGATGATATGAACCTGTCGCATCAGAGGCAGCACTCCCCAGCACACGGGACTTCACCTTCCTTAGAGAAACCTTGGCAAATCTAGGACAAGGCACTCCCCGACACACGGGGCTTCACCCGCCGGCTAATTTGGACGCGGTTTCTGCTGCGAAGCACTCCCCCACACTCGGGTCTTCACCTCCGATGATCAGATTCATTGGTTCCATCCTCCCAGTACTCCCCCACACGGGGGGGCACCGCATTTCGGGAGAAGAGCCTATCACGCTGGAGTCGCGCTCTTCACCACACCGGGCTTCACCGACATTGGCTGAACCAAGAAGTCCCAATATGAAGGCCCCCCCGCACACGGGGCTCCACCTGATGAGAGCGGCGGGCCTAATGACCGAAAATGGTATTCCCCGGCACGCGGGACCCCACCCCGTTTCGGAAGGAAACTGGTGACTCCCTCGGAGCCACGACCCTACACCGTTGTAAAAAAGGTTGACTTTAGTAACAGGACTGAAGTCAGCCTTCCCTGAGACGGGGGTCAGGCCCCCACCGTCGCCCCAACAGTAAGAGCAACTACCGTCCGGGAATCCCGCCCGGAAACACAGAACCGGTCCGCACCAAGGCCTTCATCAGAGGTCTCCCCCCTTTTACCAGCCCTGACAGGATGGGTTTGACCCCGCCCGTGCCGCGCTGCAAGCGCCAGTCTGAACTGCCTGGACACCTGGGACCAATGACTCCACACATGCTTGATACGCGTCCTTGCAGGTACGCACAAGGTGATAGAGCCATCGCCGACAGAACACTCCTGCCGGAACGGAACGCGCTCAGAGTAACGCAGCAACCGCCTGGCCAACACCAACGCAGCAGCCTGGTCGACACTGAGCCCGTATCTCTTCCCAAACTTCACCCTGCCCACCAGCGAACTGAAGGCAGGGTTCACCCGGAATACCTCAACTCCCTCACGGTATCCCCGGGATGCGAAATACTCCTGAATCTTGCCGTAAGCAAACGAAGAAAGCATCCTCGAATACCGGTGGGACTCCCCCTCCAACTCCGCCTTCTTCTTCTCGAAGTCCAACCTCTCGATCACCACCGGCTTGCCGGCTACCCTGGCCAAGCCAATCACCTTCGCGACAGCATCCCCCACCAAGGCCTCAGCCTGATTGGTCGTCTTCCCATAGGTGACCAAGGGAAGCGACCATGAGGCAACCGGATTTCCCGAAGGGTCCGTCTCGCATACCGCCAAGTGGTCAGCGTTTACGTCAACGCCGAAGGCCCCTCTGTGACGGTCGGTTACGACAGGCGAACCCTCGTACCGGGTAGAAACGAAAACTCTCCAGCCCTTAGGGTCACGCTTGAAACGGTAGCTTATGGCCCTGCCAAGTTCGGATCCCGAGGAACCCTCCTGCTTCCTGAGGAACTTCGCCTCCGCACAGGCATGAAGCGCAGCCAAAATGCGCTCGTGACCGTAGGCAAAACGTACGCCTTCAATCAGAACGTACTTGCCATGCTCACGCACCAAGCAGTCCGGCATCCTCAACTTCAGGGTCAGGCTGCCGTCGTCAGCCACCGAGGCAACACATAACTGGCAACCAGCGTTCTCATCCCCGCTGCCCAAGATGAAGAACTCGTCAGACCGGGCATCCCGCCAGTCCCTCAACCACTCCTCGTGACTGGAGTAGCCGTTCGCCGGAAGGTCAAACTGCCTCCGCCACAACCGCCTCGATCCGAAGGCTATCCTGACTGTGCCGTCTACAGAATCGGACTTCAGAGCGTCCAACTTCCATTTCAGGTTGGCAAGGCGCCTCTTCTTCTGATGGACCCAGAAGGGTCCCTTCTGACTACCCTTCTCCCCGATCTCGGACTTCCCCTTGGATATCCCCCGCTCCAAGCTGGCAATCCGCCTCTCCCTCGACTGATGAGAAGCGGAAATCTTCCCTTCAACCGACACCTTCAGGGAATTGAACATCCGGGCCAGAATGCCCTGACCGGCTATGAAGTCCTTCTTCAAAGAAGCAGGGGATTCTCCGGCACAATGCAGAGCAAAAAGCTTCCTCTCCAGCACTCCGAAAAGAGCGCCGTAGGCATCCAGGGCCTCATCACACCCGTACACCCGGGTCTGATGGGTCCCCATCCTGAGCCGGCTCCTTGAGGCCAAGCAACACCCCATTCGACAGCTTTACAAGAACATTTATGCAGGAGCCATGTTAGCCTGAAAACCTCAGCCGGACAATCAAGAAATGTCATGCACAGGCAGGCTTACCATCATCAACCGGAACACACTGGACACAACCTTATCTTCAACAGTTGGCAACCCCCCAACGCACGGGGCTCCACCCCTTGGAGAGACCGACAGGGTGGGAGAAGCATGACGACCCCCACCCGGGGCCCCGCCTTCGCCTGATGTCAATGGGGGCCAAGGAAATTGCCCATTCCCCGACACCCGAGCCTCCACCGAGCACGGGAGTGCCTCCAAGGGCATAGGCACATCATCCCCGCTCCAAGCGAATGTCACGCATTCCAAGACACCGCCCACGACACCGCATATAATCAAACTCAAATCCCACACGAGGTAACAGACCATGACATCCCCCACCTCTCCCCTGACCGAACTGGACCTGATCGAAAATCCCGAGTCAAGGCTCGCCTGCGTGGTCCTGGTCGACACCAGCACCTCCATGTCCGGCGAACCTATCGCCGAAGTCAACGCCGGCATACGCCGCCTCAACCAAGAGATCGCCAAGGACGACCTCACCCTCTCCAGGGCAGAAATCTCCATCATCGCCTTCAACAATACCTACGCAGTGGTACAAAACTTCGGCGATGAAATAGACTACGAGAACTCCGAGCTCATCGCCTCCGGCGGCACCCGCATGGCCGCGCCCCTCCAAGAAGCCCTGAACATGCTGGAACGCCGCAAGCAACAATACCGCGAACACGGCATCCCCTATTACCGCCCCATCATCATGTTGCTCACCGACGGCAAGCCGGAACATGACACTCCCGAAGAACTGAAGTCGGTGGCCGACCGCATCAAAACAGCCCAGCGGGACAACCACATCACCTTCTTCGCCATCGGCACCGCCACAGCAGACATGGCCACCCTCAACAGCCTCTCAAACAGCCCGGCACGCAAGCTGGAAGGCACCCGCTTCGTCGAACTCTTCCAGTGGCTCTCCAACTCCATAACCGCCATCTCCCAAAGCACCATAAACGAGCGGGTCCAACTCCCCAGCACCGACCCCTGGTCAGAGTACTGATGTCACCCCAACACACCTGGCGGGTGGCCCGCAGTTCAACACAAGGCACCCGCCACAAACACACCGGCACCGGCTGCCAAGACTACTCCTGCTTCCTGACCATGCCGAAGCTTTCGCCCGACACCCTGGTGGCCGTCGTAGCCGACGGCGTGGGCTCCGCCAAGCACTCTGCGCTAGCATCGCGCACCGCAGCCGAGACCGCAGCAGCCACCGCATCCCACATGCTCTGGCAAAATGGCCGCCGAAGCTCTCCCCACCGGATGGAAACCCTGTTGAACGCCGCCGTCCTGGACGCCCGCATCGCCCTAGAACACCAAGCGGAACAGACCGCAGCTCCCCTGAAGGAACTCGCGACCACCCTGCTCCTGCTGGTGCATTCCAAAGACACCCTGGCAACCGCCCAGATAGGCGACGGCGCCGCAGTCATCTCCACCGTCCCGGGGGAGTACCATACCTTCGCCCGCCCCCAGAGGGGCGAGTACGCCAACGAGACCACCGCCCTCACGTCAAAGAGGGCCCTCCAGCACTGTGAAATCACCATCGCCCGCACCCACACTCCCGTGCTGGAAATCGCGATGCTCACCGACGGACTCCTGAGCGTCAGCCTGGACGCCGCCACCATGCAACCTCACCCACCCTTCTTCGCTTCCATGGCCAACTGGCTCAGAGATTATCCCCAAAACTCCCACCCCGGCCCGGCCCTCAGGGACACCATCTCATCAGACATGATCACCCGCCGCACCGACGATGACCTGACCCTGCTCCTAGCTGTCCGCAACGGACCCCAATGACCACCAAGACGAGGCCGGCCAAAACCGGCAAGTTGTACTGGGACGGGAACCTCCTCCAACTGGATAGACAAATAGGCGCCGGCAGGGAGGGCACGGTCCACGCCATCACCGACGTCCCCGAACTCGCCGCCAAGCTGATAGACCCCCACAACCCGGGCCCCGAACACGCCGCCCGCAAATTGGCGGTAATGGCAGCCAATCCCCCGTCCGTCACCCACTCCCGGCATTACCGCATCGCCTGGCCCACCGCCCTGATCACAGACAGAAAGAGGAAGGGCCTCACCATCGGCTACATCATGCCCCGCCTGGACAGCAAGACCTACCGCCACATCGGAAGCTACTTCAACCCCGCCCGACGCCGGAACATGCTCCTCGACAGGGAGAACGGCTATACCTACCTGCATCTGTTACGCCTAGCCCGCAACCTGGCATTGGCAGTGGACCGTATACACAGCCACAGCACCCTGTTGGGCGACCTCAACAGCAGGAACGTCCTAGCCGGGGACCACGGCCGCGTAGCCATCATCGACACCGACTCCTTCCAGGTCCTGGACCCCTCCACGGGGGAGACCCTCCGTTCCCTGGTAGGTACCCCAGAGTACACGTCCCCCAAGCTACAGGGCAGGGAATTCTCCTGCATCGACCGCACCCAAGACGATGACCTCTTCGCCCTGGCCGTAATGCTCTACCAACTCCTCGTACAGGGCAGCCATCCCTTCGCCGGCACCATCAACCACGGGGCCGACACCGACCCCCACCATGTGGCCAGCCGCATCGAAAAGGGCGCCTTCGCTCACCAGTTGGGAGAAAACAACCCAATCTCGCCCACACCCAACGCCGCCCTCATCTGGGAAGACCTCCCCCTCAAAAGACAGTTCCGAGCAGCATTCCAAGAGACCCGCCCCCGCACCACCGCCCGTGCATGGGCCCAAGCCATCGACAAGGCCACTGCCAGCATCAAGAACTGCTGGAAAGAACACCTGCACTGGCACTTCCGCCGCTACTGCACCTGGTGCCGCTACAAGACCAAGACCGGGGTGGAACCCTTCCCCAGCCCGACGCAGGCCCGCAGATCCAAATCAGCCGCCGGAAGCACCGCCAAAAGACGCAGCTAACAACCGCTGCCCGGACAAGGTCACCCGCCAGCCAACCACATCAAACACCGCGGAACACCCACAATGCCCCAAGAACAACAACTCCTCCTACCCATCATGGGATTCCTCTCCCTGATCACCGGCCTAGCTTGGATGGTCTTCAACCACCAACACGACAAAGTGCAGAACACCATCCAACGCACCAAAGCACTCTCCGACACCACCATACGTTTGGCCAAGGACGCCAGCATCAAGATGCAGTCCTTCGAAGACCTCCGCGTCTTCTGGGCAACCTACGCCCGCACCATCACATCCTCCAAAATACCACCCAGCCCGGAACTCCAAAGAGTCCTCTTCCCATACCAGCCCGACGAACACCGGTCCATGGCCGACAAGAAGGCCGAAGAAGCCCGCCGCACCGCAATCGCCCTCTGGTACACCCTGGGCCTCCTCGAAAAGAGGGAAGCCCAGTACGAACTGAAGACGGCCATATTCACCCTCTACCGGGAGGAGCGCAAGCCCGAAGACGGGCTGCAGAAAGAGTTAGGGCGTCCGCCCCCCGGACTGCCTCCGGTGAAGTAACGTACGTCCCTGCACACCAACATAACTACGTCACTGCACCTTTACACACCTGCACAAAAGCTGAAAAACAGCATGGACCATCACCGGATCACCTGAGTCCCCGAAAACCGCAAACGCTTCCGGACCCCGTCAAGACCAAGCTCGAACACGACGTCCAGAGCCGGAGGACCAATGCCCCCGGAACTCTACCGCCCCGTACCGGACAACTACCACAGCGCTTGGAAAAGGATCACCAAGTTCCACCAAGACCACTGGGTCACGCTCACCCCCCCCAGAGGATACTTCAACAAGCTGATATTCACTCCCTGGACCACCCACGACGCGATGCTGTCATTCAACTGACCTGGGGTCATTGACCAGAACACCGTCAGGTCGAAAACACCCCACAGAAAACCGTTACCCCTTCCTCCGGGGCTCCGCCCTGTGCCGGCCCCATCATGCCTACGCCGCCCACTTCCCCCCACACCCGCGGGGCTGCTCCATGGGAGGCTATCAACTCCGTATCCCGGCAGGCGCCAGGATCCACCATCCTCCCGCTTACGCCTCCAAGTGACTTCCTCTCCCAGCACAAAGAGGCCCTACCGTTGTAAACTGCCAACGACCCCCGTTCACAATTCTCACCTCGCCGCCAGCCAGCAAGCCTGCCGTCCTCCCCAGACCAGGGGCTCCGCCGTTAGCCCACTGAAGGCCTGCCCAACACGGACTCCCCAACGGGGACCAAACCCAGCTAAAATGAAGCCGTCAGGACACATTACGCCAAACCCGCCCATCCCAACTCAGCAGGACCGGAACATGAGCACAGACTTCCAAGGCATAGCACCCACATCGGACACCGGCCGTCACCTCAGCATGACCACCCGCACACTTCTACCATTGACACAGTTCCTAGAACACATCGCGCCCGACGCGAAGGACAACTTCTTCGACACCTGGAACTACAACACCGACGAAGACTGGACAAACGGAGAAGCCCTCCAACTCGCCTCCAAGATCCGCGAAAACGTCGAGAACGGTCACGCCCTCAGATGGGCCCAAGCCAACGGCACCCCGGTAACCGGCGAGGACAACGTCACCCTATACTTCACCTGCTGTGGACACCATTATTTCCACGCAGACGTCGCAATCCACTTCGCGGAATTTCTCGAGGCCTCCGGGGGATTCACCGTCACCTGAACCGCCCCCAACACACCCCTCCGACGCGCCGCCCCACTCACCTGAGTCCAACGGCACCAAGCCATCCCCGAGCGGGCTCCACCCCTGTCTACGAACGACATCAACTCCCCCCCAAAGGGGCACCCAAAAGCTCCAACACCAGCAAACACTCAAGGAGACCCCGAACCGTGAACACACCCAACCTCCTCGATATACTCGTCAACAGGGCCATCGACGCCGGCCTAGCCACCCCTGAGGAATCAGCAACCGCCAGGCTCCAGCTCGAGGCCGCCCAACTACCCCCAGAAGTCCTGGAAGACTTCTACGCCGAAGCAGCCAACGAAGTACGCCAAACCGCCATCTCAGACCAAGTCCATCCGTTTCCACAAGACGAGCAGGAAATAGTCCAATGGCTGACCCAAGCACTACGCCAAGCCCCGTGGGTCGACAACGCCGAATCAACCTACCTCAGCCCCTACGGCACCCATCAAGCACTCCTCCGGATCACCCACACCGTAGGCGACACCGCCCGCCTGGCCATCTCCTACTCAAACGACGAAGAACTAGAAGAGGACTTCGACGAGAACTTCTGAACGGCATACAACGCCGACTCACACAACACCTCCCCCAACGGGCCTTCACTGATCAACGCAGTCGAAAAGACCTTCAAACACTTCACCCTCCCCCCCGAAGATCCTCCGCCTTACCCGGTCGCCCTCGCCGGCGCACCCAACCCCAAACTCCCCCAAAACGGGCCACGATACAACAAATACAGGATAGACCATGACCACGATCCGCTACACAATCGACGTCCCGGAACAGGCCATCCCCGAACTCCAAGCCTTGATGAAGCGCCACGACGCCCACTTCGACTCAAAGAGGCAGATCACCGCGATCAACGACATCTTCATGGAAGCATCAACCGCCATGGGACACCATGTCCCCGACCTGGTATCATCCATGAACCGGCACCTGAAGGTGCTGGGACTAACTCCGCTCGTCCCCACGGACCACCAAGACTGGGACCTGAACAAAACCCAGGAATTCCTGAAATTTGCAGTCACCAACTTCAAGTGGCAGGACAACCTGGTGCAAGAGGACTGGTGGCAGGACGAATACGACTCATGGGAAGCCCTGGTCAGGGACAACCCTTTCATATTCCAACAGTAACCCCCGGGAAATAACCTCCTCCCGCAAATACAACCGCGGCAAAAAACACCCGTCCGGCGAGTGCCCGAACACTCCGGGGACGGAGAGCAATCGAACGGCCATCTTACCGGCGACTCCCAAACGAGTCCATCCCAGATCCGTACCAACAAAATCCAGCAACAGCGCACAAAGCACCCCCGGGAGCACCCCCAGCACCCGGGGTTTCACCCACGCCCTGAGCCGACCCAATCACCATCCCTAGATTTCCCCGCCGTAAGCGGGGCTTCAACCACCGGAGCAATCCCGGCGCCGAACCAGAAAAGCCGCTCCAGCACCAACGCCACTCACACCCGTACTCACCCACCTTCCCACCACCAACCGAGGCTGCGGTCCCGCCGTCGCCCACACCCCACAAAGACATCACTGTCCGTCAACACCGCCTCCAGGCGTATACCCATAACGCCGCTCACATACCCCCTTCCCTCACTGGGGCCAATGCCCACATCAAAAAGGGGCAAACGAACCTTACCAACACCGTCAAACTCTCTTAACGTTAAATAAACCCCCGCATCACTCCTAAATGCAAAACCCATAGGGAGAGAACCCGTTAATATGAAAATACACCTTTGAGCAGGAACCCCATCAAAATTCCCAAACACCTGCACCCCCATCAACAGGCCGCATACGAACCACCAAGAAAGGCCCCCACACTATTGACCGACCTGACACCGTCCAGAAACGGCGCAACGCCAGAACACCTCAACCGGCACCAAACCGACCATCCAAGAGAGCAAACACGATGCAGAGCCACTTCCACCTCCCACAGCACACCTTCCGTTCAATCTTCACCTTCCTGCTGATCCTCGCCGCGGTCGTCGCCCTGGCAACCGCGCTGCCGGCAAGCCCAGCCCATTCCCAGACGCTAAGCGACGATGCAGACCTGAGCGCCCTTGCCGTCAGCCCCAAGAACATCAACGGGTTCGCAGCTGACCGGACATCATACGAAGTCGGCGTTGCCCACGACATTACCCAAGCGACCGTGAGCGCCACAGCAAACGACAGCAACGCCACCGTGGCCATCACACCAGCGGACGCCGACACCGCCACCGGCCACCAAGTGGACCTCTCGGCAGGCAAGAACGCCGTCACCGTCACGGTCACCGCCGAAGACGGCAGCACCACCAAGGCCTACACGGTCAACATCAACCGGGGCGTCAGCACCGACTACGGTTGGAAAGCCAGCGACGACCTGGACGGCCTGAAGGCCGCGGGCAACAAGCATCCCTACGGCCTCTGGTCCAACGGCACCACCTTCTGGGTCTCGGACACCACAGACAACAAGATATACGCCTACAACGCAGACGGCACCAGAGACTCCAGCAAGGACTTCAACACTCTGAGCGCCGCCGGGAACAACAGCCCACACGGCATTTGGTCTGACGGGACCACCATGTGGGTCGTAGACAACGACCAAGACAAAATTTACGCCTACCGGATGTCCGACCGGGAACGGGACCCAAGCAAAGACTTCAACTCCCTGCACGCTGGCAACAGAGACCCCGCAGGCATATGGTCCGACGGCGAAACCATGTGGGTGGCGCAATCCTTGAGCGCCGCCGATATTTACGCCTACCGGATGTCCGACAAACAGCACGACTCCAGCAAGGATTTCCAACTCACACCCAACAATTGGATACCCGGCCTCTGGTCCGACGGCGTGACCCTTTGGGTAGCAGAAGCACTGGACGTGGAGGGAAAGTTATACGCCTACCAGTCAGCCGGCAAAAGCCGTGACTCCAACAGGGACTTCAACACCCTCTCGCCAGCCGGCAACGAGGACCCCTACGGCATCTGGTCGGACGGCGAGACCATGTGGGTCGTGGGCAGGCACACGGAGAAGGTCTACTCCTACAACATGCCGCCCAAGGCCGCCGACACCACCCTCAGCTCCCTCCGGATCCGGCCCTTTGACTTCATAGGCTTCGACACCTCCCGCACCGCCTACCAGACAGGCTACCCCCACAACTCGGCCCAAGTCACCGTCACCGCCGTACCCAACGATGAGAACGCCACCGTCGCCTACAGCCCAGACGACGTGAACGAACATTACGCCGGCCACCAAGTCAGCCTCTCCCCCGGCCGCAACGTCGTCACCGCCACAGTGACCGGCCATAACGGCACCGACACAACGGACTACACCGTCAGCGTCAACCAGGGCGTGGACACCCTCTTCGGCTGGAAAGCCGTGGACGACCTGGACGGCTTCCACATAGGCGGGAGCACCACGCCCAAGGGCATCGCCATCATTACCGGCCGGCACTGGGTAACCGACCACGGCGAGACCACCGCGGTCGCCTACAACCGCCGCGGCAAGCACCTGCCCTACTACGACATCACCCTCGCCGCCGCCAACGCCGATCCGGCGCGAATGTGGGCCAGCCAAACTGTCCTCTACGTCCTCGACACCACGGACAAGCACGTCTATGCCTACAACACCCAAAGCAAGAAACGTCGGACTAGCCTCGAAATCGCAACCTCCGACCTGGACTCCGCCAACACCTCGCCCACCGGCATCTGGTCCGACGGCACGACCATCTGGCTCGCCGACAGCTCCGCAGACCGGCTCTTCGCCTACGCGCTGGAGGACGCCACCCGCCAGACCCACCGGGACATCGTCCTCGACGCCATGAACGCCGACCCCGCCGGAATCGCCTCCAACGGAGTCACCATGTGGGTCGCCGACACCGCCGACGACCACATCTACGCCTACAGCCTGGCCCTGGGCACGCGCCATTCCGCCAACGACCTGTCGACCCTCACCGGCGCCGGGAACGACGACCTCGAGGACATCTCAATTCTCGGCACAACCCTCTACGTCATCGACAACGCCGACGCCAAGGCCTACACCTACAACCTGCCAGCCGAGACCCCGCCGCCCGAAGCAGCGCCCGGCACGCCCACCGGGCTGACGGCCCGGGCCCGGGGCGCCCAGCGCCTGCTGCTGGAATGGACCGCACCGGTCGACACCGGCGGCTCAGGGATCACCCAGTACCTCATAGAACGTTCGCCCGACGGCTCCACCGACTGGCAGCAAATCGGCGCCAGCGCCACAGAGAGTTACACCGACGACACGCTCACGGCGGAAACCACCCGCCATTACCGGGTCGCCGCCGTCAGCGGACCCCACACGGGCCCCGTGTCCCTGTCCGTTTCGGCGGCCACCACGCCCAAGACCCGCGTCGGCTTCACCCAGACCGAGGAAACCCAGCTGGAAGAGGGCGGGAGGATCACCGTCTGTATTGAAGCCTTCGTCGGGGATGAAAGAACCCCCGAGGACGAACGAATCGGCAACGAGCGCATCGACGGCTACGGCGTCCCCTTCAGGATAATCGTCACCACCGTCGACGGAACGGCAAACGCCAATGAGGACTACCAAAGCTTCGGCCAGGGCAAGACCTTGTGGTTTGACAGCGACGATAGCATCTACTGTTTCCAAGTTGACCTCATCGACGACCGCAGGCTCGAAGACTCACCCGAGACCTTCCGCTTGGAGCTGTCCACCGAAGATACAGACGAAATCACCATCAACCCAGGCCGCTTGACCGTCAACATCTACGAAGACGACCACGCCCAGTTCGAGATCATAGCCCCCGAAACCATCTACGAGGGCACCCTCGCCCAGTTCACGGTCAAGCTCACCACCCAAGGCGACGAACCCGTCTTAGCACACGCAGTCGGTTTCAGATACCAGACAACGACGAGAAGCGAGCAGACCGCCTCATCGGAAGACGACTACACGCCCGTTTCGGGCAGGCTCATCTTCCCACCTGGCGTCAATGCCCAGACCATCAACGTGCCCATCGCCTTCGATACCGTCAACGACCCCGACGAGACCTTCAGCGTTCTCGTCACCAGTCCCGACCGGCGTTTCTACTACATCGACCAAAACGGCGACCGCATCGGCGGCAACGTCAACAGAACCCTGACCATCGAAGCCACCATCACCGACACGCCGCTGCTGCCCGGTCTCGAAGCCACCAACGGCGACGACGCCAGGACCACCGTATCCTGGGACCGCAACACCGCTCCAGCCGCCAACCGTTACCAGTACCGGCTACGCCCCGAGACCGAGAGCGACTGGACCACCAACTGGCGGGACGCTCCACGCTCCGCCGTTACCAACGGCCGTTTCACCATCACCGCTCTCCAGAACCGCGTCATGTACCACATCCAGGTGCGCGGCTTCCGGAACAACTCTCCAGTGAGCCTCGGGGGTGTCAGCGCCACGCCCATCGAGCCGCCCGGCGTGCCCGCGGCACCCGTCATCGACAGCGTCGGCGGCTGGAACCGCCAGATCACGGCTGAGTGGACACCCCCAGCCGCCCAAGACCCGCGAGTACCCATCACGTCCTACGACGTACGCTACCGACGCTACGCCACTTCGGACTCATGGCGCAACGTGAACCGGTCCGACACGAACACGACCACTCGGCAGTTGATCACCGGAGTCGACAACTACCAGCCCTACGAGGTACAGGTCGCCGCCGTCAACCGCATCGGACGCGGACCCTGGGCCTCCTACAGCGGCCTGTCCCAACCGGACCAGAGCCCGCCCACGGCCGGCGGCGACCCCGACATCAACCTGGGCGTGCTCGCCGTCCAATGGGCCAGCACCGACAGCCCCTACAGCCTCCACGAGGACACCACCAGCAGGGACACCATCCAGAACGACTGCCTGTCCCGAGAATCCTTCAGGGTGTACTGGGATGTGCTCGACCGCGACCCAGAGGAATACGAAACCCATTTCATCACCCACGGCGGAGCCGGCCCCGTCACCCACGAGTACCACACCGAATACGTCACGGCCGCCAGCGAACGTCCCAGCCAGTCCGAGGTACGCGCCCAGAAGTACATCCACGGCCGGTCAACCCTGCACCGGGACTCCCGCATCACCGTACGGGTACGAGTTCGCTTCGACCCCGAGGGCTGGAGCACCTGGTCACAGCCCACGGCGCTGTTCTGCCGCGAAGGACAACCGGCGTCCACCATCGCGACACTCGAGACCTCCCAACAGCAGCAGGCCGAGACGGAGAACATGCAGGCCAACGGCCAGCCGACCATCAGGGGTACAGTCGAACCCGGCCAGACCGTGACCACATCAAAGTCGGAAGTATCCGACCAGAACGGACTCACCAAGGCCAGGTTCACCTACCAGTGGTTCCGGGACGACGGCACCGGAGACGTTGCCATCCCGGACGAAACATCCCCCACCTACACGGTCAAAGAAAGCGACACCAATACCCAACTGTCCGTACAGATCGTGTTCGCTGACGACGACGGCTTCCAGGAAAAGCTCACCTCCCCAGAGGTGCTGGTACAGCAGTCATCCCCGCTCTACGGTGGCTTCGACGCCGGAACCGTGCCAGCCTCCCACGACGGAAGCGACTCCTTCCAGTTTGAGATCCACTTCAGCGAAGAACCGGACCTCAGCTACGTCAACGTCCGGGACCATGTGCTCACTGTCACGGGCGGCGACGTGACCAGCGCCAGCCGCACCGAGGTGGATGGCTCCAAGTCCAACATCAGGTGGACCATCACACTCCAGCCGGACGGCAACGACGACGTTACCGTCACCCTAGGGCCCACCACCGGCGACTGCACCGAACAGAGCGCCGTATGCACCGCCAGCGGCAAGAAGCTCTCCAACCAGGACTCGATCACCGTCGCAGGACCGGAACCGAACCAAGCCGCCACCGGCAAGCCCACCATCAGTGGCACCGCCGAAGTCGGCCAGACCCTCACGGCCGACACTTCCGCCATCGCCGACGGCAACGGACTCACCGGAGCGAGCTTCGCCCACCAGTGGCTGCGCTCCGGCGCCAACATCAACGGGGCCACCTCGTCGACCTACACCGTGGTCGACGCCGACGGCGGAGAGACCCTCAGCGTCCGCGTGAGTTTTACGGACGACGCCGGCCACGAAGAGAACCTCACCAGCAACGGAGTGGACATACCCCGCCCGCCCCTCACCGCCAGCTTCAGCCAGGTACCGGCGTCACACGACGGAAGCACAACCTTCGAGATACGGCTCCATTTCAGCGACAATCCGCAACTGAGCTACATCAACGTCCGCGACCACGTCCTGACCATCACCAACGGCGACGTTGACCGGGTGCAGCGCGTCGACGCCGAAGGCCCCACCCCCAACAAGGACTGGAAAATCTGGATAGATCCCGGCGGCAATCAGGAAGTAGTCATCTCCATTACCCCCACCACGGACTGCAACGCCCCAAGCGCAGTTTGCACCTCCGATAACCGCATGCTCTCCAACAGCGTCTCCGACACCGTCGACGGGCCGTAACTCCGAGCAAAAAAGGCGCCGCGGGCCGTGAACCATCATGAACAAGACCACGGCGCCTCCCCGTAGCAACGAACTCTACTCAAAGGACATGATATGGCACCCAACAATTCAGGGCCTTTGCCCAAGACGGAACCGACCGGGACCTGATGCCCCTTCCAGACCAAGACCAAGGCCTCATTCTCAGCCGACCCCCATCAGCCAACCAAACACTTTGATGACATATTGAGTTGCCACCACGAAGGCCCATATCCCCTGCCACCACAACATCTCCAAGGCACCGCCCTGCTGCCATTCTCCGTCCCCAATTCACCAAGCGTTGCCCACCCTCCATAGGCAAATGCCCGTGACACCCACCAGACCATCAACCACGCACCGCTCAAAAAGACCATACCCACAATGGGCGGGAAAACCTTACGCCCCGGCACGGAGCGCCTCTACCCTTTCCGGCGTGGAAACGCAGCCACTCGCACCGCTCAAACTCCGAACTGAAAAACAACGAGCCGCCGACGGACTTGTCACGCCTTCGTAACTCCCATCACCTCAAGCACCTCACCCGGCACCCCACACCCCGGGTCAACAGCCGCACGGCTACTGACCCCTCCACGCCCCCGTGGCCCCGACCAGTCGACAAAACAAGGACGCCGAACATGCAGAAAGGAACGAGCAACACACGGGAAAACAGGCCAACCGCATCACCGGCGCCGCCACCGTACCCGGACCATAGAGGGTAAGAAACACCATGACCTCACAGGAGTCCACCAACCCAGGGACCCAGGAGACCCGGCAGAACCCGGTCCTCCCCCCACTCACCGGTCGAACATCGACCGATGATCTCCTGCGAGAAATAGAATCCCTCCGTACCCGCCTCTCAAGGCTGAGCGAGGCCAGCCGCCGGGTCAGCGAGACCCTGGACCTCAGCACCGTCCTGCAGGAAGTCATAGACAACGCCCGCTACCTGACCGGCGCCCGCTACGGGGCCCTCCTCACCTACGACGAATCCGGAGGCATCCAGGACTTCATGACATCCGGGCTGTCAGCCGAAGAGACGGAGCGCCTCACCACCCTGCCCCAAGGGCTGGGACTGCTGGGACACATGAACGAGATACGGGAACCGCTGAGACTCGCCGACATCGCAAGCCACCCCAGTTCCGTAGGATTCCCTGACAACCACCCGCCCATGAAGACATTTCTCGGAATGCCCGTTCGACACCAGGGTGAACACGTCGGAAACATCTACCTCACCGAAAAGGACGGAGGCCAGGACTTCACCGGTGAAGACCAGGAGATCCTGGTGATGTTCGCATCCCAGGCAGGGGCGGCAATCTTCAACGCCCGGCGGTACCGGGAGGAACAGCAGGCCAGGACGGACCTGGAGACCCTCATCAACATCTCCCCCGTGGGAGTACTCCTCTTCGACGGGAAGTCCGGCGACCTCGTTTCACTGAACGAAGAGGCCGTAAGGATCCTGGGCCGTCCCAATGGCCCGGGGCCCCTGAAGCAAGTCCCTGAATTGATGAACCTGCGGACGGCCGACGGCGCCGGCATCCCGGAAGATGAACTGCCCGTGACCAGGGCCTTGCGGCGCGGTGAGAGCGTGCTGGCCCAGGAAGTGTCCATAAACCTGCCGGACGGCAGGGCCATCACCGCCCTGGTCAATGCCCGGCCCATCCACAAGGACTCCGGGGAAGTACTGTCCGTAATCGCCACCATCCAGGACATCACCCCCTTGGAAGAGGTCAAGCGGCAACGGGTCGAGTTCCTGAACAACGTCAGTCACGAACTGAGGACACCGCTAAGCGCCATCAAGGGCTCCGCCTCCACCCTCCTCAACTCCGCCTATCCCCTGGACCTGCCCGAGACACGGCAGTTCCTACGCGTGATCGACGAACAATCGGAACACATGCGGCGGCTCATCAACGAGTTGGTGGACCTCACCCAGATAGAGGCCGGCGACCTCACCGTCAACCCTGAGCCCACGGCCGTGCTGGTGCTGCTCGAACAGGCCAAGGAAGCCCACCTCCAACCGGGCCAAGCGGACGCCAACACCATCCTGGTCGACTGCCCGCCAGGGCTGCCCAGCGTGTTGGCAGACAGACGCCGGGTCCTCCAAGTCCTTCAGACTCTGCTCGCAAGCATATCCGCACCACCCTCCAGACCGTCCACAGTCACCATCAGCGCGCTCGTCACAGGCGTGTACGTCGCCATCTCGGTGGACAACGACAACCCGGGCGCCGCCACCCTCACCCAGCCCCACGAGCTCCGGCGGGGTTCCGCAACCGCCGACGCGGCCGTGGGAACAAACAACCGCAGGGAGCAACTCGACATAGCCATAGCAGTCGGAATAGTCGAAGCCCACGGGGGCAGACTGTCCGTGGAAGAAGGGGACACCGGACGCCCCATCGCCTTCACCTTCACCATCCCCACGGCTGCAGAGGCCCATGGGACCGCAGCAGCGCCCCTACCGCACTACGCCGGCCCGGCCCTCGATATTCAGGGAGAACGCGCCAGAGTCCTCGCGGTCAGCAGTGACCCTGAGACCATCCGGTACATCCGCAACACACTCTCCCAAGCCGGCTTCGTCGCGGATACGACAGCCGAACCGGAGGAAGCCGAATCACTCATTGAGGACCGCAAGCCACAGGTGGTCCTCTTGGACCAGAGCCCCGCCGCGGACGACGCATTCGACACGCTCGGCCGGGTCTGCAGGGCCTCCGACGCACCGGTCATCCTGATTGCAGGGGCCGGATGGGACCACCAGATCGCCCAAGCCCTGGAGGCCGGAGCCTCCGACTACATCGCAAAGCCGTTCACAACAACGGAGTTGCTGACCAGGACCGAAATGGCGATCCGCAGGCAATCGGCAGCCGACTGGGCCAACCCAGCCCGCCGCTATATCCACGCGGACCTCGTCGTCGACTACACCGGCCGCCAAGCGTCCCTCGCCGACCGGACCATCCATCTCACCGCCACCGAGTACAAACTGTTGGAAGAGCTCTCCAAGGCCAACGGCCAAGTGCTCCCGCACAACCGGTTGCTCACCCAAGTATGGGGACCCCTCTACGCCGGAGACCCCAGTCTCCTGCGGACCTACATCAGGACGCTGCGCCGCAAACTGGGGGACCAAGCGACCCACCCCACCTACATCTTCACCGAGCCCGGCCTGGGGTACCGGATGCCCAGGATGTCAACCCCCTGACGATCTGACGCTCCCGCCGTCCGCACACCATCCCAGGCACGGACCCGCACCCCTGAAATCCTCACCGGATTCTCATCCGGATTTTCACGCCATCTTCATATCCGTCCTATAAATTATTCCGGGCGGCAACAATTGCATCCCGCCATATAACCTGACAGATGGACGGAGAACCGTGCTCAGGACACTTCATTCCAACGGTGCCCCCGCGCCAACCGACCTGGGCGCCTGCGTAGCCCAACTCGTCGACGCAGTGGCAAAGGGCGTGGCCGAGGTACTCGCACCCCACGGCCTCACCCACATCGACTTCGCCCTCCTCCGGCTGTTTCTCCAAGCAGACGAGTGGACCACCACCCAGCTCACCCAAGCGTTGCCCCTCGCCGCGTCCGGCACCAGCCGCACGGTCACGAAACTGGTGAAAAAGGGCCTGCTACGCAGGCGGCGTCTGAGGAGCGACCGGAGGGTCGTCATACTGAAGCTGACGGAACAGGGAGCCAGGCTTACCCGGGAAATTCAAGCAGACATCCAAGCGTACGACGCCAACCTGTGCAAGGGCCTCAGCGACGAGCAGATGGAAGCCCTGGCCGCGGTTGCCTCCACCATCACCAGCAACTCCGCTCCCGGAGACCCGGAACTTCCGCTCAAAGCAGAAAAAAAGCCGGAATAACGAACTGACCATGTCCACGCCAGAAGTCACCGCCGTCAAACAGAACTTCTCCAAGCACAAAGCATCCCCAATCTCGATGAAATTCCATTGTTGCAAGGTGCCCCTCGCATGACCCACCGTCTCACACCTCTGCCCCTGTTCATCACGGTCGCCATGGCGCTCTTTGTTGTGGCAGCCCTGATGCTGGCCGCCGTCAACGGACGGACAGCCCACGCGCAGCAACCCCTCCCCGTCATCACCATCGAGGCTGTGGACGAAATGGTCCCCGTCGACGCCATGGGCACCTTCCGGCTCACCCGCGAAGGCGACCTCTCGGGAAACATCGAGGTCAACCTGGCAACACTCAACATCCAAGCCGGCCTCCCTCAGGATAACGAGACATACCAGGAGTTGTCAGTCAGCTTCGCTCCCGATGACAGGACAGTGGACGTGCGGGTCCTAGCCCAAAGGGCCAGTGACCGAGACCTCGGCAGCTTGTCCGCACTGCTGGAAGAGGGAACCGGGTACTCCCTGGGAGAGCTGCCCACCCAGAGCGCCGCCATCGAAATCAGGGAACGCACGAACGAAGACCAGTTCGTCAGCATTTCAGCGTCAGACACCACCATCAACGAGGGTGAAGAGATCCGGTTCACCATCACCCGGAGGGGCAACTTCGCCCAACCCCTCAGAGTCCGGGTCACCGTGAAAGACCCCGGCGGGGCCATGAAGGGCAACCACTGGGACCTGCCCCCGCCCGACGGCTACCGCTACAAGACCGACACCATTCCCGCCGGTGAGGAGACCGTCAGCGTCTCATTCCCAACCAGAGAAAACCTCCGGGACACCGGCGACCTGACCCTGACGGGTTCCATCATGCCCCAAGACGAGCAGCAATACTGGCTGACCGCCGACTACCAGGCCGCGGTCACCGTCACCGATGACGACACCGCCCCGGAGGTCTCCGTCAGCGCCGCGCCAACCCGGATCAACGAGGGCGAGTCCATCACCTACACAGTGAACCGGCATGGCAACCTCGACGACCCCCTGCCAAAACTGCTTCACCTCGAGATCGCCCCGAGCATAAACCGCCAGATCATCAACGCCGGGTTCGATGGCACCGGAGGCCAAGACTATCCCATCGCCATGGCAGCGCAGGAAAGCGAGTGGGAGACCACCGTCACCGTGCTCCACGACACCAACGACGCTTCGAACTTCAACTATAGGGGAACGTTGAGGTCCACAAAAGAGATCCCCGAAGACGCCATCCCGGAGTACTACACCCTCAGGGGCCACGAGACCGCATCCGTATCCGTCAACAACCTGGCCCGGGAGAACGTCACCTTCAAGTCCATAACCGGCGGCTTCGACCAAGGCGGCTACGTCACCGAAGGGACCAAGGGCTTCCTGCTCCACCAGACGTTCCCGGAAGGGGACGAGGTCACCTTCGTCCTCCAGCGCTCCGGCGGCGACCCGCTCCTGCTCCAGAGGGAACTGGAGGTAACCGTCCACTACGTGGAACCCCTCCACCCCGACCGGGACCAACTGGGGACCTACAATCCCAGCGAACAGTCCATCAACCTCGCCTTCCCTCCAAACCAGGCGGAGATCACCGGCGCTTTCACCATCTCAGGAGACACCGTCGACGAGTCCGGAGCGGAAGGAGACGCCCGGGACTACATGGTCGCCCGGATCCAGGTACCCCGCCAAGCAAAATCCCAACGGGTGACCACACCGCCAGCGCCCAACGCCATCATCGCCTACATCCAGGACAACCCCCAGGCCATCTCCATCACCGTGCCCCAGGACGGGGACGAAATAGACGAGGGAGACGACGCGGAATTCACCCTCACCCGCCACGGCACCAAGGTCGGAGAGTTGACCGTCAGGGTCTCCATCGAAGACCCAAGCCACTTCCGCCGGGGCAACCACGGCAATGCCGTCCCCGACGCAACCCTGCCCGTGACCTTCGGCAACGGCGCCGGCACAGCGACCCTCACCGTGCCCACTTCCGATGACCTGAGGGACGTCCCCGACGACGCTGTGACCGTCACCGTGCTGCCCAGCCAGAACAATAGTTACCGCCTCGCCATGTCCACCGAGGGCCAGACCTCCGCCTCCGTGACTGTCACCGACAACGACGTGGCCCCGCAGGTCTCCCTCAGGGTCTCCTCCGCCACCGTCGTGGAGGGCCAGGAAGCCTACTTCGAAATCGTCCGCACCGTAGATTCCCGCAACTACGTCGAACTCCCCATGCTCCGGGGCATCCAGGGAGAGGAGGAACGGGACATCACCGGTCTCGACCCCGGGGAGAACACCGCAAGGTTCTACGTCACCACACAGGACGACGACTACGACGGCCCTGCCAAGACCTACGTCCTGACGCTGCTCCCCCTTCCGAACGTCCCGGAGGACGAGCAGTCCCAGTACCGGACCATCAACGGCCCAAGCACCATCACCATCACCGTAACCGACAACGACCTCCCCTTGGTGGGCGTCGAGCAGGTCCAGCCGTCCTACCTCGAGGGGTACTACGGCGAGTTCAGGTTCATGCGGGTGGGCCAGACGGACCGGAACCTCGATGTCAAGGCCCGCCTCACCCAGACGGAAAACTCCTACTTCAACAACTACCAGCAATTCCTGAACATCGAGCGGACCCATACCATCTACGCTTCCCAGGAGAGCAGGGTCAGATTATTCCAACTCCAGTGGGACGACGGCGACGAACCCGAGGGCTCCATGACCATCGAGCTCCTGCCCAGCGACGCCTACCGCATCGACCCCGCCAGGTCCATCGCCACGTTCGCCGTCATCGACGACGACCCCACCCCCACCATGTCGGTGACCAGAAGCAAGACCGTCGCCGAGAACGCCGGGACAGCCGACTTCAGGGTCTCCATCGCCTCCAGCGTCTCTCCTCCCTCCAGGCAGGTGGTAACGGTCGACTACGTGACTGTGGCCGGCACCGCCACCGCGGGACAGGACTACACCCACACCACCGGCACCCTCACCATAGACCCCCTTCAAACCCGCGGGACCATCAGCGTTCCCATCCTGAACGACGCCATGCCAGAGGACACGGAGTCCTTCACCCTGGTCCTCAGCGACCCAACAAACGCCGTCCTCCAGGACGGACAGCAACAACTCACCGCCACCGCCACCATCACCGACAACGAACCCCTGGTCACCATCGCCGCCGTAAACGACGAGGTAGAAGAGGGAGAGCCGGTCCAGTACAGGTTCACCCGGTCCGGCAACGACATCGACCTCACTGACCCGCTTACGGTGCACTTCATCGCGGGATACGAGGACGCCCGGGCGGAATGGCTGGACACCGACATCCCGGCCGGCGACACCAGGGTGGTCTGGGAACAGGCAACGGAAGAAAACGACGCGGACGGTCTGGACCAGACCTTCCTCGCCTTCGTCATTCCCGCAACATGGCGGGGACAGTCCCTGACCTACCGCCACGAGACCGGTCAGGTCCCCGTAACAGTGAAAGACGATGACCTGCCGGTCGTGACCATCGTAGCAGAGCACGAGGAGCGCACCGAGGGACAACCCCTCAACTTCACCCTGACCCGGCAGGGACTAATCGGCGACCCCTTGACCGTGAGCATCAGCGTCGTGCAGACCAGCGACAGCGAAACGGACGAGGCCGACTTCATCACGGGCGCCGCCCCGTCATCAGTCACCTTTGCCGCCGAATCAGACACGGCCGCCCTCACGGTAGCCACCACGAACGACTCCACAGCCGAACCGAACGCCACCATCACCGTCTCCATCGTCGACGCAGACGACGACGGCCACCGGGCCGGTGACCCCGGCAGCGCATCCGTCCGGATCATCGACAACGACCGGCAGTTCACGACCTCCCTGTCAATAGCACCGCAGTCAAACGACGTAGAGGAGGGCGAGGACGCGGTCTTCATCGTGACGAGAAACCGGGGCACGAACCTGGACCTGGTAGCCAGGTTCCGTGTGACCACCGTCCACCGCGACCCACGGGCACACCCCGTCTACCCGCGCCCACTGCTTTACTCGAATGCTGAGCAAGAGGTCACCTTCAGTCCGGGAGACGTCACCGCTGCGCTAAGGGTGTCCACCGAAGACGAAAACTTGAACGACGGCACCAGCCGCATCAAGGCCACGATACTTCCGAGCCGAAGCTACGGGATCCACAACCCCTCCATAGCCAACGTGTGGGTAAGGGACAACGACATTCCAACCATCTCGTTTGCGGAAGCTCACATCGACCACATCGAGACCCCCAGGCAGAGCGTCCCATTCACCATCGTCCGCACCGGAGACACGTCGTATACCCTAGGAGTCTATATCTCAGGGTCCTCCGTCAGACGCTACGGGCCGCCTGTCGGAGAATTACGAGGTGACCACGGAACACATTCCTTCGTCATAGGTCCAGGGGACGACAGGCAGACCCACCAGGCCGATCCCCAGTTCGTCGGCCCGCCGGGAGGTGAGACCTCGCTCACCCTGGAACCCTTCTACTGCGAGGAGATCCCTGGAGACTGCATATATTATTCCCAATACCAAGTGGGAGAAGTCTCAAGTTTCACCGCAACCATCCACAACAGCGACCAGGGCGTCACCGTCGAAACGGACCAGGACTCCGTGGATGAGGGAGACCCGGTCACCTTCACCCTGACGAGGATCGGCGGAACACCACAGTCAAGGCTCTACACCCTAACGGTGCAAGTCGGCATCACCCAGAACGGCCAGTTCATCGACGGGACACCCCCCCAGACGGTGACGTTTGCGGGCTACCCGGACGACCCCGAATCGACGGCGACCGTGACCATCCCCACCGTTGACGACGACGTCTACGAGTCCAACGGCGCCATCACCCTCACCATCCTCCCTCCCACAAGCAGCGCCGCCACTCACTTCTACGAAGTCGGCGACGGAGGCGGCAGCCACTCCACCTTCGCAACCGTTGCCGTGGTCAACGACGACCCCCCCGCACTCTCCATCACCGACGCAGAAGCGCCGGAGAACGACGGCCCCGTCCAGTTCACCGTCACCGGTCCCAACACAGGAGAGGAAATCACCGTAGACTGGGCCACCTCGGACGACACCGGCACGAATGCTGCCACCGCAGGCACCGACTACACCGCCGCCAGCGGCACCCTCACCTTCATGGCCGGGCAGACCTCCCAGACCATCAGCATCGAAGTAATCAACGACGGCGTTCACGAGACCGACGAGACCTTCACCCTCACCCTCAGCAACCCGGTCGGCGCCGTCCTGGGGCAGTCCACCGCCACCGGCACCATCACCAACGACGACCCCGTAATACCCCCGCTCGTCACGGTATGGACCACCACAGGGACCATCGAAGAAGGCCAACCCGCCACCTTCCACTTCCGCAGGCAGGCCCCCGGGGACGGACTGTCCACACCCCAGGACTTCGCCAGCGTCCCCCTCACACTCAACCTCATCCTCACGGAGACCGGGGACTTCATCGGAGAGGCCCTGGAGAACAACCTGGGTGTTCAAGTCGACTATACCCCGGGCGCCAGTGCCGCCACCGTCACCATACCGGCGGGGCACAAGTACCTCACCGTCCAGTTCTCAACGCTGGACGACGAGCAGATAGAGGCCAGAGGCTCCCTAAGGGTCGAACTCGCCGCAGGGGACGGCTACGGCACCGATGAGGACAACGACGAGGCCACCGTCACCATCCGGGACAACGACCTCAAGGTCTCCATCGCCGGCGCCGAAGTATCAGAAGAAGCAACCAGCATCGACTTCACCATCACTCTCTCCGGGGTCTCCACCGAGACGGTGAACGTCACCGCCTCCACCTTGGACGGAACCGCCACATCCACCAACGTCAGTTCCCCCACCAGCCTGGGCAGGGACTTCATAGCGAACACCCAGACCTTCACCTTCAGCCCAGGAGAGACCCAGAAGAGCTTCATCGTCACACTCGAGGACGACACCTTCGACGAACCAACGGAGAAATTCAATGTAGTCCTCACCCAGCCGTCGGACAACGCAAGGCTCCTGGACGCCTCCGCCAAAGGCACCATCCTGGACAACGAAATGCCCATGCTGGTCGGCATACAAGGCGGGGCCAAGACCGTCAACGAGAACGCAGAAGGTCCCGTCATCATCCTCCTCGAGTTGACCCCCCAAGCCGGCAGCACCACCACGGCGACGGAATTCCCGGCAGCGGCTCGGTGGACCCTGACGCCAGGCACCGCCACCCCAGGCGAGGACTACGTCCCGGTCCAGGGCGACCAGACGCTGCCGTTTTCGCCAGGCACCCTTTCCAGGACCGTGGAAGTTCTGTTGCTGGACGACCGGCTCTTCGAGGAGAGATTCGAGACCTTCACCTTCGAACTGAAGAGCGCGGACAACCTCGAAGTGGACCCTGACCACCGCTCCGTGACCGTCAACCTCGTGGACAACGAGAAGCTGAGCGTCGATGTGACCGCCGACTCGGAGAACGTGACGGAGGGCAAGACCGCTTACTTCACGATCTCACTGACGCCGTTCAATAGCACCTTGCCGGTGCGGGTCGATTACGAAGTAGCGGGGACCGTCGGCGCCAGCGACTACGTCCCACCCTCCGGTATCCTGAGCATCCCCGAAGGGTCCAGGTCCGCCACCGTAGCCATAGAGATCCTCGACGACGGCGTGGAAGACCCCGGCGAGACCATCGGCCTGCTCCTCACCAGGGCCACCGCAGGCCTCCGGGACCGCGCCCGGGAACTCGTCCGGGACCTTACGCTCCGTTCCACGAACCCCTATCCCACAATAACCATCCTCGACCGGGGAGCGCTCTTGGCCTCCATCGAACCCGCAGCGTCAGCCGTCGAGGGCGACGAGATGGAGTTCACCGTCAACCTCACCATCACCTCCGACCAGCCAGTCGTCGCCGAGTGGAGGACCTCCGACCCGAAGAACCCCCAGGCAATCGCAACCGAGAACGTCGACTACACCGCCGCCTCGGACACCGTCACCATCGACCCCGGGAAGCAGTCCGCCACCTTCACCGTGTCCACTACGGAAGACAACCTCTTCGAAGGTTCCGAGACCTTCTCGGTGGTCCTCAAATCCGCCGTCAAGGGCTCCGACCCGAACAGGGCAACCGAGCTGCCGCTCGGGACCAATTCAGCAGTCGCCACAATAACCGACGACGACGATGCCCCCACCTCCATCACCCTCACCGCAACACCGGTCAGCTTCCTCGAAGAAAACGGCAAGACGACCCTTAGCGTCACTGGGACCATCGACGGGACCAGCCGGCTTACCGACGACATCCAGGTGGCCCTCGCCCTTGGCAATGTCCCCGACGGACTGCTGGAGGACGGGCAGAATCCCTCTGCAACCCTGACCATCCCCGCCGGCCAGGCAACCGGCACCGCCGAGATCACATTCTCTCACCTCGACGACCTCATCGCCGGAGGAGACAGAAGCCTCAAGGTCACCGGCACAGCCGAAGGCTTCGTGGTCAACAGCGCCACCGTCACCATCACCGACGACGACGAACGCCCCACCGGCATCAACCTCGTCCTCTCGGACACCCGGGTGAGGGAGGCCACCGGGACCAGACCCATCAAGGTCACCGCAATCCTCACCGGGGGCGACCAGTTGCCTGACGACCTCCAGGTTCCCATCTCGGCACAAGGAATGAGCCTGCCCGGAGAGGACCCCAACGACCCGCCCACCAAGGCGGCAACCAGCGACGACTTCACCACCGAGCCGCTGACCCTCACCATCTTCGACGGGACGACCCAGCGGTCAGCCCTGCTTATGTTCTCTCCCACCGACGACGCCCTGATCGAAGGCGACGAGACCTTGGTGATCACCAGTACAGTACAGGGCTTCACGGTCACACCAGCCCCGCTCACCATCGTAGACGACGACAGAGAACCGCAGGGCATCGAGCTCTCGGCAACCCCGGAGACCGTCACCGAAGGAACAGGAGAAGCCCAGATACAGGTCACAGCAACCCTGACGGGAGGCAGCCCCCGCACGTCCGACACCACCGTAACACTCTCCCTCCACGACGTCTCAGCCGAGACCGGCACCGATTACACTGCCGACTCAACCTTCGCCCTGACCATACCGGCCGGCCAGCGGAGCGGCACCGCCACCGTGACACTCACCCTGGTGGACGACGACATCTACGAAGAGACCGAAACCGTGGCGCTCCGCGGCACCAACGAAACGCCCGGGCTGCCCGTCCAGGGAACCCGAATATCCATCGCCGACGACGAGCAAAAACCAACCGACATTCAGCTTGTCGTTGACAGGGACACCGTCTCCGAAGACGGAGGGCCGCAACAACTCCGGGTGACCGCTACGCTGCAGGGCGACAGCAAGATAGCCGCCCCTACCCGGATCACCCTGTCGTTCGATGCACCCATCCAGGAAACCCCAACGGCAACGCGCAGCGACTACTCGGCCCTCGCCAATACGCTGACCATACCGCGTGGGCAGTCGTCGGGCGAAACCACAGTGGTCATCTCGCCCGTGGACGACTCCATCGCCGAAGACGACGAAGACCTCGAGATCCGTGGCACCGCGACGGACCTGACGGTCACCTCCGCACTCGTCACCATCACAGACGACGACGTCGCCGGCGTCACCATGTCCCCCTCCAGCCTGACCATAGCCGAAGGGAGAAGCGGCACCTACACCGTCGTCCTAGACACTCAGCCGACAGGCGACGTGACCATAGAACCAACCGTCCCGGCTGACAGCGGGGTCACGGTTCAGCCCGAGTCCCTCACTTTCACCGCGTCCAACTGGGACACCGCTCAGACCGTCACCGTAACGGCCAGCCAGGACGATGACGGCACCGACGAGGAAATCTCCATTTCGCATACCGCCTCGGGCGCGGACTACCAGGACGTCGTAGTCGACGACCTGACCTTGACGGTCACCGACGACGACCGGGCCATCGTATTCAATCCCACCTCCCTGACAGTAGAAGAGGGCGACGCCGACGGTGAGAACTACACGGTCAAATTAGCCACCGAGCCATCTGAACAGGTAACCGTCACGGTCTCGGGCCAAGCCAACACCGATCTCACCCTCGAGGGACTGAGTTCAGCGAACACCCTGACCTTCACCACCACCAACTGGGACACCGCCCAAACCGTCACCGTCAAGGCCGCCGATGACGGCGACGGCGACAACGACTCCGTTACCCTGACCCACGCCGCTGCGGGCGGCAACTACGAAGGGACCTCTGCCGACTTCGCCGTCACGGTGACTGACGACGACACCCTGGGGGTGATCATCAGCCCCACGGCCTTCGTTGTCTCCGCCGGCGGCAGTAACTCCTATACCGTAGTCTTGGGCACCCAACCGACCGGCGACGTGACCCTCACCGTCTCCGGCCATGCCGGGACGGACATCACCCTGAGCGGCATCAGCGCGACCAATACCCTCACCTTCACGACAGGCAACTGGGACACCCCCCAGGCCATCGGCGTCGCGGCAGACGCCGAAGCCAGTACGGCACCGGTCCACCTCGCCCACGCCGTCAGCAGCACCGACGATCCGGACTACGACTCCGTCACCGCCCCCGACGTAATTGTCTTCGTTCAGGCCGCCCAGGACGGACTCCGGATCCAACTGGGGTTGGACACCTCGGCACAGACCCTCACGGTACCTGAAGGCGGCACCGAGACCTTCGACGTGGTACTCAACCACGTTCCCGGTGGGAACGTGGTCGTGACGGTGAACGACCCTACCGACAACACCGAGGTGACCACCTCTCCGGAAAGCCTGACCTTTACCACCGATAACTGGAACACCGCCCAGACGGTGACCGTGAGCGCCGCTCATGACACAGATGGCACCGACGACAGCGCAACCGTGACCTTCGGGGTCAGCGGGGGCGGCTATGACGACGTCGAAGCACCGGACGTAGATGTCACCGTCACCGACGACGACCGGGGCCTGCAACTCAGCCCCGCCTCCCTCACGGTAGAGGAAGGAGACGCCGATGGCGGGTACTACACAGTCAGGCTTTCCACCGAGCCGTCCGAAACCGTCACCATCACAGTCACGGGCCAAGCCAGCACCGACCTGACCCTCAGCGGCCTGAGCCCGACGAATACTCTGACCTTCACAACCGCGAACTGGGACACCGCCCAGAGGGTGACGGTCAAGGCCGGAGAAGACGACGACGGGACCGACGACGTCGTCACCCTCACCCACACCGCCACCGGAGGAAATTACGAGGGGAACTCGCTAAAACTTAAGATAACCGTCACCGACAACGACCGGACCATCGTATTCAACCCCACGTCGCTCACTGTGGAAGAGGGAGACGCCGACGGGGAGACCTACACCGTCAAGCTCAAGACACAGCCGTCGGAGACGGTCACCGTAACCGTATCGGGCCAAGCCGGCACCGATCTCACGGTCGATGGCCTCAGCTCCACCAACACCCTAATCTTCACCACGGCGAACTGGAACACCGAGCAGACGGTGACCGTCACAGCGGCCGATGACGACGACGGCACGGACGACCGGGTGACGCTGACGCACACCGCCTCGGGCGGAAACTACGCCGGAGAGTCCGCGACCCTGCCGGTCACGGTGACCGACGACGACCGGGAGATCGTATTCACCCCGACCACGCTTACCGTTGAAGAGGGCGACACGACCGGAGTGACCTACACGGTGGAACTGGCCACGGAGCCCTCTGAGACCGTGACGGTAACGGTGAGCGGTCAAGACAACACCGATCTCACGGTGGATGGCCTCAGCGGCACGGACACCCTGACCTTCACCACGTCGAACTGGGACACTCCGCAGTCCGTCACCGTCACGGCCGTCGATGACACGGACGGCCTCGACGACGAGGTAACGCTGACCCACGCCGCAGCGGGCGGGAACTACGAGGGCGTGTCGGCGAAACTCGAAGTCACGGTGACCGACGACGACCGCGAGATCGTCCTTACCCCCACCTCCCTCACCATTGAGGAGGACGACGCGACAGGGGAGTCCTACACGGTCAAGCTGGCCACAGAGCCCTCGGAGACCGTGACGGTCACCGTGTCCGGCCAATCCACCACCGGCCTGGCTCTCAGCGGTCTGAGCTCGACGAACACCCTGACCTTCACCACGTCCAATTGGGACACTCCGCGGACGGTGACGGTCACTGCGGCCCATGACACGGACGGCGCCGATGATTCGGTGACGCTGACGCACACGGCCACCGGAGGAAACTACGCGGATATGTCGGCGGACCTGAAGGTCACGGTGACTGACGACGACCGGGAAATCGTCCTGAGCAAGACCTCCTTGACGGTGGACGAAGGCGATACGACGGGGGTGACCTACACGGTCAAGCTGAAGACCGAGCCTTCGGGGACCGTCACGGTAACCGTGAGCGGCCATGCGAGCACTGACCTCACGGTCGATGGCCTGAGCTCTGCGAACACCCTGACCTTCACCACCACCAACTGGGACACCGAGCAAACGGTCACCGTCAGGGCCGGAGACGACTCCGACGGCACAGACGACCTTGTCACGCTCTCTCACACCGCCGCGGGCGGGAACTACGCGGGTGTGTCTGCGGACCTGAAGGTCACCGTCACGGACGACGACCGGGGTCTGCAATTCGGCCCCGCGTCCCTCACCGTCACGGAAGGAGACGCCGATGGAGAGACATACTCCGTCAGACTCTCCACCGAGCCCTCCGAAGAGGTGACCGTCACCGTATCCGGCCACGACAACACCGACCTGACCCTGGGGGGCCTGAGCCCGACCAACGCCCTGACCTTCACCACAACCAACTGGGATACGACCCAGACAATCACCGTCAAGGCAGCCGATGACAGCGACGGCACCGACGATGCCGTCACCCTCACTCACACCGCAGCCGGAGGGAACTACGACGGAATCTCAGGCAAATTCAAGATCACGGTATCCGACGATGACCGGACCCTCGTATTCAACCCCACGTCCCTCACCGTCACGGAAGGAGACGCCGGCGGAGAGACCTACACCGTCAAGCTCAAGACACAACCGTCTGAAGAAGTGACCGTCACCGTATCAGGCCAGGCCAATACCGACCTGGCCCTGGAAGGCCTGAGCGACACCAGCACTCTCACCTTCACGACGACCGATTGGGGCACTGAGCAAACGGTCACCGTCAAGGCCGGCGATGACGATGACGGCGACGACGACACGGTCACGCTGGCCCACGCCGCTACAGGTGGGACCTATGAAGGGACCTCCGCCGACCTGAAGGTCACCGTCACCGACGACGACACCCGCGCCGTCCTCATCAGTCCGACGGCCATGGCCGTCAAGGCCGGGAGCGGCAACTCCTACACCGTCGTGCTGGCGACACAGCCAGCCGGGGACGTCACCATCACCGTGTCGGGCCATTCAGGAACCGAGCTCACCCTGAGCGGCCTGAGCGCTGAGAACACCCTCACCTTCACGACCGGCAACTGGGACACCCCCCAGACCATCGTCGCAGCAGCGGAGGCCGACGCCAGCACGGCGCCGGTACACCTGTCCCACGCCGTGAGCAGCGAAGCCGACTCGGACTACGACTCCGTCACCGCCCCCAACGTCGTGGTGTACCTGCAGGCCGCCGGAGACGGACTGAAGGTCCAACTGGGAGTCGACACCTCCGCACAGACCCTCACCGTGGACGAGGGCGGCACTGAGACCTTCGAAGTGGTCCTCAGCCACATCCCCACCGGAAACGTGGTGGTGACGGTGAACGACCCCACGGACAACACCGATGTTACGACCACCCCGGAGAGCCTGACCTTCACCGTCGACAACTGGAACACGGCGCAGACGGTGACAGTCAGCGCCGTCCACGACGAGGACGGGACCGACGACACTGCGACGGTGACCCTTGGGGTTAGCGGCGGCGGCTACGACGACGTGACCGCACCCAACGTGTCGGTCACCGTCACCGACGACGACCGCGGCATCGTATTCAGCCCCACCTCCCTCACCGTGGAAGAAGGAGACGCCGACGGAGAGAGCTACACCATCAAGCTCAAGACACAACCGTCTGGCGAAGTGACGGTCACCGTTTCCGGCCAGGCCGATACGGACCTGACGTTGGAAGGCCTGAGCGCAGAGAACACCCTGACCTTCACCACCACCAACTGGGACACCGAGCAAACGGTCACCGTCAAGGCCGGAGACGACACCGACGGAACGGACGACGCGGTGACCCTGGCCCACGCCGCCACAGGCGGGAATTACGCCGACGTGTCTGCGGACCTGAAGGTCACAGTCACCGACGACGACACCCGGGCCGTCCTCATCAGTCCGACGGCCATGGTCGTCTCCGCCGGCAGCGGCAACTCCTACACCGTCGTCTTGGCAACCCAACCAGCCGGGGACGTCACCGTCACCGTGTCGGGCCATGCAGGGACCGAGCTGACCCTGAGCGGCCTGAGTGCAGAGGACACCCTCACCTTCACTCCCGCCAACTGGGACACACCCCAGACCGTCCGAGCGTCAGCGGACGCCGACGCCAGCACGGCCCCAGTCCACCTGTCCCACGCCGTGAGCAGCGCCGACGACTCGGACTACGACTCCGTCACCGCCCCCAACGTCGTGGTGTTCCTTCAGGCCGCCGGTGACGGACCGAAGGTGCAACTGGGGGTGGACACGTCCACTCAGACCCTCACGGTAGACGAGGGCGGCACTGAGACCTTTGACGTGGCGCTCAGCCATGTCCCCACCGACAACGTGGTGGTGACGGTGAACGACCCCACCGACAACACCGAGGTGACGACCTCCCCAGAGTCCCTGACCTTCACCGTCGACAACTGGAACACCGCCCAGACGGTGACCGTGAGCGCAGACCACGACAACGACGGCGCCGACGACACTGCGACGGTGACCTTCGGTGTCAGCGGTGGCGGCTACGACGACGTAGAGGCCCCGGACGTGGCCGTCACCGTCACCGACGACGACCGGGCCATCGTACTAAGCGAGACCTCCATGACGGTGGAGGAGGGTGATACGACCGGGCAGTCCTACACGGTCAAGCTGAAGACCGAGCCCTCGGAGACCGTGACCGTCACGGTTTCCGGCCACAGCGAGAGCGACCTGACTCTGGACGAGACCACTCTGACCTTCACCACGGCCAACTGGGGCACCGAGCAAACGGTCACCGTCAAGGCCGGTGATGACGACGACGGCGACGACGACAAGGTGACCCTCACCCACACCGCCACCGGCGGGAACTACGAGGGCACCTCCGTGGACCTCGCCGTCACGGTGACCGACGATGACCGGGAGATAGTCCTGAGTAAGGCCTCCCTCGCGCTGGACGAAGGCGATACGACGGGGGCGACCTACACGGTCAGGCTGAAGACCGAGCCTTCGGAGGAAGTCACCGTCACCGTAACGGGTCATGACAACACCGACCTGACCCTGACCGGCCTGAGCAACACCAACACCCTCACATTCACAACCTCGAACTGGGACGCCGCACAAACCATCACCGTCAAGGCCGGAGACGATACGGACGGTACTGACGACGCCGTCACCCTGGCCCACGCCGCCACCGGCGGAAACTACGCGGGCGTGTCGGCGGACCTGAAGGTCACCGTCACCGACGACGACCGGGGCCTGCAACTCAGCCCCGCTTCCCTCACGGTAGAGGAAGAAGACGCCGACGGCGGGTACTACACGGTCAAACTCTCCACCGAGCCGTCCGAGACCGTCACCATCACAGTGTCGGGACAAGCGGGGACCGACCTCACCCTGGAGGGCTTGAGCAACACCAACACCCTAACGTTCACAACCGCGAACTGGAACGTGACACAGACCGTAACGGTCAAGGCCGGAGACGACACCGACGGCGAAGACGACACCGTCACCCTCACCCACACCGCCGCCGGAGGAAACTACGAGGGGAGATCATTAAAACTCAAAGTCACCGTCGCCGACAACGACCGGACCATCGTCTTCAACCCAACCTCCCTCACCGTGGACGAAGGAGATGAAGAGGGCGAGACCTACACCGTAAAGCTCAAGACACGGCCCTCCGAGAACGTGACGGTCACCGTCTCCGGCCATTCGGGCACCGACCTGACCCTGACCGGCCTGAGCCCGACCAACACCCTGACCTTCACCACCGCGAACTGGAACGTCGCCCAGACCGTCACGGTCAAGGCCGGAGAAGACACCGACGGAGACAACGACACCGTCACCCTCACCCACACAGCCTCAGGCGGCAACTACGCCGACGTGTCGGCGGACCTGGGCGTCACCATCACTGACAACGACACCCTGGGGGTGGTCATCCGTCCAACATGGTTTATTCTCTACGGGGGTAGCAACAACTCCTATACCGCAGTCCTGGGAACCCAGCCCGCCGGGGACGTCACCGTGACGGTCTCGGGACATTCAGGCACTGAAGTGGCCTTGGACCAGACCACCCTCACCTTCACCACGGCCAACTGGGACACGCCCCAGACCGTCCGCGCATCAGCCGACGCAGACGCCAGCAGCGCGCGTGTCCACCTGACTCACACCGTGACCTCAACCGACGACTCCGACTACGACTCCATCAACGTGCCCAACGTTCTGGTGTACCTCCTGGAAGCTGGAGACGGGACCCGGGTGCAACTCGGAGTAGACACCTCCGACCAGAAACTCACCGTAGTCGAGGGCGGCACTGAGACCTTCGAGGTAGCGCTCAGCCACCTTCCTACCGGAAACGTCGTCGTCACCGTGACCGATCCCACCGACAATACCGAGGTGACCACCTCACCCGACAGTCTTACCTTCACCACCGACAACTGGGACACAGCCCAAACCGTGACGGTGACCGCAGCCCACGACAACGACGGCATCGACGACACCGCCACCGTGACCCTCAGCGTCACCGGGGGCAGCTACGACGACGTCGAGGCCCCGGATGTGGCCGTGACCGTCACCGACGACGACCGTGGCTTTCAACTCAGCCCCGCATCCCTCACGGTAACGGAAGGAGACGCCGACGGCGAGCAATACACGATCAGGCTTGCCAGCGAACCGTCCGAAGACGTGACAGTCACAGTGTCAGGCCAAGCCGGTACGGACCTGACCCTCAGCGGCCTGAGCCCGACGAATACCCTGACCTTCACGACCGCGAACTGGAACGTGACACAGACCTTAACGGTCAAGGCCGGAGAAGACAACGACGGCGCCGACGACAGCGTCACCCTCACCCACACCGCAACCGGCGGCAACTACGAGGGCAACTCATTAAAACTCAAGGTCACCGTCGCCGACAATGACCGGACCATCGTCTTCAACACGACCTCCCTGACCGTAGAGGAGGAAGACGCCGACGGCGAGACCTACACGGTCAAGCTCAAGACGGAGCCCTCAGAGACCGTTACAGTGACAGTATCAGGACAAGCCGACACTGATCTCACCCTTGAGGGTCTGAGCGACACCAGCACTCTCACCTTTAAGACGACCGATTGGGACATCCCCCAAACGGTGACTGTCAAGGCCGGGTCCGACCCCGACGCCGCCGACGACAAGGTGACCCTCACCCACGCCCCCAGCGGAGGGAACTACGAAACCTCCGCCGACCTCAAGGTAACGGTGTCCGACGACGACACCCGGGCCGTCATCATCGGTCCCACCGGAATCGGCGTATACGCCGGTGGGAACAAGTACTACAGCGTCAAACTGGCATCCCAGCCTTCGGACGACGTAACCGTCACCGTCTCAGGGCATTCAGACACCGACCTGACACTGGACAAGACCACCCTGACCTTCACAAGCAGCGACTGGGACACGCCCCAGAGAGTGCGGGTTTCAGCAGACCAAGACGCCAACGCAGCAACAATCAACCTAGCCCACTCGGTCAGCAGCACGGGCGATCCGGACTACGACTCCCTCACCGCGCCGACCGTAACCGTCTACGTCTTTACCAACACGGAGGGCCTCCGGATCCAACTGGGAGTCGATACCTCCGCACAGACCCTCACCGTGGTTGAAGGCAGCACCAACACCTTTGAGATAGTTCTCAGCCACATTCCCACCGGAAACGTAGTCGTCACCATCAACGACCCCACAGACAACACCGAGGTGACCACCTCACCGGAGTCCCTCACCTTCACCACCGGGAACTGGAGCACGGCCCAGACGGTAACGGTGAGCGCCGCCCACGACACCGATGGAGACGACGACACCGCGACGGTGACCTTAGGCGTCACCGGAGACGGCTATGACGATGTGGACGCACCAGATGTAGACGTGACCGTCACCGACGACGACCGGGGCCTGCAACTCAGCCCCGCGTCCCTCACCGTCACGGAAGGAGACACGGACGGCGAGACCTACACGGTCAGGCTGACCACCGAGCCCTCCGAGACCGTCACCATTACAGTTACGGGCCAAGCCAGTACGGACCTGACCCTGGAGGGCCTGAGCGCTGAGAACACCCTCACCTTCACCACGGGCAACTGGAACGTCACCCAAACCGTGACGGTCAAGGCCGGAGAAGACAACGACGGGACGGACGACACCGTCACCCTCACCCACACCGCCACCGGAGGAAACTACGAGGGGAGCTCATTGAAACTCAAGGTCACCGTCGCCGACGACGACCGGACCATCGTCTTCAACCCCACGTCGCTCACCGTGGAGGAGGGAGACGCCGACGGCGAGTCCTACACGGTCAGGCTCAAGACAGCGCCCTCGGAGACCGTCACCGTCACGGTGTCCGGCCATGTCAACACGGACCTGACGCTCAGCGGTCTCAGCCCCACCAACACCCTGACCTTCACCACCGCCAACTGGAACACCGAGCAAACGGTCACGGTCAAGGCAGCCGACGACACCGACTCCACCAACGACACGGTCACCCTGGTTCACACGGCCGCCGGAGGCAACTACGCCGGCGCCTCGGCCGGCCTGAAGGTCACCGTCACCGACGACGATACCCTGGGACTGTTCATCTATCCCACCGCAATTACCGTGCGGGCCGGTTCGTCCAACTCCTACCACATGGTCCTGGGCACCCAGCCCGCCGGGGACGTGACCGTCACGGTGTCACGCCACGAGGGGACAGACCTCAACCTCAGCGGACTGAGCGCCCAGAATACCCTCGCCTTTACCCCCGCCAACTGGGACACGCCCCAGACCATCCAAGTGTCCGCGGACGCAGAGGCCAACGCCGCCGCCATCAGCCTCTACCACGACGTGAGCAGCACCGCCGACTCCGACTACAACGCACTGCCCAGGTCCTTCATCTCGGTGTTCCTCCTAGCCCGCGGAGACACACTCCAAGTCCAGTTAGGCGTGGACACCTCTGCCCGAGAATTGGCCCTAGTTGAAGGGACCAGCGAGACCTTCGATGTGGTACTCAGCCACATCCCCACCGGCAACGTGGTGGTGACGGTGAACGACCCCACCGACAGCACCGAGGTGACGACCTCCCCGGAGAGTCTGACCTTCACCACTTCCAACTGGAACACCGCCCAGACGGTGACCGTGAGTGCTGCCCATGACACCGACGGGACCGACGACACCGCAACCGTGACCTTCGACGTCGGCGGAGGCGGCTATGACGACGTAGAGGCCCCGGACGTGAACGTCACCGTCACCGACGACGACAGGGCCATCGTGTTCAATCCCACCTCTCTCACCGTTACCGAAGGGGACACCGACGGAGATACCTACACCGTCAAACTGGCTACGGAGCCCTCTGAGACCGTCACGGTGACGGTAACAGGCCAAGCCAATACGGACCTCACCGTCAGCGGACTGAGTCCAACAGACACTCTCACATTCACCACCGCCAACTGGAATACCGAACAGACCGTCACGGTCAAAGCCGGCGACGACACCGACGGCGATAATGACGCAGTCACCCTGGTCCATACCGCTACAGGCGGGAACTACGCCGAAGTCTCCGGCAACCTCAAGGTCACCATCACCGACGATGACCGGGGCCTCCAGTTCAGCCCCGCATCCATCACCGTCAGCGAGGGAGACACCACGGGAGAAGCCTACACCGTCCAACTCTCCACGGAGCCCTCCGAAGATGTAACCGTAACGGTATCCGGCCACAACAACACCGACCTGACCCTCAGCGGACTGAGCCCAACCAACACCCTCACCTTCACGGCAACCAACTGGGGCACGACCCAGACAGTGACAGTCAAAGCCGCACACGATACCAACGGGACGGACGAAACCATCACCTTGACCCACTCCGCAACCGGAGGGAATTACGACGGAATCTCAAGAGACTTCAAGGTCACGGTAGCCGACGACGACAGGGCCATAGCACTGAGTCCCACCACACTCACGGTAGGAGAAGGAGATGCCGACGGTGAGAACTACACAGTCGAACTCGCCACCCAACCCAGCGAAGAGGTAACCGTCACCGTCTCAGGGCAGAACAACACTGACCTCACCCTGGACGGACCGAGCGAGACGAACACTCTCACGTTCACCACAGCCAATTGGAACACCCCGCAGACCATCACTGTCAAGGCCCAAGAAGACACCGACAGCGACAATGACAAGGTCACCCTCACCCACGCCGCAACCGGCGGCGACTACGACGAAGTCTCAGCAGACCTCAAGGTCACCGTCGCCGACGACGACACCCTGGGACTGATCATTGGCCCCACCGCCGTCACCGTCCGCGCCGGCGGCTCCAACTCCTACACCATTCGGTTGGGCACCCAGCCCGCCGGAGACGTCACGGTAACCGTATCACGGCATGAAGGGACCGACCTTACCCTGAGCGGCCTGAGCGCCGAGAATACCCTCACCTTTACGTCCGCCAACTGGAATACGCCGCAGCGCATCCAAGTGGCCGCGGACACCGAGGCAAGCGCCGCGGCCCTCAGCCTCTACCACGACGTGAGCAGCACGGACGACTCGGACTACGACGCCGTGCCCAGAGCCTTCGTATCAGTGTTCATCCTGGCCCGCACAGACACACTCCAAGTGCAGTTCGGCGTGGACACCTCCGCCCGGGAACTGGGCATGATGGAAGGGACCACCGAGACCTTCAACGTCGTACTCAGCCACGCTCCCACCGGGGACGTGGTCGTCACCGTAACCGATCCCATGGACAACACCGAGGTGACAACTTCACCAGAGAGTCTGACCTTCACCACCGACAACTGGGACACCGCCCAGACGGTGACGGTGAGCGCAGCCCACGACACCGACGGGACCGACGACACCGCCACGGTGACATTCGGAGTCAGCGGCGGCGGCTACGACGACGTCACCGCGCCGAACGTGAACGTCACCGTCACGGATGACGACAGGGCAATAGTCTTTAACCCGACATCTCTCACGGTCGAAGAAGGAGACGCCGCCGGGGAAACCTACACGGTCAAGCTAGCCACCCAGCCCTCCGGCACCGTCACCGTCACAGCATCAGGGCAATCCGGGACGGACCTGACCCTGGACGAGAGCACCCTAACCTTTACCACCGGCAACTGGAACACAGCCCAGACCGTGACGGTCAAAGCAGCCGATGATGCCGACGGCTCCAACGACACCGTGACCCTGACCCATACCGCCTCCGGCTCCAACTACGCCGGGGTATCGGCCGAACTGAAGGTGATGGTGACCGACGACGACCGGGGCCTGCAGTTCAGCCCCGCATCCCTCACGGTCGCCGAGGAGGACACAACAGGAGAGACCTATACCGTCCGGCTTTCCAGCGCACCGTCCGAGACCGTGACCGTGACGGTCTCAGGCCACGCCGGTACTGATCTGACACTCAGCGGGCTGAGCCCAACGAATACCCTCACCTTCACAACGACAAACTGGAACGTCACCCAGACCGTGACGGTCAAGGCCGCCGCCGACGCGGACGGGACCGACGACACCGTCACCCTCACCCACAGCGCCACCGGCGGCAACTACGAGGGGAGATCATTAAAACTCAAGGTCACCGTCACCGACGACGACCGGACCCTCGTCTTCAACCCGACCTCCCTGACGGTGGAAGAGGGAGACGCCGACGGCGAGACCTACACCGTAAAGCTCAAGACACAGCCCTCCGAGAACGTGACCGTCACCGTCTCCGGCCAGGCCAACACCGACCTGACCCTGGAAGGTCTGAGCGCGACCAATACCCTCACCTTCACCACAACGAATTGGAACACCGAGCAGGAAGTCACCGTCAAAGCGGCGGACGACAACGACGGGTCCAACGACGTCGTCACCCTGGTCCATACCGCAACCGGCGGCAACTACGCCGAAGTCTCAGGGGACCTCGAGGTCACCGTCACCGACGACGACCGCGAGCTCCAGATCATCCCCGGATCGCTCAAGGTTGCGGAAGGAGACGCCACAGGCAAGACTTACTCAGTCAGACTCTCCACTCAGCCATCCGAAACGGTGACCATAACAGTATCCGGCCAAGCCAGCACTGATCTGACCCTGGAGGGCCTGAGCGCTGAGAACACCCTCACCTTCACGACCGCAAACTGGGACACCACCCAGACGGTGACAGTCAAAGCATCCGACGATACCGACGGCGCGGACGAGACCATAACCCTGACTCACACCGCCGCCGGAGGGGACTACGACGGCATCACGCACGACTTGAAGGTCAATATAGTCGACGACGACCGGACGATAGTAGTCAGTCCCACGTCACTCACCGTCGACGAAGGGGAGGAGGACGGAGAGACCTACACGGTCAAACTGGCCACCCAGCCCTCGGCGAACGTGACCGTCACCATCTCCGGCCATAACAACACCGACCTGACCCTGGACGAGACCACCCTCGCCTTCACCACCGCCAACTGGAACAGCGCCCAGACGGTAACCGTGAAGGCCGCCGAAGACACAGACTCAACGGACGACGTCGTAACTCTGACCCACGCCGCCACGGGCGGCGACTACGCCGAGGTCTCGGCAGACCTCAAGGTCACCGTCACCGACGACGACACCCTGGGACTGATCATTGGTCCTACCGCCATCACCGTCCGCGCCGGCGGCTCCAACTCCTACAGCATTCGGTTGGGCACCCAGCCCGCCGGAGACGTCACGGTCACCGTGTCACGGCATGAAGGGACCGACCTTACCCTGAGCGGCCTGAGCGCCGAGAATACCCTCACCTTTACGTCCGCCAACTGGAATACGCCGCAGCGCATCCAAGTGGCCGCGGACACCGAGGCAAGCGCCGCGGCCCTCAGCCTCTACCACGACGTGAGCAGCACGGACGACTCGGACTACGACGCCGTGCCCAGAGCCTTCGTATCAGTGTTCATCCTGGCCCGCACAGACACACTCCAAGTGCAGTTCGGCGTGGACACCTCCGCCCGGGAACTGGGCATGATGGAAGGGACCACCGAGACCTTCAACGTCGTACTCAGCCACGCTCCCACCGGGGACGTGGTCGTCACCGTAACCGATCCCATGGACAACACCGAGGTGACAACTTCACCAGAGAGTCTGACCTTCACCACCGACAACTGGGACACCGCCCAGACGGTGACGGTGAGCGCAGCCCACGACACCGACGGGACCGACGACACCGCCACGGTGACATTCGGAGTCAGCGGCGGCGGCTACGACGACGTCACCGCGCCGAACGTGAACGTCACCGTCACGGATGACGACAGGGCAATAGTCTTTAACCCGACATCTCTCACGGTCGAAGAAGGAGACGCCGCCGGGGAAACCTACACGGTCAACCTCGCCACCGAACCCTCCCAGACCATCACCGTGACAGTATCCGGCCAAGCCGATACCGACCTGACACTCGGGGGCCTAAGTCCAACAAACACTCTCACCTTCACCACAGCGAACTGGAATACCGAGCAAACCGTCACCGTGAAGGCAGCACACGATACCGACAGCACCGACGACGTCGTGGACCTCACCCATACGGCATCGGGCGGGAACTACGCCGACGTCTCAGGGGACCTCGAGGTCACCGTCACCGACGACGACCGGGGCCTGCAACTCAGCCCCGCTTCCCTCACGGTCACCGAAGGAGACATGGACGGAGAGACCTACTCAGTCAAGCTTTCCACCGAGCCGTCCGAGACCGTCACCATCACCGTCTCCGGCCAAGCCGGTACCGACCTCACCCTGGGAGGCCTGAGCCCAACGAATACCCTCACCTTCACAACGACAAACTGGAACGTCACCCAGACCGTCACGGTCAAGGCCGGAGACGACAACGACGGGACCGACGACACCGTCACCCTCACCCACACCGCCGCCGGAGGAAACTACGAGGGGAGATCATTAAAACTCAAGGTCACCATCGCCGACGACGACCGGACCCTCGTCTTCAACCCGACCTCCCTCACGGTGGACGAAGGAGACGAAGAGGGTACCTCCTACACCGTCAAGCTCAAGACACAGCCCTCCGAAGAAGTGACCGTCACCATATCCGGCCATGCGGGAACCGACCTGACCCTGGACAAGACCAACCTCACCTTCACCACCGCCAACTGGAACACCGAGCAGACGGTGAAGGTGAAAGCGACGGACGACACGGACGCCACCAACGACACCGTGACGCTCACCCACGCTGCCGCCGGGGGCAACTACGCCGACGTGTCGGCTGACCTGAGCGTCACCATCACCGACAACGACACCCTGGGGGTGGTCATCCGTCCAACATGGTTTATTCTCTACGGGGGTAGCAACAACTCCTATACCGCAGTCCTGGGAACCCAGCCCGCCGGGGACGTCACCGTGACGGTCTCGGGACATTCAGGCACTGAAGTGGCCCTGGACAAGACCACCCTCACCTTCACCACGGCCAACTGGGACACGCCCCAGACCGTCCGCGCATCAGCCGACGCAGACGCCAGCAACGCGCGTGTCCACCTGACTCACACCGTGACCTCAACCGACGACTCCGACTACGACTCCATCAACGCGCCCAACGTTCTGGTGTACCTCCTGGAAGCCGGAGACGGGACCCGCGTCCAACTGGGCGTGGACACCTCCGACCAGACCCTCACCGTAGTCGAGGGCGGCACCGAGACCTTCGAGGTGGCGCTCAGCCACCTTCCTACCGGAAACGTGGTCGTCACCGTGAGTGTTCTGACGGACAACACTGATGTAACCACCTCTCCGGAGTCTCTCACATTCACCACCGATAACTGGAACACCGCCCAGACGGTGACCGTGAGCGCGGCCCATGACGACGACGGCATCGACGACACCGCAACCGTGACCCTCAGCGTCGCCGGGGGCGGCTATGACGACGTCGATGCTCCGGATGTGGCCGTCACCGTCACCGACGACGACCGGGGCCTCCAACTCAGCCCCGCTTCCCTCACGGTCGCCGAGGGGGACGCCAACGGCGGGTACTACACAATCAGACTCTCCACCGAGCCATCGGAGAACGTCACCGTCACGGTGTCCGGTCAAAACAACACCGACCTGACCCTGACCGGCCTGAGCAACACCAACACCCTCACTTTCACCACCGCCAACTGGGACACCGCCCAGACCGTCACCGTCAAGGCCGCTGATGACGACGACGGGACGGACGACGCCGTCACCCTCACCCACACCGCCAAGGGCGGGAATTACGAGGGGAGATCATTAAAACTCAAGGTCACCGTCGCCGACAACGACCGGACCATCGTCCTGAACCCAACCTCCCTCACCGTGGAGGAAGCAGACGCCGGCGGCGAGACCTACACCGTCAAGCTGGCCACCCAGCCCTCCGAAAACGTCATCATCACCGTGTCGGGCCAAAACAACACCGACCTCACCCTGGAGGGCCTGAGCGAAACCAGCACTCTCACCTTCACCACCGCCAACTGGAACACCGAGCAGACCGTGAGAGTCAAGGCCGCAGCCGACAGCGACGGAACGGACGACGTCGTGGACCTCGCCCACACCGCCACCGGCGGCAACTACGACACCTCAGCCAACCTGAAGGTCACTGTCACCGACGACGACCGGGCAGTAGTGCTCACTCCAACCTCCCTCACAGTCGAAGAAGAGGACGCCGACGGCGAGACCTACACTGTCAAACTGGCCACCCAGCCTTCCGAAAACGTCACCATCACCGTGACGGGCCAAGCCAACACCGACCTCACCGTCGAAGGCCTGAGCAACACCAACACCCTTACGTTCACCACGTCAAACTGGGACACAACCCAAACGGTTACCGTCAAGGCCGGGGACGACACGGACGATACCAACGACAGTGTGACCCTGACTCACACCGCCTCCGGAGGAAACTACGCCAGCCTGTCAGCGGAACTTGAGGTCACCGTCACCGACAACGACCGCGGCACCTCCGAGTTGACGAGCGCCCAGGTCGCCTTCGCCTCCGCAGCCACCGCCATACCCGAGGGGGGCAGCGCAACCATCACCGTGAGCCTGAGCGACGCCCTCACCAACGACGTCACCATCCCCCTGACCAAGACCAACCAGGCAGGGACCACCGACGACGACTACTCCGGCGTCCCCGACAGCCTCACCTTCGCGGCCGGGGACACCACGAAGAGCTTCACCCTGAGCGCCACCGTGGACTCGGTAGCCGAGGAAGACGAGACCGTCCTGCTGGGCTTCGGCACCCTCCCGGCAGACGTCAGCCAAGGCGCCCTCACCCAGACCACCGTCACCATCCTGGACGTACCCGCCATCTCGTTTGCCGCATCAGCGTATTCCGCCACCGAAGGCGGTCCCAACGCCGTGGTAACAGTCGAACTCACTAAGGCTTCCACAGTCACTCTGACCGTCCCCATCACCGCCGAAGGCGGAGGCGGGGCCACCCCCGCCGACTGGTCGGGCATCCCGGCGACCCTCACCTTCTCCGCCGGCGAGACAACCAAGACGTTCACACTGGTCGCCGTGGACGACGAGGTCGAGGACGACGGCGAAATGGTCCACCTGGGCTTCGGGACCCTCCCGGCCGGGCTGAATCCGGGCGCCACCACCTCAGCCACCGTCACCCTGATGAACGTTGAGACCGAACTGTGGGACGCCAACGTCACCCTCAAGTGGGCTGCGGATAGCAGCGGCACCATAGAGACCGTACCCCTCCTCGCCTGCGCTCCCACCTGCCCCGGATCCGGCATCTCCGACGACAGTTTCACGGCAGGCGGCATCACCTACACCGTCACCATGGTGGCAGCCGTCCGGGACACCAGGCCCGGCAACCACAACTGGACCAGGTTCAGGTTCGCCCTCAGAGGCCAGGACCCCGAGACCGGAGCCCCCACGGGTCCCACCGACCGCCAGATCAGGACCTGGACGCTCCACATCAACACCGACATGCAACTGCCACTCTCCAGCGCAGCCCAGAACATCGGCGGCTCCGACTTCGTCTGGTTCGGCAAGGAGTTCTACGGCTTCAAGGACGGCACCACCTTGGCAATGCGCTTGGAGGGCAGCACCGACGACCCCAACGCCATACTGGTAAGTTCAACCACACCGGTCGACGAGGGAGACCAATACGGCGGCTCCTACACGGTAAAGCTGTCCCACCAGCCCTCCGCCGACGTGACCGTCACCGTGTCCGGCCAATCAGGCTCAGACCTCGAACTGGACGGCCTGAGCGGGACGAACTCCCTGACTTTCACCCCGCAAAACTGGAACGTCGCCCAGCAGGTGACGGTCAGCGCCAAGAGCGACCAAGACGGCGTTGACGACGCGGTCACCCTTGACCACACGGCCTCCGGCGGCGGCTACGCCGGGGTATCGGCCGACCTCATGGTCACCGTCGCCGACGACGACCGCAGACTCGTCCTGAGCACCAGATCCCTGACAGTGACCGAGGGCGACACCGACGGCGCGACCTACAGCGTCAAGCTCAAGTCCCGACCGTCGGAGGACGTGACCGTAACCGTATCCGGACACTCAGGGACCGACCTGACCCTCACCGGCCTCGACTCGGACAACACCCTGACCTTCACCCCGTCCAACTGGAACACGGCCCAGACGGTCACCATAACCGCCGGACAGGACTCCGACTCTGAGGACGACACGGTCATCCTGACCCACACCGCGACGGGCTCAAACTACCAGGAGACCACCGCCAACGTGGAGGTCACCGTCGCCGACGACGACTAACGGCGTTCGCGCGCTGTGCTCCCACTCAACTACCCCCGCCCAATGGGCGGTTTGTACCATATTCATCAGGACAAATGCCCATAGAGGAATGGGCACAGCACTCTTACAACGCTCTAACAAAAACAAGAAAATTGCTATGCCAGCGGAGCAACCCGCCCAGCCCCCATCCCTGCAACAGTGCAGATCAGATGAAATACCAGTTCCGCCCGACACGCGACGGCGCCGCAGCAACCGTGCCGTTGCTCTTCCTCGCCGCAGCGGTCATTGTCCTGACCATCGCCCTGCTGCCAACCCGGGCCCACGCCCAGGGGCTGAACCCGGTCCAAGAACAGGTCCTCAGCAACGACGCCACACTGAGTAGCCTCTCAGTCAGTCCAAGGGACATCAACGGGTTTACAGCCCAAGTCCTAGCCTATCAGGTCGGCGTGGCCGCCGACGTCACCGAAGCCACAGTGACCGCCGCCCCGACCCACAGCATGGCCACCCTCGACATCACCCCCGCAGACGCCGACGACCACGCTCCCGGGCACCAAGTCAGCCTTTCGGAAGGCCGGAACACCGTGACCGTGACCGTCACAGCTGAGGACGGGAACACCGAACAAGCCTACGAAGTCAGCATCAACCAAGGCGCAACAGCCATCTTCGGCTGGAAGGCCCAGGAAGATTTCGACACCCTCGTCCAGCAAGGCAACCTGAGGCCAGCCGGAGTCTGGTCCGACGGCACCACCATGTGGGTCACAGACCATCAGGACAACCGGATATACGCCTACAACCTGGCCACCAAGGCCCACGACAGCGCCAAGTCAATAACCTCCCTCCCAGCGGCGAACACCGACCCTACCGCCCTCTGGAGCAACGGCACGTTCCTGTGGGTCCTCGACCGGGATACCCGGACCACACACATCTACCGTCTCAGCAACGGCGCCCCCGCAGTCGGCGGGTTCACCCTGGCAGCGGAAAACACCGATCCCAAAGGCATTTGGTCCGACGGAACAACCTTCTGGATAGCCGATTCCACGCAGGACCAGATCTACGCCTACACGAGGAACGGCACCAGGGTCCCAACCAAGGACTTCGGCGCCCTCGACCCCGCAGGCAACACCAACCCCTCCGGCATCTGGAGCAACGGACACACCATGTGGGTCGCCGACGTGAGCGACAACAAGCTCTACGCCTACGGGATGAGCGACAAGACCCGCCGCCCACACCTCGAATACGACACACTCAACGGAGCAGGCAACGGCACTCCCCAGAGCATCTGGTCGGACGGCTCCACCATGTGGGTCGCGGACTACGAGAACAAGATCTTCGCCTACCACGCTCCCGTCACCACCGCTCATCTCCAAGACCGCACGTTCAGCTCAACCGGCGCCACCAGCGGCACCGCCACCGTCAGCGTCGACTACGCCGGCACTGCCCCTTACACCCTCCTCTTCCGTTACCGCGAGGGCGACCAATCCGACTGGACTTCCTCCACCGCCACCGGCGCCGGGGCCGCCACACTCACCTGGACCCTCACCGACCTAGCACCCAACCGGTCATACAACGCCCAGACCTCACCCTTCTCCAGCTTCCCCGAAGACCAGACTATCGACTGGAACTTCCGCAACACGCCCGAGGGACGAATCAACATAGGTCAATGGGGCAACATCTCCCCACGAGGCATATGGACCGACGGCACCACCATATGGGTGGTCGACTCCAGAACAAGCCACCTATACCCCTACACCATAGTCGACGGACAGCTCGACCTCTCCGGAATTGTGGAACTTGCCTCAGACAACTCCGCCCCCCGGGGACTTTATTCCGACGGCGACACCATGTGGGTCTCCGACTGGGACTCCAATACCATCTTCGCCTACGACATGGAAGACGCCGCGCCAACAGGAGAAACAGACCCCGACAAGAACCTGACCATGCCCGACCTCGAGATGGGCGCAGGACTGGCGGGTGCCGGCAGCCACCTCTACGCCATGGCCTACGTCATGGAGACCATCCACACCTACGACATCTACACCCGCACCAGCTTCGGGCAGCCCCTGGCCGACAGGGACATGCAACACCACGTCCTCTACGGCAGGCCCAAGGGCATGACCGCCACGTCAGACACCGTCTTCACAGTGGACGGGGACAGAATCCATGCACTCCATACCCTCACCACAGGCGCGGACTATCCCCGGGGCCGACCTCTGACGACCCGCCACATCGACCTCCCCGAGGAGATGGACGCCTGGGGCATCGCCCTCGATGGACCCATACTATGGGTAGCCGACGACGAGGCCGATGCCCTCCAGCCCTTCTACCACGAGACACCAACCGTCACCAGCCCCATAACGAATGTGGTCGCACGCCAACTGGCCAAGACGGACCTGTACCTGGACATTGACATCAACAACCCGGACCAGAACCCCATCACCCTGCACATCCGCACCAGACAACTACCCTCCGGGAGTTGGACCACTTTTGATCCCCAGACCGTCACCGGCACCATCACCACCACCGCAGGGTCCCTCGCACACGACGAACCATACGAGATACAGGTGTCAACCAGTTCGTCCTTCGGCGCCGGGACCTTCGCCTTCCAATACCAGGCCAACTCGAAGCCGGACCGGGTCAAATACCAGGTCCGCCACAAAATCGTCCCCAGATTCCAGGAATCCCACCCATGGGTCTGGGAAGCCTACCGGGCTTTGCGCCGCTACAACACGCCCATCGGGCACCAGGTCAGCTCGGGCTCCGTCGCCGTCGCTTGCCTTCCCGGTTCCACCTCCGCCAACAACCTCGGATGGTGCAGCGCAGCAAACTTCAGGAGCGATTACTTCCACGACAAAATCACCGTCCACGAAATGGCCCACGTCTATTCCATAGTCAGCGGGGCCCCGCAGGTGGGGGCTGAAACCGCCGCCATGGGATGGGTCTACTTCAACCAGCTTGCCGAGGGCGGCAACAACTGCGACCCGGGAGAACTCTACGCCGACGGCATGGCCACTGTCACCGGCGGCGGCGGCCAAACCAACTACTACGTCTATTGCTCCAACACCCCCAACTCACCTTCAAGCACCACAAGAACATTCGCAACAAGCATCGCCACCTTCCAGACCCCACAGTGGTTCAAGGACAGGTACACCGCTTCGGGACTGCCCTACAGCACCTCAGAACTGGACGGCTACGACCAAGACTACGACCTCGAAAAGCTGACCAAGGACATAAGGAAGTCCCGACCATGGGACCGCATCTCCACCACCTACCAGTTCCGCAACTCCTTCGGGGGCTACTGCCACGACGGCAGGGCATGGAGTGCCCTCAACAGGTCAGGCAGCACGGTCCGAAACCCCTGGCGGGCCGGCGGTTGCGTGCCCCAGCAGGTACAGGACCTCACGGTCACCGAGGATACCCAGAGCAGCGAACTGGAATTAACATGGGACGCCCCGACCTACGATGGGGGCACACCCATCACCAAGTACACCGTCAGTTGGCGCTCCTGGAACCAGGAGTTCAGCCAATCGCGGTCGCGCGATACCACGCCGGACCAGCGCAGCACAACCATAGAGGACCTCACCGGGCACTGGGAGGTTCAGGTGGCCGCCGTAAACGCCAACGGCGACAGCACCGTCACCGCCCGCTCCACAACCACCCCTCCAAGCCTCACCGGCCTCACAGCCACCGCCAACACCGCCAACCCCGACACCCTGGTCATCACCGTCACCGCAGAGGACCTGGGCGGCAACCCGCCGGACGTTCACCTCCGCTACCAACCCGAAGACGGCTCAAAACGCTGGACCAAGACCACGCACACCGCCGCCGCATCCCTCACGATCACCGCCGCCGGCCTGCTCCACAACACAAACTACAGAATCCAAGCATCCTTCAACCCCGACTTCAGCGGCCCCACCACCCTCAGCACCGAAGCCCGGACTCCCGTCAGCCCGGTATCCGACCTCGCGTCCCTCACCGTCTCCCCAAAGGACATATACAGTTTCGACCCGGACCGGTACAGCTACCACACCGGCGTGCCCGACGAAATCCTCCAGGCCACCGTCGAGTACGAGACCGCCCAGCCCGGTTCACCCGTGACCGTCACACCGGCCGACGCCGACGAGAACACAGACGGCCACCAAGTGCAGTTGCAACCCGGACTCAATACCGTCACCATCACCGTCACCTCCTCCAACGGGGCCAACCGGAGCACCTACACCATCACCATCGGCCGCAGCGTCACCACCGCCTTCGGCTGGGACGCCAAACGGGACCTGAACTTCCTCCCACCAGGCACCAACCCAACCGGTCTGTCCCAACTCGGCGGCAGCCTCTTCCACCTGGCTGAACCAAGCTACTCCAGACTGCCCGCCTACCTCAATGGACAACGATTCACCAACGCAGACATCCGCCTCGCATCAGACAACAAGTCCCCCACCCATCTGGGGCTCCAGCGCAACCGCATCCTCGTGACCGACCCGGAAGAAGACAGGGTCCACGCTTACAACGTGCACGACTACCAGCACGAACTGTTCCGCACCTTCGACCTCCACGACGAAAACGCCGACCCTACGGGAATCACCGCCACCGCCCACAACATCTGGGTAGTTGACCACACCGACGGGAAGATCTACGCCTATTCCGACATCGGGCGGGACCGCCGGCACGCTCTGGATTTCACCCTGTCATCCCAGAACGAGGACCCCGCCGGCATCTGGACCGACGGAGCAACCCTGTGGGTCGCAGACGGGACCGACGGCAAGATATACGCCTACGAACTGTACTACGGCTCCCAACTGCTACCCCAAGAGTTCAGGACCCTCACCGCCGCCGGCAACACCGCCCCGTCCGGCATATCTTCCGACGGGACCACCATGTGGGTCACCGACACCGCCAACGGCAAGGTCTACGCCTACAACATGCCTCCCTCCCGGAACGCCTACCTGAAAGACATCGCGATTCCCAACGTGCGCATCATCAACTTCAGGCCCTACGCCACCAGCTACCAAGCGGCAGTACCCCTCTCCCGGACCTCCCTCACCCTCAAAGCCTTCACCGACCATGACCGGGCATCCATCACCTCCATCACCCCGTCCGACGCCGACGAAAACGCCCTGGACCACCAAGTGGATCTCCAAGAGGGAAGCAACGAAGTCTCCATCACCGTAACCGCCCAGGACACCTCCGTCACCACGACCTATACACTAACCATCTTCCGCATCAACCCGCCGGGGGCCCCGGAGTACTTCACCGCCACCCCCAGGGACTCCGCCGCATTGCTGGAATGGGACCTGGCCGGCGTCACCTACCTCAACGGATACCAGTACCGCTACCGCAGGCAATCATCCAGCAACTGGACCCAGGACTGGACCAACATCCCCGGCAGCGACACCAACACCGTCGCCCACACGGTAACCGGCCTCCAGAACGGCACCACCTACGTCTTCGAAGTCAGGGCAATCAGCCCCGCAGGAGAAGGGGCCGCCGCCTCGGCCGAAGCGACCCCGGCACCCCCGCCGGCCCCACCTCGGAACCTGGCCGCAACACCGGGAGAACAAGAGATCGCCCTCGAGTGGGACCCCCATGACGACACCACCATCACCCACTACCAGTACCGCGTCAGCGACAACGACCGCGTCACCTGGGACCCGGATTGGAGCACAATCACCCCCAGCAACGCCGCCACCACCTCGTACACGGTGGTGGACCTTGCCAACGGGACCGAGCACACCATCGAGCTCAGGGCGGTCAGCCGAAGCGGCTCCGGCACAGCCGCAAGGGCCACCGCCACACCCGTGCACTTGCCCGAACCACCCGTGGGCCTGTCCGCCCAGGGCGCAGACGCCCAGGCCACCCTCACGTGGACCGACCCGTCCGACCCCTCGATAAACGAGTACCAACGCCGCTACCGGCGAACGGACACCGAGACCTGGATTCTCAACTGGACAGCGATTCCCGGCAGCAGCAGCGACACCGTGGCCCACACCGAGACCGGCCTCTCCAACGAAATAGAGTATACCTTCGAGCTCCGGGCCAAGAACGAGGGCCCAGCGGGACCGCCATCAAGCGCGGTCGTAACACCACGCCCGCTGCCGGCAGCCCCGGCCAACTTGAGCACTCGCCCGACGAACGCCACCGTCAGGCTGACTTGGGACGACCCTGGCAACCCCAGCATCACCGGCTACCAGGTACGCCACCGCCCAACCGCCAGCCAGACCTGGCTCAGCGAGTGGACCCGGTTTTCGCCCGCGTTGGAATATACGTTCACCGGGCTTTCCAACGGGACCGGATACACCTTCGAACTCCGGGCTGTGAACTCCAGCGGCCATGGACCGACTTCCACCGCCACCGCGACACCCAACCCCCTGCCGGCACCCGCCGCGCCCACCGGCCTGAGCGCCCTGGGCGCTCACAACTCCGCAATCCTCTCCTGGGACGACCCCGGCGACGTCAACATCGGCAACTACCAGTACCGCCACCAAGAAACCGGCGCCTCCACCTGGGACCCGGACTGGACCGACGTACCCAGCAGCGACGCCGGCACCACATCCCATACCGTGAGTCCGCTGACGCCCGGGACCAACTACACCCTCCAGATAAGGGCCGTAAACGCAGACAACAACGGCCTACCAGCCACCGCCACCGCCGTACCCACATCCGAGCCGGACCAGCCCACCACCGGCGGGCCCCTAGTCAGCGACGGCAACCCCATCTTCAACCGGACCGTCACGGCGGACACCTCAACCATCCAGGACGGCAACGGCCTAACCAACGTCGAGTACTCCTACCAGTGGCTCCGCTCCGACGGCGCGGTCGACACCGAAATCCCCGGAGCAACCGACGCGGCCTATACGGTGCAACGGGCCGACATCGACCACCGCCTCAAGGTCCGCGTGTCATTCCAAGACGACGCCTTCAACCCCGTGACCCTCACCAGCGCACCAACCGCGCCGGTCCCCGCGCCGACCCCGCCCGGGGCACCCATCAACCTCCAGCCCGCCGCGGGCGACGGTACCATCACCCTCACCTGGCAGACCCCGGCCCATAACGGCAACTCCCCCATCACCGCCTACCTGGTCCAGTACCAACTCACCACCGACACAGCGTGGACCAACGCGGACCGGGCCGCCGACCCCACCGCGCTGACCCACGTGCTCTCCGACCTCCGGAACGGCTACGATTACCGAGTCCAGGTCGCCGCCCGGAACTCCGAGGGAGTGAGCCCCTGGGCGGCCGGCACCGCCCGGCCTACCAAGGGCCAGCCCGACGCCCCAAGGGAAGTCACCGTCGCCCCCGGCGACGAATCAATCACCGTCACCTGGCAGCCTCCGGAGCACCACGGCGACGGCCCCATCACCGCCTACACGGTCAAATTCCGCAAGCAGGGCGGCGGGGCCGAATGGAAGGAGGTCCAGGACCGTTCCGGCACCGACACCTCGCTTCAGCAGGTCATCTCGGAGCTCGAGAACCTGAACCGCTACAACGTCCGCATCGCCGCGGTGAACGATTACGGCGCCAGCATCTGGGCCGAAGGGTCCGGCACCACCTGGACCACCCCGGGGAAGGTCAGGGACCTCAGGGCCTCCGCCGAAGACGAAGCCATCCTCGTCACCTGGCAGGAGCCCGAGACACCAACCGGACTTACCGTGACATACAAGGTGGTCTACCACCCGGAAGGCTCCCCCAACGACTACAAGGAGGTCGACCGGTCAAGCAACGCCGCATCCACGCAGCAGAGGATCCCGGACCTCACCAACGGAAAACGCTACAGGATCTTCGTCCAGAGCGTGAACCAACTCGGGGACGGCGACACCACCGTCGTCAGGTCTGAGCCCGGCGTTTGCAGAATGGGCCCATCCCAGGAGGGCTACTGGCGCATATCCTGGCTCGACACCGAGGACGACCCCACTGTCAGCAGCGGCGACTACTCCCTTGACACCTTGAAGTACTGCCTGAACGGCGAACTGCCCGGAGACCGCCACCTCTACCAACGCCAGCTCTGCAAGGACGCGACCTGCTACTACCCGGACTACTGGACCGCCGACGAGCGAAACTTCGGCCCGGAGCCCGACTTCTGCGTGGCCACCAAGGACGGCTGCACTCCCAAGGGAGACCTCCAAGCCGCCGTGGCTGCCCTCGAAGACATACCGCTCGAACACATCGGCCTCATGCTGAACGCCGTCTTCATGGAGGACAACGCAAACGGCCAGTACGCCGCCCGCCATACCTTCACGCGCGACCTCTTCCTCCAGCACACGGTGGAACACCTAGCCCAGCGCGACGACTACCTGATGTTCACGGTCTGCGACGGCGCCCATTGCGGCCCCAGCACCGCCATCCTGGGACGTGACCTGAGGCTGGCCTCCGAACAGGCCGCACCACCGCCGCCGCCACCGGCCCCCCCAGGCCCACCGCAGAGCCTCTCCGCAACGCTCGAGGGCGAGTCGTCGCTTGCCGTCACTTGGTCTGAGCCCGCCGACAAAGGCAATTCCGACATCGCAGCCTACATCGTCAAGTACCGGTGCGAAGCGGATACCAGGGAAGAGTGGCAGGGCAACCACCGCATCAGCGCCGCCGCGCGCTCGGCCAAGCACTCCATACCCGGCTACCTCGACAGTTCCGACTGCCGGACCAGCACTTCCGACACCGCCACCCTCAACGTCCGCGTGGCCGCCGAGAACAACGACGGCCTCAGCAACTGGGCTGCCGCCACTGTAGAGATCCCGGCAAAGCAGGAAGATTCGGATTCAGACGACGGCGAGGACGGCCACGGCATCAACCCACAGCCTGCTGACGCGCCCGTAAAGGTAAAGGCCGTCAACGACGACACCGAGACCCATGTGTCCTTCGAAGACCCGTCCGAAAAGAAGTGCTCCAACTACTACATCGAGGCCTGGGGGCCCAGGGGATACATCTTCAGGGTCAACAACGCCGCAGACGGCGCCGGCAGCCGCACCCTGCCGCTGGTGCCCAAGAGCAACGCCTCCCGCAAGAACGAGATCAACTACGTCTCCGTGTTCTGCGGCACCCTCAGCGAGGACCGAGGGGAGTTCGTGTTCTCAGACACCCCGGGGTGGAACGTGACCGTCACGCCGGAAGACCCCGACAACCCGGGGTCCGGCGAGCCCCGTCACGTGGGCACGGTCAACTGGCGCAGCAACTGACGGCGCCGACCCAGAACTGCGCTGCAAGACCACGGCGTCAAATTCATCACAGCAAGCCGTAGTGCGACGGCAAAACTACCCTTCCTCCTCGCAGTCGTCCAGGAGTCCGTTCTGGACAGCCCAGACAACGACCTCCTGCTTGCTCCCCAGACCCAGCTTGTTCTGTATGCCGTAGATCGTGTTCCGGACCGTCGTCGGACTGTTGCCCCGGGACACGGCAATCTCGGTATACGACATCCCCCGCCCAAACTGCCGGAGTATCTCCCTTTCCCGCTCTGTCAACCGCTTCCCCTTTGCCGGCCCACCCGGCTCCGGGCTGTAGCGCAAACGCGCGAACACCCGCCTCATGGCCTCCCGGGGCACCCGGTACTCTCCCCTGGCCACGTCCCTCACGGTCGCAAGCAACTGCTCCGTCGGAGTGAACTTCTGCACGTAGCCGGAAGCTCCCGCGGCCACCGCCTCAATCACTGCGTTCCTCTCCATCGAAGCGGTCAGGATCAGCACGTTGGTGCTGGGAAGCGCGTCCATGATGTCCCGGCATGCATCTATACCGTCCTTGCCCGCCATCATCACGTCCATGATGATTAGGTCCGGAACAACGTCCTTCGCCAAACGTTCCGCCTCGTCACCGTCCCCGGCGTGTCCCACCACCTGGAATTCGCCGGACCGCTCCAGCAGGTGCTGGAGCCCGTCCCGCACGAACGGATGGTCGTCAACCAGCAGAATCCTCACCGGTGCAGAAAGCATCTCAATTCCTCCCCCCAGGTGCGTAGGGCGCTATGCAGATCACCGTGGTCCCGCCATCACTCCTGCTTGATTCCACCTCGAGTCTCCCGCCCACGCGTTCAGCGTCCTCTCTCATGTTCCTGAACCCTCGCCCCATTGCCGCGTAGCCAGCCGGCAGACCGACCCCGTCGTCGGAGACCGACAACCGGACGAAGCCCTTGCCGAAGTCCAGCTCCACCCGGACATGCCCGGCACCCGAGTGCCGCAGCGCGTTTGTCAGCGCGTTGTGGGTTATGGAGAACAGGGCCCCACGCAACGCGGTGGACAATACCGGCTCATCACCCGACTTCACGAACTCGGCCGGGACCAACGAGATGGAAGAGAACGTCGCAACCAGCGACTCTAGAACACCACCAAGCTCCATCCCGCCGAAGATCTCCGCGATCTCAATCGGCCGTCTCAGCTCCCACATGGCGGACCTGGACAGCTTGGAAGTCTCTTCCAGCGCGGACATGAGATCCCGATTCGACTGGTCCGCAAGCTCCTTCACCCTGTCTATCCCCAGTCCGATCATGTAGGCCGATTGGGCCATCGTATCGTGGATCCCCTGGGACAGTTCCGTCCGCTCCCGCACAAGGGCCTGCTCCCGCTCCACCGCCCGCCCCCACCTTTTTCGCTCAAACCCGGAGATCAGGCTGACCAGCAGCACCACCAAGTACATCACGAATATCCTGGCCGCCAGCGTCTTCTCGTCCTTCGCCTCAAGGTCCAGGCCATTTCCCGCCGTCAGGCTCAAGACCAGGTAGACCACGGCAACCACGGTCACCAATACCAGATTGACCCTGAGGGAGGTGATCATCACCGCCAAGAAGGCCAGCAGAGGGTAGTAGAAAAGATGAAAGAAGTGATGGCTGAAACCGCTGCTCACAGCCACCGCAGCCGAAAGTAAAGCCACGTCCATCGCACAGAACCCCAGCACCCAGCGCCTCCTGATCGCATTGCTCGATAATACAAGGTAGTGGAAATACCCGTTGAACGCCATCAGAAACAACAGCATCGACAGGTACACCCCAAACTGCAGGGACCAGTACCCGTAGAAAGGGCGATACCAGACCTGCACAACGCCGTGAGCACTGAAGACCCAGTGCAGCCAAGCCACCACGCTCCCAACGTATCTCAGTCCCTCCGGGTCGATCTGCGTCAACGTCCACCCGCGCAACCGAAAAGCATCTGCCATCCCGGTTGTCAGTCGCTCCCACCATCCATCAAACTCCCCGTCAGGCATCCCAAGTACCGAAAGTCCCAGTTCTCATCATCACCGGACCCACGCCGGCGTTTCCAGACGCATACACTCAGGCCAACCCCCGCCCGGCCCCCGCCGGGACCGGATGTCTCATTTAGAGCCGGAGCACCCAGGATCCCGGCCTAGACCGGACAGCCATGCACCAGCAGGTAGCTGGCTAAAATGTAGTCCCATTGGTTTAAACCATCAAGGTCTTACAAACCACTCCGTCCATAGGCAAATGCCTATAACAAACCACCCAACGCTCTTCCTAGCACCGGTTCAAAAAACCACATACACCGTAGGTGGCCAAGCCTTACGAATAATGTGGGGACACGCTTACCATGCCGGTGACAAAATATGCGCGGTTATCCTTGGGATCACCCGGGTCCCGTCCGCCGCAGAGGACCAGACCCTCCAATGACCAGATCTGCCACCACTCGCTTGACACCTGAACGGCCAACGGAAACACTCCAGAAGACAGTGACACCGGCCCACGCCGCCACCTGCACCCGCATCCTCCAATCTCCACTGGATTCGTCCAGCATCTCAGACCACAGATACACCCACTCCCACCGCTGCAAGGAGATAGTCAAACCACATGACCTTCCTGCACCGATGCTCGTCTCTTGTACCCTACAGTGTCACATTCATCACCGTCGCAGTCCTAGCCACGCTTCTCATCCTGACGACGACAGCGGAAGACTCCCATGCACAATCGTCCGTCCCCGCGGCGCCCACGGGGCTGACCACCACCTCGGTCACCCCCGACAGCGTGACGCTGACCTGGGACGACCCAGGCGACGCCTCCGTCACTGCCTACTTGGTGCTCAGGCGCGACACCATCAACCAGGAACCCGGAACATTCACCACGATAGAGCCGAATACCGGCAGTTCTGCCACCACCTACACCGACGACACCGTCACAGCCGAGACGAAGTACGTTTACAGGGTCAAAGCCATCAACCCGGCGGGGACCAGCCAACACTCCAACTACGTGAACGTGGAGACGCCCGCGGCGCCCACTCCCTCCGGTCCCGCACAACCCACCGGCCTCACCGCCACGTCGGTCTCTCACGACAGCGTGACGCTGGGCTGGGATGATCCGGGCGACACCTCCATCACCGGCTATCAAGTGCTGAGGCGCTCCCGGGACGGCGACCAGCACGGGGACGGAGAGGGCGCCCCGGAGTTCGTCGCTGTCGTAGAAGACACCGGTTCGTCAGCGACGACCTATACCGACACCTCGGTCACAGCCCACACCAGGTACGTCTACCGGCTGAAGGCCATCAATCCCGACGGCATGAGCGACCGGTCCTCCTTCCTGAACGTCCGGACCTCCGAAGACCCAGCCGTCCCCGCACCCCCCACGGGCCTGCACACAAGTGCGGTCTCCCACGACAGCGTGACGCTTACATGGGACAACCCCCAGGATGTTTCGATCACCGGCTACCACGTCCTCAGACGTTCTCGCGACGGACACCAGCATGGGGACGGACAGGGCGACCCCCAGTTCGCCGCCATCGCTGAAGACACCCGCTCGGCAGCGACGACCTACACCGACACCTCGGTCACACCCCACACCAGGTACGTCTATCGTGTGAAAGCCATCAACGACAGTGGAACGAGCGGGCAATCCAACTTCCTCAACGTCGAAACGCCCGGATCTCCGCCTCCACCCAAAGCACCCACGGGGCTCGCCGCCTCATCTGCAAGCCATGACAGCATCACCCTGACCTGGGACGACCCCAGCGACATCTCCATCACCGGCTACCAGGTGCTCAGACGCTCCCGGGACCGCGACGAGTACGGAGACGGGTTGGGCGCAGTCGAGTTCGTCGCCATAGCCGATGACACTGGTTCACCGGCTACCACCTACACCGACGAGTCCGTCGAAGCCAGCACCCGTTACGCCTATGCGGTGAAGGCCAGGAACCCGCGGGGCCTGAGCGAACCATCCGCCACCACGGACACCGAGACCTCGGAAACTCCCGCGGACGCTGCGGAGAGCGGAGAACAAACCGACCAGCCGTGTGAAAACGGTTTCGTTCCACCCACCCCGACGGAGGTAGCGATCACTGCCCTACCCATCGTGGTCGAGTCCACGGTTGCCGACTACTTCGTCCTGTACGTCAGCCACGAAGTGGACGGTGAGACGATGTGGGACCCGGTTAAGGTCGTGCTGGGGGAAGGCACCACCACCACCATCTCCGAGAACCTGCCAGCGCTGCCAGCGGAACGCTACCGGGTCGAGAAGTACAGCCTCGCCAACCCCGGAGATGTCGATGGGGACTGCACCAACGACATCACCGAACTCAATGATCCCGCCATGAGCCCCCTGAACCCCGCCGCTACCATCGAGTCCAGCCAAGGCGCCATCGTCATTCCTGACAAGGAGACCTTCGACCGGATTTCCATCCAACATCACAGTGGCCTGTTTTATTTCCAAGCCGTCCAACGGGGTGATTCAACCGCCATCCAGTACATGAAGTTCATTCTGTTCGACATGGACACTGCCCACCCGGGCATCTACTTCATCAACTCCTCGACAGACACCCACCACATAGCGTTCATCAGAGCAGTTGGCCTGGAACGCGACCAAGCGGTCCGGGGGACCCTTACCTACCACCCTAAGCTTGCCGCTCCCGACGGAAGCCAGGGAGTCTACTCCTTCAGAATCAAGCGACACTGCCTGGGCCAATCATTCGACCTCGTGGACCGCATCCATACGCTCCTCCCGGCCACCATACCCATGCTTGGCGCTAACTTTGCCCTCCACATCCGAAACCACGAACTCGAATGCTCCCAGGAGCTCCTGCCGGCGTACAGAGAATCCCGCATCAACCTCGTATTCGACGAAGATGTCTTTCCGGACGTTACCTTCCAGGCACTCAACCCAAGCGAAACCTACGGCCTGCTACGCATGGGGAACCCGGACGAGCGTCCTCACTCCCGGGACGTCGTGATCTACGAGACCCTGCCCAACGAACTGCCCCGTGTCGCCGGCGTCATCAGCACTGTACCCCAGACGCCGCTCTCCCATGTCAACCTCCGCGCCCTGCAGGACAGCATACCCAACGCATTCATCGCGGGTGCCCTCGAAGACGACGGCATCAGCGACCTCATAGACTCCCATGTCTACTACCAAGTCACCCATGAGGGATACTCAATACGTGCGGCTACCCAAGCCCAGGTCGAGGAACACTATACCTCCGTCCGGCCCGCAGAGACCCAGACGCCCCAGCGCGACCTGTCCGTCACTTCCATCACCCCTCTCAGCCAGATCGGCTTCGCCGACTGGGACTCCTTCGGCGTCAAGGCCGCCAACCTCGCCGTGCTCAGGACTCTGGGCTTCCCGGAGGGCACCGTCCCCGACGGCTTCGCTGTGCCCTTCTACTTCTACGACGAGTTCATGAAGCACAACGACCTCTATGACGACGTAAGGGAAATGCTGGCCGACCCCGATTTCCAGACGGACTACGACACCAAGGAGGACGAACTCAAGAAGCTACGCAAGAAGATCAAAAAGGCCGAAACTCCGGAGTGGATAGAGACGGCGCTGACTGAGATGCACGCCACTTATCCGGAAGGCCAGTCGCTGCGCTACCGTTCCAGCACCAACAATGAGGACCTGCTGGGCTTCAACGGGGCCGGGCTGTACGACTCCAAGACACAGCACTCCGAGGAGACGGAGGAGGACGGCATCTCGAAGTCCCTCAAGCAGGTGTACGCCAGCCTGTGGAACTTCCGGGCCTTCATCGAGCGAGACTTCCACCGGGTGGACCACCTGGCTGCGGCCATGGGAGTGCTGGTGCACCCTAACTACTCGGACGAGTTGGTGAACGGAGTCGCCGTGAGCACCGACCCCTCATACGGCACCGAAGGGACCTACTACGTCAACTCCCAGATCGGCGAAGACCTGGTGACCAACCCTGACGCTCACTCCGTGCCGGAAGAGATCCTGTTGCGCCAGAGTAACAGGAACGACGTGATTGCATTCTCCAACCAGGTCCCCCGGGGCCAACTGCTGATGACCAACGGCCAACTCGCACAACTGCGCCCGCACCTGACCACCATCCACGAAAGATTCTCGGAACTGTACGGCGTCGAGGACGGTGAGCAGTTCGCCATGGAGATCGAGTTCAAGGTCACCAATGACAACATGCTTGCCATCAAACAGGCCCGGCCTTGGATCTTCACCTCACCCGACCCCGCAGGGAATGAGTATGTCGCCCTTGCGGCGACATTCGAAGAGGCGCCGGACACACACAACGGCAACCCCTTTACCCTCAAGGTCCGTTTCAGCAACCTGCGATACCTCACCACGGCCGAGTTCAGGGACCACGCCCTGATCGTGACAGGCGGCACCGTGACCAAGGCCATAAGGGTAAACGACCGTCACGACTACTGGGAAATAACTGTGACTCCAAGCTCCCCTCATATGCCTGTAACCCTCGTCCTCCCTGAAAACCGCCCCTGCACTTTCCCCGGGGCCATCTGCACACAGGACGGCCAACGGCTGTCCACATCGCTCGAACTCACTGTGGACAGTCTCACTCCCCGTGCCCCGGACCGGCCCACAGGGCAAACCCTCTCACAGGGATCCGTGACACTGGAGTGGAACGACGTACCCAGCGCCCAGACCTACAATGTCCAGTACCGCCATGCAGACCAGTGGATTGACCTGCCTGTCACCGGCACGGAGATCGAGTTCAACGAGGCAACAGCCATTGTCAGGGTCCTGCCGGACAGCGACTACTACTTCTTCCGCGTACAGGCATCGAATTCCCACGGAGCTTCTGACTGGTCGGACCCACTACTAGTCCCGGTCAGCATGGACTGGGAAGCCGAGCTCACCCCCGGCCGGAACACCAACATATTCCCCGTGGCGTCCGGCTATTCGAGATCTGGAGTAGGATTCGGGACCCTGTCCCCCGACCGCTTTGAGACCGGCAGCACCCGGCACACCGTCCAGTCCCTGTCCCACTCGAGCGATAGCCTGGTCCTCACCATGGACCAGCAACTCACGACGAACTTCACTTTGTTCGTGGGAAACTCCGTCTACCGCGCCAGTGACAGCCTTGTCCCTCCCCATGCCGAAGCAGGGAGTTACTGGTGGCCGCTCGTGCCCCCGGAATGGTCCGCGGGTGAGATCGTCCGCGTCGGACTAATCGTCCACGCAGGGACCACACTGGAGGACCGGCAGAAAGCGCCGGTGACCGGCTACTTCGAGAACGTCCCCCAGGAACATGACGGGTGGCAGACCTTCTCTTTCCGCCTTCACTTCAGCGAGGCAGTTGACACCACAGTCGACGCGCTACGGGACCATGTCCTGTCAGTCTCCGGCGGTGCAATAACCGGCGTCCAGCCCGTTGGCACAGGCAACAGGACTTGGACCGTGTCGGTGACTCCTCATTCGCACGACGTCGTTACGGTCGAGATCGAACCCGGCTTGGACTGCGCACTCCCCCAATCCGTCTGCACAAGCGACGGCCAGATGCTCCATAACAGCATGGAGTTGCCGGTGGAGCCTAGGGACAAAAATCCGGCTACCGGCGCCCCGACCATCAACGGCGCCTTGGATTCCGGGCAGACCCTCACCGTCGACACCTCCAACATCGCCGACGCCGACGGCCTTGCCAACGCCGTCTTCAGCTACCAGTGGATCTCGTACGACGGAAGCACCCACACCGACATCCCGGGCGCTACCAACTCAACCTACAACCTTCTTCCCTCGGACGACGGGAAGGCCTTCACAGTAAGGGTGAGCTTCACCGACGACCTGGGCAACCAGCAGTCCCTGACCAGCGCCCCGGCCCGCTCCGACCGGCCGTATGGACTGAGCGCATCGGAATCCGACGGCGCGGTGGTCCTCACCTGGAACCTCCCAACAGGCTCAGCCTATGGCTCGCTCTTCCAGATACTCCGCAACCGCCCCGAACTGGGCGAGGACCAGCCCCTAGTGCATGTCGCATACGCCCAGACCAACGACAACTCCTACACGGACACGGACGTGGAGCCGGAGGTCCTCTACGTGTACCGGGTCAAGGGTGTAGACCCCTTCGGCTTCACCAGCGAGGCCTCCTGGCCGGTTGAGATCCGTACCGCGGGACCGGACTCCACACAGAGAGCACCCTCCCGCCCCAACATCGTGCTAATCTTGGCCGACGACTTCGGATGGGGCGACATCCAGACGAACAACCCGGACTCGGCTATGACCACTCCCCGTATCGACAGCATCGCCGCTTCGGGCGCAAACTTCACCGATGCTCACTCACCTTCGTCCATATGCTCCCCCACCCGTTACGGCCTCCTCACCGGCCGATACGCATGGCGCTCCTGGCTCGGCCGGGGAAACATCGGTTACCACGACCGGCCTTTGATCGGGCCCAACCAACGCTGGCCACGCTGGTCAAAGGACAAGGTTACCACACCGGTGCAATCGGCAAGTGGCACCTCGGCATGGAGTTCACCTGGCTCTCGGACATAGACGCCATCACCGAGACCAACCAGGGTATAGACCTCGACGGAGAGATCGTGGACGGCCCTCTGCATCACGGGTTCGACGAGTTCTTCGGTACCATTTCCAACCTCAACATTGAACCGAAGACCTACATACGCAACAGTCGCTTTATCTCCAATCCGGCCACGGACGGCGCAGACGCCCCCGGCTTCTATGAGTTTGAGGAGGTCCTCGACACCCTGACTGAAGAAGCGGTCTCATTCATCGAGGGCCAAGCGCAGACCGATGCACCATTCTTCCTCTACCTGCCACTGCCCGTCCCACATACGCCGTTGGCGCCGAACGCCCACTTCGACGGACTGACCGGTCTTGGAGCATACGCCGACTTCGTCGCGCAGATGGACTGGACAGTCGGGCAAGTGCTCGATGCGCTCGACCGGGCCGGCACCCGCGAAGACACGCTTCTCATCTTCACCTCGGATAACGGTTCCTTCAGGAATGGCATCCCCGTTCCCAACAATGCGGACCACCAGTCCAACGGAATGTGGCGAGGCACCAAGGGCCAGATCTACGAGGGAGGCCACCGCGTGCCCCTGCTGATGCGATGGCCGACGGAAATCGAGGCGGGCATGACCGTCGACGCCACCGTCTCGCTGACCGACCTTTACGCGACCCTGGCCGACATCATGGGAGAAGAGCCGGAGCCCGGCGTCGCCATAGACAGCTTGTCCCTGCTGCCCCTTCTAAGCGGCGAGGCCGAGACGCGCAGGGCTCCGGTCGTGCACCATTCCGGTGGCGGGATCTTCGCACTTCGCGACGGCCGCTGGAAACTGGCGTTCGGCGACGGCCCTGGCTGGCGAAACACCGAGGACACCGTGCCCTTCAAAAGGCCCTGGCATCTCTTCGACATGGAGCAGGACCCCGGCGAGTCAACAAATGTTGCCGCGGACCACCCGGAGGTGATGGCGGAGATGGAAGCCATCCTCAACCAGCTCCGCGCCGCAGAAGAAGGGACGCTATCAGACGTCGCCACCCTCAAGTCCCTGCGTATCCCAGGAGTAGACCTGGGTACATTCGCTCCCGACGTGTTCATGTATGCGGCCACCGTAAGCCAGAGGATCGAGGTCCCCCGGGTAGTGGCTCACCCAACCGACACGGATGCCCGTATCGAGATTACGACACCCGACGGGCGGCGCCTGTACGACAAGCAGTTGTACGGCCGACACCTGCACGGACAAGCCAACATAGAGCTGTCCGATTCCGCAACCACGATCAAGGTCACCGTCACCTCCCCTGACCGGAGCACGACCGCCGAGTATACGGTGGACGTTCAACGTGCACTGAACATCACCGGCACACCACGGGTTGGTCAGACGTTGAACGCCGTCACCTCCGGGATCAGCAAAGTCTACGGACTGACCGACACCAATCCTGCCTTCAACTACGGGTGGGTCCGGAGCGATGGAGACACGGACAGGGACATAACCGGCGCCACGGATGCAACATACACGCTGACGACCGAGGACCAGGGGAAGACCATACAGGTACGTGTAAGCTTCACCGACGACCAAGGCACTGCGCAGACTGAGACCAGCCCGGCGACACCCCCCATCGGACATGCAGCAGCCGAACTGACTCCAGCCGAGGATATAGACACTTTCCCTGTCATCTCGGGGTATTCAGACTACGGAAAACTTGGGGGGCTTTCCCCCGACGGATGGCAGATCGACGGGACTCACTACACCGTCAAGTTCTTGCTGCAAGCGAGCGAGAGCCTTCTGCTGGGCCTGGATGAGCAGCTGCCGACCGACTTTACCCTTCGCGTGGGCGATGCCATCTATCGCGGCAGCGAAAGCATGGTCTCTCCCGCAGCAGAAGGAGTGGGATACTGGTGGCCATTGGCGACGCCGGACTGGTCCGCGGACGAGCCCATCCAGATCAAGCTGGCCATCCACCGAGGGGTCCCTCTTGGGGAGCGTCCCCGCGCCCCAGTGACCGGGTACTTCCGCAACCATCCTCCAGAGCACGACGGGCGTGAGGACTTCACGTTCCGCATTCACTTCAGCGAGGGAGTGACCGCCACGGCCGACGCGCTGCGCGACCACGTACTGTCTGTCACCGGCGGCACGCTTTCCAGCGTCGAGCACATTCGAGGCGAGGGCAGGATATGGGCCGTCTCGGTCACGCCCGGCACACGGGATGCGATCACGGTGGAGATCGAACCAGACCTGGACTGCGCACTGCCCGGCGCGGTCTGCGCTGCGGACGGTAGACGCCTGTTCAACCGCATGGAGTTGAGGGTGCCGATGAGGCCCAATAATCGGGCCACTGGCACGCCCACCATCAGCGGCACGGTCGAGGTTGGGCAGACCCTCACTGCGGACACCTCGGCCATTGCCGACGCCGATGGTATGACCGGCGCCACGTTCAACTACCAGTGGGTCTCGTACGACGGGACCGTCGAGACTGATATCCAGGGGGCGACTGACACCACCTACATCCTGGGGCCGGCCGACGAGGGCAAGGCCTTCAGGGTGAGGGTGAGTTTCACCGACGACGCCGGCTTCGAGGAGTCGCTGACCAGCGCGCTGGCCCGCTTGGAGCGTCCGTACGGGTTGAGCGCATCGGAATCGGGCGGCGCGGTGTCCCTGACTTGGAAGCTGCCCGCTGGCTGGTCCGCCTCGTCAATGGTTCAGATACTGCGCAACCGTCCCGAACTCGGCGAGGTCGAGCCGCTTGTGCATGTTAGATTCCATCAGACGGCGGCGAACGTCTACACGGACACGGACGTGGAGCCCGGGGTGCTGTACGTATACCGGGTCAAGGGTGTGGACCCCTTCGGATACACCGGCGAGGCGTCAGCGCCGATTGAGGTTCGTACCGCAGCGCCGGCGACGGTCGAAAACAGGCCCGCCTCCGGGACCCCCACTATCAGCGGGACTTTCGAGGTGGGAGAAACCCTCACCGTAGACACGTCGGGTATAGCCGACGATGACGGGCTGACCCGCGTCACCTTCAGCTACCAGTGGATTTCGTATGACGGGAACGCGGAGACGGACATAGAAAGGGCTACGGGCTCCGCCTATACCCTGGTCCCCGACGATGAAGGTAAGACCATCAGGGTCAGGGTGTCCTTCAGTGACGATGAGGGCAACGAGGAAACGCTCACCAGCGCCGCAACGCCAATGGCGCCAGAGCAGACGTGCCAAGACGGTTACCTTCCACCAGCGTCCACGGAGGTCAACATTACTGCCATACCGATCGAGATCGAGTCGACGGCAATAGACTATTTTGTTCTATATGCGAGCCACGACGTGCACGGCGAGACGGTTGAGTATCCGGTCCTCGTGAAGCGCGGCGAGGACGGCACGACCACGCTCTCCGAGAACGTGACGCCGCTGCCGATGGAGCGGTACCGAGTGGAGAAGTACAGCATCGGCGACCCGGGCGACGTCGATGGGGACTGCACCGACGACATAACGGAACTCAACAACCTGGGGGCCATGAACCCAATAAATCGCGCCTCCACCATCGAACCTGCACTAGGCACGCTGGCCATCCCAGACCAGGAGACGTTTGAGGCGCTCGCCTATCATGCCCCGAGCGGCACGCTGAACGTGAAATTCTCCATTGTGGACAGGAATTCCGGAAAACCCAGGACCTACTTCCAGAAGACTAGTACGAACCCGTATCACGACTCCTTCCTGAATGAACTTGGCATCGAGTGGGACTACGGCAACACCATCAAGGGAATGATCATCTACGATCCCGACCTCGTCGCACCTGACGGCAGCCGAGGGCTTTACCGCTACTACTATCAGGACCGGGTACGGGAACAGCGTTTCCGTAGCCTGGTCCCGCGCGCCTACACCCTGCTGGCTGCCAACATGCCGCTGCTGCGCAACAACCTGGCCCTGTGGATACATGGGCGGCAGCAAAGGGAGATTCAGGACGAGTTGTCGCTGTACCAAGCCTCACGAATGAGCCTGGTGTTCGATGAGGACGTCTATGGCGACCCCACCTTCCATACGCTCAATCCCGGCGAAGGCTACGGCCTGCTGAGGAGCCTGGACCCGGACGAGCGCCCCCACTCTCGCGACGTGGTCATCTACGAGACGCTTCCCAACGAGTTGCCCCGCGTCGCCGGCATCATCAGCACCGTACCTCAAACGCCATTGTCACACGTAAACCTGCGGGCGCTCCAGGACAACGTGCCCAATGCATTCATCGCGGGCGCCCTTGAAGACGAAGACATAAGCAGCCTCATAGGCAGCTACGTCTACTTCGCGGTCAACGAAACCGGATACACGATGCGCGTGGCCACCCAGGCCGAGGTGGACGAACACTATGCCTCCTTGCGGCCCACAGAGGCCCAGACGCCCGAGCGAGACCTGTCCGTGACCTCAATCACCGCCCTCAGCGAGATCGGCTTCGACGACTGGGATGCCTTCGGAGTCAAGGCGGCCAACGTCGCCGTGCTCGGGACGCTGGGGTTCCCGGAGGGAACGGTCCCCGATGGCTTCGCGGTGCCGTTCTACTTCTACGAAGAGTTCATGAAGCACAACGGACTCTACGACGACGTCAGGGAGATGCTGGCCGACCCCGACTTCCAGTCGGACTACGACACCAAGGTGGACATGCTGAAGGAGCTGCGGAAAAGCATCAAGGACGCGGAGACGCCCGGTTGGATCATCGAGGCTCTGATCGAGATGCACGCCACGTTCCCGGAGGGGACATCGTTGCGCTACCGGTCGAGCACCAACAGCGAGGACCTGCCGGGCTTCAACGGCGCCGGGTTGTACGACTCCAAGACGCAGCACCCTGAGGAGACGGAGGAGGACGGCATCTCCAAGTCGCTGAAGCAGGTGTACGCCAGCCTTTGGAACTTCAGGGCGTTCATCGAGCGCGACTTCCACCGCATAGACCACCTGGCTGCGGCGATGGGGGTGCTGGTGCATCCCAACTATTCCGACGAGCCGGTGAACGGCGTGGCCGTAAGCGCCGACCCGGCCTTCAACACCGACGATACCTACTACGTGAACTCCCAGGTCGGCGAGGACCTGGTCACCAACCCTGTGCCGCACTCGGTGCCTGAAGAAGTCCTTTTGTATCCGGATGGCACGTACACCGTTGCCGGGTTATCCAACCAAGTCCCTCCGGGTCAGCTGCTATTGACAGACGATCAGTTGGCGCAGTTGCGCCGCCACCTCGCGGTGATCCATAAGAGATTTGCGCAGCTCTATGGCGCCGAGGACGGAGAAGAGTTCGCCATGGAGATCGAGTTCAAGATCACCAGCGAGAACGTGCTGGCGATCAAGCAGGCCCGGCCCTGGTTATTTGCTGGCCTTCCGCCCGCTCTCGACAACCCCCCCGCAGAGACTCTCGGCACTCCACTTACCGCAAGCTTTGAGGACGTACCGGCAACACATGACGGCAGTCCATTTATCGTCAGGGTCCAGTTCAGCGAGTTCGTAACCTTCCGTAACCCTGTACAGGCAGTTACGGTCACGGGCGGCAGGATTACCGGCGCGCTATGGGGGCGTCTGCTGCAAGGTCACTCATGGAAGTTCGAGGTGACGCCGGATCTCTCCCTCGCGAATGTGACGCTTGTCCTGCACCCCAACCGCCCCTGTTCGATCGGGGCATTCTGCACTTACAGCGGGCGACGGCTCTCGAACCGGCTGGAGTTCACTGTGAATAGTTTCGATCCCGATGTCCCAGACCGGCCCACAGCCAGAGTGCTCACGTCGGGCACCGTGGAGCTGGAGTGGAACGACGTTCCCCGCGCGCAGTTCTATGAGGTCCAGTTCCGGCATACGGACCAGTGGTTAGACCTGCCCGCAAATGGGGTGAAGGTCCAATTCAGCAGGGCCGGCGTCGTCGTTGCTGGCTTGCCCGACAGTGACTTCTACTACTTCCGAGTGCGCGCTGCGAACTCACACAGGGTTTCGGAGTGGTCGGCCACCCGGGCCATTCCAATGAGGCTAGACTGGACGAGTCAACTTGTGGCTGGCTGGAATACCAACGTATTCCCGGCCAAGTCCGGGTATTCGGCTCTCGAAACCCTTGGCGGCACACTGTCTCCCGGCAGTTTTGAGATTGACGGGACTGCCTATGAAGTCTTTTACCTTCTTCACGCAAGCGGTGGCCTCCGGCTGGGCATGGACAAGGGGCTGCCTGCGGACTTCACCCTCCTCGTCGGAGACTCCACGTACCGTGGCAACGAGAGCATGGTTCCTCCCACCGCGGACGAAGTGGGGTACTGGTGGCCTTCGGCGACCCCGGTCTGGTCTGCAGCCAATCCGGTCCGCGTGGGCCTGACCGTCCACCACGGGACTCCATCGGAAGCCCGCCAGAGGGCGCCCGTTACCGGGTATTTCCGTAACTTCCCCTCAGAGCGTGTCCGGGGAGCGGAGTTTTCCTTCCGCATCCACTTCAGCGAGGGAGTTGACGTCACCGCCGACGCACTGCGCAACCACATCCTTTCCATCTCCGGCGGCACGGTGTCCGGCGTCGAGGCCGTGGGCAGCAAGGGCAACGTATGGGCCGTTTCGGCAACTCCCGCATCGCACGCTGCGGTTACGGTCCTGATCGAACCCGGCCTGGACTGTGCGCTGCCCGCTGCGGTCTGTGCACCGGACGGCAGGCGTCTGTTCAACCGCATGGAACTGAGGTTAGCACCGATGGATGAGAACCCTCCCACGGGAGCACCCACCATCATCGGCGTGATCGAGGTGGGTCAGACCCTCACGGCGGACACGTCCGGGATAACAGACGCCGACGGACTCTCCAATGCCACTTTCAACTACCAGTGGGTGTCGTACGACGGGACCACCGAGACGGATATCCAGGGTGCTACAGACGCCACCTATACTCTAGGCACTGCCGACGAGGGCAAGGCCTTCAGGGTGAGAGTGTGGTTTACCGACGACGCAGGATTCAGGCAATCGCTGACTAGCGAGTTGGCCCGCTGGGAGCGCCCCTATGGATTGAGTGCATCTGAATCGGACGGCGTGGTGGTCCTGACCTGGAAGCTGCCTGCAGGCTGGTCCGCCTCGTCAATGTTCCAGATACTGCGCAACCGTCCCGAACTTGGGGAGACGGAACCCCTGATTCACGTCAGATACTTCCAAGGGGGCGGGAACATCTACACCGATACCGACGTGGAGCCCGGCGTCCTGTACGTGTACCGCGTGAAGGGTGTGGACCCCTTCGGCTATACCGGCGAGGCGTCCCGCCCGGTGGAGATCCGGACTGCAGGACCGTAGACCGTCCATGTGCTGCCGGAATACCCACAACCCATACTGGACCTGTCAGGACTCCCCGAACAATTCGAACCGGAGAAACCCTCACTACCAGCCAACGACAGCAGAATGAAGATCTTCCTCAGACCCAACCAACCTGTACCGACGCATGACACTATGCGGACATTCATGACACCCGTTATGGCACTGATCTTAGCAACGCTCATCGCTTGTGGGCCTGCAACGGACCACCTAACTCTAAACTCCACCCTCCGCAGACGCCGCCGCAACACGAAGATCCCATCCCGCCCGTGTAATCCTCCCAACCCCCGGCACCCCCCTCCTTTTCAATCCACCATACATCAATACCTCCATATCAGTAGGCGAATGCCCATCAAGCCAACCAGTTGACCTGTCCTCATACCGGTCAGGAAGACCATATCCAAAGTGAGCGTGGCGGCCTTACCAGCCACACGGCATCGCGCTTAACGTTATTGATGTGAACATGAGCACACCCGCGCGATCTGCACTACCGGCCGCCAGCGAGACCGGTCATACACTGACGGACACTAACGTCGCTCGTTGCGTACGAAAGGTCAACAGCACCAGTACCGACGGCGGTGACACCACTTCCCCCCAGACTCCAGCACCTTGCACCACAGATATACCCGTCCCCAACCCCCGCTGGGAGATGACCTGATCCCATGACCATCCTGCAGCGATGCTCCTCTCTCGCACCGTACGGTTTCTTCCTTGCCACCGTCGCAATCCTGTCCGCCATCCTCGTCCTGACAACGACAGCCGAGGACACCCATGCCCAGTCGTCCGTCCCCTCGGTGCCCACAGGGCTAACCGCCACCTCGGTCTCCCAGGACAGCGTCACCCTTAACTGGGACGACCCCGGCGACGCCTCCGTTACCGGCTACCTGGTGCTCAGGCGCGATGCCGTCAACCAGGAACCCGGAACATTCACCACCCTGGAACCGAATACCGGCAGTTCTGCCACCACCTATACTGACGACACTGTGGAGCCTGAGACACTGTACGTCTACCGTGTGAAAGCCATCAACCCGGACGGAACCAGCGAGCAGTCCAACTACGTGAACGTGGAGACGCCCGCGGCGCCCACTCCCGCCGTTCCTGCGCAACCCGCCGGCCTGACCGCCACGTCGGTCTCCCACGACAGCGTGACGCTGAGCTGGTACGACCCGGGCGACGATACCATCACCGGCTACCAGGTGCTCAGGCGCTCTCGCGACGGGGAGGAGTACGGGGACGGAGAGGGCACCCCGGAGTTCGCCACCGTCGTGGAAGACACCGGTTCGTCAGCTACGACCTATACCGACACCTCGGTCACAGCCCACACCAGGTACGTCTACCGAGTGAAGGCCATCAACTCGGAGGGTATGAGCCAGCGGTCCACCTACCTCAACGTGGAGACGCCCGAGGAACCGACGCCTGAGCCGGCTCCCACCAATGCGCCGGCAACGGGAACGCCCACAATCACCGGCACAGCTCAAGTAGGTGAAACCCTGACCTCAGACACGTCCGGAATCGCCGACGCCGATGGACTTGCAAACGTCTCCTTCAGCCACCAGTGGACGGCCGACGACACGGAAATCCAAGGCGCTACTCACCATTCATACACCCTGGTTGACGCTGAGGAAGGCAAGGTTATCAAGGTGCGGGTGTCCTTTACTGACGACAGGGGCAACGACGAGGCTCTGACCAGCGAGGCAACCTCTGCGGTGGAGCCGCGAGAGGTGCCCGGAGTGCCTCCATATCCACCGACAAACCTGACAGCGGTCGCCAACTCCGACGGCTCTGTGACTCTGACCTGGGACGCGCCGGATGATGACAGCATTACCGGCTACCAGGTGCTGCGACGCCACCCCGGTGAGACCGAAAACACAATGGTCGAAACCGTGGTGAACACGGAAGACACAGCTACAACCTTTACCGATAGTGACCTCACATTGGGTGTGCTCCATGCCTACTCCGTGAAGGCGATCAGCACCGCCGGTCCGAGCGGGCGGTCCAACTACGACAACGCTACACCTCACACGGACTCGACTCCCATCACCGTGTACCTCACGTTCGACGATGGACCGGAGCCGCCATACACGAACCAGATCCTGGACTTGCTTCAACGGTACGGCGCACGCGCCACCTTCTTCGTCACCGGGTCGAACGCGGCGCTCCATCCAGGCCTCCTCGCAAGGATGGCCAGTGAAAGACATTCAATCGGCAACCACACCTGGCAGCACGAGTCCCTCTCCAGTTTGTCCTCCGACGAATTCACGAGCACGGTCATGCGCACCCAGGAACAGATAGGCCCCCACGCGAGTGCGTGCCTGCGCCCCCCCAACGGTGATAGAGGCGGGTTTGTAGATGTATGGGCGTCTCGGCTCGGTCTAGAGATCGTGATGTGGCATCACAGCCCTGGCGACGCCGAGGGGCCCGGCGTCGAGGCCATCGTTGAACGTCTCTATTCAGAAATGTGGCACGGCAGGTCAACGGTGCTGCTACATGATTCCGGAGGCGAGGGGCAGACGGTTGAGGCTCTTGGGATCCTGCTTGAACGCTGGTCCCGCATCGGTTACCAGTTCAAGCCCATCTGCGAATCCCCGGACGTTGCGTTCTCGCCAGAGAACCAGCCCCCCGAGGGTCCGCCAACCATCAGCGGGGAGCCACGAGTCGGCAACGTGCTGACCTCCCACACGTCGGCCGTGGCGGACGGCGACGGCATGGACAACGCCTCTTTCTCCTATAAGTGGTTGTCCGACAACGTGGAGATAGCCGGCGCCAATAGCTCCGACTTCCTGATTCCCGCCAAGCACGACGGCAAGACCATTACCGTCAGGGTGAGCTTCACCGACGGCGAGGGAAACAGGGAATCGCTAACGAGCAAGCCCACTGCGCCGGTTGCAGAGGCGGAACCACCAACCGGTTCTCCCGGAGCGCCGCGAAACCTGACGCTTTCAGCGAACACCGGCGTCGTGGGCGAGGTTGTGGTGTCCTGGTCTGCGCCAGACAACACCGGCGGATCAGGAATCACCGGATACCAGCTTGAGCGGAAGCCGTCCTGGGGCTATTGGGGCAACCCGTGGGACGTCACGACAATCCAGTTGCCCGGGAGGTCAAAAAAGATCACCGGCCTGGACAGACGATGGCAGCATGACGTGCGAGTACGAGCCATAAACCAGAGTGGAGAGGGGGCGGCATCGGAGGAAAGAGCGACACCGTTCGGGACAAGTCCTCTGGTGGCCACATTCCAGAACGTGCCGGAGAATCACAACGGCACAGACCCTTTCGAACTGACCATCGCCTTCACGCGGGACATTGTCCTCGGCATCATAGCGTTCCGGGACGGCGCGTTGGACGTGGTTGGCGGCATGGTTCTCAGGGTGGAGGCTTCGGAAAACCGGAGTGATCTATTCAAGGTCGTCATCCTACCGAAGGGTGGGACCCACGTCACTGTCAGCCTGCCGTCATCCAGAGACTGCCATGCGTGGGGAGCCTTCTGCACGAGCGACGGCCAGGTGCTGTCCAGCAGGTCGCATGTCACGGTCCCCCTCGGTGACAACGCCCCGGCCAGCGGCTCACCCGCAATCACCGGCACAGTCCAGGTTGGAGAGGCGCTCACAGCGGATACCTCCTCCATTTCGGACGCCGACGGTATGAACGGGGCCACATTTGCCTACCAGTGGATTCGCGGCGACGGGACCGCCGATACCGAAATACCCGGTGCAACAGGCTCAAGCTACACCCTGGTCTCCGACGACGATGGCAAGACGATCAAGGTCCGCGTGTCATTCACCGACGACCGGGGCAACGGTGAGGCTTTGACCAGCGCTGCGACAGCTGCGGTCGCGCCGTCTGACCAGCAGGAGCAGACCCAGGAACCAACATGTGGAGACGGTTACGTTCCCCCCACGCCCACGGATGTTGCCGTCACGGTCGTACCGGTCGTGGTCGGCTCCACGGCGGACGACTACTTCGTCCTCTACGTGAGTCACGACGTGGACGGCGCGACGGTGTGGTATCCGGTCCTGGTGAAGCGCGGCGAGTCGGGCACCACGACGCTATCCGAGAGCGTTGCGTCGCTGCCCGTGGAACGCTACCGGGTGGAGAGGTACCGCATCGCCAATCCCGGCGACGTCGACGGGGACTGTATAGACGACCTCACCGAGCTCGACAACCTGGGACCCATGTCGCCGGTGAACCCCGCCGGCACCCTCAGCTCCTCCCTGGGCAAGCTGGCGGTCCCCGACCATCAAACGTTCCGTGCGCTCGCCTACCCGCTCCATGACCGGAGGCACATGAAGTTCGTTGTGCTGGGCATCGATGAGGCCCAGCCGCGCATCTACTTCGCCAACACACCCGAGTACCAGTACCACCCCGCCCTGCTGTGGGCCATCGACGACGAGGTGGACTTCAACACCATGCGGAAAGGCACCATCACGTACGACGCGGACCTCGTTGCGCCGGACGGCGCCGAGGGCGTCTACCTCGTCGAGGAGACGGACTTCGAGGACATCGGACGCATCTACACGCTGCTGGCCGCCGCCATGCCGTTCGTCGACAACAAGCTGGTGGTGTGGGTCAGGAACCGGACGCTCGTGAACCTCAGATACCCGCTGCCCCTGGCGCCCGAAGCGGTGCGGATGAACCTCATGTTCGACGAGGACTTCTACGACAACACCGGGTTCCAGGCGCTGAACCCCGGGGAGGGCTACGGCCTGCTGCGGAGCCTGGACCCCGGCGAGCGTCCCCACTCGCGCGACGTGGTGATATACGAGACGCTCCCCAACGAGCTGCCCCGGGTGGCCGGGGTCATCAGCACCGTGGCGCAGACGCCGCTGTCCCACGTCAACCTGCGGGCGCTCCAGGACAACGTGCCCAACGCGTACATCGCGGGCGCCCTGGAGAACGACGACATCAGCAGCCTGATAGACGGCTACGTGTACTACGCGGTGAGCGAGGACGGCTACACGATTCGCGCGGCCACCCAGGCGGAGGTGGACGGGCACCACGACGCCTCGCGGCCGGCGCGGACGCAGACGCCGGAGCGAGACCTCGCGATCAAGGGGATCACTGACCTGGACGACATCGGGTTCGATGACTGGGACTCGTTCGGCGTCAAGGCCGCCAACCTGGCCGTGCTAAGGACGCTGGGGTTCCCCGGGGGCACCGTGCCCGACGGGTTCGCCATTCCGTTCTACTTCTACGACGAGTTCATGAAGCACAACGGACTCTACGACGACGTCAGGGAGATGCTGGCCGACCCCGGCTTCCAGTCCAGCTACGATACCAAGGCCAGCAGACTCAAGGAACTGCGCAAGAGCATCAAGGACGCGGAGACCCCGGAGTGGATCATCGACGCTCTGACCGCGATGCACGCCACGTATCCCGAAGGGCAGTCGCTGCGCTACCGTTCCAGCACCAACAACGAGGACCTGCCGGACTTCAACGGGGCGGGCCTGTACGACTCGAAGACGCAGAAACCCGGCGAGACGGAAGAGGAGGGCATCGACAAGTCCCTCAAGCAGGTATACGCGAGCCTGTGGAACTTCCGGGCGTTCATCGAGCGCGACTTCCACCGCATAGACCACCTGGCCACGGCCATGGGGGTGCTGGTGCATCCCAACTACCAGGATGAGCTGGTGAACGGCGTGGCGGTCAGCGCCGACCCTGCCTATGGCACCCCCGACGGCTACTACGTCAACGCGCAGGTCGGGGAGGACCTGGTCACCAACCCCGAGGCCCGCTCGGCGCCGGAGGAGATGTTGCTTTACCCCGAGGGCCGCTACGACCTGATGAGGCTGTCCAACCAGAACTCGCCGGGCCAGATGCTGATGACAAGGGATCAGCTCAGGCAGCTGAGATGGCGTCTCGAAAGGGCCCATGAGAGGTTTGCGGAGCTGTACGGCATCGAGGACGGTGAGGAATTCGCCGTAGAGATCGAGTTCAAGATCACCAGCGAGAACACCCTGGCGATCAAGCAGGCCCGGCCATGGATTTTTGCCGGTCCAGCGCCCGAGGTGGAGACCGTGCTCGAGGAGGAACCGGACTCTCCGCTGACGGCAAGGATCGTAGAGGCGCCCGGGACGCACGACGGCAGCCCCTTTACGCTCAGGTTCGAGTTCAGCGATTTCGTGGCACAGCGTTACAACGAGCCCAAGTACGCGGTGACCGTTACGGGCGGCACGGTGACCAACGCATGGTTCCCTCGGGGGAAGGAGCTGGCGATATACGTGGTCCCCAAGTCGGCCAGCTCCGATGTGCACCTCGTCATGCTCGACGACCGCCCCTGCTCGGTGCGGGCTGCCATCTGTACCTACAACGGTCGACGGCTGGCGAACCGGCTCGAACACACCGTGCACAGCCTCCCACCGGGCCCCGTGGACCGGCCCACGGGGAGAGCGCTCTCGCCGGACAGCGTGGCGCTGGAGTGGAACGAGGTGCCAAGCGCCTCGTCCTATGAGGTCCAGTTCCGGCATTCCGGCCGGTGGACCGACCTACCCGTCAACGGCACGGACATCGAGTTCGACGGAGCAGCGGCCGTCGTCAGGGGGCTGCCGGACAGCCATTACCACTTCCGAGTACGAGCGGTCAACTCCAATGGGCGGTCGACCTGGTCGGACCAGCTGTTCCTGCCGTTAAGAACGGCTTGGGAGGGCGAGCTAGTGACAACCCGGACCGCCGGCGTGTTCCCCACCATGTCGGGATACTCGGCGCACGGGACGGTCGATGGGACGCTGTCGCCCAACACCTTCGAGCTCGAGGGGACGACCTACGAGGTCCGATACGTCGTCCACGCCAGCGAGAGCCTCTGGCTGAACATAGACCAGGAGCTGCCGGGAGACTTCATATTCTTCGTCGGCAATTCCACCTACCGGGGCAGCGAGAGCACCGTCCCCTCCTCGTGGGACGGCGTGGGGTACTGGTGGCCCTCGACGCACCCGTGGCCAGCGGACGCCACCGTGCGGGTGGGCCTGGTGGTCTCCCCGGACGAGGCCCTGGGAGCCCGCCGGAAGGCCCCGGTGACCGGGTACTTCCGCAGTTTCCCCTCGGAGCATGACGGGCGCGAGGCCTTCTCCTTCCGCGTTCACTTCAGCGAGGATGTCGCCGCGACGGCCGAAGCGCTGCGCAGCCACGTGCTGTCGGTCTCCGGCGGCACGGTGTCAGGCGTGGAGCCCGTACGCGGCGAGGGCAAGATATGGGCAGTCTCGTTCACGCCAGATTCCCTGGACCCGGTCACGGTCGAGATCGAAGCCGGCCTGGACTGCGCTCTTCCCGGCGCGGTCTGCACCACGGACGGCAGGAGCCTGTTCAACCGCATGGTCTTGACGGTGGGGTCTGTGGAGCGCCATCCGGCCACGGGCGTTCCCACCATCAGCGGGACGCTCGAGGTGGGACACACCCTCACCGCGGACACGTCTGGCATCGCCGACGGGGACGGGATGACCGGCGCCACCTTCAGCTACCAGTGGGTGTCGCACGACGGGGCCGTCGAAACCGATATCCAGGTGGCGACCGGCTCCACCTACACCCTGGTTCCGGCCGACGAGGGCAAGGCCTTCAGGGTGAGAGTGTCGTTCATCGACGACGCAGGATTCAGGCAATCGCTGACTAGCGCGTTGGCCCGCTGGGAACGCCCCTATGGATTGAGTGCATCTGAATCGGACGGCGTGGTGGTCCTGACCTGGAATCTGCCTGCAGGCTGGTCCGCCTCGTCGATGTTCCAGATACTCCGCAACCGTCCCGAGCTCGGCGAGGACGAGCCGCTCGTGCACGTCAGATTCCTTCACACGGAGGCGAACGTCTACACGGACACTGACGTGGAGCCCGGGGTGATGTACGTGTACCGCGTGAAGGGTGTAGACCCCTTCGGCTATACCGGCGAGGCGTCGCGGCCGGTGGAGATCAGGACAGCAACGCCAGATGCCCTGCAGGGAGAACCCTCCCGCCCCAACATCGTGCTCATCCTCGCCGACGACTTCGGATGGGGCGACGTCGAGACCAACAACCCCGACTCTGCCATGACCACGCCCCGCATCGACAGCATTTCCATTTCGGGCGCAAACTTCACTGATGCTCACTCACCATCGTCCATGTGCTCCCCCACCCGTTACGGCCTCCTCACAGGCCGATACGCATGGCGCTCATGGCTGACTGAAGGTGTACTCGGCGGCAGCAGCCGGCCCCTCATTGGGCCAAGCCAACCTACACTGGGCACCCTGCTCCAAGGTCACGGGTACCGTACCGCAGCGGTAGGAAAGTGGCACCTGGGCATGGAATTCACCCTACTGTCTGACATACACGCCGTAAATGACCTCAACGGGGGCATAGACTTCGCCGCCCGGATCATGGACGGCCCTCTCGACCACGGCTTCCATGAGTTCTTCGGCACCACTGCCAACCTCGCATGGAAACCCAAAATCTACATCCGGAACAGGCATTTTCTCGCCACCCCCGACAGTGACAACCAACCCTCATCAGCGTTCTACAGGATTCAAGACGTCCTGGACCGCCTGACCCAGGAGGCCGTCTCCTTTGTCGAACGGTCCGCTGACAGCGGCGACCCCTTCTTCCTTTACCTGCCATTGCACGCCGTCCACGTTCCGCTTTCCCCTAATGCGCAATTCGCCGGCCACACCGGTCTCGGTCGCTACGCTGACGTCGTAGCCCAGATGGACTGGTCGGTAGGCCAAGTCCTCGACGCCCTGGACCAAGCCGGAGTTCGCGACAACACCCTGGTCATCTTCAGCTCGGACAACGGGGCCTCCGTCGGCGGTATTCCTTTGCCGAACCATATAGGCGAGAACCACATGTCCAATGGCCACTGGCGTGGCGGAAAGGGCCATATCAGCGAGGGCGGGCACCGGGTCCCGCTCCTCATGCAATGGCCCAGCAGAATTCACCCGGGATCGTCCTTGGACGTCACGGTTTCCTTGACCGACCTTTACGCCACGCTGGCCGACATCGTCGGAGATGAACCCCAACCCGGCGTCGCCCCGGACAGCGTCTCCCTGTTGCCCCTCCTGCTGGGCGAAACCCAGACCCGGGGAACACCCATAGTCCATCACTCAAAGGACGGTATGTTCGCACTCCGGGACGGCCGCTGGAAGCTGGTCTTCGGCAATGGCTACGGCGGTGATCATGGAAGCAATCCTGGCGTACCCTTCGGGACGCCTTGGCGACTCTTCGACCTGGAACAGGACCCGGGGGAACGTACGAGCGTGGCCGAGGATAACCCGGAAATCATGACGCGTATGGAAAGCACACTGGAGCGTATCCGCGCCGCAGAGGACGGGGCGTTGTCATCCGACGCAACACTGAAATCCCTGCAACTCGCCGGGGTCGATACAGGCCCATTTTACCCCGACATACGCACCTACGCGGCATTCGTAGAAAACGGAATTGAATCTGTCGAGGTCACGGCATACCCCACAGAGACAGACGCCCGCATGCGTATCTCAACTACTGACGGGAGCCTCTTGTATGGCAAGCCCCTGCGTGGGAGGGTGGAAGTAGGGCTGGCCGAGCCTGTCACCACCATCGCGATCAGTGTCACTTCGCCGGACAAAAGCGCAATCACGCGTTATATGGTAACAGCAGGGGCCACACCACGAATCACCGGCGTGCCGCAGGTCAGCAGAACCCTTACCGCCGATACTACCCGTATGAGCAAAGCCTACGGGCTGACCAACCCCACTTTCACCTACCAGTGGGCCCAGAGAGAGGAGACCAAGGATGCCAACATAGCTGGCGCTACGGACGAGACATACACCCTGACGACCCAGGACCAAGGCAAAAGCATCCTCGTGCGGGTCAGCTTCACCGACGACCAAGGCAACTCCCATACTCTCACCAGTCCGGCAACGACCGCAGTGGACCATGCAACCAGTGAACTGACTGCCGCCCAGGGCCACGACACATTCCCCGTCATCTCCGGGTATTCGGACTACGGCGACCTGGGAACCCTGTCCCCCAACGGATGGCAGATCGACGGCGCCCATTACACCGTCAAGTTCCTGTTCCACTCCAGCGGGGGCCTCATGCTAGGCATGGAACGGCAGTTGCCCACCGACTTCACCCTCCACGTGGGCGGCACCGCCTACCGCGCCAGCGAGAGCAAGCTGCCCACAGGCGAAGCGGAAGCCCGCTACTGGTGGCCTCTGTCCACGCCGGACTGGACCGTAGATGAGCCGGTCCAGATCAAGCTGGCCATCCATTCGGGCGTCCCCTTGGGTGAGCGCCCCCGCGCTCTCATAACAGGCTACTTCCGCAACCATCCCCCGGACCACGACGGGAGCAAGGCATTTTCCTTCCGCCTTCACTTCAGCGACGACGTCGACACGACCGCCGAAGCAATGCGCGACCACGTCCTGTCAGTCTCCGGAGGCACACTCTCAGGAGTCCACATCGCTCGCGGCGACGGGAAAGTGTGGGACATCTCGGTCACCCCAGACTCAAGGGACACCATTACCGTCGGGATAGAAGCCGGAATAGACTGCACACTGCCCGCCGCGGTCTGCACCGAAGACGGCAGGCAACTCTTCAACTCCATGCAACTCGTGGTACCCATGAGACCCAACAGTCCGGCCAGAGGACGCCCCACAATCACTGGTGTCGCCGAAACCGGAGAGACACTCACCTCAGACATATCCGGTATAGCCGATGCCAACGGCCTGACCGGGGCCACATTCAAATACCAGTGGACCGCATACGACGGAGCGACCTACTCTGACATCCAGGAGGCAACAGACCCCACCTACACCCTGACTCCCGAAGACGAAGGAAAGGCCTTCAGGTTGAGGGTGTCCTTCACCGACGACCTGGGATACGAGGAATCGCTGACCAGCAACCTGGCCCGCTCTGAGCGGCCCTACGGACTCAACGCAACGGAATCGGACGGCACGGTCGTACTGACCTGGAACCTGCCCGCCGCTTGGTCTTACGGGACCACCTTCCAGATACTGCGCCACCGCCCCGAACTTGGGGAGAGCGAGCCCCTGATTCACGTCAGATACTTCCAAGGGGGCGGGAACACCTGCACCGACACCGACGTGGAACCCGGAACATTCTACGTGTACCGGGTGAAGGGTGTGGATCCCTTCGGCTACACCGGCGAGGCGTCCCGCCCGGTGGAGATCCGGACTGCAGGACCGTAGACCATCGACGGGGTGACCCGAATACGCCACAACCCATGCTCAGACCCAGCCCGGACTCATCGAGCGCTTCAGATCAGAGACATACTCACCCCCGGCCAACGCCAGCAGAACGAAAATCTTGGTCAGAGTCAACCAACATGATGCCGACGGATGACACTATGCGGATACTCATTACACTGGTAATGTGGAGGTAATCTACGGATGAAAGGCCTCAAGACCCTCGCAGCAACTGCAATCGTCGGCTTGTTCGCCGCTGCCATCCTGTCTTGCGGACCCCAGACTCGATCCCCCGGTGACACCGCGACTGACGCCCCTCAAACGCCAACCTTCACCCCCTCCATAACCTTCGCCCCCACCATAGCGCCAACTTTATCCCCGCCAATGACCACGCCCAGTGCCACCCGCGCCCCGGCCACCCCAGTCCCCCAATCCACCCCTGCGCCGGAAGCGACCCCCATACCCGGCTCTACTCTGGCCGTCGTTTCCACGGTCTCGCCAACCGGGCCGCCCGCGCCGTCGCCCGTCGCCTCCAAACCCACGTCGGCTCCGGACAGGGTTCCCGTGCCGACGGCCGCCCCCGCCGTCTTCCAGACCAAGGACAAGGCCCGTGCCATGGCCTATTGCCTCACCGCGGGCCGCGACCGTCCGATGGCCGACTGCATGGCAGAAACCCACATTGTCCTGCCAACTCCCGCTCCTGCGGCGGTGCCCCCCTCTGCCCGAACTTCGGACATGTCCCGTGCGCTGTTCTACTGCTCATCCCGGCGCGGCGACCTTACGATGGAAGCCTGTATGACGCAGGTCTACATCCCCTCGCCAGGGGCCACCCCTGCATCGGCGCCCGTCCCAACGCCCGCGCCGACCCCAACTCCGCTCCCGACGGTCGCCCCCACCGCCTTTCAGACGGCTGACAAGGCCCGCGCCACGGCCTACTGCCTCACGCAGCGCGGAGGCCGGTCTATGGCCGACTGCATGGCCCAGACCTACGTTGTCGGGCCAACGCCCGCCCCTACTGCGGCTACCGTCCCCGTGTCAACACCGGCTCCTGCGGCGGTGCTGCCATCGGTAGACTTTCCCTTGATTATGGACGGTATGTCCTGGTCCCGGATGGAACGCGAACAGCCGGCCTTGGCCCGGGTTATCCTGGGTCTCCAGTGGGTTGCCGACGGCGTAACCGGGAACGAGAATCTCGCGGTCCTCTATCTCGGGCACATTGGCCGGGCAGACGCTTCACTGGTGGAGCGTATTTTGACGTTCCCGTGGCTCAACGACGGCGCTACCTTTGATACAAGATTTTTTCTGGAGCAACTCTGGAAAATCAGTGAACAGGATGCCTCCTTGGCACAGCGTATTGTCGGACTCCCCTGGGTCGCCGACGGCCTCACCGATGATGAAATTGTGAAGCTTGCCGATGTTCGAAGAATCACTCTGGACGGTATCACCAGCGAAGAGCAGCGGAGCATTGAGCAAATACTGAGCGCGCCGGCGCCCGAACCAACACCCCCGCCTGTCCTGCATGTGGTGACGCCGCCGGCCCCGGCTGCCGGTCCCACACAGACGCCCCTGCCGGGACCGACTCCCGCGCGGCCCGGCGACCGGCTCCTTGGCGGCCTGGTGCAGGCGGTCCTCGACGGCGCGAGCACAGCAACTGTCGAGGCTCTGCTGGACCGGGGCGCGGATGTGAACGCCAAGGGTGACCACGGTTGGACGGCCCTTCATCTGGCGGTTGAACACGTTGGTATTGTCGCGAATGCTCTGGAAGTCGCTACCCTGTTGCTGGACCGCGGCGCGGACATAGAGGCCGAGGACAGCAATGGGCTGACGCCGCTGCATTTGGCGGTGAAAGCCGGTCAGCCCAACGCGATCACCCTGTTGCTGGAGCGGGGTGCCAACGTTGACGCCAGAAGTAATCACGGAAAAACGCCGCTGGACTATGCAGTAACGAAACCGGAAATCGCGGCCCTGCTCTTGGGCCGCGGCGCCGCGCCCAGCCATGATGATTTGTTGTCCGCTCTGCGTGCTTCGCCCATAGTCCTGGCTGAGATTGAGCACTTGCTGGACCAAGGCGCAGATGTGAACGCTAAGGACAGTAACGGCAATACGCCCCTCCACCTTGCTTCCTCTCATCGTGTCTCCACTCCGGAGATCGCCGTCTTGCTGCTGGACCGGGGCGCTGACGTCAACGCCGGGAACGATAACGGCGTTACGCCCCTTCATTTTGCCTCCACTCCGGAGATTGCCGCTTTGTTGCTGGACCGGGGCGCTGACGTCAACGCCAGGAGCGATGACGGCACTACACCTCTTCGTTCCGCCTCCACTCCGGAAATTGCCGCCTTGTTGCTGGACCGGGGCGCCGACATTGACGCCAAGCCCGATGGTGGTCAGACGCCGTTGTACGCGGCGTGGAATATGCAAAAAAATATGGCGTTGGTCAATTTGCTGCTGGACCGGGGCGCAAACGTTAACGTCAAGAATGGTCTCCACCGCGAGACCTTTCTGGTTCGGGCGGTCCGCGATTTCGACGTGGAGATGATCACTCGGATCGTGGACCTGGGCGGCGACGTCAACGTGAAGAGCGGTATCGAAGATAACGTTACGCCCTTGAGCGCAGCTTGCCAGAGAGGTGATCCGGCTATCATCGAACTGTTGTTGGACCGGGGGGCCGATCCCAACGCACAGGGGACCACCACCGGCTGGTCCGCTCTTCATGTTTTGGTTATGGCGGGCCATCCCGATGATGTTGTGATTCCGTTGATTAATCTAATGCTGGACAGGGGCGCGGATGTTGATGCCTATGCCGTCCAAGGACCTAAAAAGGGAGGTGGAGCCAACGGGACGTCCTTGCATTTTGCGGTCGGAAATTACCCTGAGACGTCCCTAGAGGTGATCACTCTGCTGCTGGACCGGGGCGCGAACGTCAACTACAAGGCTGTCGAATTGAGGTCCATCACCGGGACGCCCCTCCATGTGGCGGCACGTTTTAATCCCGATACCTCTGTGGCCTCTCTGCTGCTTGACCGGGGCGCCGACCTTAACGCTGATATAGTTCCGGAATGGCTCGAGGGAGGAGAGACTCGTGCAAGACCCTTGCACTATGCGGCGAACTTCAATGACAACGGAGTGAAAATGGTCAACTTCCTCCTTGATCGGGCCGCCGACATTGAGTCCACTGCCACTATCCGTGACACTGATGGATTTACGCCCCTTCACTTGGCGGTGTGGGGTAATTCCAATCCGGCCGTGGCCTCTGCGCTACTGGATCGCGGCGCCAATATTGAGGCCAGAACCGATGAGGGCTCGACTCCCCTGCACGTGACTGTGGCCAAGAGTCGGCATGGGCTGCGGATGGCCGCCCTGCTGCTGGACCGGGGCGCCGACATTGAGGCCAGGACCAATGACGGTTGGACGGCCCTCCACTTTGCGGCGTCCGTGACCGGTATCCCCGGTCCTGACCGGGCCGCTTTGTTGTTGGACCGGGGCGCGGACGTCAATGCCAAGGACAATCGCGGCATGACGCCATTGCATTTGGCCTCGCCCCGATTACACCCAGGAAAGGGTCATTTCAAGGGGATTCAGGAACGCTTGGTTTCCTTGTTGCTGGAGCGAGGAGCCGACACAGAGGCCAGAGATCACGATCGCCGCACGCCGTTACTTTGGGCGGGCCGCACGGCGGTAATGGCTTTGCTGCTCGACGCGGGAGCCGATATAGACGCTCGGGGCATCCATGGAACACTCTTGGAACGACGGGTATATAACACCGAGGTAGCGGAATTTCTGCTGGACAGGGGGGCCGACGTCAGTGGGCTGGACTGTAGTGAAGGCTCCCCTCTCCGGCATCGGTACGCTGGCTCCCCTCTCCTCGCCCACCTGTGCCCGTCTTAGTACTACAGTTGCAGATCAAGCATGTAGAACAGGCCATCACTTGATGAAGAGGTGAACTGGTGGCAACGTGCGGGGATGGCGCGTGTGCACATTCATTGTCCACCTACTATAGCAAAGGCATATACCGGGTCCTCACGTCACCGGTTAAGGAGTAGCGGAAGTGACGAAAAAATTATGTCTTGCCTCTCCCAGGCGTTTCCCGTGCCTTCTTGCCATCGCGCTATTCCTGGCGCTCCTGCTGGCGGCCTGCGATGAGGGCGAAACCGACCTTCCCGTTTCTCCTGACGTGCAGAAGGCCGCCGCCACTGCCGTGGCCGAAAAAGACGTGTCCGAACTGAAGCGCCTTGCGCCCACGGCGGCCTACGAGGCAACCCAAGCCGCCTCCAAGCGGGCCCAAGCCACCCCGGAGCCGACGAAAGAGACCTCGCCTGCACCAATTCTGCCAACAGTGGGAAAGCCCACGACTCCGCAGTCGGTCGACGAGCCGACACCCCCGCCCGGTGCCACCCCAATACCTCCGTCAGCCACCACGCCGGAGACAGACCGGCAGGCGCTGGCGGCCCTGTACCAAGCCACCGGAGGGGATCATTGGACCAACAATGACGGCTGGATAAGCGAGAAGCCGCTTAAGGAGTGGTACGGTGTCAACACCGGCGGCAACGGACGGGCCACATCCTTGTCCTTGACTAACAACAACCTCATCGGCCCGTTGCCCCCGGAACTGGGCAACCTGGTCAACTTGCAAACCCTCAGCCTCAGCAACAACCCGGAGTTGACCGGCGGCATACCCGAGCCCTTCGGAAACCTGGCCAAGCTGAAAACCCTCCACCTCCATGACACCGGAATGAGCGGGGAGGCGCCAGCGTCCTTGAGGGACTTGTCGAATCTGGAATCCTTGCAACTGCCGGCGCCGTTGTGCCTGCCCAAGGATTTGTCGAGACTCGTTCCCAACACAATCGGAGCAGAAATAGACGGATGGGGACATCTCTATTGCCGGGAGTGGGAAGCCTTGGCGGCCTTGTACGAGGCCACGGACGGGGACAACTGGAAGAACAACGACAACTGGCTCAGCAGACAACCTTTCTCTACCTGGCATGGAGCGACCTGGAGAAGCAGGACCCTGATTCTTTCCTTCAACAACCTCAAGGGAGCGCTGCCGCCAGAACTGGGCAAATTGGCGCGGGTCACCGGCTTGCATCTCAACGACAACGGGCTAACGGGCCAAGTCCCGTCTGAGTTGGGCAACCTGGTCAACCTCCAAACCCTCAGCCTCAGCAACAACCCGGAGTTGACCGGCGGCATACCCGAGCCCTTCGGAAACCTGGCCAAGCTGAAAACCCTCCACCTCCATGACACCGGAATGAGCGGGGAGGCGCCAGCGTCCTTGGGAGACCTGTCAAACTTGGAATCCTTGCAACTGCCGGCGCCGTTGTGCCTGCCCAAGGATTTGTCGAGACTCGTTCCCAACACAATCGGAGCAGAAATAGACGGATGGGGACATCTCTATTGCCGGGAGTGGGAAGCCTTGGCGGCCTTGTACGAGGCCACGGACGGGGACAACTGGAAGAACAACGACAACTGGCTCAGCAGCCAGTCCTTCTCTACCTGGCATGGAGCGACCTGGAGAAGCAGGTCCCTGAATCTTTCCTTCAACAACCTCAAGGGAACGCTGCCGCCAGAACTGGGCGATTTGACGCGGGTCACCCAATTGATTCTCAACGACAACGGGCTGACGGGCCAAGTCTCGTCTGAGTTGGGCAATCTGGTCAACCTGCAAACCCTCAGCCTCAGCAACAACCCGGAGTTGACCGGCGGCATACCCGAGCCCTTCGGGGACCTCTCCGCGCTGAGGACTCTCCACCTCCATGACACCGGAATGAGCGGGGAGGTGCCAGGGTCCTTGGGAGACCTGTCAAACCTGGAATCCTTGCAACTACCGGCGCCGTTGTGCCTGCCCAAGGATTTGTCGAGACTCGTTCCCAACACAATCGGAGCAGAAATAGACGGATGGGGACATCTCTATTGCCGGGAGTGGGAAGCCTTGGCGGCCCTGTACGAGGCTACTGACGGCGACAACTGGAAGAACAACGACAACTGGCTCAGCAGCCAGCCCTTCTCTACCTGGCACGGAACGACCTGGAGAAGCAGGTCCCTGAATCTTTCCTTCAACAACCTCAAGGGAACGCTGCCGCCAGAACTGGGCGATTTGACGCGGGTCACCCAATTGGTTCTCAACGACAACGGGCTGACGGGCCAAGTCCCGTCTGAGTTGGGCAACCTGGTCAACCTCCAAACCCTCAGCCTCTCCAACAACCCCGGACTTACCGGGTGTGTACCCGCCAGTTTTCAAAGCCGGTTGACCTCCGTTTCGCTCGATGAAGCCCAGTCCTGCACCGAGGGCACATCCCCGGCCCGGGTGGGACAGCCCGATACCGGAACGCCCACAACCACGTCGGGCACAGACCCGGCCACTCCCGGAACTCCCACAACCAAACCAGGAACGGACCCGGGCCAGCCGGGAACGCCGACGACGCCAGTAACGGACCCCGTTACCCCCGGAACGCCCACAACCCAGCCCGAAACCGACCGGCCCGCCCTTGTTGCCCTCTACCATGCCACCGGCGGCGAAGAACACTGGAACGTCAAGTGGCCCGTGGACAGCGACCCCGGCGATGCTCCCATCTCCGGTTGGTGGGGCGTCGCCACCGGCGGCGACGGCCTTGTAACCGAGCTGGACCTTACCGGCAACAAGTTGACCGGCCCTGTCCCGGCGGTGGAGCTGGCCCGCCTTTCCGGCCTCAAAAAGGTGTCCCTGGGTGAAAACGGCCTTACCGGCCCAATACCCGCGGCGTTGGGCGATCTGTCCGGCCTGGAATGGCTGGGGCTCAGCGACAACGGGCTGACCGGCAGCATACCCCGGGGCCTGGCCCGCTTGGCCGGCCTGCGCCACCTGTTCCTCAGCGACAACAAGCTGACCGGGATAATACCGGTGGAGTTGGGCGGCCTTTCCGCCCTGCAAACCCTGTACATCACCGGCAACCCAATGTACCGCAACGCCGTTGGCAACATCGTGGGATGTATCCCCGAGGGGCTGAAGGACGTGCAGAGAGGAGACCTGGAACAGTTCCGAAACGAATTGAATCTCAATTACTGCACCCACTCCCTGGCCCATTCGGACCGGGCGGCGCTGATGGCCCTGTACAACGCCGCGGGCGGCCGTAACTGGAAGGCAAAACTCAACTGGGGCAGCGACCGGCCCATAGGAGACTGGCACGGCGTCACCATCGACGCCGACAGCCGGGTCACCGGACTGGACCTTCGTGACAACAACCTGAGCGGCATCATATCGTGGGAATTGGGCAGCCTGGCCAATCTGGAAGTGCTGGACCTGAGCCGCAACAACCTCAAGTCGGGAATACCCAAAGAGTTGGGCGGCTTGGCCAACCTGGAAGCCCTGGACCTGAGCCATAACGCCCTGACCAGGGGAATACCGCCGGAGTTGGGTGACCTGCTCGAGCTCCGGGTGTTGCTCCTCAAAGGGAACGGATTGACCGTCACCATCCCGGCGGAGTTGGGCAACCTTGCCAAGCTGGAGGCGCTGGACCTCGGCAGCAACAGCATCAAGGGAGAAATCCCGGCGGAGTTGGGCAACCTTGCCAAGCTGCGGTCGATGGCCCTCCAGAGGAACGGGCTGAGCGGGAACGTACCGGCGGGACTGGGCAACCTGGCCGCTTTGAAGGTCCTGGACCTCAGTGAAAACAGCCTCAACGGGCCTATACCGGCGCGGTTGGGCCGGCTTGTCAAGCTGGAATCGCTGCGGCTGAACAACAACGAGTTGACCGGGCGGGTCCCGCAGGAATTGGGCAGCCTGTCCAGCTTGAGGAAATTGGACCTTGCCTGGAACGAATTGACGCAACCGATACCGGGGACGTTGGGCAACCTTGTAAATCTGCGGACAATGGACCTGAGCGGCAACGATCTCACCGGGAGTATTCCGGGAGGCTTCGGCCGCCTCCAGAACCTGGAAGAGCTTTACTTGGTATCCAACAATTTGAGCGAAGAGATACCGGTGACCCTGGGCAACCTCCGGAAGCTGCAATTCCTGGGGCTGAGCGGCAACAAGTTGACCGGAGAGATTCCGTCGAGTCTGGGGCAGCTCGCCAACCTTGAGGGACTGTACCTACCGGTCAACAAATTGACCGGAGAGATTCCGTCGAGTCTGGGCGGCCTCGACAAGCTGGTGAGGCTGGACCTCAACCACAACAACTTGAGCGGTGATATACCCTTGGGATTGGCTAGACTGACCGACCTGCGAATACTGCGCATTCAAGCGAACAGTCCCGGGTTCGGCAATGAAGCGTGTATACCGGCGTCCCTGGGGCCGCAACTGGCCCACAGGGGGTACGCCAAGTCCGACCTCGGCGGAGTCCCCTTCTGCGCCCTTCCTTCGCCGCCCGAAAAACCCGAAGAAGACCCCGACGACGGCTCTCCCTCTGCGGAGACCGACAGGGCGGCGCTGATCGCCTTTTACCATGCTACGGGCGGCCCGACAAATTGGAAGGTCAAGTGGCCGGTGGAATCCGACGCGCCTATCGCGGCCTGGCACGGCGTTGTCGTTGACGAAAACGGGCGGGTCATCCAACTGTTCCTGTATGACAACGGCTTGACGGGCAACCTGTCGGAGAAGCTGGGCAACCTCGACAAGCTCCAACTGTTGGAACTCGGCGATAACAACTTGACCGTGGTCAATTACCAGCAGTTGGTCGACTTTCTCCTGAACGTTCAATCGGCATCCTGGAACGTCACCGGCAACAACTTGGTTGCGGCGATAATTCCCAGGACTTCCGTCAACTACCTGGAAGTCGTGACAGACCAACTCGACACCGTGAGCGAGGTATTGAAAGCGAACAATCCGGGTGGACGCGGCTGGCGCGTGGCGAAGGGGTTGAGCAAGGCAAGCTACCTTTCCGATTTCACCATGCATCTGGAGATTATTAACATAGCCATGAATGTGGAAGTGGGTCAACATGAGTCCAATATAAGGTTCGCGCTGGACGCATTGGGCGCAACGGACCTGGATGTAACGGACGTATGCTTTTCGTGCAGCCCGGCCGCCAACTGCCTCACGGACCCCAGCAAGCAGGTGTGGGAGTGCTGACGGACCACGTAGGCGATGAAACCGAGGCGACGGTTTGGGGGAATAGGACTCGTCTTCCTTCAGCCCCTTGGAATCAGACTCCGCGGGGTCGCCGTGGGCGCGGGATTAATCGGCTATGGTCGCCCTAAACCAAAGGACCTGACGATACTGTATAAGTCAAGGAGTCCTGAGCGATGCTTGGGCAGAACTACGCAGTGAGGAGATGACTTCCCGAGCGAATATCGGTTGAGGCAACGGACCACCTCAGCCTTGCTCTTTCCTTCTCCAGTGCGACGACTCGTGCAAGCTTGGCTTCGCGGGTCGTGCCGAAGTCTGAGGAGAACAATGCGATGGAGAGCAGCGGTAGGTTCGGGGTATCCGCCGCAGTTCAGTCGATGTCTGTGTGTCTTGCCTGAAGAAGAAGGTATGGGATTGACCCCGCACAGGGAGGCGGTCCGGGTTGCTCCCGACAGCCATGAGAAGGGTCGTCCCTGTGTCCGGCCCTATGCCAAAACTGTCCACCAAGGTTGGGGCTATCGTCCGCATAAGTCGCTCCGGTTCGGTTTTCAGATCCTTTATTTCCTTGTCGAGTTGCCGGTAATGCCGGGCAAGGAAGCGAAGAGCATACTTGGCCGCCGCCATGGGTCCGTCGAGAGCACCAGGCGGCCAAGACAGCGGTAGCAAGGAGCTTGAGGGTCTCACGAAGTTCGGCCGGGACCGTGCTGAAGGCATGAAGCCAGTCTCATAAAGGGTCAGGCCCGAGCCGAGGCGGCCCGGGATTCCTCATCCCAGTCTCGACCCCTCGAACACTTTGACAGCCTGCCCAAACCGTCCCGCACCGCCTACGTGCAAGTGAGGCCCCTTTCCTCACCCCTGCCAGTCACCTTTTCTTCTCCCTGCCTGAAGCTATCAAGACCTTAGGACTCCTTCCATCTATGGGCATATGCCTATACCGGTTCCCGGAACCCTGTCCTGGTAGCGGTTCAAAAGACCATATCGAATATGGGCGTCGGGGCCTTACCGGGAACGTGGGAGTACGCTTACAGTTACCCGTATGGAAATATGTGTAATTCGCGAGGTGGACTGCCAACCGTTTGGGGCCGGCAGAAGGGGGGCAGGCAGACCTGCCAGACGGCGAGAGAAGCCGCCGATGAGCAATATTCCCATTGGGTCTATCACGCGCAGCGATCTTGATTGCCACTCTATGGAGGCAGCCGTGTGCCACCCCGTCACACACCGACCCGCTCCTAACTATCGCTATGTATGTGTTCCTTTGGTCCCGCCATAGGTTGCCCCTGAACCTTTTCCCGCTGCGGAATGAGACACATTTGCGTCCTCTTGCAGGTTCAGGGTGGGTCGCCGGTCGTGTGGCAACGGCATCAACATTCTTACCCCGCCTGAAGGGGGCACCTCCTATGTCCAGACGCAGGCTTATGGCATTGCTACTTGTTTCTGTTGTCAGCCTCGTTGCCCTGTCCTGTCAAGCTGACTCACCCCCGCCGAGTCCCGTAGCAATCGCCACTGAACCGTCGCCTACACCCACGCCGCCCCCGACCGATACCCGTGTACCGACGTGGACGCCGCAACCGACATGGACTCCATACCCCACGTACACCGCGCTACCGACTGACACACCCCTACCAACGTCAACGCCTACCCCGGTCCCGACGGATACGCCCTTACCCACTGCAACTCCAACATCAGCCCCTACACCCACGCCGGTGCCAACACCCACGTTCACACCGCCGCCGCCCACGGCGACACCGTTGCCCACGGATACCCCAATGCCAACCGCCACAGCGGTCCCGACTGCCATGCCCACACCCACTCCGACGCCAACGCCTCGTCCCACCGCTACACTCAGACCAACACCTACTGCCACGCATACACCGTGGACGACACGCCAACCAAGAGACAGCTACAGCATTTCCATACCTGCCAATTGGGTCAAGAGCCATGACTCTGGCAATTGGGTGGATTACACCAGTCCCAATGGCAACGTCCAACTGACCATCCACGCCTATCACACGAGTACTGGCTGGAAACCCGGCAACACCGTTGAGAAGTTCGCCAAGGGTGCGTTGTCCACTTATGAGGACCGTCCATCATTCCGCATATTATCAATGGACTCCGTGTTCCCGGCAGTGAAATTGATATCCAAGTACGAGTATGACGGCAAGGAGGGCCGCTGTGACGTAAGGGGATATGGCCTGCACCTGCTACAACCGTTGGACAGTTATTGGGTGAACTTGCGCATCTGCACCAGCGCAATGGACAGGTACGACGAGGCGTTCGCAGACAAGGTGCTGACAAGCTTCATACACAAGGTTAGATGACCGCTGTTGAAACAGACCAGACCAAACGCCTATAAGGAGTGCAACCATGAGCGTATTCCAACACCGGCTATCCATCCGTTACTCCATAGTGATTGTCCTGGCGTTCGTCCTGTTCCTGCCCGCCTGCGCCGTGCCGGTACAGGCATCGACCCACGAGGCGATGGCCCCGTCCATTGCAGCACAATACGACGCCAACGGCAACGGCATCATCGACAAGGCCGAGGCCGTTGCTGCCATCACCGACTACATCTTTGGAGAAGGGGACCACGCCATCACCAAGGCACAGGTGATAGAGATAATCACCTTCTATATTTTCGGCACGCCGATACCAGCGCAGGCTGCTCCCCCATCCCTCGGGGATGTCGTGGAGCGGGTGCGCCCTGCCGTGGTGAAGATAGTGAACGACGTGGCCTATGCACAAGGCAGCGGAGTGCTCTTCCAGACCGAAGACGAGAACGGGTACGTCATCACCAACCAGCACGTCGTCCGCAACGCCGAGACCGTCACCGTCACCGTGGACGATGACACCAACTACACCGGCACGGTGGTGGGTGCCGACGCCGACCGCGACCTGGCGGTGGTCCGCATCTGCTGCAACGTGGACTTCCCCACAGCGGACTTCGGGGATTCGGTTGACCTCCGCGTGGGCGACGAGGTATTCGCCGTGGGCTATCCTCTCGACCAGCACATCCCCAAGGAACAACAGGCGGAACCCAAGGTCATTGTGGCCCCGGGCGTGGTCACAGCCACGGTCACGCGGGGCATTGTGTCGGCCTTCCGCCATGACAGTAAGATGGGCGTTGACCTGGTGCAGACAGACGCTCCTATAAACCCCGGCAACAGCGGCGGGCCGTTATTCAGCATGAACGGGACCATCATGGGCATCAACACGTCCGTACTCCTGGACACGGAGGGGCTGAACTTCGCCATTCTGGAAACGACGGTGCAGGAGCGGATACCGCACCTGTTGGCTGGCGGTGTGCCTCCGCCCGCCGACGACCCGCAGCCCCAATATGAGTTTGTCCCGTCCTTCGGTCCGTGGCCCGGCCATATCCACCACAACACACATAACGCCAGCATGGAGGTGGTGAGCACCGATGCCCATGGTACCAATGTCGGCACAGGTGCAAGGTTCATCAACCCCTACGATGCGGCTGTCAACGCCTTCTCATACGGCTTCTTGCTCCGGGTGAACAGGACGGACCCGTCGTCCGCCTTGTTCGCCTTCATCGTCCATAGCGACGGCGACTGGACGATACGGCGACGTTCCGGTGGTGCGTCACAGGTCGTGGCATCAGGGCCGTTGACCAACCTCAGAGCGGGTGCGGGGCAGTACAATGACCTGCTGGTAGCAGCCGTCGGTGAATATGGTGCGCTGTCGGTCAATAACAAAGCAGTGACGGGGCCGGACGGCAACGTACTCGTTCCGCTTGGGCCGCACGTGCACGCCGGAGAGGTGTGGATAGTCACCGGGTACTTCGTCGACACCGAGGTCGCCGGTGCCATCACGCATTTCGAGGACTTCTTCGGCGAAGAGTTGGTGGTCTACTACAACCTCTCGGACACCGGCAAGACCCTGGATATGCTTGAGGAAATGGCGGCGGGCCGTTCACGGAACGCAACCCCCGGCAACTTCGATTTGCACGCCGCCCAACCGTAGGGTGACACGGCACGGGAGCGAGAACAAAGTTAGGTCGGGGTGAACATCCCCCAGCCTTCAACCACGGGTTTTGATGCATGTGCTACTTTTGGAGCAGACCAAGATTTTCAGCAGGGTTGGTGATTTGGAGCAAACGACGCTTTTGGAGCATCACGGCCTTGAGATGCACGTCGCCCTATTGGAGCAGACAGACTCATTTTGAAGTACACGGAGGTTGTGGTGCAAAGCCCATCCCCCAGCCTGCATCTGCGTATCTTGTGTCGCTAAGTGCAGCAGATCTCGCCCAACGCGGCAAGTGTGGCGAGGCTGAGATATGACCCCTGACCCACATCCGAGTCCCGCCAGAAGAGACGGCCACGGATGGATGGTTGCCCTATTTCTACTCGGATTGATCGCGGGCGGCGGCGCTGTATGGTGGTGGAGCATGGGGCACCCTCAATCATTCCGCCAAGTCACCGAAACGGTGCGGCCGCCCGCCGTCGAAGAGGAACCGGTCAATCAGCCGTACGTGATCGCTTTGACGCTAACTCCGACGACGGGTATCGCGCCTGTCGCTGCACCTACTCCAGACCGAGTCGTAGAGAAACCGCTTGATCAGGCGGACGTTCCCTCATCAATGCCCCTGCCTACCGCGACGAAGCCCGTCACCCCTCCTCCGGTGACTAGCACAGTGCCGCCAGCTTCGCCCGCGGTCATCCCTACGGAGGCTCCGGAGGTAGCCCCAACAGTGGTCCCCACTCCGGCGCCGACACCAAGTCTGCCAGAATGTCCGTTCGCTTCGCTGAGCCCTATTGAGGTCATGCGCCTGGTGGACCAAGGCAAGATTACCCCAGAGGGAGCCGTGCGCATACTGAGTGATCGGAAAGAAGGAAAGTGCACGCCTACGACTGAACACAAGTCGGCTACACCAACCACGGCCGCGACGCCAACACCCACCCATAGGCCAACACCGCCACCAGTGCACCGTCATTACGGGGAAGAAAAGATATTCATGCTGGCTTTGATTAACGGAGAACGGGAAAAGATTGGACTGGCGCCAGTGGTCCTGGGCGACAATGCGGCTGCTCAAAAGCACGCTGAGGAGCTGTTGCGAAACAATACCCGTGGACATTGGGGCCTCAACGGGATGCTTCCGCAGATGCATTACACCCTTGCCGGCGGGGTGAACCGCGTAGCGGAAAACGTTTCCAACTACCGCCTGGTTACAGGCATGCCCTACCAGAAGCGAAGGCCCGACGCTTTGCTGAAGGAGAGCCACCAGGGCCTGATGGCCAGTCCGGGCCACCGAAAGACCATCCTGGACAAGTGGCACACGCAGGTAAGCCTGGGAATCGCCTGCAACGACTACGCCTGCTCCCTGGTCCAGAACTTCACGGGAGACTACGTTGAGTTTGACCAAAAGCCTGTCATAAGCAAGGGGACCCTTCGGCTTGCGGGCTGGTTGAAGGGCGGCTTCCAGTTGTCCAACATCCAAGTCTGGTACCATGAACCGCCCCATCCTCTCACGGAGAGCCAGCTTAACGCCACCTATGCGTACAGCTCGGGGCAGGAACCGGCTACCATTCTTACCCCGCCCCCGCCGCCCGGCTCTTTCTATACGAGCCAAACGACGCCAATCTCGTGGACGGAGTGGACGGACCCCTACAAAGTGGACCCTGAGAAACCAGCGTCCGCCCCGGCGCCAAGGGTCCGCACCAAGTCCGTTCCCTACACCATCGCGAACATCTGGAGCACGTCGGCTTCCAACTTCCAGATCAGGGCGAACCTGTCCGGGGTCATCAACGACCTTGGGCCGGGCGTTTACATGGTGATAGTCTGGGGCAATAACCAGGGCGAGGACCTGCCGCTGACGAACTACGCAGTGTTTGTCGACCAAGAGTAGCTATTCACAATCTCAGGATGGTGGTAACTATGGACACGACCACAGCAGCCACGGAGAGAGTCACCACGACTCGGCCAAAAACGGCGCTGGCGGCGGCGGACGGCCATTTAATGACGTCACTGCCTGAGACAACCATGGTGAACGTGAAATGACCAGTCGTGAAAGTGGCTGTACGGCATGGAGGCGTTATTCCTCCGCAACGTTCTTCCCAATCTGCCAGATCACCGTTGTAAAAATTGTTGATTTTAGTAACAAGACTATCGTCAGCCTTTCCTGAAGCCGTCACATTGACCGTGCCGGCGCCCCAACAGTACAACGTGGCTCCGCCCGGGAACCTCACCCGGGAACACCGATCTGGTCCCTGCTCAATCCACCGCGCTGGTAGCCTGAACCGGATTGGTTGTGCGTCTTCGATTCCCCAGCCGGTGTTGCGCTGCAAGCGCCGGTCTCAGCTGCACCGAGATCGCACCCCAGTACGTCCACACATGCTTCACCCGTTTCCTTGCAGGTACCAAGAAGCTGATATGAACGCCGTTTCCGACGGGACAGACCCGCCGGCGGGGGATGCCCTCGGAACAACCGAGCAAACGCCGGACCGGCACCAGGGCGGCCGCCTGGTGCACGCTGAGCCCGTAACGCTCCATGAACTTCACCAGGCCAATGACGGAATTGAAGGCCGGGTTGACCTGGCACACCTCCATTCCTTCCCGATAACCCCGGGACAGGAAGTACGCCTTAACCTTAATGTCTGGGTCAAGTTCGGATAGTGAAGAACCTTGCGACGCCTACCACATGCAATGCCGTCCCAGAGCGGGGCACCCATTGCTTTTCGTAGATTTTGCATGAAGTCGAGCTTGGGCAACTCTGAGTCTGTAACCAGCGCCGCCGCGACCGCTGGGTGGCCTAGGAGCCGGATCCGGCCCCGGCTCCCCAAGTGTTAGCGACGACAGTGAACGGCATGGCCACGTCATTCCGAGCCAGCACGGCCAAGACGGTGACAGCCTCACGGATACTCCACTAACATAGCGAAACCAGACCCTCGTTGAAATAAGCGTGGGATTAAGCTGTGAAGCGAAGTATGTTTGATCGTTACATCGGCATCGACTATTCAAGGAAGGGAAACTGAGAGGAGAGGATTGGTGAATTGGCTGTCCAGCTAGCAGAGGGCGATGGCAAGCCAAGGCGCAGTGGAAGTGAACCCGGAGACGGGCCAAATCAAAGTAACCCGCATCGTCACTGCCCACGACGTTGGCACCGTGCTCAACCCGCTGATCCACCAAGGCCAGTTCGACAGCGGCGTAATCGAAGCCTTGGGCTACGCATTGATGGAAGATCTGGAAACCGAAGACGGCCACATATCCACCTTGAGCCTCGGTGACTACAAAATCCCCACCATGCCCGACATACCCCAGCTAGACATGGTCCTGTTGGAGTCCGCGCCCGGCCCGGCCCCCTTCCAGAGCAAGGGCATAGGTGAAAGCAGCAACGTCCCCTTTTGTGGGCGCCATCACCAACGCCGTTTACGACGCCGTAGGTGTGAGAATCACCGACCTGCCCATCACCGCGGAGAAGGTGCTGCGGGCTATCAGGGAGAAGGAACGATGACAAACATTCGAACGGCAAACCACTTGGATGACTTAAGGAATCTGCTGAAGATAGATGGCAATATCAGTATCGCAGTCGCATACGTGAGTTCGGATGCATTGAAACTCATTGACCCTGACTTGGAGGATGCTCTCAAGAAAGGTAACCAAGTACGATTGTTGCTTGACTTGGACAGTGGCGTTACTCAACCGGAGGCGGTCTTTGAACTGGTAGAGTTGGCTCAAAAACACGAGCAGTTTGAAGTCAAAGCCTTTGTTCCTCACCGCCAAGAGGGTATCTTTCACCCCAAGCTCTATATAGCCCATTCCCCCGATGATGATCGGGTGACTTTTCTGGTTGGATCCCACAACCTCACTGCGGCGGCTCTATGCCGCAACACTGAGCACAGTCTGTGGATTGAATGTAGTGGTACTGAAGAGTTGGGTCGACAAACGCTGGAGTGGTTTGAGAGCCTGTGGAATGATAGACGGGCGATAGCTCTCGATGACAGGGCGGCTTCTCTCTATAAGGAACGATACCGGAAGCCTGTCTCCACAAAAAGGGACGAACAGACTCGGCAACAATTGGAGAAATATCTGCGGGACAAGTCCGGAACCGCGTTTGGTTGGCCATCGGAGGGAGCGGCTTATTTGATGGGGGCCATTTGTGCCCGAGGAAGATTGGTGAAAGGCAGGCATCGTATCGAAATATCCCTAAACTTTCGGCCCAATCAATTCACCGACGGGAAGATCAAAGTTCGCGATACTGAGTTTGATGCCCAAGATGCAATCAATAAAATAATCACGCGGATAGAGACTGAGGCGAAGAATACGATTCCTGGCGCTGAAATTTCAGCGGAAAAACAAAAAGTCGTGATCGATTGTTCGGCGGAGCGAGAAACTTTCGACCGCATATTGACAGCGTATAGAGGGAAACTGGACAGCAAACACTTTTCTCTACCTACACACGTCAACCTGAAACGGGCCAACAAGTCTATCGTCAGGAATTTCGTCAGAGGGTATGCAGTGGCCTCAGGACTAATTGATGACAACACGCGCCAACCAGGCAGAGGTCAGTCTAGACCTTACGTAGTCTGGTTGCGTCCGCTGCAAGTCAACAAGGATATGTTCCAATCATTGCAAAGACTCATCGTAGATAAACTACGCATCCGGGCAGCGGTACGCCCCGAAGGACAAGGCCGCCGCCTTTATGCAGTTACAATCCCGGCTGAAGACTTCAAGAAAGAGATAGGGTTCGGTATCGAATGGTGGGATGATTTGGTAAACGCCGCGACAGAAGATACCCGTATGGAAAGCGACCGAGGGGCATAAATTCCGACACACACCCACTAAGAAAGGAGGAAGAGAGCTCAGAAACAAAAGCGTCAGATCGCTCCTCACCTCCGCCCGCTGCCGCTTCCAGAGGTTCCTGCTGTGGAAAACGCTGCAAACAGGAGCAAATGTCCTCCTGACCAACGAAGCGTATACAAGCAAGACCTGCTCCTGGAACGGAGAAATAGTGGACAACCTGGGAGGAGCCCGCTACATCACCGGTAAAGACAGCATCACCGTTGAAAGAGACATCAACGGAGTGCGCGGAGGCTTCCTTCGCGCTTTGGTAGATACACCCGCCCTTCAGGCTTGCCTCAAGGGATGCCTCCTGAACAAACTCGTTAAGGTTTGTTAGGGAAAATGTATCGGGATGCTCCACCCCCGATCCCAGTCGAGGGCAGGCTCTTGGTCCTGACCGATGCCTCAACCTGCTCTGCCAAAGCCTCCTCGCTCCCAGGTTCCAGCTTCCGGAGTTTACCGGGACGCAGCGCCACCTGCCACTCCACCACCAGTTCCCGGTTCTCCTCCAGTTTCAGTACCCCGGTGTACCCAGCGTCATCCGACACTGACCCTCCCCGCAGCGCAGTAACCGGTACGCCTCGGTCACGTCGTGGATGTCGGTCGGCGTCGCGCTCAAACTGTGCACCAGGCCCGTGTCCGCGTCCACCCCGATATGCAACTTCATCCCGAAATGCCACCGGTTCCCCTTCTTGGTCTGATCCATTTCCGGGTCCCGCTCCCTAGTCCGGCTCTTGGTGGACGACGGAGCCTCGATGATGCTGGCGTCCACGATGGTCCCCTCCCTGAGCCGCAGTCCCTGGGACTCCAGATGCGCGTTTATCTCCTCAAACAGTCCCTTCCCCAAGTCGTGCTCTTCAAGAAGATGGCGGAAGTTCAAAACCGTGGTCTCGTCGGGCAGGGCGTCCGACAGCCTCAGTCCGGCGAACCGTCTGACCGATTCGGACTCTTAAAGCAGAGCCTGCTCTCCCGGAGGCGGGGGCTTCCATGCCGGGGTCGCTGAGATCGTAGAGCAACTGAACGCAGTGGATGCGAAGCATCACCGGCAACAGGTAAGGCCGGCGGCCTTTTCCGGCCTTGGGATAGACCGGCCGGATGCGCTCTTCCAGTCGTCCCCAGGGAATCAGGCCGTCCATCCGCTCCAGGAATAGTTCCCCGCGAGTATTCCTCTTTTTGTTCAGATAGTCCAGAGCCTGCTCTCGGCCATGACGGAGGGGCGGCGAACGTTGTCTGGTCCATCTGCTCTCATCCTTGGCCGCAGTACGGTCTGCCAGCCTTACTATGCCACATCGAGCCAGACTTGTTCGGAGGATTCCAAGATCTCAGAACCCATCCAATCTATGGGCGTATGCCTATAGCAGCTCCCGGATGACCTGTCATGACAATGGTTCAAAAGACCATATCGAATATGGGCGAAAAAGCCTTATCGGCGAGATGAGAGTTCCTTTACCGTAACTCACACAGGCGGACTTGCCGCATACCTGGCTGGAACATGACGTTGACGGCACGGCGACTGGACCGTAGAGGAGCTTGATGACAGGCCCACCACTTGGAGTGTCACCCACACCACGCCGGGCCTGCGGCGTTGCTACGCTCAGACGCAGTAGCACCGTTTAACTACTCTTTCTGACACCTGGGTTCCATGCTCGGCTATATTGAGACTTAGTATCGCACTGACATCCGGGTCTCATGCTCGGCTATATTGAGACTTAGTATCGAAATATAAGAGGAGGTAGGCCGATGAAGAGATAAGGGAAAAGTCACAAGGGTAGAACCATACCCGGCATTTCGAGAACGCAAGGAGTAACACCGTACCTCTATGAATACCCTTACCAAAGCGCCAATACAATTGAAAATCACCGGGGCAGTGCTGGCCATAGCCGCCTTGTTAGTTGCCCTGCTGGCGGTGGCCATGACCGTCGGCCCCACCATGGCCCAGACGAACCCCTACCCCGAGCCCAAGCCCTGCGGGCCGGGCCAGGACCCCGTGCCCGACAGCCCGGACGCAACCGTCACCAGCGGCCATTACGGCGTCTTCGACGGCTACTGGGACTTCGAAAAGAAGACCCTGAACCTCAACCTCTGCCCGCCGTCGGTAGTGCATACCTCAGTGTTCGATCCGAATACCGGAGTGACGACGGAGGTCAGCACACGCACCGCTTCCAACGTCGACATCCAGCAGACGGTCTTCCACATCAACGAGGCCAATGTAGAAGATGGAGAAATTGGATTTGAGCATCCACTGACCGCCGCGGACCTGGAAGAGTACGACTTCTTCAAACTCGGCGACAAGGACGAGAACGGAGTGGACGACGCCGACGGCATGACCGTATGGTGGCTGAAGGTGGACGATGAGAGCACTCCCGACGTGGACGAGGATTCAGCTCTGGCCATGGGCTTCTCCGCCGACCTGTTCGACTCCCAGTATTGGTACTTGGAGGACGACTCGGGGACCGAGGTTGAACCGCTGCAGTACGAGTTTGAGGTTATTCGCGAACCCGGCATCCCCATCGACGAGCAGGGCCACGTCTTCGCGTTCGACGATTCACCGGCCCCTACCACCGGGGATGAGGCAAACATAAAGAGGGCGTTTTGGGACAGCAGTGAAGTCGACGCCAACGCTCTGCCGCTGTACCCCGGCGACTACCACCATTTGCAGTGGGCCTTCACCAAACCCGGCACCTACGTCATCTCGGTGCAACTGAAAGGCCACGTACGTGGAATAGACGAACCGCCGGCAGGAGCCGCCGCGGACTGGAAGCCGATTTCCGACCAGAACGTCGTAACCAGCGAGGTCAAGCGGTACGTCTTCCACGTGGGCCCGCTGGCTGACGCGAGTGTGTCGGTGACTGCTAACGCCCAAACTCCCAGGCCGGGTGCTCAAGTTGCTTTTACCGTGACCGCGCACAACGACGGGCCGGACTCAGCTCACGACGGTATCGTGTCAGTGAGCATGCCCAACGGCCTGACCTATGTGTCGTCGGCAACGCAAACGGGCAGCTACGATTCTGCCAGCGGGCTCTGGAGTGTAGGCGCGCTGGACGCATCAGCCACCGCCGACCTGACGATGATCGCTGAGGTGGACACACACGCAACTCTTGGCCAGCCGCTAAGCGTGGAGGCGGTGATTACCACCAAGAAGAGTTCCGGCAGTTCGGTGCTCAACGAGTTGGATCCGTTGCTCTATAACAATACCGCCATCGCCACTGTGACCCCCCCTATGCCAGCGACCAACGGGTTGCCCACGGTCAGAATTACCCGCTCGGTCGCAGAGGATGCGGCGGCGGGATCCCATGTGGGGGAGCCGGTCTTGGCGCAAGACCCGGATGCGGACCCGCTGACCTTCACATTAGAAGGGACGGGGTCGGAGAACTTCACGTTGGCCCTCGTTGAAGGGGGGGCGCAAATCGCCGTGTCGGAAAACGCCAACCTTGATTACGAAACCACCGCGGCCTACGCCCTGACGCTACAAGTGAGCGACGGCAAGGACAGTTACGGCAACTACGATGTAACTGCTGACCTGAGTTTCTCGCTCACCATAGATATAACGGACGTTGAGGAGCCTTTATCAGTTACGTTGAGCGCCAGCGCCGAAACGGCAGTGGTCGGAACGGACGTTACGTTTACCGCCACGGTGGTCAATGCGCCCGTGCCTCTGGATCAAGTGCAGTACATCTGGTTTGAACGGAACGCTGACGGGACCGGCGAGCTGGTCAGGGTACCGGGTCTTGTCCCGACTCGCACGACCACCTACGAGACGCCCGGGCAGCGAGTGTACATCGTGTCAGCCTCGTACCTTGACGACAATCAGAATGTGGAGGCAGTGTCCAATGCAGTGATCGTCACCTGGGTTAGCAGCTCCGGTGGGTAGCCAAACAAAATCAGCACAGGGGGGTGGACTGGTGGAAATATAACAGTACGGCAACCGCAACAGGAAAATAATAGACATATATATCAAGAAAAGGAGACCACGTATATCCCGTATGAATACCCTTACCAACGCGCCAATACAATTGAAAATAACCGGGGCAGTGCTGGCCATAGCCGCCTTGGTAGTTGCCCTGCTGGCGGTGACCATGACCGTCGGTCCCACCTTGGCCCAGACAGACCCCTACCCCGACCCCAAGCCCTGCGGGCCGGGCCAGCACGGCGTGCCCGACAGCCCGGACGCAACCATCACCAGCGGACACTACGCCGTCTTCGACGGCTACTGGGACTTCGACGACAAGACCCTGGAACTCAACCTCTGCCCGCCGTCGGTGGTGCATACGACGGAGACGCAGACAATCGGCAGAAAAAAGGTAGAGGTAGAGGTCAGCACCCGCGCGGCCTCCAACGTCGACATCCAGCAGACGGTCTTCCACATCAACGGCTCCGATTTTGAGCACACCCTGACCGCCGCAGACGTGGAAACGTACGACTTCTTCAAACTCCACGAGGACGAGGATACTGACGGAGTGGACGATGCCGTCGGCAAGACCGTATGGTGGTTGAAGGTGGACGATCCGGACACTGCCGACGTGGACGAGGATTCAGCCTTGGCGATGGGCTTCTCCGCCGCCCTGTTCGACTCCCAGTACTGGTATCTGGACGACGGGGTACAATCAGCGGAAGGACTGAAACCGCTGCAGTACGAGTTCGAGGTAATCCGCGAGCCCGGCATCCCCGTCGACGAGCAGGGCCATGTCTTCGCGTTCGACGATTCGGATCCGCCGAGCGCTGATATCCCAAAGACGGCGTACTGGGACAGCAGTGCAGTCGACGCCAACGCTCTGCCGTTGTACCCCGGCGATTATCACCATTTCCAGTGGGCCTTCACCAGGGCCGGCACCTACGTCATCTCGGTGCAACTGAAAGGGCACGTACGTACAACAGACGATCCGGCTCCGGACGGCGCCGACGCCGACTGGAAGCCGATTTCCGACCAGAACATCGTAACCAGCGAGGTGAAGCAGTACGTCTTCCAGATCGGCGCCCTCGACCTGAACCACGAGCCCGCCTTCGTGGTGGAGCGGTCAGTGGAGGAGAATTCCGCCACCGACACCCTGGTGGGCGACCCCATAGCGGTGTACCAGGGGGATGAGGACCCCTTGACCTACACCCTCACCGGGCCGGGGCATAGTCTGTTCAACGTGGAGGCCGACGCCAACGGCAACGCCCAGATAAAGGTTTCCGACCAGGGCGGCCTGGACTACGAAGTCCGGTCCCTGTACCGCCTCACCCTGGGCGTCAGCGACAACAAGGACCACGAGAGCAACGCAGACACCGCCGTGGACAGCGTCATATCGGTCAGGATAGACGTGACCGACCTGTTGGAGGTCGAGGAAAACTCCGTCGCCGATACCCCGGTGGGCGCTCCCATCGAGGTGGAGGATGCGGGGACTAACACCCTGGCATACACCCTCTCCGGTGACGGCCATGACCTCTTCACCGTGGAGCGCGACGCCACTACGGGCAACGCCCAGATAAAGGTCTCCGGCCAGGGCGTCCTGGACTACGAAGCCCGGTCCTCCTACCAACTGGACCTTAACGTCACAGGTTACGCCGACCCATCGAGGGATCACACTATTTCGGTAAAGATTGCGGTGACGGACCAAGTGGAGCGCTCGGTGCCGGAGAACTCCGCAGCCGATACCTTGGTGGGCACTCCCATCGAGGTGCAGGATGCGGGGACCAACACCCTGGCATACACCCTCTCCGGCGACGGCCATGATCTCTTCACTGTGGAGCGCGACGCCACTACCGGCAACGCCCAGATAAAGGTCTCCGGCCAGGGCGTCCTGGACTACGAAGTCCGGTCCTCCTACCAACTGGACCTTGACGTCACAGGTTACGCTGACCCATCGAGGGACCACACTATTTCCTTCAACATTGCGGTGACCGACCAGCCCGAGGCGGAACGGTCAGTGGATGAGAACTCGGCAGAGGACACCCTGGTCGGCGACGCCATCGCGGTGGCCAACGCCGATGCAACCACCGTGTACACCCTTAGCGGCCACGGCCATGGCCTGTTCAGCGTGGAGCGGGACTCGAGCAATAACGCTCAGATCAAGGTTGCCGCCGACGCCGTCATTAACTACGAGGACGCCTCGTCATACATCCTGACCTTACATGCCGACACCGCTGGCACGGAGCATGTCAGGGTCACGATCAACGTGACGGACGACCCCGACGAACAACTCGCCATCACCCTGACGGCCGCCCCGTCCGGTCATACGCACACCGTCGGAACCAGCGTGGTCTTCACCGGTACGGTGACCGGGTCTCCGGTGCCCACCAGCCAGTTGCTGCTCGGCTGGGGGGAGCAGGACCAGGGAGGCGGAAATGCGGAGAGCGAGAACATTCACTCGCTTACCCGGACGGTTACAGGGGGCCGGGTCGCAATACGCGAGTACAACATGAGGGTATGGTACAGCGGCGTAGCAGCGGTCGAGTCCAATCAGATAGTGATCACTTGGCAGGCACGCCAGTAACAACACCCGGCGAAAGGCAACGCCGTAACCCGATGGGGGAGGGAGTTTCTCCTTCCCCCATCACCGATGTCAGCGAGCAGTGGAGGTTGCCCCGATGCCATTAAGGAGCCTAACTGCCTTAATCCTTGCAATCGCCGCCCTTATCACGGCGGCTTTTGCCTTTTCGACGCCGTCCCAGGCCCAGGACGATTCCTACGTCGACCTGTCCATTGAGGTCGTGCCGGGCGTCAGTTGGAAGTTTTTCGCTAGGAACCATGGCACGGCGGATGCCTACGGCGTGACGGTGGACATCGAAATCGCCGACCAGACCATTCATGCGGTAAGCGAGAGGGATTTCGTTCAAAATACCGGCGCCACCTGCTCCGGCAACATCCCCGGCACCACCTGCATCAGCGGCGTCTGGCCCGTGGGTTTCCTGGGAGCGGGTGAGGAAATGGAATTTGCCATTGGCCCTCAATTAGCGTCGGGGCTGCCGTGTTGCATGAGCATCACCACAAACTGGTCTGTCCCCGCCCGGGCGGTGATCAAGAACACCGTTCCAGTGGAAGAGGAACGCTTCAAAGGCGACAATGCCGACGTTGGCTGGATTACGGTAAATCAGAACAGAGTCGGCACCAGTCTTGCCCAGGCAAACTACTGGTTGGCGGCCAGTGTCGACGATCTTCTTCCGGATGCCGGCGATACTGTGAAGATCACCTTGAAGGCGCAGAGAACTGGAGGCACTGCCGGGTCTGTTTACGGCGGGAAGGTGCGATTGAGGCTGGACAATGGAATGGGGACCCCAACCGCCACACCGCCCAGCGGGACCACCTTCGCCGCGGCCACGGGCTTGACCCGGACCTGGGACTGGGACTTTGATTTAATACAACCAACGGAGGACAGGACCCTGGAAGTGTCGACTACCTTGGACAACCCACTCCCCTCCGGCGTAGTCCGCTCGGACCTGTGCCTCACCGCCGAAATGACAGTGGAGCGCCCCGACGACCGCGAACCGGGTGACACCACCGCCGAAATCTGCCTCCGGGAGGACCCGGTTACCCTGTTACAGAAGGGGGAGACCGACCACCTGTTCACCCTGTATTCATGCGTCGGCGTCACCACCTACCCATGTTCCAGCAGCGACAGCTTGGAGCTGTTCGTCAATGGTGGGACTGCCGCTGCAAATGCGGGCATCTCCCGGTCTGACCCCGTCATGGACCCCGGGAACGTCGTTGTCCACGTACAGGACCCCGGAGGCCGCAGGGTTGACGGAACAACCGTTTCATGGCGAACAGCGATCGGCAGCGATCTAGGAGGTGTGATAGCCGGTGAGAATTTCGATTTAACAGATGGGAAAGGTTGGAGCGCCTTCAGCGACAAAGTAACGGCTACCGACATTGACGGGAATGCCAAGCCGGGTACCTTATCGATCAAAACCGACGACGGGAGCGTCGAGATAGCCAACGCCGACACCGGGGATTTTGGTGATGAGTACGACGCCGACTCCACTTTTACGGGCGTTGTTGTTCTACATTTCGGGACCCTTGGCACCTACGCAACTGAGCGGACTTATAAAGCAACTCATGACAATGATACATCGGGTAACGATTCGGACGACGTGGAATACACGGCAACCGGCAGCTACATTTTCCAAGTCGGCCCGGTAGCGGAGCTGGAAGTCAGCGATGGCGCCCCGGACCGGGCGCCGGCTGGGACCCGCGCCTTTACCATCGTGGCCGTGAACAACGGTCCCGATGATGCCCCCGCCGCCCAGGTGACGATGACCAGCCTGAACGCCAGCGACCACGTCTCCCACACCGCCAGCCATGGCACGTTCAATTCAACCACCGGCATCTGGGCCATCGGCGAGCTGAGGGAGGATTCGGGCTACTACCGGGCCACTGGGCATCACCTGGGCTGGCCGGCGCTCACTATCATCACCAGCGCCGCCGTGGACACCGAGATCACCGCCGCCATCACCAACACCCAGGACTACGAAGTCTGCATCGACAGCAGCGGCGACGATGTGGATGCCGCATCCGAGTCGGCCTGCACCGGCACGACCGGCAACACCTGGCACACCACGCCCTACTACGACTACATCAGCGACAACAGCACCGGCGTAACCATCAAGGCCAAGGATGGCACCGGCGCCGGCCTGCCGGCGTTGCAGATGGCGCAGGAGGACACGGCGAGCATAGTCGTGGAATGGGACCCGGTGGGCGCGCTGAACGGCCGGCTGGTGACCCGCTACGAGATAGAGTGGTCCGCCGACGGTGCGGCCAACTGGCAGCAATTGTCGGGCAACGTGCCGGAGAACAGGTACGTCGACACTGGCATCGGTGCGGGGGACACCCGCTACTACCGGGTGCGGGCCGTCAACGACCGGGGCCACAAAGGGCCGTGGTCCCAGCCCATCAAGGGGACGGTGCCAGTCCCGGAGACGTCGACGGCCACGGCGGGCAGGCCCGAGGCCCCGGTCCTTACGGCGAGTCTTCCCGAGGGCGCCGACGGCCGGACGCAGATAGACCTGGGCTGGGAAAAGCCCATCGAGAACGGAGCAGTTATCACCTCCTACACCCTCGAGGTGGCCGACAGCAGCAACGGCCCTTGGGCCGCGCCCGACCCCGCGCCGCAACTGGGCGGGAGCGACACGTCGTGGTCCCATACCGGCCTGACCGGCGGCACGCGCAAGTATTACCGTATGAAGGCAACCAACAGCGAGGGCGACAGCGACTGGTCGGACACTATAGACGCAACCACCCGCGCGCCGGGTAAGGCAGGCCCGCCTCTCAACCTGCAGGCCGCGCCCGACGGCGACGCCGCCATCGACCTGATGTGGGACCCGCCCATAGACGACGGCGGTTCGCCCATCCGCTACTACGAGGTCCAGTGGTCGCCCAACGGGACGAGCGGTTGGAGCAACGCCGGGCGCACCCCGGACGCGGAGACGCGGACCTTCAAGCAGGGCGGCATGAGATTCGGGACCAAGCGATACTACCGGGTCGCCGCCCGCAACGGCGTGACCCTGGGCGAGTGGTCCGACCCGCCCGCATTCGCGACAACCCTGGCCGGGGTGCCGGGGATGCCCAATCTCACGGCCCGGGCCGCCGACGCCAACACCATCGGGCTGACCTGGACCGTGCCCGCCGACAACGGCTCGGCCATCATCCGCTACGAGCTGGAGTGGTCCGCCGACGGCACGGACGGGAGTTGGGGCGGCCTGACCAACCCCTCCGCGACGGACACCTCCTACAATGACGGCGGGCTTGACCCCGGAACGGAGCGGCATTACCGCATCCGGGCGGTGAACGGCGCCACTCCCGGCGAGGGATCGTGGTCCGCGGTGCGCAGCGCCGTCACACCTCCGGTCGCGCCGGGCGCCCCGACCCTGCGGGCCGAGCCCAACGGCCAGAACGCCATCGACGTCATCTGGGAACCGCCGTCCGACGACGGGGGCGCCGACGTCACGGTCTACGAATTGCATTGGTCGGCAGACGGCGCCGAAAACAGTTATCGCATACTGACCAACCCGCCGGGGTCGGCCCGGTCCTACACCCACAGCGGTCTGCAGCCCGGGACGACACGGTACTACCAACTGCGGGCCCGCAACCGGGCGGGATGGGGAGAGTGGTCGCAACCCGCCTCCACTTTCACCCTTACCGGGGTACCCGCCTCGCCCAACCTCACGGTACGGGCCAACGGAGCGTCGGAGATCAAGCTGTCATGGACCAAGCCCGACGACCGGGGCTCGGACATCCTTGGTTATCGCCTGCAACAGTCAGACAACGGCCACGCCTGGCATTTCCTGGGCGGCACCATTCCGCCGACCGACACGGAATACGTCCACACCGACCTGGGCGGCGGTACGACCAAGCACTACCGTGTGCGGGCGCTGAACGGCAACGGCGCGGGACAATGGTCGCAGGCCCGCAGCGCCAGGACCGACGCCGGCGGACCGGACGCGCCGGTCCTGACGCTGACGGTGGCCGGCGACAACCGTATCGACCTGGGCTGGACGGTCCCGGCGGACAACGGCTCGCCCATCAGGGGCTACTGGGTGGAGCGCTCCGCGGACGGCAACGAGCCGTGGGAGCGCCTGACCAGCAACAACCGCACCACCACCTATAGCGACACCGACCTGTACCGGGGCATGACGCGGTACTACCGGGTGGCCGCCACCAACGGCGCGGGCACCGGTCCGTACTCCGAGGCGAAATTCGCCACGACCACCGGTGACCCGGCGACGGCCCCGGGGCCTCCCACACTCTTGCATTTCAGCGACGTGAGCAGGAACCAAGTGACCATCGCCTGGGACCCGCCGGAAGACGACGGCGGCGCACCGGTTACCGGCTACGAGTACGAGGTTGCGCCTCCGTGCAAGGACGATCCGGAGGCCAACTGCGGCTTCAGGCTGGAGGACATCAAGGAGACCACGGGCACGTCGGCCAGGGTCGGCGGGCTGAGCACCGACGGCGACTATTTCTTCCGGGTTCGTGCGGTGAACCCCATCGGGGAAGGCGAGTGGGCCCGGGACATCCAGGCCGCTCTGCGGCCGTCGACCAGCGCCCGGGTCGTCGTCAGCCCCACCACGATAACGGGGAACGAGGGCGATTCGATGGGCTACACGGTCCGGCTGAGTCATGCGCCTCCCCATCCGGTGCTCCTCTATATCCAGACGCGAGCGGCTGAAGGGTCCGACGACCTGGACCAAGCGGTGTTTGCCCACCAGGGCGGGATGTTCATACCCAGTGGTTGGACGCATCCGCACGGAGAGGACTGGAGCGCATTCACCCATAACTGGAGAGAGGGGGTGAGGGTCTCCTTCACCGCGCCCGAGGACGCCGACGCCGTGGACGACATCGTTGTGGCGGACCACTTCGTCTTCCCGGTGCCCTATGGTGATTACTGGCCATGCAGCACCCAGGATACCCAGGAGGAGCGGGACCAGTGCCGGCAGGACTGGGAAGATGACTGGGCCCAGTCACCTTACCGGAATCTCACCGGCGCCGGCGTGAAAGTGACCGTTCGGGACAACGATTAGCGGCATCGGCCTCACTTGGGTGAGTTGTTGCTGACTTCTGAGCCTCTGCATTTTGGTGCTCACCCGTACTCTGTGGGCTGGCAGACGAACCTCGGGACTTTACGTTTTGGGAAGTCTCCGGGATGGCGCGCTGCGGTTATTACTACAGCCGCAGATCGCTAATTGAAGAGTTGGACGGTCTTGAAAGTCGCAACATCCCGCTATGGCCTCCGCCTCCGTTATCAATGAAGCTAAGCTGTTTTGAAGGCCGAGAGTGACGTCTGCGAGGAAGTGCGCCTGTGGTATTAGGAGATTCCAGCGGCTGAGTGTCCGAGATATGCGGTTGGCCCATACTGTTTGTTCCTCCACCGGACTGCTGGATTTCAAATGCGATAGCTCTGGCAGGGGCCCCACGACATGTTTCAAGCAACGAGACACAGAGTGCGATCAGGCCGCACGGACTTGCGACTCCGAGGCTGCATTGCGCCTCTACAGTATTGAGCAAGCCTTGCAGTCCATCAAAGTATCGTCCCAGCGTGACAGCAGGCTTTGACAGATTCATTCACAGGGCCAACTACCCAGAGATACTGATATAGGAAGCACTAGCAAATGAGAATGAGAATGAGAACGAGAACCAGACTCATAGCACCAGTGGGTATAGCCTTGGCGCTGGCCTTCAGCATTAGTTGCGTGATTGCCTTCTTAGGGTCCATACCTGTTCAGGCGCATGAAAACGCCGGAATAGCCCAAGCAACCGACGCAGACTCGCTGGGCAACCTAGTGACCGACGTCAAGGTCCAGGCAATCCCAAATATTCCGAACTATCGAGCGAAGTGGACCGTCCAATTCACGAACGGCACAATCGCCAACACCGCCCACGGTCATACCGACGAGGCAAATACCGCTCACGTAAACGCCGACCAAGACGATAACATCCTGTCGGGCGGGACGAGCGGGGACGTAATCAAGATCGAGTTTGAGGACGACGTACAGTTCCCGTCCGCTTTGATTTCAAACGATATTACGATAGCCACCAACATGGTCTCCAACTACAACACTGCGGAGGGAGACCCCGGCACCGTAGTGGTCAATCCCTTGAGCGTTGCCATTGACAAGGTGTCGGAGTTTGATAGCACAACTCAGCAGACCGATCTGCCGTCGAACGAAACCCTGGTGACATTGAAAATCCCGGACATGGTCGCCTCCACCGACCACCCGGGGGACCAGGGCATCGCCGCGGGCGCGACGGTAACAGTGGCGTTCCAGAAGGCCGCCGGGATTAAGAACCCAACCGAAGCGAAGCCGGATGAGGTAAGTACGGCTACGATCCTAGCCGCAGTGGATGCAAACGGGGACTTCGATGCCTCTACGCTGCCGATGCTCTCCGGCTACAAGGTGCAAGTAGCCACCAGCAACAATGATTCCTTTATAGCCGCCGTTCCAGGCTACAGGGCGGTAATTCCCAGGCGCCTGTTGCTGAACGACCAGGACGGGCCGCGCGGCAGCACCATCACCATGGTGGGACAGGGATTCAAGGACTCCACCACCGCCGTCATCTGGAATGACCGGAACCGGAACGGGGTGAGAGACTCGGGAGAGATCGATCTTAGCCATGCCCTCATTACCGGCAGCGACGATTTCACCGCCACGATCATCATCAACAATCCGCCCTTCAACTACGAACTGGCTTCCAACGGGATCAACGCGGTGGACGAGCGGAACCGCACCATCATTCCGGGACGGCGATACGTACTTGCGATTTCCGGCCCTACTCTCACCGAACAAATACCTCAATACAAGCTGGAGTCCTCCATCCAGGTGACTCCGAATCAGGCTTCCGTTGGGGACACCTTGCGGGTCACAGCCCAAGACTTCGTTCCTGGCGGCGACATAGACAACGCGCGAATCAGCATAGGCGGAGTGACTGTTACCGAGCATGATTCTGTCGTAGTAAGTAATGCGGGCGCCGCGGAATTCAACGTAGTGATACCGGATGGCATCGCCTCGGGCATTCAGAACTTTGTAATAAAAGACGGTCCCAACGCAGCTTCCGACCCCGCCCACGACATCGTCAACACCAACGGCGCGCGCTTCAACATAGTTATACTCGGTCCACAGTTAAGCGTGACCCCCAAGCAGGGGCTGGTACCCAACCAGACCGTCACCCTGACAGGCAAAAACTTCTCCACAGGCGGCACAGCCCGAATAAATGCCGATTACACGGAAGGAGGAGTCCGTTACAGGAGCGAAGTCACCATCAGCGGCGACGGGACGGACCTCGAACCCGGCACGGACAAATTGAACGGAGGCGATGCCATTGAGGTCAGCAACGCGGGCAACTGGTCGTCCTCATTCCTACTACCAGTCACCCCTGTCACCACCACTCCGGGTAACCATGAACTGAGCATTACCGACACCGGAGGGCGGAGCGGCTCGGTGCTTCTGAACATGGCCGAGCGGCGACTGACGCTGACACCCATGTCCGGCAGAGTCGGCACGAGGGTTGACTTCAAGGGGTCGGGCTTCCCGGCGGACAACCCGGACGAGGGCGCTGACGCCGCGGTTACCGTGGAAATCGTTTACACGCCCCAAGGCTCCACCCCCGAGACCGTGGCGTCCCTCACCCCCGACGTTTCGGGCAACATCAGCGGTTGGTTCACCGTACCTTCGGCGACGGGGATACCATCGACCAACGCCGTGCGGGCCATATTTGACGTAGATGGCGTGACGGTGACCACCAGCACGGTGCACCAAGTGCCGCGGGCCAGGATAACCCTGGACAAAGAAAGCGGACCGGTGGGCGCCGTCGTAACCATTAAAGGTGAAGGGTTTGAAAGCAACACCAGCGTGAACTGGATCAAATTCAACGCCTTGGACGTCAAGTCCAACTCCGGCCTCTCCACAGACGGTGAGGGCACGTTCGAGACTACCTTCGTGGTGCCCAGCAGCCACACCGGGGCCAAAGCCGTTACGGTGTCGGTCGGCAAGGCCACGGCTATTGCAACCTTTACGGTGACCCCCGCCCCGATAGTACCGGGCGCTCCCACTATCACCAGTCCCGCCATCCCGGGGCCCAATTCACTGACCATAGCCTGGGTCGCTCCCGGCAACACCGACAGTGCAGTCATCACAGCCTACGACCTGCGCCACATACGCACCGACGCCGACGAGACGGTGGAGACCAACTGGACCGTGGCGGAGGACGTATGGACCGGTTCCGGCGGACTGGAATACGTCCTTACCGGCCTGACCGCGGGTACCCAATACGATGTACAGTTGCGGGCGGTCAATTTCATCGGAGAAGGCCCTTGGTCCGCCACCTCCGGCGGAACGCCGGCAACATGGGGCGCCACCCGGTCGTATTCCCGGGTTAACGTGACCCCCGAAAGCTCGGTGGTGTTGTCAGTCGCGGCCTCCGGATACGGTGCTTCCGGTGGTATAGCGGAGACTCTACCAACCGGGTTCAGCTACGTGTCCAGCAGCCTGCCGGAAACCTCCGTCACGGTAACTGGCCAGGAAGTCAGCTTCACGCTGACAGGCAATCAAGCCTTTACCTACACAGTTGCCGCTGCCAGCCAAGAGGGATCGTACTCGTTCTCCGGAGTCATCGTGAACTCAAATGGCGCCGAACAAACGGTTGGCGGCATCTCCAGCGTAACGGTCCGGAACGCCCCCAGCGTATACACCGCCCGCAACACGGCAGCTACCGTCAGGTTCAACACCCCGACACCCGTGACGGTCGCATTCAGTGAACCCGTCTCCGGCTTTACAATAGAAGACATTGCCGTGGCGAACGGCGCCGCCAGCAATCTTACCAGCAGGCCTGGCTCCGCTTTCTACACGTTCGACGTGACGCCAACCTCCGCAGGAACCGTGACCGTGGATATTGCAGCCGGCGCGGCCACAGGCACCGACGGCCACAGCAATGCTGCGTCCCCACAACTATCGCTGGGAATCCCGTATGACGACGACCACGACGGCAGCATCAGCAAGAGCGAGGCCATAACGGCAGTAATCGACTACTTCGCCAACCACATCACAAAAGAGCAGGCCATCGGCATCATCATTCTGTACTTTTCCAGCTGAGACTACAGGTGATATCCACCTCAAACCATGCCGTTCCAAAAAAGGTTGACTTTAGTAACAACCTATTCCGTATCCCTTGCCGGCACAGCCGACATTACCGGGATTGAAGTGGACCCCATTGGTTGGACAGGATTAGGCCACAATTAAGTGGGACTCCAGCACTCCCTCAGATGATACCAAGACCCGTTGGTCTGAACACCTCCTCTCTTTCAACTCCTCTACTACAGGCTTTCCGTAGAAGACCTCCGCCGGCGTACGGTAGGCCAAGGCCTGGTGCGGCCTCTGGTTGTTGTAGAACCGGAAGTATTCTCCCAGTTCCCGGCGGGCCTCAGTGCCGTTGGCGTAGGCTTTCAGGTAAACCTCCTCGTACTCCACCGTCCGCCATAGCCGCTCCACGAAGATGTTGTCAGCGTAGCGCCCCTTGCCGTCCATGCTGATCTGCACCCCGCTGTCTTCCAGCATCCGGGTGAACTCGCGGCTGGTGAACTGGCTGCCCCCCGCCTACGCGGGGGCAGGCTCTGGTCGGTGTTGAACACTTCCGGCCTGCCTCGGCCCAATGCCTCAGCCAGCGCCTCGACACAAAAGCCCTCCTCCAGAGCCTGCCCCCGACTCTGATCGGGGGGTGTTGGACAACCGCCAAGCCAGCACGTACCGGCTGTGCCAGCCATCACCGCCACGAAGTACTGGAATCCCTGGGCCATGGTCAGGTAGGTGATGTCCGCCGCCCACACCCCAGCCTACGCGGGGGCAGGCTCTGGTTGGGCCGGGTGATCCTGGCCTCCCACAGCAGGTAGAGATAGACCCGTTGCTCCGGCGCCGGCCGGATGGTGCGAGGCTGCCGGTAGATGGCCCGCAGCCCCATGACCCGCATCAGCCGCTGCACCCGCTTTCTGCTTACCGGCTTGGCCTGCCTCTCCAGACAGGCTTTCATCCGCCTGGAACCGTAAAGGGCGTCTCCAGGTACTGGCGGTCCAGCTCCCGCATCAGGGACAGGTCCTGCTGTGAGGTCTCCTTGGCGCGGTAGTAGAGGCTGGAGCGGCTGACGCCCAGCAACAGGCACTGCCGCACTATGGACAGGCGCGGGTGTCGCCGGTCCACCAACTCACGCCGCTGTGTCAAGCTCATGGACCGGACCTTTCCTCCAAGAAATCCCGCTCCACCTTGAGCTGGCCGATCTGCTGGTACAGCCGGGCCACCAGGGCGTCGTTGTTCTTGCTCTTCTGACCCTTGCCCTTGCTGGTCCCGTTGCCATGGTCAAAGATGACGGACGCCCCATCGACCAAGGCCTTCTTCCATGTCTGAATCTGGTTGGGATGGACCTCGAACCTGGCAGCCAGTTCGGCCACCGTCTGCTCACCCTTCATCGCCTCCAGTGCAACTTTGGCCTTGAAGGCCGGGCTGTGCTTTCTTCGCTCTCTGGACATTTCCCGCTCCTCTTGGACAGCTGTCGCTGCCCTCAGTTTAGGAGCAAGATTCCCACTTAGCTACCTTGTATATTGCAGTTGCCCTGCAAATAGGCCAATTTGTGGGGCAGGTGGGAGGGGCGCGTCGGTAGCTACCGGGCGAGCCGGGTGACAATCCTGGACTGCGCCGATGGACAGTATGACACCCCTCCCCCCACTGGTCGCTCCGAACGGATACATGGGCACTGGGCCCGCATCTACAAGTGTGGAGGACGCACAAGTTGGATTCAGGAGGACAGAACATGATAGTGGCGGGCATTGACGTAGGCAAAGCCAGTCTGGACGTTTCTGTTGCTGAGGGTCCTGTCATCCGGTTCGACAACACTGAGAAGGGCATCTCCAAGTTGCTCAAACATCTCGCTGAACAGGATGCCACCGTGGCGGTGTGCGAGGCCACTGGAGGTTACGAACGGTTGGTGGTGGACCGCTTGCGCGAAACCGGGATACATATACACCTGGCCCAACCGGCCCGGGTGCGAGCTTTCGCTCGGGCCTGCGGTTACCAAGCGAAAACCGACCCCCGGGATGCCCAGGTTCTGTCCCGTTTCGGCAGCGTGTTCCGGGAGCATGACTCAGGGACACCGACTCTGGAACCGGAACTCGAGGAGTTGCGGGACTTACTGCGCCGGCGCCGGCAGCTGGTAGAACAGCGAGTACAGGAGCTGGCGCGAGTCGACAAAGTGGTGTCGCTGGCCGTTGCCGAATCTACCAACCGCCACATCGCCTGGCTTGAGGCGGAGATTGAGGCGCTGGACCGGGAGTATCAGGAGAAGGTGCAGAGCTGCCCACCTGTGGCCCAGCGGGCCGCACTCTATCGCACAGTACCGGGTGTTGGCCAATTAACTGCTGCCATACTGGTCGCTCACCTGCCGGAATTGGGCGTGCTGGACGCCAAAGCCCTCGCTTCCCTGGTGGGCGTCGCTCCCTGGTCCCGGGACAGCGGACAAAAGAAGGGCCAGCGCGCCATTCGAGGTGGCCGCAGCGTGGTTCGGCGCGCTCTGTACATTTGTTCCTGGTCAGTGATCCGGATGGATGGCCCATTGCGCAACTACTACCAGGGGCTGCGTCAGCGTGGAAAGCCCGGGAAGGTCGCTCTGGTAGCGGTGATGAGGAAGCTGTTGCTGCATCTGAAGGCCGTGGCCCGGAGGGGCACGCCCTGGGTGCCGGAGATCGCATGAAATAATCTGCCCCATATCCTTGCAACAAACTTGACATCTAACACGGATACTGTCCAGTTTCTTGGGTCCACTTCAGAAAGGAATCCGTGACTTACAATTCATTTGATTGCCTGAGAATAAATCGGTCCAACATTGGAACGGCAAGAGAATATTTCCCCCATCTGTTCTTATAGACCAGACCAGCATCGCTCAATGTCACTAAGAGCTGGCTTACTCGGCTACTACTAAAAGGTCGAATTTTGTTCTCTCTCTGAGACTGGTCGACAATTTCTTGAACAGTGAACTCAGTTTCGGAATGTGGCAACTGCGCCACTATCGCTAGGATATCACGCTGGCGGTCAGTGGCCCGAGCCCATGTCACCGCGAAGAAATCACCATCAAGCTTATTCATTATTTCTTTAACGGGGACGGATGGAAGTTTGACCCCCTGCTGGGCATTGACCACCCAAACGTCATACACTTCGCGGCAGACGAACTGAATGAAATAAGGGTATCCCAATGTGACCTCATAGATCGTTCTTACAGATTTAGACTGGAATTTTACTGGGCAAGCCGGATCTTCAATCGGTTTCAGTATGGCTTCTCTGCTGCACCTCTTGCTGAGGCGATCCAACTGAACTACATGGAACATTCTCTCCGCAAACGCTCTAGTCGTGACTAGCTTGGGAAAGAGAGTTGGCAGCCCTGCCAATACCAGCATAAACGGAATCCCCTTCCGTTGGATGGACTGGAATACATCCAATAACAAGGATAAGGGAAATTGTCCTTTAGACGGGTTGTCGGAGAGATTTTGAGCCGCATCATACGCAAAGACTATGCCCTTATTGCCGAGTGGCTCAATAACACTCCAAACGACCTCGAAAACCGCCTTCAATTTATCTGAAGATAGCCCTGGCGTTGTTTCCCAAAGATGTAACAACAGGCCGAAGTCCAAAGTATGGAGAACCTCTTCCAAGGGCGCTAACAAGCCTGCCGACGTCTTCCGGGTTGTTTCGGAAATCGCTATTGAGGAAGTGTGCATGGCAATGGCAGTCAACAGCCGCATCGCCAGAGAGCGCTCGCTCACGCCCGTGGCCTCTGAAAGGTCGTTAGTAGCCCACAACCATCCCTGTCCAATGGCAAGAGGCTTCAATGATTCGAGGAGCACGGTTTTCCCAATCCCCCCAGGGCCAGTGAGGATAAGGTTGTCCAAGATCGGTCTCTGAGAGAGCAGTTTGACAAATTCCTGCTTCTCAGCCTCCCGGCCGGCCAGGTAAGGAGGCATCTGTCCAGCACCTGGGCGGAAAGGATTGGTGAAGAGACCGTTAGATGACATAGCAAATGCTCCAACAGCATAATATTATGATATAATCTAATTTTATAGTATAACCTAATTTCATTGCAACGGTGGAGAGCAAGATGCGGCAAGTTAGTCGCACATTGCGGTGAGAAGTGTGGGAGACGAATTCAATAGCATATCCTTCGCTTTTCGTTGTATGTTCCGGCGTTCTTCAGCCGCGTGTGAAGTTCGCAAGATTCTTTGAACACCGGTAGCGTTCCGTTTAGTTGACCCGTCCGGTAACGACGGTGTGGTGGATTCACACGAAGGCGCGAATGACGGTTGGTTCAGGGAATTAAGCCACCTAAATTCCAACGCTATCTTGGCTGGACTCCACTCCCGGTTGCCACCCAGTGAACGCTTTAATGCGTCGTTGGAGCCGTAAAGTCCTTTCCGGTGGGCTTCAAGGTATCCCACACACGTCCCTCCTCGATATGGGTTTAGCGCTGCAACCGTGGCTATTCAGGAAGTGGCTACTGACGTTTCCTCATAAATGACGCACCAACCACTTGCAAAGAGCACCCGATCCATGCCTTTCATTCAAGTCACAAGCCTCCTGGCACATGCAAAGATTTCTCAGCCAGGGGGGCCGGGGGAAATTCCTATGCAACAATTCCGCAACTACTACGACTACCACCACCTTGTAAGAGAGGTTGCCTACATCAAGGGAACCACAACTCCGAAGGACCTGCCCCACGACTCAGCCCAGATCGTCCCCAAGTCCATCACGGCCGAAAGGTCCCTCTGTCTCCTCCAAATTGACGAGTGGGACCGCAGGCAATACGACACCGCAGCCCCCATCTGGAGCAACCTGGCCATAAGCTATCTCGAGAGTTGGCGATGGCCCAAGGCATTCCGCGCCCTCGCCCAAGCCGTGGAACAGGATCCCAGCCTCGCCGAAGCCCACAACAACCTGGGCCTTCTCTATCTGGAGATAGGAGATCTCACACAGGCGCTCCGATACCTTGACACCGCCCTGAAGCTCCGCCCGGATATGGACGCCGCCTACGCCAACCGGGGTCTGGCACGGCTTGAAGCAGGACAGCATGACGCCGCCTTGGAAGACCTCTCCCACGCTGCCATGCTGGCACCTGGCGAGCCCTACCATCGCAACAACCTGGGTGTCCTGTTCCTGCAAAGGGGCCAACTGGAAAACGCTCTCCAACGATTCCAGGAAGCAATCGACATGGACGGGTCCAACCCCACCTACTTCAGTAACCGCGGGATAGTCCATGACGAGATGGGCGACTGGGCAACCGCAAGCCAGGACTACATCCACGCTTACCGACTGGCCGAGGCCCAGTTGCAAGAAGAATTGGAAACAGCGGGCTCATGAGCCTGCCGACAGACGGTCTCCAAGGTGAGGACAAGGCAACCGAAATCCATGCCTCAGGCAGTACCTCGTTACACAAGGATGTTTATCTGCCTGAGGAGTTTGCCTCACAGCCGGAGCGCCGCGCAGTAAGGAGTACCCGGATAAGGGCCGAGCTTGGCCGGTCCAAGTCGGAGTTAGCCTCGAAGATGGTGCAACGGACCTTGCTGAGATGGCACGGGGAGGCCCGCTGTGTCGCCTTAGATAACATCTTCGGTACCTCTGGGCCCTCTGGGATGGGCTAGCGGCCCCACTGTACTGTTGCCACGTCGAAAAGGGCCGGGCAAGCATCGAGCCACTGGAAACTGGCCTGCAGGAAAGCGAGCAGAATTAGGATCTGCCGATAGTCTGGGTTGCGCCAATTCCATAGACGGGGACCTACAGAGGAGTATATGACAACACAGACCATCCGGGCAGAGTCGTTGAGTGCGAACGACTGGAGACAAATCTTCACCCCGTCACCGGGTGGTGGAGGTGACAATCCGCACGAAGACGAGACGTCTACCGGAGGTAACCACAGCATTGATGACTTTGATAGTGAAGACATCAAGCAGTTCCTCAGTCGGGTCGTCCTGGATATCCTCAAAGTCGATCCCGATGTCAGGCTCGACTATTTGCGTTCAGTCAACCCGAGCCTCACCGAAGAGCACCGGGACGCAATCGCCGTGACCACGTACAGATGGTTGAATGCCGAATCAAGGGAACGCATAAGAACCGTCGCCCGCAGCACGTATGAGAATGGGCTCGCGCCGGATTATGTTTTGGTCAACTGGACAACTTCCGAAGAGATTAATAGGCTCATTGAACTGCTCCAGGAAACCTCGGTCCCGGACAAGACGTTAGCGGTCTGCTACACGATGTCTGCGGCTTACGACACCGGTCGCGCTGCATACCTTCTGCACAGGCATCGCGTTGAACGCCAAGTAGACTTCACGACCCTGAAACAAACACCGGAAGAGATCGCAGACGATGTGCGTTTCGCTAACCTTCGATAGGCAAGGAACCCGTTGCCGCCTGCCGTGAGAGGGGATGTCCGTCGGTATGATTACGGGCTGAACATCCACAGTGGACTTTCTGGCAGGCGCCCTGCTCCGATGATAAGCAACACTCGATTGGACCGAAGTTCGTCTATTGCCATGGCATTCACGACGGCTGCGATGGCTGTATCGCCGGAGTATTTCCAGAGCGGCGTGTTTATGGAAGAGGTCGATTCCTGGGCCTCCGTCCGCCAACTCAAGCCGGTCGAACAAAATCGGCTAAGGACATGATCAGAGATGATGCTGCGGCACCAAGACTTGAAAAGCAGTTGAAATCCTCGCAGCACGTTTGGCCGGAAGGACACTGAGTCCAAGGACGATTCCTACTGAGTTTGGTCACCAGCGAATCGGACCTGACACCACCCTCGAGGTCGAATTTCACAGTAACGATAGCTTGATTCGACCCACTGCAATACTTGCACTGGACTACAATGACGGAAACCAAATGGCCATTTAGGTGGAGGTCGAAGGCCAAAGGTATGCGAACTCTCCAGGTCGCATCCCTGTCGACATGGGAGAATCTTCCCAGCCAGCTTGATCCCTTGTGCACACAGTGAGGTCAATCGACCTGGCTGCAGAACCATAAATGCAACAGGGACAACAAACAACCCTGGTATGTTTGATGTCGGTCAGGTGATTAACGACAATTATTGGGAGTGTTGAAAAAATCGGGGGATTGACGGCGAGTCTACGTTAGACCGGGCTTGGGGAACACAACCGACCAGCTTGGGCGGACAAAACACTGTGGCGACACGATTGCATTCATCGCGGTGTCGCCGGTGGAGTGTTCTTCACCGGCGACAGTTGCGCCGGGGGGGGGGGACTGACAGGGGTAGGTATGGAGTAAAATTGGTCTGAGAGAACTTGGAAAGCGCACGGGAAACCGGCATTTTGGTAGCAGTCACGAAACCGGATGCCGGGGGTGTCCCATGCGCCTTCCTAAAGAAACCTATCAGATTCAGCAGATGATTGGAACGCATTTACCGCACCTCTCCCAGCCACAATTGGCCGGCCTGGTCCTGTGGGTCTGCGGGGCCATCCTGGCCGGCAGTGCCTGTCAGAACGCTGTCGCCTCCGCCCTCTCGCCCTGGCACAAGTGGAACAACCTCCGCCAGTACCTCCGGGAGTGGCTCTACGACGGCAGCGACCGGAAAAGCCCCTGTCAGACCCAACTGGACGTAACCCTCTGCTTCGCGCCCCTGCTCCGCTGGGTACTCGCCTGGTGGCATTCCGAACGTCTCGCCCTGGCCATCGACCCCACTCTCAAGGGCGACCAGACCACCGCCATCGTCATCAGCGTCCTCTACCGCAGTTGCGCCATCCCCGTGGCCTGGCGCATCCATCACGCCACCCAGCGCGGCTCTTGGGCCGACCCCACCGTGAAACTGCTCCGGGAACTGGCCCCAGCCGTTCCCCACGACAAGACCGTAATAGTGCTCTGCGACCGGGGCATCGCCAGCCCCAAGCTGTGGCAGCAGATACGCGCCCAGGGTTGGCACCCCTGTATGCGCTACCGGAAGAACATCACCTTCTGTGCCGACGGCGGCAAACGATTGCCCGCCCACGCCTTCCTCTCCCGTCCCGACACCGCCTGGATCGGCCAGGACACCGCCTTCGGCACTCCCAAGGCCAAACGCCAATGCACGTTCCTGGCGGTCTGGTACGTCGAACAGGAGGAACCCTGGGTCATCCTCACCGACCTGCCGCCCCAGGAAGTCGGCGTAAGCTGGTACGCTTTGCGCTTCTGGATCGAACTGGGCTTCAAGGCCATCAAGAGCCTGGGCTGGAAGTGGGACAAGACCAGGCGCACCGACCCGGCCCGCGTCTCCCGCCACTGGCTGGTGCTGTCGGTGGCTACCCTCCTGGCCCTGGCCTACGGCACCAGGGTGGAGGATGCTCAGGACCGCAGGATTGCGCCAGGAAACCTGCGAGCGCCGCCCAAGACGCTGGCTTCCAATCATCGGGACCCTCGGACCCGTCCGGCGCGCACCGTCAGCGTGATCCGCTACGGCATTGACTGGCTGCGTCGGTTGATGCTCAAAGGACGGCTCTGGAGCCGCGTCTGGCTGTTGCCCGAACCCTGGCCACAACCCAAGGCCAACCTGGAGATCACCCATCATGCACCCCCGTAACAGCCCATACCTACCCCTGTCAGGGGGGGGACGCTGGATCAGGGGGATCGATACCGCCGCCCAGCTTGCGCACCATCTTGAGGACATCGTTTGCGAGGGACGCCATGTATCCTTCGCAATCGACTTTCCAAAGGCCCCTCAGCCGTGTTCTGGCTCACCCCAACCGGTCCTGAGACGCGAAGGTCCCTTCGGCGATGGTCTGGCGTCTGACTCTCTCCCGCCGATACTTACTGGTCTGGTTTCTCTCCCTGGCTAGTAGCGTCATCGGGTAGTACCGGGTCAGCGACACGTAACTGCGTTTCTGTCGAGGCGGAAGACAATCGCCCTTGATTGGACGCGCCTGGCAGTCTTCGCGCCGCGCCGTGTACGTGTAGCGTTGTTCCTCTTTGTTGAACCCGCGCCTATGCAGCGTCTTGCCACGGGGGCAGACCAGTCGGTCCCCTTGGTACATGTACCCGCCTGGTCCCACCAAGGTGTCTTCCTGAACGGGCCGGAGCGGAATGTAAGCTTTCGTGCCCCCATCCTCCAGGATCTGACGCAATTCCCTGGTGCTGTATCCGGTGTCCATGGTCAGCGACACTGGGTGAATAGGCAGTTGCTCCAGGAGGCGTGGCACCGCTTTCCATTCGCCTTGGGATGCGTGGGTTACTCCGCGGGCCACGATGAACCCACCAAGGTCTACGATCACGTTATCCTGATAGCATAATTCCGCAGGCTGCTTGGACGAGCCAGTGCGCCAACGGATGTCGGTGTCAACCGGGTTCAGCGACAGCCTGCCTTTTGGGTCCTGGAAGTACCGCACCTCCTCACTATCCGCCCCGGATTGGCTCTCTCCCGTATCGGTCAGTACGAAAAGGCCGTTTTCCTCAACGGCCAACTCCTCGAACTCCGCGACGGTCATCCCGCTGGATACCAGGCCGAAGCTGCTTGGTGGTGAACTGGAACAAGATTGAGTCCCTGCGGCAACGGTCCAATGGATCGAGCACCGCTACCCCTCGCCAGCGACTGACTGTGCGCTCATTTTAGCCCATGAGTCGCCTGGAACTCATGATTTGCCGACTTTTTCAACAATCCCCAAAATCGTCGTTAATCAACAGGTGACGGCTCGGGAGTTGGCCCAAGGGATACCGGACGGGGCATAGCTGTTAACGCCGATGGAAAAATGATCAAAAACGCCGAAAAGAGATTGACCCATCTGAAGAAAAGGGCATTATTCACGGGGCTTTCGTGGGGGTGTCTGCTACACATAGCTGAAGGTGGGATAGCTGAAGGTGGGACAAATGAAAGAGATCTACGAAATGAAGGGCGCCGGCCGTTCCATCCGGGTGAAGCTTGCCGCCTCACTTAACCGGAGAAAATAGGACAGTTCCTTCAACGGTCTAGGCTCCGCACCCCTCTCATCCACTTCCCCAATCACCACCGTCTTGACCTCGGCCCATTCTCCTCCCACCAAGGGTACCATCGCCCCGTCCACTTCCACCAACAGCCGGGCTGAACCGGAGCCTACCTCTTCCCAGTCCACTTCCGGCACTGTTCCAACGCCCTGGCCTCCTCCTCTTGAATGGCCACGTAAGCCACCCCCTCAGCTTCGGTATACCGCCGCACCGTGGCTTCACTGAGGGAATTAGCTTCATCCAGTCCGCCAGCAACCCTTGCGCTTGGGCGAAGGGCATCCAACTCCCAGCCGCACCAGCATCTCTTCCAAACCGGGAGTCAGGCTGCCCGGCAACAATTCCAGTTCTTCATCCAGAGGGAAAAAACTTTCCGCCGCAAGCGGGACAGACCCCATACTCCCGTTCCAGCGGGACCTCTTGTCCCTCCAGGGTCTGCAAACGCCGCTCCCTCTTGCCCGAAGAAGCCAGTTCATGGCCGCAATCAGGGCACACCGGCCTTTCTCCAGGCTCATTTCTGCTCCAGTCCCTGGAGGAACTGGCCAGAGCCGTATCCTGGAGCATCCGGCCCCGCAGTTTCGCCAGCCGCAGAGCCTGCCCCGTACCTGATACGGGGTCCAGTTCCTTTTCAATCTCAGTAAAAGTGGCTGCAGGATTCTGCAGCCGCCACTCCTTCACCCCGATGACTACTTCTTCGCTCAACTCCGGCCAAGTCAATCCCCAATCCTGCAATTCCATAAGACCCACCCATCCTCTGTCTTCAGTACTTTGCCGCCATTTTATCCCTCCATTCTCTCCTCACCCAAAACTTTGACGGCCCCCCCTTGTCCAAGGTTTGGTTGATTATTGGAAGTGTATGGCCATACAATTACATTTTCGGTGGAGCTAAATCGGATGGGTCTACCTGCACCGGTGATTCATCCGCTAGGAAGCGAAATCGTAGCAGTTTCAGTGCTGTCATTTCATAGAAGAGCACAAGGGGTGGGGTTGCGATGGCTAGAGGGCATATACGTCAGCGTTCACAAAAGAACAAGAACGCGTATACTATATATGTTTACCTTGGAGTGGATCCTGACACAGGCAAAAAGAAGTACATAACTGAAGTGGTGCACACCGGGAAACGCGATGCTGAGAAACGTTTAACAGAATTGCTGAAATTGCGCGACACTGGTGAGTACGTAAAACCATCCAAGGAGACGATGGCTCAATTTTTGGAGCAGTGGTATACGGAATACGCGGAAACGCGCGTCAGGTCGCGTACGCAAGATGGTTACCGCGGGAACTTGGACAGGTACATAATCCCTGCGTTGGGCAAAATCAGTCTTGACAAGCTTACAACTCGGCGAGTCGAGTCGTTCTTGTCTGATATCCAGCGAGAGGGGCTATCTGCGCGAACTGCATTTCACTGCTATCGGCTGATCTTTCAGTCACTCAAATGGGGCGTTCGGATCGGACTCCTGGCACGGAACGTAGCCGAGGAAGTGGACCCGCCTAGGCCAAAGCGTTACCAACCGCGGATCTTGGGTTGGCATGAGGTGCTGACCTTGTTAGGCGCCGCGCAGACTACAAATTACTACAATGTGTACCTGATAACCGTGCTCACTGGGCTTAGACGCTCGGAGGTATTGGCCTTGCAATGGCAGGACCTGCAATGGCATCCTGGTGTTCTGGCGGTCAATCGTGCCTTGGTCCAACGTCCAAATGGAGAAAGGGTGATTGGACCACCTAAGTCAGGTAAATCTAGAACTGTGGTCTTGCCGGAACAAGCCGTGAGATGCTTCGGCATGATGTACGAATCTCGGAATGGATGTCTACCTGACGACTTAATATTTTGTCGCTCGGACGGGAGTGAATTGCTTCCTGATACCGTCAGTAAGGAATTTGCCAAGGTGGCGAGGAGTGTTGGCCTCAAGGGTGTTCGGTTCCATGACCTGCGTCACGCTCACGCTACTTTGCTTCTTCAAGATAATGTGCATCTGAAGATTGTCTCTGAGCGATTGGGACACGGGAGTATTGCGATTACTGCAGACCTCTACTCTCATGTTTTGCCGAGCCTACAGGAGGAGGCGGCAAAGAAACTGAGTGAAAGATTGGAAGCTGAGATTGAGAAGGATTTACAAATGGATTGACAAGACCGACGTATTCGAGAGCCTGCAATCTCTATTTGAGGCTAATTTAGGCGTTAAGCCGGTGTAGCTCAGTGGCAGAGCAGCGGTTTCGTAAACCGCAGGTCAAGGGTTCGAATCCCCTCACCGGCTCCATTTCAACTCTTTAGAACAGCTACGAATTACTCTTATACTATTGCACCTCGTACCGGTACATGACACAATCCCGGCGTGAAGTTCAGGCACGCCGGTTTGCGGAGATTCTGGGAGCGCGACGACGCCAGCCGCCTGAACCCGGCCTACGCTGCCCGGATTATCCGTCTGCTTGACCTGACCTGATGGCCGATGCCCACAGTTCGGCGGATATGGACTTGCCGGGTCTGCGTCTCCACCAGTTGACCGGCAATCGCCGGGAGACTTGGAGTGTCCGGTAACTGGCGGCTGACCTTCCGATTTGAGGACGGGGAAGCCGTGGATATTGACTTGGAAGATTACCATTGAGGGAACATCATTATGACCGAGCGTATCCGCACACATCCAGGCGCCAATCTGAAAGACTGCTTGGAAGCCGAAGGCTGGAGCGTCAACGAGTTCGCGGCCCGTTTGGGTATCAGCCGAAATACCGCTTCTCGGCTACTGAACGGGCATTGCGGAATATCGCCTGCCGTTGCCTTGGCTTTGGAACGTATCGGATGGAGCAACGCCGAATTTTGGATGCGCCGCCAAGCGAGCTATGACTTGTCCAAAGCCCGTCGTCAGATGGATGTGGCTCGGACGTTGTAGTTTGTACTCTGTCGTAGGCCGGAACGTAGGACGTGGAACCATTCCCATATCCGGTACCTGAGTAAAAGTAAACGCCCGCGCATTTGGGAAGGAGAGGCCAAATGCGAGATGAAGTGAAGACGAACGCCGAACTGCTGGCCGAACTCGAAGTCATGCGGCAACGCTTGGCCGAGTTGGAACTGGTCGCCCCCTTTCCCGTCATTCCCGCGCAGGCGGGAATCACGTCAGGGGCAGGCGGCTACTCGCTTGGGGACTGGAAGCGGGCTTCGGAACAGGAAGAGCACTACCGCGCGGCGGTCGACAACGTAACCGACGCCATTGTCATCAACGTGGGCACCACCCGAGTGTTCGTCAATAACGCTTTCCTGTCCCTCCACGGCCTTGCCGACATGTCCCAAGCCGACGGTCTGGCCCTCGACCACTTCATCGTCCCCGAGGACAAGCTCTTGGTGCGTGAACGCACCTTGGCAAGGCAGCGGGGCGAACCCGTGCCGGGCCTCCACCGGTACCGGATTCGCCGGTCCGACGGAGAAGTCCGCACCGTCGAGTCTTCGGCAGTGGCCATCACCTTCGACGGTCAACCGGCAACCCTGGCGGTCCTCCGCGACATTACGGAACGGAACCAGGCCGAAGACCGCGTCCGCCGCTTGGCGGAGATTGGCCGCATCATCAACTCCACCCTGAACATCGAAGAGGTATACGAACCCTTCGCCCAGCGGGTGCGCGACTTGATACCCTTCGAGCGCATCGTCATTACCATAGCCGACCCTTCTCAGGGTTTGTTCACCACCGCTTACGTGAGCGGCGGCGACGTGGCCCAACGGCGCGCCGGCGACGTTGCCAACCTGTCCAACTCGCTCACCCAGGAGGTTATCCGCACCCGGTCCGGCCTGATCATCCAGCCGAAGAACATCGAGGACCTGAAGCAGAGCTTTGTTGCCCCTCTTCCGGCGTACCAAGCCGGTTTCCGCTCGTTCCTTTCGGTCCCCTTGATCTCCCACGACGAAGTGATAGGCGTACTGCACCTGGAGTCGACCAAGCCGGAGGCCTACACCGAAAGGGACCTCAACCTGGCCGAAAGCGTCGGCGCCCATATATCCGGCGCCATCGCCAACGCCCGCCTCTTCGAGCAACTGGAACTGGAACGCGAGCGGCTCCGATGGCTGACGATGCAGGTCGTCTCCCAGGAGGAGGAGGAACGCCACCGCGTATCCAGGGAACTGCACGACGAAGCCGGACAGGCGTTGACCGCCCTCAAGATCGGTTTGGGCCTGATACACTCGGACATACCGGAAGAACTGGGGCCGGTCAAAAGCAGGCTAGCCGAGGCCCTGGACCTGACCGACGTGACCATGGAGAATATCCGGCTGCTGGCCCGAGGGCTTCGGCCGCCCGAACTGGACGCCGTTGGGCTGAACGGGACCCTGGAAGGATATTGCCGCGAGTTCGCCGGGCTTACCAATCTCTCGATTGACTATTCCGGGGTCGAAGCGTCGGCGTTCACCGACGCAGTCAACATCTCCTTCTACCGTTTTCTGCAGGAGGCGTTGACCAACGTCGTCAAACATGCCGAGGCGAAACACGTGAAAGTCCGGTTGGACCGGAGTCCCACCACCATCAGTTTGGCGGTGACGGACGACGGCCGGGGGTTCTCTCCCCAAGCCCTGAATCCCGAAACGGCCAGGACCAAGGGCATCGGGTTGCTGGGTATGCAGGAACGGTTCGAGTTGCTGGGCGGCCAACTGGAAGTTGCGTCCACGCCCGGCGAGGGCGCCCGCTTGGTGGCGAAGGCGCCCTCCCATGCCGCGCAGGCGCCTTCCCTTCCCGCCATTCCCGAGCAGGCGGGAAGCACACCCCCCGCCGGTTCCCGAGGACAGGCTCCGCAGGCATGAAGGAGGGCTGATGGTCCGCGTTATTGTTGCAGACGACCACCACCTGGTCCGCCAAGGCATTCGGATGCTGTTGGAGACCGCTGAAGACATCGAGGTCATCGGCGAGGCCCAGGACGGTCTGGAGGCGGTGGAACTGGCTGAGCGGCTAGTGCCCGACATCCTGGTGATGGATATTTCCATGCCCCGGCTCAACGGCGCCCAAGCCACCGAACTCGTCCGCTCCCGGGTGCCTTCCACCCAGGTTGTCGTGCTGTCCATGCACGCCGACGAGACTATCGTCCGCCAAGCCCTCCGCCGGGGCGCCAAGGCATACGTGCTGAAGCGCGGCGTCAGCGAAGAGCTGCTGCTGGCGGTGCGGTCGGCCAGCAGGGGAGAGACCTACCTCAGCCCTCCCATCGCCAGCTCCATACTGGGCGAATTTCTCACCCTCTCCGACACCCTGGAGGAGGCCACTGCCTTCGAACGACTTACTCCCCGTGAGCGACAGGTCTTGCAGCTCCTGGCCGAGGGCCACACCAATAACTCCATCGCCTCCGAACTGGTCGTCACCGTGAAGACCGTAGAAAAGCACCGCGCCAGCCTCATGTCCAAGCTCGACATCCACGACATCGCCGGCCTCGTCCGCTACGCCATCAAGCAGGGCCTCGTCGCCGTAGACTAGCCGCAGCTCCCGCCCCCGTTATTTCCCGCCCTCCCGTCATTCCCGCGAAGAGCCTGCCCTCGTGGAGACGGGGGCGGGAATCTAAACGTTCCACCCCTTCCGATTGGGGTGTTTTTCCCCCTGATAGTAGGGTGTTCCCCCATTACCCGCCGCCCCCTCCGGCCTTACTATATATTCACGGAGGGTGAACCTCACTTGTGGAAACAAGAAGGAGGTGGCCACAATGGTTCGAAACTTCGAGTGGTTTCACAACTGGAAATTCCCTACTTGGGCCCCCGTCGGTCCGGCCTGAGTAGCTGAGCAAATCAGGTGCGGGGACCGGTGGGGGCGCCATCAGTTTTGACGCTCTGTATTCCACGAAAACTGGGAAGGAGCAGGTTGATGGTGAGGGATTTTAGACGCAACGAAAATTGTTCAGGCCTCCACTGACGGGGCTACGGGGTAAGTGAGCCAGCGGGGCTCAAGTCGGTGGAGGCCAGCACAGCAACGGTGCCGCAGTGGGAGACGATCAAGTTATTGAGGCTCCCAGGGTCTACCGGGGAAGCTGTGAGGCGGTCAACCGCCGAAGGGCGGGAGCGATAGCTGAGGCAGGATAACCGGGCAGGCGGCGCTGTTGGAAGATAGCCGGGCACAGCCGCAAGGGTGTGCCCGGTTTCTTTTTGCGTTCCGGGCTTGCCGGGACCTGCGTCCCGTCCCGGTGAACAGCAGACTGGCCGTAGATTCCGTCGTGGGCGGCCCCGCTCTTATGGGGCGTTTATTGCCCTCAAAGTAGGGAAAGTCCCCATAGTCTTCCCGCCATGTTTACGGCATCTTATGTCATATAAAACATGGGCGGGAAGGTAACCCCATGAAACCGAACAACGTCGCCGCCAACGGTCAAGTCCCCTTCCCCCGTCATTCCCGCGAAGGCGGGAAACCGGGCGAGGGGCAAGCATTGCGGGTATTGCTGATAGACGAGAACCCCGTATTCATGCACGCGGCCACGGCGTTCCTTCAACGCCAGTCCGGGTTCGTCACCCTTCGCACCGCCGCCACACTGGAGGCGGCCTTGGTGGGTGCGCGGGACTTCCGTCCGTCGGTTATCGTCATCGACCCGAACAACTCCAGTCTGGACGGGCTTGCCATCATTCCGCGGATACGCACCGTGTTGCCCCAGGTGGGGATCGTGGTCCTGGCGCTCATAGACTCGCCCATCTACAGGGACGCTTCTCTCGCCACCGGCGCCGACTGCTTCGTGTCCAAGTCCAGCATGGCTGCGGACCTGCTTCCGGCGATACGCCGTGCAGTCCGCAAAGGTGGAACGCCGTCGCCCGTGGCTGCGGCTCTAAAGGTCAGGGCAATGGCTGCGTAAGGCCTGCTCCCGCGCGGTCGGGAGCGAAACCACCGGTAACACTGTCATTGGTCAACAATCAGCATGGGAGGAGGGGTAGCAATGTTCAGAGACTTCTACAACGAGTTCAACCTTATCGATTATTCCATTGGGGAATGGTCCCATTGGACGGAGCAGGGTGATATGTCGACCAAGCGTTGCCGCAAGATACTGGTGCCGTTGGACCGCTCTTTCGAGGCTACCGAGCGGGTGTTGAGTGTGGCCCAGGAGGTCCTGGTCCCCGGTGGGGAGGGTATTCTGCTGCACGTACTTCCCCCGCAGAACGGCAGGATGTCGGGGCTCAGGTACATGCCGGCGGAGGAAGTGGAGAACATGGAACGGTCCCGTGCCCTGGGATTCCTGGGCTACTTTGTCAATCGCCTGAACCGCGGGGAGTGCCATTGGCGTCCGGAGGTAGTGGTCGCCAGCCCGGTGGCGGCCGGAATCCGGGAGGTTGCGATGCGGGAGGACGTGGACCTCATCGCCATGTACACCCATGACCGCCGGGGGCTGGCCAAGCTCATCAAGGGGAGCGTCTGCGAGAAAGTGAAGGAATTGGTGCCGCACCAGGTCCGGGTGGTAAGACCCATGAGGGAGTTGGCGGCCCGGTAGTCCCGCCCCCTTCCCGTCTTTCCCGTCCCCTTCTCGCCTTTCCCGCGCAGGCGGGAAACCTGCCCTTGGAGGGTTTCCCGTGGGACCCATAGCCAGCAGACAGTGAGGTGTGAAATGGTACTGTTGGAATCGCCGCCCATCGGACTTGATTTTCTGGAAGAGATCATAGCTGAGGCTGAAGATGCCGCTCCGGTCGCCGTGCAGGTGGAGATGGACACCAAGGACGCCGCGCCCGTAGCCGTGGAGGTCGCTCACTGGTTCTACGGCGTTCCCTGCGCCGGTGTCAAATACTACTCCTTTCACCGGCGCCCGGTGACGTAAGCCAACCGCGACCCCGGCCATCCAACTCCCCTTATTCCCCCTATTCCGGCCCCAAAATGTCGATGAACCCTGCGGCTCAGGGTGATACCATGCAAAGGTGGACACCAACGGGACTCCCTGAGCCGCATCCCCTTGATTGGCAGCCCTGCCCAATCCATGACGCGGCTTGTTGAGCCAACCTTACTCGTATTTGGGAGGGATCATGGGCCTGTATGTCATGTTGAGCACGTTGACCGACGAGGGGCGCAGAACGGTCAAGGAACATCCGGCAAGAATAAAAGAGGTTAACCGCGAAGTGGAGTCCATGGGGATAAAGGTGCTGGCCCAGTACGCTACTCTGGGTCCCTACGACTTCGTCAACATCGTCGAGGCCCCTGACACCGCGACCATTATGAGAGTTTCGGTGGAGTTGGGGTCTCGCGGCACTGTGCAGGTAACCTCCATGGCTGCAATGGGTGTGGACGACTACATTGCGATGGTGGCATCGCCCTCATCCTTCCTGTAAAGCCGCGATTGCAATGCCGCCGTCGCAATAACGCACCCCCGTCATTCCCGCGAAGGAACGTCACCCCCGCGCAGGCGGGGGCGGGAATCCATCAAACGGCGATGAGGACCCGCCCTAAATGGGCGGAAGCCGGTTATGCCAGGGAGTCGCTTGTTCGTAGGCGTGGCCCACCCGTAGGACCGTGGCTTCATCGAAGGGCCGTCCCGCTATCTGCATCGCCAAGGGAAGGCCGCCTTCCCCTTCCGAACTGAACCCGCACAGGATGGACATGGCGGTGGTGCCTGTCAGGCTGTATGGGCCGGTGTAGCCGCCCCGGTGCAGGGCCTGTTTCGCCTGCTCCTTGCTGGCCACGGTGCCGTCCATCGACATAACCCCCGCCGGTGCCGCGGATGTCGGCTGGATTAGCACGTCCACGTTTTCCAGCGCCTCCAATACCTCCCGGCGCACCATGGCCCGCATCTTCTGTGCTTTGTAATATACCGGGGCCGGGATCAGGTTCGCCGTTGAGAAGGACACACGGGTGTTGTGGTGGTAGTCCTGCGGCCTCTCCCTGAGCCATTCCGGGTGCAGGCTCACCCGCTCCACGTGGGTAATGGTCCGGATGGCGACTCCGCAGTTGACGCTCAAAGGCAGGGAAACGTCCCGTACCTCGGCCCCCAGTTCGCTCAACACCCCCGCCGCCGCGATGATCGCGTCCCGTACCCGCGGGTCCACCCCGGACTTGTCCGGGTCCAGGTACTCCTGCACCAAGCCAACCCTCAACCCTTTGATGTCCCCTGTCAGGGCTTGCCGGTAGTCCGGCACCGGTACTTGCCGCGTGTAAGGGTCTTTCGGATCGTAACCCGCGATAGCCCCGATGGTGGCCGCGCAGTCCTCCACGGTGCGGGATATGGGGCCTATGGTGTCGATGGACCAGCAGGCCCCGTCGGCCCCGAATCGGCTGACCCGTCCCCAAGTCGGGCGCAACCCCACCAGCCCGCAGAGGGACGCCGGGCCGCGAATCGAGCCGCCGGTGTCCTCGCCCAGGGACGTCGCGCACAGCCGGGCGGCGGTGGCCGCCCCCGATCCGGTGCTGGACGTCCCAGGGTCGCGTGCCAAGTCCCACGGATTGCGGGCCGGGCCTTTGAAGGAGCTGAACGAGTCTCCTATGGCGAACTCGCTCATGTTGGTCTTTCCGATTATGACCGCGCCGGCCTCCTTCAACTTGGCGACGACGGTCGCGTCCTCCGTTGGGATGAAGTCGGCCCTTATCTTCGAGGCGTCCGTGGTCAGAATCCCTGTAGTGTGGACTTGGTCTTTTACGCCGACCGGAATCCCATGCAGGGGGCCGCGGTACCGGCCCTGCTGTATTTCCTGACCGGCTTGTCGGGCCTGTTCCATCGCCTCATCGGCGCATACGGTTATGTAGGCGTTGACCTTGGGACCGACTTGTTCGATGCGGTCCAGGTAGGCGTTCAGGACCTCCTCCGGCGATACCTGCCGCGCCTCGATCAAAGAGGCCAGTTGCGTGGCGGAAAGGAAGGGTATGTCCGCCTGTTCCATCTCATACCTCCGTATCGGGCAGAATAAGGGGGACCGGCTCCACGGCGTTGAGGTCGGGCGCCTCCAGCGCATCCATCATTTCCAGGATTGCGTTCAGGCTGTGCCTTACCTCGGTCAACTCCGTTCCATCCAGTTCCAAGCCAACGGCGTATCCCATGGCCTGTACTTCCGCGTCGGTCAGATCCCTCACGATAAACTCCTTAAAGTAGCAGAAAAGCCGCCTCAACGGCGGCTCTTCTCAAGGGGTGTTGCTGGGTGGGACTACCGGCGCATCGCGCTGAAGCAATCGCTGCAATAGACGGGCCTGTCGCCTCGCGGCACGAAGGGCACGGTGGTGTCGATGCCGCACTGCGCGCACACTACCGGGTGCATCTCACGGGGTCCGCCCCCGTAACCGCCGCGCTGCGCATTCTTGCGCGCCGACCGGCAATCGGGGCACCGCTTGGGCTCGTTGGTGTACCCGCGGGACGCGAAGAACTCCTGCTCCCCTATGGTGAACACAAACGGGGCGCCGCACTCTACGCAAGTAAGATTTCTGTCCGAAATGGCCATCTGGATGACCTCCTATAATTTTTGGCTCAGTCTAGGTCATCCGATGCGAGAGGCAACAAAACTAGGTACCACCAACGGTACACCCGAACTTACACCTCAAAGGATTATACCAGAATTGCGCATCGTATAGTCAAGAAATTACGTGCTGCCAGCAGCGTCACAATTCAGTTGCCTTTACTCCCTGCCCCAACCGTCGTTCCCAATCTCTACTGTCACCCCCACGGTTGACCGCGCAAGCACAGAGCAATAACATCCAACCAAGCAGATGCACCGGAGCGCCAACATGAGCACCAGAATGGAGAAGGTGACGGAAGACATCGCCCTGGCAGTTCTGCGGAAACTCGCCGCCGCTGCAAACCCGCCTCTCCAACCGGAGATACTCAAAGAGGCCTTCGAAGCAATATGGCCCACTCCTGACAGCACGACGCCCATGAACGACGCCATGAGCGCCGTCGCCCAAGCGGCCGGTAGTTGCACCGGACAGGATGCAGATACTTGGAAAACCGGCGTTGCCCAAGCCTGGCAACCGGCAGTGGAGGAAATCGTAGAGGAATACTTCAAAGCCGCCAAGCGCAGTCTCCGCAAGGGAGACCGCATGGAAGGAGTGGAAACCCTCACCGACGCCGTCAGGGCAACCCTGGGCCACATCGCCGCAACCCGCAACTGGCCCCACAGCACCCACGACGACCTCTACAGCATCGCCGCGGCCCTGGGCAGCGGTAACGGGTGGCCGGACACAATGGAGAAATTCGACGAGGCTCTCAAGAACAGGTCCGAAGATGGTAAATGCTTGGGATCCAACCTGGGAGCCAGCATGGGACGGCCACGAAGTCTCAAGGCCGGCTTCTACGCGGAAGCTCCGGAAGAGATAGAGGAAGACGGCTTCCTCTTCGCCACGACGACCATAGAACTGGCCAACCGGCTGGCTGGACACGCGGCGCCATGAACCAGGAGGAACACCTTGCCATGGCCCGTGAACTTATGGGCGGGCCAACCAGGAGTCAAGTTACGGCGGCAACGAGATGATTGCCGCCGAACTCTTGTGGGGAGCGTTCGCCCACTGCCTGGTCGCAACCGCCCAGAACTTGGGGCTGCCTCACGACAGTCACGGGGCATTCAAGAGAGTCGCCCAGCACCTGGACGCCGCCCAAGGCGGCAACAAATGGACCTCCTGCTTCGGTTCAGCCGAACAACTCCACACCCATTTCTACCACCGAAACCTGTCGAATAGGGAACTGCAAACCCACCGTGATGACACCGTGAACGGCGTTCTGGAACTCCTTAACGCGCTGTGAACAGACACTCCCGGAGCAAACAGCCAAGCTCCCCACCAATCGTCATTCCCGCAAATGTCTGCGACTCTGAAATTTCCGGCCTCTCCGGCCTCACCCTCCGTCAACAGGCCGTTCTGCCCGTCATGGTGAACTTCCTCTCTCTGGCCGAGGGTGCCCGCCTCTCCGGCGTCAGTGAGAGGACCCTTCGCCGCCACGATTCGGCGGTTCGAAAGGCCTGCGGAAGAAGTGGATAAGCTCAGGCAGCAGATCGATGATCTCGAACACGTCGTTTCCGCCCGGTCCAAGCGCCGCTCCGGCAAATAGACGTCGTGGAAGCGGAACGGTTCTTCACTGGTAGGGGCAACCCGCGAATGCGTATAATCCTCCTTGTGGTTGCCTTGGGTGCTGGCGCCTTTGACGTCCTCAGGAGTCTTACCTAAAATGCCCGCAGGCTCAAGGACGGGAGGAGTGCATGAGGCTCAGGCTTGCGGTCACGGCCATCATGTTTGTCGCGGTGCTCACCGCTTGCTCCACGAAGACCGCAACACCGGCAACCCCGCCCGCCGTGACCCCTGCTCCGGCTGTGAAATTGTTGACCCATAGCGAACCCTTGGCGACCGACGAACACGGGAACGGGTACATCTTCGGAACGGTGATGTTGCGGGACGGTTGCCTGCGTCTCGATGCCAGCAATTACAACGCACGGGACTACACTATGCTCCTGGTCTGGCCCGCCGGATACTCTCTCGGCATGGATGCCGGGGGTGTCCACGTCAAGGACGCCGCTGGCGAAGTGGTGGTGCGGCCCGGCGACGACGCAAGGTTCATCGGGTCCTTCCCCGGCGAGAAATACCGCGACACCTTCTATCGCATAAACGGAGGGGAAAGGCCAAGGTGGATGGTGGTCGAATGGGAGCAGAAGAAGGCTGAATGGCGGCAGACGGTAGAGCAACCTTGGCAGGAACGGCTGGGCACGGAGTGTTCGGGGCCTTTTCTGTTGATTGGCGACGACGCGACAGCCGTAGGCCCGGAAGAAGTGGGGAGCCACGTCGTTCCCGGCCCCGTTTACTTTCCCGTGAACGGACACGCGAGGGGGTCCCCGTCAAGCATGGCCGCGCTCCTCGAGGGTGAGCTGAAACTTGACGAAGAATGTCTGCGGGTGGGCGAGGCCCTGGTCATCTGGCCGGCGGGGTTCAGTTCCCACGTCGAAGGCGGCCCAGTGGAAGTCCGCAACGGCGGCGGGAAGACCATCGCCCGCGTCGGCGACCGGCTCGGAGTCGGCGGCGGCTATTATCCAGGGGTTCCTCCGTTCCGGGACAACCCGGTATGCCTCGGGCCCTTCTATCTGGCCGGCAGTGTCAAGGTACTCCCGCCTGAGCCTGCGTCCGACCCTACCCCGGCGAGTTCGCCGACCCCGATGCCTACCTTCGACACCCCCCTGCGGGAACTCCAGGCCATCTATGAGGACTTGGGGTTCACCTTCGTCGCCCCTGAGGTTGACCCGCACGGGCGGGAATACGTTGCGGGCGCAGGGCCGGACGACGATCCTGCCCTGGCATCAACCATCCGGCTGTTCGGCTCGTCCGATATGTTGCACTGGGTTGACCTCCGCCTTTCCGCCACAGACCCCAAGGCCGAAGATACCGCCGAAAGGCTCTGGCGGCACGCCGGCGTCCTGTTCCTGGCCCTGGACCCCGGTTGGGCGGACCCCGAGGTTTGGTTCACCAAGACGGTACGGTGGATGGAGCTTCCTTACGGACGGTCGGTAACCCGCGGGCAAGGGGACGGAGCGTATTTCACTATCGAGACTGACCAGACCGCCGCCGGGAAGTTGACGCACATCGTCATGGCCCACCCCGTCCGGTAGGTGCAGGGCCTGTGCAAAGTTTTTACCGGCGGCAAACGCCTGGATCAGAATTGGGAATATCCTGAACATCTCGTAATCCGGTAAATCCTGATTCAGACAATTAGCTGGCTCCAAGGAGGCGTTGTAATGCCCTCGTCCAACGGTACTTCCATAGGCATTGTGGGCTGCGGCGCCATAGGCCGCGCCCTACTCAAGGCGGCGGACTCGGACGTGATGAACGTCACCGTTGCCGGCGTCACCAGCCGGACGGAAGACACGGCCCGCTCTTTCCTCTCCACCTTGGCGGCTCCTCCTCCGTACTTGGGCCGGGATGAATTGATCGCCTGCTCGGATTTGGTAGTGGAGACGGCCGGCGGCCACGTCTTTCCGGAACTGGCCTTGGAAGTGTTCGATGCCGGTAAGGACCTGATGGTAATCAGCACCGGCGCTCTTGTGGAGCATCCCGAAATTATTGAGAAGTCCCGGAGCACCGGCTGCCGGCTTCTGGCTCCCTCCGGCGCCATCGCCGGCCTCGACGGCATCAAATCTGCCTGCGCGGGACGGGTGGACCGGGTGACCATGATATCGAGAAAGCCCCCTGAAGCCTTGGAGGGCGCGCCTTACCTAGTGGATCGGGGCATTTCGTTGAAAGGGCTGGACTGCGAGACCGAGTTGTTCTGTGGTCCGGCCCGGGAAGCCTGCCGCGGCTTCCCGGCCAATCTCAACGTCTCGGCCGCCGTCAGCTTGGCGGGAATCGGCCCCGACCGTACCCAACTGCGCGTGGTGGCCGTCCCCGGTCTCCGGCGAAACTGCCACGATATCGAGGTCGAGGGGGAGTTCGGGTTCCTGTCCGTTCACATCGAAAACATCCCCAGCGAGAACCCCCGAACCGGCAAGTTGACCGCCCTGTCCATCATCCGGTCGGTGAACGACGCTGTAGACCCCGTCCGCATAGGCTCTTAGGCGCGTTCAATAAGCCAGCGCTCCCAAAATGACCACTATCACACCGGCAACGCTCAAGACCGTCCCCAGGACCAAGCGAAGGGTTATCGCCTCGACCCGCTGCAGGAATATCTGCACCAGCGCCAAGGTAATCAGCGGCCCGACGGCATTGATTGGCGCCACCACCGTGACGGGAGCTATGCTCAACGCTTGGAACAGGGACACAACCCCCAGTGCCTGGCTTATTCCCGACAGACCGCAGATAGTCACGTGCTTGGCCGGCATCCGGCGCATGTTGCCGACAACGTCCCGCGCCGTAAGCGCGAACAGCATGACGCAACCGAGCAGCAGTGCCATCGATGCCGTCACCAGCGGGTCGACGATGTTCCCTACCACATGACGGCTTATGACATCCCGGCTGGCGAAGCAGAATGTTGCTCCAATGGCCAGAAGGTAGCCTGCTCTCCTGACCGTGCCCCTTTCCTCTTCAGAGTTGGCGGCCCCTTCCGCCAGCACCACCAGCATCAACCCGCAGACAATCATAGGCGTCCCTAAGGCCACCGGCAGGTTGGGCCGCTCGCCCAGCAGCGCAATGCCCAGCGCCAGCGCGAACAGGGGCCGGAGCGACGACCAAGGAGCAGCTCGTGACGCTCCCACCCAGGTTATCGCCGTGTTGCTCAGCACCCGGGCCACCGGGTAGGCCAACGCTGCCAGCACAGCAAACCAGATGAAGTTGCTCGGCTGCAGGGACCTCACGTCGTCCATGTTGAACGCCAGGGCCATTACGGTAATCACCACTGCCCCGGCAACCACTCCGAAGAAGGTGGCCGTAGGCGGCGACACCCTTTGCATCCCCACACGAATCAGAACGTTGCCGGCAGATATGCCGACAGCCGCCAGGAAAGACAGGATTATCGCTAAGACCACGGAACGATGTCTCCCTGATCAATACGCAACCGCGCCCAGGATAACGGTTATGACTCCTGCAACGCTCAGAAACGTCCCCAGGACCAGCCGGGGCGTTATCGCCTCCACCCGTTGCAGGAATATGTGCACCAGTAGCAGCGTGATCAATGGACCGCTGGCGTTAATGGGGCTTACCACGGTCACCGGCGCCAGGCTCAATGCTTGAAACAGCGACGCTACCCCCAATCCCTGGCCTATTCCCGCCAGTCCGCATACAGCCAGGTACTTGGCCGGTACCCGTCGAACGGTGTTTACCGCGTCTGGAGCTGTGATCATGAACAGCATCACGCAGCCAAGGCACAGGGCAATGCCGGCGGTCACCATCGGGTCTGTGATGTTGCCGACTACGTGACGGCTGATAACGTCCCGGCTGGCATGACACAGCGCGCCGCCAACCGCCAGCAGGTATCCCAGCCTCCTAATGGTCCCGATGTTCCCCCGGGGGTTGTTGATTCCCCCCGCCAAGACAACAAGCACCAAGCCGCACACTATCATGGGAGTACCCAAGCCCACCAACAGGTTTGGCCTCTCCCCCAAGAACGTCATGCCCAAGGCCAGCGCGAACAGCGGTTGCAGCGAAGCCCACGGAGCGGCGCGAGAAGCTCCCACCCAGCTTGTGGCCGTGTTGATGAATACTAAAGCCCCCGGGTACCCCAACACGCCCATGACGGTAAACCAGATGAAATCGGTCGGCTGCAGGGAGGTCACGTCCCCCCAGTTGAACACCAACGCCAGCCCCGTAACCAGCACCGCCCCGGTAGAGACCGAATAGAAAGTCGCAGTAAGCGGCGAGACCTGTTGCGTCCCTATGCGAATAAAGATGTAGCTGCAAGAGAAGCCGAAGGCTGCCAGAAAGGTGAACACCACCGCTAAAGCCAAGGGCTGTCATCTCCGGTGCAAAGCATCAGGAAATCTGTGAATACCGCTGGTACTGGCTGCAAGTCCATCTCCGGCTGCGACCCGTCGCAACTCAGTACGCGACCGCGCCCAGAACAACGATGATAACGCCCGCCACGCTGAGAACGGTGCCAATGATCAACCTGGGCGTAACCAGTTCCAGCCGCTGCAGGAAGAGGTGCACCAGCAACAGCGTGACCAGCGGGCTGCTGGCGTTGATGGGGCTGACCACGGTGACGGGCGCCCGGCTCAACGCTTGGAACAAGGACGCCACCGCGATGCCTTGGCAAATCCCCGCCAGTCCGCAGATGGCTAAGTACCTGATGTTTCCGCTCCGCAGGTTTGCCGCCAAATCCTTGCCGGCGAGGACCAATAGCATCACGCAGCCCAATAGGAGGGCCATCGACGCCGTCACCAACGGGTCGGTAATGTTGCCTACTACATGCCTGCTGATTACGTCCCGGCTGGCGAAACACATGGCCCCGCCCGCCGCCAGGATGAACCCCAGGTTTCTGAGCGTTCCCTCTGATAGGGCCTGCCTGCCGGTGCTCCCCGCCAGCACCACCAATATCAGGCCGAACACAATCAGGGGTGTCCCCAACCCCACCAACAGGTTGGGACGCTCCCCCAGGAAGGCCATGCCCAGCGCCAGCGCGAACAAAGGCTGCAATGACGCCCAGGGCGCTGCCCTCGAAGCGCCGACCCAGCTTATGGCGGTGTTCATCAGTACCCGCGCTGCCGGATACGCAAGTGCCGCCATCACCGCGAACCAAGTGAAGTTGATGGGCTGGAGCTCCTTGATGTCCTGTGGTTTCAGAAGGACGGCCAGAGCGGTGATGAGGATGGCGCCCGAGAGCACCGTCATAAAAGTAGCCGTCGGCGGTGACACGCGCCGCGTTCCGATCCTTATGAAAACGATCCCGCTGCCGAAACCGCACGCCGCCACGAATGCGAAAGCCACCGCTAACGCCAAGTAATGTCATCTCCGGTATGAAAGGTTGTGGTGGAAAAGGGCGAATGGCGTAATGTCATGAACCCCGGATTACCGCCCGGCCAATATTACACCCTGGACTGCCCGCGCGCATGGGGCATTGGTCCTGTGACAAGGCCATCCAAACAGGGTGCGTGTTGACCCTGGAATCTGCCGCGTATATCATCGGATTCACACAATGGCAATGACCAATCCTGACGGGAGAGTTGTCCCATGAAGTACGATTACATCGTCCTCGGCGCCGGTTCCGCCGGTTCAATCGTGGCAACCAGGCTTAGCGAGGACCCCAACAACTCGGTGCTGCTCATCGAGGCCGGCCCCGACTACCCCGATTTCGAATACCTGCCCGATGAGGTGAAGTACGGTTACGCCACCGCCACCGACATCATGGTCAGCGACCACAACTGGCAGTTCGAAGGTAAGGCGACCGAAACCGCCGAGCCCATGCTCGTCCCACGGGGCAAGGTCACCGGCGGGTCCAGCGCTATCAACGGCCAGGTCTTCCTGCGCGGCGTTCCCGAGGACTACGACGTGTGGGCCGAGTTGGGGAACGACGAGTGGAAGTTCCAGAACTGCATCCAGTACTTCCGCGCTATTGAAGCCGACCCCGATTTTGCTGGCGACTTCCACAACTCCGACGGCCCCATCGTCATGCACAGGTTCAAGCCTCAAGAAATGCTGGTGGAGCAGCAGGCCTTTTACGACGCCTGCCGGGCCGTAGGCTTTCCTGACAGCCCCGACCACAACGCCCCCGGCGCATCGGGCGTGGGGCCTTGCCCGGTGAACAATCCCAACGGAATTCGCTGGAGCACTGCCTTGGGCTACTTGGACATGGGCCGCCACCGGTTGAACCTGACCATCCGTGCCAACTGCACTGTTCAGCGGATCATATTCGACGGCAAGCGCGCCACCGGGGTCGAGGTGGAAAGCGGCGGCGAAAAGTTTATCGCCGAAGGTGAGCAGATTATCCTCAGTTCCGGGGCCATCGGCTCTCCCCATATCCTGATGCTCTCCGGAGTCGGCCCGGCCGAGCAACTGCGCAGCCAAGGTATTCCCGTAGTGCACGAACTACCGGGGGTTGGACAGAACCTCAGGGACCATCCCATGGTCTATATCACTTGGAAGACCAAGCCGGAAGTACCGCTGGACGGCTATGCTCCAAGGGTGCAGATGGCGCTCAGGACCACCGCCGAAGGGTCGCACCTGCGGAACGACCTGCAATTCCTGATGCAGTCCTTCGCCACAGAACGGGTAAACCGGGGCGGGGGAAGGATGGAGCCTCTGGGGATGCGGGTTTTGGCCATCTTGAACCTGGCCGTCGGGTCCGGCGAAATGCGGCTGGTGTCTTCCGACCCCAACGTTCAGCCCTTCCTGGACTATAACTACCTCCAGGAGGAGTTCGACCGCCGCAGGCTCCGGGAAGCGGTGCGGTTGTGCGTCCGGCTGGGCCAGCACGAACGCTTCAAGGACATCATCGAGGAGCGCATCGAACCCACCGATGCCGAGTTGGAGTCCGACGAGGCGTTGGACGAGTTCCTGTTGCGGGAAGTGACCACCGGTCAGCATATCTCATGCACCTGCAAGATGGGCCCTGCGTCGGACCCCATGGCCGTCGTCGACCAGTACGGCAAGGTCCACGGCCTGGAAAACCTTCGTATCGCCGACGCTTCGGTGATGCCCGATTGCGTGCGTGCCAACACCAACGTCACCACCATGATGATCGGCGAGCGCATGGCCGACTTCGTCCGGCAGGGGCGCTGATGACTCGCACCGGCTCCGACTACATAAAGGCGGCGAACGACGGGCGGTCCATTTACTTGGACGGCAAGCTGATTGAGAATGCTGTTGACCACCCGGCGTTTCGCAACGCCCTGCGCACCGTCGCCGGGCTGTATGATTACCAAGCCGCGCCGGAAAACCGCGACCTGATGACCTTTGAGTCCCCCACCGGCGGTGGGTACGTCAACCGCTCCTGGCAACTGCCGTCGTCTTACCAAGACCTGGTGAAGCGGCGCGAAGCCATCACCGCTTGGGCCGAGCTGACCTTCGGGTTCATGGGCCGTTCTCCCGACCATGTCGCCTCGTGTCTCAACGGCATGGTCATGGGCATAGACATCTTCGAACGGCACGGCCGGGAGCGGGCGCAGGCCCTGCTGGACTACTTCACCTACGTTCGGGACCATGACCTGTTCGTGACCTACGTTATCGCCAATCCCCGCGCCGACCACAGCAAGGATGTGTCCCAGCAGGAAGACGAGTTCCTGGTCGCCGCCATCTGCGATGAAGACAGCGAAGGCATCACCATCAAGGGCGCCAAGATGCTGGGCACTAGCGCGGTCATAGCCGACGAGCTTCTGGTGACCACCGGGCAGCCCCTGAAACCCGGCGAGGAGATGTACGCCTTCGCCGCGGCGGTGCCGTTGGCCGCCAAGGGTCTCAAAATCCTGCCCAGGAAGTCCTACGAGGCCGCGGCGGTGTCGCAGTTCGATAACCCGCTGTCTTCCCGCTTGGATGAGAACGACGCGGTGATCCTGTTTGACGAGGTGAAGGTGCCGTGGGAACGGGTTTTCGTCCACCGCGACACCTACACCTGCCGGGCCCAGTTCCAGGAAACCCCGGCCCACATGTTCCAGAACTACCAAGCCCAGGTCCGCTTGATGGTCAAAACGCGGTTCCTGCTGGGCCTTGCCCGGAAAATCGCCGAGACCAACGGCATAGTATCCATCCCGGAAGTCTCGGGGAGGTTGGGCTATCTCGCCGCCAACACCGGGATGATCGAAGGCATGGTAAAGGGCATGGAGGCCAACGGCCAGCAGTACGGCCCCTACTTCATTCCCGACCGCAGGCTCCTGTATTCGACCCAGGTCCTGACCCAGCAGTTTTACCCCGAGTTGGTCTATACGGTAAGGGATTTCGCCGGGGCCAACATGATCATGATGCCGCCGTCGGTGGCTGATTTCGAAAACCCGGAGACCGCCGCCTTCATCCACCAGACCCAGCGTTCCCCCGTCGCCGAGCCCAAGGACAAGGTCAAGTTGTTCAAGCTTGCTTGGGACGCCGTCGGCTCCGAGTTTGGCTCCCGCCAAGCCCAGTACGAGATGTTCTACGCTGGCGGCGCCTTCGTCACCCGCGGCCGCTCGTTCCAGAACTACGACTGGGACAACGTCACCTCCGTAGTGGACGACCTGCTGGCCAGCTACGACCTGCCGGATGCTGCGGCCGGCGAGTAGTCGGGCTTCTCCCAGATCTGCCGGTTCGGCTACCGGCAGTGCCGAAACCAACTTATAACTACGCTCGTTAGAGTAGAATGGGAACATAATGGCAACGAAACGAGATATGACGGTAGACGATCATGTTAGGACTGCCTTGGAATTCTTGGAGCACGCGGACCGGGAATTCGCTGCCGATGAGATTCTGCAGGGTTCGGAGAAATTATGGGGAGCGGCGTCCCACGCAGTTACAGCTATAGCCAAAAAGAGGGGATGGCCTTCAGGAAAATATAATGACCGCAAGATCGCGGTGCGCAAACTGTCCGCCGAGTATGATGACTCTTCTTTGACTCCCAGTTTTTCAGTAGCTCATAAGTTTCACGCCAACTTTTACCGCGATTTTATGGAAGATGACGACATTGCCGAAGACCGGACAATAGTGTACAACTTTGTGCGCAGGATCGTCGACATGGTGGCAGAGAACGTCCCCTGAGGGGTCCAAGGCTACATGCGTAGAAGCAATCTCAAAACTTTGTCTTAGCAACCAATCCGTAGTTCCCGCGAAAGCGAGAGTCTGTAAGCCTTGATCAATGTGCGTTGACACTGATTAGACGCAGGTGTAGCTTACGCAAAAGTACAGGGTTTGACCGAATAGTGGTCCCCTCCTCAGGACTGGAGAAACGATGGCCGATCATACAAATGCCCCCCCGACCGCTGATGTTGCCGAAAAAATGGAGACCCTGAAGGCCAACCTCCAGGAAATGGGGTCGGTCATGGTTGCTTATTCGGGCGGAGCCGACAGCGCCTTTCTGGCAGCCACCGCCCATGAAGTGCTGGGAGAGCAGGCATTGGCCGTTACTGCCGAGTCGCCCAGCTTGGCGCCTTCGGAACTGCGGGACGCAATCTCTCTGGCCAAAACGCTGGGCCTCAACCATAAAGTGATCCAGACGGCTGAGGTGGAGCGGCCCGACTATCAGGCCAATAATCCCAACCGGTGCTTCTTCTGCAAGGATGAACTGTACACCCACATGAGCGGGATGCGAGAATCCGAAGGATATAACTGGCTGGCCAATGGCACCAATGTCGACGACTTGGGCGACTTTCGTCCCGGGTTGGACGCGGCCAAGCAGTACGGGGTGCGCAGCCCCTTGGTGGAGGCCGGTCTTACAAAGTCGGAGATCAGGACTCTCTCCAATGCCGCCGGGCTGCCCACGTGGGACAAGCCCGCCCAAGCCTGTCTCTCTTCCCGCATACCCTACGGCACTCCGGTTTCGGTTGAGGCGTTGACCCGCATCGGCAAGGCCGAAGAGTACCTGCGCAACTTGGGCATCAAGCAGTTGCGGGTGCGCCACCACGGGACCGTCGCCCGCATCGAGGTTGCGCCGCCGGACTTCCACGTCCTTCTTGACGATGATGTACGCACCGGCATAGCCAAGCATTTCCGTTCTATCGGATATGCTTATGTCACCCTGGACTTGGAGGGCTTCCGCTCCGGCAGCATGAACGAAGTGCTGAAGGCGAAGAGGAGCTAACCATCGACGACTCCCGTCTGCGCCAAGTCCTGCAACGGTTCAAGACTGACGCCCTGTCGCTGGACGACGCGGTGATGGAGTTGCAGGACTTTCCCTACCAGGACTTGGACTTCGCCAAGGTCGACCATCACCGGACCGTCCGCCGCGGTTTTCCCGAAGTGGTGTTCGGACAAGGCAAGACGCCCCAGCAAATCGCCTCTATCTCCGAAGCCCTGTTGCGGCATTCGGACGTCCTGTTGGTCACGAGGGCCAGCGAGGAGGCTTATGAGGCCGTGTTGGGCAACGTTCCCGACGCGCAGTACGACCGGATGGCGCGAGCCGTGGTAGTGGACCGGCGCCCTCCGAGCCAGCCAACGCCCGGAGTGCTGGTGCTTTGCGCCGGGACCTCGGACCTGCCCGTTGCCACCGAAGCAGCCATAACGGCGGAATTGATGGGCTGCGGTGTTGAAAGAATCGCCGACGTGGGCGTGGCCGGTCTCCACCGCCTGCTGGACCAGAGGGACGCGCTAGAGCGGGCCAAAGTGATAGTGGTAGTGGCCGGCATGGAAGGGGCGCTGCCTTCCGTGGTTGGCGGGCTGGTGAGAGTACCGGTTATAGCCGTCCCCACCAGCATCGGCTACGGCGCCAGCTACCAAGGTCTGGCCGCCCTGCTGGCGATGCTGAACAGTTGCGTTCCCGGCATCGGAGTCGTCAACATCGACAACGGGTTCGGGGCCGGGTACCTCGCGGCCCTGATTAACCGGGGCAACCTGAACGACAGCGACTGAATGACGCAGGACGCGAGGCCGTCGAGCGGCCCGTCGCAGTTGAGCCGGTACCGTTACTTCATCGCCGGTATGGTGCTGTCAGCCCATTTCGCCCTCGGTCTGAACCTTTTCTCCATTGCCCCTATCATCTCCGAGGTCATCGACGACTACGGCATCAATAGCAGCGCGGCCAGCTTGCTCATGTCCCTGCCGTTGCTCGTTGCCGCCGTGTTCGGGCTACCCGGAGGAGTTATTATCGGACGACTGGGGCACGTCCGGTCCTTTGGGATAGGGTGGTTCCTGATAGCGTTGGTAACGGCTTCTGCCATCGCCCCCAATTTCCTGACTCTCCTGGCTTTGCGGTTGTTTTATGGTCTCAGTTTCTCCTTTGTCATAACCGTCACCGGTCCCATACTGATCCACTGGTTCAGCAGCAGAGAAGTGCTGGTGATGAACGGGTTGAACACCGCTATCCTCAGCATGGGCATTGCCGTATCGGTGCCAACTTCGGCCCTCCTCGCCAACGAAGTCGGATGGCAGAACACCATAGGCACATTCGGAGCCGTGGGTGTGCTGGGGACGGCGGCGTGGATCGTGTTTGGCAGGGGGGCCGGAGCGGCAGTCCCCAAGTCGGCATTGGTGTCGATGGGAGAAATATTGAGGGTCATTCGCCCCCGGCAGATCGTCCTCCTGCTGGCGGCCGACGCCGGGGTGCTGGTCCAGTACACCGCCCTGACAGCATGGCTGCCGACCTTCTATGCGGAAACCAGGGGAATGACTCCCGAGCAGGCAGGATTTGTCACCGGGTTGCTCCCCTTCGTGGGCATATTTGCCGTCCTTCTGGGCGGCTTCCTTCCGCTGCGCGTCGGAACGCCAAGGGCCTACTTCATCATTCCCGGCTTGATGATCGCCGTGGGAGGCCCCGGGGCGTTTCTGCTGGGCAATCCGGCCGGCATCTACGTGTCCCTTATCGTGGTGAGCATAGGATCATGGCTGTACGTACCCACGTTGCTGTCGCGCTCGATGGAGTTGGTGGGGATGGTCCCCGGCTATGTTGCCATCGTCTGGGGATCGTTCATGACCTTCTCCGGCTTTGGAATGTTCATATCTCCGATCATCGTAGGCGCGGCGAGAGACGTGTCCGGCAGCTTCATGCCCGGGTTCGCCATCTGCGCCGTTGCGAGTTTGACCCTGCTCCTGGCCGGGGTAGGCATGACCAAGTCACCTGCCCCTTCCCGGGCGTGAATCAAAAAGGTGCTATCTCCTGGGAGTCGAGGGATTGTTACCCCTCCCGCCACCCACATGCGATCCAAGCACCCATATACCTTGGCCCCAGTCTAACCACTTGTTGCCTTGAGGAGCCTTACGGTCTCGGAAGTGCCCTCCCTCATCTATGAATACTGAGTAAGCCATCTTAGACTTTCCCTGCTTAACGAAATCCTGTACACGCTGGATGTCTTTTTCCACACTTCCCTCTCCGTTCCAAAAAACAACTGAAGGGTTAAGCTTGGATGGCCATATATCACCGCCTCTGTCTGCTCTCCGGTTATGCGATGGCTCATATTTGAATTCGGCTGCCACCTCTACAGAGCCGTCGGGAGCAAGAATTGCGAGGTCAGCGGATATAGAGCGACCGTTTCCTGGCATAATTGGGAAATCATTGAACACTCGGTAAGGAAGGTCATGCTGCTCTATCTCCCCAGAGATTCGTATCTGGACAGTCCAAACTATGTCTCGCTCATAGTAAAACCTGAAATCTGCATAGTGGTTCTGCAACCATATCATTGCGTTCTCAAATAGCTCAATAGCTTCCATAACAAACTTAACCCTCTGATCTACTCCAGTAGAATTCCCCAGCAGCATTTCTGAGACCTGGCAACTAACCACAAAAGGCGCCGGGATTGTCCGGCGCCCTTTATATTTGTTCGGCATACAACCGAGCTTGGACGGCAAGGCTGTCCCGCTACTGCACCAACGTCCTTCGGATCGCCTCCGAAACGTCGCCTACCTGGGTTATGTCGGCCCAAGTGTCAACGGTTTCGGCGATTCTTTCCCTGGAGAGGGCCAGTGCGGCGTTGACCTCGAACTTGGCCTTGATGTTGTCGAAGCCCCAGGGGTTGTGCTGGCTGCCCAGAATGTCTCGCCTGGTTGTCTTGTGCTCGAAGATCCGGCCGTCCTTCAGGGTTATCTTGACGGGGATGCCCTCCTCGAAGTTCACCGACAGTTCGTCGGCTTTGGGCACCACCGGCTGGCGGACCTTTCCCATAGTCTCTTGAATGGCGGGATCGGTGACCTTTTCGTCTGAGAAGGTACCGAGGCTTATTTCGCCTTCAACCAGGGCCGCCGCCACGTTGTACTGGGAGCTGAACTTGCCCTGCAATCCCGTGTCCGGCTCGCCGTACATCATCACGATGGACAGGTAGGGTTGGGCGACCTCGGCGCTGGCGACGTCCTCATAGGTGAAGTTGTGCTCGCGCATCAGGCTGAACAGGCTGTCCAGCATGGCATGGTTCCCGCCGCAGCAGGGATACTTCTTGATCATCAACGCATCCTGGGTGCGGAACGGCTTGCCCAGGTTGTCGGCCATCTCGTCCAGGTCGTATATGCCGGGGCCCAGCACTGTGCGGGCAAACCCGAGAGGATGCTCGATGATGCGTTCGCCCGACGTAAGGCCCCGTTGCGCCAACTGGACCGCGGTGATGCCGTCGCGGCACACAAGGCCGGCGTGAAGGGGCTTGGTCATGGTGCCGAAGTTGTGGATCAAGCCTCCGGCCATGGACCCGGCCATGCCCAGGGCCATGGTGGTCTGCTGCTCGTCCAGCCCCAGCAGCTTGGCGCAGGCGGAGGTGCAGGCCATGTGGCCGATGACGGCGGTGGCGTGGAACCCCTTGTCCATCTGGTTGTACTTGGTTGCGTGCTGAAGGGCCAAGCCAACCTCGCAGCCGACGACATAGGCTTCCAGCAGGTCCCGCCCGGTTGCGCCGGTCTTCTCCCCCAATGCCAGCAGTGCCGGGAAGATTGCCACCGTGGGATGGCCGAACCCGCCAAAGTCGTCGTAGTCCAGGGCGTGGCCCATGGTCCCGTTGGCCAGGGCTGCTTGGGAGGATGTGCTGCGCTGGCCCGTCGCCAGCACCGTCGCCTCGTCGGCTCCGCCTTGGTCGGCCACGTACTGCCGGATGATCTCGCCCACCGGCTCGGTTGACCCGGCTAGGATAACTCCCAGCAGGTCGAAGCATGACTCATTGGCCACGCGGATGGCATCGGGAGGAATGTCCTCGTAGTCCGTATCGATGATCCATTTGGCAATCTTCTCGGTGGCGCCCATGAGCTTGCCTCCAACTTGTCCAGATTGGGTAGTTGCTGAGGGTAAGTTGAGCTTATTATATACTCCCCCGATGCGGGCGGGACGCCCGCGCTCCTTGTCGGCTCCTTGCAAATGCCTTGGCGTCGGTGGGACTTACAACACCGAGCGGACAACGCCCCCGTCGACCAGTATGGTAGTGCCGGTGACGTAGCTGTTCTTTTCAGATGCCAGGAAGGCCACCAAGTCTCCCAGTTCCTCCGGTCTGCCGAACCTGCCCAGTGGGATGCTGGAGGAGCGTGCTTGGAGGACATCCTCCAGCGGTTGCCCGGTCTCGCTGGCGCGGGTCTCGAACAAGCCGACCATGCGGTCGGTCAACAGGAAGCCGGGGGCAACGTTGTTCACTAAGATGCCGTCCCGTCCCACCTCGTCGGCGAGGCTCTTGGCGAAGGCCACTGCTCCCATCCGGGTGACCCCGGAGGTTGCCAGGTTGTCGATGGGCTGGTACACGGTGCTGGCGAGGATGTTGACGATGCGCCCCCAGGACTGCTCCCTCAAGTAGGGCACCGATTCCCGGCCCATGCGGATGAAGAAGGTGAGGGCCATCTGGATGGATCGCTCCCAGGTTTCCTCGTTGGTGTCCACCGCCCGCCCCTCCGGCGGTCCGCCGGAGTTGCTGACCACCACGTCGAGCCGTCCGAAGTGGTCTACCGTCGTCTGTATGAAGTTCTGGATGCCTGACAGCGTTGACAGGTCGCCGGGGACAACCAGCACATCGCCACCGGTCTCCGCACGGATCTCCTGGGCCGCCGCTTCCAGGTCATTGGCGCTGCGGCTGCAAATGGCTACCTTGGCTCCCTCCCGCGCCAGTGACAGGGCGCAGGCCTTGCCAAGACCCTTGCTGCCGCCTCCTATGATGGCTACTCGCCCGTTCAATCCCAAGTCCATTGCTTTCTCCTCAAGGCCCCGGCGTCGTGTAAGGCGGCGCCGGGGTTGTTGATTGTTTCAACCGTATTCCCAAGTCTTTCCCGCGCAGGCGGGAATCCACTGACGCCACTAATGTAGCGCGGCCAAGCTGAACGCACAACGTCTCACTGTCAGTCTCGTTTTCAACCTGCCGTAGTGCCGCTATAATCCAACGATTCCGGAAATGGAGGCCGTTATGTCAATCGACCATGAACATTTTATGAGGCTGGCCATCGAGGAAGGAATCAAGGGGCGCTCCGAGGGAAATTCCGGTGTAGGCACGGTGATTGTTCGCGGTGATACGGTGGTTGCGGTTGGCAGGAACCTCGTGACTTCCACCAACGACCCCACGGCCCACGCCGAGACCGTCGCGCTTCGAGAGGCGGGGGCGGCTTTGCAGTCCCCGGACCTCTCCGGCTGTAGCTTGTACACATCGTTCCAGCCGTGCCCGATGTGCTGCGGGGCGATCATGGTAGCCGGGATCGAGAGGGTAGTGATGGGAGGCCGACCCACTCCTGATACCAACCAGTACGGCCCATACACGCCTGAGCAACTGCTGGAGCAAACGGGATGGGGCGACAGGGTCGAGGTCATCAACGGCATCCTGGTGGAAGAGTGCCAGAGGATCCGGTAAGAGTGAGACGGTCCAAGGTAGTGATGTTGGCGCCTGATCCGTTGTACACAGGGTAGCCTTGCTGGGCCGTATTGCCGGTTGGCGACTCAAGACCCCCTTCTACTACGGTTGGCTGGTCCTGGGCATTACTGCCTTGGGCACGTTTGTTTCAACCTCGGTCGGCGGGCTTGTGCTGGGAGGCACCCAGACCTTCATCCTCGAAGAAACGCGGTGGCCGCGCAGCACCATAGGCCTTGCCGTCACGGTTGGAGTCTGGTTCTCGGGGTTGATATCGCCGGCGGTGGGGCGCCTTACCGACCATTACGGCGCAAGGTGGTTGATGCCCTTCGGTGCCGCCTGTCTGGGTATTTCCCTTTACTTCCTTTCGAGGGTGGGCGCCGTCTGGCAGTTCTACCTGATCGTAATCATAGGGCGGGCTATTAGCCAGCCCGTCCTGACCGGTGTGGTGCCGCGGGCCATTGCGGTGAACTTCTTTCGCCGCCGGCGGAACTTCGCCCTGTCCCTGGCAGGCATTTCCCGGCCCATCAGCGCGGCGCTCAACATCCAGCTCATATCTCTTGTCGCCATCGCCTACGGCTGGAGGACGGCCTTTCGATTCCTCGGGTTCGCCAGCTTGGTCCTGATGGCGGTATTCGCCTTCTTGATCCGGCGGCGGCCCGAGGACATCGGCTTACTGCCTGACGGCGCCAGCCGGGCCCAATCGTCGACCAACGACCCCCACGGAGAAGCATCCGCATCCGAAAGCACCCCCGCATCCTCCGATGATGGGGATGCAAGTTGGACGACCCGCGAGGCACTGCGCACCCGGTCATTCTGGATGCTGGCCATCGCCTCGCTGCTGGGAGTCATGGGCAGTTCGGGGCTGGCCTTCAACATGGTGCCCTACTTCCGGGAGGTGTCGGGGCTGTCCACGGCCCTGGCCGCCGGGGTCCTTAGCCTGAGCACGTTCCTGTCGTTGGCCAACTTGGGTTGGGCGTTCCTGGCCGATAGGTTTACGCCCAAGTGGTGCTTGGCGGCGGCCATGGTCATCGCGGCGGGATCGGTGGTCTACCTGACGGAGATCGACTCGGTGCTATCCGCCTACGTCTTCGGCGTGGTGTGGGGGATAGCCGTCGGCTCCTTGGACGTGCTGGTGTACATGGTGTTGGCCGACTACTTCGGCCGGGTGTCCTACGCCACCATCGTCGGGACCTTCAGGACCTTCGAGGCCGTGGGACTGGGCATCGGCCACAGCATCGGGCCGGTCATTTACGACATAACCGGGAGCTACAGCGCCTTGATCGGCCTGCTGCTGGCCTTGTACATCGGCTCCGCCCTGTTGATAGTGCTGTGCCGTCCGCCTGCTGCGCCTAAGGCCTAAGCCGGTACCCAATAGGCTAAAGCCGTAGATAGGTTGTGTTGACATTCCCCGTGGATTCCCGCCTGCGCGGGAATGACGAAATCGGGGTGGTAGATTACCCTATACTCAACACAACTTAAACCTTCAGTTCGATGATCTCGAACTTGGACAGGTCGCTCGTTCCCAGCCCCAGTTCCGCGGCGTGCTGGTGCTGGCGGTTGACGATGGCCTCGTTGGCGGAGGTGAAGGTGACGTCGTGCTTCTTCATCAGGTCCATCGCCACGACGTCGGCGGCCACCATGTCGCCGGTTACTATCAGGCGGTCAACGCCGTCGATGATCCGGGTCTTTTCATCTCTGGAGGGGCCGGTCACCGCTTGTATCGAGCGCACATCGGTTATGGTCAGTTCGGGCCGCACCGCCGAGGCGAACTCCACCAGCTTGCGGTCGAAGTAGTCGCGGTTCTTGTCCAGGGATGCGTGGGCCAGCCAGCGGTGGGCGCCGTAGACCGATCCGAAGTGGTTCTTGAGGGCGCTGGTAATCTGTCCGGCGAAGTGGCGCTTGAGCACCGGCAGATTGATGATTACCGGGGCTTCCTGAAGCTCCCGGGCTATGCGGATGCGGGGTCCCTGGGTGACGATGATGCCGGGGGCGGCCACCCTGTCCAAGTGGCGGGGACGGGCCATCCCTTTGAACTCCTCCTCCGGGTCCATGTCGCCGTGCCAGCCGGAATACTCCACCAGAACGTAATCCTCGGACTGCTGGGCTTGGGACAGTTGGAGTTTCATCCCGGGCATTTCCGACGGGTCGTAGTAAAGGTCAGCCTCGTACTTGTGGTCCTCGTGCACCACGACATGCTCCGCTCCCGCGGCGTAGCAGTGGCGGGCGACGGCCCGCAGGGTGTCGGGGTGGGTAATCGATGGGAAGGGGTCCCGCTGGTTGGTGTTGGGCTTGAGCAGGACTTCCCGGTTGTCGCCGATGACGCGGCCCAGTCCGCCAATGGCTTCCAGCCCCGCGTCTATCATGGCGTCGATGTCCTTGCCCTCAACGATCACCAGCAAGGGTTTGCCGCCGGAGCCAAGCACCCGGTTCTCGCCGCCGCGCCGGGCCAGCGCCGTTTCTATCGTGGTTGTCATTGCGTTCCTCCTGTATGGGAGTCGATGCAGGGATTATATACGGACGGACGCACGAAGGGTATTAGCGGGGTCACTGGATACCCAGTACAGGTGGGTGGGTATAGAATTGTAATGCGTGCGATGTTCCCCGTCCAAACCGAAGAATCGCCTTGCCAGTGCAACAGGGCCGGTCCAAATACCAAAACCCACGGAGAAAACGTGACATACCGCGAGGACTTGCCGGAAAATTGTCCGCTTCGAGAAGCCAAACCCATTGCAGGACCAAGAAAATTCTATAGACTGATAGGCGACTATCCACCGGTTGAGTATGACTTCGACTCTGTATGGAAACTACAACCCGAACGGCGGAGAAATCTTGACCCGTGCCAAGCCAGAGGGTTATCCGTATTCGACACACCAGTAGAAGCTCAGAGGAGGACAAGCTACCGAAATCTCAGGGATAAAGTAGTTTGCGAGGTGAATATCACACCTCAATCCGGCCCCATGCTAATGACATCCAATCATCACTATACATGGTGGCCTCTGAGTCATTACGACATTCTAGCCCAATGCTCAGAGTACAAAACATGAAACCCCACCAAACGCGATATACCAAGACCCTCGACTACTACGATGGTATCCAGCTATTCCAAGCCGAAGATACCACCGGCGCGACGTATATCGCCGCACTCTTGGAAGTTGGGAAAAGTGCTGACAGGTACTTGGCCGTCAGGTGTAACGCCGACAATCTTCGGATGTTCAAAATCGGCGTAACTGATCTCAGAGGTCTGCTCGAAAAATCGGCCGAAGATGGATGGTACCTCGCCGACCTCTCCAGCCTGGACGCTCCGCTCAGTATGACGCCACAAGCAGGGACGGTCATACCTGACGAATTGCTCCCCGGCACCGGGATATACCTCTACTTGGCGGAATAAGACGGAGAAACCACTTCTGAAGCGCATCCTGCTTTCCAAATACTTGCGTTGCCCATTACGGCTGTGCGGTGTCATCGGTTGACGTCTCTTTATTTCCAACATGAGTATTCTCGGCAGTATCGGGGACAGAATTTTCACTGAGCTATCACCTACGTTGCTTGCCGCCTTACATAGCGTTGTGTAAAATTTCGCCTTGGCGCCCCGGTTGAAAAGGGGTGTTCCGTTTTTGACAGGAGAGGGTTTACATGGACTTTGGACTGGGAGGAAAGTACGCCTTCGTCGCGGGCGGTGGGCGCGGTATCGGCAAGTCGATAGCCCGCGAACTGGCCCGGGAAGGTGTCGACGTTGCCATAGCGTCACGCACACTGCCGGAGCTGGAAAGCACGGCGCGGGAATTGTCCGACGAGACGGGACAGCGAGTCATACCGTTGGCCATGGACGTTACCAAGCGCGATCAAGTGGACCGGGGCATCGCCGAGGCTGCCGAAAAGCTTGGCGGGCTGCACATCCTGGTCAACAGCGCGGCGTTGCCGGGAGGTTCCAGCACCGCGTCCGGGCCGGTGGAAACCGTCAACGACGATGACCTGTTATGGGACTTTGACGTAAAGTACGTGGGCGCCCTGCGTTGCGCCCGCGCCGCCATCCCCTTCTTGAAGGAACAGGGTTGGGGCCGCATTGTAAACATCAGCGGGCACAACGGCAGGAACGCGGGCAACCTCAGCGCCGGGGCCCGCAACGTTTCCTTGGTGCACCTCACCAAGACCCTTTCCATCCAGTTGGGGCACCACGGCATCACCGTCAACTGCGTCTACCCAGGCATTATCCGCACCGAGCGCACTCCCGGCGTGCTGGCGGAGCGGGCCGCCCAAGCCGGCATTTCCCCGGAGGAGATGGAGCGTCGGGACTTTGCTCCGGGGTCTCCTCGGGGCAATGCCATCGGCCGCATGGTGGAATCTTACGAGATAGCCTGCCTGACCGTGTTCCTGGCCTCGGAAAAGGCTCATGCCATAACCGGGGAGCTCATCGAAGCCAGCGGGGGAGTTGGCAACGCGGTGAACTACTGATCCGGATATGGCCGATTCAAACAGAATCCTGGTAGTCAGCCGTTATAGTGACACAGTGGACGACGTTACCCGGATATTGGAGGCTGTGGGCTGTATCGTCACTGGCACTTCAAGCGACGAGGTGGCGGTCGACTTGGCGGGGTCCTCAGATTATGACGCGTTGCTCATCGGGGACGATGTTCCGGACACCGTCGGGCGGTACCTCACTCACCAAGCGCGTGTCCGCACTCCGTCAATAGCGGTAATCACCTGCCGAGCCCCGGAATCGGTCCTGACCCAACTGCAGCAGGCGGGAATCAAGATATAGCTTGGTGTTTCGAGAAAGAAAGGCCGTTTCGAGTCAATGCTAGACCACATGGACCACAGGGGCATCCGCTGGGGCTATGTGTTCTTGCGCTCCGGTACCTATCTTGGCCCCGATGACATTCAGGACATCATGGTCCACGCGGTGGAAATGTTCCTGCAAGGGGAAGAGGAACGGAACGTCAAAAGCTCCGGTTTCGAGGGCAAGCTGTTCACCGAAATGAGGTATGAAGTCATCGGTGAGCTGGGCGGCCAGAGATTCGACGCCGATCTGGAAACCCCTTACGGACGCGACAAGGCATCGTTCCTGGTGAGCGAGCAGACGAGGGGATTCGGCTCGGCCATTTCGAGAAACTAAACACCCAAAGGAGATTGAGCAATGAAGCTGTTGGTGATTTCCGGCGGAAGGCATCCCTACGAAGAGTCAACGCCGGTCCTGGTAGATTTTTTGACGTCGGCCGGTCACGAAGTGACGATGACGGAGAACGCATCGGTGCTGGCCGACTCAGCGTCCATGAGCGGCTACGACGCCCTTGTTTTCAACACGCGGCGGGAAAACGTGCCGGATTTCGGGGATCTCGCCTTGGCCAAGGACGAACAGGCGGGCATGAGCGAGTTCATCCGCTCCGGCAAGGGGTTCGTCTGCATCCACATCGCAACATGCCTTTCGGAGACCTGGCCCGAATACCATGAAATCACCGGAGGAGGCTGGATAACCGGGACGAGCTACCACCCGCCCTACGGCGAATTTACAGTGACCGTTAGCGATGCGGGCCACGCGGGCGTCAGCGGGGTCTCGGACTTCAGCACCAACGACGAACTTTACATGAACCTTGCGCTCAAGGACGGCAACCATGTCTTCCTTACCGGCGACGCCGATGACGGGACCTATCCTTGGGGGCCGGACCGGCAGATGACCCACATGCCCGCCGGCACGTACCCGCTGGGGTGGACCCGGCGTTATGGCGACGGCAAGGTGTTCACCTTGCTACTGGGGCACGACGGGCGAAGCTTCCAGACCCCGGAGTTTCAAAAGATAGTGCTGAACGGCGTCGCTTGGGCTACCGCTGAGTAAAATCGTATGGAATGAGGACGACGCCCGTGTGGGTTACTCGGATTACCCGGCCCTAATTATCTGGACCACCAAGGCAGCGATGATGCCGCCGCCGATGGCCCAGGTTGCCAGGAACAACCGGTCTATCCGTAGGTGGACCGCTCGGAACTCCTGGCGGACATCCCGGAGTTCCGAGCGGACATCCCGGAGTTCCTGGCGGAGTTCCTGCAGGGCTTGGATTACTTGCTCCATTTGCCCTTCCAAGCGTCCAAGCCTGGTGTCGTCTGTGTCAGTAGCCATAGCCAACCCCCTTTATTAGAGTATAACTCATAGGCCAACCTTTTCTGTGAACGGAGGCAAGTAAACCAGCATGGCTGACAACAATCCGACCGCCCAACCATCCGGAAGCGCGCAACGCATGTTCGGCGCGCAGGCCAGCGTCTACGCCAGGAGCCGAGTGCATGTCCGTGACGACAGCCTGGACATTTTGCAGCGGATGGCCGGGGAACTGGACCACAGCGGCAGCCGTTGGGCGGTGGACCTGGGCACCGGCGCCGGCTTCACCGCCTTCGCCATGGCGGAATTCGCCCATCGGGTTGTGGCGACCGACCCGACCCGGCCCATGCTGGAGCAGGCGCGTCGGATAGGGCGAGAGCGGGAACTCGATAATGTCCAGGTCAGCCGTAACTCGGCTGAATACCTCCCATTTGCCGACGGCTCACTCGACGTTGTGACCAGCCGCGTGGCGGGGCATCATTTCGCCAATCTGGACAAAGCGCTGGACGAGGTATGGCGGGCGCTTAAACCAGGTGGCGTTTTCCTGATGGCCGACAGCGTGTGCCCCGAAGAGGACGACATAGACCTGTGGATGAACGACATCGAGTTGCGCCGCGACTTCAGCCACGTGCGGAACCGCAAGGTTTCCGAGATAAGAAAGATGCTATCGGACCGGGGTCTGGAAGTCATGCAGCAGGACATGACCCGGGTCTATTTGAAGTTCAACGAGTGGGTGGCCCGGACCGCCACTCCGGAAGATGAAGTGGCGGCGCTGCGGCGCGACTTCCTGGAAGCTTCCGACGGGGTGCGGGAGGCCTTCCAGATCGAGCCGTCGGACGGGGACATAGACTTTTCATGGCCCTGCTTGGTGTTCCAGGCGGTCAAGACCGGGGGGTGAGGCTCTCTAGGCCTCCCAGTCCTCCAGATAATAGGCCATGTCCCAGAACTTGTGCTCGAACCGTAGGCTGGTCAGGTAAGCATCAGACATAGCCGTCAGCTCGTCCGGGCCGACGCGGCTGCCAAGTGAGTCCGCCATGCTTCTTATGGCCCGGGCCAGTTCTCCGAACTCGGCGGACGTGTACATTTCTATCCACTGGGAGTACAGAGGGGCATTTGCGGGCTTGCCAAGTCCCGCCAAGTGTTCACCTATCTCCCAATAGCCCCACTGGCACGGCAGCAAGCCGGCCACCAACTCGGAGTACGTGCCCTGATGGGCCACCTTCAGCAGGTAACTGGTGTACCCGACGGTAGTCGGCGCGCCCTGGGTTGCGTCCAGCTCCTCCCGGGTAATGCCAAACTCGGCGCAGTAACTCCGGTGCAGTTCCATTTCGGTGTTGAGCGTCTCATCCAGCAGCTTGGCGAACCACCCCATGGACTCCAGGTCCGGCGCCCGTGCCGAAGCCAGGGCCAATACCCGGCTGTAGTCAATCAGGTAAACGTAGTCCTGCAGGACGTAGTGCTTGAACTTGTCAAGCGGCAGCGTGCCGTCGCCCACACCCGTAACGAACGGGTGGGCCAGAATAGCTTGTCGTACCGGCAGCGCGGTGTGCTCGATGTAGTCGCAGAAACCCACGGATTTCCTCCACGCGGATGGTGTCCCCGGCCCACCATTTTTCAAAAGCGGGCCTTCTCGAATCTCAGGCTATCACACCCGGCTGATAAAACGAAGAAACTAATTTCAGAATTTAGCCAAATCCGCCTTGACATAAGCAAGGCTTGGTGATTTATCTTGTGCGCGGCATTTCGAACTGAGGGCATTGCAAAGCCCTCGACACCGTCAAGTGTCTTTTCATCATTTCCGGCAGTCCCCTCTCCCTGGCCAGGGAGAGGGGCAGGGTTAGGGTCAAACCGCTTAGGTGGATGTGGTTGGGTGCGCGTGGGCAACCTTGGCGCGGAGACCAGTGGAGCGTCTGATGGGCGCAGCCTCCCTAACCCTGCCCTCTCACCCTCGGGGAGAGGTGACTGCCGGAAATGTTGTTATACACCACTGTCATACCCCAGTGTAAGTCTTTGATGGGCTGATTTATAATGTAGGCAAAAATGCAGACCCCCGACAAAGAACGCCCGCCACCGGCCTGGATTCCCGCCGGAGCGGGAATGACGGGGGGAGAGGGTGACCAACATGGAAGTCGTTTTCATTCACGACGTGGAGAACCAAGCCCGGGCCGGAGAAGTGAAACGGGTGGCCGACGGGTTTGCAAGGAATTACCTGATCCCTCAAGGCTTGGCGGAAATGGCCACGCCGGAAGTATTGAAAAGGCTGCACAAAATAAAGGCGGCCGGGGACGATGCCCGAATCCGCGAGACCGAGAGTATGCGGGAGTTGGCCGAGGCCATCGACGAGACGCAAATAACCCTACACGCCAGGGTTACTCCCACCGGCAGGTACTACGGGGCGATAACTAACACCCGCATCGCTGCCGAACTGGGAGAGGCCGTCGGCAGGTCCATAGACCGCCGGCTTGTCGAGGCCACCGAACCCATCCGCGAGCCGGGTGAATACGACATCGTCTTGCAGTTTTCCAACGAACTCCAAGCGACCATTCACGTAATTGCGGAGATAGAAGAATAGCCCGATGTACGCCGAGAAACTTCTTCCTCACGACATTGAGGCGGAAGAAGCGGTTGTTGGGTCGTTGCTGATAGATGGGGACTGTTTCGTCCGCGTATCATCGCTGGTTAAATCACAGGACTTCTACCGGGAACGGAACCAGGTCTGCTTCGCCGCGGCCAGCGCCCTGTTCGAGCGCAACGAGGTCATAGACCAAGTAACGCTGGCGCGGGAGCTTCAGCGCACCAACCAGCTTGATGCCGTGGGAGGCATGGCTTACCTGAGCCACTTGGTCTCCGTTACTCCCACGTCCGCCCACTCCGAGCACTACGCCCACTTGGTGGCCCGCACCTCCACCATGAGGACGCTCATTGACGCCGCGTCCCGTATATCCGCCATGGGTTACGAGGACACCGCGGACGTAGACGACACCCTGCGTCAAGCCGAGGATGTACTGTACAGCGTTCGTTCCGGCCAAGCGGGGCGCGGGTTCATTCCGCTGGGGCAGATTTACGACCAGTACCTGGAAGAACAGGCCGCCATCGTAGACCCTGACCTGGCCGCGGGTCCCCCTCTGGTTACCGGGTTCAACGACATCGACGAACTGCTGGGCGGGCTGCAACGCTCCGACCTGATCATCTTGGGCGCCCGGCCCGCCATGGGGAAAAGCAGCCTGATGCTGAATATGTCGCTCAGCGCGGCTCAAGCCGGAGCAACCGTCGGCGTTTTCAGCTTGGAGATGAGCCGCGAGCAACTGGCGTTGCGAATCCTGGCCGCCGACGCCGAGATAGACTCACACCGCCTGCGCCTAGGGTTGTATACCGAAGCTGAAGAGCAGCGGATCATCGACTCCATAGGCCGATTGTCGGAATTGCCGGTCTACATCGACGACACGCCGCTGCAAGCGATGGCGGAAATGCGGGCCAAGGCCCGTCGCTTGTCCATCGAGCGAGGCTTGGACCTGCTGGTCGCGGACTACTTGCAGCTTATTCAAGGCCGGGGGCGCGGCCGGGACAACCGTGTGCAGGAGATAAGCGAGATTTCCAGGGAGTTAAAGGGCATTGCCCGCGACCTGAACATCGCGTTGATCGCTTGTTCGCAACTGAGCCGGGGAGTGGAACAACGGGCCGAACACCGGCCCCAACTATCGGACCTCCGTGACAGTGGGAGCATCGAGCAGGACGCCGACGTGGTCATGTTCATCCACCGGGAGGACATGTACTACACCGAAGAGGACTGGGAGCAGCATTTCCCCAGCCGCCAGTATCCCAGGAACCTGGCCGAAATTATCGTCGCCAAGCACCGCAACGGCCCCACCGGCAGCGTATCCCTGTACTTCCGGGACAACTTGGTGCGGTTCGAATCACTACAGAGAGTCGATGCTTTCTGATTATGTCATTTCGGGGTTTCGCCGGTAACGAGTCTTATACACCGGTGCCCAACACCATGCTCGGCCCTCTGTTGGAAGAAATCTCCGACATCGCTGAGTTGAAGGTTGTCTTGCGGCTCTTCTGGCTGCTCCATCGGAAAAAGGGCCGCTTGCGGATGGCGGTGCTGGACGAATTCCTCAACGATCTGACGCTGCTCAAGGCCCTCAGCGCAAATGGCCGGGACCCCCGGGAGGAAGTCCGTCGTGGGCTGGACCTAGCGGTGGAACGGGGCGTTCTGCTGCGGCACCAACCCGACGGGGAGCAGGAAAGATACCTTTTGAACACGCCCCACGACCGCAAAGCCCTGGCCAAGCTTAGGGCCACCGGCGTCCCCGTATCGAGCGACCATCCGGAGTGGGATGCGCCCGCCCCCGGTTGGGATGAAAACCCGAACATTTTCACCCTCTACGAAGAGAACATTGGAATGCTTACGCCCATCCTCGCCGATGAGTTGCGGGAGGCGGAGGAAGCTTACCCGCAAGCATGGCTCCGTGAAGCCTTGGCCATCGCGGTGACCGAAAACAAGCGGAGTTGGCGCTACATCACAGGTATCCTCAGGCGCTGGGCCGCCGAAGGAAAAGACCATGGAAAGCCTGGGCGACATCCTCAGACGGATAACCGCCAGAAATATCTCGACGACTACCAACGGCGATGGGGCGGCGATGCTGCGGGACGCCCCCGGCAGCGGGCCCGCTGAAGAAGCCTGCGCCGTATGCAACGGGGTCGGTTGGGTCAGTAAACGGGTCCCGGTAGGCCATCCCGACTTTGGGCGCACCTTTCCCTGCGACTGCCAGGAAACCAAGAATCCCGCCAGCCGGACCGACGCCCTTCGCCGCTACGGCAACCTTGGGCCTTTGAGCCGCATTAACTTTCTGAACACCCGGCAGGATGGGCCGTTGCCCGACGCCGTAAGCAGCCGGATGTTTCGCGCCGGTCTTGATGCGGCAATGAAATTCGCCGAGCGGCCCGCCGGTTGGCTGGTATTCACCGGACCCAGCGGCAGCGGCAAGACCCACTTGGCGGTGGCGGTCGCCAACCGTTGCATCGAGCATGGCGAGACCACTTTTTTCATCGCAGTGGCCGACCTGCTGGACCACCTACGGGCTACTTACTCCCCGGACAACCCGGTATCCTACGACGAGTTGTTCGACCAAGTTCGCAACGTGCCGGTGCTGGTTCTGGACGACCTGGGGGGCAACAGCGCCACTCCCTGGGCGGAAGAAAAGCTGTTCCAGGTCATTAACCACCGGTCCAATCTATCTCTTCCTACTGTCATAACCGTCCGCGGCCCGTTGCACCGCTTGAACGAGCACCTGCGGACCCGCATCGAGTCGTTGGATGGATTCTCTCAAGTACACCAGCTTGGCCAGTACAATACCCGCCTCACCCGCAGGTTGGGAGACCTGCCTTCCGAACTACAACAACGAATGACATTCGCAGCCTTCGACACGGGAGGAGGACGAGGGACCAACCGCACGGGCCGGGATACTCTGGAACTGGCCAAGGCCGCCGCCCAGACCTTTGCGAACGACCCCGAAGGGTGGGTCCTGTTCACCGGCCCCCACGGTTCGGGGAAGACGCACCTTGCAGTGGCTATCGCCAGCGAATGCCTGCGACGCGACCGCTCCGTTTTCTACACCTTTGTGCCGACCCTGCTGGACCACCTGAGAGGAACATTCAACCCCGACAGCCCTATCGGCTACGACGAGTTGTTCGAACAAATCAAGACGGTGCCCCTGTTGATCCTGGATGACTTGGGGGCGGAGCACAGTACCCCTTGGGCTGAAGAGAAGCTTTACCAGATCATTGTTCACCGCCACGAAGCCCGGTTGCCGACGGTAATCACCAGCAATTCCAGCATAGATGAGTTGGAGAAATCGCGGCCTCGGATTGGCTCCCGCCTCATGGACAACGCCGTCGTCGATTGGCAGCCCATTACGGCATCCAATTACCGCGACCAGCGCAGGGCGTAGCGGTCCAACTTAAGCTGAATCACTATCCAGCCGGTAAGCTTACCCCAAGTGGAGAGAATACAAGATGGGCAAGACACGCTTCACGGCGGAATTGGACTCGGAAACTCTCGACAAGGCAAGGGAAATATTGAAAAAGGACCAGATGACGCTGGAGGACACGTTGGAGGAGATGCTGAGCTATATAGTCAGCCATCATACGGCTCCCTGTTTTCAGTGCGGCGAACCGAACGGCGAGACACTGAAGGCGATGGCCGAGGCAGAAGCCGGAGACGTGATCACCGTCGACACTATGACCGACCTGTTTACACAGCTTAATGAGGAGAATTAACTACAGCCGTGCCTTCAGGCGTGACTATAGACGCGAAAAACGCGGTCACCACGGCCGTAACCTGGACGAACAACTGGATGCAGTACTACAGTTGCTTGTCGACGACCAGCCTCTCCCACCAAGGTACAGAGACCATCCGATGCACGGCAACAGAGCCGGGGAACGCAACTGCCACATAAGGCCGGACTTGGTACTCATCTACACCAAGTCTAACTCCACGGACATCAACCTGATACGCTTAGCCTCTCATAGTGGTCTGTTCACCTGATGAACAACTCGCTCGGGTCCCGTCCTCAATATACTCGAAAGTATCAATGCGATTCTGTAATCGCCCCGATTAATAGATTCGCATTGACATCCCCCATGGCTGCGGGTAACTTTAACCTCGCCACACATCGGAATTTCCGAGGCCCCAGGCGTTACATTTTCCAGCGTATGAGGAGGTTGTCATGTCCAGAATACCTGCCGCCACCAGAGACAGCGTGCCGGAACAGTACCGGGAAGCGTTCGACGAAGTCGTACAAGACCGGGGAGGCGTGCCCACCAGCGGGCCAGGGTCGGTGACGATAAACAGCCCGGAGGTCGCCAAGAGGACCAACCACCTTTCGGCCTACTTGAGACAGGGTTCCGGGTTGCCCGCGAAGATACAGGAACTGGCCATGCTGACCACCGCCCGGGAGCTGGACTGTCAGTACATCTGGAACGCCCACGCCGCGGCGGGCCGCCAAGCAGGACTGAGCGACGCGCTGGTGGACGCGATGCGCGACAAGCGTCCGTTGCCGGATATGCCCGCCGACGAGGCTGCGGTGGTGAACCTGGGCTTGGACTTTTATCGCACCCACAAGGTCAGCGACGCCACCTATAACGCCGCGGTGGAACAGTTCGGCGTCCACGGGCTGACGAACCTGGTCAACCTGATGGCTTACTACGCCCTGCTGGCTTTCAATGCCAACACCTTCCAGATAGACCTTCCCGCCGACCAGACCGAGGACGTACTGCCCATCTAGGGCTCTCGGCTGAAGGTAACGTGACTGGCTGACAGTGCCTTTGGATTCCCGCCTGCGCGGGAATGACAATATGGCTTGTATCAGCGGTTGACTGGATTTCACCTGCCGCCGTCCGTTTTGTCCAAGACGGCAATTCTATACATGGTCAGTTAACGCCTATGTCCACCAATGTCGACAACCCTTCAATCCAATGGCGAGCTTGGGACGAAAAAGCCTTTGGCGCCGCGGAGGCGGAAAGCAAGCCGGTGTTGCTTACCCTGACCGCCACTTGGTGTCACTGGTGCCACGTCATGGACCAGACCTCCTACTCGGACCGCCGTGTCATAGATTTGGTTAACGAGAGGTTCATTCCGGTCCGGGTAGACGTGGACCAGAGGCCGGATATCTCCTTGCGCTACAACCAGGGCGGGTTCCCGTCCATCGCCCTGCTGGACAGCCAAGCCCGGTTGATTACCGGAAGGGTGTACACGCCGCCGGACGAGATGACGCAGCTATTGGAGCAGGTGAGCGGCAGGTACTCCGGCTCCGCCGACGTGATCGAGCATCCTTTTGTCGCCGCCGTTCCTGCGCCGGTCGAGGGCAGTTCAAGCGTGACGGCGGACTTGGTGCTGGCCAAACTGCGGGAGTTGTACGACGTCGACTATGGCGGGTTCGGAGTAGAACCCAAGCAACCGCCTTGGGAGGCCTTGGGGCTGTTGGCGGCCCTGTATAGCCGCAGCGGCGACAAGACGCTGCTGGACATGGTGAAAGCAACTCTGGATGGCATGTACGACGGCCTTTGCGACCGGAACGACCAAGGATTTTTCCGTTACTCCGTGTCGCGTGACTGGCGGGTGCCCCACTACGAGAAGATGCTTTACACCAATGCGTCCCTAGCCTCGGCGTACTTGGATGCGGCGCAACTCACCGGCAGGCAAGTTTACCGCAAGGCCGCCGTCAGCGCACTGGACTACATGCTTTCCACCCTTTATGACGAGGAAGCGGGACTCTTCTATGCCAGCCAGGACGCCGGGGAGGAGTATTACCGGCTGCCGTGGAAGGACCGCCTGCCCGAGCACCAGCCAACGATAGACCGCACATTCTATACCGGATGGAACGCCGCGACCGGTTCGGCGTTGCTAAAAGCCTTTGCTGCCCTGGGAACGGCGCGTTACCTCCATGCCGCCGTGCGGGTCCTTGACCGGGTCTGGGACGACGCCAAGGCCGCTTCCGGCGGACTCCGCCACACCATCAACAGCAATACTGAAGGCCCGGAATACTTGTCGGACCACGTCCATGCCCTTCGCGCTTATTTGGAGCTTTACCAAGTAACCGGCAACCCCGACGCTTTGCGAAGGGCCGAAGAGCTGGTAGCACAGACACAAGAGTCGTTTTCTGATGACGACGGGGCCGGGTTCTGCGACACCGCATACCGGCAGTCGACGCCGGGGGTAGTTCTGCCCCAAGAAAAGCCCCTGTTGGAGAACTCGCTGCTGGCCGAGGCGCTGGTCAAGCTTTCCTACTTGGCCGATAAGCCCGGCTACCAGCAGCTTGCCAAGGACATCCTGGCGGCGTTCGAGGGCGTCGCTCCCAATGGCACCTACCTTGGCCCGCTGAGGTCGCGGCGAATGGAGCAGGACGAGGAGAGGCTCTTCCTCCCCGCAGGCTCCGCTTGGGCGAGAGCTTGGGACGTGGTGGACAAAGGGCCGGTGCACGAGGTTATCGTGGGCCATTCGTCGGACTTGCGGACCAAACGCCTGCTCGCGGCAACTTTGAAGGCACACGCTCCGCATAAAGTCGTCGAGCGCCTGGACCCCGGTCAGGATATAGACCGGATTGAAGCACTGGGCTTTCCTGCCGGGAAAACACCCACGCTTTACATCTGCATGGGCGGCATGTGCTTGGCTCCCATTTCCAACCCTTCGGAGGTGCGGCAGGTCGCCGCAACCCGTCCGTGGGCCAGCGCGCCCCAGTTCACCACCTGGAATTTCTGAGCAGGAGAGACCCGCATGGACGTGCAGCCGTACAGGATTCACATTGAAGACGCGGTCCTCGAGGACCTGAAAGACCGTCTCGCCCGCACCCGGTGGCCAGACGAAATTCCTGGTTCAGATTGGGACTACGGTTCCAACCTGGCCTACGTCAAGGAGTTGGTGGAATACTGGCGCACCGAATTTGACTGGCGGGCGCAGGAGGAAAAGCTCAACCGGTTCCCCCACTTTATAACTAACGTCGATGGGCTGGACATCCACTTTATTCATCAGAAAGGGACCGGCCCAAACCCGATGCCGCTGGTGGTCACCCACGGTTGGCCCAGCACCTTTTTCGAGATTACCAAGATAATTCCCCTCCTCGCAGACCCCGCGTCTCAAGGCGGATCAGCCGAGGACTCCTTCGACGTGGTGGTCCCGTCCATGCCGGGCTACGGGTTTTCTGGGCTGACCAAGGACCGGGGCATGAGCGTATTCAGTGTCGGAGACCTGTGGCCCAAGCTGATGACGGACGCCTTGGGCTACCAGAGGTTCGGTGCGCAGGGCGGCGACTGGGGCGCCGCTGTGACCACCCACTTGGGCTACGCCTACCCGGACCAACTGATTGGCATACACCTGACCGCCGTTACGCGGCCGACCCCGTACATGGGCCCAGGATCCCGGCCGTTGAACGAAGCGGAGCAACGTTTTCTGGACGAGCGGGCGCAGTGGCAGGCATCCGAGGGCGGCTATGCCCACATCCAGGGCACCAAGCCCCAGACCTTGTCCTACGGCCTGACCGACTCGCCCGCGGGCCTGGCGGCCTGGATAGTGGAGAAGTACCGTACTTGGAGCGACTGCAACGGCGACGTTGAGAGCAAGTACACCAAGGACGAACTTCTTACCAACATAACCATCTACTGGGTCACTCAGACCATCAACGCGTCCACGCGCCTTTACTACGAGACCCAACGGATAGACTGGAACCTGGCGCAGGGCGACGGGATCCGGGTGCCCACCGGGGTGGCGGCCTTCCCCCATGAAATCAGCCGCCCGCCCAGGGAATGGGCCGAGAGGTCCTACAATGTACAGCGCTGGACCCAAATGCCCAGGGGTGGCCACTTCGCCGCACTGGAAGAGCCGGAAATGCTGGTGGACGACATCCGGGCATTCTTCCGGCCCTTGCGGGGGTAGTCCGCCCACGGACTATCCTCCCATGTGGCATGTTCTATATGCCAAGGCAAGGGCTGTTGATGAACAACAGCATGGAGATGCGCGGATATGGGTTTAACAGGGATTGAAAACCACCAATGCGATTGATATACTGACAGCGTTATCTTCCCTGGAATCCGTCTTCGGGCGCACGCCAGGTTGTTTATCCACCCGCGTCGCGGCAAGATTTTGGTCTTGCCGCTTTATTTTTGCGAGGCAGAAACATGCCAGGCCGAGTGGCGATTTTCATAGATGGAGAGTATCTCAATGCTGTTCTCAGGAGTGAATTCGGAAGTGCCCGAATAGACTATCTGACCTTGTCCAATCGTTTGGCGGGAGAAGCCAACATTCTGCGGACCTACTATTACAACGCCCCCGCGTATCGAAGCAATCCTCCCACTCCCGAAGAGAACGACAGATATACGAACCAGAGGCAGTTCTTTCGTGCTTTGGAGAGTTTTCCCAGATACACGGTCAGGCTGGGCAGGTTAGCTTACCGGGGCAACGACCGGGACGGGAACCCCATATTCGACCAGAAACAAGTAGACTCTTTATTGACCCTCGACTTGGTGCAGTTGGCTACGAAGCAAGCAATCCAGGAAGCAGTTCTTGTGGCAGGTGACAGTGACTTCATCCCTGCAGTCATAGCAGCCAAGTCTGAGGGAGTGCTTGTGCGCTTGTTCCATGGAGACCGTCCGCATTCCGACCTCTGGCAGGAAGCTGACGAAAGAATCCAATTTACCCAATCGTTCATAGACTCCGTCCGACGGTAGCAATGAATGGCCCGTTTCTGCACCCATGCAAAGCTTTTCAAAAATAGCCGCCTCGACATGAATAATGTCGACACTAAATGGTGAGAGTATGCCAATACTGGACATGAACGGCGACCGGTTCCACTACCACGTTGATGACTTCTCCGACCCTTGGCGTTCATCCGAGCCGGTGTTGCTGCACCACTCCGCCGGAGGGAACCTGAACCGCTGGCGGGCGTGGGTGCCAACGCTGGCCCGGACCCGTCCTGTCGTGCGCTTCGACATGCGGGGACATGCGGGGACGCCGCCACTACCGGACCTGCGGTTTTCGCTGCCGGAGTTGGCCGCCGACATCGCCAGGGTTATGGACGGGTTGGACATCGAAAAAGTCCACCTCGTCGGCGCATCCGCCGGCGGCATAGTCAGCCTTCGTTTCGCCCATGACTTTCCCGACAGGTTGAACAGCCTGACGCTGGTCGCCTCCACTCCAAGACTGGCTCGCATGGGGGCCAGCATGGACGCTACTAAGTGGCGGAACATTCTGGAAGAGGATGGGACCAGGGCATGGCTGTTGTCGGACAGTGACAAACGGTTCGGACCCAACACCAGCCGCGATGTGGTTGAGTGGTATGCCGATGAAGGAGCGAAGACGCCGGCCCCGGTGGTACTGGCGCTTCAGGGCTGTCTGCTGGCGGAGGACCTGACTCCGCTGCTGCCCGATATAAGTGTCCGGACACTCATATTGGCGGCGTCCCAGGATGAAATCACACCCTTGGAATCGCAGCAACTGATGGCCCGGGAGATGCCCCATGCGGTCCTGGAAGTCATTGACGGTGTGGGCCACAACATGAAGGTGGAGATTCCCGAGGCGCTGGCCGCAAGAACGCGCGATTTCATAGGGAGAGTTGGCAGCGGCTGACCGGAGGTTGGTCCATGTGAATCCCGGCGCTGCCGGACGGCGGCGTTGACACGGCAACAGTCGCGACTTATTATCTTCAACACTGAGCGGGCGTAACTCAGTGGTAGAGTGTTTGCTTCCCAAGCAAAAAGTCGTGGGTTCGAATCCCATCGCCCGCTCCAATTATTTGACTATGGCAAGGCTCGCCATTCGGTCGGGTGTAGTCCTTGAAAGGTGATTTTCTATGCCGTGGTGTGAAACCGGACATTACCTGTCGCAGGTGTACAATGTCTGCGCGGATTGTAACAAACCCCACGCAACCAGATGTTCCAATGGTCATGCGATAAGGAGAAATCCCCCCGCTAGGCCGGCCCATTGCCACGTCTGCGGCGTGCCCTACCCTTGGACCCAGAACGCACCTCCCGCTTCCCGTACAACCCCGTAAGGACCGTTTCCAACGCCCTACTATGCCACGTCGGAAGCACCGGTTGGCAGGACAAAGCGCATGATGGCAATGGAAGAACACCGGGAAACGGCCTTGGCCTTTCTGGATGCGTCTGACCGGGAGTTCGACGCGGGCGACATTCTACAAGCATCAGAAAAGCTTTGGGGAGCCTTCTCTCATGCCGTGACCGCTGTCTGTAAACAAAGGGACTGGCAATACGGGAGTCACAGGCAACTGATCAACTCGGCCCGGCAGTTGGTTGCGGAAGACGGCCCGTCTTATCAAACCCCCGGCGACCTCGCAACGGCCATCGCCGAAGCCAGGCTCTTTCACATCAACTTTTACACTGGGTCCCTTGAGGACTACGAAATCGAGTATGGGCGCCCTCTTGTTCACGCATTCGTCCACTGGGCGGTCAGCCTTGCACAAGAGGACTGACGCGACATACTACTAATGATAAGGGCGTCCACAACGGACGCCCCACGGGATGATTCTTCAATGGTAAGGGCAACCACAAAGGCTGCTCAAGTTACTCGTTGGACATGTTCCTGAGAATGTCTTCCAGCGTCCGGTCCAGCGCGGGGTCGAGTTCGACCACTTCTTCGAATGGCGTGTAGTTGTAGTCGGACCTCACCGTTTCGATGAGTTGCTTGGCCTCTCCGTTGGCGGAGCCAATCCTATCCAGCACCTCTTCCAGCCTTTGACACTCGGCATCGGCCAGTTGCTTTAGCTCCGACAGGTCAACGTCCAGCTTCAGCATTGAGTTGAGCCGCCGCATTATGTCGTAGTAAGAGCGGTGGTCGCGGGTAATGCCCACCTGCTCGTTGGACTGGGTGGAGAAGGGGTACATCGGGGCCATTGCTCCCATCCGGAACATCTCCAGGTCCGGGTACTCGAAGTGGGCAAGGGACACCAAAGCCATTGCAATGGTGGGGCCTCTCCTTCCCTCGCTGCCGTAGCTGGAGAACTGCATACCATACTTTTCCAGGGTATCCTTCATTCCCGCCTTGCTGTAGACGCAGGTGATGCGCCGTTCCAAGTCGGGCGGCACCGGGCCGTTTACCCCTTCCACGGCCACCGTAAGCTCGACTCCCAACTCCTTGACGGCTTGGAAGAACGCTTCGCCGAACACCTCGATGTGGAACCAGGGCTCTTCGCCGCGGAAGATGATCAGTCCGTTGCCCGCATCGTAAAAGTAGTTCTCCCGGTACATGCCCTTGCTGGGCAGCCCGTCCTCGTAGGATACCAGGGGTCGGAATGTGTCATGCGTCCCGGCCACTTGAAAGGGATAGCAATCATGGGACACCGTGGGGCCCAGTTCACCGATTTTCCTGGCCCCCAGCTTTTCGATGAGGTACCTGGTCAGGCCGCCCGAAACTCGGCCGCCGTCGGACCACTGGCGGCGCCAGCCGGCGATCAGGTACTTGGCATGGGGTTTCTCTGAAAATTTTACTAGTTCATCTGGCATCAGGCTCTTCTCCTAAGACTTACGAAGAGGCGCCAATCAGGGTTGTTACTTTATCGCCCATGGAAACCTTGCCGGGTCGTTCTACGATGCCATACACACCGAAGTAGGCGGTCCCCAACCCGGGGCGGTAGCCGGCGATCAGGGCCCGCGTGTCGAAGTCCTCTTCTCCGGAGTCGGGATCGTGGGTTGTGATGGCGCATCGTGGGTCCCGTGCGACCACCCGCAACCTCAACTCGTCCCCAAGTTGGACCGCTTCACCCAACCATGTATCCTCTTCATGGGGGTCGCAGCCGCCGATGAGGAAATTGGGGCGGAACCTCCTGCTGTCGAACACCACATTGGCGCCGGGGTAACGGTTCAACAACTCTACCGATCCCCCCGACAAAAGCGAGATTGGGTATTCATCGAAGCATTGCCCTGGCTCCAGCGCCCTTACCAATTGCACCGGCGCGCCGCAATAGCCGGACAACGCTTCGTTCCATTCTCCAACTACATCCTCTCCTCTAACCACTCTCCCGAACATCCTGACGCCGGTGGCTTCGCCGGTCTCGACCGGCCCCTCGACAGCCTTTCCGTCGGGGAACACCACCCGCAGCCATTCAGGGTCTGCTTGGTATTCGGCTTTCACCTGCACCAACCGCCCTACCTGCCGCTGAGTCACCAATCTTCGGCGATCATCCATCAGGAAGAACCGCCGGTCCTCCACGATGCCGGACATGGCCACCGTGACATCGTTTGGATTGGTCAACCCCAAGGACTTCACGGGAGAGATGTGGATGGCTTCGATGGTTTTCATAACGTTAATTTAATCTCAATCATACCAGAAATTACAACCTTGGCAGCAGTGGCAGAGCAGCGATTAAGCAACTATCTCAAAACGGGAGCGCGTGCCACCATCTCGGAGATTTCATCCAAGGCCAGGTCGATTTCCTCCGTGGTGGTGAACCTGCCCACAGAGAACCGCAGCGTCCCCATGGCGTAGTCCAAGGGCACCGCCATCGCCTCCAGCACGCTGGAAACCTCCACCCGGTCGGCGTGGCAGGCCGCGCCGGCCGAGGCACAGACTCGCTTCATGGCGGCTAGCATGGTGTTGGCCTCCCTCCCGCGGAAGCTGGAGCTGAGGGTATTGGGCAACCGCTTTTCGGGATGCCCGTTTATCCTAACGTCCCCGAAACGTTCCCCAATGCCCATTTGCAACCGGTCGCGCATCTCCCGCATGTGCCGGTGGTACTCGGCGAAGTTCCGGCCGATTAACTCGCAGGCCTGGCCCAAGCCGACGATTTCGATAACATTTTCCGTCCCGGCCCGCCAGCCCATCTCGTGGCTGGCCCCGTGCATCAGTTTTTCCAGTTGTACCCCGTCCCGGATGTACAGGGCGCCGATGCCCTTTGGCGCGTAGACCTTGTGTCCGGCGATGGAAAGCAGGTCCACTCCCAACTCGTCCACGCTGACCGGAATCTTGCCTACCGACTGGGCGCAGTCGGCGTGGAGCAGCACGCCCTTGCGGCGGGCGATTTCGGAGATGGCCGGAATCGGCTCGATAGTCCCAACCTCGTTGTTGGCGTGCATGATGGAGACCAGTATCGTGGCAGGCTTGATCGCATCCTCGACCGATTGGGGGTCGACCATCCCATACTCGTCCACCGGCAGGTAGGTGACCTCGCACCCTTTCCCCTCCAGGTAACGGCATACCTCCAGCACGGCCGGATGTTCCACGGCCGACGTGATGATGTGGTTGCCCTTGTCCCGGTAGGCCCCGGCTACCCCCTTGATGGCATGGTTGTTGGACTCGGTGCCGCCGCTGGTGAAGATCACTTCCCCGGTAGCACATTGAAGCATCGCCGCTATATGCCCGCGGGCCTTGTCGACGGCCTCCCTCGAGGCCATGCCCAAAGGATGGCCGCTGGAAGGGTTGCCGTACTGCTGGTGGATGTAGGGCAGCATCGCCTCGGCCACTTGGGGGTCTATGGGCGTAGTGGCGTTGTAGTCCAGATATATAGAGTCCATTACCATCTCCTGCCGCCAAAGGGATTATCAGCCAATATACCAGATAACCCCGTGGCGGTAGATGCTTGATGACTGGCTTGGCATGGCGCGCCATGGCGCAACTGCTATAATCGGCGTTGCGGACCTGCCCCCGTGAACCGGCGGAGGAGGGAATTCGCCACCCCCTTCCCGGGTTTCCCGCGAAGGCGGGAAACCCGCTGAGGGCAGGCTGACAGGAGGGCAAATATGAGACTGGAAGGAAAAGTCGCACTTATTACCGGCGCCGCCGCCGGCGTGGAAGGCGACCTGATGGGGTTCGGCGGCGCAAGCGCCAGGTTGTTCGTACAGGAGGGCGCCAAGGTGGTGCTGAGCGACATCAAGGAGGAAGAAGGCGAGAAGACCGCCGCCCAGATACGGGAAGGTGGCGGTGAGGCGATGTTCATACGCCTCGACGTGACCCGGGAGGAAGACTGGCAACGGGCTATCGATGCCACCGTGTCGGCCTACGGGAGGCTCGATATCCTGGTCAACAACGCCGGCACCGGCGCCCGCAGCACGGTGGAAGAAACGACCGAGGACGCTTGGGACTCCCAGATGGACGTCCACGCCAAGGGGACTTTCCTCGGCACCAAGTACGCCATCCCTGAGATGCGGAAGGTCGGCGGGGGATCGATCGTCAATATTTCCTCCATCTATGGCATTGTGGGCAGTCCCACATCCACGGCCTACCACGCCGCCAAGGGGGCCATCAGGTTGTTCACCAAGTCCGCCGCCATTCAATACGCCGGAGAGAACATCCGCGTGAACTCGGTGCACCCCGGCTTTGCCCACACGCCATTGACCGCCGCCAACTACACCATTCCCGAACGGTACCAGTGGGTACTGGACCGCACTCCCATCGGCAGGGTGGGCAACGCCTACGACATTGCCTACGGTGTGTTGTACCTGGCCTCGGACGAAGCCTCATTCGTCACCGGGTCGGAACTGGTGATCGACGGTGGCATGACGGCCCAGTAGCGTAGATGCTCCGGCATTGGTCCTTTCCCCGGGAAGAGGGCACTTTTTGGAACGGGCAGGAAAGTTATGCGTACTAACACCACAAAAGCCAAACTGAACGAAGGCAAAGTCGTGTTCGGGGCGATCATCAGCCGGTACGCCCCGGACCTGGTTGAACTGTTCGGTGCCCTGGACTACGACTTTGTGATGATAGACTGTGAGCACGGGCCGATGGACCTCGACCAAGTCGAGCACATGGTCCGCGCCGCCGAAGTGTTCGACATCACCCCGATAGCCCGCATTCCCGACCATGCCGATTCCACGATTCTGCGCTTTCTGGACAGGGGTGTCCAGGGCGTCATCGTGCCCCACGTAAACACCAAGGAAGAAGCTGACGGAGTCGCCAGGGCGGCCCGGTACTTCCCGGAGGGACACCGCGGCATGGGCGGAGGCCGCGCCCACGACTACGGCGTCTCAGTCTCCCGCGACGAGTCCACTCATTGGATCAATTCCCAGACCCTGGTGATTCCCATGATCGAAGAGACGGAGGCAGTGGAGAACCTGGACTCCATCCTGGGTGTGCCAGGTGTTGACGTGCTGCACGTGGCATCGGGAGACTTGGGGCAAAGCATGGGAAACCCCGGCCCGGCGGAAGTGCGGCGGCTGATGAGCCAACTGGTGCCCAAAATCAAGGCGGGCGGCCGGTTCGTAGGCGTGGGTGGCAACTCGCCGGCGGATGCGGCGGGAGTCGCCGAGTTCATCAAGCTTGGCGCGACCTTCGTCACCATATCCGCCCATGGACTGCTGCGGCTGGGGGCCGAGGACTTTCGCCGGCGCGTGGACGCTGAGTTGTAAGGGCTTACCGGCCCAAGCAGCCATAGACGCTTGTCAATGACTAGCCTAAACTTGGTTTAGTATCGGCAACAGAGGAAAGGGTCCTGAAGATGGCGCAGTATACTCGGACATACCGAGACCGGAGCAGGGAGTACCTGGCGAAGGCGTTCCGAGAGTTGGAGGACGGGGACCTGACTCAGGCCTCGGAGAAGGGCTGGGGCGCGGCGGCGCAGATGGTCAAGGCCGTAGCCGATGAACGAGGAATGAACCATCATTACCATGCGGCCGTGTTCCGCGCGGCACAGGCATTGGCGCGAGAAATCGACGACAACGATACGGAAATACAATTCGCCTTGGCCAGCGATTTGCACCGCAACTTCTACGAGGAAACGCTCGACCGTCAAGGTGTGGAACTACGCCTTCAGCAAGTGGCACAGTTTGTGGACAGGGTGGAAGGGTTGTTACGTCCCTGATGGTTGTAGCACGATAACGGGCCGGTTACTCTTCGTCCGGAGGCTCCGCGGACGCGCCGGCTTGTTGCTGGAGCATCCACTGGCTCAGCCAAGTCTGGAAGTCCGCTTGGGCCGGCGGCGAAATGTACAACACCTCTATGTCCTGGGCGAACTGGACTTGGTGTCGTTCCCCGATGAACAGCAGACCCACCTCGTCGTCCCCAAGCGTCTCGTCTATCCGGCTGCCTATTTTCTCGTACCTGGTCCTGTTGCTCTCCATCAGCCAAGCTTGAAGCGCTTGGGCCACCTTCTGGCTGGTCAAGGGCAACATCAAGCACCGTTGCAGGTCCAGCGCCTCGAAGAAGGTCTCGGCGTCTTCAGTGGCTTCCAGCGCAGCACCGGTGCGACACTTGGCGGACACCAGTCCGTGGCTGCGCTGGTCCAGGGCCTCCAGTTGTTGCAGTCCCTCGTCGCCACCGTTCATCAGGCTTTCGTGGTAAACGTGGCGTACATCTCCCAGCCGGGACTCCAACGACGATATCTGTGTCTGGACCTGCTCCCAGTACCGTTGCAGGATTTCAGCCCCTTCGCCGGGCACGCCGGGAGGCCCGTAAATCAGCGGCACCAGGAGGAGTTTTCTTTTCCCTTGGAACCTTTCCGTCGTGGGCCGCTCCAACCGGCCCAGTTCCTGCGTCATGGCCTACCTCTCGGGAAGCGAGACCCTGTCTTTCAACAGATACTCGTACTTCCCGTCCCCCACCTTGGAGAAGTCGGGTTCATCCCGTAGGACATTGATTATATGCGACCGAAGGTTGCGCACCTTGGCTTTGGATAGTCCATGTTCGATGAGGCACTGCGCTGTCTCCCTGACGTCCAGTGGACCATCCATAGCCTGCGCTATACGGACCAGACGCTGTGGCAGGTTGCTGGTCCCGGTGAAGTCAATGGTGACGCCTGCGTAGCCGTCCGATTTAACAACGGGAACCGCTATATCCGGGCCAGTTGCGGACTCACTGTGCGCCGGTGACGCTATACGCAATCGCTCATATTCCAGTTCCAGCTCGCGGAGCCGGGCCCTGATTTCGCCGATAACGTCGTCGTTGGACATGCTGCGCCTCCAGTGTTGCTTGGCATTGCCCCGCCCGTCCCGCTAATCTTTAGAGTACCGCTACACAGGGAGTTGTACAACCCTGCGCAACGGCGTTGCGTCAGTTGGAATATCCGCAACGTCATCGAGCGTCCCATGTGGGCTAATGGGAACAGTCCGGTCAAACGGATCCGGCCTGAAGTTGCCGCGTTTCGCCGGAATATGTTAGATTACCGCAAGAGCAGACCATTTGAAGGAGAATTGCATGGCTTTTGTAACCCCTCGTGAGGGCGAAAACCCCGAGAGCTTGGTCAACCGATTCCGTGCTTCAGTACAGCACTCCGGTATCCTGCGCGAGTTGAAGGACCGCCGTTTCTTCCGCTCCAAGGCTCAGAAAGAGCGCTTGGCCGCCCAGCGCGCCGCCCGCCGCCGCCGCAGGCAACACCGCCGCTAGTCCTTCGCCCCTGACCCGCGCTAACGCTTCAGGACCTGCCCGGTAAACCGCTGATAATACCCGAGTCGTTGGGATTTTTGTAATTCACGAGCGACTGCGGGTTATATTGGTATGTTCCTGGGATAGTCTCCATGGGCCTGTACGGTAAGTTACCGGCTAGATGTGCCCGTCCCGGCGCAGTTGTTCTACTATCATCCCAATCGATCCGGCATACTCAACGGATTGTTGAGTGAATGACGCGATGAAAGCTTGCTGGTCAGTAGCCGGCATCAACAATAAGTCATTTATGAACCCGTGTATTTGGTAAAAGCGACTATACCTTACGTCCTGCTTGTTCAACCCCAAGTCATTGATCGTATTCAAAGCCTTCTGGCGTGCAGCGCTGGGAAGGCCATCTTTGGGGATAAGCTCTCCGGTCAGTTCATCATAATCGAAATAATGCTCCGGTCGTTCCTCAATATCGGCGGCGCAAGGGTCAACGTACCCTGTATCTGGCCACTTACCCTTTTTGTTTACGACGTTGCATCTATAGCAACTGAAAACCCAGTTAGACCACGTATAGGTCAATTCTGGGCAATATTTACGAGGGCAAAAGTGGTCAACCGTAGGCTCTCTCCACCCGGCCCCAGCCCCAACTCCGCATTCCTGCTCGCAGTACCAGCAGATATTGTTGGTTTGGCTCCCCAGAGTGGATCGGAACTCCCGCCAATAGGAATCATCAGGCCGTCCGCCAACCTCATTCCGAAAGTAATCTACCCAGCCCTGCGTGAACTGTTGGGCGTATCCGGCAACTCCGCCGGGTTCCGGCCCCCGGTCAACCCAATGCAACCTCGCTACCCTTCGTCTTGGGTCAATTCCGACTGCCGGGAACGAATGAAACGCTCCATCAATTCCGCGTAACGTTCCCGTTGAGCCTCTAATGGTCCACCCTTGGACATCAAGTCCTGGTTCACTTGGCGGCGCAGTTGGTTCAATTCTGACTCTTCCTCGTCCGTCAGCGTTTCCTTTTCCCGAAGTTGCCGCAACCGACTGGCCCTGTCGACCGTAAGCTGGTCGGTAGGCTCATCGACGCCCATCATCGTTCGCAGGATTTCATCCGCCGTCCAGCCGATAACGTCCCGCTCGTAGGTGGAAGCTGTAATCACTCCGTTGGCGTCACGGTTGAGCAGATGCACCTGCCCGGCCTTCAGACCGGCTACCATGAAGGGCGAGTGGGTGGTGGCGAATATCTGCAACCTAGGGAAGTGTTCCAGCAACGCCGGGATAACGCGGCGCTGCCAAGTTGGGTGCAGGTGGTTTTCTATCTCGTCCATCAGAAGTATGGCGGGCTTCTTTTCCCAGCCCTCTTCCCAACCGTAATGGCTCGCCATTTTGAGCGCCAAGGCATAAATCCACAATAGAGTGCCTTGCGTTCCTGAGCTCAAGACGCTGGCATGAAGAGGTTCCCCCATAATATTGTCGTTAGTCCCAATCCCCATGCCGGGATGAACGATTCTTTCAGGGACAGAGTCCGTGTCGATTTCGATAAACGGATGGGGAACGTCGTCATGCATTACCTCGTCGCAAATGCGCTTGGCGCAAGAGTAACCAATATCCAGTATTCTTCTGAGTTGGTTCTTCTGGTCCCGGTTTAACCTGTTCCCACCGCCTAGCTCGCGTATCGCCAATTCTACGTAATAGCCGTTGAAGATCCCGGAGCGAGTGTCAAAGATGTTGTCCAATGGAGTATTCTCATCAGGATCTTGGACCGTGTCTATAATCACGTCTGGAAACTTAAATCGAGGAAGGCTTGCGCGGGTGGCCGGTATGTATAAGACAGGAACCGCTCGCAAATTGATCCGGTCGGACCCAGAACTGTCTCGCGGCCAATCCGAACTTGGATGCACTTCATCCTGTACAGGATAGTCGTACCCTTGTATTTTATCCTCTAACCTCTCTATTTCGTCTGACCACAATTCTTCGTCTAAACTTTCTTCTTTTGCTGCTATTGCTGCGTTTAATTGATCCTCTAAATCTCCTCTTAACCATTCGAGTTCCTCTGATGTGCTCCAAGTATCTTTTTTATCCTCATCGAAGAAGAGGCTTTCTATGGCACGCAGCACAGTGCTTTTCCCGGATGCGTTTGGCCCGACGAACAGGTTCACATGAGGGTCAAACTTGAACGTGACTAGTTCCGTGAATGGTGGTACGCCGCCGAAGCTCATCTTGACTAGATGCATACCAGTCACCATCCCTATCCCAAGAACAGAAAAATAGGTTCTGCGATGCCGCCGACGCCTGACATCAATCCTCTTGCGCCAGGTTTACCGCCCACTGGACGAAGGTCCGGACTAGAGGACGCCCAGCCTCGATTTCATAGTCCTCCAGGGACCCGGTGTAAAAGTTGGTGTGGAAGAGCCTGGCTTCGCCAATGGCAATCCCTAAGCTGCCGGGGTTGTGGTGCAACGGGCCATCCTCCATCACCAACTGCTTGGCGGAGTTGATCAGTTGCCGGTGTGTCCCGCAGGCCCAACCCCTTTGTTTGCAGACGGCGGTTACGGCGTGGGAGAAAGCGCCCCATAGCTTTTCTGACGCCTGGAGAACGTCACCCGCGTCAAACTCCCGGTCCGACGCATCCAGGAAGGCCAGAGCGGTTTCCCGGTGTTCTTCCACTGCCATCATGTGCTTTCTCCCTCTGGTTGACCGCGCTTTTCCGCCCTACCCCAATATGGAAATAAACACCCCGGCGACCACGGCGGAGCCGATGACGCCGGATACGTTGGGGCCCATGGCGTGGGGGAGCAGGAAGTTGTCCGGGTCTGTTTCCTGGCCTATGGTGTGGGAGATGCGGGCGGCCATGGGCACTGCGGACACCCCCGCCGAGCCGATGAGCGGGTTGACCTTGTCCTTCACAAACAGGTTCATCAGCTTGGCGAACAGTATCCCGCCGATGGTCCCGCAACTGAAGGCCACCAAGCCCAAGGCCAGGATGGCCAGCGTAGAGAAGGCCAGCACCCGGTCGGCGTTCCACTGCGCGCCGATGGTGATCATCAGGAATATGGTGGCAATGTTCAGTATCTCGTTGGATGCTGCGTTGCTTAGCCTGGGGACCACCCCGCTTTCGCCGAAGAGGTTCCCGATCATGAACATGGCTATGAGAGGCGCGGACGACGGCACCAGCAGGATGATTATGATCATTGCCCCTGCCGGAAACACCAGCTTCTCTACTTTCGAGACCTCCCGCAGGGTCCTCATCTGAATGGCCCGTTCTTTCCGGGTGGTGAGAAGGCGCATCAATGGGGGTTGAATGAAGACGACGCTGGCCATGTAGGAGTAGGCCACCACCGCCGTGATGCCCAGCAGGTCCGGCGCCAGCTTGGCCGAGGCGAAAATGGTGGTGGGGCCGTCGGCGCCCCCGATGATGGCGATGGCTCCCGCCTCTTGCAGGGAAAAGAGGTCGGGGGTCGTGAAGAACCCGAGAGCCAGTGCCAGCCAGAAGGCGACGAAGATCCCCAGTTGGGCCGCCGCTCCCAGCAGCATCGTCTTGGGATTAGCGATTATGGGACCAAAATCGGTCAACGCGCCGAGACCCAGGAAAATCAGCGGTGGAAGAATGTTCCAGAAAGACAGGGTGTAGTGGAACACTATGCCGAACAGTCCCGAGGCCTGCATTTCTCCCGAGGGGTCGAAGTCCATCAACCCCGTCCCGGGCAGATTGGTGAGTATAATGCCCAAGCCCATGGGAAACAGGACGTAGGGTTCCGCGCGCTTGATGATGGCTACGGCTATGAAGCCGATCCCGATAAGGATTAGTAGCGCGTTTCCCCAGTCAAGCTGGGCAAAGCCGGATTCTCTCAGAAACTCCACAGCAATGGTCTCATCTTCCCAGTGGGCCTGATGGGGTACCCCCGGACCCCGCCGGATGGCATAGGGAAGTTAGCCGTCCCGCCTCCTCACGCCACGAGACAAAAACGCCTCTAACCTGCCGTAGCTTTTCCAATCATCCATGTGCGGGGCCCCGGCGATCTCACTTGTGTCGGCGACCTCCGCAGCCGTCAACGGGACATGAGCCGGGATCTCAGAGGTTGTCTCAATTGTGGATGCCCCGCCGGACGGGCGGGCCTGCGCTCTGTTGCGGGTCAATCTGCTCAGGAGGGTTGTGAAGCCGATAAGGAACGCCAGCACTATGAAGGCGGCGATTACTCCGCTGTAAGTTATTTCCAATGCCCTGTTGAGGTCGAATTCCAGCATGTCCACCCATCATTCTGAGGAGCTTTCGCAAGTGCTCAGCGCGATTGTAACACAAGAAAAATGCCGAGGTTGTTGAACATCATTCGCCGTCCCATTCAAGTAATTCGATACGGGAAACCCTTATGTTATAATCCCGCCAACACCATTCCGTGCTTCGTCGAACACCGCCGCCAGGCCGGGCCGGACGAAACATTAAAACACATTCCGGAGGTTTAGCAATGCAGCAACGCGGAAGACAAAGAATCGAAGCCGCTCCCATTACCTTCATCGTTCAGCACGAGCTTTGGGACGGAAATCTTCAGGACCACTCGGACCAGGGAGTCGCCATTCTGGCTACGGCCCAAGTCGATGGAAAAGACACCACCGTGCTGCGCTTCAACTGCTTCGACATTGAAAAGAGCTACATCTACGGCCCCGAAGGGAAGAACAAGATGTTCCGGATGGACCCCACCGTGGACGGCAACCCCATAGGCTGGAGCGTGAAGCAAATCAAGAACAACCTGCCGGCGATGGTGCGGGAAGCCGGTTACGCCGAACTGGCCGACCGGATTGACACCGGCGCCGTAGCCCAATGCGCGGGCGAGATAGATTCCACTGCCCGGGAACTCTATGCCAGCGGCAGGAACACGGTCAAGCACAACCGCGGCACCGACGTGTTCGAGGCTGGCAACATCCGCTTCGGGTTGGAGATGCGGTTGCAGAACGGCGGCGACGGCGGTCTTGCCATCCACGTTCTGTCTGACCTGGCCGGCACGCCGGGCCGTTCCTACATGGAGGAGACCGAGATACTGGCCTTCGACTGCTTCTGGGACGCTCCTCACTATCACTACGGTCCCAGGAACAAGAACCACCGCATCTTCTGGGACAAGACCCTGGTCACCGACCCTCTCGACTGGACCCTGGGCCAGTTCAAGAACAAGAAGCTGGGCGCAATGATCGAGCGGGCCGGCTACCCCGGCGTGGCTGCGGACCTGGATGAGGACGTAATCGCCGCCGTTATCCCAGAGATGGAAGCCAGGGCCCTGGAGATGGTGGCAGCGGGACTCCCCAAGGAGCCCACGCCCAACCTGGTGTCCGGTTAACCGGCGACGGTCCACCAATAGTTTCACCAGCCAACTATGGCAAGTCTTCGCTGGGCCGTGCGGCTTGAGCATCGTCAAGCCGGGGCCCGGCGGATTTGTATCGTAACAGGGGCCAAGAAATGGACCCGACCAAAGCGGAACTTGAGGCGCTTCTGGACGCGCTACCTCCCGGCGAATGGGACAATCCGTACATCTTTACCTACAATGAAGAGACGCGGGTAGTGCACACATTGGTGGCCACGAAGCCGGGAACAACTGACCTCTACTACTACGAACCCGACAGCGGGGAGTTCGAACGGCTGTGGATGCCGTAGGGGGATAGACATGCCGGACAAGAACATACTTTGCGCTATTGGCGTCGATCTGGACGCCGTAGCGGGATGGTTAGGCTCCTACGGTGGAGAGGACTCCCCGGACGACATATCGCGGGGCCTCTTCGCCGGCGAAGTGGGTACTACTCCCCGCTTGGTCAAGCTGTTCGACAGGCTGGGGATAAAGACGACCTGGTTCATACCGGGGCATTCCATAGAGTCCTTCCCTAAAGAGACCGAAATGATCGTTGCCGCCGGGCACGAAATCGGTATGCACGGCTACTCCCACGAGAACCCGCTGGACATGAGCCCGGAACAGGAAGAGGCGGTGCTTGTCAAGTGCATCGACCTGATTACGCGGTTGTATGGAAACAGGCCGACGGGCTACGTTGCGCCTTGGTGGGAGTTCAGCCACGTCACCAACGAGCTGTTGCTGAAGCACGGCATCAAGTACGACCACAGCCTGATGCACAAGGACTTCGAGTGTTACTACGTCCGCGTCGGCGACCGCTGGACCAAAATCGACATGACGCGCCCTGCCGAGGACTGGATGCACGCCCTGGTGCGTGGCGAAGAGACCGACCTTATCGAGATTCCCGCCAACTGGTACTTGGACGACCTGCCGCCGATGATGTTCATCAAGAAGTCGCCCAACAGCCACGGGTTCGTGAACCCCAGGGACATCGAGCAGATGTGGCGGGACCAGTTCGACTACGTCTATCGGGAGTACGACGAAGCCGTCTTTCCCATAACAATACATCCCGACGTAAGCGGACGGCCGCAAGTGATATTGATGCTGGAGAGGCTTGTCGCTTACATCACCTCGCACCCGGGTGTCAGGTTCTGCACCTTCAACGAAATCGCCGACGACTTCGCCGCCCGGCACCCTAGGAACAAGGGGTGATCAACCGGAATACCCCGACTCCCTGCGCCACTTGAAGTAGTCCTCCAACCCTGCCCTCAAGTCATACTTGGGGGTCCACTTTAGGTCTTGGTAAAGCCGGTGCCCCGATAGAGGCCCCCTGAATATGTCCAGGACTTCGGTTTGGCCCTGTGGTACGGCTGTCTCGATTACCTTGGTGGTGGGTACCGACGCCTGGATATGGGCTAGGATCGTTCTGTACGTCAACCAGACCCCGGCGGTGAGGTTGTAGAGGTGGTGCGGCAAGGATGGCGCGTCCAGCACCGTGCGAATCCCGTCGGCGATGTCCGACACGTAGGTGTAGTCCCGGCCCAGGTCCATGTTTTCGACGTGGATGTCTTCTCCTCGCAAGGCTTGGCCGGTCCAGTCGTGGAAGACGGACATGACCGCCCTGTGTCCGGTCACGCGTTCCATGGGCCCGTAGGGAGTGCTAAGGCGCACGCTGGCGGTGGAAAAGCCGTGAAGCTCGCCGTAACGTTGGGTCAACAACTCGCTGGTGTACTTGGTGATGGAGTACAAGGTGTGGGGGGTGACCGGAGTGTCCTCGTTAAGGGTCCGGTCGGCCAGGCTGGCCGTTCCGTAAGCTGAGCCGGAGCTGACGTAAACAAACCGGTCCACGTCCAGGGCTCTCGCCAAGTCCAGCAGGTTGGCCGTCCCCTCTACGTTTATGTCGACGACCTCGCGGCTGCGTTGGGTCTCCAGGTCCCTGCGGTTGGCGGTGTACACTGCGGCATGGACGATTTTGTTGATGGAATGCTCGTCGCCCAACCGGGCCAGCGTCTCCTTGTCCAGGATGTTCCCTTGGACAAAGGTGATGTTCGAAGCGACGTCCTTTACGAAGTCATTCACCATTTGATCGGCGGCGTTAAGGTCCAGGCAGACCACTTGGTGCCCGTCCCGCGCCAGTTCACGCACGATGTTCGACGCCACAAAACCTGTCCCGCCCGTTACCAGGGTAGCCATAATGCACAACCTCCATAGGGTGTTTCCAAAGCCCTCCTCACGCACTACACTTTACAGCATTGAACGTTCATCCACTCAACCGGATTGCAATGCCCGGCAAACCACCAGGAGGAGGGACCGATGCTCGTAGATTTTAGCCTGCGGCCCCCATACAAGTCACTGGCGAACATGGCCGTCCATTCCGAGGTCTCCGTCAGGGCCAACGCGGCGGACATGAACATGGAGCCGTCGGACGCCGCCTTGCAGCACTCCACGGACTTGCTGGTAAAGGAAATGGACGCCGCCGGTATCGTCCACGGCGTTTGCCACGGACGCGCCAAGGACGGCACCCTTACCCAGGACCTGGCGGACCTGATGAAGCAGTACCCGGGCAAGTTCACCGGCTTTCCCGGTATAGACCTGAGCAACGTGGCCAATGCCATCGAAGAGACCAGGGTGTGCCTGGATGAACTGGGTTTCCCCGGCGTAATGCTGGAGCCCGGCAACAGTATGCCGCCGATATACCCCGACGACCCCGGCCTGTACCCGATATACGAAATGTGCCGGCAGCGAGGGGCCAGCGTGCTGTACACTATCAGCGGCCAAGCGGAGCCGGACATCGGCTACGCTAATCCGGTGTACGTGGACCGGGCGGCGCGGGACTTTCCTGCGGTCAACTTCATCGTGCGCCACGCCTTCTGGCCCTATACCCTGGAGGCCTGCGGGGCGGCCAAGAAGCGTCCCAATCTATACCTCTGCCCCGACGTTTACTGGGGCATGCCCGGCTACATGCACTTCGTGGAAGCAGCCAACACATACCTGTCCGACAGGCTGCTCTTCGGCACCGCGTTTCCCGTCGTCCCCCTCAAGCCAATGGTGGAGGTCTTCAACCAACTGCCTTTCCGGGACGGCGTGCGGGAAAAGATCGAGTACCGGAACGGAGCGAGACTGCTGGGCCTTCCTGCCTGAAGCTTCCGGCCCGTCTTTTCATAGACAACCTGATTTACCGGCGAAGCTAGGGCGGCGTTATGGCCCTTGTCGGCGGAGTTGTTCTTCCAGCTCCCGGACACGGGCTTCGGCAGCAACGCGGGCTTCCTGCTCGGCTATGCGGGCGGCGCGCTCATCCGCCAGATTGGCGATGGGCCTGCTCGTGGCGGGGTCGTAGAATACCAACTCGCCGCCTGCCCAGCGGAGGTCCAGGTTCAACGCCGCGCTGTAGCCCCGCAAGCTGCCGTCGGGGAGTTCCTCGATGTCTATGGCGGCGTACTCCCCGTCCACCAGCCGTTCTCCGGCCAGCCGCACCCCGTGATGCTGCCCGGTTTCGTCAAACCGCCAGTACTCCCCGATGCCCAACGCGGCGTAGTCATCGCGCTTCTCCGTCACGTCTATCCGACCAGTGCTCCTGGAGGCGATTTCCAGTATGAAGTCCGGCGGCTTGCCCTGCTCCGATATGACGTAGGCGTTGCTGGCCTTGTAGGCTGCCGGGTCCACGCCGAAGGCCACCAGCATGTCGGGATACCTCACTCCGGCCAGGCTCCGGGTGGGCGCCAGGGCCAGGTAACGGTCCCCGGCCACCAGGGTGGTTTCCGGGGTTCCCAGATGTTGGGCCAAGTAGTGGGCGTTGCCGGTGGCCGTCAAGTGGTCGAAGCTGGTCATCTTGTCTTCGGGGTCTTCCGGCGGGTCCGGAAAGACGAAGTGGTTTTGAATTTTAAGGGTCTTGTCGGAGGTGTCTGGTGTGGTCATGTTCCACCTGTCGGTCAGCCGAATAATGACGGCAAGGCCGGTCCGCTTACCGTCAGGCTGGCATTGCCGCTTCTATGATTTCCGCTCGAAGGTATTCTTCGACAATTGGTATTCCAGATTACCGGGCCATCTTCCGAAAACCTCACAGGGAGATGCGCATCAGTTCCTCTGAAAACACCAACTGCCCGTCGTAGACTCGGCGGATGTCGCCGATGCCCTTCTCCATCGGCCCGTGCCCGGAAAGATGCGGGCCTATGTGGACCAGCACCAGCTTACCGACGCCGGCTTCCTGGGCCATGCGGGCGGCCCCCAGCGTGCCGCACTGACCGCCGGCCTCCCCGTTTTCGTCCATTATTTCTTGGTCATCCCAGCACATGCAAAGCATCATGTCGGCGCCCTTGGCCAAGTCGATCACGCTCTGGCACGGTTGGGTGTCGCCGGTGAACACCACGCTGCCGTCCGATGTATCCACCCGGTAGGCCAGCGAGTCCAGCCAAGGTTGGACGTGTTCGGCGTCGGCCGAGGTGACCTGCCAGTCGTTGCCGCTGTGCACCGGCCCCGCCACTATGTCGGTGGCCGATACCGAGGGCTCGGGACGGGGCAACGTGCCGCCCCGGTTGACGAATACCTGCTGGCTCAACGGATGGTTCACCCGGGCTTTCCAGTCGTGGGAGAACAGGCCGTCCCGGCCGATGATGCCCTCGGTGATCTTCTCCGTCAGGGTGGGACCGAACACTTGGAGCTTGTTTTCCTTGCCCACGCTCTGGTCCCAGCGGCAAAGCAGGAAGCACGGATAATCTATGTCGTGGTCGAAGTGATGGTGGGTGAAAAACAGGTAGTCAATCTGTGTAGGGAAGAGTCCCGCCTTCACCAGCTTGTGGGTAGCGGCGGGGCCGCAGTCGAACATGAGATGCTGGTCACCCACCTTGAGCACGTGGGCGCTGCCAAACCGTGCAGGGGTCGGCGTCGGCGTGCCCCCGCTGATAACATAGATTTCCGCCATGTCTTCTCCTTTTGCTTTTTAAGACTTGACCAACTGGAAATGATGTTTCCACTGGCTATTGACGAGGGAGTCCAACCTAGACTTGAGAGCAGTCTCATGCTCTGGGTGGGACACGATGAAATAAAAACGGGCACTCACCCGGCGCCACCACAACGCCGGGGGTTGATGAGACAGGCCAAGTCCCTGTTGCAAGCGTTCTGAAAGGTATTGAATCTGTTCGAGTGCCTTGCCTCTTCGCCCCGAGTGGTGGTAGATGATGAGGCTTTGGCCTCGTTCATAGAAACAACGTAGGTCGTCCATAAACACGTACTTGGGGCCGTTCTTGCGAAACTGGTCGGCAGTCTCTGAAATGCCGTTGTCGGGGTCAACAAAAATCACATGGGCACCCTCGGTAGCTTCGAGAGCTCCATCAAGCCAGTCTTGACGGAGTGCTTGCCTTGAAACCCGCGACTCCCGGCGTGGGTAGGACAGACAACGCTCATAGTACATCGTGTCGTGTGAGAGGATTCCACTTTGGCGTACTGCGGCGACATTACGATTGTTTGTATCCACCAGTCGTTTAAGCTTGTCAAATAGAAAAGGGTCGCAGGACCTTAACTCCGGGTAGTCTGTGAATTTGCCGTCGGAAGTATGTGACTCATCCGGGTAGAGATACCAAGCGATGGCTAAACGAAGATGTTGACTATAGAGGTGGGGGTGTCGTGAACTGAAAAAGGTGCGTAGCAGGCCGTACTTGCCGAAGTCGCCAATGTCGCCGACGTAGCGGTTTTGCATGAATTAAGACCCTTGATCGTCACTACCTGTTGGTTTCACGAACATGGAACGGTATAAGGCAAATCCAGAAATAAGTATCGCAACGATGCTTAATATAGTGGCAATCGCGATTGGAATCGATAGTGTGAATTTAAACGATTGTGCAGCAACCATCAAAGTAAGTGCGGAAACTATAATGCCAATTACCCCAATAGCAATTAAAGCAAAAGTCGCCATGCGGTCTTTTAGTTGATCGACATTCCTCGTTGCGGCTTTTGCAATTTCTTCGGTTCGGTCAACCCGTTCGATGAGTTCATACGGTGCACTACGTAGCCGGTAACGGTCGTGGTCTGCCAGACTTTTGCGCTTTGAAATGAATGGGATTTCGGGGAACTTAGGGTCCTTTTTGAGACCATTGTATCCGTCACTATCTTTATCAGTGGTACATACAAAGTCGATAGTGAAAAGTGGTTCGCCACATTTGAGTACGACATTGCGTTCCGCCAAATTGTAAATAGGGCAGAAAAGCGGACCTTCCCAACCTGGGTCTACTTGCGGACCGCCTGTCCAAAGTAATCCTTCGTAAATGTTAGTGACACGAAGACTCCATCGAGCGATCAAGCCTTCAGGTATTCTCAATGTCTCACGTGTACTGACCACGGCAACTTGGTGAGGAGCCAACGTGACAGACTCAGACTCAACCAGTGGACGAGATTCGCCACCGACATGGATCTGCTCTCCGAGTGTCAACTGGTAACTAGCAGGCCGAAGTTGAGAAGGACTAAATGGTTCAATCATCGGAGTATCACTTTCACACAGACGCTTTATCTCGTCGGCCAGCAATACAGTCATAGAACTTCACCAAGCGTCATACTTAACCATTGAAGCCAATCAGACTGTCGCCAAGTGCGCTAATTCAACATTGGATGCGTCAATCTTTCGCTGGTCGATTATGTGCTCATTTATTGGCCCTGTCCCAATCAAGGTCACCGGAACCCCCAATCTGGTCTCCACACGGTCAATGAACTGGCAGGTATCATATGTCAGGTTGGACCAGTCCGTCGCACCGTAATTCGCATAAGCGAGATAGTCCGCTCCGTGCAAGGCCACCTGCGTAGCGGCGTTGGCGGCTACTGCTTGATCCACTACTGACCAATCGAACCTTGCCACGCGCCGCAGACGCTTGGTTGTGGTGGTGTATTCAGCGATGGGATGGGGATATCCGCTCTCCCGTTGGACGTCTGCCCAAGTGATTTCGTCCGGTAATGGCCCCGAGTTTCCGGCTACTCGAATCGGGTACGTTCTAATTGCCATTATCACTTCGTAGTCCCGAGCGCCGATGCCTGCTTCCCCCAGGAAGCTGTGGGCTGTGGTGTCGCGGCTGGTACGGTAAGGCCATTCTTCGGCATGGTAAAGGGACAGGCCAAAGCCTTGAGTGCCTTCAACTACGATTGACTTGTCCTGAAGTACAGCCGACGCAAGTTCATCCCGGACCGAGGTAACGAACGGGACTAAGGCCGGGTGATCCTTCGCCAACCGGAAATCCGAGTTGCGGAGTACCCGGCGACTTACTGCGGACCCTACTCCGGTCGTGGTTGACCCCAACCGTTCGGAAAGTTCCAACGCCTTCTCATTGGACAGATCCACTTGTTCTATCACCCCGGCATTTCCGTCGATACCAACGCGTTCAGGGTCTAGGCCGCAAGTCTCGACTTCCCTAAGGAAAACATCGGGGTCGATCAATGCTCCAGCCGCCATCAAAAGACGGGTATCTGGATTGATGAACCCCGCGGGCACCTGCCTCAGTTGATAACGCTGCCCCCCAACATCGACGGTATGCCCTGCATTCGGGCCGCCACAACGCACCATGTAGTCTACGTTGTCGGTCATCGCAAGATGAGCACAGATTTTTCCTTTCCCCTCCGACCCAAACTGCCCCCCTACTACTACAGTGATAGACATGAGCTACCTTCTCCTGTAAGGGGTTGAATGTGTCCTGGTTTGGATTAGTCTCCTTTTTGAACAGGTACACTTACGTCCGTATGGTTGCTTAAAATTTTAGGCATTTTATACCCGATTACAGAGGGTGACAATTCTCGGTGAGCCATCCCTCACGAATAAGCCTCATCCAGCATCCTCACCTGCTCGGCGGTCAGCTTCCAGCCGCCGGCGCCACAATTTTCGACCGTCCTGGCTACGCTGTCCGACTTGGGGATGGCTATGACGTTGGGGCGGGATATGCACCAGTTCAGGGCGATTTGGGCGCGGGTCTTGCCCAGTTCCTCGGCCAGTTGCCCAAGCACTTGCGACCGGCGCGCCGGCATGAACCGGGGCTTGGAGGCCAGGGAACCGCTGTCCAGCGGCGTGTAAGCGATGATGGTGATGTCGTTCTGCTGGCAGTAAGGCAGCAGGTCGCGCTCGATGCGGCGGGTGTTCAGGTTGTAAAGGACCTGGTTGGAGACGATGGGATTCCTGGTCATGGCCGCTTGCGCTTCCTGTAACTCCTTGGTGGAGAAGTTGCTTACGCCGATGTACTTGACCATCCCCCGGTCCACAAGGGACTCCATGGCCCGCATAGTCTCGGTTATCGGCACGCCCCGGTTGTACCAGTGAATCTGGTACAGGTCCACGCAATCGACGTCCAACAGCCGCAGGCTCTGCTCGGCGGCCCGCAGCACTTGGTCGAAGCGCAGGTTGCTTCCCAGGACCTTGGTTGCCAGGAAAACCTTGTCCCGCAGGCCGGCTATGGCTTGGCCAACCTCGGCCTCGTTGCGGTACATCTCGGCGGTGTCCACCAGTGTCGCACTCAAGGCTATGCCCTTGCGAAGCGGCTCATTGCCCCCGCGATATTTCCAAGTGCCCAAGCCTATTGCGGGCACCATGACACCGGTGTTGCCCAGTTCTTTCATTTCCATGCCGGCAGACTCCTTCTACGCCCTTGCCCCGTCGTTCATCCAACTATGGTATAACAGTTCCGGCGGCTGCAATAATCCGCAGCCAGGGCCCAAATTTTAGCGAGGTGGACCAATGGATTTCGAAGAAGCCCGTCCCTTTTTGGAAGCGAACCACCAAGGAGTGATCTCGACCATCCAGCCCAACGGCGCCATCCAGAACAGCATCGTCGTCTGTGGCGCTTACGAGGGCAACGCCGCCTTCGTGGCAGTACGCGGCAACTCGCGGAAAGTACACAATCTGCGCCGCAACCCCCACTGCACCGTTTTGACGATCACGCCCAACTGGCGCAATTGCATCGCCGTCGAGGGCCAAGCCCGCTTGCTGGACTACCGCAACACCGACCCGGAGGAGTTCCGGGTGCTGCTGCGCGAGGTCTACCGCGCCTGCGGCGACAAGGACCACCCCGATTGGGAGGAGTACGACCGCGCCATGGTGGAGCAGGACGCGGTGATTGTCTTCGTCAGTCCCGACAACGTGTACGGGTTTATCCGCGGCTGAAGACCGGGATTTGGATACCCGCCTTCGCGGGTATGACGAGAAGAAGGCGGGACTAACGGGCTGGGCGATGCGTTTGGGTTGGATGCTGCTGGGTTGGATGCGGCGCCAAGGTTTGAATTAGTTTCTTATCAAGGCAGATACAGCGAGGCGTCCGACAGGTTGACCAAGTCGCCTCTTTGGTTAATGCCCCTGACCCGGCATTCCACCATGCCTCCTCCCTTGGCGTCTCCCGGAAGCGCGGGTTGCTTTGCTATTACTTGGCCCTGAAGAGTCACCGTGTCGCCGACCCTGAAGGGTTCGATGGCCCGCATCAGCAGACTTCCGCCTTGGTGAAAGGCGCTGAGAGGGAAGGACCGTTGCAGCATCTGGTCGACGTAGGACATTGCCGCCGGGCCGGATGCCACGATGCCGCTGAATATGTTCTGCTTGGCGAACTCCTCGTCGGTGTGGATGTTGCCGGAAGGCGGGCCGCCGGCGAGCCGGAAGGCATCCTTGCGGTTGATAACCTCCTGGCTCTCCGAGATGGACAGCGACGCCAGATCGTCCCCTATGGAAACGGTGTCAAAGGACTTGAGAAGCGTAGCGTCGGAAGACTGGAATCCTGAGTCAGTCAGCGTTTCGGGGGGCTGGGGCGTCCCACGGTCTCCCGGCGCGGTCCCCGCATCTGGGCGCGGGGCAGGCTTCTGGCCGGGGGCGTAATCGAAGATGCAGGTGTAATCGTACTGGGCAACGGCCTCTCCGTCCTGATTGGTTGCTTCCACCCGGAAAACGACGAACCGGTTGCCCCTCCGTTCGTACTTCTCCAGCACCCGCCGCGTGCCGGTTATCGTGTCACCCGGCTTGGCGGGATGGGACCAGCGCACCTCGCACTTGGCGAAGGGCGTCTGGCGGCGGGCGGTAACGGACTTCTCGAAAGCCGTGAACCCGTTGGCCTCCGCTATGTCCTCCCGCATCAGCGGCGCGTAACTCAACACCATGGTGGGCATGGCCACTATCCCGCCGCCGTATTCCCCGCTCACTCCCTCGCGCTGGAACCGGGGGGCGGAGTTCTGGGACGCCAGTGCGAACTCGGCGATTAGCTCCGGGGTTAGGCGCACCGTCGTTTCAGGCCCCGCCTGCCCCGGTTGCACCGCGTCGAAGTCCCACAGCCTTTCTCGTTGCGTTACCATCGGGAAGTCACCTCCGGTTGGGTTGGTTGCCAATGTCAGGTCAGTTATTCCGCTGGTCTAGCGGTCCATCACAGGTTACGCAGCCGTTCCAGTTCCGCCTCCAGCTCCCGCACCCGCTCCTCGGCGGCCATGCGTGCCCTGCGTTCCTCGTCGCGCTCATGCTGGGCGGCCAAATGCCCCTCGGCCTCCTCGTCGAAGGTCCGCAGGTAGCGCCCCGCCGCTGGGTCATACCAGCGGAGTTGACCGTCCTCCCAGCACAAGTCCAGTCCCAGAACATCGCTGTGGCCCCGGTAACGGGACTCCTCCGCATCGGCGACAATGATGGGCTGATATACGCCGTCAACCAACCGGTCGCCGGCCAGTCCTGTGCCGTAATACTCTCCATCGGACGGGTCGAAACGCCAGTACTCCGGTATCCCGAAAGCGGCGTAATCGTCCCGCTTCACGGTAATGTCGTTCTCCGCGGTGTTTTCGGAGGCTATTTCCAGCAGGAAGTCCGGAGGCTTGCCCCAGTGTTCAATGGAGTAGCCCCGGTCGGCGATGATCCTGTCCTGGTTGACGCCGAAGGCGATTATCAGGTCGGGCACGCGTAGGCCCCTGCGCTGGCGTAGGTCTCGCCCTACCGGGACTTCGCCCATGACGATGGTGGTCTCCGGCGAGCCGAAATGCAGGCTGAGGGCCGCCAGGTGTCCGGGACGGTGTAGGTAGATAGGGTTCTGCATATCGCCTCTGGGAGGAAATATGGGGAACTTGCCGTCGCCCGGGTCGAAGGGAATACGGGGAGGCGGCGTAAACCGCTCCTCGGGCGCGGCAGGGGGACTCTCAGCGCCTATGCGTCTGCTGGTCATAAAGGTCCTCGCGGAACCGGGTCCGACAGGAAATATGGAGGTCATTATACATACCGACCCTGTCCACTGACACGCGCGCCTTGACACTTGGGATTGCAACTCAATAGCTTGGATAACGAAGGGACGGACCCGGACTGCAGCGGGTCCGTCCCTCTATTTTTTCAGGAGGTGGCTTAAGTTGAAGTGCCGACGTTGTTACTCTGCCAGGGTGGTTCTGTTGGAGAAAAAACTCTCCACGGACCACGACGTCTACCGATGCCGGGAATGTGGCTTTCTGTTTAGTCCCAACGCTGGTCATTAGCTGCGGTCGCCCGGAGCGTTCTTCATAGAGTATTACCCAATGTACCCCTGTTCCCTCTCCCAAGCGGAGACGGTTGGTATTCGGCCAAAGAGCAACAAGTGATGACCCAATCTAAACCCATAGAACCGCCACAATGGGCGCGGCGCGTCCTGGGAGTCCGTTTGTGGCAAAAACAAAAGGACGTGCTCCGTGCTGTCTACGCCCACCGCCGTGTCGCCGTTAAGTCCGGCAACGGCTTGGGCAAAGGCTATTGCGCGGCTGTGGCGGCGGTCTGGTTTTTGGCTAATCACAAACCGGCCATCGTTCTGACCACCGCGCCTACTTTCAGACAGGTGCGCCATATCCTCTGGCGCGAAATACGCCGCTTGCACCATCGTGCTCCCCAATCTATCGGGGGCAAGCTTTTCGACACTCGTTGGGAGCTGGCCGAGGACCGCTACGCCATTGGTTTGTCTGCCGATGGCGTCGACCAGTTCCAGGGCTTTCATAGCCCCAACATGCTCATAATCGTCGACGAAGCCGAAGGCGTGAGCGATGAAATTTTCGAGGCCATCGAAGCGGTTATGACCTCGGCTTCTGCCCACCTGTTGCTCATCGGCAACCCCACCACTGTCACCGGCGCCTTCCGCCGGGCCTTCTACGAAGAACGCAGACTGTATGAGACCATCACCATGTCGGCTTTGGAAAGCCCCAACGTCATCAACGGCGAGCCCGTCTACCCTGGCCTCACATCCGCTGATTGGGTCGAGGAACGGCGGATCATCTGGGGCGAACAAAATCCAATCTACCGCTCCCGAGTGCTGGGAGAATTCCCCGAACAGGCGGAAAATACCCTGATCAAATTGTCTGCCATCGAAGCCGCCGTTCGCGGTCCCGACAACTCAGACCGGGACGACTTCGAGGGACCTCGCGAGACCGTGATGTCTGCCGACGTTGCCCGCTTCGGCTTTGATCGAAGCGTCATCCTCTTGAGGCAGGGCAACCGCGTGGAGGAGATTCACGCTTTCCAGAATTTGGACACCATGCAGTTTGCCCATAGGATCGCCGCCGCAATCAAAGAGAACAATCCGGCCCGGATATACGTCGACGAAGTCGGTATCGGGGCCGGGGTTGTGGACCGCCTGAAGGAACAAGGCTTTCCCGTCCGTGGCGTCAACGTGGGTGTCCGCGCCAAGCAGCCCCGGCGGTTCGCCAACGCTAGGGCGGAAGGGTATTGGCGGCTCAAGGAGTTGTTCGAGTCCGGGTCCATTAGCATCCCCAATGACTCTCAGTTGATTGGGGAGTTGGCGGCTTTGCATTATGACTACGACACGCTCAACAGGTTCTCTATGGAAAGCAAAAAGGACATACGAAAGAGAGGCTTGCCTTCGCCCGACAAGGCCGACGCCCTGATGCTGGCTTTTATTGAGCACGGGTACCGCCCTAGATTTTGGACATGAACCGCAATACAACAGAGGAGACTATATATGACCGGCCATTCAGGGAGTCTTCGCAACCCCAGTGCGGCCAAGAGTGGCGTTTTGCGCCTGTGGGACAAGCTGAGGCGGCAGACCGGCAACGGCGTAGAGCCGAATGGGGATGCCGCCACTGCTTCGGACTTGGCAGGACGGACGCCCGTCATGCAGCGGGCCAACCGCGCGTCCGCCGCCGACCTGGACTGGTTCGATGAAGCGGGGCCGGGGCGTGGCTCCGAGTGGGCCCGTCCGGGTTACGGCGCATACTATACCTCCTCGGCGCCGGTCTACGCCGCCGTCAAGCTACGGGCCGAGGCGTTGTCCCGGCCCGCCGTCGTGGTCCACCGCCGCACCGACGAGGGCCTGGGGCAACCGGTGCCCCGAAGCCATCCGATGCAACAGGTCCTCGATCGGGTGAATCCGTGGTTTACGCGCGGAGACTTGTGGCGGGCTACGGAGATATACCTGAGTCTCTGGGGATCGGCTTTCTGGGCATTGGAGAGAGACGAGCAAGGCCGGCGGGAGTTCTGGCCCCTCCGGCCCGACCGGGTGAACATCGTCCCCGACCGTCGCCAGTATATCCGGGGCTTCGTCTACATGGGCCGCAACGGGCCGGTGGCCTACACCCCCGACGAGGTTTTGTGGCTGCGCTACTTCAACCCGTTGGGCGAGTACGCCGGGTTATCGCCCTTGGCCCCTGCCCGGATGTCGGTGGACATGGGCAAGGAAGCCCTGCGGTTCAACCGCAATTTCCTCAGCAACTCCGCACGCCCCGACTTTGTGATGTTGACCAATGACGTTATGACCGAGGCCGAGGTGGAGGACTTCTACGAGCGATGGGAGGCCCGCTACCGGGGTGTAACCAACCCACACCGTCCGGCCATCGCCAGCTTCGTCAGCGACATCAAGACGCTGGGCTTCAGCCACCGCGACATGGACTTCATCCAAGGGCTGCGTTGGAGCCTGGAGGAGGTCAGCCGGGCCTACGGCGTGCCCAAGCCGTTGCTGTCCGACTTGGAACGGGCGACCTACGCCAACGTGAACGCGGCGGAGCGTATCTTCTGGCGGAACACGATGATACCGGAGATGGGTTTCCTGGAGGACCAGTTGAACCAGCAGTTGCTGCCCCGGTTCGGCTACCCCGACTTGGCCGTCAAGTTCGACATCAGCGAGATTGAGGCGTTGCGCGAGGACGAAAACAGCCGCGTCTCCCGCGAAGCCCAACTGCTGGACCGGGGCGTCCTGACCATCAACGAGGTCCGCCGCTCCCGCAACCTGCCCGACGTGCCGTGGGGAAACACTTGGGCCAAAGCGCAGACGGGAGCTACACTGCCCAGTCTGCAACAATCACTGTTACTGAACTTGGGCCAAAGCGCAGACGGGAGCTACCCTGACGACGGATGGGGAGCAGGCATAGCTGGAGTAGGGTGATGTTGTACAATGATGGCATGGTTAATACTGGTGACCCTAAATTGAGTATGAGTACGCGGGTCCTTCCCGCCCATTACTCTTGGGACAATGCTTGGGAGTTGGTCAGCGATCTGCCGATTGAAATGCAGACGTCCGACGGCCAGATAGTGGCCACCACTAACCTGTCTACTGAAGAGTACGGAATTGGAGACACGGTTGAAGAGGCCATATTCGACTTGGTGACCTCGTTGAGCGACTATTTTGAATGGTTGGAAGACCACGAACCAAAGGTGGGACCTATTGAGACGGAAGACTTGAAAATTCTACGCCGTCTCATCCGTCCGATAACCACCAAGTAGCGTGGATGTGTGGGACTTGCAAAGGGCTCTGCTGCGCAAGCTGGAAACCCTCGACATTATTTTGATTGGACCGGGAATGTTGACGCATTTTTACCGGAGTAATAAAAGTCTAATCCTTCTTAGCAGGATTCAAAGGTCTCAATTCCGTTGGCTTCAAGGATTCTAACGATTGGCTCAATTCCGAGGTCTAAGCCAAAGCCAAGGTGAAATACGCAGAAGCAAAGGGTAAAGTTATAGGGGAGTTGGGTTAATCTGTCTTTGAGTGAGAGAGGGGTTGGTGATGGGTGTGAGGGAGATGGAGCGATTCCTTGAACAATTCCAGATGGATGCCAGGGATTTGCGTCGGCGGATGATTCTGGCGCCCACACCCCGGGAGCGGCGGTACGCCCTGCTGCTGGCCTAAGGAAGGTTGAATAGCGAAACTAGCCTCCTTGGTGCGCCGGCGGAGTCGTCTTAGGCCCGTCCTTCTTCGAGAAGGGAATGCTGTGCAATCAGGCAACCGGGTTCTTTGAGGATCTGCCGCGCTGGCGTTCGTTATCTGGGTGGGTGGTTGGCGAGGGCCAAGGCGCATTCGGCGACCGCGTCAATCCTTCCTAGCACGTCGTCGAGGGGGAGCGAGCCGCCATGGTGTCCGGTACCGCTGATGTCGAGTCCTGTGTCGAATAGGAGGGACACATAGGTGTGGACATCCTTGTACAGATTTGGCAAGTAGTGCTCGAGCCAACCAGTGGATGGGAAGTTGACCGTCTCCAGTCCTGTCCGGCCTGAAATGTTTAGGAGCGAAACTGTTTTTGTTAGTGGGCTCCTCACGCGAAGCGAGAAGCCTTGATTGTTGGGTGTGTTCGTCGTGTCCGCCTTGAGGTGGCCAACGAAGGGCGCCCTTGAACCGAGGTCGAACTGTAGTTTGTCGCGGAGTCGATCACTCAGCGCGACCACTAAGGGATGATTGCGCATCTCGCCGGACACGCTGGCCCGCCCGGGCGACGAGGAGAATCTGGTCAGGCCTTCCCGAATCAGCTCAATCACGTGCTGCACGTTGATCGCCGTCTGCGCCGGGAGCCCTGTTTGGCTGTCCAATCGGACGGCGACCTCGTCTAAGCTCAAGTCGCCGCCGTGGCTTTGCCTGCCCCAGACAGTCTTTATCGGCTCGTCGTATCGCCTCTTGTAGTCCTCGGCCTGGGTTGCGTTGGATCCGAGTTCCACTTCAATCCAGGCTAGCGTAGACCCGTCGAAACCCGCCACCTTCAGGTCGGGGCGCGCGCCGTTCCAGTTCTTGGGCGGGTATACGACGGCATCGATCGGCAGATTCAGCTTCGTCAGGAGCCATTCACGGAACCAGTCCTGTTGCATCAATCCGAAGAGCGCGATGTTGACGCGATTCTCCGGGCGGCTCATGTCCTCATGCAGGAACAGGTCATCGGCAAGTGTCATGTCAAATCTCCTATGCTGGCGCGGCTAGCTGTCGTTCCTAAACTACAGAGAGCGTCTCAGAAGTCTAGGTGAGTTACAATATACGATGCTTCGTCTCGTGATAGTACGGATATGCTATGGTCTGTTATTGTTACAGTCCATATATAGCAGATGACATTACGTATTACGTTTGGCTTAAGACTTCTGAGACAGGCTCTAAAGCCAAGGTGGGACCTACATTTTTGCGGCGTTGAAGATTACTCTGGCTATTCCAGTGAAAATCATTCTCCCGTACTTGTAGGACAGTCTGGCACTATGACTAGACCAGTGTAACATGCACATCTCACCATGGCTTTAGTTTAGTAGATGGTCGTGAGGTATCGTCTTTGTCGGAGGACAAAGACGACATATACCCCGTAGTATTACCGCTGTATCGGAACCCGGAAGATAGCTCCCTTCTCATCATGTTCGTGACTTCCCACCGCAATGATGAGACTGTCCGATAGCCCTCGAATCTCTTGACGGTATTCCTCAACCCTTGCCGATAGATCGTCAACCTTAGCGCCAAGGGTTCCAAAATAGTAGAATCCTCCGCCCACAGCGATAGCAAATAGAGCAATAGCGGCTAACCTAGCGATATTGTCTAACGTGATTCTTATAGGGTGTGTAGCCCCTAATAGTTGTTGCTTCTACTATATTCTACTTTTTGAGTGGCTCGAAAGATAAAAAGAAACCCCTTGACAAGCGTGTAAATTGAGATGCAGGGACCTAAACTTCCCCGCTCTGCTCACGCCGCCAGATACTTATCAAACCACGCCAGGGTCCGCGCCAAGTACTCCTCCCGCATTTTTGGGTGGCCGATGCGGGGGAAGGCATGGGAGCAGCCGGGAAACCGCACGAACTCCACTTCTTTGCCCAAGCGTTTCAATACCGTGAAGTACTCCTCGCTCTGGGCAATGGGGCAACGGTGGTCGGACTCGCCGTGCAGCAACAGCACCGGTGTGGCGACGTTTTCCGCGTAAGTGATGGGCGAGCGCTTTATCAGCTTGTCCGCGGCGTTCACCAGGGAACCTCCCCACTGCGCCTCGCCGAAGCTTATCCCGATGTCCGACGTGCCGTACATGCTGTACAGGTCGATGCATGGCGCGCCCGCCACCGCGGCTTTGAACTTCTGGTTATGGCCGATAGTCCAAGTGGTCATAAACCCGCCGTAGCTGTACCCGTGGATTCCCAGCCTGCCGCTGTCCACGTAGGGACGTTCGGCGACAAGGTCCGCCGCCGCCATCAGGTCGAGGTAGTCCTCGCCACCCCAGTCCGTGAGAACGGCCTTCATAAAGTCGTTTCCGTAGGTGGACGACCCCCTGGGGTTTACCGCCAGCACCAGATAGCCCGCTGCGGCCAGAACTTGTTGCACCGGAACGAACGAGTCGTAAAACGCCCCGTTGGGTCCCCCGTGGACGTCCAGCAGCAACGGGTACTGCCGGTCGGGGGTGAAGTCCGGCGGGAACAACAAGCGGCACTCGATGTCGAATCCTTCCCGGTGAAAGCTGAATTTTTCCAGCGTAGCCGGTGGATGCTCCGCCAAGTACGTATCATTCAGACGGGTTAACTGGGCGCTTTCTCCCGAGTCCACCGTTATCATGTGGAGGTCTCCCGGGGAGGTTGGAGACGAGGACAGCACCGCCGCGCGTTGGGAGTTCTTGTCCAAGGTCACGGCGCTGGTCTGGCGACCCCCTCCGGCCAGGGTGCGCACCGCGCCGCCCGCTGCCGGCGCTTCGAAAAGATATGACTCACCGCAGCGGTCTCCAAGGAAAAGAACCCGGTCGTCGTCCGTCCACCGCATCTCCGGAGGCTGGTTGACGGAAGGGAACGCCAGCAGCGGCTTTATCGAGTCGTCGGTCAAACGGCGTGGCGTCGTGCCCGGCTCCAGGACGTACAACCAGCCTTGCCACGCCACCAAGCCGTCCGGGTCCTCGGTGCCGATGGCCGCCAAGCGCCGGCCGTCGGGCGACCAAGCCAACCCGCCGGAACTTTGCAAACCCTCCGACCAGAGGACGGGGTCGCCTCCGTCAGCCGGTACGACGTAAATCTCGGTCAAAGCCCAGAAGTCGCGGTCTTCCCTGCGCCCGGAGATGAACGCTATACGGCTGCCATCTGGGGACCAGCGCGGCGAGGAATCATCCCAGTCTCCGTCGGTAATCTGCTGAACTGAGCTGCCGGCCAGGTTAGCCACGAACAGGTGGGCATGAGCGTTGCCCCGCCAGCCCAAGGTGTCGTAGCGGTAGCGGACGCGTTCCACCACCGTCACTTGGGGCACGGAGTTGGAAGCGCCTTCCGGCGACGATGAGTCGGGATCCACGTCGGCGCTGATAACCAAGCGTTTGCTGTCGGGCGACCAAGCAAACTCGAAAACCTTGCCGGGCGCCCCTTCCAACGGACGGGCTTCCCCCCCGTCGGCATCCATCACCCATACCTCCCTGCCGCGCCGGTCGTCGGTCCGTAGGAAGGCCAGGGTCTTGCCGTCGGGAGAGAACTTTGCCACCGAGTCCCGGTTGCCGCGGGTGAATTCCCGCCAGGATCCGTCAACGAGATCCAACATTACGATGCACGACCTGGCCTCTATGCCATCCCCGCAGTCCACCCAGGACCGGGTATATGCCAACCGCCGCCCGTCGGGCGATATGGACGGGTCCGCCGCGCCCTGTAATTGGTAAACGATGTCCGACGTAATGGGGTTGGTCATAGCTCTCCCTCAGGCTCCCTGAACGTAGTGGTCCTTGCAAGCGCTCCCTCCTTCAGGAGAGAGCGCTATTGTGTGTTGCTAAAGCTCGAAGGTCTTGTTCCAGATACCGGGCGACCCCGGTGCATGGGTCATCAGGGGCCGGATACGGGCTGTGCTGGGATCGATGTCCCTCTGCTTCAGCCACTCGTCGCTTTCCGACACCTTGTCGTGTTCCAACTCGTAGACCACGGCGTACTTGTGCTCGCCTCGCACAGATCGCCAGCGCCGTCCCCGTATGCAGCCCGGCACCTTCTCGTAGTTGGGCACGTAGATGCCGCTGTACCACTTGTTCCATTCGTCCTCGTGTTCCGGCGGAATGTCCATGCGCCCGATCTGGAGCGTGGGGGCCATGCCGGACTCGGCAATCTCGGAAGTCAGTTCGGTCGGGCGGATCATTTCGAACACGTAGTTCATGAAGTTGGTGCCGATCAGCGACGGGCTGACCCTCTGCCCCCACTCGGTGCGAGGCCGGTTCTTGAAGGCGTCGGTGTTGATAACGTCAGGGCTTTCCAACTCGTAAAACGCCAAGTGCTTTGGGCCGCTGCTCACGGCCTCGTACCGCGCCGCGCTCAGGACGCCGGGCACGGACAAAAGCTCTGCCAAGTGTTCTTCGTTATACCAACGGTTGAAGTCGTCCTCCTTGTCGGCGGGTATGTCGGCCATAACCATCATCATTGCGGTGCCTTTCTTGTTGGCCATGTGGCGCCTCCTCAGTTTGGAATGTTTGAAGCCGGATTTAGGCCATTATACCGGGAGAATCGCAGAACTTGGGCAATTGGATGCAACCCGCTCACTCCGGCGGATTCCCTCTGATTTCCCGTACCCTGGCCAGAATAGTTTGTACGTCGGAGTTGACTATGGACCGGTAGTCGGCGATGTTGGATATAGGGTTTTGAGTAGGGTGATAGTCTTGGGCCCCGGCGTACTGGTTGTAGATTGAGCCGTCGATGCCTTGGCTGAATTGGAAATCCGGGTCCACCCTCAGCGCATCCGATGTAAGCTGATTGATGTCGTGGATGCGCTCGTAGGCGGTATGGGTGGCGGAAATCAGGGCCTTGAGAGCATGTTCTATTGCTCCTTGGGCGTGTTGCCCGATCATATCGTCGTCCTGGCCGGCTTCGATCAGTATGTTAAACGCGCTGAGGTGTTTTTCAGCGTGGCGGTAGCGTTCGTCAGTGACCGTCCACTCGTACTCGTAGTCATTGTCACCGTTGTCGTTATATCTACTATCGTAGTCTCCGGTATCGCGCGGCATTATTACCCCGTCTCTTAACGCTCTGGCCACCAGGTGGTTGATGCTGCGGCGCATCTTGTTGAATTCGTCGGACGTTTTCCAGATGATCTGCACCGGCACCCGCTGCCGATACTGGTCCTGGGCGGACGTCTCGGCTTGATTGCGAGTCCGGGACTCCTGCTCTTTCGATGGCAGGTCTTCCTGCACCAGCATAATGTCTATGTCGGAACTGCCGTCATAGTCGCCCCTGGCCCGTGAGCCGAACAGTATTGTGACCTCCGGTTGTTCGGTCTGGTGCAGGCAACGGGCGACCTCCAGCGCTCTTGGGTCGCATTTTGTTGTGGTCATTCCACATCCTCGCAGTGGATCTATCCTTGGACTGTTACAGGCGCCAAATTATAACATCGGGCCGTTTTCGGCCTTGGCCTCGTATGGTACAATCCATCCGTCTCCCCATCGCGCCTGTCCCCGTGCAGGCGGAGAACAGACCTATTCCCGTAGTGAGGTGGTTGTAATGGCCTCTAATATTGTCCTTTCCAACACCGAATACAAGGTGGTTGGCACTCGGCCCGTCAGGCATGACGGGACCGATAAAGTGACCGGTCGCGCCCAATACGGCGGCGACTATCATGCAGCCGGGCTGTTGCATGGCAAGGTGCTGCGAAGCCCTCATGCCCATGCCCGCATCAAGTCCATCGACGTGAGCAAAGCCGCCGCCTATCCCGGCGTCAAGTCGGTCATCACCGGGGCGGATATGCCCGTCGCCAAGATGGATTCTCCCAGCCGCAGTGCCCGCTTCGCCAGCGAAAACCTGCTGGCAAACGACAAGGTCCTTTACAGGGGGCATGCCGTAGCGGCTGTAGCGGCGATCAACGCCCACGTCGCGGCCAGCGCGGTTGAGTTGATAGAAGTGGAGTACGAGGTCCTTCCGTCATACGTCGAAGTACGGGAGGCCATGAAAGATTCGGCCACCCTGTTGCACGACGACGTCACCACCACGGAGTTGGGAGAGCGCACCGACAAGCCCAGCAACATCGCTTCCCATATAAGGCACGAGCAAGGCGACATAGACAAAGGGTTCGAAGAAGCCGACATCATTGTGGAGCGCGCATTCAGCACCGCCACCGTCCACCAAGGCTACATCGAGCCCCACAATGCCACCGCCCTGTGGAATGCCGACGGCCAACTGACCGTGTGGACCAGCACCCAGGGAGCCTTCACCGCCAGGGATGCCTTGGCGGGGGCGTTGGACCATCCCGTATCCAAGATAACCGTGGTGCCCATGGAGATTGGAGGCGGGTTCGGAGGGAAGATTCCGATATACCTGGAGCCGCTGGCCGCTCTGCTGTCCCGGAACACCGGGCAGCCCGTGAAGATGATCATGTCCAGGGACGAGATCTTCGAGTCCACCGGCCCCACGTCCGGCACTTACATCAAGGTCAAGATGGGCGCCAAGAACGACGGCAAGCTCGTCGCCGCCTACGCCGATCTGGCTTACGAAGCCGGCGCGTTCCCCGGTTCCATGGTCTCCGCCGGGGCCCAGTGCATCTTCGCCCCCTACGACATCGAAAACATGAAGGTCGACGGCTACGACGTTCTGGTCAACAAGCCCAAGACCGCTGCGTACCGCGCCCCCGCCGCGCCCAACGCCGCTTTCGCCGGCGAGGCGGTGGTGGACGAGATTGCCCAGAAACTTGGCATGGACCCCATCGAGTTCAGGCTTCTCAACGCTTCCAAGGAAGGTACTCGCCGCGTTGACGGTCCGGTCTTCCCCGTGGTCGGGAACATTGAGTGCCTGCAAGCGGCCAGGGAGTCGGAACAGTACCAGTCCAAGCTGGAAGGCCCCTACCGGGGCCGGGGCGTCGCTTCCGGTTTCTGGTTCAACATCGGTCTACAGTCCAGTTGCTCCATCGGCGTCAACGCCGACGGCACTATCACCTTGGTGGAGGGTTCAACCGACATCGGCGGTTCACGGGCCTCCATCGCCATGCAGGCCGCCGAAGCGCTCGGTATTGCCGCCGAGGACGTGCATCCCAGTGTCGGCGACACCGATTCCGTGGGCTACACTTTCCTGACCGGCGGAAGCCGGGTCACCTTCGCCAGCGGCTGGGCGGCCTACGAATGCGCCCAGGACATCAAGAAGCAGATGATTGAAAGGGCCGCCACCATCTGGGAAGTGGACAAGGACGATGTGGACCTGGACGACGGCGTTTTCCACCACAAGTCCGACCCCGACCTCAGCATGAGCTTCAAAGAATTGGCGGAGCAGTTGAACAGCACCGGCGGTCCCATTTCCAGCCAAGTCAGCGTGGACCCCAGGGGCTCCGGCGGGGCCTTCAGCACCCACATCGCCGACGTTGAGGTGGACCCGGAGACTGGAAAGGTGACCATCCTTGATTACACCGCGGTGCAGGATGCCGGAAAAGCCATCCACCCCAGCTACGTCGAAGGACAGATGCAGGGCGGCGTGGTCCAAGGTATAGGCTGGGCGTTGAACGAAGAGTACTTCTTCAACCAGGACGGCCAGATGGCTAACTCCAGCTTCCTGGACTACCGGATGCCCACCAGCCTGGACCTGCCGATGATCAGCACCATCATCGTCGAGGTCGCCAATCCCGGGCACCCCTACGGCGTCCGCGGAGTGGGCGAAGTGCCCATAGTCCCGCCGATGGCCGCTATAGCCAACGCCATCCAGGACGCCATTGGCGTGCGGATGGAAGATCTGCCCATGTCCCCCGGCGCCATCCTGGAGGCCATCTGGAAGAAAGAGTCGGAAGAAGCCGCAGCCTAACCAAATCCGATTCCTCAAGCCAGGCCCTCCCGGTGAGCGGCCTGGCTTTTTTGTGCCCAAATCTTGCTGAAACGGAGGCGACCAAATGACGAGAGTGCCTTTCGCTACCCGTGAAAACATGACTCAGGCCGACCAAGCAGTGTGGGACGAAATCGAGACCACCCGCGGCGGCGTGGCCCGCAACTACGCCGCCCTGCTCAACAATGCGCAAGCGGCCGGCAACCTGGCAACCCTTGGCGGTTACGCCCGATTCGAGACGCCGTTGGACCCCAGGATAAAAGCGTTCGCCATTCTTACCGCCGCCCGCGAAGCCCGAGGCCATTATGTGTGGACGGTGAACCAGCGGCCCGCCCGCGAGGCGGGGCTGACCGACGATGAAATCAACGCAATACTGGAGTTCCGGGCGCCGGTGGGGTTGCAACAAAAGGACGCCGAAGTGGTCCAGTTCGTCCTGGAGTTGCTGCGCCAGCACCGGGTATCGGACAAGAGCTTCGAGGCGCTCCGGGCGCAGGTTGGCGACGCCGGCGTAATCGACGTCTTGGTGGTATCAGGCTACTACCACACCCTGGCCCACTGCCTGCAAGCGTTGGAGGTGGAGTTGCCCGACGGGGTAGAAACGGCGTTAACGTATTTGGGGTAATACGCAGCCGGTCGTTCAAGGGAGACGGTTTACCAAAAAAGGAGCGGCCGGCCTCCGAAGAGAGGGGCCGCTGAAGGAGCGGCCCGCTGCCGGTCGCTGAGGTGTTAATCTTACCTTGTTGTAGCAGATGAGGTCAATTAAGGAGGCAATAATGACTGGGCCCCTGTTGCCAGCCAGTGATTTCGCTTTGCTTGCCATGTTGCCCGACCCGTCCAAGGTAGGGGACATGAAGCGTGGTGAGATACTGGAGCAACTTTTCTCCACTCTGTATGGACATTTCAAGCGGGAACCCGATGTCCTGGTTGGCGGGAACGGCTATCTTTGCCGGGACAACACCGATCCCTCCAGTTGGGTCAAGATGGACTGTGTGGTTGCCTTCGGCGTCATTCCCAAAGCGATTATCCGACGCAACGGATACATGATTAACGAGGTCGGCAAACCTCCCGACTTCGTGCTGGAAATAGTTCCAACCATACTGAACGACCCGGACATGTTGGTGGCTGACGTGTTTGGGGAAATCAGGCCGGACGACGTCAGGCGGGACTACGATCACTCCCGCAACCGGGAACTTTACGCCGCGTACGGAGTGAAGGAATACTGGCGTCTTGCTGCTGCCGGGGACCCGCAGCAAGACGGGCCGTTGGTTGGATTTCGTCTGGAAAATGGTGCTTATGAGCCTATAACCATCACCAGGCAGCAAGACGGCGAAATACGGGGTTACAGCGACGCGCTGAACCTCTACCTGTGCTGGGACGGGAGCCAACTGCGCTGGTGGCAAGTGACAGGAGGCCGACGCCTTGAAACCTTCGCAGAAGTGGCCGATGCACGAGACACGGCCCTGAAAGAACGGGACGCCGAAAAAGCTTTGCGAGTTGAAGCTGAGTACCGGTGTTTTGTGGCTGATGAACGGGTTCGTCGATTGGAGGAAATGGTCAGGAGCCTAAGGTTGGAACAATATGGTGGCCTCCCGTTCTGCTAGGGTAAACGAGTCTACATAGCGCGGGAGCCGCCCGCATCAGTTCAATATAGGAGGCACAACACAAATGGCTGATTACGTTTACTTGGTGCAAATGGATATTCCGGAGGAGTTGGAGGACGACTTCAACAGGATTTACGACACCCAGCACGTGCCCAATATCCTGACGGCAAAGGGTGTGCACGGCTGCACCCGCTACAAGCTGGAGTCGGCTGACGTGGAAGGGGTTGCCCGGTACGCCGCTCTCTACGAGATTGATTCCCCGGACGTGCCCCAGTCGGACAGTTGGAAGACCGAGTCGGACAAGGGAGACTGGATAACCATGATCCGGCCCCACACACTGAACCGTTCCCACATAACGTTCAAGAAGATAATCTGACAGCAGCGGTCAGCCGGCGGCGACACAGGTAATGGTCCGGATCACACCCGGGACCCCTTGAACGCGGGAAGTCACGAGTTCGGCGATCGAGCTCATATCCGGGGCTTCGGCCAAGGCAATCACGTCGAAAGCGCCGGTGATGACGTCGGCGTATTGGATACGGTCGAAGGTACGCAACGTGCCGGCCACGGTGCGGGACCGTCCAACCTCCGTCTCGATTAGAATAAAGGCCCTGGTCCCCACCGGCTTCTCCCGCTGGTTGATTTCGCCTTGACGTATGCCGGGCGTTCAAGACCCGGCAGCGGAGCATTACGGACTACGAACTCCTGACCTCATTATTCGGGGATGCAGGCGGTCGAAGTTACTTCCACCAGGGTGTCGGCTGCGCCGAAGGTCACCACTATGGCGGTGCGCGCCGGGCGGTCGTCCGTGAAGTATTCCATGTAAACCCTGTTGAAGGCCGCCATGTCCTCGGTGTTGGCCAAGTAGCAGGTGTTGGTCATCACGTTGTCTATGGATGTGCCCGCCGCCTCCAGGATCAGCTTGATGCGGTCGAGGGTGTTGCGGGTCTGCTCTTCGATGCCGTTGCCCATCTCTCCCGTGGTCGGGTGGCGTCCGGTGCAGCCCTGGACGAACACCATGTTCCCGAACCGGGTGGCTTGGGACAGGTGCGGAGGGTTGGGAGGCAGCTTGTCGCTGGTGATGATTTCTTTATTCGCCATTGCTTCACATCCTCAATCAACTTCGGTGGCTCCCGCCCTCCGCACCGGGCCATGAGGTATTCCTGCCGTTATCGGGGGCCGAGGCTGCTTCATTATATCCCCACGTTTGGGGGTGTCAAACGCGGGCTTACGGCGATACGTTAGTGGGCATAGATTCCCGGCCCCGTCTCCACGAGGGCAGGCTCTGCGCGGGAGTGACTATATACTGGCGAATCAACTCCTTGGGCTTAACACAGGTCAAGGCTTGCGCCTGTGTCATGCGTGTTGCAAGAGGAACGGCAAAGCCGCTAAAATGGCGCAAGAGTCGTCTTCGGTGACGGGCAGACCAGCCGAGGGCCGGAATGGCGTTGTGCGTTTTTCGCGCCGGCGCCCTGCTTGCATTGCCGTGGAAAATGGAGGGGGATACCAGATGCCCAGTGTTGATGTACGGAATATCAGAAATGTCGCGCTATTGTCGCATAGCGGCGCCGGCAAAACGTCGCTCTGCGAGTCGATGTTGTTCAACGTCAAGGCCGTCACCCGCATAGGGCGGGTGGAAGACGGCAACACCTTTTCCGACTATGAGCCGGAAGAGGTGAAGCGGAACAGCAGCATCCAGACCACACTGGTGCCCTGCGCCGGAGACGGGTTCAAGGTCAACTTCCTGGATACACCAGGCTACGATGACTTTCAGGGCGAGGTTGTCGCCGCGCTGCGGGTTGTGGAAGGCGCGGTGATCCTGGTGGCTGCTCAGTCGGGAGTGGACGTGGGCACCGAGCGGTCCTGGAAGATGTGTGAACAAGCCGGGCTGCCCCGGATGTTCCTGGTCAACAAGATGGACCGCGAGAACGCCAGCTTCTCCCGGTGCGTGGCCGACATCCAAGCAACCTTCGGCAACCATTGCGTCCCTCTGCAAGTCCCGATTGGCGAAGCCCAGGACTTCAAGGGCGTCGTCAGCGTTGTCAACCCTCCCGCCGACCTTCCGGAGGACGCGGCGGCCGAGTTGGCTGCGGCTTGGGAACGGTTGATAGAGGCCGCCGCGGAGAGTGATGACGTTCTGGCCGACAAGTACCTGGAAGGGGAAGAACTGACTACCGAAGAGGTGATAGCGGGCGTACGCGCCGGCATCCTGAATGGCGACTTGGCGCCCATTCTGGCAAGCTCGGCCACTGGCAACCTGGGCGTCGACGAATGTCTGGACATGGTGCGGGAGTTCCTCCCGTCGCCGGTTGACGGGCGGACGCCGCCGGTGGCGGAAGGCGACGATTCCCTGGAACCTGACCCTGAAGGTCCATTGGCGGCCTTCGTGTTCAAGACCACGGCAGACCCATTCGTGGGCAAGCTTTCGGTCTTCCGGGTATACAGCGGCGCCATCAAGAGCAACTCCGAGGTCTGGAACCCCGTGAGGCAGCAGTCGGAGCGTATCGGCCAACTGTACCTGCCCAAAGGGAAGGCCCAGGAAAACGTTGCGGAAGTATCCGCTGGAGACATCGGCGCCATCGGCAAGCTGTCGGAGACGCTGACGGGCGACACCCTTGGCCAGCGCGACCACCAAGTCAAGATAGAGAGCATAGAATTCCCGGTGGGCTTTTACCGCGTGGCGGTTGCGCCGGCGTCCAAGGCGGACCTGGACAAAATGTCCACCTCTTTGGCCCGCATCGTCGAGGAGGACCCAAGCCTGCGGTATTCCAGGGAGCCCGACACCGGCGAGTCCTTGATCACTGGCTTGGGCGATGCCCAGATCGACGTGGCAATGGACAAAATACGCCGCAAGTTCGGCGCGGACCTCAAGGTAAGAATGCCGCGCGTTGCTTACAAGGAGACCATCACCAGGATAACCCAGACCGAGTACCGGCATAAGAAACAGTCCGGCGGCCACGGCCAGTACGGCCATGTCCTTCTCCGCTTGGAGCCTTTGGAAAGGACCGAGGGATTCCAGTTTGCCAGCGAGGTGGTGGGTGGAAGGGTCCCCAGGGAGTACTTCCCCTCGGTGGAAAAGGGCGTCTCAAAAGCCATGGACGAGGGTGTGCTGGCGGGGTTCCCGATGGTGGACATGAAAGCGGTGCTGTACGACGGCAGCTTCCACGATGTGGACTCTTCCGGCATGTCCTTCGAGATCGCTGGCAACCAAGCGATGCGGAAGGGCGTGTCCGACGCCGGGCCGATACTGCTTGAACCGATTATGAAGCTGAGCGTCACGGTGCCCGACGCTTACACCGGCGAGGTGATGAGCGACCTGAACGGCAAGCGGGCGCGCATCCTGGGCATGAACCCTGGCGATGGTTACACCGAGATCGAGGCCGAGGTGCCCCAGGGCGAAGTGCAGCGGTACTCCCAGGACCTGCGTTCGGTGAGCCAAGGCCGTGGTTCCTATACCCTGGAGTTCGACCATTACGAGGCCCTGCCCCAGAATCTTGAGGGCAGAGTGATAGAAGAGGCCAAACGCGCCCGCGAGGAAGAGCGGGTCTAATTAGTTGAGCATGACCTGCCGGGGCTGCACCCAGGCTTGGGGCGGCCCCGTAGGGCGAACCGGAAACCTCTCCTGAGTCCCTGAAGCCGGACGGCATGGGCAGGATCCAATGCGCCGGCTGGCAAGACCCGAATGGGCGCTTCCTGATTATGCGTACCGGCACCCGTTGGAACAAAGATGCCAACGGGTGTGTTTCGATTTATCCCTCACTCGGCCCGGGACGGTAAGAACATCGCTCCAGGCTTGGCGCATTTCAGCCGATCTCCGGAGTCCGAATACCGCAGAGGTATTGCAATGGCGCCAACCATGATTCATCAAAAAGCCCTGAGCTGGATACCGGGAGACCAGATAGAGGACGCCGCCAAAGAGCAGGTGCGCAATCTGTCGGGGCTTCCTTTTATCTTCAAATACGTAGCGGTGATGCCCGACTGCCACTTTGGGTTGGGCGCCACCGTCGGGTCCTGCATACCGACCGCAGGCGCCATTATACCGGCCGCCGTCGGCGTTGACATCGGCTGCGGCATGATCGCCGTCAGGACGCCCTTCACCAGGGCGGACCTCCCGGAAGACCTGTCGGAGATACGGAAAGCCATAGAGGAGCAGGTCCCGCTGTCGGTCAGCAAGTACAATCACAGGATCAAAAAGACCGCCCGCCCCCGGATAGAAGAGCTGGAGAAGAAGGCGGAAGAGACCGACCGGCTGGAGTTTTACGATCGACGGGACAAGAACTGGCGTAAGCAACTGGGATCGTTGGGTTCCGGCAATCACTTCATCGAATTGACTGTAGATGAGAGAAGCCGGGTCTGGACCTTCCTGCACTCGGGTTCACGGGGAATCGGCAACAAGATAGCCATGTTCCATATCAATGCCGCCAAGCAGTTGATGAAGAAGTGGTTCATCGACTTGCCGGACCCGGACCTGGCCTACTTGGTCCAGGATACGCAGGAGTTCAAGGATTACCTGACCGACCTGAAGTGGGCCCAGGAGTTCGCCCTCCTGAACCGGGCGGAAATGACTGAGAGGATTCTTGGGATACTGAAATACCGGTTGGGAGACTTTGACGAGGAAGAACGGATTGAGTGTCACCACAATTTCACCCAGTGGGAGAACCACTTCGGGAAGAATATCCTGGTGTCACGCAAGGGGGCCATTCAAGCAAGGGAAGGACAGATGGGCCTGATACCCGGTTCGATGGGCACCGCCAGCTACGTGGTGACGGGGAAGGGATGCGAGGCGTCCTTCTACACAGCGCCCCACGGGGCGGGAAGGAGGATGAGCCGCAACAACGCCAGGAAGCAATTCAGCATGGATGACTTCGACCGGGACATGGCGGGCATCGAGGTCAGGAGGTCGGAAGCGTTCTTGGACGAGCTTCCCGGCGCGTACAAGGACATCGACTTGGTCATGGAGCAGTCCCGGGACTTGGTGGAAATAGTCCACACTTTCCGGCAGATCGTCAACGTCAAGGGTAACTGACGGTCTGCAATGCTTTATTGGAGCGGCTTGGGCCGTCCGGCGCCTTTTTCATTTTTTCTTTATGTTGTGTAATAAACTTTTATCAATCACTACATATTGTGGTTTTTGCCTTGACAAGCCACTAACTCAGTAGGGTTTAATACCTCTCACCAGAGGTATGTATGACGACTCCAACTAACGACAACCGATTCACGCACCTTCACATCCACACCGAATACAGCATGTTGGACGGCATCAGCCGTATCCCCCAGTTGGTGGCCCAAGCCAAGGAGATGGGCATGGACTCCTTGGCCATCACCGACCACGGGTCCATGTACGGCGTGGTGGACTTCTACATGGCCTGCAAAGAGGCGGGCATCAAGCCCATCATAGGGTGCGAGGTCTACGTCGCAAAGGGCAGCCGGTTCGACAAGAACCCCAACGAGCGCAGCCCTTATCATCTCGTGCTGCTTGCCCGCAACAACGAGGGTTATCGCAACCTCATGCAGTTGGTCACCCGTGCTCACGTCGACGGGTTCCATTACCGTCCCCGGATTGACCGCGAGTTGTTGGAGCAGAACAGCGAAGGTCTCATCGTGCTGTCGGGGTGCGCTTCGGCGGAGGTTCCCCGCCTCATCGTCGAAGGCAACATGGATGAAGCCGCCAGGGTCGCGCAGTGGTACAAGGACTTGTTCGGCGACGGGTATTTCTTCGAGTTGCAGCGTCACGAGCACGTGGAACAGCTTCCGGAAATCAACCGGGGGTTGGTTTCCTTGAGCGAGCAATTGGACATACCCTTGGTGGTTACCAACGACGCCCACTACGTGGAACAAGGCGAGGCGCACCTCCAGGACGTTTACATCTGCATCCAGACCAACACCACGGTGCAGGACGAAAAGCGTCTGCACATGGAGGATGACTCTTACTACGTGAAAAGCCCCCAGGAGATGGCGGAGCTTTTCCCGGACTTTCCCGAGGCGTTGAGCAACACCAACCTTATCGCCGACATGTGCAACGTGGAGCTCAACTTCGACCAGACCCACCTGCCCAAGTTTCCCGTGCCCGGCGACGCCGGCGCCGACGAATACTTGGCCCAACTGTGCTGGGAAGGTTTCAGGCAACGCTACCCATCGGCGCCGGATGAGGCCGTTAAGCGATTGGAATATGAGCTGGAGGTCATCAAGTACACCAGCTTCGGCAATTACTTCCTCGTGGTCTGGGACATCGTCAAGTTCGTCCGCAAGAGCGAAATCCTGTACGGCGTGCGGGGCAGCGCGGCGGCCAGCGTGGCCCTCTACTGTTTGAACATCACCAACGTCGATCCCTTGGAATACCGGCTTGTTTTCGAGCGGTTCCTGAACCTCGAACGCAAGGAAATGCCCGACATTGACATGGACTTCCAGGACGACCGCCGGGACGAGGTGCTGCACTACGTTATCGACAAATATGGCAGCGACAAGGTAGCCCAGATCATCACCTTTGGCACGATGGGAGCCAAGGCTGCGCTTCGGGACGTTGGGCGCGGCTTGGGGATGACCTACAACGAGGTGGACCGGATCGCCCGCATGGTGCCGTTCAAGGCGCGCACCATCAAGGACGCCCTTAGGATCAACCCGGAGTTCCAGGAGGTCTACGATTCCGACGACGTGGTGCACAAGTTGGTGGACACCGCCGAAGGGCTGGAAGGCATCGTCCATCACGTCAGCACCCACGCCGCCGGGGTGCTCATCGCGGAGGACCCGTTGGCGGAGACTGTGCCGTTGCAACGTCCGAGCAGGGGCGACGAAAGCAGCCCGGTGCTGATGACCCAGTACTCCATGGACCCGGTGGCCAAGCTGGGCCTGCTGAAGATGGACTTCCTGGGTCTTACCAACCTGACCATCCTGGACCGGGCCGTTAAGCTGGTGGAGAAGAACCAGGGAATCAGGATTGATTTGGACCGGCTCCGGTTGGACGACAAGGCGACTTTCGAGTTGCTTTCCTCGGGCAACACCACCGACCTGTTCCAACTGGAAAGCGCGGGAATGCGACGGTACATCAAGGAGTTGAAGCCCTCCAATCTGGGCGACATCGCCGCGATGATTGCCCTCTACCGTCCGGGGCCGATGGAAAACATCGACTCTTTCATTGACGCGAAGTATGGACGCATTCCCATCACCTATCCTCATCCCAGCTTAAAGGAGTTGCTGGACGAGACCTACGGCATCATCGTTTACCAGGACCAGGTGCTGCTCATCCTGCAACAGTTCGCCGGATACACCCTGGGCGAAGCCGACATTGTTCGCAAGGCCATGGGCAAGAAAATCGCCTCTTTGATGGCCGCCGAAAGAGAGCGGTTCGTGGCCGGCGCTCTTGCCAACGGCTATGACTCGGCTATGGCGGGAACTATCTTCGACCTCATCGAACCCTTCGCCGGGTATGCGTTCAACAAGGCCCACAGCATCAGCTATGCCCTGATTTCTTACTGGACGGCCTATTTCAAGGCCCACTATCCGCTGGAGTACATGGGTGCGGTGTTGAACTCCCGGATGGACCATCCCGAGAAGATGGTGAGTTCCATCAACGAGTGTTTCCAACTGGGAATCCCGGTGTTGCTGCCCGACATCAACAAGTCCGACGAGCATTTCACCATAGACGAGGGCGACGAGGCAGGCCCGGGGCTGCGTGTAGGCTTGGCGGCAGTAAAGACCGTGGGCGAAAGCGCCGTCCGCCCCCTTCTGGAGGAGCGAGACGCCAACGGGCCGTACAAGTCCATTGACGACTTTTGCCGCAGGGCCAACGGAGGCGGGCTGAACCGGCGCACCATGGAAAGCTTGGCGAAGGCGGGCGCCTTTGACTCGCTGGCGCCCCGGGGGGCGGTGTTGGGAGCATTGGACCAGATTGTCGCCCTCGCCCAACTGGAGGCCCGCAACCGCAGTTCGGGTCAATCGAGCCTCTTCTCCGACGCCAATGGCGAGGCCAGTGGTGGGGTCCTTCCAGGCGTGGACTTGAGCCAGTCCGATGCTTCCTCCGCGCAGAAGGTCTCTTGGGAGCAGGAACTGCTGGGGATTGCTCTTTCGGAGAACCCCCGGAGGCAGTTGGCTGCCCTGAATACCGGCGGTGCCTACAACTCGATGGACCAGTTGGAAGACGACATGCAAGGCCAGACGCTGTCCGTTCTGGGCTTCGTGTCTTCGGTTACGGAGCGGTACACCAGGGAGCAGAAGAAGTTCCTGGTAGTAGCGATGGAGCTGTTGGGTGGCTCGCTGGAGGTGGTGGTCTGGCCCAACGTTCTGGAGCGTACCGAGGACAACTGGGTCCAAGGGGCTATATTGAGGGTTACGGGCAGGTTGCAACTCCGCAACGACCAGTTGACCCTGGCTTGTGACGAAGTCCAGCAATACCAGGAAGACCGGATGCCTCCCCCAAGCGTCAATGGCAACAGCAAGCCGCACTCCAACGGGAGCAACGGCGTTGCAGATGCAATATCGAATGGAGTTTCGTACAACGGGGCGGCTTCCAACGGTCAGGGCAAGAGCGCGGCCTCCAACGGCCACAAGAACGGGACGGCGGCAGCGGAGCAGGTTGCGCCCCCGCAACCGGCGGTGGAGACGGCCTCCAACGGAGCAGGCCATCGAACCGTGTCGCTGGTGGTGAAGGAGTCAAACAACGCCACGGATGACGCTCACCTCCTCCGGGAAGTGATCGGGGTGCTGCTGGAGTATTCCGGCCACGACCGCGTCAACCTGGACATCAACACCGGATCGGGCCGGGTGATCATGGACCTGCCGGTGGTGAACACCAGCTACTGTGAGGAACTGGACCACCGGCTGACGGCGTTGCTGGGCGCGGAGTCGGTGCGGCTGTCGGTGGAAGCGCACCAGAGCTGAGGGCAACCTACCCCAGAAACTCCCGGATTACCTGCGCAAGCTCCGACGGCTTGTGGTAGCCGATGTCGTGGATGGTTTCGGGAATCCAGTGGACCCGGCCGTTCTGCAACGCTTGGGCTGCCGCCTCCACCATTTGTTCACGCCTGACTGCAAAGTCCGATCCCGCGTTTTGAGGTCTTGGACCTGCGGGCACTATCATGGCCGGGCACACGATCTTCGGCAGGATTGAGGCCGGGGGGTGGTCCCACATGGCCCGGATTACTTGGATATGGTTCGTGGGCTTCAGGATGTCCCTTATCTGCCCCTCTTCATCCTCGTACACCATGGTCTGGACCACCCGCTCCAGGTCGTCGGACCAGCAGTCGGCCAACTGTGTTCGCAACCTGTCCAGGAACTCTTCCCGGGTGCCCGCGACGTTGCGCGGCCTGACCCGGTGGGACCACTCCTCCCACGTAGTGTCTCCCGCGGCCTGCCCTCCCAGGAAACCTCCGTCTATCATCACGACCCTGGTGACTCGTTCGGGCCGCAGGCCAGCCAAGTGGCTGGCCACGTTCCCTCCCCAGGAGTGGCCCAGGACCGACGCGCGCAGAATGCCCAAATGGTCCATCAGGCCCGTCACATCGTCCGCAAGGGTCTCCCAGTCGTAACCGCTGTCGGCTTGGGTGGTCTGGCCGTGGCCTCGCTGGTCCGGCGCCACTATCCGGTAGCGGTCTCGCAGCAGGGGCGCAACGATGTCGTACCAGTGGGCCGATGACGCCAAGCCGTGGAGGGCTACGACGGGTTGGCCGTCGCCTCCCCAGTCCAGGTAGCGCATACGCAATTCGCCCACATCCGCCCAACATTCGGCGGGTCCTTGGGAAGCGGGTTGCGGCGTGGCCAATTCAAACCCTCCAATGCAAAGCGGTCAATTCCCGCCCTCAATACTTTCAAACTCCAGCAGCCGAGCCTTCACTCCCAGCCCGCCGGCTCCGTAGCCGCGGAGGTCCCCATTGCTGCCGATTACACGGTGGCAGGGGATAATCAGGGCAAAGGGGTTCTTGGCCATTGCCTGCCCTGCCGCCCGCGCGGCCAAGGGGCGTCCCGCTTCGGCGGCAAGCCATGCGTAGGTCCGGGTCTCTCCCGGGGGAATTTGCCGGCAGGCTGTCCAGGCCGCCCCGAAGAAGGGCGGCGCGCCGCTCATATCCAGGGTGATGCTGTCCAACGCGGTGGTGTCTCCATCGAAGTACCGTTCGAAGCAGTCCCGGACGTCGAGAAAACCCTCCGGTTCTTCCACTGCATCGTCCAGAGCGCGGCCCAAGTCTTCGACCACCTCCTGAGGGGATGGTTTGAAGCTCAACCTGCGCAATCCCTTGTCCGTACCGACGAGTCCTATCCAACCCATTGGAAACTCAATCAGGCAGTACCGGTCTTCCGACATGTTTCCCTCTCCAAATGGACTACAAATGGACTACAACGCGGGGGAGAACGCTGAGAAAATAGAGTCCATCCGCTCCCGGATCAATACAGCCGCCCGTTACAGCGTCCGGGGGCGGAAAATGCGCAGCAACAGGGCCAACCGGATTCGTATCCAAGCCTGGACCAACTGAAGCCGCTGGTCTGCATCCAATTCCTTGTTGCCGTAGACCCGGCGGACGTAGTGTCCGGTAATGACCGATACTTGGTCCCGGTACTCCGGGAGGGCCTCCTCCAAGCGCCGCTGGTACTGGTATGGCGTCTGGTGGGCCGCCGGACGTAGTGCCCCAAGGGTTGCCAGCAGGGCCATGCGGCGGAACGCCACCCTGGGATCTTCGGGCGCGACCATGAATCTCCGCCACAACAGCACCAGAATTCCGGCAACTACCAGTACTGACGCCAACCCTATGGCTACCCACATGATGATGCCGGCCAACCGTGAGCTGAATGTGATAGGACCGATGTTGCCAAACTGGTCCGGGTTGTTGGTCAACGCCGGATCGCACTCGCCAATGTCCTCCAGACACTCGTCTTCGTTATCATCATCGGGGATGAACAGGGTGGAGGTCTCCGCTTCCGCTTCCGGCGGTATGGCGGTTGGGATGGCCCGTCCCGGCGTCGCTTCATAGGGTATCCAGCCGTAATTGGGCATGTAGACTTCCAGCCACCCGTGGCTGTTGGAGTCCAGCACCACGTAAGTGTCCTGGTCTATCACCTTGTTGCCCGTGGTATAGCCGGTGACCATGCGTGCCGGGATGTCTACCGACCGCAGCATGACGGTCATGGCAGACGCGAAATACTCGCTGTAACCCTTCTTCTGTTCGAACAGGAAGTGGTCCACTCCATCGGCGTCGAAGGGAGGCGGTTCCACCACCAGGGTGTAAGGGTACTCCGTGGTCAGGAATTTCTTGATGGCCTCGGCCTTGTCATAGGGCGTCTCGGCGTCGGCGCTGACGGAGGCGGCAAGGTCCCGTACCCGCTGCGGCACACTGTCGGGAAGTTGCAGGTACCGCTGGGTCACCCACGCGGGGTAATCGTCTCCGGCGGAACGCAACTGTGCGGGTGTGGCGTTGGAGACCAACGACGTAACCGTATAGGTTTCCCTGGCCTTGACTTCCTTCTCGCTGCGTACCGACAACACGTCGGGCTGGAGCGGGATCACGTCGGCCACCGTCGCCTCATTGATCCGGCCTCCCTGGGACCTGGTCACGCCTACCAAGTGGAAGTTGCTGTCCAGCAAAGACGCCAGGGAGGAGAACTTTATATCCGACCCGCGCTGGTGTACGGCTTGGTGCAGTTGCGTGGCCGCTTCCAGCACCGGCGGGGGCAAAAGATGCCTGGTCAGCGATTCAGTGAAGTCCACTGAATAAATGGGAGACTCGTAGGTCTCTATCTCCACCGGCCGGTCGACGTCGATTACCTGGGTCCCGGCAAACAGGTTGTTCGACGCATACATGGGGGTGACGGAGTAGCTGACTTCAAACCGCCCGTCGTCGGGCTGGGGCGACGATATGGGCGGGGCCCATCCCACCGGTCTCATGACGGTGTCGTCGGACTTCCAGCCCTTGGGGGTGTAGGTGGCGTAGGTTCTTGCTTTCCAGTACATAGCCACCGGGGAGTCAACCCACAGGACCTGGGCTTGCGTGGGGTTGATCTCGCCCTGGAATGCCAGCACGTCCCCCCAGATTCTATATCCCAGCGGCTTGCGGGCGGGAAGACCGGCGAACAGCCGGTTGAAGTCGGCCTCGAAGCTCTTCAACGGGGTCCGCATGTATTCGTAAGCGTCGTTGGTGGGCCCGAATTTGCCGCCGGTCGGGATGACGAAGAATGCTATCACCATTACGATCATGGCGAGCAGGAAAGTATCGGAGATCGAAAGAACGCCCAAGTGTCCATCGTAAGCAACGTTCCTTTCGTCCCACTCCCGGCGCCGTCGCACCGACTGGACTCGCGCGATTAACAACAACCCGGTGAACAGGTAGAAGAGCAGAAAGCGGCTTGCTTCCGGCGGCAGGTAGGTAAGGTTTGACAGCAGGCCCATGCCGCCCAGCACGAACACGCCCCAGAAGTTCCGATAACGGCAAAACAGCCAAGCCGCCAGAAAACCGGCCATCCAGGTAGCACACATTATGCCGAAAGCAAAGGGGACCGAGTCGATGTTGATGGACCCGGTCTCGGCTGCTTCCCACCAGAGGGCCAGCCGGGTCCAGAGTTGCTCGGCGTTGGTGACCGCAACCTCCCGTGACTGGAAAGAGGTAATCTGCCAGACGGTGGCCAGCAACCCCAGAGCTACGCCAAAGGGCAACGCAAGCACACCCCACCCGGGCAGGCGGGCCAGCAGGATGCCCGCGGCCAGCGCCATCAGCAGCAATCCTTTCAGGTCGGGCAGCGGCACCCAGTTAGCTTCCTCGACGGACCAGATGACCACCAACAAGTTCAATGCCAGGACGACGAGGGCCAGCCAGCCGTCGGAAGGCCGGAAGAACTGGACGACGGCAATCACCCCGTTCAAGGGGTTGGATGTAATGGGCCGCTCTCTGACTGCAACCGCTTCAACCAGCGCGTTGAAGTTCATGCCACAGCCTCCACCGCCCCCGCCGGCGCCATTCCGCTTTCCAACCCTGCTTGGCGGTTGAGAGGTATCCGCAGCGCGTCGTTCAGCGATTGCCCTCTTTTGACCACGTAGGTCGCAACGTCGTTGTCGAAAAGGTAATCGACCAAGTATCTCTGTTCCCTGGACCCGCCGAAGCCCTGCGGGTCGATCAGCACCACGGCAACATTGACCCCCTTGCGGCGCAGGTCGTTAAGGGCCGGCACCCACTCCGACCGGGTGGAAGGGGTTATCACGGTCAGGGTGTTGATCCGGCTCAATTGGCCGCGCATGTCGTACAGGTATCGCTCCAGGGACATGGTGCCGTTGGCGCGCATCTGGGCAAGGGACTCGAACAACCTGCCTTGGTGCTCCGGGCTGCTGTCGGGCCGGAAAACATAGGTGTTGTCGCTGTTGGACGCCAAGCCCACCGGCATGGACGATTCCACCAACTGCGAAATCAGGGACGCCGCAATGGTCACGCCCAGTTCTTCGGTGTTGTCCGACTCGTCGTTGGGGGACGGGTGCGAGGTACGGTGCATGTCCAGCAACACCCAGGCTTCCGCCGATTGGCCCAGGTCGAATTCCTTCACCATGAGAGTGTTCATGCGGGCCGTGTAGGGCCAGTGAATGCGGCGAAAACTGTCTCCGTGGATATATTCCCTGACTGAGGAAACATCGGTGGTTATCTGGCTGACCGAGTGGCTCGTCCGGCTCTCGCTGGGCAGGTTGGCCAAGCGCAGGTCCATGTCCGGCAGCGGTTCGGTAGCGGGGAAGACTATGAAGGGCTCGGGATCCCCAAAGATGCGCCGGAACCGGAAAATCCCCAAGGGGTCCTGCCCGACTACCTCGACCTGCCCGACGTGGTAGAGACCGCGCCTGCTCAGGTAGGTGTCTGTGCGCCAAGTGCGGGCTTGGTCTTTTACCATGGCAATGCCCCGGCCCGGAGTGTTACCCGGCAGATCGGTGAATTCCGTTACCTCCAGCCAGGACTTGGGAAGGCGGTTGGTGTTGCGGATGGTGACGCGCCCTTCGAGATACTCGCCCACCTGTCCCCGGCTGGTGATGCGGCTCAATTGGACGTCGAGGCCCCGCAGATTAAGCAGCGCCCAGCCAATGCCTATAACGCCCATCAATATGAGCGTGTAAAGGAACTGGTAGAAGAACTGAAAGCCGGTGCCTATGGTATAAAACCCGATGACGAGGAACAGCACGAAGACGCCGGCAGTCCTTTTGGTCAAGAACCTTTTCATTGTTCGGCTCCAGCTAAGCCGCCCGGGTTGCTCCGGGTACGGCCACCGAGTTGAGCAGGTCGGTGACCAGATCGGCACTGCGGATCCCCCGCATTCTCGCCGAGGGAGCCAGGATTATCCGGTGGGCGGTCACCGCCGGGGCCAGGGCCTTGATGTCGTCCGGTATCACGTAGTCGCGGTCCAGGACCAGCGCCAGCGCCCTGGAAGCGCGGAACAGCCCCAGAGAGGCGCGCGGAGAAGCGCCAAGTGCCACGTCCCGGTGGTCACGGGTCGATTCGGTCAGGGTTACGATGTATTCGCGCACCGCCCTGTCTACGTACACCTCTTTGGCCGCTTCCTGAAGTTGAATTATTTCGGCGGGGCTGGTCACCGCCGTGAGGCTCTCGATCGGGTGGACCTGTTCCTGCTGCCCGATGACCGATAGTTCCTCCTCGAAATCCGGGTATCCGAGGCTGATCCTCATCAGGAACCTGTCCAACTGGGCTTCCGGCAGGGGGAAGGTGCCTTCGTATTCGATGGGGTTCTGGGTGGCCATTACGATGAAGGGGTGTTGCAATTGGTGAGTAACGCCGTCTACTGTGACCTGCAACTCCTCCATCGCTTCCAGAAGCGCCGACTGAGTCTTGGGAGTTGCCCGGTTTATCTCGTCGGCCAGCACCACCTCGGCCATGATCGGCCCCGGGCGGAACTGGAACTCGCCGCTGGACTGGTTGTAGACGGAGATGCCGGCCACGTCGCTCGGCAGCAGGTCGGGAGTGAACTGAATGCGCTTGAAATCGCAGCCAATGGACACGGAAAGGCTTTTCGCCAGCATGGTCTTGCCCACGCCCGGCACATCTTCCACCAGGATGTGGCCCTGGGCGATCAGGGCCGCTAGGGCGTGCTCGATGACCTCGGTTTTGCCCACGATCACCTTGGATACATTGTCTACAATATCCCGCGCAATCCGGCTTGGGGACGTGTGGTTGGTCAACTAAGACCTCCTGATTTCGCCAACGCAACAGCCTGCAGGAATCGACTTCTAAAAGTCGGAATGAGTTTACCACAGGAACATAACATCGGACACTGGCTTGGTCCGTGTCGGCGCCTGTTCCGACCGGGCCCGTGGCCGGTGGTGTAGACTGGTGAAACCGCTGTTTGCATCCAAACTGTTGGCGACTGTCGTAAGTTCTATTGTCATCGGATTCAGGAATATGACTTATTATCTTGGGGTAATGTGAAATGAATTTTGGAAAACATCGTTTCTGGGCTGTTGTGTGCGCCAGCATACTCTTGCTGGGTGTGGCGTTTGCCGGTTGCGCCGGGGCCGCTCCGGAACCGGCGGCTACAACTCCCGCCGCAGTCCCGACCGAAACGCCAAAAGAGCTACCAGCGGCCACGTCGGCAACCGATAAGCTCTCGGCGGAATCTCCCGTGGTGATTATGGCACCCACCCAAGACCCGGAACGGCAGAAAAAGTTGGATGCCGCCGCAGAGACGCCAACCAAGAGGCCTGAGACCGCCATGACGGGCAGCACCCCGGAGACCAAGCCGGAAACGCCCGCCGCCGCGCCGGAGAAGGACGCACCGAAAGCGCCTGAAACCGGAGCCAAGACGGAGGTGGAGGAAAAGCTTGCCGATACTCCCCAAGCGGATGACTCCAAGGAGTCGGCCGCTACCCCCACTGCTACCGGGGAAGCCCAGCCCACCGATGTTCCCGACACCCCTGCACCCACCGACGCCCCACAGCCGACGGAAAAGCCTACCTACGTCCCGGGGGTCATGGTTGGAAGCAAGGTAGGCAACGTGTCACCGGAGATCGACGGGATCGTGGCGTGGATCAACTCCGAACCCCTTGCCATGGAAGAGTTGCGCGGCAAGGTCGTGCTTGTCGACTTCTGGACCTACACTTGCATCAACTGCATTCGCACAATGCCATTCCTGAAGCAGTGGCACTCCAGGTACCAGGACGACGGACTGGTGATCCTGGGCATCCACGCCCCGGAGTTCGAGTTCGAAAAAGACTTGGGCAACGTCACCAAGGCCGTCAATGACTACGGCATAGGATGGCCTGTGGCCTTGGACAACGACTTCATGACATGGAGGAACTACTCGAACCGCTTCTGGCCGGCCAAGTACCTCATCGATAAGGCAGGGGTCGTAAGATACAGGCACTTTGGCGAAGGCAAATACGCGGAGACCGAGGAAAAGATACGGGAACTGATAGAGGAAACGGGGGTAGACCTTTCCGGCGCCATTCATGAACTCCCGAAAGACCAGACCATAGACGCAGCGTTCCTCAACAACCGCGGGGCCTACGTTACTCGCGAGCTTTACGCCGGTTACGAACGGGGCTTTGGGGACCTGCACTTCGGTCAGGGCGGTTACGTGTCCCAAGTGGACTACTACCGGAACAGGGACCAGACAGCCGACTTCATGCTTCCCGAATTCTTGTTGCCCCACCAGATATATTTCAACGGCCCCTGGCATATCGGACCCGAACACGTCAGGCACGGACGAGCTTCCGAAGACTACGAGGACTCGATTTCGCTGGTCTATTCGGCCCGCAGCGTCAACGTGGTGCTTACGTCGGAATCGGGAGAGCCGTACAAGGTCAGGGTGACGGCGGATGGCGAGTACTTGACCGAGGACACCAAGGGGGCCGACGTTACAATCGGCGAGGGCGGCGAAAGCTACATACTGGTGACCGAGCCCAAAATGTACAATGTCGTGGAAAACCCGTCTTACGTCGACGGTGAGACCCTGGTGATGAGTTCCATGTCCCCGGACTTCGGACTATTCGCCTTCACCTTCGGCGTCTACCAGAAAGCCGCGTCGTGAGGGAGCTTCCACATCAGGATGACACCAGACAGGCCGTCATCAAACAGGATTCATAGAAGGAGCCCACAGTACCCATGCGAGGACTGCGCTTCAGGAAATTTTTCCGCCAGGGCATTATGGCATTGTCCGCCATGCTCCTGGTGCTGGTGATGGCCTGCGGCCCTGCGGCAGCGACCCCCGACGCTGCTCCGTCTCAGGCCTCCGCGAGTACTTCCGGGAACATGCCCGGGCTGGAGGCGATAGTCGCCACCAAGGTGTTGAACACAGGGAAGCAGCGGTTTGCGTTCCTGCTGACCACGCCTACCGGGATAGTCAACGTGCCTGAGGTGGAGGTTACGTCGGTGTACTTGGGCGACGGAGATGCTGCGCAGGAGACAAAGACGGCCAGGTTTTATGTATGGCCCTACGGGGTTCGCGGTTCCTACGTTACCGAAATAAATTTCGACCGGCAGGGACCCTGGCGATTGGACATCAGCCTTGCCTATGAAGACCTGGCCGGAACCACGCAGGCGGCAGTACAGGTGCTCGAAGGAGGACCAGTTCCCGCTATCGGCTCGGTCCCTCCGCTGAGCCGAAACAAGACCTTGGAGATCGCGGGTTCTCTGGAAAAGTTGACCACCCACTTCACTCCCGATCCGGAGTTGTACCAGTTGACCATCGAAGAGGCGGCGCAAAACGGCCGCCCCACCCTGGTCGTTTTCGCCTCGCCAGCCTTCTGCACCAGCCCAACCTGCGGGCCGCAGACCGACGCCCTGTCGACGCTGAAGGACGCCAACCCGGACCGGGCCAACTTCATCCACGTTGAGATATACGACAACCCCGACGAGATTCAGGGCGACCTAAGCAAAGCCAGGCTGTCGCAGCCGGTGTTGGACTGGGGGATAAGCGATATACCGGACTGGTTCAACGAGTCCTGGACCTTCGTGTTGGACACCCAAGGCAGGGTGTCTCACAGGTACGAAGGGTTCGCCTCGGTGGAAGAGTTGCAGCAAGCCTTGGACCAATTGCTGATGTCCGGCTGAATAGTGCTCAGGGAGTATCGCTCGGGCTGTCACTCGGCGGTTTATTGGGCTTTCCCTCTTGCGCGTCCCTGTAACCCGATTGGTAACCCTCTTCGCGCCCTCTCCTGAGTCCCTCCTGGATTCCCTCTTGGATTGCCTCTTCGCGTACTCTTTGAAGGATTCTTTCGGTACGCGCTCTGATCAAGTCGCCGATTGCCATAATCACATCCTTTGTTTGCAGTATGGCCCAAGCCAGAAAACCGGACGATACGAAACTTGCGCTAATGCCCAAGAGTAGGTTCCGCGCTGTTTCGTTGGGCATGGTGCTGCCGTAGATAAGCTCCAAGCGTATCATTACGATGGAGCCGACTATTCCGCCTGTCAGGGTCAGCAGTTGGAACCATATGCGGTCTTTCGGGTCTATTCCCCAAATTGTTTCTCTGGAATCGTACATAACTTGGTTCGTTCATTGTATCATCGGTCACAGTGAGGTCTGCTCCCTTGTTCGAGCACAGCCCTTGGAGTAGCATAGCGCCTGTAGATAGTTGGCCCAAAGGAATAAATGCTCCTTATGCCCGACTCTGACACCCCAACCTTCCACACCTCAGAACTCGTCTTGAACGTCAACCGTGTTGACCGCCGTCTGGTGGCGGCGCACCACGCAACGTTGCTGGATGTGCTGCGGGAAGACCTGGACCTTACCGGGTCCAAGCGCGGGTGCGACCGCGGAGAGTGCGGCTCGTGCACCGTGCTGTTGTCCGGCAAGCCTGTGTACGCCTGCCAACTCCTGGCCGTCCAGGTTGGAGACCAGCCCGTGCTGACCATCGAAGGCTTGGCGTCGGGAGACGAGTTGCACCCGGTGCAGCAGGCCTTTCTGGACAACGACGGCGGCCAGTGCGGATTTTGCACCCCGGGGTTCGTCCTGGCGGCCAAGGCCCTGCTGGACGTCAACCCAACCCCCACCGAACAGGAAATCCGCGAGGCATTGTCGGGCAACCTGTGCCGCTGCAACGCTTACGGGCGGATTATTGAATCGGTGCGCGCCGCCGGCAAAACGCAACCATGATCCCATCCTCATCCAGCGAGGCCGGTTATGACCCCAAGACCCATGATCCCAAAGGCGGAAGCAGGGGAAATCATTCCATTTCCCGATGCGCCGCCTGAAGAGTTGACTGCCTTCTTTAGCATTAACTTCCCCGGCTATCCGCCTTCACTGGCCGAACATTTCGGCAACCCGGACACCACCATCATCCTCAGTGAAGTCGCTGCGGCCCTTATACCTACACGAAGCTATGAAGGGGTGTTATACCCCGACCTGCTTATCGCCTTCGGTGTCCATCCTGACCTCTGGGGCGCCCGCAATGGTTACCTCATTCCTGAACAGGGCAAGCCCCCGGACTTTGTGATGGAAGTGGCCTCGGAAAGCACCGCCCGCCGTGATGAGACTTTGAAGCGGGAAGCCTACGCGGCTATGGGCGTTCCCGAGTACTGGCGGTTCGACCCTACCGGCGGGGGCCGGTATTCGACCCACTTGGCCGGCGACCGGTTGGTGGACGGCTTGTATGTGCCTATCACCATCCACAGGACTGACGATGAGCATCTGTGGGGCCACAGCGACTCTCTGAACCTGGACCTGTGCTGGGAAGAGGGGGACCTGCGCTTTTGGGACCCGGTGGCCCGCCGCTACCTGCACACGTTCATGGAGGAGAGCGCCGCCCGCCGTGAGGCGGAAGCCCGCGCCGTAATGGCGGAAACCCGTGCTGACGAAGCCGAAGCGCGGGTCCGGTTGTTAGAAGAGGAACTTCGCCGCCGCCAAAATTCGTAGGGCTTGAAGGTGTCTCTCCGCTCTTGTCACGAGCCGGTGGAGGCGGGTTGACGGGGAAGTAGCCCGCCCATAAACTCGAATGTGCTAACCGTATCCGCCCTTGTCTAAGGAGGGTCCCGTCATGGCATCAGTCCTATCCCAGCCGCAGGCAGCAGCCCAGATGGCGGCCGCCGCCAAGAGTTTTCTGGACAGTCTGAGCGAGGCGCAAAGAACCAAGGCCACTTTCGAGTACATGGACGGGGAGCGGATGTATTGGTACTACCCGCCCATCAACCGTCACGGCTTGGCCCTGCGCGACATGGACCAGAACCAGCGCGGCTTGGCTATGGCGCTCTTGGAAACCGGCCTTACCCCACGCTCGTTCGAGCAGGCCAAGCAGATCATTGAGCACGAGGACGTACTGGGCCCGCTGGAAAAAGAAATGGGCATGGTTACGTTCGTGCGGGACACGGAGTTGTACTACTTCACCGTTTTCGGCGAACCGGGGCCTGACGCGCCCTGGGGCTGGCGCACCGAGGGCCATCACGTTTCCCTGCACTTCAGTGTTTGGGGGGACAACATTATCTCGGTGACGCCGTTTTTCTTCGGGGCTAACCCGGCGGAGGTGAGAAAAGGCCCCAAGACCGGCCTGCGTATCCTGGGCGACCGGGAAGACATTGCTTTCCAGTTGATGGACAGCCTGGACCAAGCCCAGCTTGGGAGGGCAGTGATTTATGAGGAAGCGCCCTTGGACATTCTGACCTACAACAGCACCAAGGTATCGTTCCCCTTCCGGCCTGAAGGACTGCCCGCCGCCGACATGACCGGCAGCCAGAAGGAGAACCTATTGAGCTTGATTGCTGAGTACGTTGGACAGGTACGCACCGACTTGGCGGAGCAGAAGCTTGCGGCGATCAGGGAAGGAGGGTTGGACCACTTCCACTTGGCTTGGGCCGGGCCGGTGTCCAAGAGTGACGCCCACTACTATCGCATTCATGGGGGTGATTTCGTCGTGGAGTTTGATAACCGTCAGGACGGAGCCAACCATATCCACTCGGTATGGCGGGACATCGAGAACGACTTCGGGGCAGACGTTCTTAGGGAGCATCTGCTGCTTTATCACGTCCTCTGAAATCTTTTTGAAATTGCCTCTAAGCCTTTTGGGCGGGACTGATTGGTAATGGCCAAATGGAAAAAGCGCACATACAGGATGCCTCAAGACCACGAATGGAAAGCCACGCCGGGCAACAAGATATTCGTGGCGGACCGGGGTTCGATGCAGTTCGAATACCCGAAGGACTGGATTTTAAGCTTCGGCGAGAGTGGATCGATCAGGTTTTTCGACCGAGAAGAAGCCGACGCGGATATACGTCTCGAAGTCTCGTTGATTTACGTTCCGCCCATAGACTGGACCGGGTTGTCTCTGGCACGGTTACTCGAAGATGTCGCCCTCTCCGATGACCCAAGGAACTTGACTGAACGCGGCCGATTCCACGAGATGCGGCGCGCCAACCTGGAGGCGACGTGGCTGGAGGTCGGGTTCACAGACGCTGAGGAAAACCGGAAGGCTCACTCGCGCATCTGCCTGGCCCGAGGTCCCGCGGCATATTCCTTCGTCACCATGGACTTCTGGGCGGACGACGCTGCCCGCGCTCGCAAAGTCTGGAACACTGTTCTGGACACGCTGAAACTGGACGGACGCAATCAGGACCGGCTGACGCTCGATGGCCGCCAGCAACCGCCCAAGCTCAGCATGAATTAGCAAACCTTCCGAATTTCGAGTAGGCGCCCATCCGAGAGACCGTAACATGACCCTATCGGCCGTTGGAAAAAACTTAACGCGGACAGACCTGAGGGACAAGCTGACCGGCGAAGCCAAGTACTCCGCCGACTTGAAGTTGCCTGGTATGCTTCACGGCTTGGTGCTGCGCAGTCCGCATCCCCATGCCGAAATAACCGGCATAGACGCCGAAAGGGCGAAGCAACTGCCGGGAGTCTTCGCCGTGGTGACTCCTTTCGACGCCCCCCAGGGCCGGTTGGCCCACGACATAGCCGTGCTGGATACCCGCGTCAGGTTCGTGGGCGACGAAGTCGCTGCGGTGGCGGCGGCGGACCTGGACACGGCACGCCGCGCTCTTGACCTCATCCGGGTCGACTACCGGGTGCTGCCGTTTGTGTTGGACCCTGAAGACGCGCTGAGGGACGACGCGGTCGCTATCCATCCCGGTGGCAACCTCGCCAGCGAGCCCATTTACTTGGAACGGGGCGACGTCAAGCAGGGACTGGCTGAGGCGGACCTGGTCCTGGAAGGGGACTACGTTATCCCAACCCACTCGGCGACGCCGCTGGAGCCGCGGGTCGCATTGGCCGCGTGGGAAGGAGACTCCCTGAGCGTTTGGAAGACCAGCCGCGGCGTTCACGTAGACCGTGACGCCCTCGCTGGGGCCTTGGGTATCCCAGCGTTCCGGGTGCGCGTAGTCGGCCCCTACATGGGGGGCGGCTACGGCAACAAAGACGAGTCCCGGTTGGCCGCCTTGGCTGCGGTGCTTGCCCGGCGGGCCGGCAGGCCGGTGCGCTTGGAGTATTCGCGCGAAGAAGAATTCGTGGCCGGACGGGTTCGTCACGCCGCTCGTATCAAGATGAAGGTGGGCGTCAAGAACGACGGGAGCATAACCGCAATCCACGCCGATGCTCTCCTGGACACCGGCGCATACCTGTCCTCGGGTCCCGGCGTGGCTCGCCGCACCGGACAGGGTGCGTTGTACCTGTACCATTGCGCCAACGTAAGGTACGAAGCCCGCTTGGCGTACACCAATCGGCCATCGGCCGGCTCTTACCGGGCATTGGGTGCGCCCCAGGGCCACTTCGCCCTGGAGACCCTGATGGACGGGGCCGCGGAGGCGTTGGGCATGGACCCGCTGGAGTTCAGGCTCAAGAACCACGTTCGCCCCGAAGGGCAACCCGGAGTCCGACTGTCTCCTCCAGACCAGATAGTGGACAGCCAGCCAGTGGAGGGCGGCATTCCGTTTTCCAGCAACGCTCTGGGCGAGTGCTTGGAACTGGGAGCCACCGCCTTCGGCTGGAACTCTCCGCGAAATGGCCATGATTCCGGCGACCCTGACAGGAAGACCGGTCGCGGAATGAGCATCATGATTTACCGCGGCGGGCCGGGATCAGTGTCGGCGGCCGAGGTGTCTATCGACAAATCAGGCAGGACCACCCTGACCACTGGGCTTATCGACGTGGGAGAGGGGGCGACCACGGTGCTGGCTCAGATGGCGGCGGAAGTGCTTGGTATGGAAGCTGGGGATATCGACGTTGTCTCCGCCGATACCGGCAGCACTCCTCCGGCGCCGATAACCGCTGGCTCGGCGGCCACCTTTTCCACCGGGACCGCGGTGGTCGAAGCCGCGACTCAAGTCCGTGAGAAGCTTCTGGAGTTGGCCTCCGTCGGTCTGGAGGTCCCGGTCCAGGAATTGGACCTGGTTGAAGAGTCCGTTTTCGTCAAGAGCGATCCGTCCCGGTGCATGTCGGTGGCCGAGGTGGCTCAAGCCACGGGAGACGAGGCGATTTCGGAATTGGCCACCATCAACCCGGGAAGCGCGGACTACATCGTCAATTCCTTCGGAGCGCACTTCGTGGAGGTGGAAGTCGACACCGTCACCGGCCGGGTGACAGTGCTCCGCTATGTAGCCGCCCATGATTCGGGCCGCATAATCAATCCCCGGATGGCGTTGAACCAAGCCGAGGGAGCCATCTCACAGATGCTGGGGTTCGCGCTGTCCGAGGAGTTGGTGACCGATGGCCCTACCGGTATCACCCTGAATGCCAGCTACCTTGAGCATAAATCGCCGACGGTCCTGGACTATCCGGATATCCAAGTAATTTTTGCCGACGTTGTCGACCCGGTGGGTCCCTTGGGAGCGAAAGCCTTGGGAGAAGTGCCGAGCATCGGTCCGGCCCCGGCCATCGCCAACGCCATTTACGACGCCGTTGGCCTGCGTCTGACGCGGGTGCCCTTCACACCCGACCTGATGCTTCAAGCCTTGGAATGATGCAGGATTTCCAGTTTTTCCAGCCCAACTCCGTTGATGAGGCCGTGTCATTGCTGGCAAGTCGGCCCCACGAATCGTTGCCCATTGCCGGCGGCAGCGACCTGTTGTCTGAAATGAAAGACGGGGTGGTAAGCCCCGGGCGGCTGGTCAGCCTGGCCGGTCTGGACGAGTTGAAGGGTATCTCTCAGACGTTGAACGGGACGACGTTGGGGGCGATGACAACCATTGCCGAGATCGCTGAAAGCGAGGTTATCCGCACCGGTTATACGGCGTTGGCCCAAGCGGCGGCGGGATTGGCCACCCCGCAAATACGCAACGTGGGCACTCTTGGAGGCAACCTGAACCAGCGGCCCCGGTGCTGGTACTATCGCCATCCCCTGTCTGTCTGCTTGAAGAAGGGCGGAGACCGTTGCTTCGCCCTGGAAGGCACCAGCAAGTACCTGTGCATAACCGGAGGGGACCGTTGCTATATAGTCCATCCGTCCGACACCGCCGTTGCGCTTGCCGCTTTCGACGCCGCCATTGAGATAGCCGGTCCTGCCGGTTTGCGTGTTGTGCCGATTGAAGAATTTTTCGCAGGGCCGGGCCGGGACATTACCCGGGAAAACGTGCTGGCTCCGGGGGAGATTGTGACCCGGGTATACCTGCCCCCGGTGGACGGCAGCGAGCAGGCCGGGCCTTCCAAAAGCCTGTACCTGAAGGCCAGGGAGCGCGAGTCGGGGGATTTTGCCTTGGTCAGCGTTGCGGCAGTGTTGCGGTTGGACGGCGCCAAGGTGCACGAAGCCAGGGTTGTTCTCGGGGGAGTCGCGCCAACGCCTTACAGGTCCGGCCGGGTGGAGGACTACTTGACCGGCGTGGATGTACAGGAGATAGACCCTGTTGCGGCTGGGGGCATGGCAGTACCCGATGCCCGGCCCATGGCGGACAACCGCTACAAAGTCTCTTTGGCATCCAACATGGTCAAGAGGGCAATCGCGCAACTGCTGGCTGCCTAGCAACTCCACGTCCCGTCGTCGTTCCACTTGACCCACGCCTCTTATTCCTCGCCCGGTCCCGTCGCCGGTGCAGGCGGTTGCAGACCGTCCCTTCAGCATGACCATCCTCGCCTGCGCAGCAAGTCCCCTCCAAGTCCGATCTTGTCCTGAAAGCTCCCCTGCGGCCGCATAGAGGGTCAACAAAACCGTCAAACTCCGCATTGGTGCAAAGTCTAAACATAATTTAAGCCTTTGTATAATGTTTTTGCACAGGGCGCCAGGGCCTTTCACCCGCATCAAGGTCCATGGATGCCCCGGAATTAGCGGGGTCTTGCCAAGAACATTGGGGAGACACCCAGTTACACAATACTCAAGGAGTTCAGCATGAAGCTAGTTGTAGTGGGTGCAGGCCAGGGTGGTTCAAATATAGCGGACGAGTTCGTCGCGCTGGGGAAATGGGTCTGGAAAAACAGGCGAATACGGATTTTCACGGGTTCTGACTACGATGACGTCGCCAAGGGCGTGTTCGCGGTCAACTTGGGTGCGGGAGATCTCTACAGCCTTCAGCACATCCCCCAGACCGAAGACCACACGATCCTTTTAGGAACTACCGATGAGTTCCGGGGACGTGGAGCGGGCAAGGTCAACGCCGACGGCGCCGAGCAGGCCCGCCGGGGGGCGCACAAGATCGTGTCCACCATCCGCGACCACGGGGACGTTCCCTCGGCGGACGCCATTATGGTCATCGCCACCACCGCCGGCGGCACAGGCTCCGGCTCCGTGGGCGTCATCGTCGATCTGTTGAAAGACGCCTTCAAGAAACCCGTATATGCCTTGCTGGTCCTTCCTTTCGAGAACCAGTATGACGATCCGGACAGCATGGTGAACACGGCCACCTGCATCAAGCGGGTGATGGACAATTCCAACGCCGACGCCGTTTTCTTCGTGGACAACCAGAAGTTCGTCCGGGGCAGTCAATCAATGTCCTACAACTACCAACAGATAAACCGCAAGATAGCCGATTCGTTCCTTGACATCCTGTGCGTTGGAGAGGAGACCGACCGGCGTTACATCGGTGAGGTACTGGACGCCAACGACGTGATACGCATCCTCCATGGGCCCACGGCCATCGGAGTCGCCCAAGCGGCGGTGCCGAAGAAGAGCAGCGGCGGACTGTTCGGACGGATACGCGGCGAGCCCAAGATCAATCACTTCTCAGTCTCCAAGCTGCAAATAGAACGGGCCCACAACGTGCTCCAGCAAGCGTTGGGCGAACTGTCCATCGACTGCGAGGTCTGGGAGAATGGGTCTTCCTACTATGACGCCCAGAATGTGTTGGGGCTCTTCAGCGGCCCACCTGAGGAAGCCAGCGAAGAGATAGTGGAAATGATGGACACTACCTTGGCGGAACGGGTCCCCGGCGCCGGACGGCGAAAGGGCACCTATCCGGGCCGCGTTTCCGATACCATCGGTTTCACCATCCTTGTGTCCAATATCGGACGGGGCGCGGCCATGGACCGGGTTGAGAAGTTCTTTCTGGATGCCACCAGGATGCTGGGCGAGGTCCAGCACAAACGGGCGGGCAGGGAAAAACTGTGGGAAGCCACAGCCCGCACCGCATCCCAGATCCCTGACCTGTAGAAAGTTACGGGCGCTTCGGCGCCCAACACCGGGGGCGAGATATATCAGAGCAGGAGGTTCACCATGAGGAGCTCGAGAGCGCCTGAGCACCGGAAAAGCTCATCGAGGATCGTAATATTGTTAGGTCTGTTTGTCCTGGTCGTTGGCTTGGGCTTGGCCATTACCTACTTTACCCAGGGGTTCGGCTCACTGTCGGCGGAGACCAATGAGCCGGTCCCCGCAGTGACCGAAGCGGGAGCCTTGGTGGAGCCGGAGGTTGTCTCTGAACCTCCGGCCCCCGACCAAGCGGACATGAATGCCGAAGTGGTGGTCCCCGGGTCCCAGGGTGACGGCGCTCCCGCGGATTCAAAGATGGAGCCGCTGGCATCGGACAACGATTCTGTCGAAACCTCCGGGATTGAACAACCGGCAGACGCTGCCAAGATCGAAGATGTGAATACCGAAGAAGTCGCACCTGGCGATGCCAAGGCCGAAGGGTTGGCCGACGAGCAGACCCCATCCGTTGCCCAAGAGACCGAAAAGGAACGGAATCTGGAATTTTTGCCCCAAGTCAGATTTGGCGAAGTGCTCGGCGAAGGACTGATGGAACTGGCAATGCCCAATGGCGAAAGGGTCGACACTTGGTACACCTTTCAAGTGGACACCACCAGCGGGGAAATCATAGTCTACTTCGCCCTGTTCGACGAGGAGAAGCAGTCGATATTGAGCACAGTGCGGGTGGACAACTATTCCAAAGGCAACGACTTGACCAAGGCCGAGATTACCCTTTTCTACCCGGACGGAATGCAACGGGTCATCGGATTTGACGGCGTTGCCGGCACCATATCTCTGACCCAACGCTCCAATCTCCCCTACGAACCCAGCGTCTTTTCACGGGAATTACGCCGCTCGATGGTGTATTCCGGAATGGAATTGCAGGACGCCGAGGCTGACGCGTCCTTGAAGCTGGACCTGGACGTAACCGGCCTGTCCAAAGGCGAAAAGATAAGCTTCACGCATTCGGCGCCTACTGAAGTAGCGACGGCGTTGGAGGAATTGAAGGAATTGGTCGGCGTCATCGAAGTGGTGAGACAAAGCTGAACCGGACGAGTACACACATCTCATCAACCGCCCTGGTCCCGGAGCACCGGGCGTTGCAATGGGTGACTGAAACCGGCAACTGTTGACGCAGAGGCCGGTTTTCTTTTTGCCGGCACAAGCATCAACTTGAGCTTCCGTCCGGCATCGCGGTCTGGCTGCGCCCGGCATCCTCCATCCCGACTTGGAAAAAGCTCTGCCTTGAGCATGTCCCGCCTCACTGCTTCAAACCTTGTGCGGAGGTTATCCCTCTGCTAAAATCGGCCCAAATTCACCAAGCCAACCTCCCAAGGGGCCCACTGGGCCGTTGATAGTCCCGCCGGGTGGGGATAGACCGTAGGTAGGAGGAAAAGAGATGCCGTCATTTTGGGAAAACCTTAGATTCGCGGGCGAAAGAGAAATGGACGACCTTCATGGCTACCAGGGCTTGGATATGGTCTGTTACGTCAGCCATCCCGCGCCCTCCGCCGGCAGTTCGTGGCCTGCCATCATCGTGGTCCAGGAAGCCTTTGGTGTCACCAGGCACATTGAGAAAGTATGCGACCGGTTCGCACAAGAGGGTTACGTAGCTGTAGCCCCTGCCCTGTTCCATCGGGAGCACCCCAATCCCAAGCTGGGCTACGACGAGATGCCCCAGGTCCAGCGCTACATGGGAATGCTGCGGGACGATGAGCTTGTTGAAGACATCAACGTTACGATCGACTACCTGCAGAACACTTACGGTCGCACCAGGGGACAGAAAATCGGTATCGTCGGCTATTGCGTCGGCGGCCGCATCACCTACTTGGCTGCGACCAGTTGCCCGGGTCTCAGCGCCGCCTCGGCCTACTACCCGGGCCGCGTTCTCATTCCCTTCGGGGACGGACCCGCTCCCATAGACCTTACCAATCAGATCCAAATCCCTGTTATGGGCAACTTCGGTGCTTTGGACGCCAATCCAACCGTCGAAGATGTCGGGGTCATTGAAGACAAGCTCAAAGAGGCTGGCGTCACCTATGACTTCAAGATATACCCTGACGCGGACCACGGCTTCAATTGCGATGAGCGGGCCAGCTACCACCAAGCCTCGGCAGAGGATGCCCTCGCCCGCACCTTGGGTTGGTTTGATAACTACCTGAAGAACTGACGACGCGTTTCAGGGTTTACCCTGTATAACAAAAAGCGGTACAAATCGTACCGCTTTTTGTTATTGCCGACGGCATCCGTGGCCCGTCAGTCTATTCGTCCTCGTCGTCCAGGTCTATGGGAATCTTGATTGCGATCTTTGGTGTGCCGGCGTCGCTGTCCCGGTCGTTGCGCCTGGAATCGCCCCAAGCCCCCGCTTCAACGTAGTTCTTGAACTCGCGGACCTCACCGCAAACCTGGCACACACCTTGGCTGACCAGTCCATCGGCCGGCTGAATTACCCAGTGGTGACGGCATTGGGGCGCGGCCCCGGTCTCTTCGATTGTCTGGATGGCCGTGTTTTGGACCATGGCCTCATACCTCCTTAAGATACAACGTAATGTTACCATCGGGTTGCGGTATTCGTCAATCATAGCCGATAGTTGTTAACAAATATTTAACGCAGTGTTAAGAATACGGACACGACTTGGGAATAACGAAATAGCTTTCGATGGAACCGTGGAGGTTGTAAGGCATTACAACCGGCGCGGCGGCCTGCGGGGCCGGAATTTCGAATGGGGGATATCCGGGCGGTTATGAGCAGTGCCGGAGGTGTCGGGACCGGGGATTCAGTCCGGCAGCGAGACTTTTTCAGTGCTCATCCTGGTGACGCCCCACCCGGCCAGCCACGCCGAATGGCGACCGTCGCCACCGGCGACCACCACCGCCAAGTCCTCGGCCGACCGCACTATGGGCACCAGAGTGTCCGGGTTGGTCTCGTCTATCCAGCTTGGCCAGTTGCGGTTGGCGTAGTGGGCCACGTCCTTCAATTGGCGCAACGGCATACGGGCGTTCTGGTAAACGAACTCCCTCACGTCGTCCTTGGAGAGTCCGGAAGCGGCTATCTCGGCGGCGTGTTCCGGGCAAAGCACCACTATTATCTGCACACCCGTGCCCAGTTGATAGTAACTGGGGATGCCCACGGCCTTCATGGTGCCGACGATTGTCTGGAGCACCTCTATGCCAGTGGAGACGGTGGTCTCCATCACCGGGTAGTTCCCCCGGATTCCGGCCACGGTGACAATGCTGTCGTCGGGACTGAAACCCAGCTCCAGGTGCCTTGGCTCCCATGGGCTGCGGGCCTCGTTTTCGGCGAAGCAGAAGGTGTACCGGTCCGATGACGCCAGCGTTGCCTTGTCCATGTCGCCCGGAATCAGCCCGCCAACGTTGCGGACCACCAACCGCAGCGCCCGGCCGATCACCGCATTGGCTTGGTGGCCGGGGCCAAAACACCCGGTGTCGCCGTTGACGCCCAACTGGCGGGCAATGGGGCCGTTCACTATCACCACGGGAGCCGCTCCGCCAGTGGTGGAAGATACGCCGGCAAGGTTGAAGTCGTCACGCAGCACGGCCTTTACCGCGGCCACCACTACGGGGAAATGTTCCGGCCCGCAACCGGCCATGGCGGCGTTGACCGCAACCTTTTCCAGCGTGACCGGCGCATTGCGGGGCTGGATTACCCCCAGGGACTCCGAAGGGTCACGGCCGTACAGGCCCAGAACTTCCCGCACCAAGTCCTCCGTAGCGGGGACAACGGGCAACCCGTCGGTCCAGCCTTGTTGGACATAGTAGTCCTGTATGGCGCGGGGGGAGTTGTTGACCTCCACACGGCGGGACTGGAGGGTTTGTGATTCCGTTTGCTTCCGCATGATAGGCCCAGTATAGTAGCTTCACCCTGCCGTCTCAAGCCACGGACTTGCGGCTATTTCCGCGGAGCGCCCTCGATGCAGCCGATACGGACCATATTCGCCAAGAAGTTATCGGCGAGGTGAATTGTGAACTTAGAAGTCAGCTACGATAAAGAGTTTGATATCTTGAGGATGCTCATTCCCGGACGGCGCATCGCAACGTCAGGTCGGGTCAGCCCGCCTCTGATAATCGACTTTGGCAGTGAAGAGGACGGCTTTGATGTAATAGGGTTTGAGCTCAGCCATGCTTCAGAGCACTTGGCGCCGTTCCTCGAATTGCTGACCGAGCAGGCAGCAAGCGTGGAAAACGTTTAACGCCGGAATGCTTCCCATCAATTCATCCAGGGGAGGGTTTTCCTTTCCGGCTGGCAATATCCTGATTTTCTGGGCCTCCACACGCACGGGAGACCCAACGAGGTTCCTGTGGACGGCCCCGGACACAATGACTCTCTTACCCAGTGCAGCGATAACCTCTTTCTCCAAATGGCTTGGCAAATCGCACTGCACTACCTTGCCGGTAACGTCGCGATAAACATTGAACTTGCGGTCGCCTTCGTGCAGGGAAACCAGTTCGAGCGTTCCCTCAACCGAACCGACGCTTATATGATGGTCCTCCACCCTATCCTCCCGTAAGCAACCCCACAATCTCCGGGGCGTAATCGTGGGCCATTTGCTGCACTTCGGCAACGCTGCGGATTGCCAGCGGGCTGGGAAGCGTGACAATGCGGGCGCCGGGCATTCCAAGTATGGCGCAACGGGCTTGGGCGGCCCGTGTAAAGGCGCTGGTTATCACGCTGACCGACGGCACTCCCTTGGACTCGGTGGCTACTGTGTCGTGGAGACCCCACGTCGTGCAGGACCCTCAATCAGCCACGCCGTGCACCACCACGTCGCACTCGTTTATGAGAGAGTCCAGGGTCTCGACGGCGCACGGAGCACTGTAGCTGTACTTGGTGGCGTAGACCACTTTCTTTGCGCCGTACTCACCAATCAACACCTGTTTAAGCTCCTGCAAAAAGGAGTCGGCGTGGTACTTCCGGTTTTCCAGCAGTCCTATGGTCTTGCCTTCCAGCCCCGGCAGGTTCGGGCTCAGACCAAGCTCCTCGGGCACGTCCTCCGCGCGGGGGTCCAGTATTTCGATGGTGGAAACCATGTTCGGCGCCTCCTATAACGCTTGGCCCCGGCGGGTTTCCCGCTCCCGCCTTCGTGGGAGTGACGTTCCTTCGCGGGAAGACGGGAAGGGATGAGGGCAGCCAAGTCGTTAATTAGTGGTGATACGTTATTGTAGACGGGAGAAAATGTCCAGCATGAGCAGGAGCAGACTGCGCTCTGCAATTCAGGGAAGCAAAAGTCCGGGGCCGGCCGAGGAAGCTCAGGGGTGAAAAACAGGAGCAGGGTAGGTAGTCGGCTACCCTGCCATCTGGAAGAACTTGCCCTCGGTCTTGATGGAGGGGGCGATCACCATTTCGGCCTTGTGGAAGTCCCGGACGGTGTAAGCGCCGCACATTCCCATGGACACGCGCAACGCGCCAACCAAATTTTGAGTGCCGTCGGTGCGGCTGCTGGGGCCGTACAGAATCTCTTGCAGGGTGCCCTTGGTGCCCACCTTGATGCGGGTGCCGCGGGGCAATTCCGGATGAGCGTTGGCCATTCCCCAGTTGTAACCGCGGCCTGGCGCCTCTTCCGCTTGGGCAAAGGGGGTGCCCAGCATCACGCCGTCGGCGCCGCTGGCTATGGCCTTGCAAACGTCCCCGCCGGTGCGCAGTCCTCCATCGGTGATGACGGTGACGTAGCGGCCGGTGCGGCGGAAATAGTCTTCCCTGGCAGCCGCGCATTCCAAGGTGGCGGTCACTTGGGGTATGCCAACCCCGGTAACCTCGCGGGTGGTGCAGGCCGCTCCGGGTCCCACGCCGACCAGAATGCCGTCGATGCCGGTCTGCATCAACTCCTGGGCTACTTTATAGGTAACGCAGTTGCCCACCACCACCGGCACCTTCAGGGCGTCTATCAGTTCGGAGAACACCAGTCCCCGGTAGCTGCGCGACATGTGCCGGGCGGTGGTGACGGTGGACTGGACGACTACGATGTCCGCGCCGGCCTCCACGGCCACCGGGGACATCCGCTTGGTTGTCTGGGGGGTGAACGAAACGGCGCACACTGCGCCGGACTTGCGGATTTCCTGAACACGCTCACCGATCAGATTTTCCTGGATCGGCTCAGAATATACCTGTTGCAAGTGCCCGGTGACCTCCTCCTGGGGCATGGAGGTCAGTTCTTCCAGCACCGAGTAAGGGTCTTCGTAGCGGGTGTACAAGCCCTCGGCGTTCAACACGCCAAGGCCGCCCATCTGGTGCATCAAGGTTGCAAAGTGGGGTGACACCGTTCCGTCCATCGCAGACGCAACCACGGGTATATCAAATGACCTGTCACCGATGGTCATCTTGGTCGAGGTCAAGTCCGGGTTGATGGTAACCTCGCCAGGAACGATCGCAACCTCGTCAAAGCCGTAAGACCTTTCCAACTCTTTGAACAGGCGCCTCGGCATCCCCTCTTACCTCGACTGAAGTCTTATTTCGTGTTGCAGCAGACTCTATCAGTAACCCGGCCATTTAGTCAACGGAAATGGACCGGCTCAAATGGTGTGTTTCCGTTCGCCCCACGGGGACCGAATATAATTCGGCAATTCTCAAACAAGATGGTGTTTGACCCTTGCCAGGTTGTGAAAAATAGTGCATACTTCAATACGACGGTACTTCCTGGTGGTTTGAGCGTGGCGGACCCACCCGTTCCCATCCCGAACACGGTAGTGAAACGCCTCAGCGCCAACGATACTGCCTTGGTAACGGGGTGGGAAAATAGGTCACCGCCGGGGGGTATGTCATAACCGCAACTGACATCCGCTTAAAACCACGGCCTTGGCAGGGAAGTCTACACCACAGATGGAATGCTTGGGCCGGTCTGCCGCCATTTTCCCGACTTCCAGACATTGGCGGTTATGTAATTTTAGTAGCGGTTTTGCAACTTTACACAATACTTACCCGTAGCCTATAATCGGCGGATGTTTATTGGCACACCTCGGATTGTTCTGAATCGCAGGCGGCGGAGCAACAGGACTGATCGACCTTAATGAGGTGTGGAAGAGGTGAGGGCGACCCAGTAATCGTTGCCTCGCCGGGTACTCGCTAAAGACCTACTGCCGCAATAAAAGGCCCTGAGCTTCATCACCAGGAGCATTGTTATGGGAAGTCGGTTCGAGAAATTCTCTGAGAGAGCCCGCCGGGTTTTATCGTTGGCGCAGGAGGAAGCCCAGCGATTCAACCACAACTATATAGGGACCGAGCATATTCTGTTGGGCTTGGTGCGAGAAACCGAAGGCGTCGCCGCCCGGGTCCTGTCCAGCCTGACCGTGGACCTCAGCAAGGTTCGCTCTGCGGTTGAGTTCATCATCGGGCGTGGTGAGAAACCTGCCCAGGGAGAGATAGGCCTGACTCCACGCGCCAAGAAAGTAGTGGAGTTGGCTGTCGACGAAGCCCGCCGGATGAACCATACCTATATAGGCACCGAACATCTGCTGATTGGCTTGCTCCGTGAAGGAGAGGGTGTCGCCGCCGGGGTACTGGAAAGCTTGGGAGTCACCCTTGACAAGGTACGAGCGGAGACCCACCGTATTTTGAGCCACAGCGCTGGCACCGGTTCTCAAGGCTCTCGCACCGCGTCCCGCACTCCCACCCTCGACCAGTTGGGCGTTGACCTGACGGTGGCCGCCAGGGCCGACAAGCTCGACCCGGTTGTGGGACGTGACCAGGAAATCGAGCGTGTGATACAGATACTGAGCCGCCGCACCAAGAATAATCCGGTCTTGGTGGGTGAGCCGGGCGTTGGCAAGACCGCCATCGTGGAGGCCCTGGCCCAGCGCATCGGCGGCGGGGAAGTACCGGAGACCCTGCAAGGCAAGCGGCTTGTCACCTTGGACATGGGAGCCTTGGTGGCGGGGACCAAGTACCGCGGTGAATTCGAGGAACGCCTCAAGAAGGTGATCGACGAGATCAAGACGTCCGGCAACTGCGTGTTGTTCATTGACGAAGTGCACACCATTGTAGGCGCCGGCGCCGCCGAGGGCGCCGTCGATGCGTCCAACATCCTCAAGCCGTCGCTGGCCAGGGGTGAGCTTCAGTGCATCGGCGCCACCACCCTGGACGACTACCGCAAGTACGTGGAGAGAGACCCTGCCTTGGAGCGAAGGTTGCAGCCCGTTCGGGTGGAAGAACCCACCAGCGACGAGACCATCCAGATTCTCCAGGGCGTTAAGGGACGTTATGAAGACCACCATAAGGTGGACTTCACCGACGAAGCTATACGCAACGCTGCCGTACTGGCTGCGCGGTTCATCTCGGACCGGTTCCTTCCCGACAAAGCCATAGACCTGATCGATGAGGCTGGCTCCCGTGTTCGCCTGCGGGGCAGCGTCACTCCGGCGTCGGTGAAAGACGCGATGCAGGTGCTGGAGGAGGTCCGGAAGGAAAAAGACGAGGCCATCGCCTCCCAGCAGTATGAAGCTGCCGCCGAGTTGCGCGACCGTGAGTTGCGCCACAACGCCGACCTGAACGATCTGGAGAAAGAGTGGCAGGAAGGCCGCGGCAAGGACCGCCCGGTGGTCACTGAAGATGACATAGCGGAAGTGGTAAGCATGTGGACCGGCATTCCGGTGACACGGCTTGCCCAGGAAGAGACCGACCGCTTGCTCCGCATGGAGCAGGAAATCCACAAGCGCATCATAGGCCAGGACGAAGCAATCGTGGGTATCGCCAAGTCGGTGCGAAGAGCCAGGGCGGGCCTGAAGGACCCCCGGCGTCCCATTGGCGTATTCCTGTTCCTGGGCCCCACCGGCGTCGGCAAGACCGAGTTGGTAAGGGCTATGGCCGAGTTCATGTTCGGCGACGAAGACACAATGATCCGGCTGGACATGTCCGAGTTCCAGGAGCGGCACACGGTGGCCAGGCTCATCGGCGCGCCTCCGGGTTATGTTGGCTACGACGAGGGCGGCCAGTTGACCGAGGGCGTCCGCAGGAAGAACTACTGCGTGGTGCTGTTGGACGAGATAGAGAAGGCCCATCCCGAGGTCTTCAACATCCTCTTGCAGATCTTCGACGCCGGAACTTTGACCGACGCCAGGGGCCGCAAGGTTGACTTCCGGAACTCCATCTTGGTGATGACCAGCAACCTTGGGTCTGACCTGATCAAGCGGGAGACCAACCTGGGATTCAGCATCAAGACCGACGATGCCCAGACCGAGGAGAGTTCCTACCAGCGGATGAAGGACAAGGTCATGGACGAGGTGAGACGCTTCTTCCGTCCCGAGTTCCTCAACCGCATCGACGCTACGGTCGTGTTCCACCAGCTTAACCGGGCGGAAATCCTTTCCATCGTCGAGCTTATGATAGGGCAGGTCAGGAAAGAGCTTGACGAGAAGAAGATCGCCCTGGAGATGACCGAGGCGGCCCAGGAGCACTTGGGAGAAAAGGGGTTCGACCCGGTGATGGGCGCCCGCCCGCTGCGCAGGTTGATCCAGAACGTGGTCGAGGACAATCTGTCGGAAGAGGTGCTCAGCGGACGCTTGAGCGCCGGAGATACTGCGTTGATCGACGTGGAAGAGGGAGAGATCGTGATTCGCAACAAGGACAAGTACGAGGTGGAGGTCCCCGCCGAGGCCGCCTCCCCGGCCTAATCCCCCGGTTTCACCAGTTTAACCAAGGCTACTGACAGAAGGCCCCGCGAGCGCGGGGCCTTCTGTTGTTATAATTGAGCAACCTGATTGGGAGGTCAACGGTTGACGCGCCAAAGAGACCGTTCCCGCACCGTATTTTTCTGTCCAACCTGCGGCTTCGAGAGCCCCAAGTGGATGGGGTTCTGTCCCTCTCCGTCCTGTGGTTCGGGCCAACCCTTGGTTGAGGGCAACGCCCGCGTCAAGGGGGCGACCTATTCTCCTTGGGTGACTGCTTCGTCCGCGGACCTTCAGGAATTGTCCGAACTGGACTCCAGTGACGGGCAACGAATAGAGTTGCCTTGCCGGGAGCTTAACCGCGCCCTCGGCGGCGGTATCGTCCCCGGTTCGGTAGTGTTGCTGGCGGGCGAGCCGGGAGTGGGCAAGTCCACGCTCCTTCTTCAAGTTGCCCAGTACATGTCCGAAGCCGGACAAACGTCGGTATACGTCGCCGGAGAGGAGTCTCCCCAGCAGATCAAGCTGCGGTCGGAAAGGCTGGGATTTTCCGGGCGAGGCGTGTTGTTGTTGTCGGAAACCGACGTAGATTCGGTCATCAACAGGCTCGACGAATGCCGGCCGTCCCTGGTGATCTTCGACTCCATCCAGACCATGTATTGCCCGGACGTAGCCTCCGCGCCGGGTACGGTGGGGCAGGTTCGAGAGGCGGGATTGCGCCTGATGCGCTGGTCCAAAGCCCGACAAGTGCCGGTGGTCTTGGCGGGGCATGTGACCAAGGACGGCGCGGTGGCGGGCCCCAGGACACTGGAACACATGGTGGATGTGGTCATATCACTGGAGTCCCAGGAATTCGGTTCCCTCCGCCTGCTGCGATGCAGCAAGAACCGCTTCGGTTCCACCTACGAGGTGGGCGTGTTCGAGATGTCGGGGCGCGGATTGATAGAAGTCGAGGACCCGTCAAAGGCGATACTGGAGCAGAGGTATGCTCAAGCTGTGGGCGCGGCTTTGACTCCTGTGCTGGAAGGCACACGCCCGATGGTTCTGGAAGTACAAGCATTGACCTCCCCGTCTCATCTTCCGGCTCCACGGAGAGTCGCCAACGGCTTGGACTTCAACCGGCTTCTGATGCTGATTGCAGTGGCGGGAAGGCGCGGCGGGTTGGACCTGTCGGGACAGGACATTATCGTCAACGTCGCCGGGGGATTGAAGGTCAGTGAACCAGCGGCGGACTTGGCTGTTGTTCTTGCCATAGGGTCCAGCCTGCACAATCGTGCGCTCGACCCGGGACTGGTGGCCTTTGGGGAACTGGGCCTCGGCGGAGAGGTCCGGTCGGTGCCGCAGGCCCAGCGGCGTCTACAGGAGGCCCATCGGCTGGGCCTTGGGAAAGCCGTTCTCCCGGCGTCGACGCCGGCGGAAGAGACCAACGGAGTGGGTTTGGACTTGTCTTTGGTGCGGACCCTGCGCCAAGCGCTTCAAGCGGGCCTGGGAGGTCCCCGGCCTTAACCCCCACCGGCCGCTGCGGTTGACCCGGCGTGGTCCGGCTCGAACTCATGGTCCTCGCACGCCACCCAGCGGGACCCGTCCTCGTAGACCTCTTTTTTCCAGATGGGGACCGTTTCCTTCAGCCGGTCCACCGCTTGATGGCAGGCCAGGAATGCCTCTTTGCGATGGGGAGACGCCACGGCCACCACCAAGCTGATTTCACCGATGTCCACCCGGCCAATCCGATGGGAGATGGCGATGTCTTCGATTCCGAACTCGGCCATCAACTCTTGACGGACTTCCTCCAGCTTCTTCAGCGCCATCTCTTCGAAGGCTTCGTATTCCAGTGTAACCACTCGTTTGCCCTCGAAATTGTCGCGGGTGGTGCCGAGAAAGGTTACCACCGCGCCGTTAGTGTCCTTTTGCACCAGGGCGGTCACCCTGGCTGGGTCCAGTGGTTGATGGGTGATTTCGATCATGGGTTATCCTCCGCTGACCGGTGGAATCAAACAAACGTCGTCGCCGGGGTGCAGGACAACGTCGGCCTCGGCGTAGTCGGCGTTCACTGCCACCACTATCTTGACTTGAGGCGGCGCAAGCATCGGGAATTGACGCCTGACCTCCGCGGTCAGGTCCGCGACAGTCGCGCCTTCGGGCATCTCCAGCGTGATGACGCTACGCCCGGCCCGCTCACGGTAAAGAGCAAAGAATCTTATGGTTATGTCCATTGCAGTCCCCGGACAGGCGTTATCGGCAAGCTGACGGAGCGCCCGTAAGTCGGGGCGCCGACGGATGATAGTGCCAAGGGCGGAAGCGCCGTGGACCTGATAGGCTTACTGGTGACCATATTATCACACAGTCGCAGTGGGATTGACAGAAATGGAGAACAGGTGCGCTGGCAAACTCGGCTTGATACAAGCGGGCGCAATGGATATAATTCGTAGTACCCCTTCGTGGGCCTGTAGCTCAGGCGGCTAGAGCGCGGTCCTGATAAGACCGAGGTCGATAGTTCGAGTCTATCCAGGCCCACCAACCTGCACGGTAGATAGAACCGCATCGGGAAGGGCCACCTTGTCGGTGGCCTTTCCCGGCGCCAGGCTATCGCTGGGCATGGGCACGGTGTAGCGCATCAGGGCGTCGCCGGGCACCACGAGAATCTCCTTGACGAAGGTCTCGATGAAGGCCCGCCGCTCGGTAAGCTCGCTCTCCTCCAGGAAGTCCTTCATCTCCCTTGCGTAGGCGGCGACGGCGTTCACGTCGTCCAGCACCTTCCGCCGCTGGGCCAGGGCGCTCCTGGCCTCCTCCGCCGAGCATTCCAGCCGGTCCTGCCGCTCCCTGAGTTCGCGGATGCGGGGCCTGAAGTCGTCCACCTCCATGTCGGTGGTCTCCACCAGGTTGTAGAGCCTGCCCAGCCGCTGGCGCACGTCGTTCAGCTCCGCATCGATGGTCTCCAGCCGCTTGCGCTGCTCCCGGGTGACGCCGCCCATCTCCGACTCCACCACCTTCACCAGATCGCGGATGCTGTCCTCGGTGAGGATGTTGGAGCGAATCCGGTTGACCACCAGCTCCTCGAAGCGGCGGGCGTTCAGGGTGGGAGTAGGGCAGGCGTCCCGGCCGACCTTGATGTTGGTGGGGCAGACGTAATAGGCGTACTGGCCGCTCTTGGCGAAGCGTCCGGTGAGGGGCGAGTCGCAGACCTTGCACCGGGCCAGGCCGCTGAGCAGGTAGGAGCTTCCGACCCGGCGGGGGTTCCTGACCTTGGGGGCGCGGGAGCGCATCTGCCGGTTCACCTTGCGGAACTGGGTCTTCGTCACGATGGAGGGAAAGGCCTTCTCCACCCTGACCGGCTCGCCCTTGTCCTTGGCGCCTTCGCCCCATACCAAAGTGCCGGTGTAAGCCTCGTTGGTGAGGATGCCGTGGACGCTGGTCTTGCCCCAGAGCTTTCCCCTGGGGCTGGCTATGCCCTCGCCGTTGAGGATGCGGGTGATTTCCTGGGTGCCCCTGGCAGCCTCGGCCAGGTCGAAGATGCGCTTCACGATGCGGGAGGAGTCCGGGTTGACCTCCAGGGTGGGGCGCTTCTTGGGGCCGTCCTGGACCATGACCCGGTTGTAGCCGAAGGGGGCGTGGCTGGAGACCCAGAAGCCACGGGAGGCGGCCTCGCGCATTCCCCGCAAAACTTCGGTGGCAAGATTTTCGCTATAAAACTCGTCCACGGACTCGATGATGGCCTCCATCAGCTTGCCGGTGGGGGTGTCGTCGGCGTGCTCGGTGATGGAGACCACGCGAATGCCCTTCCTGCGGAGCATGGACTTGAAGGCCACGGCGTGCTCCCGCTTGCGGGTGAAGCGGGAAAATTTCCAGACCAAAATCTCGCGGAAAGGGGCCTGGGACCTGCTGGCCTCGTCGATCATCCTGCGGAACTCGGGCCTATCGGCGACCCTGCCGCTCTCGGCCTCGTCCACGAACTCGCGGACCACGGTGTAGCCGTTCCTGGCGGCGTGCTCACGCAGAGCGCGTAGCTGGGCGGCGACGGAGAGGTCCACGTCCTGGCGGTCACTGGACACCCGGGCGTAGAGGGCCACGGGAGTGTTGTCGTATCGTTCATTCATCTGTGTTTCCTCCTGTCGTTTCGTCCTGCCCTGTCAACCGGGAGCGCAGCCGCTCCAAACGGGCCTGGCGGCGAAGCTCCCTATCTTCCATGTACAATCGGAGGGCCTCGCGCACCAATTCGCTCATGTCGCGGCCCTCTTCCTCCCTGACCCGCTGCACCTGCTCGAACATATCGGGAGGGAGCGAGAAGGTAATGGTCCTGGAAATGCGTCGTGGGGGCATGGCGTCTCTTTTTTGCCTGTCAATGTATGGGGTTGTCTTACTATCTATCATCGGACATCCGGCCTTCCCTTGTCAAGAGACGGCGCGTCTCGATGGGGTGAAGAACTGCGGCCCAGCAAAGGCTGGGCCGCCTATGGTTGTGGTGTTCATCGCTCCTGCTGCCGGGTTCGGGAAAGGCATCAGCCCTCCGCCTCCGGCCCCTTTTCGGCCGGGACTTGTCCGCCCTGCTGGCGCAGGTAGGAGCGGATGGCGACCCTGGCCCAGATGCGCAGCCCGTTGCGCAGCAACCGCCGCTGCTCCGGCGTGTAGGACACCTCCGGGTTGTCGGGGTAGGGTTCGTTGTCCTGATTGTCGGGTATCTCCGGTATCTTCTTTCCTTTGTCGTCTTTCATTGGCATAATCGCAGCGGCCTTTCCCGGCTATCGGCCACGGGCCGCTGGCCTCTCGTCAGTGGTCTGGGGACGGGCCGCCGGCGCGTGCGGACAGGGCGGGCGCCGGCGGTTCGTCTACCGGGGTCTATTCCTCCTTTTGCTCATCGTTGGGATTGGCCTGCCGGTCCTCGCCGGTGAGGATGTCCAGACCGCCCTTGACGCGGCGGGCGAAGCGGACCAGGGCCAGCATGGCGCCGCCGCAGGGCTCCACGCCCTGGCGCCAGCGGCGCAGCTGCTTGCGGTCCACGCCCAGGGCCCGGGCCATGCCGCTCCAGGTGAGGCCGCTGGCCTCCTTGAGCCGGACGATGCGGTCGGCGAAGTCCCGGGGGAGCACGCCGCTCTCGTGGTAAAACGGGCACCCCCGGCAGGGGTGCTCTTGGTCATGGGTCGTCATCTTTGTCCTCCAATCGGAAAAGTTGGTGAAACTCATCCAGACCGAGGGCCCGGAGCATCCGGCTGCGGATGCGACCCGACGGCGCCCGCTCCCCGTTGACCAGCATGGATATGTAGCCTGGGCTGACGCCGATCTCCCGTGCCAGCCATTTCTGGGAGCGGTCGAGCAGGCCCAGCCGGTCCCAGAAAGCCGCCGCGTTGAGCCGGACAACGGTCCGCCCCCCGCGCCCCGAGGGGCCTCCCGGTGTCTTGAAGTTTGGGCACATGGCGTTGCACCTCCCTATGGGATTCGGATGCCTTTCGTTACGGGAATGGATGGGCGGTTTCCCAACTGCCCGGCGTGCGCCAGGCACAGCCCAGCGGCCCAAGTTCTGCCACTGCCGCCCGGTGGGATACCCGCAGGGGGACCGCCACGCGGGCGCGTTCCATCTCCTCCATTGCCACCCGCAGGAAGTGGCCGGCGGCGATGTCGTCGTCGAAGACCACCAGGACCTGGGGCCGGACGCCGTGGTCGTCGGCGGGACGGTGGGAGGAGTAGTAGCGCAGGTAGGGGGCGAGACGCTGGGCCATGGTCCCCGGCCTGACGGCGCGGCGCTCCCACTCCAGGAAGAAGGGCCGGGCGGCACCGTCCCGGCGCAGGAGGCCGAAGGCGTCGGGGTTGACCGAGCGCCAGCCGCCACCGTGACGGAAGCTGCGGGCGGCCCGGTGGGGCGGGTCCAGCAGGCAGACCTCCCAGCCCAACACTCGCGATTGCCGGACCAACGCGGCGAGAAAGGAATGGACGGCGGCGGTGTGCTCCAGGTTGCGGAACAGCTGCCGTACCCGCCTGCCGGAGACGTTGCGCCACGATGGGGGTTGCCCGGAGTTGACGGGTTCCACGCTCCACCGCTTCCTGGCGACGCCCACGGAGGTACGGTCCCTGCGGGCCAGCAGCGCCAACCCCCGGTCGGCGAGGGCCTGGCGGCCCCCGCCGGCGGGAACGCGGGCCGCCAGGCCCAGGCTCTCCAGCGGTTCCATCAGACGGGAGGCGCGGGTCTCGGAGACGCCCATCAGCCCGGCCAGGTCCTTCTGCAGGATCCCGGGCCAGTCGGCCAGCAGGTCCAGGGCGCGCTTCTCGGCGGGCTTCAGCAGGGCAGGCAGTGCGGTTGCATCGTCCGGTGAGACGTCACTAGGCAGGTCAAGTTTCGACGGGGGCGGCTCGGTGGGAAGCTGACCGCCGGGGTGCAGCCTCTCCAGGGCCGACGGCAGGTCCAGGGCGGCGTTGGCCGAGGGGAGACGCCAGATGCGGTGTCCGGGTCCCGCCAGCGCCGCGTCGCGCTCCAGGGCCAGCAGGGCCGGCACGGGGTAGCGGGACAACAGCAGCCGCAGGTGGCGCAGCCGCACCTCGTCGGGGGCCAGCACCATGACAACACCGGGCAGCGGTCCCTGGCCCAGCCGCCACAGCCGCTTGGCGAAGCCGGTGCGGTCGGCGGTGCGTCCCTGCCGGAGGATTCCGATATAGCGTCCCCCGGGCAGGGCGATTCCGGCGTCCAGCGGATGCGCCCGGTACCAGTTGAAACCCAGTGTCCGCCGTAGAGCCGCTATGGACGACGCCAGGGGGTAGATGACGGCCACGGAGTCCAGCCGTTCCAGCAGGCTGCGCTGCCATCGGGCGGACACGGGGTAGTTCCGGAGGATGTCGTCCGTCCCAGCGCCCTCCTGCTCGGCCAGCCGTCGCAGCCCGTCGGCGTTCAGGTGGAACCGGCGCGTAGGCGGCAACAGATCGGTGGCGTGGGAGATTGAATCGACAAAGCCGGCCTTCTCCATCCGGTCCACGGCCTCGTAGACTGCGCCCCGGGACCGTCCGGCGACGGCGGCCAGCTCCAGCCGGCCCAGGAAGGGCATGCCCGCCAGCGCCCGCATCAGTTCCTGCTCGCTGGCTGCGGGCCTCATGATTCGGACTCCTGGCCAGCGCCGTTCCGCCTCTCCGCCAGCAACTGCCGGTAGGCGCTCACCCGGCGTTCCCCCTCGGCCTCCCCGGGGGTGTTCCCGGCCGGGGGCGTGTAGGCGGCGACGGCGGCGCGGATGCGCTCGGCCACGGCCGGGTCGCCTCCCTCGGGCCGGCGCACCATCATGGAGAAGGCGGGCATCCGCTCCACGCCCACGGTGGCCCGGACGTAGCAGTGGTGCACGTCCAGGGACGTGATGTCGTCCTCGGTCACCCGCTCCTTGCCCAGCTCCCACACCAGTTGCCTTGCGTCGCCGCCAGACACCTGGAAGACCGCCAGGCAGCCGACGTTGGCCAGGATGGTGTCCCGCATGGTGGGGGACAGGTCGTCCAGCTTGGCCAGGCTCTGGGTCGCCAGGATGAAACTGGCCCCGAACTTGCCCAGCTCGCTGAGCATGGACTCGTAGTCCACGCCGGGCATGGACTGCATCTCGTCCACGACGACGAGAGCGCCCCGGCGCTTGGAGAATGGCAGGCCGCCCTGCTCCCGGATCACCGCGTCCACCAGGTTGAGCAAAGACGCCCCCACCAGAGCGGCCACGTCCCGGCCCGCGGTTCCCTGGGCGGTGGACACCAGCAGGATGCCGCCGTCGAGAATCGTTTCCCGCAGGTCGATGGTGGAACGGGGCTGGCCCAGGATGGCCCGCGCCCGCTTGGACGATGCGTAGTAGGACAGCCTGGTCTGCACCGGGGCAAGGGCCTCGGCCCGGTACTGGCGGTGCCAGTTGCCGAAGTCCCGGGCCCACCACTCCAGCAGGTAGGGGTCGCTCACCTTCGCCAGCACCGAGTCGCGGAAGGCTGGGTCAGACAGAAGCCTGAGTCCGTCCAGGATGGTGTGCTGCTCCTCGGCGGCGGTGTCCGGGTGCTCGTTGGCCTCGTGCAGGGTCTTGACGGTGTGTTCCAGGATGGACTGCATCCTGGGCCCCCACTGGTCCCACAGGCCCCTTGCCACCCGCACCACCGAGTCGGCGGTCCTGTCCCTATCGGCGAAGACCCGGGTGTCCAGCAGGTTGATGCCCGGGGCGCGGGTCTCGTCGGCCAGGTCGATGAGCCTAACCTTGTCCACAAGGGACTCCGGCACCTGCTCCAGGATGGCGGCCACCAGGTCGGCGTGGGGGTCCACGACGACAATGGCGTCGCCGTCCCTGCCTTCGGCTTTCTCCCGCAGCTTGTGGCTGACCACGTGGTGCATCAGGGTGGACTTGCCCATGCGGGTGCGGGCCACGTAGAGGTGGTGGCGCCGCAGCAGGTCCTCGGGGAAACGGACCTCCCTTTTCGCCCCGGCGGTGGTGTCGCCCACCAGGGCGCCGCCCCGGACGCCCCGGGCCGTGGGCAGCAGGCCCCTGGCCCCGGACCGCTCCACCAGCGGCGTCTCGTCTCCCGCCCCCGGCGGGTGCCAGAGGCAGGCGACCTCGCGTACGCCCAGGACGCTGCGCCTGCCAAACAAACCGGGGCCAGTTGGATGCAGGCTGGCGGCGGGCAGCGGGTCCCTCACGTCCCCCACCCGGAACCCCGCCCCGGCCGGGTGGTCGTAGTGGCGGTAGGCGGCGGCCACCGGGGTCAAGAGCTCGCCGGCCCTGGGGAGGCGGGTGGTCCCGGGGATGATGGCGGTGACCTGAAGCTCGGCGTCGAAGGCCACGCGGGATACCTTCTCCCGGATCAGCATGGGGTCGTAGACCCGGTTCCTGGCCTGCTTCCAGCGCCACCAGCCCCAGCCCGCCACGGTGAGACCCGCCGCAGTTCCGACCCCCAGCAGCGCCGCCTTCCAGGTCTCGCCGTCCTGCACCCACAGGTAGCCCTTGAGGGCCGCCAGGGCGCCCACGCCCAGCACGGCCATGGTAACGCCGTCCAGTTGCAGGGGCCTGGTCTGGTAGGTGTAGGAGGGTTCCCGGTTGTCGGCTACTGCGGGCCGGTGGGCGCGGGCCTGGTGGCGCTGGGACCAGTCGGGGCCCAGGGAGCGCAGCAGCAACCGGGCCACGACGCGCTCCCCCTCTCTCAGGTTGGACAGGGCGCCGATGACCGCCAGCAGGGGGTCGGAGCCCGGGTCCAGCAGGTCGTCGTCCCGGAAGGTGCGCAGGGGGACGTACTCCGGGCCGTCCACCCGCAGGGTCAGAGCTCCGGCCTGCTCGTCCTCCCGCACGGTCAGGGGGTCTTCCTCGGGCGGGACCTCCCGGATGCGGGCCTGGGGGTAGTGGGCGGCCACCTGGCTGCGCACCACCTGGTCGTCCCGGCAGCGGACCAGCAGGGTCACGCCGTCCATGTCCCCGGCCAGCTCCAGGGAGAAGGGTTCGGGAACGGCGATGGACTGGAGCAGGTTCTCCACGCCCAAAAGGGTGCGTTCGCCGGTGCGGGGCGGCGTCACCGCCAGCAGTACCGGGTCGCCTTGACGGCGGTTGCCGAAGAGTATGTTTTTCGGGTTCAGATTCAGTCTCATATCGTGCTTCCTTTCAACTCCTATCGGGTTGGTTGTTGGTATGGGTGTTTCCGTCCGCTGCGGGTGTCCGCCGCTGCTTGTCGGCTAGTGCCTGGGTCCGGGCCGCCACTCGATGACCTCGGTCTCCTCGGGGGTGGCCTCGATGCGGATGGGAAAGCGGTTGCCCCGGGCCAGCAGCAGCCCGTCGCCCCGGGGACATGACAGGAGCCAGCGCTGCAGCTCCACCGGCAGGTCGAAGGCTTCGCCCACGGTGCTGACGGCGGCGGCGTCCTGCTGGAGCAGGAGCTTGAAGGCGGCATTCTGCAAGAGCGCCCGCCCGGAATGGCCGGTGATGGTGCGGGAACTGTCCTCGGAGAGGAGGTCCTGCACGTCCTGGGTGATGAACTGGAGTCCCAGCCGGTGCTTGCGGGCGCGCTTGGCCATGCTGACCATGAAGGCCGCGCCCTCGGGGTGCTGCATGATGCTCCACACCTCGTCCACCACCAGCAGGCGGGGCCGGGGATTCTGGGCGGCGGCGGCCCACACCGTCTCGGTGCATACCATCGCCGCCGCCGGTCTCAGTTCCGGTTCCAGCAAGTGCAGGTCGAACACCGTCACCAACGCTTCGTGGGCCAGCAGGTCGTCGCCCTCGTCGGAAAGCAGGTGGCGCAGGCTTCCCGTGGCGAAGGGCCTGAGCAGATGGGCGATGTCTGCCGCCTCTCCTTCCAGGTAGGCGTAGAAGTCGCGGAATCCGGTGCGCTCCCGTTTCTCGGCGTAGTAGGTGGCCAGGGCCGCGTCCAGGCTAGATCTCCGCTCGGCGCCGAGGCGTTCCCCCACCATCACCTCGATGAGGCGGCGCAGGCTGCCGATGCGCTGCAACAGTTCCTCGCTGTCGCCCCGGTCGATGACAAAGGGGTTCATCCCCTGGCCGGGCACGCCGGGCGACAGTACCCTGCCGCCCGCCGCCCTTGCCATGTCGGCATACTCGCCCTCCGGATCGATTACGTAGGCCCGCACGCCCCGGCACAGGCCCCGCAGCACGCCCAGCTTGGTGGCGAAGGACTTGCCGGAGCCGGAGCGGGCCAATACTGCCGTATTGGCATTGAGGTGGGTGCCGTCGAAGGGGTCGTATACCACCGGGGCGCAGGCCCTGAGATCAATGCCGTAGAGGGTGCCGGAACGGGTGTCCAGGTCCGGTGGCGAGAAGGGGAACAGCCTTGCCAATGACGACGTATCCAGGGTCCGCCACACCGCCACGGCGTTCAGGCCCAGGGGCAACGTGGAAAGCAGACCCTCCCGCTGGCGGAAGGACAGGTTGTCCAACTTGCCCAACGTGGCGGCGAAGTGGGCGCGGGCTTTTTGCGTGAGGTCCCTGAGCGTTTCGGAGTCGGCGGCGTGCAATGTAACGGACAGAGAGGCGTGGAACAGGCGCTCCCGGCCCCGCTGCACCTCGTCCCTGAGGCGGCTCACGTCCTCCAGGGCGATCTCCGCCTCCGGCGACAGGGAGCGGCCCCGCTTGAAGGACAGGGATTGCGCCGACTCGAACCGGACCTTCTGCCACTCCAGGGTACGGGCCGCCTGCTCCGCCGGGATGGCGCCCAAATGCACCGACAGGTCCATGGGCGCCCCGGTGGCCATCAGCCCTTGCAGGAAGCCCGGCGCCAAAGAACGGGGCCACTTGCCCAGGTGCAGGGAGCGGACCAGCCGGTTGCCGATGCGGATGTCGCGGCGGTTGACCTCGACTTCCAGTTCGGCGTCCTCGTCCCTTTCCACCGGCGAGCCGCCCAGGGTTGCCGACAGCCAGAACTGGCGCAGGGGTTCTCCCACCAGGGGAAACACCCCCAGCCCGCCCCGGGCCAGCAGCCCGTGCAGCTCGTCCATCCGGCTGTGCTCGCACACGGCGTAGAACCGCCGGTCCAGGATGCCTTCGCGGGTCTCCAATGTGGTCAGGAGCCTGCCCAGGCTATCGGCGGCCTGCCTGGTCTGTTCCGGCAGGTCGTCCGGCTGGGCCGCCATCAGGTTGTTGCGCAGGGTTGAAAGCACCGGCGGGTGCTGGCGCACCAGCAGTTGCACCGGAAAGTCCAGGGCGTTCAGGGAACCGGCGAAGGCGCCCAGCTTGGGCTCGTCCATCTCCAGCCCCATCACCTCGCTGACCGCCAGCTTCACCCCGTCCAGCCGCACCGGCCCGTCGTCTTCCAGGTGGGACAGCATGAAGAGCAGGGTCAGGTCCGGCGGCGGCTTGGGCGGTTCGGGGACAGCATCCGTCGCATCCACGGGTGGGCTGCGCTTGATAATCCCCTTGATGTTGGGTAGTGGTGTTTTCATTTCTCTTATCTCCTTGTTTCTCTTATGGGCCGGGCAGGATGGGAGCGATGCCGCTGCTGATCACCAGGGCGATGGCCTTGGCCAGCAGCACCACCACCAGGCCGACGACGGCCATGACCACGGCGTTCCTGGCCCGGCCCCGTCGTCCCTCCCCCTCGGCGCCCTCGGCCATCAGCACAAAACCCGCCCAGACGACGGCGAAGAGGCACAGGCCCACCCCGGCGTAGGCCATCCCCGTCAGCACCGCGTCGAAGGCCCGGAGCATCGCCTCCCGCTCCTCTTCGGAGAAGGCGAGAGCCAGAAAGGCCACCTTCCCGCCGTAGCCAGCAAGCAGGACCGCTCCTGCGCGCCCTACCATGGCCACCAACTCCACCAGGACGAGGAATCGCCCGCCTCGGTCTGCTCCGCCTGCGGTGGCGGCGGCGTGGGCGGTGGCACCGTGAGGTACCGGAAGGGGTTGTCGGCCCCCACGCCCAGCCCACCCGCCAGGGGCAATGATTCCGGTCGGGTGCGGGTCACGGGACCGCGCCGGTTCTCCACGGCCCGCACGTGCTCCGGGTGATGGACGCGAATGGTGACCGTCCGGGACACCGAGCACTTTCCGCAGGAGAGGCGCACGGTGCGCCGGTACACATCGGTGCGGGCCGGGTGGTGGGTGGTCTGCAACATGGGCGGCAGGGGCACGTCCAGCGTGGCCGTAAGCTCCGCCGTGATCTCCAGCCGGTGGTCCGCCTTCTCGTTGGCCACCGGCAGCCGGAAACGGGTCTCGCCGCCCTGGACAAAGGGCGCGCTGGTTTGGCGGGAACCCGCCGCCACGGTCACCGTGCCGGCGATGCCGGTGACGCTGGCGTCCAGCAGGGCGGGCACCGACTGGCTGAAGTGGCCGCCGTAGACCGGCAGGTCCACCTCCTGCCGGGTGTCGGCGATGCACTGCGAGGCGATGACGCCGTTGATTTGCCCCGGCGTCCACTCCAGGGATGTCAACTCCAGGTCGCACAGCTCCCCGTCATATTTGGGCAGCGGGTAGGGAATCTGGTGGCTCTTCAGCGACGCCGCCCCGGCGAAGCCCAGGGAGTCCGTCCAGGAAAAGGTGAACGACGGCTTGGGGCCGTCCAGGGTTAGGTTGTAGGTCTTCCTCTCACCGGAGTGGACGGTGGCGTTGGCGCCCATCTTCAGGGTCTTACCGGTCCTGCCGCCGAAGACCCGCACCTTCAGGTCCAGGTCGTGGGCGGCGCGGAGTGTGACGGCGGCGGTGTTGCCGGTGACGCTCACCTTCTCGATATAGATGCGGCGTCCGGGCACCGGCTCCGGCGGCTCGAAGTAGATCTCGCCCAGCCGCCAGGCGTCGCCGTAGGGAGGATCGTCGGGGTCGTCGGCCAGGGCCGGGGATGGAATGGCGATGACGGTCAGCACCAGCAGCCCCGCCACCGCCAGCAGCCGGTACCAGGGTTTTCTATCCTGGGTCTCCCGGATGTTGGGCTTGTTCTGGTTGCCCTGTCTGGCGTGTCTCCGCTTGCCGAACCAGCTATGGGGCCGGAAGGGAGAGCGCCCCTTGTTCCTGGCTGCCTTCACCGCCCTGCCGATGCCACCGGCGGCCTTCTTCACCAGCAGCCGCAGCGGGTCGGGCTTCTTTTCCGGCACAGGCGGGGCCTCACTGCGGGCCAGTTGGGTGGGGGAACCGGCGTAGCGCCTGGCCCCCAGGTTGAACTTCAGCAGGTCGGCGGCCACCAGCGGCAGCCCCCGCCCTCCCACCTTCCCCACCGTCATGGCGATGCCGGTGATGCCAAAGACTATGGCGATGCCCAGCCGGAACTCCGGTGGTCCAAAGGGGAAGTAGCGGTAGACGCCGTAGGCCAGGGCGCAGGTCGCCACCACCGCCACGATCTGGGGGAAGGTGAACCACAGCAGCACCTTGTCCTCGGCCTGCACGTGGGTCGGTACTTCATGCTCTCTCATTCGTCACCTCCTAACCGCCGTCGCCGGTGTCGCCGCCGGTGGTGGGGTCGGGCACGCTGGGGTCCACCGGGTTGCCGACCACCGCGTTCATCACCAGCTCCACCACGCCGTAGGCCACCAGGGCCAGCACGATGCCGGCCAGGGCGGTCATCATGGCCGCCTTGCCCCGCTCCATCTGGTTGGGGGCGCCGCTGGCGGTGAGATACATGTAGGCTCCGTAGATGAAATAGCCCACTCCCACCACGCCGACGAGGCCCAGCAGGATGCCCACCAGGTTCGATACGGTCTGTGTCAGGTCGTCCATAGGGTGTTCTCCTTGTGAATCGAATTTGTCGTTCTTGTTCTGTTTCCGCCGGTTGCGGGTCAGCCCCGTTGCTCTACTGGCACATCTCTCCACCTCCTGGGGTGGTTAGCTGGGGTGGATAGCGCGGGTCCTTGCCGCGCCGGTAGTTGTCGTTCTTGGTCGCCATCCGGTTACGGCCCCTGGCTCCTCGGCGTAGGACCGCCCTGGGACGTTGGCGTGGAGTTCTGGGCCGCCGAGTTCACCGCGCCCGTGGCGGCGCTGGTTGCCGTGCTGGTAGCGGCTGCCGCAGCCGCAGCTCCCGCAGGTCCACCGGCGGCGCCGCCCGCCAGCAGCCCCAGGGCGCGCCCCGAGCGCACCATCGAGCCGGGCAGGGACATGCCGAAGTACAGGGTGTGCAGCCAGGCGTCGAAGGTGCCGTGGTGTCCCAGCATCGAGGGGATGCGGCCCGCCAGGTACATGAAGGCGATGGCCATCAGCAGCTTCCACACCAGGTCCTGGGCCGCCTCGCCACCGCCGATGGCGGCGAACTGGTCCAGGAAGCCGAAGGCCAGGGCGATGGCGATGAGCTGCACCGCCTGCTGGAACACGGCGGTCATGAACAGCCGCAGCCAGTGCTTGCCCCAGCCCGCCGTGTGGGGCAGAATCCACAGCCCCAGCGCCACGGGAGCCAGGCAGAGCAGGATGTCGATCAACGCCAGGCGCAGGATCATCTGCACCAGCAGGTAGAGGATGAAAAACCCGAAGACCAGGTAGAGCAGGGCGATGAACACCGCCAGGCCGGTACTGGCGGCCTGCGCGGCGTTGAGCAAAGGGTCCAGGGGCGCCCGCAGCAGGTCGCCGGGAGTGACGTTGAGGGAGGCCGCGATGAACTGGGAGACGGCGTGGGCCACGTCGATGACCAGGGCGCACCACCACAGCGAGGACGCGGCGGCGGTCAGGCCCAGCACCAGGCGGGGCACCATCTCCCGCCAGCCCGACTGGTGGTGTCCCAGGTGCTCCTGGACGATGAAGCTCAGCCCCATCCAGCCCAGGATGATCACCAGCATTCCCGAGGCCACCGCCCATACCGCCATCCAGGCAGCCTGGACCACGGGGTTCAGGTAGGTGAGTTCGGGAGGGGTCCCGGTGAGGATGTCGCTCATACCGCTACCCTCCACACTCGGAAATGTCAGTCTCCGTGGCCCGCTCCACCACGCCGCAGAGGGTCCCGTGGACGCCCTGGATCACCCACCTGGCCCCGGCCCGGGCCCAGCGGTCCGGGTCGAGGGCGCCCAGCACCTTGTCCCACAACCCCTTGGGCTGGTGGACGGGCACCAACGCGTGGAAGACGTGGTGGTCGCCGCCGCCCTGCCTGGGCACCGACATCACCATCAGGAACGCCTGCTCCGGGTGCAGTTCCGGCTGGCCGTCCAGGACCGGGTACTCGAAGGTGTACTCCCAGCCCTCGGATAGCTGCTTCTCCCCGCCCTGCACCCGGTAGGTGTTGGTGACCCACTCGCCGGTGTCGGGGTGGCGCAGGGCGTAGAAGAGGACGCTGACCTTCCGGCTGAAGACGGGGCGGGCGACGAACTCGCCGTCCTTCTTGCGCTCCACCATCTGCCGGTCCCGGTTGACCAGGCTCAGGTCGTCGGTAGGCGGGGACTGGGCCAGGGCCGTGCCACAGACGGGGATGGCGGTGATGGCCGTGATAATCAGCGCGGCGGCCAGGAGGGTCAGCCGCCTGGCGGTCAGGGGTATCGGTTGCAGCGTCAAGTCGTTCACCTCTCTCTGGTATCGGCGGTTGGCGTGTTCGCCAGCGCCGCAGCAGAGTGTGAACAACGAAAAGGCCCCGCATAACCTCTCGTAGGGGCCTTCAGCGGTGAACGCCCTTACGGGCCCACCCCCGTGGGGGCGTTCATCCGTGAGGGGTCTTTCAGGACCGCCCTTGTGGGGGCGTTCATCCGTGAGGGGTCTTTCAGGACCGCCCCTGTGGGGGCGTTCATCTGTGAGGGGTCTTTCAAGACCGCCCTTGTGAGGGCGTTCATCCGTGAACGCCCCTCCAGGGCCTTACGCAAACGGCCTGCCCAGTGATGTCATTGGGGTGTACAGGGATTTGGACCTGCGTACATTTTTGTACCCCCTCCCGTTTCAGGGCTGTTCCAAAGCTGAAATGGCCCTGAATCGGGGGAAATCGGCCCCCTACAGGAGGGGAACAGTGAACACTTTGACTTGCGGGCGGGTTCCGGCGGGGGTGTGCAAGTCTCCTAGCTGAAACGTACATTTTTGTACCCCCGCAAATCGGCGGGGACGTGCAAAAGCCCAAGGTAAAACGTACATTTTTGTACCCGGAGGGAAAATCATGGCATCGGAGCGGCCGGGGCCGGAGCAGCCGGGGATCGATGGGAGCCGGGACATCGAGGACCTGCACCACCTGCAACTGATGACCCTGTTGCGGGAGCAGGTGCGGGACCACGGGGTGAGAAAGGCGGCACAGAAGCTGGACGTGGACCACCGGACCCTGAGCTCCGGTCTCCAGAGCGGGCGGCTGTCCCGGCGGCTGCGGCTGTCCTTGGAGAAGGCGCTGCTGGCGGGGGGCGGGTCCCCGGCCCAGGAACAGCGGCAGCGCAACGACGAGCTGGCCGGGCGGCTGGAGGTGTTGGAAAAGGGAATGGACGCGTTGGGCCGGGAAATGCGCGACGGCCTTGGCGCCGTCCAGGGGGAGGTCGAGGCGGTGAGGAATCAGCAGGCCGAGGGAATGCAAAGGCTGGCGCGGTTGGAAGCGGGCGGAGATGCTGGCGGAAGTGTGGGCGAGGGTGTTGGCGGAGACGATGGGCAGGGCGAAGGGGAGTCAGACAATGGCGTGCGGCAAAGGGGGAAACCCGCGCCGCGACGAGAGTACCTCGACCTGGCGACGCTGGAGCCCGCCGAGGACGACGCGCAGGTCTTCGGCGCCGCCTGGCCTTTGATTCAGGAGTGGCGGGAGTTGAAGGAGACCCATCCCGACCGGGGCAAGGGCCTGGACTGGCTGGTGGTGGAGGAACGGTTCCTCACGGTGGAACTGGCGTTGCTGGAGGAGCACGGGCTGACCCTGCCGCCGGAAACGTATCCGCTGCGGGGCCTGGACCGGGGCGCCCAGGTCAACTGGCGCCGCAAGGCGCTCCACGACACGCGCAAGGCAATACGGAGGCTGGAACTATTGCGCCGGCTCCGATTGGTGTTTACGTGGGCATTCTGGCGGCGCCTGGTGAAACGGCGGGAATTGTGAATTTTGTGAACTCTTGCCGGGGGGGTCTTGTAAGACCTACCCAGGAGCCTTGAAACGGGCGACAATATCTGTGTTGTCAGGCTTTTCCAGCGTTTCCCGCCATAGAAACCTGGGGGTCCATCCCTCAGCCCGGGTCTGTACCGAAAGGTTGGCCCACGAGGGAACGCTGCCGACGCGGAGTGTTCAAGTCCCTCGCAGGCAGCGCGGGCCGGGGTCACGGGGTGTTTAAGTCCCTCGTTCCCGGCCAGTCCGGCGGCTGGAGTGTTTAAGTCCTTCTTCCCCGGACACCGTTCAGCGGCTCGGAGCTGATCCCTCCGGCTGCTGGGCACCCGCCAGATGGCTGGGGTTGATCCCTCCGGCCACCGGGCGGAGGGGACGGAGCGTTTAGCGGCGCTTCAAGTTCTCACCCAGGCTGAGGCGTTCGCGGGTTCTGCTCGCGGCGCCCCAGCCGGAAACCAATACCCACCGGAGCGCACGGTCGCGTTTCACCAGGCAACCCATTCCACGGCGCGGAATCTCTATCCCAGGCCCATTACCATCACAGCGGAGGTGGCAGACAGAAACAGCACGGCATCCCGGATTTCCCTAAACCCATCGGGTTCACCTGGCGGAGCGGTCCAACCTGCTTCGCAATCCTCATCCTGCGGCTGGAGCGGAAGGCAACAGGCTCCGGCCGCTTCCCCACGCCTGCGGCATAGGCTGTTGAACATCAGCAACGGCGCCGCAGGTTCCACACGCTCCGGCAGTCCGTCGGCAACGGCGACAGGCCGGACGCTTGACGTTGCAACGCGGTTGCCACCGGGCCGGTAGCTGAAAACCTGGCCGCTGGCCGGACTGCGTTACGCACCCGTATCTCCCGTCCCTCCAGCCCTCAGCAGTAGCCCCGGAATAACACCCTGGGCGAGCTGCGTCCTTCGCCAACCCCCCATCCGGCTTTTCCCGTTGCGCTGCCCGGCCCTGGGCGAAGTGCGTCTTGCACCGGGGCGTTGGATTGCACTCCACAACCTGACCCTGGGCGACGTGCGCCCGGCGTCAGCCCACACTGCGCCGTTCTCCGTTGCAATTCCTACCCTGGGCGACGTGCGCCCGGCGTCAGCCCACAACCGGCGTTCCCCGCATTGCGTTTCCTGGACCCTGGGAGACGTGCGCCTGGCACGAGGCGGTAACCGGGGTTACGTCGGCGTTCAAGCGACAGCAACCAGGGCCACGGTATCCACATCAACGGGCGGCAAATCAACGACCATCAACGACAACGACGACCAGGAGGTGAACGACACGAACACTGACCCGGTTTGCCCCTCCCCTACCATTGGAATGCTGGCGGAAGGGGTGAACCGGCGCTAAACCCAGGCCCGCCTCTCGTTCAGCGTTGAGCGAGGCGGCGGAAACCAACAGGCGGCCGGTTGAGCCGCCACTGACAACCGAAAAAAACACACAGCTTACAGCAAAGCGGGGGTCGGCCTCTTTCGAAAGAGGACCGGCCCCCGCTTTCTGCGTTTCGGAGGAAGCGACATGAAGGCGACTACCAACACCAGCATCGACACCAGGATCACGACCAACGGCAACGACAACCCCGCCAACTCTGCGGAGCAGGAACCGGACAGGAAAACGACGGTGACGGCGGAACAGGCGCACGGCAAGGGCAAGCCGGAGAGCGAACTCCGCGCGGCCGCCCGGCGCAAGGGCCTCACCCTCAAGCAACTGGCCGGCCTGATGGGCGTGAGCTACGGGTACGTGTCCCAGGTCAGCAGCGGCAGCAGGCCCTGGACTCCCATGCTGCGGGAACGGGCCATGGCGGTCCTGGGCGAGGTGCCCGGCCAGGGCGTGGTCTACCGCCAGGGCGGCGTGGTGAACCGCCGAGACCACCTGCATCCGGGAGCGGGCCCGGGAGGTGGGATTGAGCATCAAGAGCCCTGGCGGAACACTGGTGGGGGTGTCTTCGCAGCTACATGACCCATGGCGTGCCGGGGCCAGAGAAACATGAGCCCTGGGGTCCAGGCCAAGGTGGAGGCGGTGCTGGAGGCCCCGGTGAAAGTGGAAGCCGCCCGGTGTCCCACCGTGGACACCCAGGACCCTGTGGGACCGGATGGACGCCCACGGCTTTTCGCAGAACCAGGTGGCCCGGCTGGCGGGCATCAGCACCGGCCATCTCTCCCTGATCATGAACGGCCAGCGCACTCCCTCGGGGGACGTGCTGCGCCGGCTGCACCAGGTCCTGTTCGCGCCCACGGCAAGCGGAACTGGTGGTCCCGGTGGAGTTAAAGGTCATGGGCTGGAAGAAGGACGACCGCCAGGGTGTGGTGGTCAAGGGCGCCGGCGGGCCGGGGCCTGGCGGCAACCATCCGGGCGGCGGCACGGTGCGCATCGGCGGGCGGGTGCCCTGGGGCGCCCAGGTGGAATATGCCTACACGAGCGGCTACGACAGCCGGGGCCGGCTGTCGGTAAACCACATCGTTGACGAGCGGGGCTACGGCGTGATGCTGAACAAGCCGAAGCCGGAGGGCGATTAGGGCAGCGGAGCCACTCCGACAGTCCGTCATCTACCGGATGCCGGAGGGATGGCCCGTGGCCGGGGCGGTCAGTGGGAACGACGGCCGCCTCGCCCTCTTCACTCCCTTGAACGGAGCGGACGGCGGCCGAAACTGGCGGGAGACCACCTGGTAGAGAGCGTCCGCCCCCTGCACCGAAGGCGCCGGTTACGTTTGGCTACCGTCCGCCAGGCCGATGCGCACCGCCCATCCCACCAGCTGCTGCCTGCTCCTGAACCCCAGGTTCCGCTGTATGCCCGACACCGCGTTGCTCACCGTCTGGGCGCTGATGTTGAGTTTCTTCCCGATCTCTTGGTAGCTCGACCCCTGGGCGTACAGTTTCAGGATCTCCTCCTCCCTTTCCGTCAGGGCCTTCAACGGCTCCGGGATATCTTCGGACAGGCCGATGCGCCCGGCCCATACCGCCAGTTCCTGCCTGTTCCTGACCCCCAGCTTCCTCTGTATCTTGGCCATGGCGTTGAGCACCGTCAGAGCCTTGATGTTGCGTTTCTCCCCGATCTCGTGGTGGGTCAGCCCTCCAGCGAACAGCTTCAGGATCTCCCTCTCCCATTGCGTCAGGGCCTTCAAAGGCTCCGGGACATCTTCGGACAGGCCGCTGCGCACCGCTTGGGTCAACCCCCTGGCCGCGCTGCCCGGGATGCGGAACTCCCCTTCGGCCACCTCTCGCAGGGCGGCGAGCAACTCCTCCTTGCCCGAATGCTTCTGCAGGTACCCGGTGGCCCCGGCGGCGATGGACCGGACCACGGCCTCCTGCTCGTTGGAGGCGGTCAGCATCAGCACCCTGGTGTCGGGCAGCCGGTCCGTGATCTCCCTACAGGCCCCGATGCCGTCCATCACCGGCATGACCAGGTCCATGACGATCACGTGCGGGGCGATTTCCTCCACCATCTTCACCGCCTCCGCCCCGTCCGCCGCCTGGGCGACCACCTGAAATTCCCCGGTGTTCTCCAGGGCGTCCCGCAGCAGGTCCCGCATGACCTGGTGGCCATCAACCAGCATCACCCGGGTCCGGGCGTCCGAAGTCATCTGGCCTCCTCCTTCCGGATTCCGGTCTGGAATGACGCACTTCACGGTGGTTCCGCCGCCCATCCCGCCGGACTGAACCTCCAGGCAGTCGCCAATCCGCTCTGCGCCGGCCCGCGTGTTCCCGAGCCCGCCGCCCCCGGCCTCGTAGTCGGGCGGCAGCCCAACGCCGTCGCCGGACACGGAGAGCCTCGATGGCTCGCCGGTGGAGTCAAGCTCGACTCGCCCCTGACCCGGCTGCGGTCTATGTCCTGAACATGTGGCCCAGCCCCAGGCTGTCGGCCAGGTCCAGCAGCGCCAGCATGTGCTCCGCGTCGGGACGCACTCCGGCCTTCCGCCAGCGCCACAGGGTGTGGGGATAGACGTCCAGGCGGCGGGCGATCTCCGCCCAGGACAGGCCCGACTCCTCCTGGAACCGCTCCAGCCGCTGCGGGAAGTCCAGAGGGAAGACGCGGGTGTTTCCGTTTCTGCCGTGGTGAGTGTGTTGTCTTGGCATGAAGACCGCCCTCCAGGTGTACGGTCTGCGCCCCATCTGGTACGGTGTGCCACCGCTGCGGCGCCATCCCCGGCCGGGTCGGGTAGGCGTCCTCCGGGACCCCGCGTCGTGGATTGAGACTGGCGAAGCCTGCCCTCCGTGTCAGCCAGGCTCTCCCACAGGGAGGCCGTCACCGGCTTCGCCGCGCTCGTTGATTACCGCCACGCGCCCCTGGTGCTCCGCGATATTCTTCAGCCACCTGGTAATGGCGCCGGGGCAGGCGCACCACGCTGCACGGTGCCACCTGCCCCCACCGGCTTCGCGGAACTCCGCCGGCCCTTCGACAAGCTCAGGAGCGGAGCCCCGCCGGACTACTGAATCTGGACAGTCACCCTGGCCCAGGCGCCGGTCCCTTCCCGGTTCACCGCCGCCACCCGCACCTGGTACGTGCCGCTGCTCACTCCCATGATGCCCGCAACGGAGGTCCTGCCGCCCCGGTGATCGGAGCAGGTTTCCTCTATCGGCTCCGGGTCGTCGGAAACTGTGCAGCGCCGGTCCAGCCAGTCCCCGGACTCGCCGCGGCGGAACTCCACCAGGTAGCCCGTGACGTCAGGGAACTTGCTGCTGTCGGGCAGTTCCCAGTCCACCACGAATTCCTTCACGGTGCTTCCGTCCACGTCCTCGAAAGTCCTCTGCTCCACAAGCTTCAGCTTCTGCGGCGCCGTACCCGAGTCGGGCGGCTCTTCCGGGGTGGCCCGCTGCGGCCCGGCGGTGGCGTCGCCGCTTGCGTTGGACGCCAGCACCTGCACGTCGTACGGCTTGCCGTTGTCCAGGCCGGTGATGGTGGCCGAGGTGGTCGTGACCTTCCGGGAAAGCCACGAACTCCCGCCGTCAGCGCGGTACTCAAGGGTGTAGCCCGTGATCTCGGGATTGCCCAGGTCCGTCGGCGCGTCCCAGGACACCTGTATCTCCCCATCGCCCGGCGTCAGCGCCAGATTGCGCGGCTCGGAGGGCCGCCGTTCCGGTTCCGGCTCCCCCTTCTTCGGGTCGTCGGGCGGCGGGTCCGGCTCCTCCGCCGCCTCCGGCGTGGCCGTGAGCTTACCGTCGCAGCCGGCCTTGGGGCTGTCGCCCTCGCTGTTCACCGCCCACACCTGCACCTGGTAGGTCGTGCCATTTTCCAGGTTCGTTGTTATCGTATAAGATCTGGCGTTGCTGCCAACCCTGAAGGGCGAGGCCGGGAGCCAGTCATTGACGCATTCCTTCCGGTCTTTCCTGCCCTCCAGGTCCTCCCGGTACTGGATCCGGTAGCCGCTGAGGGCCGGGTGGCCCACGTCGTAAGGCTCCCGCCAGGTCACCGTAATCTCACCATCGCCCCCGGTGGGGACGACGTTGGGCGGCTCGCTGGGGGCCCTCGGCGGGGTGTTGGGAACGGCCGATCCCTGGGCCCAGTCGCCCATCCCGCCGTCGGCGTTGTCCGCCCGCACCCGCACGTAGTAGCGCCGCCCGTTGGTCAGAGGCCTGCCATCGGGCTCTTCGGTTAAGAGCAAGCCGGTGAAAGCGCCGCGGTCCACTTCCTTCCACTCTCCCGAGTCGAGGAGCTGCACCACGTATTCCTTGATATCCGCCCCGCCGTTGTCGGCGGGCGGGTCCCACAGCACCTCAATCTGCGCGTCTCCGGATTCCAGCCTCAGGTTCAGCGGCGCGGAGGGCGAATCCGCCCCGGGCGTGGTGGGCGTGGTGGCGCTGGTCGCCCGCGACCAGGAGCCCGCGCCCATGCCGTTCACCGCCCGTATGCGGTAGTACCGCGTCGTGACCGGTTCAAGGCCGGAATCGGCATGGGAATTTCTCACCACCCCTTCGCCGGTTGTCTCTACTACGGCCTCCAGCATTGTCCAGTTGCCGGGCGCGCCGTCATCGGACCACTGGATTTCGTAGCGGGTGATGGGGCCGTCATTGCTGGCCGGCACGGTCCAGGTCAGGTTGATTGTGCTGTAGGACTTGGCCTCGGCGGTGAGCCGGGGCACGCCCGGCACTCCGGTCGGCGTGGTGGCTGAGGCCGGCTCCGACCACGCGCTGAGGGCCCGGCCGTTATGCGCCGCCACCCGATAGTGGTTGGTGGTGCCGGGGACCCCGATATTGTGGGTGAAGGTGCGGGTCTCGCCATCCGCCGTGCGGCCGGCGCTGCTCCACCGCGCGGTCTCCGCCGACCAGTTGGCCCGGTCCGCCGAATACTGCACCTCGTAGCGAACGATGTCGATGTCCGGGTTGCTCGGGTCGCCGGTGTCTTCGGGCGCGTCCCACGTCAGGACGATGGCATTGCCGCCCTGGGGCTCGGCCCGCAGGTTGGTGGGCCAGCTGGGCGTGTACCGGGCATGGGTCGTGGCGGCTGCCAGATTCGACCAGGGGCTGTCGCCCTGTTCGTTGGTGGCCTTGATCCGGTAGTACTTCCGTGTACCGGGGTCCAGGCCCGCGTGGAGCCAGGAGATGTCGTCCGGCCCCAGCGTCGGCGCCGGTTCGGCCCAGGGGCCGTTCCTGCTATCGGCCACCTCGATGGTGTAGGAGATGATGAACGAGCCGCTTTCCACCGGCTTGTTCCAGGTCAGCAATATCGAATCGCGTCCGTAGGGCTCGTTGGGCTGGGCGGTCAGCGCGGGAGCCTCCGGCATACCGGCCGTGGGCGTAACCGGCGCCCGGGCCGTCTTTTCCACGGCCAGCGAGAATGGCCCTGCCGTTCCCCGGTCGTTCACCCCCCGCACCTGGTAGCAGTAGGTATCCCCGGCCATCACGTTCAGGTCCACCCAGGACGTCGGCGCAACGTCGTCTTCCTGCCAGGCCGGGTCCACCCAGGGCGTGTCCGTAACAACGTCCGCAACCTTCGCCGGCTCATCTCCTTTGCCGCAACCGGAGCGCCAGACCTGGTAGTGGGAGACAGGAAAGCCGTACACGTCGTCCACCCGCTGCCACGTCACCGCGACGAAGGGCTGGGCCTCCACCGCCGGCCCCACTTCGCCGGTTCCCGGCCGCGCCGTCAGCGTGGCCTCGTTGTTGCCGTCGTTGTAATCGTAAACCGTGCCGTCGTGGGGACCACCGCCGATAACCACCCTGTAGGGGTGGTTATCGTTGTCGTTGTAGATACGCGCCGTGGCCTTGGCTCCCCCGCATCCGCCCGCTGGGCAGTTGAGGATGAGGGTCAGGTCCTCTCCCTCCAGCCGACTGCCGGTGGCTTGGTAATATCCTTTGAACCGCAACCCAGCGAAGTCCCACACGCCAGTGTTGTCTTCGTCGTTGTGGTTGTAGGTACCCGTGCTGGGGATGGCCTGGGCCAAGGTCGCCCCCTGGGGCAGCGTGACCTCAACCTTGGCGCCCAGGGCGTCGTCCGGCCCGTTGTTGAAGGCGACGACGGTGAAGGCCGTCTGGCCCGGCTCCAGCCCGAGGGGGCTGGCCCCGCCGTCGCGCACCCCCAGCTCCGCGATAGGGCCCACGTGGAAGATGTAGGTCCCCGTGTCGCAAAATGCGTCATTAATGTTGTCGCCGTTGGTGTCACAGTCGCCGCTTTCAGTGGCGTGGGTTGCTTCTACAGAAAAGTCTAGGGCATAGGTACCCAATTTCGTGAAGTCTGCAAAGAGATTGACCGGAGCTCTCTCGCGTCGGTTTTGGGTAAGGTCAATTGACCTCTCCGGACTGTCGACAGGGTGGAAAATGACACGCCCGTTTCCAGCACTGAGAAGTGACATATCACTAGGTTGAGCGGCGCCGCCAAGGACTCTGACACCGACTCGATAGGTCAGCTTGTCCCAATCGCTGATATCGTCATCGAGGAGGACCCGTGTAAGGAAAAAGCCAACACCACGACCCGCACCTCGGTCAGCTTCATTGTTACTAGCTCGCGTCTGCCACGAGACGCTGTTGTCGTCGCCGATGACTCGTCCGCTCGGGTCCTCGACTTGAATGATTACTTTTCCAGGCTCGAGCACCCGCTCAAATGCGCCGATCTCGTCGGTCGCGACCACCTCAACTGTATCAACTGTATCTGTTCCGGTGCAGGGATAAGTGGTGACGCCCACGCAGGGATAGACAGTTAAGAGGCCGACCTCCCCCTCCTGAAACAGGATAAGAGGGAGATCAAAGCATGCCCGTGCCGTATTATTGGACGGGTCATCGCCCGGCCGTTCCACGGTCAATTCCGCGGTGATGCATTCCCCCTCCACCTTCTTCTGGTCGGTCACGCGAACCGACAGATTCATCGTGATGGCGTCAGCCTGTAGAGTCTCCAGATACCACTCCCAGGTCCTTGCCTGGTCGGGAGGAACGGCGGTGAAGGTGTCGTCCCCGGGGGGGATCACGACGAACGTCTCCGTTGGAACGCCCAGCCCCGGAGGGAGCTGAATTCTGGTTCTGAGGCCATAAGCCGTAGCATCGCCGAAGCCAGGTTCAATTTTACCCACCCGGACAGCGAGATTGATGATGTCGCCATCCGAGGGAAGCGGGTTGTCCAAGTGTAGTTGCAGGTCGGCCTCTGTGTCCGCCCGGTCGATCGATCTCTGCCGTGTTAACGCAGCCCACGCTTCGGCGGAGTTGTTGTGCAGCAAGTGCGGCGGCTCCATCCGGTGGCTGCTGATGACGGCCCGCGCTGGCGCAGCCAGCCTAGTGTAGTTGCTTGGGACCATGATGTCCGGCGCCAGTTTGGTCGCTAACCCTGTGATTTTCGAAGTTCCTCCTTCCAGCCTGCCCACCCTCCAGGTCCAGACCCCGGTGTCAGGATCGTACTCTGTATTGGGGACACTTATACCCTCAGCAGGCACCTGCTCGGGTAGTTCAACCCGCACCGTCACCCCGAAGGCATCCTCAACCCCGAGGTTTCTGGCCGTGAACCTCCAGCTTCCATTAGTTGTACTGGATTCGACTTCAACGGAAATGTCGTAAGGGGGTTGCTGGGCATAGGTTGGGGCAGGACTGGCGAGGGCCGCCGGTAGGACGGCTGCAATTGCCAGGAGCAGGATAATGGCTGGAAACCAACGACACATTGAAGGCCTTCTCGTCTCAGATTTGGTAGTAGGATGTGGCGGGCATGGGAAAGGAGGTCAAGCCCCTTTCCCATGCCCTATCGGCAAGCTGTCCAGGTTAAAGAAGAGGGCCGGGTCAGTTGCCGCCCTGGCCAGGGTGGACCCATTCAACCGTCAAGTGATTGGACTCGTCGTTTTCGACAGGGGCGTCGCTGTATTCCGCCACAACCCTGTACATCCGGGTTCCAGCGCTGTCATGGGTGTAGTCCTGGCTGCCCACCGTTGACTCATTAGTGTGGGTATATGCCGGGTCTCCGTTTTGCGCCGGGTTATTCTCATACCACACGAATTTGAAGAAGTTAGCACCCTGGGGCAGGTCTCCCACCGAAGCCCAGACCTGCAGGGTTTCACCAGTGTCTATGGGGTTCTCACTGGCGCGAATGGTGACGCCCTTCGGCTCTGTGACATCTTCAATGGAAATGCGGACTGCCAGGGTATGGTCCACGGAGGGGTAGAGTTCTGGTTTACCTGCACGGTCCTTCCTGTCGCTGACGTTGAGGACCAGGTCGTAGCTGCTCCGCACCTCATAGTCCAGGACGGCTCCGTCGGCCACGGTGATCTGGGCGTGGCCGTTGGCATCGGCCGCCACATCGAAGTGGCTGTGGCCGCGTCCCGAGAGGTCGAAGTACAGGGGGTCGTTGTCGCCCTGGGTAACCTTGATCGGGCCACCCACTTCGTTGCCTATGTTGGAGTTCCCTTCGGCATACTCATCCACCGAGCGCTCCACCCAAAACATGGGCTCCTCGTTCAGGGTCAGGTCGCCGCCGACGTAGAAGGTGTACTTCTTGACCTCGCTGGAGACCAGGGTTTCCTCGCTGGCGGGGTGCCACTTCTCGCCCTGGGGCAGGTGCTCGGGCCGCTCCTGGCGGACGTGGGCGTTGAGGTGCACCTCAATCTCGTAGGTGCCGGTCTTGGTGAAGACCCACTGGAGCTTCCGGTAATCGCCCGGCTCCATGTAGATTTTGCAGGTGTCGGAAATCCTGGTGTTGCAGATGGCCTCTTTAGCGTCGTCCGAGGGGGGCTCTGAATCGTCGAATACGTAGAAGTGGCCGTACTCCTTGGGGTGAATGCCCAACTCCCGCTCCGCCTCGATCTCGTACCAAAACGGCGCGACGGAATTGCCCTGGCCGTCCGTACGGTACCAGTGAATATCGTCGAACAGTGCGGTGGAGAAGCTGAACTGGAGGTCCGAGGCCTGCTCCTCCGTGGACGTATTGGGATCGTCACCCACCCGCAGCCAATAGACCGTCTGGCCCACGGCGCTATCCTGGGTGGCTGGGTCGTTGTCGTCTTCGTCCAACTTGAAGAAGTCGTAGGCTTCCACTTCCTCGTTGGTCAGGGTGTGCTGTACCTGCTGATCCACGTGGAAGACCGTCGTGTCGATGTCTATGTGCGACTCGTGGCGGGTCCTGATGATTTCCCCGGTTGGGTCCCCGAAATCATCCAAAACTACCTCCTCCTCCACCTCGGGGGGGCAGAAGTTGAGGCTCAAGAGCCCGGCCCAAGGTTGCCCCTCCTCGGTAGGCCGGTGGGGATCGTCGGCGTCCAGGTCGTAGTAGGCGTCGAAGATGGCGTAGTTGCCCGAGTCCACCGAGTCTACCGGGAATTCCGGGAGGGGATAGAACTGGTCGAAGCCCGGGCCGCAGGGATGGGGGTCTGCATAGGCCTCGGACTGGGCCTGGGTAGGGCCGGCCGTGAAGAACACGGTCAGCAGGGCTGCGGCCAGGGCCGCCATTGCCAGGGTTGCTCCGAAGAGCTTCATGTGCCTGGGTACGTTGATCAGGGTATCTATCACGGTTCGTTGATTCTCCTCTTCATGTTTGTTGTCTGGTGAATGTGACCTTGATGTCGCGCCGTGGGCGCGGCGGGAAATCCTACATTGGTCCGTCTCCTGGGTAGCTGTTGGTTATCGGCATCTTTCCCCCTTCCGCGCCGGGGCTGGATTATTTGGGAGGCCCGGCGTCGGTTTCACGCTGCGTTGATCTTTGGAACATGCGGTCCTGGTGGCCCGCCCGATGCTCCTGCGTTGGTTCGTTCTCCCCTGGCGAGACTGGTTGCCGACAGGCGAAGAGGCCCCCGGCAGGCGGCGGTCCTGAACGCAAAAAAGCGGCCACACCGGGGCATGACGATCATGCCCGGCTTGGCCGCTGGAGCGGTGGTCCGCTGTGCCCGAGAGAGAAGACTGCCTAGATGTGGGTTTACCCGAGGAAGGGGGGTAGATTATCCGGTCTCACGTGCGGGCGAAACCGGATGTGTCCTGGTGCGTTGATACGCGTGTACATACCGTTGTTGGCGTTTCTTATTATCGAGTCGGAATGTGTGGACTGAGTGCCGCAGCGTAGCGGCTTCCTATGCCTGTGCTCCGTTTCGGTCTCCTGTTGTATCCTAATTGCGGTTCTCCGGTTCTCCGAGGCGCAGGCTGGAATGGGCAGCGCTCCGTCCAGGGGAGACGAAACCATCCGACGATTAGGCTTTGGGCCGCTACTCATGAAGCATTTCATTTTCAGAGGTGTGAGTCTTGTCTTGTTGTGGAGACGCAGAACATATTGCGCAGGTTGTGTCAATACCACTATCAACAGTGTGTTGTCAGTTTGTGTGGGTGTTGCAAAATGCAAACAGCCACCGTGCCTGGATGCTTCTTTCCTCAATGTGGATACCTGAAATTCCAATGCCCTGGGACGTACGCGTCCCTCCTATCTTTTTGCCGTACCACCTATATCTACTTCGGAGCCGGATAGTAGCTGATACGTTGTATCAGTTCTGTCCCTTTTTGAGCCGCCTGGTAAGGCGGCTGTACATGGGACGTAGTATGAAAACTTGAGCCAGTCGTGCCAGTATTGGCCTTTCACCGTACAGGCACTCTGACACTGCGGGTGATTATAACAGATGAGTCAACACAGGTAACACACATGGCGTGTGATTAGCACAAACCCTGGAGCTCCGCCAGGCTCCTGGAGGCCGACGCCCACTGGAGGACGACGCGGACCGTCTCCCATGCGCACGGCGATAGGCAGCCTGCGCCGGAAGCGGGGCGACGGTTACGGATGTCGTGGCGTGGGGGCCGCAGCAGGCACCGTTGCACGGCTGCACCCGGACAATCCAGGCATCGTAATCGGAGAGCGTGACGTTTGCGCTGGTGGCCGTCACGGAGGTCTTGTCATTCCACAGGACCGCTTGACCGCACTGAAGCCAGTCGACGTTGTGCCGCGTTGCATGGCTGGTGGCGTCCCATGACGCTGCGGCGTCCAGCTTGCTGGCCGTGGCCGTGAGGCTGAGTTTGGCCGGTAGCGGCAACAGGCGTTTCCGGGCAGCACTGTTGCCATGAGGAAGGGGCCTGATTTGTTGGCGCCGGTCGGGGGGTGAGGTCTGGAGCTTGCCGGATAGGTTAGTCGTCGACTCCTTTCTCGGTGACGGAGAGAAGCCTGGTGCCAGTTCGCCCGAGCCGGTCGCGGAGCGAGATGGCCTCCTCCAGGGAAACCGCGATCCGGCTGGTCTTCCAGACTACGATGGCGTCGAAGGGAGCCCCGGCCGAGGTGGCCAGGGCGATCAGGTCGTCGGACTCGCCGGTGCTGCCGGGCGGGTCGGCATAGACGGCCTCAACGGTGAGTTGGCGGGCGGAGCAGTAGTCGCGGCAGGCGGTTTCCTGGGCTTCCTTGGGGATGACGCCGTGGCGTGGCGCTGGCGGGTCCTTGACGTAGATGGCAACGTGGGGCATGGGTAGAACTCCGGGAGGTGGAGTGGAGAAGAGCCGCCAGCGCCGGCGTCGTCGCCGTTTACTGTCTGTCAGACGCTGGGCGGCTCCTGTTTATGGTCGCGTATGAGGGGGGCGTGCGCAATGGGCAAGTGTCATCGGATACGGGGTGGCACTGGCGATGCCAGCTGGGTAAAGGTAATGGCCTGTAGGAAGGAAGGACGCAAGGGCGAGGTGGTGCGCGGTGCCGGCGGGCCGCACAGCGGCAGGAATCCGGGCGGCGGCACGGTGCGCATCGGCGGACGGGTTCCCTCGGGCGCCGAGGTCGAATATGCCTGTGCCACCGGCTACGACAGCACGGGCCAGCCTTCGGTGAACCACATCGTTGACGAGCGGGGCTACGGCGCCATGCTGAAGCAGCGGGAGCCGGGTGACGCGTAGCCGGGGCGCCGGGCCTTCACCCCTGGCCCGTTCTCCCGTAACTTGACCACAGGCAATGGTCTCAGGGTTGTTCCGATCAATACTGGCCTACGGTCGTCCTGATGGCTTTTCCAATGGGGATCATATACCTGGGCGCCCAGGCTGCGTCTTCAGGGCGGGGTCCTGCCGACTGCGCCGGCCTCCAGGAGGATCTGGATGATCTGGTAGTGACCCCGCTCCCTGGCCGCATCCAGCACCGTATCGCCGAAGCCGTCCCTGGCGTTTACGTCCGCTCCGGCGTCCACCAGTATCCGCACTATTGCGGGGCTGGGATCGCCGCTTGGAAAGTCCCCCCACCGCCTCATGCAGCACCGTATCGCCGAAGGCGTCCTCGGCGTTGACGTCGGCGCCGGCGTCCAGCAGCATCTGCACGATCTCGGGGCTGGGGTTATCTCCCCGGACCGCCCGGTGCAGCACCGACGGGCCGGGCACCTCCACCCCGTCGAAGGTCTCCTTTCCCCTGGCATTCACTTCCGCGCCGGCGTTCAGCAGCATCCGGACGATCTCCAGGCTGGGTTCATCGGCCCGGACCGCCCAGTGCAGCGGCGGATCGCCGGAGGGCACCGCCCCGGCGTTGACGTCCGCCCCGGCGTCCACCAGGACCCGGACCGTCTCGGTGCGGCCCCGGTTCGCCGCGGCATGGAGCGGGGTCCACCCCTCCTCCGGGTTCACCGCGTCCACGTCGGCCCCGGCATCGACCAGGTAACGGACAAGCTCGGGATCGTCCATGATGGCGGCATTGTACAGCGGGGCTCCGGCGTTGACGTCGGCTCCCGACTCCACCAGCAGCCGGACCACCTCCAGGTTGCGGTTGTCGTGCACATAGGTGGCGAAGTCCAGGACCGTGTCCCCCTCGGCGTTCACCGCGTTCACGTCCGCGCCTTGGTCGATCCAGGTCCGCACGGCCTCCGCGTCGCCGTTGAGGGCGGCGGACGCCAGGGCGTCGTTCTTCTCCCTGGCCGTGGCGGACCCGCTGGCCGCGGCGACCTCCAGCTCGTGGCCGGCCGGGTCCGCTCCGGCGTCCGCCAGGAGCCGGATTATCTCCGGGTCCTTCACGCCGTCAAATAACGAGACTCGGAAGGGCTCGGTGTGGGCGCTTGCGCCGGCTTCAACTATGATCCGCACGATTTCCGGGTTGCCTGTTCGGACCGCACCCGCCAGGACTTCGGGATAGCCCGGGTCGTCGGTCCAGTTCACGTCCGCGCCGGCCTTGACCAGCATCTCCACTACCACAGTATGGTCTGCCGGATCGAAGTGCTCCCCCAGGAGCGTAATTGCGGCGTGCAGCAGGCTGCCATGAAAGCTGGTTTCGGCGTTCGCATCAGCCCCGGCGTCGATGAGAATCCGTATAATTTCGAGATTCGGGCTGAAGGGATTCTGGATTGCCTTGGCCAGCGCTGCCTCTCCCAGGTCGTCCGCAACATCCACGTCCGCCCCTGACTCCGCCAGTTGACGCACCCTCTTGACGTCGCCCTCTTCAATGGCGTAGCAGATGTCATTGGAGTCAAAGCTGGAGTAGCAATTGACATCTCTTGCGGAAGCGGATTGCTGGAGTTGGGAACCGGCTGACGCGCCTGCCGGGTCCGCCGGTTCTTTCGCGCTGTCGGTTTCCCCTGCGCCGGTGCAGGCAGAAGCAGCAAGGGCAATGAGAAGCAGGGCCGTCAGAATGCCGGCCCAACGTGGGCAAGAAGCCGATACGCTCATGTCCGTCCCCCGATGTCAACTTTCCAATAGCCCCGGATGCGGTGTGCTTCGTCCACCCGGAACACGGCATGGCCGGTAGCGGCGCCGCCGCTGTCGTGGTGCCGGCCGAGGTTCTTGGCCAGAACGAAAAAGCCACCGCCGGGGGTGCGGAATCCCCGGCGTACCGGGACGGGTCCTGTTTCTCCTCCAGCCCTCCACACCTCTATGATGGCGCAGCCGCCTCCGTTGCGCGATGCCCGTCTGACAGCCGGCGCCCCGTTGCCGGACGGCTGACGCCGGGAAGCCGGAAGGAATGAAGAGGGGAACGATTCAATCCGGCGCGTATGTCCAGGGGAACATATCTCTAATGGAGAGCCGGTGTTTCGGGCACTTCTGGCGTTTGGGCGGCAGCAGCCTCCGCCAACCTGGGACGGCTGGACAAGGACTCCCGCATCGCCCCTGGCGCGGCTGCGGCCTATGCCCTGAAAATATGACCCAGACCCAGGCTGTCGGCCAGGTCCAGCAGCGCCATCATGTGCTCCGTGTCGGGACGCACTCCGGCCTTCCGCCAGCGCCACAGGGTATGGGGATAGACGTCCAGGCGGCGGGCGATCTCCGCCCAGGACAGGCCCGACTCCTCCTGGAACCGCTCCAGCCGCTGCGGGAAGTCCTGGAGGAAGACGCCGGTGTTTCCGCTTCTGCCGTGATGAGTGTGTTGTCTTGGCATGAAGCCCTCCCTCCCGGTGTACGGTCTCCGCCCCCTGGCCGGAGGGAGCCGGAGTTTGCCGTTCCCGTCCTACCGGTCCTGGGACGGGCCGGTGAGGTCAATGTCCGGTACGACTGCGCCTGTCCTTGGCCGTCCGCTGTCAACCCCGGGTTGCGGGGCGGGCCGGGCACGCGCTGCGAATCCGGCTCTTCTTCCTCCTCATCCTGTTCCTGACCGCCACCGTCCTGGATGTCTCCCTGGCCGCCCGTTCCTTCACCCCGCCGAGGGCGTGGCCCGCTGCGGCCCAGCCAAGGCCTCGCCGTGGATGTTGAAGACCGCGTGTGGGGCCGGAGCGGGTGGCGAAGCCTGGCTGATGCGAGAGGTGCTGAAGCGGGTCCACCAGAAACTTGGCGATCCGGCCGGCAGTCCCAAGCACATACTCACCGGAGCCCGCGTCGGCTACCGCATGGTGAGCGGAGTTGGGGATTGACCCTCGCGAAAAACTATTCGCAAATTCATACACAACGCCTGTGAGCTGAGCGGGAATCCAGGCAGCCGTAGGGGCGAGGTATGCCTCGCCCCTACGCGCGCCCTACGGGCAGGTTCCGGCTGCGTTCTTCAGCGTGGGGAGTTGGCTGGACGTGCCGAAGCACCAGGGTTGAGCAGAGCCGGCGTTGCCATTCTCGTCGGCATCATCCCAGTACTGGTACAGCCCGGTGTAACCGGTGGGCGTCTGCAAAGCCGTGGTGGTGGAACCGCCCACCGTGTTCGTCTCGTCCGAGTCCACTACGTTGTCGTTGTTCCTGTCGTCCGAGCCGACGCCGAAGTTCCAACCCACGTCGGTGGTGCTCCAGTGGCTGTTCCCGATCCGATAGTACACGGTGGAGTCGTTGTTGTTCAGCGACTGCCTCCCGACCAGCCCGCCCGCTACCGCATACTGGCCGCCGTGCTTATGCACCGCGCCGGTGGAGTAGCTGATCAGGATGGTAGCGTAGTTCTCGCCCACCAGGCCGCCCACGTCGCCCCGGCCGCTTACGTCGCCCTGGGAGTAGCTGGCGACGATGGTCCCGCTGCCCTTGGCGTAGGGGCCGCCGTTCTGGCCCACCAGCCCGCCGACCCAGTAGGAGCCGTTGGCGGTGACGTTGTTGTCGGCGTGGCTGGCGTAGATGATGCCGGTGTTGGAACCGGCCAGGCCGCCGACCCGGCCGGCGAGGGAGCCGGTCGTGCCCACCGTTCCCGACGCGGAGCTGTGCCGGACGGCGCCGCCGGTGATGGAACCCACCAGGCCGCCCATGTGGCTTGAAGTGCCGCTGACCGCGCCGTCGAAGCTGCTGCTGAGGATGTTGCCGCGCAGCAGGAAGCCCACCACGCCGCCGGTGTCGATGGTGGCGCCGTTGACGCTGCCGGACACCGTAACGTTGTTGACCTCGCCCAGGGTGAGTCCCACCAGGCCGCCCACCTCTTCGTCGCCGCGAACGTTTACGCCGGCCAGGGTCAGGTTGCGGATGACGGAGTTCTGGGTGGCCAGGCCGAACAGCCCGACGCGGTAGCCCGCCCACTCGTCGCCCGACTCCCACCGGCGGTCGATGCCCAGGTTGCTGATGGTGTGGCCGTTGCCGTCAAAGGTGGCGTTGAAGCCCGTGCCGTAACCGGCATTCTCCAGGCCGCCGATGGGACGCCAGCCCTCGCCGCCGTTCCAGTAGGTATCGTCGGTGCGTTCGCCCGCAGTGTTGTCGTCAAAGTCGAGGTTGACAGCCGGATCACCGGACTGGCCAGTGCCCAGCTCGTAGCCGGTGCAGCCGCTGGCCGGGCAGCCCATGCCGGCCACCGGGCTGGGGAAGGCGGTCGCGTAGGCGGCGTTGTCGCCGGACGAGTCCGCCGCGCCGTCGCCGTCCATGTCCCAGCGGATGGCGTTGAGCTTGGCCAGGCTGTCCACCTCGATGAGGCCGTCGTCGTCGCTGTCGTAGTCGGTGGTAATGACCGGAGTGTAGGTGACGGACGCCGGGCCTCCCCTGGTGTGCGCCGCGCCCCGGCCGATGGCCCAGACTTCGATCTGATAGGCGGTGTCGGCCAGGGGGGAGGTGATGGTGTAGGTCGTCGCGCTTTGGGAGGCGATGGCGGTCCAGGTGGAGCCGCCGTCGATGCTGTAGCGGCCCGCGTAGTCGCCGGTCAGCGTCCCGTCGCCGGTTTCCGTGGGCGCGGTCCACGTGACCGCCAGGTTGCCGGCGTTGAGGGCGACGGCCAGGTTGCCCACCGGGCCCGGCCCCGTCTGATTGCCGCCGGTATTTCGCAAAGTCGGGTAGCTGTAATTCGCGCCGAAGTCCCAGGGATCATCGTTGGTAGAGTCGCCGTTCAGGTCCACGTTCCAGTTGGCGTAGATGCCGGTGTAGGCGGTGGGGGCGCGCAGTTCCGCGCCGGTCTTGCCCGTTCCGCCCGCGCTGGTGGCCTGGCCGGAGGACTCGGTGTCCCAGTAGCTGTCGGTGACGGTGGTAATCCCCTGTCCGCTGGTCCGGGCGCGCCCGATCAGCCCGCCGGCGTTCGTCGTGCCCATCACTGCGCCGGTGGAGTAGCTGGCGGTGACGACAACTCCGGACGCAGCTGCCGACCCGACCAGGCCGCCCACGTCATCGCCGCCCGTCACAGAGCCGGTGGCGTAACTGGCGACGACGCTGCCCCCGTCGTTGATGAAAGCGCCGATCAGGCCGCCCACGTCATCGCGGCCCGTCACAGAGCCGGCGGCGTAGCTGGCAGTGATGACAGCTTGACCGCTGACTTCGCCGATCAGCCCGCCGGCGGAATCCACACTGTCGGCATTGCTCAGCGGACTCACGATGCCGGTGGCGAAGCTGGCGGTGATGGCGCCGGTGGTATATCCGGCGAGGCCCCCCACTCTAACGGAGGGATCGGTATTTTCGTCTCCAAACACGTTGGCGCTGGACCAGCTGCGGCTGATGGCGCCGGCGTTGTTGCCGACCAGCCCGCCCACGTTTCCGTTGCCCGTGACGCTGCCGGCCGCGGATGCGTCCTCGATGGTGGTTTCGCTACTGGTCGCGCCAACCAGGACGCCGGCGATGTCGTCTCCCGCCGTCACGTCGCCGGACACGGACACGCCGCTGATGGCGGTGGTATTGTAGGTCCGGCCGGCAAGGATGCCGACCCGGTCGTCACCAGCCGTGACGCTAGCGCCGGTCATAACGAGGTCGCGGACGGTGGCGTTATCGAGCCTGGCGAACAGCCCCTGGTAGTCGGTGTTGCCGCCCCGGTTGATGAACAGGTTGGCGATGGTGTTGCCGTTGCCCTCGAAAGTGGCGGTGAACCGGGGCGAGTTGCCGATGGGATCCCAGCCCGCGCCACCGTTCCAGTAGGTATCGCCGTCGTTGGCTCCGCCGCTGCCGTTGGTGTCGAAGTTGAGGTTGGCGGTCAGCTCGTAGCCGGTGCAGCCGCTGGCGGGGCAGCCCATGCCCGTCGCCGGGGTTGGGAAGGCGGCGGCGTAGTCGGTCTCGTCACCGGACGCTGCCGCGCCGTCACCGTCCGGATCCCAGCGGATGGCGTTCAGCTTGGCGAGGCTGTTCACCTCGATGAGGCCGTCGTCGTCGGTGTCGTAGTCGATGTCGACCAACGTCAGCACCGGCGACAGGGCGTAGAGACGATTACTCTGGCTCCGGGTGGAGTGGAGGCCGCTGATCGTCCTGTTATTTCTCTTGGGATGAGCTGACGTGACGGTTCGCCTGTCGACGTCCGTGCCTCCCAACGCCCGAGATTTGGGGGGAGTGTCTTCGGACAGGCCTTTCGTCCCGTCACTATTGCACCCGGTCCAGACCTTGGGATTATCTTGGTTGCCGCCGAAGAGCTCGCCTTTTTGGTTGCGCGGCGCGTTGGAGTCCCAGCTATCGTCGTAGAAGTCGGCGTAGTTGTCGGCCACCTTTGCGCCGTCCACCCAGTAGATGGGCACGCCCGTGCCGGTGGTGGCTGTGTTGGCTGTTGCGTTAACCGTATCGGTGCAGCCTACGACTTTGAAGTCAGCGCGGAAGCCTTTCAGTACGGCGTCCACACCGTCGGCGTTGGCTGCGTTCTGCACGAAGGTGTTGTAGACGCCGATGTCCGTGGAAGCGGCGTCCCGCGTCCCGGAGGTAACGAACAGCAGCCGGAACTGGTTGCCGACCAGGCCCGCGGGGACCAGACTCCAGGTGGCCGGAATTGCGTCGGTAGACGTTGCTACCGGGGCCAACCCGCCGTCCTGCACCGCGACCGTGGCGCTGCCGGGGGTGCCGGCAAAGTAGTCGGAGCCCGTGACATGCGTAATCGTTACGGTGATCGACCCGTCCGCCTCTGTCGCGCCGTCGTCCGTGGTGGCGAGGTCCAGTACCTCGGAGCCGGTTACGTCGATGGTGCGGCCGGTGGCGGCGCTGACGCCGAAGTCTCCGCTCACGGTGACGTTGTACGTGATCCTTCGTTCTACGTTGGACGGACTGACCGAAAACCGGAACTGGGCCGGGTTTCCTTCGGTGACGCTGTCCGCTACCGGCTCGACGACGGCCACATTACGGGGCTGCTCTCGTCCGACGGTGGCCGACCAGTCGCTGCGACCGCCGCCGGCGTTCTCCGACGCAACACGGATGTAATAGCCACTTCCGGTAGCCAAGCCTTCGAGGTAGTGGGTCATCTGTGTGGGAGGTTCCGCCGGGACGGAGACGTCCGTCGTTCCCTCGCCTATATTAAAGGCGGCATTGGTGGCGTATTGAATATGGTAGCTGGTAGCCCCGGTCTTGTGGTTCCACTGCAGGAAGAGGCTTGTATTGGTGTTGCCCCGGGCTACGGATAAGCCGTCGGGCGCGGGCGTGGTCACATCGTCGTCGTCGTTCACGGTTACGCTGGCCGAGTTGGCCGTGTCCAGGCCGTAGCCCGTGCCCGTCGCCAGGGTGACGGTGACACTGCCGTTGGCCTCGTCCACGGTGTCGTTGGCGGTGTTGAGGGTGATGGTTCCAGTTCCGGTGGTGCCGACGGTCACCGTCTGGTTGGTGGCGGCGCTCACGCCGTAGTCACCGCTCACCGTGATGCCGTAGTTCACCGTCACGTTGGACGCCGGGGCCGGGTTCAGGGTGACGGTGAACACGGCGTCGCTGCCCTCGGTGATGGGGCTGGTCCCGGCCGCGACGGTGGCCGTCGATGCGGCCGGACTGCCGGTGGTGGTTGCCGACCAGGCGCTGCGTCCGGCGAGGCTGTCGGCCTTTACCTGCACATCGAAGGACTGACCGTTGATCAGGGGCGAGATGGTGTAGGACAGGTTGCCGCCGTCGGCAATCTTCCAGGCATTCCGCTGCTCTGTCCACCGGTCCTGGCCGTTACGCGTGTGCCGCACCCAGTACCTCAAGATGGAATAGTCGTTGTCGTCGGGCGCGGTCCAGGTTACCGTCAACTCCCGGTCGCCCCGAGTGAGGGTGGGCGCGGCGGGAGTGTCGGGTACCGGGGCGGGACTCTCGGCAACGTCCGCATTGTGGCCCCTGCCATATAAGGCGTGCGTCCAGGGTCCCCAACTGTCGTCCGAGTCATCCTGGGCCCTGACTTGCCCCCAGACCTTTATGCCTGTGCCTCCCCTCGCGTCAGCCCGCAGACGATTGGCGTCGCCGGCAATCGTCTGGACGTCTTTGGTGGTGTCGGTCAGGTCGGAATCGGTATCCCACCGGAATTCGTAATTCTTGACGGTTCCGCTGCTCGGCGCAGCCCAGGTGAAACGCATTCCACCGTTGAGAATAGACCCGCTGAAGTTGGTGGGAATGAAGTCGTCGGCGGCCTGGCCGGAGACCTGCCGCTCGGCGTTTTGCGGTTCCGGGGTGGGGTCCGGCTCTACCACTTCCTCGGTCATGACGGGCTCTATGGTGACGGTCTTCGAGCCCGACCAGGGGCCGGCCCAGGGGCCGTCGTTTTTGCCGCCGCTTGAGAAGCGGGCCCGCACCTGCGCCTTGTACTCGGCGCCCGGCGCCAGCCCGCTCACCGTGTAGGAAACGGCTGTGGGATACGCGTTGCCCTTGATGTCGGTGTTGTCGTCCTTGTAGGAGGGATAGTTCTCGTCGGACGGCGCCCACACGACGCGGTAGTCCGCGGGAGTCTCACTGGGCGGGTCCCACTCGATGAGCAACTCGCCCTCATTGGGGCTGGAGAGCCTGAGGTTGGAAACCGCGCCCCGGTCGTCCTGGGCGCTGGCCTGCTGGACGGCGAGCAATGCGAAGACGGCCACCAGCGCGATGGCTATCGCCGACAGCCACAGCCACGGCAGCGGTTGCTTCAGTGCGCCGCTCATCGCGCCACCCGCTGAAGGTCGGGGGGGGGGGGGATAAATTGCGGCGGACGGTTGAAACGCATCATTCGCTCCTCCTTACAGGCCACGATAAACAGGAGACTACGGCCCTGCAGCCGGGTTGGAAACGCCGGCATTATACACGAATAGTTGTGCGTAAACCACGCCTATCCGTGAGAATAGCAGGCCGCTTGCGTTACAAGTTAGTGGAACGGACGCAAGAGAAAGTAATGTTACCCCGAGCCTGCCGAAGGGCCTGGTAGTCTTGGCCGTTCAGGGTGACCGGTCGCTGACCATCGACCGGACTCTCACCATGAGCTCCGGGCAGTTGGGCCAACCCGGCTGAACGCCGCAACCGGGGCTGGTTCCTGCGCCGCAGCCGCCCGGTCTATCCGCGGCAATGCAGCCCCACCGCCGTCCCGTTGTCGCGCCACACCGTCGCCCCGCCGGTGAGCGGCCCGGACAGCGCCCGCTCCAGGGTGGCGGTCAGCATGGGCAGCCGTCCGGCAGCGGCCCGGAAGCTCTCCTCTCCCAGGTACGTCTCGCACACCATCAGCAGGGGCAGGGGCCTTCCGGTGCCGGCCATCCTCCGGTATGGTCCCAGCTTCTCCGCCACCTGCCGCGGCAGCACGGCTCGGCGCTCGAACTCCAGGCAGTAGGTCCCTCCCCCGAAGGGCCCTTCCGCCACCAGCACCAGCAGGTCGGGGCGCACCTGGGTCAGGTTGGGTATATTGACCTCGCCGCGCCAGCCGGCAACGGCTTCCACTCCCTCCCGGGCAAACTGCACCACCAGCCGGTTCACCCCGTCGTTGTGGGTCTGCTCGTGCTCCCGGTACCAGCGGTCCAGGTAGGCTCCGTGGCGGGACCGGATGATGCCCGGAAGCACCCGGCTCAGGTTGGCCGCCCGCTGCATCCCCAGCTCCGACAGGTAGTGCCGCCCGTCGAACACCGCCACCAGGCCCGTCGCCACGAAACGGCGCAGGTGGCGGCTGACTTCGCTGGATTCTCCGCCGACTATCTCCCTCAGCCAGGACGCGCGCATGGCGGGAAACTGGCAGACGGCCAGGAAGAGCCGGTAGGCGGTCCCGCCGTCGATGGCCGCCATGTCGGGGTTCTCCCGGAGCCACAGGTCCACTGCCTCGGGCCGGCCCAGGACGGGATGCCCGGCGGGGTCGGACACCAGGTCCCGGGAGGGCCGCAGTTCCACCGCCGGGGTGCATACGCCGTCCGGCGTGCAGAACAGGGTGGGCGTGTTGCCCGACAGCGTATCGCGGGCCAGTTCCCTGGCCCAGGCGTCGGCGGCCACCACGACCTGGGCCGAGGGTTCCACCTCCTCGTCCGGGTTCTCGTAGAACAGCCGGTTGCCGATGCGCAGGTAGCGGTCGTCCTCGTGGGAGTAGCAGTCCACTCCCCAGAAGCGGTGCTGCTCCTTGCGCCGCAGCACTCTTTCAGTGGCGTGGAGACCGGCGTAGGTGAATGGAGTCCAGATGTCATTACCGTAGCGGGCCACGGCGTGGTAGAAGCCGCCGTACCTGAGCAGCCGGAAGTCGGTCATCCGGGTTTCCGTGGAGGCTTCCCCGTCGCCTGGGGGCCTGACCACCCGCCCGCTGCGCAGCAGGTCCGGGGCCAGGGTGTAGACCGGTTCCAGCATGGCCAGCCGGCGCAGGGAGGTCTCCAGGCCCCGCGACGTGGCGGTCCAGGGCGGGTGCTCGTGGCCGGGGCCGCCATCGCTGCCGGTTTCATCATCTACCGGACTCTCCGCACCACTGAAAGGAGAACTGGCCTGGTCCTCCAGGTGGACGGGGTGGTCGTGGTCCAGGGCGAAGCGTTCCCTGAAGTCCGCCGGCAGCTCGCCCTGCGGGTGGAACTCGGCCAGCCCGGCGGCGCGGGCCTCCTCCCTGGGGCTGGGGTGCTGGTGGCCGGTGGCGTAGAGGGCGTCCACTGCCTGGCGGGTCAGGAACCAGCGGCGCTGGCGCCGCTCGGTCATGCCCCGCACCACCGATTCCGCCCAGCCGTCGGCCCGCAGGGTTGCCAGCATCCTTCTAATTCGGTCCTCTGACAGGTCCACGACGGAGGCCAGGTTGGCCGCGCTGGTCAGGGGCATCCGGGCGATGATTCTCAGTAGTAGTCGTTGTTCTCCGGTCAAGGGTTGTCTAGGCGCCATTGCTGTGTCTCCCTGAATCCATACCCTTTCCATTGCACCGCCGGTGAATATCGCGGCGGGTTCGGCCCCCATCCCCACTGGCGGAGTTGGGGAGAGGATATGCGTATATCACATATTTAACATACGCTTGAGCAGGGAGAGCAGATTACTTATATCAACATCGGAGGGTAGGAGACCGGGGTTGGAGTCAACCGGACCGCAGTTCTTACGCTGGGGCGGGCAGCGCCTTCAGGAGCCGTCGTGGGGCTCAGGAACGGCGCTGTGGAACCGGACCAAGGCAATGCCCCAAGCCTGCAGAGTGCTGGCCAGCCAGGTGACAACCCGGTAGAGGTTCTCGGTGATCTGGGCCGCGACGTTGGCTTCCATCAAACCCAGGTCGCCGGCCCTCATGTGGAGCCGGGCCAGGGTCAGCCGGTGGATGGCCTCCCGGACCAGGGCCATGCTGTGGCCCACGGCCTGACTCCATTCCTCCGGGGGAGCGGGCTCCTCCGGCAGGGTGCCGGCGGTTCTGAGGTCCGCCCAGTGCAGCCATCCCTCGATGTCGTCGTCGCCGGCCGGTTCGGCCGTAATGGGCTGGGCCCGTTCCCTGGCCCAGTGGGCTATGTCGGTGGCCGGGTCCAGGGTCATCGGGGTCTCGAACTCCTGGCCGCCGGCCCTCAGCCCCGGCCCCAGGTCCTCTTTGAGCCAGCGGTTGCAGACTGCGGCGGCGTCCAGGATGACCGGATAGACCTGGTTGACGCCGAGTTCTCCGGTGTCCTCCTCCTGGCCGATAGTCCTGTCGTCATCGCCGTGGCTGTCCCTGCTGGACTGCCTGGCAGGCTGGTCTCGCCGCTGCGTGTCATCGACCTCCAGCGCGAGTTCGTTGCGCACCGGCATCAGGATTTCGGTTATCAGGGTCAGACGCTCGAACTCGGACAATCTAACGGTGAAGCCCACGGGCCAGGACTGCCGGCTGCCGGCTTCCGCGTCCTGCAGGTCCCGTCGCCAACGGGCTGCCGCCTCTTCCCTTGTGACTGGGCCGTCCAAGTTGGACTCTCCTCAATTTGCCTGTGCCGTTTCGGGCCGCTGGATACAGAGGGTCCCAGCGGCGGGTACTGGGATGGTCCATGTTGAGCGTATGAAAACCCCGCAGGTCTTTTTCAGGACTCGAAAAAGGCACTCACGCTACGGTAGATTATAATGTTAAAGTCAATGCGTTCCGGGCTATATGTCGTGCGTATCTCACGTTACTGTGAGCGCCACAAGCCGGAACTGCTTGGCCTCAGTCCATGACAGGACGCCGGAGACTTCGGCACGCTTCAGTGTTGGAGACGACGGCGCCGGCTACCCCCAACCCATCGGCGCTAGCTTGGTTTCAGCGTCTTTCCCTCCTGCACCAGCACGGCAGGGAAGCGGTCGGTTGCCGTGGCTAACGCCCGTGGCTTCAGTGTCGAAGGGCAGGATTTGCGGATTACTCTAGAACCAGCGGCGGCCGTGCGAAAACCCTGCTGGAGTTCTCGTTGAGTTTTAAACCCATTGAGTGAGGAATGTTTGCGGAATGCCTTCGGAGCTTCGGTTGAACGAAAGCATAGGAACTGCGGCACGCCGCACAGGTGTCCCTGTAGGTGCGGTGGTTCTTGCTGGGCTGCCTTACCATCGAGTACCGGACCCCGGCCGAGTATCGACCAATGCCGGGCGGAAACTGAACTATGAGCACCTGCTGAGACGGGTCTGGAGGCTGGAGGGCGACGCGGACCTCAGTCCCATGCGCACGGCGATAAGCGGCCTGCGCCGCAGGCTGGGCGACGACGCCGAGGACCCCGCCTACATCTTCACCGAACTGCGCGTCGGCTACGGGATGCCGGAGGGGGAGACGGAGGAAGGGTGAGCGTCTGGCCGGGTCACGTCTTGGAAATGAGCGGCGACTGGGACAACGCCTCCTGCTTCCACCGGAAACCCTGTGCGAACAAGTCCAACACACCGCGCCCCAATTCCGCTCTCGCCTGGCTCAAGTAAGCCTCTTTCCCACGGCCTCGACCCGCGATACACTTGCAACGGCGGGTGTATGCATCGTAGATAGTGCGCGGTACTAGTATTACAACGACGCTTCGCAAGAAAGGGAACCTTGGCATCTCCTCATGGCGCATTGGCCACGTGCCTGACAGCTTTGAGACCTTGCGTTTCAGGAACCGATTTCCGGCCAAAAACAGACCAAACTGAGCAACCGTCGTTGTAATACTAGAGAGCGCAAGGCGGAAACCTTATGACTGCATGTTCCGGAGACCAACGAGAACGTAGGCGCCGCATCGGCCCTATCGGAGAGTTGCCCATCAATGCCGAGGACAATATCGTTTTCCCTTCTGGCACGTTAGAAGCACAGCGCAACCGCGTCATCAATGCATTGGCTCAATACCGCGCACTATGCTATATGGAGTTCCTCGTTTCCGTGGTAAACGACTGGGGGCGTAGCCGTTTCCTGCAATTTATGGAGCGGATGGAAGCACAGCACGACGATCCGGCCATCCGGATACTCTATGGCCTACCCGAAGATGCGGCGGGCGAGCCTCCCATGTTCGTCGTAAAGAACAATGACGTGATGCGGATGCTACAGCATGGCGACGAGATAGAGCGTTTCCAGGGCAATGACTTTGTGGTCTCTGTCTACTCCATATGGGACGAACTGGTGCGGCCCTCGATAGCGGAAACGTTTGACGTAGCAGTCCAGTCTGTAAGGTCCAACCTAATGGGAGACATCCGCATCATAAGGCACGCCATCATCCACAAGAAGGGACGAATGCTACCTGAGGATGTACGCAACCTTCAAGTTCTGGGTCAGGGCTGGATACAGTATGCCGAGGATGAGTTCTGGCAGATTACCCCGCCCATGAGGCGCTCTTTGATTGCGCAGATTCAATCTCTGGACTTGAAAATCCAGCGTCCTGGCGGGTGACTTGGGCCAACCTGTGCCTACCAATATTGCATTCACTCGATACCCGTAGACGGCAGCAAGAGCTCCCCAAGCCTGCGTTGGCCGGGACCTTCGGCCTCCAGCGTATCGGCAAGCCAGTTCAGTTCTCGCGAGTGCATACCTAGTCTCCCGTTGCACCATACCCGGCACTCCAGGCCGTCTATGACCTGCTTACCGTCTGAGAACTCTCGCCCACCGTCCCGATAGAAGAGAAGAGTGTTGCCTCCGTACATCCAGTCAGCGCAGAAGTCCGTGGGATGCGACATCTTGAAGGCCTCGTACACCTTCAGGTCCTCGCCCTTCGCATCTATACCAACTCTCTGCGGCACCGACACGACAACCAGGCCGAGGGAAGACGGAATAAGACCCCACTCCCCGTGATTGTCGTTCCCTGAGTCGCGGACGCCTTCCAGGAGATCTGCCCCCAGCCGCATTAGCCGTTCGGGACCAGCGAAGTACCTGTAAGTGTCGACCAACACTCGCACCAAGGCTGGGAGGAACACGGGATACGGAGTACCCCCTTTGACCAGGTTATCGCCGTGCAATCCACTGCGCTGCGGAAACATAGTGGTCGGCTCAGCATAGTATCGGGCGTCCATGTACACGTTACTTCCACTGCCATAAGTTTGGGAGTATGTGCGCAGGACGTCGGCTACCTTGAGGGCCTCGGCACCCACTACACTCAAAGCCGAGTTGGGACTGGAAGCTGCCAAGCGGCGCTCTATTTCTTCCTGGTGTTCAAGGTCGAGGTCTCGATAGAGGTCCAACAGGGAATGGCTCCGCGACGGCGGCCTACCGGACCGTATCCAGTAGGCTTTCAAGGCGAGCTCCGTTGCTGTAACCAGCAGAAGCAACGCAGGCATAAGCTCGACCAGACTGTTGGGTAACCGGCCAGTAGGCATGAGAATCCAGAACTGCCTCAGGTATTCGTCCGCGAAGTCCGTCATCAGGTCGGGCTTGCCGAACCGGTCAACTACTGTGGCATCCTGGATGGTTCCTTCTGAAGTAGGAAATAACACATCCTCGCCGTCGCGAAACACGCTAGGACAGTCAAACGCAACAATGCGGTTGCCAGGAAAGATGTTGACAGTGGATAGGCGTTTTCGCTCTACTGCGGCGTTGTCCATTAGGGAGGGCACGGGATTAGGAAGCCGGTTACTACCTACGTCTATGAGGCCCGTACTCCAACTTCTTACTTCATTGCACAGTGGGCAAGCGTACTGAACGTCCCGTACCAGGAGAGATGTCAACTGAGGCACAGCAAGTCGAAATATCTTGTCCGACGCGACTCTAAACTCTTGGTCGCCGCACTTGTGGCACTTGCCTTTCACGGATTTAGCTCACCACCCCGTTTGGGTACTGTTGGCTGAGTCACAGCCGGCCGCCCCGAGCACGCACCCACATCACTGGCGTACCGACGACAGGAGGCTCATCGCGCTCCGGACCAAGGAGAAAGCCCTCGTCGGAGCCACGAAAGGGGGGCCACGCCGGGTAAGACGCCGCTGCGATCTCTACGTCTTGGCCCGAATTAGGACGCGTCCGCCACTTTCGACGTCGATGTTCAGGTTGTGCCTGTCGAGCAACAACATACCCACCAGCGGGGTGGTGTCCGCCTCGTCGATCAGTACAACTCTCTGGTCGCCTTCCCAAAGCACCGTGGCGTCGTAGGCGTCAAACGACACCTCGCTTCCGTCAGCCAGAGTCGCCTCGCTGGTGCCCTTGAAGACCAATCCCAACTCCTCCACGAGTGAAGGCGGCAGCGTCAGGAATCCGGTGAAGCCGGTGTCTATCACAGCCTCAACCTGCTGCGCCTGGCCCGCTGGGCCTTGCAGAGAAAGGGGTATTACGGCTTCGTAGGCGGAGTTCACCACTCCCTCTATCACTCTGCTCTCCGCCAGGGCCGGCCTCCGAAGTGATGCAACGCCCGGTACCCGACCCGAAGCAGATAGACGTCTACCGCGTCGGGATGCTGCGCCCTCAGACGCTCTGCTGCGGCGAGAACGTCATCGGACATGGCCCAATCCCCGGTCTCGACATCGATGGCGACGTACTCTCCATGGTGATCGGTCTCCACCTGCGGCTTGATGTCCCGCTCGTATATTTCCCTGCCGAGCCGGGTGGTCTCTTCCTTGGGCCTGCGCTGGCGGGCCGGAGTTTCTGCGTTAGTCATCCTTCCACCATAAGGGCTTTCTTCTACAGGGACCATTTTACGACAACCGGCGATTTCAGGACAATGGCGAAGACCCCCCGCGCGGGGCCTGAAACAGGAACGGCGAGGGTGGACGCTGGCCGGGGATTCCCGGAGGCGTCCTGCTGGGACTGACTCCTCGGCTTGCGCCCCTCCGCCCTATTGGGCCATACTACTTGGGACAAGGACTTTGGGCGCTACATTTGCCCCAGCCACATCTCGAAGACGGTTCCACCTACCGTGCACTCAGGTCCACCAAACTGGATAAAATCAAGAACTTTTCGCATCAGGTTCGAGGTGGCGGTTTAACCGGCCGTCTTTTCGACCAAACCCGTACGAAGAAGCTGCCAAACCCCTGCTGATAAGGCGGGGGCTTCTTATTGGTGAGTCACCCGTTCTAGGAACTTGGTCCTACGTTCCCTCGCCCTCCGGCATCCAGTACCCCACGCGCCGCTGGGTGAAGATGTAGCGGGGGTTGCCGGGGTCGTCCCCCAGCTTCCGGCGCAGCCGCTTCACGTAGGTGCGCACCGGCGTCGAGCCGCCGGACTCCTCCTGGCCCCACACCCGCCACAGCAGCAGCTCGTGCTCCATCACCCGGCCGGCGTTGACCGACAGCTCCACCAGCAGCCGGTACTCCAGGGGGGTCAGCTCCACCGGCTCTCCCGCCACGGTCACCCGCCGCCGGGCGTAGTCCACGGCCAGGCCGCCCAAGACGTAGGGTTCGCCGGGGTGGTCCGGCCCGGAGGGTTCCCGCTTTCTGAGGGCGGCCTGGATCCGGGCGGCCAGCTCGGTGTGGGAGAAGGGCTTGACGATGTAGTCCGCCGCCCCCTGCTCCAGGGCGGCGGCGATCACCTGGTCCTGGTCGTAGGCCGACAGGAAGATGACCGGCGCCCGGACCATGGCCCGGACCACCTCCATCAGCTCCAGGCCGCCGGTGCCGGGCAGCATCAGGTCCAGCAGCACCAGGTCGGGCTCCTCCTCCACCAGCAGCCGGGAGACATCGGCGGGGTCGGCGGTGACCGTCACGGCGTAGCCCGCCCTGGTGAGCGCGTCCCGCAGGTTCCGCAGGGTCTGGGGGTCGTCGTCCACCGCCAGGATGCGGGGCCGCGCCGCGCCGCCACGGGAGGAGCGGCCAGGGGAGCTTCCCGTCCCTGTGCCGGCTGAGGTCTCGCCCTCGCCGGCCGCGGGCAGGGTGAAGGCGAAGCGGGCGCCCAGGCCCGGCCCGTCGCTCTCGGCCCAGATGCGCCCGCCGTGGGCCTCCACGATGCCCTTGCAGATGGCCAGGCCCAGGCCGGTGTCGCTCTCCCGGTCCCCGGCGTCGTCCCCGGTGTCGTCCCCGGTGTCGAACCTGGAGAACCTCCGGAACAGGCGGGTCAGGCGGTCCGCCGGGATGCCCCGGCCCTGGTCGGTGACCGTCACCCGGACGTGGAGGCCCTCCGGCTCGGCGGCGATCCGGATCACCGGCAGGCCGGGGGAGTGACGCGAGGCGTTGGAGAGCAGGTTGCCCAGGACCTGGACGATGCGCCGCCGGTCCGCCATCACCATCGGCAGGCCGGGCGGCAGCTCGACGCGCACGTCCTGCCGGCCGCCCCCGCTGAGGAAGGTGGTCCGGGCCTCGTCCACCAGGGCGGCCAGCTCCGCCGGCGCGGGAGCCACCGACAGGCTGCCCGTCTGGATGCGGGCCACGTCCAGCAGGTCGCCGATCAGGTCCCGCATCCGGTCGGCCTGGGCGTCGATGATGCGGTGGAACTGGGCCACCTCCGCCGGGTCCAGGGAGGCCCGGGGGTCCAGCAGGTTGGTCACCGAGCCCTTGACCGAGGACAGCGGCGTGCGCAGCTCGTGGCTCACCATGCCCAGGAACTCGGCCTGCCGCCGCTCCGTCTCCTCCAGGGGCGTCAGGTCCTGGAGGGTGACCACGAAGGAGGCCACCCGGCCGTCCTCCCCGTGGATGGGCGTGGCGTTCAGCAGCACGCTGACGCTGCCCCCGCCGGGAACCCGCAGCGCGATCTCCTCGGCCCGCACCGTCTCCCCCGTCTGGAGCAGTTCCGCCAGGGGCAGCTCCCGCAGGGACACCTCCCTCCCGTCGCCGCGCACGCAGGTCACCACCTCCAGCAGGTCCTCCGCCGTCTGCTCCCCCTCCCGCAGGCCGTCCACGATGCGCGCCGCCTCCCGGTTGACCGACACCGGCCCCCCGGTGCGGGCGTCCAGCACCACCACGCCCACCGGCGAGGTGGCGACCAGGGTCTCCAGGTCGTTCCTGGCCCGCCGCTCCTCCCGGTAGCGGCGGGCGTTGGCGATGACCAGGGCCGCCTGGGAGGCGAACATCGCCACGAACTCCTCGTCCTCCCGGGTGAACCCGCCGCCCGCCTCGTCCCCCGACAGGTAGATGGAGCCGACCCCCACGTCCCGGTGGCGGATGGGCATCACCAGCAGGGAGGTCACCGGCACGGCGGGACGGAAGTCGGGCATCCCCAGGGCCTCCAGGTGGGCGCCGAAGTCGGCCACCCGAAGCGGCGTCGTAAGGCCCGACACGTACTCGAAGAACCGCAGCCCCTCGGGCATGTCCCAGAAGCCCTGGTGCTCCTGCGGGGTCATCCCCGAGACGAGGAAGTGGGGCAGCGCCCCCTCGTCGCCGAAGACGGTCAGCGCGCCGTAGCGGGCGCCGGTCAGGGAGCGGGCGCCGTCCACCACCCCCTGGAGCAGGACGTCGAAGTCCAGGTTCTCGTTGATGCGCAGGCTGGCCGCGCCCAGGCGGGCCAGCCGGTCCCGCAGCGCGGCCATCTCCGCGTCCCGTTGGTCGTCGCGCTCCATCTTCCATCCTCCTGGCAACCGGGCCGGTGAACCCTGGATTGAACCCATTTTACCAGCAAAGGGGCGGAATGGACGAGAAATTGTCACGATAATGGAGTCAAAACCGGGCTGGTGTACACAGTAAATACACGCACCGATTTTACAATATCGGGCCGAACCTCTCGCCGGACGGCGGGCCGTCGTTGGCTGGCCTTGGCGCGGCGGCGCTCCGAGCGGGGAGCGTGATGCTCAGGCAGGTTCCGGGACCGGAGGCCGACCCTGCTGGAACCGGGCGCGGACGGGCCGCCAGGACAGCGGCGGCCGGGGTCCGGCGGCAGCGGACATAGACATATGGAAGTGAGGCGTTCCGGCAGCCATGTGCGACACACCGCTGCGGCCCGCGACAGCGAGGGGCCGCGCCGCATCGCCCCTGGCCTCTCAGTGCACAAGTTCGGGACGGGGGTAACGTTCCAGGGGAGGCAGCGAAAATACCGGCCGTGTCGCACCCGGTTCACGCTGGCCTCCGGGAATGGGCAACAGCAAGCCTATGCCCGCCGTCCGGGCCGTGCAAATCCGACTAACTCACATATGGCCACGGGGGTGTAAGCTCACCGCGAGCCGTGTCGTTCGGGCGGTTCCTTGCCTCTGCCCTGCCCGGTGATTCCCGACCGGTCGCAAAGCCCCGTCTCTCACTGGGCCGAGGAAGACTCAAGGGCCTTTTCGATCCTCTCCTGCCGGGCCTTCGCGGCGACCACCCCGGGCGTTTCCGGGGCCAGGCCCTCGGCCCTTTCCACGTAGGCCCGCGCCACTGCTGCGTAGGAGGGGTCCAGAGACGACGCGTTCTGATAGACCTGGGCCAGGGTGACGTAGGCGTACCAAAGCTGGGGTTCGCTGTCGATTATTTCCCCGGCCGTCCGGTCAACCAGGCGCATGGTCCCGGCCGCATCCTGGAATTGGAGCAGTTCGTTCCAGTTTGAGAGCAGGCTTCCCAGCATATCCTGGCGGGGGCCGTTGGCGAGGGGGGGGGAACAGGCTAATGGCCCGGTCGAAATGGTACAGCCTGACCGTCCAGTCCGGGTCGCGTTGCACCAGGGCCCGATTCGCCTCCACCGCGGCCTGGTAGACTCTGACGTTGCCCAGGTGGACCGTCGTTCCCAGGATGACGGCCAAGACCGCGACGCCGAGCCATCCGACAGCCGGCACCCGGCCGATCGGTTGGCGGATTCGGAGCCGGTCAACGACTGCCCCCGCCACTCGCCGCAACCGTCTGCCATACTCGGTCAGTCTGTCGGGCGTGGTGTCGAGACTTGCGGCGAATCCCAGGAGGACCACGAACTGCATGAGGGTCGCCGGCGTGTCAAACAGAGCAAGGTTATGGGTGAAGTAAGCGACCATGGCCGCGCCCAAGACCAAGACCAGTATCTCGCTGTCCGCTCCCGACCTTTTGAGCCTTGCGGATACCATCCAGAGCATCAGCATCCACAGGGAGAGGTAACTGGACAGGCCGACGATGCCCTTGGTGGTCAGTTCCTCGATGGGCTTGGAGTGGGCCTGGTCGAACAGGTATTCCGGGGAATCTCCCACTTTCCCGGCGTCGTAGTGCCTCCCCCAGGCCGCGTAGTAGTTCTCCGGACCCCAGCCCAGCGCCGGCTTTTCGACAAAGCCCCGCAGCCCGAAATCCACCGACGCCAGCCGGCCCTGCAGGCTGGCGTCATTGCCCTGCAGCGCGCTGATGAGCCTGTTCATGGTTTGGTTTCGCTCGGCCAGTTGCTGGGCCACGGGCGTCCCGGCGCCCAGGACCAGGAAAAGCCAGAAGGCGGCCACGGCGGTCACCATGACGGCCGCCGCGATCCTTACCGGCTTGAGTCTGCCCCACAATAGGTATCCCGCGGCCAGGGCGGCCAGGGCGGCCGCCAGGGCGACCAGGGAGACCCGCGTACCGCTCTCCAGCATCATCCACAGGTTGAGCGAGATGGCCGCGGCCCAGAAGAGCCGCCACCACAGCAGGTTGGACCAGGCGGGCCCCCTGCTCTCGCGCTTCCTGCGCCGGCGTCTCCGGTAACGGGGCGCGGCAGGGGTCTTCTGCTCATCCGCGGTGCGGCTCGCAAAGGAGTGGGCGAGGAGACCCACCCCGATCAGCGCGTTGATCAGCGTGTAGGCCCCGACGTAGGTGGCATTTCCCAGGGTCAGCGCGATGCGCGGACCGGACTCCGGGAGGTCGTAAAAGGGCAACTGCCCGCCGATGATCGACGCCACGCCCATCAGGGCCATGGCCAAGCTGATCAACAGGCTGAAATTGAGCACGAGGCGCCAGTCTCCCGAGGTTCGGAACAGGGAGGTCAGGACCAGGGCGAAGGCGAACCAGTGGGCCAGGTCCACGACCCCCTGCATGCGCTCGTAGGTTGACCAGAGGCTGCGCTGGAGACTGACCCCCGTGAAGCCGGCGAGCAGCGATATTGCCAGGTAGACCGCGAAGGCAATCATCAACCTGGACAGGACGGGCCGGTACGACGGATTGCGCACCGCAAGCACGAGCCAGACCGCGAAGGTCATCTCAATGAAGACCCTGGAGTAGAGGGCTTTCCCAACCACGAAGGGATACATGGTCTCGCGGGATATGACCAGGGGCATGATCAGAACCAGGAATACGCCGCTGGTGGCGGCTATCAGCAGGGTCCGGTCTATGTAGGCCTTCTTGTCCGCGGTCTGCATTTGAATCTCACCACCGGTATGGGGGCGGGCAATCGTTCACTCTTCGGATTCGACCCTCAACTGCTCGACGGGCCGCCGGAGCCTCTGGATGGGCATGGGCGCCCCTTCCGGTCAGAAGCGTCCTGTTCCCCAATCAAGTTGGGCATTGACGGAATGGAGGCGATGGAACACCCTTGGATCCGGCCTCCCGGATGGTGGAGCGCAAGTTGACGTGGGCTTGAGCTCTGCTTCCCGCTCGTCCGGGAGGTGCACCTCCCGGCCAAGGGTTCCAGAACGGCGGCGCCTAGTCATAATGGCTCCTCAGATTGGTGCTGTCCCAGCTTACCAGGCCACGGGCTTGCAACTCCGCAAGGACGGCTCGCGCGTTAGCTTCGGGGCCATGCAGCACGGTCTCCAGCTCCACGGCAGGGCTGACCGGCGCTTCGTAGGGGTCATCAATGCCGGTGAAGTTCCTGATTTCCCCCCGGCGAGCCTTGGCGTACAACCCCTTCGTGTCGCGCTGCTCACAGATTGCAATCGGCGTGTTGACGTACACTTCCACAAACCGGTCGGCGCCTATCATGTCGCGCACCGCTTCCCGCGCGGCTGCGTATGGGCTGATGGTGGCGCAGACTGCGATGCCGCCAGCCTTGACGACCTCCGATGCCACGAAGCCGATTCTGAGGACGTTGGTGTCCCGGTCCTCCTTGCTGAATCCCAGGTCCCGGGACAGGTGGGTACGCACCGCGTCTCCGTCCAGCAGCGAGACTGGACAGCCCCTGCCCATCAGGAGGGCGGTCAGGGCCTCTGCCGTCTTTGACTTGCCTGCTCCGCTGAGGCCGGTAAACCAGACGCAGACTCCCCGCCTGGGACCGGGCCCGGGCGACCAAGTATTGTATGGAATCTCTGTCACCTCCGGGCGCGTAAACGGTCAGGCAACATGCTGACCCGGTTCAGGACCCCTGTACCGGACTGCCCTCCGGCGATACACCGTTATCCTGATGGTGCTGCAGGGCGCCTGCGGTTCAGCGCAACGGCCCCGTTCCATCCCCCGCCGCACTGCGGCAGGGGGATCACACCAGAGTCTCTCGTGGTGGGCAACCGGTACATCTATGCCATTTCCCCGGTACCGCCGGTATTCGAGCCGATGCTCTTCTCCGCATGGCGGTCCAGCGCCGACACCCCGTTGCCGACCTGGGCAGGAGCCCGTTCCTGCCCAGGTCGCGGGCATTGTCGATGCCCGGTTCTCCCGTCGTCAACGGTCTTGGCAACACCGTCCGGGAGACCGCCAACCAAGTCCCAGCCGGAGTCCCGGCGGAGCCTCCCGTAGCAAGCCTCCAGGGTCTACGGGCATTCGTTGCGCTTAGGGCTGTCGTTGAAGACGACACTCTCCTGGGAGGCGCTGCCAATGCTGGCGAGAGGCCCCGCTCGGTCGACCTCGCAACATGGGGCATCCCCTGGGGTGATCAGGCCGGGCGTTGGTCTCGGCCTGCCGGTCATCATTGTAACAAGAGTGGACTTGCCCGCTCTCTCCGGGACTGACAATGCCGACACGATGAACTCTTGTGGGAAGTTTCGCCTGTTAAATGCGTTTCCCCAACAACAGATGTCAAGCGGATCCATGCCCAGATGGTTCTTCCCCTCTTGTCTCCACAAAGCAGTCGCGGCATGTCGTTTACGGTAGGCCTTTGGTAGAATGTGGCCGGATTTGGGCAACCGGCCGCCCCTGACAGCGTGTTGACGAAATGGACATGGCTTCTCGGTGTAATTTCCTCATGCTCCTCCGTTCACCATGGTTTCCCGTTGGAGCCATAGGCGCGGCTTTCGCCGCAGTCTCTTGTGTCGGGATTGGTGACAATTCGTTATGGCTTGATGAAGCTTGGTCTCTGCGGGGTGGGGAATTCCCCCTAAGATTACTGGCTCAGATCACGGGTCCGACGTATCACCCGGTCACTTACTACGCGACTCTTCATGGGTGGATCAAATTAGGCGGGGGAGAGGACGTTTGGATACGTCTCCTGTCCGCAGCGTTCATGGCCCTGTCCATTCCTGTAGTTTATGCATTGGGCAAAACGGTGGAGTCCCACAAGGCTGGACTGCTTGCCGCCGTCGTGTTCGCCACATCGCCATTGATATATGAATTTGCCCGGGAAGCTCGGCCATACGCCATGCTCACTTGCTTCGCCGGGGTGGCTTTGATGATATTGGCAGTAGGAGTGAAGAAGTATCTTATCTCGGACGCCCCGCCTGCCCTGATCGGGCTTGGATGGAAGCGCCAGAAGTTTCACGTTGATTGTTTGTGGGCCGCACTGATGGTGGTGACTATAGTTGCCGTCACCGTGCATCACGCGGCTCTTGCTATTGTTCCAATTTGTGGCAGTATCTGGATGACATTGATTCTTTTCAGCCGGAATCGGCGCAAGCACTTCATAAATTTCGCGATATTCTCCGCGATTGTGACCACTATCTACTGTGTGTTCTTCCTGCCCACCTTCATCGTAAGTTGGAATGCGTTCTCGTACTTTTCGATCATCCGCTACCCGCGCGATTTCTTGGGTGACCTGTCCATCATTTACGGCAACGGAAGGGTCGTGATGGTGAGCGCCGTGTTTGTTCCACCCGTTCTACTGGCATTTTGGCGATGGAAAACCCAGAGGCAATGGGCTTGGACATTGTTCTTCGTGGCGTCTTGCTTTGGCATGGTCGTCATCTTGTTATTCGTAGAATTGGTACACGGACCAGTGTTCAAATGGAGAACGTTGATCTGGATCGCTGTCCCGTATAGCGCCCTGGTTGGGATAGGATTAGCCCAAATGAAGCCACGCTGGCTGTGGCTGTGTTTTTCATTGATAGTGATGACCAACGCAGCAGGGATAGTGATGGTTCATCAAAGCGAGAGGCAGCCTTGGGAACAACTTACTCAATATCTGGCCGATAATACGAGACCCGGTGACGGCATCCTCGTTTGCCCCGCCTACAATCACGTGTCGTTTGCAAGATATTGGCAGGGTCCGGCCCAGGACGTCTGGGGGTATCGTTCCCGGAACGACGAACTGATATATCGCATGCCGACCCCCGATTCGGCTTTGAAAGCAATAATTGCGGAACCTGAAGTCACGGTGCCGACACTAGCAGCCCTCGCAGAAGTTTACGATAGACTCTGGGTGGTTACGTCCTGGCATCCTGAATGCCTTCAATTGGGAAACGCGGTTTACGAGCGAACATTCCATGGCGCCGTCCGAATGGGATGGCCCCTGGGAGATTTCAACCGGCCGGGCATTCTTTCGATTCGTCGATACGACCAAGGGCAGCGTCCGCAAACCGGGATTCAGGGACGTTCGATTACTTTCCCCTGCCGGACGCGGTCCGGTGGAGAAATCCAACCTTGGGAGACACAGAAGGTGGACCGGAACGCACACGTGGTGGCGCTGGCCCGCAACCTGCCGAATACGGCACGCTGGCTTGGCGAATTGATTGGTCCGCTGGATCCGAAGTTCCCAGCCCGCGCCGGGAAAAGACAAGAACCTGCGGTGGAAATGCTCCCGGAGGCCACCGCTCCACCAGGCCACTCTCCAGCGGACGGTTGGCCGGTGGGGATGATCAGGTTCCAATCTGATAGGAAGGCCGCCGGCCAGCCCATTTCTTCGCCAACCTCTCTGGCGAAGCCGGCGGATGCTGGCGAAATACGGAATGACGATTGCGGGCTGTCCTGATACCATGCTCCGGCCGGCGCGCTCCATCCAAGACGACGAGGGAGAATTCTGAGCATGTCTCCTTACCCCACCGTAAGCGTGGTGATCCCGGCAAGGAACGCCGAGAGCACCATCGGCGACACGTTGGAATCGGTGCTTGCCCAGGACTACGCCGGCGCCCTGGAGATTATCATCGCCGATGGGTCGGAGGGCGATACGATGCGGGATTTTGTCCATCGAGAGTTCCCGCAGGTGACCGTAATCGCCAACCATCGCAAGGCGATCCCGTCCGGACTCAACCGGGCGATTGAGGCGGCTGACGGCGAGGTGATTGCCAGGTGCGACGCCCACACCATTCTCCCGCCGGACTACATCAGCGCCTCGCTGGAATCGCTCCGTGGCCTGGCCGCGGAGGGCGTGGTCAGCGTCGGCGGCCGGGCGGTGCCGGTAGGGGCCAACCTCTTCGGACGGTCGGTGGCCCGGGCCGTAATGTCTCCCCTGGTGTCCGGGGATTCCCGCTACAAGGTTGGCGGCCATTCCGGCCCGGTGGACACCGTGTACCTCGGCGTGTTTTGCCGGGATTCCTGGGCGGAGGCCGGTGGATACGACGAATTCCTGGAGGCCAACGAGGACTACGAGTTCAACTGGCGGCTGAGGCGGACCGGCGGAATTGTGTGGTTCGATTCGAAGATCCACTCCAGGTACAGGCCCAGGGAAAATCCGGTTGCCCTGGCCAAGCAGGGGTTCAACTATGGCCGGTGGAAATCGACGATGTTGCTGGAGAACCCGCGGTCCCTGCGCATGCGCCAGCTGTGGCCGCCCGCGACCCTGCTGGCCATGGCGGCGTCACTGGCGTGGGCGCTGGGCACGGGCCACCTGGAGATTCTGGCCCTGTGGCCCGGGCTGTACCTGCTCATGTCCCTGGCCGTGTTTGTGGCATCGCCGAGGAGGCGGGACCCCGCCTTGCTCCTGCTTCCGGTGGTGATTCCGATCATGCACCTCAGTTGGGCGGCAGGGTTCTTCCTTCCACGAAGGAGACGCGGCCCTGGCTCAGGGCAGACTCCTCCGAAGAACCCAGGAAGCCTCTGAACAATTTCAGGTTGGACAACCCCAGCAGCAGGGCCAACCGCTCCTGGTTCTTGGCCAGGCTCCGATAGCTTATCTTGGAATAACCGAAAATGTGCTTCACGTCCAGGAGAGTGTGTTCCACCACCCCCCGTCGCAGCCGGAGGCAGGCTCTTGGCCCGTATCGACGCCTTGACCTTCTCCGCCATTGCCTCCCAAATGTCCGCCGCCGGCCCCGCTTCATCGCCACCTGCCACCCCACCGCCAGCCCCAGGTTATCTTCCCGCGACGAATCTTCATCATCGGTTTCAACAAGACGGGCTACACCTCCCCGAGAGTGTTCTTCGAGCGGTACGGGCTTAAGGTTATCCAACGGGACGACGGTCTCCTTGCACTCCGGATGGCGCACAATGTCCGCCAGGGTCTCCCCATAATCACGGGCTACGAGGACCACGACGTGATCGTGGACATGGAGTACCGATGCGAGCATCTCCGCCTTGAGATGCAGAACCTGTTCCTGCAAATGCTTGAGCAGCATCCCGATGCCCGGTTCATCCTGAATGTCCGGCCAAAGGGAGAGTGGTTGAGAAGCCGCTTGGGATGGCGGCGGGCCTGGGAGGACTTCCGACAACCCCGGGAGCTTTTGGACAAGCTTGCGCCCTATCGGGAATGCGCCTGTGACCGGATGGTCCCCATGGTAGAGCAGGATTCCGCCCTGCTGGGGATAACGCAGGAGCGGGTCCCGGACTTCTGGCTGGCCGAATGGGATGAGCACGTTGCGAGAGTGAAGCGTGAGATTCCTGAAGATCGCCTCTGAGTGTGTGAATTCCCTGTATCTAGCACAGACATCAGGGCGTGTTGCAGCCGCCCTGGGGCTTGACAAACGTACGCGGAGACTGCAACACGCCAACCGCCCAAGTTTCAGGGCGGGTCCCCAGTGAGACCAACCCCTGCAATGGCTTCATGGTTCTTGGGATTGCCTGTTCACAGACGAGGTTGCCAGCGGCTGGACGGCGCCAACATTGTCCAAGAGGATTGGCTCCCTCAACGGCCCCCCGGCGGAACAGGCCGGGGCAAACGGCAGGGAGGCCGCGACATTCACGGCCTCCCTGTTTCTCCCAATGGGGGAATCACAAAACGGTCTCCAGTACGACAACGACGTGTTTAGAGGGACGGCTCCGTCCTGCCTTTACGGCGGACGGAGCGACGTTTCCCGTGGGAGCGACTGGCCGCTCGTTACGCTGTTGGTTGCCGTCCAGGCATAGCGGCAACTCCTACGGCCCGAACCGCTCCCGGGGCAGCGTCTCGCGCACCACCCGGTACACCTGCCTCCTCGTGATCCAGGGCATCTCTCCCCCCAATGCTGCTGCAAGCCCGGCAGGAACGCCCCACCGGGCAGGCACATGGCTACGTGATGATGCAGCCGGCCCAGCTACGGGCCTGGTATTCGTCCAGCCTCACGTCGCCCCTTTCAGTCTCGAACTCCGTTTCAATGCCCCACCTCGAACCACCCATGCCGGCCTGCGTCTCCAAAGGCGTGTCTCCAGGAGCGTTGGACAGGTAGTAACGGGGCTGGGTACCGCCCGGGTTGCGGCGCCGGATGCAAATCGCCAGGAGCCATAGACCGGTAGAGTGAAACATCGCCAGGGGCTTTGGGCCACCCTGGACCGGGACAGGCCGGTCCCCACCCTTGCCCCCACACCCAACGTCGGGCCTGTACGACCAGCTGGGGCCCTTGGAGCAAAGGCGTCCAAAAATACACGTAAACTGCGTCTGTACTGGGCTTGTGTACACGATTAGTACACGTTCCGTTGGTATCATGGTTGTCCGTACCCCTCATTGGGGAGGGTGAAATCGCCAGGACAATCGCGACTCAACCAGGTATTTCCTTGACGCCTTTCGTCTTGGCTCAGGATGAACTCCGCCGGATAATCCTGGATTCCTGCCGGTGGCTCACTGCCGGGCCCCGGTTCCCGTTCTTCCGGTAGGAATTCAGAGCCTTCGGCGAGATTTGGATGGTGCCTGTTACTTGATAATATCCTTTATTCGCGCCTCCGGCGTTGGTCCCCGCCGGGGTCAGGACGCTACGGCCCGGAGCGACCAGCCAGCCAAAGGGAGGTACAAGCGCTTTTACGACCTGCTGATGGTTGCGGTGTTCTCCGTGTTGTTCCTGCCCATATGGGTTCCGGCCTGGATCATAGTTCCCCTGTTGATACTGGTCATTGACGGCCGGCCCATATTCTACACGCAGGACCGGCTGGGCAAAGACGGCCGGGTGTTTCGAATCTTCAAGTTCCGCACCATGCCAAGGGATATGGACAAGGCAACGGGTCCGACCCTGCCGGCGCCCAGGGACTCCCGGGCCACCAGGCTGGGGCAGATCCTTCGCGTGACCAGCCTGGACGAGGCCCCGCAGGTCGTCAACATCCTGCGCGGCGAGATGAGCATCGTGGGGCCCAGACCGGAGCATCCCGAATTGGCGGAATTCATCAAGAAGACGGTTCCGGACTACGACCTGCGCCTGCGGACCCGGCCCGGCATCGCCGGCCTCGATCACGTCCGCGGCAACTTCAACTATCGAAAACGGTTGAGATACGACAATTTCTACATTGAACGGATGAGTCCGCGTTTCGACCTGGTGATCATGGCCTGGTCCGTGTGGGCCATCGCCAAGCGGCTGAAATCCCCACCGAGATAAGGCCTGAGGCCGGTTCGGCCTTTCAGAATATGTTCACCGTTACCGTAATAGTTCCGGTCCGCAACGATCGTCGGGTCACCCGCGCCCTGGATTCGGTGCTATCCCAGGTTATGCCGGAAAACGCCGGACTCCAGGTCATCGTCGTCGACGATTCCGACGACGGCACGAGGGATCTCCTTTCCGGGTATGGCAAGGGGATAGAGGTTGCGTCGACGCCGGGAGGCGTTCGGGGCATCTACGCAGCCCGGAACCACGGACTCACGCTGGCCCAGGGAGAGATCGTCAATTTCATCGGGGCTGATGACGTTTATGCGGATGAACGGGTGCTACTGGACGTAATACGGGAGTTCCGGAATTGCTCATCGCCGGATTTGGTCCATGGCTGGGTGAAAATGGTTGACCCGGAAGGAAGGATTGTTGACGTTCCACCCCGGCGGGCCACCTGGAAGCTCCTTTTGTCCGGGCACATGATTCCAGATTCAGCTTCCTTCTGGAACAGGGACGTCTTTCAGAGACACGGGTTATACCGCAGCGACCTGGTGATTGCCGGCGACTACGAATTCTTCCTGAGGACGGTTCTCAAGGGGAAGGCGCGGCACGTCAATCTGGACCGGACGCTCACCCTCATGGAAATAGGCGGGATATCCTGGACTCAATCCCTGGGGCTGGATACGTTCATTGGCAAGGAGCGCCTCCAAGGGTGGCGCGCCAATTGGTCCTGGCAGATGCTGGCGTCCGAAACCTGTTTTGCGAGAATGGTCCTGGTGGGCAATATGAAACGTCTTGCCGGCCGGTTGCGCAGGGTCAGGTGATGATGCTTCCCGTGTACGTCATCAACCTGGATTGGTCCCGGGACCGTTGGGAGCGGGCCGCCGGACAGTTGGCCGGCCTGGACATCCCGTACACCAGAGTTCCGGCGGTGGACGGCGCCGGCATCGGCAGGGACGAGCTGGAGTTCCATGCCAGGAAAAAAGGCCTGCTGCACTGGTGGATTCGCGATTCGTCGTCGGCCGAGATTGGGTGCTGCCTCAGCCACCGGAAAGCGTGGCAACGGATCGAGGCGAGCGGCCGCCCCGGGGGATTCGTCTTCGAGGATGATTTTGTGGCGCGGGCTGACCTGCCCGTCGTCATGGCAGCCATCGGGAAATTGCAGGTGGAAGCTCCGGCGCTGATCAAGCTGTACCTGCCCGACCCAAGCGACCCCTGGCACCACGAGACCGGCCGTCTCCTGAGCGCGCCCCTGACCGGGGAGCATCAGCTCACCCTGCCCGTGTACGCCCACTGGGGGACGGTGGCCTACTACGTCAACCGCGCCGGAGCGGCCCGGTTGACGCGGAGCTTGGCGCGGTGCAACCGTCCCGTCGATGACGTGGTCCGTCGCCCGTGGGAGACCGGCGTGACCGTGCTGCACGTCACCCCCAGCCCGGTGGCGCACCTCGACGGCCCCAGCATCATCGGCCCATCGCGTCGAAGGGCGAGACAGGGGACGGATACGGGTCTTTATCTGAAGGTTTTTCGAGCGGAATTCGCCATGAGGACCATGATGCACACGCCCGTCAGGCTTTTCCGGGCGCGACGGATCTTCTCGGAGATGACCAATGAGCGGGCAACCTAAAATCTTCATCATCGGGTTCAACCGGTGCGGAACCGTCAGTCTTCACGAATTCTTCAAGCGGGCGGGGCTGCGCTCCATCCATTGTGATGAGGGACGGTTGGCCGTGACCATGCAACGAAACGCGTTGGCGGGCGAACGCGTCATCGCCGGGTACGAGGATTACGACGTTTTCTCCGACATGTACTACGCCTGCGTGCACGGCATCTTCGAGGCCAACGAGTGCTTTCGGGAGATTGCCGACCAGGAACCGGACGCCAGGTTCATTCTCAACGTGCGCAACGTGGACCACTGGATCAGGAGCAGGTCCTATTGGCACGACATGGGATTGGGTCCCCATCCCGCCGATTGGGACGCGGAGTGCGACCCGCCGGCGTGCCGGCTGGAGCTGGTGGAGGCCCACCGGAGACACTTTGGGTATTCCGGTATCGAGCAGGTGTTCCGCCACTGGAGACGGCAATGGCACGCTCACCTGAGGGCAACCAGGGAATACCTGCCGCCCGAGCGGCTGCTGGTATTCGATATCGAAAGGGATGACCCGGTGTCCCTCTGCCGTTTCGCGGGCTTTCCCGACGCCTACGCCAGGCATTGGAAACGCCGCAACCGGTCGCTTCGCGTGCCAACAACCACGCGACTGGCAAGGAGAATCCCGTGGCGGCTGGCGATGCTCATTCCGCGCCCGGTCAGAAATGGCGCCAGATTCCTGTCGTCCCGCATCGAACATGCTGCCATGGGGCGGACCGGCCGGTGACGGGAATACCGTCCGGCAACCTGGAACGCCGTCCCCGGGTTGCGCGCCCACCTGGTTCCCTAACTTGCAATATGATCGCCAATCCAGCGCTTATCGTAGCGGACAACCCGGGTCCGGAAGAACTCCCCCCGTTGCCTCCGGGGTTGGCGACGGACCGGGTGAGCGTGGTCGTGCCCTACTACCAGGCCAGGAACAAACTCGACCTGACCCTGGCGGCGCTCCTGCGCCAGGACTACCCGAAGGAGCTCACCGAGATCATCGTGGTGGATGACGGCTCGGATCCCCCGCTCAACCAGGCGGACCTGCCGGAGGGAGTGGGCGTGGTCACGCAGCACCGGGACGGCTTCGGAGCGGCGCGCGCCAGGAACAACGGCGCGCGCGCGGCCACCGGCAGCATTCTGGTCTTCGTGGACGGCGACATGGCGCTGCCCCCGGACAATATCGGTGTTCACGCCCGCTGGCACCACCGGGCCCGCAATCTATACACCATCCTGTGGGACATCCGCATCGTGGATGACAGCGCCGTGGACGTTGACAATCTGGAAGGCGCTTCGTGGCGGCAAATGGAGTACATGACCGGCCTGCCCGGAAGGCTGCACGGCCGGCGCTTGATCGATGACCATGCCGCCCCGTTCGCGACGCTGCCGGGCCCCAATTTTGCCCTGAGGCGGGATTCCTACTGGCACATCGGCGGCAGTTCGGAGCGATTCAAGCACTGGGGGCTTGAGGACACCCACCTGGTTTACCGGGCCGGCGCCCACGGCCTGAGCACAGTCTTGATCACGGAAACCTACGGGCTGCACCTGGGGACTCCATCAAGCCGGTCGATGCACCTGAGCGCCGCGCTGGCCGAACAGCTGATTCCACACCCCCGTTTCCGCAGGCCCAACCAGAAGAGGTCGTTCCTGGTGCCGGAATACGTGGTGAGCATCAGATCGTCCAACCCGGACGCCGTCCTCTCCTGCGCCTTCGACGCGCTGGAACACCCTCCCCACGACCTGGCGATCCGGGTTGACCTGCCGGACGCGGCCAGCCACGCCGAATACATCCGGCGCCGGTTGGAACACGACCCCCGGGTCAGGTTCGGTCCGGTGGGCGGGGGACTGGATGATTTTCCGGATTCTCCCTTCCAGGTGCTGGTCCGCACGGACCAAATCCCAAGGCCCGGTTTGGTCGGACGGCTGCGCCGGTCCCTGGGGGATCGCGCCAGGTTGACGGCATGCGACGGCGAGCAGCGCATCGAGATCATCCGGTCGTGGCTGGCTCACCACCGGAGAAGGTACCCGGAGCATCGGGCGTCCGATGCCCCGCTGGGAAGGGTTCCCCTGTCCAGGCTGGTCAAGAGCAGCACAAAGTCCGATATCGAGACCCCGATTGAGAAGCCGCGCCGGAGCGGGACCGCGCGGGCCCTCCGGCGCATCCGGCACGTTCGCGACGTGGAGGGCAACCGCCGGGCGGCCGCCCGGACCATCGGTCAGGTGGCCCTTCGTCTGAAGAATCTTGGAGGTAGAAAGCGCCGTGGGTAACGATCTGTTTGCCATGTACGCCTACAGCGCCACCCTGGGCGGGGAGACCACGGTGATCACCACCCTGACCCGCGCCCTGCGGAAGCGCGGCTGGGAGGTGGACCTGGTTACCCGCCTCACCACGCCCTATGAGTATCCCCTGGAGGACGGGCCGAACATCGTGCGCCTGAAACGCCCCCTGACCCTGGGCCTGGCGCGCTACATCAGAAGGAGAAAGCCACGGGTCCTCATGTCCTTCGACGAGATACCCAACGTGGAGGCCATCACGGCCCGGATGTTGGCCGGAGGCCCCGAACGGCTGATCGTCCGCTACGATTGCCCCCTCTACACCCCCTATTATCCGGTCAGGTGGCGCTACCGGCTGGGTCTCCGCACCAGGACCAGAAGATTCCTGCTCCGGCATTTCCTCATGGACAAGGCCGACGCGGTGATCGCCGTGTCCGATGGGATCAAGGGCAGCATCCGGCGCACCTATCCCGGCGTATCCAGCCCGGTGCACCGCCTGTACAACCCACTGGACATCGACTACATCCGGTCCCGAATGATGGGCGAAAGGCCCCATCCGTGGTTGGGCGGGGACATACCGGTGATCGTCAGCGTCTGCCGGCTGGACCCCGAGAAGGACCTGCCCACCATGCTCCGGGCGTTCTCCCTGGCCCTGGAGCAAAGACCCCTGCGGTTGCTCGTGGTGGGGGCTGGGGTCCTGGACGGCGAACTGAGGCGGTTGGCCGCCGCCCTGGACATCGATCACGCCGTCTGCTTCACCGGCTACGTGGAGAATCAGTATCCCTACATCGCCAACGCGGACGTCTTTGCCATGAGTTCCTACGCGGAAGGGCTGGGTTGCAGCTTGCAGGAGGCCCTCATCTGCGGGGCGACCATCGTGAGCACCGACTACGATTACGGGGCGAGGGAGCTGCTGGAAAACGGAAAGTACGGGACGCTGGTGCCGGTCAGGGAGCCGCAGGCCATGGCCGACGCGTTCCTCCACGCGGTGGACCACCGGCAGGACCCCGGGCTGCTGGCCGGCAAGGCCCGGGAGTTTGACGTGGAAACCCACGTGGAGGCCCTGCTGTCCCTGGTGGGAGACTGACTGATGGAAGGAGCCATGAAGCCGCCGCCCGCGCCCATATGGGAAAACGACTGGCGGCAAATCCCGTCGCCGGATCCGGGCGCCTTCGTCCCAGGGGAGAGGGTGAGCGTGGTCATACCCTATTACAACGCTCCCGGCGAGCTCGACGTGGTATTGAAAGCCCTGGAGTTTCAGACCTATCCCGGGGAACTGCTGGAGATCATCATCGCCGCCGACCACCCCGACGAGACGCTGAACGAGTCCGGCCTGCCTCCGGGGGTGCGGGTGTTCCGCCAGCCGCACGACGGGTTTGGCGCCGGGCGCGCCCGGAACATGGGAGCGAAGAGAGCCACCGGCGACATCCTGGTCTTCATCGACGGCGACATCGTGCCGGCCCCGGGATTCGTGGCGGCCCACGCCCGCTGGCACCACCAGGCCAGCAACCTGGTCACCATCGGTGACCGGGGTTTCGTCGGGAGGGACGCCATCAGGCCGGAACTCCTGCCCCAGACGCTCCACGATCTCGTGGACGGGTCGTCGGACATTCCGGTGGAGAGGTCCCACCACCGGAATCTCATTGACCTGACCGGCGGCTTCACCTCGGGTGGCGACACCATATACCAGGGGGTCATCGGGCACAACTTCGGAATCAGGCGGAGCGCCTTCCTGGACCTGGGCGGCTACCGGGAGGACGCCAGGCATTGGGGTTTCGAGGATACGGAGCTCGGCTTCCGGGCCTACGCCCGGGGCATGGTGATAGTCTTTGCGGAGGAGGCCCATACCTGGCACCTGGGTCCCCAGGACTACCTGCGCGATACCGGCAAGATACGGGGACACCGGCTGCAGGCGGCGCTCATGGAGCATTACATTGCCGATTACCGGTTCCGGGACGCCTCGCCCGGCCGGAGTTTCGTGGTGCCCGAGTGCGTCGTAAACGTATCCTCGCCCGATCCCTCGATGACCATGGAAATGGCGATGGACCTGCTGGCCGAGCCGCCTCACGACCTGGTGGTGCGCATCGACCTGCAGGGCGACGAGGGGGACCCGGCCACGGTGGTCCGCCGGAGACTCTCGGGCGATCCGCGGATCAGGTTCGGGGCTTTTGCCCGTTCCCTGGACGAATTCCCGGACTCGCCCCTGCACGTGTACCTGCGGACCAACGGCCCGCCCCGCCGGGGAATCGTAGAGAGGTTGAGAAGCCTGCTGGGGTCCCGCGCCAAGGTCGTTGCCGCGGACCAGGACAACCTGGTCAGCATGGAAAGGTCCTGGGCCGCCCACCGCGCCAGGCTCTGCGGATGCCCCATAGAGGATGTGGGCCCGGTCCGCCGGGTGCCCTGGTCCACGGTGGCGGGCAAATCCCCCAGGAAGCCGAGGTATGGACCAATATCGTCATCAAGATGGCACAGAACGCGAAGACTCCTGGAGCGGGTCCGCACGCCGCGAGACCTCATGCGGGTGGTCGTTCACCGGCTGCGAAGCCTGAACGCCTGAAGGTCCCTGGAATCAGTATATGAGCGCTACCCATGTTGCTGTCATAACGGGCATCACCGGGCAGGATGGATTCTACCTGTCGAATCTCCTGCTGCGGAAGGGCTATGAGGTTCACGGCCTTCGGAGGCGGGTATCCTACGCGGCTCCCTTAGGCCTGGACCCCCGGGTCCACATTCACACCGGGGACATGACCGACGCGGGCAGCCTGCAGCGCACGATCCGCGACGTCTCGCCCCACGAGGTCTACAACCTGGCGGCCATGACCGACGTGCACGAGTCCTTTGCCATTCCGGCCAACACCGGCGACGTCAACGGGTTGGGGCTGGTCAGGCTCCTGGACGCCGTGCGGACCCACGCCCCGGACGCCCGGGTCTACCAGGCCAGCACCTCGGAAATGTTCGGCGCCAGCCCGCCGCCGCAGAGCGAGTCCACCCCCTTCAGGCCCCAGTCCCCCTATGCCGTGGCCAAGCTGTATGCCTACTGGATGGCCCGGCACTACCGGGCAGCCTACGGGATGTTTGTCTCCAACGGCATCCTGTTCAACCATGAGTCCCCCAGAAGGGGAACCAGGTTCGTCACCAAGAAGATCGCCATGGGACTGGCCAGGATTGCCATGGGGCTCCAGGACTGCCTGTACCTGGGGAATCTGAACGCCGACCGGGATTGGGGGCATTCGGCTGACTACGCCCGGGCCCAATGGATGATTCTGCAACACCCTGATCCCGACGATTTTGTGATTGCCAGCGGGGTGAAACGGTCGGTCCGGGACTTCGTTCTGGCCGCGGCATCCGTTCTGGAGATGCCTCTCGAATGGCGGGGGGCCGGACTGGAGGAGGTTGCCATAGACACCCGCAGCGGCCGGACGGTGGTCCGGGTGGACCCCCGCCTCTTTCGTCCCATAGAGGTCGTGTCCCTTTGCGGAGACGCGACCAAGGCCCGCCGCCAACTGGGATGGGAGCCGCGGGTCTCATTCGATGAACTGGTCAGGGAGATGGTGGAGCACGAGCTGGCGGCAGCGCGCGCCGGGCAGCCGGCGGTCGGGACGCATCCGTCCTGACCGGCCCCGCCACCACCGCGCCACAACCGACTAGCAACGGGACTACGTTGCGGGGGCAAGCCATGGAAAAGAGCGACAATATCTTCGTTTCAGGACACCGCGGGATGGTCGGGTCGGCCATCTGCCGGACGCTGCGGGCCGGAGGTTACGAGAACGTCATCACGGCCGGCCGGGAAGAGCTGGACCTGCGCGACCAGCGCCGGGTGGACCGGTTCTTCCGCCGTTCCGGCATCAGGTACGTGTTCCACGCGGCGGCTACGGTGGGCGGCATCGGCGCCAACGCCGGCCATCCGGCGCGGTTCATAGCCGACAACCTCATGATGCAGACCAACGTGATCGATTCCGCGCACCGCAACGGCGTGGAGAAGCTGCTCTTCCTGGGTTCCAGCTGCATCTATCCCCGGGACGCGCGTCAGCCCATCACCGAGGACCTGCTGCTCACCGGGCCCCTGGAACCCACCAACGAGCCCTACGCCGTCGCCAAGATCGCCGGCATCAAGATGTGCCAATCGTATTCCAGGGAATATGGGTTCAAAGCCATCAGTCTCATGCCCACCAATCTCTACGGGCCGGGCGACAGCTATGACCCGGAACTCTCCCACGTGATACCCGGGCTCATGCGCAAGTTCCACGAGGCCCGGGACGGGGGCGAGGTGACCGTCTGGGGGACCGGCGCGCCGCGCCGCGAGTTCCTGCACGTGGACGACCTGGCCGGCGCCTGTCACTTCCTGATGCAGCGCTACGACTCTCCGGAGATCATCAACGTCGGCACGGGCATGGACCTGAGCATCGCCGAACTGGCGGCCCTGATGAAGGACATCACCGGGGCCCGGGCGGCCATCACCTATGACCACAGCCGGCCGGACGGGACGCCCCGCAAGCTCCTGGACGTATCCAGGCTCGACGGCCTGGGGTGGACCCACCAAATCGGCCTGAAGGCGGGACTGGAGCAGACCTACCAGTGGTTCAAAGGGCTGTTGCCCAATGAGCGCCGAGGGCAGCGCGTTCCGTGAACGGAACGATGCCTTAATCTGCGGATGGTGAAAGCAGATGAGCGATCTACGGTTTCTCTACCGCAGCGCGCCGGGCCTTCTGCTCGCCTGGTTCTCGCTGGCCGTCCTGTCGGCGCTGCTGGAACTGGCCGCCATCAATTCCATTCTTCCGATGGTCTGGGAGTCGAATTCGGCCGTTAAGGACTTCGTGAGGAACGGGTACGCGCTGTTGGGATTTGAAGCTGAACCCGCCATCGGGGTCATCATCAGCTTTGTGGCCGCGGCCTACGTCCTCCGTAACGCGTGCCTGACCCTGCAGGGAGCCGTAGCCGCCCGGATCGCGACCGCGGTCCGGGTGGCCGCCAAATTGCGGCTGCTGGGCGGGCTGGAAGGCGCCAGCTATTATCCCCTCTCCAGGATGAATGCCGGGGTGCTCGACAATGCCATCCACCGGGAGAGCGACAATATGTCCCTGGCCATTGGAAACCTGATCAACGCCGCCTCCCAGGGGATGTTCGCCACGGCGCTGTTGATCCTGGCGATGACCTTGGAGCCGCTGCTCATCGCCGCCGCCGCGTCGGTCCTCCTCCCGTGCTACTTCGGGATGAAAAGGGTGATCGGGTTCTCCAACCGGATCTCCGTGGAAATCACCCGCAACGACGGGCGCATCCAGTCCCTGCTGGCGCAGCTGCTGTCGGCGTTGCAATATCTGAAGAATACCCAATCCTTCGGAAGGATCGCCGACATTGCGCGAACCGACATCCGCCGCCAGGGCCAGCTCCGGTTTGTCCAGCAGTGCTTCGCCCATTCCCTGCACCACGGCACCGATCTGATATTGGTCCTGCTGGTGCTGGGGGGACTGTTCGTGTACGTCGTCCCCCTGGGCAAACCGGCGATAGGAATCCTGTTCATTCTCTTTGTCCTCCGCAGGTCCATGTCCTATGCCATGTCCTGCCAGGTCGCATTCCGGCAGTACCTGGAATCCCACGGCAGCGTGGACATCGTGCAGCGAATGGACCGGGACCTCTCCGAATACGAGGCCGCCGTCAGGCCCGGGGCCATCCCGCCGGACCTGTCCCAGCCCATCCGACTGGAGGGCGTGTCCTTTCGCTATCCGGCGTCAGCCCCGGTCCTGGGCAACGTGAGCCTGACCATTCCCCCCGGAAGCAGGGTGGCGATCGTGGGAGCGTCGGGCGCCGGCAAGTCCACGCTGCTCATGCTGTTGACCGGAGCGCTGCAACCGACGGGCGGGAGGATCTGCCTGGGCGGGACGCTCTACGATGAGCTGGACCTGGCCAGGCTCCGGTCCCAGATCGGCTATGTCTCCCAGGAGAACCCGGTCTTCAACGATACGGTCATCAACAACGTGACCCTGTGGGACCCGGAACCGGATTTGGCCCGATTCGAGGGATCCCTCGCCTCCGCCGGCGCCGGGGATTTCGTCCAGGAACTGCCCCAACGGGAAAACACGCCCCTGGGCGATGGCGGCAATGCCCTGTCCAGCGGCCAGCGCCAGCGCATATCCATCGCCCGGGAACTCTACAAGAAGGGGAGAATTCTCATCCTGGACGAGGCCACCTCCGCCCTGGACGGCGGCGCCGAAGCCTGCATCCTGGACAACATCCGGAGCGCCGTGGCAGACGCCACGGTGATTGCGGTCACCCACCGCATCGCGGCCACCCGACTGTTCGACCGGATCTACGTGCTGGAGAAGGGCACGCTGGTGGAACAGGGCGCCTACGATGAACTCCACCGCGCCGGCGGCGCCTTCCGCCGGATGGCCGACCACCAGGGCCTGTAGCCGGAGCGAGGACATTCCGTTTCGGGCAGGTCTCGTTATCCCCTGGCGCGGCCCCGCCCCCACCCCCCTCTCTCCCGGGCGCGGCCCCCGCACGCCCGATTCGACCCTCTTGGCGAGAAAGGCCGAATTTACACGAAACTGTCGCCATATTGGGCCTTGTGTACACGATAAATACACGTTCCATCTTTATCATAATCTGTCGAACCTCCTCGCTGAGGAGGGAGGGTTTCTGTGGCCTTGGCAAGGCGACTTTCCGGCCGGGTACGGGAAGGTGAAATTCAACGGAGTGAATCAACAGGCATGAACAAAGGGAAAAACGACCGCAGCAGCAACGAGACCCGCCGTCAGCTACGCCCGGCAATGGGCCCCCCGGGGGAGGCCGGCCGGCCCGCCGGCATCCTGCCGGTCCTCATCGCCCTGGCGGCCTTCGCCGCCCTGGCCCTCTACTTCGCTGCGGGGCTGCCGACGCCGGCCCAGGCGCAAACTCCGGCTTCGGTCGCATTGGATTTTCCCGAATCTAACTACATTGCGCTGGAGGGAGAGACGATCTCGGTGCTGTTGACACCCTCCGCCGTAACCGATGCCGACGTCACCGGCAAAGTCATCATCACCCTTGGAAGTACCCTAGACAGTTCGAGGCCCACCGACTTCGCGGGCGTGGAGGTGCCCTTCACCCTGGCCTCCGGCGATCCCCACGCCATCATCGAAATCACACCGTTGGTTGATGGAATCTCCCAACCGGACTATTTCGTCCACCTGCACGTCACGGACCTGGCTACCCAGTCCCAAACATTCCAGCCCACGGCGGGGCGCGTCGGTCTTCTCAGCGTCAAGGACGCCGGCGCCCTCCTCTGGGAGGCCACCCTCACCGTGGACTCGCATAACCCCAGCGGTGATGAATATTTTACCGGCTGCAGCAACTTCCAATCCCCGGGCATGGATGCTTGCAGCAGCAGCAGCGTCCTCACCGAGGACACCTTCGCCTATGAAGGCACGGACTACACCATTACGGAAATCTACTTCCACACCCTGGGCCAAGGCCAGCTCGATGACGGAATAATTGTGAGGTTCGATCAACTGCCGCCGGCCGGTTTCCGCGCCGGCTACACCCTGCGCCTTGGCGATAACCTCCTCAAAACCGCCGACGCCCGGTGGGTTCCCGCATGGAAGACCGCCATCTGGGAACCCAACCGGTGGTTTCTGCCGGCCGATGACGCTGTTGTGTCCGTCAGCCTGCATGAGACGCCGCTGGCCTCCGAGGGCTGGCACACCCTCCTGTACCCGCAGCAACTGGAAGATCCCGGCAATACCGCGAACCCACTCTACGGCTGCGATAACGCCAGCGCCACCACCACGGCAAGGTGCTCCAACTCGCCCCGGACCATGGCCAAAGACGACTTCACCATGGACGGCCGGACCTGGACGGTGCAGAAGTTCACCCACGAAAATACGCCTAATCTGAACGCGCCCGACCGGGAACTGGAAATCCATCTGGACGGGCCGCACAACGGCGGCGTGGGGGCCCACACCCTGCGCGTCCTCATGGCCACCACCACCCTGAAGCTGGACCCGGCGGGAAGCATTACCCATTCGTATCCTTCCGGCAGCGGCACCGATACAAGAACCATCACGGGAACCGCCACCTCCACCCCCGCCTCCACCACGGTGTCCTGGTCCGGCGTCCACTTCCCCCTGTACGCCACCAGCACCCCCACCACCCTGCACTTCTCCACGGTTCCCATGCCGGTGGAAGTGCCCGCCCTGACCGCCGGCGGCAAGCGGCTGGAGGCGACCTGGGGCGCCCCGGCCCTGGACGGCGGCCTGGACGTGGAAAGCTACCAGGTGCAGTACAAGAACAGCGACGCCGCCGACCAGGCGGCCACCACCCCGGGCGACCCCTCCACCGGCTGGGTGGACGTCGAGTACACCGCCCCCACCCCGGTCTGGGAAGCCACCCTGTCTCCCAAGGATCTATCCGTTGGCTTCGGCTGCAACCAGCGGGGAACGGGCGCGCAGTTTTGCAGCGTCGCTCTCGACGACAACGACTTCCAACTGCCCAACGGAGCGACGTCCACCGTCACAAGAATCTTCACCGGTGATTACGCTAGACCAGGCGACGGAATCATCGAATGGCTGCCTGGGGAAACCGGCGATTTCGACATCGTATACACCGGAACGGTGTCCGGCCAGGACCTGGCTGACTACGTGCTGTACGTGGGCGACCTCAGCTTCCCGGTGTCCGAGGCCGTCATAAATACAACAAGCAATGGCCGGCAAATCTCTTGGCCCCGGCACCGGCTGTTCCTGCGCGCGGACCACGCCAGCCCCCAGGTGGAGCTGAAGCTGGTGCAGCGTCCCCAGCGCAGCGTCGAGATTGCCGACCTGGAGGGCGGCGTCAGCGTGGACGTGCGGGCCCGGCCGGTGAACGGCAACGGCCCGGGGCAGTGGTCCGCCGCGGCCAGCGCAACCCCCCTGACCCCCGGCATCACCGTCAGCCACGACACCCTGAACCTGAACGAAGGGACGACGGCGGACTTCACCGTCGTGCTGGACACCCAGCCCACGGCCGATGTCCAAATAGAACCCGAAAGCTCCGACGAAAACGCGGCCACCTCCACCCCGCGCAGCGTGACTTTCACCCCCGACAACTGGAATGTGCCGCAGACGTTCACCATGAACGCGGTTCAGGACGCCGACTTCCTGATTGAGTATGTCGCCATCAACCTTGCGGTGGCTTCCGACGACCCGGATTATGCGGCGCTTCACAACGCCAAGACGGTGACGGTGGTCGTGACGGACGACGAAATGGCCTTCATCATCAGCGCTGATACCCTGGACATAAGCGAAGGGGATACGGCGACCTACACCATTGCGCTGGGAGCCGAGCCCACGGCCTCGGTTCAGGTGACGCCCGCAACCAGCGACGACGGCGCGGCCACCGTCCTCCCGGCGTCCCTGACCTTCACCACCACCAACTGGAGTGAAGCGCAGGCGGTCACCGTGACCGCGGTGCAGGACGACGACCAGGACAGCGAGACGGTCACCATCAGCCACACTGTCACTACCGACGACACGGCGTACTCCACCGTCGCCGCGCCGGCCGCGGTGACGGTGAACGTCATCGAAGCCCTGCCCGGCCCGCCGGCCGGCCTGACCCTGACCCCCGGCGACGCGTCGCTCCAGGCCCAGTGGGCCGTCCCCAAGCACACCGGGCAGTCGGCCATCAGCCGCTACGACCTGGAGCACCGGGAGCTCGGCGCGGCGGACCAGGCGTCCACCAACCCGGCCGACGGCTGGGTGGGCAACCCCATCCAACGCTCCGCGGTCCCGGAGGAGACCGTCTGGTCGGCCACGCTGACGGCGGGGAGTACCGGCGGCAGCGTCCGGGGCTGTAAAGACGGCTTCGCCACCGATTGCACCGCGGCGCTGACCGACAACGACTTCACCCTGGACGGCGTCACCTACCGGGTGAACTCAATTCAAACGGATAATAACGGCGCTTATCTCGATTTTTCTGCGCGCCCCGTAATGCCCCCCGATATAGCGCTTTACGACCTGCACGTCGATGGCAGCGTGTTCAGCTTTTCTGACTCCGACGATCAGAGTAGCCTATTCTCCCAGTTTAACAGCCCCGGCATTACCTTCACCGACGCCCAGACGGTCCAGGTGAAGCTGGTGAAGCGGCCCACCGTCACCGCGTCCATCACCGGCCTGACCAACCTGACCCGGTACGAGGCGCGGGTGCGGGCGGTGAACGACCAGGGCGCGGGCGGGTATTCCGACCCGGTCGCGGAAACGCCCCTGCCCTCCGGGACCTACTGGGCCGCCAAGCTGACGGCGAAGAACGTGGACGATTATGTGATGGGCTGCCGGGACACCCATACCTCCCCGGACGCGAAGTGCGCCACGGCGGCGACGCTGGAGCAGCAGGACTTCCCCTACGAGGGCGCGTACTACCGGGTGACCGAGATACTCGCCGCTACCACCACCCTGAAAGTCAGCCTGGACACGGCCATCCCATCGGCCTTCGACCTCCTGTCCTTCCAGGTGGGCGCCGACGACCGGTATCCCTTTACGGCGGCCGCCAAGTCCAACAGCGACAAGACGGCCACCTGGACCGTGACCCAGCGCGCCTGGGATCAGGGCGACCAGGTGCAGCTGGCCATCAGCGCCAGCGTCCCCGGCCGGCCCGACGTCCCGACCCTGACGCCGGGGAACAGGCAGCTGACCGCCGCGTGGACGGCGCCGACAGCCCCGCCAACCGCGCCCATCACCGGGTACGACGTGTGGTACAAGAAGCGCAGCGCGGCCACCAGCACGACCCCCACGGGCAACCCGGACACCGGCTACGTGGACGCCGGCCACCGGGGGACGGATACGGCCATGACCATCACCGGGCTGGAGAACCTGGAGCGGTACGACGTAATCGTGCGGGCCAGGAACCGCCACGGGGCCGGCAGCTTCAGCTATGAACGACACGATACGCCGCTGCCCCCCAACATCTTCTGGGCCGCCAAGTTGCCGGTGCAGGACCTGATCCAGGGGAATTTGGGCTGCGACAACATAAACGCAGCCATACTTGCGCAACGGTGCGATGGAGAGACGCTGGATGACCGGTTCTTCGACTACTCGGGCGCGACCTACGAGATAGACCAGGTAATCAACGACGGCGGCCTGACAGTAACCTTTGACCGGGCCATCCCGTCGGCCTTCGACAGCCTGGCCTTCCAGGTGGCGGGCTCCGACCCGCTGCCCTTCGTCAGCGCCGTCAAGTCCTTCGAAGACAAGACGGCCACCTGGGCCGGTTATGCGGAAACCTGGACGGCGGGGGACACCCTGCAGCTCACCATCGGCATCTCCGGGGTGCCCTACGGGCTGAAGCTGGAGTCGACCAAGACCTCGCTGACGGTGACCTGGACGGCCCCGCCGGGGGAGGCCGGCGCGGCCCTGGACGGCTACGACGTGTGGTACAAGAAGTCCAGCGCCCCGGACACGGACGCGGCCGGCAGCGACCCGGCCGCCGGCTGGGTGGACGCGCTCCACACGGGGACCGCTGCCACGGCCACCATCACCGGCCTGGACTCCTACGTCAAGTACGACGTGCGGGTGCGGGCGGTGGACACCGACGCCGACCCCGCCGCGGACGGCATCGGCGACTGGTCCAGCGCGGCCACCGGCCGGCCCTCGCCGCCCGGCTCGGAAACCCTGTGGGAGTCCACCCTGACCGTGGGCGCCGTGGGCGCCAAGGAGTTCGGGGTGGGCTGCGGCCGGCCCCAGACCCTGACCAACGCCATGGGCGACCCGAGACGCCTTTCCGCCCGGGACGACTGCACGGCGGCGGAGCTGAGCGACACCCACTTCACCTTCCGGGATACCGAATACGGCGTGGCGTACGTCAACCTGCGGCCCCACGACGGTATGTACCAGCAGCCCGGCAACCTGCGCGTCGCCTTCGGGCGGGAGAATGACGAGCCGAAGCGGGTGGACGGCCTGGGCCTGCTGACCCTGTTGGTGGGCGACGAACCCTTCCTGCTCCGGGAGGGGTCCGGCGACGGCTGTCACTACTGCGGCGGCGGCGTGATGGAAAACAGCCAGGGAACCCACGTGCAGGCGGACCGCGACGGCGACTTCTGGGCCTCCGAGACCGCCTCCGCCGAGGGCAAGACCTCCAGCGACGGCAACGGCGTCGACTGGAACTACGGCCAGGTCATCACCTGGGGCGGCAGCGGCCTGGGCTGGCCGGCGGGCAGCCGGGTGAACCTGGCGTTGCTCTATAACCCCAGGATGGTCTGGCTGGGCTGGGAGGACGTGGTGCGGACGCCCCGCTGGCGCGTCCCGCAATACTTCCGCGAGCGTCCCAGCCGGGGCCTGATTGACACCAACCACCTGCTGAATGGCAAACCCGTGCAGGAGGAGCGCGACGGCCTGGACCAGACCCGGGTGCCGGTGTGGCTCGCCGAGCCGGCCGGTCCGGGCGGGGTGACGGTAACGGTGTCCGTGGACTCCTCCAGCACCGCCGACGGGCGGGGCGTGGACTACCAGCTGCTCACCCCGCAGGTCCGCATTCCGGAAGGGGAGCGGCGGGGGAGCGTGTTACTGCGCGTCATCGACGACTCCCACGAGGACAGCGGGGAAACCATCGTCCTGAAGGCCGAGACCGAGGGCCACATCTTCCCCTACCCCTATACCATCATCATCCTGAACCACGACGACGAACTCCCGGAGGGCGCGGTGGAGCTGCCGCCGGCCGAGGACCCGCTGCCGCCGGAGATGCTGCCCATACCGGGCAAGTCGGCCAACGCCAACCTGCGGACGCTGACCCTGTTGCACGGCTGGAAGGGCGCGCTGGAACCGGCCTTCAGCCCGGACCGCACCGAGTACCGGCTGCACCTGACCGATCCGCGCTTCGAAGGGCTCAACCGTCGCGTGTTTCTAACGGTGCATCCGCAGGACGGCGAGGCCACGGTCACCGTGGGCGGCCGGTCCATCCAGCAGGGCGTGGGCTATGTGACAGCGCGCCACTTCAACGACCCGGTAACCATCCCGGTGGTGGTGACCGCCGCCGACGGCGTGACCACCAGAACCTACACCCTGGTGGCCCGGATACCCCCGCCGCCGGCCGGGACCTACTCCCTCAACGCGGCGGCCGCCGCCGCCGAGGGGCAGAACGCCCTCCTGACCATCACCCTGAGCGAGGCCGCCCCGGCCGACGGGGTGGAGTTCAGCGTTTCGGCGGCTTACTTCGGCTCCGCCGATAGCGGCGACGTGGGTTCGATTGCCTCCCCGGTCACCGTGCCGGAGGGCAGCGACACCCTGCAAGTCGCCGTGCCCACCGCCTCGGACGCGGTGGACGAGGACGACGAGTCCTTCACCGTAACCGTGGCCGCCGTAACCCCGGGCTGGGAGACGGCGGACGACGGCCAGGACACCGCCACCGTGACCGTCACCGACGACGACACCGCCGGGGTGACCGTCACCCCGACCACGCTGAACGTGGCCGAGGACGGCAGCGTCACCTACACCGTGGTCCTGGACAGCCGGCCCACGGCGGAGGTGACCATCACGGCCAGCAGCGGCGGCGACGGCGCGGCCAGCGTCACTCCGGCGTCGCTGACCTTCGCCCCGTCCGAATGGGACATGCCCCGGACCTTCACGGTGACCGGCGTGGACGACGCCGACTCCAACGACGAGAGCGTCGCCATCACCCACGAGGCCAGCAGCGCCGACGCCAAGTACCAATTCATCCCCATGGCCTCCGTGGCCGTGGCGGTGGCCGACGACGACGCCCAGCGGCAACAGCAGGAGCCGGCGCCGGTGGAACTGCCCGGCCCGGTGGTCAACCTGCAACTGTCGGCCACGGGAGACAGCGTCACCGTGACCTGGCAGGCTCCGGAGACCGGCGGCGCGCCCGCCAACTACATCGTGCACCTGCGGCCGGAGCAGGGCGGCCCGGGCAGCGGCAAGACCAAGACGCCCAACGCCGGGAAGACCACGGCGACCTTCCGCAACCTGAAGGACGGGGCCACCTACAAGGTGTGGGCGCGGGCCCAGAACGAGGCCGGCAAGGGCCAGCGCGTCCACGCCGACGTCACCCTGCCCGAACTGCCCGGCCCGGTGGTCAACCTGCAACTGTCGGCCACGGCGGACAGCCTCACCGTGACCTGGGAGGCCCCGCAAACCGGCAGCGCGCCCGAGGGCTACATCGTGCGCCTGGAACCACAGGGAGACGGCAAGGGCGTCACCAGGAGGCCCGGGGCCGACAAGACCACCGTCACCTTCCGGGACCTGGCAGCCGGTGCCGCCTACGAGGTGTGGGCGCGGGCCCAGAACCAGCACGGCAAGGGCCAACGCGTCCACGCCAGCGTCACCCTGACCGAAGCCGCCGAGGAAGTGGAGCCGCAGGAGCAGGCCCCGCCCAAGACCTACTCGGTGGGCGCGGCGGCCAGCGCCGCCGAGGGGCAGGACGCCCTTCTGACCCTCACCCTCAGCGAGGCCGCGCCGGCCGACGGGGTGGAGTTCAGCGTTTCCCTAGGCTACGACGGCTCCGCCGACAGCGGAGACCTGGGCACCGTCGCCTCCCCGGTGACGGTGGCCCAGGGCAACGACACCCTGACCATCGCCGTGCCCACCGTGGACGACGCGGTGGACGAGGACGACGAGACCTTCACCGTGACCGTCGCCGCCGTGACCCAGGGCTGGGACCCGGCCGGCGCCGGACAGGACGCGGCCACCGTGACCGTCACCGACGACGACACCGCCGGGGTGACCATCACCCCGACGAGCCTGAGCATCGCCGAGGACGGCAGCGCCAGCTACGACGTGGTGCTGGACAGCCAGCCCACGGGCGACGTGACCGTCACGGCCAGCAGCGGGGACGCAGGCGCGGCCAGCTTCGCCCCGGCGTCGCTGACCTTCACGCCGTCCGGCTGGAACGTCCCCCAGACCTTCACCGTGTCCGGCGTCGGCGACGCCGACTCCAACGACGAGAGCGTCGCCATCATCCACGAGGCGAGCAGCGACGACACCAAGTACCAGCTCATCCCCGTGGCCTCGGTGTCCGTGACCGTGGCCGACGACGACGTCCAGCAGCAGCAGCAGGTTACGCCCAAGACCTTCTCCCTCAGCAGCGCCGCCAGCGCCGCCGAGGGCGGGGACGCCGCCCTGACCCTCACCCTCAGCGAGGCCGCCCCGGCCAGCGGGGTGGAGTTCAACGTCTCGGCGGGCTACTCCGGCTCCGCCGACGGCGCCGACGTGGGTTCGATTGCCTCCCCGGTCACTGTGCCTGGAGGCAGCGATACCCTGACCATCGCCGTGCCCACCGTGGACGACGCGGTGGACGAGGACGACGAGACCTTCACCGTGACCGTTGCCGCCGTGACCGCCGGCTGGGACAAGGCCGGCGCCGGGCAGGACACGGCCACGGTGACCATCGTTGACGACGACACCGCCGGGGTGACCGTCACCCCGACCAGCCTGAGCATCGCCGAGGACGGCAGCGTCACCTACGCCGTGGTCCTGGACAGCCGGCCCACGGCGGACGTGACCGTCACGGCCAGCGGCGACGATGACGGAGCGGCCAGCGTCGCCCCGGCGTCGCTGACCTTCGCCCCATCGGGCTGGAACGTCCCCCTGACCTTCACCGTCAGCGGCGTTGGCGACGACGACCGGGACGACGAGAGCGTCGGCGTCAGCCACCGGGCCACCAGCAACGACGTCAAGTACGAGGGCGTCGCCGTGGCTGCCGTGGCCGTGGCGGTGGCGGACACCACGCCGCCGCCCGCCCCGGAGTCCGCCTGCCCCGAGGCGGCGGAACCGCCGGAGCCGGGACAGTGGGAGCCGTACAACGTCTGCGTCACCCCCGGCGACGGGACCCTGACCGTCACCTGGACGGTGGCCTCCCGGGACGGGTTCGAGGACCACCAGATCAAGCACTCCCTGCGCTGGAGCCAGGAGCCGGGCGTCTGGGCCAATCCCCCCGCCCCAGAAGGGGGCCGCGAGGACGGCATCCCCCTCGAAGGCGGGGTGTACAGCTACACCATCACCGGCCTGGAGAACGGCGTCGCCACCGGCGTGTTCGTCCGCTCCTTCACCGGCGGCAGCTACTCGGAGCGCAGCCCGCACTCCAGCAAGTGGGTGCGCACCAAGGGCGACCACACCACGCCCCGGGCCGAGTAGGGGGGAAATACCAACCCCGGGGTTAGATGCCCCGGATGGCCCGCACAAAACGGAGGCACCTGCCGCTGCGGCAGGTGCCTCCCGCTGTGGTAGTCTGGCCCTGCCATCTGCTTTTTGGCGCATCCGGCGCAAATGCGAGCATCCTAAGAGTGCAAAGGGACCCGCCTTGGACAAAATCTCCAACGCAGGCCCTCGCCCGGACTTTCCCGACCAGGTCAACGTTGACTGCGCAGCCAAATTGAAGCTCAATGACAAGGCCAAGGCAGACGGGCCGGCCGAACTCAACTCCCGGTGCTTCCGGGTCGAGGATATGTGGTTACGACAACCCTGAGCTCCCTGTCCGCACAACAGAGGAAGGTGATTCGCGCCTGGTGCGTCTACGACTGGGCCAATTCCGCTTACGCCACCAGCGGCATCGCCGCCATATTTCCGGTCTACTTCGTCTTTCTCTTCCAGGAGTCCCTGGGCGACTCCGCCTCATTCCTGGGGCTGTCGTTCACCGGAAGTTCCATGTGGAGTCTGGGCATCGTGGTCTCCACCGCACTGGTGGCCCTCTCAAGTCCTCTCCTGGGCGTTATCGCCGACCGCGTTCCCATAAAGAAGGCCCTGCTGTGGGTCTACACCGCGGTCGGGGCCCTGTTCACGGTGTTGATGTTCTTCTCGGCCTACACCGCCCAACCCTGGGCCTGGATGCTGGGCATGCTGGTGCTGGCCAACATCGGATTTGCCGGTTGCCTGGTGTTCTACAACTCGTTCCTTCCTCACATCGCGCCCCGGGAACTGCTTGACGATGTCAGCAGCAGGGGTTTCGCCTACGGCTATGTCGGCGGAGGGCTGCTGCTGCTGGTCCACCTGGTCCTGATCCTGGCCACCCGCGACACCGCCGTCGCCGACCTGGCAACCCGAGTGTCCATTGCGTCCGTGGGCCTGTGGTGGTTTGGCTGGGCGCTCTGGACCCTGAGGGTGGTGCCGGAGCCGCGGTTGCCGCGCGTGGTAGGCGGGCTGTCTCCCTTGCGGGCCCTTTCCCTGGGGTTCGTCGAGCTGGGCCGCACCCTCCGTGAGATACGGCGGTTCAAGGTCCTGGTCACCTACATTCTGGCCTACCTGCTGTTCAACGACGGGATTCAGACCGTTCTGGTGATCGCCGGGGCATTCGCCGCCGACACCATCGGCATTCCCCTGGCGTTCAACATGGCCACCATCCTGGTCATTCAGTTCGTGGCCGCCGGTGGCGCCATGGCCTTTGCCCGGTTGGCCGGGCGCATTTCCACCAAGGCCGCCCTCACCCTTGCTCTGCTGGTGTGGATTCTCATCATATTGCTGGGCGTGGCGGTCGTGCCGCTGGCGCCCGCCGATAGTGGCGACTTTGATTACCGGTTGAGCTATCAGCCCGATTCGGCGGCCTACCTGTTGACTCATGCCCCGGACTTGGGCGACTCCCCCTCCGAGGATCTCTGGAGGGAGGAGGTGGGCGACATCGCAGCCGGGGACAACCTTGATTCCGGTCAGGCGGGGCAGCTGCTGGACAGCGTCCGTGGCTCGGAATACAGCCTGTCGATAACCGGCGGCAGCCTGGGCGGGCAGACCGCCTTGGGAAGGGCTCACCCCGCCAACCTGGGTGAAGGCCCCATGGACTGGTGGCCCGAGGCCGTCCGCCGCTGGGTCTGGCGGCCCCTGGGACTGGACGCCCCGTATCAATGGCTGGTCCTCGGCGTAGGCCTGGGAGCGGTGCTGGGGGGCAGCCAGGCGCTGGCCCGCAGTCTGTTCGCCCAGATCTCTCCCGTAACGAGGAGCGGTGAATTCTTCTCCTTCTTCGGGTTTGTGAGCCGGGCGTCGTCCGTAATCGGCCCCCTGCTGTACGTCCTGGTTACCGGCATCCTGGACACCAGGGTTGCCGTGGTGGCGATCATGCTCCTCATCGTTGCCGGAGTGATAGTCCTGCGACGGGTTGACGTGGCCGCCGGCGCGCGGATGGCCGACGCTGAGGCTGCCCGCGTCTTAGCATCCGGCAGTTGACCGCAGGCGGCATCGAAAACTGGTTGACAGAACTGAGGAAATCGGCGCTTTGCTTGGTACCGGACGTTGGAAGGGAGAGGAACTGCCCAACGGCAACTTGCGGAGGCACGGCGGCGTGCTGGACCTGAACCTGCGCCGGCAGCGGGGGAGTTGGCGTTCTACGATCCGGCCACAGGGCGGCCAATTGCCACCTTTGAGGATGAACCTTACCACACCGACGCCTTTGAAGCCCGCGTCGGCGAGCGGACCGAGGGCGACCACACCATGCCAGGAGCCGCCGAGTAGCCGGGGAGGAGTCCCCACCGCTATGACCCGTTAAGCGGGCCTCCCAAGTCACCGGACGCCCGCTTGAAACCCCCTGAGACGCGCCCCATAGAGGCAAGGCGCCATGCCGAGACAGCGGATTCACCACAGGAGAATCACCTACGCCTTCCCCGGCGACTTCCCGCGGCGCCTGGTGCGGTTCCAGTGGGAGTCGAGGCTGCCCCGGGCCGAACTGCGCCGCCGCCCGGGTGTCGAGCCGGAGACCATCCGGCGCTGGCGGGACGGGGGGGTGCTGCCCAACGGGGAGCACCTGCTGGCTCTCCTGGACCTGGCCGACCACTTGGGCCCAGGCCGCCTGTTCACCGTTTGGATGCATGGGGCGCCGGAGCAGTGGCCTGAACGCAGAAAGAACCGCATACATGGCGGCAAGAGGGGAGCGCACCTGCTGGTGGTGCGCTCCCCGCCGCGTTTTCTAGGCTGCGTCCACTGTCGGCCTGTTGAGCATCCCGCCGTAACCCCGCTCGTCAACGATGTGGTTCACCGAAAGCCGGCCCCGGCTGTCGTAGCCGCTCGTGTAGGCATATTCGACCTCGGCGCCCCAGGGAACCCGCCCGCCGATGCGCACGGTGCCGCCGCCCGGATTCCTGCCGCTGTGCGGGCCGCCGGCGCCTTTGACGACCACGCCCTGGCGGCCGTCCTTCTTCCATCCCATGACCCTCAGCTCCACCGGGGCCACCAGTTCCGCCTGGGTCGGCGCGAACAGGACCTCGTGCAGCCGCCGGAGCACGTCCCCCGAGGGAGTCCGCTGGCCGTTCATGATCAGGGAGAGGTGGCCGGTGCTGATGCCCGCCAGCCGGGCCACCTGGTTCTGACTATAGCCGTGGGCGTCCATCCGGTCCCACAGGGTCCTGGGGTCAACAGTCGGGCATTGCGCCGCTTCGACCGTCGCCGGGGCCTCCAGCACCGCCTCCACCCTGGCCTGGACCCCGGGGCTCATGTGCCGCTTGCCGCGCGACGCCATGGACATGTAGCTCCGGGACACGCCCACCAGGGCGGCCAGCGCTCCCATGCTCAGGCCCACCTCCCGGGCCCGCTCCCGGATGCAGGTGCTCTCTCCCTGAACCAGGCCGCCCTGGCGGTAGACCACGCCCTGTCCGGGAACCTCGCCCAGGACCGCCATGGCCCGTTCCCGCAGCATGGGAGTCCAGGACCTGCTGCCAGCGGACACCTGCGACAGGTATCCATAGCTCACGCCCATCAACTCGGCCAGTTCCTTGAGGGTAAGACCCTTGCGCCGGGCGGCGGCGCGGAGTTCGCTCTCGGTCTTGCCCTTGCTGTGAGCCTGCTCCGCAATGTTCGCGGGGTCGTCCTTGACGGTGGTCTTTGCCTTGGTGTCGATGCTGGTATTCGCCTTCATGTCGCTTCCTCCGAAACGCAGAAAGCGGGGGCCGGTCTCTTTCGAGATCGGCCCCCGCTTTGCTGTAAGCTGTGTGTTTTTTCGGTTGTCAGTGGCGGCAGTTATGGCCGCCGTGTGGTTTCCACGCCCCGCTCACGAGTGAGACGGGCCCGGGGTTAATGCTGGTTCACCCCCGCGTCCAACCTTCCGGTGGCGGAGGGGCTAACCGGGTCAGTGTTCTTGTCGTTCACCTCCTGGTCGTCGTTGTGGTCGTTGATTTGCCGGTCGTTGCCGCAGTGGCCGTCCTGCGCCGGACGCACATCGCCTCGCGCCGGGCGCACCACTCCCCTGACCGGGCAACGCTAGGGAGAACGCCGGTGTGGGTTGTCGCAGGGCGCAGTTCGCCCAGGGTCAGGCTGAGCGGCGCAGGACGCACTGCGCCCAGGGCCGGGCAGCGCAACGGGAAAGGCCGGTTGGGGCTTGGCGAAAGACGCAGCTCGCCCAGGGTGTCGTTCAGGAGAACGCGAACCCTGGGGAGTGCAATGAGAGGGTGATGAGTGAGAGGAACGCAGTCGGGCCAGCGGCTATCCCGTCAGCCACGGCGCCGCTGGCAACCGCGTTGCAACGTCAAGCGTCCGGCCTGTCGTCGTTGATGACGGACTGCCGGAGCGTGGGAAACCTTCGGCGCCGCTGCTGATGTTCACCAGCCTTGCCGCAGGCGTGAAGGAGCAGCCGGAGCCATTTGCTCGCTCCAGCCGCAGGGTGAAGATTGCGAAGCTGTTGGACCGCTCCGCCAGGTTCGGGTGAAACCCGTTGGGTGAGGAAATCCGGGATGCCGTGCTGTTTCTCTAAGCCACCTCCCTGACAATCGTGATGCGCCTGGGACAGGGGTTCCGCGCCTTGGGTTGGGATGCCTGGTGAAGCGCACCCTGCGCTCCGTTGGGTATTGGTTCCGGCTGGGGCGCCGCGAGGCAAACCCGCGAACGCCTCAGCCTGGGTGGGAATGAAGCGCCGCTAAACGCTCCGTTCCCGCCGCCCGGTGCAGGAGGGATCAGCTCCCATCACCGGATGGGTGTCCAGCAGCCGGAGGGATCAGCCCCGGCAACTGAACGGTGTCCGGCGGGAGAAGGACTTAAACACTCCAGCCGCCGGACTGCCCCAGGGGAGAAGGGCTTAACACTCCAACCCCTGGGACCGGACCGGGGACGAGGGACTTAAACACCCCGCCGATCCGGCCCGTGCTGCCTGCGAGGGACTTGAACACCCCGCGTCAGCAGCGTTCCCTCGTGGGCCGGCCTTGCGGCAAAGACCCTGGCTGAGGGAGGGACCCCCAGGTTTCTATGGCTTGAAACCCTGGAAAGCCAGACAACACAGTCATTATCACAGTTGATGCCGTCGAAAAAGAGGGCTTCCGGCACCCCCCCAGGAAAATTCCCCAAATTGCTCGCCGGATCACCGGCTGCCCCGCCACCTTGCCGGATTGAACAGGCGGAGGGCGCTTCGCAGCAACTCCCGCTTTCTCCGGGCCCTGCGGGTGTCGTCCAGGGCCTTCCGGCGCCAGTTGACCTGGCCGTTGCGGTCGAAGCCCCGCAGCGGGAACCGGGCCGGGGGCAGGGTCAGACCGTGCTCCTCCAGCAAGGCCAGTTCCACGGACAGGAACCTTTCTTCCACGCGCAGCCATTCCAGCCCCCTGCCCCGGTCCAGGTGGGTAGCCTTGAGGTCCCGCCACTCCTGGATCAACGGCCAGGCGTCGCCGAACACGTCCTGATCATCCTCGGCGGGTTCAAGCGTCGCCAGGTCGGGGTACTCCCGCCGTGGTCGCGCCCTGTTGCCGCTCCCACCGGCATTGCCTTGACCGGTCTTTTCCTGTGCTCCCCCGCTTTCCACGCCAGAGAGCCGCTGTTCCACGCCCCGCAACGCCTGACCGTGCTCGTTCCGTAGTTCCCTGACCTCGCCCTGCACGGCGGACAGTCCCTCGTTCATCTCCTGTCCCATTTCATCCACCCGCCCCTCGACTCTCTCCAGCCGCCCGGCCAGTTCGTCGTTGCGCGCCCGCTGCTGGTTGGCCGGCGACCCGGCCCCGTCCAGCAACGCCTGGTCCAGGGCCACCCGCATCCGCCGGGAAAGCTGGCCGCTCCCCAGGCTGGCCGCCAGGGTCCGGTGGTCCACGCCCAGGTCCGCCGCCGTCCGGCGATGCCCCTTGTCCCGCACCAGGTCGTCCAATAGGGCCATCAGCCGCAGGTTGTGCAGGTCCCCGATGCTCTCGCTCCGGTCGATGTCCCCCGGCTCCTTCGCCATGCTCTGTGCCTCCGGGTACAAAATGTACGTTTCAGATAGGGCCTTTGCACGCCGGCCCCGGTTTCCCGCCGTACAAAATGCACGTTTCAGCTACGGCTCTTGCACACCCACGCCGGAACGGGGACTTGCGCCCAGGTGTTCACAGCCCGGCGGCCATTTTCGCAGGTTTTTCGCCCTTTTCAGCTTGGGACGGACTAATTTTCCCTCGTCCCAACAAAACCCAAATCCCTGTACACCCCCAATGATGCCTAACGGCGTCGGGAAAAAAGAGGGCCTGCAGGGGGCCGCACCGGTGCGGCCCCCTATGGGAGGTCTTTTCCGGGGCGTTTTTTGTTCACACTCTCTGGCGGCGTCGGCGAACACTCCGGCCGCCGAAAACACGGAGAGAGGTGAACGACCTGGCACAGGGACTTGGCCAATTGCCCGCGACCGAGCACCGGACCCGGACCGGTCCCAACCCGCGCGTAACGCACCGGCACATCCCCGGCCATTTCGGGGAGTTTTTCCCACCCAGGACCTGGTTGACGGCCCGTCACGCACCCCCACGTGAATCGGGTTTTCACCTTTCAGACCGGAACCCGCCCTTAACCCGAAGCGTTCACTGGTTGGGTCCGGTAGATGGGTGATTTCCCCCTGTTTCAGCTTTGGAACGACCTGCCCGAGACCTTCGCTACCAAACTCAATCTCATGTACACCCCCGCGACGGCGGGAAAGGGGGCGGATGCCGGAGGACCCGTAGGGGTTATCAAGGTTGATAACGCCCACAGGTAGTTTCCCGTAGCCGTCCCGTTGGCCACACTCTGTTGCGGAGTTGGCGACGACGCCGATGACCCAAACCGATACGAGGTGAACGACATGATCCTGGAACTCGAACCCAGGCGCGACACGGAGACCCCATCACGCACGCACAACGAGAGGATATGCGAAACGACATCGGAAGAAACAAGCCGGACCGTCCCTCCGGGCGCAACCGGAGACCCGGAACCGCCGGCAGGAAGACCCCCAGGGATACATACCCTCAGCACACTGACGTCCAGCGGGAGACGATGCAGACGGGGCTGCGCATCCTGGCAAGGATCATCGCTCGCGCCCACCTGGAGCGGCAGGCTCGCCGGACGCCGGGCAATGAATAGACGCAGCCCGGCCCTGGACTATTGCCAGCGTCGGGGCTGCGTGGTGAGCACGGCGCTCGAGGACCAGGCTGTTTCCGTCGCTGGCCTTTGCGCCGTCAACGAGGCTGCGAACCAACCCCATCCAACCGGCCTCAGGCGTGAGGAAGGGGGCGGTACGGGATTACCCTTCCAACCGCAGTGTGGAAAGGGAGCGCGAAGGTGTTCAGCCGCTCCGCTCGTGAGACCGACGGAGTGAGGGTTCCTGCCTCTCTTCGCCACCTCCTGTGCAATGATGAACGTGAGAGCAATGTGGTGCACCGCATCGAACCGGTCGCCGGAGGAGCATTGCTCGACCCCGGTTCCGCATCACGCAGCGGGCGGGCGCTTTTCCCTTGATGAACCATGGCCGGGAGAGCAGGGCTCGATCCCAAGCGAACGGTCCGGGCCGGGGATGGACCCTCCAGGTTTCTGGGCTGGAAACGCTGGAAAAGCCGGACAACGCATCCAGTATCGCCCGGACCGTCGGTCTTGAAAAGGTGCAAAGGCGAACAATCGGGCCGGATGGGACCAAGTGCTTGCTGCTAACTCACTGCTAATCAACTCCCAGCACACTGACATTGGGCTGCCAAGCCAACCACCAGGCCGGGGCCCCTAATTCCGCCACAAACCGCAGGCCAGGAAGCGGCGCAGCCTGAGCCTGTTCCGTGCCACCCTCACATCGTCCAGGTACTCGGTGCGCCGCCGCACCTCCTGGCGCCGGTCGCCCCGGTCCCAGGGATGGTTCGCTGGGGGCAGGGTGAGTTCGTGCTGCTCGATAAGATCGACCTCCAACTCCAGCGCGCTCGCTGGCGTTCAGACGGTCCAGGTCGTCCTGGCACTGTCCTACCGTGTCCCGCGCCTCCCGCCACCGGACAATCACCGCCGTGGCCGCGTCGCCGTACACCAGCTCCTCGCCGGGTTCCGCATCCGCCGTCACCAGGTCGTAGTAGTCCCGCCGGGGCCGCTCAGCCACGGGTTTTCCCGACTGCGCCGCATTGCTCACCGGCCGTTCCCCGCTGCCACTGGACCCACGCCCGGCACCGCCGTTTCCGCCGCCGCCCACTTCGCCAACTCCGACAGCGCCCTGGTCTGCTCCTCACGCGCCGTCTCCCCCTCCTTGCGCAGGGCAGCCAGCCCATCCCGCAGCATCCGCTCCAACTCCTTCAGCCCATCCTCCAGCACCCCCAGCCGGTGCCGCTAGGTGGCCGCCGCCGACCCGCCCCTCTCCAATAGGCGCCTTTCCAGCGCCCCGGCCAGCGTGGGGGTCAGCCGCAGCTCCCGCAGACCGTCCGGGCTCCGGCTCCTTTCCGAGTGCTGCCCCTCGGTCTCCCGCCCTCGGGCGACGCCCCACTGGACAACTGTCCGATTTCCAACGTGGGACTGTCCACAATCACCCGCCCATGCCACTGGACAACTGTCCGATTTCGTACCTGGCGCTGTCCAGGGACCGTGGAATCTGCCCTGGAACCCAACTGCTTGCTGGAACCGTCCGGTAGGGGGCAGTTTCCCTCGATTTCAGGTTCAACTGGACAGAATTGGACACCTGTCCACCAGTTCTCAATCCCTGTACACGGGTATGACACCACACCGGCCTGTCCAAGTCCCCTGCCCCATAAGGGCGGACGCGGGCGTCCGCCTGAACGACTGTTCCTCCCTCGATCCCCAGGACCATCCTGCCGCGATTGCGCCCCGAGACGTGCCCGGTTGACGCCGGGCGCTGACTTGCAGAAATGCAAGTACGACCGGAACCGGACCTTACCCAGCATTGCTAGCAGAACCGCCCCCTGACCCTCGATTTGTCCCCATTTCAGGTTCAAAAGGGCCGCCGCTTGTATTTCTGCAACTCTTGCCAATCCCTGTACACGGGTATGACATCAATAACGGCCTTGGACAGGTCCCCTGTGGCTGATTTGGCCCGGGAATGCGGGGCGGTCCGGCAGGGTGCGGCCTGTCGGAGGCTCTGCACCTTCGCCGCTGCAACTGCCGATCCCGTCAAGGCCCCTTGGCCAGGGAGGACGGGTTCAACGTCGCCGTCTCCGCACCCGTCGGGATGGGACCCGTGCCCCGTGGCCGACAGCCGGAAACATCGCCAATGGCCGCATCCGGTCAGAGGGGCGGCGGCGTTCACCGGGAGCAACCGGGCCGCGCCGCTTGCTGTGACCGTGCTGGGCACTCGCTTCCCAAAAGGGAATTCGTCCCGGATATTCCGGAACCGGCCCTCACCCGAAATCGCTTGCAAAAGGGTCAAATCGGCCCGATTAGTTCCATATGTTTTGAGTTCAAAAGGGGCCGAATAATGCCCAAAAGGGAAGTGGTGTCAATCCCTGTACACGGGTATGACATCGTTTCCGGCCCGGCTGGGTCCCCGGACTGGTGATTTTGCGGCGGAATGCGAACCTGTCGGAGTCAGGACCCAGCGCCCGGTCGAAAGCGCCGGTGGCGGGACGAAGCGGTTGACGCGCCAGGTTTGACCCGTGATCAACGGTTCGTTCACCACGGGATTGAGCCCAGGGCCGTCCTCGGGCTCTTCATAAGGCGCGGCGTAGAGGACGACGCGGTAGCGTTCCGTTTCAGGTAGCTTCAGGTAACGCCGCAGGGGCAACCACAAAGACTGCCTCCTGCCTGAATCAGACATATCCCGTCCGAATCGGAACGTTGGCGGCGCAAGGCCAAGGTAAACCAGGTAAGTAGGCCCAGGTCAACTAACGGGCTCCGGCCTCCCGCAGCACTGAGATAGCCCACTCGCTGCCCATCGCCCTGGCCAGACTCAGCGGAGTGCTCTCATCATTGTTTCTGGCATTGGCATCCGCGCCGGCCTCCAGCAAAGCAGAAAGGGCCGAATCATTGCGATGCCAGGCCGCTGTGTGCAACGGAGTCCACCCTTCATTGTTCCTGGCCTCGACATCTGCCCCGGCGTCCAGCAAGACCTGCATGACTTCGAAGCTGTCGTTGTTCTCGATGGCATTATGCAGCGGGGTGTTTCCGAAAACGTCCCGGGCCTCAAGGTCGGCGCCGGCGTCCAGCAGGCTCTGGGCGAACAACGGGTCTTCCCTGAAAATGGCCGCCAGGTGCAGCGGGGTCCATCCCAGTTCACCGCTGACCTCAGCGTCGGCATCGGCGTCCACCAGAGCCTGAACGGGCGCAAGGTTGTCATTGTACTGTAGGGCAAGGTGAATCGGCGTCTGCCCATCACTGTTCCTGGCTTCGGTGTCGGCGCCGGCGTCCAGCAGAGCCTGAAGGACCGGCATGTCGTCCCAGTAGTTGAAGGCCGCCGCGTGGAGCGGGGTCGTTTGGTGATCATATCTGGCCTCGACAGCGGCGCCGGCGTCCAGCAAGGCCAGGGGGGCCGCCGGGTCTAGGCTCACATGAATTGCCATATGCAGCGGGGTCCATCCATGCAGGCCCCTGGTTTCGATGTCGGCGCCGCAGGCCGAACCGGCTGCCACGGCCGGCACATCCGCATCAGACCAGAAATCCAAGCTAGACCAATGGCATTCCTCCGTTGGATCGGAACAAGCAACGGGCGTGGTCTTTGGCGCGGGAGTGGCAGCCGACGCCGATGGAACGTTTGGCAGGGGAGTGGGGGAAGGCGCCGGGTCGTGGGCCTGGGTGGGTGCAGCAATGGGCGTGGCCGTGGGTTCCGCCGTCGGCGTCAGGGTGGGGGCAGGTCTCGGCGTAGGTGATGCAGTGGGCATAGCGGCAGCGGTGGGCATCGAAGTGGCCGAGGTAATCGAAGTTGGCGCGGGCACGGCAGTTGCCGTCGCTGGAATTTCCGGCGTCGGTGCCGGCGTGGAACAGCCGAGAAGAACGACAAGAAAGGGAAAGTACAGGAACAGGCGCACGAAGGAGGCCCCCTTGGTATGAGGATGCGGAACTTGCTACGGCTACGCGCTCCAGCATCAAACCGGCAAGGCGGCGCGGACGTTCACCAGCGCCGTGGGTTCGATGCACGGGAGCCAAAATAGCCTTAACAGGGCCATTTAACCGACCGGGAAAGGTCGGATCAAATCCGGCCGGGTTGACGGCAGCTTTCCCAATCGGTGGGTTCGACTTGGCTGGTTTGCTTGATTAACTGCTGTTGCGTTCCGCTACTCCCAACAATGCCATCCCGCTGCTCACCTCGCGGTGGTGGCACAGTAGTCTAACCCCAGACCTAATTTCCTAGGTGCGTTTCAGCAATGACAGGTTCGGAATGCTTCCCACGCCGACGTTGCGATTCTGCCGTAATAGAAGCCGCTGGGCGAGCGCCGGGCCACCACGCTCCGGCGGATACGCGCAAGGCTGGAGAACTACCGACGTTGTTTCCGCAGCGGCTACGCCCGCCGGGACCACGGCGGGGCGGTGCCCCTGGTGCTGTTCGTGTTCGAGACCCCCGGTGACGAGGACGCCTTCATGGACGCCGTCAGCTACGTCGACCACGCTCCCTTCGCCAGCTCCAACCTGGAGACCATCGCCCAACACGGCATCCTGGCTGACACGTGGCCGCCGCCCAACAGTTCCGACCGGCTGCCGCTGCACCGGCTGGGAGAGGGATACAAAAATGTACCTTCCCGTTCCAGGCGTTTCCTGTAGGGGAGCTACGGTCAAAGGTGATTTCCAGGGTACCAACCCCGTCAGACCCCCCAGGCCCGGAACAGGAGCATTTTGGTGCAGAACCGGCGCCCAAACCGGCCTGGTCAGGAAACCGATGCCCACCCGTTCGGTGACATCAGCCAAGATTCTGACGTATATGACACGTCAGGAATGACACGTGATGAAGTGTACCGGAACGATGACAAGACCACAGCGAGCGAGGAGGACTACCCATGAGACTGTTGACCAAGGGGGAGGCGTGCCGGGAACTTTCGGTGTCCCTGTCAACGTTGGACCGGCAGATCGCCGCCGGAGAGATTCAGGCAAGACGGGAGCCGCGCGGACGGCGGCACCGGGTGTACGTGATGCTGGACGACGGCCCGCCGGAGAACGTCGAGGTGGCTGATTCGCCGCTGGCCGTGGCCCGGGAGCGGATTCGTGGGCTGGAGGCGCAGCTTGAACGGGGGCCGGCGGCGCAACGCCGAACTTGTCAACCAGTTGAAGTCGGCGCAGGCACGGCGTGGCCCCTGGTGGCGGTTCTGGTAACGTCTCGGCCAACCCGCCGCCAATGGCCCTGTGGTTCCATTCATCATCTGAGGAGGGCCTGCACGGGGTGCCGCTCTGGCCCGTTTCGTTCGCCAGGGTACTTGCGTTGGAGTCACTAACTCACTACAATATATGCGACTTCCCGCCTTCCGGTCAGGCAGCCCAAAAGGAGGAGAAACGATATGGCCCAAGACCAAAAGGACATGTACCTGAAGATGGTGCTCCGGGGCAAGTACCGGCGACTGTACCAGTACCTCACCGGCCTCCAGGCGCGGGAATGGAGGACTTCCTTCAGCGAGGTCGAAGCGGTCATCGGATTCGAGCTGCCTCAGTCTGCGCGGCTGCACCGGCCCTGGTGGGGCAATCAGCGGGGCGGCAGCGGCCACAGCCACGCCCTGGCCTGGAGCGTGGCCGGGTGGGAGACGGCGGAGGTTGACATGGAGGCCGGGACGCTGCTGTTCCGGCGCACCGACCCCAGGCCCGCACCCAGGCTTCCCTTCGACGAGGCGTGGCCCGTCCACCCCACAGCGGTGTGGCCCGAGGGCCTGAGTCTCAGGCGAGAGGATCTCTACGAGGACAGGGTCTAGCCTCTCATGTTCATAGACACCAACGTGCTGGTGAACTCCCGTGTCCCCGGCGCGCCGCACCACGCCGCCGCCCGGGCTGCCTTGGACCGCGCCTTTCGGGACCCCGAACCCCTCAGGATCAGCCGCCAGGTAATGCGCGAGTACCTGGCAGTGGTCACCCGTCCGCAGACCTGGCCGGTGGCCATCACCCGCGAGGAAGCCCTGGAAGACGTGGGCCGGCTGACCGGCAGCTTTGAGATACTTGAGGACGGCCCGGTGGTCACCGAGTTGCTGCTCACGCTGTGCCGGGAGGTTCCCGCCGGGGGAAGGCAGATTCACGACGCCAACATTGTCGCAACCATGCTGGCGCGTGGAGAGCGCCGGCTGCTGACGTTCAACGCAGCCGACTTTCGCCGCTACGGTGGCCGCATCGAGTTGGTGGACATTTAGAGTGTGTGGACAAATCAACGCGTCACTACACTAGGCGGAGTTGCAGACCGCTCTAACTCTAGCAATCTGCATCGGATAAGGAGGTGCGTATTTGGATGAGAGCAACACGTCCGTACAGTCAGATAGTCACGGACCTCCAGCACAACTGCAAGATGCCCTAGCCAGAATAAGCGAAGCTAAATCAGACTACAATGAATTGGTCATAGAGTTGGACAAATTCGTGGTCAACTATGTCAAAGGGATGCTGAAAGGGTTCGCTAAAGATTCAAACGACTTCCAGATGGAAGCTAGACCTCCTGGGGAAAGCATTGTGCGAGGACGACCAACAGTTTTGCTCTCGCAAATCGTCGAACACCTAAGGACGGCCCTAGACTATTTGGTCTTTGAATTATCGGTTCTAAATGCCCCGTCCGACTGGAACGAGTCAGTACCTCAATTTGTCATAGCCCTTGACCGGAAGCAATACGAAAGGGCAGCTAGGAACCGGCTTCGCTACCTCACGTCTGATCAGAAGGCTTTCATCGAATACCTGCAACCTTTCAACGAGAACGGGAACGAGATATTGGGGTTGATAAACATAATTGCTGTCCGTGGTAAACATAGACAGCTGCTGACCATGGCGAACCGGGGTGGTTTCGTAGTCATCTTTGCCGACATTCAGAAAAAAGGGGAATATCCGGGCCATTACTGTATCCCAGTAGGGCGAGGCGAGGCAGTATTTCTAAAAACGAACAGCCCCTATGGATTCAGGATATTCGGCAAATGGGAAGCTATGGAGGCGTTGTGGCACATGATTGATCGTGTCGAGAGGATTATTGAAGAGTCATATTGCTTTTTTGAAGGACGGCCATGGAAGACATTATCTTGAAAATGCACCCTCGACTTAAGGCAAGAAGAGTCCTACTCCGGGTAGTTTCGTCAGGCATTTGTCCACACACTCTCTCAGGTTGGATGGGAACTATACACTTTAAGCAGGAGCACGAATGAAAAAAGATAGACAACTACAACCCCTGACCCCGGCGGCCCTCTACACCCGGGTGCTCAGCGACCGCCAGGACGTGGACCTGTCCGTCTAATGCAATATGTACTGTTTTCCTACGACGGACGGATCAGTCGCAACCAGTATTGGATCATGGGAATGTTGCCGCTCCTTGCGGTGGCGCTCCTCTGGGGCGTCGCAATTATGCCACTCGCCTATTTCTTTCCTTGGGCCAGCATTCTTGTCTCGATAGGAGCAATTGTGTTCCTGGCTTGGGGTTTCGCTGCTGTGAGCGTCAAGAGGTGCCACGACATAGGGTATTCCGGTTTCTGGACTCTCTTCTATCTCATCCCCGGCGTCGGACTGGTCGGACTGGTAGTGCTGGGAGCGTGGCCTTCTTCCGGCCCGAACAGATACGACCAAGTTGAGGAGGCGCCCGCTTGGCTCCGTAGGGGGAAAATAACGCTTGCCCCCCTTGCAGTCCTCAGTGCGTTGTTAATCTATTATGGGCCATTATGGGAGCCCAGCTTCAGCGCTTCTCCACGGCTAGATTATGAAGGGCCGACGGGTTTTGATCCGACGCCAGAGGAAATGGAGGCCGGCGCGGAAATCCTGCGGGCATCGGGGATAGTGGAACAAATCAATGGCGGGCAGGAGTGGGAGCCGGTACATCGTGTCTCCGGCTATACCTGGCAGAGAGGCACCCGCAGGCTCGAAGTAGAGGCCAAATGGGCTGTGCCAGTAGAGCATTCAGGTCCGTGGTCGTGGACGGCATGTGATGAACCCCGAAGGGTAGTGACCCGCCAGCAATACAGCAACATAACAATCCTGGAGGCATGGATCGACCTGGATGAAGGCCGCGTGCTGGAATACAGCCCAAGTGTGTGGGGAGGCGATGATGAACAACCCGTCTATGGTGCTCCTAATCCCATCGGGCTGGCGCGAGTATATGATGCCGAGACGGGCCGTCACCTGATCACCGGCCCCAAAATCCTCATAATGTCCTACCCGATTCTCTGCACTCCTGGACGTTACCCCACGGGCTGACCGATCTGTCAGTCCGACATTCCTGGGCCCTGAACTTGTCTCCGACATCTCCAGGGTTCCGTTCCTTTTCTGAGTATGCCCAGTGCCAGGGTTAAACTCTTAATATCTCAGGGGCAAATGGGACCAATGACATTTCCCTCTTGCGCAGATGGTATCCGGTGGGATAACATGGGTGGGGTCTGGGTCAATCTCATGAAGACAGGGTAGCGGCGATGGGCAGCACTGAGATACGGGAAGAGTACCCGGCAGCGTCGGAAGAGATGGCGACTGCCCTGAACGCCGCCCTGGCAGCAGGCGACCTAAATGGCATCATGGGCGTCATGGGAGATATGGCCCGCGCCCACCGTATACGGCGGGTGGCCCGGGAGACGGGCCTGGGCGAGAAGAGCCTCTACAAGTCCATGCGGGCCGGGGCCAGCCCCGAGTTCAACACCGTACTCCGGGTGCTGCGTTCCCTGGGCTTCCAACTCCAGGTCCATCCCGTCGTTGACCCTGACCAGGACGATTCATACCAAGGGAGCAAGAATGAAAAAAGATAGACAGATACAACCCCTCACCCCGGCGGCCCTCTACGCCCGGGTCTCCAGCGACCGCCAGGACGTGGACCTGTCGGTGGCGGCCCAGCTTCGGGCGCTCCGCGAGTACGCCAAGGCCAACGGCTACTCCGTGGCCCGCGAGTACGTGGACGAGGCCGAGAGCGGCAGGATCGCCGACCGGCCCCAGTTCCGCAAGATGATCGACGAGGGCGGTAGGGCCACGGCACCCTTTGAGGTGATTCTTGTCTGGAAATTCAGTCGGTTCACCCGCAAGCGGGAGCATGCCGTGGCCTTCAAGTCAATGCTCCGGCGCAAGGGCATCCGCGTCGTGTCCATCACCGAGCATGCCGACGACTCCCCCACCGGCAAGTTGATGGAGGCCATCATCGAGTCCGTGGACGAGTTCTACTCAGAAAATCTTGCCACCGAGGTCGTGCGGGGGATGCGGGAAGCGGCCTCCCGGGGATTCTTCCTTGGCTCCAAGGCCCCCTTCGGCTACACCCGCATCAAGGTCAGCGACGGGGTGAAGGAACGCCCTACCCTGGAGGTGGACCCGGTGGCCGCCCCGATAGTCAAGGAGATCTTCGAGAGTTCCCGCAGGGGCTACGGGCTGATGGAAATCTGCAAGGAGCTGAACGGGCGGGGCATCACCCACAAGGGAAAACGCTGGCAGAAGAACGTGGTCCACTACCTGCTGACCAACGAGGCGTACACGGGAACCGCCGTCTGGGGCGTCAAGAGCAAGGACGAGAAGGCGGATGAGCCGGTGAGGGTGGAGAACGCCTGGCCCGCCCTGGTGTCCAGGGAGACCTTCGACGCCGTGCAGCAGGGGCTCCACCAGCGGGCGCCGGCCAGGCAGCGGCCCGGTCGCGTCGGCAGCCAGTACCTGCTGAGCGGGCTCTTGCGTTGCGGCGTCTGCGGCAAGCCCTACTCCGCTCAGGGCGCCAAGAGCGGCCAGTTCGCCTACTACGTCTGCGCCTCGCTATTCCGCGAGGGAGCGGGAGCGTGCAGCAACGGGCGCTACTTGAACGCAAGTAAAGTGGAGGACCTGGTGATCGAGAAGGTCAGGGAGCGCATCCTCACCGAGGAGACCATCACCGAACTGGTGACGTTGGTGGCCGAGGAGATCGACAACATCGCCGGTGAGGTCAACGGCAGGCTGACCGCCATCAGCGCCGAGCTATCCGACGTGGACAGCCGGTTGGAGAACCTCTACCAGGCGCTGGAGACCAAGCAGTTGCCCCTGGAAGTGCTGTCGCCCCGCATCCTGGCCCTGAAGAGCCGCCAGGACCAGCTTACGGCGGCGCGGGAGGAGGCCGAGGGCCAGCTGGAGCAGCGGAGGGCGGAGTTGCCCACCAGCAAGGAAATCAAGGGGTACGTGGCGGACTTCCGCGAGTTGTTCCAGGAAGGAACCTTCCCGGAGCGCAAGGCGCTGATCCGCAACTTCGTGCAGGGAATCGAGATCGTGGAGAACGAGGCGGTTCTGACGTACACTATCCCCATGCCCCAGGACGGGGTAACGTCGGAATCGGCCCCGGTTCTTGATTTTGTCCAGTCCGGCCCACCACCGTATCCGATACTGCGAACTCCGCCGTTCAAGGCGACTTCAGCGGCGTCCTTCCCCCCAATGGGACTATCCTCCGGGGTGGGGATCGTATAGATAATCGTCGCTCCGCCGGGCCTTACCAGCACCTCCTTCACGAAGGAGCGCACGAAGGCTTTGGTCTCGGTGAGTTCGCTGGTCCTGAGAAACTCGCTCATGTCCCTGGCAAAGGCGGCGATTACGTCGGCGCTGTCCAGCAATTCCCGCCGCTGGGACAGGACGGCCCGCGCTTCCTCGGCGGCGGCTTCCAGTTGCTCCCGGCGGTGACGGTGTTCCAGGATGCGCTCCGACGCGTCAGCCATGTCCAGGTCGGTGCTCTCGACGAAGTGCCAGATGCGGTCCAGCTTCCGCTTCACCTCTTCCAGTTCGGCTTCGATGGTATCCAGATTCTGCCGCTGCTCCCTTGCCACGCCGTCCATCTCCTCGTCCACCAGGCGCACCAGGTCGCGGACGTTGGACTCGGTGAGAATGTTCTCCCGGATGTTGGAGATGATGATGTCCTCGAATTTCTTGGCGTTGAGTCTGGGAGTGTCGCAGGTCCCGCTCCCCTGCTTGAGCAGGGACTGGCAGACGTAGTAAGTGTACTTCCCGCTCTTGGCTTCGGCGGCGGTGAGGGCCTTGCCGCAGGTCTCGCACTTGGCCAACCCGCTGAGCAGGTAGGGACTGGCGGCGCGCCGGGGATGGGTGATGGCCGGGGCGCGGGCTTCCAGAAGCTTCCTGACCCGTTGGAACTCCTGTTGGGACACGATGGCGGGGAAGGCGTCTTCCACGCGGACCGGCTCCTGGCCGTCCCGTGCCTTCTGGCCCCATACAAGGGCGCCGGCGTAGGCTTCATTGGTGAGCAGCTTGTGGACGGTGGTCTTGCGCCACTGCTTGCCCTTGGGGGAGGGGATGCCCTCGCCGTTGAGGGTCTTGAGGATGTCCAGGGAGGTTTGGCCTTGTAGGGTGAGATCGAAGATGCGGCGGACCACGGCGTCGTGGGGCGGGTTGAGTTCCAGCCTGGGACGCTTCTTGATCCCGTCCTGGACATAGACCCGCCGGTAGCCGTAGGGCGCGCTGGCGTTCATCCAGAAGCCCCGGGAGGCGGCCTCGCGCATCCCCCGCGTCACTTCTTGAGCAAGATTTTCCGAGTAAAATTCGTCCACGGACTCGATGATGGCCTCCATAAGCTTGCCGGTGGGGGTGTCGTCGGCGTGCTCGGTGATGGAGACGACGCGAACTCCCTTGCGGCGGAGCATGGACTTGAATGCCACGGCGTGCTCCCGCTTGCGGGTGAATCTCGAAAATTTCCAGACCAGAATCTCCTGGAAAGGGGCATTGGCTTTGCCCGCCTCGTCGATCATCTTCCTGAACTGGGGCCTATCGGCGATTCTGCCGCTCTCGGCCTCGTCCACAAACTCGCGGACCACCAGGTAGCCGTTCCTGCTGGCGTATTCGCGCAATGCCCGCATTTGGGCGGCGACGGACAGGTCCACGTCCTGTCGGTCGCTGGAGACCCGGGCGTATAGGGCTGCCGGGGTGGCGTCGTTCCTGTTACTCATGGTCAATTCCTCCTTGTGGTTCGTCCTGCCCTGCCCGCCGGGACCGCAGCCGTTCCAGCCTTTCCTGGCGGCGAAGCTCCCGGTCTTCCATGTACAATCGGAGGGCTTCGCGCACCAGTTCGCTCATGTCGCGGCCCTCTTCCTCCTTGACCCGCTGCACCTCCTCGAACATATCGGGGGGCAGGGAGAAGGTGATGGTCCTGGAAATGCGGCGTGGGGGCATGGCGTCTCTTTTTTGCCTGTCTATGTAGGGGATTGTCTTACTATCTATCATCGGGCATCCGGCCTTTTCTGTCAAGGTTGCCCGTGCCGGAAACTGCCGACTGGAAACACAGCGGCCCACCGATGGATGATGGGCCGCCAATACGCCGTGTAGGTTTCCGGTTCTGTTGCCGGACGGCCAGGTATCAGCTTTCTTCCTCCGCTACCGGACCGGTCCCGGTTTGGGACTCTCCTGCGCGCTGGCGCAGGTAAGAGCGGATCGCCACCCTGGCCCAGATGCGCAGCCCGTCGCGGATTCTCTCCTTCTGCCGGGGAGTGTACTGGTTCAGGGACTTGTCGCCACGGCGTTTCGGTTTCCGGTCGTTGCCGCCGGACTGGAGCGGCTCTTTTCTCTTATTGGTCTCTGTCATATCTCCTGGCTGCGGCGGCGTTGGTTAGCGCCGCCGTCCTCTTGTTGATGGTGCTTGCAGGGCCGCCGGCGCGAGCGGTCGGGGCGGGCGCCGGCGGCGTTGGGGTTCCGGGTCTACTCCTGCTCCTCCTCGCCGTCCTCGTCCTCTTCGTCTTCGTCCGGTTCGAGGACCGGCTCGTCGCCGAGGAGGATGTCGAGACCGCCGGGAATCCGGCAGGCGAATCGGATCAGGGCCAGCATGGCTCCGCCGCAGGGCTCGACGCCCTTGCGCCAGCGGTCCAGCTGCTTGCGGTCCACGCCCAGGGCCTGGGCCAGGCCGTTCCAGGTGAGGCCGCTGGCCTCCTTGAGCCGGCGGAGCCGGTCGGGGAAGTCGGCCGGGAGCACGCCGCTCTCCTGGGACAGGGGGTGACGCTGGGCGCCAGTGGGGTTCGGGCGCCCGCCGAAGCGGGGCCCGGGATCATGGGTCGTCATCTTGGACCTCCAATGTGAAAAGCTGGTGGAAGTCATCCACACCGAGGGCCCGGAGCATCCGTTTGCGGATGCGACCCGAAGGCGCCCGCTCCCCGTTGACCAGCATGGATATGTAGCCGGGGCTGACTCCGATCTTTCGTGCCAGCCAGTTTTGGGAACGGTTCAGCAGGGCCAGCCGCTCCCAGAAAGCGATGGTGTTGAGCCGGACAACGGTCCGCCCTTCACGCCCCGAGGGGCCTCTCGATTCTTCAAAGTTTGGGCACATGGCGTTCAACCTCCTTACGGGTATTGGTTGCATTTCGTTACAGGAATGGACGGGCCGGTTGCCAGTCGCCCGGCGTGCGCCAGGCAGGTCCCAGCGGGCCCAGGGTTTGGACGGCGCCCCGGCCGGAGACCCACAGGGGCACGCCGACCCGGGCGCGGTCCATCTCGCGCTGCGCCACCTGAAGGAAGTGTCCGGCGGCGATTTCGTTGTCGAAGACCACCAGGACTGCGGGGCTGACGCCGTGGTCGTCGGCCGGGCGGTGGGAGGAGTAGTAGCGCAGGTAGGGGGCCAGCCGCGCCGCCATGGTTCCGGGCCTGACGGCGCGGCGCTCCCACTCCAGGAAGAAGGGCCAGGTGACGGGACCACGGCGCAGGATGCCGAAGGCATTGGGGTGGACGGAGCGCAGCTTGCCGTCGTGGCGGAAGTGGCGGGACGCCCTGGCCGGAGGGTCGAGCTGGACCACCTCCCAGCCCAGGGCGCGCGACTGCCGGGCCAGGGCAGCCAGGAAGGAGTGGACGGCGGCGGTGTGCTCCAGGTTGCGGAGCAGCTGGCGGCTTCTGCCCCCGGACACGTTGCGCCAGTCCAGGGATGCCCTGGCCTCCAGGGGTGCGACGCTCCAGCGCCGCCGGGCGGCGCCCACCGAGGCGCGGTCGCGGCGGACCAGGAGGGCCAATCCCTGATCGGTGAGGGCCAGGCGTCCGCCTGCGCCTTTGGGTCTGGCGGCCAGGCCGCAGTCCTCCAGGGGAGCGATGAGCTGGGACGCCCGGGGTTCCGACACTTCCAGCAGCGCCGCCAGGTCCCTGCGGGAAATCCAGGGCCAGTCGAAGAGCAGGTCCAGCGCCCGCTTCCCGGCGGCCCCGACGCGGACGGGCGGCGCGTTCGCCACGCCGTCTTCGCCCGGAAAGGCCGGATTTGCGGGCGGTTCTTCCTCCGGCAGTTGGCCCCCCGGCTGCAGCCGCTCCAGCAGGTAGCGCAGGTCCAAGGCGGCGTTGACCGCCGGGGCCTGCCAGATGCGGTGTCCCGCTCCGGCCAGGGCCGCGTCGCTTTCCAGGGCCAGCAATGCCGGCACGGAGGTGCGGCCCAACAGCCGCCGGGCGTGTCTCAGGCGCACCTCGTCGGGAGCCAGCACCAGGACGGCGCCGGGCAGCGGCCCCTCGCCCAGCCGCCAGACGCGCTTGGCGAATCCGGTGCGGTCGGCGGTGTGTCCCAGGCGGAGGACGCCCAGGGTCCCGCCCCCCGGCAGCGTGATGGCGGCGTCCAGGGGCGAGGCCCGGTGCCACCGGAAGCGGATGGGGAAGGCGGCGTTGGAGACCGCGGCGGCCAGCCGGTAGATGACGGCCAGGGCGTCCAGGCGTTCCAGCAGGATGCGCCGCCAGGCTGCGGAAACCGGGTGGGAACGCAACAGGTCCTCCATAGTTGCGCCCTCCGCGTCGGCCAAGCGGGTCAGTCCCTCTCCGGTGAGGAAATAACGGCGGGTCGGGGCAACGAGGATGGCGGCGTGGGGGACCGAGGCGGCGTACCCACACTCCTCCAACCTTCGTACTGCCCGGTAGGCAGCGCCCCGGGACCGGCCGGTGACGGCCGCCAGATCCAGGCGGTCCAGGAAGGGCATGGACGCCAGGGCACGCAGCAGTGTCTGTTCACCGGAGGCGGGCCTCATGATTCCGTCTCCGTCGCCGGCCCGCTGCCCTGGCTGGTCTGCCGTTCCCGCTCCGGCTCCCGAGTCCCCTCCTGCCCGCTGCCGTTCTGTCTCTCGGCCAGCAGCTTCCGGTACTCGCTCACCTGGGGCTGGCCGTTCTCACCGTCCTTCGGCAGGTCGGCCAGCAACTGCCGGTAGGCGCTGACCTTGCGTTGGCCCTCGGCGTCTCCGGCGGCCAGGTTGGCCGCCGAGGGGGTGTAGTTGGCAACGGCGGCGCGGATGCGGGCAGCCACCGCCGGATTGCCCGGCTCGGGCCTGCGCACCATCATGGAGAAGGCGGGCATACGCTCGGTGCCCACGGTGGCGCGGACGTAGCAGTGGTGGACATCCAGAGACGTGATGTCGTCCTCGGTCACCCGCTCCTTGCCCAGCTCCCACACCAGTTGCCTTGCGTCGCCGCCCGACACCTGGAAGACGGCCAGGCAACCCACGTTGGCCAGGATGGTGTCCCGCATGGTCGGGGACAGGTCGTCCAGCTTGGCCAGGCTCTGGGTGGCCAGGATGAAGCTGGCGCCGAACTTGCCCAGCTCCGAAAGCATCGACTCGTAATCCACGCCAGGCATGGACTGCATCTCGTCAACAACCACCAACGCGCCCCGTCTCTGCTCCGGCGGCAGGCCGCCCTGCTCTCTAATCACGGCGTCCACCAGGTTGAGCAGCGACGCCCCCACCAGGGCGGCCACGTCCCTACCGGCGGTTCCCTGGGAGGTGGACACCAGCAGGATTCCGCCCTCCAGGATGGTCTCCCGCAGGTCGATGGTGGAGCGGGGCTGGCCCAGGATGGCCCGGGCCCTCTTGGAGGAGGCGTAGTAGGACAGGCGGGTCTGCACCGGGGCCAGGGCCTCGGCCCGGTACTGGCGGTGCCAGGAGGAAAAGTCCCGGGCCCACCATTCCAGGATGTAGGGGTCGCTGACTCTGGCCAGCACCGAGTTGCGAAAGGGCTCGTTGGAGAGCAGCTTCAGCCCGTCCAGGATGGTGTGCTGCTCCTCGCCGGAGGTGTCCGGGTGGTCGTTGGCCTCGTGCAGGGTCTTGACGGTGTGCTCCAGGATGGACTGCATCCTGGGACCCCACTGGTCCCACAGGCCCCTGGCAACCCTCACCACCGAGTCGGCGGTGCGGTCGCGGTCGGCGAAGACGCGGGTATCCAGCAGGTTGATGCCAGGGGAACGGGTCTCGTCGGCCAGGTCGATGAGCCGAACCTTGTCCACCAGCGATTCCGGCACCTGCTCCAGAAGAGCGCCCACCAGGTCGGCGTGGGGGTCCACCACCACGATGGCGTCGCCGTCCCTTCCCGCCGCCTTTTCCCTGAGCTTGTGGCTGACCACGTGGTGCATCAGGGTGGACTTGCCCATGCGGGTGCGGGCCACGTAGAGGTGGTGCCTTCGCAGCAGGTCCTCGGGAAAGCGGATTTCCCGCTTGGCCCCGGCAGTTGTGTCGCCGACTAAAGCGCCCCCCTTGACGCCCCGGGCCGTGGGCAGCAGGCCGCGGGCGCGGGACCGTTCCACCAATGGGGTCTCGTCTCCCGCCCCTGGCGGGTGCCACAGGCAGGCGACTTCGCGGACGCCCAGGATGCTGCGCTTGCCGAAGAGACCGGGGCCGGCGGGTTCCAGCGCCGGCGGGGTGGAAACGCGGGGCGTCACCTTGCCCACCTTGAGACGCGCTCCGGCGGGGTGGTCGAAGTGGCGGTAGGCGGCGGCCACCGGCTCCAGCAGTTCCCCGGCCCGCTGGGGCCTGGTAGCCCCGGGCAGGATCGCCGTGACCTGGAGCTCGGCGTCGAAGGCCACGCGGGAGACCTTCTCCCGTATCAGCATGGGGTCGTAGACCCGACGCCTGGCCTGCTTCCAGCGCCACCAGGCCCAGCCTCCCACGGCCAGGCCCAGGGCGGAGCCGATGCCCAGCAGCGCCGCCTTCCACATCTCACCGTCCTGGACCCAGAGGTAGCCCCTGAGGGCGGCCAGCGCTCCCACGCCCAGCACGGCCATGGTCACCCCGTCCAGTTGCAGGGGCTTCGTCTGGTAGGTGTAGGAGGGCTCCCGGTTGTCGCGCACGGCAGGCTTGTGGGCGCGGGCCTGGTGTGCCTGGGACCATTCGGGGCCGGTGGAACGCAGCAGCAGCCGCGCCACGATGCGCTCGCCGGGACGCAGGGAGGACAGGGCGCCGATGACCGCGATCAGGGGATCGGAGCCCGGGTCCAGCAGGTCGTCGTCCCGGAAGGTGCGCAGGGGCACGTAGTCGGGGCCGCCCGCCCGGAGGGTCATGGACCAGGCCTGCTCGTCATCATCCAGCCGGAGAGGGTCACCCTCCGGCGGCACCTGCTGGATACGGGCCTGGGGGTAGTGGGCGGCGATCTGGCTCCTGACCACCCGTTCGTCCTGGCAACGGGCCAGCAGGGTCACGCCGTCGGCGTCGCCGGCCAGCTCCAGGGCAAATGGTTCGGGTACGGCGATGGACTGGAGCAGGTTCTCCACGCCCAGCAGGGTCCGCTCGCCGGTGCGGGGCGGCGTTACCGCCAGCAGCACCGGCGGCTTCCGGGCCTCGCGGTTGCCGATGAGAATGTTCTTGATGTTGATGCTCATACTTGCTGTCTCTCTTTCTCCTTGTCTTCGGATTAGTGCCTGGGTCCGGGCCGCCACTCGATGACCTCGGTCTCCTCGGGGGTGGCCTCGATGCGGATGGGAAAGCGGTTGCCCCGGGCTAGCAGCAGCCCGTCGCCCCGCGGGCAGGACAGCAGCCAGCGTTGCAGTTCCACCGGCAGGTCGAAGGCTTCGCCCACGGTGCTCACGGCGGCGGCGTCCTGCTGGAGCAGCAGCTTGAAGGCGGCGTTCTGGAGCAGTGCCATGCCACTGTGTCCGGTGATTGCTCTTGAAGAATCTTCGGAGAGCAGGTCCTGCACGTCCTGGGTGATGAACTGCAACCCCAGGCGGTGCTTGCGGGCGCGTTTCGCCATCGACACCATGAAGGCAGCACCCTCGGGGTGCTGCATGATGCTCCACACCTCGTCCACCACCAGCAGGCGGGGCCGGGGGTCCTGGGCGGCGGCGGCCCACACCGTCTCGGTGCAGACCATCGCGGCTGCCGGTCTGAGTTCCGGCTCCAGCAAATGCAGGTCGAACACCGTCACCAGGGCTTCGTGGGCCAGCAGGTCGTCGCCCTCGTCGGAGAGCAGGTCCCGCAGGCTGCCGGTGGCGAAGGGCCGGAGCAGGTGGGCGATCTCCGGCGTTTCCTGTTCCAGGTAGGCGTAGAAGTCCCGGAAGCCGGTGCGCTCCCGTCTCCGGGCGTAGTAGGAGGCCAGGGCATGGTCCAGGGAGGAACGGCGCTCGGCGGAGAGCCTCTCTCCCACCATCACCTCTATAAGCCTTCGCAGGCTGCCGATGCGCTGCAACAGCTCCTCGGAATCGCCCCGGTCGATGACAAAGGGGTTCATGCCTTGTCCTGGAACCCCCGGCGACAGGACCCGTCCGCCGGCGGCGCGGGCCATGTCGGTGTACTCGCCCTCCGGGTCGATGATGTAGGCCCGCACTCCCCGGCACAGCCCGCGCAGCACCCCCAGCTTGGTGGCGAAGGACTTGCCCGAACCGGAGCGGGCCAATACCGCCGTGTTGGCGTTCAGGTGGGTGCCGTCGAAGGGGTCGTAGACGATGGGGGCGCAGGCCCGCAGGTCGATGCCGTAGAGGGTGCCGCTGCGGGTGTCCAGGTCCGGCGGCGAGAAGGGAAACAGTCTCGCCAGGCTGGATGTGTCCAGGGTCCGCCACACCGCCACCGCGTTGAGCGCCAACGGCAGCGTGGACAGCAGCCCCTCCCGCTGCCGGAAGGCCAGGTTGTCCAGCTTGCCCAGGGTCGCGGCGAAGTGGGCCCTCGCCTTCTGGGTCAGGTCCTTCAGGGTGTCCGGGTCGTCGGCGTGAAGGGTCACGGACAGGGAGGTGTGGAACAGCCTTTCCCTTCCCCGTTGCACCTCGTCCCTGAGTCTGGAAACGTCCTCCAGGGCGATCTCCGCCTCCGGGGACATGCTGCGGCCCCGCTTGAAGGACAGGGATTGGGCCGACTCGAAGCGTACCTTCTGCCACTCCAGGGTGCGGGCGGCCTGCTCGGTGGGGATGGCGCCCAGGTGGACCGACAGGTCCATGGGGGCGCCGGCGGCCATCAGCCCCTGCAGGAAGCCCGGGGCCAGCGAGCGGGGCCACTTGCCCAGGTGCAGGGAGCGCACCAGGCGGGTGCCGATGCGGATGTCCCGGCGGTTGACCTCTATCTCAAGCTCGGCGTCCTCGTCCCTTTCGTTGGGCGAGCCGCCCAGGGCGGTGGACAGCCAGAACAGCCGCAGCGCCTCGCCGTTCAGGGGAAAGACGCCCAGGCCGGCCCGCGCCAGCAGCCCCCGCAACTCGTCGGCCCGGGGTTGCTCGCACACGGCGTAGAAGCGCCGGTCCAGGATGCCCTCCCGGGTCTCCAGGGTGGTCAGCAGCCGGCCCAGGCTGTCGGCGGCGTCTTTCGTCTGCTGGGGCAGGTCGTCGGGCTGGGCCTCGGTCAGCCTGTCCCTCAAGGCCTGGAGCACCGGCGGGTGCTGGCGCACCAGCAGTTGCACCGGGAAGTCCACGGCGTTCAGGGAACCGGCGAAGGCGCCCAGCTTGGGCTCGTCCAGCTCCAGCCCCATCGCCTCCATCACCGCCAGCTTCACCCCGTCCAGCCGCACCGGGCCGTCGTCCTCCAGGTGGGACAGTATGAAGAACAGGGGCAGGGGCGGCGGGGGCTTGGGTTCGGCGACAGCCGCAGCCGTCGTTTCAATGCCCTCGCTTTCGGGGTTGCCGGCGCCGTTTTCGTCCCTCCTGGCGCGGAAGGGCAGGTTCTTGATGCTTGGCAGTGTCGCTTTCATTTCCGTTTCCTCCTTCCTTGTCTTATTGGGTCTTATTGGATCGAGGTTGCCTATTCGCCGGGCAGGATGGGGGCGATGCCGCTGCCGATCACCAGGGCGATGCCCTTGGCCAGCAGCACCACCACCAGGCCGACCACGGCCATCACCACGGCATTTCTCGCTTTGCCTCGTCGACCGTCCCCCTCGGCGCCCTCCGCCATCAGCACGAACCCGGCCCAGACTATGGCGAAGAGGCACAGGCCCACCCCGGCGTAGGCCATGCCGGTCAGCACCTGGTTGATGGCCTCCAGCAGCAGTTCCTTCTTATCCTCCGGCGTGCCGGCGGCCACGGAGGCCAGGACCTGCCCCGTACTGGATACGGGGGCCGCAACCGAGGCGGGCAGGATGCCCGTCCAGCGCCCTACCACGGCCAGCCCCAGGCGCCCTGGTCGGTCTGCTCCGCCTTCGGCGGCGGAGGCGTAGGCGCCGGGACGGTGAGGTAGGCAAAGGGGTCGTCGGCGCCCACGCCCAGGCCGTCCGTTACCGGGATTGTTTCGGTCCTCTTGGGAGTGACGGAACCGCGCTCCACCTCCACGGCCCGCACGTGCTCCGGGTGGTGGACGTAGATGCGGACGGTCTTGACCGTGCTGCTCTCGCCGCAGCGGCAGGTCACCCTGCGGGTGTAGACGTCGGTGCGGGCCGGGTGGTGGGTGGTCTGCAACATGGGCGGCCGGGGCACGTCCAGCGTCGCCGTCAGTTCCGCCGTGATTGCCAGGTCGTGATTGGCCTTTTCGTCGGGGACGGCCAGCGTGAACCCGGTCTCCCCGCCGTTGACGAAGGCGGCATTGGTGTGGCGGGAACCGGCCGATACCGTCACCGTGCCGGTGATGCCGGTGACGCCGGCGTCCAGCAGGGCGGGCACCGACTGGCTGAAGTGGCCGACGTAGACCGGCAGGTCCACCTCCTGGCGGGTCTCGGTGATGCACTCCGATGCGATGACGCCCCTGATCCGGCCCGTCGTCCACTCGATGGACGTGACCTCCAGGTCGCACAGCTCCCCGTCGTAGGTGGGCAGGGGGTAGGGAATCTGGCGGCTCTTCAGGGACACCGCCCCGGAGAAGCCCAGGGAGTCCGTCCAGGAGAAGGTGAAGGACGGCGCGGGACCGTTCAGGGTCAGGTTGTAGGTCCTGGCCTGGCCCGCCGTGAAGGTGGAGTTCACTCCCATCTTCAGGGTCCGGCCGGTCCGGCCGCCGTAGACCCGGCCCTTCAGGTCCAGGTCGTGGGCGGCCCGCAGGGTGACGGCGGCGGTGTCGCCGGAAACGGCCAGCTTCTCGATATAGACGCGGCGGCCCGGCACCGGGTCCGGCGGCTCGAAGTAGATCTCTCCCAGCCGCCAGGCGTCGCCGTAGGGAGGGTCGTCCGGGTCGTCGGCCAGGGCCGAGGACGGAAGGGCCACGATGGTCAGGACCAGCAGCCCGGCCACCGCCAGCAGCCGGTACCAGGGCTTGCGGGTTTGGGTCTCCCTGATGTTGGGCCGGGCGGCGTTGCCGTCCCTGGGCCTGCGCCGCTTGCCGAACCAGCCGTGGGGACGGAAGGGGGAGCGGCCCTTGCGGCGGGCCGCCTTCACCGCCCGGCCGATGCCGCTGCCCGCCTTCTTCGCCAGCAGCCGGAGCGGGTCGGGTTTGGCCTCGGGCTGCGGGGGCGGCTCGCTCACCGCCAGCTCCGCCGGGGACCCGGCGTAGCGCCGGGCGCCCAGGTTGAACTTCAGCAGGTCGGCGGCCACCAGGGGCAGCCCCCGGCCGCCCACCTTGCCCACGGTCAGGGCGAAGCCGCAGACGCCCATCAGGACGGCGATGCCCAGCTTCAGCCCCGAGGGGCCGAAGGGAAAGTAGCGATAGACACCGTAGCCCACGGTGCAGGTCGCCACCACCGCCACGATCTGGGGGAAGGTGAACCACAGCAGGGCCTTGTCCTCGGCCTGCACGTGGGTGGGTACTTCGTGCTCTCTCATGTTCACCTCCTACCCACCGCCGCCGGTGGTGGGAGCCTCCGGCGTGCCCGAGGGGGTGGTTCCGCTGTTGGTGGGGTCGGGCACGTCCAGGTCCACCGGGCTGCCCACCACGGCGTTGATCACCAGCTCGACTACTCCATAAGCGACGAGGGCCAGCACGATACCGGCCAGGGCGGTCATCATGGCGGACTTGCCCCTTTCCATCTGGTTGGGCGCCCCGGAGGCGGTGAGGTACATGTAGGCGCCGTAGATGAAATAGCCGACGCCCACCACGCCCACCAGCCCCAGCAGGATGCCCACCAGGTTCGATATGGTCTGTGTCAGGTCTCCCATAGATTTCTCTCCTTGCGTGTCGATTGCTCGATTTGCGTCTTTGCCGCATTTCCGTTGGTCGTTCCCGTTCCGCTACTGGCACATGGCTCCACCTCCTGGGTGTTTGACGACGTGGGCGCACCCACGCCGGTAGTTGTCGTTGCTGTCGCTACGGCCCCTGGCTCCTCGGCGTAGGCCAGCCCTGGGACGTTGGCGTGGAGTTCTGGGCCGCCGAGTTGGCGGTGTTGGCGGCGGTATTCGTTGCAGCGGCGGCGGCGGCCGCCCCCGCCGGTCCTCCGGCGGCTCCGCCGGCCAGCAGGCCCAGGGAACGGGCCGAGCGCATCATCGAGCCGGGCAGGGACATGCCGAAGTACAGGGTGTGCAGCCAGGCGTCGAAGGTGCCGTGGTTGCCCAGCATCGAGGGGACTCTCCCCGCCAGGTACATGAAGGCGATGGCCATCAGAAGCATCCACACCAGGTCCTGGGCCGCCTCGCCCCCGCTGATGTCGGCGAACTCCTCCAGGAACCCGAAGGCTAGGGCGATGGCGATGAGCTGCACCGCCTGCTGGAACACGGTGGTCATGAACAGCCGGAGCCAGTGACGGCCCCAGCCGGCCGTGTGGGGCAGAATCCACAGCCCCAGGGCGATGGGCGCCAGTACCAGCAGGATGTCGATCAGGGCCAGGCGCAGGATCATCTGCACCAGCAGGTAGAGGATGAAGAAGCCGAAGACCAGGTAGAGCAGGGCGATGAACACCGCCAGCCCGGTGCTGGCCGCCTCGGCGGCGTTCAGCAGCGGGTCCAGGGGAGCCCGCAACAGGTCGCCGGGGGTGATGCCCAGGGACGCCGCGATGAACTGGGAGACGGCGTGGGCCACGTCGATGACCAGGGCGCACCACCATAGCGACGAGGCGGCGGCGGTCAGGCCCAGCACCAGGCGGGGCACCATCTCCCGCCAGCCCGACTGGTGGTGGCCCAAATGCTCCTGGACGATGAAGCTCAGCCCCATCCAGCCCAGGATGATCGCCAGCATTCCCGAGGCGATGGCCCAGGTCAGCAGCCAGATCTGCCGGACGATCTCGTGGTCGTAGGTCAGGCCGGGCGGTGTTCCGGTGAGGATGTCGCTCATGCTCGCTACCCCCGCACTCGGACAGGTCCGTCTGGAACACTCCCTCCAGCACGCCGCACAGGGTCCCGTGGACGCCCTGGATGAGCCATTTGGCCCCGGCCCGGGCCCAGCGGTCCGGGGCCAGGGCGCCCAGCACCTTGTCCCACAGCCCCTTGGGCTGGTGGACGGGCACCAGGGCGTGGAAGACGTGGTGCTCGCCGCCGCCCCGCCTGGGCACCGACATCACCAGCAGGAAGGCCTGCTCGGGGTGGAGGTCGGGCTGGCTGTCCAGGGCCGGGTACTCGAAGGTGTATTCCCAGCCCTCGGTGAGTTCCTTCTCGCCGCCCCTGACCCGGTAGGTGTTGGTGACCCACTCGCCGGTGTCGGGATGGCGCAGGGCGTAGTGGAGGACGCTGATCTGGCGGCTGAAGACTGGGCGGGCGACGAACTCGCCCTCCTTCTTGCGCTCCACCATCTGCCTGTCCCGGTTGACCAGGGCCAGGTTGCCGGTGTCGGGCGGCGGGGACTGGGCCAGGGCTACGCCGCTGGTGGGGATGGCGGCCAGCGCCGCCAGGAACATCGCGGCGGCCAGCAGGACCAACCTGCGAGCCCTGCCGGACTGGTGATTTGATCTGAGCCTCAAGGCGTTCACCTCCCTGCGGTTTGTCGGCGAACCGGCGGTCCGCCGGCGCCGCAGCAGAGTGTGAACAACGGGAGGCCCCCGCATAACCTCCGGTAGGGGGATGCACTTATGAATCCCCTTACAGGCCCTTACCCCGGAGGCCCCTGCCGTGATGTCATTGGGGTGTACAGGGATTGGGACTTGAGGACAAAAGGGCTGAGCCGTCCGTTTCAGCTTGGAAACGGGCGGAAATCACCCCCTACAGGACATTGGTTGTGAACACTTTGTCGTAAGTCCCCATTCCACGGCCCGGAGGCAAGGCTCGTAGCTGGAACGGGCATTTTTGCCGCCTGGAAAAACGGGCCGGATGGGCAAAGGCCCAAGGTGAAACGAACATTTTTGTACATGGGGGCGGAATCATGGCATCGGAGCAGCCGGGGATCGGCCGGAGCCGGGACATCGAGGACCTGCACCACCTGCGGCTGATGGCGCTCCTGGACGAGCTGGTGCGGGACAAGGGAGCGAGGAAGGCGGCGGAGGAACTGGGCGTGGACCACCGGACGCTGACCGCCAGCCTGGAGTCCGGGAAGCTGTCCCGCCGGATGCGGGTGGCGCTGGACCACGCTCTGCTGGCCGGGGGCGGCTCGCCGGCCCGGGAACAGCGGGAACGCAACGACGAGCTGGCCGGGCGGCTGGATGCGGCGGAGGAGCAGGTGGAAACCCTGGGCCGGGAAATGCACCAGGGCCTGTCCGCCGTCCAGGGCGAGGTCAGGGAGTTGAAGAACGAGCACGGCCAGGCGTTGCAGCGCGTCGAGGAGCGATTGGCGGGGGTGGAAAGCGATGGGTCAGGACCGGACGCAAGCCAAACCACAACGGGTACAGGCAATGCCGGACGGACAGGCGCCAATTCCACGCTGCGGCGGGAGTATCCCGACCTGGCGACGCTGGAACCCGCCGAGGATGACGAGGCGGTCTTCGGCGCCGCCTGGCCGCTGATTCGGGAGTGGCGGGACTTGAAGGAGACGCACCCCGACCGGGGCGGCGGCCTGGACTGGCTGCTGGTCGAGGAGCGGTTCATGGCGGTGGAGCTGGCCTTGCTGGAGGAGCACGGGCTGACCCTGCCGCCGGAAACGTATCCCCTGCGCGGCTTGGACCGGGGCAACCAGGTGAACTGGCGCCGCAAGGCGCTCCAGGACACCCGGCGGGCGCGGCGCAAGCTGGAACTGCTGCGCTGGCTCCGGCGGGTCGTTACGTTACGGTTCCTGCGGAAGTAGCGGCATTAGTGCTGGCGAGTCCTCTTGTGAACTTTTGTGAACACTTTGGCGGGGGGGTCTTGCGTGACCTACCCAGGGGCCTGGAACCGGGCGACAATTACAGCGTTGTCAGGCTTTTCCAGCGTTTCCCGCCATAGAAACCTGGGGGCAGTCCCTCAGCCCGGGCCTAACCGAGAGGTTGGCCCACGAGGGAACGCTGCCGGCGCGGGGTGTTCAAGTCCCTCGTTCCCGGTCCGGTCCAGCGGGTTGGAGTGTTGAGTCCTTCTCCCGTTGGGCAGTCCGGCGGCTGGAGTGTTTAAGTCCTTCTCCCGCCGGGCGCCGTTCAGCGGTCCGGGGCTGATTCCTCCGGTCGCTGGGCACCCGCCGGAATGGCCGGAGTTGATCGCTCCTGCCACCTGGCGGCGGGGACGGTGCGATTGAACCCGCTCCGTTCTCGTCCAGGATGAGGCGTCTGCGGGTCCTGCTCGCGGCGCCCCAGCCGGAACCCTTACCCAACCGGAGCGCACCGTGCGCTTCACCAGGAACCCATCCCACGGCACGGAATCCCGACCCAAGGCGCAGCATCGTCATCATAAGGAGGTGGCAGGCAGAAACAGGGGGCAACCCGGATTCCACTTCTCACCTGGTCCCACGCGCGGAGCGGCTCGACTGCTTCGCACTCTTCACCCTGCGGCTGGAACGGTTAAGAAGCTCCGGCCGCTTACCCACGTCTGTGGCGTAGCTGCCGAACCCACGCAGCCGGGCCGCAGAATCCCCATGCTCCGGTCGTCCGGCGGCGCCAGACCGGACGCTTACCCATGCAACGCAGTTCCCGCCGCGTCCCTCACAGTTTCCCCAACGTGGCCGCTTTCCAGGAATGACACCCTGGCCGAGCTGCGTCTTTCCCCCTTCCCACTCCGTTTTCCCCGTCGCTGTTTCGCCGGCGGAGGAGTGCGTCTTTCACCAATGGGACTCACCCAACACAGAGGAGGTGCGTATGCGCATTAAGGAACGGTTCACCCTGATTAGGGCCACGGCGGTCAAGGCCGTGGATTTCATCAGACGCCACCCCAGGGCGTCCATCGCCATGGTGGTGGTTTTGCTCATCGCCGGGCCGCTGCTGACCGGCGCCGGCGGCGAGGGCTTCTTCCTCAACCTGGCCGGCCTGGGCATCGCCGCCCTGGTGGTGCGGCGGATCATGCGGGCCAACGGCCTGGGCAAGGCGGCCCAGGCCCGGCAGGCCAACTGCCGCTGCCACTGCCACCGGCGGGGAGGGCGCAACGCTCAACAGGGGTCACACCAGACTCAGCAACAGGGAGGTGCGCCATGACCACAATTACCCTGGATTCCCCTATCTCCACAGGCCGGTTGGAGGAACTGGTGGACCGGCTGCTGGCGATCCTGTTCCGGGTTGACGCCGAACAGCCGGCGCCGAACCTGGTCCGCAACATCCACCAAGCCCGGCGGCTGCGGCAGTCGGGCGACCCCGCATCGAGTGCGGGGCAGGCTCTGGACGGGGCACTGGCGATGCTGGCAGTCGTTGACACCGCCGATGCTTCGGACAGCCAACTGCGGTGGCTCTATACCGAATGGCTGGACATCGCCCGCCGCCGGTTTGCTGGCTGTGGGGCAATGCTATACAGCCCCTCCACCGGCCGGGCGGCGGTGCTGGTTCCCACAGCCGGCGATGATGGAACCCTGGAGGTCGCCGCCGTGCTGGGGATGGGCTGGCCCGTGGGCAAGCGGGCCTCCAAGCGCAGCCTGCGGGGACTGAAGCCCCTGGCGAAAGGGGGTGGGCGATGATAGTGGTGGCCAACGCGACGGTGGACATTCCGGCTCTAAAGGCCCGCCATCCCCTGGGAGACACGGTTGAGGCCGCCGGTGTCGCCCTGCAGGGCAAGGGCCGGGTCAGGCAGGGGGTCTGCCCCTTTCACGAGGAGGCAGAGGGGAGCTTCACGGTGTACGCCGACTCGGAAAAGTTCTACTGCTTCGGCTGCGGCGTGGGTGGTGACGTCTTGGATTTCGTGGGCTGGATGGAGGGCCTGACCCTTCCCGAGACAATCCGGCGGCTGGATGACGCTGCCGGCAACGTTCCCGTGGCTGCCCGGCACCCCGCGCCAACGCCCCGCCCCGCGCCTCCTCCTCTTCCGCCCCGCGATCTCGCCCTGTTGACGGCGGCGGTGCGGTTCTACTCCGGTGAACTGCGGCGTAGCTCCCGGGCGAGGGCGTACCTGGCCGAGCGGGGCATTGGCGTAGACGCCGCCCTGCGGCTGGGCCTGGGCTACGGCAGCGGCAACGGGCTGCGAAAGCACCTCGACCGCGCTGGGTTCGGCGCCGACCGCCAGCGAGCCTCTGGGCTGTTCCTGGAAGGGGGCGCCGAGCGGTTTGCCGGTATGGTGGTCGTTCCCGACATCGCCAACGGTCTGGCCAGGTGGCTCACCGGACGGGCCGTTGACTCCCAGGCCAGGCCCCGCTTCCAAGCGGTGCCCGGTCCCAAGCCGGTGCTGGGCTTGGGAAGGCTCGGTCCGGCGCCGACGGCGGTCGTACTGACCGAGGGCGTCTTCGACTACTTGGCGCTGGCAGGCTGGGGCTACCCCGCCTGCGCCGCCCTGGGCACCCAAGGGATGGACAAGGTGGCGGCAATGCTCAGAAGCTGCCCCAGGGTGTTCCTGGCCTTCGACGACGACGGCGCCGGCGCTGCGGCTGCCGACGCACTCAGGCAACTGCTGGGCTCCCGCGCTGCCGTGGTCAACCTGCCCACTGGCATCGCCGACGTGGGCGAGCTGGCAACCCTGCCCCACGGCCGACGCCTGTTCAGCCGGCTGCTGCAACAGGCGGCCTGCAACTCCCGCTAGTCAACTCTCCCCCGCCAGCTTCCCCTGCTCCAGCCCGCCTGCAACGGCGGGCCTTTCCTTTTCCCTTCACCGGGCATCACGACGGGGCTTCGCCCCGCTCACGGCTTCGCGCAACCGCGAACCGCTTCCAACCTACGGGCACAACCCTAATCCCTTCTCCTAAAGGAGCAACGTCATGTCCAACCAGAACGGCAACGGCAACCACAACGCCAACGGGCACCAGCCCAACGGCAGCGTCAACCTCAACGGCAACGGTCAGAACGGGCACCACCCCAACGGGAACGGCAACGGCAACGGCGCCGCCGACATCACCGGTCACGACTTCCTGTGGGACGGGCTCAGCCCCGCCGTGGTCAATGCCCTGCAGCAGCCTCTGGACCCGTCCCTGGTCTCCCGGCGCGACGGGAGGGGCAACCGCCAGTACGAGTACATCGAGGGCCACACCGTCATCGACCAGGCCAACCGCATCTTCGGCTACGGCGGCTGGGGCTACGAACTGTTCGGCGACGTGTCCCTGCGCCGGATCGAGAAGGTGGACGTCAGCACCGGGCAACTCCGGGTGACCTTCGCCTACAGCGCCCCGGTGCGGGTCTCCGTGAACGGCGCTCCTTCCCGCACCGACATCGGCTTCCATATCGTGGCCGAGGATACGCCGGAGGGCCACGACACGGCCTGCAAGGGGGCGGTCACCGATGGCCTAAAGCGGGCGCTGCGCAGCTTCGGGGACCGGTTCGGCAACGGCCTCTACGGCGACCAGCCTTCATCCAACGGACGGGGCAACGCCAGGCAGGGGTCGCAGCGGCCCAACGCTCCCGCCAACGGCAACGGCAACTCCGGCCAGCAGACGGGCGGCAACGGCAATGGCCGCCGGGACGGTTCTTACCTCCAGCAGCTCAGGGGACGGCTCATCGCCCTGGGCGCGGAGCAGGGCTTCGACGAGGAGCGGGTGCGGGAGGCGGTCAGGAAGCAGACGGGGAAGGACCTGGACGACCTGCCCGCCAGGGACCTGAAGCCCCTGGTGGAGAACGCGGCCCGCAAGGTCAACGAGGCGAAGGAAGGGGCCAACGGCAACGGATAGGCCCCTGGGCCAACATCACCACGCAGGTAGTGGGGCCGCCTCCAGCAAGGGGTAGGCCCCGCTGCCCATTTACAGGAACTAGGAGGAAACGGAAATGACGGCAACTGCTATCCACACGCCCTGGGGCTGGTCCCAGGACATCGAGGAACTCTGCGAAGGGGTATGGCGGGTTGAAACCGCCGGTCACGGAGGGCTGAAGCTGAGCCGGGAGCGGTGGGAGGAACTCCCCGACCGCGTACGGGACGCCTTTCTCAACCCCACCTTTGCGGAAGAGGACTGCGAGGAACCCGTCGCCCGGACGCTGCTGGGCATAGGCGATGCCAGGGACCGGGAGCTGGCGCTCACGATCGCGGGCTACTTCGACCGCTACGCTCCGGCGCTGCCTTTCCTGCGGGAAAAAGGATGACAGCTATGAACTCCTTTACCACGACGCGGCCCAGGCCCCGCAGCCTGCCCAGCGTCACCACGAAGCTGGGCACCGAGCTGGGCAGCCAGTTCGTCACCGTGGGCCTGGACGAGACCGGCCAGCCCTTCGAGGTCTTCGGGTCTCTCGGAAAGGCCGGCAGCCTGCAACACGGGATGACCGAACTGGCCTGCCGGTTGGTGTCCCTGCACCTGCGGCGGGGCACTCCCGTAGAGGAAATCATCCACCAGATCCAGGGCATCAGCGAGATGCAGCCCTGTCCCAACCGGATGGAGAACGGCAGGACGGTGTACGTCAAGGGCCTGGGCGACGCCATCGCCCTGGTGCTGCGGGACTACCTGGAAACGCAAGCCGAGGCGGAACCGGCGGACCTGCCCATCGCCGCCGACTGACCACCCCGAACCGCCCCCTCAAGGCGCACGGGGCTGTCCTCACAACGGGGCGGCCCCGCTTCTTTTCTAAAGGACACAGAACTCTCTACGGAGGAACGACGACCATGACTATCACCATCGACAATCCCACCGACGCCTACTCCCGTCCCAACGCCCGCTTCGGCGAGGGCGGCATCCTGGAGATCCGGGCCTCGGCGGTGGGCAACTGCCGCCGCGCCCTCTGGTACGAGGCCACGGGCTGGGAGGTCACCAACCCCCGCAGCGACGACTCCCTGACCATGCTGGAGGCGGGCAACGCCCTGGAGCCGGTGGTGCTGCGGGCCATGCGGCGGGCCGGGTGGGACATCACCCCCACCGATAGGGACAACCCCAAGCGGGTCTCCCTGCGCCTCGGCCCCACGCTGCTGGTCAGCGGCCACGTGGACGCCGCCGGCGTCGCGCCCATCTTCGGCAACGAACCCAGCATCGTCGAGGTCAAGACCCGGGGGCCGGAGGCTTTCAAGAAGTGGCGGACGTTGGGCGCCGAGCGCAGCCACCCGGAATCGGTCTGGCAGGCCGCCATCTACACCTACGGGATCTTCGAGGAAGCCCGGGACGTGGTGATCGCCACCCTGGATACGGGCGATCGCACCTGGGACTACGAGGTGATACCGGCGGCGCGGGTGGAACGGGCCTTCGAGCAAGCCTGCGCCCGGCTGGGGGAACTGGCGGCCCACCACGTCATCAACGGGCCGGACCCGGAAGTCCAGCCCGAGCGCGACTTCACCGCCGAAGACTGGCAGTGCAAGCGCTGCCCCTTCCTGAACGCCTGCCTGCCGGGAATGGCGGCGGTGGAAGAGCAGGACGAACCTGACGAAACCACCGAGCCGGTCAGCGACGAGGAAGCGCGGGCGGCGCTCCTGGAGTACGAACAGGCCCAGGAGATGCTGAAGGCCATCGAGGAGGACAAGCAGTGGGCGCTGGGGATGCTGCGGGCCTGGCTGAAGCAGCGGGGCGAGGACAAGGCGAAGCTGGAGGGCGGCAAGAAGACCCGCGCCGTGGGGATGGTCAAGTCCACCCGCTACAACGTGGACCACAAGCGGTTGAACGCCTTGCTGGACCCCGAGGTGCGGGCCACCATCGTCACCGAGAACGTCTCCGAATACCTGCGGGTCAGCTAGGTGAACCTGACGCTCCCTGACCGGAGCGCGGCACTGGGCCGCTTCCCTTTCTGATGGGAACCGGCCCCGCAATGGCAACCTGAATTACGCAACGCTACGGAGGAACGATCATGGCGAAGACCATCAACAAGGTGGAACTGTTGGGCCGCGTGGGCGCCGATCCCGAAATGCGCTACACCCAGGGCGGCACTGCCGTGACCCAGCTGCGCCTGGCCACCGACCGGGTGCGCCGGGGCGGCGAGAACGAGACGGACTGGCACAGCGTCGTGGTGTGGGAAAAGTTGGCGGAAGCGGTGGCGGAGTACGTTGAGAAGGGGCAGCGCCTCTACGTGGCCGGCCGCCTGGTGCAGAAGTCGTGGGAGGGAGACGACGGACAGCGGCGCTATCGCACCGAGATTCACGCCCAGGACGTGGTGTTCCTGGACTCCTCCCGCAACGGCGGCAACGGCAACGGCCAGCCCCACGACGAAGACTCTCCCTTCTAGCCGGACAACCACATAGCGACGCCTGTACTCAGGCACAACACGGGGCCGCTCCCTTCTGACGGGGGCGGCCCCGCTTTCTTTTCCAAGTCAACCGCAAGGAGCGAAACATGCCCCGCAAGAAGCAGACCAAGGAAACGACTATCCCCCTGATCGAAACGGAACTTGCCGCTCCCGTGCTCACCACCCCCGAAGGCGGGGCGGTGCTGGAGGCCCTGCGCTCCAACCTCTCGCTGCTGGGCGAGCTGGCCATGCGCTACGAGGTGGCCTACCAGCCGGAGCGCCCCGCCCAGATGCCCACCATCAACTGCCCCCAGGACGTTCACAGCCTCTTGGGGCCGGAGATGTCCGCCCTGGCCCAGGAGCAGCTCAGGGTGCTGCTGCTCAACACCCGCAACCAGGTGCGGGGCCAGCGCATTGTTTACCAGGGGAATGTCAACTCGTCGGTGGTGCGGCCCGCCGAGGTGCTGCGGGCCGCCGTGATCGAAAACGCCCCCAGCATCATCGTTTCTCACAACCATCCCTCCGGTGACCCGACGCCCAGCCCGGAGGACGTGTCCATCACCCGCGACCTGGCGGCGGCCGCCAAGCTGCTGGGCATCGACCTGCTGGACCATGTGGTCATCGGAGGCGACAGGTTCGTCAGCCTCAAGGAACGCAAGCTGATGGACTGACGCCTCGCCCCGAGACCGGCTCAGTTCCGCCGGTCCTCACGCGGGGCGTTCCCCGCGCTTTCCCACTCCTACTTCCCAATAAAGGAGGCAACCCATGATTCCCACGGACCCGGCCCCCGAAGCCGAGGGGCTATTTACCATCAACGCTGGAGGGTACTCGGCCACCGCCGACGCCTACGCCCGCGACGCCGACAACGAGGGCATCTGGTTCCTGTCGATGGTGGGGCCGCAGACGGCGCTCAAGGCCATCTGGGCCTCCCTGCTCAAGCAGCCGCCCGACACCGCCCACATCATAAAGGGGATAGAGGGGATGGCCCTCAGTGGCGGCTACCAGCCCTGCCGCGTTCCCCACAACACCATCGGCACCTGGACCACCAGGATCGCACGGTTGCCCGCCAGCAGGGGCTGGCACGCATTGGTGTATACGCGGCTGGCGGAGTTCAGCTTCGAGCGGGACGACTTCCTGCTGCTGGCCCAGGACGAGGCCGACCTGCCGGGGCTGCACCACCGCTTCCTCGACCGGCGCAGCCCCCTGCCCCTGCACCGCTCCTGGGCCGAATGGCTCTGGCGGCGGGGCCTGGACACCGGCGAGATTCACCGGCTGGAGTCCAGCGGCATCCTGGCCTACGCCTGCAACCCCGTGGCCGACGATCTCAAGGCCGACCTTTCGGCGGCGGTCTCAATGGGGACTCTCACCCTCAACCCTGATTACGCCAACTCGGAGGAAAGCAACGATGGATAGGACGCTGAACCCGGTGAAGCGGGGCAACAAGCGCCGCCGCGCCCGTAACTGGAAGGCCTGGCAGCTCTTCTCCCCGGACGGCGATACCTGCCGCTTCTGCCCGCACCCCGCCGCCGACCACCTGACAAGTTCCGGGCAACCCCATTACTACCGGCCCGCCACTGAAGCGGAGCGCAGCGACCCCTTCGAGAAGCTGTACCGCCACGACCTGTCCTGCGGCGACCCGGTGCTGGTCAAGCGCATCACCGTCGCCAACCGCGCCGAGTTGCTCACCGCCTTCTGCACTGCCTGCGCCAGGGAAAAGGACACGGCGCAGGTGCTCTGTTTCCAGCGGACGCTGGCCAAGGGCGAGGTTGTGGGCCTCAAGTATCACAACGGCAACAACGGAAGGGGGTAAGCGATGGCCGTGAAGCTGAACGTCCGCTTCCCCTGCCCCAACTGCGGCGACAAGTTCGCCGTGCTGGCGGGCACGGTTGGCGACTTCCACGCCGGGGAGACCTACGCCTGCACCGGTTGCGGCGGCGATGTGGTCTTCGTCGCCCTGTGCCTGGAGATGCTGGCCAACCCCGGCATAATCCGGTGGGACTGCCACTTCTGCCGGCCCGGACCCTGCTGTCTCGCCCCGTCTCCTGACGGGGCCGACGGCCAATAGACCAACGACACCAACCGATAAGGAGGAACGACAATGAGACTCAGCGCACAGGCGAAGGGCGGGTTCTATCCCACCCCGCCCAGGGTGGTTGACCTGGCGGCGGGACTGGTCTCGGTGGGCGGCTACGGCTCCCGCCGGGGCCAGACCCTGCGAATCCTGGACCCCTGCTGCGGGGCCGGCGAGGCCCTGGAGCGACTGGCTACGCGGCTCAACCGGCGGTGGGGGACTCCCATCGAGACCTGCGGCATCGAGCTGCACCGGGAGCGGGCTGAGGAGGCGGCCGACCGCCTGGACAGGGCCCTAGCCGCCGACCTGTTTCAGATCTCCATCGCCAACGGCGCCTTCGGCCTGCTCCTTTTGAATCCGCCCTATGACTGGGACAAGGAAGACAAGCGGGTGGAACACGCCTTTCTGACCCAGTGCACCCGCTACCTGGACGACGGCGGGGTGCTGATGTTCATCGTGCCCAGGCAGCGCCTGGCGGTGTCGGCCCGCTACCTCTCCTCCCACTACTGGGACCTGCGCTGTTGGGCGTTTCCCTCGCCGGAGCGGGAGGTCTTCGATCAGGTGGTCCTGATGGGACGGCGCCGGCCGAACCCCACCAGGACGAGTACGCCGAGCAGCAGGTAAGGGAGTGGTCCTGGTCAGAGCCGGAGACCCTGACCTCCAACGCCTACGCCTGCTTCTCCCCGCCCCTGGTAATCCCCGGCGACATCCTCTTCACCACCCGCACCGTGGACCCCATCGCCGCCGTGGCCGAGGCCCGGAAGGCAGGGCTGTGGACCAGCAAGGAGGTCCAGGACTCCCTCTGGCCCGCCCAGGCCGGGCGCACCCGCCCCCTGATGCCCCTGCGCCGGGGCCACCTGGCCATGCTGGTGGCGGCGGGCTTCCTGGACAACCTGGTCCTGGAGTCCGACGGCCAGCGGGTGCTGGTCAAGGGCAGGACGACCAAGGAAATGGTGCTGGTGGAGGAGACCGAGGAGACGGAGGTGTACCGGGAACGGCTCAAGACCACCGTGGTCGCCCTGGATTTGGGCGACGGCTCAATCACCGACATCCAGGCTTAGGCGCCCCACCAGATACAAGGCAACCCATCAGGCCCCGCCGGTTCCTGTAAGGGACGGCGGGGCCTGATTGCGTTTGCGACATCACACGACAAAGGAAGGCAAACATGAAGCTGGGAGAATTCATAGACCATTTCAAGGAAGCGATTTCCAGGCGGGTGGTGGAGTCCTACCCGCCCCTGTACCGGCCCTCGGAGGACCAAAGGCCCCTGCCCAAACTGCTGCGCAAGCCCCTGGGCGGGCAGGCGGACGCCATCCGGGGCGCGGCCCTGTCCCTGGAAAACCACCAGGGAACCACCGTGGTGGGTGAAATGGGCACGGGCAAGACCTTCATCGGCGCGGCGGCAGCTCACATGGCCGGGTTCCAGAGGGTTTTGATTCTCTGCCCGCCCCACCTGACCCGCAAGTGGAAGCGGGAGATCGAGGACACCGTTCCCAACGGCCGGGCCGCCATCGTGACCTCCATCACCGACCTGGAACGGCTGCGGCTGTCCGCCGGCGCCGGACCGCTCTTCGCCATCATGTCCCGGGAGCGGGCCAAGCTGTCCTACCGCTGGAAGCCCGCCGTCATCCAGCGCTGGGCCACGGCGGGCTACAACGGCTACGGCGGCCGGCTGGTAAGGGACGAGGAGACGGGGGAGCCCTTCAAAGTTCTCTGCTGTCCCACCTGCTACGCCCAGGTGGTGGACAAGGACGGGGTTCCGCTGACCGACCAGGAGTTGTGCCGCAAGCGACGCACCTGCCACGTCTGCCGCTCCGCCCTGTGGCAGGCCGACGGCGCCGGCCCCAAGCGGTTCCCCCTGGCCGACTACGTGAAAGTCAGGATGCGGGGCTTCTTCGACCTGCTCGTAGGAGACGAGATTCACGAGTATAAAGGTCGCGGCTCGGCCCAGGGCATCGCCGCCGGGGTGCTGGCCGACGCCTGCGGCAAGTCCCTCACCCTCACCGGCACCCTCTCGGGTGGCTATGCCTCGACCCTCTTCCACCTGCTCTACAGGTTCTCGCCGGAGATTCGCACCGAGTTCGAGCGGTCCGAGGAGGGGCGCTGGGTCCAGCGCTACGGCTTCCTGGAACAGACGGTTCGCCACTCCGATGACGACCACTCCTTCGAGGACGGGCGCAGCAGCCGCAGGAAGGGCTACCGCAAGACGGTCAGGGAACGACCCGGCCTGGCCCCCGGCGCCCTGTTCCACCTCATCGGCAACTCGGTGTTCCTGCGCCTCGCCGACGTGGCTTCGGGGCTGCCGCCCTACGAGGAGCAGGTGCTGCTCTGCGGGATGGACCGGGAGCCGGACCACACCGGCCTGTCCCAGCGCAAGGCCTACGACATGATCTTCGACGCCCTGCGCCGGGCGCTGGCTGCCGCGCTACAGAGCGGCTCCAAGCGGCTTCTTGCCACCTACCTGCAAACCCTTCTCGCCTACCCCGACGGCTGCACCCGTGGTGAGACGGTCTTCGACCCGCAGACGGGCAACATCCTGGTGCAGGCCCCGCCCCTGGCCGAGGACAAGCTGTATCCCAAGGAGCAGCAGCTCGTTGACCTGGTGGCGGCGGAGCGTCTTCAGGGTCGGAAGGTGCTGGTCTACGCCACCCATACCGGCACACGGGACATCACCGAGCGGATGGACAAATTCCTGACCGAGCACGGGTTCCGGGTGGCGGTGCTGAAGGCGGACACGGTGGCCCCGGACCGGCGGGAGGCCTGGGTGGAGGAGAAGGTCAAGCTGGGCATCGACGTGCTCATCTGCCATCCCCGCCTGGTGCAAACCGGCCTGGACCTGATCGACTTCCCGACTATCTGTTGGGATGAGGTTGATTACAGTACCTACGTCATGAGGCAGGCGTCGCGGCGCTCCTGGCGCATCGGGCAGAAGCGTCCGGTGAAGGTGGTGTTCATGGCCTACCGGAACACCCTCCAGGCCGACGCCCTGAAGCTGGTGGTCAAGAAACTGCAAAGCTCCCTGGCGGTGGAGGGGGAGCTGCCCGAAGACGGCCTTGCCGCCTACGGCGACGACGGGGACGACCTGATGCTGGCCCTGGCCCGGCAGATCGTCAGCGGCGAGGAGCGGGCCGATTCCGAGTCGGTGGAGGCGGTGTTCGCCCAGGCGCGGGACGCCGAGGCCAGCGGCGAGGAGTTCCTGGTGGACGACGGCTGGCAGGCGGCGGAGGTCGAGCCGGAGAGCGTGGCGGTCAACGGTAACGGGACCAACGGCCACCACGACGCCGAGGACATCGGCCAGTCGGTCGAGCTGGTGGTGAACGGCAACGGCCTGTCCCTTACCGGAAACGGGAGCAACGGCAACGGCCACCACGACGGTGAACCCGCCGATGGGCAGCAGTCCCTCTTCTCCTGGGCCGAGTTCCTGGCCGAGGAGCCGTTGAAGCCCAGGGGACGGAACGGCAAGTCCAAGTCCGACTCCCCGTCCCTGTTCGAGTGGGCGCTGGCCGCCGAGCAGGAACGGGAGAAGGAGCCGGTGGGCGCAGGACGCTAGATCGCAAGGCACACGGGGAGGCCGACGTCATTGCGACGTCGGCCTCCCCGCATTTCGCAACCTTACCCGAATCGCAACCAACCAAAGGAGAAAAATCATGGCACGAGTGTTTGTGTACGACGACCGCGAGTTCCCTGACCCGGACCCGGAAATGAGTGTCGAGCAGGTCAAGCAGACTTTGGCGGACTTCTACGGCGAGATCGCCAACGCCTCGGTCAAGGAGACCGCCCGGGGCAACGACACCATCATCGAGTTCCAGCGGCGGGTGGGCACCAAGGGCGCTCACTCCATCCCCCAAAGCTAGGGAGGTTAGAAATGGACAACCACACCCTGGCCGGTCTGCTGGCGGCGGTGCCGTCGGCGGACCTGAAAATCATCGAGCTCACGGCGGAGCTCACCCGGCCCGACGGCGGGCTGGACCTGGACAGGGCGGCGGCCCGCCAGCCCGAGGTGGAACTGGCCTGCGCCCAGGCCCAGGACTACGCCGCCACCACCAAGCGGCTCCTGGAGGCGATGCGGTGGCAACTGCGGCCCCGCCGGTACTGAGCGACCTGGCCGGAATGCTGCTGCGGCGTCCGCCGTCGCTGCAGGAGCTGATCGTCCGGCTGGGCTACGCCGAGGACTACGCCTGGTTCGCCGCACTGGTGCGTCGCCTCTTTCCCAACGAGGCGGAAACCGTGCTGTCACTCACCGACGCCGGTGGGAGACTGGAAGGGTTTGCCCGTCTCTTCGAGGAACGCCACTTCCCCCTTTATGCCCCCTTCATAGAGTTCTTTGCCGACGAGGGCGAGGACCCGCCCTTCACCTGGCTGCGTCGGGGCATCCCCTTCCAGTTGATGGGAATCGGCTACGACGGTCTCCACGAGATGTGGGACGGCTACCGAGAGGGACTGTCCGCCCTGGCGCTGCTGGCTGAAGCCCCCGGCTATTACTACGACGAACCCGACGGTCTGCGCACCGCCTGGCTGGAGGCCGCCGCCCAGCGCATCCCGCAGGAAAGCCTGGAGCGGATACCCCGGGGCGGGATACCCCTGGACGCCCTCACCGAGGCGGTGCAGGCAACCCAATACCAGGGAGCGGCCCAGGCCGCCGCCTGGCTACGGGGCGAGACCGGCAACTTTTTCCTTGACCACTGTTTTGAGGATGGGGACTACGACGGCTTCTCCGACCCCTGGGAGGAGGAAGTCATCGCCGAGGGGACGGAGGAGTGGCGCAAGGCCGATGCCCTCACCGACTCGGTGATCAAGCTGGCCGACTGGCTGGAAGAAGACCTACCTAAACGCTTCGCGGAGATGCTGGACTTCATCCTGCCCCGGCTGCCCGAACCGCAACACCTAGAACAAGACCAAAAACAGGAGGAAAACCATGACGACTGTTGACGCCAATACGACGAACTGGTCCCTGCCCGGCCAGGACGACCTCCCTAGGGACACCCTCCAGGTGGAGCTGGAGGTCTACGCCGAGACCGTCCTGCTGCGGGGGTTCGAGGGAGACTCCCACTGGGTCAGGACCGTCTCGGCGGACGAGATTGCCAACGTGTTCATCCGGCACCTGGGCTTCTCCTCGGGGCTCTTGCCCGAAGGCGCCCTGTGGTGGAGCCAGGGGGAGACGGGCCAGGTGGTGGCCCTGTGGCGTCCGCCCCAGGTGTGGGCGGTGGCCCTGCAACGGGAGGCGTTCAAAGCTCCCGCCCGGCTCCGGCTGCCCATGCCGGGGCTGGTCTTCGTCTGCTCGCCGGGCCGCGCCCCCTGGGTCTATGCCGCCCTGGAACGGCCCGCCAAGCCTGAGCAGCAGCTCTACCGCGCCCCGGCCTTCAACGTCTTCAGGGACGGGCGGATCTGCCCCGGCAGCCACCGCTTCCCGGAAGACGTGGGGCTGATACCCGAATCCTTCTTCCAGTCCTTCTTCTCCCTTACCGGGGATACCAGGGAACGGTCGAAGCGACACCCCGAAAACCTGCAAGCCCTATGGGAGGAACTGGATGGAAAGGCTGAGTACCCGGTTGAGGACCTGGTTCCCCAATGCACTGTGGGCCACGTCATGGCGGTCTCCGAAGGGCGGCGGGGCTACTACCCCTAGCGCCGGTTCGACCAATGCCGGGCAGGGGCCGGTAGGCTACCTGGTCAACCGCCCCGGCGGTCTCGCCGGAAGCCAGGGCATCGGCTACGACTACGTTCTCGGCGCGGGCGGCCTCTACGTCCAGTCCGAGAGCGCAAACCTGACGGCGCGAATACCGGTCGCCCACGCCGACGTGCGGGGCCTAGCGTCCGTGTCGGAAAAGCTGACGCTGGCCCACGGGCTCATACCGGCCCATGTCTTCGCTCTGGGCCTGACCTGGATGCTGGCTGCGCCGGACACCGAGCGGTTCTTCGCCGTGGGCTGGGACGGCCATGCCTACCGCCTGGTGGTCCCACCGCAGGAGGGGACGGGTTCGTCACTCACCTACCGGCCTCCCTCCGGCGTCATCGCCGAGTTCCACTCCCACGGACGCCACCGGGCCTTTTTCTCGGCCACCGACGATGGTGACGAGCAGGGCTTCCGCATCTACGGCGTGGTGGGAAGCCTGGACACGGCGCAGCCGGAGTTGACCCTGCGCCTCGGCATCTACGGCCACTTCGCTCCGCTGGACTGGCGGCAGGTCTTCGCCGGCCCGCCGCCGGGCCTGCGGCTGTCATCTGATTACAACAAAGACAAGGAGGCAACCTGAAATGCCCTACTACCTGGACAACCAGTTCCTGCTGGACCAGCCCTGGGTCACCGTGGTGGGCTGCGGCGGCACCGGCGGCTTCGTCGCCGAGGGCCTCTGCCGCCTGTTCCAGGGCCGGGACGCCACCATCGTCCTGGTGGACCACGACCGGGTGGAACCCCACAACCTGCTCCGCCAGAATTTCTACAAAGAAGATGTTGGCGAGTTCAAGAGCAAGGCCCTGGCCGACCGGTTGGCAAGGGACTACAACCGGCCCGTGGGCTACTCGGTCTATCCCTTCCGCGACGAGGAACTCCGCTACCCCGGCCTCTCCCCCCACGACGGCCTGGTCATCGGCTGCGCCGACAACGCGGCGGCGCGGCGGGCGATGGCCGAGTGCCTGCCGGGAGACCCCTGCCGCTGGCTCATCGACGCCGGCAACGACACCAATTGGGGACAAGTATTGGTGGGCAACATCGCCCACCGGGTGGAACTGGAGGAACCGCCCTTCACCGGCGAGACCTGCCACCTGGCCCCGGCGCCCACCCTGCAACGCCCCGACCTGCTTACCGCCGTGTCCACCAGGCCGCCCGACGTGGACTGCGCGGCAGCGTTGGACCTCACCGACCAGGACCCCACCATCAACCAGATGGTGGCCTCCCTGGTGTTGCAGGTGGTCCGGCGGATGGTTGTGGGAACCTGCCCCTTCCTGGGCCTGTACCTGGACATGGACCTGGGCACCGTCACCCCCAGCTACGTCACCCCGGAGGCGGTGGCGCGGCTGGTCGAACGGAAACACGGCGGTTGAACGGCGCAAGCCGACCTCTACCCACAGAACCGATAAGGAGAAGGAAATGACTGACCAAAAGGGAACCACTATTACGACCTGGCAGGACCAGCACAGCGGGAGACGGGGACACCAGCTGATGACCGAGAAGCTGGCGGACGCCATCCCCGCCCTCGGCGCCACCGAGAATGCCCGCGACTACGACGACGTGCTGGCCCTCGCCAAGCTCTTCTCGCCATACAGCAATTGGACCTGGTACATCACCGAAATGGACCGGGAGACCGGCCAGTGCTTCGGCCTGGTGGAAGGCTTGGAGACGGAGTTGGGCTACTTCGATCTCACGGAGTTGGCCGAGACCACCGTGCTGGGCGGCGTCCCCGCCGTGGAACGCGACCTCTACTGGCAGCCCATGACCCTGGGCGAGATCAGGGGCGGGTCCCGGCGGCCCTCGCCTCACGGCGACGAAACGGATGGAGGAGAAACCATGACTGACGATATTGGAACGGACACCGCCCCATCGGACGTGGTGAACGTCGAGGAGTTCCTCTTCGGGGCTGCGGCGACTGATGCGCCCGCCGGTGACAACCCTGACGACGCTGCCGGGGAGTTTCCCGAAGGAGACGCCACCGACGACGCGGGCGACTATGCGGCGGCGGACGACGGGGATGCCGGAGAACCGGACGAAGACACCGAGACCGCCGAGGGACCCGAGGGTGACGCTGCCGACTCTGATGACGCTGATGCCGGGGAAGAACCGGCTCCGGCTGGGGCTGAAACCTCTGAGGAGTTGAAGGTGGTCCTGTCCATCCGGGGAGGCCGGGCCGTCATCGGTGTGCAGCGGCCCTCGGCGGACCCGCACATCGAAGCCTTCGACGATGTTGACCTGTTCGAGCTGGCCGACCAGTTTCCGGAGGTGGTGGCCCGGGCCCGGGCCAGGTGGGAGGAGGAACCCATGCACCCGGCCTACGACCGGCCCGCTCCGCCGCCCAAGCAGCGGAACCGCCGTCAGCAGGCCGCAACCGCGCCCGCCGAGACCGAGGCGGCAGAGCCGGAACAACCCCAGGCCGAGACGCTGCGGCTGTTCTAGAGGTCCTGGCTTACCCTGGTCGCACGCGAAAGGGGAGGGACGCTGTAACAGCGTCCCTCCCCGGCAGCGCATATATGTGGCTCTTTTTTGCGTTTAGGGGACTGCACCCCTGCCGCCCCGACCTGGCCGTTGCCGTCGTCCACCGGTACTATGATGGGTAGCCGGTGAAAGCAGCAGGTGGCTCCCTCCGTTCGCTACTTGCTCGGAGGGTTGTTGCCTCTGCCGCCACCCGAAGGGTTGCCCGTTGTGGAGGGCGCGTTCGCCGGCCGGCCTCCCCCTCCCTTTCCGCCACCACTCTTGCCGCCGCCTTTGCCGCCACCGCCACCCCTGCCGCCTCTCATCGTCGGTACGCTGTTCATATCAACACCTCACTTTGTAGTAACTCCCCCGGCGTTCCTCGCGGGGCGGGCATTCTACCGGGATGGTTGGCGGAAAGCAAGGGGGCAGGACACGCTGGGTATAATATGGCAAATGGAATCAGAGAATCGGGGGATGTTTCTTGGGCAGCGAAGACGGAATGCCGGAGGATGATCGGAACGGCGAGACGGGGCGCTCAGGTCTCTATGTTGACCTGGAGAACCTTCACGCCGACGGGCAGTCGATGGTCGAGGATCTCGTCGATAACTGGCCGGACAAGGTGCCCGCGCCATCGCGACTGCGCCTATACGTTCGGGCGGACCAGGTGGAGCTCTGGCGGCTCTGGGCCGAAAGCCGATTTCCCGACCTGGATGTGGCGGTCCGCGGCACCCAGCATTTTAGCCTGTCGCCGACCAAGAACTCCGCCGACATCGCCATCGCCGCCAACGCCATTGCCGATCTGGTGCTGGACCGGGTTACCCACGTCGTCGTATTCAGCGACGACAGCGACTTCATTTCCCTCTACGCCGCTATACGGGACGAGCCCGGCATCCCACGGTCCGATGGGAAGGTGCCATTTCTGTGGGTGGTAACCGACCGGGACGGTTCGCTCTCGGCCACCGTCAAGCAGTTCTTCCCGCCCGCGCAGCTGCACCTGGTCAGTGCGAAGGGAAAGAAGCCCGGCCGGCCGGGTCCGGGTCGGCAATCGCCGAAACCCGACGAAGGGTCAGGGTCGGCCCCGTCCAGCGGCGATGTCTGGACGCAAATGGCGCGGGCCGTAGTGGAAGAAATCGAGGTGGGCCAGTTCAGGAGCACCGATTGCCAGAGAATTATCAAGGAACGCTGGCCCCGGCATCCCCTGGCATCGGCCGGCGGCGCGTCTTTCGGTGCCGAGTTCAAGAATAACATCTGGCCGGTCCTGGAGGGGTGGGGGTCGAAATCAGCAACCCGGGGAAGAATCCCATCAAGTATGAGATGGTGGAAAAGGCAAAGCTCGCCGCCGGTTGAAAGCGGACTCCGGCTCAACGGCGCTCTCCGCGTTCCCGGTGCGCACGGGCCCTTTTCCGTTTATCTCCCCGGACCGATGCTGCGCGCCGGTCCACGCCTCCCTTCCCGCCGTGGCACGGGGCGGCGCCCGTTTGCCCCGCCCGGGCAAGGCACCCTTGGCATGAGTCCTGGCGAGTCGTCAACAGATGGGCCAGGCCCATTTCTTCAGCCAGTTCCAACAGTGCCAGCAGGTGCCGCGTGTTGGGCCGGACTCCCAGCTTCCGCCACCGCCTCACGGTGAGGGGAAAGGTGCCGAGGCGGCGGGCCAGTTCCGCCCACGACAGCCCCGACGCCTCCTTGAAACGCACCAGGCGCTGGGGGAAGTCGTCCGGGAAGACGTAGGCGCCCCTGCTGTAATCGACGCGCTGTCTTGGCATCTGGGCAGGTCCTTCATGTAGTCCATCGGCGCGGCGACTCCTCCATTTACTTGGGTGGCGGGCCGCCGCGCTCTCATGTATGCCGTCCTTTTTGCCTTGCCGCGGAAGGCTAGGTGGCGGACCCGCCTTAGCCACCCTGCTGCCAGTCCACCTTATGGTTGGCGTCGTGGGCCAAGCCCGGGTGGGACAGGTCGGCGTCCATGCCCGCCGCCGTCGATCCGATGCCGCCGCCGTTGAGTTCCAACGTGTCGGCGAGTACGGCGATGCCCTGCGTCGAGTAGTTCGGCTCCACCACGGTGTGGGTGAAGGTGAGCGTCGTTGTGCCGCTGCCGCCCTCGTAGGTCGTCCACTTGGTTCCCCAGTCCGCCGGGTCCATGTCTATGTTGAGGCGCGGGCTGCCGGTCACGTCCACGCCCTCGCTGAATGTGACCGTCACCCGGATCACGTCGCCCAGGCTGTAGGTATCATCTGCGCCGGGGTCAGAGGTGATGGCCACGGCGGTCACGGTGGGCGTGGTTGCCGGTGGCGCAGACGCCTGCTCCCAGTCCACCTTGTGGTCGTCGTCGTGGGCGAGGCCCGAGTGGGACAGGTCGGCGTTAACGTCCGCAGCCGTGGACTGGATGCTGCCGCCGTTGAGTTGCAGCGTGTCGGCCAGCACGGCGATGCCCTGGTCGGAGTAGTTCGGCTCAACCACCGTGTGGGTGAAGGTGAGCGTGGTTGAGCCGCTGCCGCTGGCGTAAGCCGCCTGCTTCTCCCCGTACTCCGGGTCCATCTTGATGGTCAGGAGTGGGGTTCCGCCGGCGGTGTCCACGTCCACCGCCTTGCTGAAGGTCACCGTCACCTGGATCACGTCGTCCTTCCGGTAAGTGTCGTCATCGCCCGGGTCCGACGTGATGGATACGGCGGTGACCGTGGGCGTGGTGCGCCCGTCCACCTTGTGGTCGGCGTCGTGGGCCAGGCCCGCGTGGGACAGGTCGGCGTCCGCGTCGGCTGCCGTGGACTGAATAGTCCCGCCGTTGAGGGCCAGGGTGTCGGCCAGGACGGCGATGCCCTGGGTGGAGAGGTTGGCCGACGCCACCGTATAGGCGAAGGCAAGCGTGGTTGAGCCGGTGCCGCTGGCGTAGGCAGCCCACTCCTCCCCGTAGGCCGGGTCCATTTTGATTTTCAACTGCGGGCTGCCGGTTACGTCCATGGCCTCGCTGAAGGTCAGCGTTACCTGGATCACGTCCTCCAGCGCGTAGGTGTCGTCCGAACCCGCGTCCGACGTAACCGCCACGGCGGTCACCGTGGGGGGTGGTTGCCGGCGGCGCCGTCGCCTGCTGCCAGTCCACCTTGTGGTCGTCGTCGTGGCCCAGGCCGGCGTGGGACAGGTCGGCGTCCACGTCCGCCGCCGTGGACTGGATGCTGCCGCCGTTCAGCGTCAGGGTGTTGGCAAGGACGGCGATGCCATCGTCGGAGAAGTTGGGTTCCACCACCGTATGGGTGAAAGTCAGCGTGGTTGAGCCGGAACCACCGGCGTAAGCCGCCCATTTCTCGCCGTACTCCGGGTCCATCTTGATGGTCAGGCGGGGCGTTCCGTCCGTGGAGTCCACATCCACCGCCTCACTGAAGGTCACCGTCACCTGGATCACGTCGTCCTTCCGGTAAGTGTCGTCAGCGCCCGGGTCCGACGTGATGGTCACGGCGGTCACCGTGGGCGTGGTTGCCGGTTCCGGCTCGGATTGGTCCGTTTGCTGCCAGTCCACCTTGTGGTCGTCGTCGTGGGCGAGGCCGGTGTGCGACAGGTCGGCGGCCACGTCCGAGGCCGTCGATTCGATGGCCCCGCCGTTGAGCGCCAGCGTGTTCGCCAGGACGGCGATGCCCTGCGACGAGTAATTCGGCTCCACCACCTGGTAGGCGAAGACCAGCTCCGAAGTGCCGGTCCCGCTGGCGTACTCCGCCCACTTGGCGCCCCAGTCCGCCGGGTCCATGTCGATGGTCAGGCGGGGCGTTCCATCGGTGGTGTCCACGTCCACCGCCTCGCTGAACGTCACCTGGATGCGGATGGTCTCGCCCAGCGCGTAGGTGTCGCCTGATGCGGGCCGCGACGACACTGCCACGCCGTTCACCTCCGGCTGCGCCGCCGCCACTGCAGCCGTGGGCGCACTGGTCAGGGTCTCCTTGTGGCCTGCGTCGTCGGTGAAGGACGTGCTAACCCTGACGGTCTTGCCAATGTCGTCGTTGACCAGGGTGTACGACGGCCCCGTAGCCCCGGGGATGTCGGTCCCATCGGCCAGCCACCGGTGGCTGAAGATTGCGTTGGTCAGGCCGTCGTCGTCGGAAATTCCCGATGTGTCAGTGCTGAGGGTCTTCCCGACCCGTGGTGTGCCGCTAATAGTCGGGTGCCCAGTGGCTGGGGAGTTCCAAGCCAACACTGCAATTTCAAGCCCCGAGGAGCAGTTGTTCGTCGTGTCGGACTCGCCCGCCACCGCGTCCACGCATGCGCCGTAGTAGTACGTGCCCGCCGTATCGGGCGCCGTCAGTTCCTCGCTTACGCTGGCGTGCTCCGATGCGGCAAGCGCCGCTATGTTGTCCGTCCCCACCTCCGTGTCTGTCGTGTCGATGGTCGCGTCCGTCGACCGGTAGTAGCGCAGCGTTGTCGCAGCAGAGGCGGCAGCGCCTTCGTTTCGCAGTCCGGCATCCAGCCTGAAGGTCTCTCCCGCATACACTCCCGCAGCGGTGTTGATTGAAATCACCGATACAGATGCCAGGTCCGGCTCCAAAGCTGACGGAACTGCCTTCGCCGCGCTGCTCCGCGTCTCATGGTTGCCCGCATCGTCGGTAAAAGACACGCGGACCTTGATGGCCTTGCCCGCGTCAACGGCGACCAAAGTGTAGGTCGAACCCGTAGCCCCGGATATGTCGGCATCGTCGGCCAGCCACTGGTAGCTGAAGGTGGCATTGGTCATTCCGTCGCTGTCCGATATGCTCGATGTGTCTGCCGTGAGGGTCTCCCCCACCTGTGCCGTGCCGCTAATTGTGGGCTGGCCGGAGGCGGGGCTGTTGGTCTGCCCCGGCCTCGTCACCACGGTGGTCGGTTCGCTGGGGCGCGACAGACGGCCAATGGACACCCACACCTTGATTTTGCTTCCTTCGTCACCGGTGGTCAGCGTGTAGGTGGAGTTGTCCGCTCCATCGATCCATGTATCCGTAGTGCCATCGGTTCTATTCCAACCATAAAATGGTCCCCAATCTGTCTCTCGGGTCGAAATCCGGGACACGTCCGCCGTCAGGGTTTCTCCCACCTGTGGTGTTCCGGTTATGACCGGCACTTCGTCGCTGTCGTGCCAGTCGTTGATGACCACTACGGCAACTTCAAGAGATCTGGAGTTCGTGCCGTCAGAGGCCTCTATCGTCAACCTGTATTTGTTGTCCCCGTCGGCGTCCTTGGGGTCTTCATAGTTGGGCGGGGAGGTGAACCACAGACCCCTGCTGGAATTCACACCCTTGAGAAAGAAGAAGCTTCCGTCATCACCGGAAAGAGACCAGGTGATGTCTGAGTCAGAACCGGACACCCTATAAACTGATCCCACCTGAGTCTCGCCGTTCTCTCTGAATTCGGTGGTCGCTGGCCCAGTCAGGCTCCATGAGGAGGAGGAACCGGCGACCTTGTGGGCCGAGTCGTCGGCCAGGACATCGTGGCTTACAACGGCGTCCAACGGAATTTGCGCAACGTTCAAGGTTGCTGATATGGGATTATTCCTGGCAGCATCACGAATGGAGCCTCCGTCTAGGTACAACTTGTTGGCTTCGACCGAAATCCCGTCCGTGTCGGAGTCGCCGGCCTGCACCGTGTAATCGAACACTACGTCCTTGCCGCTTCTACTCTGATACTCGGCCACCCGCGCCGTACCGCCAATGTCCAGTTCAAGGTGGGGTCTGCGAATGACACCCTGGCGCGTGACCTTGGGGACCCATACGTTCTCACTGAAAGTCACAGTGACCTCGATCTTGTCGCCGGTGTCGTAGGTGTCGTCATCTCCGGGGTCGGAGGTGATGGCGACGGATTCGACGGTAGGCACAACCGCGTCCACTCGATGCCCGCGGTCGGCCGACACCGCCGGGTGGGTCAGGATGGCATCGTTACCCGCCTGATCCTTGATGAACCCGCCATTCAGGCTTATCGAGTTGGCCTTAATGGCCACCCCGTCGGTGTCCAGGTCCCCCTCCTGTATCACGTACTCGAAGGACTCGCCAAACAAATTGCTGCTATCCCAATCAGCCGCCTTTTTCTCTCCGTCGAAATCCAGCATCAACTGAGGAGGACCGGTGACACTGGCAAAGGCGGGGCCGCTGTCTGAGGCTGAAGCGCTCATTTGGACCCAGATTCGCTCACCAGCCGTGTAAAACCCATCTGACATATAGGATGTGTTCAAAATCCTGAGTGATATCCTCGGGCGAATGCCGTCCACCTCGTGGCTTGCCTGAGCAGCCAGGGCGTCGTGGGTAAGGTCGGCGTCATTTCCTGCGTCGTCCCTGATGCTGCCGCCGTTCAGCTTGAGCTTGTTGGCGCCTATGGCAACACCATTGGTGTCCGAGTCCCCTTCCGCTGCCGTGTAGCTGAAGACCACTGCGCCATCTTCGGATCTCAGGTATCCTGCGGCCCTGATAGCGCGTCCAATAGTCAGGTCCAACTTCGGGGCGCCGGTTACGGTGACATCTTCGTTAAAGGTCACCGTTACTTCGATGTCGTCTCCAATGCCGTAGATGCCGGACGGCCGAACATAGTACGTAAAGCCTCCCGCGCTGTAAGGAACATCCTCGCGGATGTCGTCGTCAGGGTCGCTTGTAATGGCGATGGACGATATGGTCGGGGCCGTCGTGTCGGCCTGGGCGGCAACCGGCGAAGGACCGCCAAATGCTTTCAGCGCTGCCACAATCAAAAAAGCCCCAACCAGAAAGGCGGGCGCGAATTGCAGCAAGGGCATCCTGATCTTTCCGTTGATGCGGTTGTCGTCCATGAGAGCCTCCTTTAAACACGGGTATGAGAGAATTTCCTGCTTTTTCAAGCTATTGCGCCTGGACCGAAGTTGCGTCCAATAACTCAAGCTCCCTCAAAATCAACCCCTCCCGGAAGGTAAGCGGGATGTACTTTGAGGAAGTAATTCGTGCCTGTTGCGCCCCTCACTCCGTTGTTCAACTCCTGACACGGAGCGCGCAACTGCTGATTGACCAGGTAATCGGCGGCGCCGTTAACGTCGTCCCAATCCACCCACACATCCAGAGAGCCCTGCTCGGTGTCGACACTCGACCCGGGGGGCTTGGTCGGTAATTCGGAAACGTGGGTAGCCGCCCCCGGAATAGACAAGTTCCAGACTGCGACTAGGGCATTGGTGACGACAGGCAGCAGGGCAACGGAGGTAAAAGCCAATGGACCCAGTAATGGAAAAGCAAATGCGAACCTCACGTCGTCACCTCTTGCGGGCGACGTACGCCAGGCTCCGGGTTTTCGAGGCTAGAGGAGAGGGAAAGTCGGGGGGGGGGGGGTAGACTCGGCTACAATAGGACTGCGGGCGTAGGACGCCACAAACGCGGACTTTCCGGTGCCGGTATCCGCACCGTCAGAAGCATCGCAATGTCGCCGGGCCAATGGCATCGAGTTGTCTCCCACCATCTGGGGTGTAGTTGCGACGGATTCTACCACAAGATACATTTCTACAGTGCCACTATTTCACCAGTTTTTACCACTTATTGTAACTATCCCAAATTGCCCCTATAATTGCCCATATAACTGTTCCCGCCGGCGCAGTTTGCTGCGTCCTGGCGGGAGCACTAGGGCCGGGATTTCCCGGCCCCCCAGGGGTGAGAGAATTGGACCAACCGGACGGGCAGGCCCAACGGATACGGGAGCTGGAGGAACGCCTCTCCCTCCTGAGCGGAGCCAGCCTGCGCATCAACGAGAGCCTGGACTTCGACACGGTGCTGCAGGAGGTGGCGGACAGCGCCCGGGCCCTCACCGCCTCCCGCTACGCGGCCATCACCGTGCTTGACGAAGCCGGGCGCCTGCCGGACTTCATCGTCTCCGGCCTGACCCGGGAGGAGCACCAGGGGTTGTGGGACATGCCGGAAGGGCTGGGGTTCTTCCAGTATCTCAGCGGGCTGGAGGAACCCCTCCGGGTTTCGGACATAGGAAGCCACCTGAGGGCATTGAACATGCCGGAGTTCCTGCCCTCCGTGCCGGCGACCTCCCTCTTGGTCGCTCCCATCCGCCACCAGGGGGCCGGGGTGGGCACGATCTACCTGGCCCACGACACGGAGGCCCGGGAGTTCACCCGGGAGGACGAGGAGACGCTGGTGCTCTTCGCCTCCCAGGCGGCCCTGGCCATCGCCAACGCCCGGCGGCACCGGGAGGAGCAGCGGGCCAAGGCCGGCCTGGAGACGCTGATCGACACCTCTCCGGTGGGCGTGGCGGTCTTCGACTCGGCGACGGGAATGCCCCGGTCCTTCAACCGGGAGGCCACCAGGATCGTGGACAGCCTGCGGGGTCCCGGCCAGTCTCCGGTGGACCTGCTGAAGGTGATTACCTTCCGGCGGGCCGACGGGCGGGAATTTTCCCTGGAGGAGTTCCCCCTGGCCGGGCTGCTGAGCACGCCGGAGACGCTCCACGCCGAGGAGATTGTCCTGCGGGTCCCCGACGGGCGCAGCGTTTCGGTGCTGCTCAACGCCACCCCCATTCTCTCCGGCGACGGCGCCGTGGAGTCCTTCGTGGTCACCCTCCAGGACCTGGCGGCGCTGGAGGAGCCGGAGCGGCTGCGGGCCGAGTTCCTGGCCATGGTCAGCCACGAGCTGCGGGCGCCCCTGGCGACCATCAAGGGCTCCGCCGCCACGGTGCTGGACTCTACTGCTGACCTGGACCCGGCGGTGCTGCGGCAGTTCTTCCGCATCATCGGCGGCCAGGCGGACCGCATGAACGAGATGGTGTCGGACCTGCTGGACGTGGCGGGCATCGAGACGGGGACGCTGGCGGTCAGTCCCGAACCGGCGGAGGTGGCGGCGCTGGTGGACCGGGCCCGCAGCGCCTTCGGCGGCGGAGGGGGCAACAACACCATCACCATCGACCTGGAGCCGGACCTGCCCCTGGTGCTGGCGGACCGGCGGCGCATCGTGCAGGTGCTGGGCAACCTGCTGGCCAATGCCGCCCGCCACTCGCCGGAGTCGTCCGTCATCCGGGTGAGCGCGGCGCGGGAGGGGGTTCACGTGGCGGTGGCGGTGTCCGACCAGGGCCGGGGCATCCCGGCCGAGCGGCTGCCCCACCTGTTTCGGAAGTTCTCCGGGCCGCAGTCCGGCGAGCGGGGCGGGGACACGGGGCTGGGCCTGGCCATCTGCAAGGGCATCGTGGAGGCCCACGGGGGCCGCATCCGGGCCGAGAGCGACGGCGTGGGCCTGGGGGCCAGGTTCACCTTCACCCTGCCGGTGGTCGAGGCAACCGGGCGGAGCGCCAGGGTGAACAATGCGCCCGTTTCAAGGCGGGTCTCGGGCAACACGCGCCAGGACTCCGGGGAACCGGTGCGCGTCCTGGTGGTGGAGGACGATCCCCAGGAACTGCGCTACGTGCGGGACGTGCTGGTCCAGTCGGGCTACGCGCCCCTGGTGACCGGAGACCCCCAGGAGGCGCTGCGGCTCATGGAGAGGGAGCGGCCCCGGCTGGCGCTCCTGGACCTGGTGCTGCCCGACGGCGACGGCATTGAGCTGATGCAGGAGATTCTCAAGATAGCCGAGGTGCCGGTGATTTTCCTGTCGGCCTACGGGCGGGACGAGACCATCGCCCGGGCCTTCGAGATGGGGGCCGTGGACTACCTGGTCAAGCCCTTCTCGCCCACGGAGCTGGCGGCCAGGATGGGGTCGGCCCTGCGCCGCCGGGAGGTGGCCGAGACCGAGCCCTACGTGCTGGGCGGCCTGGTCATTGATTATTCGGCCCGGCGGGTGTCCCTGGATGGTGTCCCCGTGCAGTTGACCGCCATGGAGTACCGGATGCTGGCCGAGCTGTCGGCCAATGCCGGGAAGGTGCTGACCTACGAGCACCTGCTGGAGCAGGTCTGGAGGGAGCGCAGCAGCGGCGGCATGAGGCCCATGCGCACCATGCTGGGCAAGCTGCGCGGCAAGCTGGGCGAGGAGGCCCGCAACCCCAGGTACATTTTCACCGAGTCCCGGGTCGGGTACTGGATGCCAGAGGGGGAGGGGTTGGAGGAGTAATCACCGGTATCCTGAAATGGTCGGCTCTATCCTTGCGCTTACAGCGACAGCGAGTGGAGTGGGAACCCGGGACATTCCGGCCTTTGTGAATCACCGTGGTCGCCGGCTGAGGTATGGCGATTGAAAGTCCTGGAGTTGAGGCGCTCATCACTTGACAGCAGGGGACGCCTACGGCGAACGGTCAGTTGCCGCGCTCCTGGCAATGGGAGCGCGGTTGGTCCTTTTGGAATCAAGTGGGAGTGTGGAGACAAATGACATCGATTCTGCCGGGGTTCGTACTTCCCATGGTGCTTGCGGTGGCAATTACCCTGGCTGTGACGTCCTGCGGCGGGAATGATGGCGAGAAGAGAGCTACGGAGACGACGGGTCCGGCCACGGAATCAACTGCGCCTGCCTTCCAAGTCAACACACCGTCGCCGCCCGATGAGACTGTTCCAGGCGAGATAGAGACTGCGGCGCGGAAGCTTCTGGCCGAGGAGTTGGAAGCAGACGAGGGGGACTTCCAGCTCGCTAGTTCCGAGGGGATGGGGTGGTCCGACGCCAGCCTGGGATGCCCGCAGGAGGGCATGTTCTACGCCCAGGTCCTCACTTCAGGCTACAAGCTGGTCTTCGACCTGGCAGGTAGATCCCACGCCGTGCATACCAACTCCCACGGCTCTCATATGGTGGTCTGCGGAGACGGGCGGTAGTGCTCCAAGACCAACTGCGGGGCGTTTTGGCTCTATTGCCTCCGTACTGGAAGACCTCCCAGCGAAAAGTCCCGATACGGTACGCCCACGCCCACCGTTCGATGGGGTGACAGCCGGTGATTACACTACATCAATATCGTCGAATATGCTTCGGCCTCCAGTAAGGGCGACCGGAAGTTCGACGCGTCCGATTAACCTCTCTTCCCCTTCGTGCTCGTAATCTGCGTGTTTACTGATCCAAGATTCGATGCTTGATAGCTGGTCGTCAATCAGATCGGCGATTTCCTGCTCGTCTTGGAAGAAGTCGCCCAGAGCATTCAAAACTTCTTTCAACTGTTGCATCCAATCGTCAGGGGAGACATCCTCGTCCCAGTTGCTTTCCTCTCCATCCCTAATATCGTCCAAGTCCGGCAAGACTTTGTCCCTTACGGATTGGATTAGCTCATCGAATTCTTCCTGGCGGTACAAATTTCTTATGCGCGGATTCGACAAGGCGCCTGCGTCCCATGCGTTGAGTAGGTACCCACTTACCGTATCCAAGAACCGTTTTCTATTTGCCTCAGGCAGCAGGTCAAGTTCGTGAAGGCGCAGGACCAGAGGAACTTCCGGCACAATAGTAAGTGACATTCCGGGCTCAGAAATCTGGTCCAGGAGGGCCGGATGGCGATCCAGATATAACTGGAGGAATTCGTCGGAGCACCGTCTTGCGAGAAACGCCAATAGTCCCCACGTAGCCGTGTCACGCGTGATACAGTCGGGATGGCACTGGGCGATCTCGTCAAGTTCATCCAGTTTTCCCATGACTTCGTGAAACAGAGATCTTGGCACTATCGTAGCTCTTTCGATGCCAACATCGCCGCAGGTGATTTGAGAGAGCAATTTGTTTGGGTCACTACCTGCGACGAAAATGGCGAGGTGCTCAGGATTGTCTGCCAAGATTCCTGCGTAGGCGTCGCCGATGGTCGGATGCCGGAATTGCCAAAAAGCCTCGCCATCTATGTGCGAGAGGTGAACGAAACTACCGGCGAGCGAGTTAGCGGCAGAGGTGCATCCGGACAAATCACTACCGAGGCGACCGATGGCGCGCTGTTCTGGTGGTAGCAATTCTATGGGGCTTTGTAGATGTCCCTTGCGCAAAAATATCAACGCCAATATGGCGCGGCTATGAGTATCCAGCCCTCTGATTGTCTCTTGGAGAAACTGCTCTCGCCTTTCAACGAACTGGTGAATCGAAGCCTCGTGAAGTCGTAGCGATTTCGTGAATGCTGAGTCTCCCAACCTCCGGGCGGTTTCCGGAACGAATCGTGGGTGTACTGCAATTCCTTCAAGGAATGGTTTTATGGCAGTTCGAAAGGACGTAGGCTGATTGCCGAGTTTGATGTGGTTGTACAGCACTTGTCGTTTTTCATCTTCAGACAATTCGTGCACATCAATAACCACCTGGCTTTCATTCAATAGCGGAAACGCTGGTTCTTTCAGCCTATCCCGGACTCGGTTGTAAATGTAGTCACGGGAGGTCAGCACAATCTTAGCCCCGCGCCTAACCATCGTTCGTATGGTCGGCCAAGCCCTACTCCAACTGTCAACTAGGGCATCGTCTTGCTGCGTGACGCCGAATGCATCGTCAATCCAGAAAAACTGGGTCGATTGATTGGAATTCCAGTGATCATTGACCTCTGCAGGATCCCGCAAAACGAGGGTGGGGGCGTTCCAGTTGTCCAACGCTGCCATCGCCAGAAGCGATGCGATCGTGGTCTTCCCTGCGGCCGGTTCACCGATAAGCAGCACGAATCCGTGGTTGTCCAACGCTGCCGCTGCCCTCTGATAGGCGTTCGTAACCACGACTTTGCCGATGTCTTCCCGCATCGTCTCCAAGATCGCTTCCGCCTGGGTGTACGCGCGTTCGTCCAAAATTTCGCTCAGGTCCCCAAGCCCGTACACTCGCGGGACTAACATACGCAAGCGTTTGTTTTCAATGATTTGCCTTGTCAGCCATGATGCCTCAAAGATACGCACGTGCTTGACGCCAACGTCCTCGAACATCTTGCGGATGTGTCGGTGCGACCTTCCTGTGATGTTGGCATTCGTCATCAAAATGTATGAATCGCAGATGCCTTGCTGGACCAGCGCTTTGGCCTTTTCCGCTTCTTCTGAGAGACGGGACGGAGTCAGACGACCGTCGGCTTTCGCTGTGAACTTGCACTGGATCACGAAAGAGTCTTCAAGGTCTTCGTGACTGCCGGGGCTCCACGTCCCCCTGAAGGCGCCGTCTCTGCCCCCGTCATTTGAATCGGCAAAGGATTCCAAGGTCTGACCGAGGATTTCACCGCCGATCGTGTGGCACAACTGTTGGAAGCTATGCCATCCGAGTTTATGCAGGTCGTACATTAGGGAAAAATCATCGGTCAGTTGATAATTGCCTGTCAACCTCCACCGTGTTCTCCGCCACCAAGGTTCGTGATTATCTGCGTTAAGTTGAGGCGGAATAGTGGCCGAATGGGTGTCGATTACCGGGCGTGTAGCGCCGTCGGCACCCCGTCCCTGCGCCACACCGTTGCCCCGCCGGTCAACGGCCCTCCGAGCGCCCGCTCCAGGGTGGCGGTCAGCATGGGCAGCCGTCCGGCAGTGGCCCGGAAGCTCTCCTCGCCCGGGTCCGTCTCGCACACCATCAGCAGGGGCAGGGCTCTTCCGATAGCGGCCATCTTCCGGTAGGGTCCCAGCTTCTCCTCCGCCTGCCGCCGCAGCACGGCGCGACGCTCGAACTCCAGGCAGTAGGCCCCTTCCCCGAATGGGCCTTCCGCCACCAGCGCCAGCAGGTCGGGCCGCACCTGGGTCAGGCCGGGGATGTTGACCTCGCCCCGCCAGCCGGCGACGGCCTGCACTCGTTCCCGGGCGAACTGTACCACCAGCCGGTTCACGCCGTCGTCGTGATGCCGCTCCCGCTCCCGGTACCAGGGGTCGAGGTAGAGGCCGTGCCGGGACTTGATGATACCGGGCAACACCCGGCTCATGTTGGCCGCCCGCCTCATCCCCAGCTCCGACAGGTAGTGCCGGCCGTCGAACACCGCCACCAGGCCCGTCTCGACGAACCGCCGCAGGTGACGGTGGACCTCGGAGGGAGGGTCCTGCACCACCTCCGCCAGCCAGGGAGCCGTCATGGCGGGGAACTGGCAGACCGTCAGGAACAACCGGTGGGCGGCAGTACCGTCGATGGCCGCCATGTCCGGGTTGTCCCGCAGCCACAGGTTCACCGCCTCGGGCCGGCCCACGGTGGGATGGCCAGCCGGATCGGACACCAGGTCCCGGGAGAGACGCAGTTCCACCGTGGGCGTGCATAGGCCGTCTGGCGTGCAGAACAGGATGGGCGTGCTGCCCGACAGCGTACTGCGGGCCAGCTCCCCGGCCCAGGCGTCGGCGGCGATGACTATCTGGGCCGAGGGTTCCACCTCCTGGTCCGGGTCGTCGTAGAAGAGCCGGTTGCCGATGCGGAAGCAACGGTCCTCCTCGCTGGAGTAGCAGTCCACGCCCCAGAAGCGGTGCTGCTCCTTGCGCCGGAGCACCCTCTCGGTGGCGTGGAGTCCGGCGTAGGTGAAAGTGGCCCAGAAGTCTTCCCCGTAGCGGGCCACGGCGTGATGGAAGCCGCCGTACCGCAGCAGCCGGAAGTCGGTCATCCTGAGCTCCCCGGTGGCCGCCGGGTCATCGGCGGGTAGGCTGACCCTGCCACTGCGGAGCAGGTCCGGGGCCAGGCGGTAAACCGACTCCAACATGGCCAGGCGGCGCAGGGACATGGTCAGGCCCCGAGACGTTGCGGTCCAGGGCGGGTGCTCGTGGCCGGCTGCGCCGTGGTCTCTGCCGTTCCCTAACGGGCTGGACGGGCAGAAGGGAGAACTGGCCTGATCCTCCATGTGGACTGGATGGTCGTGGTCCAGGGCGAAGCGTTCCCGGAAGTCGGCGGGCAACTTGCCCTCCGGGTGAAAGGCGGCCAGTCCGGCGGCCCTGGCCTCCTCCCTGGGGCTGGGGTGCTGGTGGCCGGTGACGTAGAGCAGGTCCACGGCTTTGCGGGTCAGGAAAAAGCGGCGCTGCTGCCGTTCGGTCATGCCCCGGACCACCGATTCCACCCAGCCGACACTCTTCAGCGTTCCCAGCATCCTTCTAATCCGGTCCTCGGACAGGTCCAGGATGGGAGCCAGGTTGGCTGCGCTGGCCAGGGGCATTCGGGCAATGATTCTCAGCAGTCGTCGTTGTGCGTCGTTCGGTGGTTCCCCGGGCGGCATGGCCATCCCTCCCGCATTTATGCCCCTCCCCTGGCGGCGCTGCTGGTCAGCACTTTTTCGCCAGCGTCCAATATCCTCCAGGTGAAAGATGGGTATCCGGGCGATTGCCGCCACCACAATTGGCCGGATTGATGAAAATCTATTCGTATGCCGGTAACTTAATCTACGTTCCAACAGCGATAGTAGATTACCTTTATCGTCATGTGATAGCCGGAAAAGGTCTATCGAATGGGCGGCCCAGTTCCCCAAGTCGGACGGTGATAAGATGATGATCATGGTTGAATCCTGTGATAAGCCGGACAAACAGGGGAAGGCCCTTTCACGGCAACCGGTTCAGGGTCTCGGATACAGCTCGCATACGGCCTGGGTTATGGCCATCATGTCCGAGTTGGCCTACATGCGGTTCGAGGGGGAGGACCTGCCTGCGCTCCTCGCGCTGCCGGCCGAACTGGCGAAGGCCGTTGGCCGCGTCTACTCGGACTCCGATGCGCAGGCTCTGGAAGGACTGCTGGCGACACGGGACAACCAGGACTTCCGACTGCTTCGTGGCGTTCTGGCGGCGGGCGGGTTCGAGCTTGCCGGTGCGCTGTCCGATCCCGGCACCGACACCCAGGGCTTTGTCGCCGTCCGCCGGGCCGGCGATGAAATGGACATGGCCGTGGTCAGCTTCCGGGGAACGGAGAACGTACGGGACTGGGAGACCAACCTGCGCTACTCACTGACCCCGGTGGACTTCCCGCAACCGTCCACGAACGAGTCGATGGGGAGAGTCCACCAGGGGTTCCTTGACGCCTTCGTGTCCGTTAGGGACCAGGTTGACCGGTATATGCCATACGTCGTAGGAGTCCCTGTCTTCATCACCGGTCATTCCCTTGGGGGCGCCCTGGCAACATTGGGGGCGGCGCACCTGTCGGGCTGGGGCCTGGCGGCGTGCTACACTTTCGGAGCGCCTCGTGTGGGTAACAAGAGCTTTTCCAGCAGCTTGCGAACTCCCGTCTACCGGGTCGTCAATCCCCTGGACACCGTGCCTTCTGTGCCTGGCTGGTTGCGAGGATACCGTCATGCGGGCACCGAAAAGAAACTGAGGTGGACATCTTCCTACGACACCCTGCGAGAAATCCGCGACGGCCTTGTTCGCCTGTGGCGGTCGGTGCCGGGCCAGGGTCTTTCGCTCTACCGGATCTACGACACCGTGGACCGGTGGCATAATATCCGTGTCTACCGGGAGAAACTGCGCGAAGACGCTGACGGTTTGGCCTGACACGGGACTACCTGCCAGGCATTGTGGAGAGCCGGAGGACGCATCCGGGCGGAGACCCAAAGGCCGGGTCTGGGCATCCGCTCCACCTTCGCGCTCCCAGGGCGGCGGTGGCAATTATCGCTCCCACTCCCTAGTGCGGCGTCCGGGCCGGGCCGGGTGCGGATGCTGGCGGTAGCAGACGGTCCACAGGTGCTCCGGTACGTGGGGGACGCGTTCACTTGGACGCGCTACGGTCCCGTTGTCACTGGCGATCCCAGCGACGTGCCCCACCTCATGGCCGAACACAAGCTCAACCTGGGGCTGCTGGACCTTGCGGTGCCGGAGGGAGACGGCATCGGGCTGACGTACGACATCCAGGGGGCGGCGGACGTGCCGGTCATATTCCTGTCGGCCTACGGACAGGATGACACCGTGGCCTGGGCCCTGGAGATGGGGTCCGCCAACTACCTGGTCTGACCCTTCTCGCCGACGGAGCTGGCGGCCCGGATAAGGGCGGCGCTCAGGAAGCGGCTGGAACCCCTGGAGGGCGAGCCGTCTGAGGGTTCCTATGCCGTGGCGGGGCTGAGCATCTACTACGCCCGGCGGCGGGTGGCGCTGGACGGGGAGCCGGTGGAGCTGTCGGCCACGGAGAACGCGGTGCTCTACGAGCTGGCGGTGCACGCGCCCCGGGTGCTGAACCAGGGCCTGCTGCTGCAGCGGGTTTGGGGTCCGGAGCGGGTGGGCGAGGGCTAGCTGGTGCGGGACGTGGTGAAGCGGCTGCGCCGCAAGCTGGGCGACGATGCCGCCGACCACAGGTACGTCTTCACCGAGCCCAGGGTGGGGTATAGGATGGTGGCGGGGGCGGGAGTCCCCTCGCCACGCCTCTGATGCCGTGGGATGAAGGCGGACGCATTTCGATTTGACCGTCGAGAGGGATGTCAAAAAGCGAGACAGAAAAACAGGCGGAGAACAATGCAAGTAAGAACACCTGCATCTTTACCTATTCCCGCGTCGGCCACCGGAGTCCAGGGTCGTGTGGGAACGGGAGAAGCCATAAATCCAATTGTCCGCATCCCTTTGCGCTCCCGACTCACGTCGCCCCACATTGGTTGCAGTGATGGATTCGGCGTGGCCACGAGCGGCTCGGCTGTGTCCAGAGCAAGGTATAGTACTTCCATCCAAGAGCGGACTCACGATCTGCTAGGGCACAATTAGGATACGGCCCTGCCGGTCGTGAGAGGGCCCAGTACGCAGTCCTTGCATTCGGGGGTTGCAGCCGACCTTCTGCTGACATATAGTACACTTGTTCGGATTAACGGGTTCGCGAAACCCGTGATGCTATACAATCCGGCTCGGAATACTAAAATGATTTCGGTATTTCTGGGTCAGAGCAGTCCTGAACTTGCCTCCGAGGTCGGACCTCACGGAGGTATCGCTTTCGGCACATTCCCAGTGTTAGGCTGTCGCCGGAAAAGGGCTACCGCGAATCGTAGAACCATCGCAGGATTGAGCGTCGGAGGCGGTGCAACCCCAGCATGTGTGCTGGACATATAACAGAGAGGCTACTGCAAGAATGGGCAGACCATACGCGACGGAGTTGTCTGAACTGCCTGAGACATACGCTTGGGCGTCCCAATGCCATGTTACCGAATTGGCCAATGCTATCCGAGCATTCGGTGACAGCTCTCTCTTTGCTGTAGGATCAGGAGGGTCGCTGACGGCTGCTGCCTTTTGGGCAATGATGCATGAGCTTCAAACCGGTAGATTGTCCAAGTATGGCAGTCCTTTGGAACTGAGGACATCTCGGTTTATAAAGCATCAGGCCGTAGGTCTCGTTAGCGCCAGTGGGTCCAACGCCGACATCTTGGACGCATTCAGAGTTGCAGCATTCGGCGAACCCACCGGTCTGATGGCTTTGACCCACAAGGTCGGTTCTAAGCTGAAAGAACAGGCCGAGCCATGCGAATGGGCCCACGTTGCCGAGTTTGAACCACCTGTCAAGAAGGACGGATTCTTGGCCACCAACTCCATCTTGTCGGCCCTGGTGTTGATCTATAGGGCTTACTGCGAAGCCTTTGGTCAGGAGTGCTTGATTCCAGGCCAACTGCCGGGACTGGGAATGGCGGCGCCATCGATTGCGAGCGATCGACCCACAGTCTCACTTCTTTATGGTGACTGGGGCAGAATAGCGGCAATCGACATAGAGTCCAAGCTAGTCGAGGGAGGGCTGAGAAACGTACACCTTGCCGATTACAGAAACTTCGGCCACGGACGGCATAACTGGTTAAGCGAGAATAACAGCACAACTACGACCGTTGCCTTGGTCACACCCATGTCCAAGTCACTGTCAGATAGGACCTTGGCGTTATTTCCTCCTGACGCACCTGTCGCCACGCTAGAAACCATTGAGGATGGACCACTTGGGGCTGTCGAACTGTTGGTCAAATCCTTCTATCTGGTAGGGGAAATATCGGCCTTGACCGGACTCGACCCTGGACGTCCCCATGTACCTCCATTTGGTCGAAAGCTCTATCGCCTTCGGGCCGACTCCTCGCCTAGCCGTGATAGCAGGCCGCCTCTGCCAGTGTTATTGGAAAGGAAATTGGGAAGCCCCGTCCATCATTGGCCATCACAAGTAGTTGAAGCCAGCAAGCGGGCCTTGATCGAGTACCTCAACGTCTTGAGGGCGGCCAAATTCGGAGGGATAGTATTTGATTACGACGACACCCTGTGTCCCAGGGCCAACCGTTTCGGTCAACTCCCTCAGCACGCGTCGGACATGATTGCCGGACTCATTTCCAATGGAATCTCCGTCGGAATAGCCACAGGTCGCGGCCGCTCAGTGGGCAATTCTCTAAGAAGCTGTTTGGATAGCGATATCTGGAACAGCATTACGATCGGTTACTATAACGGTGCTGAAGTCCTGAGTCTGGGTGATGGGGACCCTGAGAATAGCGCTCCGGCGGATGGGCCGCTCTTGGAGTTCCATAGGGCTTTGCTGAACCATCCGTTAGTTTCCAACTGCTGCGTAATGGAACTTCGCCCAAACCAGATAACCATAACACCGGAGCCTTCGGTTCATCCGAGGACCGTACACCGCATGATTCTTGAGGAAATGGCGGCTGAAGGACCACTTGGCCTCGGTGCCGTACGTTCTCGTCACTCCGTGGACATTATTGGCCCGCAGGTTTCAAAACGCCGCGTAGTTCATCGAATACGGACCGGAATCCGGGACTCGGACCCGGACGCCCAGGTGCTTTGCATAGGTGACAGCGGTGGATGGGACGGAAACGACCTCCACTTGCTCGCCACCCCTTATAGCTTAAGTGTGGCCGATTGCCCTTCTAATCCTCGCTGGGCGTGGAATTTGGCTCCACTCGGCCAGAGAGGATCGCAAGTCATCGGGCACTATACCAATGTTCTTCGGGTCGAATCAGGCAGGTTTGCAATCGCGGTAGATGACCTGGTAGGGGACATATCGTGAGGGAGGCACTGGCAGAAAGGCTGCTTGCGGAAGTCATGCGGTGGTCGCCTGAAAATGTCGCCGAAGAAAGGCCGGTGTTGCAAGCCCTGGCGACATACAAGTACGACCAATATCAGCAGTATTCTCCGGGAATGCATTTCATCGAAAGCTTGGCCATGTGGTTGAGCAATTTCCAGAGTGAAGCCGAGAAGGGCGCGGCATACCAGTTTGTGAAGGACCACCTCATATTCATCTCCGACTCGGAAATGAATCACCTCGTAAGCCAAGGCTATCCGGACGTGGTTCAGCACCTCCTGATCAGCAAGGTTGCACAGCAGTTGGGAGAGCCTGATTACTTGGTGTCAAGAATTCTCTCCTCCGATGCCTTTAAGAAGGCGCAGCGCAAGTCGTTGTTCTTAGGGCTGAGCGATGGTGCCAGAGTCGATGTCTTCCGCAGAATGGCTGGACTCAGCAACGAGCAAGTCTATGCCACTTACCAGATTTCCCTGGACAAAGGGATCGAAATGGTGCAGGAGCTGCGGAATGACCTGGCTCAGCTCGACGCCGACACCTCTGCCAAAGACGGTTTCAATACCCTGGTCCTGTTAGATGATTTCTCAGGTAGCGGAGACTCGCTCCTCCGTCTAGAGGAAGGGGTCTTCAAAGGAAAGATCGTGAAATGCTTGAGAGCTCTGGATGATATCAACGACAGGGCTGGACTGCTTGAGATGGATTCCCTAACCGTCTATGTCGTCTTGTATATCGCGACTCGCCGGGCCCTGGACTCGCTGAAGGAACGTTGTGAAAGTGCGGAGTGGCCCGCCTCCCTGCCAAGGTGCGATCTTTCGTCCGTCTACGTATTGGAAAGCGATATCGAGGTCAACCAGGAACGCTACCCGGCTTTCGACAACCTGCTGGAAGCGTATTACGACAGCGCAATAATGGACAAACATCTTGAGAAAGGCGGGCCTGACGTAATTCATGGCTACGCCGGGTGCTCCTTGCCCTTGGTTCTATCTCACAACACGCCTAACAACTCGGTATATCTTCTTTGGGCCCACAAGCCTGGCCTAAAGACGGCTGGTCTGTTCCCCAGGGTGAGCCGTCATAGGGAGGAGCCATGAGAGACCCCAGAAACCCATTCCGTATGCGTGCTTCCGAGCACATCGCTTCTGACACTACTTTCCTGCGACTGTTTGGCGCTGGCGTTCTAGACCGGATCGAGAGGAACGACCCTTTTGACCGGCCTGTTGTATTCTTTCGAAGCGCTCCGGGAGGGGGGAAAACGTCACTGCTTAGGGTGTTTACCCCATCTTGCCTTATAAACCTGCAAGCTAACCGCCAGAACGACGAGTACAGGGACCTTTATGAGAGGATGAAGAAGATCGGAGCGTTGGACGACAACGGTCCTAGATTGCTCGGAGTAATGTTGTCGTGTGCCAAGAACTACGCTGATCTGGATGATTTGCCTTGGGATTCGCTACACAAGAAACGGCTCTTTTTCGCGTTCCTGAATTGCAGGGTCCTCCTTACCGCCCTCAGGTCGGCCATAAGACTCTATAACCTGGAATATCCTCAAGACTTGAAAAGACTGAGTCTAAGAGTAGACCCCGATGACCAAGTCGGCCTTTCCTTCGATGGCACCGGTCGTGGCGACGAGGTTTTCGAGTGGGCCCGGAGTATCGAGGCCGATATTTCGAAGACTCTTGATAGCTTTGACCCGCAACCCCCGGCAGCACCAGGTCATTCCGGGTTGAACAGTCTACGGCTGCTTCATCCAGACCGATTCTTGCTGGATGGCAAACCGGTCGCATCCCGCGTGCTGGTGATGTTCGATGATGTTCACAAGTTGTCATCCTCCCAAAGGGTAATCCTCGGAACGGTTCTAACGGAGGATAGAGAGTTTGTACCTACCTGGGTTGCTGAGCGCCTCGAAGCGCTCACATCCGATGAGATGCTCGGTCTAGGCTCGAAGCAGGGAAGGGATTACGAAGATAGCGCCCAGACTCTCGAACTGTACTGGCGCGGCCATCGGGCGAAGTTCGAGCAAACGATTATGGCAATTGCCAATAAGCGAGTGAGGGAGGCACAACAGGTTGAGGTAGGGTCTTTCTCGAATTGCATTCAGGACAGCATGGATACTCCTGACATGAGGACTCAGCTGGAAAAGGTGTCCGCTGCCGCCAAGATCCAAGTCTTGGACAAGTGGGGAGAAAACCCGCGTTTCGAGGAGTGGCTTCACGCGACGAACACAGACTACGGGAACGACTACGACCGAGGGCTCGCGTGGCAGAGCCTTGACATACTTGCTACTAGAGAGAGCCAAAAAACCCAGCTTAGCTTTGAAGCGGCGGGCTTCGCATTGAGTGAGGACCAGTTGCACCGGAGAGATGGGTCTGGAGTAAAGGCCGCTGCCGAACTGTTCTTTTCGGAAAGGTTTGAATTGCCGTATTACTTCGGGTTCTCGAAGCTCGCTTCTTTAGCATCCCTGAACATCGAACAGTTCCTGGGTATTGCAGGCGAGATGTTCGAAGAAGCAAGTTCGGCGGCAATTCTTAGAAAGTCAACCTTACTCTCGGCACAACGTCAGGATTCTATTCTTAGGCGCACGGCAACACGGTGGTGGGAGCAAGATGTCCTGAGGGCGATTCCCTTCCAAACCGAAGTGCGAGGATTGGTAGAGTCGATCGGCCGGTTCTCGAGAACCGAAACGTATAGACCCAGTGCGCCATATGCGCCTGGGGTAACTGGTGTCTCAATCACGATGAATGAAAGAGAATTACTCAGAGACGAGCACTACCTGGAAACCCGCCCCCATCTCCACCGCCTGAGGGAGGTCATCGCGGTTTGCCTGGCCCATAACATCTTGGAGGCAGAACTGGACCGTTCCCAAGGATACGAGCGAAGGATGCTGCTTTACCTGAACCGGCTGCTGTGTTGCCACTTCGGGCTTCCCTTGCAGTATGGCGGGTGGAGAGCCAAGAGACCCGAAGAGCTGGCTCGCTGGATGATGGACGGATTTCGACCGGAACCTGTTGAAGAAGAGAGGCTCATTTAGCCGATATGGTCACTCCTGCTGGCAGATGGATGAATTACGTTCTTCAGGGTGGAGCCAAGTTTGTGCCGTTCTGGGAGTCGCTCCTGAAATCACGGAACCGGGACATCCTGTTCGTTGTAGGTAGAGGCTTTGACCCCAGGATGTGTGAAGCAGTAGAACGGGTTTTGTCCCTTGGCGGGCCAGGCAAGCGCGATTGCGTCATCGTTGAATTCGATGAAGGAGAAACATCTCCCTCTCGCCTTCACGACGAACTCCTCAAGCAAAACACGGACGCTCTTGAGAGAATGTTTCTTGGCAAAGGAGCTATAGCGGACAAGCAGGTCAAGATGTGGTCAGAAGATGGTCGGCGCAGGATCGGGTCCAGGGGGGCGGCAGAAGTTTTCTTGTCCCCCACCGACTTCGCCGGTTATTCGGACATCCTCGTAGACATTAGTGCGTTGCCCCGGTCTCTCTACATCCCGATGCTGGCGAAACTGCTGCATCTGGTTGACGGTTTAGGACAGACGCAGGCCCCAAACCTCCATGTCCTGGCGACTGACAACCCCGTATTAGACCAGGAAATCACGGCCGAAGGACTCAATGACGACGCTGCCTACATTCACGGCTTCGAAAGTGGGATCGAGCGAGAAGCGACCGCCGATGTTCCCAAAATATGGATGCCTATTTTGGGCGAAGGCAAGCTCGGCCACTTCGACAGGATCTACAATCTGGTCGCTCCTGATGAGATTGCTCCAATCATTCCCTTCCCGTGTATGAATCCTCGCCGCAGCGACGACTTGATACTGGAATACCGAAGGCACATATTCGATACTCACAGAATTGAGCCTTCAAATTTCATATATGTGCCTGAGCGGAACCCATTCGGCGTTTATCGTGAAATCAGGTCCGCGGTCCAGCACTATTCCAATTCTTTGCGGACTCTGGGCGGATGCAAGGTAGTTCTATCTGCCCTTTCCAGCAAACTTCTCTCCCTCGGGGCACTCTTGGCCGCTTACGAACTCAAGCGAGCAGATCACGCGGTTGGAATCGCGCACGTCCATTCACAGGGTTACAACATGCGCACTCCACCTGCACGGGCAAATGTCGGAGAAATTTTTGAGGTTTGGGTTGCCGGAGAACCCTACTAGGAGGCGTGAAGCATTGGGGCACGATTCGCAAATTCGAACTTGTGTTGGCGCGGGGTTGCTGACCCTGGATCTAGTGTTCAACCAGGAAGCGCCTGGCAGATATCAGGTTCGATCGGGTGGATCGTGCGGCAATGTGCTAACTGTACTGGCTTACCTGGGATGGAAATCCAGTCCGGTTGCCAGAATAGGACAAGACGAAGGAGGGGACATCGTCTTAAAGGACCTGGCCGGTTTTGGTGTCGACACCGGCCTTGTCGTCCGGGAAACATCTGCTCGCACCCCTGCGATATTGCAGGCCATAAAGAAATCCCCGACTGGATCAAGGACTCATTCCTACTCGCTCCGTTGTCCGCAGTGCGGGAGTTATCTGCTGAGGTACAGAGCCATTTCCGGAGCTATGGCTGGCACGGTCGTGGAGCAGATACCGGCTACAGCGGTCTTTTACTTTGACCGCGTATCCAGGGGTATTTTGACCCTTGCCGAGCATTACCGGGAACATGGGGCCTTCATAGTATTCGAACCGTCAAGCGTAACCGACGAAAAACTATTTAAGGAAGCGGCTGCTGTAGCGCATCTCCTGAAGTATTCCGTGGAACGGCTGCCTGACACCGCGTACCTGGTTGGACAGACAAATATACCACTGGAGGTGCAAACACTGGGACCAGAAGGGCTGCGATACCGTTGGCATAAAAGCGACAATGGAGGGCGGTCGTGGAGCTTCATGCCGGCATATCCAGTAACCAACATGGTTGACGAAGCAGGCGCAGGAGATTGGTGTACCGCAGGACTCATCAGCGCTTTGGGCCAGAAGGGAGCAACGTCGTTTTGGAGTACCCAGCCCTGGGAATTAGAGCAAGCTTTGAAGTTGGGGCAAGCAATGGCTGCGATCAATTGCAATTTCCCGAGTGCCCGGGGAGCCATGTATTCGCTGGTTGCAACCGAGTTGAATTCTATTGCCAAGGAGCTGATGGAGGGTAAGCTGAACAGAAATGGGAACGTGCTGGCTTCCAATGTTGCTTTGCACAACTTGGTGAACATGATCTGCAGCCGTTGCTGCCAAGAGTAATGACCAACGTTGGGAATGACTCTGAGACCCATAACAGGACTGACCCGGGCAGGAGTGCCCAGCCTGGGGAGTCTGACGGCGGCATAAATGCGTACTTTAAGGGACGTGACTCCCACTGCGGAGCAACTGACCATACTGCTTGATGCCGGGCCTGGGTTCCGGTTGATTCGGGGCGCGGCGGGCAGCGGCAAGACCACTGCCGCCCTCCTGCGACTTCGGCAACTCTGCCGCTCACGTCTGGAACGACGCGCCCGGCAGGGAACCGTTGACCCGGTGCGGGTTCTGGTGCTGACCTTCAACCGGACGCTGCGCGGGTACATCGACCAGTTGGCCACCGAGCATATTCATGCAACCGGCGAACTCGATCTTACGGTGGAGACCTTCGGGCGGTGGGCGTGGGGCCTTGTTGGAGGACGGGTGCTCCCCGACGGCGATGGAAGCCCGGTTATTGTTCCCCTGTTGACCGGCATGGGCCTGCCCGCCGGAGACCTGGACTACTTCCTGGACGAGGTGAGATACCTTCATGGCAGATTTCCGAAGCACCGGCTGGACCGCTACCTGGAAGCCGGGCGCGCCGGGCGCGGGAGGGCCCCGGCGCTCCCCCGGGAACTGCGCGCGAGGCTCCTGGCCGAGGTGGTTCAACCCTACGAGGCCTGGAAGTCGGAGCGTAACGTGGCGGACTGGAATGACATTGCGCTCCGGGCCGCCGAAGCTCCCTGCCGGGACTACGATGTAGTAATTGTGGACGAGTCCCAGGACCTGTCCGCCAACCAGGTCCGCGCCATCCTGGCCCACCTGAACGAGGACCACGTGACCACTTTCGTCATCGACGCGGTGCAGCGCATCTATCCCCAGGGGTTCCCTGGTGTGTCAAGGGCGGGGAGATTTCGTCGTGCCACTGTCCTTTTTGCTGTCGCTCCTTTAACGTTGACGGCAGTTCAGACTTGCCCCCGTCGTTTAGAATTCTTTGGTCCGTGAAGAAACTTAGCCTCTGTTCTGTCTTCGCATATTCTCCACGGCTTTTACAAAATCCGGTGTGCCGGATTCTTTAGTCCACTCGTCCCAGAACTCAATGGTGGCACTGAGAGGTTTCTCCTTAGGGGGGTAGATACGAATCCGGCTCGGGAGCAGAACCGCGTCCCCAACTACTAGAGCTTCACCGATATCCAAAATCGGCAGTGTGTCCATCAGGCCTTCAAGGCTTTCAGGCATGAGTCTTCTAACGGTAGCTTGATCGTTGCCGTTGGTGAGTCTAAGGGCCATAATGTTGTTGCACTGGCTGAGGATCGTGGTACTCACGTCAGAAGGTCGTTGGCTCACGACCAGCAGCGCCACGCCGTTCTTTCGCCCTTCTTTGGCTATCTTCTCAAAATTCTCGATTGCGCGCTGCTCCACGGGATTTCTGCCATCCTTGTCAGGCAAGTATATGTGCGCTTCATCGCATACGAGAGCCAATGGTTTTCGCTCCTGACGGTCTGTCCAGAACTGAACTTGATAGACAATCCGGGCAACAAGACCAACGATTACCGGCAAAATGTCAGCAGGAACCTCCGAGAAATCGATCACTTTGATTTGGGCTCCCGGTTTGGAGTAGTCCATTAATCGCTCTGCCATCGTAGCCATGGCGTCGTATTCATTGGCTTCAGGAGGTGCTTGGAACAAGAACCCATATCGCTTGTCTCCGACTTTGCTATTTATGCGAAGCAGTAGTCGGCTGAACTGGCCATAAAACGGGCCTTGCCTTTCACCCCTGGTTCCTTGAACCATTTCAGTATCAAGGCGTCGAAGTTCGTCAATCACGTCGTCAATGGAAAATGGAACGGGGCTATCCAATGTGAACGCGCCCAGCACGTCGTTTTTCCCCAACTCCTCCAGTTGTCTCTTTTTTTCGTTGACCACGGTCTCTTGGAACGCCATCACCTGGTTATGGGCACTGAATTCGCTTCTATCGATAAACATCGCCTGCAATTCTTCGGCGTTCAGCAACCAATAGGGGAGGAAAAGGAGAGAACTGTCCAACTGACCAAGTTCCTCAGGCCCTGGAATCCTAAGGTGCCGGGCGTACGAGAGTTCGCTATATTCCCCATGTAGGTCGAACACGATCAAGTTGGACGAAGATAGTTTGGCGGCCTGTTCCAATATGGCTGCAACGGACCATGACTTGCCAGACCCCGTGCTGCCGAGGAGCGCGGCGTGACGCTGAAAGAACTTGTTTCCATCGAGATACGCTGCCGCGTTTTCATCAATGGTGTACCGACCCATTCCTAAAGAACGGTCGGTATTTCCTTCAGCAGAGAGTAATCCCATGAACGTTTGCAGCTGTGCATCCCTCAAGGTGTAGCAAACAGCATCGATCTCGGGTACTTGAACCAATGAACGGGAAAATCGTGGATGATTGTCTTCTCCTAAACCAACAGCTCCCACCAATGAAACACGAACCGTATTAAGGACTACCTCTCGCGGCAGAAAAGTGCTGACTGGGTCCTCACCACTTTCAAAGTCTGGTGCAGGGGGATCTTCGAGAATAGGAGTCTTGACCACTCTCTCGATTATCCCAATCAGCCACTCTTCAATGGCGCCTGGTAACGCGATGACAGCAAACTGCCCGACCCTTGCTTTTCGTAAGTCTTCGTCGTCGTTTACCTGAACGTCAACTCGCCGGGTGTCGATACCTCGTACATTACCTAGGGTATGAGATGAATCGAAGGTGAAAATTGCCATCAGTGCCCTCCTAGGACTTCGCCCTTGAATGTCCTTACGTCCCATAGTCTCTTTGTGGGAATCTCCAGCCATCCTCCGTAGCGTTTATTGAAAATGCGAGCGCCGTGCTCCGCATCGTCAGGTAGTCCGCATACCAGCCAAAGATTCTCGGCCTGATTCAACAAAGACTCGATCCGTGAGTTAGAGTCTCTCGTTACAATGAGGCCCTTGCAACCTTGGAATGTCAGCTTTCTGTTGATATATGCCTCCAAGTGAGTATCATTAAAGCCATAACCCAAGAACAGAAAACGGGTCGCCTTTTCGATCGCAGCGTCTGCCGTTCTTAGCAATTCCTGTCTGTAGTTTTGAAGTGTTTGGTGTTTTGATAGACCAGGTGTAATCATGACTCGGGTGGCATAGTAAGGTGCGTCCCACATCCATCCGTTGTTTTCTACGATGCCCCCCCGGTGGAGGAAATAGTTCAAAGAGCCATGTACTTTGTACAAGCGCACATGCTTGCGTGGTTTAACCACCATCTTTAGTTGTCTCCCGTAGGCGACCCGATGTGCAACTAGGAGTGACCGCTCGACAGATTCCCAATCTAACTGACGTTGCAGGCCTCCATAGAAACCACTCGTGTAATGTATATCAACTGTATCGCAAGCGTGCTCGAAGAGGGTGTCATAATTTGGCGTCAGTACATGGAGTGTCGGATCACCTTCAGGAAGCTTTTCGACCAGGAGCTTGAAAAAGTCAGTGGCGGGCCATACCACATCCCCGTTCGCAATCTGAATAGCAAACTCTTTGTCAATTGAAGAGATAAAGTCGCCTGTAGCACGGGTGACCTCTTGGAGTAGCGCCGAATCGGAAACGTTGTCCAACGCGGTTTCCAAACCGCAGTTGGCTTGCAGCGCCTTCATGACTTTTGACCACTGCAGCCCTTGCTCGTGCGACTGGGGATCTGGGACGACTTTTTGGGAGAGCTCCAGTTCTAAGGCGGACATTCCAAAGCGGGGGTCTAAGGCGCAAGACATACCGGTTCCAAACACGACAAGGGGCGTGTCACGAAAAAAGTCACGCATTGCTTTGAATGCGATTTCTTCCGTCAACAAAGGTAGAGTCGAAGTCTGCGAGCTAACGATCTTGGCCCCCTTTGGACGCCGGCGCAGCATATCCCATCATATATTTAATCATTCTAGACGCAAGGGTTGGGAAATCAAGCATCACAGGCTCCCGAAACCACATTCCGAAGACGGTTCCATCTACAGTGGTCTCAAACCCCACGAACAGGACCCAAATGATGGATCACCTGCCCTTTACGCTGTTCGAGTTGGCCCTGAGCGGCATAGTGAGTAACCCAATTTTGTAGGCGGGAAAGGCAGCCACTCCCCTTCTATATTCTTATTAAAGTGATTAAAATGGTGTTACAATACGATAGTATACCACAAAGGTCACTTATAAGGGATAAAATGGAAGAACTATCTGCACAGGAGATCCGAACCATAAGGGAAATGCTTGGGCTGACCCAAGCGGAAGCCGGGGAGATTATTGGTGGTGGCCCCCGGGCCTTCACCAAGTATGAGGCGGGTTCAGTAAAGCCAGCCGCCTCAGTGACCAACCTGCTGAGGCTTCTGGAGGCCAACCCAAGTGGCATCCAAACGCTCAGGCCAGAAAGACAACAACCAGTAACCGACGTTCCGAACTCCCCGTTTGAGGTCTCGCTAGACCACGTCTCCGTCTTGGGCGAAAGGATGCTGCCGGAGTTGGTGGAACGACTGCTCAACGCCGAAGCTAGCGCCTACAATCTGCCGTCCCCCGTAATCCACGTGTCCAAGAACATCCATGCAGCAGACGGCGGCGAGGATGCCCGCATCTCCTGGGATGGCGGACCTTCCCAAACCCGGTTTCTGCCGTCAAGGGCTTGCCAATTCCAGTTGAAATCGGGGAAGATCGGGCCGGCGACAGCAGGTAAGGAAGCCCTGAAAGAGATGGTTGGTCCATTCCTGCTACATGGCGGAAACTACATCATGCTCTGCACCCATCCTTACGCGTCTAAGGCAATTCAGGCGCGAGAAGACAGTGCCCGACTGGCCCTCCGAAAAGCTGGTCTGACCATCTCCGACGACCAGGTCCAGTTCAGGAGCGCCGAACAGATAGCCAACTGGGTAAACCATCATCCCGCAGTCGCGGTATGGCTCAAGGAGAAAACCCAACCCGGTACCGTGGGACCTTTCCGCTCCTGGGTTCACTGGTCCGGCGACGCTGAACACGACGGCTTCCCCTGGGTGGAAGACGAACGCCTAGCCGGGCTGAGACAACAGTTGCTTCGGCTGATTGCTCAACGTCAAGGTGTGGCACGAGTCGTGGGGCTTTCGGGAGTGGGCAAGACCAGGCTCGTGATGGAGGCCCTGGGACCGACCGCCGGAGGGGAAGAGACTGGATATGACCTCAGCACACTGGTGATGTACACGTCGCAACAAGAGATCGGTTCTGTCGTACAGACTCTGGCTGATATCGGGCAACCTGCCATAGTGGTTGTCGATGATTGCGCCCTCTCAGCCCACCGTACATTGTCAAGTGTGGTCCAGCGGCAAGGCTCCCGTCTCTCCCTGGTTACCATTGACGACGAGGTTCCCGTCGGGACGCCGGACGACAGCACGATCAAAGTTGACCATGCGCCGTCGTCGGTAACCGAGACCATCATCAATCAAGCTCTGCCAGGTTTGCCTTCCGAAGACCAACGACGGTTGTCTCGATTCTCACGAGGGTTTCCCAAGATCGCGACGAGGTTGAGTTTAATCTGGCCGAGGGCAGAGCCCGTCGTCAACGCCACGGACGACGACCTCGTTGACGCCTTTGTGATGGGCCGGCGCCCGCGGAACCCAGAATTATTGCTCCAGTCTGCGGAGCTCCTATCCGTTTTTGACTTGGTTGGAGTGGAGTCATCTGAGGGTGGGCATTTCGCAGAGATTGCGGGCCTTGGCCACAACCTTGACGTCGGTACCTTCCGACTCGCCGTGAAGGACCTCGCTGACCGTGGCGTAGTCCAGAGACGAGGCCGACTTGGCAGGTTACAGCCACTTCCCATCGCCCTGAGACTTGCCGAACGCCAATGGCGGCGCTGGACACCCGAGCGTTGGGACCAGGTTTTGGCGGGCTCCTTAAGCACCGAGCTCAAGGTAGCGTCCGCCCGACAACTGACGTTGCTCAATGAGACCTCGTTGGCGGGCGAAATCGTGAGGCACGTTTGTCGTTATGGCGGACCGCTGGACAGTGCCGGAGGGATTTCGCAAGCCGGCCACAGTGAAATGCTGTCATACGTCGCGGAGATCGATGCCGAAACTGCGGTCCGCCAGCTGGAGCGGTACCTGAACGAGTTGGAGGACCTGGCACTCCTGCCAAGCCAAATACGTCGCCATCTGAGGTGGGCACTGTCCAAGATCGCTTTCTTGCCCGAGACCTTCGAAGAAGGCGCCAGGCTGCTGCTGCTTCTGGCAACGGCCGAAAACGAAGGTTCGGCTGGCAGCAGCCATGGGGGTTTCCCGGGCCTCTTCCCAGTCTTTCTCGGAGACACGGCCGCTGAAGGCCGTGCTCGCCTGGAGTTACTGGATGAGCTTATAGATGAGGCAGTCAAGAATGGTTGCACTGCCATGCAGTTGATGGTGGTCAAGGCGCTTTCCGCAGGCATCGAGACCAACAACTTCTCCCGGATGAGCGGACCGGAAGTCCATGGAGCCCGACCGGCCCTTCAATCCTGGGTGCCTGCCACCCAGCGCGAAGTCAATGAGTACGTCGGGAGTTGCTTGACCCGTCTTGCCGAATTTGCCCGGCAAAACGACGAAGCCGGAACTCTGGCACGCGCTGAGCTGGGGATTTCCCTCCGAGGCTTGGTCAGGCATGGGTTCATGGACGCTGTGGCGGAAGCTGTGCGGCGAGTGAACCTGGACGTAGGATTCTGGTCACAGGCCCTCAGAAGCTTGACGGTCCTGCTGTCCTACGATGCCGAAAAACTTGGCCCTGATGTGACTAAACGGGTTCAAACTCTGGTAGATGAACTCCAGCCGCAAAGCATCGACCTGCGGGTCCGGGCCCTGGTAACCGAACTGGCTTGGCCTACCGAGACCACGGTAGGTGAGGTGGACATTACGAAACAATGGGAACGCCGAACGGAGGCAGTCCGCAATCTTGCTTCCGAACTTATTGACCGACCACCGGAACTGGCCAAGCTTCTTCCTCAGCTGAGTGGAGGAAGACAGGCGATGACGTACGTATTCGGTCAAGCCATTGCCCGGCTGTCGGACCAGCCATTGGAATGGCTAAGGCCCATTACCCTGGCAGTAGCTCAGGTTCCAAGGGCCGAGCGCAACTTTGATCTCCTCGTGGGGTACGTTGCCGGCCTCGCTGAGCGAGATCCCAACTTCCCGGGCGGGTTCAAGGAGGAGTTGCTCCGTTCTCCCGACCTGTCACCAGCCTTCCCGCTCGTTTCTGCCAGACTGGGCATCACCCTACCTGACATAAGTCTTGCGGTCAGCGCCGTGAAAGAAGGGGTGCTCGTCCCACGGCAATTCACCATTTGGTCCTATGGCAGCGTCCTCAGCGAGGTTCCCGCACCAGCCGTCGCAACCTTGATCGACGCCATCCTTTGCCAGGACACGGACGGCTTCGAGGTAGCCTTGGAGTTGGTCCACATGTACGCATTCGGCCAGAAGGAGAAGCTCGAAGGTCTCCGACCTCAGATTCTGAAACTAGCCGAACAGGCTTCATACAGGCACGTTGTGTCGGACAGGGTGATGACTGAGCACCATTTCGAGGAAGTTATAGGCTGGGTGTTGGACAAAGGCCGCGAAGATGAAAATGCAAGGGCGGTGGCCTTGATTGTAGCCAGGGGCCTGGTTGATTCTGAATCTTTCCACGAGGACCGTCTATTAAAGCTGGTTGTGCCGGTGCTTTTACGCGGGTTCCCTGAAATTGTTTGGCCACTTATCGGCCATGCGATTGTTTCAGGCGGCAAGCAGGCCTTGCGGCTGCAGTGGATGATGGGAGACGCCTTTTCTTACGACCTCGAACCCAACTCCCTGATACTAAACCTGCCGGAGGACGTGCTCTTCGCGTGGTGTCATGCCACTCCAGACCATGGTCCAGCCTTTGCAGGCGCAGTCTTGCCCGTTCTTACCACACGAGACCCCCAGGCGACTGAGCGAGAGCTACATCCTTCCACCGCACGGCTCATAGACGAGTTCGGAGAACGAAATGACGTCCAACAGGAGATCGAAGCCAATATACATTCCTTCGGTTGGATGGGGTCACCGACGATTTACTATCAAGTTTACGATGCACCGATACGAGGGTTGTTGCAGCACAATAAACCAGCCGTACGTCGCTGGGCTAAGGCAATACTCAGGCGGCTTGACGAAACGGTCCAGCAAGAGCGGACGCGCGTACAGGAACGGGAGGCGCGGTGGGAGTAGGGCGGCTTCGTCAAACGGGAAGTATGGAACAGGCCAGGAATAGTGGCATTCAGAGACCTCGACCCGGTTGCGGCTGTACCCGCGGGAAGTGTAGTCGATGGTCGAATAGAGGCCGGAACGCCCCGGGGGTAGTTTTTCGGTTGTTGTTTAGCAAGCTATCCGATTATCGGCGTGGCCTCGGAGGCTCTGCGTCTCCGGTCGCCGAGGACTTTGGCACAGGTCAGCGGGAACAACATGCGTGAGTGGTTTGCCTACATTCGATTGATTATGGCCCTTATCTTGATTCTCGCCTTGTATGTCGTATGGAAGGGAGACCCCACTGAATTCGTTACGTTGCGAGAACAGAGTTCACCGGAAGCCATTCAGGCAGCAATGTTCGCCTTAGTCGCGGCGGTCGCCCTGTTCCTGAGTATACCGTTCGGCGGCGAGTCCATTCTTTTCAACCGTGTTGCTACATTGGTGGCTGGGTTAGACGGATCGGTCGGGGCTTTACTTGCAGCATGGTACTGGCTAGAAAGCGAGACCGTCGGAGGGCCAGGAGGCTATGTTTACCCTTTGATTGGGTCTATGGCGGTCTTTCTCGTCGTTATGGTAGTTCCAGCGAGCTGGTCCATTTATCGGGAATGGCGAGAGAAACAAAAAAACACATCCGAGTTTTCCCCTCACACAGCTGCAGAGGAATTAGGTATGTACGCAGAGGCGAGAAGTTTTCTATTGGGAGTAGGGAAGGATGAGTTGATCAGAAAGGGCATAATTCGGGGCGCCCGCGAGTGGCTGGTTCAGGAAAGCAAAGAACCGCTGGTCGAGTTGATGAAGGAACGCGGCGTTAGCCGCTTGGTCTTTGGCTGGCTTTGGTTTCTTGACGTGAACGGGGACTTCTTCAACCCCGATAGCGACACTCATCTTTTTGCCGAACAGAATAAATGGATTAACCCATTCTTCCGTAACTAGGCAGGAATCATTATGCCACTTAAGGCAGGAAAAGGAGGAGACAACCGATGAATTGGCTACACACTTTGGGCGGGCGGTCCTTTGGCTATAGAGACGGCAACGACCTTCGGACTTATACCGGCACACATGCCGGTAGATTCAGTGAGGACGAAGTTTATGGTCCTGACGGTTACTATTTGGGAGAAATTAGAAATGATAGATTGGTCACAAGAATCAGTAAGAAATCCAAGAGAATAGGCGCTTTTACCCCAAAAGCAAGAAGGGCGAACCGGGCAAGAAGAGCGGACCGCGCTGGCAGGGCGATGCCGGCGGGGTGTGAAGAATTCCCGCTCATTGACGGTTGCTAAAAGGCTACCAGCGCTAGTAAGCAGTTCCGGAGTGCCTTGCGGTCCGGTTCCTTCTCTGGCCGCCCCAGCCTTTCTTCCTTACCACTCTATTCTGTAAAGACTTTTCCAACCTCGCCTGAGGCCGTCGCAAGAACTCGGCGTGTTTTGCATTTCCCTCAAAAGCTCCGAGACTTGACATGGAGCAAACGGGTGATATGATGTATCTGACGATACCCCTCACGCCTCTCATCTGAACGGCGCACCAGAGGGGTTTATTTTTTGCGAGTTCACCGATGACCTCCCCACAGGCAAACCCGATCCCACCTGGGCCACCTACCTCAATCAGTGACCAGATCAACCGCCTGCTTCAACGCGGGATGTTAATCACGGACCCGGAAAGGGCAGAGCGTTTCCTAAGCAACGTCAATTTCTACCGGTTCCGGGGCTACTTAGAGCCTTTCATAGACCAGGCAGCGAACCCCAGCCGCCGACCTTTCCAGCCCTGCACCACCTTCGAAGCTGTTGCCGAGCGCTACGAATTCGACACGCGATTGCGATCCTTGCTGCTGGATGCCTTTAACCGCATTGAAGTGTCAATTCGCACCCAATGGACGTACCACTTGTCCTACACAGTCAGCGGAGGAGAATACGCCCATCTTAACCCACAGCTGTTCTCAAAAGAATACGGCAAGAATTCAGCACAACTGCGCCAGGAATACCGGCAGCACGGACAGCGGTTGCACGGCTACGATTTCAACAGCTGCCCGACTTGGGCAATCGCAGAGGTAATGACATTCGGCCTGCTGTCCCGATGGTACGGCGACACGACTAAAGAAGTCAGAAGGCTAGTTGCTCGACATTATCAACTCCACGAACGGATACTCGGGGCCCTACTGCGTCACCTGGCCCCAGTTCGTAACTTTTGCGCTCACCACGAGCGTCTATGGGACAGAGATTTCATAACGAAACTCACCGTACCGAAGAGGCTGGGAGCATTCGCTAACCCAAGTGCATTCTTCAATCATGCTGAGACTGGCAAGCTCTACAATTCACTGGTAATGATGGCCTACTTGACCAATGTCATATCTGATAGCACTGAATGGGGACAGCGGCTAGTGACTCTGATGACTCAGCAACCGAATATCCCGCAAAGCCAAATGGGATTCGTGCCGCACTGGCAAGAGCTGGACATCTGGAAAAGCTGAGCAGGGAAAGGTCGGTGGAGGTCACTGAATCGGGCTGGGGAATCAAGAAGCAAGTCAAGGCCGATGCTTTGTTAGAACCGTAGCTTGAATCCCTGATTCGATTACCAGTCTCGCATATAACGCCGGACCAAGAAGTATGGACACAAGAAATCGAAATGTAGCATTTGTCCGGCCCACAAGAGGAAGCTTGAAGAGCGCAATACCAAGACTCACAGTGCACCCAACCACATCTCGAAGACGGTTCTGCCTATCGTCAAAATAGGCCCACCATTTTCCAGTCAACGTGCACCATAGAAACTACCCAGTATCGTGGTGCCGCGCCTTGAATCTTCTGAGTCGTTCCTCTGCCGTGGCAGTACACCTTGTCGTTGCCCTTGACACTACACACAGCCCATGTAGCCCGTATTGGCTCATGGTGTGGCGGTGATGGCTCCGGCGGTGGCCCCGTTCGAAATGCATCCACAAATGGTCGTATCCGTATCAGGGCGCTCCCGTGGGCGGAGAAAGCCGGGGCATTCGGAAAAAACGTGTACAATGGCGCAAATCAACGGAGGGGGCTATGCCGATGAAATACGATCACATAGTTGTCGGCGGCGGCACGGCCGGCTGCATCGTGGCGGCCCGTTTGTCTGAGGACCCGGAGCGCTCGGTGCTGTTGCTGGAGGCCGGTCCCGACTTTCCCGACTTCACTCAATTGCCTGATATGCTCAAGCTGGGTTGGGGCTCGGTGAACCTGGAAGCCCGCGCCGCCGGGTCTCCCTATAACTGGTCCTTCACTGGTACGGCCACATCGGAGCAAGAGCCGATGCCCGTGCCGCGCGGCAAGGTAATGGGAGGCTCCAGTGCTATAAACGGCCAGACCTTCATCCGCGGCGCGCCCGAGGACTACGACACCTGGGCGTCCTGGGGAAACTACGGATGGGCTTACATCGACTGCCTGCCCTACTTCCGCAAGCTGGAGAATGATGCCGATTTTCACGACGACTTCCACGGCACCGACGGCCCGGTGCCGGTGCGCCATCATCAGCGGGAGACTTGGCCGGCCACACAGGAGGCCTTCTTCCAAGCTGCCACTGCCGCCGGATACCCCTTCCATCCCGACGTGAATCACCCAGAGGCCACCGGCATCAGCTTGCGCGCCGAGAACAACATCGACGGTGTGCGGATGAGCATGGCCCTGGCCTACATAGACCCGGTGCGGCACCGTCTGAACCTGACCATCCGCCCCAACGTTCAAGTCAACCGAGTGGTGTTCGAAGATGGGCCCGACGGCAAGCGCGCCGTCGGAGTCGAGGTAGAGAGCAGCGGCGAGACTTTCGTCGTGGATGGTGGTGAAATCATCATATGCGCCGGCGCGGTGGCATCTCCGCAACTGCTGATGCTTTCCGGCCTCGGTCCCGCGGACCAACTTGAAACACAAGGCATTCCGGTGGCGGTGGAGTTGCCCGGCGTTGGACAGAATATGCGCGACCATCCCAATGTGACCGTCCGGTTCATGGTCAACGAAAATGTTCCCGTGGACCCCAATGCCATGCGGGCCCTGCGGCTGCGCTACACCGCCTCCGGCTCTGATACGCCCCATGACATGATCCTCTCGCCGGCGTCTCTGAACACAGTGGTCCGGGACGACAACCCGGCCCATACCGTCAACTGCGGACTGTACCTGGCTGCGGGCAAGGGAGAGTTGCGTTTGGTGTCCGCCGATCCGCACACTCCACCGAGCATGGACTACCGGTACTTGGAAGAGGACTGGGACCGGGAGCGACTGCGGGAGAGCGTCCGCCTCTGCGTGTCCCTGTTGCAACACGGCGCTTACGATGGCATCATCGACGAAATAGTCTCGCCGACGGCCGCCGACCTGGAGACCGACGGATCACTGGACGCTTGGCTGCGCCGCAACGTCAGCACGTCCTACCATATCTCCGGCACCTGCAAGATGGGACCCGACAGCGACCCCATGGCCGTTGTCGACCAGCAACTGCGAGTCCGAGGCGTCTCCAATCTCCGCATCGCCGACGCCTCCATAATGCCCGACGTGACCCGCGCCAACACCAACGTAACCACTATGATGATTGCCGAGCGAGTCGCTGACTTCATCAAGGCGGGGAATTGAACGCGGATGGTGTTTACCAATACCTTCTGCCAACCGGAAGTAATACTGTTGTGAATTCTATCCTGTAAGGATGGGGTCGAAGTGAGGGCGCTTTTGCAAGAAGAAAGCCATCGACGGATCCAATGGGTGTACTCCTCCACCAGCAACCAGGAATTGGAGGAGAGGTACAACGAATGGGCCTCCGAATACGAAAGGGACATGGCCGAAGAGTTCGAATGGCACTCCCCCGAGAGGGCGGCAGACCTGTTCGCCAAGCACGTTGCTGCTGAAGCGAGGATTCTGGACGTGGGAGCCGGTACCGGGCTGGTGGGGGAGTGCTTGGCCCGGTTGGGCTACCGGGACCTGTACGCCATGGACCTGTCCCTGGGGATGCTGGAGGAAGCCCGCGGCAAGGGCCTCTACAAGGAGTTCTACCAGATGACTCTGGGCGAGGAGTTGGGGTTCGAGACCGACTCCTTCGACTCGGTAATCAGCGTGGGGGTGTTTACCACCGGGCACGCCCCGGCCTATGCCTTCGACGAACTGGTCCGGATCACCAAGCCGGGCGGGATGATCGTTTTCAGCTTGCGGACCGACTTGTACGAAGAAGGAGGGTTCAAGGAATACCAGGCCGGTTTGGAAGAGGCGGGCAAGTGGGAGCTGGCCGAGCTGTCGGATCCCTTTCATCCCCTGCCAAAGGGGGAGCCGGAGGTGGTCCACCGCATCTGGGCTTACCAGGTTACGGGGTAGGGGCCAGGCTGACGGCAGTAACGGTCTTTTGTCTCAGCGCGTATGGATTCCCGCCTGCGCGGGAATGACGATTATTTGGATCGTTTGCCCGGCGTGAGTCGGGCGGGCTACCGCAGGGCCAGCATTCGGTCGAGGGCCACCTGGGCTTCCCGTTGAATCTGGTCCGGTACGGTTATCTGGTTGATGACTTGGCCTTCGACCAGTCCCTCCAGCACCCACAGGACGTAGGCGGGGTGGATGCGGTACATGGTGGAGCAGGGGCAGATAACCGGGTCGAGGCAGAACACCGTTTTGTCGGGGTTGTTGAGCGCCAAGCGGTTGACCAAGCTGATCTCGGTGCCCACGGCCCACTTGCTGCCGGCGGGGGCCTCGTTGATGGCTTTGCGGATGAACTCGGTGGAGCCGTTCATGTCCGCCGCCTGCACCGTCTCCATGGTGCATTCGGGGTGGACCAGAACGTTCACGTCGGGATAACGCTCGCGGGCAGCCTGAATCTGCTTGACGGTGAACCGGGTGTGGACCGAGCAATGGCCCTGCCAGAGGACCATCCTGGCGTCTCGCAGTTGCTCCGGGGTGTTTCCGCCCAACCGCTTGAAGGGGTTCCACACCACCATCTTGTCCAAGGGTATGCCCAGCTTCAGGGCAGTGTTGCGCCCAAGGTGCTGGTCGGGAAGGAACAGGACTCGTTCTCCCTGCGTGAAGGCCCACTCCAGGACAGCGGTGGCGTTGGAGGATGTGCATACCGCGCCGCCGTTGCGGCCGCACAGGGCCTTGATGCCGGCGATGGAGTTCATGTAGGTAACGGGGATGATGCCGCCGTGATCTCCCAGGATGTCCTGCAAGTCTTCCCAACCGTCTTCCACGTCGTCCATCGGGGCCATGTCGGCCATGGAGCAGCCGGCGGTGATGTTGGGAAGGATTACCTTCTGGTGGGGAGCGGAGAGGATGCAGGCCGTTTCCGCCATGAAGTGAACGCCGCAGAACAGGATGTACTCGGCATCGGGCAGATTGGCCGCTTCCTGCGACAGCAGGAAGGAGTCGCCTTGGAAGTCGGCGTACTTTATAACCTCTTCACGCTGGTAGTGGTGCCCCAAGACGGTGACCGCAGAGCCGAGCTTCTCCCTGGCCGAGTGGATGCGCTGGTCCAGTTCCTCGGGACTGAGATGCAGGTATTCGGGAGAGATCTTCTGCCAGCGAACGTTTACCGCCAACTCCTCCGCGAGGGACTTGGCGGGCAGTTCGTCTTCCGGCTTGCAGAAGGCCGCATGTTCGATTTCCGTGATGGGAATGGTTGCCGGGCGAGTCCTGGTAGCCATCTATTGCCTCTTAACGTATCGAATCAACCCGTTGGTGGACCAACTCCCCCTGCAAGGACCAAGGGGATGCTGCCGTGATTATCAGGTCAACCAGTTGACCCGTGTAATCCGCTTCCGACTGGAAGTAAACCAGCTTGTTGGACCGTGTCCTCCCCTCCCACTTACCTTTGCGTTGCCTTTCAACCAGTATACCAACTTCCTGGCCGATCATTCCTTGATTTATCCCGGTCAGGATTTCCTCGTGCAACCGGTCAATTTCCGTCCGGCGGCGCACTTTCTCTTCCAAGGGAACATCGTCTTCCATGGTGCGGCTGGCGATGGTGCCTGGGCGTTGCGAGTAAGCCGCGCAGTGGACCTTGTCCATGCGCAGTTCGGAGACCAGGTCAAGGGAGCGTTGGAACTGCTCTTCAGTCTCGCCTGGGAAGCCCACGATAATGTCGGTGCTCAGGGAGGCATCTGGGATGTTGTCCCTGATGCGCCCGACCAAGTCGACATACTCTTCTCGAGTATAGGGACGGCGCATCCGTCTCAGGACTTCGTTGTCACCGGCCTGGACCGGCAGGTTTATGTGTTCGCAGACCTTGGGCAGGCCAGCCACCGACTCAATGATGTGATCGCTCAGGTATGAGGGATGGGAAGTCAGGAACCGGATGCGCTCCAGGCCCGGAACGTCGTTCAAGCGAGTCAACAGGTCGGCGAGGTCGGGCTTGTCGGGAAGGTCGTGACCGTAGGCGTCGACGGTCTGCCCGAGGACGGTCACTTCCTTGACGCCCCGAGCCGCCAGCCACTCCACTTCCCCGGCGACTTCATCTACCGGGCGGCTGACTTGGCGTCCGCGCCGGTAGGGAATGATGCAGAAGGTGCACATCAAGTCGCAGCCGTGGATGATGGGCACGTAACAGGCGACATCGGGATGAGAAGGAGCCAGGGAGCCGACGCATCCTTCCCAGTCCAACCCCAACCGTTCGCCCACCAAGTCCAGCAAGGGTGTGTATTCCTGGGGACGCATGAAAACGTCCACGTAGGGGAACCTTCGCTCCAGTTCGTCGGTCTTCGCGCCCACCATGCAGCCCATCAACGCCACAACCCGGTCGGGCCGTTTTCTCTTGAGGGGCTGCATGAAGGTGAGGTTGCCCACAACCTTGTCTTCGGCCTGTTGCCGGACGACGCAGGAATTGAGCACTATCAAGTCGGCTTGATCGGGGGCGCCGACGGAATGCAAGCCCATTTGCTCCAAGGCCGACTCCAGACGCTCGGAGTCGGCCTTGTTCATCTGACAACCTATGGTCCAAAGGTAAAAGCTTTCCATAACGGTTACAGCCGGAATCGGGAAGTGGCGAGGATCGGCATTACGACGAAAGGAAGGGGATTGGTCCCCTATAGGCTACATGTTATCAAATGGCCTCAGCCTCAGCAATACCCCGGCGATTCGGGATGCCAAGGTCCGCCGCCGGCTGTACAATGGTCAATGGAGAGAATGGTATGACCACGCCCATCAACAACTTCCAGGACATCCTGGACGCCATGGAACGCGATCCCGTGCTAAGGGACGCGCTGCGCCGGTATATCCTTACGGAGGAACTACTCCAGGTCCCCGCGCGCCTCGATAGAATTGAGGGAGACATCAGCATCCTCAAGGAGGGCCAAAGACGGTTGGAGGAGGGCCAAAGACGGTTGGAGGAGGGCCAAAGACGGTTGGAGGCGAGGGTAGACCGAATCGGCGGTGACGTCAGCAGGCTGACAGGGGCCGATTATGAGTCCCACGTCGCCACCTACCTCCCCAGGTTCCTCCGCCGGAACTTGGGTATTAATGCGACCGTGTTCGCGACCCAACGTGACAACGCTGCCCTGACAAAACTCCTCGACGAAGCGGAATCGCAGGGGCTCATTGCGCCTGAGGATACGGACGAAGTGGACCAAGCAGACCTGGTACTCACCGCCGACGGTCCTATGGACTACCTTCTGGCCGAGGTATCAGTCACCGTCCAGCAGGACGACATCGACCGGGCATTAGAACGGGCCAGACTCCTGGCCAAAGCCACAGGCCGCACCGTAGCTCCCTTCGCCATCGGTGCGCAAGAGGAGCCAGACCTATGCATGGGAGACGTCCAAGTGTTACTCATCCCGGAGCGGCAGAGCACCTGAACCACAAAGGGGCTTGCAGCTTGCACCGGCGCTGAATTTCTGGAAATCCCGCACAAAAAGTTGGAATTAAGAAACTTTTTTGTGCAAAGCAGAGCTGGCGACTTTCTTAATTTCCCTCTCGTTTTCTCCCATTCCGCACCACCGGGCAGTCCCGCGGCGTCTGCTAAGGGGTTAAATTTCGGAAAGCCGGACATTTGCGGACATTTCCCGACATTGTTGATTGTCTGAATCAGGTTTTGCCAGATGCTGGGATTTTCGGGGGGCGTTGTGCTACACAGGTACCATAGTAAAGAGTTGCTATCGGAGATGGGAAGGGGCAAGTTGTCAGCAATTGGAGTTGGGTGAGCTGTTTCTACCGCCCAACCAGGTTTAGTCACCCTTCCAGATATATTTCCCTCTATTCCACCATTGAGTTGACTGCTATGATAGGTTTCTGGTTAATTGCAAGCTACTAGGGTTTTTCCGGCAGGCGTGAAGGCAAGTCTTTCTCAAAAGGAGCTTTCTGATGGGTTGGCTCGACGGGCAGGTTGCTCTTGTCACCGGAGGCGGGTCGGGCATAGGACGCGCCATCGTGGAGCGGTACATTGAGGAAGGCGCCCGGGTTGGGGTGATGGACCGCTTTCCTGACCGGATAGAGCAACTGCGGGAGGACTTCGGCGAGTCGTTGGTCGGGATTCCCGGTGACGTGACCAGCCTAGAGGATAACAAGGCGGCGGTGACGGAGACGGTGCGCTCGTTCGGCCATCTGGACATATTCGCCGGCAATGCCGGGGTTTTCGACAGCAACCATACCATCGACGACATCCCAGAGGAACTGATCAGCGACTCCTTCGACGAGTTGTTCGGCATCAATGTCAAGGCCCTGCTGCTGGGGACCAAGGCCGTTCTTCCCGAATTGAGGAAAACCCAGGGCTGCATCGTGTTCACCGCCTCGGTGGCCGGCATAAATTCCGGCGGAGGCGGGTCCATCTATACCGCATCGAAGCACGCCGTGATGGGACTTATCAGGCAACTGGCAACGGAACTCGCGCCCGACGTTAGGGTCAACGGCGTAGCCCCGGGCGGAGTGATGACGGACCTGCGGGGGCTTGAAGCCGCGGGGCTGGCGGACCACTCTCACTTCTCAGACCCAGGCACGGAAGAGAGGATGCGGACCAACAACCCGCAGCAAAGGGCGTTGCAGCCAAGGGACATAGCCAACGCATTCCTGTTCCTGGCGTCCCGGGAAAACGCAGCGGGAATAACCGGGTCGGTGGTGCCCGTCGACGCAGGGTCGCTGCTGCGCTGGAGGCGTCCCGGGCGGTAGTACCGGGGTATCTGTTTCAATAAGAATGACTAAAATCCGGTGGGAGTGAGACTGTCTGAATCAGGATTTACCGGATTACAGGATTCTCAAGATGGACGCCATTAATCCCGCTAATCTTTGAATCCTGAAAATCCTGATTCAGACAATTACAACAAACATTGGATGTATTATCCCTGACGGCAGGAGGACTGAAATGGCCACCGACGTTAGAGGACTGGTTGACGCCGACCGGGGACTGGTGAGCCGCCGCATTTTCTACGAAGACGACATATACGAGCAGGAACTGGAAAACATCTTCGCCCGTTGCTGGCTTTTCCTTTGCCACGAGAGTCAACTTCCCAAGCCGGGCGATTTCCTGACCACCTACATGGGGGAGGACCCGGTGCTGGTGTGGCGGGACTCGAAGGGCGAGGTAAACGCGTACCTGAACCAGTGCAGGCACCGGGGCAACCGGCTATGCCGCGCCGACGCTGGCAACGCATCGGCGTTCACCTGCGCCTACCACGGTTGGGCCTACGGCAACGACGGTAAACTGCTGGCGGTGCCCAGCATCAGCGACGGCTACTTCGGCGAACTGGAGACGGAGCAGTGGGGGTTGACGGCGGTGGCCCAACTGGACAGCTACAAGGGCTTGTACTTCGCCACCTTCGATCCCGCCGCCCCTCCGTTGCTGGACTATCTTGGGTCCATGACATGGTACCTGGACACCTTCTTCGACCGGCGAGAGGGCGGAGTAGAGGTAATGGGCGGAGTCCACAGGTGGGTGGTGCCCTGCAACTGGAAGTTTCCGGCAGAGAACTTCGGCGGGGACGCCTACCACGTAGGCTGGACTCACCTCTCGGCGGTCCGGACCGGGTTCAGCGCCGGGGTTACCGCCAACCCGGTTGCGGGCGGGGCGATGATTTCTCCGGGGAACGGTCACTGCATAATCTCGGTGGACCCCAACGATACCCCGGACCCGCCGATACCGGAAATTCGAGCTTACGAGCAACAGATACGCCCGGAAGTCGACCGGCGGCTGGGCCCTCGATACGGGATGGTCAATCCTATAGTGGGCACCGTGTTCCCCAACTTCTCCTTTTTGCGGGGCACGTCGCGGGCGTTCCGGGTGTGGCATCCCAGGGGGCCGCGCAGCATAGAGGTCTGGTCCTGGGGGTTCGTCGACAAGGCTGCGCCGCCGGAAGTCAGAGAGCAGTTCCGGTTGTCGGTGGTCCAGGGTTTCAGCCCTTCGGGCACCTTCGAGCAGGACGACATGGACAACTGGCAGGAGTGCACCGAGACCTGCCGGGGCTTGATGTCTCGGCGGATGGACCTGAACATGCAGATGGGCCTGGGCCACGAGAGATTTGACGAATCATTGCAGGCCACGGTGAGCGACTTCCGCTACAGCGAGTCGAACCACCGGAGTTTTTACAGACGGTGGGATGAGCTTATGTCTGGTAATGGGTGGTAGCGGCAGGGTGGATTCCCGCCCCCGTCTCCACGAGGGCAGGCTCTGCGCGGGAATGACGGGTTTAGTCGGGGAATGACGGATAGGTTTGGGAATGACGATAGACCAACAGGAGGGCCGAGATGGCGACGGACGTCAAGGGGTTGGTGGATGCCGACCGGGGGTTGGTGAACCGCAGTATTTTCATTGACGAGGACATCTACCGGCAGGAACTGGAGAACATCTTCGCCCGTTGCTGGCTTTTTCTCTGCCACGAGAGTCAACTTCCCAAGCCGGGCGATTTCCTGACCACCTACATGGGAGAGGACCCGGTGCTGGTGTGGCGGGACTCGAAGGGAGAGGTCAACGCCTACCTGAACCAGTGCAGGCACCGGGGCAACCGGCTATGCCGGGCCGACGCAGGGAACGCATCGGCGTTTACCTGCGCCTACCACGGGTGGGCCTACGGCAACGACGGGAAACTGCTGGCGGTGCCGAGCATGAGCGACGGATACTTCGGCGAGCTGGAGACGGAACGCTGGGGACTGACGCCGGTGGCCCAACTGGACAGCTACAAGGGCATGTACTTCGCTACCTTCGATCCCTCGGCCCCACCACTGCTGGACTACCTTGGGCCCATGACATGGTACCTTGACGTGTTCTTCGACCGGCGAGAGGGTGGAATTGAGGTTATGGGCGGCGTGCACAAATGGGTGGTGCCCTGCAACTGGAAGTTCCCGGCGGAGAACTTCGCCGGGGACGCCTACCATGTGTGGTGGTCCCATCTTTCAGCGGTCATGACAGGGTTCAGCATGGGAGCCGCGGGCAACCCGAAAAACAGCGGGTCCCTGGTGTCGCCGGGTAACGGCCACTGCCTGATCACCCTGGACCCCAAGGACTCTCCCGAACCACCGGTGCAGGCAATTCTGGACTATGAGGACGAGATACGAGCAGACGTGGAACGGCGGCTGGGTCCTCGTTACGGGATGGTGAACCCGTTGGCGGGCACGGTGTTTCCCAACTTTTCCTTCCTGCGCGGTGCCTCGCGGACCATACGGGTGTGGCATCCACGAGGGCCGGACAGCATAGAGATATGGTCCTGGGGGTACACCGACAAGGAGGCCCCGCCGGAGGTGAAGGAGAAGTTACGGTTGCAGGTGGTCCAGGGATTCAGCCCCTCGGGCACCTTCGAGCAGGATGACATGGACAACTGGCAAGAGTGCACCCAGACAGGCCGGGGAGTGATGTCGCGCAGGTTGGACCTGAACATGCAGATGGGGTTGGGCCACGAGAGGTTCGACGAGGCGCTACAGGCCACGGTGAGCGATTTCCGCTACAGCGAGTCGAACCACCGGAGCTTTTACCGGCGCTGGAATGAACTGATGTCGGGTAAGGGGTGGTAGTCCCAAGGCGAACCAGGAGGAGTAGCATGGCGACGGACGTCAGGGGGTTGGTGGACGCCGACCGGGGATTGGTTAACCGTAGTATTTTCATTGACGAGGACATCTACCAGCAGGAATTGGAGAACATATTCGCCAAGTGCTGGCTGTTCCTGTGCCACGAAAGCCAAGTGCCCAATCCCGGCGACTTCATGACCACCTACATGGGTGAGGACCCGGTGCTGGTGTGGCGGGACTCGAAAGGAGAGGTCAACGCCTTCCTGAACCAGTGCAGGCACCGGGGCAACCGGCTCTGCCGGGCCGATCTGGGCAACGCATCGTCGTTCACCTGCGCCTATCACGGGTGGGCCTACAGTAACGACGGGAAGTTGATGGCGGTACCGAACCTGAACGACGCTTATTACGGTGATCTGGAGACCGGCCGGTGGGGGTTGATGCCAGTGGCTCAACTGGACAGCTACAAGGGTCTGTACTTCGCCACCTTCGATCCTTCTGCGCCGCCACTGCTGGACTACCTGGGGTCGATGACATGGTACCTGGATGCCTTTTTCAACCGGCGGGAAGGGGGAATCGAGGTTATGGGCGGCGTCCACAAGTCGGTGGTGCCCTGCAACTGGAAGTTCCCGGCGGAAAACTTCGCCGGCGACGCTTACCACGTCGGCTGGACGCACGCTTCAGCCATAAGGACTGGGTTCAGCGTAGGGGCGGCTTCCATGTCTACGTCCGGTGGGGGCATGGTTTCCCCGGGCAACGGACACTGTATTCTGGCGGTCAGCCCTGATGACGACCCCGATCCGCCGGTGCCCGAGATACAGGCTTATGAGGAATCGATACGCCGGGAAGTGGAGCGGCGGCTGGGGCCCCGCTATGGAATGGTGAACCCGATAGTGGGCACCATGTTCCCCAACTTCTCCTTCATCCGCAGTACCTCCCGTACCTTCCGCGTGTGGCATCCACGAGGGCCGGAAAGCATAGAGATCTGGGCTTGGGGGTTTGTCGACAAGGATGCTCCACCGGAAGTGAAGGAAAAGATAAGGTTGTCAGTCATCCAGGGTTTCAGTCCTTCGGGCACCTTCGAGCAGGACGACATGGACAACTGGCAGGAGTGCACCCAGACCTGCCGGGGGGTGGTGTCGCGCCGGCTGGACCTGAACGTGCAGATGGGGTTGGGACATGACCGGTTCAACCAATCGCTGGATGCCACAGTGAGCGACCATCGCGTCAGCGAGTCGAACCACCGGAGCTTTTACCGCCGCTGGGACGAACTGATGTCGGGACGAAGGTAATATGTACTAGGGTGGATTCCCGCCCCGTCTCCACGAGGGCAGGCTCTTCGCGTGAATGACGGTTGGATGCGGGAATTACGGTTGCGGGAATGACGGTTAAGTGAGGGGATTAAACGACTTAAATTGCAACGTTACTGGATGAATCAAGAGGAGTGACATGGCAACGGACGTCAGGGGGTTGGTGGACGCCGACCGGGGGTTGGTGAACCGCCGGATTTTCATAGACGAAGACATTTACCAGCAGGAACTGGAGAATATCTTCGCCCGGTGCTGGCTGTTTCTTTGCCATGAGAGCCAGATACCCCATCCTGGCGACTTCCTGACCACCTACATGGGGGAAGACCCGGTGCTGGTGTGGCGAGACTCAAAAGGGCACGTCAACGCCTTTCTGAACCAGTGCCGTCACCGGGGCAACCGGCTGTGCCGGGCCGATCTGGGCAACGCATCGTCGTTCACCTGCGCGTACCATGGGTGGGCCTACGGAAACGACGGGAAGCTGCTGGCGGTGCCGAACCTCAACGACGCTTACTACGGCGAACTGGAGACCGGCCGGTGGGGATTGATGCCGGTGGCCCAACTGGACAGCTACAAGGGGCTGTACTTCGCTACCTTCGACCCCAATGCCCCGCCGCTGCTGGACTATCTGGGGTCGATGACCTGGTACCTGGACTCCCTCTTCGACCGGCGTGAAGGGGGAATCGAGGTAATGGGCGGAGTCCACAGGACGGTGGTGCCCTGCAACTGGAAGTTCCCGGCGGAGAACTTCGCCGGCGACGCCTACCATGTTGGCTGGACGCACGCTTCAGCCATCAGGACCGGGTTCAGCGTGGGGGCAGGAGCACAACACGCCGCGGGAGGGGGCATGATTTCCCCGTGCAACGGACACTGCATCATGGCGGTCAGCCCCGCGGTCGCCCCCGACCCGCCGGTCCCCGAAATTGTGGCTTACGAGGAAGCGATACGCCCCGAGGTGGAACGGCGGCTGGGCCCACGCTACGGGATGGTGAACCCGTTGGCGGGCACCGTATTCCCGAACTTCTCCTTCATCCGTAGCACCTCCCGCACCATCCGCGTGTGGCATCCGCGCGGGCCGGAAAGCATTGAGATATGGGCTTGGGGGTATGTCGACAAGGAGGCCCCGCCTGAAGTGAAGGACAAGGTCCGGTTGTCGGTCATTCATGGTTTCAGCCCATCGGGCAATTTCGAGCAGGACGACATGGACAACTGGCAGGAATGCACGCAGACTTGCCGTGGCGCAGTGTCGCGCCGGTTGGACCTGAACATGCAGATGGGGTTGGGTCACGACCGGTACAATGAATCGCTGGAAGCCAGGGTGAGCGATGCTCACTGGAGCGATTCCAACCACCGGAGCTTTTACCGCCGCTGGGACGAGTTGATGTCCGGCGGTGGGTGGTAGTCCCAAGACGCCAGGGTCCCCAAGGTGGACCAGGAGGAGTGCAATGGCTACAGCAGAAATGGCTATGCTGGTGGACGCTCGCTCAGGGATGTTGAGCCCGAGCATCTATAACGACCGAGACATTTACCAGCAGGAGTTGGAGAACGTTTTCGCCCGTTGCTGGGGCTTCCTGTGCCACGAGAGCCAGATTCCCGAGCCAGGGGACTTTTTCACCACCTACATCGGAGAGGACCCGGTGCTGGTGTGGCGGGACTCGAAGGGTGAAGTAAACGCCTTCCTGAACGTGTGCCGCCACCGGGGCAACCGGTTGTGCCGGGCCGGTTCCGGCAACGCCGCTTCTTTCAACTGCGCCTACCACGGCTGGACCTACGGAAACGACGGAAGTCTGCTGGCGGTCCCCAGGCAGCAGGACGCCTACTATGGCGAGTTGGACGCATCTAAATGGGGGCTGATGCCGGTGGCCCAACTGGACAATCACAAAGGGCTTTACTTCGCTACCTTCGATCCTGAGGCCCCATCCTTGCCGGAGTACCTGGGTGAAATGGCGTGGTACCTGGACGCTTTCTTCGACCGGCGGGAGGGCGGCGTCGAAGTAATAGGCGGCGTGGTGAAGTGGGAAATTCCCTGCAACTGGAAGCTGCCGGCGGAGAACTTCGGCGGGGATGCCTACCACGCTTTCTGGAGTCACCAGTCGGCGATCCTGACGAAGTTTGCAAGCACCCGCTCCTTGCGCGGCGCCTCCGGCGCGCCCGGGACCCTGATCTCCGCGGGCAAGGGCCACGGCATCATCGCCGCCATGGCCGGGCAAGCCACCGACCCACCCATCGAGGAAATACTGGCTTACGAGGAAGAGATACTGCCCGAGGTGGAAAGCCGTTTGGGTGAAAGGCGCACCATTGTCAAACCCACCGTGGGCACGGTTTTCCCCAACTTTTCAATGCTCATATCCTCGTCCCGCACCTTCCGCGTGTGGCATCCGCGAGGGCCCAACAAGACGGAGGTGTGGTCCTGGATATACGTTGACAAGGCGGCGCCTCCTGAAATCAAGAATGCCCTCCGCTTGGCCGGGCTGCGGACTTTCGGGCCGGCCGGGACTTTCGAGCAGGATGACATGGACAACTGGGAGCAGTGTTCCATCAGCGGCAAGGGAGTGGTGTCCCGGCGCTATCCGCTGAACGTGCAGATGGGCCTGGGGCACGAGAGCTACGAAGAAGGCTTGGGGGCCTGGGCCAGCGAGTCGCGCTACAGCGAAATCAATCACCGTAATTTCTACGGCCATTGGGCCAAGGTGATGGACGCCAAGAGCTGGGACGACATTCAGGTGAATTAGATTCCGGCCTTCGCCGGAATGACGGATGGATGGGAGGCAACAACTCATGGACGACCAGTTAATCCGGCAAGTGGAGCAGTTCCTGTACCGGGAGGCCAGGCTGTTGGACAACAGGCAGTTGCACCAGTGGCTGGGGTTGCTAACCGACGACATAAAGTACTGGATGCCCATCCGGTCGAACCGCTATCCGGTCAACAGCAAGGCCATTTCCATTATGGACGGGTCGAGGTATGAGGAGGACGACCTGTCCAAGGAGGATGAACTGGCCCTTATGGACGAGAACAAGGACTCGCTGCAACGCCGGGTGGACCGCTTGGACACCGGCATGGCGTGGGCCGAAGACCCTCCCTCCCGCACTCGGCATTTCGTGTCGAACGTGGAGGTGCAACCAGGGGACAGGGAAGGGGAGTTGAAGGTATATTCCAACTTCATCATGTACCGTACCCGCGCCGAGACCGAGCAGGATTTTTACGTGGGCAGCAGGGAAGACGTGCTGAGGAGGGTGGGCGACGATTTCAGGATAGCTTACCGGAAGGTGACCCTGGACCAGAACGTCCTGCTGTCCAAGAACGTGAGCAACTTTTTCTAGGGTCTGTCTATCTGTCCCCGTCATTCCCGCGAAGGCGGGAATCCATTAGCCTCAACCATCAACGGGTGTATGCCAGCAGAAACGGCCGGTTGTTTGAGATAGTCTCTTAGCCGAAACACAGACCCCCGGAGGTGTATCACGGTTTCTTCATATCCCCCGGAATATTTCCGCAGAGAAGACGAGAGCGACGACAGGGAGTTCTACACCATGGCGCGGCTGGTGGTGCATATAGACGACCACGCCATAGCCGCGGTGGGACAGGTGTTCAGGGAGTTCATTCCTCCCGACTCAGTCGTCCTCGACCTGATGAGCAGTTGGCGTTCCCACTGGCCATCCGGCCATCCAAAGCAACGGATGGCGGGACTGGGCCTGAACGCCGTGGAGATGCAGGACAACCCCGACCTGGACGAGTTCGTAGTCCACGACGTGAACCGCGAGCCTGAGCTTCCCTTTGAAGACGAGACGTTCGATGCTGTGGTCATCACCGTTTCAGCCCAGTACCTGACCCGGCCGGTCAGCACTTTCCAGGAAGTCAACCGCATCCTGAAGCCGGGCGGCGTTTTCATAGTGACCTTTTCCAACCGCATGTTCCCCACCAAGGCGGTCCTGCTGTGGCGCATGTCCAGCGACGAAGGCCGCATGGACATCGTCGCTTCCTATATGAGGGACGCCGGCAATTTCGAAAGAATTCGCAATGGCTTCGTCAATCCCGATACCAGCCCGCCGGGAGATCCTCTTTACCTTGTGATGAGCTACAAAGCGACGACACCGCAGGACGAGCAACAGCGATAACCATGGCACAAACTTTTCGGCTGGCGCTGGCGCAAATCAATTCCACGGTTGGCGACATCTCCGGCAACACGTCCAAGATAATCGAGTACCTGGAACGGGCAAGGGACGAGTTGCAGGCAGACCTGGTGGCCTTCCCTGAGCTGGCCATAACCGGCTATCCCCCCGAAGACCTCCTCTTCAAGTTATCGTTCCTGAAGGAAAACGTTGCCGCCATGGAGCGGGTCGTCGCGGCGTCCCGGGGCATTGCTGTGGTTGTGGGCTACGCACAGATTATGGATTCCCGCTTTCGTGGGAATGACGGTGAGGGCATCGCCAACGCGGCCGCGTTGGGCTACGACGGCGCGTTGGTGGACTCGTACCAGAAAATCTACTTGCCCAATTACGGGGTATTCGACGAGGACAGGTACTTCGAGCCGGGCACTACCTGCCCTGTGTACGTCATCAATGGCGCATTAGTGGGGATCGGCATCTGCGAAGACATCTGGTACCCGGAAGGTCCCATAGTGACCCAGCGGCAGGCCGGGGCGCAGTTGGTGGTGAACATCAACGCCTCGCCTTTTCACGCAGGCAAGGCATCCGAAAGAGAGGAGATGATCGCCTCCCGTGCCAGGGACAACGGGCTGTTTGTCGCTTACCTGAACTGCGTGGGTGGACAGGACGAGCTTGTTTTCGACGGTGCCAGCATAGTCCACGACAGTCGCGGGGACTTGCTGGTCAGGGGTCCCGCCTTCCAGGAAGGGTTGATAGTGGTGGACTTGGACCTGGACGAAGTCGCTCCTCCGTCCGGGCCGGATGGGAATGCTCGCAATGAGCAGTCCACGCCAGCACGGGATGCTGGCGTTTCAAGAGTCGTGCCCGTGACCGCTTTCAAGCCGGAAACCCGTCGACCTCTTCCCGCCCCGCTGTTAGTCGACCGCATGGATACAGTGGAAGAAGTGTACCAGGCCCTGGTGATGGGTACGCGCGACTACTTGATGAAGTCCGGTTTCACCAAGGCGTTGGTGGGACTGTCGGGCGGCATAGACTCAGCTCTAACTGCTGCGGTGGCCGTTGATGCCCTCGGCGCGGACAACGTGGTGGGAATTTCCATGCCTTCCCGTCATTCGTCGGAGGGCAGCATAACCGACTCGAAAGAATTGGCCGACCGGCTTGGCATGACGCTCTGGGTAGTTCCCATAGAGCCTGCCCACTCGGCGTTTACTGAAATGCTGGAGCAGCACTTCCGGGATACGGCGCCCAACGTGGCTGAGGAGAACGTGCAGGCGCGGATACGGGGCAATATTCTGATGACCGTATCCAACAAGTTCGGCTGGATCGTGCTGACCACCGGCAACAAGAGCGAAATGGCCATGGGGTACGCCACGTTGTACGGCGACATGGCCGGAGGCTTTGCCGTCCTCAAGGACGTGCCCAAGACGCTTGTCTACGAGTTGTGCGAGTGGCGCAACCGGCATTGGGAGCCGTGTCCCGTAATCCCGCAAGCCATCATTGACAAGCCGCCCAGCGCCGAGCTGAAGGACGACCAATTCGACCAGGATACCCTGCCGCCCTACGAGGTGCTGGACCCGGTGGTCAAGGCATACGTGGAGGACGAGCACGGGTACCAGGACATGGTGGACATGGGGTTCGACCCACAGGTGGTGCGGCAGGTGATCCAGTTTGTAGACCGCAACGAGTACAAACGCCGCCAAGCCCCGCCGGGCGTGAAGATAACCCCCAAGGCCTTCGGCAAGGACCGGCGGCTGCCCATCGTCAACCGCTACCGACAGACGTAGGCTGGCGCTACATCAAGGCGCCCGGCAAGTCTCCTGTCACGGTTATGACTATGACAGCGGGTGGGTGTCCACTAGGGGCAACGTAGCAATATCCAGCGCTTCTTCCCGTGCGGCTATGTCCGGGTCGCGGTTAGTGAGGCGCCTCATGCGACGTTCCATTCCCCGGTGGTCATCCGTTACGTCACCTGCAACATGGGGAGGAGGTACGTTGCGGATCTGGCCCAACTCAGCCAGTAACGCACGGCAATCGTTGAGGTGGTCCTGCAAATCCAGCCGCTCCAACAGGTGCTCGTAAAAATTGGAGTGCATAGCTTCCGCGGACGAGTACAAGGGAACTAAACCGGGACTGTCATATTCCAGACGAAGTATGGCAATGGCATCCCGCAACAACAGATGGTAATGATGGACCCAGCCCCGGGTGGCCGAGATAGACTTGATGGCGTGGGCGACAGACCCCCAAGCCTTCTCAGATGCCTGCATCAGGTCTTCTCCGGTGTCCAGCTCTTCCTGGGCTTTCCTGATCAGGTATTCACTCATCTGCCAGTAGCGATTGGACAATTCTTCGGGAGTAGCCATTAATTACCCTCTCCTCCCTGTTCGGTGGAGGGGCCATTCTTTGCCCCTTTCACCTTGCCCTTCGGCGGCGTGGCGGGTTTCTCAGCACTCGGCAAGGTAACAGTCTGATTCACTGGCAGGTCCATGTCGATGCGCCGGCCAGTGGACACCTGGAGTTTTTTCCTTTCTTCATTACGTTTATCCGCCATCCGTCACCTTCCCTGAAATATCGTTCGGGCACCTGTTAGTCCACACATAGTCCGGCCCTCTTCGTCCTTTGGGCAGAACCATAGTACAGCGTACATCTACGGTAGTAATCCAGTCCGGAATCGCCAGGATTATATCAACAACGTTGGACTCTCCGGGTTCCAAGGCAATACCTGGGTTATCGTTCCTGATTCGGTACTGTACGTTCCATGGAAAGTCCACCCCAGGTCCATTCGTAATCATGTGACCCGCATACTCAGCTGCTTTGCTTTCAACGTCTTCGTCATCGAAGGGCGCCAATACCCGCACGTCCCACTGTAACGAATTGCAGCGGGCTATGACTCTCGATGTGTTGGTAACCAGTGCTACAGCACTGATTACGTTCCAGGACTCACTACTCGTCCGGGACGTCACCTCAAGGTTAACTTTGATGGAAGGCTTAGCTGTTCTGAAGACATTGAACTTCCATATAGCCAAGAAGCCCGTCAACATTAACGCGATGGCAGGAGTCAGGTAGAAGATCACCTGAGCCGCCTGCTCGTACTACGGTTCCGGGACTACCAAAGGCATAAGATTATTATAACTTAGCAAGGTGTTCTGCTGGCGGGGAGACTTCAGGGTAGGTAGAGATCTGTCCTAAAGGGTGGCATTTCGACACCTTTATCGAAGGAATTTTTTCGTTCTGACAGGCGGCAACTGTTGCCCTAGTTCAACCCAACCCCGCCATAACCCTTCCCATATCCCCGGTGCGGTAGCCTCCCAACGCGTCTACTTCCTGACGGAAGTTTTCGTTGTGCAGGAGGGCCAGCAGTGGTTGCAGCAGGTCGCTTTCGTAGTGGACCCGGGGGATGACCAGGTCGTAGCGTTCATCCATGAGAGGGATGAACTCCAACTCAAGGGCCGTGGCGGCGCTCAGGATGCCCAGCCCTGTTGAGACGGAGCCGCTCTCGACCGCCGCCGCCACGGCCAGATGGCTGTATTCCTCCCTCTCGTAGCCCGCAACCCGTTCCGGCGGAATGCCCAGTTCCTTCAGCTTGTAGTCCAGCAGCACGCGGGTGCCGGAACCGCGCTGCCGGTTGACGAAACTGACTTCCGGGCGGGCAAGGTCCTCCAGGGCATGAATGGACAAGGGATTGCCGGGTGGGACCATCAAACCCTGTATTCGGCTGACCAGGTTCACCAGCACTACGGGTACGTCCGGCAGGTAGCGGCGAATGAAAGAGACGTTGTACTCGTTGGTCGCCTCGTCCAGCAGATGGCTTCCCGCCAAGTGGGCCTCGCCACGGCGCAGGGCAATCAGGCCGCCGAGGCTGCCGATGTGAGACGAAGACAGGGTCAGGCCTGGGTTGGTGCGCCGCAGGGCGTTGGCCATCAGGTCCAGGGTGAGGTCGTGGCTGCCGATGGCAACGATGGTGCTCTCCACCTCCTCCAACGGCCGCAACAGTTGAACGTCGGCCTCGGCTCCGGCATCCAGCCCCTCCGAAAACCTTGGGATGAGCAGCAGCCCGTCGGCCTTGGCCAGCGACATGATGACCCCGGCGCCCCGTTGCAGGGGCGTAGCCACCATCTTTCCGCCTACCCGGCCCAGCTTGACCCGCAGGTATTCGTCTTCGCCCAGCGGAGACAGCACCTTGCGGGTGACGCTCGCGGTGACCTTCGGGCGTGTTTGTGGCGGCGCGCCCAGCCAGCGGTCGAGCAACGGCTTAACGAACAACTCGGCGGTCAGGACGGCGGACACAGGGTAGCCAGGCAGACCGATTACCGGCTTGCCGTCCACCAGCCCCAGAACCACGGGATGCCCTGGACGCACCGCTACGCCGTGCACCAGAAGCTGCCCCAGTTCTTCAACAACTGCGGCAGTGTAGTCTTCCGACCCGGCGGAAGACCCGGCGTTGACTATCACTACGTCGTAATCGGCTATTGCGTCCTCCTTCCCATCATTCCCGCCTTCGCGGGAATCCCGCCGGAGGCAGGCTTTGACTGTGTCGCGTATGAGTGCGAAATCGTCGCGGACCGGAGGGAAACGTTCGGCGCGGCCCCCCCACTCCCGCACCATCCCCGCCAGCATCAAGGTATTGAACTCCACGATGTCCCCAGGCTTGAGCGGAGATGAACCCGGCGGAACCAGTTCGTTGCCGGTGGGAATGATTGCCACTCTGGGTTGCCGCCGCACCGGAATTTCAGTGACACCGGCGGCGGCGCATGCCCCAAGGTCCACCGGCCTCAGACGGTGGTTCTCCGGCAAGACCATTTCGGTGGCTACAAGGTCTTCACCCAAGGTACGGACGTGCTGCCAGGGCGCTACCGGACTCATAACCTGCACGGTTGATTCGTCAACCTGATGCACATGCTCGATCATCACTACGGCGTCGTAACCGGATGGCATGGGGTCGCCGGTGTCTACCCACACTACTTGGGAACCGACGATCAGACTTACAGGAGCGGTCTCGCTGGCCCCGGTGGTGTCGGCGGCCTTGACGGCTATTCCATCCATAGCGGCGGCGTCGTAGTGGGGGGAAGACGCTATGGCGTTGACGACCGACGCAGTAATCCTGCCCTGGGCTTGGTCTACCGGGCAGAGCTGACCGGGAAGAGGCGACAGGTTGCCGGCTTCCTCCAGAGCGCCAAGGAACCTCTGGAGGGCTTCCTCCAAGGGGATGTCGCTGAGGTAGTACCGGCGTCCACCCCGGCGTTGCGGCGCATTGTCGTTTAACTGGGTCATGGGCCGTACAGCCGGACGGCAACGGTCTCGCCGGCGTACAGGCCGCCCCGGTCCAGGGGCACCTGCACCAAGCCGTCAGAACGTATCAGCGTGTATATGAGGTTGGACTTTCCGAAGACGGGTTCGGCAACCCGGTGCTCGCCGTCGTCATTCAGCCGGACGGGAACGTAGTCCTCCCTTCCGGTGGTGGAAGCGATGTCCTGGGTCAACCGGGCGTCGATAGCAGGCTGGACCGGCGGACGGGCGCAACCGCTAAGGTGGTAAAGGGCTGGCCGCACCAGAAGGTCGAAGACAACCATGGCGGACACCGGGTTTCCCGGCAGACCTATGGCCGGTTTGCCATCGACGATGCCTACGATGGTCGGCTTGCCGGGACGGACAGCCAGGCCGTGCACCAATACGCCGGGCTGCCCCAGGCCGTTAATGATGTCGGCGGTGAGGTCGCGGGAACTGACCGAGCTTCCCGCGGAAAAGAGCAGCATGTCCGCCGCCTCCAAGCCACGCTGAGCCGCCTCCATTTGTTCGGAGTAGTCATCGCGGGCTATGCCCAGGGATATTGGGACACCGCCCGCCTGCCGTACCAAGCCTGAAATAGTGTAGGTGTTCACGTCCCTTATCTGGCCCGGCTTGGGTACGGCGTCAGGGGAAACGACTTCATCGCCCATCGAAAGGATGGCTACAGTAGGTCTCTGGGCGACGGATATGCGGGTGATTCCCATGGCGGTCAGGCCACCCAGGTCCTGGGCCCTCAGGCAATGTCCCGACGGCAGGAGCGGTTCCCCCCGCTTGACGTCCTCGCCGGGGTTGACCACGTTCTCGCCGGGAGCCACCGGGCGGACGACCTCTATTGTCTCAGCGTCGACCACCTGGGTGTTTTCCATCATCACCACGGCGTCTGCGCCGTCAGCCAGCATACCCCCGGTGTAGGCTATGGCCGCCTCGCCCACGTCCACGGTCAGGGACGAGGGTTGCCCCATGGGCACCTCCCCAGTCACTGTAAAGTAGGCCGGCAGTCCCTCGGAGGCGCCGAAAGTGTCCGCTGCCCGGAGGGAGTACCCGTCCATGGCGGAGCGGGGGAAGGAGGGCAGATGCTCGGTGGCGTATAACGGCTCTGCGGTGACGCGGCCCAAAGCGTCCGCGACGGTGACTTCTTCGTTCCCGAGAGGCGACGCGTGCGGGAGCCGGTCCAGCAGGACTTGGAGGGCTTGCGCCGGAGGCAGAACGTTAAAGAATTCCGACATTACAGGTTACGGCGTCCATAATGGATATCAGGGCATTTGCAAAGTAATCGTCTGAATCAGGATTTACTGGATTCCGGGATTTTCAGGATGTTCCCAATCCTGAGCATCCTTTAATCTTGATAATCCTGATTCAGACTTTTGCCGCCAGTAAAGACTTTGCACACGCCCTGTAATGGATATGCGCAGACATAGTTGTGCAGGTGCGATACAGGCTATTATACGCGGTTCATATACCGGCCTCACCAGTGTTGACCGTGCCCGTCAATGATTCAGGCTGTCGTATGGACAGAACGCGGGCTAAAAACGAAAAGCGATAACGGGGCAACCGTTTTTGTTGACAATGCACGCAGGTAAGTAGAGAATTAGACGTTGCATTTCCGGGCTGGCTCGTACCGGCTTCTTCGTGTTGCGATTCGACCTGCCGGCGGAGCATTGGCTTGGGTCAAGTGACGTTCCGTATCAGGTTGCGCGTCAAGTGTTCATCCTGAATTCGGGGACGTTGGAGAAAATTGGTAGACAACGCGTTGTCGCCCCATGGCGGGGTGCTGATCGAACGGGTAGCGTCGCCTGAGGAGGCTGCGTCGCTTTGCGCGGGGCTGCCCAAGCTGGCTGTGCGCGAGCAAGTGGCCAGGGAGTGCGTTAATTTCGCTTACGGATTCTTCTCCCCGTTGAAGGGTTTCATGGGGCAGGCCGACGTAGATTCGGTGGTACGCCACATGACGCTGGCCAACGGCTACGTCTGGAGCATCCCCATGGTCCTGGACGTGTCGGAAGAGGAATTGGCATCGCTGGGCGTCAGAGAAGGCGCGTCGGTCTTGCTGACCCACCAGGACCAGCCCTTGGCGGTACTGGAAGTAGAAGAAATCTTCTCCTATGACAAGGAACTCATGGCCCGGCACGTTTACGGCACCACCGACGAAGCCCATCCGGGGGTGCTGCGCACCTACTCGTTCCAAGACCGTTTCGTGGCCGGTCCCCTTACCTTAGTGAATCCCCCGGTGATAAACCCGCCCTACGACAGGTTCTGGCGCACGCCCAGGCAGTTGCGGGAACGTTTCGCGGAACTGGGCTGGAGCAAGGTTGTGGCCCACCAGACCCGCAATGTGCCCCACTCCGGCCACGAGTGGATGATGAAGGGAGCTTACTTGGCCGCCGAGGCCGAGGGGATCCTTGTCAGTGCTGTCATAGGTGAAAAGAAGCCCGGCGACTACATCGACGAAGCTATAGTCCTGGGCCACGACAAGTTGAGGGGAAGCGGGTTCATACGACCCGACGTACACCAGACGTCTACGCTGATGTGGGACATGAGGTACGCAGGTCCCAGGGAAGCGGTGTTCCACGCGCTGGTGCGGAAGAACATGGGCTGCACCCACCACATGTTCGGGCGCGACCATGCCGGAGTTGGAAACTACTACGGCACCTACGCCGCCCATGAGATTTTCGACCAGTTGCCGGACTTGGGAATCAAGTCGGTGTTGACGCTGGAGTGGTGGTACTGCCCGGTGTGCGAAAGCGTGGCTTACGAGGGGCTTTGCGGCCACCGGGAACACAAGCAGGACCTCTCGGGCACCTTTATCAGGAGCATCATCCAGGGAGGAACGGAGCCTGCATCGGTAAGCTTGCGAGGGGAAGTCCTGGAAGTGGTGCGAGAGTGCGCCGAAGCCTATGGGTTCGGTTCGCCGTTCGTCACCGATGCTTACTTGGAAAACCGTACCCCCGTCATGTCCTTGAAGGCGGTGGACTGGGACTGAAGATAACCAATACTTAGGGAGAATTGGAGGAAACATGCCAACCTTTGTGGACCCGAACACCTGCAATGCCTGCGCCGGCGAACACCAGGGACCGCTGTGCGTGTACATTTGCCCCAACGACCTGATGGTGCTGGATGTTGACGTCAACAAGGGCCTCAACCGGGAGCCGGAGATGTGCTCCGAGTGCTATGCCTGCGTCAAGCTCTGCCCACAGGAAGCAATTCACGTCAGGGGATATGCTGACTTCGTGCCCTTGGGCGCGTCGGTACAGCCCCACAGGACCGAGGATGGCTTGACCTGGGATGTGCATTTCCGGGATGGCCGGGAGTTCAGCTTTACCTACCCGTCCCGGACCAGGCCTGCCGGGTCGGTCGAACCTTACGAGAACTTCACCGAGCAAAGGGACGCCGACCTGCGCAACCAAAGCCTGGCCGGAGAGTCTTTGTGGCTGGGCGTGCCCGATTTGCCCACCATAAATAAATGACCGTCCGGGACGACCGTTCCATATCAGCAAACAGGAGAGCTAAACATGGCGACACCATCCACGGAAATTGTTGAGAGCGACATTCTGATAATCGGCGGCGGCATGTCCGGTTGCGGCGCCGCCTTCGAAGCCAACTACTGGGGGCAGAACCTGCGCGTGGTGCTGGTTGAAAAGGCCGTCATTGAGCGCAGCGGAGCAACCGGAGAAGGTCTCTCCGCCATCAACTGCTACATGGGGCAGCGGTACGGTTGGAACACTCCCACCGACTTTGTGAACTACGTAGTCAACGACATGATGGGCTTGGCCCGCGAGGACCTGGTGTACGACGTGGGCCGCCACGTTGACTCGTCGGTGCACCTGCTCGAGGAGTGGGGCCTGCCCATCTGGAAGAAGGAAAACGGCGAGTACGAACGCATCGGCCGGTGGCAGATACCCATCCATGGCGAGTCCATCAAACCCGTCACCGCCGAACCGGCCCGAACGGCCCTGGGTCCCGAGAATCTGTACGAACGGGTTGCGGTGACCCACCTGCTGACCGACGCCAACGACCCGGAGAGGATAGCCGGGGCGCTCGGCTTCTCGGTCAGGGAGAACAAGTTCTACGTTTTCAAGTCCAAGGCGGTGCTTATCACCAGCGGCGGCGCGTCCAACGTGTTCCGTCCCAAGTCAATCAACGAGGGCACCGGGCGCACGTGGTACTCGGTGTTCGCCACCGGGTCGGCTTACGGGTTGATGATTCCCATAGGCACCGAAATGACCCAGATGGAGCACCGGTTTGTGCCCACCCGGTTCAAGGACGGCTACGGCCCGGTTGGCATGTGGTTCCAGTATTTCCACGCCCAGGTATTGAACGCTCTGGGCGAGGACTACACCGTTACCCGTGACGACGAACTGAGGAAGTACGAGCCTTACGGTTCCGCAGTGCCCACGCCGACGCCGTTACGGAACCACCAGATGTTCCTCGACATCCAGGCAGGCTTGGGCCCCATGTACATGCGGACCGACCAAGCCATGCAGAGGCTGGCTGCCGGCGACCCCGCCAAGATGGACGAGGTCCGGGCCGAGGCATGGGAAGACTTCTTGGATATGACCATCTCGCAGGCGCTGACTTGGGCGGCGCTGGACATCGCTCCTGAGGATACGCCGTCTGAGGTTGTGCTGGCCGAGCCGTACATCATGGGATCCCACTCCGGGGAGGCAGGCGCTTGGGTGAGCGGCCCCGAAGACCTGTCGCCGCCGGACTACTTCTGGGGATACAACAAGATGACCACTATCCGCGGCCTGTTCGCCGCCGGTGACGGCGTTGGCGCGGCCCCCCACAAGTTCTCCTCCGGTTCATTTACCGAGGGGCGGTTGGCAGCGAAAGCCGCGGTCAACTACGTTACCGACAACCAGGCGGCTCCCACTCTGGACGACGCCCAGGTAAAGAGCATCCAGGAGGCTATTATGGCCCCGCTGGAGACTTTCGACCGTCACAAGGGTGCGTCCACGGCGGAAGAGGTCAACCCCCACTACATTACCCCCAGGCAGGGACTGGTGCGGCTGCAAAAGATCATGGACGAGTATGCAGGCGGCACCTCGATGGCGTACACCACCAACGACGCCACGCTGGTGCGGGGCATCCACCTGATAGAGTTGCTGCGGGAAGACCTGGCCCACTTGGCTGCACGGGACCGGCACGAGCTCATGCGGTGTTGGGAACTGGTGCACCGCACCTGGGTGGGCGAAGCCCACATGCGTCACCTGCTGCACCGCAAGGAGACCCGGTGGCCCGGATACTACTACAGGGCCGACTACCCCAAGCTGGACGACGAGAACTGGCGGGTCTTCGTCAATTCCAAGTACAACGCCGCCAACAACAGTTGGGACGTGTTCACCAAGCCTTATCACAAGATCGTTACTTCGTAACGGGTGGGCAGGCAGCCCCACTGAGCAATCGCGGAGACGCGGTTCCGGCAGGACGGTTAGTCCGCTATAATGTAGCGGGGCTTCGCAATTTAACAATCGAATAGCACCCCCGGGGCGCCAATTAGGTTTAATAGGGAAGGCGGTGTGATTCCGCCGTGGTTGCGCCACTGTATGCGGGGAGCCGGCCGGCACTGATGTCACTGTCCCGAGTGGTCGGGATGGGAAGGCGTTCGGCTAGGCGTTGATCCGTAAGCCAGGAGACCTGCCCCGGGCAATAGACTTCTACTCTGCGCTAACAGAGGCGGGTCCGTCGCGGTTACCGCGTTAGCCCATCAGGCAACCGTGTACTACTGACATATCAAAAACCCCGGCAGAGTAAAAGCCGGGGTTTTTTTGTTGCCGCGGTCCCCAGTTGCCCGCTGGTTCCCTGTCCCTGGCTGGGGAGAGCTAGGATGAGGGTCGAAGTCTTTCAGAGAGAATCAACCAACATTCCGAGATAGGAGGGTTGCCATGGCCAAGAGAGATTCTGCGGTTACCGGTGAGATCGTCTGTGAAGGCGGGGCCAAGTTTGAGGTGTTCACCTTGCCAACCAGCCAGGAGGCGTTGTTGAATATCCTCAACGATTGCTTTCTGGAATGGGAACACATCCGGATTGGTCCGTTGGTCCCGGGCGCGTTGTGGGAGATTCGTCCTCCCAGAAGGCCTAAAATCACCGTGTACAACGGTTATGCTACAGTGGACTTTCAGGAATGGCACTTCCACCTTTGCATCGGCGAACATAAGGGAGGAAGTCCGGAAACGGCGGCGCTTCGAAAGACCGGAAGGGCCGAGTTATACCGTCGGCTGGACCAGGCGGGACAGCCCTTCCGGTGGGGACTGCGTCTTTTGAACGGCGCGGGAGACCAGCAGGTAACGTTCATGCTGCCAAGCCCCTTCATGACTGACGACTTGGAAATCGTGAAAACGCCGGACTGGGACCGTTTGGCTTTGTGGCGCTTGCTGTGCCGGAAATACTTGGGAATACAGCCTTCCCCGGTTGGCCCAAGCGCATCGGAGGTCCATTATGGTCAGTGAAAGACATCCCTTGAAGGACGGTTTCCGCCGGGCCCGCCTTCTGAGCAACTTCTTTGACTTCCCATACCGCGTTGGGGGCCAAGAGGGGTGGACCAGCGCCCAATCCCTGTTTACTGATGACGATGAACGGTTGCGCGACTTGGTAATGACCTATGGACGGGAACGATGGGGTACGGACCATTGTCATGTCGCAGGGTCTGCTTTCCTCATCGCTTACCTGACCCGGTTGATTTGGCCCGTTGCGGCCCAATTTGCGCTGGAGCGTAAATTGCCCGACGTGCGTTTGGCCAACCTGACCTTTCATTGGCGTCAACAACGTATCGACGGGACGGCCTTGAGTAGTTTGCGGTTCGCGGCGTTGGCAGGGACCTCCGCCGGGACTCACCCGGATGCCTTGGCGGTCGCCGACGAGGCTGAACTTTATGCGCTCTTGAAAGAATGGCTGTTCAAGGAAAACCTTGACCTGGTAATCCCTTCGCTGCGGCGGGCGGCGAAGGCCAGCACCAGGGTCTCTTGGAACGCGGTGGGCGCCGCCTTCTCCCAAGCGTTCAACAGACTTTACGCGGTGTCGGACAACCCCGACGAAGTCGTCAACGACGCTGCGGTCATTTTCGGGGACCCGGCCTCGCCCATATACGGCGAGGTAGCCATGGAAGTCTTCTCTTACCGGGGAAACTGCGGCTTTTTCTCCCGGCGCAGGGGCTGCTGCCTGTGGTGGCGCACCGGCCGAGCCAACGATTACTGCTCCAACTGCATCCTTTTGACACGAGAAGAGCAGGATGAGAGGTTCCGCCGGAGCTTTCAAGCCCGCTAGAAGGCGCGTCACTGGCGGAAAGGCACGGAAGTCCAGAAACCCGGCGACCGTAGCGCCGGGTTTTTTGTTGCCCCCGTTGACGGGCCGCCGGGACAAGGACTGCGGGGCTTCACCATGAAGGCTGTGCTTAACACACATGCCTTTATGATGTTATAATGTATTCAATATTTATGATTTCGATAGTCCGCGCACGCGATTTTCTCCCCGCTCCGCCCACGGCCAACCTGGACACGGCTTCACAATTCGCCCGGATGAGGAACACGGTATGACCGTTACCGGCTTGCTCATCCTGGCCATTGGCATGGCCCTGGTGGCTTACGCCATCCTGCCCTGGGTCAGTTACCGTGCGAAAGCCCTTGGCTCCCAAGCAGTAAGGCAGAGCGCAAATTACAAGTGGTGGGTGTTCGGCAGCATCGCCATCGGCACTTTCCTGTCCGTGGTGGACCACGGCAGTGTGTTGGTGGCGCTGCCGGAGATCGAAGCCCATTTCAACAGCGATCTTCCCACGGTCCAATGGCTGGTGGTCGGCTATGCCTTGGCCATCAGTGTGCTGCTGCTGCCGATGGGACGCTTGGGCGACATTCTTGGGCGCAAGACGGTATACGTTTCCGGGTTCATCATCTTCGTAGTCGCGGCGGCGCTGGCCGGCGCGTCTCCCAACCTGGAAATCCTGATAGCTTCAAAGGTCCTGCAGGGCGTTGGTTCGGCGATGGTGCAAGGCAACGGCATGGCCACCATCGTTTCCGTATTCCCCGGCACCGAGCGTGGCAAAGGATTGGGGTATCATCTGAGCGTGGTTGCCTCGGGCGCCATTGCCGGGCCCGCGCTGGGCGGATTCCTGGTCAGCGGTCTTGGCTGGCGTTGGGTGTTCTTCGTGAACGTCCCAGTGGGCGTACTGGCCATAATCGCGACTGTACTCATCATTGCCAATGACCGGGCAGCGGATGGCGGGCAGCGGCCGGCCTTCGACTGGTGGGGCGCGATTCTTTCCGGGTTCGCGTTGCTGTTGTTCCTGCTGGTTGTCGGCAACGGAGAGCAGGTTGGCTGGTCTTCCGGATGGATTACCTCGGGCGCAGCACTGGCGGCTATTTGCTCCGGGGCGTTCATCTGGTGGGAGTTGCGGACGCCGTCGCCGATGCTCGATCTGCGGCTGTTTCGCCGGAAGCTGGTGGCCATCGGAGCGGCAAGCGGCTGGCTTTCGTTTGTGGGAACGTCTTCCACCCGCTTCCTGATGCCGTTTTACCTACAACGAGTGTTGGAGTTGGAGCCGAGAGACGTGGGACTGCTGATGATCCCGCCGGCGTTGACCATGGTGGTTGTCGGCCCGTTGGGTGGAAGATTGTCCGACAGGTTCGGTTGGCGCTGGCTGACCACCGGCGGATTGGGTCTATCGGCTTTTTCCTGGTTCGCTTTCGCCGCTGGGCTGGGAGTGGACTCCAACCTGGTATTCGTCGTGGCTATATTGATGCTGCAAATGGCCGGCACGGGCTTCTTCAACTCGCCCAACAACAGCTCGATGCTCAGCGTTGTGGAGCGCACCAGCTACGGCGTGGTCTCCTCCTTGACCCAGCTCATCAGGAATTCCGCCAACGTTACCAGCATAGCCGTAGCCACCACGGTGGTGGTGGTGACCATGGGATCTATGGGAGTGGAGCCCAGCCTGGACGCGGTTTCGCCGATGGTGGCCGACGCCTTCCTGTCCGGGCTGCACCGTTCGTTCATTCTAATGGGCGTCATCCTGCTGGTGGGGATGGCGATATCCGTGCTGAGAGACAACCGGGCCCCGGTACGGGCAGCGCCGTCATCCCCCAGGCAAACCCCGCGGGCCGAGCCGGTTGCTGAGGCCTCGAACGATTAGGGGACAGCTTGACACTACCGGATGCCAAGTGTCAGACTAGCCCCGGTGCCTGGAGACCGACCCCAAAGCAGTGGGTACGGAGTTTCCGCGCCGACCCACAGATTTAACAAACGGAGGAAAACATGCCTGACTTCAAGATTGAAATCCGGGAAAATGGTCCCATGCGGGTCTACGGCCCCTTCGAGTTGGTGGACCAGAGCGGCGGAGTTTACACACAGCCGGAAGGACAGTGGGTTACGTTGTGCCGCTGCGGCGCCTCGGACAACAAGCCATTCTGCGACGGCTCTCACCGGACCTGCGAATTCCAGGCCGAGAGCCAAGCCCGCTAACCCGGCCATCAACTGCTGATTTTCAAGAGGCCCGGCAGACGCCGGGCCTTTTTTACGGGACAGTGCCCCGCCCAAGAGAACCCAGACCGCGTCAATAGCCATTGATAAAGCACCGGCGCAACCTGTGTTGGAAAGCCAAGCAGCCGCCGTAAAGCACCTGAATCAGCGGCCGCGGTGAATGGGCTTGATTGCCCGCACCGAGGCGAGCCGCTCTTCGGCCAAGCGGTCGGCCATACGGGCGGTGGACATCTCCCGTTCCTTGGACTCCCTGGCGATCCGCCCCATGATTTCGTAGATGCGTTCGGTCTTTTCCCTGGCCAGGTCCGGGTTGTAGTCGGCCCCGATTTCCGTTGAAGCGTTGATGATGCCGCCGGCGTTTATCAGGTAGTCGGGCGCGTACAGTATTCCCCGCCGGTGCAGTTCCTCCCCGTCGTCCTCGGTCAATAGTTGGTTGTTTGCCCCGCCGGCCACCACCCGCGCTTGGATGCGGGGTATGGTGTCCTTGTTGATGACGCCGCCCAAGGCGCAGGGGGAGAAGATGTCGCACTCGACATCGTAAATCTCGTCGGGTTTGATCACCTTGAAGCCCATGCTCTTGGCGGTATTCAGGGCGGCTTCGTTGACGTCGGTGACTATGATTTCCGAGTCCTCTTTCATCAGGTGGTGGGCCGTATGGGTCGAGACCTTGCCAAACCCCTGCATGGCGATCTTCTTGCCGCGCAGCGAGTCGGTCCCCCAGACCTCCTTGGCGCAGGCCTTCATCCCCATGTAAACGCCCAGCCCGGTCATAATCGAGGTGTCGCCGCTGCCGCCCAAGTAGGTTGGCAGCCCCACCACGTAGTCGGTCTCCTGGTGAACGTGCTCCATGTCCCGCCCGGTGCTGCCCACGTCGGTGGTGGTCAGGTAGCGGCCTCCCAGGGTGTTCAGGAACCTTCCGTAGGCCCGCAGCAACGCCTCGGTCTTCTGGGTGCGCGAGTCGGCGATGATAACAGCTTTGCCGCCGCCGAGAGGCAGTTCCGCCGCCGCTGACTTGTAGGTCATCGCTTGGGACAACCGAAGGACATCGGTCACGGCTTCCTGTTCCGTGGCGTAGGGCCAGATACGCAGCCCGCCGCAGGACGGTCCCAGGGTCGTGTCGTGGATGGCCACCATGCCCTTGAGACCGGAACCCGCATCGGAAAACATTACCAGTTGTTCATGGCCGTACCGTGTCATGTGTTCGAAGATTTCCATTTTTCCCACCTCCTCCGTTCTCCGGAGCAAGCTCCCGGAGATTGCGCTAACTACGGGTCCGGGGCCGGCGCCGTCACCCTGGTCATTTGGCTGACGATTTTCGTTTCCCTTTACTATTATAGATTATAAGTATTATGAATGACTACCGTTGGGAGGGTTTCCAGCTTCATTTAGACTGGACAGGGTTTAGGTGTTAGAATCCCCACCGACGGCCCCGAGGGCCGATTTGGAGGAGCGATGCCACGACAGTACAACCAACCGCCGGAAATGGTCATTGACGTTGAGAAGAGCTACAGCGCGACCATCCGCACCAACCACGGCGACATGATCCTGGACCTTCACGCGTCAGAGGCGCCGAAGACAGTAAACAACTTCGTGTTTCTGGCCAGGGAAGAGTTCTACCAGCATGGGGGCTTCCACAGGGTCATCAAGGACTTCATGATCCAGGGAGGATGCCCCAGGGGTGACGGCACCGGAGGCCCCGGGTACCGCTTTGATGACGAACCGGTAACCAGGCCTTATGTGAAGGGGACGCTGGCGATGGCCAACGCAGGGCCCAATACCAACGGGAGCCAGTTCTTCATTGTCCACGGCGAAAGGGTTGGTCTGCCGCCCAACTACACCATCTTCGGTCTGCTTTCGTCCGGCGTCGAGGTGCTGGACCGGATAGCCGGCGCCTCGGTGACCCGGGGACCCGGCGGCGAACAGTCCCGGCCCGCGGAACCGTTAGAGATTCACGGCATAGACATCACCGAAAGCTGACTTAGCTGCGAGAGGCAGCCAGGGTCTGCGTTTGCGGAGCGGCCGCCGGTGTTGAAAGCTGGGGCTTTCTGGCCATCAGGAACAGGAAGCCGCCCAAGTAGTTGAGCGCCGCCAGTATCAGAAAGGCGGTGGTGTAGGTGCCTTGCACATCCCGCAGGTAGCCGGCAAAGGGCGACGACATCAGCAGCAGGATGTTCATGGGAACCGATGAAATTCCCAGTATCTTGCCGAAAGAGGCCCGTCCGAAGTACTCGCCCCGAACGGCTATTGTCAGGGGGTTCCTGCCGCCGAACCCGATGCCGAACAGGACCGCGAACAGGTAGAAGGCCGGCAGGCTGTTGGCGAAGGTGAGCACCACCACCGCCGTGGCCTGGATGCTGGTGAAGATGAACAGTGCGATGCGCTTGGGAATCAGGTCTCCGGTGTAGCCGCCGAGCAACTGGGCGCCCATGGCCACTCCCGTGTAGGCCGCCACCAGCCACGCCGTTGTCTGCAGGGAGAACCCCTTGTCCTGCATCAGCAGTCCCAGATGCGACATGATGGCCAGGATTATCATGGACGTGAAACCGTGGCCGAAGGAAATCAGCCAGAATGACGCCGTCCTGAGCGCCTGCGCCGCGGTGAAGTCGACCTCGGTGGTATCGGCCCGGCGTGCGGGAGCAGGCCGTTGGGCCGTATCCTGCTGCGGGGCTGGCTCCCCACGGCTCGCCTGCGGAGGGTCGCCATCGGGCAGAAGGCCGTACTCCTGCGGGCGGTTGCGTATCAGCCTGGAGATGGGCACCGCAACCGCGACGGTAAAGACGCCCAGCAGCATGGCGGTCATTTCCCATCCCAACCGGTCGTGGTCCGGACTGACGGCCCAGGCTATAGCCGGCACCAGCAACAAGGCCCCGGCCCTGCTGCCCATGTTGGACCATGCGACGGCCACCGCTCTCCGTCGCGTGAACCAGTGGTTCAACAGTGTCATCATGGGCATCCAACTGCCCAACCCCTGCCCCAACGACATGACCAAGTAGGCCATGTAAAACATCCAGAGGTTCTGGGTCATTCCGAACAGCACGAACCCTATGCCTGTGATGGTCAGACCGATCAGGACCATCGTCCGGGTGCCGACCCGATCCGCCAAGTAACCCTCGGCCGGCCCCATGATTCCGCCTTCCACACGGGTCAAGGTCAGCGCCAGGCCCAACTCGGTGCGGGTCCACCCGAAGTGCCGCTCCAGGGCCACTGCCCATACGGCCATGGCGTGGAATATCGGGACGGTTGCTATAACCATCACGAAGCCGCTGATGGCCACCAAGTACCAGCCGTAGAAGATTCCCCCGCGGGCCCTCTTGGCGATCTCCGGGACCACCGCCACGAACATGAGCAGGAACCCGAAGGACAGGAATGCCAAGCCGGTGACGGTCATGCCGGTGGTCCCTCTACCGCCGGCCTCTCCAAACGAATGGCCGCTGGTTGGGTGTTGCTGTTATTCGAACATTTCATCGCTGCTTATAATAACAAAGAGTCCACAGCATCACGTATATTCAGGTGTAACAAAAGTGTTTCGCTTTCGCCGTGAAGGTCACTGCCTGCTTGGCCGGTCCAAGTCTATCCACCAACGGTAAACAGTGTTTCTCGGCAGACCGAAACCGGCGGAAACCTGCGAAACGGCGTCTTTGGGCGTCGTGCCCAACGTCCTCAATTCAGCCAGCCGTTCCCGTGCGGCGGTCGCTTGCGCAGTGTCGGGACCGCCGGGGCCCGAGGGTTCCGGGTTGCCTTGAACGACCAGGACGAATTCTCCCCTGGGCGAAGGGAAGCGGGCGATTGCTTCGCTGACCGTGCCGCGAAATACCTCCTCGTGCAGCTTGGTCAGCTCACGGCAGACCGAAATCCGGCGGTCGCCCAACGCCTCGGCTATATCCGCCAGCGCGGCCAATACCCGGTGGGGAGCTTCGAATATGACCAGCGTGTGAGGCGAGTCGGCTTGGTCCCGCAGCCGGGCCAACCTGTCCCGGCGTTTCCGCGGCAGGAACCCCAGGAACAGGAAGTCGTTGCCCGGAAGTCCGGACACGGCAATGGCGGTGGTGACTGCCGACGGGCCGGGCACCGCTTCCACGGCAGCGCCTTCTTCCGCGGCCTTGGCCACGAGTTCCGTGCCCGGGTCGCTGATGCCGGGCATACCGGCGTCGGTCACCAGCGCCACGTCGCCCGACGCCAGAGCCTCCAGCAACCGCGGCAGCCGTTCCCGCCGGTTGTTCTCGTTGTAGCTGACCAGGGCCGTCCTGATTCCCAAGTGGGCCAGCAACCGTCGTGTCACCCGGGTGTCTTCGGCGGCGATCAGGTCTACCTGCCCCAGGACTCTTGCTGCCCTGGGCGTAAGGTCCTCCAAATTGCCTATAGGCGTGCCTACTACAAACAACGTGCCCATTGGGGCATAGTATAGCTTGAAACGAGAACCAGGTCGGACTGGACTGTGGATGACGTAGTCGAAGCCTACTGAGGATCGCTTTGCTTGGTAGTCACCATGCAAAGTGCGGGAGACCCCAACTCGAAGGGGTCCCATTCCCATTCGTGGGAACGTTCAATGTCGCCAAAGGCCGAACTGTAGGCTTGGTGGTCGCCAAAGCCCGCCTGTTCCAGCAATTCAACCAACTCGCGGTAGGTGTATAGTCTGACGGAGAGCTTTTTTCTTTCGACTTTGCCGTCGTTGACGAACGTCCATTGCGATTCGGCGCGGCTTGTCTCGTGGTCATACCACCGGTCTTCCAAGGCGAGGAGGCCTTCCCGGGTCTGCCACCAGTCCTTGTCGCGGGCCTCCATTTCGGCAACGTAGGTCTCCATGATTGGCGTGTCGAGCAGGAACCTGCCACCCGGTTTCAATGCCCGGGAGACCGCCTTGAGAAACTCGGCGTTGCCCTGCTCGTCGAAATACCCGAAGCTGTTCCAGACGCAAAGCGCCGCATCGAACTCCGCTTCCCAAGGCAGATCCAGCATATTGCGGCGCTCCCAAGAGACGGGCAGGCCTCCGTTGGCGCTTGTCCGGGGCGCATGAGGGTCCCACCGCAAACGGTCGGCTGCGGCCTTCTCCGCCATTTCCAGCAGTTCGCGGCTGAAGTCCACACCGGTAACGTCGTAGCCCCTGGCTGCCAACTGCACCGACCAGCGCCCCGCTCCGCAGGGAACGTCCAGGACTTTGGAGCCGTGGCTCAAACCCAGGGCGCGTTCCACGAAATGTGATTCGGACATGGCCTCCGATAACCCGCGGAAGTCGCGCACAAAGTCCAGCGCCGCCCCAGCGAAGAAGTCCCGCCACCAGTCCGGGTTGTTGGTAAAGAAGCTTTGAATAGGTTCAGACATAGGGGTCGGAGCGGCCATCTTGGAACGTGATGGAAAGTGTCAAGAAACTATCTCAAAAGTCCTTTCCCCAATCAAGAGGGAAGGTTGAGATGGGCAGGGCCTTTTCATTTTCCGGGTTGGGCTGCACAGGTCCCGTTTTTCCCGCGAAAGCGGGAATCCACATACTTCCAGCCTATGGCAATGTTCTCGTGGCGAGACCACATGGATTCCCGCCTGCGCGGGAATGACGAGAGAATGAAAAGGCCCTGTTGAGATGGGGGAGGTAGCTCGCCGGCGGGAATGTCCCTGCTTTCCCTGTCCCCGGGTGGACTCCCTCTCTTTGTTATAATGGGGCCGGCGCTCGACTCGAACTCGTGATTCTCGCGGTGGTCCTTGGAGTCCTCCTGACCCCGGCCTCTCCGGCCTCGGTGCAGTTGTTTCGCTTACTCCAGGTTTGAGAACCCCGGGACCGTCCGGGCAGGGGGTAAAGCTTTGTCAGTCCGCTACGGTGTATCGTTAATCGTTCAGCCCTCTTTCACCGCCGGGCTTCACCGGGCGCGCCAGTTGGTCTGCAACCAGTACGCCAGCTGGGCAGCCGAAATGCACATGGCCCACCTGCCGCTGATCGATTATTTCGCCTGCCCCGAGGAATTGGTCCCCACGTTGGACACGGGACTGGACAAGGCGGTGGAAGACTTTAATCAGGACAGTCGGTCCGTCTGGTTGACCCGTCAAGAGGTTACCGCCGTTTCCGACGGGACCGGTCACCTGTTTGTGCCCTTCGTGGAAGCTGGCAACGACCCGCCCGGCGTTTCCCGGAGCCGCGGATTTGGACACCGCCGTCCCGACAAGACGGTCCGCCAGTTGCGGGCGGAGGTGATGAAGGTTGCCGCGAGCATAACCGGGACCACGCAAACCCATCAGGATGAGATGCTCGATCGTCCTCTGCGTTTCGACCTCATGCGTTACGCTCAACTGTCTCCCCGGGTATTCCAAAGCGCGGCCAACTTCGCGGCGGGGGCACTGGACGGAGTAGACCTGCCCCTGAGCACCTTCCCCGTCGAGCTCGTTCTCCTCCGCCTCGAGTCCGAAGCGGCCGGCGAGGACTGGAATGCGGGAGGCTGGGCCGTCGACCTGAGCTGGCGGGTGGTCAACGCCTACCCCTTCAAGTACGCATAAATCCACGATGCCAACGCCCAGTATCCAAAGCAACCCTCGCAAAAGTCCCTTCCTCATTTAGGAAGAACGATTGCAATTTCCCAGGGCTTATTCAAAGAAATGTTTGGCGCAATGACGGGACGCTACGGCATGAGAAGCTTTTATTGACCGCAGGGTGAAGGCTGACGATAATTTGAGCGGTTATGGAGCACTGCAAATGACACACAATGATGTGGAGTGGGGATATTCTGGGCCAATTGGGCCAGAGCATTGGGGTAATCTTTGCTATGAGTATCGCCCATGTGCCGAGGGGACCGAGCAGTCGCCGGTCAACATCACCGGCTATGCTCCGACCGACGACGCTCCAATCGTATTCTCATACAGTGGATTGGCGACGGCCGCCCGGAACAACGGCCACACCGTTTACCTGGACTACGCGCCGGATAACCACATCGAGGTCGACGGTCATCGTTACGAATTGCAGGGAGTGCATTACCACTCGCCCGGGGAGCACCTGTTGGACGGGGAGAGCTTGGCCGCCGAGCTGCACTTGGTGCACCAGGACGGTGACGGCAACCTGGCGGTGGTCGGCTTGTTGTTCCGGCTCGGAGAAGCCTCTTCGATGGTCCAAGAGTTGATAGATGCAGCTCCCGAGGTCGGGGCCGCGGTTGACCTGGAGCATGGCCTCGCCGCCCGCAGTTTCATTCCCGACTCCCTGGGCTACTATGGCTACAACGGTTCTTTGACAACTCCGCCCTGCACCGAGGGAGTCCGTTGGATTGTGGTGCGGTCGGTGGGTACGGTGTCGCAGGACCAAGCCGGCAGGTTGCGGGAATTGACCGGCGGTCCCAACAACCGGCCTGCGCAGCCCATTGGCGGACGCCGAATCTTTGAGATGTCCCGGTAGCTTACCGAAAACCCCGGCTTCAAGTGACCGTAGTCACGCATTATTTACAGCACCAGGAGCAATTATGGCCAGTCTTACCGGAGCGCACCTGTTCATTCGTTGCCTCAAGCAGGAAGGAATTCAGAAGGTATTCACCATCGTAGGGGATACGATCCTGCCCTTGGTGGACGCCGCCGCCGACGAGGGGATTGAGTTCATCGACACCCGTCACGAAGGCGCGGCAATGCACATGGCCGACGGCTATGCAAGGATTACCGGCCAGCCTGCGGTGGGGATATTCACCGGCGGCCCAGGATTCGCCAACGCCGTGTCCGGCCTGCCGGCGATTTACACCTCGGAAAGCCCGGTGATATTCGTGGCGGGATCCGCCGAGCTTCCCGAAAAGGGGATGTTCACCTTCCAGGAAATCGACCAGACGGCGATGGCCGCTCCGGTGACCAAGGGGTCATGGCTGGTCCACGACACCGTCCGTATCCCGGAGTACGTCGCCACGGCCTTCCGTACCGCCATGTCGGGACGGCCCGGCCCGGTGCACCTGACACTCCCCATAGACCTGCAGGAAGCGGTCATATCCGAGGACGACCTGCCCAAGTACATGCCCCGGGAATACAGGAACATGGGACGCGCCCATGGGGACCCGGCCCGCGTAGAGGAAGCTGCGGCCCTGCTCCGGGGAGCGGAGCGGCCGGTGATCATTGTCGGGAACCCTGCCCGCTACTCCGTCGCCGCCGGGCAACTGGAGGCGCTGGCCGAAACTACCGGAGCACCGGTGTTCACGGTGGAGCAGGCACGGGGATTGCTGGATGACGAACATCCTCTTTGCTTCGGTTACGCCGACGGTGCGCTGAATCCGGCCGCTCGCCGGTTTAGGGAAGCAGACGTGGTGTTGTTGCTGGGAAAGCGGCTGGACCACCGATACCGCTTTGGCGGGGTATTTGGCGCTGACGCGAAGATTATCCAAGCCGACCCGTCGGAGGCCGAAATAGGGCGCAACCGCGGCGTATCCGTCAGCCTGCTGGGCGACCTGGGCGCAATCGTTGACCAGCTTACCGCCGCCGCAAAGCAGGGGAGCAAGAGCGACGTCTCCAACTGGCTGAGGCAGTTGGAGACCGACCGCAACGGGTGGCTGGACGAGTTGCGGTCCAGGGCCACCGGTGAGGAGCCGATGCACCCCCTTGACGTGTTCACCAGGATCGAAGGCCTGTTGGACGACGACACCTTCATCGTCATGGACGGCGGAGACTATGTTCAGTGGGGCCGATCCTATATAAGGGCGCGCAAGCCGGGGCGGTTCATCCGCTTGGGACCCCTCAGCCATCTTGGGGCGGCGATTCCCTACGCAATGGCGGCAAAACTGGCCCACCCGGAAAGCAAGGTGCTGGCGCTGATGGGCGACGGATCCTTCGGCTTCTATACAATGGAATATGACACCTGCATCCGCCACGACCTGCCCATTACCGTGCTCATGGGCAACGACTCCACATGGGGGATCGACAAGAACTTCCAACTGGCATACTTCGACCGGGCAGTTGGGACGGACCTGCGCTTCATACGGTACGACAAGGTGGTGGAGGCTATTGGCGGTTATTCGGAGTACGTGGAGAAGCCCGACGAAGTGGCCCCGGCGGTGGAGAGGGCTTTCGCCTCGGGCCTGCCGTCCTTGGTAAACGTCGTGGTCCGGTCCGGAGTCAGCCCGCTGGCTTCCGCCATGATCGCGAGGCGCCAGGGGAGCTGACGCGGAGCGCGTCCGTTGGGCCCGGTGGGACCTCCAGTCCGGGGTCCGGGCATTGGAGTCCGGGGCAACGGGCCAAGTTTCCCCGTATGTTGGAAGAATTCGTAGTGATACGACGCATTTCGTAATCAACTGCCCTTGACAGGGAATTTTTTCAGCGAATATGAAAAGTCATTTGTCATTCTATTGACAAATGTTGGCACGGCGTTTATCTTATGCTCCAAGACTGTGTAGTCCAGCCAGATGTATGCTATTTGGGAGGAGTTAGCTATGCTCAAGATTGGCCATGAGGTCGTAAGGCCGGGGGCGAAATACGGCGATTCGCCGGTGACCATCCCCGTGCCGGAGGAATTGGAAACCGTCCCTGGTATTCCCATCAATGACCGCGAGGTCGACTGGTACGCTCGTGAGTATCCGTTGGAGTCCATCAACTACACCGAGCGGGCGTCCCGCGACTGGGCTAACACCCTCCGCGACGAGCACGCCGAAATGCGGGAGATCCGCAAGGAGCACGACAGGCTCAACCGCGGGCTGATTATCGCCGGTCGCATGACCGCCGAGATGGAGCCGACGGCCGAGCCCACCGGCGAGGACGTGACGGAGCTGATCAAGGACAAGGCCCGCCAGTTGGGTTATCTTGAAGTTGGTATCGCTCCCTACGACTATCGCTACGAATACCAGAGCAAGAAGGGCTTCACCAGCCTTCCTCACGCCATCTGCTTGGCGTACGAGCAGGACTACGAGCCCACCCAGACGATCCCCAGCGTCGACGCCGAGATCGTGCACTCCAGCACCTACCGGACGCAGGCTGCCGCCGGGTTGGAACTGGGTAACTTCATCCGCTCGCTGGGATACAGGGCCCACGTCATCCACTCGTCCGACGCCACCGGGCCGGTGATCCCCATGTTCGTGGAAGCGGGCCTGGGCCAGTTGGGCGCCTGCGGCTACCTGTTGACCCCTCACCAAGGCAACCGCTGCCGGTTGATGATGGTCACCACCGACGCCAACATCACCCATGACAAGCCCATCGACTACGGCATCCACGCTTTCTGCCAGGTGTGCCAGGTCTGCGTGAACCGCTGCCCGGGCCGCGCCCTGATGCGCGACAAGATCTGGTGGAGGGGCTTGGAAAAGAACAAGTTGTACTTCAAGCGCTGCCGCCCGGTGATGGCCCGCTACTTGGGCTGCGGCATCTGCATGAAGGTATGCCCCATCCAGAAGTACGGCATGAAGAACGTGATGGAGCACTATGCCGAGACCGGACAGGTACTGGGCAAGGGGACCCACGACCTGGAAGGGTACACCATCGAGGGCAAGGGCTACTTCGGCCCCGGTGAACTGCCGGTATTCGATCGCGGCTTCTTCGACATGCCCCAGGGCAGCATCGAGGACCACGCGTTCGACAACTTCAAGAAGCAGGCCGCTGCGGCCGGCGGTACGATCACTGAAGAGATGATCGAAGAACTGAAGTCCGAGATGGGCCGCGCCATGGGCCAGTCCTATGACGCTGTCGGGATGATCGACGACGACCTGGACATCGACGCAGACTACATCTAAAGTCGATTGCCAGGAATGCGCCGGGAGACGGTCCCGGCGCAAACCGAGATGCACGCAAGCCCGGACCCGTCGCAAATGGGTCCGGGCCTTTTTGTGTTTCCGGCAGAGATCAATATTCTGTTTTCAAGGGATTAATATCTGTTAACATGATATAAATTTCCCATGAACATAGGGTTGACAAATAAAAATGAAATCGGTATTGTACGCACATTCATGCGTACTAGCCTACTGAGTAGACGAACCATTAGGGAGGAGAGCTCATGCTAAAGATAGGCCACGAGGTTGTGCGACCTGGGAGGCGTCCGGGGGATGAACCTGTAACTATCCCGGTACCAGAGGAATTGGAGACAGTCCCGGGTATCCCTTTGAACCAGCGCGAGGTTGACTGGTACGCCAGAGAGTATCCGCTGGAAACCATGAACATCACCGAGAGGGCTTCTCGCGACTGGGCGAACGCCATTCGTGACACCCACATCGAGATGCGGGAGATCCGGAAAGAGCACGACAAGCTGAACCGGCCTTTGGTCATGGCCGCCCGTCTCACCGGCGAAAAGGAACCCACCACAGAGCCGACCGGTGCTGACGTTTCCCAAGACATCAAGGACAAGGCCAGGGACTTGGGATTCAGCGAAGCAGGCATCACCTACTACGACTTCCGATACACCTACCAGAGCAAGAAAGACTACGTGAAGTATGAGCACGTAATCTGCTTGGCTTATGAGCAGGACTACGAGCCCACCCAGACGATCCCCAGCATCGATGCTGAGATCGTCCACTCCAGCACCTACCGGACGGAAGGCGCTGCGGCTCTGGAGTTGGCGGCGTACATCAACTCCATCGGCTACCATGCCCAGATCCACAGCCCCACGGACAACACGGGCCCCTACATTCCCATGTTCGTGGAAGCGGGCTTGGGCCAGTTGGGCGCCTGCGGCTACCTGCTGACCCCGTCCGAGGGTTCGCGCTGCCGCTTGATCATGATCACCACCGACGCCAATGTCAGCTATGACAAGCCCGTCGACTACGGCATCCACGCTTTCTGCCAGGTGTGCCAGGTGTGCGTGAACCGCTGCCCGGGCCGCGCCCTGATGCGCGACAAGATCTGGTGGAGGGGCTTGGAAAAGAACAAGTTGTACTTCAAGCGCTGCCGCCCGGTGATGGCCCGCTATTTGGGCTGCGGCATCTGCATGAAGGTATGCCCCGTCCAGAAGTACGGCATGAAGAACGTGATGGAGCACTATGCCGAGACCGGACAGGTGCTGGGCAAGGGGACCCACGACCTGGAAGGGTACACCATCGAGGGCAAGGGCTACTTCGGCCCCGGTGAACTGCCGGTATTCGATCGCGGCTTCTTCGACATGCCCCAGGGCGACACCGAAGCGTGGGCTTTCGAGAACTTCAAAGAGAGGGCCAGGGCTGCCGGCGAAATCACCGACGACCTGCTCGAAGAGTTCCGCCAAGAGGTTGCCCGCGGTCTGTCCCAGAGCCGGGACGACCTGGAAATGATGGAAGAGGAAGACTACATCTAGTAGCGGTCCTCAACCACAAGCCAATTGGGTAACCGGAAGGCCCCGGTCCGATGATTCGGACCGGGGCCTTGATTTTGCGTCGGCTTGATTTTACTTCGGATGGCGGCCGGTCGATGCAGCGTCGGGCCGCGGTGACGAGGGGAGTTTCTACAACCGGAAGTCCTCGTAAGAGGGGACACCGGCTGAACGCGGTTGGGACGCCAGCAAGCTCTCCGCCAATCGGGACAGTTCACCCCGGTACTTCTCGGGGTCAGAGTCTTTGCCGCTCAAGTCAAACACCACATGTTCGCTGCTGAGGGTGCGGGCCAACCGGTTCCTGCTCTGGCCCATGCGGCCGCTGGGATCGACCAAATAGACCAGCCATTCGTCTTTGCTCTGTTGTATCTGTTGCGCTTGGGTAATGTCGTTCCGGATTTTCTCGCTGTCGAAGGCGGCGTCGGTACACAGCACGATGAGCTTGTCGTAGTCCCTCAGCCAACGCTCCACTTCTTCCTGGTCCGAAGTGCTGTGGCGTTCGACCAAGGCGCTGCCGCGAAAATCTTCGGAGAATACCCAGCACCGGACGCCCTGGGACTGCAAGTCGGCCTGAAGTGCTTGGGCGACGCCGGCATCCTGGCTGGCGCAGGAAATGAAAAAGTCTCCCGACAATGGCGCGGCGTCCAGAAGAACTTTCTGAAACTCCAGGATGGAGTCCGGGTTTCCGGCATTGCGGAGGAAAATATCCTCTATCCGGCCACCGGAACGGTATAGAGTGTCCAAACCCACGCTGCTGGGCGCGTCGTGGCGCACTTGGTCCAGCCCCTCCGCCTTGCTCAGGTCACAATTCTGGAATACCGTGTAGCCGACGATGCTGCCCGCGAACTTGGTGGCGGACAGTCCCACGTCGTTGAAGGTGGCCTCGTAAAAATCGGCGTTGTCCAGGATTGCTCCATCCAGAATAGCCCGGGTCAATGCCGACCGGTGCAACACGGCGCCGGTCAAGTCCGCATCGGTAAAGTTGGCGCCGGTCAGGTTCGTCCTGGAGAGGTTGGTCCCCCGCAGGTTGGCCCCCGATAAATTAGCGTCCGACAGGACCGCCCGGTCCATATCCGACTCTGACAGGTCGGCCCTCTGTAAGTTGGCCCCCCTCAAGTTGGCGCCGTTCAGCAACGACCGGCTCAGGTTCGCTTGCCTCAGGTCAGCCCGGTACATGTGGCAGGGGTTCAGCCGGCATCCCGACAGGTTCGCCCTGGGAAGGGTGGCGCCCATCAGGTCGGAGTCACGCAAGTCGGAGCCGTGAAGGTCCACTTGGGCCAAGCGGGCGTAGCTCAAGTACGCCGCGTGTAAATCAAAACTTTCGCCCTGATGTTCTTCCCGCCAGCGCGCCACGGCATCGCGGCCCCGTTTGACTAGTTGTACTTGCTCCATGTTGGCCATTACGGTCGCTCCCAACGATAAACAAGTAGGGGAACCCATTGCCACCGGCCTGCCGTCTTGTTACGGTGGAAGACCACTGTGTCAAGACACAGGCCCAGAGCATTGGGGAAAGTAAGGGAATTTTAGCACACGCTTGGGGCGTGTGCTAACGGTCAGAAACGTCCAAGCAGCGTTCCGTTTCGGGTGATCTGCCCGGTGACTACGGTAGTATGGATTCCCGCCCCCGCCTTCGCGGGGGTGACGTTCCTTCGCGGGAATGACGGTCAGTGTGCGGGAATGACGGCCAGTCGTCCGGGTTGTGATTGTCAGGCTTGCCCAATGAGGTGTTAACGGTTGGTGTTGATGATGGCACGGCGGTGAGTGCCCTCGCCTATCTTGCGGTCCCCGTCAAAGGCTTCTACCTTGAAGGTCAGCCGGTTCCGGTCCACCTCTATCAACTCGGAATATGCGATGATGGTCGCGCCGATGTCCGCCGGGGCCAAGTGGCGGACGTTGACTTCGAATCCCACGGAGGTCTGACCTTCCTCGAGATGGTCGTGGACGGCTTGGATGGCTGACCGTTCCATCAAGCTGATCATGGAGGGCGTGCTGAACTTGTCCACGTGCCCGGCGACGTTGTGCTCGCAGACGAGGGTCTGCCGCTCGCCCTTCAGTCCCGGAGCGATCTTTGAATCTGCCATTTGGAGATGCCTCCGTACTCCCAATATCCAGTGGGCATTATGATACCAGATGCTTTGAAGGGAGTCCCCAGCTTGAACGCCGTCATGTATTGATATATGATGCTCAGCGGTCAGGTGTGTGGTATGCCCAGCAAACGTGATTTTCTTTCCGTTGACAGCCTCAGCCCCGGGGAGACGTTTGGCATCCTCCAGCGGGCTTCCGAGATGAAATTGGATCCGACGCCTAAGCCTCTGAATGGCAAAAGCGTCGCGCTGATCTTCGAGAAGCCGTCGTTGCGTACTCGGGCCAGTTTTGAAGTCGGCATCCAACAATTGGGCGGGACCTGCGTCTACTTGGGGCAGCAGGAAGTCGGCTTGGGCAGCAGGGAGCCAGCCTCGGATGTGGCAAGGGTGCTGTCGGGCTATGTTGACTGCATCGTTGCCCGGGTGTTCTCCCACGAAAGCCTCGAAGAGCTGGCGGCTTACTCCAGCGTTCCCGTCGTAAACGCGCTGTCGGACTGGGAACATCCATGCCAGACAATGGCCGACCTGCTCACCATACAGGAGCACAAAGGACCCTTGTCCCGTCTGAAACTGGCCTTCATCGGCGACGGCAACAACGTGTCGCGCAGCCTTTGCATAGGCCTGCCCCGGCTGGGCATGAACTTCACGATAGCTGGGCCCCAAGGCTACCATCTGGACGAAGCTTCCCTCTCCAAGGCGCGGCAACTGGCTGCCGATGAGACGGTGCAGGTGGAACAGTTCACTGACCCTGCCGACGCGTTAAGCGGCGCCGACGTGGTATATACCGACGCTTGGACCAGCATGGGCCAGGAGGCGGAGTCGGAAATTCGCCGCCGGGAGTTCCAAGGATACACCGTCGACCCCGCCATGCTGGCGCAAGCCAACCCAGACGCTATTTTCATGCACGACATGCCGGTGCACTACGGCGAGGAAATACCTCCGGGCATGTTGGAGCATGAGCAATCGGTCGCCTACAACCAGGCCCACAACCGGTTGCCCGCCCAGAAGGCGGTGCTGGAGTTCATATTGACCGGCGGCTGATTGCCGGTGCTGCTGCGCTATCGTTCACAAACCAAACCCACAAACCAAGCCGCGGGAAGGTGCCCATTGTTAAGACCCATTCCCGAGTCTCAAGGCCGTCTTCGCTCCGCAAGTGTCCCCCAAACGGCGGGTGAGCCTTTGGAAGGCCCGGAGACCGATACCGGCGGGTTTGGTTACCCAGGCTATGACACTGACTCTCCCTTGCCCGTCGTTGCCATAGTGGGGCGTCCCAATGTGGGCAAATCGTCCCTGTTCAACCGGATCCTGGGCCGACGCCAAGCCATCGTCACCGACAATGCCGGGACTACCCGGGACCGCTTGATGTGCGAAGTGTGGTGGGACGATTACCGCTTCATTCTCATAGATACCGGCGGGCTGGAAACAAAGCCCGAGGGCCACATCAACGAGAGGGTGCAGGAACAAGCGGAAATGGCCGTGTCGGATGCCGACGTGGTGGTGTTCCTGACGGACGTGACGGAGGGGCTGACCCCAACAGACTACTTGGCGGTCGACCGGCTACGGCGTACCTTCAAGCCGGTTATCTTGGCGGTCAACAAGGTGGACAACGAGTCCCGCGAGTTCGCCGCCGCCGAGTTCTACCAATTGGGGTTCGATGACCCGCTGCTGATGAGCGCCTACCACAATCTGGGCGTACACCAGTTGATGGAACGCATCTGCGCGCTATTGCCATACCCGGAAGAGCCGACGGAGGAGGAGGCGAAGGACCCGGCTGAGGGCGCGTTGAACCTGGCCATCGTCGGCAGGACCAACGTGGGCAAGTCCATGATGCTGAACAGCATTCTGGGTGAAGAGCGTTCCATAGTCTCACCCGAGGCGGGAACCACGCGGGACGCGCTGGATACCGCATTCAGCTACGATGGCAACGACATTGTCTTGGTGGACACCGCCGGCATCCGTCGGCGGGGCCAGGTGCAACAGGGAATAGAAAAGTACAGCGTAATCAGGGCCGTCAATGCGGTGGGCCGCAGCGACATTGCGTTGCTGGTTACAGACGCGACGGAGATGGCGACCGCCCAGGATGCTCACATCGCCGGGTTGGCTTGGGACATGTGCCGGGGGTTGGTGGTGGTGGTGAACAAATGGGACTTGGCACGGGACGGGGACCGTTACGCCCAGCACAGGGCCGAAGCTAGGATTAAGACCCGCCTTCATTTCATGCCCTACGTCCCGGTCTGTTTTACATCCGCTCTGCACGGGCAGGGAATAAATGTGCTGATGCGGACCGTGCTGGAACTGCGGCAGGAGCGTTCCCGCTTCATTCCGGCGAGGGAACTACAATACATGCTGGCCGACGCCTTAGCGAGCCATACGCCGCCGCCGGTGAAAAGGCGTCCCAGGGAAAGGCTGTTCATCAGCCGGGTGCGGCAAGTTGGCGTAAACCCTCCTACCTTTCTCTTCATGGTCAACAGTCCTGAACTGGTACACTTTTCCTACGAAAGGTACTTGGAAAACCGTATCCGGGATACTTTTGGATTTGACAGGACTCATTTGAGATTGGTGTTCAAGAGACAATGATGCGCCGTTTCCCCTTCCCGTCTTTCCCGCGCAGGCGGGAAACTCGCCGAGGACATGGGTCGACCAGTACATGGGCGCTGGTGACGCTGCCTCCACTGGCGGCCGCCTTCGCGGCGGCATGGATTGTCATGCCCGGCCAACCCGTCTGGGCCGGATATGCCGTGGTCCTGATTATCGCCTATCTTCTGGGGTCCATGCCGTGGGGCTACTTGATGTTGCAGTGGCGGCGGGGAGTCGACATCCGCGAGTACGGCAGCGGCAGGACAGGGATGTCCAACGTCCTGCGCACCGGCGGGGGCAAAGTAGCCGCCGTGGTGCTGGCCCTGGACGTGAGCAAGGGTATTCTGTCGGTCTTCCTGGCCGGGGAAGTTATTGGGCACCGGGAGGCGGAGGTGGCCGCCGGGCTAATGGCTTTGGTGGGCCACAACTGGCCGGTGTATCTTGGATTTCGCGGAGGCCGGGGTATTGCCACGGGCGCGGGGGCGCTGTCGGTCCTTTCACCTATCGCCGCCGCTGTTGCCGTTTCCGCCTTTGCGGCCACCACACTGGTCAGCCGTTACGTCTCGCTGGGTTCCATCGTGGGAGTCATCGCAGCGTGTGTAAGCTTGGTAGCCCTGTACCTGCTGGGCCAGACTTTCAGCATCTACACTCTATACGGGTTCCTGGGCGGAGCCATCATCATCTGGCAGCACCGGGACAACATCCAGCGGATTCGTGATGGCAGCGAACGCCGCTTGGGTGCGCCGGCCACTAAAGCCAACTGACTGACTGATGGATGAGTAGCCCGTTATCCAGGCCAATTGTAGCTGTCGTCGGCGCCACTACCTGGGGGACAGCGCTGGCCATCATCCTGGCAAGGAAGAACCTGCCGGTAAGATTGCTGGCGAGAACAGGCCCGGAGGCCCAAAGACTCCAAGCCGACAGGCGAAACGCCCGCTTCCTCCCAAACTCCCCTTTTCCCGACTCCCTGACTGTCACTGCCGACCCTGGCAAGGCTCTGCCGTCCGCCGAACTGGTGATTATCGCTGCGCCCTCTCACAGCGTGCGCGACAATATGCGGTCGGTACGGGACAACCTGCCCCCCGGCGTCGTGATCGTCAGCGCGGCCAAAGGCTTGGAATTGCCGGGAGGCAAGCGGATGAGCCAGGTTATGGAAGAGGAACTACCAGCGGACCTCCACGCCGGCATTTGCGCTATATCCGGACCGAATTTCGCCGACGAGATCGTTCAGGGGAAGCTGGCTTCCACTGTCGTTGCCGGGCGGGACATCCAACTGGTGAACCGGGCGCAGGGAATCCTTATGACGGGCGCGTTTCGCGTCTACACCAGCGACGACCTGACAGGAGTGGAACTCGGCGGTTCTCTAAAGAACATCATTGCGCTGGGCGCGGGCATTGCGGACGGTCTGGAAATCGGCGACAACGGGAAAGCCGCGTTCATCACCAGGGGCTTGGCCGAAATCGCCCGCTTGGGGGTCGCCGCCGGCGCCCAAGCGTTGACCTTTGCGGGCTTGGCCGGACTGGGGGACGTGATAGCGACCTGCGCCAGCCGGTTGAGTCGCAACCGCTACGTTGGGGAGCAGCTTGCCATGGGCCGCTCCTGGCCGGAGATTCGGGAATCGATGGACAACGTTGCCGAAGGAGTGAACACTACCGGCGCGGCCTTGACCATGGCCCGCGAGTTGGGTGTGGAGATGCCCATCACCGAAGCCACCTACCGGGTGTTGTTCGAGGGACTGTCTCCCTACGATGCCGTTAATCAGCTGATGGAGCGCCCGCCCCGCTCCGAGTGGTGAGGCCGTGGATTCCCGCCTTCGCGGGAATGACGGGTTGTAGTCGGGAATGACGGATGGCCTTGTGGGGGCCACGTATGAACATGAAAATAGGCATTTTCATGGCAATAGCGACCGGCCCGTGAGCGCTGCCCAAGGGTAATATGATGCGCCTAGCGCAGGTCTCCCGGCTCAAGGCCAGGGGCGTTGCGCAACAGCCATTGGGCCAGCACCCGGCGGTGGCAGGGGCGGTCGCCACGCTCGAAGCACAGCAGGGTGAAGTCGCCCAGAGTGTCGAGGTTGTCCAGCCATTCCTGAAACTGGACCGATTCCCCGCACCTGTTTTCCAGTCCCTCGATATATGCTGCGGAGAGCGCGTCGAAGTCGACGTCGCCATTGCGGTAGGCAACCAGTAGCTGCCGGTCCGGGTACAGGAAGGGCAACGTCTCCCACTGGGTGCGACGGCCCCGCGGGTGGCTTCTGGACACCCTGTACAGTATCCCGCGCCAATCGTCCGGGTCATAGAAGCTGGCAGTGTAAAGCATTAAGGTTAAACTCCCGTCTTTCCGGGGTTCATGTTCTTCACGCCGTCCCCCTTCCGTCTTTCCCGCGAAGGCGGGAATCCACGAGGGCAGGGTTGCGGCTGGATTGGGCTTGAAATACCCTTGGAAAGGCTTGGCGGAGCAGGAGCAGCACCGCCCCTATTGCTATCACCAACACGTAGGCGATAAGCCGGTCAAGCACCACCAACGCGGCGGCGGAGTTCGCCGAAACGGTGGACAACCGCACCAGCAAGCCGGCCACGCCGGCCTCGACCGCTCCAAGGCCGCCCGGAGTGGGCGTCAAAGTCAACAGTGAATTGGCCAAGGCCAGGAACATGGCCAGCGGAAAGCCGATGTCCAAGTGCAGGGCTTCCGACACCAAGTAGAGCCGGCCTATTTCCGTAAACCATCCCAACAACCCCCAAAAGTTGAGGGGCCACATCTGCCCAGAGCTTATGGACACGCCTTCGTAGAGTTGTTGGTACCGCGTCGCAAGCCAACTCGGCAGAATGCGTGAAGCCCGTTCCCTGGTCCATACGATGACCAACAACAGCGCCAGCAGAACGGCGGCCAACGCGACCGATACTCCGAATACCGTCCAGATTATCAGGCTTCCGGTACCGGCCAGGAAGAGCGCCGAGACCAGGACCAGGAGCACCACTAGAATGGTATCCAGCAACCGTTCCGCCAGCAGAGTCCCAACGATGCGAGAAAAGGGCGTGTTCTGTTCGCTGCCATACAGGTAGGCACGGTAGGCGTCGCCCAACCGGAATCCGGCCACCGAGTTGCCGAACCAGCCCAGCAGCACCAGTTGGCTGCAATAGGCGACGCCCGGTATTCTGGAGCCTTGGCCCTGAACATTTTGCAGCAACAGGCGCCACCGGGCGCCTCTCACTATGAAGGTGAGGTAGTGGGTTGCAGTAGCGGCGGCCAAATACCAGGGACTGGCGGCTTTAGCCTCGGCCCAAGTCCGCTCCAAGTCCACATCGAAACGGGTGACCAGCGCCGCCAGCAGAGCAGCCGCCAAGCATAGGGACAGGAGGGTTGGTATGGAGAAGATGCGACGCTTTAGATGGACCGGCTCTACCGGAGAACTACCGGACGGCGGCCCCCCCGTCTTTCCCGCGCAGGCGGGAATCTCACTGGGGCAGGCCATTGGCGGCGCAGCAGGACACCCCCTTCCCGTCATTCCCGCAACGACGGGAATCCCGCCGGGGGCAGGCCCAGGGGCGGTTGCCTGCCCCTAGCGCAACTCTCTTGGCAGGGTGAAGCTTACGTCTTCCTCGACGCCGGACAGCATGGTCACCTTCTCCGGCTCCAATGCCTTGATAACGCTTTCCACCAAGACCTCTGGCGTGGAAGCTCCCGACGTTATTCCCACCTTGGACACCCCATCCAGCCAGGACGGATCGATCTCCTCGGGCCCGTTGATCAAGTAGGACGGCACACCCTTGGAAGCCGCGACTTCGCGCAGGCGGTTGCAGTTGGAGCTGTTCACCGCCCCAATCACCAGCACCAAGTCCACCATCACGGCCATCTCGGTGACTGCGAACTGGCGGTTGGTAGTGGCGTAGCAGATGTCGTTGCGTACCACTGCGCCGGGAAAGCGCTGCTTGATGGCGTCGATGCTCTGGGCGGTGTCGCCCACCGACAGGGTTGTTTGGGTAAGCACCGCCACTTCGTCGTCCGGGTTCCATGCCGGCAGTACCGAGTCGGCGCTGTCGTCAACCAGGGTCATATCAACCTGGCCCATGGTGCCCCGCACCTCTTGATGGCCCCGGTGTCCAACCAGCAATACTTTCTTGCCCTCTCGGTGGTACTTCTTGGCCTCGTTGTGCACCCGAGTCACCAGCGGGCAGACGGCGTCGATGACCCTCAGGTCGCGTTCTTCGGCCTGCTTGAAGTCGTCGGGAGGAGAACCGTGGGCTGAAAAAACAACCAGCGATCCCACGGGGACCTGGTCGAGGGTCTCTACAGTGATGGCCCCTTTCCGTTCCAAGTCGGCGACGACGTGGGGGTTGTGGACGATCTGGTGCTTCACGTAGACGGGAGGGCCGTACCGCTCCAAGCAGATATCGACAACCTCGATGGCCCGGACGACACCGGCGCAAAACCCGCGCGGTGAACTGAGAAACACTTCCAAGACGCTTCCTCCCTGTGGATTCCCGCCTGCGCGGGAATGACGGTGAAATGTCAACTGGATTCCCGCCTGCGCGGGAATGACGAGGGAAAAGGGCGGGTGCACCACTTCCCGTCATACCCGGCTGCGCGAGAATAACGCCATGGGCAAGACCGCCCAGTCAAAGGGGCGGGTGCACCCGCCCCAGGGCCGGGCCCTACTTCTTGACCAACTCCATGTACTTGTAGCCGGAGCCGGTGTTGAGCAGCACGATAGTGTCGTGCTTGTTCAGGAACCCGTCCTGGACCAGCCGCTTCAAACCCACCAGGGTAGCGGCGCCTTCGGGGCAGGCGATGATGCCTTCGGCGGTCGCCAGTTCGTACATGGCTTGCACCATGTCATCGTCCTCCACCGCCAGGGCCGTGCCGCCGGTCTCCCGCAGGGCCTGTAAAATCAGGTAATCGGCGAAGGGTCCGGGGACGCGGAGGCCGTCGGCGATGGTGGCGGCGTTCTGCCAAGCCTCCGCCTTTTCCTCTCCATCATGAAACGCTTTGACGATGGGCTGGCATCCGACGGGCTGGACGGCGATGAATTTGGGGAGTGTTCCTTCGACCCATCCCAGTTCAAGCAGTTCCTTGAACCCCTTGTGCATTCCGATGATGCCGGTGCCCCCGCCGGTTGGGTAAATGATCGCGTCGGGAAGCCGCCATCCCAGTTGCATTACGATTTCAAGCCCCATGGTCTTCTTGCCTTCGGCCCGGTATGGCTCCTTGAGGGTGGACAGGTCGAACAGGCCCTGCTCTTCAGCCACGGCCACCGCTTGACGCCCGGCGTCGCTGATCAAGCCGTCCACCAAGTTAAGCTCCGACCCGGCTAGCAGGCATTCCTTCATGTTCGCGTCGGGTGCGTCCTGGGGCATAAAGACCTTCACGTCCAGGCCCGCCCTGGCGCAGTAGGCAGCGGCGGCTCCGGCGGCGTTGCCGGCCGAGGGCATAGTGAAACCCTTGGCCCCCAGTTCCAAAGCCTTGGAAATAGCCGCTGATATGCCGCGGGCCTTGAATGTCCCGGTGGGGTTCAACCCTTCCTCTTTGACGTACAGGTGGTCCAAGCCCAGGTTCCTGCCCAGGGTCGACGCTTCCAGGAGAGGAGTCCCGCCCTCGCCAAGGGTGACGATATTTTCCGGGCGTTCCACGGGAAGAAGTTCTTCGAACTGCCACATGTTCGCCGGGCGTCCGATGATGGCGTCCCTGGATACCTCGCTCCTCAGCCTCGGCAGGTCGTAGCGGGCAAACAGGACCATGCCGCAGCATTGGCTTACCTTGGCAAGTTCGTTGTGGGCGTAGGTCTTACCGCATTGGGTACATTCCAGATGGTCGATATAACTTGGCATTCTCAGCGGCTCCCTTGATGATATAAGTCCGGTACAAGGACAGGATTAAATGCCCCGTTATCATACCCCAAGCAGGGTTGGAAGTGGAACAAAAGCAGGCTCCCCGCAAAAATGTTTCCTTGGTCGGCCTTGCTAAACGGCAGGGATGGGCCTTGATACGCGGGGTTGCCGGATTGTGGCGAACAATGTGGCGCTGACGGCGTATAGCAATGCGAAGGTTACGGCCACAACCGCGTAGCTGCCGGTAACGTCGAACACCCACCCGGCATACACCGGGAAGAGCAGCATTCCCAGGCTGTAAAAGACGCTCATAATTCCCAGCAGCGTCGCAAAGCTCTGGCGCCCGAAAAAACTGCCCAAGGCAATCCAGCCCAGAGGCGAGCAAGCCTCCACAAACGCCAGTCCGACAATGAGGAGATACGGCACCCAACTCCCTTCAAAGCCGGCCAACACCAGCATCGAAAGGCTGCCGGACATCATGCCCCCGAACAACAGGGGTTGGACCGGGAACCTGTCGGCCATCGCGCCCGACAAGAGCCGACCCGGTATGGACAGGGAGAAAAGCAGGGCCGTCAGTCCGGCCGCCGCCGTCTCGTCCATGCCTTTCCAGACCATCATCGGTATCAGGTGCACCACAATGGAGCTGTTGACCCCAATCCGGAGGGCGCTTGCAGCCAGAAGGGTCCAGTAAGTCCTGGTCCGGACCGCCTCCCGCACGGAAAAGTCGTGGCCTGGCGCGGGTGGCTCCGGTCTTTCATCCCGAACAGGGGAGTGTCGCCGGTCCTCCGAACCTTCCAGCACCAGTCCCGCGCTTTCCGGCGACCTGCGCACCAGCATCCCCAAGGGTATGACGATCAGGCAAATAAAGCCGCCGGCGATGAGGACCACGTCGCGCCAGCCAACGTGCTGTATGCCCACGGCCAACAGGGGCGTGAGGAGCGCGCCCCCCAGGGTGTAGGAAGTGAGCATGGTGGCCAGGGCGATGGCCTTTCGGCGCAGGAACCACCGGTTGACCGCCGTCATCAGGCTGGGGTCCAAGCCGGTGGAAATACCAACGGAAACGATGCCCACGTAGACAATGAGGAAGGAGAAGTATCCGTTGACAAAGGAAAGGGCCATGAACCCGATGCCGGCCAGCAGCCCGCCGGTAATGATGAGAGGCCGGGAACCCAGCCGGTCGATCAACCAGCCGACGAACGGCCCGCCAATGCCGCCTTCCGCCGTAGCCAAGGAAAATATGAGAGACGTGGAGGCGCGGCTGAGGTTGAATTCGCGCTGGATGGGGAGGAAGAAGACGGTAAAGCCGCGGTAGAAGATGCCGCCGGTAAACAGGGCCAGCAGGCAACAAGCGGCCAGGACCCACCACCCGTAATACACCCCGGCGCTTCTGACGCCTCGTATCCGGTGGCTGACCTCCGGCAAGACGGCGATGGACACGAGAAAAAAGCCGGAGGCCAGAATGAGCAGGCCGGTCAGCGCCATAACCTGGCTTGTCCTTGGAATGAGCGGTGGGGAAGATGACCGGGGACGAAAGAGGCCGACAACCCTTTACGCTGGTTTAATACCGCACACCTCGGCGACCAGTTCGTAGGAGCGGACACGTTCGGCGAATCCGTGGCAGATGGTGACGATGCTCAGGTCGTTGGTCTGGTACAGTTCGGCCAGATCGTCCAGCCGCTCCTTCACCTGCTCCGGCGCCCCGTCGACGCACAGCCGGCGGTACTGTTGGGTGTAGGCCCATTCGTTGGCCGCGTACTGGTAGGACAATGCATCTTCCACCGGGGGAATCCCTTTGGCCCGCCCGGTTATGGACATCAACCGGGCCAGGTTGCGGCTGGACGCCAAGCGAAGGGCCTCCTCCTCGGTGTCGGCGCAAAGCACCTGAACGCCTATGTTTACCTTTGGTTCGGAAAGGTATTTCGACGGGTGGAAGTTCTTGCGGTAGCCCTCCACAATGGTTGGCCCTTCCTCCACTCCTATGCCGAAGAAGTGGGCGTAGGCAAAGGGAAGACCCAAGTGGGCGGCCATGTAGGCGCTTTCATACCTTGAGCCAAGAAGCCACACATCGGGCATCCCAGTGGGCACTGGGCCTGCCTGGATTCCAGAGAATATATGCGACTCGTCCAACTCGCCCGACAGGTGACCTATGAGGTCCACCACCTGTTGGGGGAACTGCCGAATGTCGCTGGGATGCTTGGGGTAGGACAGGGCTGCGGCGGTGATCTGGTCGCTGCCCGGAGCGCGCCCGATGCCGACATCAATGCGTCCCGGATACAGCGCCTCCAACATGCGGAAGTTCTCCGCGACTTTGAAGGAGCTGTAATGGGAAAGCATCACCCCGCCGCTGCCCACCCGGATGGTATTGGTGCGGGCGGCTACGTGGCCGATGAGTACTTCCGGGCTGGTGCCGGCGAAGTTGGGGATGCTGTGGTGCTCCGCCAGCCAGTACCGTTGATACCCCAGCTTTTCGACCGCCGCAGCCAGTTCTATGGTGTCTCTCAAGGCGTCGCCGGCCGTATCCCCTTCCCGCACCGGGGACTGGTCTACGACGCTCAGCACAAGTTTCTGGTCCAATATTCAACCTCAGTGGGGTCTGCGCAGATCAGCTTCAGAATCCTGCCCAGATGTGGCGTCTGGCCGATGCTCAGGGCCAGGGATGGGGTATTATGGCCACATTGCGCCGGGCTGCCAGAGTCTGGCGTGAGTCGTCGGCGTTGTCGCATATGACGACGGGCGTCACCGGAAGACGAGTTGCCTGGGCTATCAGCCCGGCCCGATTTACGGCACGAGTGATGTCGTTATCGCCTGCTGTGATAGATATTTCGGCGGCTACGTAAACCGGAGTAGTGTCGCCTCGTGGAGTGCCCAAAAGGATCAAGTCCGTGTTCCATACCTCGTAGCTTTGTTCCTCTGTGATAAGACCCTGGTCTATGGCCCCTTGTATCAGGTTGTCGAAGTCGGGGTTCACGTCCCGTCCCGAGTATCTCAGGACAATGACGTTACGGAGCCGTAAGTCCCTGGCTGCGATAATCGGCAGGTGTTTTTCGACATGGGCTTGATATAGGATGTCATCAATGACGTTGAAGGTGGTCATGCGTGAATTATACCCTATAGTTTGCGTACTATGCCGCCCGGCCGTTGGTGACTGACGTATACCAAGTTGATAACTCCTTCCCCCTGAGACACAGGTAATGTATAATCCTATCCGATTCACACCTGTGCTTATTAAGATGTTATGCCTGAGAAATACCAGGACGAGATAGAGGAGATCCTGCGGAAGGCCGGAGAGATTCCGCCCGCGAATCCAGGCCAGATCCGGGAGGATGACCGCGGCGCCAGCGCCGTTGGCGCTTCCAAGCCGGAGCCTCAGCCGACCGGCAGCTACAGAAGCCGATGGTTGCGATTCTCTCCAGGCAAGCTTCTATTAGCGGGTCTGGTAATCTTCGTTATCGGCGCGTTGACGTGGACGCCGGGGATATGGATCGGGTTGGCGGTCCTGGTGGCGGCTTACCTGCTTTTCTTTGTCAAACCCCGCTCTATTTCCATAGAGAAGCGGTGGCGCGGGCAGGTCATCGAGGAGTCCCAGTCCCCTTGGGACCGTCTGAAGGGCTGGTTGAAGAGATAGCCGCTTGGCCCGTTAATGGTCAGCCGGTCGTTGCTGCTTCGGCTTGGTAGCGCTCCGCCAAAGCAATTATCAAGTTGCCCATGTGAACGTGTTCCGGTTCAACGTCCACCCTGATGTTCCTCTCCCGCAGTTTACGGCTGCATACCGGCCCCACGGAAGCGATGGTCAATGAGTCCTTGCCAAGGATGCCCCGCAGTAACTCGCCCCGATTCGACTGATCGGCAATCGCCAGCAGGTTGTCCACCTGCGGTTGGCTGGTAAAGGCCACGGCGTCTATCTTCCCGGCGGCCAGATCGTCGATCATCTGCACCACCGGGGCGGTGTCCTCGGGTATCCCCCAGCTATACAGCTTCACTTCCCGCACGGTGGCGCCCTTTTCGCGCAGGGCCTGCGTGAGAAAATTGTTTGCCCCGCCGTATGCCTGCACCGCAATCTCTTTCGCGTTCAGGTCGGTATTTCCGATGGCATCCACCAAGTCTTGCGAGGTATAAGGCTCCGGCGGCATTAGGTCGATGTGGATGCCGTTCTGCCTGAGGACGCGAGCGGGCTTGGGGCTGCGGGCGTATACGGTGCGGGTATTGAGATGCTCCAGAAACTCTCGCTTCAGACCCATGGCATCGGACGATTCTATGAGGGCGCGGGCGCCTACCCCGGTCAGAAACACAGCGACGTCAATGCGGTCGTCGCATACATCCCGAACGAGACGCTGCACGTCCGGGTCGTCCTTCAGGTAGACTTCCTGAAGCACGGGGGCCGGGTAGGCCACGCCTCCGTGACGCTCCACCAACGCCGCCATCTCGGACTGCATCCGGGCTTCCACGAAGGCGACGACCCTGCCGTTTAACGATGGCGGCACACAGGCCCCCTAGACCATGCACTCACCTTCGCCCCGCTCCAGCTTGTAGATGTTGGTGCGCTCCCAGTCGAAGTACAAGTCGGAACCGGCTTCCGCGGTCTCAGCGGTCTCCTGCGCCTTGGCGGCGACGGCCGTCAATTCGGCCACACCCACCCGGTCAAGGAAGTCGTTGAAGGGTTCCTGTTCCCGGCGGTTCTCCTTGTAGTAGGACGCGATCTTTTCGACTACCTTGGGCACCACCTTGGCGGGCACCTTTATCTTGGGTATGCGGGAGCCGATACGGGAGTCCTCCACCCGGTTGGAGCCGTAGTTCCCGCCAAGGAATAACTCGTAGGCCGGTATCTGGCTGCCGCCCGGGCCTTTGACCGCCGCCCCGTGAAACCCGATGTTGGCAATGTGGTGCAGGCCGCAGCCGTTGGGGCAGCCGCTCATCTTGATGCGTATCTTCCTGACGCCCTCGTCCTGTAATAGCCCGTTCCAGCCGCCCATTTCCTCTTTGACGGCTTTGGCCAAGCCCATCGATGAGGTGATGCCCAGCTTGCAACTGTCGGTCCCGGGGCAGGAAACCACGTCGGTAATAGTGTTGGCGTCCGGCTCCGCCAGGTCGATGGTGCGAAGAGCTTCCCAGAGGGCGTGCAAATGCCTTTCGGGCACCCACCGGAGGGTCAAATTCTGTTCCTGGGTGGTGCGGGCCCTCCCGCCGGTGAAACGCTCCACTATATCAGCCAAGTCCCTGAATTGAGCGTGGCTTATGTCGCCGCGTGTCAGCTTTACGTAGACCAGGTAATATCCGTCCTGCTTCTGGGCTACAACGTTGGTCTCTCTCCAGCGGCTGTACTCGCCGCCTGCCCCTGGCGGGATTCCCGCCTGCGCGGGAATGACGGGAAGGGAGGTGGGGTTGGTATGACCGGCGGGGGCGTCGTTGGTATGGGGAGCGCCGTTGGTATGACCGCTGCCAGCGCCGTTGGAAGTCAGGCTTGACGCCGCCGACGCATCCAGCGCGGGCGGAGTTTCCTGTTGCAACTGGTCCAATTGCATCAGCGGCTTGGGGTCGATAGGGCCGATCCTGTCCAACTCCGCGTCCACCAACTCCCGGAAGGCGTCCAGTCCGATCCTGTCGATCATGACCTTGATGCGGGCCATCATGCGGTTCTTGCGCAGCATGTCCGCGTTGTTGAAAACCGTCCAGATGGCGAGGGCCACGCGCAGGTAGTCATTTTCAGGGACGAACTCGTAGAGGGGTTTCGCCAACCTGGGCATGATGGAGGTGCCGCCGCCCACGAACACCTTGAATCCCCGCTTGACCTCGCCCCCGTCGTCTCCCCCGCGAAGGCGGGGGCCGAGGGCAGGGTTCTCATGCCGGACCTGGGCCACATAGGTCAAGTCCTGGATAGCGGCGGATACGCTGTCGTGGGAATCGCACCCGGTGAAGGCTGTCTTGAATTTCCTGGGGAAGTTTTGGGTAATGGGGTGCCTGACGCCGAACCGGACGTAGGCGGCCAGGTAGGGTGTTGGATCGAACACTTCATCGGCGCATACACCGGCGGTAGGAGACCCGACCACGTTGCGGACAGTGTTGCCGCAGGCTTCTCTTGTGGAAAGCCCCACTTCTCCCAACAAGTGCAGCACGTCGGGGCAATCGTCTAGCGGTATATGGTGCATCTGGATGTTTTCCCGGGTGGTGACATGCCCTTTCCGGAGGGGCGCGTACCGTTCGGTTATGTCGCCGAACGCTCTCAGGGCCTGGGCCGTCAGTATCCCGCCGGGTAGTTTCACACGAATCATCTGAACGTCGGGCTGGCGCTGCCCATAGACACCCTGGCGAAGCCGGAAAGGGGTGAACTCGGCGTTGTCCAGTTCTCCACTCTGGAACTTGCGTGATTCCTCCTCCAGCCGCACCACCTCATCTTCCAGGAAGGGGATTACGCCCGGCGAAATATCCGCCAGCCGCATACTTCGTTCATGTACCTCCGATTGGTCGACAGCCGGGATATTCGAGGTCTGACTTGTCAACGGAGCCTCCTGAAGCTGGACAAATAAAAAGCCCGCCAAGCGAACAACTTGGCGGGCTAAGGTCCAATTGGAGAGTGTCGTCTTGTTACAAACGTAAACCCCGCCCTATGTGGGCGGACAGGTGCAGCGACAATTGCTGGACGACACGTAATTCATTGCGGCAAAGTCTAGCGCAAGGGTCAACAATTGTCAACATAACATGAGCGTGAATCAAAGACTGGCGATTCACCTGCCCTGACCCCGGTCCAGGTAGTCCTGAGCAGACCCTAGTCCTTCCAACGCCAGGCCGTATCCCAGCAGGTCGTGCAACTCCTGCTTTAACTTGTGGGTGAGCAGCACGCGGGAGTAACGCAACACCAAGCGGGGCTGTTGGGCCAGTTGCCGGGCGAGTTCCCACGCCCGGGGCAGCAAGTCCTCCTGGGCCAGCACTTCGGCGACCAGACCCAGTTCATGCGCCTTTGCCGCGTCCAGCATCTGTCCGGTCAACAGAAAGTATCTTCCCCGGTTTATGCCGAGCAGCAGCGGGTAAATGATGTGCATACCATCGCCGGGGGTAAGGCCGCTCATAAAGTGGCCGGAGTCCTGAAACGTGGTATGCGGGGCCGCCAGGACTATGTCGCTCAGCAGCGGCAGTTCCGAGTGGCGCAGAGCCGGGCCGTTGACGGCAGCGATGATGGGTACTTCGATGTTCAGCAGGTTTCCCAGCAGGTGCTTGCCTTCCCAATAGGTGCCGTCCCATTGATCGGGAGTGCGCCGGGGTACCGTGGCGTTGCTACCGGCGGGTCCGGTGAACCCGTCCCCGGCGCCGGTCATGATGATCACTTTGGTTTCCGGGTCTGTGCCAACGGTGTGGAACACCTCGGGCAACTCCGAATGGGGGCCTGCTCCCCACTGCAACGTGCCGCCGTCGCTGTGCAGCGTCATCTGCAATATGCCGTCGTGCCTCTCCAGCTTGGCAAATTGGAACCGGTTGGCGTATTCCTCCAGTCGTGCCATTCGCGTCATCTCCTCCGCCGGGACGGGTGGGCTAAAATCGCTTGGCCCGGCGCCTTGCGTATTATCCCAAATCTGACTGAGTGTTGCTGAGGTCAGGGGCATTTGATAACATGTAGTTGGTAGGGGAGGGATCGCATAGTGGCCTAGTGCGGGCGCCTGCTAAGCGCTTAGCCTGTGAAAACGGGCTCATGGGTTCGAATCCCATTCCCTCCGCCACTTTATTGTCCCAGAAGCCCTCTAAAGGCTCCAATGGGACTTCCTCTTCAGATACCTCGTCAAGACTCTTCCCCTGATCATTCCACCAAGGCCCCTCGAATTCCTGCGCAATAGGTGCGTGACCGGGCCCGATGGGCGATACTCACCGCATTATGGCGAAAGCTTCGGGCGCACCCTGCGGGGCAAAGGAGACGAAACCGATGGCCATTCCCGAGAAACCACAAAACGTAGCCGTCATTGGCGCCGGCATCATGGGCGCAGCCATTTCCTGGCGTCTGGCCATGCGAGGCGTCCACGTCGTCCTCATCGACAGGGGCCAGCCCGGGCACGGCGCATCGAGCCACAGCTTTGCTTGGATCAACGCGGGCGCGAAAGAACCTGTCGGCTATCACAACCTTAACCGCCGCTCCCTGGAGATGTGGTCCCGTTTCGCCGCCGCCATCGGCGACGGTGGAGACCCGGACAGCGTCGGCCTCCGCTGGGGCGGCAAGGTATCCTGGGAGTCCAACCCGGCGGCCGCCGACGGGTTGGCGGCCCGGGTGCGGCAACTCCAGTCGTGGGGTTACCCGACTCGCCTGATTGACGCCGACGAGCTGAAGCGCTTGGAACCGGGGCTGGACATTGGCCCGGTAGCCGCAGCCGAGTACAGTCCCAACGAAGGCCAAGTGGAGCCGCAAATGGTGGTCGATGCCTGCGTGCGCCGTCTTCAAGAAATGGGTTGCGAGATTCATGCCGACAGGGAAGTTGATGGATTTGAGCGGCATGACGACGGTCGTATCAACACATTGGCAACCGACTCCGGCCCAGTGGATGTCGATGCGGTAGTCATGGCCGCAGGCACCGCGACCACCCGCTTGGCAGGCCTTGCCGGGGTCAACGTGCCCCAAGCGGAAAGTCCCGGCGTCGTGATGCGGACGGACCCTCTGCCGCCCTTGCTCCGCAATGTGCCGGTGGTGTACGCGCCGCCCTTGGGCGACGGACGCCGGGAGATTCATTTGAGGCAGTGCGCCGACGGCCGCCTGATGATAGGCGAAGGCGACCAGGAGAGCTTGGCCGAAGACGACACCCAAGCCCACGCCGACGACCTGCTGGAACGGGCCTCTCGCTACCTGCCGGGACTCGCCGGCGCCAAGGCCGTGCCGGTCCCGGTGGGCTGGCGTCCCATGCCCCTGGACGGCTACCCGGTGATGGGGTTTGCGTCCGAGGCTCCCAACCTGTACGTGGCCCTCACCCACAGCGGCGTTACCTTGGCGCCGGCGTTGAGCCAGTTGGCCGCCCAGGAAATATGCGGCGGCACGCCCGCAGACGCGGTGCTGGGGCCATATCGCCCGCAGCGGTTCGCTGGTCTGACGCCTGAGGAAGCGGCGGCAGTGCCGCACCCGCGCGCCGCTAAAATCCGCTAACCCACGGGTCCTGTCCCGGTTCCCATCTGTGTCATATATAATCCAGTCTCAATAGGCTTTCGAAGTAGACCATAAGCGCGGAAAAATGCAGGGACAGCCCTGTAGAGATTGGTATACACGACGCTGCTTCAGCATGAAAAGAGGAGCCGACAGATGAGAAATGGGATGAAGGTGTACGACTCGGATACTCACGTCACCGCTTCGGCGGAGGACCTCGAACCCTACCTGGCTTCCTCAGTAAAGAAGATGCTGCCGGACCTGGAGAAGTACAGAGAACCCATCCGGCGCACTTCTGCGGGAGCTACGCTGGAATCTCCCTACTCCCACCGGTACAACCTGGGCGGGTTTGGCGGCGGCTGGGGACAGGACGCGCCGCGAACCCTGGGGGAGGCTGTTCCTGAAGCCGGCGCGCGGCGACGCACCCAGAAGTTTATGGGGACCAAGCTTCCCATCGCCGACGGAGAATGGGTGGCGCAAAGCCGTCTGCGGGATATGGACGAAGAGGGCGTGGACGTGCAACTCATGGTCCCCGGAGTCCCCCGGGGCCACGATGACCCGGCGGTGGACACTGAGTTCATTCGGGCGAACCACAGATTTTTGAACGACTTCTGCGGGACTTCACCTAAACGCCTCAAGGCCCTGTTGACCCTGGACGCAAGGTTTATCGAGGAGTCAGTGCAGGAGATCAAGGCATGGGGAAGCACATCCTGGGCCGTGGGTGTATGGCTCCACTTGCCTCTCGATTTCCCAATGGACCATCCGTCCTTGAATCCGGTCTGGGGCGCAGTGGAAGAAGAGGGCTTGTGCGTAGTCCACCACTCCTTTTCCGGCGGCTATCCCGGATACAGAGACCTGTGGCAGAACCCGTTCATGGGCCGCACCGCGTCGCATCCCTGGGGCGCCATGCGGGCGGTGGCATCGTTCATCGGGTCGGGCATCATGGACCGTTACCCGTCCATCCGGTTCTCCATCCTGGAGTCCGGCTTCGGCTGGCTGCCCTTCTGGGCTGCCCGGATGGAGGATCAGATGGAATACATGGGGTACGTTCCCGAGTTGAAGCAGAGCGTCGCCGAATACATGACCGGCGGCAGGTTCTTCGCCTCCATCGTGCTGCATGAGGGGCAGGACATGGTGAGGATGGTGTCGGAAATGATGGGAAGCCACCTGCTGATGTACAGCTCCGACTACCCGCACCCGGAAACCCGTTTCCCCAATTCGGTGGACCTGGTGTTGAACTGGGAGGCGCTGGACAAGGACCTGCTGCCGAAAATCCTGTGGGACAACGCGGTGCAGTGCTTCGGGGAGCCGTGATTTTGAGTTAATAGCCACGGACCAATTCGGCGCCCGTTGCCTACACAAGCACCAGTGGAAGCTGCCCATCCCGGAGTTCGACCCACAGGACCGGTGTCACGTTGCTATCGCCAAGGCTGGAGAGGCGGCGGTGCAGGGGGTGGGTTGGGACTGTTGCGGGAGGATCGGGAGAAGGTGACGGTGGCACGGTGGGAGTCGCTTGAGGGGAAGGCGGTGGAGCGGGTTGTGGGGCGGTTGCTGGGGTTTCAGCGGCGGTGCTGACTAACTCCAGTCTCCAACTGGCGGGTGGGGGTGGAGGCCGACGCGGCCCGCTTTTCCAGGGCCCGGGTCTTGGCTGCGGAGCGGGCTGATTCACGTTGCAGGCGGACGCGGGTGGCTTGCAATTCCCGGCGGGCCTGATTGACCCTTTTGATCTCCCTGGAGATCGCCAATGCCGCCAAGGCCGGACCCAATAAGAGGCCGACCACCGAGACGGCGCCCACGGCGAAGCGGACGCCGGTGGAAGCAGCAAGGGAGCCGCCGGTCCCTCCCGCTGCGGCGAATCTGGGCAAAATGGACAGCACCCTTCCCAGCATCGGTCTGACGAAGTTCATTATGGGACCCGACAGGGTCCTCCAGATGGCTCCAGCCAGGAAGCTGGCCCCGTGGCGACCGACGATGCCGAAACGGGTGTGAGGAGACCCTTGGGCCACGGTATGGCGCCGCCGCCGCAAGACCCGTTCGTTCAGGAGACGACGCCACCTCGGAAGGTCGGCCTCGACGTCCTCCTGTGGTTGCGGGGGTTGAAGGACTTCCGGCAGGTCAGGCTCCGGCAGCCCCAGGAGTTGGCACAACTCAACCTGTCGGCCATGATGGTAGGCCATCTCTTTACGATGCCGGGACTCCACCTGTTCCAGTTCTGCCTTGAGCCGGTTCAACCGGCTGTGGGCCCTGAGTTTGGCAGCCACTTGCGCCAAGGTAGAGCCGCCGGCTACGGCCAAGGGTATCAACAGAAGCGGCAGGGGCATTCAGGCCTCTCCGTAGAATGCCGGTATATTAGAAATTTTGGGCAGTGGCTGCGGCGTTGTCAACTACCGGCGGCAGTCAGGATGTTCAGATTTCCGGTATCGGGTTTGCTTACTTGGTGATTATCTCAAGACTGAGGTCTTGCCAACGTCCATTTACAGGTGGCTGAAGGCTTTGGATTCCCGCCCCCGTCTCCACAAGGGCAGGCTCTGCGCGGGAATGACGGTTAGAGTGGGGGAATGACAGTAGAGTATCGGGATGATGGAACACCGGTTTCCACCATCGGATAATCGATGGTGCACATGATAGACGGATCGGATACCTGACGGTGGGTGATTGCTACGTCTATATCGGCTGATAACGTTCGCCGGATTTCATAGCTGTTGAACCGGGAGAAGCCACTGCTGGGCATACCGGATACGACCCGCAGTTGGCACCGGGGAGGATCGCTTTCCTCAGGGCCAACCGTTCCCGGTAAGTGACGGTGCCGCTTACCGATGCGTTGGGACTCCGCCCCGACGGCGCTTCCAGCGTTGCGTTGGCCGCTCCGGGACCGTCCTGGCAGGCAGTGACCGTCAGCAGAGGGGCGAATATGACCATAGCGGAAAGCATCGGGGGCTTCACGCCGGGGGCAAGCCCCAGGAAACTATCCGTTCCGGCGCCAGCTTGATCACCGGGTTGTCGTCGATGTCCATCTCGCGGTATTGCCGGTACTTGGCGCGCAACAGGGGTATGGACGCGGAGCGTTCGTCGCCTTCAACCAGCAATGCAGCCGGCCCGGTGATGAGCATATACCACAGGGATGACCAGTCCTCGTCGTAGTGGTCAATCACCAAGCTGGCCCACGGGTTTTCCAGGATGTTTCGCACCCGCCTCAGCTTGGTCAATGCTGTCCGCTTGGGCTTGCGGTCCAACACCGAGTAAATGGACTGGCCCCATTCATTCGAAGCTACGGCAAAGCACACCGGGATAACATGGGGCCGGGCATCGGCGCCGGACGTGGATAGGTGGCCGACGCGGGCCGACTGCAAGATACGCAGTTGTTGTTCGGTCAAATGGGGCAACACCCTTCCCGTCTTTCCAGCACGGCCTGCCCTCGGCCCGGCTTCCCGCCTTCGCGGGAAAGACGGGGGAGGGGGCGGGAAACCCGCCGGGTGCAGGCGGCTAAATCTGTGACGTAAACCCCATGGGGTCGTCCATGAAATCTATGTTTTCCAACTCGATGCGGGCAGCTTCTTCCAAGACCGCGTCGCCATCTTTCACGCAGTTCACCAGCACCTTTTTCGCCAGCGGGCCGCCTATCTTGCCCAGCGCGCTGATGCCCGCAAGCTGGACTTGATAATCGTCGTCTTCCAGCAAGGCGATCAGGTGCGGCACAGCGTCCTCTTCCGCCAGTTCACCGCAGGCGTGAGCGGTCTCGTAGCGGATGCTTGGCTGCGGGCTCTGGAGTTCTTTTATCAACAAGGGCAGCCAACCGGCGTCGCCGGTGCGCCCCATGGCGAAGATGGAGCTGGACTTGAGTTGAAGGTCGTCGCTCCTGTAAGACTTGTCCACCAAGTCCCGTATCTGATCGGTATTGAAGGGCGCAACCGCTTCCAAGCTCCGCCGCACCACGTCGACTGGCTGGTCCGGGTCTTCCAGCACGTGCATCAGGCTGTCCAGGATGGCGTCCCCGTCCTTGGCCAGGATTTTGCCCTCCTGGACCAATACAGGAAACTTGCCCAAGGCCACTGCGGCGGCGGCCCTCACCTGGGGACTTTTGTCGGAATTAAGCACGTTGATGAGGCCCGTTATCACCGAGCGGTCTTCATGCTCCCACAGCCCCTCTATGGCCTTCTCCAAGACTTCTTCGTCTTGTTCCCTCAAGCACAACTTGAAGACCGCCGAGAAGTCGAGTTCCGGGCTGTCCTCCGCCAGTTCAACCATGGTGGATATGGTCCAACGCTTGCGTTCCACCGGAATGGTGAACCAAGTGCGGACGAACTGACCCAGTTCGTCGGGCATCAGGTCGGAGATCTCAATGAAGTCGCTCTGGGAAAGGTCGGTGGAATCGCCGGTCAAACTTTCGAGAAACTGTTCCAAGGACATGGCAACACCTACCACCAATACACGCCAACTTGGGGATGGGCCGGATGGATTCTCGCCCTCGCCTTCGCGGGGGTGACGTTCCTGCGCGGGAATGACGGCTTAGGCGGGAATGACGGCTTAGTTAGTGAACCGGGTTTTGAGATATTTGTTTGATGGGCAAGCACTAGATGAATAAAGTATAGCACGCAGATATCGAGGAACAATGAAATCAAGAGCATTCATACGACGGACACAATAGCAACGGAAAACTGAGGTACTCATGAGCGGTCAATTTTGATGGTACTAAGTACGGTCGCTTGCGTTAGGAAGGGGCTGACGAGCACTGTCAGTATCCGATGGATGCCGGATGTTATCGCTGTTTGAGGTCGAACAACACGTACACGGCGAATGCACGGCGATCGTCTGCCGCCGTGTTTTCGAAGGCTCTAATGCGGATATCGCTCTCGTTGATAAAGCGCAGGACTTCAGACTGGGAAAACTGTGCGCTTGGTTTGTAGTCAGCATCGTGGCGCTAGTACTGCATATCCGCGAACTGCGCCGCAAATGATTGTATGTTTCGTGGAAATATCCCGATCATGCGGCCAAGGCAGCGCTCCCTTGCGCGGCCATGTTCCAGGGTTCTGTAGGTTTGCTCCCAGAGTACCTGCGGCCTGGTATTCGGGTTTGTGCCGATAAGGGTGTCGGCGCAACTCGCCGCCATAGAATGGAACAATGCGTAATACGCTGTGCTTATGGCCCGACGCAATTCGTCATCACTGGGGTCGCCCGGTTGTGAAGCAGATACGCCGTTAGCCAACTGACGCGATATCCTAAGCAGTTCCTGCGGGTTCATCCCACAGGAGCTTCCTCACGTGATTCCCAGTCGGACTTGGCTACAAACGATTTGCTTACGACCACAGGGAGTCCACGCTTGATCAGTTCGGGGCGAATCCGGGTGGTCAATGTGCTGGTCCAATCTGGGTCCAGTCGACTCTCGTCCCCGTCAAACACCACGTAAACGTGCAAATAGAATTGGCCTTCGTAGTCGGTGCGCTCCTCAACGTCAATGGGACCAAAAGCAAATAGGTCTTGGTACTTTCTGTCGAGTAATCCTTCCTTGAGGGTATCCGCTACACGCGCCTTGATTTCTGCTGTAAATCCAGGACCGGTGATATCGGGCTGGTAATTCCAGGTTGTCATTCTCGTCTATCCTCGGGCAAGCTACTCAGCCCATCGGCTCGGGAACCACACTCGGATGCTAATATATGCAGCGGTGGGCGTCAAACAATCACGCTTAGTCCGCCTAGCCTTTCAAAATCAAGAGCCTTGTTTGTTGCGTGAATGCGTACAGAGGTACATCAGGGCCGAAACCGCGGTCAACGTAGGCCGTTAATGGTAAAAGGCAACTGCTCGACCAAGTCTGAGGCCAGGACTCCGGTGTTTCCGCGCTCCCGTACCACCGTTTCTGCGGCGAGACCGTGGAGATAGACGCCGCAACAGGCTGCATCGAATGGCGAAAGGCCTTGGGCCGTCAGCCCGGCGACCACGCCCGTCAGCACGTCGCCTGTCCCCCCGGATGCCAGGCCGGGGTTGGCGAAGGGTGAAATGCGCACCAATCCCCCCGGGTCGGCGATGACGGTCAACGCGCCCTTGAGAGCAACCGACACGCCCCAGTGAGCGGCCCAACGGCGGGCGTAATCGACGCGGTCTTTCTGCACTTCGGCGATGGTGGCCCCGGTCAAAGTCGCCATCTCTCCGGGATGGGGCGTCAACACCACTGGGCCCGCAAGGCGTTTCCACCAATCGGACATTCGAGCCAGGTTGTTGAGGCCATCGGCGTCGATGACCGTTGGAGGTGAAGGTTCGGAGTGAGTGAACAACAAGTTTTCCAGGAAAGCCGTGGTACCGGGAGACAGGCCCATGCCACACCCAACAAGGACAGAGTCGTACCGATCCGATACGCCGTGTACTACCGCCGCGCCATCGGGGTGCATCCGCCCTTCATCGTCGTCGGGAAGCGGAAGGTGGATGACCTCGGTGAGCTTGCTTGCAACGATGGGATGAATACTTTGGGGGGCAGCCAGTGTCGCAAGGCCAGTTCCGGCGCGTACCGCCGCCTGTGCGGCCAGGCAGGCAGCCCCAACATAGTGGCGGGAGCCGGCAACCACCAGGGAGTGACCGAAGGTGCCCTTGTGGGAGTCGGCTGGCCGGGCAGGTAAGTGGCCCCTGACCCACTCGGCGGTCAACATCTCCAGGTTGATGTCCCGTTCCAGCTCCAACCCCGGCGGCAACCCGATGTCGGCTACCTCCAAGCGCCCCACGGATGCGGCGCCGGGGAACGTAAGGAGATCCACCTTGGGATGGCCCAAGGTTACCGTCACGTTGGCAGTTATCCCCGCAGGGTCAACCTCGCCCGTATCCGGGTTGAGGCCGGTGGGCAGGTCCATGGCCAGAACCGGCGGGCCGGATGCCGCGGATGGATTCCCGTCTCTACGGGAATGACGGGTTGGATGGGAATGACGGGTTGGATGGGATGAACGCAACCGTGATACCACCTCCTTTACCGGTCCTGTCAGGGGGCGGGAACGCCCGGTGCCCAGTATTGCGTCGATAATCAGGTCACACTTGGCCACCGAACGGTCCAGCGCCTCATAGTTTGCGTCGGTTGAAGAGGTATTTACGGTGACGCCGTACTCTATGGCCAAGTCCATTTTCGGGTCCGCGTCCGGGCGGCGGGTGACGACGTAGGCAACTACGTCGGCGCCCCAACGGCACAGATGCCGGGCCGTGACCAAGCCGTCGGCGCCGTTGTTGCCCGGGCCGACCAGCACCAGCACCCGCTTGCCGGCGGCTCCGCCCATGAGACTGCGAGCCGATTCCGCGACTCTCAGGCCGGCATTCTCCATCAAGGTGTCGGTGCTGACGCCCCGGCGCTCGGATTCCTGCTCCAGCGCCGTCATCTGGGCCGCGGTAACGACTTTCATTTGGATTCCCGCCTTCGCGGGAATGATGGATGGCCCCGTGGGACCATGTATGAGCCGTGAAAAATAGGCATTTTCATGGCAATTGCGGATGGCCCCAGAGGCCACGTAAGAATATGAAAACGGCCTATTTTCATAATAATGACGGTCCGGAATCCTCGCGCTCCGCTACTACGAAGGCGACGGCATAATCGCGGGAGTGGGACAGGCTGAGAGATATTTCCCGCACTGCCAACCTTATGGCCCGTTGCTTGGCCCGGTTGTGCAGTTTCACCGAAGGAGCGCCGCTTTCGCTGCGGACAACCTCTATGTCTCTCCAACCGACGCCGCGGACGCCGGTGCCCAGGGCCTTCATGGTGGCCTCTTTGGCGGCAAACCGGGCGGCCAGGTTGGCGGGTCTGCCGCGACAGTAGGCTATCTCGCCCTCGGTAAAGACCCGCCTCAGGAACCGTTCCCCGTACCGGTCGAGGACCCGCTGTACCCGCTCGATCTCGATAATATCAACGCCGGTACTCAGCATGTTGTCTCGATGGAGTCTCCGGCTGAGGGTTGAGTGGAGTTGCCGGGGCGGAACGTGAGGGCAACACTCCCGGAGGCCGGTCTTAGTCAGCCCCGTTATGCTCGGGCAGACCCAGGTTACCCAGGATTTTCGAGACCGAGTAGCTCCTGTTGAGCACGTAGAAGTGGATGCCGGGGACGCCGCTGGCCCACAATTCTTCAGCCTGCCGGGTAGCGTGTTCCACGCCCAACTCGCGCACGGCGTCATCGTCGTCGGCGTACCGGTCCAATTTCGCGTCCAACCCGGCGGGTATCTTCGCGCCGCACAGGGCGGTGAACCGGCGAATCTGCGCGGTGTTAAGAATGGGCAACATTCCGGGGATGATCGGTACGTTGATTCCCGCCTTCGCGGCACGGTCCATAAAGTTGAAGTAGTCGGCGTTGTCATAAAAGAGCTGGGTTACCAGGAAATCCGCGCCCTTGTTCACCTTCTGCTTGGTGTACTCCAAGTCTGAATCCAAGTCTACGGACTCGGTATGGCCTTCGGGGTAACAGGCGGCGGCGAGGCCAAACTCGAAGTTGCTTTGGATGTGATCGATCAACTCAGATGCGTGTTCGAAGCCGCCTTCAACCGGGACGAAGTTGGATTCACCCCTTGGCGGGTCGCCTCGTAATGCAATGACGTTGTCGATCCCCGCTGCATCCAGCCGCTCCAGCACGCCGTGGACCTCTTCCTTGGTCTGTCCGACGCAGGTCAGGTGGGCCATGACCTCCATATCGCCAAGGTCCTTGGCTTCAACGGTGATGCGCTCCGTGAATGCCCTGGTGGAACCCCCGGCCCCGTAGGTAACCGATATGAAGTCCGGGCTGAAACGCTGTAGTCTCTGGATAGCCCCGAAGACGCCGTGTATGCCTTCTTCGGTCCTTGGGGGAAAAAACTCACAGGAAATGGTGCGCGTATCTTTGAGGATGTCGATTATCTTCATGGGATTTCTCAGGTTGGGGATAGCCTTGCGAGGAGCTTGGGATTGCGCCCTGATCCCGTTCATCCCAACCCGACCCACGACAGGGGAGCCTCTTCATCATAGCATTGGAGGTCGTAGCTGTCGAATTGCGCCGCTGGCGGAGCCTAGAATTCAGGCTGTCTTTTTTCCTTGAAAGCCTGTATCCCTTGAGCGGGATGGTCCGACGTGGCGACGTACTGGACGAAGGCCATGGTCTCCAGGGAGACGCCGTCGTCGAGGGACAGGCCGTCGCCGCGGCGTGTTACGGACTTTATCCAGCCCAGCCCCGGGCGGCTCTTGGTCCGAATGGGGGCAACCAACTCCTCAAGCTCCCGGTCGAGGTCGTCAGTGGGAACGGCGCGCAACACCAGGCCCCACGCCGCGGCCTCGGTCCCCGACAGCCAGCGGCCGGTGGTCAACAGTTCCATCGCCTTCTGCGGACCTATCTTGCGGGGCAACCTCTGGGTGGAGCCGCCGCCGGGCATCAGTCCGAAGTTGGCGTGCTGGTCGCCGATGCGGGCATCCTCGTCCGCCAAGGCCATGTCGCACGCCAGCATCAATTCCAGACCGCCTGCCAGAGCGTAGCCGTGGACGACTGCGATTACCGGAATGGGCAGCTTCTCCAAGCCAAAAAGGCAAGCGTTGAAGCGGTCCAGGTATTGCGTCAGGAGGTCCGGCTGCCGGAAAGCCGTCTCGAAGAAGGTGAGGTCGGCGCCGGCGCAGAAGGCCCGCCCTTCGCCCCTGATCACCAAGGCTTTTATCTCTTCGTCACCGGCCACATCCGCCGTGGCGTCCGATAACTCGTCAAGCAGGTCCCAGTTGACCGCGTTCAGGGCGTTGGGCCGGTCCAACCGGATGGTTGCCACGCCTTTTTCCTTTTCAAGTTTGATGTTGGTATACTCCACCAGACTTCTCCCCAATACGTTTACGTTCAGCGAGTAAATATAGCAGAAGGTAAAACCCCAGCCCAAGGTTTGGGCAAACAAGATTGCCGGATACCGGGACAGCTTCCGCGTACCGTGTACCGTTGTGAGCCGCGCGAGTTGATCAGACGATGGAGTCCGGGTCGATCAGAGCCTCAGCTTGGGCGCGGTCCCTGGTGGTCAGAGCCACGGTGGCGTAGCCGCTACGCCTGTCCAGTATGTGGAAGCTCTGGATGTTCAGGCCAGCCTCCTTGAACCGCTCTGCGACCCTTGCAAGAGCTCCTGGTTCGTCGGGCAGCCGGAAGATCAGGGAGTCGTCGGTGGCGGCGCGGAAACCGGCTTCGGCGAGGGTGCGGAGGGCACGGTCGGTGTCGTCGGTAGTGAGGGTGATGACGCCCCGGTCGCCCGCCCGCTCGGTGTCGAGTGACTCTATGTTGACTCCAGCGTCTCCCAAGGCGCGGGCGACGTCGGCGATGACCCCGGGTTCGTCCCTGGCGATTATGACTATTCTCTCCATGCCTTCTATGCGCTCCATCTCAGGCAGTCGTCGACTAGTTCGTCCATTATATCCTTGGTGACGTGGGGCATGGTGATGACGTGGGCGATGTCATCCAAGGGAGCGATCTGCCACTTCCGGAAGACCTCCGGACCGGGCCGGGGGAAGACTACCGTTACGGAGTTGCGGTTTTTCCAAGCAGGGATGCCCGAGTCGTTGAAGCGCCGGACAGTATACTCGGCGGTGTCCAGCATTCTTTCGGCCAATTCCTGGAACCCCTTGACGCCCCGGCTCTGGAGGGCGTGCCAGATGATTAAAGGGGAGAGGGCGCTGCGGGACCCCGGGATGGTGGTGTCCAGGACTCCGACGTACTCGATGGACCGGGCTATGCGGGCGACATAGTCCTTTCTGGTCAGGACTACTCCACAGGGAACCGGGGACCCTATCACCTTGTGGCCGCTGACGGCGATGCTGTCGATGCCGCCGTCGAACCCGTAGGGTTGGGGGTCGGGAATGAATGGGAGCACCATGCCGCTCAGGGCAGCGTCGGCGTGGATGTAGGACTCCCGCACCTCCAGTTGTTCAAGGATTTCCCTGATGTTGTCGAGATTGTCAACGGCTCCCTTCATGGTGGTGCCGATGTTGGCGACGATGATGGCAGAGGAATCGGGGTTGACCCGTAGGGACTCCCTCAGGTCGTCGTAGTCCATTTCACCGTTCTGCTGGCTCCGGATCATGACGCTCCGCATGTTGAGGAGGCGGAGGAGCTTGACCACGCTGTAGTGGGTGTCCTGTGAGAAGTATACGGTGCCGTCAGGGTAGAGTTCCCTGCCTATGTAGAGGCCGTACATGTTGCCCTCGGTGCCCCCGGATGTGACGTATCCCCAAGCATGTTCCGGTTCCAGGTGCATGAGACCGGCGAAGTCGGCGATGACCTCGCGCTCGATGTCGTGGGTGTTAATACGGAAATTGGTGCCCTGGAAAGGGTCGCCAACGTTGTTGGCGGAGTATTGGAGGATTGGGTAGAGGTCCGAGTAGTCAAAGTCCTGGTTGACGGGGTAGCCGATCTGGGTTGGGGCGGCGTCGGTGAAGGAGTCAAAGATGTCATTCAGCCGCTTCCTGGCATCGTCGGGGAGTTGTGATTGCATGGCGGCGTCTCCTTGGATCGCTAGGTTGCCTTGCGCCCATACAGCTCTCCCGGCAATTATGGCGGAAATGGCGGCGTAACGGGACGGGCTGGACCGTTTCCGGCGGCGGGTCAAGGCGGGCTTGAAGAGTGGGCGCTGTTTGGTCGAGGCCTTTGGGACAACGTTTCAGAAAACGGGATGGTGGATGATGGGCACGTTGTGGGAGGCGGAGATTGTTTCGTGTCCGTTGAATGTCGTTCTGGCTGTGATGGTGGTCATGGTGTGTCTCCCTGTGGCTATTTTAGTCCTCTGTCCGGCATAACGGCAATTTCCTTGGGACAAGAGAAAATTGCAAAACGTTACGCTTATACGGATGTTGCTCATATCACCAAGAAAATAGCAGACCGTCATTCCCGCGCAGGCGGGAATCCATTACGTTTGGCTCTGGACTCCCGCCTGCGCGGGAGCGACGGAAGGGGCAGTAGAATTTCGGAATTTCCTTGGGACAAGGCCGGGGCGGCCGGGTGTGGCTTCAGTGTCCCGTGCGCAAGTATAATAGGCAGGCGCTATCGTCTGGCGAGTGATTGGAGATCGGTGTTGGCCAGTCAGTCGCCGCTAACCACTATTCCGTTAATCAAGCGGAGTTTGCCTGTGCAGTACCTTAATTTCAGTTGGTTGCTGGAAGGCTCCCTAGCGGGCGCCCAAGGCCCCACCAACCGGCGCGATTTGATGTTCCTGAAGCTGCGTGACATAGCTGCCGTCATACGGATGGAAGAGGAGACCATTTCCGCGGAAGCATTGGAACTGGTGGACCTGTACGAGCCGGTCCAGGACTTCACCGCTCCCAGCATGGACCAACTGGACCGGATGTGCCTGTTCATTGACCAGCAGATCGAGTCTTGGGAACACCCGGTGGTGGTCACCTGCAAAGCCGGAGTAGGGCGGACAGGCACCGTACTGGCGTGCTACCTGGTGTATGTTGGGTATACTCCGGAAAACGCGATCAGCTTCGTCAGAGCGCAACGCCCCGGGTCGATCCAGAACCGTGAACAGGAAGAGGCGGTGAGCCAGTACTACGAACATGTGAAGGCCCAGGAACAGGAACGGAGAGAGAGAAGGGCCCGGCGTTTGCTTGGAGGCCTTTAAGGAGACCCGATATGGCCGATGCGTTGAAGCCGCTGGAGATTCCACCGCAGGTCTTGGGCGAGGTATACCGGGAGGCCCGCAGAGCCTTCCCGGCCGAGTGTTGCGGATGGCTTGCCGGCCCCCACGACCGGCCCATTGTTGACTCGGTGCGCAGTTGCGAAAATGCCCAGGCTTCGGGCACACATCCCACCCAAGCCGAACGGGGGGCCGAGACCGCCTACGTCATCACCGGCGACGACCTGCTGTCGCTGAACCGCAGTCTCGACAGCGATACTCCAGCGAAGGTGATTTTTCATTCCCATCCCAATGGCCGGGCCTACTTCTCCCCTACCGACAGGGAGGTAGCCACCAGCCCCTGGGGTGACGGGCCGGCGTACCCTGTGCAACAGTTGGTTGTGGGCATCGACGGGAGCCGTGTCGTGGAGGCGGCGCTGTTTGCTTGGTCGGACGAGGAGGGGGGGTTCGTGCAAATCGCCAGCTACGCCGGAGAAGACATCTAACGTCGCGCCATAACGCTGCTTTCAGGCGGGTCACCATAGGAAGCCGGACCGGGTGCGTCGGAAGTCTGCCCGATGGACGTCACCACCAACGCGGCGGCGATGTAGGTCGAAGCCATCAACGCCAATACCGTCCTGACCACCGCGCCGCCGATGCGACCCCGCCACAGTATCAGGCTCAACGCGGTCAACAGCAGGGCGAAAGCTACGGTGCCGGCGATGAGATGCGGTTCCTGGGCTTGGTTTATCAGGATACCGTCGCGGTACAGGGGGTCGGCGTAGCTCAAAATCGTTACGTTGAAAACGCAACTGCCCACCAGGCCGCTGATTCCCAGGTCGGCGGCGCCCATGCGGGCGGCGGCAATGGTGGCAGTGGCCTCCGGCATGGTGGTCACCAAGGAGACGGCCAGGATGCCCAGCGTGCTGGAGGCGACCCCTGTAATGTCCGCAATCCGGTCCGCGCTCCACGCCAGGAAGAACCCAGCGATGACCACGCCCACCGACACCAGGATGAAAATTGTCCATGCGCGCCTCAAGGAGATACCCGGACCTTCACCCCCGTCCGTTTCCTCCTCCTGAGGCCGGGTGACGTAAACAATCCACATCCCGCCCAGGTAGACCAGTAGCAGGACCAGCGAACTCAAGCCCGTCTGCCAGACGCCGGCGTTTATCTTGACCAAGCCAAAGACGACGGCCGCTCCCGTCATCACGGCGGCCAGCAACGCCAGATAGCCCTGCTCAGGCGCCACCTTTTCCAGGAACACCTTTCCGCCGAACACCAGCGCCACTGCGGCGAAAGTGAACATGTTGAGCATGTTGGCGCCGAGGATGTTGCCGATGGCCAAGCCCGGGTTTGGCGGGTCGAGCCTTACCGCAGCAAAGTTGGTAGACAGTTCCGGCAACGAGGTGACCAGCGCCACTAAGATGCTGCCTATGAACACCCGTCCCAATCCGGTCAACAAAGCCAGAGCGTCGCCGTACTTGGCCAGTTGGACGCCCAAGTAAATGACCGAAGCCGCGCTGGCAAGAAAGACCGCGATGGCGATTGCCAGCTCACCGCTCATGGGCTGGGTCCTTTTCCCTTCCCGTCTTTCGCGCGCAGCCTGCCTCACTTGGTTTCCCGCCTTCGCGGGAATGACGGTATGGGGCGGGAAACCCGTCGGGGGCAGACCCTCGCTGGCCGTATGGCAGGGGACGGCGGGCTATCGTCCGGACTCCAGAGCCTTGATTATGTGCGCTCCCATGTCCGTGGTGCCGACGGTCTGGTTGCCCGGCGCAGCTATGTCCTGGGTGCGGTGACCGTCGGCCAAGACCTGGTCCACCACCAATTCCAGCGCAGCCGCTTCCTCGGTCAGGCCCAGGGAGTAGCGCAGCATCATGGCCACGCTGAGGACCGAGGCTATGGGGTTGGCGATGTTCTGTCCGGCGATGTCCGGCGCGGTGCCGTGGATGGGTTCGTAAAAGCCGCGGATCCGTTTGCCCGATACCGGGACCTCCGCCAAGCTGGCTGACGGCAGAAGCCCCATAGAGGCGGCCAGCACCGACGCTTCATCGGTCAGAATGTCGCCGAAGGTGTTCTCGGCTACGATGACGTCGAACCGCCCGGGATTGCGAATCAACTCCATGGCGCAGGTGTCCACCAGGACGTGCTCCAACTCCACGTCGGGGTACTCGGCGGACAACCGGGTTGCGGTCTGGCGCCACAGCCTGGAGCACTCCAGCACGTTGGCCTTGTCTACGGAAGCCAGCTTTCCCTGCCGGCCCTGGGCCAACTGGAATCCCACCCTGAGGATTCGCTCCACCTCGCCTTCGCTGTAGCGCATGGTGTCGACTGCCGTCATGCCCTGTGGCGTCTCGCTGCGTCCCTTGGGCAGGGCGTAGTACAGGCCGCCGGTCAACTCCCTGACGACGACCAGGTCCACGCCTTCGAGCACCGAAGGCTTCAACGCGCTGGAGTCGGCCAGCCAAGGATACACCTTTACAGGGCGAATGTTGGCGAAGACTCCAAGATGGGCGCGAAGCTGGAGCAGGGCGTCTTCCGGGCGCATGGAAGCGTCGGGATTGTCCCACTTGGGTCCGCCAACTCCGCCGAACAAAACGGCGTCTGCACCGGCAGCGGCGTCGCGCACCGAAGGCAAAAGGGGCGTTCCATGCTTGTCAATAGAAATACCGCCCACGTCGCCGTAGTCCAGCCTGAAGTCGTGGCCGAACACTCTCCCGACTGCTTCCAGGGCGTTGACTCCCTGGGCTGTGACCTCCGTACCTATGCCGTCCCCCGGCAACACCGAGATGTCGAAATCCACTTTCGGCTTCCCTCCTGGCCCTGCCCCTGCCCCATTGGTTACCCGCCTTCGCGGGAAAGACAGAAGGGGGCGGGATTCTTCCACTCCAGCGCTCAAGGCCTGCCCCCGGCGGGATTCCCGCCTGCGCGGGAATGACGGGAAGGGGCCCGTTTCGCGCCCCAGTATACAAGCAATGCCAAGGGCCTTCAAACGCCCGCCCCAAGCTTCCCGCCTTCGCGGGAATGACAGCAGTAGGGGGCGGTTTCAGCTATGTTTTACCCTTGACACCTCTAAGGGGTTGTGATATTTTTCGCTAGGTTTTCGGCAGGGGCCCAGTTGAGCAGTGGCGGAATTCGGCATTGGACCCCGGTGGTTGTTTCGACGCATGTTTGAAGATCCCAAAACGCTAACCGCAGCGAACTGGCAAGACATCCATATATGGCTTCAATTCTTCTGGATTTACTTCCCGCTGATAGTAACCTTTGCCGTAACCATCCTGACTGCCCACGCCATAATCCCGTCGCTGATCAACACCAAGCACGCGCCGGAGAGTCTTACTCGTCTTCGGACTCCGTTGACCGGGTTCGCTTTCCTGGTGCTGGTCGCGGCGGTGGTCATGATGGTCATGGTCATCAGCAACACGCTGAACGTGGCCAAATTCTGGGACCGGTTTCTGATTTAACAAGCTGCCGCTATCCTCGAGTGTTCCATTTGTTTGAGAGTATTGTGACAACGTTGCGGCCTTTCACGGCCAGTAGAGCTTACCGGGTCCAGCCGGGCGCCCTGCGCAACGGGATGGCCGTATAGCAGATGCGACTCGACGCAAGAATGATGACACTGGGCTTGGTTGGCCTGACGGTTACGGTGGTCGTGGGGTTCGTGCTGGTTGTCCTCTTGATCTCATGGTTCTCCAACCCCCCGTTCGGGCTGGGCAACGCTCCGCCTCAACCGGTCGCCTTCCCGCACACGGTCCACGCGGGCCCGGTGGAAGAGGGCAACATGGGCATACAGTGCGAGTTCTGCCATCGCAACGTCACCAAGGGAGAGGAGGCGACTGTCCCGTCGGTCGAGCAGTGCCTGTTCTGCCACAACACAGTAGAGGGACAAACATCCACCGCAAGGGCGGAGATATCCAAGTTCCGGCCAGTGGCCGGGGCCGATGGTATAACGCCGCCCGTCATGCCCATCAACTGGGAACGGGTGCATAGGATGCCGGACCACGTCAGGTTCGTCCACGAGGCCCACATAAGGTTCTTCACCGACCCCAGTCCCGAGCTGATGCGGACGGGGATTAACGGGGAGCGGGTCAACGGTCCAATTTCGGTGCAGGAGACCTGTTCCATCTGCCACGGCGACGTGGCCGACATGGAGGTGGTGAAACCCAAGCAGGGACAGTCGTTGAAGATGGGCACCTGTCTGGACTGCCACCGGGAAAACAACGTGGCGACCGATTGCACGATATGTCACAAGTGATTCTGGACAAGGACACTCTCTAACCATGAAGTTGAGTCGGCGAAACTTTCTGGCTTGGGCCGGTCTTTCCTCTGTGGGCGCCGTCGCCTGCGAGGGGTTCGGCATCCGGGAAGGCGAGTTCAGCCTTCAAAGCCCGGCTGCGCTACCGGAGGACTTGGTTAGAGGGAAGGACAACTGGTACGCCACCCTGTGCCGCACCTGCCCATCCTGTGAAGGAATAGTCGTCCGCGTCATGGAGGGGAGGGCGAAGAAAGTCCAGGGCAACCCTTCCTACCCGACCAACATGGGCACGCACAGCGCCCGGTGCGAGGCCGGACTACAGGCCCTGTACCATCCCGAAAGGATATCCGGACCGATGCGGCGCAACAGCTACCGCGGTTCCGGGCAGTTCGAGCCGATAGATTGGGCGACGGGCTTGGACCAGTTCAGGGCCGAATTGCAGGGACGCTCGGAAAACATGCTGGCGATCACTGAGCCTCTGCGGGGACACTTGGGCATGGTGGTGCAGAAGTTTGCCGGGGCTATGGGAGGACGCCATCTGGCCTTCGAGCCCATGGACACCGTCACTCTGCGCATGGCCTTGAAAAACGTTTTCGGCCAGGAAACCTTGCCGGACTTCGATATTGGCAACGCCAATTTCCTGTTGTCTTTCGGCAGTGACCTCCTGTCCACTTGGGTTGCTCCCAACCGGTGGAACATGGCCTATGGTGAATTCCGCCAGGGCGAGGGAAGGGACAAGCGCGGCACCTTCTTCCACGTGGACTCGCGGTTTTCCATGACGGCGGCAAACGCCGACCAGTGGGTGCCTGTATCACCCGGAAGAGAGGGCTACCTGGCCCTGAGCTTGGCTTACGTGATTCTTTCCGAAGGACTGCAAGCCCAGGGTGTGGACGTTGGCAGGCTCACCGGCGGCCAGGGCGCGGCGGCCTTGGAGGCCTACCGGCCCGACGCGGTGGCCGGACTCATCGGACTGCCCGACCATCTAAACGGTCATACGCCCGTAGAAGTCATTGAGGACCTGGCCCGTAGATTCGCGGCGGCGGAAAACAGGCCCAGTCTGGCTGTAGGCGGCGGGTCTGCGGGCGCTCACAGCAACGGCCTGTTCAACTTGGAAGCGATTTACGCCCTCAATTACTTGGTCGGCAGCGTCGGCGAAACCGGGGGAATAAGGTTCAACCCGGACAGCCCTTTGCCGGACGTCCCAGCGTCCGCGGGTGGCGGCTCTCTTGCGGACTGGGCTACCGCCGCAAGCGACTTACACAGCGGAAAGACCAGGATGCTTCTGCTGCACAATGCCGACCCGGTGCACGGCCTGCCGGGGGCGATGGACTTCCATGGCGCAATGGACCAGGACGACCTGTTCATCGTCAGCTTCTCGCCCTTCCTGGACGACAGCAGTGTAATGGCAGACCTTATACTGCCGGACCGGATATACTTGGAAGACTGGGGCAGCGACCTGCCTGAGCCGGGCCCCGGGTACCAGACAATAGGCATACAGCAGCCGGTAGTGAACCCCTTGAGCGATCTGGACCCCCGCAGTTTCGGCGACGTGCTTTTAACGATTGCATCGGAAATGGGCAGGCGGGACGCCCTGCCTTGGGACCGGTTCGAGGCCCTGCTGAGGGACAGTTCACGCCAGTTGTTCGAGATGAACAGGGGGTCTATCGAGGCAGCAACAGCCAACGAGTTCTGGAACAGGATGCTGGCCCAGGGGGGCTGGTGGGACGAGTCGGCCACGGGTCCCGGCCCGGTAGACCCTCCCGACGGTCTGTTGAGGGATATAGTGGCGAAGGCCAGTCAACCCAGGTTCCCGGGGCTGGGGACTTCGGGGAATGTTTTCCACTTGGCGCCCTTCTCCCATCATACCCTGATGGAAGGGCAGAACGCGCATCTGCCGTGGCTGCAAGCCACCCCCGATCCTGTCACTACCGTGACTTGGGAAACCTGGGTCGAGATGAGCGATTACGATGGGGCCCGGTTGGGTGTGCGCGAGGGGGATATAGTCCGGGTCAATTCGGCGGTCCGAGGTTCGATAGAAGCGCCTGTGTTCCTCACCCCGGCAACCCCGCCGGGGATAATAGGTATTCCGTTCGGCCAAGGAAGGGAATTCGGGTCGGATACGGCCACCGGACGGCCGGACAATGTAAGTCCAAACTTGATGTCTATCGTGGAGCCGAGCCAGGTCGACGATACCGGCGCCCTGGCTTGGGCCAGCACAACGGTGACCGTAGCGCCCACTGGCCGTAGCGTTAGAATATCCAAGTTCGAAGGCGCGTACCGGGCGATTGAAGTAGGTACGACTCCGGCGGAGCGCATAATACACACGATTGTTCCCGAGAAGAGTTGAAATTGGCTAACCCCCTTCCCGTCATTCCCGCGCAGGCGGGAATCACGCGGGGGGTAGGCGACTGAAGGCGGACATGGTAACTAACAGGACACCGCATAAATGGGGCATGGTCATAGACTTGGACCGGTGCACGGGCTGCCAGGCTTGTGTGGTTTCGTGCCAGTCTGAGAACAACGTACCCATCAACACGAAGGACCTTTTCCTGCAACGGCGGGCGTATGAGTGGATCAGGATAGAGCGGTACTGGGAAGGGGAATTCCCTGACGTGAAGGCAAGATTCATCCCCATCCTGTGCCAGCATTGCGAGAACGCACCCTGCGAGCCGGTGTGCCCGGTGTTTGCCACCTACCACAACGACGAGGGGATGAACGTCCAGATATACAACCGGTGCATCGGCACCCGTTACTGCGCCAACAACTGCCCCTACCAGGTACGGTTCTTCAATTACTGGGAGCCGGTCTGGCCGGAACGGTTGCGAAACCAGTTGAACCCGGACGTCACCGTTCGCAGCCGGGGCATCATGGAGAGATGTTCCTTCTGCGTGCAGCGCATACGGCGGGCCGAGCTGACCGTGGAGCGGCAGGAAAAGGCCACCCTCGATTATGAGACCATGAAGAAGCGCAACTTTCTTCCTGCCTGCGTTCAAGCCTGTCCCACCAACGCCTTGAACTTCGGCGACCAGAAAGACCCAACAAGCCCAGTGTACGAGTATTTCCAGGACCTGGACGAGCACGGGGAAGAAGAGCGCAAGACACGGGGCTACCGCCTGTTGGAAGAGATGGCCACCAAGCCCAATGTTATCTACCTGAAGAAGGTAGACCAATTCCCGGTCAGCAACGGTGGGGGACATGGCTAACGGACACCATGCCAACGGCCACCACGAAGGCGGTCACCACGCCGGGATGTGGGTATTTCCACAGGCGTCGGAGACGACGCAGGACGTGGTGTCCAAGACCTTTACCATGCCGAAACCGGTGGTCTACGGACTGGTTGTGTCCGGGCTTCTCCTGGTCCTGGGCATCATCGGGTTCGTTATCCTGGCCGGCGTAAGCGGCTTCGACAGTCATGGCCCGTGGGGGTACTACGCGGCCACATTTTCCATGGTCTTTATGATCACCAGCACCGCGCCCTTGGCGGCGGTGGCGTTCCGGATTACCAAGAGCCATTGGCGAAGGCCCGTGACCCGCATTTCGGAGTTGTTCGGACTGCTGGGCGTCTTCAACATCCTGATGTTCATCCCGTTGATGATGGTCCTGCCGCCGATCAACAATCCCAATCCCGGCCACCATGAACTGGAAGTCCGGCGGACCCTCTGGTTTGAGGTGCCCATAGGCGCTCCTCACTGGTGGGACATGCTGGGCATCATTGGCTTGGCGTTGGCCGCCTTGGTGATTGTATGGGTTTCGATGACTCCCGACCTCGCTGAGGCCCGGCTCACCGCCACCGGCTTCCGCCGCTCGCTCTACCGTATTCTGGCGGGGCACTGGTACGGCACCAAGAGGCAGTGGAACTACCAGAAGGCGTGGTTGGCGATGTTGGGCGCTTTCTACTTCATGCTGCTGATTTTCATGCACTTCACCATCAGCACCGACTACGCCATGAGCCTGATCGCGGGTTGGAAGGACTCGATCTTCCCGGTGCTATACAGCCTGACCGGGTTCCAGTCCTCCCTGGGGCTGATTCTGATCATTCTCTTCATCCTGCGCCGGTGGGGCGGTTACGGCACCTATATCGGCATCTCGCCCTTCTGGTCGGCCAGCAAGCTGATATTGGCGTTCAGCCTTCTCTGGTGTTACCACATGTTCTCTTTCGGTATCACCTACTGGTATGGAAGGTTGGAGGTCGAGCAGAATATTCTCCAGTATCTGCTGTTCGATTCTTACGGAGGCATGTTCGCGGCAAACTTCTTCTTCAGCTTTGTGGCGCCGTTCCTGACGCTTCTCTGGAACCCCGTCCGCAGAAGCGACTGGGGCCCCGCCCTGGCGGGAGCGTTCGCGCTGATCGGCGCATTTGTGTTCAACCTCCGTATTTTCGTAGCGTCGTTCAACGCGGACCATGTGTACGCCCACTTCCTGGCGGATGTGCCGGCGCCGGCGTTCCCCGCATTGTGGGACGTGTTCATAGTCTTGGGCGGACTGGGACTGGTGGCCTTCTTCTACCTGTTGGCCACCCGGTTGATACCCATGATGTGCATTTGGGAAGTCAAGGAAGGCACCATGTACCAGAAGATGGATACCTTGATTCGAGGCAGGTACTTGGTGCTGGCCAAACCCGAATAGTGGTCGATGGCCGGTAGCCGGTGGACAGTCAAACGCTGACCATCACCGCCGCCAACCACTGTTTACCCGTTAAAGGAGCTTAGATGCAGGAAGGCAGGGTCCTACCCGCAAGGCAGATCAACCGGGACCTGCTGCGGTCGATTCTCGAATCGCCGCGCTGGTTCTGGCTGGCCGTGGGCATCCTAGGGATCATCACATTAGTCGCTTGGGGCGTCGCCGGGTTGATGATCAACAAGGGGCTCGGGCTCACCGGGTTGAACCGGCCGGTCATGTGGGGCTTCTTCCTGGTCAACTTTGTTTTCTGGATCGGCATAAGCCATGCCGGCGTGATGCTCTCCGCGATTCTGAGGCTGTCCAAAGCCGAATGGCGCAGGCCAGCCACCCGCGCCGCCGAAGTGTTGACCGTCTTCTCGTTGATGACAGCGGTGTTGATGCCCCTGATTCATACGGGAAGGCCTTGGCGGACGGTCTACTGGATTTATACCCTGCCGTTCATTCCCTTTGATTTCGCCCGCGGCGTGTGGCCCAACGTAAGGTCTCCGCTGGTATGGGACCCAAGCGCAATCTACACCTACCTTACCTCCAGCATCCTGTTTGTCATCGTTGCGCTGTTGCCGGATATGGCCGTGCTGCGGGACCGCACCACCGGAATACCCCACCGCATCTACGCCGTTCTGGCGATGGGATGGCAGGGTCATCCAAGGCAATGGAAACTCCAGATTATCGCGGGCGTCTTGTTATCGGCGCTGATCCTTCCGGTGTTCGTGTCCGTCCATAGCATAGTGTCCTGGGACTTCGGCATGACGGTCTCGGTCAAATCATGGCATTCGACGATATTCGCGCCCTACTTCGTGGTCGGCGCCGTTCACTCCGGCGTTTCAGCAGTTGCCTTCGCCATGATCATACTGCGGTGGATTTACGGATGGCAGGACTACATCCGCCACGAGCACATCGACGCGTTGGGGCGGCTGTTGATCGTGGTAGCCACCGGATGGTTCTACTTCTTCGTCATGGAAATCCTTTTCGGATTCTACGGCAGGGAGGCCGACGAGCTGGCGGTCCGGAACCTGCAATTCACGGAATACCCGTGGAACGTGTGGTTCATCATCTTCGTGGCAGTCGTTTATTTCATTCCGGTCGCGTTGTGGCTGCCGAAGAAGTTCCGCCGGAATCTCTGGATAATGTCCATCGCATGTATATCGGTGAACATAGGGATGTGGCTGGAAAGGTACATTATCATCGTGCCCGGGTTGACTCAAAAGCAGGTCTTCACCTTCGATTGGGGTACCTATACGCCCAGTGTGGTCGAGTCGATTATCGTCGTAGGCACCTTCGCTCAAGTTGCGATGTTGATGCTGCTCTTTGCCAGGGTGCTCCCGCTGATACCTTTGTACGATATCAAAGAGGGCGACATCCTCAAAACTGAAATCCAGATTGGACGGCGTACCGTGCCGGCCACATTCCGTGAAGACTAGAGGGACCCCGCACGTCGGCTGCGCGCCGGTATGGGGGCAAGGAGGCCAAATCCTATGGCGATACGCCCGATATTAGGGCTTTTCGAAGACGCCAACTACGCTGCGGAAGCGGGCGACGCTTTACAGCGGGCGGATATTTCGCAGGATGATTACGATTTTCTGACCGACGCGCCCTATCCCGAAGGGGCGTTTGGAGAGCGGGAAGAGCGTCACCGTTTGTACTGGTTCCCGTTGCTGGGCGCCCTGGTGGGGTTGACCGTTGGAATCATGTTGACTTCGATGACGCAGATGGCCTATCCCCTGACCCAGGGTGGAAAGCCGATCCTTTCGCTTCCCCCAATGGCGGTGGTGACCTATGAAAGCACGATGCTGACGGCCATCGCTTTTACCATCATAGGCATCATTTTCGAGTCTCGGCTGCCCAAGCCAAAACTGGGGTTGTACGACACAAGGATAACCGAGGGATACATCGGCGTGCTGGTGAACGTCGAGGAAGAGCAGCATAACCAGGTGCAGGCCATATTGACGCAAGCGGGCGCCGTCGATGTGGTCAGGAATAACTAAGCTTCCCGCTTCCTTCGCTCTTTCCCGCGAATGCGGGAAACCAGTGGGGCAAGTTGTGCGGGAACGGCGATAGCATGAAGAAAGGCATTTCCGGCGCGAAAAAATATCTGGCAGGCTTGGCTCTGTTGCTTATGGTCGGTGCTATTGGCTGCGGCCAAGGGACCTACCCCTTGGACATCTTCTACGAGATGCACTACAGCCAGTCATTCAAGTCGGGTGAGCCGCCGCGGCTGGCCGGGGTTGAAAACGCTGTCCCTTGGTCTCCGCCGGATGGCATGGGAGGGATTCCTGCCCCGAAATCCACCGCCATCCATACGGGTGAATACCTGTACGAAGTCAACTGCTCCATGTGCCACGGAGTGTCGGGCAAGGGTGACGGGCCGGTGTTGAATTTGATGATGCAGCAGTACGGCTACGAACCCGCTGTCACCGCAGACCTGACTTCCCAAGTGGTAACGGCTATGGGTCTCCAAGGTATTCAGGGAATGATGGTCAGCGGCATTACGGTCATGCCCAGCTTCAGCAAGCTGTTGACGACCGAGGAAATGGAGATGATCGCCGAGTACGTGACCACCCTCAAGTAACGGCTGCGGGCGGTTTCCTCCTCAATCTGAATGCTTGCTCATTGTAGGCGGCTCCCTGTATCCTCTTTTCAAGCTCTCAAGTCTGAGGCGGAGTTTCCTTGGCAGGTTGTGGACCCGGTTCCGCCGGATGGCATGGATATGCGCTTTCCTCTACCCGTTATTGGTGTGCCCACGGCTGTTTCCTTAGCCTTGCTTGTCCTAATCTCAGTCTTCCAACCCATTCCGGCGCAGGCCCAGCAACCTGATCCCACGCCATCCCCGGGCGAGGTCTTTCAATACGATGAGAAAGAGGCCCAACGGATAGACAAGATGCTCATGTGCCCGGTCTGTCCGGCAGAGACTATAGACCAAGCCCAAGTGGAGTATTCCAAGCAGATGCGCCGGGTAGTTCGGGAAATGCTGGCGCAAGGCCACTCTCGAGACGAGATATTGGACTTCTTCGCCGACCGATACGGTCCCCAGGTGCTGGCCGCGCCACCCAAGTCCGGTCTGAACCTTGTGGCCTGGATTGTACCCATAGTCGCCGTTGTTGCGGCCATAGGTGGCGGGTTGCTGGTAATCAGGTCGATGGCCGGGCGCAACAACTCGCCGACCGAAGACGAACCGTTGGGAGAGGAGGGCTTGGAAGAGGGCTTGGAAGAATACTTGGAGATAATCGACCGGGAGACCGGCGGCTAGTGGCCGGTCAAGGCGGTCCCCCTTCCCGTCATTCCCGCGCAGGCGGGAATCAGGCCAGGGGCAGGCAGGGTTAAGTTATGGCCGAACTGGGTGCGGCTTCGTTGTGGATTGCCTTGGCTCTGGCGTCTTACTCCGCCGTCGGCTCCTTTCTGGGCAAGGTCAGAGGCTCTCCGGAATTGGTGGTAAGCGCGAGGCGGGCGGTTTACTTGGTTGCCTTGGTGTTGCTGGTGGCGACCTTGAGCCTGATGGCCCTCTTCGTCAGCCAGGACTTCGAGGTGGCCTATGTAGCCGCTCACAGTGACCGGGCGATGCAGTCCCACCTCACCTGGGTTGCGTTCTACGCCGGAAACGAAGGCTCTCTGTTGTACATCGCCATGGCCCTGGGAGCAATGGCGTCGTTGGCGGTATGGAGGGCGAGGAGTAAAGGCGTTCAAGAGACGCTGCCCTACACCACCTGCGTCTTGATGCTGGTGATGACATTTTTCCTGGCCGTAATGGGTTTCATGGCCAACCCGTTCGACAAGCTGCCTTTCATCCCGCCGGACGGCGAGGGCATCAACCCCCTGCTCACCCACTTCGGCATGTTCATCCATCCCCCGGCGTTGATGGCCGGGCTGATCGCGGCCAGCATTCCCTTCGCCTTTGCCATGGGGTCTTTGATTGGAGGCCAATCGAGAGATGAATGGGTGGACGAAGGACGCGTTTGGGGCATAGTCTCCTGGGGCCTGCTGGCCTGCGGCCTGTTGCTGGGTTCCTGGTGGGCCTATACCATCCTTGGATGGGGCGGGTTCTGGTTCTGGGACCCGGTGGAGAACGCGGCCCTGATGCCCTGGCTGGGACTGACGGCGTTCATACACTCGATCATGGTGCAGAAACGGCGGGGCATGTTCCGCATGTGGAACATCGTTCTCATCAACATGGCGTTTGGCTTGGCCCTGTACGGCATGTTCGTCAACCGGGGTGGCCCGGTGCCGTCCGTCCACTCCTTCGGCGCGTCCACGCTGGGTTGGGTGTTCCTGCTGTTCCTGGTCGTGGGCGTGCTGGTGCCGTTCGCGGTGTTTTTCTGGCGGTACCCCCTGCTCAAGAGCGCCCGCAACCTGGACTCGATGCTGTCAAGGGAAGCAGCGTTTCTGGCAAACAACCTGCTCCTGCTGGGCATCGCCTTTGTCACCCTGTGGGGCACCGTATACCCGCTTATCCCGAGGCTGACCACCGGGGAAGAGATAACCATTGCCAGGCCGTTTTACGACCAAGTAAACGGGCCGTTGTTCCTGGCACTGCTGTTCCTGATGGGGGTCGGTCCGTTGCTGCCGTGGCGAAGGGCGAACTTCGCTGCCGTGATACGGGCGTTGACAATGCCGGTGGCCGCCGGCATGGCGCTGGCGGTGGTCCTGCTGGTCCTGGGCATCAGGCAGCCCTACGCCCTGACGGGATTCGCCCTGGGAGGGTTGGTAGCGACGGGAATTGTTGCGGAATGGGTCCGGGGCGCTCGTTCGCGTCACCGTTCCTCCCGGGAGATCTATCCCGTCGCCTTTGTCAGGCTGATAATGGCCAACCGACCCCGGTACGGAGGCTACATTGTTCACTTGGCGGTGGTGATGGTGGCCCTGGGTGTTATAGGAACATCCTTCTTCAACCAACAGAAGGACGTGGTCCTGGCGCCCGGAGAGACCGTGGCGGTGAACGATTACGAGCTCAGGTACTTGGGCACGGTCGAGGAGTTCAAGGGGAACCGCACCGAATATCTGTCCACCGTGGAGGTGATCCGGGACGGTGAGTTGCAGCATATGTTGTACCCGAGACGGGACTTCTATCCTTCGTTCAACATGGCCTCGACCAGGGCATCCATCCGGTCCACGCCCGTGGAGGACTTGTTTATTGCGCCCAGCGAGAACATGGCGGACGGCAGCGTTGGATTCCGCATCCTGGTCAACCCATTGATCTGGTGGATGTGGGTAGCCGGCCCGGTGCTTATTCTGGGTACAATTGTGGCCCTGTGGCCGCAACGCGCCCGGGAACCGGTACGTGCCAGGGCCGTAACGCCCACCCGCCCGTCCGGGAGCCAGTTGCAGCGAGGAATGGGGGGCGTCACCCCCGGAGATTAGCCGACCGCATGTTTCTTCTGGTGGCAGCCGCGCTGGTGGTGTTGAGCATTGGCGTTCTCATTTATCCTTTCTTGAGAGGGCGCATCCAATCGGAACACGGCGAGCAAGTCCCGGTCCCAGTCATGGGCGAGGTTGAGGATATCTTGGACGCCATCCGCACCCTTCAACTGGAGTTTCAACTGGGTAACGTGCCTGAGCCGCAGTACCGGAAGGAGCTACGGGCTTACCGGATGCAGGCCGCCGCCATGCTAAGGGACCGGATGGAACCGCAAGACGCTGGGCTGGAATTGGAACAAGAGGTGCTGATGGCCCGGTTGAGTGTTCAAGAGTCTGGACCATCCGCCGCTGAAGCGGACTCTACGACAGACAGCGATCGGTGACGGCCTTGAAGGTGTGGATTGCACTAGTTGCCGCTGCGTTGCTGGGAAGCGTATTGTTTGCAGGGCTACCCTTTGCTTACGCGCAATCTCCGGACGGCGCCGTGACGGTCAACGGGCAGGTGGTCAACGGCACCCTTGGGGCGTCTGCTCCCGCCGAAGTGCTGGTGCTGGCTCTGGTTACGGACGGGGACGGCGGGTTGATAACCGCTCTGGATGCCGTGAGCGATGAAGAGGGCCGGTTCACCGTCGATGGTCTGCCGGCGGTGGACAACGGCCGGTACATTTTCAGCACCGACTACGGCGGCGCGTTGTACCGGACAATGCGGGGACCGGGAGACGTGGATGGAGAGGTGCGGCTCACGGTGTATGAACCTACCGAGGACGTGTCGGTGGTCGAGGTTACAAGGCACGTGCAAGTAATAGCCGAGGTGGACAAGGCGAACCGGACGGTGGCAGCGGTGGAGTTTGTGCGACTGGCCAACCGGAGCGACCGCACTCTGGTCCCGAACCTGGACAATCCGGCGCAGATGAGCTTTCTCCGGTTTTCCCTGCCGCCGCAGTCCTTCGATTTGAACGTGCAGTCCGACTTGCAGGGAAGCGACATCATCCCGGTTGGCACCGGGTTTGCCGTGACGTCCCCGGTCTCGCCGGGAGAGCACAGTGTCGAGTTTTCCTACTTTTTCACCTATGAGGGCAGTGCGGTAGCCTACCGGCAGGGGTTGCACCAAGGCTCAGACATCTACCAAGCGCTGGTGCCGGAGGAATTGGCCTCCGTCCGGGTGTCCCCGTTGGAATTGGCGACCCCAATGAGCATCCAGGACACCAGGTACCAAGTCTGGGAAGCGAAGGACATCGGTCCGGGGCAAGGGCTGATGCTGGAATTCACCGGCCTGCCGCAACCGGGGCTGTTGGGACGTGTAGGAAGATCGATGACCAGCGCCGAGACGTGGCAGGTGATCCTGCCCAGCCTGTTGGGCGCGGTGTTGGCCTTGTTGTTGGTTCTTGGATTCATGAGAGTCAGTTGGACCCGTGGCCCGACATTGGAAGGCAGGACGCAATCTCCTAGTCTCCAAAGTGATGGACCTCCATGAGTAAGCGGGGCTGGATTCTGCTGGCGTCGGCTATCCCGTTGCTGGCGCTGTTCGGCCTGCTTGGATGGGCATCTGCCCGGAGTGGCGGGAGCGCGGGCAGCTTTGGTATAAATGCGGAGTTCGGGCAGATCAAGGTTGCGTCCGAGCCGGCGCCGGAGTTTTCGCTGGAGTTGCATGACGGCGGCACTATAACCTTGTCGGAACTCAGCGGCAAGGTGGTAATGGTGGACTTCTGGTCGTCATGGTGCCCGCCCTGCCGCCGCGAAGCGCCGGTACTGTCCGATGTGTACCGGGAGTACCTGGACCGCCCGGTTGAGTTCGTTGGAGTGGCCATATGGGACCTGCCCCTGGGTGTGCAGGAACACTTGGAACGGTACGAAGTTCCCTACCCCAACGGCATCGACGAGGAAGGGGAGATTGCCATTGAATACGGAGTAAAGGGTCTGCCGGAAAAGTTCTTCATAGACCAGCAGGGCTTCATAGCCAAGAAGTTCGTTGGGCCAATGAGCGAATCCGACCTGCGCGGCGTATTGGATGAGCTATTGACCACGGGGTCCCGTAGCCAATAGGAACTTCTTTCATAACTTGGTTCGACTCGCCCGATTCGTGTTTTGACAAGACCATCACGAACGGTGGCGAATATACAAGACCTGTTCAAAGTCTTTACCGGCGGCAAATGTCTGAATCAGGATTATCAAGATTAAAGGATTCTCAGGATTGGGAATATCCTGAAAATCCCGGAATCCGGTAAATCCTGATTCAGACAATTACTTTGCACATGTCCTGGGAGAGTACAGCATCCGGCCCGATTGCGGACACTTGTCACCAACCCCTACAATACAGGGCAGGAGTACACCCATGACTACCATCAACAGCCAGGAAGATTTCCTGCGAGCTCTTGCCGACAACCTGTGCCGACCGGGAACAGTTCAACGTGAACCAGCACGAACTTGATGCAAAGACTGATGCGGTCTTCATCAGCATCTACCGCCATTTGGACACGATTATTAACCACTTGGCCTATATTAAAGCCTGGAATGCCCGTGCAGTAGCCGTTGACAACGCGGCTGTCATCGCCCTGGACATGGGTTTTGAATACGTCCGGACCCTGTCCCGATTGGAGATGGCGTTGATGGCGCAAAGGGCAAGGAGCGGTGATATTCCTGACAACGAACTGGAGAGCTTTCGCAACGCTGACCTGATAATAGAGGCAAGAAACGGGGCAGAAACCCATTACATCACTGTGGAAGCATCTTTCACCACCGACCACCGCGACACCGACCGGGCCCAACGAAATGCAAGGTTCCTGACAAGATTTACCGGTTACCCCGCCCATGCCGCTATCGCCAGCGTAAGGAACGACCACGCTACGGATGCCCAAGTCGCTTCCGGCGTCATACACTGGCACCGCATCCCGCTGCGGGACCTTGACCCGGAGTAACGGGAATATGACGCGAGATCCACAAATGGTGGTAGCTATGGACTGGGGTGGCACCTGGACTCGGGTTGCCGTCGTTGACCGTCAGGGGGCCATTCTCTGGCAGTCCCGGGTGCGTAACGCCGCCAGCCGGGACAAGGATGAGCTGCTGGGGACGGCCGAGGGTTTGTTGAGGGAAGCCATCGAGTGGTGCGGGCCGAATCTTCCGGTAGGGGTAGGCCTTGCCATAGCCGGCCCGGTGGATGGAGAGACCGGGACTCTGTACCAGCCCCCCAATCTGCCAATGCTGGACGGCGTCTCTTTGAAGGCCCTGTGGGAAGCCAACTTGGGCTATCCTGTCTGGGTGGGCAACGATGCCGACCTTGCCGCGTTGGGCCACTTCGATTACGGCGCGGGACAGGACGCGAGAGAGGCGGGGGAACCGCCCCGCACACTGGTCTATGTCACAGTCAGCACCGGCATCGGCGGCGGGGTGATAGACCGGGGGCGGGTGTTCCTTGGCAGAAACGGGCTGGCCGCCGAAGTCGGTCACATGAGAATCGACATAGGGGATAGCGCCCCCAGGTGCGAGTGTGGCAACCGGGGCTGCTTGGAAGCATTGGCCTCCGGCACAGCGGTAGCCCGAATCGCGCGGGAAAGGGTTGCCCAGGACGGGGAGCAGTCTTCCAACTTGTGCGGGCTTGCGCCCGATTCCATCACGTCAGAGTTGGTGTTCCAGGCCGCCGGTAATGGCGATGCCCTGGCCCTCGGCATTGTGGACCGGGTCGTCCACGCCCTGGGTGTAGGCTTGACCAACGTTCTGCATCTATACAACCCGGATATGGTGGTGCTGGGCGGAGGCGTGACGGTCGGGCTGAACGATTTGGGCTTGATCCCGGTCATCAAGGACCAGATGCTGGACGGGGCCATGAGCGGGTTGCACAAGGAGTTCAGCTTGGTGGCCAGCCGCTTGGAAGACACCGCAGGCATGTTGGGTGCCGCCGGACTGGTGTGGAGCGCGGTGGACGCGGCGTAAGGCCCCTTTGCGGCGTTACACTATGTAGCGTCCGCCTACCACGTTCAGCCGGTCGCCCGTGATGTAAGCCGACTCGTCCGAGGCGAAAAACAGGCAGGCGTTGGCGATGTCCTCAACGGTCGCCTGCCGGTGCATGGGAATTTCCTTCAGGTGTTCGTCCGACCCGCGGTCACGCGCCTGAAACTCCGGGTACCACTCAGGAGACCGCCTTTCCGTGTCCGTCGAGCCGGGGTTCACCATATTGGCGCGGACGTTGTAGGGAGCAACCTCCGCGGCGATGGCGCGAATCAGACCCAGCAGTCCGGTCTTGGCGGTGGTGACCAATGCCGTGCCCGGTCGTCCGGTGATGGCGGCCTGCCCGCCAAGGGCAACGATGCTTCCGGACCGGCGTTCGATCATGCCGGGCAGGACGGCGCGGCACAGGTAGAAGGCTGAGTGCAGGTTGACGCCGAGCACCTGATGCCATTCGTCGTCGGTGATTTCGAGGATGGGCCGGTGTGGGCGGATCGCGACGTTGTTGACCAGCACGTCGATCTTGCCCAGTTCCCGGATTCCCTCTTCGACCATTTCCGAGACACGAGCGGAGTCAGCCACGTCGCCCATGACAACGCGAGTCCGGGCGCCCAGTTCGCGGCATTGGGCCGCTACCTCCTCCAACTCTTGCTGGCTGGACTTGGTGTTGAGCAGCAGGTCGGCTCCTTCACGGGCGAAGGTCAAAGCTACTTCACGTCCAATGTTGCGGCTGGCGCCGGTTATAAAGGCAGTCTTGTTCTCCAGTCTCAACGCTCTCTCCCTTGCTTACTATCGGCGTCGACTGAGCCTAGCATACCGGAGCCGGTGGGGCAATGCGGGGGCAAGGAGTGACACTGCCTTTTCATTCTCTCGTCTTTCCCGCGCAGGCGGGAAACCATATTGGGCGTAAGTGGGGGGAGCAGCTTGACCGGCGGTTTTCATGGTGCAAGAATTGATCTTGAGCCAGTCTCAAAATCAGCTTCAGGGAGCATCAGCCATGAAATGGTGCAGATTCCGGTCGGGAAACGACGTGGTCTACGGCATAATCGAAGGGGATAACGTGATTGAGGTCGAGGGCAGCCCCTTTGACTCTTATACGAGGACGTCCAACACCCACGCCCTGGCGTCGGTCCAGTTGGAAGTCCCGGTGATACCGCCCACCTTCTACGCCGCGGGAATCAATTACCCGGAGCACGTAACCTGGGCCGCCAGGATGCGCGGAGAGGAACCGAACCTGCCGGAGAAGGCGGACGTGGGCTACCGGGCCAACAACGCCCTGGTCCCTCACGAGCATCCAATCATAGTGCCCAAGGATGCCACGGAGCTGTTGCAGTACGAGGGCGAACTGGTGGTGGTCATCGGGAAGACGTGCAAGAACGTCAGCCAGGAAGAGTCCCTGGACTACGTGTTCGGCTACACCATCGGCAACGACGTGAGCGAGCGGACCTGGCAGCGGGGAGACCGCACCATGTGGCGGGCCAAGAACACCGACACCTTCAAGCCTATGGGGCCCTGGATTGTCACCGATTTGAACCCGGACGACCTGCACGTGAAGATCACGGTCAGCGACCGTGTTGTCGGAGAATATGACGTCAAGACCGCCATCTTCGGCGTGCGGGAATATATCAGCGAAATGAGCCGCTATCTCACCCTGGTGCCTGGGGATGTATTGTGGATGGGCACCGACGGCGCCACCGAAAACATGGTGGACGGCGACGTTTGCGAGATAGAGATCAACGACATCGGGGTGTTGCGCAACAAGGTCCAGTGGGAGAAGTAGCTACCGGAAACGTTGACCAATCTCATGTCTGGATTCCCGCCTGTGCGGGAATGACCGGTTGGACCCTGCACCGAGTTCTGAGATACTTCTTTATCCCTCGTCAGGAACGCTATGCCCGGTTTCCGCCGCCCAGGCTTGCAGCCCGCGGCGGAAGGCAAGGGCGCCCATGGGCATTATGACGGCCTGCATGGCCTCCAGTATCTCTTGGGGGGTGGCGCCTTCCTGCAACGCCACCCGCACATGGGCTTGGATTTGCTCCACATCAGCGCGCAGGGCCGCTTCAACCACGATTTGCAATAGTTCCTTGGTCTTACGGTCCAGAAGGCGTTCGCCGGTGTAGGTGGCCTGGATGAACTCGTTGTACTTTTTGGCCCATTCAAGGTCGGCTTCCGCCATGATGCGGTGCATTTCGAGAGTGTAACCCCTGCTTTGTTGCCCGGATTCCAGGAAGGACTGGGCTTCTTCCGTCGACATGCGTGCTGCTCCTTCAGTAGTTGGTCGTCATTGAATGGTGCTTGCCGGCTGTGCTGCTAATCATTCCCGACTCTCTTCCTGTCATTCCCGCCTGCGCGGGAATCCACGGTTACAGATCGTAGTGCCGTCGCGCGGCAGCCTGCCTGGGGTTGTCCTGCTGGAACAGGTCAGGGTGGGTGTTACGGGCCAAGGAAAGATAGTAGGTAAAGAGCTGCAGGGGCACAACGTACACCAAGGGACTCCAGAACTCGCTCACCACCGGCAAGGTGAAGGTTTCGGTAGCCAACTCTGATAACTGGGTGTCTTCCTGCTGCACCAGTGCCCACACCGGCGCTCCCACCTCGCTGGATGCGCGAGCAACGTTCAATGCCCTCTCGTAGCCGGGCCCCGGCGGCGCGACCAACGTGACCAAGCAGGAATCGTCCACCGAGCAGAAGGGGCCGTGGAGCAACTGCTCTATTTGCAATCCCTCGCTGTCAACGGCGCTGGTCTCCTTCATTTTCAGGGCCACCTCGTAAGTGTTGGCCGTGTTGGGCCCCCAACCGGCGCATATAAAGCGCTGTTGGCCCTGGAATTTCTCCGCCGCTTGTTGGATCGCATCGGTCTGGGACAATACCTGGTCTATTTTTGCGGGCACCGACTCAAGGTCGACTCGCAGCGATGAAAGGTCATCGTTACTACCCGTCGCCGCGCCAACGGCGGTGGCCATGCGGGCCAGCACGGTCAGTGCTGTCGTGTAGCTGATGGTGAACGCCGCCGAGCGTTCCTGCGCCACGGTGCGTATCGAGGCGTCCGCCACCTGAAGTCGCGGCCCCGGGTCGGTGGAGCTTATGGCGACGGTATAGGCCCCTTGAGCCTTGGCCAGTTCCAGCGCCAGGAAGGAGTAGGTCTTGGTGCCCCGGTGGCTGATGATGATTACGGCGTCGTCAGGCCCCAACTGGGGAGGGTAGCCGCAAAATTCGAAGGAGTGCCAGACCTGCACCTCCTGCGAGTTGCCGGCCAACTGCCTGAACCAGTGGTGGGCTATCAATGCAGCGTGCCACGAGGTGCCAATGCCGACGATATGCAGTTTCCGCTTCCCGGCGATGACCGACGCCACCTCCTCTACATTCGCCGTGTGTTCCCGCAACATGGCTTGGATTGCGACCGGTTGGCCCGCAATGGCATCGTACATGAAGTATGGATGCCCCTCTCTTATCTCCTGTGGTTGGGTCATGCTTTTAACCTCGCCGGACTCCGTGGGTTGAATTCTGTATATGGAGTGGTGCCTTCACCTATCGGGGAAATGGGTAGCAATACTTCATGGGTGAGGACGGACTCAGCGGACTATCTCGTTGCCGTTGCTCACGCGGGCATAGGCTACGTTGCGAGCCGCGGCGTCGGCCTCGAACCCGGTTATGAAAACTTCGCCTACCACGGCCGGCCTTACCTCCCGCGCCAAGAGTGTAGTCAGAAGGGCGGCCCTGTCGATAGCGCGGTCGCTGTCGCCTATGCCGCAAGTATAAGATGCCTCGACGGCGTACATCACCGGAGCGCCATCGGAACCGGTGCCCTCCATCAGGAAATCTACCGACTCGGCGCGGTCGGCATCATCCCTGGACATTGTCCCCGCATTTGTCCGCTCACTGGTGTAATGATGCAACTCGTCACCGGGGTAAATTCTCAGAAGGTGGCCGCGGCAGAGGCGCCGGAACACGGACCGGGCCCTCCGCTCGACTGCCAATTCCGTCTGCCAGCCCTTCATCACAGCGGTGTCGCGTTGTAGCACCCCCACGTCGCTCTTTAACCTGGCCACATCTTCTTTGACAACGGACATGTCGCGTTGTAATCCTGACACATCCTCTTTGACAACGGACATGTCGCGTTGTAGTCCTGACACATCTTCTTTGACAATGGACATGTCGCTCTGCAACCCGGCCACATCCTTTTTCATCACTGCCATGTCTGTGACCAGACCTTCCAAGAGACGTTCAATGCGCTCTAAGCGCTCGCTGTCAGAGGGTTGCGGAAAAGTCATTGCGTTGGTTGCTCCAATATATACGCGGCAGGCGCGGCCTGCGCGAGGTTGCTGCATATTGAAATTACAAGTCCGCGTTATTGAGACTTTGTAGGACGTTGATAGACCAAAAGTGGCGGAGGGAGTGGGATTCGAACCCACGATACAGTCACCCATATAGCGGTTTTCAAGACCGCCGCCTTCGTCCGCTCGGCCATCCCTCCATGCAATCCATTATATCTAAATCTCCTCGAAGCGGCATCGTCTCGGCCACGCCGGACAGAGTATAGGCAAAGTTTTCCAAAGGCGGAAGAAGCTACTTGAAGGCCAAGCGTCTTTCGTTCAAGCTGACGTAGCGCTGGCCGTTGCCCAGGACTATGTGGTCCAGCAACTCTATGCCCAGCAGATTCCCGGCGGCGATCAGGTCTTTCGTTATCGCCACGTCCTCCGCGCTGGGAGTCGGGTCTCCGGAGGGATGGTTGTGCACCACGATGATGGACGGCGCGTTGTCGCGGACCGCTGGCCGGAACACCTCGGACGGGCGGACCACCGAGCTGTTCACGTTGCCGATGTAGATTTCCTGGACACTCAATACCTCGTTGCGGGTATTCAGCAAGAGCACTCTCAGGTGTTCCTGGTCGAAGGCAGCCATTTCGCTCAACAGAAGATTGGCCACGTCCGACGGAGAGCTTATGACCGCGCGCTCTTCCGGGGCCATGGAGATGAACCGACGTCCCAACTCCAGCGCCGCCAGCAGGTGACAGGCCTTGGCTTCGCTCAGCCCGCGGGCGGCGCAAAGCTCGGCAAAAGTAGCCCGGCCCAGTCCGGCCAGCCCGCCGAAATCGGACAACAGCCGGGAGGAAAGGGACAGTACGTTCTCTCCCTTCAACCCGGTGCGGAGCAGAATGGCAATCAACTCGGTGTTGCTCAGGGGCTTGGATCCGAACTCCCGCAACCGCTCCCGTGGGCGCTCCCCCTGGGGCAGGTCGCGGATCATCGGCTGGTAGTGAGAGAGGCCGTTGCTGGTCATAAAGCTTCTTGACCCTTCATAAGCTGGGCGCATCATACGCCACCGAAGGGCTGATCTTAAAGCGACAACTGTCAGTGGAGGGGGTATGTGCAAAGTCTTTACCTGCGGCAAATGTCTGAATCAGGATTTACCGGATTTCTGGATTTTCAGGATACTCCCAATCCTGAAAATCCTTTAATCTTGATAATCCTGATAGGAGTTACGCAGTTGGTCTAATAGGATTCAATTCAAGGCATCAGAGGGGTATGCTTCTGGCAGCAGTAAAATCGTGAGGCGGTGAGTGGGAATGAACCCGGCACGAAGTGGACCTTTGGACTACATTGACTTCCTGGTGGCCGCGCAAAAGAGCTTTACGTGCACCGAGGCAGCCAGGTGCCAGCCTGAATCCGCCCGAGTCCCGGCCCATGACGCCTTCACCCGCCTGCTACGGAGACAGCCTCCCGATACCGAGGTGCTGTGGCGAGAGACCCGAGGGCTGGTAAAGCTGGAGGGCGGTGCTCTGGTCTTGGACGACACTACCTTGGACAAGCCTTACGCCAGGAAGATGGAACTGGTCACCCGGCACTGGAGCGGCAAACACCGCCGGGTGGTCTCCGGCATCAACCTGCTCACCCTGGTCTGGAGTGGTGGTCAATCCCTGATACCCTGCGATTTCCGCATCTACGATAAGCCCCTGAGTGGGAAGAACAAGAACGACTATTTCCGGGAGATGGTGGAGGTAGCTCATGGCCGGGGATTCCGGCCCGGCCATGTTCTCTTCGATAGCTGGTACAGCAGCTTGGAGAATTTGAAAAAGGTGCGCAGCTACGGGTGGACATGGTTGACCCAGTTCAAGGCCAACCGGAGGGTGAACCCTGACGGAGAGGGCAACGTCAGGGTGGACGCGGTGGAGATTGGGGCTGAAGGACGGATGGTGCATTTGCGGGGCTACGGGTTGGTCAAGGTGTTCCGGAGAGACTCCCCAAACGGAGACGTGGAGCATTGGGCCACCAACGATCCAGACATGACCCCGGAGGAGCAGGAGGTGCTGAAGGGCTGGGCTTGGAGTATAGAGCGGTATCACCGGGGGCTGAAGCAGTGCTGCGGGGTGGAGAAGTGCCAGGCACGAAAGGCGGAATCCCAGCGGAGCCACATCGGTATGGCGATCCAAGCCTTTCTGCGCTTGGAGGTCCATCGCCTGAGGTCCGGGGTCAGTTGGTATGAAGCAGTAGCAAGCATAGCCCGCCCTGCCATTCGACAGTATCTCGCTCAACCCCTGTACTCCCTCATCCCAACTGCGTAACTCCTATCCTGATTCAAACGATTACTTTGCACAAGCCTTGGTCAGTGGAGAGAATATGGATTCCCGCGCAGGCGAGAATGACAAGTAAAGGCTAGAACTTGGAGTAGGCCCCCTCTTCCTTGGTGATGAACTCCAGCAGGACCGTCTGGCCGTTGCGGTTGACCTCCAGGCCCCGCCTGATGGCCGGTACGATTTCCTGCGGGTCGGATATTTTCTCGCTGTAAGCGCCCAGGGCTTGCGCGACCTCGGAGAACTGGCCGCCTACGCCCTTGATGTTGTACCGCTCCACCGCCACGGGGAAGCGGCTGTCGGGGTAGATGGCCATGATGGAATTGTTCAAGACTATGGTGATGATGGGAATATCGGCGCGGACGGCAGTCTCAATGTCCAGTCCCACCGAGCCGAAGGCGAAATCGCCCATGATGTTTATGACCTGCTTTTCCGGCGCGGCCATCTTGGCGCCCATTGCCAAGCCCAGGCTGTAGCCCAACTGGGTAGATTTGCCCCAGCCGATGAAGGAACGGGGCGCCCGGGCTTCCCAGAAGGGGACCACATACTCACGGGCGCTGCCCGATTCGTGGGTGACGATAGTGTTGTCAAGGTCAACGGTGTTCATCAGGTCCCACACCACCCGGTAGGGGTTGATGGGCGTCTCGTTGGAGGTGAGCCGGGGCATCCACTGGTCCAGCCATTCCTGCTTGGTGGAACGGATGCCGTCCAGCAGCGCTTGGTTCGCTGGGCGGCCGTCGGAGTTGGTCTGCCGCTTCAACTCGTCCAGCAGTTGGGACAGTACCAGCTTGGAGTCGCCCAGCAGCGGGTACTGGCACTTGTACTCCTTGTTGATGTCCCCGTCGTCGTTGGTCGAGTGGACCATCGTCTTGCCCGGCGGGATGGGCTGGCCGAAGCTGGTCTTGGTGAAGCTGCAACCAATGCCGAATATCAGGTCGGCCCCGCCCAAGTAGCGGTGGACGCCCAAGGTGGTGCTGGGGCCGCCGGTTCCCACCGACAGGGGATGGTTTTCCGGGAAGGCGCTCTTGCCCGCCAGGGTGGTCATCACCGGGGCTTGCAGGAACTCGGCCACTCGCACCAACTCCTCGGTGGCCTCGCTGTACAGGACACCCTGTCCGGCATGGATGATGGGGTTCGACGCGGCCAGCAGGGCTTGGGCGGCGCGGCGCAGGGCGTCCGGGTCCGGCGCGGTGCGCATCACCGTCGGCGGATCGTAGTCCAGGTCCGGCTCCTCCGCCTCCTCCATCGCCACGTCCCGTGGAATCTCCAGCAGTACCGGGCCGGGGCGACCCGTCCGCAGTTGCTGGAAGGCGCGGCGCATCACTTCGGGCACTTGGTCGGCAGAGGATATCTGGGCGGACCATTTCACTATGGACTCGTAGCTCCGCAGCGGGCTGAAGGTGGGGTGTATGCCAAGGCGGTCCCGGGAGTCCGACGCGGGCAGCAGCAGCATGGGCACCGAGTCGGCATAGGCTTGGGCGACGCCTCCGAAAGCGTTTTCCGCGCCCGGCCCCGCCTGCATGGAGAAGATGCCGGTGCGCCTGCCGTTGGTGATGCGAGCGAAGCCGTCGGCCATGTGCACCCCGGTCCCTTCCTGCCGGAACACGATGGGCCGGATGCCGGCGATGGCGGAGGCCTCAATGAGGGGATTCAGCGGGATGCAGGCTATCCAGTCCACGCCCTCTTTCTTCAGGATGTTGGCAATTGCGGTAACGCCGTTCATGGTTTTCTCCTCCGGCATCTCTGAAGGTACTCGGCGACCAACTCGCCGCGTTGATTGCGGGCCGACACCTTCAGGGTAAGGGTCTGGTCCGGGCCGTTGCAAGACTTGTCCACCACCTTGGTAACGCTGGTTATCAAGTCTCCGGGGGACACCAACGGGCCGTGGAATTCCACCTCGGTCCTCTCTGCCACGGTTCCGTCTCCGGTCGGCGTCAACCCGGCAAGGTTCACCGGCGCGTAGACAAACACCATCGCTGGAGGGGCGATCATACCCGGCAGACCCATCTCCCTGGCCCCGGCCTGGCTGGTGTAGGCCAAATTTTCGTAACGGGCGGCCCGGCTGTATCCGATGATCTTCTCCGCCGTCACCTCGTACTGGAAGGGCGGGGACTCATCCCCTGCCTCTATGTCACTCCAAGGGTGCGACAATCTTGGCAAGCCCTCCCTGTGGGTATGACTCGTCTCAGCGTGGTTTCGGGCCAGTGTAGGTTGGGGCTGGAAGGGTGTCAACTTGAGGGAAGGTTCTGGTGCCCTTCAAGTTTTGCGTACGTGATTGGAAACCCGAATGAAATGGTTGGTCTTTTTAAATATCCTCCCATGAGGTGGAAGAACGGAGGATTGTCATTGGCCCGACTTGGAGCGGGAAATCACCCAGTTACCGGAGGATGACTCAGAAAGTATTAAGCCACGATTTGGCACCAGTTTTTTCAATGATTGCATCGTAGGCGCTTTGCAGTAAATCAGTTGCAGGTCAGGGTCGTTTGTTTGATCAATGATGTCGTTGAAGATCAGCAACGTTTCGTCAAAAAACGACACACCGATTCGCAAAATGCCTGCGGTATCAAGCATTATTACCCCGTCATTAGAAGCCGCTTGCATTGCTTGGGCCATAATACGGGCCATCGGCCGGGTTATAAGAACCGATTTATCCGATTGCTCGGACAATTTAACTGTTGACATCACTCTCACCACATACTTTAGACTGATAATGTGACAATAGCCACAGTACCTGGAAGACAGTCTGTTGGGTTAACATTTTCTTTGTTAATCACCAAGCCATTTACAATGTTCAAATAACCCATTCCGGAGATAAGAACGAAGTTGCCACGGAAGGTTTTCACTACCTGCATAATGTGATCCAATCCCAGGCCTCGCTCTGGCTCCCCAGTACCAGTGACATTGAGTTCAGTAGCGTGAGCGATGGCCTCCGCATCACTTCGTATATGTGCAAGATCTGGATTTTTCCGCAAAGACGCGGGGATGCCTATTCCGTTATCCGCAACACCAACCACGTATATAATGCCGCTGGGTGCAATTGCAGCGTATTCCAACACGACATAGCACCCTGCTGCTGACTGAGAATGTTGAACGGCATTCAAAGCTAATTCGTAGAAAATACCCGGCATCTCGTTCCACACATTGGAAGGGCCGACAGCACGTGTCAACTCGATGTCGTTCGCGAGACGCTCGATATCATCGATGCTGTCGAACCGTGTAATGGGCAATACTGCGGTGACGTCACCCAACTCGTCATTAATCAGACTCGATGTGTCACTAATATCGCGCGGTAAAGAATGACTGGACAAGGATGAGACCAACTGACATAGCTTATGAGCCACTATAAGATGCGGAGTACCATTGGATGCGTCAAATAAATCGTTCATAATGTCATAGTGTCAGATTCAAAATGAATCCGGCACGAACAACGCGGCAAAGCTCAACGTACCATGGATAGGACTCAACTCTTTTACTATCTCGTTGGGTAACCCATTTCCCCATATTGCAGCACCACGACCGGAAGTGATACACAGACAACCTCCATGGGCGGTGGTCACCATTTTCACATGGTACAATCCGATACCACGATCCTCTTGTGTACCCGTAATACTTCGCTCAGTTGCATATTCGATGGCATTGGCTGCATCCAATAACTCTCTACTGGTATTGCTATTACGGAGGCTAGATCGTATACCATTTCCCGTGTCGCGAACACAAATAGAAAATAAGCCATCGGAGCAACATTCACTGTACTCTAGCATTGCGTAGGAGCGATTTCGCCGCTGTTCAGACTCGGACCTTCCACGGTGAGGCCTATCCGACGGGGAATGCTGAATTGCGTTGATCATCAACTCTTCGAAAATGCCGCAAACTTCGGCTTGAAAATCCGGAGGATCGGGCCTATCCGATAAAAGTTGCGTAATAGCTTCGGAGAGGTGCTCTGCATCGCTCTCATTAACAATTTTAGTTGGTGGCAACAATAATCTGCTATCGTCATCACCAAATGCAGCAAACTCCATAGGTTTAACGGACCGCTGCGAACGGGAACCAACCAAGTAGTGATAGCACCGTATTGCTGCTCTGGTGAGTTGATTCTGGCGACATGATTGTCTGTTAGAGTACGACAGTGTAATCATGTGGTATTTCCCATCCAGAGTACCCTAGGATCTCGGATGAATCACCCTTGGTAACAAGGGTGATTTGGGCTGCAATGTCGAGCAAACAAAGTGAGGTTCCAAATTTGTCCGAGTCACGTGACACTGGCATTAACCACGGAGGGGTTGGGGCCTCCGCAAGATTGCAAACGACTCCCTAGGTTCGCTGGGCCGTTTGGATGTATCGGCAGCACTTGTTTCGATGGTACTCCTTTGGGCATCGGGTAGGCAAGGGGCGAGCGTTCAGGTAACGTAGGGTGCGCAAAGTATCTTCCCACATTGAAATCCCTCTCTAGCCCGTTATTCCCGCCTGACCTGAGTGGGAATCCACCGGCTGGGCTTAGTCCCCTGACTTCGCGAGGAAGACGGGATAGAACGGCGAATTATCTCCCGCCCCTTTTTACAGGCCCCCGTAATACTTCCGTAACTCTTTACGGGGTAAGGTTTGCATGGTAGAAACCCGGACACCCGTAGAAATTTGAACAAGTCTCAAATTGACAATAACGAGTGTCCGAATCTCATTGACACCATAATCTCAAGGGTGCTACAAATGACGAAATTCGCCATCAAGGGCATCTTGAAGGAGGAGGCTTGGCCTATGGTCGTTTTTGACCCGTCGGTGATACCCAGGCTCTTATAATCGTTTCCTTGTTCCCCACCTGATTGGAAGGGATACCCGGCGGACCATCCCGTACAGCAGGACCAACCCACCGGCCGGGTCAACAAGGTACAACGGCAAAGGTTTACCAAACCCAGGCAACGAACCAACCATTTATCAGGAGCGACAGATAAATGAAAACCAAAATCGCAACCTCATTAGGGATTGCCTTGGTGCTGGTCTTCGGCATCGTCGGCGTCATGGTCGCCTTCGGCCCCATGGGGGTCCAGGCGCATGGTGGCCATATGATCGCGGACGGCGGCGAGGACGGCGACGACGTAGGCAACTTCGTGTCGGGAGTAAAGGTCGAAGCTGTCCCCAACACTCCCAATACCCTTGCCAAGTGGACCGTTCAGTTTATGAACGGAACGATTCAGTACCATATGCATTCGGATACGGCTAACCCCACCGCGGGCAACGTTGTCGCGAACGCGGTCAATATGGATGAAAGCGACAATACCCTGGACGGCGGGACGGGCAAGGACGTCATCATGATTGAGTTTGAGGACGACGTCCAGTTCCCGGAGTCTTTGGACCCGGACGACATTACGATAACCACCAACATGGTCTCCAATTACGGGAGTGCCGGAGACCCGGGCGTCGTGGTCGCCAATCCTCTGGGCGTGGACATCATCAAGGTGTCCGAGTTCGCCGGCACCCAACAAAAGACCGACCGGCCACCGGACGAAACCTTGGTGACGCTGGAAATCCCGGACATGGTCGACTCTGACGATCATCCGGGGGCCCAGGGCATCGCTGCGGGAGCAACGGTTACGGTGGTGTTCCGGCAAAGCGCCGGGATAAAGAACCCCACCGAGTCCAAGGCGGATGAGGGCGGCGGAGCCGCAGCCATGGCCAAAAACCTCTCCGGCTACAAGGTGCAGGTAGCCACCAGCAACAACGGTTCCTTTGTAACCGCCGCCGCAGCCTACCGGGCAGTCATCGCCAGGCGACTGGTGCTGAGCGACCAGGACGGCCCGCGGGGCAGCACCATCACCGTGGTGGGCTTGGGCTTCCGCAACTCCATCACCGCCACCGTATGGAACGACAAAAACGCTAACGGGTTGAGGGACGGCGGAGAAATCGATCTCGGCGACGCGCTGATCACCGGCTCCGACGATTTCACCACGACCATTACCATCAACAACCCGCCCTTCAACTACGACCTGTCCACCAATGGTATCAACGCAGTGGACGGGCGCAACCGCACCATTGTCCCGGGCCGGCAGTACATGGGGGCCATCTCCGGCGCCACCTTCACGGAATCGATACCCCAGTATAAGCTGGAGTCTTCCATCAAGGTGAACCCCAAAACAGCCGCCATCGGAGATAGCGTGCAGGTGACGGCGCGGGACTTCATCGCCGGCGGGCGGATTAGCCGCACCGGCGCCAGGATCAGCATCGGCGGCGTGCCGGTCACCGACTTCGAGGCGACTACTGTAAGCAGGACCGGCGACGCGACTTTCGAGATGACGATTCCCAACGACGTAGCCTCTGGTACGCAGAACCTGGTTATCAGTGACAGTGGCAGCGACATCGTCAACACCGGCGGCGCGCGCTTCAACATGGTCATATCCGGGGCCCAGTTGAGCGTAACCCCCAGCATGGGGTTGGTGCCGAACCAGACGGTTACGCTGGCTGGCCGCGGCTTCTCCACCGGTGGAGGCGCCACCATCAATGACGATTACACCCTAAACGGCGTCCGCTACACCAGCGAGGCCACCATCAGCGGTGACGATACTGACCTCGAACCAGGGACCGCTAAACTGAACGAGGGCGACGTGGTCGACGTTGACAACGCCGGTAACTGGTCCTCGTCTTTCGTTATCCCCATCACCGATGTTACGACCACGGCCGGTGACCAGGAACTGAGCATCACCGATACCGAAGGGCGTGGCGGTTCGGTGAACCTGAACATGGCCGAGCGCAGTCTGACACTGACGCCCGCGTCCGGCAGGGTAGGCACCAGGGTAGATGTAATGGGGTCCGGCTTCCCGGCGGACAACCCCTCCGAGGGCGGTGACTCCACCGTCACCGTGGAGATTCTCTACTCTATCTCTGGCTCCGACCCCAGGACCGTGGCCACTTTGACCCCCGACGGCTCGGGCAACATTCGCGGCTGGTTCACTGTGCCCTTGGGGGCAGGGATACCCTCAACCAACGCCGTGCGGGCGGAGTTTGAAATCCCCGCCACCGGCGTAACCGTAACCACCAGCGCGGTCCACCAAGTGCCGAGGGCCGGAATAACCCTGGATAAAGAGGAAGGACCGGCGGGCACCATCGTGACCATCACCGGCGGAGGATTCAAGAGGTACACCACCGTCAGTGAGATCAACTTCGGCACCCTGGACGTGCGGTCCGGCTTCGGCCTGTCCACCGACGGAGTGGGCGGCTTCGAGACCACCTTCCTGGTGCCCGGCGCCAACACCGGCGCCCAGGCAGTATCGGTGAGAGTCGGCGAGACCACCGCCAGCGCGACCTTTACGGTATCGCCTGACGCGCTGGTCGCCGCGCCCGCGCCTGGAGCCGAACCTATGCCACCGGCCGACGCCTTCGCGCCGTTGGTAGCCAACGACAACAACCTGATGCGGGTGTGGCAGTTTGACGCCTCGATGCAGGAAGAAGCGCCGGACTTCGGCTGGTCCCTGTACGACCCGCGGCCTCTGTTCGCCGACGCCAATACCATCGAGATGGTGGAGAGCGGCAAGTTCTTCTGGATCAACGTCCAGAACGAACAGACTGCGGTCCTGGGCGGCAAATCGCGCACCCTCTACGCCGGCTGGAACCCGGTAACCTGGTAAACAACGGACCAATCAAGGGAAACGCGGGGCCGCCGTATGGCAGCCCCGCACCCAAATGCGATAATACACTTGTTCCGTCATTCCGGCCTTGAGCCGGAATCCCGGTAGTCCCGAACTGATGCGGTAGTGTGTTGAGGAGGAGATGATGACGAAGACCAAGGCGCTGGCCCTGGCGTTTATAGCAGTCCTGTTAATGGCGTTCCCCGCAGTGGTAATGGGCCAGTCGCCGCCCCGTCCGGTGGTCTACGCTGGAAAGGTGACCCTGGACGGGAACTTGGTCCGAGCAGGCACCCAGATAGTTGCCATCATAGATGGTCAACCAGCAGCCTCCGAATTCACCAAGCCTGGTGGCGGGTACGCGCTGCGAATTCCGCAGCCGCCTGAGACTAACTTTACAGGCAAGGAAATCACGTTCAGGGTAGGCTTGCACGATGCCCAGACCAAGGCGGTCTGGCAGCCGGGTGGCGGTGGCGAGTTGAACATAATTGCCATCTCTGCTCCTCCGACACCGGCGCCCACAGCTACCCCGCCACCGCCGCCCACGGCTCCTCCAGCCCCCCCGACGCCGGTTGTCGTCAAGGGAACCCCTGGTGACAAAGGCGATAAGGGGGACAAGGGCGACAAAGGCGATCAAGGTGAGCCGGGACCCAAGGGCGATAAGGGAGACAAGGGTGATCCAGGGGCGAAGGGTGAAGACGGACGAGACGGCGCGCCGGGAGTCGCGGGCGCTCCGGGCGTCAACGGACAGGACGGCGCCGTAGGCCCGGACGGGCCGATGGGACCCGAGGGTCCGCAAGGAAAGGGATCCAACAACATCATGGTGTACCTGTCGCTGCTGATTTCGATAATCGCGGTGCTGGTCGCCGGAGGCGCGATACTCATGGGCAGCGGGCGCCGGTAGGAAAACCACGCATTAACAAGCACCGTCTGAATCAGGATTTCTGGGATGGAAGGATTGACAGGATGGATTGGCTTTATCCCGCAAATTCTAAAATCCGGTAAATCTTGATTCAGACAATAAGAGGAGAGACCCTAAAGACTTGGTCTACTAATCGGCTAGTACACATGGGACCGCACCCGGCAAACGGGGTGGCGGGGCCCACGAAAGAGATAAGGAGGACCCCGTGACAAAATTCAAAATCTTGACTTGGCTGGCGGTCGTGGCTTTGCTGCTGGCTTTGCCGGTGGCGGTGCTGGCCCAGGGTGATGGCCAGCCGGCCCGCCCCGCGGTGTTCGCTGGAACGGCGATGGTGGACGGCGAGAAAGCGGCCGACGGCACTATGGTGGTGGCGATGATCGGCGACGAAAAGGTCGGCTCGACCATGACCATGGACGGCATGTATGCTTTGCGCATCCCCCAGAACCCGATGATGGACTATACGGACAAGGACATTACGTTCATGATCGGGATGTACGGTTCGCCGGAAACGGCGATGTGGAAGCCCGACGGCGGCGGCGAGTTGAACCTGACCGCCATGATGACGATGCCAGGGCCGCGCGGCCCGGCCATGGTGAAGATGGGCGTGTTGGGCGTCAACACGGTGCTCGTCGACAACAATGGAATGACCCTTTACTCCTTCTCCCAGGATACTCAAGGCGAGGGCGGCACCGCCGCCGCCAGCGCGTGCACCAGCGAGCAGTGCTTGGCGGCATGGCCGTTGGTCACCACCGACGGCGACGCCGTTGCAGACAGCGGCATTGACCAGAGCCTGCTGGGCATGGCCGAGCACGCCAACGGCGCGATGCAAGTCACCTACAACGGCTGGCCCCTTTACCGGTTCGCCGGTGACATGGCCGCCGGCGACGCCAACGGTCAGGGCTTGGGCGGCGCTTGGTGGGTAGTCTCCCTCAAGGGCGAGGCCGTCCAGGGCACCGGCATGATGGGCCCTAAGGGAGAGAACGGCACCAACGGCACCAACGGCACCAACGGCACCAACGGCACCAACGGCACCAACGGCACCGATGGCACCGATGGTAAGGACGGACAAAACGGCAAGGACGGTGCCCCCGGCAAGGACGGCGCCGACGGCAAGGACGGTGAGCAAGGTCTCCAGGGTGAACAGGGTGCCCAAGGGGACCAAGGTCCTAAAGGTGACACCGGTCCCGCCGGAGCTGCTGGAGCCCCCGGCGGCGGCGGTGGCATGGCGATAGTAGCCCTTATCATCGCAATAGTCGCGGTGGTTATAGGCGGCGCTGGAATCATGATGGGCCGCAGGAGCGCTGCGTAGGCAAAGACGCCAAGACAATACGCTTCCAAGGATTTTAGAAGGGGCGCTTCCGCAAGGGAGCGCCCTTTTTTATGATGAGGTTATTTATGACAAGGTTAGGCCGTATGTTAGAATCGGGCTGGACACACATTTTCCAGTATTGGCAAGGCGCCCAAATGACCATTTGGGTTACTATCAGCGATAGTGCCAGCCATGTGTTCCTGAGAAACGAGCATAACCACGATTAACACCATAGAAGATTTGGTACGGTTGCTGGACGAGAAGCCGGAATGGGCCGAAGCCCTTCGTACGCGGATACTGACTCGCGAGCTGATTGAGCTGCCCGCCAAGGTAGAGCGGTTCCGCGCGGAGATGTACGAGGCAATGGCGCAGACCAACCAGCGGGTGGGCCGGGTTGAAGAGCAACTGGTGATCATGAACCAGCGACTGGACAGCTTTATCCTGGATACCGACAGGCGGTTTGAGGAAGCGGCGGCCGACAGACGAGAGATTCGCGTCGAACTGGGCGGGCTTCGTTCCCAGTTGAACGGTCTTCGCAATGACATCGGTCCCATCAAAGCCGCCCATGTCCGCAACGCCGTCCGGGAAGAAGTCCACGATATTGCCAGGGCCGTTCAATGCACCTTCGTCAGGATTCTTGATCGCGAGCAGGTCTATGGCCTGCTGCAAGGTCAGGACACCGGCGGCATTTCCGGCAATGAGCTAACCAGCTTCAGGAACGCCGACCTGATTATCGAAGCCACCGATAACCAGGGCGCGCTTTGCTACTTGGCAGTAGAGGTCTCTTTTACGGCGGACAGCAGGGACACGGCGAGAGCGGTCCGTAATGCGGGGTTCCTTACCCGGTTCACCGGCAGGCCGGCTTTTGCCGGGGTAGCCGGGGTGCGGTTCGATGACGAAATATCGTCGGGCGTAGACAGAGTTTTCCTGTACCAGGTGCATGAGAGGAATTTGCAAGTGGACTAGGGCGAGGCCATCGCCCGGAGGGTTACGCTTGACGGGCTTGGGGAGCCAGGGCCACTACGCGCATGTCAGCGGGGAGGTTGGATGCGGTCACCGACAGGGTACGCTGGGGTTGAACGTCGCTCACGCCCATGCGCCGCAGAAATACGTCCAGCCCCTGTAGATCGACACCCACGCCGGGAATACTGTGGTGCATTGGTATGACAATCTTTGGGGCGATGTCCTGCATTGTTTGGTAGACTTGGTCGACGTTCAAGGTGCAGCCCCCGCCGGTGGGGGCAAGGAGCACGTCCACGGGAGACAGGTCGTCGATTTGCGCGGGAGTCGGCGGCACGGCGATGTCGCCCAAGTGACAGATGCTGACCCCGTCCAGTTCCACGGTAAATGCGACGTTGCGGCGCTCCCGCTCCACATCCGGAGGCAACGGCGTCATCACCCCGCGCACCGAGATGCTGCGGTACTCATACTCGCCGGGGGACTTGAACACGCGGGGATCGCCGTTCACCTCTTCCCAGTTGCAGTGATTGGGGTGGCTGTTGCTGACGGTGACGACCGTGGCAGGACGGGGATCGGGCCTCAAGCCCAGTGACCGGGGGAAGGGGTCGGTAACCACGACAATATCGTCGGCCCTGAGACGAAAGCAGGAATGGCCCAGCCAGAGTATTTCCATCAGCGAGTCCTCACGCACACGCGCCCCAACCCAGCCTTGAGGCCCGATATCTTCAGCGGCTTAAGTAGTATAATTATTGCGGGAATTGCGGGTCAATATTCGGCCACTTCACCAGCGCCTTAAACGGGGACGGCCTGTCAGTAAAGCATAATGCCTGTCAGTAACGAAGAAGCAGCCCAACTGTTCGAGAACATGGCAGTCCTCCTTGAACTGCAAGGGGACTCCGTATTCAAGATACGCGCCTACCAGCGGGCGGCGCGCACCATTGAGAATCTTTCCTTCTCGCTGGCCCAGGCCGTGGATGATGGACTGGACCTGAAGGCCATTCCGGGCGTGGGCAAGGCCATCAGTGACAAGGTGCGGGAACTTCACCTTACCGGGAAGGTTGCCGCCTACGAAAAGCTGCGGGCCGAGGTTCCCGACGGCGTCCTGGACCTGATGGCCATACCCGGCGTCGGACCCAAAACGGCGGCGCTGGTATCCAGGGAACTGGGCGTCGCCAACGTTGCGGAGCTGGAGGCGGCTATCCGCGACGGACGAGTCGCGTCCCTGCCGCGGATGGGAAAGAAGGCCGCCGCCGCGCTGCTTCGCCACATCCAGGCGCAAGCCAACCGGGACCAGCGGACTCCCATAGGCCAAGCCCTGATGCTGGCCGAGGAGATAGGAGCGGCGCTCCAGGAGCGATGCGGCGGGATCGAGCATCTGGCGGCGGCGGGCAGCCTGCGCCGGTGGGAAGAGACCATCGGCGACCTTGACCTGATCTGTGTATCGTCTGACCCGGAGGGTATTGGCTCGGCGCTGACCTTGTTGCCGCAGGTGCGGGAGACGTTGGTGCATGGTCCCAGCAAGACCAGCGTGGTGGTGGACCCGGGTATGCAGGTAGACCTGCGGGCGGGCGAGTCCGGCTCCTTGGGCGCCATGCTCCAGTACTTCACCGGCAGCCAGCAGCACAACCTGCGGCTTCGGGACTTCGCCAACCACTTGGGGCTTTCCCTGAACGAGTACGGTATTACCGACCTGAAGACCGGGATTGTGGAGAGGTTCGCCACCGAGGACGAATTCTACGGCAGGCTTGGGCTTCCATACATACCGCCGGAACTGCGCTTGGGCCTTTGGGAGTTGGACGCGGCGCGGGAGGGACACCTGCCCTGCTTGGTGGAAGTGAGCGACCTGAAGGGTGACCTTCACCTCCACAGTGACTGGAGCGACGGCGAAGACCCAATAGAAGCAATGGTCCAAGCCGCGGTAGACCAAGGCTATGAGTACATGGCGATGACGGACCACTCGTCCGGGCTGGGAATTGCCAACGGGATGTCCAACGAACGGATTTGCCGGCAAATCGACCTGCTGCGGTCGATGCAGGACGGCTACCCCATAACGATTCTCTGCGGCTCCGAGGTTGACATCCGCGCCGACGGAAGCCTTGACTACCCCGACGAAATACTGGACCGGTTGGACGTGGTGGTCGCGTCGGTGCACTCGGCCATGGGGCAGGACAGCAATACCATGACCAAGCGCATCGTCAAGGCGATGCAGCACCCGTCGGTGACGGTCATCGGCCACTTGTCCACCCGGCTGCTGGGCTACCGCGACCCGGTGCAGTTCGACGTGGAAGAGGTGTTCCAAGCCGCACGGGATACCGGCACCGCCCTTGAGATAAACGCCGCGCCGGAGCGCTTGGACTTGAAGGACACCCACGCCTACCGGGCGCGGGAGATGGGCGTTCCGCTGGTCATCAACACCGATTCCCATCACCGTTCCAATATGGCGAACCGGCGCTTCGGCGTTGCCGTCGCCCGGAGGGCGTGGTGCGAGTCGCGGCATATAGTCAACACTTGGCCCCGGGAACAGTTTCTCCGGTTCCTCAATACGCCCAAGCCGTTGCGTACAGCAGTGTTTGACCAGGCGCTGCTCACGCTGGACCGGCCATGACCGGACAGCGTGAAGTCGACCGGGTGGTGTCCGTCGTGGAGGATGGACTGGCGCAGCACACTCCGGAAGCATTGCTTCACCTCAGAGCGGCAGTCCGGTCAGGTGTTCCATGGCACCAGGCCCTGCTTCAAGCGGTCGGCCTGTGGACTATTCCCGAAGAAGTCTACGAGGACCGCACCTATAAATACCTGATTCAAGGAGAGGCTTTTGACTGGCTGGTGCTGGCGGAGCGGCTGTGCACCGAGCTGGACGGGTACATACCCGCCGAAGACCGAGAGCTACTGCTGTTCCAAGGCAAACTGCCCGAAGAAGTGACGCCGGAGAATTTCAAGGAACTGCTGGGAGCAAACAAGTACAGCGGCTATTTGAACTACTGCTACGGCGTTGTCGTCGAGGAGGCCCTGCAACTGGCGGTCGAAGAGGAAGTCCGCAAGAGGCACCGGGCGCGCGGATATTCGGACAGTGAGGACTTGGTTGAGGAGGCTTTCGCCCTTCTGTACGGCGACACCAGAACGGCCCTGCTGGACCAGTTCCGCAAGAAGGAACTCCAGCACCGGCGTCTCACCTTGACCCTGGCAAACGTGAAGCAATTCACCTACTGGCTGTTCAAGCTGCGGGTGAACATGTGGGACCCTGCTCGGGTGGCCAGCGACACCCGCAAGGGCCTGCGGCGCCTGCGTTCGCTGGAGCCGGAGCGGGCCGATTTTTGACCGGACCCCTACTGTGAGACCCCTACGATAAGGAGAGGAAAACTTTTGCAGGCATACGACATAGAAGGACAGTTGTCGCCCCGCAGGTATCAACCGGGCGAAGTTGTCACAGGTGAAGTGGTAAGGGTCGACGAGGACGGCATCGTCGTGGGAGTGGGCTTGAAAACGGAAGGCATCATACCCCTCCACGAGATGCGGCTTCTAGGCCAGGAAGAGCAGGCCCGCATGCAACCCGGCGACCCGATTGACGTGACCATTATAGGCGGGCGCGGCCCCGGCGAGATGCCCATGCTGTCATTCGACCAAGCCAGAGTGGAGCAGAGTTGGGCCGAATTGCAGGAAAAATTGAACGATGGAACGACGGTAACGGCGCGGATTGTGGAGCAGAACCGCGGCGGGCTGGTGGCCGAATGTCTGGGGATCCGCGGGTTCATTCCCTTCTCCCATTTGGCCCCCACACCGGGCGTAGACAGGGATGAGGGGCTGGCGGCCCGAATCCGCCAAGAGTCGGAGTTTAACGTCCTGGAAATAGACCGGGACCAAGGCCGGCTGGTGCTGACCGAGCGAGCCATCTGGCAAAAGCTCCAGTCCGAGGCACAGGAAAGGTTCATCGAGCAGTTGGAGGAAGGCTCCTTGGTGGATGGCAAAGTAACGTCCATCCGCGACTTTGGGGCGTTCGTCAACATCGGAGAAGTGGAGGGACTCATACCAATCTCCGAGTTGTCCTGGCGTATGGTCAAGACCCCGGATGAAGTCGTTTCCGTGGGTCAGCCGGTGCAGGTACAGGTACTGCGGGTGGACAGGGACAACCGCCGCATCAGTTTGAGCCTGAAACGCACCCAACCGGAACCTTGGGAAACGGTAGGCGAACGGTACAAGGTGGGCCAGATAACAGGGGGCACGGTGACCAACCTGGCGCCCTTCGGCGCCTTCGTGAAGCTGGAGGACGGCATCGAAGGGCTGGTGCACATCTCCGAGTTGTCCCAACGTCGGGTCAACAACCCCAGGGAATGCGTCTACCAAGGTCAGAACATCCAGGTCTTGATTCTGAGCATCGACACCCAGACCCGCCGGATTGGCCTCAGCTATAAACAGGCCTTCGGGCTTCAATAACCGGCGCTACTAAGAAAAGGACCGAGCTATGGCAGTTGATTCGTCTCATGATATGCCCAGGGCCTATAACGCCGCCGACGTGGAGCGGCGAATTTACGATACCTGGCTCTCCGCCGGCTATTTTGCCGCTCACCGCGACCCAGGCGAGGAAACTCCCTTCACCGTCATCATGCCGCCGCCGAACGTGACCGGCGAGTTGCACTTGGGGCACGCCCTGGAGAAGGCGCTGGAAGACGCTCTGGTACGTTGGCGGCGCATGTGCGGCGTGCCAACCCTGTGGCTTCCCGGCACCGACCACGCCGGCATCGCCACCCAGTGGGTGGTGGAGCAGCAGTTGGCGGCGCAGGGTCAAAGCCGCCACGAGTTGGGCCGGGAAAAGTTCCTTGAACTGGTCTGGCAGCACGTGGAAAGGTCCGGTGGCATAATCCACGAGCAAAGCCGCCGCTTGGGCATATCCGCCGATTGGGACCGTCACAAGTTCACCCTGGACCCGGGCCCGGCCAAGGCTGTCCGCACGACTTTCGTCAACCTGTACAACAAGGGCCTCATATACCGCCACGAACGCATCATCAACTGGTGTCCCAGGTGCGCCACCGCTCTCTCCGACCTGGAAGTGGACTACCAGGAACAACCGGGGCGCCTCTATTACATTCGCTACCCGCTGGAGGACCCTTCTTCCGTCCCCGACGGAACGCCGAAGCACATCACGGTAGCCACTACCAGGCCCGAGACCATGCTGGGCGACACTGGGGTGGCCGTCCACGGGGACGACCCTCGTTACCGTGACCTGGTGGGGAAACTGGTCTCTCTCCCCCTGACGGACCGCGTCATTCCCATAGTGGCCGATGACGCTATTACACCGGAGTTCGGCACCGGCGCGCTGAAAGTCACGCCCGGCCATGACATGCTGGACTTTGAAATAGGAGAGCGTCACCAACTGGAAATCTTTACCGTCGTCGGCTTCGACGGAAACATGACCGGCGTAGCCGGGAAGTACGCCGGCACCGAGCGTTTCCAAGCGCGTGATGAAGTAGCCGCCGAACTGGAAAGCTTGGGGTTTCTGGAAAAGACCGAGGAATACCAGCACTCGGTCGGTCGCTGCCAGCGGTGCAATTCGGTGGTCGAACCGCTGGTGACGCAACAGTGGTTCGTCAACGTGGGCTCCCACGAGCAGCCCGACTCCATCGCCGGAAAGGCCTACGCCGCGGTGGTGGAAGGGCGCATCAATATGGTGCCGGAGCGGTTCACCCGGGTATACCTGAACTGGCTGGAGAACATCAGGGACTGGTGCATCAGCCGCCAGCTATGGTGGGGACACCGGATTCCGGTGTGGTACTGCGACGACTGCGGCCACCAGACCGCCGCCGTGGAAGACCCGGACGGTTGCGCCGCCTGCGGGTCGCAAAGGTTGCAGCAGGACAACGACGTTCTGGACACTTGGTTCAGTTCCGGGTTGTGGCCCCACTCCACGCTGGGCTGGCCCGACGACTCGGATGACTTCAAGTACTTCTACCCCACCTCTGTCCTGGAGACGGGCTACGATATCCTGTTTTTCTGGGTAGCCAGGATGATCATGCTGGGGATAGAGAACACCGGCGACGTTCCCTTCAGGACGGTGTTTCTCCACGGCATGGTGCGGGATGCCTCGGGAGCCAAGATGAGCAAGACCCGCGGCAACACCATGGACCCATTGGAACTGGTGGACCGGTACGGCACCGATGCGTTGCGATTCGCCCTGACCACCGGCGCCGCCCCGGGCAGCGACATCCGCTTGGGAGAGTCCCGGCTGGAGTCGGCACGCAACTTCGCCAACAAGGTCTGGAACGCCGCGCGGTTCGTCATCACCAGCTTGCGGGGAGCGGACAATCTGGAGGGCTGGTTCGATGGACAGGTCTCCCGGCACCGGGAGGACCTGTGGATTACCGGACGGCTGAACCGCACGATCAATGAGGTCAACCGGTCTCTGGAAAGTTTCGAGCTCGGTGAGGCCCAGCAGAAGCTTTACGACTTCATCTGGAACGACTTCTGCGACTGGTACATCGAAATGGCCAAGATACGGCTGCGGTCAGGCTCTGAGCCGTCTCCGCTGCCCACCCTGGCCCGTGTGCTGGAGCGCACGCTGCGCCTGCTCCACCCGTTCATGCCCTTCATCACCGAGGAAATCTGGCAGAACCTGTTGGAGCAACTGCCGCAGGAAGGGGACTTGCCAGCATCGATCATGGTCGCCCCGTATCCTCAAGCCGATGCAGCCCCCCAGGACACCCAGGCCGAGGGAGAGATTTCCTTGGTCATGCAGGCGATTCGGGCGGTGCGCAACACCCGCGCTCAACTGCGCATCCCGGCCAACCAGCAGTTAGAGGCGATCGTAGAAGCTAACGGCTTCCAGAAAGCCATCGAAGAGGAAGCCGAGGTAATCCGTTCGCTGTCCCGGGTAAACCCGCTCAGGGTCACCTCTGCCTCCGATGCTGGTGAGCATCCAAGGGGAATTACCTTGGTGGTCAACCCCTTGGTGGTCCGCCTGCCCCTCGAAGGGGTTGTGGACTTGGGAGAGGAGACGGAGCGGCTGCGCAAGGAACTCGACGATTGCCAGAAGAATCTTGACAGGGTCTCAGCCCTGGTCTCCAACCCCGCCTTCCGCGCCAAGGCGAAACCCGAGGTGGTGGAAAACGAAGAGGAACGTCTAAAGTCCTTGGAGGAACGCCGGCAGCGGCTCAATGAAATCCTGGGGCAGTTGTCAATTGATTAGAGGCCTTTACTCCTACTCGGTATTGGTTATAGCGCTCTTGGTTGCTGTTGTTGGCGTTGCATGTGGCGGTGGGCAAACCGCCGCGCCAGGCAATACCGCAACGCCCATCGCAATGGAGACCCGGGTCGCTACCGAGGCAAGTGCGGCTACTTCAATGTCCGCCGTAGCAACTGAGTCGGTTGCCACCTCGATAGCTCCCTCTGGTCCAATGTCTCCAAAGGCGGTGCTTGATACCTCTGTTGCCGGCTCGAAGGCCGCTGTTTACGAGGCGCTTCTGGCGATTATTCCTGATACCCCTGATGTGCGCGGATATTTGCATATCGCAGACTACGATCTGGCCCGGCAAATGTTCTCCGCCAGCACTTTTCCCCTGCCGGGGCCGGAAGATGACGACGAAGCAGTGGCAGCGTTCAATAGCTGGCTTCCTCCTATGAGCAGAGAAGAAATCGGTGTCGTTGCCCCGAACCTCAGCTTTATGGGCATCTCGCCCTTCTTCTCTCTAAGCCCGAACAGCATTGATCTTCAGTACTTTGCTTTCGACATACGGAACATGGACCAGAGCATTACAACCGGGGTATCAGGCTATGATGTAGTCCAGGGGCGTTTCAATTCTGAAGCTGCTGACGCCACATTGAAATCCTGCATCGAATGTCCGGCACCCGGCATTGAAGAGCACAGGGGTATCACTTTCTACAGTTGGGGTGAGGACTATGCCGCGAGTCCTGAGTTGCGAAACTCACCTCCTGCCTTCGACCATCTCGGGAGAGGTGGTCGTTTTGCCATCTTGGAGGAGTATGTAATCCGCACCTTGGGTACCCCTGAAATGAAGGCAGCGATAGATGCCCATCTAAAGGAAGTCCCATCCATTGCAGACGTGAGGGAATTCCAGCTTCTGGTCAAGGGTATGTCCCGGCTGGTGGTCTATGGCATGTTTTTGACCGATGGAGTTGAGCTTTGGGAACTCTCTAGTTACGCCAAGGCGTTGGCAGGTCCGGATGCTTCTCAAGCAGATGTGGAAGCGAAAAAGCGGGAACTGTCAGCGGGGGGGCCCTGGTTACGTCCCTATGGCGCGTTTGGTGTCGGTGGCGGCAAGGATGAGGATGGCCCGTATATGGCCTTGGTGCTGGTCCACACCAATGGCGACTTAGCAGAAGAGAATGTAGGATTGCTGCGCAGGATCTTCGAGGAAGCCAGTTCAGCGTACTATGATATTCCATGGTCAGATGAGATTGACATCAACAGCTTGGAAATCAACGCTGAAGGTCCCTTACTTCTAGCCAGAATCAGGGGACCGATTGTTGCGAGTGGCTTACAGTGGGTGAATTTTGTGGATAACCTCATATTGCACGAGCGGGAATGAAGTGCGTCCAGGACCACCCTTCTGTTTCGTCCGAAAACCATCAGGACAGATATCGGACTACTAGGGCGCTGTCGTGAGAGTCTTATGACTGTAAAGCTGGGAATAATCGGCTACCCCATCAGCCACTCCATCTCGCCCATATTCCAGCAGGCCGCGCTGGACCACTGCGGGATTGCCGGCTCTTACCAAGCCTACCAAGTCGCCCCCGACTCCCTGGAGCAGTTCTTCAAAGACTTGCGCCAGCCGGATTTTCTGGGCATCAACGTTACCGTCCCTCACAAGGAGGCGGTGATTCCCTATTTGGATGAAGTGGACGACTGGGCCACGGCCGCCGGTGCGGTCAACACGGTAGTAAACCGGGATGGGTGTTTGTCGGGCCACAACACTGACGGGTCCGGTTTCCTGCGAGCGTTGAAAGAGGGCGCGGGGTTCTACCCCGAAGACAGCCGTGTGTTGGTACTGGGCGCCGGAGGGGCGGCCCGCGGGGTCATCCTGGCCCTTGTCAGGGATGGAATTGCCGACCTTACTGTGGCGAACCGGACGTTGGAACGCGCCCAAAGGCTTGCAGACTTGGCCTCAGCTGATGGAATTTCCAGCAGGGCCATACCCTTATCCGGTCAGGAACTCACCGACTCCACAGTTAATGCCGACCTCATCGTAAATTGCACCACCATAGGCATGTACCATGGCCCCGACGAGACCGGTTCGCCCTTATCTCACAGCCAGATTCCATCAACGGCCCTTGTAAACGACCTCGTGTATAATCCCTTGGAGACCCCCTTGCTGCGGGAAGCGGAACGTGCCGGCGCAAAATGCTTGGGCGGTATCCACATGCTGGTGTACCAGGGTGCCGCTTCATTCCAAATGTGGACCAATCGGGACGCCCCGGTGGACGTGATGCTGGAAGCGGCCACTAAGGCTATGGCGAGCAGGGGTTAGGCAGGCAGGGCTGGAATGCAGGCGCGGAACATGGATACGAAAATCTGCGACCCCAAGGCCCTCCAGGTAGCCCAGGCCGTACATGATCGAGAGAATCCCCAAGCCACCATCCTGTTCGGGTCTCGCGCCAGAGGCGACTACGAGGAACTCCGGTCCGACATAGACATCATGCTGGTCCTCCCGGAGGAACCCGGAAAGGAACACAAGGAATCAGTCGGCGAGTGGGTGCAGGAAACCGCCTTGGCCGCCTACGGCCGAAGGGTCCCCGTACAGTTGGTATGGTTTGCCAAGACTGACTTCAACGAGAACCGGCGCTATATCAACCACATCACCACACAAGCGTTGCTCGACGGTGTAGTCATGTCCGAAACTCCCGAAGACTTTCGTAGCCGATACTCGGACGACGAGGAAACCGAGTACGAATACCAATGGACTGACTACCACAACAGGTTGTACCACGCCGAGTCTCACTTGGAAGCCTTTCAGCACCTCGACGCCGCCGGGTTAAACGACCTCATGGTGGCGCAGCACGCCCATTCCGCCCTTGAGCACGCCATGAAAGCCATCATAACCGGCTACGGAGGTACAGCCGAAAGGACTCACCATTTGGGGAGACTGCTCGGGACCGTGCGCAGGGTCGACCCCCAAATGAACGACTTCAGGCTGAGCATACCGCCCGACCTCTACTCCGAATACGCCGGAGATGACGAGTACCGAAGGGAGAGGACATATCCACTCCTTACCGATCAGGACAACTACCGCGAAAGAACCGTCAATGATATAAGTGCCATCATCGAACGGGCCCGTGAATTGGGACCGGCAATGTACAATTAAGGTCCCAAAACGGTCAAAGCGAGGAATACATGGTCCGCTTTTTCACCGCCGGAGAGTCCCACGGCCAGGGACTTGTAATAATAGTCGAAGGAATCCCCGCAGCCTTGCCCATTGACGAGGACTACATCGGCTCCCAGTTGGCCCGGCGTCAACGCGGCTACGGGCGCGGGGGGCGTATGCTAATCGAGCAGGACCGGGCCCACGTCATGTCCGGCGTCAGGCACGGTCTGACCCTTGGCAGTCCAATCGGGATGACGTTGGAAAACAAGGACTGGGTCAACTGGGAGACCGCCATGGCCGTAGAGGACGTGGGGGACACCAGCCACGACGAACGCTCCAGGAGGGTGACTCGTATTCGCCCCGGCCACGCCGACCTGCCGGGGACCATGAAGTACGGGTTCGACGACGTCCGCAATGTCCTTGAGCGCGCCAGCGCCCGTGAAACCGCCGCCAGGGTGGCTGCGGGGGCTGTCGCAATACGCCTCCTCGAGGAGTTCGGCATTGTCCTCCGTAGCCACGTGGTATCCATCGGAGGCGTTTGGGCCGACACTCCCGACAGCATCGACTGGGAAGCGGTGGAAGAGTCGCCGGTGCGTTGCGCAGACTCCGATGCCGCAACAAGGATGATGGCCGAAATAGACGCCGCCAAGGAAGCCGGGGACACCGTGGGCGGCACGGTGGAGGTCATAGCGGAGAACGTGCCGATAGGGCTGGGTTCCCACGTGCACTGGGACCGGAAAATCGACGGACGAATTGCACAAGCGTTGATGTCTATCAACGCCGTCAAGGCGGTCTCCATCGGCCCCGGTTGGGAGATAGTTGACCGGCGCGGCTCTCAGGTCCACGACGTGATTATGCCGGTGACCGACCCGGACAACCCCTGGCAGCGGGAGACCAACCGGGCCGGCGGCACCGAGGGCGGCATGACCGACGGTATGCCCTTGGTGGCGCGGTTCGCCATCAAGCCGATAGCCACCATCACCAACCCCCTGCCTTCGGTGGACCTGGACACCGGCGAGATGGTGCAAGCCCACTACGAGCGTTCCGACGTTTGCCAGGTCCCACCGGCGGGCGTCATCGGCGAGTCAATGGTGGCCCTGGTGCTGGCCGACGCCTTCATGGAGAAGTTCGGCGGCGACTCCATTCCCGAAACCCGCCGCAACTACCACAGCTACCTTGAGACAGTGGGGCCAAGGAAACGCTACGAGTAGCCAATAGCCCGAATCACCCCATTTCAACAAGGGCTGGAGTTGGCGCGGAAAAGCTCTGGTGGGCATAAAGAAAGGCTAAGGTTGTGATGGCAGGGCGTTCACGTAGCTGATGATTGTACGCGCCGCATCTAGCATCCATTCCACTGTTCTGCCTCCCTCAAGAGCGACGTACCCTGTATCGTAGTTCAAGGTGTTTCGGGTAAACCTCAGTTCACTCAGTAAGTGCCCTATATCTATATCGATGGCTCTGAGAGCCTGACCCACACGCATATGAGCACTGCCACCCGGATTGAACCGAGCATAATTTTTACGCGCTAACTGGTCACGAGCGGTTAAGTAGGCCGCATAGTAAGCCCGGTCTGCGGCAGATCTGAGGGATGCGGGAGTCGGTCGTTGCGCCAGTTCGTCCGCCAAATCGAGGAGAGTCTCGGTAACCAAGGGTGAGAAGATGCTAGACTGCCTCGAAGCCAAACCAAATCCTTTCTATAAACTTTTTTCTTTTTGCTTTGTCCAATGATTTCTGAAATGCATTTGCTTCGTCTTGCAGAAAAGCCCGGTAATATTCCTCGGCCGTCTCCGAATCAGTCTTCAGAACCGCGCAGACACGCAAAATTTCCCACTCAGGAAATTCCATGTCTTGCCGGTAATGGATGTTAATTTGCTCCAGCGGCCATTTTCGTTCTACGGCCGCGTGCTGCATTAAATCAATAATCCCGTCCAAAACCGGTCTGGCTCTCTTCCCCAAGAGGCGGTCTGCCTCGGATGGGTCTGCCTTCCAAACCACCGGGACCTTCGGAGCGGATAAATCGGCCATGCCCTGCCTCCTGCGACCATTGTACACCCCCTCCTACTCCTCCAGTGTCCGTATATAGTTGATCACGTGCCATATCTCGTCGTCGGTCAGGACGCCGCCCAACGGAGCCATGCCGGTACCGGGGATGCCCTCCTCAATGAACCCGAAAATGTCGCCGTCAGGATGCAAAGGCACGTGCACCACCAAGTCCGCCGGGGGCGGCTCCAGCCCCGCTCCTCCCGGCCCGTCCCCTCTGCCGGCCTCTCCGTGGCAGGTCTGGCAATGTAGCCCGTAGGTCGTCTTGCCTGTCCGCAGCGACTCGGGATTGGGCGGGAAAGGGTTGACCATGTCAGTCCGTTGGTCCGTCTGCACCAGCGGGGAATTGACCAACAGGAATATTCCCACGCACAACCCCAGGATGCCCGGCGCCATCACCCCGGCCCCTGCACGGGTGAACCACCCCCCCAAGGGCAGGGCCGCCACCATGAACAGCACCCCCAGGAGCGCCAGTCCGCCGCCCAGCAGCACGTTCGCGGTATCTGGTGATGGGGATATAGCCGTGCTGTCGGCAATGGTTCCTGGCTTCACCTCGAACCGGAAGGCGGTGCGGGCGTCAAATGCGTCGGGCCGGGTTACCAGCAACTCCGCTTGCCAAGCGCCGGCGATGCTGAGTTGCGCCCCCTCCAGCAGGAAGGACCCGTCTCCCACGGCAACGGCGGAAGCCGTTTCGTCCCCAAGGTCGGAGTCGAGATAGCGTGTCCTCAGTCTCACGTCCGACGCATTGGCGATTGGGTTGCCAAGCCGGTCCTCCAAGGCGACGGTAAAGTCGTTGGCTCCCACCCTTGCCGGTTCGACCCGCAGGGACATGGTTGTACCCTCGTCGGTATCCCGGAAGGTTGGCGGCGGGGGCACACCGATTCCCTGCCGTGAAGCGACCTGGCGGGCCGGTTCCAAGCTGGTCAGCACCGCTACGGAACCCAATACCAGCACGGCCAGGATAACCTCGGCGTTAACGAACCTCTTCAGCCAAACTACCCTTTCTCCCCTGGCCCGTAGGCTGGGCCGCACCCATAGCAGGTTCATGGCCCCAAACAGCAACAGGGCAACCACCAGCACCACTTTCACCAGCAGCGCGAAACCGTAGGGAGTCCCCAAGGCGGGCGCTACGGTCACTTGGGCCCAGCTATTGAAGAACCCCGTCACCACCAGCACGGCCACGCTGAGCACCGCCACAATCGAGAACCTGGGCACCATGCTTGTAAAACAGTCCCTCCGCTCCCGCGCCGACAGGGACCGGAGCGCCAACGGTATGCCCAAGCAGAAGTGGAACAAGGCGCCCACCCAGACCGCGGATGCCAACAGGTGCAGGTAGTCCGAGAGCAGCGCCGCGGAGCGAATACCCGGAGTGGCCGCGCCGTGGCTGGTCAGGCTCAGCGTCCACAGGATGCCGCATCCCAACCCGATGGCCAGCAACCGCGACGCCAGTTCCCAGCGGTTATCGGACGCTTCGTTACCTTGGCCGCGGCATTGGACGCGGGCGGTGATTAACGGCGCGGCCAGTACCAGCGCAAATACCACCGCCAACCCGGCCCGCCACCGCCACACACCGCCCCATTCGGTCTCTAACAGGATCGACCATAGCGGGCCGCCCAATGTCTCCGGTAATGCCGCGTCATGGATGATTGACGCCTGCAGCAGCAATTGGGCCGTCGACGCCGCCAGGAACACTCCGGCAGCCAGCCAGATGAGCTTCAGGGGGCGGGACGCCAAAGCAACCCCAACGGCGTGTATCTGAGGGCTTGCCTGCTGCCGAAGCAGGACTGGTCTGGCTACCAGGAGCTCGAAAACCAGGCCCCCCACCATCGCCAGCACGCTGACCAACGTCACCCAGCGGATCACCGGCTCGGCGGGTGACTGGAGCAGCGCTTCCGTTGACTCTGCCAGCGCATCCCCGGATATGGGTTGCCCCACAGAAAAGACGAAGGCGCCCCGGACGCGGTGCCCATCGACAGTGGACACGTTTTTCCAAGCTACGGTGTACGTGCCATCGGGAATTGGTCCCAACCCTACCGACATTGCTGTAGCGTCGTTGGGGTCGACGAAAGACGCTCCGTCGTCCACCCTGGCCCCCAGCGAGTCCAGGACTCGAATCTCGCTGAGCTTTGGCTCGATGGGTTCGGTGAACCAGATGACGACTTGCCCCGGCGCCTCATCCAGGACCGAATTGGGCGATGGAGCAGCCTTGGCCAGGTTGGCGTGGGCCAGGACAGCGCCGCTGGACCAGAGCAACGCCACGAAAACCCCGGCTACGCCCAAGATCACGGTAGCTATGCGTGTAATGGTTGAAATCATACGGTCGGCTAGCTCTTCCTGATTGCCAATATCAGACCACCGGCGCCCGACACCAAGCCGACGGCGCCGAGGACAATGCCGAGTATGGCGAGGGTACCTGTGGCAGAGTTCTTGCTGGCCTCGGCCGCTTCCTGCGCCGCCAACGCCGTGTCCTGGGCTTGCTGGGCAGTGTCCAATGCGCCCCTTACCGCGCCTTCCATCTCGCGGTTGCCTGTCAGCGGCTCGGGAAAGTGCAGGTCGGTGGCAGCCAGCACGTCACTGAATTCTCCACCGCCGCCGCGGGAGACGAAGGTCTCGTCGACCTCAGAGTCCTCTATAGCGCCGAAGACTCGTATCTCGTAGACGCCTTGGGCTGTGGGAATGAGGTCGGCAGCGTAATCTCCCGGCTTGCCGAAGACAGGCCGGAGGTCCAGCACCCTGGAGACGCTGGTAGGCACATGGGTGATTTCGACCTGCAAGGATTGCTCAAGTCCTTCCACCAGTGTCTCGGATGTGCCCGTCGCCCCTTCTGTCATCGCCATGCCGCCGGGCTGGTTGCGGTGGACGCCTGCGGTTGGGAACTTTTGGTCCGCATGACCGCCGCCGGGTGGGGGGCCGCTGGTCACGGTCTGAGTAGATGACGTCCTGTTGGTCCAGACCAGGGTTGTACCTGCCTGCACCGTTACTTCCGCTGGCATGTACATGGAGTCATGTATCTCTATCCCCACCGTGCCCGACAGCGCCGCGTCCTGGCTCACGATGATCGATCCTGTCACGTCGTGGTCTGCGTGGTTGTGGTAAGGAATAGTCATGCCTTCCAGCATGTGATCGACCTCGTAGCTGAAAGTCTCTCCTTGACCTATTCCGGGCGACCCGAAAATCGCCCCGTGTCCTTCAACATCGGCCATGGCTTTCTTCTGGCCTTGTTCTGCCCCGCCGTCCTGGCTTGTCATGGCCATCCCGGCGTGGCCTTGCATTGTCATTTCCTGCCCATCGCCCGCGGCCTTGGTGACCCGTACCTCCACCGCGTTGGGCAAACCCTCATAAGCTGGCTCCAACATGAATCCCACCACCAATTTGTAATCTTCGGTTTCGGCGTCGCCGTGGGCCCACGCCGCGCTAGCTGCGATTCCCAACGTCAACACCAGGAACGCTGCTATCCAGAGTCTATTGCATATTCTCGAGACCATAATGCTCCTTTTCTATGGCGATAGTCGTACTCGCATGACCGGACAACGCCGGCCAAGCGAAAAATGCCAGGCTGAAACCCGTTGCCATGCAACGAAAACGGGGAAGAAAAGGAGCTAGGAACGGGGAGGTTTCTTGGGGGGCGCGACGAACGCCGAAGAGAGGATGGCGTCACTCCCGCCAACGTCGAACAGGCGCGGCGCATCATCAGGACCGGGGAACAGGGGCGACTGTTGTATCAAGCGAGGGGTCAGGTCGACCGTCCCCTGGCCGAGCCCCTCGTCCGATGTCAGGTACACGATTCCTTGGGACGGTCGCCCCTTTAATGAGTCGTCGCCGTCCATCGACTTCCCGGTCGGCGGATGGTAGTGGACGTGACGCCCTTCGAAGGCGTGGGTATGGTCGGGCAGAACGTCACCCAAGTAAACGTGCACATGGTCCGGGCGTCTCTCGGCAAAGTGGTGGTCAAGCTGCGGGCCAATGAAGGGCAGGAACAAGAGAAACACCAACGAGATGGCCAGCGTTTGGGAGGCCATCCTCTTGAGGGTGTGTCCGACCCGGTGCGTGGCAATCATGGCGCGTTAATTCCGCAACGGTCCGGGCGCTTGAAAACTATCCCAAACCTTAACGCAACATCCAACCCGTAATCCCGCCAACCCGTCATTCCTGCCTGCGCGGGAATCCACAGGCTTTGGGCGGCGACTTGTGGAAATCAACAGGACCGGATGGCTTTGAGATAGTATCTTAGTGGGAATGTTGGGCCAACTCGATCAGCACACCCCTCGCCGCCGAGGGATGCAGGAAGCCGATGTCGCCTCCCGTCAGGCCTGTCCTGGGGACCTTGTCAATGAGGTTGATGCCCAGTTCGTCCAGGGTCTTCAGCTTTTCCTCTATGCCCTCAACCTCGAAACAGACGTGGTGCAACCCCTCGCCTCTCCTGCTGATGTGAACGGAGATCATGCTGTCCGGCCCGGTGCCCTGCAACAGCTCCAGGTTTGTCTCGCCCACCGGCACAAAGCAGCCCCGGACGCCAATGTCTTCTCGTTCCACGATGGGTCCGGGCTTCAGGCCGAACAGGCTGCCGTAGAGGTCAATACTGGCTTCCAGGTCGCTTACGGCAATGCCAATGTGGTGCACCAGCCCGGTGGGAGCCGGGGGATTCCCCAGAATTGTCATAGAACACCTCTGTAGAGTTCGGTAGCCACCATTTTACCATGCCAGTCTCTGGCCGCTTGTAAGCTCAGGAGCAAGGCCCCTCCGCCAGACCAGCGCGGGCCCCTCAACGTCGGTCTTGATGATGGTCAAGGTGGTCACGACGCTCTCAGGATTTGCTCAAATTCGTCAGGCCGGGACCACCTAGCGATTTCGGAGTAGTCATGCACCAAGCTGAAGTCCTCCGGTCGCCATACGTCTTCCGTATCGTCGAACAAGGATACGAAGGCCATCCCGTGCTGGTTGACCTTGAGATGACTAGGCTCTGTTGACATTTCACCGTAACCAAATGAGGGCAGATGAGGTATTCCATGTCCGGGTCGTCGGCGAAATGCTGATGCATCAGTTCCCAGATACCCCGGTCGGCCCAGCGGGCAAACCTTTTGTAGACGCTGTTCCAATTGCCGTACTCGGCGGGGAGGAGCCGCCATTGAGCGCCGGACCGGTCCACCCACAGCACGGCTTCAATGAAACGTCGGCACTCCTCTTCCCGGCCGACATACAGGTCGGTACGCCCCCGCAGGAATTGGAGAATCTGGGTCCACTGACTGGTTGAGAGTTGAAGTCTTGACATCTCTCCATTATATCCAAATGTCAACACAGCCTAAGACCCCAATATTCCATAAGCAAAGGGAACTCGTAGAGGAATAGAAAGACTGCACTCACCCCGTTATCCCCTTGCGTGACGACTTTGACTTTGCAACACACCTGTTTCTCAGGCACTTGCTTGGTCTGAAGGGTTGCTCCCTAATCATGGGCAGGGGGTTGAGCAAACCCAACGTCGGACCGTTCTCCTATCTCTACCGCTCTTCCCAGAAGATTTTCCAAATGGCGGCGGTCTTCGTTGGTCGTAACCGTAAAAGGTGGCGGAGGCGAACGGCGTACATCGTCCAACTCGTTTACGAACTGTTCAATGGTGCTTATGGCCCTGCGGATATCATCCTCACCGAATTCATTCTCGTAAAAGTTCGTGTGATAAAACCCTGCAATGGCCATCTTGTCCGAAAAGTCCGGGCGGCCGCGTTCCTTCGCGATATGGCTGACGATATCAAACAGGTATCCGTGTTTCTGGTGTCTCCATCCACGCTCGATGGCTATAGCCTTGATGGCATGGGCGGCTGCGCCCCAAACTTTCTCCGAAGCTTGAAGGTTGTTGCCCAGGCGCAACTCATTTCTCGCGTGGTCTACGAAAACGCGGCTTATTGCCATGTGGTCGTCCGCACCGTTGGCGCCGGTCGGGGGCAGGGGTATCGTCATGTGATGCCTCTCTTCATCGTCGAGGACTTGTCCTTGGTCGCTCGATGCGGTAGCGCCTGTCATCCCCCGAGTGTGGGATCAGCCCCTGCCCGGATTGGCCTCCAGCACGAATGAGAGGCCGTCGGCCAACTGGGTCATGCGACCCAGGAACAAGCTGCCCTTGGCCAGGAACATTGCCCGTTGCATCCGCCCGTCAATCAGCCGGTCTACGGCGTGGCCCATGAACGGGACCGCAGAGGCAATGTGTCCTTGCGTGGGAGAAAAGCCGGGCATACCACGGGTTTCCACGAAGCCGGACAGTTCCTCCCGGGTTATCTCTCCCCTGCGGACAGCCAAGGCACCTACGAGCCGGTAGTTCAGGTTGGGAACGTTCCCGCTGCCCGCTGGTTCGGTTACCTCCGGGTTGTGCAGTTCGGTGGCGTACTTGTCGATGTCTTGAAATCCCAAGCCCAAGCGGTCAAGAGGGTCGGCAACCAGCTTCTCGAATATGGCCTGCTGGCCCGACCCTGCGCCCACGTTGTGGCGCCCCACCGAGTCCATGCGAATGACCGGGCTGACGCCGTCGTCCTCCCCTATCAAAATAGCAACCGACGCCAGAATGTCTTCCAACACCGGCAGGTCGTTGCGAAGGTGACCCTCGAACTTCATGCCAAGCTTGGCGAGGGAGCATCCGCCGACCACCGCCACATTGCGGAACAGGCCGGAGCTTACCAATGCGGCAGCCATTACGATGGCGTGGACGGGACCGCAGCAAAAGGCTTTTACGTCGCTGCCCGTGGCGTTTTCCAAGCCGCACATCTCGGCGACGGCTTTTGCGAGGTTGCCTCCACCCCGTTGATAACGCTCTCCAACCGCCTCCTCTCCGGCGTTGATGACGTATTCGATGTTGGCAACATCCGTAGGGTAGTCGTTTAACAGAGTCAGCAGGGCCATCACCGCTGAGGACTTGCACGACAGGTTCTCCAATAGGATGTCCGCGGTCAATGATGCGTCTTCTTCATGGGCCTGGATGATGCAGCCAACCAACCGGCCGTCACGCAGGTACAGAGGAAGAGCGCCTGAGCCGTCGGTCAGCCGCGCTTCTATGGCAGATGCCGGAATCCCTTGCACTGGCCGTTCCAGATCCCTGTCCCGCAGATATGGGTGACTTCCCAAAGCCTTCAAGGACTGCTTGGCAAATCCTTCTTCCAGGTGTACCAGGTCAAAGGAGTCGGACAGCTTCAACAGCCCGTACAACTCCTCCTCGGGCATGATCTCGCCGTGGGGCAGCCAACGTTCACCGCCGGTCCCATTCCCGTCATTCCCGCGCAGGCGGGAATCCCGTAGGGGACTTGCGCTGGCGAGGTGCCACGGGCGTTCCATCTCGGTCAATTGGTCCGGGTAGATGCCGCCCAGAAACGCCCGATTGGGAGGGTACGCCGCCGCTGCCTCGTAGGAGCGCAGGTGAGCGCCGATGTCTTCAACCAGCCCGGGCGCCTTTTTGATTTCCCGCGACGGCTTGGAGCCGTGTCGCACCACTCCCGGCGCGTGGGCCAGAAAATAGCGGACTCCCTTTATCACCGGCTGTTTCAAAACACCGTTCATAAGGCCTGCCTCCGGCGGGTTTCCCGGCTTCTCGGGAAAGACGGGAAGGAGGCACCATGTTACCCCCGCACGGCAGGGTTGTCCACGCGAAAAGTCCGATATCGGGGCTTCAACGTATAGTGAAAAGCCCATGTAGAGTGCAATTGATACCTTGTCACAACCAACGGGGATGCGTATCATTCCTTTAGTTTACTCAAGGAGAACGAGATGGGAGTCGGGGCGCGGACGAAGAAAGCAATAGTCGCTCTGACCATCGTATTGGCGATGGTCATGATGATCGGGTGCACCAGGGAGGTCATCAAAGAGGTGGAGGTACCCGTTGAGGTCACCAAAGAGGTGGTCGTTGAGAAAATAGTCGAAGTAGAAAAGGAACCGGAGCCTATGCTTGAAACGCCAAGCATTGCTGCGGAAGGCGATGGAGGCCCCAAGGTCTACCAGCTTGGAATCTTCGAGGACCTTACCACGACCAATTACTGGTCGTATTTGGGGCCTAACGGCACCATTTGGAATTCCTACGTTCTGGGCGGCAAGCCGTCGCTTTACACGCTTTCGGCCCAACGATTCGACTATGTACCCTCGGTAGCGGCGGATTTTTCCACGCCTCTCAAAGAAGAGACCGTAGATGGCACGGTTTTATGGACCACTGAAGTACCGCTGAAGCAGGGCGTGAAGTGGAGCGACGGGAATGACGTGACCGCCCATGACTTTGTGTTTACGGCCCACACGGTGCTGGACATGGAGTTGACCGGCAACTGGTCGTCCACCGTTGATACGAAGTTCCTTGACCACGCTGAGGCCCTGGATGACTACCGCCTGAAGATTTACTTCAAGGAAAAGCCGGGACTGGCGCGCTGGCAGTTCGGTCTGGCTTTCATGCCGATGTTGTCCAAAGCCTACTGGGAGCCGGTGGTAGAAGAGGCCAAAAAGGAAGCCAACGTTGTGGAGCAGCAGAGAATCCTGTACGCCCACGTTCCGGAAAACGAGCCCAGCGCGGGCGGCTACCTCTTCAAGAAATGGGAGCGGGGCGCGTTCGCCGAAAACACGAAAAACGATGACTACTACTTCAACGGATCCGAAGTAACGCACTACGCGAACGGGGCCTACGCTGAGAGTAAGCCCGGCGCCTACGAATTCACGGCCTATGGGGACCCCAGTGGCGAGAAGTCATTGGAATACACTGACGGGCCCTTCGTAGACAGCACCATATATAGCATCTTCGGCAACCAGGAAGCGGCCATACTGGCCCTGAAGAAGGGCGACGTCGACTTCATGCTGAACCCGTTGGGGTTGCAGCGGGGCCTGCAACAACAGTTGGAAGGCCAGTCTGGGTTGGCCAACCTGGAAAATCCCAGCAGTGGTTTCAGATACTTGGGATTCAATTTCACCAAGCCGCCGCTGGACAACAAGGCATTCAGGCAAGCCGTGGCTGTTCTGATAGACAAAGAGTTCCTGACTGGCACCGTGCTGCAGGGCGTGGCCATACCCATGTACACCACTGTGCCGGAGGGCAACGGGTTCTGGTACAACCCGAACGTGTCGTTACTGGGCAAGGGACTGAGCCGGGCGGAGCGCACGGCTCAAGCAGTGGAGCTTATGAAGGGCGCCGGTTTCACTTGGGAGAAGGAGCCCAAGGTGAGCGACAATGGCACGGTGGAGGTTGAAGGGGAAGGGTTGAAAATGCCCAATGGAGACCCAATGCCCGAGTTGGAGATACTGGCGCCCAGCGCCGGTTACGACCCTCTGCGGTCCACTTTCGCCATCTGGATCGAGCGATGGCTCAAGGACATGGGCATCCCCGCCAAGGCCAAGCTTACGGAATTCAACGTTATCGTGGAACGGACTCGCGACCCCGAAAACTTCGACATGTGGATATTGGGTTGGGGTCTCTCCACATTCCCGGACTACTTAGAGGCCTTCTTCCATTCGAGGCACTTCGGAGGTGACGGACACAACCGCGGGGGCTACTCGAACGAGGAATTCGACGCTCTGGCCGAGGCGCTTCTGGTGGAGACGGACCTGAACGCCGCCCGCGACCAAGTCTTCAAGATGCAGGAATTCCTGGCTGACGACCTGCCCTACGTGGTGTTATTCACTACGCCGATCCTAGAGACTTACCGGGACGACAGGCTGGCTTTCCCGTTTACCGAAAACCTGGGGGGGTTACAAAGGACCGGCGGAAGCACCTCGACCGTAGTAATAAAGTAGCCAGTGACGGTTAGCCCCCCTTCCCGTCGTGCCCGCGCAGGCGGGTACCACGCCGGGGGCAGGCACGGAGTTTATCCTTAATGGGCAACTACCTGGCCCGGCGCACCGGACAAATCATCCTGACGCTGTTCCTCATCGTCAGCGTGGCTTTTTTCTTGGTGCAGGCACAGCCCGGAGACTATACGGCGGTCTTCGCCCAGAACCCGGACCTGCCGCCGGAAGTCCGCGCTCAAGTGCAGGCCGCCTTCGGGCTGGACAAGTCCTTGGGCGAGCAATACTTGGTGCACATCAAGAACTCCTTCACCGGCCAGTTCGGGGTATCCTTCCAGCACTACCCTCGCACGGTGATGGAGGTGATTACGGAGCGGTTGCCCCGCACCGCAGTGCTGTTCCTGACCGCCACCGTTATCTCCTTCTACGTGGGCTTCGCGCTGGGGAAGTTGATGGCTTGGAAACGTGGCGGGCTCTTCGAGTACACCGCCACCGTATCCGGGGCGGTGCTCTTCACCATGTTCACGCCCTGGTTCGCCCTGATGTTAATCTGGATTTTCTCGTTCCAACTGGGTTGGTTCCCGCTGGGCAAATTCCTGGACCCATTGTTGTGGAGAGATGCGCCGGTAGCGGCAAATAAAGTGTTCAATGACATGCTGATCACCGCCGGGGCATTTTCCCTGTTTGTCCTGTTCGCTGTGCTGGCATCCAGAAAAGCGGGCGGCAGGAGATCGGTGCAATGGTTGTTGCCCGCCCTGGTGATAGGGTTATGTATGGTCCCGGTTGCTTGGGCCATGTCCGGCATCGGTTACCTGGCGCTGGACATTCTGAAACACATGGTGCTGCCCATCTTCACTCTCACCCTGATCTCTTTCGCCGGCACCATGCTGCTTACCCGCAACAGTATGCTGGAGGTGCTGCGCGAGGACTTTGTTATGGCGGCCCGGGCCAAGGGGTTGCCCGAAAGGGTGGTGCGGGACAAACACGCGGCGCGCAACGCCCTGCTCCCCGTGGTAACGAGCTTGGTCTACAGCTTGGCGTTCGCCATTGACGGGAGCGTGATTATCGAGGGAATTTTCTCTTGGCCGGGCATGGGAATGACCCTGTTGCAGGCGGTCCGGTCTGAAGACCTGCCCTTGGTGATGGGCGCGTTCGTGTTCATCGGCATATTCGCCTTGGTGGCGCACCTGATAGCCGACCTGCTTTACGCCTACCTGGATCCCCGGATCAGATACCAGTGATCCTGTTATGACACAGGCTTCCGAAACGGCAGTAACCTTGACCCCCTGGCAGATCAGGGCCGCCAAGCTGCGGTTGGGCTTGCGCGGGCTTCGTGAAGGCTGGGCCGTGTTCCTGGAAAGCCGCATCGGCGTACTGGGGCTGGCGGTGATCGTTGTCTTCGCCCTTATGGCCATATCCCACCCTATATTGATGGCCACAATCTGGGATGCCACCATCTATGACCCGGTTACGGGATACGCCTTTGATGAGATAGAGCAACCGGCCCCGCCGTCCTGGAAACACCCATTGGGGACCGACCCATTGGGGCGCGACATATTGAGTCAACTGCTGTCCAGCACGTCGTCGGAGTTCATCCTGGGACTGGTGGCCGCGACGGTTACCGTTTCCATAGCCACAACCGTGGGAGCTGTGGCGGCCTACTACCGGGGTCTTGTGGACACCTTTTTCATGCGGTTGGCGGACCTGATTGTTGCGCTGCCCGGCATATCGCTGCTGATCGTCCTTAGCGCCCTCTTCGAATTGAACCTGTTCATCCTGGGCGTCATCATCGGCGTTCTTGGCGGGTTTGGCGGCACCGCCATAGTCCTCAAGTCGCAGGCGTTGAGCGTCAGCGTAAAGCCCTACATCGAGGCCGCCAGGGTCGCGGGCGGGGGACGGTTCCACATCATAGTGGTCCACATCATTCCCAACCTTCTACCCCTGTCGTTCCTGTACATGATGTTCACCGTAACCGGCGCCATATTTTCCGAGGCGGTGCTGTCGTTTCTGGGGCTGCTCAACATACGGATGAGCTGGGGCATTATGATTCATACATCCAACACCGCCGGGTACCTGACCGGCGGCACCACTTACTGGTGGCTTATCGTCCCGGCAGGGGCCTCCATCACGCTGCTTTGCAGCACTTTTTACTTGGTGGGGCGGGCTTTGGACGAAGTAGCCAACCCCAGGCTGAGGCGACAGTGAGGACCCCTTCTGTCATGATTATGAAAATACCCACCCACCCCGTCATTCCCGCGCAGGCGGGAATCCATGCGTGCAGACTGTGGACTCCCGCTTTCGCGGGAGAGACGATGAGGGGGTTGCCATCCTTTTCATGGCTCATGGGTGATCTTAACAGGGCCATCCGCCATTCCCGCGCAGAGCCTGCTCCCGTGGAGACGGGGGCGGGAATCCAACTGGAGCGGACCGGATAGATGACTGACCCGGTCTTGCAGGTAGTCGACCTTTCCATGCACTACACCACCCGGCAGGGAGAGGTGAAAGCTGTCGACCGGGTAAGCTTCGACTTGGCGAAGGGCGAGATCATCGGGCTGGTGGGAGAGTCGGGCTGCGGCAAGACCTCGATCGCAATATCCCTCATGAGGCTTCTTCCCGACAACGCCCGTGTCGCCGGAGGGCAAGTGCTGTTGGGCGGAGACGACCTGCTGGCAATGGATGAGGAGCAGATCAGGGAGTACCGGTGGCAGCGCATTTCAATGGTGTTCCAAGCGGCGATGAACGCGCTGGACCCGGTCTACCGTGTCGGCGATCAGATTGTTGAAGCCATTCAGACCCATGACGAAAACGTTTCCGATGACGAGGCCCGGGACACCGTGGCCCGTCTCTTCGGCCTGGTTGGCTTGGACGCCCAGTTGGCAGCCCGGTACCCCCACGAATTCAGCGGCGGTATGCGGCAGCGGGCGGTGATCGCCATGGCCCTCGCCTGCCAGCCCGACGTTATGGTGGCGGACGAGCCTACCACGGCGTTGGACGTGATCGTGCAGGACCGGATTTTGCGCCAACTGAAGGAAATCCAGCGGGAACTGAGCATGAGCATGATCTACATCACCCACGACATCGCCGTCGTTGCCGAGGTGTCGGACCGTATCGGGGTGATGTATGCCGGCAGATTGGTCGAGTTGGGCGATACGGCCCGGGTGTTCAGCAACCCCATCCACCCCTACACTTCCGGCCTGTTGTCGGTGTTTCCGAGCATCCACGGAGAGAAGCACGAGTTGGTGACCCTGGGCGGAGACTTGCCCAACCTGATAGACCCGCCGCAGGGGTGCCGGTTCCATCCCCGGTGCCCCCATGCCACCGACGTCTGTCGGCAAGAGGAGCCGCCGGTTGTGGACCGGGACGGCCATTGGGCCGCTTGCTGGAACCCGTTGGGGTAGCTGGGAGAAACGGCGTCGTTTTGCAGGAAGCCGCGTTGAATTCGTCCGCGCCACTGGTCCAAGTCAAGGGACTGACCAAGCTCTTTCCCGTCTCTAGAAGCCTCTTCCGCGGGCCGCGGGCCTTCATTCATGCCGTGGATGATGTGTCGTTCGAGTTGCGGGAGGGCGAACGGTTCGGCTTGGTGGGCGAATCGGGGTGCGGCAAGACCACCATAGGCAAGCTGCTGGTTAAACTCCAGGAACCTACCCAAGGCAGTATCGCCTTCCGGGATGCCGAAAATACCCTTTCAGACAGCCCTAGCGACAGCGGGTACGCCGACATAAGCGAGACCAAGGGCCAGCAGTTGAAGGCCTTCCGGCGCAAGGTGCAGATGATTTTCCAGGACCCCTACGAGTCCATGAACCCGCGCCGGACCATTTTCGACACTGTCGCCGAGCCATTGGTAGTGCAGGGAATCGGCAACTCGCTGCAACAGTTGGACCGGGTCGCCAACCTGCTGGAACTGGTGGGGTTGACGCCGCCGGAGACCATGATGTTCCGCTACCCTCACGAATTGTCGGGCGGGCAGCGGCAGAGAGTGGCCATCGCCCGCGCGCTGGTGGTCGAGCCGGGGTTCGTGGTGGCGGATGAACCTACGTCGATGCTCGACGTTTCCATAAGCACCGGAATCATGGGGCTGATGCTGGACTTGGCGGAGCGGCTGGGAGTTACCTACCTGTACATCACCCACGACCTGGCGGTGGCCAGGTACATGTGCCATCGCATCGCCGTGATGTACTTGGGAAAGATAGTCGAGGTCGCCGAAACGGAAGAGTTGCTGTCCAATCCGCTCCATCCCTACACCAGGGCACTGCTGTCGGCGGTCCCGGTACCGAATCCGGGGGTCAGCAGGGAGCCGGTGAACATATTGGGTGACGTAGCAACGCCGATCAACCCTCATCCCAGGTGCCGCTTTCACGACCGCTGCCCCATGGCCGCCGAGGTGTGTTACGACAGTCCGCACCCCCCGCTGGAAGACCACGGAGGGGGTCATCTTGTGGCTTGCTACCGGGTCTAGCAGCCACAAATCAGGCTCGCGTTGACGCCGATAGGGTGCGCTGGTACAGTATCACCAGCGAATGCAAGGAGTGCAGGTAATGACGACGACCAAGAAAGACCCGGTGTTGGTGGTGGTGCAACTTACGGGCGCGAACGACGCCATGAACACCGTGATACCCTACGGCGACCCGCTTTACTACGACAATCGGCCCACCGTCGGTATCCCCCAGGACCAGGTGCTGCCCATTGACGGCAACTTCGGCTTCAACCCGGCGATCACGGAGATTAAAGAGCTGTACGACCAAGGCAAGGTTGCGGTCATCCAAGGGATAGGCTATCCCAACCCCAACCGGTCCCACTTCCGCTCCATGGATATCTGGCACACCTGCGAGCCGGACAAGATCGCCCATGAGGGCTGGTTGGGACGTGTTATCCGCGACCTGGACCCCCATTCCGAGAACGTTCTGACCGGCGTGAATTTTGGCCGCGGTCTCCCGAGGGCCCTGGCGTTGACCGGCGTTCCCGTGGCGTCGGTGGCGGTGTTGGAGACCTATGGCGTGCTTACCGGAATCGCCGACCAGCAGCACCGTTCGGAGGCTCTGGACGTATTCGCCCGCATGTACGCTCCCGTGACCGGCACCGGCGCGGTCATGGACTACATGGGACGCACGGGATTGGACGCCCTGAAAGGCGCCGACGTGCTGAAGACCGCTCCCGGCAAGTACCACTCGTCGGTGGAATACGCCGACAATCCCATCGCCCAGAACCTGAAGGGCATAGCCCAAGTGATGTTTGCCGACTTGGGCACCCGCATCTTTTACACCCAGCACGGCAACTATGACACCCACGCCAACGAAGGCCCTACCCATCCGAGGCTGGTAGGGGAACTGTCCCGGGGTATAGCCGACTTCCAAGCCGACCTCCAGGAGCACGGCGTAGCGGACAACGTATTGATGTTCGTGTTCACCGAGTTCGGCAGAAGGGTGAAGGACAACGGCTCCGGCACCGACCACGGCTCAGGCGGCGTAGCTTTCATGATTGGCGACCGTGTAAAGGGCGGGATGTACGGCGAATACCCGTCGTTGAAAGAGGAAGACCTGCTGGAAGGCGACCTGCACTTCAACTACGACTTCCGCGGGGCCTACAGTTCCATCGTGGACAGTTGGCTGGGCTTGGACCCCGTACCGGTTGTGGGCGGCAAGTTCGAGCAGTTGAATTTCCTGTAGACTTTGCAGACGGGCGGCCCGAGGGCCGTCCGCTCTTCTTGTTTCTCTTCGCCCCCTTTCCCTACTGTCATTTCTGCCTGCGCGGGAATCCAACCGGGATCGGGGGTGAGCATTGCCTAGCCAATAGGAGACCAAAGGTTTGACTGCCAATCCGGAAAACGACCCGTTAGTTGCATGGTACTCGACCGAGATATGGGGCAAACGGATTGACGACGACGACCTCTTGTTTGAGGTTATGAGCCTCCAGGTCTTCCAAGCGGGTCTCACTTGGCGGATGGTGCTGCAACGCCGCGACGCATTCAGGCGCGCCTTCCGAGGCTGGCGGATTGACGAGGTTGCAGGTCTGGGGCCGGACGACATCGACGAAATGGTGTTGGACCAAACAATCATCCGCAACCGGAAGAAGATCGAGGCCTGCGTCTCCAACGCCCGAGTTATTCAAGACCTTCAGCAAGAGCATGGGTCTTTCTGCCACTGGTACTACAATCTGCCGGGCGACGACTTGGCAACACTTCAAAAGACCCTGCGGCAGACCTTCAAGTTCATGGGGCCTGAGATCGCCCGGATGTGGCTGATGGCGTCAGGTCGCATCGCGGTTGACCATTCTCACTGATTTCCCCCGGAAACGCACCCTGATAAACGGAGATAGTTTCATGGTAGTTGCAGCGGACACTGTGCAAATGGACCAGCAAGCCTTGGAGCGTGTGAAGTCGTTGTTCCACGAGCAAATACAACGAGGGCTGCACCCCGGGGCGTCCTTGGCAGTGTACCGCCACGGAAAACCGGTGCTGGACCTGGTCGGGGGCATGGCCGATGCAGAGGCTGGCCTCCCCGTGAACAGCGACACCATGTTCGTCCTGTACTCATCCACCAAGCCTTTGACGGCGGCCTGCGTCTACTTGTTGTGGGAACGGAGCAAGCTCGATTGGGACGACCGGATAGCCGACTACTGGCCGGGGTTCGCTCAAAACGGCAAGGAAGACGTTACCATCGGCCACGTGCTGACCCATCGGGGAGGTTTTCCCGAGACTCCGGCTGAGTTGACTTGGGACAAGTGGGGGGACTGGGAGAGGGTAGTAGAGGTGCTGGAAAAAATCAGGCCCGACTACGCTCCCGGCAAAGTCCTGGCGTACCATCCACGTAACTACGGCTGGGTACTGGCGGAAGTGGTGCAGCGTATCGACGGACGGTCCTTCTCCCAGTTCCTTCACGATGAAATCACCGGCCCGTTGGAGATGAACGACACCTTCGTAGGGTTGCCGGCGGAATTGGAGAGCAGGGTTTCCAGGCTTCACGCAATGGAGGACTGCGACCGTCCGTCCCAAGTCTCCACCTACAACATCCCGGAGGTCCACCAAGCGGTGCAACCAGCGGGCGGAGGCATAGCCACGGCGCGGGACCTGGCCAGGTTCTTCGCCATGATGCAGGGCGGAGGTGCATTGGATGGCGTCCGCATCTTTGCCCCGGAGACCGTGGCGGAGGCGACGAAGCTACAGGTGGAAGGGATGGACGTAACCAACGAACGCTACACCCGGCGCTCGCTGGGGCTTTCCTTGGGAGACCCGCGTATGGGGACATCGGCGACGGAGGCTGTTCGCACCTTTGGCCACGGCGGCGCGGGAACGTCGGTTGGATGGGCCGACCACGATTCGGGTGTTGCAATGGCCTTTATTACCAACGGTTTCCGGGACGACATGTCCAACTACCCAAGGCTGGCCGCTATATCCCAAGCCGTCAGGGATGCTTGTCTCTAGGTTGACTGCGCCGGAGGCGTTGCCTCCAATGTTGCCGTTCCATAAGCGCTGACCCATTCGGCGAAAGCAGCATAGCAGTTCTCTTCAGGCTCGCAATCGGGACATGTGGCGTGGAAGCTCAGTTCCACCCGCGCCAGGTCATCCTGCCACGCGCGCCAGATGCGGTTGCCGGTGGAGACGGCGAACAGACCCACACCGATTGGGACGAGGACCGGGCCGGCCGCAAGCAGAGCGGGACCGGCGCCCAAGGATATGGCCACCGTGGTACCGGCCGCTGCCACGCCGCCGGTTGCCCCGGCCGTCGCCAAGTCCTTGCCCGTGTCCTTGAGGGCTTCCTTACGAGTCTTCTTTCCTCGGGAGACGTTGATCCCGTTTTCCACCAAGCTTACCGGCAGTTCCAATACAGCGGTCCATAACGCGCCCCGTCCGGCCCGTTTGGCCGCCTCCGCTCCCACTATCCCGGCGGCGTGGGCTGCGTTGGCGGTACGGGCGCCGACGACTTCCAGCTTGGTCATGTTGCGTGAGCCCCGCGCGGTATTGGCCTTGGCCGATTCCCATATAATATTGGCAGGGTTGCGGGCTTGGCCGGGGGCATTGGCCACGGAACGGATATGGCTGGCCTGCTTGCCGCGGGTAAACTGCTTTACCGGGCCCTCGCCCAGGTTCCGGACCGGTCCCGGGACGCTGGAGCGGTAGAATTCCTGGGCGGCGGCCGGGCCGCGGACTCCCCCTCTCCCCCTGCCCAGCCCGGCGATGCTGAACTTGTTCTGCATAGACCCGCTCAGTTGCGACAGGAAGGGGGCTGGCTTCACCTGCTGCCCTTTGGCCAGAGCCACGAGGAGGGCCGCCGGGCCCCGGTTCTTTTCAAGGTCGGCGTGCTTCCGGCGGTCGTCCCTGACATAGAAAAAGTCCTGGAGCAGCTCTTCGCCTTCGAGGACAAGGTGGCCACAGAAGAGGCAGACCGCTTCCTGTTTTGCCTGCTCGGGTCTCAATTGGTCGGCAAAAACCTCGTAGCAGGACTTGCGCGTTCCATCCGCCGGGCCGTCACTTTCGGGACATTCCATGTGAAAATGGCGGTAATCGCGCCGGTGGACCTTCTTTGGAAGCTGCTGCGGCAAATCGGAAATGCACTGGGAACCCGGCGATACTGGATGCTCACAAACAAAGCAGTTGGTTTGCTGACCTGCGGTCACTTGCCACATTGCCGTCTCCTGTGTAGGTGGTGAGAATCCCCATGGTGGAGGGCTATTCCTGGGGCGCTTCTTCTTCCACTGTCAGGCGCCGCAACTCCTCCTTGGCCCGCCTTATCTCCTCCACCTTGGAGGCCACCACGTCGAAGTACTGCTGGCGCGACTTGATGCCCTCGGTTATCAGGTAGTTGGCGGCCTCGGAGCGGCTGCCGACCACGCCGGCCTCGATGAGGTCGTCCATACGGTCCAGGCTGTCCTTGTCCACCCGCACCATGACTACGTTGTCCCGGGTCTGGCGCTCGTTGGGAATCCGGTTCCGGACGGTTTCCCGCACGTTTTCCACGCCTGCGGCAGCCGCGTCGCGGACGCCCCGGCCCACTTCAGTCAGCCCTTTGCCCACCGTTTCCACTCCGCGGATTACCCGTTCTCCGGACCCGGAAGAATTATCTTGTGCCATAACGCTGCCTCCTCAGTTAACTTGGTAAGACGTACAATAGGTAAGTAATTCGGTAACGTAATCTTTACTGCCAATTACAATATTACACACTTACGTAATTGTCAAGTAATTCATGGAGTGCGAAATATTTGGTGCCTAGACCATCCACTTCATGGGAGCGTCGGCCAGACCGGTGAACCCCAGATCATGGCAAAAGGCTTGGTACTTATCCTTGGGTGCCCCATGCCATTCAAGGTCTTCCAGTGTTTCTTGCAGGGGTACGTCCAATCGCAGCGTTGCCAGGAGCTTGTACAACTTGGCGTCGTCCAAGCGTTCAGACAGGCTTGCCGCGGCGGCGGGCGCTCCCCTGGGGCGTACTTCCCATTGGGATGAGTCGGCTGGGATGCTCTCGATGTGCCGGTATTGGTACAGCACCTGCGCCGCGGTTTTCGCGCCCCAGCGAGGTATGCCGGGGATGCCGTCGGCGGAATCGCCCACCAAAGCCAAGTAGTCCGGGATGGATTCCGGGTACACACCGAACTTTTCCAGGACTCCCGCTTCGTCGAGGACGGTTTTTCTCCTGCGGTCCAGGGTGACAACCTTGCTGTCCCGCACCATTTGCGCCAGGTCCTTATCCGGGGAGCAAATGACGACCTGGTCTACCCCGGGAGAGTCCGCCCAAGTGTGCGCTGCGGTAGCCACCGCGTCGTCGGCCTCGAACTCCACCATGGGCCAAACGACGATTCCAAGGGCGGTCATGGCCTGTTCCGCCAGGCCGAACTGGTCCATCAGGTCCTCTGGCACTCCATCGCCGGTCTTGTACCCGGCGAAAAGCCGGTTGCGAAAAGACTCGACCACATGGTCGAAGGCGCAGGCGACGTGAGAGACACCGTCCTCCCGGAGCAACGCCAGCATGGTCTGGACCAAGCCCCGGACCGCGGCGACGGGACGGCCGTCCGGAGCAAGGGTGGGAGGTTGAGCGAAATAGGCCCTGAAAAGCTCGTAGGTGCCGTCGACCAGATGTACCTTCATAATCGCAAGCCTTCCCTGACGTTCGTTAGAAGACCGGCAGTGTAGTTTGGGGTATTCACGTTGTCAACGACGGGTTCCAAGTGAGAGCAAAGCTGTTCCGGCAACGTTTTTCAGCTAGGGCATGGGCGTGATTCGGCCTTCCAAAGGTTTACACAGGCGGAAATCCTGTTAAACTATGGGTGACCCAATTTGAGGCTCAAGGAGTTTTGTTCATGGAAGGGAAAGTCCAGATAGAGATCACCTACTGCGTTAGTTGACAACACCTCGCTACCGCCACGTGGATGGCGAACGAGTTTTTCCGGCACTATGGACCAGACGCAGCAATAGCCATCTCGCCCAGGGGACAAGGAATCATGGAAGTCTTCGTGGACGGGGAGAGGATCTTCGACAAGAAGGCTGAAGGTGTATACCCTGACTTGGCCCGGGTCCGGCAGATGCGCTTGGTCATCGATGAGAAACTGGCCAACGCCATGATGGTGCCCGCCGATAACTAAGGCTCCGCTGTAACAGAGCGCCCGGCCGGGACACGGTCCCGGGATCAGCGCTCCAACAAAGGCTCGCCAAACACAGTCCCTCCGTCACAGGAGGGGCTGTACTTTTGTCCACACCTCTTCTGCAAGCGCCCTTGGCGGCTGGAACCCATCCAACACCAGCCAACGCTTGGGGTCCTCAGCCGCTTGAGCCAAGTATCCTTCTCGTACGCGGCGGTGGAACTCGACCGGAGCGGCATCGAAAACATCGCCGCCTTTGGTTTCTCTTCGTTTCAACGCCAGTTCCACGGGCAAGTCAAGAAGTATCGTCAGGTCGGGGGTCACCTCGCCAACTGCCATTTGGTTCAACTGCCGTATGACTTCCAAGTCCAAGCCTCTGCCATACCCTTGGTACGCGACGGTTGAAGCGGTATGCCGGTCGCAGACCACGGTTGTCCCGTTCCGCAGGCTGGGAAGAATGACGGTGCTGACGAGCTGGGCCCGCGCGGCCTCGAACAGGAACAGTTCACTCAAGGGAGTGAGGTCCTGATGGCTCTTCAGCCAGCGTCGGACCGCGTTGCCGCTGGGGGTGCCTCCCGGTTCCCGGGTTGAAATCGCCGGGTAACCCTCACGTTGCAACCGCCTCAACAAGGAGCGGCATTGGGTGCTCTTACCCGAGCCGTCGCCGCCTTCAAAGACGATCAAGGCCGCCATAACGTGATTATCAGGGCCTGTAGAACATTACGGCCCTGCTGGGCTCCCGGCCGCGGCTGGTGGAGGCCACGTTGTAACGCTGGCCCAGCATATGCTGGAGGCGGCGCACGTAGGACCGTTGAGGGGCCAGCTTGATGGACGTCTCTCCGCTCAGCACGCGCTGGGCTGCTTCCTCCGCCTCCAGCATCGCCTGTTCCAGGATCTCTTTGTAGTCCTCGTCCGGCGGCGGAGGGGCCTTGCCTCCCTGTCCCAACTCCTTGGCGATGGTCCGCAGGAAGTCGTGGACTTGGGGCATGGTGTTCTTCCTGAGCACGTAGACCGGTGTGCCCGTGGACTCAGCGGTGCGGACCAACTGGGAGCCGCGCCGGTAATGGGTCTTGGTGGTCAGGACCGCATCGGCGCGCCGGAGTTCATTCGAGGCCTGCACCGGAACGCCCACTTCGGCAGCGGCCGCTTCCAGCTTGTCCCGCCCCACACCGAACAGGAACACCTTCATGACCTTGTCCGGGAAGGCTTCGCCGGACGGAGGTGGAGCGGCAGGCGCGTTGCGCGGCGGCTTGTCGGAATATTCGGCGCCCCAAGGCGCGGGCGTTCCATCCCTCTGCTGGGTGGTCTCGGTGGTGCGGTTAATGCGTCCCTCTTCGTCCAGCCACCGCACCTCCGGGGCTACTGTAAAGCCCCGCAGCCACTGGTCGACGACATGGGCCGCGTTTTCATGCACCGCCAGCCGGTCCCAGTCCTGTATTTCCACCACTACGTCAAAAGTGGGGGGCGCCTTCCGCTCCAGGACGGTTTTCTGGGTGCCCCGGTACCGGGCCTCCTGGTCTCCCAGCGTGACCGTCTGCACTCCCCCAACCAAGTCGGACAGGGTGGGATTCATCACCAGGTTGTCGAGGGTATTGCCGTGGGCGGTGGCGACGAGTTGAACCCCCCGCTCTGCAATGGTGCGCGCTGCGGCGGCTTCCTGCTCGGTGCCCATCTCGTCGATGATGACCACCTCGGGCATGTGGTTCTCAACGGCCTCGATCATAACGGAGTGCTGGTGGGCAGGTGTCGCCACCTGCATCCGCCGGGCGCGCCCGATAGCCGGATGGGGCACATCCCCGTCACCGGCGATCTCGTTGGATGTATCGACGATGACAACTCGTTTCTTGGCTTCGACAGACAGCACCCGGGCCATCTCCCGCAACATGGTGGTCTTGCCGACGCCGGGCCTGCCGAGGAGCAAGATGTTCTTGTTGGAAAAGGCCAGGTCCTCGATTATCTTGATGGTGCCGAAGACCGCGCGGCCCATGCGGCATGTTATGCCGACTATCTGGCCTTTGCGGTTGCGGATGGCGGAAAACCGGTGGAGAGTACGTTCTATGCCGGCGCGGTTGTCGCCGCCGAAATCGCCCAGCCGGGCGATCACGCTCTCCAAGTCCGCCCAAGTGACCTCCTGGTCGGCCAGAACGGCGTCGCCGGAAGGGAACCGGGCCTCCGGGACGCGGCCAAGGTCCAGAATTACCTCCAGCAGGTCTTCGAGTTCATCGTGGGAACGCAGGGTTTCCGCCACTGCGACGGGCAGAACATCCAGTAGCAGGTCCAATTCTTGCTGGGCCAAACTCGCCACTAATGTCAACCTATGCCTCCACTGCCGCCATAACGTGCTTTCTCACGGGTGCGGCTATTCTCTTGACCAACAGGGTATACCGGGAAGTTTCACGTAGTCCGCAGCGCAGCAGACAGTCCCGGACGGTCTCTTGATAGTCCGGGACGAGCCACTGCTGGACACCGCCTTGGGTCAACGCCCAATCCAACAACCGAGGGAGCAAGTCAGGAAAGTCCGGGTGGGCCATCACCTGCCAGTCGTGGGCTCCTTGAAAGGACTTGACGCACAACCAACCCGTGACGCGGTCGTTGTGCCTCAACACCCATTCCCGCTGGTCTCTGGTAGAAGGCTCCCGGGCGTCCTGCCATTGGTCGAAGGTGAGTCCCAACTTCTCGCGGACTTCATGTGGGGTTGAGGCGCAGAACAATTGGAACAGGCCATGGTCATCGGCGGGCAAGCAGTCCGACAGTCCCGGCGGGACGGCGGTGTCAGTGCGGCTCCGGCTCTGGCCGGAGCCGCCGTAGATTCCCGCCTTCGCGGGAATGACGGGGTGGGGCCTGACCGTTCGGGGAACGACGGATTGCGGAATGACGGGTTGAGGACCGTCGGGTTGGGGGCCGAGGGTTCCTTCAATCAGTGACTCTTCATGGCAGGGAAAGAACCCGGACCTTCTGGCTTGGAAAACAACTGGACTGTTGGTGGGAAGCCGTACAACAATGCGTTCGCCAGAGCGAGTCCCAGCCTCGCGCACCAATGCTTCCAACAGGTCGAGGAACGCGGAGTCCCACGGTTGGCGGCGGTTGCTACGGGCGCCGTCAGTCCCTTCCGGGACATACAGGTGGTCGACTTCCCAAACGCGACGCCCGTTGCGGTTCCTGGCCGAACCGAGGCCACTGAGGTATGGCCCCTGCCACGAGACCAAGGAGATCCGGCCCCTGCGGGGAATCAGGGCGTCTTTCCACAAGGATGGGTCGCGGGGCGCTTCACCGCTGCAAATACTCTCCTTGGGGCACACAAGATTAGGCCCCTTGGATACGTTCATTAGAATGCAACGAGCTGCATCGCTGATGCGGAGGGTTCGCATCATCACGCCGCGGTGGAAGACTCCTTGGGGATAAGGTCCAGAAAATACTGGTGAAGCCGGTTGTCGCCGGTCAACTCGGGGTGAAAAGCCGTGGCCATCAAGTTGTCTTGGCATACGGCCACGGGTTTGCCGTCGGGCAAAGATGCCATCACATCCACATCCTCGCCAACCCGTATGATTACGGGAGCGCGGATGAACACTGCGTGGAAAGGCTCTTGGTCGAGTTGATTGATGACGAGGTCCTGCTCAAAGCTGTCCACTTGGCGACCGAAAGCGTTGCGAAGCACATCGATGTCCATTAGGCCCAAAGGCACGGGGTCTTCCTCGGTGATCTCCTTGGCCATCATGATCATACCGGCGCAGGTGCCCCAAATGGCCTTGCCTTCGCTGGCCATCCGGGTAATAGGTTCCCTGAGATCGTAGATATTCATCAGGCGGCTCAAGGTGGTGCTTTCACCACCCGGGATGATCAACCCGTCTATGTCCGCCAGTTGGTCGGGCAACCTTATTTCCCGTCCCTGCACTCCCAGTCGCTTAAGTACGGCAATATGCTCGGCAAAGTCTCCCTGTATCGCTAGAACACCTACGTTCAACTCGACTTTCTGCTCGCTCTCTTATTGTTCCCAGGGTACATCAGGGGTTGGTGGAACACGGCGGAGAAACGCGGAATCTGTTCCGCCGCCGCCGGGCATTTAGATGCTTCGGGGCGCCAACAGGTTCTCTTCAGGGATGGTGCGGACGCCGATTCCAACCATGGGTTCGCCCAAGTCCTTGGAGACCTCGGCAAGAATCTTCGGGTCGTTGTAATGAGTCACCGACTGCACGATTGCGTATCCCCGGCTGGCGGGGTCGCCGGACTTGAAGATACCCGACCCGACGAAGACGCCGTCGGCGCCGAGTTGCATCATAAGGGCGGCGTCGGCAGGGGTGGCAACCCCGCCCGCGGCGAAGTTGACCACGGGGAGACGGCCCTCCTCACGGGTCTGGGTCAACAACTCCAGGCTCACGCCCAGGTTGCGGGCTTCCACCACCAACTCGTCGTCGGGCATGTTCTGGAGCTTGCGGATGGCATCCTGCACCGCCCGCATGTGGCGGACGGCCTCCACCACATCGCCGGTGCCGGCTTCTCCTTTGGTGCGAATCATCGTCGCGCCTTCGGATATCCGCCGCAGGGCCTCGCCCAAGTCCCGGCAACCGCAAACGAAGGGCACTGTGAAGTCGTGCTTCCAGACGTGGTGCACCTCGTCGGCCGGCGTCAATACTTCAGACTCGTCGACATAATCGACCCCCAGGGCCTGCAATACCTGGGCTTCGACGAAGTGGCCGATGCGGCACTTGGCCATGACCGGTATGCTCACGGCATCCATTATCTTGGTGATAATGCCGGGATCGGTCATGCGGGCTACGCCGCCGTCGGCGCGGATGTCCGCGGGAACGCGTTCCAACGCCATCACGGCGACCGCTCCAGCCTCTTCGGCGATCCTGGCCTGCTCGGGGGAAACCACGTCCATGATGACGCCCCCCTTGAGCATCTGGGCGTGACCGATTTTAACTGTTTGAGTTCCTGTCAACACGTCGACCATTACTGTGCTCCTCCACGGGGAATATCCTCGCTCATTAGCCGGTATTATACGCTGACGGTCGCTCGGTTATCAATTGCAAAAGAAGGGGCGGAACCCACGGACCGTTGAACCTAACTTGACAGCCTGAACGGATTGCCTCTACTATTTAATTCCCTCTTGCCGAGGTAGCTCAGGTGGTAGAGCACGGCACTGAAAATGCCGGTGTCGACAGTTCGACTCTGTCCCTCGGCACCATCACCTTCCCTTCCCCTGACCCACACGGAGAATTATATGACCACGCCCAACCTTGAAGAAATATCCGACTATGCCTCCCAAGCCCGCGACTTCCTGGAAAAGAGCCGGGACTACCTAGACGCGGGCGACCTGCACCAAGCATCTGAAAAAGGCTGGGGCGCCGCGTCCCACATGCTGAAGGCCGCCGCTGTAGCCCAGGGTTGGGAGTATGCGAGACACAGCGATTTCTATCGCCTTCTGAACGAGTTGGCGCTGCAAACCAGCAACGACCGGATACTCGACTTCCGAGGCGCCGCTAACATTCTCCATGCCAACTTCTGCGAGCGCAAACGGAACTTGAACGGCGAGATTATCCGTAGGGACCTGGACAGAGTGGCGGAGTTGCTGGACCTGTTGGCTCCGCTAGCCGGGATGGGCTGATGACAACTCGCCTTGGGCGGCTTTCGGGGGACACAACAAGCGGGATCTACCGTCACGACTACCCCCTGGCGTCCAGCCGGTCCAGGTTGCCGCTCCAAGCGAGGATGCGGGCGTCCGAGGTCAGGAGCAGGTGGCCTCTCAGGGCAGTGGCGACGATGATGCGGTCGGCAGGGTCGGCGTGAAAGTTCGGTAGATTGTTGGCGCGGATTCCTATCTCGCCGTCAATAGGTATTTCAACCAAGCCCTGCTCTAACAATCCAGCACGCCAAGCGCCGATGTCACGGAGCAAGACCATCCGGCCTTTGTCGTGCAACATGGCGATTTCCCAGAAGGTCATCGCAGACACACCGGCATCACCTTGTCCTAACGCCCGTTCAATGGTTTCCTGGGCCCGCCTCCCCAATCGCCGGTCGCCAAATCGGCTCCAGACCAGGGCTTGAGTGTCGAGCAAGAGCACTACTTGCCGTCCAACAGGCCCTGCTCCGCTTCCCAGACCACATCAAGGGGCTCATCGAGGTCTCCAAGAATCTGGATAATTTCCCGGTCTACGCCGAACCAAGTCCCGGGCTTTTGACGGTAAGGGACCAGCCTCGCTGTCGGGCGGCCGTTCTTGGTGATGACGATCTCTTCACCGGTTTCCGCTACCTCGTCCATCAGCTTCAGGCACTTGGCCTTGAACTCCGACGCTTTGATAGTCCGCGGCGCATTGGACTTGCTTGGTCCGGTTGCCATGTTCCACCCCTTCGGCGCTAGATGAGACAGGCCACGGAAAGCTCGCTGCAAGTGTCCCGGATGTACTGGACGACTTCGTGGTGGAAGGGAATGCCTTCAACTCGGCGGATATCCTCCACCTCCGCTTCGGGATGGCCTGCAACCAGCACGCTGTCATGCCCGGGGGCGGGCTTGGTGTTCTTCATCATTTGCAGCCATTCATCCATGGTCTGCTTGAACTCGTCGGCGTCGGTGAAAGCGTCGATGCTGTAGGCCGCTACGTAATGGCCGAAGTTGGGCCTGCCGGGCACGGCCCCGTAGCCCATGCCGGTGAGGACGCCGGCCAGGATGTCCACCACGCAGGACAGGCCATAGCCTTTGTGGGAACCCAACTCCCTGGTGCTGCCCAAGGGCAACAGCATGTAGGAATCGGGCGGGTCTATCTCCTCCATGATGGGGGTGCCCTCTCCATCAGCCAGCCACCCGGCTTCCAGCTTGGCGCCCAACCGGCGGGCGATGCCTATCTTGTTGGCGGCCACGGTGCTGGTGGCGGCATCGAACACGAAAGGAGGCTCGTTCTTGGCCGGGACGGCCACGGCGATAGGGTTGGTGCCCAGCCGTGGTTCCGCGCCGAATGTGGGAAGCACAGAAGGCGGGCAACTGGTCATGCAGACGCCGATCATGTCGTGCTCCAGCGCCATCATGGCGTGGTACGACGCCATCCCCAGGTGTCGGCCGTTGCCGATGGTGACCATGCCCAAGCCGACCGCCTTGGCTTTTTCTATGGCTATGTTCATTGCCTTGGGAGTAATGATGGTGCCGAGGCCCCTGTCGGAGTCGATGGTGGCGGTGCTGGGCGACTCGCGCACAACCTTCCAGTCAGGACGGGGATTTATCTGCCCGCTCTGGTAGCCGGTGACGTAGCTGCGCAGCATGTTGGAAACGCCGTGGGTGTCCACTCCTCTCAGGTCGGCTTGGACCAAAACATCGGCGCCCAACCGGGCGTCGTCCGTCGGGACTCCCAGCTTCTCAAATATGCCCGCGACGGTCCCCATCAGGTCGTCGCCTTTCACAAACGTCGCTTCTTCCCGGTCGACTCGAAACTGCTCTAGCACTCCATTACTCCTTCAAACGCACTGGTACGATGATTTCCAACCCGCTGCCGACGCCGCACTGGACCGCAATTTTCGGGTGAAGGCAGTATAGCATTGGGCAACTGGCCGGGCCACAGACGATGCTATAATCCCCAAACAGCCGGGTAACGACGGCAACCGACCGCGTTTGCTGCCGAGATTCCGTAGTTGGGATAGAGGGGTACCGACCGTGCAGAAAGACCAAGCCCTGGATTTTCTGGCCCGTTTGGGTGGACAGCCGGCCATCGCCTTTTACGAGGACGGTGTGGCCTCGGTGGTAACGGCCATCCTGTCTGAAGCGCAACTCCCCTTCCGAGTCGACGAGTTCGGGAACATCATAGTTCGCATTCCCGGACAAAGGCCGGATGTTACGCCCTTGGCGTTGATGGCCCACATGGACCACCCGGGGTTCGAAGCGGTGGATTTTCAAGGCGATTACTTGGTAGGGGTTGCGTTGGGCGGGGTGCCTGCGTCCAGCTTCAACGCCGGAGTCCCGCTGAGCGTGGTGCTGCGGGACGGCGAACGGCTGCGGGCGCAGACGGCGGGGCGTCTTGGGGACGACAGCGACCGCCGGGTGTTGATTGAACTGGAAGAGCCGCGGGAGCTGGAACTGCCCCTTCCGGTTGTATTCGATCTGCCGGACTTCCAGATTAACGGGGACTTCTTGACGATGCGGGCCGCCGACGACCTGGCGGGCTGCGGCAGCATACTGACAACGCTGGTCGCATTGGGGGACCATCCTGCGCAAGGGGACGTTTACGGCGTCTTCACCCGCGCGGAGGAAGTGGGCCTTATAGGGGCCCGGTTGCTGGCGGAGGCGGGGACCCTGCCGCCGGAAACCTTGGTGGTGTCGGCGGAGTCCAGCCGAACGCTGCCGGGAGCGGAGCAGGGAGCAGGGCCGGTGATACGGGTAGGGGACGCGGGGTACACCTTCGACGTCGAAGCCGAGTCGGCGCTGGTCCGGGCCAGAGAGACCCTGCAACAACGCGAGGGCGGGTTCAAGGCACAACGCCAGTTGATGAGCGGCGGCGTCTGCGAGGCCAGCGCGTTCGCGCTGTACGGCTACCACACCACCGGCATCGCCTTTCCGCTGGGGAATTACCACAACGGCGCCCCCGACGGAGGGATAGAGGCGGAGTTCATCCACGTAGACGACTACATCGGCGGCGTGGAGTTGATGCTGGAAGCAGCCTACCGAGTGGACGACCGGGCCAACTCCAGCTTCCGCCAGCGGTTGAGGCAGATTCCCGAAGACTACCGGCAACGGCTCAGGGATACCGCCGGTGCGTAGGCAAGGGACCGGTCGAAAACGGAAACCGAATGAACTATGTTTGAAGGCATCTACGAAATAGAGAAGGATGGCATTCTGCCCGCGAGATGGCTGAGGGCCGCTGTTCAAGAGGACATAATCAACAGCGACTACAGGATTCCGGAGCAGAATTACCAACCGGCAAGCCTGGATCTGAGGCTGGGCGAGAAGGCGTACATCCTCCAGTGCAGCTTTTTGCCTTATGCATCAGCCGTGGAAACGAAGTTGCCCGAACTTACCATCGGCGAGATCGACATCCGGGACGGGGCCATACTGGAAAAAAACCGTCCGTACCTGATCCCCCTTCTTGAGGGTCTCGATTTACCCCAAGGCGTCCGCGCCAGGACAAATCCCAAGAGTTCCACGGGAAGGCTGGACATTTTCACCAGGGTCATAACGGACTACAGCGACCGTTTCGACGACATCGCCACTGGCTACGAAGGGCGCATGTACCTGGAGGTGTTTTCCAGATCATTCACCGTTAAGGTACAGACCAGGTTGTCGTTGAACCAGATTCGCTTGTTCAAGGGAGCCTCCGGGTGTGGACCGGGCGAATTGCTGCGGGTTCACGAGCAGAGCCCCATAATATTCCCGGAAGCCGGACAACATGAGCAATGGCCGAGTATAAACGCGGACAACACGATCGGCCTCAGCATCAATTTGCCGGACACGCCCCACGCCATCGGTTACCGGGCCAGGAAAAACAGCACGCTCCTCGATCTTTCACGGGTCAACCACTACCACCCAAGGGACTTCTGGGAGCCGGTCTTCGCGGACAGGGACCGCCGCCTGATACTGGAACCGGAAGAATTCTACCTGCTGTCCTCCACCGAAAGCGTGAGCATCCCTCCTGAATTTGCCGCCGAGATGACCGCGTATGAGACCTCGACCGGAGAACTCCGCACCCACTACGCGGGGTTTTTCGACCCCGGATTCGGGTTCGGCGAGGACGGCAGGTTGGGAGGAGTCCAACCCGTGCTGGAAATCCGGGCGCACGACGTCCCGTTTATGATCGGGCCGGGGCAAAAGGTCTGTACTCTCACCTTCGAGCACATGCTCGAACCGCCTCAGCAGTGGTATGGCCCCAAGGTGGGTTCATCGTACCAGGAGGCGGGCCGGATGCTCAGCAAACATTTCTCGCCGAACGTCCAGACCCACCAGTTGAAGATGTTCGAGGGCTGGGACTGCTGAACCGGCCTACGCCCCCACTACCCGCACACGGTGGTTGTTGCTGTCGGCGATGTACAGGTTGCCCTGCCGGTCTATGCAGCAGCCGTGGGGGCGGTCCATACCCGCATCGGTGGCGACGCCGCCGTCCCCCTCGCCACCCAGATGACCTCCGGCGATGGTGGTGACGATGCCGGTTGAGGCGTCGATGCGGCGGATGGCGTGGTTCTCGGTGTCCACTACTACGATGTTGTCGTTCCCGTCGCAGCGGATGGCCTTGGGCGCTCCCCAAGTCGCGGTCAGCGCGGGGCCGCCGTCGCCGTCGTAACCCCGCTCGCCGGTGCCGGCCAGGGTTGACATGACACCGTTGGCGTCCACCTTCCGTACCCCGTTGCCTTCCCGCTCGGCAATGTAGGTGTTCCCTTTGCCGTCCATGCACACGGCGCGGGCGCCCAGGATGCTGGCGTTTATGGCGGGGCCGCCGTCGCCGCCGCGCACCTTCTCCCCGTTGCCAGCAAAGGTAGTGATGACGCCCGACGCCAAGTCCAGCCGCCGGATGCGCTGGTCCTGGATGTCCGCAATCAGCAGACCGCCGCTCCCGTCGAGGAAGCAGTCGTTGGGTTCCCGCAGTTGGGCTTGGTTGCCCGGCCCGCCGTCACCGCCGTAACCTGGCTCCCCGGTGCCAGCCACAGTGGTGATTATGCCGGTAGCCGCGTCAACCTTCCTGACGACGGCGTTCAGCCGGTCGACAATGTAAATGTCCCCGTTGCCGTCGATTTCCAGGGAGTAAGGTTCGTTGAAAGTGGCCTGGGTCGCGGGGCCGCCGTCGCCAGAATAGCCGACTGTGCCCGTTCCGGCAACGGTGGTGATGACGCCGGTGTCCCTGTCGACGCGGCGGACGCAGTGGTTGGGCGCCTCGGCCACATACAGGTTGCCCTGCCGGTCGAAGGCGCACATGAAAGGCTCCCGAAGCAAGGCTTGGGTTGCGAGGCCACCGTCGCCGGAGTAGCCGGCCTCGCCGGTGCCGGCGATGGTCTGAATGATGTTTGGTTGGTAGGTTGGCATGGTGTTAGTTCCTCCCATTCCGAACGGCCTCCAATTCTGAGGAGACCCATAAATAACAAGGAAATGGTTATTCGGTGAAGAAATGCAATCGGCCATGTCCCTACTATCACAAAATCAACGCCAATGGATCAGGGTCCAAGTATCTGAACAGAATGTCGGGGTTCTTCAGGCAGTTTTCCTTAGCGAATTCCCGAGCCTCGATAAGGGTATCTGTGGCGACCAGAAACCCCTCCCGTCCCATTACGACCCACTTGTGAGGATACTTCCGGACCAACCTATTCCGCTCATGGTCCATCCGCTCAAGGACTTGCTGATAATCAGACATCGCCTTGAGAATGGCCTCCTCTCCGCCCATACACTCGATTATCTGCTCCGCATCGTATTGGTCAGGCAGAGCCTGACTGTCGTGGGTCAAAACCAGCCTCCTTGGCTTGCCGCACCCTGCAGGGCGCCTGCTATATGTTCCTATGTCTGGGGGTATTCTAATGCCGACATGAAAACCCTGCAAAGCTGCAAATCAGCGTTGTATCATCGGCTGTAATTGCAATGGCTGAGACAGCCGGAGCGGTCAAGAGACCTACGGCGGTAAAGGACCAATAATGAGCACGTTTACGATGCCGATTGGCGTGGGGAACATAGACAGCCGGGAATTCGTCTACGTCGATGCCCTGGTGGATACAGGCGCCACCTACTCCATGTTTCCCCGGGACTTCTTGGAGGATATTCAGGTAGAGCCGTCGTGGATGGTTGATTTCAAGCTGGCGGATGGGTCACAGATTGCACGGTGGGTTGGGCCGGCCTACCTGCAATTGCTGGACAGGGAGATGCCGTGCGCCATGGTATTTGGCGACCCTGGCGTTTTCCTGATAGGCGCCACCGCGTTGGAGATATTCGGGCTTGCAGCCGACCCGGTAAACAAATGCTTGGTCCCGATTGTTGTGAATGGTCGGCCGTTTTAAGGGGCCTACTATCACAGGAATGCTGATTCATCAAAGATTTATGCCAAAGGCGGTGCGTATTGGGAAAACTCCCCTTTATCCCCGCGTCAGCCGACGCCAGCGGTTGCGCTGGTCAGTGGTTTCGGGGGTGAAGGATGAAGGCGGCGGGACGGTCCGGATGCGCTCCAGTTCGGGCAGCAGCTTCTTCACGTCGTCCAAGTAGATTCCGATGGTGTCCGACGACAGCCAGTTTTCATAGAAATTGACGTGCAGAGCTTGGGCCAATCCGAACATGGAAACCAAGTCCGGCCGGACCTGCTCGTCAGCTACCTGCTGGACGATGTCAACTATCAGGCCGCGTACTTGTTTGATTCCTGGTTGTTGGAATCCATGCTTTTGCTTTCGTCCACCAAACTGCCTTACTGCCCCCTGCCAACCTCTCCGTTGTACCAGTCCAGAATTTCGCTCCCAGTCATGAACACCACGCCCTGGAACTGGCGGATGTACTCCCAGATCTGGTTGTAGTACTTGATGCGGTAGGGGACGCCGGTGATGTATGGGTGGGTGGAGACGGCCATGACGCGGGCGCTTTCGGCGCCCTCTTCGTACAGGGTGTCGAACTGGTCCTTGGCCCGCTCGAATATCTCCGGGGCGCGGTGGTGCTGGACCAGATAGATGGGAATGTCATTAAGCTCGACGGTGTAGGGGATGGACGTGAGAGTGCCGCTCTTGACCTTCATGCGATAGGGTTGGTCGTCGTTGCACCAGTCGCAGACGTACTCGATGCCCTCCTCGACCAGGATGTCGGGAGTGTCGAAGGTCTCAGCCAAGCCCGGGCCCATCCAGCCGCGGGGCGCGACGCCGGAGAAGTCCTTGATGGTGTCTATGGTGCGGCGGATGACGGAGCGCTCGTCCTCCTCTACGTTCAGGACGCGCTGGACGTAGCCGTGGGCCAGCATTTCCCAGCCGGACTTGAGGCTTTCCTGCACCAAGTAGGGGTAGGTCTCGCACACCGAGGCGTTGAGGCTGACGGTGGCGCGGATGCCGTGGCGGTCCAACACCCGCTTCATCCGCCAGAAGCCGGCGCGCATCCCGTAGTCGTACCACGCGTAGTTGGGGACGTCGGGTATCACACTACGGCCTTGGGGCACGGGCAGAACGGTGCGGGCCATGGGCTCGTTGATGTCCCACTCCTCCACGTTGATGATGGGCCACACCACAATGCGGGCGTTGTCGGGCAGCTTGAGCGGGGGTCGGTCGAAGATGTTGGAGTAGTCCGAGCGAGGGTTAGGCATGATTGCTCCTTGGGTCTGTGTCAGGTTAAGTCGGCTTTCCAGAAAAGCCCTTCCGGCGCGATACCGGCAAACAGGTCGGGGTGCATGGCTTCGGCCAAGCCTTCCATCACGTCGATGACCCTGGGGCCGTGGCGGCTGGGGACGCGGCCATCGAACAGGAACACTTGGTCCTTCCGCACCGCTGGCAGGGTGTCGTATCCGGGTTGGTTCTCAAGCCAGGAGACCGATTCCGCCGCCACCCGCTCCGGCCCGAAAGCGCAGGGCATCATCATGATGTAGTCGGGGCGATAGTCGAGGACTTCCTGCCAAGCTATCTCCCGGGACTTGCCCCACTTTATCGCAAGGCCCTCTTCGCCACCGGCGAGTTCCACCAGTTCCGGCACCCACTGACCGGTGTTGCGGAGGGGGTCCAGCCAGTCGATGCAGAAGACCTTCGGGCGGGCAGAATCGCCGGGCAGTGCCTCCGTCACCCTTTTCACCCGGTGTTTAAGTTCCCGCACCAAGTCGGAAGCGCGGTCCGGCACGTTGGCCGCCTTTCCGATGTTCTTGATGTTGTTGAAGATGTCCTCCAGCCCGGCGGGCCGGACGGTAACGAAGGCCGGTTCGTAGTCCAGGGCCTTGGCGGCGGTCTCGTAGACGGAGCCGCTGGAAATGGCACAGACCTCGCATATCTCCTGGGTCAGGATGACGTCGGGGCGCAACTGGCGAAGCAGGTCTTCGTCGATCCAGTAGAGGGGGTTGGTGTTAGCCCGGGCCTGCTGTATGATGGAGTCGATCTCGACGCTGCTCAGGTGGCGGATCTGGCGGATGCTCCGGCTGACCACCGGCTTGTTGCTGGCGTCATCCGGGTAGTCGCAGGTGTGAGACACGCCCACCAGTTGGTCGCCAAGCCCTAGGGCGTAGACCATTTCGGTGGCGCTGGGAAGCAACGAGACTATGCGCATTCCGACTCCTGGCGGCCAAGGTTGTGCGCTGGTGCAGCACTATTATAACTGTATAATTCACGGAAGGGCCTGACTCGAGTGAGGGCTATTGGTTTGAGGTCCCTTCGCCGCGACCCACCGTTGCTGGGAGCTATTATCGCCCATGCCCTGGCGTGGGCAGCGTTCTTATGGCTGGCGCTGTGGCCTTACTCCTATCGGGGAGTCGAGGCAACGGCTTCCCCAAGCGGCAGCGGAGCGGCGGCAACCACCTACACGTTATCGGCTTCCTTCATAGAAGCAAACGGGTGGTGGGTCTTGATTCCCTTGTTTGTGCCGGTACTGTTGAGCGGCCTAGCGCTGATTGTGGTGCTGTGGTTCGCGGGCGCCAACTCACTTCCCAAGAGATTCACGCTGTTCGGTTTGGCCATTGCCTGCTTAGTATTTTGTTTGTTGGGGTATTTGTCCATTGGGATTTTGTTCCTGCCGGCGGCCTTGGCTATGACAATCACGGCCTTTCTCAGCCTTTACCAAGCACCGAGGCACGACAGACGCGGCGGGGAAACATTATCGTAGCCGGACGGGGTAATGGATTCCCGCCCCCGCCTTCGCGAGGGCAGGCTCTGAGCGGGAATGACGAATTGGGGGAAGGAAGCAATCCTGACCGTGTTAGAATTGACGGGACCCTTGTCTGAATCAGGATTTGCCGGATATTGGGATTTTCAGGATGTCGTTGAATTATCCTGATAATCATTTGAGAAGGAACAGGGATTCGGGTAATGGCGAAGATATTGGACGGGGCCACCTTGGCGAAGGAAGTGCGCGGCGAAGTAGCGGCGGGCGTGGCGGAAGTGGGCGCGAATCATCGAGTTACGCCAGGACTGGCCGCCGTTTTGGTGGGGGACGATCCGGCGTCGGCGGTGTACGTGAGGAACAAGCGCCGGGCTTGCGACGAGGTGGGCATGTTCAGCGATACCTTCGCCCTGCCAGCATCAACTTCCCAGGACGAACTGCTGGAACTTGTCGACAGCTTGAACCGTGACTCGCGGTTCCATGGCATCCTGGTCCAGCTTCCGCTGCCGGACCAGATAGACCAGTACTCGGTGATAGAAGCGTTGGACCCGCGGAAAGACGTGGACGGCATTCACCCGTTCAATGCAGGGCAACTGTTGCAGGGGCGGGCTGCTTTCGTGCCCGGCACCCCAGCCGGTATTCAAGAACTGCTGGTAAGGAACGGGTACGATCCCTCAGGACGGGACGTGGTGGTCTGCGGTCGCAGCGAGATAGTAGGCAAACCCTTGGCGGCCCTGTTGATGCAACGGCAGGCAGGGGCCAACGCCACCGTTACGGTTTGCCACACCCGGACTTCCGACCTGGAGAGCCATACCCGCAGGGCCGACATCCTGGTGGCCGCTATCGGGCAGCCGAATGCCATTACCGCCGACATGGTCAAGGATGGGGCGGTAGTCATTGACGTGGGCATAAACCGGGTGGACGACGCCACCCGCAGACGGGGTTACCGCTTGGTGGGAGACGTGGACTTCGAGGCGGTGTCGGAAAAGGCGGAGGCCATCACGCCGGTGCCCGGCGGCGTCGGCCCCATGACCATCGCGTCGCTCCTGGTCAATACGCTGGCGGCAGCCCACATGAATATCCGAGGCGAGTAAACAGGTCTTACGATTTTGTCTGAACTGTGATTCTTACGATTACCGATACGTGAGCAATTCGCTAAACTGTGATGGCTCATGCTAACCTTGCTGGATTCCTGCGCAGGCGGGAATGACGCAGAGGTTGATTTAACAGTTCAGACAACATGCGCACCAGCGACTTCGACTACCATCTCCCTCCTCACCTTATCGCTCAAACGCCGGTAGAGCCACGCGACTCATCCCGGTTGCTGACGCTGGACCGGGCCACGGGTGTCATCGAGCACCGACGGTTCAGCGACATCCCGGAATGCCTGCGGGCGGGCGATCTCATGGTGTTCAACCGGAGCCGGGTCATCCCGGCGCGGCTTCACGGGCGGCGGGCGGTCACCGGCGGGCGGGTGGAGTTGCTGCTGCTGCGCCGGCAAAGCCCCGGAGTTTGGGAAGCATTGGCGCACCCCGGAAGGCGGTTGCAGCCCGGCGTTCGCATATTGATCGACGGGCAGGACAGCGACGCTGCGCTGGAAGTGGAGGTGCTGGAGTCCCGTCCGCAGGGGACCAAGCTGGTAAGGCTCTCATCAGAACATGGCATAGACCGGCTTGGGGAGACTCCCCTGCCGCCTTACATTCACCAACAACCGGCGGACCCGGAACGGTACCAGACGGTATACGCCGCGGACCCCGGCAGCGTGGCCGCGCCAACGGCGGGGCTTCACTTCACCGAATCGCTGCTGGAGCAACTCGGACAAATGGGAGTGGAGCAGGCCTTCGTGACCCTTCACGTCGGACTGGACACTTTCCGGCCGGTGCAGGGAGAAGACCCTACCCAGCATCACATTCACACGGAGTACTACGAGGTCTCAGGGGAAGCGGCCGGGGCGATCAACCGGGCGCGCCGGGAAGGGCGGCGCATCATCGCCGTGGGGACTACGTCGGTGCGGGTGCTGGAGCAGGCGGCCCTGCGGGTGGAGGAGAGCGGTCAGGGGGAGCTTAGGGCAGTCCAGGACCAAGCGGAGTTGTTCATCCTGCCCGGCCACCGTTATCGGATGGTAGACGCCATGGTCACCAACTTCCACCTGCCAAGGTCCACGCTGCTGATGCTGGTTTCGGCCTTCGCCGGACGGGAACCCGTGCTTCGGGTCTACGAGGAGGCAATACGGGAGGAATACCGGTTCTACTCGTTCGGCGACGCGATGCTGATTGTGTAGACTATGCACCCACCATCATTCCGGCCTTGAGCCGGAATCCAAGGGCCTAATGTGCGGCAATTGGAGACGCGAGCGGCGCTTTCAGGTGATGGATTCCCGCCTGCGCGAGAATGACAGATTGGGGTGTGGGAATGACAGTTTCAGTGCGGGAATGACGGGTTGGGGTGCGGGAGCTTTCTGTCTGCTCTATGGGCAGGTTGTGGCGTCGTCATGTTCCCCGGAGGCGTTCCAGTTCCGCTTCGAGTTCCCGGGCGCGAGCTTCAGCAGAGTCGGCGCGAGCTTCGGCGGAGTCGGCTCGGGCCTCGGCGGAGTCGGCTCGGGCCTCGGCGGAGTCGGCTCGGGCCTCGGCGGCGGCGCGGGCCTCGGCTTCCGCGATGCGAGCGTCATGCTCTTCGTCGAAGGTCAGCAGGTAACGCTGGGCCGTCGGGTCCCACCATCTCAGCATCCCCTGTTCCCAGCACAGGTCCAGATTGAGAACTTCGCTGTGTCCATAGAGATGGCCTTGGTCTGTCTCCACTATCTCCACCGGATGATACACGTCTCCAACCAACCGGTCTCCGGCCAGGGACACGCTGTGACGCTGGCCGCCCGATGGGTCAAACCGCCAGTATTCGGGTATGCCGAAGGCAGCGTAGTCGTCGCGCTTGCCGGTGTAGTCTTCCACGCCGGTACTCACCGATGCTATTTCCAGGACGAAGTCGGGCGGCTTGCCTTGGTCGCGGATGGAGTAGCCGTTCTGCTCTACCGCCAGAGGGAAATCCACGTCGAAGGCAATGAGAAGGTCGGGGATGCGGTGCCCTGCCTGTTGACCCGGAGATTGCCGAACCGGGATCTCGCTCAGGACGATAGTGGCGCCACTGTCGCCGAAGTGCCGGAGAATGGCTGCTTGGTGGGCGGGTCTGTCCAAGTGAAGGGAGTTCTGCATATCGTCCCTGGGCGGGAAGTCCGGGAACCTTTCATGCCTCCCTGCGTCCGCCGTTTGTTGGGTCAGCTTGCTGGTCATGGTGAACCTCGTGGACCGGTTGGCACAGATGAATAACGTTGCGTCCAGCTTGGCTTTAGTGCAGGACGTTCCGAGGGGCATCAGGGGAGTTGAAGAAGTTGGAGGACGTTGCCGTCAGGGTCCTTGAAGGTGGCTACCCAGCCGCCCCAGTGTTCCTGCTCCGGCGGGCGAATGAACTCCACGCCCTCGCTCGTTAGGCGCTGGTGCATCTCGTGAATGTCGTCCACGCCGAAGTTGGCCATGATACGGTACGGATCGCTGGACATTCCCTGGACATTGCCGTGCAGCCCCAGGTTGAACCGGAACTCGCGGAATGCGCCGAACTCGAAAGCTATGAAGTCGTCGTGCCTGGCGTGGAGCGGGAGACCCATTACATCGTTGTAGAAGTGGAACATGGTGTCCAGGTTATCCGTCCAGAGGGTCACGCCGATAACGCCGGTAATCGTTGCCATGTTCCCCGCCCGTGCTGCCAGGCCGCCGGTGTTAGCCGGCAGCCTGGAGCTCCTGTTTGGATGCGGCGCACTTGGGACAACAACCGTAGAAGTCCACTCGCTGCCAAGCTACCTGGAAATTCGATTGCTTGGATATGCGGTTTTTCAACCGCATCACCTCGCCATGCCCCGTGTCGGTGTCGACCACGGTCTCGCAGTGCATACAGACCAGGTTGACGTGGGGTTCGATGTTGGCTTCGTACCGGGACATCTTCTGGAAGGGCAGTTCCTGGACCAGTCCGCTGCGCTGCAGGACGCCAAGGGTGGAATAGATGGTGGCCAGGGTCATGGACGGGAAATGGTCCCGTACCCGCTCGAATATCTGTTGCACCGTTGGATGGTCGGTGGAGTTCAACACGGCGTCCGCAATCGCCAACCTCTGGGGCGTTACGCGGACTTCCCACTCTCTGAGTCGGCTTACGAGTTCTTGCTGGGTCAACATAAAAGCTCCAAGTGTCTTGAGCGGAAAAGGAAACCGTCAAGCAGCGGCTTCCGTACGTTAACAGGGGATTGAGGTCAACTATATACGGTTTACTGACGGGTGACAAGGCTCACTTCCATCCCCTTGGCGGTAAACCGGTGTGTCCGCCTTGAATAACCCCATCCCCCGTCAAACATAATCTTATGGCGCATTTATGGCAAAGTGGTGGTAAAGTTATGGTAAAGTCAGTATGGCACTCTGTTGCGCCGTCAATGCGCGAAAATTGGTGACGTCATGAAACTGCCAAGACTTGCCATCCCGGTCATAGCCGTCCTGGTCATTGCCGCCGTGGCCGCCGCAACCACCACCGCGCTGGTCGCCGCCAGGGCGCAACCGCCGGGTCCATCCGCAGTTGCCGTGGCTCCACCCGCTCAAGTAGATCAATCGAACACGGCCACGCGCGAACCGGCTCCGACAATTGAGGTGGTTCTGCCGCCTAAACCGGTGCTGGAACTCGAAAACCAGCCTGTGCCCAAGCCCGCAGAAAAAGAGTTCGAGCCGAAGCCCATGCCCAAGGCCACCCAGTACCGCGGTCCCAAGGGAAACCGCATTCCGGTCGGCCCGGTGCAGACGGAATCATCCCAACAGGTCGCCAAATCGGGAGGGGCAAGCGGGAAGGACTCCGCCCAAGGAGACGTCTATACCTGGCAGGACGGCGACCGCACCATGCGTGCCGTGCTACAGGAGGACCTGACGGTCCAGGACCAGTCCGCCATTACCTCTGATGACGACGTGGTAGCTGGAAGAGGCAACAACAGCATCGTCAGGAAGCAGTACAAGGAGGGCGGCGACGCCGGTCCCGTGTTCAAGTCGGAGTCCAGTGGAGGTCTGATGACCCTGCCCGGCGGGGTCATGCTGGCCTTGGACCCGGAATGGGACCAAGCCGCGGTGGACAAGTTCTTCGCCGGGAACGACATTCCGGCAGGCCAGGTCATGGAACTGGAGTTCCTGGATAACGGCTTCTTTGTGGAGACGGAGCCGGGGTTCCCGTCGCTGGAACTGGCCAACTCGCTGGCCTCCCAGGAGGGCGTGGCAGTCTCCAGCCCCAACTGGTGGAGAGAGTTAACGACGAAGTAAGGATGTGCAGTTCCCTTGAACCTGTTTAAGTTCCCGTCAATACCGTCACCAAGCAGGATGATGCCCCTGGCAGTCCTGCTTTTTTTGTGCTTCATCCTGGCTGCCAGCGAGGCCAAGGCGCAGACCCTCGACGACCACGGAAACACGCTGGACGATGCCACTCCCATCACCTTGGGGACCACGGTAACCGGCCTCATCGATCCCGGCGGTGACGTGGACGTATTCCGGTTTGAAATTAACGGAGCTTCCGCGGACGTTTGGATTTATACCCGGGGCGGCATCGAGGATACCGTAGGGGGCCTTTTTGACGGCAACGGAAGGCAGATCGCGTCCGGCGATGACAGTGACCTCTCGGAGAATCCATTCCATTTTTACATAGGGGAGAACCTTGATCCCGGAACGTACTACATAGCCGTTCTGGGTTACGACGAGACCATCACAGGGCCTTACAGCCTGCACACCAGGACTGCGGTCGACCAGGGCGGGACAGTTGCCGCGGCGTCGGATATGACGGTGGGCCAACCGGTGGAGGGTATCATCGGGACAGCTTGGGAGGAGGACGTTTACAAGATAGACCTGTCCACGGCCACCGGCCCCACCGACGTGATTCTGTATACGACCGGTGATGTGGATACCACCGGAGAACTCGTCGACGAAAACCTCCGGGAGGTTGAATACGGCGATGACAGCATCCTTTCAGAGCAGAGTTCCAACTTTTTCCTCGGGACAGTCCTCGAACCGGGCGTCTATTACATCTTCGTGAGCGGTTACTTGACCAGTACCGGGCCTTACAGGCTGCACTCCTGGTCCGGCGCCGACCCGGCCGGGTCCCGCGCAACCTCGGCGGACCTGGCCCTGGAGTCCGCGCAGCTTGGCGTCCTCGGATCGTCTGCCGATGAAGACTACTTCAGGATAACCGTGTCCGAAACCACCGACCTCCAGGTGTATGCGGAAGGCCCAGTCGATACGGTTGGCGAGTTGCTGGACAGTGGCGGGAACCGGCTCGCATACAACGACGACAGCGATTTCTCCTTGGGGAGCAGGTCGTTTTTCATGGCGAAAAGTCTCCCGCCGGGGACTTACTACGTCGCCGTCAGTGGCCCCGACGGGGCCACCGGGACCTACAGGCTGTACGCCACGGGAACAGTCGACCAGAGCGATGAAATGGACATGGCGGAAGTCCTGGAACCGGGTACTCCGGTGATGGGACTGATAGACCCGGGCACAGACGCCGACCTTTTCAAGCTGGAGATAGCCGATGCCGCGGAGGTCTTCATTTACACCACGGGAGACGTGGATACCGTCGGCACGCTGGTTGACAGCGATGGCGCCACGATAGGGACTGATGATGACAACGGCGCTCAACTCAACTTTTTCATCCGGCAAAATCTCGGACCGGGAACTTACTACATCCGCGTCGAAAGCTATCTCTCGGAGACCGGTCCCTACGCCCTGTTCGCCGAACCCGCGCCGCCTTACTCCCTGGTGCCGGGGACCCGCGTGGTGGAAGCCATTGCCGAAGGCTCTGACGAGGACTACTACAAGATCGAAATAGCCGCTACGACCGATGCTTGGATCTTCGCCCTCGGCTCCCTGGATACTGTTGGAACGCTGTATGACAGCAACCTCAACGAGATTGCGTTCAACGACGACAGCCAGATCCCAGGCCAGTCCAGGGCCTTCCATTTCAGGGAAACTCTCGACGCAGGGACTTACTACCTCAAAGTAGGCAGCCTCAACACACGAACCGGGAGATACGCCGTCTACGTCTTGCCAGTGACCGAACCCGGCAACGACAGGACCAGCGCGACACCCTTGCCGATAGGCCTTCCAACCCCCGGAACAGTTGGTTCGGACGGTCAGGATGACTACTTCCGGGTGGACTTCTCGGAGAGCGCCAACGTCTACGTTATCGGCATAAGCGCTGATGGTGGCCTGGTCGAGGCGGAGGTGCTGGACGCCAACGGCAATTCCATCGACATCAATGAGCGTGCCCCATACTTCGAGTATGATTTCTTCATCTGGGACACCTTTGGTCCCGGCACTTACTTTGTGAAAGTGTCGGCCGGTTACAGGTCGCCCGCGCCGTACACGATCGCCGTCCTGGATGACCCGCGGTACACCGCGTTTGTCGCCGGTTGCACGGCGGAGACCGCAGGGGTGACCGCCCCACTGGTCGGCGATGACCTGTACGCCTGCCAGTGGCACCTGAAGAACCGCGAAGAAGGCGGGAAGGACATCAATGTCGAGCCAGTCTGGGAAGAAGGCATTACGGGCGAGGGCATCAACGTCGTGGTAGTTGACGACGGCATAGACCAATACCACGAAGACCTGGCCCCCAACATACATCCCTCCCTCAACCACGACTATACCGACAGAGGCGACATATACCACCCGAAGGAACACCACGGCACGGCGGTAGCCGGGATCATCGCGGCGCGGGACAACGACGCCGGGGTGCGCGGCGTCGCGCCTAGGGCCACCATCTACGGGTACAATTTCCTTGTGGGCCAATACATTTTGGGCCAATCGGACTTTGTCCTGGCGGACTCCATGGCCCGCAACCGGGTTGTGACGGCAGTGTCCAACAACAGTTGGGGTCCGGCAGTTGACCACGGATGGGGGGCAGCCCCTACGTACTGGGAATTGGCGGTGGAGCAGGGGGTGAGGGAAGGCTACGGAGGCAAGGGGACCTTCTACGCCATCGCCGCAGGCAACAGCGCTCTGGATGGGGCCGACCTCAACCTGAACGAATATGCCAACTTCTACGCGGTGACCGGCGTTTGCGCGGTGAACGACAGGGACAGGAGGAGCGCTTACTCCGATTGGGGATCGTCTCTCTGGGTCTGCGCGCCTTCCAGCGACGCCAGGGGAAGCTACCGGGGCATCGTCACGACCGAAAACTCCGACCGATACCACCGCTATACCTTCGGCGGCACGTCCGCAGCATCTCCAATCGTCGCCGGTGTGGCCGCGCTGCTGCGCGACGCCAACCCGGAACTTACCTGGCGGGACCTGAAGCTGATTCTGGCCGCCTCCGCCCGGAAGAACGACCCTGGCAGCCCCGGCTGGGAATACGGCGCCCCGCAGTACGGGTCAACCGGAGAGCGGTACCACTTCAACCACGAGTACGGTTTCGGCATGGTCGACGCCAAGGCCGCCGTTGACCTGGCGAAAAGCTGGACTACTGTGCCGCCGCTGGAAACCGTGGAGACAGAGTCAGGGGACCTGGGCGCCGGAATTCCCGGCCCCCCATCCAGCGGTTTCTCCAGGGCCGTCACCCGCACACTCAGTGTAAACACCGGTATAGAGTTCATCGAGTTCGTCGAAGTCCAGGCATCCTTCGCCCATCCATCCGTTCGGGACTTGGAAATCGAACTGGTGTCCCCGTCCGGGAATACGTCAAAACTGCTCAGGTATTACGACTCCGACGATCTTATCCCTTTGAACAGCGAAGTCCGTCTCGGAGCGTCAAAGCACTTGGGCGAGAACCCCAACGGGCTATGGACGCTGCGGGTCACCGACAAAGTCGATAACGACTTGTCCGGGACGCTGGAGTCATGGACCATAAAAGTCTACGGCCACAGGCTCACTCCCGCCGCCCCCACGGTCGACTTGGTGACGCCAAGCGGAAACACCATGACCATCGCCTGGAGCGCTCCTGCCGTAGATCGGGGCACGGGGGTGACCTCTTACGACCTGCGCTACATTCCCGCCACCGCCGATAAGACTGACAGTAGTAACTGGACGGTCGTTGAGAATGTCTGGACCACCAACCCTGGCGGAAGCCTGGAGTACATGGTTACCGGGCTTGTCGTCCACACCCGGTACGACGTCCAAGTGCGGGCCGTCAACTCAGCCGGGGCCGGGGCTTGGTCCGAAACGGTTACCGGGGCCACCACCGTCGCCGAGGCCGGATGCGCCACGGGCGGCGCCTTGGCAGCTTTGTCCGCCGGGCCGGAGTTGACAGCAGACTGCGAAGCGTTGCTGGCCTTGCGCGGCGCCTTGGCAGGCAGTGCGCCTCTCAACTGGTCGGCGGGACTGGCCTTCGATCAATGGGACGGCGTCACGGTGGCTTTCCCGGTTGGGGGAGGACAAAGGCAGGTTACGAAACTGGACTTGGGCGGCAAGTCGCTGAAGGGACAGATTCCCTCCGGCTTGAGCAGTCTTGGCGGCCTGGAAGCCCTGGACCTGTCGAACAACAGCCTGACCGGGACTATACCGGCGGAGTTGGGCAATCTGATCGGCTTGACCCAGTTGCGTCTTAACAACAACGGCCTGAAGGGGCGCATACCAACGGAACTGGGCAGCCTCACGAATCTGCGAGTCCTGGACCTGTCGGAAAACCGGCTGAACGGGCCCATACCGGCGGAATTGGGGACGCTGATCAATTTGACCGAGCTGCGCCTCAACCGGAACCGGCTGGACGATAGCATACCGGCGGAGTTGGGCAGCTTGAACAACCTGAAGGTGCTGCGACTCGATGACAACCGCCTGAGCGGAAATATACCAGCGGAACTGACAAGGTTCATTCGCCTGCAAGTCATGGACCTGTCGCAAAACGGCTTGACCGGCGACATCCCGTCCGGAATGGACAACCTGACGAGCCTGCGGCAGCTTGTCCTTGCTGACAACGACCTGTCGGGGGCAATACCGTTCACACTGGGCACTCGTCTTACCAAGTTGGAGCGGTTGGACCTCAGCAACAACGGGTTGACTGGGGAGATACCGAACCGGTTGACCTACATCACCGGACTGGTGGAGTTGGACCTTTCCGGCAACCGGTTGTCCGGGAGCATCCCGGCGGACATCCATTTTCTCAGCAACCTGGAGAAGCTGCGCCTCAACGACAATCAGTTTGACGGCGTCATACCGGAGGGACTGCGTAACCTCGACAACCTGGAGGAGTTGCACCTCTCCCGGAACCCATTGACCGGGTGCATTCCCAAGGAACTGCGAGACACGACGAACAACGACCTGTCCAGTCTCGGCCTGCCATACTGCGACGTCCTGCTGAGCAGTTTGACCGTCAGCGGGACGACTCTGATGCCCGGCTTCGCCCCGTCAATCACCGAATACCACGCTGTTGCGGGTCCGGCACGGGTTACGGTGACGCCCACCGGCAGAGCCGGAGTAACCTTCAAGTTCTTGGACAGCGACGACCGCGAATTTGCCGACGGCGACAGTATGCTGGACGGCCATCAGGTAGACCTTGGCGACGCAGAAACGATAATCAAGGTCAGGGTCATCTCCGCCGACGGCAGGGCCACCCACACCTACACCATCCGGGTGAGCCGGGCGGGAATACCGGATGCCCCGGACATAACTACTGTCACCTCGGGCGCGGCGTCCCTGCACGTTGCCTGGACCGCCCCGGGCAACACTGGTGGGACACCGATCGTTTCCTACGACTTGCGCTACATTGAAACCAACGCACTCACTAAGTCAGACACGGACTGGACCGTGGTGCAAGGGGCGTCTACAGGCGTTCTGAGTGGCGTAGTCAGGGGCCTGACTGCGGACATCGAGCACGATGTGCAGGTCCGGGGTTCAACGGAGCTCACACCAGTACCTGGTCCGCAACAGCCACCGGAACGCCGGATGTGGGCGCCTGCTCCACCGGAACCGCCGTGACGGCGGTAGTGACAGACCCCGCCGCCAACCCAGGACTGGTTGCCGATTGCGAGGCGCTGCTGGCGGTGGAGGACTCTTTGCAGGGAAGTGGAACGCTGAACTGGTCGGTAGACCTTTCCATGCGCGACTGGCGGGGAGTGACATTGGGAGGCACGCCGGAGCGCGTGACGGGGCTGGACCGCAGCGAGGAAGAACTCTCCGGCCCGATACCGTCGTCGTTGGACCGTCTGACCGGGCTGCAAACCCTGGACCTCTCGTACAACGAGTTTACCGGGCCTATACCGTCCCGGATTGGGAACCTTACCAGTCTGCAATCCCTGGACCTCGGCGGGAACGAACTCACCGGTGAGATACCGTCGTCCTTGGGCAGCCTGGCCATGCTCGGAACGCTGGACCTGGGCGATAACCGATTGGATGGCAGTATGCCGTCCTGGCTGGACGGACTGATCAGCTTGGCGGAACTGCGGCTTAACGACAACCAGTTATACGGAGACATACCGTCGCTGGCCAACCTGACCGCACTAACGGTGTTGCACTTGCAGGGCAACGAATTGACCGGTCCGGTCCCGTCGTGGCTCGGCAGCCTGACCATGCTGGAGGAGTTGAACCTGTCTGAGAACGGACTGAGCGGGACTATACCGTTGTCATTGGGAGCCCTTTCGGAACAGTCCGGTCAGCCCAACCTCATTAACCTGAGAGTGCTGCACCTTCACGACAATACGTTGACCGGCTCCGTCCCAGTCTGGCTGGGTAGTCTGACCGGCTTGGAGAGGATAGACCTTGGCGAGAATCAACTGACCGGGGAGATACCGCCGGAACTGGGAGACCTCGCCGTGCTGGAATACCTGGACCTGTCCGGTAACGAGTTGACCGGGACGATTCCGGGCAAGCTGGCCGGTCTCGGCAACGGCAGCAGGCTGGAGGCGCTGCTCCTTGGCGGAAACCAATTGACCGGGACGATTCCGGTCGAGTTGGGCGACCTCGCCGGGCTGGAGCAATTGGACCTCTCAGAAAATCAACTGTCCGGGAAGATACCGGCAGAACTGGGAAATCTGGCCAATCTGCTGGAGCTGCGCCTCAACAATAATGGCCTGACCGGGGAGATACCGGCTGCGCTGGGGAACTTGACAGCCTTGACAGTGCTGGACATGCAAGAAAACCAGTTGACCGGACAGATACCGGCGGGGCTGGGCAACCTGACCGACCTGGAGGAGTTGCGCACTTACAGCAACCAGTTGACCGGGGAGATTCCGTCTCTGAGGAGACTGGTCAATCTGAAAGTGCTGTTTCTATACGACAACCAGTTGACCGGGCCGATACCACCCTGGATTGGCAACCTTACGGAACTGGTAGAGTTGGACCTTTGCAACAACCAGTTGACCGGGGCGATACCACCCTCCCTGGGAAATCTGGCAAACCTGGAAACCTTATACCTAGCAAGGAACCCACTGGGCGGGCCGATACCCTCGGAATTGGGCAACCTGACCGTACTTGAAACGCTGGACCTGCGAGATAACCAGTTGACGGGAGACCCTCCGGCGGAATTAGGCAACCTCCGCAACCTGGAACGGCTGTACCTCAGCAGCAACGGATTGACTGGGCCGTTGCCCTCTTGGATGGAGGGTTTCCTGAATCTGCAGCATCTTCTTCTGGACCTGAACCAGTTCTCGGGACAAATACCGGCCTGGCTGGGCAACCTCAATAACCTGGTGGTGCTGTTCTTGTACCAGAACCAGTTTAGCGGGTGCATACCCCATGACCTGAGAGGGGTGCCAATTAACGATCTCGACGTTATTGACCTGGTCCACTGTGACGTCCTGCTCAGCGGCCTGAGCATCAGACCGGGGACATTGACCCCCAAGTTCGACGCATACCACACCGAGTACGCGGCGTCCGCCGACGCGACCCGGATCACGGTTACCCCCACCAACGAGTACGGGGCCGCATTCCGGTTCCTTGACGCAGACGACGCGGAACTCGCGGATGCCGACGAAACCTCGGACGGGCGCCAGATAGACATCGCCAGCGGCGCTACGATCAAAGTAGAGGTGGTCTCCCAAGACCAAGCGGCTGACCACGCCTACACCATCGTGGTGACCTTAGACGACGTGGTCAGCCGCTATGACAGGGACGGCAACGGGATTATCGACAGGGAGGAGGCCATTGCGGCGGTCGTGGACTACTTTGCCGGCCTTATTACCAAAGAGGAAGCGATAGAGATCATCGTGGCCTATTTCGCCGGTTGATCCGCCCGGCAATCCGTGCATCCGATTGATTGCGAAATAGCCTTGCGGTAACATGGATTATACGACCCGCTGGAGAGATGGCTGAGCGGACGAAAGCGCCGGTCTCGAAAACCGGTATCTGCCTTGTGTGGATCGTGGGTTCGAATCCCACTCTCTCCGCCATTTTATAGTCCAGTAACATCCTGTAAAGTCTCAAAAAGCCTTCTTCCGTAGCTGAGTTATTGATACAGTCCTCTTGACATGCCCGGTGAGTTCCCGTAAAATCCATCTACATCCCGCGCTTTGTGTGGGGAAGGATGTGGTAAAAGGAGGGAGCGCATGGGCAAGCTCAGCGCACTGGCAGTCAAGTCCATCAGCAAACCCGGCAGGCACGGCGATGGCGGTGGCCTCTACCTGAACATCGCTCCTGCCGGCACCAAGTCCTGGATCCAACGAATCGTAATCGGCGGCCGCAGGCGGGACATAGGCCTGGGGGCGTATCCGGCCATAAGCTTGGCACGGGCCCGGGAGATGGCCCACGAAAATCGCGTCGCCGTGGCCGAAGGGCGGGACCCAGTCGAGGAAAAGCGGGAGGCTCGTGAAGCCGCCCTGTCTCCTTCTGCCTCCGTTCCCACATTTGAGGAAGCCGCCTCCGCAGTCATTGAACTGCGCCGCCCCACATGGAGCAACCCCAAGCACGCGAAGCAGTGGGAAAGCACCCTCAAAACCTATGCCTACCCCATAATCGGCAAAATGCCGGTGGACAAGATCACCAGACGAGACGTCCTCGCAATCCTGACTCCCATCTGGACTGACAAGCCCGAGACCGCCCGACGCCTCCGCCAGCGTATGGAAGTTATATTCGACTGGGTGGATGTCCAAGGCTGGAGGCAGGACAACCCCGCAAACAAGGCTATCCTGAGAGTGCTTCCTCCGGGCTCTAAGATCAAGGGCCACCACGACGCCCTTCCATACAGCAGGGTTCCGGAAGCCCTAGGCCGGGTCAGGGAGTCCGATGCGGACTTGGTGACCCGGTTGGCCTTTGAGTTTCTCGTCCTGACAGCGGCTCGGTCAGGCGAGGCCCGGAAGGCCACCTGGTCGGAGATAGATATGGACTCGGCCAAGTGGACCGTTCCGGCGGAACGGATGAAGGCTCACCGGGAACACAAAGTGCCCCTGTCCGGCCGGTGCCTCGAAATTTTGGACGAAGCCAGGAAGTTGAATGGGCGGGGCGGGGATCTCATATTCCCGGCATGGAGCGGCAAGCCCCTCTCCGACATGACCTTCACAGAGCTATTGCGCCGGGAGGAGATACCCGCAGTGCCCCACGGGTTCCGGAGCAGCTTCAAGGACTGGTGCCTGGAGGATAGCGATATTGGTGATCGGGATCTCCTGAGCGAGCTAGCCCTGGCCCACGATATCGGAAACGATACTAAGAAGGCCTACGCCCGGACGAACCTCTTTGAAGCACGCAGGCCGTTGATGGAAGCGTGGGCCGAGTTTTGCCAGCCTGTCGAGGAGTTCATCGTCGGTGCCGGTGAGTAGTGAGCGGCCTGCGGGCTGGTGATATGTGGATCGGGTCGGGTTTGTGCAATTTTGCGCATCACGTTCCCACGGGGTATTAGTCTGGGCGAACGGCCCGGGACAAGCGAGGTGCGCCGATTGCATATAGGGCATACTCAATGGTCAGATGTGACCGGAGGCCCGAATGGAACCCATGCTAGCCTGTTCCCGGCACGTGAGAGTGGGCCTAAGTGTACCGTATTGCGAACTTTTCGGTGGGAGGTGGCTCTGCAGCGGTGTGTAATACGAACGCTGAACAGATTGTTCAACCATTCTACCGTCATCCAACAACGCGTGTTTCTAATCGTCGTTGCCCAAAAGTCCACTGCCGCCCTTCAAGCGATGCGACCGCGTTGATTTCGAGCCAACCTCCCACTATTTCGATTCCAAAGGGGCCCTGATCCCTTTCAAGAAGCTGCTTTTCTCCTAGCCAGCCGAACACCATGGCAAGACCTGCTTTGCGCAAAGTACGCCTCAGCCAGTCCTCGCGCACGAGAAGTACACTGTGGTCCTTGCTCTCGACGAACTGGGCTACAGTCGTCCCTGCTAGGTCTCGCCACTCTCGCGTACCTGGCAACCAGGTAAGAGTTCCGGCTTCAAATATGATAGGCGCTGGGTACCAAGCCCGCACCACGTCGTCTATTGAACAATCTAGGATGTTCCCTTCCCAGATGTACTCCTCCCAGGCAGGCGAGGCTTCCAGGTCTGTAGGCTCTTCGTCCCAACGATTCTGAACAGGTCTCCAGATGTATTCCGGGTCATCGCGCGAAATTGCCCACGGTAATTCGCCTAGGTAAGCAGCATCGGTTTGTCTGATGCCTTCGGGCATCCATCGGTTCATAAAGGTACGCTGTTCGAGGTAGGCAACTACCGAGTCGCGTTGCGTTGGTCGAACTACGGGGTGTCGTCAAAACAATGAGAGGGTGGTAAATTGCTGGAAATGAGGGAGAGTGTGGGAGGTGGGTAGTATGGCAGCAGCACACCGGCGCCACGATATGACCGATGAGGTTTGGGAGCGGCTGAGGCCGCACCTGCCCGTGGGAGAGGGCAAGAGAGGCCGACCATCCCGTGACAGCCGGGGGTTTATCGACGCCGTCTGCTGGAAACTGCGCACCGGCGCTCCCTGGCGGGATTTGCCCCCGGACTACGGGGACTGGAAGAACACCCATCGCCGTTTCTGCCGCTGGCGGGACCGGGGCGTGTGGGCCAGGCTGCTGGAGGAAGTGATGGATGACCCCGATTTCGAGTGGTTGATGATAGACGCCAGCTATATCAAAGCCCATCCCCACAGTGCCGGGGCCCGTGGCGGGAGCCAGGCCATAGCCCGCACAAAAGGGGGCTGAACAGCAAGCTGCACTTGGCTGTGGACTCCCACGGAATGCCGGTAAGGCTGGCGGTGACCGGAGGCACGGCGGCCGACTGTTCCCAGGCGTTGCCCCTGATTGAAGGCATTGAGGCAGAGTGGTTGCTGGCGGATAAAGCCTATGACACCAACGAAATCATAGCCGCGGCCGCGGAGTTGGGAATGGAGGCGGTGATACCACCCAAGAGCAACCGGAAGGAAAAGCGGGACTATGATCGGGCGCTGTACAAGTTGAGGCACTTGGTGGAGAACGGGTTTTTGGAGTTCAAGCAGTGGCGCGGGATAGCGACCCGCTATGCCAAGAGGGTGGCGTCATATCTGGCCGCCTGCCAACTCCGGGCAGTGATGATCTGGAGCAAACTATTTTGACGACACCCCATAGCCAACTGTAAACGAGACTCCAAAACTCTCGGCGTCGCGAATGTCTCATCCGTGAGGAAGCCAATTCGTTTGCCCAACTGTACCATGCGTGGAGAACTACCCACTTGTTCCCATCGTTATCTTTACGTCTCACCAGCTTTTTGAATTCAGGGATGTCGTGGCTTTCCGTTCCCCAGCCGTCACCGGCTGGGGGGTCATCTTGACGATAACTGGGCCCATCCGGAGCCCACCATGGATTGCCGTCAGCGGCAAATGTTGCACCCACTTCCACCTCATCGTCCGCATTCCGGGCCCGAAGCGGAGGAGGCAACGTTGGGTCAATGTCTCTACTCAGCAGCTGCCACGGACCTTCATAGGCTATTCGCTCACCACTGTATGTTGGCATTACGTGAAAGTTGTCGGAAATTCTAGCGATTAGTTCATGAAACGCAATCCACTGATATTTCTTCCCAAATCGCTCCGGCTTATGTTCCGTCCGGCTTCCGATCCAATAGTTCACTCGGTAATCAAACTCAGCAAAACGCTCCGGGGTCCAGCCGAGTGAAATTACGCGCTGAAAAACCCACCGTTGAGCCCATGTCGCGGAAAACATTGTCCGCTGCTCTTCAGACGGTGGAGCCGAGTCCAGTCGGTATGGAGTGAAATGGTGCATTGCGGATTCAATGACGTAACGGCCGAAGTCCCCCATTGCAAATACCGACATCATCAAGTCCCCGTAGGGCCATTTCACCTGCTGCGAGTCTTGGGAGCGAACGTCATAGTCCTGCCTGATTTGTTCCTCAGTAGGCGGTTCTGATGGTGCAGCGGATGAGTACGGCGGCTTCAACTCAGAATACACCTGTTCATCAACCCAGCCGTTATGAAAGCACCACTCGTAGACGCCGCGAACGGCATCCCGAGTGATGAAGTTAGGCGGTTGGTCGTCGGTGAAAACAACTCGTTTCAGTTCCTCGGCAGCATGGACGACGGCCTGGGGTTCGGCTATGCCGTCGCAAAGCACGGCACCATGGCAGGCAACTGCCAGCCGTTCGATCACGTATGGGTCGTTCACCCCGGCAAATCTTGGAATGAAGGTTGGCAGCACTGATAGATGCACCGAGAGGAGTTGAGACAGAGCTTTGGTGGCGTGGTCGCGCAACATCCGGTTCGGTGACGTGAATGTCCAAGCCAGTGTGATCGCGGCGAGTTCCACGACATCGCTGGGGCAATCCGGGCGCTGGCTCCGCGACGCCCACCTTATCAGCCGGTCCAGCGGTCCACCGTCGTCGAGGGTGTAGTAGGTGGGCAAGCTCCATGCTACGTCACGGTCGGGCATTGGCATCTCTTTTAGGGTTTCGTGTAGCGTGTACGCGTTCAGTAGGTGCCCAGGCTGTGTAGCCACCGTCAGCCAGGTTTCCAGCACTAAATCGCGTAAGCCCGGTCTTCGGCGCTGCGCTTCTGCCAGGAGTTCGCGGGTTCGATCAGTCACCGCTGAGGGACGCCGCAACGCAACGCTCGTTACGAGGGCAGAATCCCAGACACTCCGGTTGTAACCGTCGAGGTCCCATTGAGCGGCGTCCTGCAGCTCCATCCCGAACCGTTCAGGCACTAAGACTGCCAGTGCTTCGATCCAGTTAGGAGGAGCTTCTTGGATAGTTTGGTGAAGGGGTTCGCCGGGAGATAGGGCTTGCCGGAGAGAGTCTTTGTCACCATCGAACGGGTCCAACAAGATGGAGACTACTTGGTAGTCTGCAAATTGCTGGTAAGTGAAGCGGACTACCTGCTTGGCTTCTTTGGCTTCAAAATCCCAAGCCACGTCCCTGCTGAGTACATCCTCGCTTAGCAGTTGCCCGAACAGTGTGTCCGGCCACTGTTGAGTGCCATTCCTGAATTTGTCGATCAACTCGGAAGCGGACTCGTATGGCAAGGTGTCGCTGTTAACCTCAACCAGTGCTTTGCTGAAGCCGCCAATAGCAGCCGGCACTGGGCGCAGCGTCGGGTCCATTCGTAGATGCTGGACAATTCTTTGCTCCTTCCCGTCCAAGTACCTACGGAAGGTTTCGCTGAGATGCGCTCCCCCCACTGGCGGCGCAGTCAGGCCCATACTTTCTAGGCTTTCGCAATAGAGAATGAGGAAGAGCGGGTTTGTGAACTCCGGAGTGAGCAAAGGTATCCTGGGCTGCTCCAATCCGAAGAAGTCAAAGATGCGCTCGGTCGCCTCCAACTCGCGCCCATCGAAACCCCGGTGATCCACCTCGGTCACGTCGCCCAATCCGTCTGATGGCAATACCATTGGTAGGAAAGCGGACCTGACCGATACCGCCACAGAGATCCATGGGTTTCGAGACACCTCTGCGAGTAGCCGTGGCAACTCGGTCCGCCAACCCGCCGGGTCATTAGCCTCGTTCAGTGCGTCCAGTAACAGCAAGAAGGGAGCATTGGATGCTTCCGCCGCGGCCTGCATGGCCGAGATCATCTCCTCGGAGCCTACATGGACCAGTCCCAATTGTTCGGCGATCTCAGACCAGACGTTGCGCCCGGAGAGACTGCCACCGAGGATGACGACCGCTGGCTGCCCAGCTTTGATAGCGCGGAAGCCCACGTCGCAAAATAAGTGGGTTTTTCCTTGCCCTGCGGAACCTTTCAGCAGCAACGCCCCGTTGGCTGCCGCCTTTGAGGCGTCATTCTGTAGCAGATTTTCAACTTGATCCAGAGTGTACTCCAAGGTTCTCAGGTCATGACCCAGTGAGAGAGTGCGCTGCTCCGTATTCCGGTGAGCTGCCGTAAGTGTTCTCTGTCCCTGTCGTGGAGTTGGAGGCCTGCCGTCTTGGATGATTTTCAGGCATTCGCGAGTAACGGCGAGGAGCGCGGCCCTATCCAGCCGTTCTGGTAAAGCGGTCCTAGCCGGCATGGCGTGCTGCCATTCAGCGAGTTTCTTTTTGAGGTTACTCAGCTCCTTTGTTACACCGAGGCCCTTGTAGCGGGACACCTGTACTCTGTCCGCCGCTTCGATTACTGCATCACGAGCACCGCAGAATCTCCGCCAGTAGTTTTCGGACAGGGACAAACCTTCCAAGGCAAACGCCACGGGCACGTCAACGTGCAACTCCGGTCTGTACCGCTTTCTCACCGTTTCGCGTACGATGGACATACGTTGGGCGCACCATTCCGGTGAGAATACCTCTTTGTCCCAGAAGAACCTCGTTATCCCCCGCTGCCCCGGGTGGCGGACGAGGCGTTGCAATAGGTCGCCTTCTGACCAAAGTTCAACACGAACCCGGTCAGCGCCAGGAATGCGCTTTCGCCACGACTTCTTCCTGTCCTCGAATCTCTGGCGGGCTGATTTGCGCTTGCCGGATGCGGTCGAATCCGGCAAGTCGAATGGTATGCAGAATGTTAACCTTCGGCAATTCGGTCGTTTTTCGACCACAGTCTTCAGCGACTTTTCCATCCCATTGAGGAGACTGTCGATGTCGAACGAAAACTTGACCTGCCATCCCCACTGGCTTCCGTTGCGGAACGTTACGTACCACTCCAAGCCGGCGTCAGGATTGCCTGTTTTGACCAACTCAGCGCCTTTCGGCGTGGGGTCGCGCAACTGGTAACACAGCTCCTCAAATGCTTGGTGCTGGGAGCCGCGCCATGGACGAATGTTCTTGAAGTCCAGATTTGGAGTTGTCATGTCCGAACCTGTCGATTGGGTTATTTTCCGCGGGGAATCCGTGAGAGTACGACGTATTTAGGCGTCGTCCCCGCCACTCTCATATTACCTTTGTTTTCGCCGTCGCACATAACTTTGGCGTTACTGGAATGGCCGCCATCAGCAAAGGCCGGTGTCTGGTGCTCAATGATTTCGAGGTGCCCTATCTTTCTACGCCGTTTCCCAACTGGCATTTGCAAGGCGGCGTTTGTGTCCTTCGGAATCGGCGTAGAGTGTGATTCTTCCGCAACCAGATTCCAAGTAAGGACTGTCGTGACAATGAATCCTATCGCTCTGAAAACAACGGTTAACGCTTCAAGAGTTTGAGAGCATTCAACTTCCGGCAGACAATAACCTTGTCCGGAGTGCTCCCACTAACGCTCAGTATCGTTGGCATCGTATGCAACGCATAGGTCTAAAGGCATCGCGTCGGGCCGAACACCCTGGCTTCCCATATCCATCAGGTTCTTGTTGGCAGGGATGTCTAGGGTGAGCAGAGGCTTGCCAGCGGCAGCGACCTCACGGGCGAGGGCCTCGGTCTTACTTCCAGGTGCAGCGTGGGTAATGAATACCTGGTGAGCAAGTTCCGCCACCAAGTCGTTGCGCCGCTCCGCAGTTTCTGCCGTTGGGCGCCGTTGGTGGGATGGGAATGGGGACAGAACCAGTAGCCGTCCCTGTTTCAGTGCGGACCGCCATTCGGCGGGCATTCGCATGTTCTCAATACTCCTAGCCGGGCAGATGACCACGGGCTGGCTGCCACGGAGCAACAGGCGCAGGCATTCCTTCTCCATCGGCGTGTGGAATCCGCTGATTACCGGCATTCCGGCATCACGCATGGAACGGGCCAGGTCGTAGGTTTTAAGGATGAGGTCCCCAGGGCACTGGGTCGAACAGAAGAGGGCGGTCAATGGCTCTTCAAGCAGCTGAAGGTTGCCCTTTGACTTGTACTCCGGGAGGACTTCCATGCGCTGTGTTCTCCCCATAATTGGTTGTTACGAGAAGGGTAACAGGCCCCTCGCCCATTCCATAATCTTGATTGCGGACGCGATAACGGGGAGCGCCTTCATAGCCTGCCACGCAGTGGCCAATCGGCGCTTGACGTTCATCGGCTGGGCCGATAGTGCAGTGATGTCGAGCTCACTGGCAAGCATTTCGGCTGACACCCGCGCCACGGACTCCGGATCGTTAATTTCCCGGTCCAGAGAGAGCAGCCCAAATCTATTCTTCACGTCCTGATGCGTGTTCGGGAGGAAACGTCCAGGGTCCGACACCATTTCCCTGTGAAAAACCACGGCGCCATCGCCATCCTGGACTATGGAGCCAAGTTGCAGGTCCAAGGGCAACACGGGCTTGCCTTGGGCAACCATCTCTGTTCCAGCGGAATAAGTGCCCTTGCCGCCACCGATGGCGAGCATCGCGTCGGCCTTTTCGATCATCACCTTCCGGTACTCGCCGCCGGTGAACACCTCTCGCCGGATAGGACAAAGTTCTACGACGTTTCTTTGCTGAAGGTTCCTCAGCAGGCGCAGGTTGGTGGGACCAATTTTGGACTCCGGCGCCGCGTCGGACATGACGATCCTGGCGTAGGGCCGTGGAGCTTCGGTTGTGGTTTCGGCATAGGCCTCGACCTCGCGTAGCGCCAGCCAGTCAAAGACATGGGGCACGCCATGTTCGTCCTTGGTGGACTCCTCATCCCCCGCGAGTACCACGACGCCTCCGCCCTGTCTCAACACTTCCCCGGTAAAGCTCTTGACGAACTGGGAGGCGATGAGCAACTTGTCAGCAGGACAGGAAGGGCTCGCGCTACCCGATAGCAGTATGAACCTATCGCGCATCTGGTTGGCTTCCTCAGTTCCCTCCGCAGAACAGGGCGTTGAACTTTGCCCTGGTCGTGCAGGAGATGACCTTACACCGCATCTGCCCAAAGTAGGTTGAGGCGCGGTTACGAGGTTTGGAGTTTGCCGGCCCTAGGTACTCGTCCACGTATCCGGATTGCCCCGTCGTATCGGCGATTGGGTTCCTCACGGCCGTCATTGAATGGGTGAGGAAGTGACTGAGCATGGTCTTGGGGTCTTGGGGACCCCGATAGCCCCTGAATGCGCCTATTGCTAGAGACTCCAGGTGATACCCGCTAAACTTCCTGCTTGGACGGCCAATGTGGCAATTTGCCATGGCCTTCGCCAGCTTGATTACTTGTACGACTCTGCCATTATTGGCGTCGTTGACTTCGGCGAGCCTGCGGGCAAAGTTTTCCGGTTGGACCACGTTGCTCCATGTGGTGCTTCCTGGCTCAGCAATCCGCACGCCGCCACTGTTCGTCCGTATGGCAGGTAGCACTTGGATTTCGATACCACTGGCATAACCGACTGTCACTGCCAGGTTGCCTGCCCTTACGGGATTATTAGGCAGTCGCGCTTGAATGCTTTGTCGTACCTGCTGTATCACCCTTGCCGGGGATTGATTCACGAGTGAAGACTGGTTCACTATCAGAAGAACATCGACGTCGCTAAGACCGGTTACGTAAGTGCCTCGTTGAACGGAACCGCCGTACATGGTCTGTACTATGTGCCCTTCATTTCGGATTATGTTGCACAGGCTTTCGAGATGTCGCGTCACTGCCTGCTGATTCCTGCGGGTGTACCTTGCAAGCAATTCCTCGCAGTAGCGGTTGAAGTTGACCAGTTCGCTTGGCGACAGCCTCATCGGTCCCACGACGAGCGCTCTTCCTTGATGTAGTCGTCCACTTCCTTCGCCGTTTTGAAGAGTAGCTGGCCTGGAGCTTCGGCAAGAATGTCGACAGCGGATCGCCCTGGCGCCGCGGGGCCGCGTTCCTGTCGCTTCATACTTTGAAGGTATGCAGCGATCTTCCGAACATCGTTGCCATGTTCCCGCGCAATGCTGTCCTTAATTCTCCACAGTTCCTCGATGATTTCGTCAGGCATATTCAGGACCTCCTGTCAGTTCGCTTGGGGTGCAAATCTCAGGACTCTTGTAGCCTTGTTGCTCACAGACTTCACGGATACGAGGCCTAGCCTCAGCGTTGGCAAGGTGGCGGAAATTCCAGGTCAATAGATAATCGATGCCATACACAGCCGAAGCGGCTATATGAATGGCATCACTCTGGGCGTTTGCCGGCAGCGCTCGCCCGCGTATGAGCGCGTCGGACAATACAATAACGGCTTCCGTAATTGGCAGCATGGCAATTCCGTCCAATGCTTCGAGTCGCCGCGCGGCCGCCTCTTGGTGGCCCCTTCCAGCCTCCTCGATTGTGAGAGCGGAGGTGCAGAGTACAAACCGGGTTCTGTGGATGTCCCACCATTCAGCCGTGGCGGTTTGCCACGCAGCAGCCAACAGGTTGTTAGTGGCCCTGGCCGTCAGATAAGACACCACCGAGGTCTCGACGTAGACTGTCCTGGCATTTTCACTTGTCATCAGCCTTGCGGGTCTCCCTCACCGGCAGTTCCGGGCTGATAATCTCGACCTCGCCTCCAAGCAGCATCTTCGTCCGTATGTGCAACGCTTTCTGCATGTTCTTGTCCTCCTTGGTCACCGGTTAGTCGCTACGCAGTGGTCTCATGCCGCCTTTTCTTCCGCCAACTATACCTTTTACTTCCCGTATGTCAGGAACAGCCGACGCTCCGACCTACTGCTTCAGGTGTTAGTCCTACCTCCGGTGTCGGCTCTGCTTTCGGGTTGACTAAGCTACCGAATTGACAATACCGCTCAGCATGTCAGCGTTAGCGATGGACGCAATGATTTCTCCGATGCGGAGTTTTTCCTCCTTAGACAGCAGATCATACGAATCAGGTGACATTGCTACAACTCCTGCGGCTACATTGTGCAAAGCTGTCAGTACATTTATGGAATAGTTCTCGTCGTTTGTGGATGCGTGGATGGTTTCAACTAAGCCGACGGCCAATTCGTCATCGCTGGCTTCATCCCCCGCTAAACGTGTTATGCCTAGTCCGTACCAGTCGCCTTGGGTAGGAAACACCATAATGGATGAACTCCTGCCGTAGAACATACAGGCAGCAAATTTCAGGGTTGACCTAAAGTAAAGGAGCCTGCCAGTTACCACCTGAGGTGCTACGTTTGCAGACTTGTTCCTTTCAAACCAGAGCTTACTCAGTTGAAATACCATCTTCTCAATGTGCGGCAACAGTTTCTGCATGTCGCCTTTCTTTGTGACCCATCCAGCTTTCTGAATTCTGGTGCCATTACGCATGATGTCACGGTCCCATTCGTCATACATCCACTTGCCCCAAAGCAGAAGCGAGTATGCATACAAATAGGTGCGGTATTCGGTCATGAAGAGAACTTCCGGATCACTGAAATCCGGCGCCGCAACATCTATAGAGTCGAAAGTAATGCGTTCATGAACGCAACAAGCGAATTGTCCTGTGGTCGCAGTGCTGATTCCTTGCGGGCGAGGATTGAAAGCGCGAGGAGTCAAGTCTAGCGGATTCTCCTCCGAACTGGACATGAAAAGATGCGAATATGACTTTACCCCCCATGATGTAACCAGCACCTTTTTATCGGGACCCATCATCGGTTCCAAGACATTCGCTCTCGGAATGGTATGGGAAGCAACTGTAGGTTTTCCGCAGAACTGGCCTTCAGCGTCTACGACGAAGAGGCACTTCGGCTGATATTCCTCAAGGCGTTTCAACATCGCCTCTTTACGTTTGTTCGCGCTGGCCTTGTTCTGTCTCGGAATGTATCGTTTTCTAGTTCCTCTTCTCATCACCCCTCCCGCCCCATGCGGTACTTGATATCGTAGTTGAAGGTAAAGCCCAGTTCCATTAGTTCAGCCGGTCCTCTTTCGGGCAGGCTCTCGTAGCATTGCTTCAGCCAAAACTGTAGCTGGCAACTCTGAATCCTTGATTTTTCCATTCAGTGCAAACCGCCTCAAAATGGCCATAAAGCATCTCACAGGGTTCATCGTACAAATCAATAACGTAGCGACCGTCACTCGACAGCGCGTAATGCCCTAGATGTAGGATAGCATCAGGTTTGGAATTGGTTACCATGATTCTCTTTTCGCCAAACATTAGGCATTTTTCCGCTATTTGACCGGGAAACCGACTCTCAAATGGTACGGGGCTAAATTTAATCAATCCAAGGTCCTCTAATCGGCTGAGCTCACCGTGATCGAGTAAGCCAGGGTAACTATGGCTATTCTGTATGCAGTAGATTACAGACTTGGGATTGGTTAAATCCCAATTGCATTCCTTCCATAGTACTTGCCGTAGTTTTAGAAAGCATTCCAAGTCGTTCTTGCCTATCTTGTTGACCAGTTCCATCACTGAACGCGGAATGGTGTCAGGGGCTTCAAGTTCGCCTCTGATAATTCTTGCCAGCAAATCCCGTATTGTCTCGTTAGATGCTGTCCGAGTCGCATAGATAGCCGGCAAGAGCGACTCAGAATTCTCAAGTGCTCCCGGCATTTTGTCCCAATCATCCTGCGAAAGGCGACTCAATACGGATTCCGCATTGGGCACACCGCTGAGTTGCAAGGCCGCATCCCAAGCCGCCGCTTGAGACAACCCCAGCGTCGAGAGGAATCGGACCGATGGTTCCAATCTTTGAAGACGTGTCTCAATTGTCGTCTTTTCAGCCACTTGTTTCTCACGGCGTACCTTCCAGGTACGGGGGACGAACTCCAAGATGTTCTTAATCATTGCTGTGCTCCCGCCCCATACGGTACTTGATGTCGTAGTTGATGATGAAGTCCAGTTCCTCCTCAGTGAAACCGTAATGCCGGGCCAGTACGCGGTCGATATCGTCGATGACGAGTTTAGATCCTCCAGCGATAAACTCCTCATACGTGATCGCATCACCGACCTTGGTGCTAATGGTCTTTCGTTGAGCGTTTTTGTGAAGGTCTTCAAGAAGCGCTTCAGCCAGTCGTGCAAGTTCAGAGTCTCTCATAATGGAGTCAGAAATTGGAAAATCGCGAACCATCTTGTCGTTGAGATGGAAGCAATCGCCGTAAGTTACGAAATGGACATAAAATAGCGAGCTATTGATTATGGCGGCTATGCACCGTGCGAGTGACGTTTCCTCCGTATATAAGTGTCGTCCATGGGGAGGTGCACCTTCTACCCCATTCTTAGAATAAAAAGGTAGCCCATAGGTAGCCTTGGCCCAGTACTGCATTGCCTCTTGATAGAAGACAAACTCGCTGGTGGGATTACGTTTCAGATAGAGAGAAATCTGCCGCAACTCTTTATCTCTCAACCGACTCAACACAGCCACTTGAGATTCGGTTGCAAACTTAGGAAAGATACCCCGATAACCTGAAATATCTGAAACACCAGTGAAAGCTATTCCAGCGAAAAGAAAATCCCGGACTTTGGAGACCCACCGTTGAAACCCTGCACCATAAATTGAGCAAGGTTTCTGGTCAACTCGCATCTGGGCCACAAATATGACGCTTCTGCAATGCTGAAGGCCATCGAACAATTTGCCGGGTCTATCGTCAAACGGGACGTAGTAGAGATGGCTGCTATGTCTAGTTAGTAACTCGCGAAAATGTCGCATACGGGAAGAACTCAGGAATGGGAGTTGGACTATGAAGCTAACCCGACCCCTCCCGGATGCCAAATCGACGCTCCTTTCCGAGCATAAGGCATATAGGTTGCCACAAGATTCCGTCTTGTAGCCACGAACCTGGTATTCTCTCTTGACCACCGAGTATTCGCGCCAAGGCGGATTTCCCACCACTACGTCAAAGCCGCCATTGCTCATGATCCCGTAGAACTCGACTAACCAGTGGAAGGGCTTGTGACTGCCCCGCCATGCGTCGTAGACGGAGGCCTTCCCGTGGTCAACGCCGTACTCGGTCGCTAAATAGCGGTCTAGTTCATCGCGGAGGCCATCCAACCGGGTGCGTAGAGCGGCCTTATCCGCTGCCGTCACCTCTCCGGCCATCAGGGTCTGCTGCCACCGGAACTGGTTGAAGGCCGCGCTTGCGATCTCGGCCTCCTCCTCGATACAGTCAAGAGATTCCTGTTCCTCGGGAAACACCTGCCGATGCTGTCCGCCTGGGGTGATGGTCATGGCCCGACGTACTGCGTCCAGTGACGTGAAGCCCACCAGGGTGTTGCCGGCGCGGATGTTGAAGTCGATGTCGGGCAGAGGCTCTATTTGGTCGTAACTCTCCAGTTGGGCCACCAGCTTGAGAAAGAGGCGCAGCTTACAGATTTCCACCGCCTCTTCCATGATGTCCACGCCGTAGAGGTTATTGAGGACTATGGACTTGAGGATGAAGTACCGCTGGCTGGGGTGCCGGTCGGCCTGTTCCAGAACGTTGCGGAAGTCGCTGAGGGCGTTCGGGCTGTGGGGCCGCTCGGATCGGTTCAAGTCATCCAGGAAGCCCCGCATACCCTCCAGGCAGGCGGTGTAGAGAGGTTCCAGAATGTTTAGCGCAGCAAACAGGAATGCGCCGGAGCCGCAGGTAGGGTCCAGGACCGACACGTCACGGAGGGCGTGCCAGAAGGCGCGCAGCAACTCCGGCCCTTCGCTCTGGGCGATGACGTCTTTGGCGAACTGCTCAATGTCAATATTCAGGGTGATGAGGTCGTTGACTTCCCGCACCTCGCCAGCCGCTAGCCTGTCCCGAACTTCGTGGTATCGTGTCCGGCGGGCAACGACTTCGCGCCAAGTCTCGGTGGGCAGTGCGTAGTCGTCCGGCGCAGCGGCGTTCCAGCCGCCGCGCTTGGACACATCGTCAATGCCGAGAGCGATGTCCCCAGGCAGGTCCAAGGGCACATCGAGGGGCGCCGGGGCTTCCGGCTGCCGAGCGTTCCACGCGATGCCGTGGCCAACGGCAGGGTAGATATACCGGTCAGGATCGTCCCTAAGCAGCCGCCAGACACCGCCGTCCGGCCCGAAGGCGACGGGGCACTCCTTTCTGGCCACGTCGAACAGGAAGGGAATGACGGTGTTGCGGGAAATATAGCCGGTAATGTCCTCCTTGGTGTAGTAGGCGCCCATCTGCTTCTGGTTGACGTATTTTTCGAAGATGTAGCCCAGCACGTCCGGGTTTATCTCGTTGTCCTCCCGGTAGGGCCGCTCGTCCAGGTGCCAGCGGTAGCCGTCGAAGAAGTCGAATACCTGCTCGAAAGCGGCATCGGGGACCGAGATGCCGGGGTTGTCCCGCTCCAGGTCGTGCTGGTCGAAGAGGCCGCCGTTGAGGAAGGGGACCTTGCCCAGGAGGGAAGCAAGAGCGGGCGCACGTTGCGCTTCGGGCTGGCCGAGACCCTCATGGAACAGCCGCAGAAGAAAGAGTCGGTAGAACTGCTGGAAGCGTCCGCCGCCGTTCTGCTGCTGCACCATCTTCAAGCGGTTGCGCAGGTAGTCCGGGTCGCCGTCCAGGAAGCCCTGCTTCTGGACGAAGTAAACGAACATCATGCGGTTGAGCATCAGGGAAGCGTACCACTTCCGGTCTCCCTGGTCCGTGATGCCCTCGATGAAATCGCCAAAGGCGGTCAACTCGGTCCTGAAGCTATCGTAGAAGCGCTTGGTGACTTTCTCTACGTCCAGGGCGGCACGGACCCTGGAGGCCACCAGGGCGATGTTCAGCGAAGGCTCCTCATCCAAGGATACGAACAGCGGCTGAAGGCGTTGGAGCAGGGCTTCCCCGGTCTGTCCAGCGTGGTAAGTCAGCTCCCGGTAGGCGTTGGGTTTACCGCTCTCCCGCCTCACCCACTGCCAGATTTGCAGAGTCTTGCCGGCATCAATGAAGATAATGAGGTGCTCATAGGCCAGTTTGGACACTTGACTCTCTATCTTGCGCCGTACCGGGTAGGGCGGGACGAAACCATCGGTACCGGGGCCGCAGACGTAAACGACGAACCCGGACTTTTGGGCAGCCGACTCCAAGACATAGTCGTGCCCGTCAATGTGGACTCTGACCGGCTCGGCTCGGTAGTGGTCCCAACCCAGCCCTTCCATCAGCAATTTCTGGAAATCGAATGCGTGAAGATAGGGGCGGAGTTCATCAATCTGTGCTTGCATCAGTTACCTATTTGCGTTGACTGTTTGCCCCAGTTCCAGCCGGATTTTGGCATCCGAGCAAATTCATACCTCCGTCCAAGCAGGAAGATCGGTACGCTTCAAATGGAGAAGAAATGCTGCACGGGCAACAGTAATCAGTTTCTTCGGTTCTGTCTTTATCTCGCTATAGCCCGAAAGATATCTCCACACCACGAACGTGTTCGTCTCTGAACCCAAGATGTCCTCCACACTCTCCTCGGCCCTCCAACTACTATAAGGTGTGCCGAGGCGTCTGTGGATGTCCTGGAGTTCTCGCTTGGTGTCGCAGGTTAACCTGTCGTAAAGGTGACGGAGATCGTGTCCCCACACGTCATTTTTTACTATGCTATGCCCTTCAGTAACCAGTAAGGTCTTGAAAGCAAGTTCTGTGATCCAAGTAGCCAGTAGGATCACACAGGATTTCTTCCCGCGCTCCTGGGCTACGAGGCTGGGATCTGAAGGTGGGGGACTTTCAAGAAACAGGTCTGGATTTTCCAGTATAGGGATAAGGAATTCGAACCTTCCCGAGATGAGCCAGTTCTCATAGGGCAGGCACCAATTTGATTGGAGGTGTTCCTTATCCTGCGACCCACAGTGCTGACAAATTTGTTCAACCACAGTTTTGTCCTTCTCTTAGCTGCCAGTGGGCAGTTAATCCTGGAACAGCCCAAGGGAGCAGATTATCCGGGGCTCTTGGGACTCGATTTCATGGCGCTCCGTCAGGCAGAGTCGGTCTTCGTCCCGCAGGGCGATTACCAACTCGGCCAGCACCGCGTCGTCGACGCCGCTGCGAAGTTGCCGGTTGAGAGTGTCGACAGCAGACTGGCGCAGCGGGTAGCGATAAATGTCGTCCAGGGCTTGGTGCAGCGCAGGAACGTCAAAGAGCTGGCCCTTGATGGAACCAGCGTAGGACTTGAGCCGGGTATAGGTGCGGAAACGCGCCCCGGAAGGACGTCCGAGTTGACCTCCTACCCGATGCTCTTCCCTGGCGATATGCTTGACGCCTTGCTCCACGAGACTGTGATGGTCTTGGTGACGCGGCTGAGCCGGAGTATCCGGCCTGCACTCCGCCGCCGCCAGGATTTCCAACTGGGACTCAGTGATGCTCTTCCCATCCCGGTCGACGTAAGCGAGGGCGTCGTTCCCATCCGGAGTACGGACGAATACAAGGACCCCTTCCGGCCTCTGGGAAATGGGGGTGTGATGACGGGATGAAAAGACCACGTCCGGCAGGCTCGTAACGGCCCGTTCCAGCCTGGGGTCGGCGCTGATGGCGTTTTTCCAAATCTGGTAGGCATGAGACGCCAAGTCGACCTCTCCGTCGGGATCGCCGTCCAGGATGCCCGCACGTTCGTGGTAGAGGTTGAGAATGGTCTGTTCGTCCGCCTCGTCCTCAAAGAACGCTTCATCGGCGCCCACCACTTCGGCATTCTGCTGTAGACGACGGCGGACCCGGCCGCGCAGGTCAATGATGCGCTCCACCCCTTCGGCAGGAAGGAACGAATGGCAAAGTATTTCTTCGGCAGTCTGTCCGATCCGGTCAACACGGCCGGCGCGCTGGATGAGCCGGATAATTGCCCAGGGAAGGTCGTAGTTCACCACGATGGCACAGTCCTGCAAGTTCTGCCCTTCGCTCAGCACGTCGGTTGCTACCAGGACACGCAACTCACGCTCCGGTGAAACGTTGTCCCGCGCTTGGTTGCTGACGGGGCTGAAACGCCGCGCGAAAGCTGTCGGCTCCAGCGAGTTTCCGGTGACGCCGGCCATGCACCTTACATCTTTGTCCTTGAGTTGCTCCTCCAGATACCGGACGGTGTCCGCGAACTGGGAAAAGACCAGCGCCTTTCGGTCGGGATGGGTCTCTGTGAGGAGGGAGTGAAGCGCGTTCAGCTTGGCGTCGTGTACCGGCCGCCAAGCGCCATGAGCCTGGAGAAGGCCCAGCAGAGCATTGGCGTCCGCTTGGAGATCGGCCTCCAAGCCATTCCTGAATAGATCGGAGCGCAGCCAGCGGAACCGGCGCCGATAAAACCGCTCGTAGTCCGCATATATCTCCGCGGCGCGGCTTTCGCATTCGGCGGGTGTCCACCCGTTCCCACCGTCCATTCCGGCTTCCTCCGCTTCCTGCTCAAGGTCATCATCCTCTTCTTCGGAATCAAGGAAGTCCATCGCGGCCTGATTTTCGTCCTCATCGGTGAACCGGGAATCGAGCATCTCTGCATCCTGAGTTCCGATGGGCAGGGGCAGGCCGTTGCGTATGGCGTGGAGGAACACGTAGTTGCGGAGCAGGTGCCGTTCGACGGAAAGTAGGAAGGCTGCTCCGCTGCTTTCCAAGCGCTTGAACAGGTTGGTGCGGCAGAAGCCCATCAGCCTCCGACCCGCTCTGGACAGGTTCTGAATCTGCCTTGCCTCGGCTTGGGTGGGTGGGCTAGGCGGCGAATCGGAAACATAGTTCCAGAGGCCGTAGCGGGGCAGTTCCAGGTTGTTGATGGTTTCCACTACGCCAGGGGAGTAGAGACGGGCATACTGGTCGTTGGGGTCGGACTCGTCAATAGCAAACTTGATGGTCTTCGGTACCCGCGTGGGGAAGTAGGACTTGTTGCGGTCCTCGTAAGTGAGGTACTTCCGCCCGGTGTCGGGGTCCGTATTCGCGTAGTTGTCCTGGATGAAGCTGCGGGTACGCCGCACCAGGTAAAGCCGCATCAGGTCGCGCCAGTCGTCGGGGTAGGTGCTAAGGTCGAAGGCTGCCATGGTACGAGGCAAGGCTTGATGCCGCCTGCTGAACTCCACGTCTCCCAACTCGCGGAGAAGCCTTTCTGGGCGGATGCCCAGATCCTGGTCGTCGTCTACGAAGACGCGCAGTTGGCTGGACAAGTCCAGGTAAGTCTTGTTGTAGGGTGTGGCCGACAACAGGATGCACTTGCTTTCGTTCGCGCGAACATACTCCTGGATCGCCCGGTACCTTCGGCCTTCCCGGTTTCGCAGGTTGTGGCTCTCGTCTATAACGACCAAGCGATACCGCCGAAGGGTTGGCAACTGCCCGATGACCTGGCTGATGGAAATCACTCTGGCCCGCAACGCGTACTCGTAGACATAGTCCTCCCACATGGAAACCAGGTTTTTCGGACAGATGATGAGCGTTTCCAGGTCAAAGTCGTCTTGAAAGATACGGGCTACAGCGGTGGCCATCAGGGTCTTGCCAAGCCCGACCACGTCGCCGATCAAGACCCCATTCCGTTTATTCAAGTGGTGCGCCGCAATCTTCACAGCCGCCGCTTGGAAGTCGAAAAGGCGGTTACCGAACACCATCGGAATCTTGTACTCGGCCAGCCCGGCGCGGGCTTCGTGGGAGAGGTGGTAGGCCATCTTCAGGTACACGTGATATGGTGGCACCAGGGCCTCTCGCGCCCAGCTCTCCTCGATTATCTGAATCAACTCGTCGGTGATGTCCACGCAATAGCGGTCCTTCCACCGGTCCTCGAACCATTTCTTGAGCTTGAGCGTGGCATCGTGGTCGAGAACGTCGACGTTGAGCTCGCCCTGCCCCACCAAGCCGGCGAAGGTCAGATTGCTGCTGCCCAGGTAGCCCGTTATCGGGTTGACAGGGTCATCGCGGTAAAGGAGATAGAGTTTCGCGTGCAGGGAGTGCCGGAGGAATAGCTTGACCACCACCTTTCCGGCACGAAGCTGGGCCGACAATTGCCGCAAGGTTTTTTCGTCGGCGTTGGTGGGAGCTCCGATGGTGAGTTGCTGCCGCAGTTGTTCCGCCAGTTGCAGCCGCAGGCGATGGGCGGTACGGTTGTCAATGCCAGGAGACCCGTCCATCAGGCTGAGGGCTTCCCGCAGTTCGTCGTGGGGCAGCCGCTGCATTCCAATGAGTACACGACAAGGGCCGTCATCCGGTCCCCAGCGGTCAACGAAAGGGGCGAGACCTGCCCATCCTCTGAGGTTGAAATACCCCACGCAGAAGTCCGCCCGTGAAGACAGGGCGAAGGTGTCCTGCAGGGCAGGCAAGAGCTTGGAGTCCTGGTTAAGATTGTCAAAGATTCTCGGCATAGCCTTTACTCGCTATTCCGGTACGGCAGACTCGCCGATCCAGCGCACGTTTGCGTTGGCCGGCGGCGACGCTCGATAAAACCGTTCGTCCGCCGTCCAGTATTCACAGCCGAGAATGTCCGCCAAGGCGAGATAATGCGCATCATAGGCCTCCCCTTGGCGGAGTTGACTGCGAGTTGGAGCGCCCTGATGTGAAGACCGGGAGGATCGCGCAGTTCAACTCCCGAGGCCAAAAGGTACTCCAAGAGCCGCACCGCATCCCCAACTGACAATTCCCCCCCGGACGACCCGCTGATGGAGTGCATTCGTGACCTCGACTGGCATCAGATATGGCGCCGCCGCTTGGATGCCTTGATTCGCCCAGGAACGGGAGAGCGCCCGGGCCCTATCGGAGTTTTCCTCGCTTATCCGCCATTTGAAAGCTACACTCGCGTCCACGACTACCCGGCGATTCACAATATGCTCCTGGACTCGCGTGCCTCTCTAATGAAATCAACCGAGTCGCCCGGAAGTATTTTGTCCCCCAATATCTCTTTCCGCAGCGTATCCAAGCGGTCCAGAGCTTCGTGTCCGAAGGGGAGGCTGATGACTTCACCCTCCTCATCCTTGGCCAACTCTCTGTTTATGGCAGTCAGGCAATACTGTCGCATACTTATGCCCTTGATTGCGGCGACGGCCTTCAGGCGCCGCTGCACCAAGGGGTCCAGATCAAGGGTCAGCCGCTTCTTCTTGGCTTCCAATCTGTCAATTCCCCAAGATAGGGTTTCTCACACACTGTAGTGTAAACACGGAAATACCTCAAGGACTGGCGCATTGCCTCAATTAAAACGTTACTTTCATGAAGTAGTTGCCGCAAATAGAATGCTACCGAAAATTCAGAAGGCGTTCGTATGGCAGGAGGCATGAGCAGGATGGCGAAACAAGATCTGCTGGCAACGATACGGGGCCGCTATCGGGAGTTGTCCCGGAAAGAAAAGAGCAAGATCCTGGACGAGTTCATCGCCGTGACCGGCCACCACCGCAAACACGGCATCAGACTGTTGGCCCAGTCTGCGGAGGGCAGCTTTGGGACCGGTGAGGTCAAAGGGTTGCGCATCTACGACGATGCGTCCGCGAGGTAGTAACCCTGATCTGGTAAGCATCAGACTGCATCTGTGGCAAACGCCTGAAGGCGGCGTTGCCCCACCTGGTTGAGTCCGTGAAGCAACACATCCACTTGGAACTGGACTCAGAGGTGGAAACGCGGGTGCTGTCGGCCAGAGTCGCAACCCTGGATCGGTTGCTGAAACCAGTGAAAGTCACGGTGGCTGGTCGGCGCAAACGGCGGCGGCGGTTATCACCTGGTCGGAACATTCCGGTGCGTACCTTCGCAGACTGGAACCGGCCGCCGCCCGGGTTTCTGGAGGTCGACTTAGTGGCCCACTGCGCCGACAACACGTGGGGATCCTTCGTCTGCAGACTGGTAGCCACCTACGTCTGCACCGAATGAACTGAGGACGTGCCACTGCTGGCCAGAGAGCAGACCCTAGTGGTGGCGGGACCGGAGGCCATCGCCAAACAGGCGCCCTTTCCCGTTCTCGGCATCGACTCCGACAACGACAGCGTGTTCATCAACGATACCCTCATCTAAACTAAAGAGCCTGATGCTCCTAAGTCAAGGGGTACATCGGGCTATATGGTCTGTATTCCGGAGAATGGAGAATACTTCGCGGGCGACGTAGCGTTTGAGACAACGGATCACCTCTTTCTTGCTCATACTTTCGGAGGTGCGGCGGCGCATGTATGCCCGGGTTGGTTTCGTTTGCTTGTAGGGTATGGTTATAACAGAAGCTCCAATGGCTTGATTTGCTCCCACCTTTCCTTTGGGAATTCTAGCGAATTTTAGCCAAATAACCGCCTCAGCACCCCAAGTCTACTAGCCGCTTCTGGCATATCCAATTCCAGAGTAGACGCCTGAACACTCCGTAGATAACTGGATACCGAAAATACCCACAGTTCCTTGAAATCCCCTGGGGCATTCTCGGCAACCTTTACGGTAAAGAGATGTTTGTCAACGTCCTCTTCGGGGGCCAATGCTTCCCAGAAAATCAAGAGCGGGCGAACCGCGCATGTATCAACGCCATCAGGCGTTTTCATGCGGGTCAACACTTTGGATGTGCCACCTCCCCTGAGACAACACCCGTCCGTATCCCAGTGCCGTTTCCAGAGGGCAACCTTGGATTCCTTCAACTGTTCAACGGTGGCCGCAACCGGGATGATTCGCCCTCCAATGGCATGGGCCGACCAGTTTTTGATTTCCGCCTGAAACACAGTTACCGAGTTATCAGGCCACACCACCTCTATCCAACGGTCCAGACGATACCCCTTCATTTTGCCGGTTGTGACAGGGATGGGCATGGTGGAATTATGTTCACGTAGAACACAGGCATCCCCACCCTGAGACTTCACGTAGTGTTGGAAACTCGCAGCGTTCAGTTCTTCACCGGCAATCCCCACGACAGATGTAGCCCGCTTGAAAGACCAATCGGGTTTCTCATCGAAAAATCGCAAGAGGTCTTCCACTTGAACAGTAACCAAGGAATGCGCCGGCGACGTAGATGACAAAACATCCCCTCCTTGTGGCACGACTCGCACCGATTGTCCCGGTACAGTATCTCCGGGTAGGCCACCTGGCGTTGGCAGTCCCGGCATAGGTTCGCTCACGCAATCCTGATGTTCACCACCACCGGGCCGGATGTTTCCCGATTGTCCCGTCTCAAGTTCGGTGGTGGTCGGCGTATCATCTTGTTGGACACCACGTTTACCCCCGGCGGGCCGGTCACGTCTCCCGTCTTCGGGTCAATCCGCAACTGAATCGTGGTCGGCTTGCGCTTGACCGTTATCCGCTCGGATTCCACCGGCACCAGAGTTGCGTCGCGTTCTTTTGGGCGGGCTGTTTTCTCACATGGCTTCAACTCCCCTTCGGTGGTCAACGGGATATATCCCGCTTGGCTGACCTTGGGGATGCTCCCGTCACGCTTGCGTTTCCCTCCCTGTAGCTCCCAGTGGCGTTTCGGTAGTCCCGGTTTGTTCCGCATCCCTGCAACGGCTGGTAGTTCCCCCCATTGGCTGGATACCCGGACCAACGCCAGCCCCACGTCCGGCAATATTGCCACGTAGTATCGGCTTCCATGGTGGAATCCGGGAGCGGGGCGGGACTGGCGGGTCTTAACCTTCTCCCGGTTGTTCATCACGTCTTTTATTGGGATGGACTGCCAGAGTAAATCCGTCTTTCCCCGCCGGTGTTCGTCCAGTGTTTGCCGCCGGTCACGCACTCAACGCCGGATGTTGGTCTCCTTTGCAATTGCCTGCTGTTCTGCGGACGGGACGGGAGCAGATGGCCTCTGGTAATGTCCGCCCATTCGGTGAACGGGGCATTGACCTTGGCCGCTTCCGCCGGTGTCCGCCCGTTCAACCCGTGATGTTCCTTGAAGTGGTTGTAGTGGAACACCCACCCGTCGAGATACCGTTGGACGCTCTCCCGCCCTTCCAAACCTCGGAGGGTCTTGGTTCTGTCTCGGAATGTTCCCTGCATCCGCTCGGAGCGGTTGTTGTTCAACTCGGCGTCCATGCCCTCGGAACGGATATGCTGGGCTTCGGGGAAGACCTCTTTGATGGCTGGAACGTAGGACGGGAGCCGGTCGGTGGTGATAGTCTTGGGCAATTCTGCCGATGCCGCCATAGCCTTACGTAACACAGTTTCGGCGGAACGCTGGTCACGCTCGCTGGACAAGTACGACGCCAGCAGATACCGGCTGTCGTGGTCCATCACGTTCCAGTTCCAATACTTGTCACCGCCCACGTCCAATACCATTTCGTCAACTACCCAATGCCCCGATGTATGGGCCGGATACTTCTCGGATTCCTGAACAGCGGCTTGGGTGTAATCCCTGACCCATTCGTATATCGTGGCCTTGCTAGGTTCGGGTATACCGTAGGCGTCTTCCATGTATTCGGCTATCTGCTTGTAGCTCATGCCGGAGTAGTATTGACGTATCGCCGCCCCTATCCATTCGGAGGGGATTCGTCGCCCCTTGGCCTTCCCATTGGCACGAAACTTTGTCTTGCACCCTCGACACAGGTAACGTTGCTCCCCCAATTGCTTGCCTATCTTCACAACATGGTCAGAGGCGCAATCCGGGCAGTTGACCGTTTTCGTGATGGTTTCGGAGAACTCGACCATGCCGCTATTCTTCCATCCCCAAGTGGTCCTTGATTGCCGCTATGTCAGCCTTCATTTGTTCCATCTCTCGACGGTAGTACAGATGACCCGTAATACGGTCAGTAAGCCTCCACAACAAGCCGGTCATAAGCACACCGATTGCCCATGTCCCGAGCAGAAAGCCCATCACAACAGCCATATCTACATGGATGGCAACCCGCCCGCACCAGCAGCCAACTTGTTTATATCCAGTCCTGTTTTTCCAGCCTGACGTATCGCAAATGGGATTGCCCACACCATGAATATAGCTACGCAGAACCACGCCAGTAGTTTTGATGCTCGCCTTCCTATTAGCGACACCATCAGTTTAGCCAACTCTCCGTTGACTTCTGGTTCCATTCCAGCATACTATCACCCCCATACCCTACAAGCAAACGATACCCCCGGGTTCGTTCGTCATGTGGACGATGACAGCGGCCGGGGTGAACCGGAACCCCAGATGGCGGCGGTCGTCAGTGCTCCCATTCTCCGTATTCGACCAGTTCTTCCGGTCTGATGAGATGCCAGTGGACTCCGCCGGAAGGGTCATTCACCCCGGTGGACGGGTCCCTCACCACGCACGCCACGACCGCGTGGCAGGGACGGCCGCTCAGTTCCGTCATCAATTCGACGGCCCTCATGACGACGCCGACATCCTCCGGCATGGCCCGGTATGGCGTCTCCACCATCACGTAGTGAGTGTTCTGTCCCTCCGTCGCCTCCAACACCAGTGAACGAAGGAGCCGCCCGAACCCGGTCCCGAAGATGCGTTGGCCTCTCCCGGTGTCCCGATACATCCTCTCAATGTCAGTGCGGTCAAGCCTTCTCACGTAGTCCAGGCCCAGCCCGGCGGCGATGGCCGGGGCACTTGCCACAGCGGCCTGCCGGACCCGGCTCCTGCTCCTGCTCCTCAGGTCGTTCAGGCACGACTGTCCCGGGTCGCCCAGCAGGACCACCGGCCGCCCGTTGTGTTCCACCTGACTGATGTATTCCGGGTGCAGCAGGTCGAAGTCGGTGTCCTGCTGTCCGCAGCAGTGCGGACAGGGGACATGGACGGGCAGGCCCGGTTGGTCGAGCCGCATCAGTTCCTGGACCAGTTCTTCCACTGTCATAAGAATCATCTCCTCGCAGTTGGGTCGGGGTCTTCCTGGGGCAAACTCCCGCGGTCCCATGGTCCACCGGCGGCGTCCTACTTCAGGCGCCCAGGTCCCATTGGGGAGCAACCGGACCCGGGTCTCAGCCAGGGGACTCGTGGAGTTGTGTCATACCGGGCCAACCAGGCCGGCAGGAACGGCCGGCGATGGCGTCCCGCACGGTGGCCTCGAGCGACACGCCATGCGATTGCCTCCCGAGGTTCCGGCAACACTCTATTTGAGGCGGCCACTTTCTGAAGGCACCGTTTCCATTGAGGCTGCCCGGCAACCGGCGTCGTGACTCAACCGGTTGGCGCAGGTTGCCTGGTGCGGGAGGCTGCCTTCGTTTCGGCAGCCTCCCTTGGGGAGACGGTGGGGACCTATGCCGCTGCCGCCGGTTCATCGCCCTCCACCGTGTTGAGAGGAGAGGGATGACCGACATCCGGGTTCCAGCCGGGAGCCGCCTGGATGATCAGCGTGTCCACGTGCTGGATGGTGATGCTGCCCGCGGCTACCTCCAGCCGGGTCCCCGGCGGGGCCTGGGGCGGCGATGAATTCCCGTCACGGGCGGGTCCCGGGGCGTCCGGAGGCTCGTAGAGGACCTGGCCGTCGGTGACCGCGGCCACCTCCCGCTCTATGTCCTCTTCGTCGGGCGGGTTGTACACCTCCGTCTCAACGGCGATTTCCCGCAGCCTGTCAACCAGGCCGTCCACGCCCCATATGACGTGGACGTTGCTCCGCTGGACTTCGGCGGCGATGGCCTGGTCCGGTTCCATGTCCGGGAAGACCAGCACGGCGATGAAGTAGGCCTCATGTCCCAAGTTGTCGACGATGTCGTCGTGCAGGGACATGGTGGCATTCCAGGTCGTGCGCACCGGGGGCTTCTTCTTCTCGGAGCCGTCCCTGGTCACGAGATACCACTTGCCCTTCTGCAGCAGGTACTGGCCGCCCTTGACCTGGAGGCCGAAGCGGCCCACCTCGGGCAGCCAGACGGCGAAGTCCAGCTGGGGGGAGCGGCGATCCCTCTGCCACTCGTAATAGGCGAAGCCGGGGAGGGGGCTTCGCTGGATCTCATCGAAGATCCGGGCTTCGGCCCGGCGCTTGGGGTCGTCCCGCCGCTCGGGCGGGAACATTTCGGGGTAGGTTTCCATGGTAGTCTTTCCTTATATATGTTGATGGGATTTGGAGATCGGGGTATCCGCTCGCAGTCCTGCGGGACGCTGCTGGCAGGAGCAGGATCGGCCCGGGGATAGGGGTGAAACCGGCGTAGTTTCATTTGTGTCTCTCCTTTCGGGGGATTGGAGTCCGCAGCGCCGCACCTCTCCGGACCTGGACGCAACGGGGAGTGGACGATGCCAAGGTCTTGGTGAAGACCTGCCGGAACGTAAGCGCTTCAGCGCCCGGTGCCGGGACTTGGATGCCCGGCGGGGCCAGGACGATTGGCATAGCAACGTTCCGGTGGCTGGAAGGCCGGGCGTACCCGGCAGGGTGACACTCCGGCGCCGGGAACGGCTCCGGCTTCCGCCGGCAACTTTGCAGCGGGAGCGGGCGGGGAACGAGGACTTTGGTGGGGGTATCCTTCAGAGGCTGGGATGTTGCCGGGAGCAGGTTTGCGCTCGCGCCGGGTTGCTTTGGCTTTGCCCGATGCCCGCTATGTGCCCGGCTTGGTTGCGGGAATTGTCCACCTTGTTCCCAGGAAGCATCCGGCGCAGGCACATGGCGCTGAACCTGGCGGTCTTCGATACCCCTGCCATGGCCACTGTCAAAACAAGAGCCGCCGCACCCGCGTGCCACAGGTTCATCACTATGGAATAGGCGGTGTCCAACGGAGTGCCGGCGGCGCCGGCGAGTCCATGAATGACCAGGATGACGGCTCCTGAGGTACAGGCGGTCACGAAGGTGGCCAGGTACAGCATCGTTTCTCCGGACAGGACCTGCCCGGTGAGTTCCCTGACTTCTTCCGGCTTTATGAGAGGGAGAGGCGAGGCTGCGGGTTGTTCAGGACGTTCTTTCATGCTGTGGTCTCCTTGGCATGGTTGATTCAGACTCAGGAGGCTGGTGCCGGATTCGCTTCCGGGGCTGGCACGGGGCTCGAGTTGGCTTCCCTGTGGATGAGATTACGGGCACGACGATTTGGGAAGTTACGGGCCGGGCCTGCTTGCCTGTGCCCGGCCCGCTTTTGATTGGGTAGGAACTGAGAGCCGTGTGCCGGGGGTTTAAGAAGGTTGCTGCCGGGCAGCCCGCGGCGGGAAACCAGGCAGTCAGGGGAGCACCGGGATGGTCAAGCCGTTGGGCCACTGCCGCAGAGACTCCGCCCTGGTCCAGTTCACCTCTCGGCGCCTGCAGGCTTTGATTGAGGCGGGCTCATCCATCTATTCAGACCGGCGAGCGGTTGACCGGCGACAATCAGTCCGGCCGGTCAATCCGGATGTTTTTCCAGGTCACGTTGGTTTAACCCATCCGGCACGGAGGCATCTGCCTGTGGTCAGACCGATGCGATGGGTTGTTGAGGACCGTGTCCGCCGGACGTTGCATCTCAACTCCGTTCCCGGTGGCCGTACTCAACCGGCCGGCGGAGAAGCGGTGGCGGTCTAACGGAAGGGCCGAGCCCGCCGGTCCCGGTTCACGGGGACAGAGGGAGTCACGTAGATGTTGACGGTGTCAACGTGGCCTATGACCACCTGGCGGGGGATGGACTCCGGGGCCGCCTCCAAGCGCCCGCCATCCTGCGTGGGCGCAACCAGTCCGTTGGTCACGGCGTCAACTTCGTTCATGATGTGGTCGGCGGTGGGTGGATGTTTGATGCCCGTCCGCTCGGCCAGTTCCAGCAGTCGGATGACCAGGTCGCCGGCTCCGAAGAGCACCTTGACCCTGCGCCGCCGGCCCCACTCCTCGATGGCCGGGTCCGGCGGGGTGTCGGCAAACAGGACCACCGGGATGATGAAGGTCTTGAAACCGATGATACGGTAGATGGCGTCCCGGACGGCAATGGCGACGTCCCAGGTCCAGGTCAGCGGACAGGTCACGTGCTCCACGCCGTGGGCGGTACGGAGAGTCCAGACGGTCCCGTCGACGGAGTACAGGCCGCCCTTGACCTGGAGAGCGAAACGGGCCCGGTCCTCGAACCAGATGCAGAAGTCCAGCTCGGGGGCCTCGGGAGCGGCCTTCGGTTGGTAGAGGGTCTCGCCGGAGTAACCGCTCTCGGCAAGCTGGTCGTACACGATGGCCTCGCTGTTGCGCCGGGGGTCCTGGCGCCGGTGGGGTGGGAATTCAGGGTGGATGTTCATTGGGCGTTGTCCTTGCTTGAGATTTCTTCTGATGGTCCGCACGGGTCGAAAGGGAGGACCGGGGCGGCGGCGGACTGCATGGAACGCCGCCCCTGATGCTGCTGTCCCTTGTCACCGCGGCGGAATCGCGAGAGCCTGCCAATCGTCCGGCTCCATTTTCCCTGGAGTCGCCCGGGAGGTGGGGAATTGGCCTGACGTATGGTTATAGGACCCACTCAATGCGCCAAGTTATTCCCCAAGGGATCTGGAAAGAAGTTGGCGGGGACGCCGTGTCCTTGAACTGGCGTCCCTGGATATTGCGGCAGCAGTCAGTACGAGACGGTGAGCCATTACACTGGAGCGTCACAGGCCTGTGAGGATGAAATGGACTGTGTCGGCCAGAGATCCGGTGACGCTGATCAGCTCGTGGACCATCATGATGATGTGGCCGATTGCTGAAAGGAGGTTGAAAAGGTCTGCATGGGCCCTCAATTCACGGGGCATCGTTGCGGGGTGACCCTGCGGACCACCTGCATGCGCTCGCCATCGAAATTCAGTGTTTCCGCGGCATTGGATATTGTCGGAATCAAGAGGGACGGCCGGTTTGCTTGGCCTTTCCGGATCGGCTTGTGGTCGAGACTGGGCCTCGGCGGATGGATACCAAGTTCCACTTCCAACTTTCCGGGGGCGCAGGCCAGGCCAGCGTATCAGCGCCCTGCTCACAATTCGTTACGGGGAGTTGAAGGAACCGTGGATCAGCCATTTACAGAGTGGGCTCCGGCCGTGTTACCCGGCCGGAGCCCACGTGATTCATCAATCCTGCATGTGTTGAAGTGGGATTCATAGGACCGCGGACCTGCCAGCAGGAGAGCCGCTATGCCCGTATCATAGCACCCCAAGCTCGGCTGCCTTCTTGGTCGTGCCGTCAGACCGCCATGAACGATACCGATATCTCGACGGGCGCTGGATGAGTGAGTTAGACCCTCCCGGACAGGAGTATCGCCACGGTATTCGTGAATGGCATCGTGCAGAGCATTTGACCAGTGGGCCCCACCATGAAAGCGTAACGTCCTCACCTGACGCGAGAAAGGCGTTGATCAGCAATCTCGGTCACGGGCTTCCGGTCGTATTGCTCTCGTTGGCGCGTCTTCGGTCGCATAGATAGCGCGTGCAGGATTGGAACCCACGAGCTCCGCCTTGAGAGGGCGGTGTCCTGGAAATAGGAAGTGGGGGAAGAGCGTCGAACTCTGCCGGGAATGAGACTGGTGCTATCGTCAGTGGGCCTTCCCCCGCCGACAGGGCCGTCGGCGGAACGGGTGCATTTCATGGAGCACGTCCAAGTTTTGGGACGGCCATTATGCGCCATCAGGGGTCGTTATTTCCGAACACCGTGGCCCAGAATTACATGCTGCTTCGTGGCCGAGTTCGTCGACGCCCTGGACCGCGAGGCCTGGAGGGAACTCGGCGTGGAGATAGAGGGCGATCCGCTGGGAGCGCCGGCCTATCATCCCCGGGCACTGCTCAGCGTCTGGCTGTTTGGCTTCGTGACCGGAATTCGCTCCAGCCGCAAGCTGGAGGCGGCCTGCCGGGACCAGATTCCCTATCTTTGGCTGACCGGCTGGCAACACCCGGACCACAACACCCTGTGGCGGTTCTACAGGGACCATCGCCAGGCAATGAGAGGTCTCCTCAAGCGAACGGTGCGTACGGCAGTGGCGATAGATCTGGTGGACCTGGCAGTGCAGGCGGTGGACGGGACCAAGGTGGCGGCCAACGCATCGTCCTGCCGCAGTTACGATGCCGAGGGACTGGCCAAACTGTTGGAGCGGCTGGACCGGGCCATAGCCGAACTGGAGGACCAGAATGAGGGAGAGACCGACAGGGCACCGGTGCATCTCCCGGAGGAATTGGCCGACAAGAGGAACCTACGCGAGCATGTCCGGCGGGCAATAGAGGAACTGGAGGACCGGAAAGGCCAAAAGAGCATCAACCTGACCGACACGACGCCCGGTTCATGAAAATGAAGCAGGGCTTCTGTCCTGCTTACAACGCCCAGGCCATGGTTTCGCCGGTAAAGACCGGACAGGAAACGACCGGAATGCTGGTCACGGCCGTTGAACTGGTGGATGAACCGGCGGATTACCCCGAATCCACCGAGGGAGTGGGGATTCGGGATAAGGAGGGCCCGGCGTCAAGCCGGGTCTCCCCTGTTGTCACGGGCCCGGTCGCCAACGTCTGTAAAACCGTGTCAGAGCAATGAGAAAAACGAGCGAATGGATTCCATGAAAGGCCGCGAAACCAAAGAAAATATGGAGCATTGCATGAGGCCCGTAACCCGGGCAATGGCAACCGGCGCCGCCGGGAGCGCCATGATATGGGCAGGGATAGTGACCCGCTGGACGACGGAGCACGAACTGGCGGTCACCATTCTCTTTTCGGCGGCCATACCGTGCCTGGTCGCATCAGCCGTGTATTCAGCCATTGCCGCCGTGAGGTTAGGGAAACCACCTGGGTGCCCACGCCGGAAAGACGAGCGAAGGGGGTGAGAAGTCATTGTTCATGGACCTTGACGGCTGTGTTGCACAAGTCGAGCCTAGGAAGGTGATTGTCGGGCCGGTGGAACACCGTTGAAAAATGATCTTTGGGATGGCGGACGCGACAAAATTGAGTATGCTGGACACCACGCTTCAACAGCCGTTCGCATTGACACTTGGCAGTGGCTACGCACATGCGGGTAAGTTACAATCTTGACTTTGGTGCGGAAGAGGAACAGGAGAGCAGAATGCGTTACTGCATACTTTGTGGCATTCAAGTGGCTGATGGTGTCCGGGGCGCAAATCGCCTGTCGGCTTCACTTCAGGCAGCTTTCGGAGACCGTGGCCTGCGCATGGTCATCCCGGTGGCGGAATCTGCCATGCCCGACGAAAAGGAACACATGGCGTTTGCGCACGGTTTTACCCCCATATCTGAGCATCTCGTTGATGGTCAGATTGTCCAACAAGGACCGTGGACCTGCATATCCGAAGCCGATGGATACACTTTCGGTGAACAGTGGGAAAGAGTCACCTCACGCGCAGGGCGACGGATGACCTAGTACCACAGCCGCATAATAAGAACAGGTAAGTGTCGATGTTGAACCGTTGGACTACAGTTTGTCCAGTTGCCGCCCCCCTGCAAACCTCAAGTCAAGGCGAGGAACTACATGACTACTGAAGGGACAGAGTCAAACCCGCCTCTTGACCCAGGGGTAGTGTACATTCTCGAAAATGAGGCGTTTGCAGTTCCCGTCGTCAAGATTGGCAAGACGGGGCAACAGGATTGGGTTGCCAGGATAAGGCAGTTGAACACGGCGGTTCCCCTGCCTTTCACCTGTGCCAAAGCATCTCGTGTGGATGCTATGGGGAAAGTGGAGACATTCCTGCACGAGACTTTCTTTCCAGCCAAGCGCCAGTGGCGCGGGGAGTTCTATGAAGTGGAAGCTTGGCGGGTTGCCCAAGTGTTGGAGTTATTCGAGGCTGAGGACGTCACCAACCTTGTTCCGGTACCCGACCCTGATGAAGAGAAGGCCATTAACACCACAGTCGGCAATAAGGAGGCCAGGGCGGATTTTACTTTTGCAGTAGCTGGCATACCAGTCGGGGCAAAACTCGAATTCAAGGGTAGACCCGAGATCGAAGCCGAAGTCGTGGACGACAAAACCACCGTGCGCTATGAAGGTCAAACTTACACGATGTCCGCCCTGGCTACCAGAATCAAAGAAAAGGATTACATCGTTCAGGGAATCCTGTGGTGGACCTACGACAACGAAACGTTGCGACAGAGGCGCGACAGGATGGAAGCCGAAGCCAACCAACAATAGTGTACTGTTGCGGAAATCTGTGTACCCGCGCTCCGCTTCACACCCAGTTCTGAGGTGCTGGATTCCAGGGAACTCACGCTTTGAGGGGATTCGAGACGATGCGGGCGAACAACTTTCCCTTGCTACGCAGGTAGCGGCCAGTGAATATGGCATAGCCGTCGTTCCACAAGACGCCGACGTCGGCGACGACGAAGCAGATGCCGTCCACGGACTTGCGAGCGTCACCCTGTTGTTCCAAAGGTTCTCCCCTTTTCCCTCATGTAGGCCCAGCTGAAATCAGATGTGAAGACAGGACCGGCCCACATCTACTACCAGGGGCGAGCCAATAAAATATGCGGTTGTAGCCCTAACCACTAGACCCGGTGACTGTGAGTTCGGTCCGGTTAGACAGCTTCCTGCCGTCTCCCGTGCAGATGGCCCCGTCGTCCTCGCAGTCTTCGGTCACCGGCAGCACGATGGTCACGTCACCGCTGACATTCGGGGTCACGGTGATTTCCCACCGGATGTTGGGATTGGTGCTGTCCCGCTCCAGACGCCGCGCCTTGGTCACCTCGCCGCCAGTCACGGTGAAGGCATGGTCCCGCAGGGTTACGTAGCTCAGGTCGAACTCCTCGCTGAAGCGCAACTCGAAGGTGAAGGCCGTCTGCCCGTTGTGGGACGACGGGGTGTCCAGGAATTCCGCAGTCAGTGCTGCCAATACTGCGCTGGTTGCCGCGCTGGTCAGCGTCTCATCGTTGCCCTCGTCGTCAGTGAAGCTCACCCGCACCTTGATGGCCTTGCCCTTGTCGGTGTCGACCAACGTGTATGTGCTGCCCGTGGCGCCGCTTATGTCGGCGTCGTCGGTAAGCCACTGGTAGCTGAATGAGGCGTTGGTCAGGCCGTCAGCGTCCTCGATGCCCGAAGTGTCCACCGACAGCGTCTGGCCCACCTGGGCAGTGCCGGTGATGGTGGGTGCCCCGGTGGCAGGGCTGTTGGACCCGGGCACCCGTACCGAAGCGGGGGCAGACGCCTCCCCGACATAGCCTAGGAAGTCCGCAGCCTGCACACTGTAGGTGTACAGCTTCCCGGGCTCCACCGCCGTGTCGGTATAGCTGGTAGCCCTACTGTGCGTGTAATCCACGTACACCAGCGGGTCCGACTCGCCCTCTTCGGGTCGGTGACGAAGTATCCGGTACATGGTCACGCTGCCGGCGTCGTCGGGAGCGTTCCAGTTCAGGACTACCGTGCCGGCGTCCACACTTGCCCGTAGACCATGGGGACGGTCCGTCGGTTCTGAGTTCGATTCTTCCTCCTGCTGGTCAGATGGAGACACCGCGGCAGTCGCAACGCTGGTTAGAACCTCATCGTTGCCGCCGTCGTCGGTGAAGGAGACCCTCACCTTGATGGCCTTGCCTTCCTCGGTGTCCGTAAGCGTGTAGGTACCACCCGTGGCCCCGAGAATGTCGGCACCGTCTGCTAGCCACTGGTAGTTGAACGCTACGCTGCTCAGTCCGTCGGCATCGGAAATGCCCGACGTGTCGGCCGTCAGCGTCTGGCCGACTTCCGGCGTCCCACTTATGGTCGGGGTTCCCGTGGCGGGGCTGTTGGGACGGGCTTCTACCGCAGCCGTCGCATCGCTGGTCAGGGTCTCCTCGTTGCCCCCGTCGTCGGTGAAGCTCACCCGTACTTTGACGGCCTTGCCTTCGTCGGCATCGACCAGGGTGTATGTGCTATCGGTGGCGCCGCTAATGGCGTTGTCATCGGCCAGCCACTGGTAGCTGAACGTCGCGTTGGCCAGCCCGTCCGCATCGCTGATGCCCGACGTCGACGCCGTGAGCGTCTGTCCGACTTCCGACGTTCCGCTTATGGTCGGGGCTCCCGTGGCCGCAGAGTTCGCGGGCGCAGGCCCCGGCACGGTTATTTCCAGGCGCGTCGACAGCCGTTTACCGCCGCTCGTGCAAATCGCACCCTCATCGGCACAGTCCTCGGTAGCGGGAAGCACCAGGACCACGTCCGCATCGGAGGACGGCTGGATGGTGAACTTGCGAAGGTCGTTCCGGCCGTCCACACGCTGGGCCCTCTTGATCGTTGCGTTGGATACCTCGAAGGCGTGTTGCTTGAGGTCCGTGAAGCCCGCGGTTACCGGCTCGCTGAACAGGATGCGGAAGGTGAACCTCCCAGAACCGTGGTGGCTGCTGGGCACGTTCTGTAGTTCAGCGGTCAGGGCGGCCTCTACCGCGGCAGTTGCGGCGCTGGTCAGTGTCTCGTCGTTGCCCTCATCGTCGGTGAAGCTCACCAGTACCTTGATGGTCTTGCCCTCATCGTCGGACGTGAGCGTATAGGTAGAGCCCGTAGCGCCGGATATGTCGGTGTGCGTGGTTCCGTCGCTGCGAATCCACTGGTAGGTAAACACCGCATTGACGAGGCCGTCAGCGTCGTCTATCCCCGATGTCTCCGCAGAGAGCGTCCGCCCTACCTCCAACGTCCCACTTATCGTGGGCGTACCGGTAGCGGGAGTATTCTGAGTCGCAGCCTGTTGCTGGGACGTCTGGGCGTCCGCCGTCTCCTTCACTTCCTCAGAGGTGGGTCCATTTCCGACCGAGTTCGTTGCGATGACGCGCACGGTGTATTCGGTCCCGAGCGACAGACTGGTGATGGTGTACGAAGTATTGGTTGTAGTCGCCTCGGACACATCGGCTGCCGTGTCCCAGTTGCCGGTGGCCTCTTTCCACTGCACCATGTACCCGGTGATGGATGAGCCGCCGTTGGAGTCTGGCTCTTCCCAGGAAACAACAAGCTCACCAGTGCCGCCCCGCTCGACTGCCGGGGACTGTGGCGCCCCCGGAACACCAGCCGCCACCGCAGCCGTCGCAGCGCTGGTCAACGTCTCCACAGTGCCGATTCCGTCGGTAAAGGACACACGAACCTTGATGGTCTTTCCCACGTCGTCGGTCGTGACCAGGTAGGTTGCTGTCGTCGCTCCGGCGATGTCTGCATCCGTAGTACCATCGATTCTTACCCACTGGTAAGTGAGCGTATTGAGGTCAGCGCCGTTGGGATCACCGATGGAAGACGTATCCGCGGTAAGTCTCTCGCCGACCTGCGCTGTGCCGCTTATGGAGGTCGCTCCCGTGGCGGGGATGTTGTTGGGGTTGGCCCCACCCACCACTTTGAATTGCGGAAACGGGAAGGTCCCGATCACTTGGCCGTCGCGGTCTTTCAATACGAACGTTAAGGCGTAGGACCCCGCGTTACAGCCCACACCTCCGAACTCCGCCTCGAAATGTTTAGAGCCGTCGTCAACGACAGTCCACTGGATATCCTCACCCAACCCATCCCCCTCGCACGCATCCGCGTCAGACCCGTCCACATCAAAGGTCACATCCCCTCGGAACGTATAGTCGACCGTGGTGGGGTCGGCGTCATTCTTCAAACCGTCGACCCCGATCGTCACATACCTTCCCGAAGAGGCAATGATGACCCCGAGCGACTTGTTCAACGCTCGAATCTGTTCGGAGTCAGAGTGAAGCACAGGCCCAACGCCAGCGTCATTGATCGCTCTGACGTGATACTCGTAGAGGGTCCCGATTTCCACATTGGAATCAGTCCAGCTGGTGTCAGTGCTGTTCGTGTTCTCCACGTACACCCGAAAGCCATATTCACACTGTTCGGGTAGACGACGCAGAATCTGATAACCCGTCACTGCCCCGCGAGGTGGGTCCCACGTTAGTTCAATGCCTTCCAGGTCAGTCCCGTCATATACACGTGAACTTTCCAGAGTGGTTACTTCTAGGGGAGTGCCTGGAACGCCGGCGGGCCACCAAACATGGGGGCGATACTGCCTTCTGGTCGAATCGGATTGGGGACCGACCCCATTTGAGTTGATGGCCTTCACGCGGTAGATATAGATCGCACCCTCTGCAACGTCGGCGTCCACATATGTAGTTGCATCGCTGCCAGTGTCGCTCACGTGAACCACCATTTGGGAGTTGCACCCGTGTCCCCATGTCTCGAGATCTACCGGCTTTGCCGACCTCAGTATTCGGTAGCCGGTTATGGTTCCTGGCGGCGCACTCCAATGCAAGACGTTTCCTTCTGGCTCCCCCCGCACGCTCAACCGGGACCACAGAGCACGGGGCGCCCCAGGCGCAGAATTGTCCTCGGGGGGCACCACTTGCACCTGAGTGGGTTGGGTTCCGGCGGTCACCTCCGCTGTCCCCGAACTGGTGAGAACTTCCTGGTGGAGGGCATCGTCGGTGAAGCTCACCCGAACCCTGATGGTCTTGCCTTCGTCTGCGGGGAGCAGAGTGTAAGTCGCGCTGGTTGCGTCCTGGATCTCCGTGTCCTGCCCCGAAAGCCACTGATAATAGAACCTCGCGCCGTTCAACCCGTCTTCGTCTGCGATTCCGGAGGTGTCAGCAGTCAGGGTCTCTCCCACTTGGACTGTGCCTGTGATGGTAGGCGCTCCGGTTGCCGGACTGTTAGGTTGGCCGGAACCTATCCCCCGGGCTGGTCTAATGCTTGTGGAGTTGGAAGCATGATCCAAGGATCCTACGCCGACATCGTTGATGGCCCTGACGTGATACCTGTAAAGCGTCCCTGGTTGCACATTCGTGTCTATCCAACGGGGTTCAGCGTTGCCCGTGTTGTCCACATACACCCGAAATCCGTGCTCACACTGTTCGGGACGGGTCCGCAGTATCTGGTAACCCGACACCTCGCCCTCCGGTGCGTCCCAGGTAAGTTCAATCCCGTCGTTTACTCTGGCGCTGGCGAGATTTTGCGGCGGTGCTGGCGAACCTGGCTCGGCTCTGGGCCACCAAGCGTGGGGGCGATACCGCTTTGATGTGGGATAGGACTGCGGCCCGACACCATTTGAATTGATCGCCTTTACCCAGTAGGTATATTCGGCGTCTAATGCGACGTCAGCATCGGTATATGTGGTCGCGTCGTTGCCAGTGTCCTGCACATGCACTACCGATTCGATAGTGCACCCGTTGGGCAGAGGGAACGACCAAGCCGCATTGAATGGCGCCTCCGATCTCAATATCTGGTAGCCGGTTACGGTCCCCGGGGGAGCCGTCCATTCCAGGACGATTCCTTCGTCTTCCCCGGGCACGCTCAATCTGGCCCATAGAGCAGTGGGCGCAACTGAATCGGTTTGTACCGCCAGGACGGGGCCAACTGAGACGCTGGTCAATGTCTCGCCGTTGCCGGCGTCGTCGGTAAAAGACACCCGTACCTTGATGGCTTTGCCTTCATCGTCGGTGAGCGGAGTGTAGGTGCGACCTGTTGCGCCGGATATATCGGTGTCCGTGGTGCCGTCATTGCTGATCCACTGGTAGCTGAAGCTGGCATTGATCAAGCCGTCGGCATCCGAAATGCCTGACGTGCTTGCCACCAGGGTCTTCCCGACCCGGGGAGTGCCCCTTACCGAAGGTGCGCCCGTGGCCGGGTTATTGGATCCTGGAACCCGCACCGAGGCCGGGTACGATGCGTCCCCTGCTTGTCCGAAGGTATCCAAGACCTGCACGCTGTATACGTAAAGTGTTCCAGCCTCCACCGCCGTGTCGGCGTAGTTGGTAACCCCGCCGGAGGTAGATTCCACGTATACCAAAGGATCGGGCTCGCCTTCCTCCGGACGGTGACGCAGTATCCGGTAGTTGTTGGGCCTGGAGTTGGCCGCGGGGGCCTGCCACGTAAGGAGTACATTGCCGTTTCTGAGCATGATGGTCCTGAGGCCATGAGGACGGTCCGTAGGTTCGGGCTCCGGCTGATCGGCCGCAGCTACCACAACAGGTGTAGCACTACTGGTCAACGTTTCCACGTTGCCCGCATCGTCAGCGAAGAACACACGTACCTTGATGGTCTTGCCCACATCGTCGGAGACAAAGCCATAGGTGGAGTTCGTTGCACCGGCGATGTCCACGTCTGTGGTCCCGTCACTGCGAATCCACTGGTAGGTGAATGTTGCGTTGGCAATGCCGTCGGGATCGCTTATCCCAGATGTCTCCGCAGAGAGCGTTTGACCTACTTCGGGTGTTCCACTTATCGTGGGCGCCCCTGTGGCCGGGTTGTTGGAAGTGGCGACCTGCTGCTGGGAAGTCTGCGCATCCGCTGTCTCTGTTGCTACCGCTGATGCCGGGCCGTCTCCGACAGAGTTCGTGGCGATCACCCGAACGGAGTACTCCACCCCGAGGCTCAAGCCCGTAATGGCGTAGGCGGTGTCTGTTGTCGTAGCCTCAGAAACGTTCGCCGGCGTGTCCCAATTGTCGGTGGCTTCCTTCCACTGCACCTTGTACTCGGAGATCACCGAGCCTCCGTTGGATTCAGGGGAGTCCCAGGTCACGGCCAACCGGCCGGTGCCTGAGGGTCGAACGTCAACGGAGCGAGGCTGTCCGGGCGCCGTAGGCTCGTCGTTGTCTACGATGCTCACGGCGAACTCCGTCCAGTCGTTGCTGTATCCGCCGTTAATGTTGCGGAACCTCAACGTCACCGTGTCGTCGTCAGTGTCGGCGTCCTCCGGGGCCGTGAATGTGACCGTGTTGTAGGTTTGCCAGCCATTGCCGCTCGAGCTCCAGTAGATGGAACCCCTGTTGTTGACGGTTAGAGAGGGACCCGAGAGAACGAGTTTAGCCGAGTCGCTGGTGTACGCAGTTACGGTGAACTGGTTTGATAGCAACCGAGTCGGCGCGTAGTTCGGCCTCATCGAGATGCTCAGGGTTTCGCCTTCGGTCACCTCAAGCGTGGCGCCGGGTTCCAGGGGCGGGTCGTCTACGCTGCCGTCCCACACGCTGAACCAGTGGACGGGGGCGCCTGGATCGGAGTCCACGTCCGTCACTGTCACGGTAGCGTCCAAGCTGTCCGTTTCATCGTCCTCGGAAACCTGTATCGTTACTTCGTACACGTTGTCAGTATCGGAGTCGGTGGGGTTCTCGTAGTCGGGTATCTGGCTGAAGCGCAGGACATGCTGTCTATAGCCACTCCCCTCCCGAGTGAGGGTGAAATCGTCGCTGTCGTTGCCCGTCAGGGTCCACGTCTGGTTTTCAATGTCATAGCCATCGGTCAGCACTCCGTATTTGTTCAACAATTGAGTCCGGTTTTCCACTTGGGACATCGAGTTGTCGATGCCGAAATCCGCGCTGATCTCTATCGGCGGGTACGGCCTCGTAACGGTAACGTCGTAGAAGTATCCGCCCGAGGCGGCGGCCTCCGACTCCGTGCCGTCCTCGCTTTCATATACGGCATACCTGTAGCGGTTTTCGCCATAGAACAGTCGTACCTGATGGCCGGGCAAGGTAGGGCCAAAGTCGCGCGCCGCATACCAGAACTCCCCATAACCCAGGTCTCCAACAATGCGAAGCTCCTTCCCGTGTCCCGTTTCGGTCGTCGGCTCGAAGGTAAGGTGTGTGTCACCATGCAAGACCGCGACGGTATATTCATAGGTGCTGGAACTGAACTCGGGGCTGAGTGTGCCCTGTCTATCGGTGAGTGTGGCCCGAACAAGTGTTCCCGGGCGAACATTCAATGCAGTCAGGGGTCCCGGCCCGACCGGAGTTGCCTGGGCAATGGCGGAGGCGCCTTCGCCTACGCTATTCACCGCGCGGACCTCAAATGAGTGCTCTCTGCCATTGATCAGTCCGGTCACATCCACGGTCAGCGCGGTTTCAGCCGAGGTCCATGTTGCGATACTCAACCACTTGGGTGAGGCCATGATGTGACGGTACTCGTATCCCGTGATACTGGAGCCACCGTTGCTTGACGGGGCCTCCCATGTCAACGTGACCCGCGAATCGCCCGCGGTCGCGGCAAGGTTCGTCGGCGCCCCGGGAACTGAGCTCGAGGTGGCCTGAGCGGCCGATTGCCACATCGGTGCCAAGGCCAACGCAATCACCACAAGGAGCGGAGATATAACTCCAAGAACGTTCAACAGCCTTGGTCTGACTATATTCATCTTCACTCTGACTCCCACTCTTGGATTTGCAGCGTCACGCCTGCTGCTTCAACTCTCTAGACGCCGCCCATTGTCATCACCGATGTTCCTGCACTGGTGAGCGATTCGTCACACCCCACGTCGTCGGTGAAGGTCTGCACGTGGCTGGCGCGTTGATTCAGTCCATGAACAGGTGGCCAATCCCGGGGCTGTCGGCCAACTTCAACAGTGCCCTGCGGTGTTGGTAGTGGGGACTCATCTTGACTTCCGTCCAGTGCCACAGAGTGTGGCGACAGGTCTCCAAGCGGCGGTTAATCTCCGACCTGGATAGGTCGGTTTCCTCCTTGAACCGCCTCCAGCCGCTGCGCGAAGTCGGGAAAGAGGGCATGGGGTTCTCTGTTGTGTTGAATTCGTTGTCGCGGCATTGCGTACTGGTCTGTTACGGACTGCTCGCTGGCAGGTTTCTCCATCAGGAAGGTGGGATGGCCTACATGACGTCATGGGGCTCGACCCAAGTAGCCTCAGTTCAAGCCGTCGGGGCGCACTTGGACCCACCCCATTCCGCCACCGCCTAACGGTGTCGGGGTACGTCCCGAGATGTCCCACAGGGAGGTAGTTACGCATCGGCGGCCTTCTCTTGCGGTCTGGTGGATCTGCCTCGCCCTGTTCTGTCAGCCGTTTGCAGTTGACAATTCAACTGGCACAACTTCACGCATTTCCTCATCGCTAACGGTAAGCGTGTTCGCACGTCGGCGATAAGGCTTTTACGCCCATATACGATATGGTCTTTTGAACCAGTGTCAGGACAAGTCAGCTGGGAGTTGTTGTAGGCAAATGTCTATTGATGAGGGGGCTTAATGTCTGATGGTTTGAAAAGGAAGGAGGGGCCGGGGTGCCAAGTGTTGAGAGGGTTACAGGGGTCTGCGGGGGATCATGGAGAGTACGTTGTCTCAGGCCAGTTGTCGTGTGCCTTAGCGTTGAGTTGGTGCCTGTGGGGAATGAAGTTTTGAGTTAGCGCCCGATTCTACCACATCCGCAGATAACAGCCCGAAAGATCAGGCTGACTTGAGAATACCAATGTTCCAGTTACCACTCGACGGTCCTGTCCTTGCGAGGACAAAGCGGAATCCGGGTGTAGCCCTCACATGAAAGTAGCGAGTCAGCAAAAAGTGCAACTTCAGTACTGGCAAGCATAGTGGTTGGCAGGGAGTGCATCCCTCAAATGACGATGACCTCCTGTCGTGGCGGCGTTCCTTACTACCGGGTGAATCATCGTTGCCGCACAGGGAAGAGTCTCTCAAATCAAAGACCAATCGCGCGCCTCGTACTCTTTACCGCGCGGGGGTTGCCTCCGGACGGTACTGGAGTTCCGCGAGTATCCGCACGACCTGCGGGTCCACGTCGGTGCCGGTATTGCGAATCCAGTCCAAGGAAGTCATCCCTATGCTGTCCCGGGCGTTGGGGTCGGCCCCCCACTCCAGCAACAACTCCACCGTCACCGGCAGCAGGCCGGGAGGCCAGTACACTCGGTGCAGCGGCGTGGCGCCGCTGCTGTCCCGGGCCCTCGGATTGGCCCCGCGCTTAAGCAGGAGCGCCGTCACCGCCGGACGCCCGTCGATGTCCGTGAACACCGACATGAACAGGGGAGTCGCTCCCTGACTGTTCCGGGCCTCCACGTCTGCGCCGCGGTCCAGCAGCAGCCGCACCATCTCCAGACCCGCCTCATCGGAAGCGTAACGGCTCGCCATGTGAAGGGGTGTGGTTCCGTTGTTGTCTTTGGCGTTGACTTCCGCACCTCTTGACAGCAGGAGGGAGGTGAATATCAGGTTCCCGTCCTCAACTGACTTGTGGAGGGGCCGTGTGCCGTGTTGGGGTTCAACCGCCTCTATATCCGCCCCCAAGTCCAGCAGGAGCGCTATCACTTCGGGGTTCCGGTTCCACGACACGGCCTTGTACAGCGCCGTTTCGCCGCCGGCATCCTGGGCGTTTATGTCCGTCCCACCATCAAACTGTTCCCGCACGTCCGCCGTGGTGGCGGTGCGCCAGAAGCCGGTGGTAAGCCATATCCTGGACTCGTCGCACAGCAGGGGCATAACGTCGGTTTGGACCAGCCAACCCATCGGCGCCGCCATATCGCACGCCGTCCTGCCCCAAGTGTTCTTTGCCGAAACATCGGCGCCCCGCGCCAGCAACAACCGCACCACCTCCGGCGTCCTGGTCCCGCCAGCAGCCGTCAACAGGGGCGTCTCGCCGCTGCCGTTGCGGGCCTCGATATCCGCGCCCCAATCCAGCAGGAACTCCACCATATCCACCGCCTCCACCGGTGGACGGTCAACGCCGAAGATGGCCGCCAAGTCGCGGTACCCGTCGTCCTCCCCGTCGTGCGTAACGGCCAAATGCAAGGGCGTCCGGCCTTCGTGGTCTCTGGCTCCTATATCCGAACCCCGTTCCAGCAACAATTGGACCGTCTCTATGGCGGTCCCAAAGGCATAGCCGGCGCTCAGGGAGGAAACCGCGAGGTGCAGGGAGGTCCAACCCTGGGGGTTGTCTTTCCTGTAGATGTTGGCGCCATACTCCAGCAGGACCTTCACGGACGCCGAACTGCCGCTTGTGATTGCAAGGGTCAGGGGACCACCGGAGGCCTCACCGGTCTGGGGAGCGTCCGGGTCGAGGCCCCGCTCCAGCAATACCTCTATCACGTCGGCAGCCCTGGCAAAGGCCGCCTTGTGCAGGAGTGTGTACCCGCCATCTCCAACCCACTGGATGTCCGCCCCCCGGTCCAGCAGCATCTCCACCACCATCGCCCGCCCCGGGAACATCGCAGCAGCCAGCGGAGTCTCACCGTCTGCACCTGCAGCATGGAGTTGTGCACCGTTATCCAGAAGGAACGCCGCCACCGCAGGGTCCGGGTTGGCCACCGCCATCTGCAGGGGCGTATAGCGATAGTTGTCAAAGCCGTGGACCTCAGACCCGGTCTTCACCAGCAGGCTGACCATCTCGAGATTGTTGAACCCCGCAGCCCAATGCAACGGCATCCGGCCGCGCGTGTCCAAGCTCATGACATCCCCGCCTTGGTCCAGCAGGAGCCTCATCACCGCTGGATCGGGATTGCCGGCAGCCACGATATGCAAAGGGGCCAGTCCGTCCCGGCCCGGTGCATGTATATCCGGTTCCCGCTCCAGGGCGATCCGGGCTTCCGCGACACTGACCTTGGCCCACAGGTCGTCCATGAATGGCAGCTTCGGGATGGTTATAGCTTCTTTGACCGACGAGTCGGGAGGCGGCGTCGCATTTGCCGGAGGCCTTGTCCTTCGCGGCACCGGTCCAGGAGTGGGAGGCATGACTTCCGGATACACCGTTGAGGTCGGTTCCGGTGACGCCATAGGCGTAGGGGACGGTACCGGTGATGACGTTGGAGTCGGTGATGGGAACGGAGTAGCGGTAGGAGTGGGACTTGGTATGAGTGTGGGTGTTGGCGGCGGAGTTGGTTGCCCTGCGCGTTCGGTCGGATCCGAGGTCGGAGATGCTACAGAGGCTGCGTTCGGGGATGCCGCAGGCGCGTGCTGGGCGGTGCACCCTATCATCGCCAGGACCGCCACAATCACGATGACTCTCATTCTCCTCTTCCTTCACGACGCGCTCCGCTTCAACCTTCTTGGTCCATTTCAGCCAGCTCATCATCTCTTCATCAAGCGATGGCCCATTCTACATCCTCAATTTGCAACTGTAATACCAGAAAGCGGGCCGGAAAGCCTTGGTTGGGAAGAGTGATAGTGCCAGCATTGGCGACCTGAGCCAGACCAACATCCCGGCAAAGTCGGCGTCGCGGAACAACCGGCCCCGCAGCGACGCCACAATGCCGTAAAAAGTGTCCTGTCCCACCAAGTCGAGGTACAGATGGTCCACTTCCTACAGGCCTTTCTGTTCGGATCTCTTGCCCAGCATTGTCTAACTTCGCTCCACTATCTCAGATGGCCCGGAGTATAAACCCGCACCCAACCAACTGGGGGTTACGACCGAATTTCCGGGGCCCGTTGACATTCAACGGGCCCCTATCCGCCTTTAACAACTAGGGGGACACCACCTCCTTAGCGCCCAAGACAGTAGCCACTGCGTTAATATCACGCCCAATACGACGCCACCAAACGTGATGAACTCAGTTTTCCATCCTTGCGTGAAGATGAGTATGCCCAAAACTGCCAGAAACCCAAGAAACGCGATGAATATGTCCCTGTTGCTTCCTTGCCGCACATTCGCAACACCCAACCCGAGGGTTGCTGCCATTAGAGTGGAACCGAAGCCCAGTACTATCTGGTCCCAAGGTACCGGGGCTCGCGGTATGACTTCCGATCCGGATACAAGTATCAAGACTACCCCAATGAAGTACGGTATTATCAATATCAAAGTCGCACGTTTGCTCGAGATGTTGGACACTATCTCTGTCCCTCCCTAGTACTACAACGACGAGTTAACTGATAGGATAGTTGGCGAGATAGTGACGGGCGGTGTGGGTGATGGATGCGAAGAGCTTTGAGCGGGTTTACGACAGATTCCAGCAATTTCACGCCTTGTTTGCGGCCTCCTTCGGCCGCAAGCAGTGGCGGGAGCACAGCGGGAACTATCTTCAGGCGTTGCTGGTGCAGGCCCGGGAGCGGCGCAACGCTGAGAATCTGTCGGAATCGGTGGGCATCTCGGCCCGGGCGCTGCAGCGATTTCTCAGTGAGGCCCGGTGGTCCGATGAGGCGGTCATCGGCCGGTTGCAGGAATACCTGGCCCCCAGGCTGGGGCACCCGGAGGGGGTGTGGGTGTTGGACGGCAGCGACTTTCCCAAGCAGGGGAGGAAGTCGGCGGGGGTGAGTCGGCAGTACTGTGGGAGGCTGGGCAAGGTGGCCAACTGCCAGGCTGGGATGTTTCTGGCCTACGTCAGTCCCCTGGGCCGGGCCCTAGTGGACAAGCGGCTCTATCTGCCAGAGAGTTGGACTTCGGATTCGGAACGCTGTGCGGCAGCGGGGGTGCCGGAGGAGCGGCGGAGCTACCGGTCGAAGACGGAACTGGCTTGGGAGATGCTGGAGCGGGCCTTGGAACTGGGCCATCTCAGGGCCGAATGGGTTGCCGGAGACGACGCCTTCGGGATGTCGCCGTCCTTCCGGGACTCCCTGGGGGCCCTGGGGATGCGCTACGTGCTGGACGTTCCGGGCAACACCCCGGTCTGGCCCTTGGAACCGGTTTGGACCAGCCGGGAGTATTCAGGGTTCGGACGCCCCCGCAAACCCCGGCTGCGGGATGGACAGCGCCGGACCATGGAGCAGCGCAGTGACGGGTTGCCGGAGGAAGTTTGGCGGGAGATCAGGGTGGCGGAGGGAAGCCAGGGGCCGAGGAGCTATATGTTCAGCGCCCAACGGGTGCGTGCAACCCGCAAGGGCAAACCCGGTGAGGAGATATGGGCCGTCTACCGCCGGAACCTGGACGGCAGCGAACCCCGCTACTACCTGTCCAATGCTCCCGAAGACACCTCGTTGGAGCTTCTGGCTTACGTGGGCGGCTCTCGGTGGCGCATTGAAACGGAGTTCGAAACTGAAAAGGGCGACATGGGGCTGGACGAATACGAGACTCGGAGTTGGGCTGGCTGGCATCACCACATCACCATGTGCCTGCTGGGCGGGGCCTTCCTGCTGGGCTTGCAGCAGGATTGGGGGGAAAAAGATGCCGCAGATCACCCGCCCCCAGGTGTACCGGGTGGTGCGTGAGATGCTGCCCCAGGAACGGTTCGGGCCCAAGGAGTTGCTGCGGTGGCTGAAAGAAACCCAACAGCGCAACCAGCGGGCCAGCCACTCCCATCAAAGACGCCGCTCCGCCCGCCGTGAAGTCAGGTTGGAACCACCACCCTAAAGCCGTCGTTGTAGTACTAGTCAATGTGGGTATACCAGAAAGCGTAACCGATCTTGCACCGGAAGTTTCCGGCCTAATTTCTAGGGTACGACGACTGTCGTCGGCTTGCTGGTCAGTGATTCCTCGTATCCCAGGTCGTCGGTGAAGGACACCCTCAACCTGAAGGCTTTCCCCTCGTCGTCGGGAGTCAGAGTATAGGTGGGGTCTGTCGCCCCTTGGATGTCCGAGTAGGTCGTTCCGTCGTACGATACCCACTGGTGGCTGAAGGTGGTGCCGGTCGTACCGTCAGCGTCGGCTATGCTGGAGGTATCCGAGGCGAGGGTCTGTCCGGCTTCGGCGACGCCGATGATTGTGGGGCGTCCGCTGGCCGGAGTGTTGGGTCTCATGGGGACTGTGAGTTCCATGGAATTGAAGAGCGTTCTGCCGTCCGTCGTACAGATGGTTGAGGGCGACTGACAGTCAGCGCCGGAGTCTATGCGGATCGTAATGGTGTATCTTGAGTCAGGGATGACTGAGACTTCCCAGACTTTCCCGTCACCGCGAGCCAAGTCGATTCCCGACAGTGTGCCTCCGGAGACTGACAGAACGTGGTCGCGCATAGCGTCGGCGGTAGCGGCGATGTCCTCACTGAAGTGAAGTCGGAAGGAAAACTCCTCACGGCCGTCGTGATCCGGGGGGTGGTTGCGGAAGTATCCCGTAATGGGGGCGAGGGTGCGCTGACCGAGGGGTATATCCGGGTGGATAGCCAGTTTGATCTGGACAGGCTGGTTGGGGGTCCAATCTGGAGTGGCCAGGGGCCACCAGTAGCGGGCCTCTGCTTTGCCAGGGGGCACCTTGCTCTCGCTGGCGCGGTAGGCGGCGTTTCCTACATGGAGGGTGAAGTCGGTGGGCAACTGCTGTTCCATACCCAGTATGAGGCTCTCGCTCGAGTGGAACAGGAACTTGACTGTGTAGTTGGTTCCGTCGATCAGCCATCGGTCAGGGGATAGCGTTCCCAGGTCTCCGTAGTCCGAATACCCTGAGATGACTGGGAAAGTGTCGTTGTCTTGGGCGGCTGTCAGGTCGGCGGCGGCGTGTCCAACCGGGGGCGTCGCCAGGCTGGTCTCAGTCTGAGCATTGCCGTGGTCGTCGTTGAAGGTTACCCGGATGAGGATGGTCTTGCCATGGTCCTGGGTTGTCAGTGTATATTGGGCCTCCGTGGCGTCAGCTATGTTGACTTCTGTGGTGCCGTTCTTCCTGATCCACTGGTAGGTGAAGCTGGGGTTAGTGGGCCCATCGGGATCGTTGATCCCGGAGGTGTCCGCAGTGAGGGTGTGCCCGACCTGCGGCGTGCCAGTGATCACCAACGTGTGTAGGACCGTCACCATGTATTCTGATACGGTGTCCGGTACCCCGGTGCGGATCTCAACTGGCCAGGAGGCCTCGTCGGGGAAGCCGAAGGGGTCCACACCTTTCACCCGGTACACGTAGAGTACTCCTGGCTCGACGTTGGTGTCGGTATAGGTGTTGGTCGGGGCATGGGCGTACCTGACATGCGCCAGAGGCCGGTCCTCACCGAGTTCGGGGCGGTTGCGAAGTATCTGGAAGAGCGACCCATAGGATGAGCCAGTGGGGAGGTTCCAGGTGAGGACCACTGCACCGTCGGATTCTGATGCGCTCAGTCCATGGGGCCGGTCGGAGCGGGCCGGCGCGCTGGTAAGGGAGTGCCTGTTGCTGAGGTCGTCGGTGAAGCTCACCGTCACCCTGAAGGCCTTTCCGTCGTCCGAGGGGAGGAGTGTGTAGGTTGAGGCGGTCGCACCCGGGATGTCGGTGTGGACTTTTCCGTCGTAAGACATCCAGTTGTAAGACATCCAATGGTATGTGAAGGTTGTACCGGTTAGTCCATCGGCGTCGGCGATGTCGGATGTGTCCGCGGTGAGGGTCTGCCCGGGCTCGAGAGCGCCGTTGATGGCGGGGGCCCCGGTGGCGGGACTCTTTTCCTTGGGTTGCACCGGTAACTCCATGCGGTTATTGAGCATTCGGCCGTCACTGGTGCAGACGGCCGCGGGGAGTGCGCAATCCAGGCCGGGTTCGATCTTGACTGTGACCGCATCGTGCGACCGAGGAGTGACTGATACGGCCCAAGTCTTGTTGCCGGTGCCGATGGGCTGGACGCTGGTCACATCGGTGCCGGAGACGGACAGGACATGGTCTTGCAGCGCATCTGCTGTGGTGTCAACTGTTTCACTGAAGTGAAGGCGGAATGAGAAGGCCTGCCAGCCGTCATGCTCGGAGGGGAGGTTTTCGAAGTGGCCCGTCACTGGCGCCTTCTGGCGGTCCGCCAGTGCGGTGTCGGTGTGGATGATCAGTCCCACGCGGACGGGCTCAACCGGGGACCAGTCCGGGGTCACGAGCGGCCACCAGTAGCCTCCTCCTTCGGTGGTGGGAGGGACCAGGCTCTCACTGGCGTGGTAGACGGAGTTGCCGATGAACAAGGTGAAGTCCGTTGGGAGGTGCTGGTCCATGTGCAGCACAAGGCTCTCCCTCGAGTGAAATAGGGACTGGGCGGTGTACTTGGTGCCGTTTATGTCAAAGCTGTTGGAGGACAGGGTTCCCAATCCATTTCCGGAGTTCGAATAGCCCGACGTCACAGGGAATACGTTGGTGTTCCAGCCAGGTGTGAGCTGGGCTTTCCAGTCCGGGCTGACGAGGACAATAGGGGGGCCGACCACTCTGAAACTCCGTGGGAGTTTGATGCCCGCACCCGGAGGAAGTAGTAGTTGCTGTCTGGTAGCGAAGTGATGATGGCACTTGGGCCGTCAAACTCGATCTCCGTGACGTCGGTGGGTAGGTCGGTCCACGTTTCGGCGTGTCGGAACTGGAGGCCATAGGCCTTGGCGCGGGGCACGTCGTTCCACTCGAGTTCCACGGCGCCTGACGCGCGCTTGGTCCCTGTTGGCCGGCCCGGGGCGCGGGGAATGAGGCTGTCCACAGTGTGTTGGAGCGGGGTGGACAACTGATGGCCGTCCTGTGTGCATATGGCCCCAGGGACGGTGCAGGGGCGGTTGTCCGGCAGTAGCAGGGTAACGGACGTGTGGGGAGAACCTGGGGTGACCGTTATTTCCCAATAGTCGTGACGGTCGTTTACCCTTCTGGCCCTGGTCACGGTGCCGCCGGTCACGGTCAGGGCATGGTCCCTGAATTCGGCGGCAGTGAGGTATCGCAACTCGCTGAACCGCACCTTTAGTGTAAAGGGGTTGCCGTCGTGGGTTTCCGGCGCTTCTTCGAATGTCGCTGTAAGGGCAGTATCCCCGTCTCCTGCTGGAACGGTTGAAGGTTCGGCGAAGATCCACGGCCGGGCCTGCTTGATGGCGAGCACATTGTCGCTGGTGATCTTGAACTCGATCTCCATGGCGAACTGTTCGCCGTCTAGGACGCCGTACAGTTCCGAGAACCTCTCATGGATTGAGGTCAGGTGCCGGCGTAGTTGCGCGAACTGGTCGACGGTCATCAGCAACTGTCCCCGGGGGACCTGGTTGGATAGGGACATTACTTCGTACTTTCTGCTACGGGGTGTCGTCAAAACAATGAGAGGGTGGTAAATTGCTGGAAAGGAGGGAGAGTGTGGAAGGTGAGGAGTATGACGGCAGCGCATCGGCGTCACGACATGACCGATGACATTTGGGAGCGACTGAGGCCGCATCTGCCCAGCGGAGAGGGCAAGAGAGGCCGACCGTCCCATGACAACCGGCGGTTTATCGACGCTGTCTGCTGGATCCTGCGCACTGGCGCTCCTTGGCGGGATTTGCCCCCGGACTACGGAGACTGGAAGAATACCCATCGCCGCTTCTGCCGCTGGCGGGACCGGGGCGTTTGGGCCGGACTGTTGGAGGCAGTGATGGATGACCCGGATTTCGAGTGGCTGATGATAGACGCCAGCTATATCAAAGCCCATCCCCATAGTGCCGGGGCCCGTGGCGGAAACCAGGCCATAGCCCGCACAAAAGGGGGCTGAACAGCAAGCTGCACTTGGCGGTGGACTCCCACGGAATGCCGGTAAGACTGGCGGTGACCGAAGGCACATCGGCCGACTGCTCCCAGGCACTGACCCTGATCGAAGGTATTGAGGCGGAGTGCCTGCTGGCGGATAAAGCCTACGACACCAACGAAATCATAGCTGCCGCCACGGAGTTGGGAATGGAGCCGGTGATACCACCCAAGAGCAACCGGAAGGAGAAGCGGGACTATGACCGGGCGCTGTACAAGTTGCGGCACTTGGTGGAGAACGGGTTTTTGGAATTCAAGCAGTGGCGCGGGGTGGCGACCCGCTATGCCAAGAGAACGGCATCATACTTGGCCGCCTGTCAACTCCGGGCAGTGATGATTTGGAGCAAACTCTTTTGACGACACCCCATAGTACTACAGTCGCAGATGAAGAGAGGTTAGAATACAGGCAGTCGGTTAGTGATGAGGTGACGTGGTGATTGTAGGGAGAGATGAAGTGGCGGAAGTGGCCCGATGGGCAGATGGCATAGAACGGGTGCATGAGTGCATCGCCGCCCGGTTCCGGCGACCGGAGCCGCGTCGCCGGGCTCTGGCATACCCCCGTCTCCACGAGGGCAGGTTCTGCGGGGATTGCTGAGTCCGGTAGAACGCAAGAACGGCTGGCAACTGGCGGAACAGGCCGGCGACGCCACTCCCGACGGGGTGCAGAGGTTGCTTTACAACTACCGGTGGGAGGCGGACCAAGTCCGGGATGACCTCCGGGACTACGTGGTGGAGCACCTGGGCGATGCCGACGCGGTTCTGGTGGTGGACGAGACGGGGTTTCTCAAGAAGGGAGACAAGTCCGCTGGGGTGCAGCGTCAGTACAGCGGGACCGCAGGGCGGGTCGAGAACTGTCAGATTGGCGTATTCCTGGCCTATGCCGGTGTCAGGGGCAGGGCGTTGCTGGACCGGGAGTTGTACCTGCCGCAGGTATGGGCGGAGGACCGGGAGCGGCGCCGGGAAGCCGGGGTACCGGAGGACGTGGTATTTCGGACCAAGCCGCAACTGGCCCGGTTGATGCTGGGGCGGGCGGTGGAATCGGGTGTTCCCTTCGCTTGGTTTACCGGGGACGAGGTCTACGGCAGCGACCGCAAGTTGCGGTTGTGGCTGGAGCGTGAGGAGATTCCTCATGTGATGGCCATAAAGAGCAACGAGAAGCTGTGGGCTTTGACGGACAGGGGACCGCTGCAGAGCCTGCCCTCGGCTCGACCGGGGGTGAGGGCGGACCGGTTGGCGTCGCAGGTTGACGAAGCCAACTGGGTCAGATGCAGCGCCGGGAACGGCGCCAAGGGACCCCGGGTCTACGATTGGGCCGTGGTGGACATACGGCCCCTGAGGGAGCCGGGCAAGGGCCACTGGCTGCTGGCCCGGCGGAGCATTGCCAAGCCCGGTGAGTTGGCCTACTACGTTTGCTTTGGTCCAGCGGAGACGGCCTTGGAGGAACTGGCCAGGGTCGCCGGGACCCGGTGGACCATAGAGGAATGCTTTGAGGAGGCCAAGGGAGAGAGCCTGCCCCCGCGAAGGCGGGGGTGGGACTGGACCAGTACGAGGTGCGGCGGTGGGATGGATGGTACCGGCACATCACGCTGGCGATGCTGGCCCACGCCTATCTGACGGCAATCAGGCATCAGGCGATGGAACAGGGAGAAAAGGGGGCCGCTACGGCCCCGATGAGGAGTTGATTCCCGTGACGGTGCCGGAGGTGCGCCGGCTGCTCACCCGCTTGGTATGGAGGGAAAACCAACCGCCTGATTTCGTCCTCTACTGGTCGTGGTGGAGACGGCGCCACCAAGCCAGAGCACGGCAATGCCATTACAAACGACGGCTATCAAATCTGCGACTGTAGTATTAGGCAACGGCATTTCATTTCTACAAGGATGATGCATCTAAAGGAACCGAGATATGTATGATTTACTCACCATCATAACGATGAAGAACGCACATAAAATCCCTCACGATGGCGTCAAATATAACAGGATATTCGTTGACATCATATCACCGTTGCAATAGTCTTACAGTTAACTGGACATGGGATCTGCATGATCGGGAGGGCGCCATGACCATCAGGGTATCGACTCAACTTGGAGACATTCAGGCGCCAGTCGATGATCCCGTTTCGGAACAATCTGCTCAAACGGAAGGGGCGGCTGAAATTCTTGAGAGCGTCATCGGCCCTCTCTGTAACAGGATTACAGATGACAACCCAAAAGCCTCTCCGGACACAGGAAGGTAATCGCAAAAGTCCTTGATTTTGGCCAGTTTGGTGGACCGAAGCCCAACACTGGAGGCCGCCGAAATGAGCGTCTCATCTACAACATCTCCCGGGAAGCTGCCGCCGGGACCCCGTGGCCTGCCGATGTTCGGCTCGCTGCTGGACATACGCCACGACAGCCACCTGGCCATCGACCGGCTTGCCCGGCGCTACGGCGACGTCTGCCTGCTGCGCTTCGGCAGTGTGCCGACGGTGATCATCAACGACCCGGACCTGTTGCAGGAAGCCTTCGGTAAGACGGAACTGGCCGACCGCTGGGTCAGCGAAATCATGGATATTCTCAGCGAGCAGAAGGACCTGGTAATGGCGCCCTACGGGGAGCACTGGCGACAGATGCAGCGCTTCGCCAACCGGGAACTGCTCAGCGCCCGCAACCTGGACAACGTGCGGGAACGTTACATCGAGGGGGTGGTGAACGACCTGGTGGAGCAGATGGGACGGGCGGGCGACGCCGGAGAGACGGTTTCGCCCACTAAACTGACGGCGCGCAGCAACTCCACGCTGATGTTCCGCAGCATCTTCGGACACGAGGATGAAGGAGGAGGGGAGTTCCTGGAACTGCGAGAGGCGCTGCTGGAGCACGTCAATTGGATCTTCGCCAACGCCACGGCCACCAATTTGGCCGACTACATCCCCTGGCTGCGGTTCCTGCCCAACGGCGGGGTCAAAGAAGCCAGGCGGCAGGCAGACATCGGCACGGCCATCATCACCGCGCTGGTGGAGAGCGCCCGCAACCGCCCCGGCCTGGACCTGTCGGCCCCCACCTGCCTGGTGGAGGTGATGATGGCCCGGGAGGAGGCCGGGGAAATCACCGCCGACATGACCAAGGACCTGTGCATGGACCTGCTCATCGCAGGCACCGACACCTCGGCCCAGACAGTCAACTGGACGCTGCTGCTGCTGGCCAACCGCCCGGAGGTCCAGGCCAGGGTGCACGAGGAACTGGACCGGGTCATTGGTCCCGACGCCCTGCCCACCGTGGACGACCGGACGCGGCTGCCCTACACCTTCGCCTGCCTGGCCGAGTCCATGCGCTACCGCACCATCGGCCCCCTGGGGATCCCGCACAAGGCCTCGCGGGACACAGAAATCGGCGGGTACCGGATTCCGGCGGGAGCGCAGGTGCTGGGCAACATCTACTCCATCCACCACGACCCTAATCTCTGGGACTCGCCTCACGACTACATTCCGGAGCGTTTCCTGTCCCAGGATGACGGCTCGCCCTCCCCGGCCCTGACCGGCAACGCCTTCATCCCCTTCGGCACCGGGCACCGGCGCTGCCCGGGCCGCCGGTTCGCCGAGACAACGGTGTGGCTGCACGTCACCCGGATGCTGCATCGGCTCCGATTCGAGACGCTCGGCGGCAGTCCGCTGCCCGAAGACGAGGTGTTCGGGCTGGCGATTTCACCTCAGCCGTATTCGCTCAAGGTAGCTCGGCGATGAGCGAAAAGGAACCGACGCCGGGACAAGAGGAAGGGCCCGGCGACCTGGCCAGGAGCATTCCTATCCGGTGCGTCTGCGGACGCGCGAGTACCAAGCAAGCCCTGCCCACGGTGCGCCTAGCCGCTTTTGGTACAAAGGCTCACAGCAGTTGCTCGACCTTCTGTACGAACTTCTTGATATTGTCCAAGTACCTCGTCACGTCGCGGGGTTCCATCACCTCTTCATGGAAGTTGATATGGAGAGCTTGGGCGCTATTGAACAGGTCCCCCAGCTCGTCGTCGCCGGTTTCCCGCGCGATATGGTAGGCCAACCGTATCAGGTCCCGGTCGCTCATGGGGCGGTCTATGTCACACGCACTGGCCCACGCTTTGACAATCTGGGACGCCGCCTCCCAGCCTTTCTCGGAGGCTTGGGCCAGGTTGCCGGAGCGGAGTTCCTCGTAGGCTTGGTCCAGAACGGCCCAGCTACGCTCCTTGTAGGTCAGTGGTTCCTGCATGATTACCGACTTCACATCCACGTACTCCGCCAGCCTGATCCCTTTATAGACCTCCGTCAGGTGGGCATGACCAATCCCGGCATGGAGAACAATTTCCTTGGCGGGCAAGTAGGCCAGGTCATCAGCGTACCTGATGCCGAACAGGTGTATCGCCGTCGTCACGCTTCGGCCCCTGTCCTTCCAGTTCCAATACATTTCCTTCAGTATTTCCGCCGCTTCCTCAACGGTCATAAGCCTTCTTCCCCTTTGGCCCTCAAGTTTCAGCCAAGCAGGTGGCCGATGTCGCTGACATCGGGGTGGTCCATGAGCTTGTCGGACAGCCGCAACTGGCGGCCTTTGAAGGGGGCGTGCACGAGTTGCTGGACGACGTGGCGCGGAATCTTGGCGGTGCGGGAGACTTGGAAGTCGGGGTAGAACGCCACCGCGATCAGGAAGTCGAATTCCATCCGCCCCGCCGCATCGCCGATCCTGCCGACCTGTGGGTACCTCTCCTGGTCCCGCGTCGCCTTGATCTTGTACCTGTCGCCGTTCCGGGGGTCGATGGCGTCTATCCTGGCCGCGTTGCTCCCCGCAGGTTCAAGGCCGAGCCTGTCGCACACCAGCATCCTGGCGTAGCCGCTGACCAAGTCAACGCCGCTCCGGTCCTTGGTTATGCGCCGGCGGAGGAACTCCTGCTCCAAGGCGGAGTAGATGCGCAGCAGGTCGGGGATGGGTTCTTCGCGCAGATGGGCGACTATGTCCTGGAAGTGCAGTTCCATGGTCTGTATCCCATCCCTGGTCACCTCTTGCGGTAGAGGTACAACCCAACGCCGAGTGCTGTCAGGATAGCCGCACAAGCCGTCAGTATTCTTGCCATGTTGCGCCTTCTGTGGGTTGTCTCAGGTGTGGAAGGGAAGCATGAAAAGAGGGCGGCCGGAGGGAGAGGGAACCCCGGCCACCCTTGGACGAGGTATTACCTCCTGCGCCAGAGGTAGAACCCCACGGCACCTCCCACCACGGCCACCACCACCACGATGATCACCACGATCAGCCACATCGGCATCCCCGTCGGCTCCGGCGGGATTGGCTCCACTGGCGCAACCGTGGGGGCGGTCGTCGCCGTGGGAGGCGGCTCCGTGGGCATCGTGGTGGCGGTGGGCGCGGGCGTATCCGTCGGCCTCGGTCTTGCCGTAGGCCGCGGCGTAGGCGTCGGGACCGGCGTGGCCGTCGGCGCTACCGTGGGTATCACCGGCGTAGGACGCGGCGTCGCCGTTGGATGCGGGGTCGCCGTAGGTCGCCGCGTGGGCGTCGCCGTAGGTTCAAGCGTCGGCGCCGGCGTCGCCGTGGCCGGCACGACCGTCGGCACGATTATCTGCGTCGGCGTTGGCATCGGCGTCGCTGTGGCCGGAGCACGCGTCGGACTGGGCGTCGGCGTGGCCGTCACTGGCAGCGGCGCGAATCCTCCGCCGCCTCCACCGCCGCCGCCCCGGCGTCGCCTGGTCGGCGGCTCCTCAACCGTCACCCCGGCCCGGTCGGCCTCGGTCTTCCCGGTAATGCTGTACCTCTCCCCGGCGTCGTCTACCAGGCTCCCGCTGAACGTGTGGGCGCCGGGCACATCCCCGGCAGCCACCGTATAAGTGAAGTCCGCCGTGTCCGGCCCCAGGGTGAAGGTCACCACCTGTCCGGCCAGCGATACGTCACCCGCAGCCAGGCTGCTGCCCGCGTAGGTGAACCCCGCAGGCAGGGTCTCCTCGACGCTGCCGCTGCGTCCGTAGTAGGACGCTTCTATGCTGACTATCAGGTCATCCCCGTCCCGCAACACTATCGCCCCATCACCGGTCTGCACCGGCGTGCGCGTGAAGGACCGCGTCCCCTCAGGGTCCTTCACTTCAAACCGCGTCGCTCCTCCCACCATCCGCGACACCGACTGGTCGTCCACCAAGTCACCGGAGAAGTCGTACTCCCCGGCCGTGTCCGCCGTCGTCACCCGGTAGCTGAACGTCGTGTCCGCTTCCAGCAGGGTGAAGGTCAGCATCCGGCCATTCACTATCTCTCCCGGAAGGGTGCTGCTGCCGGCTACGTAGGCAAACCCTTGGGGCAGCGTCTCCACCACCACCCCAATCGGGCCGTAGTTACTCGCAGCAACCGTCACCGTCACTTGGTCCCCGGTGCCCGCCGGCATCCTGGAGAAGCTCCGGTCGGCCCTGGGGCCTCCGGGCGTCGTTCCGGCGCGGACAGTGACCCCGGTCGTCCCGCCCACCGTGTGCGTCCCCCGGTCTGCGTCTATCAGCTCCCCGGAGAACTGGTGGATCCCAGCCGCTGCCGACATAGCCCTGGCCGTGTAGCCGACGGACGTGACGTCGTCACCAAGGAAGGCGAAGGTCAGCTTGCGGCCCCCGTTTTCCACCAGCACACCGTCGTCGGTGCTGCTTCCGGCTACGTAGATGAACCCCACCGGCAGCGTCTCCACCAGCGCGCCCACCTGTCCGTACTCCATCACCGAGACCGTCACCCGCACTTCGCCGCCCGGCTCCACCGTCGCCGGCGTCACCGTCCTGGTCGCCCTGGGCCCCGTGGGCTCCGGGGCCGTCGTCGGCTGGGGGACACCCGTGGGCGTGGGAGGCGGCTGGGGCTGCGGGGGCGCCCCGGTCACCGTCACCCGGCTGTCGCCGCTGATTGTCCTGGGGTCGGGCGTGTCCGCCAAGGGCGTGTCCACCGTTCCCGAAAAGTCGTACGTTCCCGCTTCGCCCGCCGCCGTCACCGTGTAGGTGAAGGTATAGGTGTCTACCGCAGGAAACTCCACCACCGCGAAGATGTAGTTCCGCATGTCCGTTGGGTCAACACGCACCCGGTCGCCCAAGCTGCTGGACTTGTATTCGAACCCCTCCGGCAGGGTCTCCACAACCCTCGCCGCGTTCCCGAAGTCATTGACGGTGATCGTCACCACCAGGTCTCCCCCGGCAGCCACTTCGGGAGACCCGAAGGACCTGGCAGCGCTGTGCTCGTGGGCATCCGCAGGATGTGGGAACACCAACCCCACGACGCCCATTACCGCGCCCACCATCGCTACTACCACCAACAGAGCCAGTGCTTTCCTTACCAAGTCGTTCCTCCTCTACTCATACCAGCCTGTCCAACCGTTCATCAATGTGGTCGAGCTTTTCGACCACATTTCCCAGGATGTTAATCACCGTATTTTGGAATGCGAGGCGCTCGTCGCGTTCTCGCTGCACCATGCTGGTCAGTGAGTTCAGCTGGCTTTGCAGTACGGTCATCTGGCTTTGCAGTACGGTCATATTCACCTTGAGCAGGGCCACGTCCGCTTCCACGTGGATGAGCCGTTGCTCCAAGCCGTCGAACTTGGCTTCCAGCAGTTGAATCGTGGACATTTAATCTCTCTGGTTCCCCGCCTTCGCGGGGAAGACGAATAAAAAGTAACCTGTCATTCCCGCCTCCACCTCACCATTCCCGCCTCTATCTCGTCATTCCCGCGAAGGCGGGAATCCAAAGACTAAAAAAGGGGGAAGCGTTGCCCGCTTCCCCCAGAGCGTCAGGTACTCTAGACCGCCGTTTGCAGGATGTACGCCGTCACCACCGAAACCGCTTCCTCTTTGGTGATCTCGCCGCGGAGCAGGTAGTCCAACACCGCCGCGGTGGCCTCGCTTTTCTCAATCGTCCCGCTGTTGTCGGCGTCGTAGTCCGATAGAACGGTCGCCATCTCCACCGCGTTGGCCGTGACCGCCTCAGCGGTCCTGGCGGCCCGGTTGGCGTCGTTGTACATCGCCATCGCCTTCAGGTGCTTGTCAACGTCGGCTTCCACCGGGGTGTAGCTCGTCTGCGTCAGGGTGTCTCCGGCCGAGTTGGGGTTGGCGATGCCGGCGCAGTCGGAGCCGGCCGCGTCCTCGCACCTGGACCACTGCCAGGTCGTCCTGGTGATGCCGCCGTCGGCGTCGGCCAGGGTGGCGGTCAGCGCGTCCCCGACCATGGGCATATCATCGCTCAAGGTCACCACCCCTCGCCGGTCGGTAGGGGAGGGCGGGGGCGGAGGCGGCGGCGGAGCGGGTTGCCCTACCGTTAACCTGGCGCTGCCGCGTACAGTATGGTCGTTCCTGTCACTGTCTCTCAGGATGCCCGAGAAAGTGTAGTCCCCCTCCGTGCTGGAGACGGTAGCGGTGTACGTAAAGGAATTTTCTCCTTGCAGGGTGAACCTGGCCTGCTGCCCGGTAACAAGGACCTGCTCGTCGTCGAGGCTGCTGGATACGTAGGCGAACCCCTCGGGCAGCGTCTCAGTGACTCCGCCTGCTTGACCGTAGTTGCTGGCCCTAATCGTCACCACCACCTGGCCGCCCGGCTCCACCGTTGACGGACTGAAGGAGCGGGTGGCGCTGGCCGGCGGCGGCGCGGTGACCCTTACCACAGTGCTGCCGCGTACAGTAACGTCATTCCTGTCGTCGTCTCTCAGGGTGCCCGAGAAAGTGTACGTCCCCGCCGTACTGGAGGCGGTCACGGTGTAGGTAAATGAATCGTCTCCTTGCAGGGTGAACCTGGCCCGCTGGCCGGTCACATTGACCTGCTCGTCGTCCAGGCTGCTGGATACGTAGGCGAACCCTTCAGGCAGCGTCTCAGTGACTCCGCCTGCTTGACCGTAGTTGCTGGCCCTAATCGTCACCACCACCTGGCCGCCCGCCTCCACCGTTGACCGATTGAAGGAGCGGGTGGCGCTGGCCGGCGACGACCCGGCCTGCCTCACCGTTACGTCAGTACTGCCGCCGACAACATGGTCATTCCCGTCGCTGTCGCTCAGGGCGCCCGAGAAAGTGTGCCTCCCTACCGTGCTGGAGGCGGTAACGGTGTACGTAAAGGAAGTTTCTCCTTGCAGGGTGAACCTAGCCTGCTGCCCGGTAACATTGACCCGGCCGGCGGCGAGGCTGCTGGATACGTAGGTAAACCCCGCAGGCAACGTCTCAGTGACGCTGCCTGATTGACCGTAGTTGCTGGCGCTGATCCTCACCGCCACTCGGCCGCCCGGCTCCACCGTTGACGGATTGATGGAGCGGGTGGCGCTGGGCGGCGGCCCGGCGGCCTGCCTGACCGTTACTACGGCGCTGCCGCCGACAACATGGTCGTTCCTGTCGCCGTCCCTCAGGGTGCCCGAGAAAGTGTGATCCCCCTCCGTGCTGGAGGCGGTCACGGTGTACGTAAAGGAAGTTTCATCTCGCAGGATGAACCTGACCTGATTGTTGCTCAGTTCCCTTACTTGGCCGGCGTCGTGGGTGCTGGATACGTAGGCGAACCCGTCGGGCAGCGTCTCAGTGACTCCGGCTGCTGTACCGTAGTTACTGGCAGTAATCGTCACCACCACCTGGCCGCCCGGGTCCACCGTTGACGAATCGAAGGAGCGGGTGGCGGTGGGAGTGGCTTGCGCAGACACAGGAGGCAAGCCCAGCAGCGCCCCCCCGCCTGCTATCATAGCGACCATCATCACCGCCAGCACTATTCTTCTAAACAAGGCCTCCCCCCTCTTAGTTGTATTGGAGAGTCCCGCCTCTTCTTTCTTTGTTGAAGCAGACGGGACCCTCTTTATTTATGGTCCTGTAGCCGTCCCTGAATTAACTGTCATCGCCGAAGAGGTAGAGGTTTATGACCTCTATCATCTGGGCCTTGGTGATGGCGTCGTCTCCTTCACCAAAGAGGTAAGCGTTTATGGCGGTAATCATCTCGCCTTTATCAATCTCGCCGTTACCGTCGGCGTCGTACCGGTCGCCCACCGTGCTGCCGGTGGCCGATAGCACAGCGTCGGCCGTCACCTTCATGGCGCTCTTGCCGGAGCCCTCGCCGTCGGTGTAGCTGACCGTGGCCCGCAGGTACATACCTACGTCGGCTTGGACCGGGGTGTAGGCAGCCGACGCAGCCCCGTCGATGTCGGTGAAGGTCCCGTCCATGGCGTCGGCCCTGGCCCACTGCCAGGTTGCGCCGGTAACGCTGCCGTCTGGGTCGCTCAGGCTGGCGGTTATTGCCGTGCCGACCCTGGGCTTGTCCGTCTCCATGGTAAGGGTCACCGTTCCCTTCTCTTCCACGTTGGTGACGGTCACGGTGACGACAATGTTCTTGGTGACTGTGACGACGCCGTCGGTGGCTGTCACCGTCAACTGGTACACGTTGTTCGTGTCGGCGTCCGCCGGGGCCTCGAAGTCGGGCTGGGTCTTGAAGGTCAGCACACCGGCGCTGCTGATATTGAAGTCCCCCATGTCGGCGCCCGTCAGCGACCAAGTCACGCTGGCGGCGTTGGGGCCGGAGGCCGTGTAGGTTGCGACGGCGTTCGTGCGGTCCTCGGCGTAGCTCACGGTGGCAGGCCCGGTGATAACCAACTGCCCAACGGCGTTGGCCGTCACCTTCATGGCGCTCTTGCCGGAGCCCTCGCCGTCGGCGTAGCTGACCGTGGCTCGCAGGTACATACCTGCGTCGGCCGCGACCGGGGTGTAGGCGGCCGATGCGGCCCCGTCGATGTCGGCGAAGTCCCCGTCCATGGCGTCGGCCTTGGCCCACTGCCAAGTTTCGCCGGTAACGCTGCCGTCGGGGTCGCTCAGGCTGGCGGTCAACGCCGTGCCGACGAGGGGTTCCATCGACGACAGGCTTACCGTTCCGTCCTCATCCACGTTGGTGACGGTGACCATCACTTCGTGGGTGTCCGTGTCGGTCCCGTCGGTGGCGTTCAGAGTCACCATGTACACATTGTCCGTGTTGGCGTCCGCCGCCGACTCGTAGTTGGGCGCGTTCCTGAACTGGAGCGTAACGCTCGCACCGGAAGCAGGTGAGACCGTGAAGTCGCCCATGTCGTCGCCTTCCAGGGTCCACCTGGCGCTGGCGGCGTTGGGGCCTGCTGCGGTGTAACTCCCGACGGTGGTCGTGTCACCCTCAGAAAGTGAGACGCTGGTGTCCCCGGATATCCTCAAGCCACCCATCATGATCTCCGGCGCCTCGTCGTCACCGGTGACCGTGACTTTGACCATCCGGTCGGCGTACATCGTGCCGTCCGAGGCGCGCACCGTCACCTCGTACACGTTGTCCTTGTTTGCGTCCCCCGGCATCTCGTAGTCAGGCTTCTCTTTGAAGGAGAGAATGCCGCCGGCACCGAGCCTGAACTTGCCTGCGTCGGTTCCCATCAGCGACAGGTTGACGTTGAGGCCATCCTCATCCCTCGCCGCGTAGACGACAGTGGCTAGGTCTTCAGCAGTTGGAGTTTCACCGGTGGTGTCGTGTAGTTCGGTCCTACCCTCCGTGCTCATTATCCTCATCGGTGACCTTGCCTCTGTACCGGTACCGGAAGTGAACTTCGGCTTCTCGTCCACATTCGTAAGCTCGATGGTGACGGTGGCTTCCGCGGTGGCGCCAGCGGAGTCCGTCGCGATGACTGTGACTGTACATTCAGGATCTGGATCTGGAGCGGCGGCATTTGAGCAAGAGCCAAGGGTGTCCGCATCTGCCACGTCCGTCCCCTCGCGGTCCAGGTCCACCTTGGTCTTTATTTGGCCGGTCTTCTGGTCAATCTCGAATTTGTCGCTGTCGGGGCTGGTATTTGCATCAGTAGACAGCGAGTAGCTCAGAGCGTTGGTAATGTCGTCGGTGGCCCTCACCGGGGCGCCGACGTTCCTGCCCTTCTTGCCCTCGCTGACCTCCCTCTCGATGTCGTCCGGGGCGAACTCGGGATCATCGTTGTCCGACTGGGAGCTCAGCACCGGGTAGTCGGAGACCCGGGACGCGGACTCCTCGCGCGCCGTATCGGAGATGCGATATGACGCCTCGACGCGGATGTATTTACCGACGTCTTCGGACGTCACGGTGTAGGCACTGCGGGTGCCGGTCGCGCCTTCGATGGCCGTCCCCGTGGCGGTCTTGCTCGACGACCTGTACCATTGCCATCTTTCGTCTACATCCTTATCTGTACCGGAAACGTCGCCGTCGGTCACGCCGCCCTCGTCGGGCAAGCTCTCGGGATCTCCCTCCGGGACGGTCAGGACTGCGCCGACCTGGAACTGGACTATAGGCTTGGCGGGCGGAACATTCGCGACCCCGGAGGCAGGGGTGACGGTCCAGGACACCTCCCCTGGCTCGTCCACTTCGGTTACCTTGACCGTGACCTTATGGTAGCCGGCATTGCCGGTAGCAGGGCAGTCACCATCGGCGTCCAACGCCACGTCGCAGGCAACCACGACCACTTTGTAGGTGTTGTTGAGAGGAGTTGTTGGCGACGCCTCCCCCCTGGGCGCCTCGAAGTCGGGCGCCACGCTAATATCCACGCCCGCGGTTTGGGTATCACCCCCAATGTCGAAGGTGAGGACGCCGTCTTTGCTGATGTCGAAGTGGGTGCCGTCAGCGCGGTCCGAGTCTTCTACACCATCAATATTAGTAGTGACCGCGTCGCTCGCCAACACGGTCCAGGCGATGGGCGTGACGCCCTCAGGGTCCTCGGCCGTGAAGGTCGCCACCGGGTCTTCACCGTTCTCGGCGTACTCAATGGTGTCCTCCCTGCCCGTGATCTCCGGCGCCTCGTCGTCACCGGTGACCGTGACTTTGACCATCCGGTCGGCGTACATCGTGCCGTCCGAGGCGCGCACCGTCACCTCGTACACGTTGTCCTTGTTTGCGTCCCCCGGCATCTCGTAGTCAGGCTTCTCTTTGAAGGAGAGAATGCCGCCGGCACCGAGCCTGAACTTGCCTGCGTCGGTTCCCATCAGCGACAGGTTGACGTTGAGGCCATCCTCATCCCTCGCCGCGTAGACGACAGTGGCTAGGTCTTCAGCAGTTGGAGTTTCACCGGTGGTGTCGTGTAGTTCGGTCCTACCCTCCGTGCTCATTATCCTCATCGGTGACCTTGCCTCTGTACCGGTACCGGAAGTGAACTTCGGCTTCTCGTCCACATTCGTAAGCTCGATGGTGACGGTGGCTTCCGCGGTGGCGCCAGCGGAGTCCGTCGCGATGACTGTGACTGTACATTCAGGATCTGGATCTGGAGCGGCGGCATTTGAGCAAGAGCCAAGGGTGTCCGCATCTGCCACGTCCGTCCCCTCGCGGTCCAGGTCCACCTTGGTCTTTATTTGGCCGGTCTTCTGGTCAATCTCGAATTTGTCGCTGTCGGGGCTGGTATTTGCATCAGTAGACAGCGAGTAGCTCAGAGCGTTGGTAATGTCGTCGGTGGCCCTCACCGGGGCGCCGACGTTCCTGCCCTTCTTGCCCTCGCTGACCTCCCTCTCGATGTCGTCCGGGGCGAACTCGGGATCATCGTTGTCCGACTGGGAGCTCAGCACCGGGTAGTCGGAGACCCGGGACGCGGACTCCTCGCGCGCCGTATCGGAGATGTTGTAGAACGCCTCGACGCGGATGTATTTACCGACGTCTTCGGGCGTCACGGTGTAGGCACTGCGGGTGCCGGTCGCGCCTTCGATGGCCGTCCCCGTGGCGGTCTTGCTCGACGACCTGTACCATTGCCATCTTTCGTCTACATCCTTATCTGTACCGGAAACGTCGCCGTCGGTCACGCCGCCCTCGTCGGGCAAGCTCTCGGGATCTCCCTCCGGGACGGTCAGGACTGCGCCGACCTGGAACTGGACTATAGGCTTGGCGGGCGGAACATTCGCGACCCCGGAGGCAGGGGTGACGGTCCAGGACACCTCCCCTGGCTCGTCCACTTCGGTTACCTTGACCGTGACCTTATGGTAGCCGGCATTGCCGGTAGCAGGGCAGTCACCATCGGCGTCCAACGCCACGTCGCAGGCAACCACGACCACTTTGTAGGTGTTGTTGAGAGGGGTTGTTGGCGACGCCTCCCCCTTGGGCGCCTCGAAGTCGGGCGCCACGCTAATATCCACGCCCGCGGTTTGGGTATCACCCCCAATGTCGAAGGTGAGGACGCCGTCTTTGCTGATGTCGAAGTGGGTGCCGTCAGCGCGGTCCGAGTCTTCTACACCATCAATATTAGTAGTGACCGCGTCGCTCGCCAACACGGTCCAGGCGATGGGCGTGACGCCCTCAGGGTCCTCGGCCGTGAAGGTCGCCACCGGGTCTTCACCGTTCTCGGCGTACTCAATGGTAGTGCTGTCCTGGGCCTGGATGAGGCCGCCGGGCAGCAGGAACAGCAGGCCCACGGCCAAGGCGGCTACCAGCGCCATCACCGGGACCGCAAAGTATCTGCTTGCAACCGGATGGCGAATTCCGCCAGGCAAACCAAGAAATGACAATGAAACCACAGGACTACCTCTCATCTTGCTCTTACTCCTTAAATATTTAGCGTATCTTCAGGATGCCCCTTACGCAACGGCAGGCATTTCACCCCTCCCCCCAGCATTGATTTTCAACCCTCACAACACCTCCGGCATGAATAATCAATTCAGTGGACGTGTTAGAAACCCGGCGAATGAGTTATGATTGTCTACAACTCGCGCGAAAGGTTACCATATCTTATGTGAATAATCAATCCAAAGGACGTGTTATAAACCCGATAAATACGTTATGATTGTCCACAATTCGCGTGAAGGATTACCATATCTGGTGTGAACTATGGAGATATTTCCAACCAATTGCGGTGACAGTCCAATTGCGGCGACAGTTTGGTGTGCATTGTATGACCTGCTCTTCGAACTGGCCGAACCCCGCATCGGCTACCGCATGGAGCAGCCGGATGCCGGTTCAACCGCTCCTCCTTAGCCCTTCCGTATCTTCACCCTGCCGAAGGGGTGGCCCGCCCCGGCCCGGCAATCGCTTCGCCGTGGACGTTGAACACGGCCACCCGCACCTCGTACTCCGTGCCGTTCTCCAGGAACTCGATGGTCGCGCTGGCGCCGTCGAACTCGCCTGCGCTCACCCACTGCTCGTCGCCCACTTCCCGGAACTCCACGTAGTAGCTGTCGATCTCGGGATTGCCCAGGTCCTTCGGCGCCTGCCACGACACGGCTATATGCCCGTCGCCCGGCGTCAGCGACAGGTTGCGCGGCGCCGAGGGGGCCCGCTCCCCTTCCTCGCCCTCGCCTCCGGCCCCGCTTGCGCCGTCCTCCTTCACCGTAAGGGTGAATGAGGCCGACGACGTTGCCGGAGTGGGCGACGCCCCGTCGCTGGCCGTGACCCGGATGGTCAGGGTCCCGGCTTCGCAGGCCCCGTCCCCCGACGCGGCGCAACTGAAGGTCCGGCTGCCCGCGTTGAAGCTCAGCCAACCGGGCAGGGCCGAGGCGGTGTCGTCCGAGGCCACCTGCTGCGCGGTGTAGCTGGGCGTTGCCCCCTCCGGGTCGGACACCGCTGCGAAGGTGTAGCTGAAGGCCGTGCCCACCGTGGCCGTCTGGTCGGCCAGGGAGGGAGCGCCGGGGGCGTCGTTGTCCGCCGTCACGCTGATTTCCACCGTGTCCGCCGCCGAGTCGCTGCTGCCGTCGTTCACCACCAAAGAGAAGGTCAGGGTGTAGTCCGCCGTCCGGTCCGGCGCGGTGAAGGTGGGCTTGGCGGCGCTGGCGTCGCTCAGGGTGATGCCCGAGGGCGCGGTCCAGGCGTAGGTCAGCGTCTGGCCTTCCGGGTCCGTCCCCGACCCGGCCAGCGTTACCGTGGCGCCCTCGGCCACCGTCTGGTCCGCCCCGGCGTTGGCCGTCGGCGGCTGGTTCTCCGCCTTGCCCGCACCTTCAGCGCCACCGGCGGCGGGGCAGGTGCCGTCGGCGGGCTTCAGTGCCGGCAAGTCGCTGGACGTGCCGAAGCACCACGGCTGCTCGGTTCCGGTGTTGCCATCCTGGTCGTAGTTGTCCCAGTTGACGTAGATCTCGGTGTAACCGGTGGGCGCCTGCAAATCCGAGGTGGAGTAACCGACCACAGTGTTGCTTTCGCCCTCGTCGATCATATTGTTGTTGTTCTCGTCGTCCGAGCCGACGCCGAAGGTCCGGGTCGTGTCGGTGGTGCTCCAATAGCTGTGGGCAACGGAGTAGTACACGGTGGGGTCGTTGTTGTTCAGCGACTGCCGGCCGATCAGCCCGCCCACTGCCTCGCCGCCGTGCCGATGCACCGCGCCGGTGGAGTAGCTGATCAGGATGCGGGCGTAGTTCTCGCCCACCAAGCCGCCCACGTCGCCCCGGCCGCTGACGTCGCCGCTGGAGTAGCTGGCCACGATAGTCCCGCTGCCCTTGGCGTAGGGGCCGCCGTTCTGGCCCACCAGCCCGCCGACCCAGTAGGAGCCGTCGGCGGTTACGTTGTTGTCAGATATTCAGCTGGTGAGATGGGTCCGGAATTTCGGACAGGTAGCCCGGCAGTCGGAAGTGAGGCGCATAATTTACCTGAGCGGTCTGGGGAGCCCGGAATCCAACCTCTCGTCCCACCTGCGTTCCCGGCAGGAGTGTGGGGCGGCACTGCGGGAGCCTGGCAGTGGCTCCAGTGCAGATTGTGGAATGGTTCGTGCTGCGCTGGCAACTGTAGGTAACCTTCCAGGAGGTGCGCGCCCATCTGGGAGTGGAATGCGCAGTTCAGCGGTTCCGGCTTCGCTGGGTTCACAGAACGTGGAAAACACACGCTTAATAGGTTGTAACGCATTACCCGTAATGTTATAATCGCCCGCACTCTGAGAGTGCTTTTTATCGTGTGGGTCCATGCCCGCGCAGCAGTCAGCCGCCGGGGCCGTCTCCGCAGCCGGGCCCGGGTGCTATCTTGGCCTTAGCCCAGACCCGGATCGGTGATTTCTGGGCCTGACCGCCTCCAGCGACAGCGAGGCCTCGGACTTTACGCCGATGTTTCCTGTTTTTGGGGGGTCACTGACGTAAAAGACACCGCCGATGACCCAAAGATGGGTATGGGAGCACCCCAGGATATCTCACAGAATTTCCGTGGTGCCGGAACAGCCGAAGAATATCAACGATAGCTCGACTTGCTGATTGAGCGTCAACAGAAGTCCGAGCGTAATGACGAACAGCTTGCCCGACTGGTTGCGGAGGTTCGCAGGGTGGTCGGTGTGCTGGAATACGGGCAAGGAGGCGGTTTATAGAGAAACACTGAACAACTGATATTTCTAACTCGCATTCCCACAGGCGTCGCTCTTCCGCGAGGGCGGCGCCTTTCATTACAGGTCCCATTTGTTTGATGGAATGTATTCTACATTTGCTGCCCAGTGAAGAACGCCCCAGCTACGCCGGCGCGGTGGAACTGGGATTGGTGGAATCGTTGTCCACGAGACGGTCCGGCTGCACCTGAAAAACGCTCTCAAGCCGTGGCGCAAGAAGCAGTGGTGCATCACCAAGGTGAGCAGCGAGTATGTTGCTGCCATGGAGGATGTGCTGGACCTCTACGCAGATCCCTACGGTCCGGAAAGGCCGATGATCTGTCATTTCTGAACTACCTGAGAAGAATCAGTCAGCTTAGTCGGCGACGGCGACGCACGGACAGGCAATCCTATGAATTGACGCCGGAAGGGATGTCAGTTGTAGACGCGGTGGCGCCCAAAGCTCAAGAGGTCAACGAACGGTTGCTGACTAACGTCTCTGAGGAACACTGGGGTAATTTTATTCAGACCATCTTGGAGATCGTGCGGAATGGGCAAGAAGGAAATGAAAATGCCTGAGCAACCAACCTGCGAGGCTGCTTCGAGGAATGGAGAGGACTGGGTTCTTGGCAACGGTAACAATAAAAAACTTCACCAGCGAACTTGCCCGTTTAGCAGGGACCCAGCCCAATACCCCAAGTGGCGGTGGGTCGAGTCTTACGAGGCGGCGATCCGCGAGGGTTTTATCCCTGCTAAGTGATGTTGGTCAGGGAAGACAGGAGGACTCATAGCACCTGTGTTTGATTACATCACCCTGTTCAGTGTTGGCAAGGGCACAGAGGCCCTCTTGATTGACCGTTTTGAGCGTACCGAAGACCTCATTATATGGGAGTCAAAGGAGCAATACTTTGACGCCAGAAAAGACGAACCGGGGGCGATAGACGGAGGGGTTTTCTCTTACGGGCTGGTGGCTGCCACTGCGGCTACCCCTGACGCTCTTATCGCCAACCAGATTGTATCTTTCTTAGCACCATCATCAGTCCACGGGCTACTCGGCGTCTTGGATGCTGTTGTACGTGCGATGGGAAGCGCCGACTGGCCTGAGTGGCCGGATCATGAGTGAACGCCCACACACTCCGCTAATCCACCATTAAGAGAGGACGGTATTACGCGACGCACATGGCTCTTTGGCTTCTTGGCCGTGCTACTTCTGACCACCCTGGCCTGCGGACCGGCAGCGCCGACGACAAGCGAGGCGGACGACGAGAAGCGGCCCACCACCACTCCGACAGCTACCGAGACTCCCGACAATACCGATGAGCCGTCATCCACCAATGAACCCAGCGCAACGCCAGAGGCCACCGAGGAACCTACGTCAACTTCGCCGCCCGATCCTACGCAAGACCCAGGCGACATCCCCGGTCAGACAGCTACCCCTTGGCCCACTTATCCGCCGACAGCAACGCCTGATCCCGCCTTGGCGGACCCGGTTATCAGAAGCGACCCACATCCCGATGGGGTGAAGGGTTGCTTGGCCATGAACCTATTTACCATGACCGAACAGGAATCTCACTACCGGGAGTGGTGCAACGACGCAGTGGAAGCGGATTTGAAGGACAATTGCCGCGACCGGGACGGTACCGAAGCGCAACTGGCGTGCGCCCGGGAGCGGTTATTGACCGCCCTGCCCATGATGAGAATTGGCTGGGAACCATGCGTCGCCATAACCGACGATTACGATAGCTCAGTATGCGTTGCAGAAGCCTTCCGCCGATGGGCGAACAGTCAGAGGGAACTATGGCGGGTGTGGGCCGAAATCCTGAACCGAGTGGAAAGCGACGCCGAGGTCAAGCAGAAGCGGCAAGACATTGCCGAGTGCGTGTTCCAGAAGGGGTACGACAAGCTCGTCGCCACGCCTACGTTCCCCTGGCAGGTCAACGAGGAGCCGACCGATCCGTTACCCGACCGCATCGGTGACGAACAGCGACAGGCCCGCGAGAGCTTGCACCGGGTCCTCAACGGGTGCGCCCTGCAAACCGGCATCTACGATGTGCAGGATCGCCTGTGGCTTGCGGAGATCGCGCGCCTTGAGCGGGATGACCCCGAAGGCTACTCGGCACTCCTGTACTTTGGGGTTGATGAAGCCTTGGAACTCGAAGGGCCAGCCCCTTTCCTAGTGTATAGGGAGGCGTCACCATGAAGAGGATTATCGTAATAGCTATCGCTCTTTTGTCATTGGCGGTGGCGGCGGTCACGGTGAGCCGGGATCCGGGGGCAACGATTCAGAACCCCACCATTCCTACGGCTAGGTTCGATGCCCTCAACGCTGTCGTACAGGAATCTTACGCGACATGGACGAGTTCCAACACGGATGTCGATTAGCCCTAGTAGAACAGGACATAGATTATGTCATGGAGGCGCAACGATGTTATTTGACCCATTCGCTCCAATGACCACAGAGCGCAAGCGGTTCAATGCGGAATTGAAGGAGGAACTGTCTCAAAAACAGAAAGGAAAGTGTATGTATTGCGGGGACAAACCCAGACTCGACTTGATGGATATTGACCACAAAACCCCGCTTTCGAGAGGGGTAGCAATAACATTCGGAATCTGCAACTACTCTGTAGTGCTTGCAACAAACGGAAGAGCGACAAGACAGACAGAGAGTTCAGGCGAATGTACAAGGCCGCAGGTGTCCCTCAGACGCAGACTCTACCCACCAAAGTCATCCCTGGAAAAGCCTTCGACGACGCGGGCAAGGCCGTTGCCACTGCCCGAACCAAGCGGCAGGCCAAAGCGAGAGCGGCAAACGCTAACAACTTCGGATTCTTCTAGCGTCCTGTCTCGGGACCAGGGTTAATGTAAAACGGTTTTACAAAATCGCCGCTACAACTCTCGACGAGGGCGTCGTCGCTTCAATACTTGAGCGGCTTGCCCCCACCGCGGCGGCCCAGGCAACACAAACCGCCGCTGGGCCAACCTAATAGGAATCTATCTCAAAACTCGGCACGATACCCAACCCGTCATTCCCGTGGAAACGGGAATCCATGGGCTTTCCGGCCCCTGGCATCGGACATTATCAGGACCGGTGGTTTTGAAATAGTTTCCAGGCCGTTTGGACTCCGTCAGGTTAGTTGTCCTGCCCTCTTTGAGTCATGGCTTCAATGGCGTTCCCCAACTTCATGACCAAGTAGAAGACGCCAACGGAGACTATAAGCGATCCTACGGCCACCAAGAACCCGCCGGACGACACCATTAGAGTAGCTATTTCAGACATGTCGCGCCTCCTCGTACTGTATTGTTTCCACGGCTTCGATAGTTGACGGGCTACGTGACAAAGGCAAACGTCAGCGTCGTGCGAATATCAAAGCCACGCGATATAATTGTACTACCACTGCTTGTGAATTACACAGTCTGATGGTACTTATAGCAGGGCAATCGCATTTTATTGAGATATGATTTTGAGCAGGTAGTCATAGTCCCAACCAGCCTTTTTCTGGAGGGATAAAAACTATGACCCGCAAGACCATGATATTCGCTGTCGTTGCTCTTGCCCTGATAGTCTCAGTTGCAGCAGTCGCTGGCATTACCATCGCGCAGAAGGCCCAGGTCGCGTACATCGCCGGGGAGAGCTCCGGGGACATTGTGGTCGCGGTCGTCAACGGGGCGGAGGACATTGATGTGGTCGCGGTCGTCAACGGGACGATTGTGTTTCGAGAGGATATCAGAAGCCCTGCCGAATTTCACCAGACAGTCAACCCGGACCTCACCAACGACGACGCCACCAAACTCGTGATCGTTTCCGTCATTGACGATGTCCTTATCGACGTAGAAGTCGAACGACGCGGACTCACTCCCAGCGACGCCGCCGCCACTACCTTTATGGAACCCCACAAGGAAGCCTGTCTCGGTCCCAACGGTCAGGGTTGCCGGGACCATATCACATCCCTTGGCATCACGGTCGAGGACTACTGGGACAACGCCTTGCCCGACTACAAAAGAGACTTGGGCAGCATGAAACTCTTCCAAGATGTGTTCGACGAGGAGGCTCCCGAAAACGCCACCCACGAACAACTTATCGACACCGAAAATGCCTTCAGGGGCCAGCTCCGCACCAACGCCACTATCACTTGGAACGATGAGGACCTGCAACGGATGTACGAGCAGGCCCTAGCGTCGGAATAGGCAAGGTCAGTCACCTTGTGCTTTGGGCGCCCTGGGGATAGACCGGGTTCCAGCAGGTCAACGCCCGGATCGACCAGGATTCCCCCCGCTCACGCGGGGATAGACCCTTAGAAGGAGTGACGGAAGTAATGAGAAAATTACCTCTTTCCTCCCCAAAGCTTTTCCCGGGCGTTCTCGCCTTTGTGCTGGTCCTGGCGGCGCTGCTGGCTGCCTGCGATGAGGGGCAAGTGGACCTTCCCGTCTCTCCGGATATTAAACAGGCTGCCGCCACCGCCGTCGCCGAGGGAGACGTACCCGAGCTGGAGCGCCTTGCCCCCACCGCGGCCTACCAAGCCACCCAGGCCGACTCCCAGCGAGCCGGCGCCAAGTCTGTGCCAACCAAAGACGCCCCCATCCCTTCACCCACCCCGCCGTCCGACACATCGCCAACAATAGAAGCGCCCACAGAAGCACCCACGCCGACAGCGGAAAGGCCCACACTTACACCCACGCCCGTAGTCCCCACACCCATACCGCCCGACCAGACCACGCCCGAAACGGACCGGGCGGCGCTGGCAGCCCTGTACAACGCTACGGGCGGGGACGACTGGAAGAACAAAGAAAATTGGTTGAGCGATAAGCCAATCGGTTCGTGGCGCGGTGTCAGCGTCGACCCCGACGGCCGCGTCGTGAAGTTGGACCTCAGCGGCAACAACCTGAGCGGGGAGTTGCCGGCGGAGTTGGGCAACCTGGCCAAGCTGGAGTTGCTGAGTCTCCGAGACAACCGGCTCAGCGGCCAACTGCCCTCCCAGTGGGGCAACCTGGTCAACCTGAAAACGCTGGACCTCAGCAACACCCGCTTCGGGGGCACTGAAGCCTCTGGGAACTTTGGGGCGGAGCACTGCCACCAGAACAGATTGACGGGGACGATACCGGCGGAGTGGGGCAACCTGGCCAGCCTGAGCAATCTGTACCTGTCCGACAACGACCTGACCGGGCCGCTGCCCCCGGAACTGGGCAACCTGGCCAGCCTGAGCAAACTGTACCTGTCCGGCAACCGGTTGAGCGGCCGTTTGCCGGCGGAGTTGAGCAGGTTGGAAGGCGCTTCTCTGGGCCTGCGGGAGAACCGGTTCAGCGGGCCAGTGCCGCAGGAATTGTGGGACAGTGGCGTCAGCTTGGGCCTGAGTCACAACTATTTCACCGGAGAGCGGCCGGAGCGTCTGCGGAGAAATCGGAACGTCTATGGCGAATGGGCGAACACCCAGGGGAACTACTGGGGCCGGGAGATACCGGACCAGTCCCTGCGGCTGGCCGAGGCCGCCACAGAGGAATTGGCCCGGGCGGCGCTCACCGCCCTGTACCACGCCACCGGCGGGGAGAACTGGACCAACAAGGACGGCTGGCTGACCGATGCGCCTCTCTCGGAGTGGCATGGCGTCAGCATGGGGCGCCCCCGGTCCTATGGTGGAGCGGGAAACTGTCATGGCATCTTGTCATTGCGCCTCCATGACAACAACCTGAGCGGCGAACTGCCGGCGGAGTTGGGCGACCTGGTCACTTTGATGGTGCTGGACCTCAGCGGCAACAACCTGAACGGGGAGTTGCCGGCGGAGTTGGGCAACCTGGCCAAGCTGGAGTTGCTGAGTCTCCGAGACAACCGGCTCAGCGGCCAACTGCCCTCCCAGTGGGGCAACCTGGTCAACCTGAAAACGCTGGACCTCAGCAACACCCGCTTCGGGGGCACTGAAGCCTCTGGGAACTTTGGGGCGGAGCACTGCCACCAGAACAGATTGACGGGGACGATACCGGCGGAGTGGGGCAACCTGGCCAGCCTGAGCAATCTGTACCTGTCCGACAACGACCTGACCGGGCCGCTGCCCCCGGAACTGGGCAACCTGGCCAGCCTGAGCAAACTGTACCTGTCCGGCAACCGGTTGAGCGGCCGTTTGCCGGCGGAGTTGAGCAGGTTGGAAGGCGCTTCTCTGGGCCTGCGGGAGAACCGGTTCAGCGGGCCAGTGCCGCAGGAATTGTGGGACAGTGGCGTCAGCTTGGGCCTGAGTCACAACTATTTCACCGGAGAGCGGCCGGAGCGTCTGCGGAGAAATCGGAACGTCTATGGCGAATGGGCGAACACCCAGGGGAACTACTGGGGCCGGGAGATACCGGACCAGTCCCTGCGGCTGGCCGAGGCCGCCACAGAGGAATTGGCCCGGGCGGCGCTCACCGCCCTGTACCACGCCACCGGCGGGGAGAACTGGACCAACAAGGACGGCTGGCTGACCGATGCGCCTCTCTCGGAGTGGCATGGCGTCAGCATGGGGCGCCCCCGGTCCTATGGTGGAGCGGGAAACTGTCATGGCATCTTGTCATTGCGCCTCCATGACAACAACCTGAGCGGCGAACTGCCGGCGGAGTTGGGCGACCTGGTCACTTTGATGGTGCTGGACCTCAGCGGCAACAACCTGAACGGGGAGTTGCCGGCGGAGTTGGGCAACCTGGCCAAGCTGGAGTTGCTGAGTCTCCGAGACAACCAGCTCACCGGCCAACTGCCCTCCCAGTGGGGCAATCTGGTCAACCTGAAAACGCTGGACCTCAGCAACACCGCCGTCAGCGGCCCGGTGCCGGCGGCGTTGGCCAACCTGAAAAACCTGCGCCTGCCCGACGCGGACACACCCGTCCGGGTGCAGACCGCCCCCGCAACGGGCCAGACCATCCCCACAGCTGGGCGGCCTGGACCGACTACGCCTCCGCCTGGTCCAACGGGCCCGACCAGTCCAACAACAGGTCAGCCCCAGCCAACTACACCTGCACCGGAAGCTGCGAGGGTGGACGGCACCCCGGAAACGGACCGGGCGGCCCTCGTCGCATTCTACGAGGATACGGGCGGCCACATCTGGGGGATGAAGGAGGACTATGAAGACTGGACGGAGGAGGAGGACCTCAACGAATGGGAAGGGGTCACCACCAACGACGACGGCCGGGTCACCGAACTGCTCCTCAGCGGCGAGGGTTTGTTCACTGAGATACCGCCGGAGTTGGGCGACCTTGACCAACTGACGGTGCTGGACCTCTCCAACAACGAGTTGTGGGGTGAGATACCGCACCAGTTGGGCAACCTTGTCCAACTGACGGCGCTGGACCTCTCCAACAACAGCCGGTTGCGGAATGAGATACCGCACCAGTTGGGCAACCTCACCAACCTGACATCTCTGAATCTCGACGGTACTCACTTCAGCCTGTGCTTGGCACATAGCTTGGAAAACAGGTCAATCCCCTTTGTCCTACTTGCCCATTACCTGCCAGCTGAGAAGCTCCAAGGCCCCATTCTCCTCGGTGGTAAGCGTCCGGAATTCGGCGACGATCCCTTGGATTTCTGCGATGCGCCGGAGGACTGGGCTCCCCTTATCGCCCTCTACGACGCTACGGACGGCGACAACTGGACGGATAACGCCAACGAGAACTGGAAGAGCGCCAAGCCCTTCAACGAATGGGGCGGCGTCACCGCCAACGCCGACGGCCGGGTAACCGGACTGAGCCTCGGCGACAAGGGCTTGAGCGGGAGCATACCCTGGCGATTGGGCGACCTTGACCAACTGACGGAGTTGGACCTTTCCAACAACCAGTTGGGCGGCAAGATACCGGGACATTTAGGATACCTTGAGCAACTGACGGCGCTGGACCTTTCCAACAACCAACTGGGCGGCGAGATATCGCAGCAGTTGGGCGACCTCACCAAGCTGACATCTCTGCAACTCGGCAATAACGACCCCAGCCTGTGCTTGGCGCACAGCTTGAAGGACGAATCAGTCCGCTTTGCCATCCTTGCCCATTACAACCTCATTAGGTTCCGGTCCTCCGGGGCTGTTCCCCTGCCCTTCTGCCACACCCCCGGGGAGCAGGTGGACCGGAATGCGCTCATCGAATTTTACAAAGCTACGGGCGGCGCGGAACATTGGGACGTGAAGTGGCCGGTGGACAGCGAACCGTTGGAGGACCCCATTTCCGGCTGGCACGGCGTCACCACCGCCGAGGACCGGGTGGTCGGGTTGGACCTCACCGGCAACGGGTTGAACGGGTCTATACCGGGCGATGCGCTGGGCCGCCTCGCCAACCTGCGTAGCCTCTCCCTCAATGATAACCATCTGTCCGGGCCGATACCGACGGAGTTGGGCTACCTGTCCGCTCTGCGCACTCTGTACGTCGGCGGCAACCCGATGCTCCACCGGTACGCCGGGCCTGCCGGGCCCATCACAGTCGGCTGCATTCCGGCGGGACTGAAAGACGTGCGGCACGGCGATTTGGACGAGTTCCGCGGGGAACTCAATATAGATTACTGCGACCATGACCTGGTCCACTCGGACCGGGCGGCATTGGTCGAGCTCTACAAAGCCGCCGGAGGAGTCGGTTGGCCCAACCAAGCCAACTGGAACACCAATGAGCCAATAAAGGACTGGCATGGCGTCACTACGGACGCCTACAGCCGGGTGACCGCATTGAACCTCACCGGCAATCGCTTGAGCGGGAAAATACCCGAACAATTGGGCAGACTTACCGAACTGAGGTTGCTGGTCCTCCGCGAGAACGGCTTGACCGGAAGCCTACCGGACGAGTTGGGCCGCTTGACCAACCTGATAGTGCTGGACCTTAGCGACAATCCCCGCTCGAATGCCAATATGCTGAATGATTTTGAGTGGAGCCGCCTTGTCAAACTGGAAGCGCTGCACTTGGCCAACACCGGATTGAAGGGAGTGACACCGGGGAATTTGGTCAGCCTGTCCAACTTGAGAGATTTGAACCTCAGCCGCAACAATCTGACCGGCATAGGGGAGTTGACAAGTTTGGGAAGCCTGCGGGTCCTGAACCTCAGCAGCAACGAATTCGGCGGACAAATGATCCCGTGGTCTTTAGGACAACTCCAAAACCTGGAAGAGCTTTATCTCGTCACGGCCGGCTTGAGCGGGGAGATACCCCTGAACTTCAAGAACCTCAAGAACCTGAAAGTCCTCAACCTTGGCGGCAACCAGTTGACCGGGGATATACCGGAGGAACTGGAACAACTCAAGAACCTGGAGGCACTGTACCTCAACTCCAACAAATTGGAAGGAAATATACCGTGGCAATTGGGCCACCTCACCAACTTAGTAAGGCTGGACCTCAACCACAACTACTTGAGAGGGGAGATTCCGGTTTTCTTGCAGTATCTGAAGAACCTGCGGACCCTGCGCTTGGAACACAACGACCGTAAATACACCGCCGAGGGCGGTAGAGAAGTCACAGGGGGGTTCAACGATGACGCCTGCGTACCAGCGTCTTTGAGAAAGCAGTTGCGATTGGGGGGCCATCACGGTGGGGGGTACGCCAGATCCAACTTCGGCGAGAAGGGTTATCAAGTGGTGCCCTTCTGCACTCCCACTCAGCAAGAGCTACAAGAAAAGGACCGAGCGGCGCTGAAAGCACTTTACAACGCCACGAACGGCCGTAACACCTGGAAAGTGAAGTGGCCGGTGGATGATGACAACGCGCACATCGGCACTTGGCACGGCGTTACCCTTGATGGCGAAGGCCGCGTCACTCATCTGTTCCTGCGCAACAATGGCTTGGAGGGCGAAATACCGGAAGAGACGGGCAACCTCGACCAGTTGCAGGTAATCGACTTGAGCAATAACAAATTAAAGGGATCGATTCCGAGGCAGTTGGCGGACATCCTTTTCAGGAGCGTCAATAATGTGGAATCACCAAACTGGAACTTCACCGGCGGCGGCGACGATTTTATCAGCAACCTTCCGGGCGGCTCTTACATGTCAGTAGGTTACAAGGACGCGATTCGGGGTTTGCTCGATTCCGGAACCGCGATAGTAAAAGGGAACGCGGGGAAAGGCCGCGGGTGGCGCAGGGTTGGAAACGCGATGAGCAACGTTGGCAAATGGTTAGGCCGGGTGTTCGACAGCGATGCCTACGAAGTGGTTGTTTTGTCCGCGGACATCTACGCCTTAGCGATGAGTTGGGACCCAGATGATCCGGAGGCCAGTACGACAGCCGCCCTTGATTATTTGGGGTTTGATGGTGAGAGGACAATAGGTGTTATCCAAGCGTTCAGCGGCCATTTGGGATATAACGTCAGAGATGTAGATTGCTTTAGTCGCCCTGACAAGCCAGGATGCTAAAGGGTGTGCATCCTCCTCTCCTTATAAACGGCGGTTGGATAGCCGGGTTGACGTCCGGGCGTCTCCACACTACAGCCCGCCGCCGTACTTCAACCAAACCCCCATAGGGTCTTTCGATTCTCCGCAATTGGTAGCACTTTCCGTCACTCCCGCGAAGGCGGGAGTCCAAAGAGCACACGATGGATTCCCGCCCCCGCCTCCGCGAGGGCAGGCTCTTCGCGGGAAAGACAGGGTGAATCAAAGACAAGGTGAATCATTGAGAACCGAAAGACCAACCCAACCTCTATAGGAGGAAGCATGAACCATTTTGCGCCGCTCTCGGCGATCCTGCTGGCTGGTCTGCTCTCGGTTGCGGTGCTGGCCTGCGAAACGGGACCGTCCACGCCCGGCGATACCGCAACCCCCGCGGCGGCCCGCAGCGAAGCGGCCCAGGAGCCGACTACCGCGGTGGAAATCCCTGCCGCTGCGTCCAACACCCCCGCGCCGACCGGAACGCCGGCCCTTCCGCGCCCTACGGACACGCCCGCCGCTGCCACCCCGGCAACGGTTCTCGCGCCAACACCGGACCTGACTGACGCCCCGACGCCGACGCCGGACCCCACTCCAACGCCGGCGCCCACCGTCGCCACGCCCACGCAGCCGCCGGCTGCCGCCGGTATCGAGGCTGCCGACCGCATCGTCTTCACCTCGTTCCGGGACGGGAACCCTGAAATCTACGTGATGAACGCCGACGGGTCTGGCGTGACCCGGCTCACCGACGACCCCGCGACCGACACCGGTCCGAGTTGGTCGTCGGATGGAAGGCGCATTGCCTTCACCTCGAAACGGGACGGGAACGATGAAATCTACGTGATGAACGCCGACGGTTCGGGCGTGAGCCGGCTTACCGACAACCCTGAGTGGGACAGTGAGCCCAGTTGGTCGCCGGATGGACAGCGCATCGCCTTCGCGTCGCACCGGCACGGCAACGAGGAAATCTACGTGATGAACGCCGACGGGTCGGGCGTAACTCGCCTCACTGACAACAACCCCGCGTCCGACAGGCTCCCCAGTTGGTCGCCGGATGGAAGGCGTATCGCTTTTGCCTCGAAGCGGGATGGGAGGAGCTGGTGGGATATCTACGTGATGAACGCGGACGGTTCAGGCGAGACTCAGCTCACCAACATCCCGTCAGACGATCTGGATCCGAGTTGGTCACCGGATGGGAGGCGCATCGCCTTCCAGTCGGACCGGGACGGGAATCGGGAAATTTATGTGATGAACGCCGACGGGTCGGGCGAGATTCGGCTCACCGACAACCCCGGGCCCGACGCGCGGCCCAGTTGGTCGCCGGATGGAAGGCGCATCGCCTTCGCATCGTACGGGAACGCGAACTCCCAAATCTACCTGATGAATGCGGACGGTACGAGCGTAACTGGCCTCACCGACAACCCACAGTACGACCACAGTCCCAATTGGTCGCCGGCTGCCACTGCTGCCCTGACGCCTGTGCCTGGTTCCACGACCACGTCAACTCCGGGGCCCACTTCCACGCCGCCCGCCGCCAGTGGCCAGACCGCCGGCCGCATCGCCTTCCATTCGGACCGGGACGGGAACTATGACATCTACGTGATGAACGCCGACGGTTCGGGGGTGACCCGGCTCACCGACAACCCCTACGCGTTCGACGGCTATCCGAGTGGGTCGCCGGATGGAAGGCACATCGCCTTCACCCGTTCGACCCGGGACGGGAACTTTGAAATCTACGTGATGAACGCGGACGGGTCGGGCGTAACTCGCCTCACCGACAACCCCGCGTACGACAGCAGTCCGAGTTGGTCACCGGATGGAGTGCGCATCGCCTTCGAATCGGAGCGGGACGAGAACCGGGAAATCTACGTGATGAACGCAGACGGTTCGGGGGTGACTCGGCTCACCGACAACCCCGCATCCGACGGCAGTCCGAGTTGGTCGCCGGATGGAAGGCGCATTGCCTTCGAATCGGAGCGGGACGGGAACTGGGATATCTACGTGATGAACGCGGACGGTTCGGGCGTAACCCGACTCACCGACCACCCCGCGCCCGAGGTGCAGCCCAGTTGGTCGCCGGACGGAAGGCGCATCGCCTTCTCCTCCAGCCGGGAAATCTACGTGATGAACGCGGACGGTTCGGGCGTAACTCGCCTCACCGGCGGCCACCCCGATCGGGATAGTAATCCGAGTTGGTCGCCGGGTGGAAGGCGCATCGCCTTCACCCGCTCGACCCCGGACGAGAACTTTGAAATCTACGTGATGAACACGGATGGTTCGGGGGTGATCCGGCTGACCGACAACCCCGCGGCCGACGGCAGTCCGAGTTGGTCGCCGGCTGCCACTGCCGCCCTGACTCCTGTGCCTGGTTCCACGCCCACTCCGCCGGCCGCCACCAGCGGCCAGGCCGCCGGCCGCATCGCCTTCCTTTCGGAACGGGACTGGAACTGGGAAATCTACGTGATGAACGCCGACGGGTCGGGCGTAACTCGTCTCACCGACAACCTCACGTTCGACACGGACCTGAGTTGGTCGCCGGATGGAAGGCGCATCGCCTTCGCGTCGGCCCGGGACGGGAACTATGAAATCTACACGATGAACGCGGACGGGTCGGGCGTGACCCGGCTCACCGACAACTCCGAAGTCGATTGGTATCCCAGTTGGTCGCCGGACGGAGAGCGCATCGTCTTCGAGTCGAACCGGCAAATCTACGTGATGAACGCGGACGGGTCGGGCGTGACCCGGCTCACCGACGACCTCGCGCTCGACAGCAGGCCCAATTGGTCGCCGGATGGAAGCCGCATCGCCTTCCGCTCGAAACGGGACGGGAACTTTGAAATCTACGTGATGAACGCGGACGGTTCTGGCGTGACCCGGCTGACCGACGACCCCGCGGATGACGACATTCCAAGCTGGTCGCCGGATGGAAGGCGCATCGCCTTCCAGTCGGACCGGGACGGGAACTTTGAAATCTACGTGATGAACACGGACGGATCGGGGGTGACTCGACTCACCGACGACCCCGCGGCCGACGTGCAGCCCAGTTGGTTGCCGGATGGAGGGCGCATCGCCTTCGTGTCGGACCGGCATGGGAACTCTGAAATCTACGTGATGAACACCGACGGGTCGGGTGTGACTCGGCTCACCGACGACCCTGCGCCCGACTGGGGTCCGAGTTGGTCGCCCTTGTCTGGGCAGTAGAAGGTCGCCACCGGCCCAGGGAGGGGGCGCGATCGCCGCCGGAGGCTGGGGATTTCCCTTGTTCACCACGATAGCCACCAGGACCCAGATGATAAGGCCAGTCCGCGCCCAAGCACCCCAGTCTTTCATTATCATTACTCGATACGTTGCCTTGAAGGTGAAGAAGACGGCTGGCTCTTGCCTTCGCTAGAATCCGTAGTCGAGTAGTTGCAGGAGAGACCAGAGAGCAACCGCACCTTCGTCGCCACTGGCCGAGGCGCACAGTGTCACCACGAAGCGCACGAGTCCATCGTTGGTCTCTGAGCCAGTGTTGCGGTCGACGGCCCGTGCGACCAGCCTGTCTACGAACTTGTTCACGGCAGGCAACGCCTCGGCGCTGATGTTCCCGGTGAGGGCTTCCTGAGCGCACCGCGTAGCTTCGGCGGCCAGAATCGCCTGCTCCCTTTCCCTCTCCGCACGCGCTTGAAGTGTCGGCGTCACTATCAGGACCTCCGCCCGTGACAGGACTCCCTGACAAGGGAAGGTCTGCTCGCCTACGGTAATGCTAAGCAATGTGACCCGGTACAATGTCCGACCGGGTATGGCAGGTCCCTCCCACCAAGTTGCTTGGGGCATGGTGACCTTCTCGGGCGTCCACGGCCCCGACCCGTGCGACCGCTCCACACCAAAGTTGGGTGCATAGTCGCCGAACGCCTGCTGGACCGGGGGCAGAATCCGCTCGTTCGTGACCCAGTTCAGCATGACGGTCTCCGGTGTGGTTTCTCCCACCAGGCCAATGATCTCTAGGCGTTCGCACTGGTCCTTGGCGAAGTTGGTCACATCTTCAGGCGATACGAGGACTGGCAGGTGAACCACGAAATAGATGGTAATCGCCCCCAAGCACTTCCGCGTCATGCCCTGATGCATGACGGCGAGCAGATGGACGCGGTAATTCCAGTCGCCCGGGGGTTCCTGTCCTTCCCATGTGGTCTGACCGTTCACATCGGCCACCTCGACCCACGGGACATCGTTATCTTGGTGAACGCGCCGGTGAATGCGGTAGACCAGTTCGTAACCTGCGTAGTGGGGTCCCTGATGCGGTCCCGTGTATCCGGAGACGCTCCATTCAATCCGGACCCGGCCGCCCCCGTAGTGGTGGGCGTTCGGGTCCATGAACTCGATGTTGTGGCACAGGCTTTCCACGAACTCCTCAAACTCCGCCTGTGTCAGGGGCCTGGGAGTCGGCGGAGCATTGGTTGGAGTGGCATCGGGGGTTGGTGTGGGATCAGGTGTATTGGTTGGCCCCTCTTGCGGACTGGCGGCGACAGTGGATACTTGTTCCGTTTCTACGCCTTGCTCACTCGCTGCGGGTGTAGCGGGGGCGCAGGCCAAAAGGCCGGCCAGTAACAGCACGGTCAATAAACCAAGGAGCGTGACAATCCATCTGCACTGCAACACATTATCCCCTTGTATATTGGGTATACCGCTCCTTGAGAGCCGTGCAATTGTACCATCCTCCCAATGATATGGTAACTTTTGCATCAAACGAGGGACTTTGAATTGTGGGATGTTAACTATGAGGAACGTGCTGAGGACACGAAAGGTCTGGATTGGGGGCCACTGCTCTCATCATAGTGCGTACAAGCTATCGACAGGTGGCAGTGTCCGCACCAGCAGAGGCGTCCAAGGAGGAGGTGCTGAGCAGCGATCACGCCAACGAGTTGCGAACCCGGTTCAACAACGCGATTACCAACGAGATTCCCTATGACCCAGACCCCAATCATCCATATCCAGACGATGAGCAGTCGGATGAGTCCTAACTGGGCATCATCGGCGCGGTTTGGAAAAAGAAGGCGCCCAAAAGCGGGGCGCCTTTATCATAGATTCTTGGTTTGCATCAAATTCATGGTGTCACCTCTCTCTATAGGTTAGGAATGGTGCCGGTCCCTCGGCTTTTAAGGCTATCTTGATGCCGCTATCCACGAGCGCCTTGACGCTCGCCGGGTCCTCTCTTTCCAAGCGTTCAATCTCCGCCAGCCACAGGGCCTCTTGCACATCATAGATGCCGCTCTGCCGAGCGCACCCGTCCATCACTCGATAGCGTATGCGACGGGCCTCCGACTCCTCGCCCGCCGGTGCCCCTCGTTCCGGTTTCTCGTTGCTGGGGCTTGACATAGTCTGCCAGTAAAATGGTGGCGTAGTAACCAGCTTTTCGTATCCCCTCTGAAACACGCACTCGGCGACATCCTGTCGCTTCTGCTTTACCTCGTCGTCGCCATCCACGCGGGAGAGGATCAAGGGCCAAATATTCCATATCTGATACGTGGCGTCGCTCGCTGCATTCACCGCTCCCTCTGGTCCATTGATACACCACCCTCTCGCATCTATATCAGTGATGGCAGAGCAAGCCAGCACGTTCGCACGGTAGGGCATTTGAGAGTCCGACAGTCGCTCCTTGGCGCACGCCAGTTGCGCCTCGTGGCCGTCGCGGTCGCGGCAGTTCTGCCGCACGTCATCTCTCAGGCTCTCGTTACACCAATGCATATAGTCCAAGTCGGGACCGGTCATGGTGAACATATTCATGGACAAGCAGCCGACGAGGCCCTTGGGATGGGGCACGACGGGGATCGGCACCGATGTTGGTCCCGGCGTTCTGGGCGGGTACGTCGGCAAGACCGTCGGCGTCGGGCTGGGAGGATCGTCTGGGTGCCGTGTCGGGACAGGTTCTTCAGTGGACTCTGGGGTTGGTTCCGGAGTGGTTGTGGGCCGGTCGCTATCTTCTGCTTCCCCTGTAACGGAGGATGATGGTCCGCAAGCAAGGGTAGCCAAAATCAGCACGACCAAAAGGCCAAGGCAGCCGAATAGACATCTGCGTCGCGTCATGCGCTTCTCCCTTGTTGCGGCACTTGGTGGAGAACGAGTTTTTGGAATTCAAGCAGTGGCGCGGGGTGGCGACCCGCTATGCCAAGAGAACGGCATCATACTTGGCCACCTGTCAACTCCGGGCAGTGATGATTTGGAGCAAACTCTTTTGACGACACCCCATAGTTCATTGAGGGTTTGCTCCAAAAGTCTGGTTTGATGCAAAAGTCAAGGAAGCTGGAGTCCATGCGCCACTATCCGGTTGTTCAGTTCGACGTACTTGGCTAATCTCATGCCCTTGCGTATCTCTTGGTACTGCTTGTCCAATCCTGCAAGCTCGGCCATGGTGTTAATTCTAACGCGGGGTGCCGAGAGTTCTACTACGTAGCGGATACCAAATAAGTGAACAGCCGTTGACTGTTCTCCCTCTGGCGCGTTGCGGTGCATACGCCACAATATTTCCGCCAATTCAGCTTCGTTCATTGGTTGTTGTTCTTGAGTCATATCATCGTAAGGTCTTGATTCCCGAGTATCCCACGCCGCCAAAAAACTACTGCTGCTACTTAAGACGGTTCACTAGGATTGCCGTAAGACCGACACTTGCGCCAACTAGCAATAGGTAGACCACCCCAATAAAGAAGTAAACATTCCACTCACTAACCGAAGTATCCCACAGCATTACAAATAATCGAATGAGAAACGCTATTCCTCCAATCAAGGCAAGAGCGCCAACCCCACAGCCAATAGCACATCCAGCCTCTTCCCGCGCTCGATATCGTCCAATCAGATAACCTGTGACCGTCGCGGGAACTACAAGCGCAAGGAATATGATGATGAGGGCAATATATAACGATGTCATTCAAAGTTATCTCTATTTTGGCGGCTACTCCTTGAACGGCCACGGAATTGAATATGGTTCGGGATAAAGAGGGAGACCAAATCGAAACCCATCTTGATGGCAGGCTTGTCCATTGCCATCCGGGTCCAGCTTGTGTGGGTCTTTTTCCGGGCCACCGTAGGCTAGGAATATGGCTTGGGCTTGCTCCTGAGTCCACAATTCCCAACAATCCCAATCGTGGGATTCGGGATGATAGCTTGACTCAAAGGAGAGCACCAACAATAGGATGGGCAGCAACAACAAAGGGGAATTACATCGAATTTTACCCAAACCCCAGAACTTCAACCAAACTTCGGCGCGCTCTCGGCCAAAAGAACGGCCCTATCCCTGATATGGCGAGGCAATCTTCTGCTATTTGAGCAAATAGCCAAGGCGTCCCTCGCACACCCAGATGCGATGATTTTTCGAGCCGGATAAACTCGCCGAGTCAGGGCTGCGGAATAGTCACTGCCCCAAGCTTCTGTAATGTATCTGGCAACGGTCTCGTTCGATAGCTCAAGGTCGCAAAGCTCTCCAAAGAACGTTACAAAGCACTCCTTTCCAATGCTCCGAAGGTATCTCTCCAGCTGCTGGTCAGTCACGGGCACTCCATTAGTTTTAGCTTGGCTAATGTTCGATATAATTCGCTTTGAAATGCCTCGGCGGACAGGGTCATCCATTCTACGGGACCCGAGTGGTTATCATATCGCTCCAATAGTAGAAGTAGACCTCCGGTTATTCCGGCAAAGAAAGAACCCACCGGGCAATGTTATCCATCGTCATTCTTACCGGGCGTCCCTCCGCCTTTGCCTTGACCTCCTGCCATCCACCATGCCGCTCGATGCCTTTGACGAAATCATGGACGCATGGGGCCAGACTGTATTCCCTTGTACCATCTTCGTTCCTTCGGGATTCCAACAGTCCATCACCACACAGGCGGAGAATGGGCATGAGGAAGGTCATAGGGGTTTCCCCCCGATCAAGGATGGGCTGGAGGAACGGCTCGGTTTTCCGATTAAGGATTATGGACCGAGACGTGATTACACAGTCAGGGTTGGCTGTCCACTTGGAAAGTATTTCGTACTGGATATCAAGGTCCTGGGACATTTGCATTGTCCTCTATTCCTCCCTTGGGCGGCCTGCTGGAACAGGTCGCCTTTTTATTTTTGCCGAAGTTGATGCAATTACTGAACTAAGACCTAACCGAGACCACTATGCTCACCCCGAAAATTCCCGTTCCATCGGTCTGGCAAGGTGCCCTGCCCCTTCCTCCTGCCCCTATCCTCTAATCATCCCCCAGCAGGCGGGGGAGCCGTCCTGCCGTACCCCGCAAGTGTGGCCCGCCCCGGCGCTGACGGAAAGGAACTTCGTTGGCCCAGTTGCTCCAACTCTGCCCGCCGGCGCCCAGGCACAGGTCCACCGGCACGTTGCGGTCTCCCGGGTTGTCGGGCGCGTAGGGCGTGCCCGGCGTAGCGCCCGGTGTTGTCCCGTCGTCGGTGCCTTGACCGCTTCCGGTAGTGGCGGTTACCCCGGCAGTCCCTGTCCCGCTGGGGTCAGGGGTTTTCTTGACGCGGCTCCCTCAGCAGAAGGGCAGGTCGCCCCGGTAATCAACTCCCCTTATGCTGGCGGGTAGGCAGCCGCCAAGCCCAGGATTATCGTTGAGGTCCAGACGCTCCAGGCCGGTGAGGAGGGCGATCTCGGGCGGTATGCTCCCGGTCATATTTGTGTTCGGGAGGAACAGCCTGTTGACCCGGCCCTCGGAAGACAAGCCTATACCGTGCCAATTGCTGTTCGGAAAACTCGTCGCCCCCTCCCAGTTTACTTTCGGGCTGGTGGCCTCATACAAGGCCATCAGGGCCACCAGGTCGGCAAGACGACCGTTGGCGTAACTACCGGCCCAAGTGAAGTCGTTGCCCCAGAGGCTGATCCCTTTCAGTCCCAGGAGGTTACCCAACTCACTCGGCAACTCGCCGCTGAGGGCGTTGCCACTCAGGTAGAGCTCATTCAAGTTGACCAAGTCGCCCAACTCGGCCGGCACTACACCGCTCAATTGATTAGAGCTGAGGTTCAGTACCGTAAGCTTAGCCAGATTGCCCAGTTGAGGAGGGATTTCGCCAGTTAGACCGGTACCGTATAAATTTAGTGTTACAAGGTTGGTGAGATTGCCCAGTTCGGCGGGAATGGTCCCCGTCAAGCCTTTGTTATCGTTGAGGTCCAGACGCTCCAGGCCGGTGAGGAGGGCGATCTCGGGCGGTATGCTCCCGGTCATATTTGTGTTCGGGAGGAACAGCCTGTTGACCCGGCCCTCGGAAGACAAGCCTATACCGTGCCAATTGCTGTTCGGAAAACTCGTCGCCCCCTCCCAGTTTATTTTCGGGCTGGTGGCCTTATAGAGGGCCATCAGGGCCGCCAGATCGGCGAGACGGCCGTTGGCGTAGCTGCCAGCCCAAGTGAAGTCGTTGCCCCAGAGGCTGATCCCTTTCAGTCCCAGGAGGTTACCCAACTCACTCGGCAACTCGCCGCTGAGGGCGTTGCCACTCAGGTAGAGCTCATTCAACCCGGTCAGCTTGCCCAACTCGGTCGGCACTGCACCGCTCAATTGATTAGAGCTGAGGTTCAGTACCGTAAGCTTAGCCAGATTGCCCAGTTGAGGAGGAATCTTACCGGTTAAGGCGTTATCGCGTAGTTCCAGTCTTTCAAGCTTGTTGAGATTGCCCAGTTCGGCGGGAATGGTCCCCGTCAAGCTGTTACCGTAGAGAATTAGATGCTCCAAGCCGGTGAGGAGGGCGATCTCGGGCGGTATGCTCCCGGTCATATTTGTGTTCGGGAGGAACAGCCTGTTGACCCGGCCCTCGGAAGACAAGCCTATACCGCTCCAATTGCCGTGCGGAAAACTCGTCGCCCCCTCCCAGTTTATTTTCGGGCTGGTGGCCTTATAGAGGGCCATCAGGGCCGCCAGGTCGGCGAGACGGCCGTTGGCGTAGCTGCCAGCCCAAGTGAAGTCGTTGCCCCAGAGGCTGATCCCTTGCAGTCCCAAGAGGTTGCCCAACTCGGCCGGCAACTCGCCACTGAGCTTGTTGCCACCCAGAAAGAGCCTATTCAACTTGGTCAGGTTGCCCAGTTGAGGAGGGATCTCACCGGTGAGGGCGTTAGCGTGTAGTTCCAGTATTTCAAGCTTGGTGAGATTGCCCAGTTCGGCGGGAATGGCCCCCGTCAAGCTGTTACCGTTGAGGGTTAGACGCTCCAAGCCGGTGAGTAGGCCGATCTGGGACGGGATGCTCCCGGTCATGTTTGAGTTCTGGAGGTTCAGCCCGTTGACCCGACCGTCAGGGGACACGCTTACACCGGACCATTCGGAGGACGGAAAATCCGAACGCTCTTCCCAGTTTGTTTGCGGGCCAGCGGCCTTATGGAGCGCCATCAGGCCCGCCAGGTCGGCAAGACGGCCGTTGGCGTAGCTGACGGCCCAAGTGAAGTCGTTGCCCCACAGGCTGATCCCTTGCAGTTCGGACAGGTTGCCCAACTCGGCCGGCAACTCGCCACTGAGGTTGTTGCCGCCCAGGAAGAGCATATTCAACTTGGTCAGATTCCCCAATTCGGCCGGCGCCGCGCCGCTCAACTGGTTGCTGCTGAGTTGCAGTTCCTCGAGGTTGGACAGGCTGCCCAACTCTGCCGGCACCGGGCCGCTCAACTGGTTGCTGTTGAGCCGCAGTTCCTCCAGGCTGACCAGGCTGCCCAACTCTGCGGGAAGCGGGCCGCTGAAGGCGTTGTTGTTTAGCCACAGCATCTCCAGACTTGCCAGATTCCCCAACTCGGGCGGAATTTCACCGCTCAAACGGTTGTGGTGGAGGCTGAGGGATTGCAGGCTGGCGGCGTTGCCCAGTCCCGCAGGAATCTCTCCCTCCAGCCGGTTCCCGCCGAGGTCCAGCTCTTGAAGGTTGACAAGGTTGCTGAAGCTGGAGGGTATTTCGCCGTCAAGCTCCGGATTGCCCGCCATGACCAGCCGGGTCAAACCGGTCATATCACCCAGGTGCGAGGGGATTTTCCCGTCCAGGACTCCCTCCGCAAAGGCCAGTTCGGTTACCCTCCCGCCGGCGCCGGTGGTCACGCCTCCCCAGTTGGCGGCGGACGTGCCGGTGAGCCATTGATAACTGGCCCCCCAGTTCTCCCCGCCGAGGGACTCATGGACGACCATGAGCCCCACCATGTCGGCCAGCAGCCCCGGCTCGTAGCTTTCGGCCCAAGTGAACCAGTTGTTCCAGATGGTGACGCTTTCCAGTCCGGAAAGACCGGCCAGCGCGGCGGGAAACTCGCCGCCCAACTGGTTGTCGTGCAGGTGCAGGTCGGTCAGGGCGCTGAGTGCGCCGAGCGAGGAAGGCAAAGCCCCGCTGAACTGGTTACCGTTCAGGTACAGTTCCTCCAGGTTGGCCAGGCTGCCCAGCCCGGCGGGCAGAGTCCCGCTCAGGTTGTTATTGCTGAGGTTAAGCTCCGTAAGCTCGGTGAGGTACTCCATTTCCTCGGGCAACTCGCCGCTGAGCCCGTTGCCGCCGAGATCCAGCCCGGTTACCCGCCCGGCGGCGTCGGTGGTCACGCCGCGCCACTGGCCCAAGGCTACTTCGAACAGCCAGCCGTCGGTGTTGCCCCAGCCCTCGCCGCCCGTCGCGTCGTAAAGCGCCAACAGCGCGGCTCCGTCCGACCCGGGTGGGAAGGCCACTCGTTCCCCGGGCAGCGGGGTGGCAATGGGGGCGACAGGCGCCGGATCACTACGTCCTTCGGTCCGCTCACTGGTGATGGTTTCGTCCTCGCAGGCGGCGAGAGCGAACAGCAGGGTGAGGGAGACTAAAGCGAAGAAGCTGACTCGCCTCAGCATCTGGTGGAAACGCATTTACCTGACCTCTCTCAACTTCGATTGACCGGCGCGGGTCCCCGCCCTCGGGCAGGGGGCTGCGGGTTCAGGCGGTCCTGGAGCCGAGGCCCTGGCCGCCCTTTCGCTTGTCGGCCACGGCGAGCACTCCCAGGAGCGCCCAGACGGGGAGCGATACCGCCACCGTGTATCCGACCACCCCGGGATAGCCCATCAGCCCGCCAAGCAGCACCGCAAAGTACGACACCAGTCCAAAGAAAACGGCGCAGGCATAAGCGAGAAGCTTGGAACGTCGGTGCAGCAGGCGGAGCGCCAGCGTCAGCGGGATGGCCGAAGGCCAGGCCAAGGCGAACAGGACCAGGAGTTGCTCCAAGTCGGGAACGGGACCGGGGCCCAACACGCGGGGGCCAAATCGGACCAGTGATATCGCCAGCACGAGAACGGGCAACCAGAGAGAAAAGAGAACCGTACGTAACATCCCCAACACCTTCGGTCTTTCCCAGGGCGTCATGCCGAAGCGACGTTCCAGTTGAAGCCCTCCACGGCCCCTTCCTCCCTGGCGCCCTTGGATCGATGCACCGAGTCCCGGCGCCTCTCTCCCACGCCACACAACGGCCTCGGAGCGTGGGTAATTATAACATTTGGGTGATGCGTTTCAACTTAAAGGCGTGTGGTTATCACGCCCGGCAGGCCTGATAAACAAGGGGGGATTATGCTCAACGACCTATGGACTCCCGCAAGGTCATCCGTCATTCCCGCGAAGGCGGGAATCCATAGGCGCGGGGGCAGGCGCACGATCATACTCTGTGCAGCCCGCCCCTACCGGCCTCCCGGAACTCCCACGGCCCTTCGACAAGCTCAGGAGCCCGCCCGCCGGACTATCGGACCTGGATGGAGGGATCCGTCGTGGCCCAGGCGCCGATACCTTCCCGGTACACCGCCGCCACCCGCACCTGGTACGTGCCGCTGCTCACTCCCATGATGCCCGCCACCGAGGTCCTGCCGCCCCGGTGGTCGGAGCAGGTTTCCTCTATCGGCTCCGGGTCGTCGGAAACGGTGCAGCGCCTGTCCAGCCAGTCCCCGGAGGTGCCGCGGCGGAACTGCACCTTGTAGCCCGAGAAGTCAGATCGTTCGTTGTCGTCGGAGTCGGTGGGCGGCTCCCAGCCCACCACGAATTCCTTCTTGGTTGACCCGTCCACGTCCACGAAACTCCTCTGTTCCACAAACGCCAGGTTCTGCGGCTTCGGGCCGGGCGGGTCCTGCGGGGTGGCCCGCTTCGGCCCGGCGGTGGCGTCGCCGTTTGCGTTGGACACCCGCACCTGGACCTCGTACGTCTCGCCGGTGGTCAGTCCTTCGATGGTCGCCGAGGTGGCCGTGACCTTGCGGGAAGTCCAGGAACCCCCGCCGTCATCGGTGACTACGCGGTGCTCAAGGGTGTAGCCCGTGATCTCGGGATTGCCCAGGTCCTCCGGCGCGTCCCACGACACCTGTATCTCCGTGGCCCCCGGCGTCAGCGCCAGGTTGCGCGGCGCGGTGGGCGCGCTCCCCGGCTCCGGCTCCCCCTTGGCGGGGTCGCCGTCGGGCGGTTCCGCCGCGTCCGTCGTGGCCGTGAGGGCCCCGTCGTCCCCGGCCTTGGGGCTGTCGCCCTCGCTGTTCACCGCCCACACCTGCACCTGGTAGGTCGTGCCGTCTTTCAGGCCGGTTATCGTATAAGATCTGGCGCTGCTGCCAACCCTGAAGGGCGAGGCCGGCGAGGCCGGGAGCCAGACGGAGTCGGTGCCGTCGTCCTCCCGGTACTGGATCCGGTAGCCGCTGAGGGCCGGGTGGCCCACGTCGTAAGGCTCGCGCCAGGTCACCACGATCTGCTTGTCGCCCCCGGTGGGGACCACGTTGGGCGGCTCCGAGGGTACCCTGGGCGGGGTGTTGGGAACGGCCGACCCCTGCGCCCAGGGGCCCTCCCTCCCGTCGGCGTTGACCGCCCGCACCCGCACCTGGTACCGACGGCCGTTGTCCAGGTCGGTTATCAAGGCGCCCAGCCCAATGTGGTACTTCCGGTCATTGTCATTCCAGGGCAGCCAGTTGCCGGAGGTCCGGTACTGCACCTCGAAGCCGGTGATGTCAGCGCCGCCGTTGTCGGCAGGCTCGCCCCACGACACCAGAATCTGCATGTCGTCCGGCGCCAGGTGCAGCGGCACGGAGCAACCGTTGTAGGGAGCCGGCAGGTGAGCGATGGCCGCTTCCGCCGGGCATTGGACCGCGGTGGGCGCGCTCTTCGGCGTGGCTGACGCCTCGGCGTATTCGCCCGCGCCGACGGTGTTCACCGCCGCCACCCACACCAGGTACTCCGTGCCGTTGTCCAGGCCGGTAATGGTCGCTGTGCGGCCCCGGCTGTTGTGGGGCCAGCGCGTCCACGTCGTCCCGCCGTCGCCGCTGTACTCCACCAGGTAGGTGTGGTAGGTGGGGACTCCAACGTCGGCCGGCTCATCCCACCAAGCGGATATGCGGCCGTTTCCAGGATCGAGGACCAGGTTGGCGGGTTGGCCGGGTGTTCTCGCCGCCGCCACCGGGCGGCCGGAGGACGTGGCGTAGGGGCTGGCGCCGGCGGTGTTCACCGCCGCCACCCGCACCTGGTAGGTCCGGCCGTTGTCCAGGCCGGTGATGGTCTCGGTGGTGGAAAGCGGGTCAGTCGCCGTGCGGGTCCAGGTCAGCCAGTTGCCGGAGGCCCGGTACTGGACCAGGTAGCCATGCAGGCCCGGGTTGCCCAGGGATTCAGGCGCGGTCCAGGACAGCGTCATCTCCCCGTCTTCCACCGTCACCGCCAGGTCCGTGGGTGTCCCCGGGACCGCCGCGCCCGCCACCGGACGGCCCGACGCCTCGGCGTAGTCGCCCGTGCCGCTGGCGTTCATCGCCGCCACCCGTACCTGGTAGGTCGTGTCGTTGGTCAGGCCGGTAATGGTCTCCGACCGGCCCGTGCCGCTGCGCGATACCGGCGTCCATAACTGCGCGCCCTGCTCCCGGTACTGCACCGAGTAGCCGTTCAGCCGGGGGTTGCCCAGGTGCTCCGGCTCGCCCCAGGACGCCGTGATTTCCCCGTCGCCAGCCGCCAGGGCCAGATCCCTGGGCGGGCCGGGCACGTGCACCCCCGCGCTGGGGGGAGCGGTGGCCTGCATGGGGTGCGACCACAGCCCCGGCACGCCGGGCACGTTCACCGCCCGCACCCGGTAGGTGTATACCTGGCCGGGCGTCACGTCCGTGTCCGCGTAAAAGGTTTCCTTAACCACCGGGGCCACGGTTTCCCAGGGGCTGGCCGACCGCTGCACCTCGTAGTGCGACACCGGCTGCCCGTTCACCTCCTCCACCGGCGACCATGACACCACGGCGGCGGTGGAAGGGTCCATTAGCTGCGGCGCGTCCGGCCCTCCCACTTCGCCGGCTCCCGGCAGCGCCTCCAACTCGACCGTGTTGTTGCTGTCGATGTGGTCGTACACCGTGCCTTCGTGCCGGGTGTTGCCGATAGTGACGGTGTAGGGGTGGTTAGCGTTGTCGTTGTAGATGCGCGCCCCGGCCGTCCCGCATCCATTCGTTGGGCAGTTGACGATGAGGGTCAGGTCCTCTCCGTCCAGCCGCCGGCCGGTGGCCTGGTAATATCCCTTGACCCGCAACCCGACGACATTCCACACGCCGCTGTTGCCGTTGTCTTTGTAGGTCCCCGCGCTGGGGATGGCCCGGACCAGGGTCGCCTCCTCGGGCAGCATGACGTCAACCCTGGCGCCCGAGGGGGCGTCCGGCCCGTTGTTCACCGCGACGATGCTGTAGGCGGTCTGGCCGGGTTCCAACTGGAGCGGCACGCCGCCGCCGTCTTGCACCTCCAGCTCGGCGATGGGTCCGACGTGGAAGGTGTAGGTGCCGGTGCCGGTGAAGGATTCGGAGGGACGGAGGATCGCTGTAGAGGAGCGGGTTGCCGTGGCCGTGTATTCAACCACGTAGGTGCCCAGCTTCTCAAACTCGGCGAAAATTGGACTCGGGATGCGGTCGTCTCGTTTAAGGGTAAGGGCCGGTCTCGTATGGGTTGGATTGGGGTCAAAGAATTCCCTTCTATTAGAGTTGAAGCGTATCTTCATGAGGCCCGGGGCACAGGGAGGGCTGGGGTCGCCCGAGTCGCACACTTGGTCCGCGGCGTCGGCATCTATCAAGCCCCTGGCACTCATCGTGCGAACCACATCTTCCCAGTCCGGATATTCGTCGTTGAATTCGCTCAGCGACAGGGTGATATCCACTCCTTGAACATTAGTCCAAGTGCTTGGCGTCTGCCATGAAACGTCGTTGGGGCCATTGACGCTATCGAGGTGGTTGTCAAAAACCCGCCCATCTAGGTCCTTGACCTGGATGACGATATCTTCGGGCTGCATGATGTCGATCACGGAGCGGATACCGGCGTTCAGGGCTGCGGTGTCTCCAATTGCGGCTACTACCAAGGTGCCCGCCGTGGTGCAGGGAGGAGAGGTGGTGGATCCCACGCAGGGAAACAGGGTAAACAGGTCGGTCTTGCCAGTCTGAAACAGGGTGGGAGGGGGGTCCCCAAAGCATACCTCGACCGAATTATCGGACGGGTCATCAGCCGGTCGTTGTACGGTCAAATCCGCAGTGACGCATTTCCCCTGCAAACGCTCACTGCCGGTCACGTCTATCTCCAGACTCAAATTACGAGTGCGGTAGGTATCTCCCACATCCCACTCCCAGGTCCTCGCCTGGCCGCGAACTGCGGTGAAGGTGCCAACGCTATCGCTGACCACCTTCGGATTGTCCAGCCCCAGGGGGAGCTGGACTCTCACCTTGACCCCATAGGCGGTGCTATCGTGCCTGGATCGGGAGGACAACGGCATCCTGAGATCAAGATTAACGGTATCGGCGTCTTCGGGTAGAAGGTTGTCCACCGAGGCTTTCAGGGAGTAGAAACCCCCGGCCGCACCTCTATCATTGCGTTCCTTAGCTACCACAGCCCACGCCTCGGCGGAGTTGTTATGCAGCAAGGCCGGCGGTTCGACCGGCGCATCGCTGCTGATGACGGCCCGAGCGGGCACGGCCAGCTTGTCGTAGGTGTCAGCCAGTGCCGGATCCATTGTGGTGGTCAATGTTCCCGTTGCGGATGCGCCTCCTTTCAGTGTTCCCACGTGCCATACCCCGGTGGAGGAATCGTACTCACTTACGTGAAGTGCAACCACCTGGTCGGGCAGGTCAATCTGCACGGTTACTCCAAAGGCGTCCTCGACTCCGTCGTTCGAGGCTTTAAAGGTTATCTCGCCGCTAGTTGTAGACACTTCAATCCCTACGGAAAGGTCGACAGGGGGCTGCTGGGCCTGGGTTGGGGCAGGAACGGCAAGGGCCGCCACGAGGGCGGCGGCAGTGGCCAGGATGATGACGATGGAACGGGAATAATAACGCATAGAGTGCATAAAGGACCGCCAAGCATTTGGGTTGGATATGGTTGGGTAGTCCCTGGCCTGCCCCGGTGATGTGGGGTGCAGACGCCAGTTTGTGTTGAGAATGCCTGTCGATGGCAGGGGCTACGGGTTGGGGCGGGGCTATGCGCCCTGCCCCAACCTCTTGTCGGCCTCCGGTCTCAGTTGGAGACCAGGGCCTGCTCAGCCGCTCGGCTGAGGATAGGACCAGGTAACGCGAACGGTGTTCGAGCGCACCGTGTAGGTATGGCCGCCAAACTGGTACTGCAACTCGGCATATATGTCCCGAGTACCCTTCTCATAGAGGAATTTCTGGTAGGTGTTGCTTCCTGTCTGGACGCTTCCATCACTGTCCACCCAGGCGTAGTGGTCTAAGATATAGCCCTCCTGGCCCTCCGGCACGTTATGGGGCGTCGCGGTCAAGGTGACAGCCTGCTGTACGGCTTGGGTTTCGGGGTTGGCGGTGAGCCGGAGGCCCACATCATCGGCGTCCGGCACGTCCGTCACCTCGATATGCACGGCGATGGTGTGGTCCACTGAGGCGTCGGCATTGTCTTCCCGGTCCTTGCCGTCACTGACGCTCAATGCCAGGTCGTAGGATGCCCTGAGTTCGTAGTCCAGGTGCGCGCCGTCGGCCACCTTTATCTGCGCGCCTACCTGGGTACCCGAGTGTTCATCAACGGCGCGCTCGACGGTGAAATTGGTGTGGCCGGGGCCCGAGAGGACGTAATCTAGTGGGTCGTAGTCGCCCGGGGCTACCTGCACCGGGGTTCCTACATGGGCGCCGTGATGGGAGTTCTCCCGGATGGAGCGCTCCACCTGGAACATGGGCTGCTCGTTCAGGGTCAACGGGCCGACGTGGAAGATGTACTTCTTGACCTGGCTGGTGACGACGTTTTCCTCGCTGGCGGGGTGCCATTTCTCGCCCTCGGGCAGGTCCTCGGGTGGAGCCTTGCGGACGTGGCCGTTGAGGTGCACCGAAAGCTCGTAGGTGCCGGTCTTGGTGAACACCCACTGGAGGTCGTCCCGGTACACACCCGCCTCCATGTCGAATTTGCCGGTGTCGGAAACGCCGCTGTCCCAGATGGCTGCCTTAGTCTCGCCCTCGGGGACATCTGAGTCGTCGAAGACGTAGATGTGGCCGTACTCCCGGGGGTGAATGCCCAGTTCCCGCTCTGCCTCGACCTCGTACCAGAACGGATGCTCTGATCCCTCCAGGTCCCAGTAATCGGGATCGAACAGAGCGGTGGAGAAGCTGAGCTGGAGGGCCGAGGTCTGTTCCGTCGCGGAGGTATTGGGGTCGTCGCCCACCCGCAGCCAAAAGACCTGGTCGCCCGCGTCCCCCAGGAAGGGATAGGCGGCCGCCTCGTCGGTGGTCAGGGTGTGGGTAACCTGGTCCACGTGAAAGACGGTCTTGTCGATGTCTACGTTTGACGCCTTACGGGTGGTGGTGATATTGCCATCATCGTCCCGCACCTCCAGCGTGGGGGTGCAGAAGTTGAGGCTCAAGAGCCCGGCCCAAGCTTCCCCATCCTTGGTAGGCCGGTGGGGTTCGTCGGCGTCCAGGTCGTAGTAGGCGTCGAAGATGGCGTAGTGGCCTGAGTCCACCTCGTCGTGCGGGTTAACGGGGAGGTCATAAAACTCGTCGAAGCCGGGGCCGCAGGGCTTAGGGTCTTCATAGGCCTCGGACTGGGCCTGGGTGGGGCCGGCCGTGAAGAACACGGTCAGCAGGGCTGCGGCCAGGGCCGCCATTGCGAGAGTTGCTCCGAAGAGCTTGAATCGTCTTGGGATAGTGGTCAACATGGTCATCGTGGGTCTTGGTTCCTCCTTGTATGTGTTTTCAATGCCTGTGTCTTTTGCGCCGTGCTATGGGTGTGCCTGTGACCCTACATTGGTGTACCCCGTGGGTGGGAATTGCTCATTGGTCCTCTTGCTCCCTTCCGCGCCGGGGCTGGATTTGGTAACTGATACCTAGAATCACTATGGGCCATAAGTTCACCGCCCCGGAAGGCGGTTGATTGGTGACCCTGTGTATCAGAAACCTGGCGGAAGGATTACGATGGTCAACAACTCCTGGTCAAACTGCCCCTTTGGCTGTGAGCTTCCGGTGTCTTTCCCACGCATCTCCGGTGACATTTTGGGCCGCTCAGGGACCGCCGGGGACGAGGGCCTGATTCCGGGACGACTCTCTCCGGCCTCCTGCGTTCCCGCATTGCGGCGCCCGCAGTTGATACATACTCTCAAATCGCGGGCGATAATAACACGCTACATAATGCTTTGCAACCCCTGATTGATGTATATCTCTCATTACTGAGTGTGATTATCACACATACGGGAACCCCGCAAGCCGGGACCTATGATGACCCAAATCGGAAAATGAAAAGGCCCTGCCGGAGTGGCAGGGCCTTTCAATTCTTTCCCCCGCTTCCGCGGGCGCGGGCGTCATTCCCGCGCAGGGTCATCCCGTCATTCCAGCGGGGCCATCCGTCATTCCCGCAGGGTCATCCGTCATTCCCGCAGGGTCACCTCGTCATTCCCGCAGGGTCACCTCGTCATTCCCGCGCAGGCGGGAATCCATAGGTCGTTGGGCATAGTAAATTTGCCTACTAGAGGCGATATGGATTCCCGCCCCCGCCTTCGCAAGGGCAAGCCCTTCGGGGGAAAGCCGGGACCTATGATGACCCAACAGGGAACTGGGATCTCCACAGGGAGCTGCCCCCGAAGGTGCGCAGCGTTGGGTGTCCCACCCGGACCAGCCAACCATCGGCGTCCGGGCACTGGGCGCGCAGGCGCTCCGCCGCGGCAAGGACGCTATCGGCGATGGCATAGTCCCCGCTGTCCACGTCAATGGCGACGAACTTGCCATGATGTTCCGCCTCGACGAGATGGCGGATGTCCCGCTCGTATATCTCCTCCCCGAGGCGGCCGGTCTCCTCGGCGGTCCTGTCTGTTGGCATCGTCATCTTACCGTCCCCCTTCCAATAGGGTATTCCTCCACGGATGGCGCTTTGCCATCTGTGATGATTTCAGACAGAATGAAGGCCGCCCGGACGCTTGCGGCGCCTTCCGTCGCCACAATTACCCTACATGATCCGGCGATTCCCGGCAATGAAAGCGGGTCGGCTACCCAGGGCCTTTCGATTCTCAAGGATTCACCCCGTCTTTCCCGCGAAGGCGGGAATCCATCGCGTACTATTTGGACTCCCGCCTTCGCGGGAGTGACGGAAAGAGCTGCCAATTGAAGGGAATCGAAAGACCCTGCCTCTCTACCGGGCGGGGCCGATTCGCAGGACCATATCGCCTTCGGGCGGGCACTCGCCGCGGTTGTCGCAGTTGCTGGTCATCAGGTAGATATACCCCTCCGCATCCTCCACCACCGTCCGCAGGCGTCCGTAGGCATTCTGCAGGTACACCTCGTGGTCCAGGACGGTATAGGGATCGTCCTCGTCAAACACCACCCGATGCAGGTGCCGGCCGTACATTGGCCTGCCGGTGAATCTCTCGACGAGCCCGACGGTGGTGAACAGGAAACTGCCGGTCCATTCCGGGACCCGGTCGCCCCGGTAGAAGGTCGCGCCGGTGGGCGGCACCGAACCCTCCCACGCCAGCACCGGGCTGACCAGCCCCTCCTCGCTGTCGCAACCCCAGACCCTGGGCCAACCCAGGTTGTCGCCCGCGGTTACTACGTTGAGCTCGTCAAACCCGGCCAAGTCCGGCATACCCAGCTCAAAGCCGGAAGGCCCGTGGTCCACCATCACGATGTGCTGCTCGTCGTACCAGTCGTAGCCCTGGGTGTTGCGTACGCCGCTGGCGAAGACGTAGCTGTCCGGGTCCGGGTTGTCCGGGGGGATGCCGCCTTCCAGGTCCATCCTGAGCAGCTTCCCCGCCAGGGTGTCGGGATTCTGCGCTTCCGGGGGGTCATAGGCGCCGACGCCCACGTACAGCATCCCGTCCGGTCCCAGCCGCATACGACCGCCCTGATGGTGCAGTCCCGCGGGCAGGCCGTCGATGATGAGGCGGTCCAGCGTCGCCGAGCGCCCGTCATCGGAGAGCGCATAGCGCTCGATCCGGCCGACCGACACGCCGTCCTCGTTATCCATGTTGTAAAAGATGTAGAACCGGCGGTTGGCGTCGAATTCGGGGTGCAGCAGCAGGCCCAGCAGCCCGCCTTCGGACCCGGCTATCGGGTTGCCGAACAACGGAGGCAGTATCGACACGCCGAACTCCAGCACCGGTTCGGGGACAACCTCGCCGCCCTGGACCAGGCGCACCCGGCCGGGCCGCTCGGTAACCAGCAGGTCGCCGGAAGGAAGCGCCGCTAGTCCCCAGGGGACCTCCAGACCTTCGGCCACCACCTCCACGTGCAGCTTCACCTCGCCCGGCCGGCCCGCCTCGCCCTGTATCAACCGGCACGCTGCGGATTGGGGCGGCGCTTGGGTTGGTTCAGGCGGCGCTTGGGCCTGCTCGGCATCGCCGGCGTTGCAGGCCAGTAGAAGGAGGGCGAGGATTAGGGCTAGGGCAAAGCCGAAGGCGAAGCCCCAAGGGGCGGGAAGCAGTTTGCGCCTTGTCATAAGGTTCTCCAGTAGTATCAATAAAATCAGGTAATTGAGCCGGGGCGAGTTTCTCTTCTCTGGCGCCGCCCCCCGAAGGCTTGTGAGGGGCCGTCAAGCGGATACCGTCTGGACTGCGGGCGAAGGTGCGGCTGATTTTAACATCTTATGTAATGCTGTAGAACTCCCAAGACGTGCGTTTATCACGCCGGTAACAGGTTCTTTTGCCATCTTGCCAGAACCGTAAATCGACGGTAGTTTGGTTGTAGCGTCCGCATCCGGCGCCTTACACCGCAGGGACATGCCGGGCCATCGTGGGTAACGCCCATGACTCCAGTGTTGATGGACGAGATGCGGGGGTTGCCTGCGACCCGACCGCGGCGGTGTGAAATACCTGTCAGAGTTTACTGATGAGTGCGAAACCCATTGAGTGGAGAAAGTTCGAGGAGTTCCTGCGAAGGTTGGGTAGAACCGACCCCGAAGAACTGCGGCACGCCGCCCAGGTGTCCCTGTGGGTGCGGTGGCTGGTGATGGTCTTCTGCCTCCTGGAAGTCAACTACCGGGTGGAGTACGGCGCCCTCAGTCATATCTTGAACAACTTCTACATCCTGGGGTTCATGGCCGCCAATGGGTACGTCCATTACCTGGTGCACTGCCGGGGGAACGCGAAGCCGGCCTGGCTGCTGGGGTTGAGCGTCATGGACCTGGCCGGGATCTCCTTCAGCGTGTCGCTGTCAGGAGGATTCAACAGCCCCTACTTCACCCTGTACTACTTCGCGGTGGCCATGTTCGCCTGGGTGTTCACCTCCCCGCGTCTCGCCCTGTCCTGGACCACGCTGGTGGTGGCGGTCTATTCGCTGCTGAGCGTGCTGGTGGAGCGGGGCCTGGACCTGGCCGCAAAGGACGAGAGGGACCTGGCCTACCGGGTGGTGGCCCTGTACGCCGTCTCGGCGGCGGTCAGCATCATCACCGGCTTCGAGCGGGAGCGGAGAAGGAGGGGTCTGGAGCGGGAGCGGGAAATGCAACGCCAGCGCATTGAAATTTCCCAGACCATCCACGACACCACCGCCCAGTGGGCCTACATGACCGGGCTGGGCCTGGAGGGGGCGATGGAACTGGTGGAGGAGTCCCAGGTGGCTCTGAAGGCCAAGCTGCGACTCGCGGCGGGGCTGTCGCGCTCGGCCATGTGGGACCTGAGACATCCGATAGACGGGGGACGGGTATTCCGGGGAGAGGAGCTCGGCGAGGTCCTGGAGGCCCACGCCGCCACCTTCACGGTCATTACGTCGGTCCCGGCGGAGTTCGCGCAGCGGGGCGTTGAACCGCCCCTGTCAACGATCACCAAGAGCCTGCTCTTCTCCATCGCCCACAACGCCCTGACCAACGTGATGCGCCACGCCCAAGCCGGCAGGGCAACCATCGAACTTGACTGCACGGGCGAACTATTGAGGCTGTCCGTGTCGGACGACGGCATTGGGCTGCCGCCGGACTACGAGGGCCGGGGCCACGGGTTCCGGAACATGCAGGCGGACGCCCAGCGGATGGACGGGGTTCTTGAGGTGAAACCAGGAGACACCGGAAGCGGGACCATCGTGACCTGCGCGGTTCCCTATCGAACTGTCAGAGGAGGAGACTAGATGACTTGCGACACGCTGACCCGGGTAATGCTGGTGGACGACCACCAGGTAATGCGGGACCTGTTGCAGGACGCCCTGGAGAACACCGGGGAATACCGGGTGGTCGCCCAAGCGGCGGACGGCGAGGAGGCGCTACGGATGGTGGAAGAAATCGCCCCGGATGTGATCGTCATGGACGTGATCATGCCGGTGATGGACGGCATCGAGGCCTGCCGGGCGATTACGGACCGGCTGCCCGACACCAGGGTGCTGATGCTGACCGCCTCCAACGAGCAGGACGCCATCGTCCGGTCCATCGCCGCCGGGGCCACCGGGTACCTGCAGAAGTACTCCGGCAAGGAGCAACTGCTCGCCACCCTGCGGGAGGTGGCCGAAGGGGAGTTCCGCATCCCGGGCAGCGCGGCCAGGGGGCTGTCCCAGGCCATGCGAAGCGGCCCGTCCGAAAGCATCCCGGAGCCGTTGAAAGCCCTGACGGAACGGGAGAGGGAGATCCTGAAGCTGTTTGCCCAGGGGCTGTCCTACCAGGAGATTGGCGACGTCAGGAACACCAGCGGGCTGACGGTGCGCAACGCCATGTCCGGGATACAGAGGAAGCTGGGGTTCAAGACCAGGCAGCAAATGGTGGTCTGGGCGGTGCGCATCGGCCTGGTGGACGGCGGCCAAGAGTAACCTGCACAACCGGTTGCACCGGCGAGTGGGCCGACAGGCGTCGGCGCGGGCCTCGGCAGAATCGGCGCGGGTGCGTTCATCTTCAAGGGTGGCGATGGGCCTGGCGGTAGTCCAAGTTGAACTCCAGGGCCGTGTCCCGGTCGAAGGCGGCGACGATCCCTGCGGAGGTTACGCCCAAGACCAGCACCAGAACGCCAACCCCAAGAAGACGCAATGCCGCCATTACTCCCGCATTTCGTTTGGTTCCAGCCATGTCGTACCTCCGTATCTCGCGCTCCAGTCGGCCATCTGAGCTTCAGGCCTATCCCATTTGGATATTGGTGAACTACATCGCACTTGGGTTCGGGCCGCAGGGATATTACAGGTCCTTTCTCGAAGGGCATATCTGCTCAACATTTCAGTCGCCCCGCAGATGGCGAGCTGTCCTGCTCGGCTCACCCAAACAAGTAGAGGTCTATGAGGGCGACCACGTGGGACTTTTCCACACTCCCATCCCCAAAGAGGTAGTCGTCGATGGCCGCGACCACCTCGCTCTTCTCTATCGTCCCGTTGCGATCATCGTCATACGGAATTCCCAGCGACAATTGCATGGCCTCTGTGTTTCCGTTGCTGTCGGCGTCCTCGGCAACGTCGGCGGCGATGTCCACCGTCACCTGGCCGATGGCGTTGGGAGTCACGTCGAAAGTGTAGGAAGCGCCGCTGCCCGAGAAGTTACCGGCCGTACCGTTGCCCACGGTGACGTCGTCCACGGTGAAACCGGAAACCGCCTTGGTGAAGGTGGCCGCCACCGGGATGGCTGTGCCAATTCGCACCGGGGCCGCCGCTCCCATGCCAGCGTAGGATACGGTGACACCCGGAGAAACGTCCCCCACCGTCACCGTGGCATCGCCGCCGACCGCATGATCGTTCCCGTCAGAATCCCTCAGGGTCCCGGAGAAGGTATGGGGGCCATCCACGTCGGACGCGGTAACGGTGTAGGTGAACGAACTATCCCCTTGCAAAGTAAACTTGACCGTCTGCCCTTCCTCGTCGACCTGTGAGTCATCAAGGCTGCTGCTGACGTAGGCGAAGCCATCGGGCAGTGTCTCCGTGACCGCTCCAAATCCTCCATAGCCGGAGACGGTAATGGTCACCACCACCTGCCCGCCCGGCGCTACCGAGGCTGCGGAGAAGGACCGGGTGGCGCTCGCCGCCGAGGGCTGAGTTGGCGTTCCGGTGGCGGTGGCCGACCAGGGGCCGTCTCCGATGGAGTTGACTGCCCGCACCTGCACGTCATACTGGGCGCCGCCGGTCAGCCCGGTGAGTGTGTATTGCAGGGGGCCGGAGCCGGTCCAGACGTCGTCCACCACCGTCCAGTTGGCGTCCACGGTTTCGTCGGCGCCGCTGAGTATATAGCGCAGGTCATAGGCCGTTATCCCGCTGGCGTCGCCGGAGGGGGCGCGCCAGGACACGGTGAGGGAGCCTGCGCCGAGTTGCACCGAGCCGATGACGGCCGCGCCCGGCGTCGTCATTGGCGGGGCTGGCGGCATCTCGTAGGCGTAGATTCCCCAGGGAGGGGATCTGTGATGACGCGCGTCCTCATAGTCGGCCACCCACATGGTGGCGCCGTCGGACCAGATGCCCGTAGGGGCGTTGTTGAAGACCCCTTGCAGGGTCTCGAACTCCCGGGCCGGGACACGGGCCTTGCTGGCCATATCGTAGGCGTAGATTTTGTCGTCCTCCCAGTCAGCCACCCACATGGTGACGCCGTCGGACCAGATGCCCCGGGGCAGGCGGTTCCGAGCGGCGGTCAGGGTGTCGAAGTCCTGGGCTGGGACGCGGGCCTTGCTGGCCAGGCTGTAGGCGTAGATTTTGTCGTCTCCGGCGTCGGCCACCCACATGGTGGTTCCGTCGGACCAGATGCCCGCCGGCTCGCGGTTGCCGGCAGCCCGCAGGGTGTCGAAGTCCTGGGCGGGCACCACTGTCTTGTTTTCCAGATCGTAGGCGTGGAGCTTGTCGTCGACCCAGTCGGCGACCCACATGGTTGTGCCGTCGGACCAGATGCCCGCCGGGTCCTCGTTGCCGGCGGCTTTGAGGCCGTTGAAGTCCTTGGCCGGGAGCCGCGTCCCGTCCTCCATGTCGTAGGCATAGAGCTTGTCGTCGCCTTCGTCGGCGACCCAGATGGTGGTGTGGTCGGACCAGAGTCCCCGCGGATGATCGTTGTCGGCACTGTACAGGCTGCTATTGAACGCCTGGGCTGAGTCAAAGTCGAAGGCGGCGGGGTCGGCGATAGGGTCGGTTGGCTCGACGTGGGCCGTGTCCTCCGGCATGTCATAGGCGTAGATTCCCCAGGGAGGGGATCTGTGATGACGCGCGTCCTCATAGTCGGCGACCCACATGGTGGCACCATCGGACCAGATGCCCGTAGGGGCGTTGTTGAAGACCCCTTGCAGGGTCTCGAACTCCCGGGCCGGGACACGGGCCTTGCTGGCCATATCGTAGGCGTAGATTTTGTCGTCCTCCCAGTCAGCCACCCACATGGTGACGCCGTCGGACCAGATGCCCCGGGGCAGGCGGTTCCGAGCGGCGGTCAGGGTGTCGAAGTCCTGGGCTGGGACGCGGGCCTTGCTGGCCAGGTTGTAGGCGTAGATTTTGTCATCCCCGGCGTCGGCCACCCACATGGTGGTTCCGTCGGACCAGATGCCCGCCGGCTCGCGGTTGCCGGCAGCCCGCAGGGTGTCGAAGTCCTGGGCGGGGTTCCAGGCCCTGCTGCTGGTGAGATAGGCGTAGATTTTGTCGTCGACCCAGTCGGCGACCCACATGGTTGTGCCGTCGGACCAGATGCCCGCCGGGTCCTCGTTGCCGGCGGCTTTGAGGCTGTTGAAGTCCTTGGCCCAGAGCCGCGTCCCGTCTTCCATGTCGTAGGCATAGAGCTTGTCGTCGCCTTCGTCGGCGACCCAGATGGTGGTGTGGTCGGACCAGAGTCCCCGCGGATGATCGTTGTCGGCACTGTACAGGCTGCTATTGAACGCCTGGGCTGAGTCAAAGTCGAAGGCGGCGGGGTCGGCGATAGGGTCGGTTGGCTCGACGTGGGCCGTGTCCTCCGGCATGTCATAGGCGTAGATTCCCCAGGGAGGGGATCTGTGATGACGCGCGTCCTCATAGTCGGCGACCCACATGGTGGCGCCATCGGACCAGATGCCCGTAGGGGCGTTGTTGAAGACCCCTTGCAGGGTCTCGAACTCCCGGGCTGGGACACGGGCCTTGCTGGCCATGTCGTAGGCGTAGATTTTGTCGTCCTCCCAGTCAGCCACCCACATGGTGACGCCGTCGGACCAGATGCCCTGGGGGCCATTGTTGTTGGCGGCGGTCAGGGTGTCGAAGTCCTGGGCTGGGACGCGGGCCTTGCTGGCCAGGTTGTAGGCGTAGATTTTGCCGTCGTCCTGGTCCGCCACCCACATGGTGGTTCCGTCGGACCAGATGCCCGCCGGCTCGCGGTTGCCGGCAGCCCGCAGGGTGTCGAAGTCCTGGGCGGGGTTCCAGGCCCTGCTGCTGGTGAGATAGGCGTAGATTTTGTCGTCGACCCAGTCGGCGACCCACATGGTTGTGCCGTCGGACCAGATGCCCGCCGGGTCCTCGTTGCCGGCGGCTTTGAGGCTGTTGAAGTCCTTGGCCCAGAGCCGCGTCCCGTCTTCCATGTCGTAGGCATAGAGCTTGTCGTCGCCTTCGTCGGCGACCCAGATGGTGGTGTGGTCGGACCAGAGTCCCCGCGGATGATCGTTGTCGGCACTGTACAGGCTGCTATTGAACGCCTGGGCTGAGTCAAAGTCGAAGGCGGCGGGGTCGGCGATAGGGTCGGTTGGCTCGACGTGGGCCGTGTCCTCCGGCATCTCGTAGGCGTAGATTCCCGGGGGAGGGGATCTGTGATGACGCGCGTCCTCATAGTCGGCGACCCACATGGTGGCGCCATCGGACCAGATGCCCGTAGGGGCGTTGTTTCCGGCCTCTTGCAGGGTCTCGAACTCCCGGGCTGGGACACGGGCCTTGCTGGCCATGTCGTAGGCGTAGATTTTGTCGTCGTCGCCGTCAGCCACCCACATGGTGGTGCCGTCGGACCAGATGCCCCGGGGGCCATTGTTGTTGGCGGCTTGCAGGGTGTCGAAGTCCTGGGCTGGGACGCGGGCCTTGCTGGCCAGGTTGTAGGCGTAGATTTTGTCGTCCCCAGCGTCGGCCACCCACATGGTGGTTCCATTGGACCAAATGCCCACCGGGGTTTCATTGCCAGCAGCGACTAAGGTATTGAAGTCCTGGGCCGGATTCCAGGCCCGGCTGCCAGTGAGATAGGCGTAGAGCTTGTCGTCCTCCCAGTCGGCGACCCACATGGTTGTGCCGTCGGACCAGATGCCCGCCGGGTCCTCGTTGCCGGCGGCTTTGAGGCTGTTGAAGTCCTTGGCCCAGAGCCGCGTCTTGTCTTCCAAGTCGTAGGCGTAGAGCTTGTCGTCGGCCTCGTCGGCGACCCAGATGGTGGTGTGGTCGGACCAGAGTCCCCGCGGATGATCGTTGTCGGCACTGTACAGGCTGCTGGCGAAGTCCTTGGCCGGGTCCCGCTCGGAGGCGGCGACGGTCCCTGTGGAGGTTACGGCCAAGGCCAGCACCAGAACGCCAACCCCAAGAAGACGCAATGCCGCCATTACTCCCGAATTTCGCTTGGTTCCAACCATGTCATGCCTCCTTATCTCGCGGTCTCACGCTCCAGTTGTCCATCTGAGCCGCAGGGCTATCCCATTTGGATATTGGTGAACTACATCGCACTTGGGTTCGGGCTGCGGGGATGTTACAGGTCCTTTCTCGAAGGGCATATCTGCTTAACATTTCAGTCGCCCCGCAGATGGCGAGCTGTCCTGCCCGGCTCACCCGAACAAGTAGAGGTCTATGAGAGCGACCACGTGGGACTTTTCCACACTCCCATCCCCGAAGAGGTAGTCGTCGATGGCCTCGACGACCTCGCTCTTCTCTATCGTCCCGTTGCGATCATCGTCATACGGAATTCCCAGCGACAATTGCATGGCCATCGTGTTCCCCTTGCTGTCGGCGTCCTCGGCAACGTCGGCGGCAATGTCCACCGTCACCTGGCCGATGGCGTTGGGAGTCACGTCGAAAGTGTAGGAAGCGCCGCTGCCCGAGAAGTTACCGGCCGTGCCGTTGCCTACGGCGACGTCGTCCACGGTGAAACCGGTAACCGTCTCAGTGAAGGTGGCCGCCACCGGGATGGCTGTGCCAATCCGCACCGGGGCCGTGCCGGCGTAGGACACGGTGACACCCGGCGGAGCGTCCCCCACCGTCACCGTGGCATCGCCGCCGACCGCATGATCGTTCCTGTCAGAATCCCTGAGGGTCCCGGAGAAAGTATGGGGACCCTCGACGTCGGACGCGGTAACGGTGTAGGTGAAGGAGGTCTCCTCGCTTAGTGTGAACCTGACTACCTGGCTGTTGCCATCGACCGGGTGGGTGACCGCCCCGTGAGTGCTGGATAGGTAGCTGAACCCGGCGGGCAGCGTCTCCGTGACCGCTCCGCCGGTGGAACCGTAGTTGGCGGCGGCGATGGTTACCACCACCTGCCCGCCCGGCGCCACCGAGGCTGCGGAGAAGGACCGGGTGGCGCTCGCGCCCGTGGTCTGAGCCGGCGTTCCGGTAACGGTGGCCGACCAGGGGCCGTCTCCGATGGAGTTGACCGCCCGCACCTGCACGTCATACTGGGTGCCGCCGGTCAGTCCGGTGAGTGTGTATTGCAGGGAGCCGGAGCCGGTCCAGACGTCTTGCACCACGGTCCAGTTGGCGTCCACGGATTCGTCGTCGCCGGAGGGGATGTAGCGCAGGTCATAGGCCGTTATCCCGCTGGCGTCACCGGAGGGGGCACGCCAGGACACGGTCAGCGATTGGTCTCCCGCAATAATTGGAATGCTGATAACGGGGGCGCTTGGCAGTATCGGGTCCTCCGTCACCGTAAAGGTCGCGCTGGCTATGGTCTCGCCTACCCTCACCCTAACTGTATGGGGCCCTGTGTGGCTGGCGGGCACCACGAAGGTGGTCTTGAACGCTCCCTCGCCGTCCGTGGAGAGGCCAAAGCCGGACCTGAGGTCCAGGGCGCCGAAGTTGATCTCACTGACGGTGGTGTACCTCTTGAATCCTCCACCGGTGATGGTCACCACGGTTCCCGCCGGGCCGCTCTCTTTGTCCAGGGTTATGCTGGCACCCGGCCGTGTCGCCGGCAAGCCGGGCGGCATGGTGTAGGTGTAGAGACGGTTATCGTGGTAGTCTCCCACATACATGGTGGCCCCGTTGGACCAGAGGCCGGTGGGGGTATTGTTGCCAGCGGCCAGGGTGTCGAAGTCCCGGGCGGAGTCCCTGGTCCCGGTGGCCAGGTCGTAGGCGTAGATTTTGCCGTCCTCGTAGTCGGCGACCCACATGGTGGTCCCGTCGGACCAGATGCCCCGGGGGGCGTTGTTGCCGGCGGCGGCCAGGGTGTCGAAGTCCTTGGCGGAGTCCCGGGCCCTGGTGGCCAGGTTGTAGGCGTAGAGCTTGCCATCCTCGTAGTCGGCGACCCACATGGTGGTCCCGTCAGACCAGATGCCTGTGGGGGTATTGTTGCCAGCGGCCAGGGTGTCGGAGGCGGCCCGGCCCTGCCCGCCGAACTCGGCGGAGGTGGCCACCCCGTCGCCGTTAATGTCCACCTTCAGAGCCGGGTACTGGCTGCTGTTGCCGAAGTCCCAGTCCCTGGAACTCCACGTCGCGTAGATGCCGACATTGCTCGTGGGCGCCTGCAACTCGGCTGTGGTCTTGCCGGGTACTCCGGAAGCCCTGGGGTGGCTGCCTATTCCCCGGGTCGCAATGGCGGTGTCGGTGTTCCAGTAGCCGAAAACCGTGCTGCCGGAGAGATGATCTACCAGATATCCGATCAGCCCTCCGACTTCGGCGCCGTTCCCGGACACGCTGCCAATGGCATAGCTGCTGGCGACTCTGGAATCGCGAACAATACCCACCAGCCCGCCGATATGTCTGTTGCCGGTCACGCTGCCGGTGGCATAGCTGCTGGCGACTGTGCCAGGATAGCTAGCCCCCACCAGCCCGCCGACTTCCTGGTTGTTCCCTGTCACGTTGCCGGTGGCGTAGCTGCGGATGACCGTGCCACCAGAGATACGCCCCACCAGTCCGCCGACTTCCCGGCCGTTCCCGGTCACGCTGCCCTCGGCGAAGCTGAGGCTGATCGTACCCACGTTCAGCCCCACCAGTCCGCCGACCTGGTTGCCGGCCCCGATTACTCTGCCCTCGGCGAAGCTGAGGCTGATCGTACCCACGTTCAGCCCCACCAGTCCGCCGACCTGGTTGCCGTTCCCGGCCACCCTACCGGTGACAGAACTGTTGGTGATCATGCTACCGTTACTGCCCACCAAGCCGCCGACACTGCTGCCCGGGCCCTTTATTTCCACGTCAACCAGACGGATATTGCGAATGACGCTGCCCACGAAGGTGCTTCCGAAGAAACCGGTATTGTTTCTATCTCGACTATCTTGAGAGAGGGTCCGGTCCATGTACAGGTTGTATATGGCGTGGCCGTTGCCCTCAAAGATTGCGTTGAAGTTCCAATTGGGTGCCCAACCGTCGCCGCGTTGATGTTCGTCGAGGTTCAAGACGCCGGAGCGGTAACTCCCGGGGTCTTTGAAGTCCAGGGAGCGCGACAGCTCATAGCCGTTGCAGGAGCGGTCGCAGACCAGTTGGTTCCCGGACAGCGGAAAGCCATTGGCGTAATAGTCCCTCCAGTCATCTGAGTCTTCGTCTGCGTACCCGTCTCCGTTGTTGTCGACGGCCATGGCCCGCAATTGCTCGATGTTGCTGATCTCAATCAGCCGGTCCCCGTCGGTGTCGTAGACCCCGTTGGCCGACTGGGCCTGGGTCAGGCTCACGGCTAAGGCCGCCGCAGCCGCCAGCAACAGGAGTATCAGAATCAAGGAATAACGGGATACCCGAGGAGTCTGAAGTCTGGCTGGGAGGTTGTAACTTGGGCGCATCGTGCTTCACCTCATTTTCTAGTTTCGATTGACGCCAGCGCCGAACTCCGACTCCGCAGGCAACCCGACTGGATAGCGACCGCGCAAGCCTCTGACCGCCTGTCAAAAAGCACCCTCACGGTGTGTGCAATAATAACATTCCGGTCAATGCTTATTAACTTATGAATCGTGTTCTCATCACATTATTGGGGTTCCTGCGGCCGGTCAGCTGATCGCCAGGCAATCGGGTATCTCCTGCGCCTGTAAAACCGCCGCCTCTACGGGCGGACGGGCGTTTCCAAATGGCCTCCTGGCCGCGGCAACGCCCCGCGGATCATTACTCCTCAGGGCAGATAGTCAGAATCAGATACCCTCCCCTCGAGCGCCATCACTACCGGCAATTGGACTGACGTGATGTGTGTTCATAACGCTGAAGCAGGTTCTTTTGCAATCTTGTCGCAACCGTAAGTCGGCAGTAGTTTGACTGCGGAGCGGAGGCGGTGAAGATTGTAGAGGAGGACGCCATCGTCAGGTCCATCGCCGCCGGGGCCACCGGGTATCTGCAGAAGTACTCCGGCAAGGAGCAACTGCTCGCCACCCTGCGGGAGGTGGCCGAAGGGGAGTTCCGCATCCCGGGCAGCGCGGCCAGGGGGCTGTCCCGGGCCATGCGAAGCGGCCCGTCCGAAAGCATCCCGGAGCCTTTGAAAGCCCTGACGGAACGGGAGAGGGAGATCCTGAAGCTGTTTGCCCAAGGGCTGTCCTACCAGGAGATTGGCGACGTCAGGAACACCAGCGGGCTGACGGTGCGCAACACCATGTCAAGCATCCAGAGAAAGCTGGGGTTCAAGACCAGGCAGCAGTTGGTGGTCTGGGCGGTGCGCATCGGCCTGGTGGACGGCGGCGAGTTGCTATGAAAGGGGGAAGAGCGGAATTCCGGGGAGGGCCCCCGCCGACTGGGCGACGATGCCAACAACCCCGCGCCTGCTGCCGGACGGGTTCAGTCGGTCGCCTCTGCCGTCGTTGGCAGGGCAACGGGCGCGACCGGCTCGATTCCCAGCTCGGCGCACCCTTCGAGATACACGTCGATGGAGATGCGGAACTCCCGCTTGATGCCCTCCACGTCGGTCGCCTCGGCGTTGGCTATCGGATAGGGGCCGCTGTTGATGACCCTGGCGTGCAGAACCTCGGCCTCGTCGTCATAGACCACCTCGCCGATGTAACCCTTGTACTCCAGCATCAACTCTCTCCTGATATGCGCTCGATGAACTGCACAATGTCGCGGACGGTATCGCGACTGGTCTCGGGGCGCGGGTGCGGTCTGTGGACCACGATGGACTCCGCTCCCTTGACCAATTGCACCCTGGAACCGGCCCGTTCAACCAGACCGACTCCCAGCGCGTTCAGCAGCGACTCGATCTCCGTCCACCTGATGTCGGCCGGCGTCGGCGTCGCCTGCATCCGTTCCAGCGTCCGCCGGTGCCTTCTCCTCATTGCGCTGATTCCGTGCTGCCGGGTTACCCCCTGCGAGGCTGTTCTGCCACTGATGGCATTCTAGCAACGGCGACGATTTCCGGCAACAAATAAGCCCACCAACCCGTGGGGCCACCAGGGGCTATGCCCCGGCTCACCCGAACAAGTAGAGGTCTATGAGGGCGACCACGTGGGACTTTTCCACACTCCCATCCCCAAAGAGGTAGTCGTCGATGGCCGCGACCACCTCGCTCTTCTCTATCGTCCCGTTGCGATCATCGTCATACGGAATTCCCAGCGACAATTGCATGGCCTCTGTGTTTCCGTTGCTGTCGGCGTCCTGGGCAACGTTGGCTGCGATGTCCACCGTCACCTGGCCGATGGCGTTGGGAGTCACGTCGAAAGTGTAGGAAGCGCCGCTGCCCGAGAAATTATCGGCCGTGCCGTTGCCTACGGTGATATCGTCCACGGTAAAGCCGGAAACCGCCTGGGTGAAGGTGGCCGCCACCGGGATGGCTGTGCCAATTCGCACCGGGGCCGCCGCGCTTCTGGCGAGCTCGACCGCGATACTGCTGCCCAACCACAGGTCTTCGTGCTTGAAGTGGGTATATGGAGTCTGGGGCGCGTGGAAGCCCTGGATTTGTTCGCCAACCATCCAGAAGCTCACGTTCTGGCCCAGGGTAATCCAATGGTTGTCTTCTTGGCCGGCCAGGAACAGTTCCAGTTGCTTGTTTATCTCCCGGCGCTTGGCCGGGTCGGTCTCCACCCTCTGCTGCTCGAACCAGGTGTTGACCCGGTCGTTCTCCCAGTTGGTGAAATTGAGAGCGCCGTCCTTCTGGTAGATGAGCTCCATGGTATAGTCAACGTCAGCCACAGCCCCAATGTGACCCCGGCAGGCCATCTCCCAGTCGCCTTCCTGGCCGTCGGGGCGGGAGGTGTTGAGGAGACTGTTGTGTTGTGCGTAGGGGTAGACTCGGATGCTCCCGACGATGGCCAGCGCGTTCTTGAGCTGCCCTGCAAGGAGCGCACATTGATCGGGGTAGGTGGGCAACGCATAGGCCACATCGTACTTGGAATTGACGCCGTCGGGGTACCCGGCCTCAGCCATTAACCGCCTGGCTTCCTCCAGGTCTGCCCGCCCTTCCGGCGTGTTCTTGGAACGGATGCCCGGCCAGGCCGCGCACTCCTCGAAGGAGTGAGCCAAGCCCAACAGCGGGCAGCCGACCCTTGAGTTATTGGCAAATATCTGCCGGTTCCAATCCTGGTAGTCAATGGCCAGCGCAATGGCTTTGCGAACGCGCGGGTCATCGAACGGCTCCTTCTTGACGTTTAGCAACAACCCGTTGTTTCCATAGCGCATGGCCACGGCTCTTATTACATTGCGAGAGTTGCTAGTACTACAACGACGAGTTAACTGATAGGATAGTTGGCGAGATAGTGACGGGCGGTGTGGGTGATGGATGCGAAGAGCTTTGAGCGGGTTTACGACAGATTCCAGCAATTTCACGCCTTGTTTGCGGCCTCCTTCGGCCGCAAGCAGTGGCGGGAGCACAGCGGGAACTATCTTCAGGCGTTGCTGGTGCAGGCCCGGGAGCGGCGCAACGCTGAGAATCTGTCGGAATCGGTGGGCATCTCGGCCCGGGCGCTGCAGCGATTTCTCAGTGAGGCCCGGTGGTCCGATGAGGCGGTCATCGGCCGGTTGCAGGAATACCTGGCCCCCAGGCTGGGGCACCCGGAGGGGGTGTGGGTGTTGGACGGCAGCGACTTTCCCAAGCAGGGGAGGAAGTCGGCGGGGGTGAGTCGGCAGTACTGTGGGAGGCTGGGCAAGGTGGCCAACTGCCAGGCTGGGATGTTTCTGGCCTACGTCAGTCCCCTGGGCCGGGCCCTAGTGGACAAGCGGCTCTATCTGCCAGAGAGTTGGACTTCGGATTCGGAACGCTGTGCGGCAGCGGGGGTGCCGGAGGAGCGGCGGAGCTACCGGTCGAAGACGGAACTGGCTTGGGAGATGCTGGAGCGGGCCTTGGAACTGGGCCATCTCAGGGCCGAATGGGTTGCCGGAGACGACGCCTTCGGGATGTCGCCGTCCTTCCGGGACTCCCTGGGGGCCCTGGGGATGCGCTACGTGCTGGACGTTCCGGGCAACACCCCGGTCTGGCCCTTGGAACCGGTTTGGACCAGCCGGGAGTATTCAGGGTTCGGACGCCCCCGCAAACCCCGGCTGCGGGATGGACAGCGCCGGACCATGGAGCAGCGCAGTGACGGGTTGCCGGAGGAAGTTTGGCGGGAGATCAGGGTGGCGGAGGGAAGCCAGGGGCCGAGGAGCTATATGTTCAGCGCCCAACGGGTGCGTGCAACCCGCAAGGGCAAACCCGGTGAGGAGATATGGGCCGTCTACCGCCGGAACCTGGACGGCAGCGAACCCCGCTACTACCTGTCCAATGCTCCCGAAGACACCTCGTTGGAGCTTCTGGCTTACGTGGGCGGCTCTCGGTGGCGCATTGAAACGGAGTTCGAAACTGAAAAGGGCGACATGGGGCTGGACGAATACGAGACTCGGAGTTGGGCTGGCTGGCATCACCACATCACCATGTGCCTGCTGGGCGGGGCCTTCCTGCTGGGCTTGCAGCAGGATTGGGGGGAAAAAGATGCCGCAGATCACCCGCCCCCAGGTGTACCGGGTGGTGCGTGAGATGCTGCCCCAGGAACGGTTCGGGCCCAAGGAGTTGCTGCGGTGGCTGAAAGAAACCCAACAGCGCAACCAGCGGGCCAGCCACTCCCATCAAAGACGCCGCTCCGCCCGCCGTGAAGTCAGGTTGGAACCACCACCCTAAAGCCGTCGTTGTAGTACTAGTGGCAGACTCGACCTCTAAGGCCTGGCTGGGTGACAACACCCGTAACCCGGGGAAACCGCTGGTCATATCAATTGCGCTGGTTAGCAGAGCGGCGACCACTGTGCTGGGCTCGTTGATTACGAAGTGTTCGATGGAGTCAAGATAGGGCCGCCCTTCCTTGAAGTAATCTTGGTTCTTGGAGACCTTGTACCTTGCACCCTCCCGGTAAGACTCCAGCACAAAGGGGCCGGATCCCGACCGGTGTTCCATGATGTTTCCCGGAGAGTTCAGGTCGATGCCCTGTTCCAGCAGGTGCTTGGGCAGCACCTTCACGTAGTCCAGCGCCAGGGACTTGATGAAAGCCCCGGAGAATGATGGAAGGTTGAACTGGACAGAGTGATTGTCGACGTGGTTCACGCCGCCGTCATTGGCGACCAGCGTGTAGTTGCGCCAGTAGCCTGACAGACCGGCGGAGGAGGTTAGGTCGCCGTAGCGCAGCATGGAGTGATGGACGTCCTCGGCGGTCAGGTCCTGGCCGTCCAGCCACTTGATGCCGGGGCGGATGCGGAAGGTGAAGGTTTTGCCCTCGTCGCTTACCGTCCAGCTTTCGCAGAGGTCGCAGATCACCCGGCCGGTGTCCCTAGTGTCGTACTGCACAATCTGGTTGTACAACTGGCCCACCACTTGGATGTTGACGGAGTGGAACGGGGACTTGGGATCCCAGCCATAGACGCCGTCAACGACGCTCATTATGAGGTTGCCGCCCGAGGTTGCCGACGTACTGGTACTGACGGCGCTGGCCGGCGTGACCACGGGCTGGGTGAGCGCATGGCTGTGGGGCATGGTGTTCTGGTCAACCCCCGTAGCGCCCGTAGCGGTGGCACTGGACTTCGGTGTCTCAATCAGGGCCGGCACAGGAGTTGATGCCCAGGTTGAACCGCAGGTCGCCGCGATGACTATCATGGCTATTACTGCCCAAGACCAGTGGACTGCCTTGACACACTTTGCCATTGATGCCTCCCGAGCAAACGTAGTAGTGGGTCCCCAGGGGCTTTGCCGCGGCTCACCCGAACAAGTAGAGGTCTATGAGGGCGACCACGTGGGACTTTTTCACACTCCCATCCCCAAAGAGGTAGTCGTCGATGGCCGCGACGACCTCGCTCTTCTCTATCATCCCGTTGCGATCATCGTCATACGGAATTCCCAGCGACAATTGCATGGCCGCCGTGTTCCTGTTGCTGTCGGCGTCCTCGGCAACGTCGGCGGCGATGTCCACCGTCACCTGGCCGATGGTGTTGGGAGTCACGTCGAAGGTGTAGGAAGCGCCGCTGCCCGAGAAATTACCGGCCGTGCCGTTGCCTACGGCGACGTCGTCCACGGTGAAACCGGAAACCGCCTTGGTGAAGGTGGCCGCCACCGGGATGGCTGTGCCAATCCGCACCGGGGCCGTGCCGGCGTAGGACACGGTGACACCCGGCGGAGCGTCCCCCACCGTCACCGTGGTATCGCCGCCGACCGCATGATCGTTCCTGTCAGAATCCCTCAGGGTCCCGGAGAAGGTATGGGGGCCATCCACGTCGGACGCGGTAACGGTGTAGGTGAAGGAGGTCTCCCCGCTTAGCGTGAATCTGACCACCTGGCTGTTGCCATCGACCGGGTGGGTGACCGCCCCGTGAGTGCTGGATAGGTAGCTGAACCCGTTGGGCAGCGTCTCCGTGACCGCTCCGCCGGTGGAACCGTAGTTAGCGGCGGCGATGGTTACCACCACCTGCCCGCCCGGCGCCACCGAGGCTGGGGAGAAGGACCGGGTGGCGCTCGCGCCCCCCACTGTCACCGTGGTATCGCCGCCGACCGCATGGTCGTTCCTGTCAGAATCCCTCATGGTCCCGGAGAAGGTATGGGGACCCTCGACGTCGGACGCGGTAACGGTGTAGGTGAAGGAGGTCTCCTCGCTTAGCGTGAACCTGACTACCTGGCTGTTGCCATCGACCGGGTGGGTGACCGCCCCGTGAGTGCTGGATAGGTAGCTGAACCCGTTGGGCAGCGTCTCCGTGACCGCTCCGGCGGAACCGTAGTTGGCGGCGGCGATGGTTACCACAACCTGCCCGCCCGGCGCTACCGAGGCTGCGGAGAAGGACCGGGTGGCGCTCGCGTCCCCCACCGTCACTGTGGTATCGCCGCCGACCGCATGATCTTTCCTGTCAGAATCCCTGAGGATCCCGGAGAAGGTATGGGGGCCATCCACGTCGGACGCGGTAACGGTGTAGGTGAAGGAGGTCTCCCCGCTTAGCGTGAATCTGACCACCTGGCTGTTGCCATCGACCGGGTGGGTGACCGCCCCGTGAGTGCTGGATAGGTAGCTGAACCCGTTGGGCAGCGTCTCCGTGACCGCTCCGCCGGTGGAACCGTAGTTAGCGGCGGCGATGGTTACCACCACCTGCCCGCCCGGCGCCACCGAGGCTGGGGAGAAGGACCGGGTGGCGCTCGCGCCCGTAGCCGCAGGCGGCATCCGGTAGGCGTAAATCTTGGTGTCTTGCGAGTCCGTAACCCACATGGTCTCGCCGTCGGACCAGATGCCTATCGGTATCCAGTTGCCAGCGGCATCCAGAGTATTGAATTCCCTGCCGGGAACCCGGGCCTTGGTAGCCATGTCGTAGGCATAAACCTTACCCTTGTATGAGTCTGCCACCCACATCGTCATCCCATCGGACCAGATGCCTCGTGGACCCCCGTTTGGATCCGCGTTCCCGGCAGCTTTGAGGGTATCGAAATCCTTGCCGGAGACCCGCGCCTTGGTCGCCATATCGTAGGCGTAGATCTTACCGTCAAATAAGTCCGACACCCAGATCGTCTCGCCGTCGGACCAGAAGCCTAGCGGGAAAGTGTTTCCAGCGGCTTGCAGAGTATCGAAATCCTTGCCGGATACCCACGCCTTAGTGGCCATATCGTAGGCGTAGATCTTTGGGTTCCCCCAAAGCGGGCCCGGGTCCAATACCCACATCGTCTCGCCGTCGGACCAGATGCCTGCGGGGTAAATGTTTCCAGTGGCTTGCAGAGTATCGAAATCCTTGCTGGAGACCCGCGCCTTGGTCGCCATATCGTAGGCGTAGATCTTACTGCCAAAAACGTCCGATACCCACATCGTCTCGCCGTCGGACCACATGCCTACCGGCGGCCAATTGGAAGCGCCGGCCAGCGTGTTAAAGTCCGCTGTTGGGTTCCGGGTGAAGGCATTGGACGGCGCTGGAACCGGAGGCGCTGTCCCGTCCGGCGGCGGGAGTCGGGCGAAACCGTGTCCCCAGGTGTCGTTGGGGTCCGGACTCTGCCTCTGCTCTGCGTTGTCCTTCAGGTAGCTGGCGACCTGGGTCGGGGTGTAGCTGGGGAACCGCTGGCGCACTAACGCGACCATGCCCGCAACATGGGGTGCCGCTTGGCTGGTGCCGCAGAAGCCTGAGCTGTAATCGTTCAGGGGTCTCAGCGCCGTTGCCCCGCAGTCCGCCCCGACTACGTCGGGCTTGACCCGCCTGTCCGGAGTGGGTCCGCGACTGCTGTCCTGCTCGATGGCGTGAACGTCGTTCCAGTGGGCCGAGCCCACGGTCAACATGCCGGAGTTGTCGCTCTCTGCCGGATTGACAATGCTGCCGTACTTGGTGTAATGCCGGATAGACTCAACACCCCAAACCATCAACTGAATCCAGTCAGGTATGCTGCCGCTGGCGTGCCCTACAAGGACGCCATAGTGGCCATCACCATCAACAGGCACCGTATAAACCAGTAATTCAAGAGGGATGTGACCACTGCCTCCCGATTGTGGATCATTGATTATCTCAACCCATTCCCTAGTGTCAAAGTTGAAAAGCCCTATGCTCAAGTCCGTTCTGGCTCCTCCCCAGCTACCCTCCCAACGCAATTGGACTCTGATGCGGTCTCCGGCTGCTAGGGTCATGTTGTTGGATTCATCACCCGGTACAAACTCGATACGCCCGTTACGGTCTTGGTCAAGGAAAGGGGCCCGGGCGAACCATGTTGTCCGAGCGTGATTCCCCGCACTGTTGACCCAAACCGCTCCTCCGGTCACTGCCCGGTCCACGGTGTTCAGTGGGCTGATGCTTATAGGAGAGGTGCCGTTACCAGGGCCGTCAAACCTCTCAGCCACCGAGTAGTTGATGACGGATACACCCTCAGAGACCATCCAGTCCGCAACTGCTTGCAGGTCTCCATTTGATACTCCTGGATAGCCGATGTACAAATCCACCTGCGGGGCAATATCAATGAGCGATTCTGCGACTATTGTGCCGTGGTCGTTTCCGTTCTCACAGTCCGCCAAGTTCTGGGTGAATCTTCCTATGTTCGTGTAGCACCTGGCCTGCACCGTTGCCGGCAGTTCCGTCCCCATGAGGCCGCTGAACCCTTCAAAGCCGAGGTCGATTATCCCAACCTTGACGCCCTGGCCACTGTACCCGGCCTCGTTCCAGGCCGTCGAAAGGTGCGCTGCGGGACCATGTCCGGGGACTCCTTGAGAACTCTGGGCCGGCTCCGGCGGGATGATTTCCCGCACCCGTATAACGCCGGGCTGTTCTGAGACCGGTCCCAGCAGGGTCACCGGCACGTAGGCTTCTATGTAGTCCTCACCCACGTTGCGCGGGTCGCCGCCATTGTCCTCCAGGAAACTGACCACCTCTTCCACGTTGCCGGTCAGGTATATCGTCACCGCCACCGATTCCCCGGAATACACCGGAGTTTCCCCGGCGGCGTCCTTCGAGGTGGCTTGTCCTGCCTCCACGCTGGCCACCAGTTGGTCCAGGTGGGAACCCAAGTTGGGGTAGTTCAGTTCGACCTTTTCCGGGATGGGTGGAGCCTGGTTGTCTCCACCGGTTCCGTCGCTTCGCGGGATGAGCGCCGCCTTGTCGCCGCCGCCATCGGCGGAAACGCCGGGCAGGGCTGCCGCCAGGGTGACTGCCAGGGCAGCCAGGGTTGCCATCGCCAGGAACCTGAAATGTTTCATAGAGAGCATGTGAGCTTCCTTTGACAGACCTTTCCGGTTTGGTTTCCAAAGGTATCCCGCAACCCTGACTTCTTCCCTGGCCGCCCGTCGTCCCTTGCGCCGGTATCCTTCCGGCGCGTCTTGGCCGGTGAACGGTTAGCCTCTACTACCCGGCTGCGGCGGGATGATTTCCCGCACCCGGATGACGCCGGGCTGTTCTGAGACCGCTCCCAGCAGGGGCACCGGCACGTAGGCTTCGATGTAGTCCTCGCCCGCGTTGCGCGGGTCGCCGCCGTTGTCTTCCAGGAAAGCAACCACCTCATCCACATTGCCGGACAGGTAAATGGTCACGGCTACGGATTCCCCGGAATGCACCGGGGTATCCGCGGCGGCATCCTGGGCTGTGGTTTCCCTCGCTTCCACGCTGGCCACCAGTCCGTCGAGACGGGAACCCAGGTTCGGGTACTTCAACTCTCCCTTTTCCGGCAAGGGCGGTGCTTGGTCATCGCCGCCAGCGTCTTCCCGTCGCAGAATGGATTCGGAGGTGTGCTTCGGAGCGTTGACCGTGGCTGGAACTTCCCCGGGTTTTTCAGATGAGGGCTCGGGCCCGGTGGCAGGCGCCGGCATATCCGCAGCGGCGGCTTTTGAATCAGGCTGTACTGTGACTTCGGCTTCCATGCCGGGAGTATTGGTCGGCACAGGCGTGGATACGGCGGCGCAGGCCGCAGATACGAACAATATCAATCCGGACAAGCCAAGTTGCAGGGCCACAGCAGCCCGTTTCCAGATATTGCTCACGACTTCCGACTCCTTGCCCTGTTATTAGAGTGACGGGTGCGGGTTCAAGGTCTGGGCTAGGGTCAGGGTAGCGCCCGCGCCAAGCTGCGGAGACGGTCCCGGTGGCTGGCTGTTGCGCGGGCATGGGCCAACACGATAATAATTGCTCTCAGAGTGCAGGTGATCATAACATTACAGTCAATGCGTTACAATCTATTAAGCGTGTGTTTCCCACGTTCCATGAACCCAGGGAAGCCAGAACCACTTCTTCTCTATCCCTGGCGGTATCCCGGAGATTGCGCGCCGAACTGTCCTCCAAACGCCGGTAGAAAGACGGACGGGCATGGTCCCGCCGTCCTGGGTTGAGCCTCCACACAAAGGACGAACGGGAAGCGGCCGGGTGCCGAGGGATACGGAGGCCCACAGGTGGTCAGCTTGACCCTTGACCAGGGCCATTGTGTATCCCCCAACGAGCAGGACGCCATCGTCCGGTCCATCGCCGCCGGGGCCACCGGGTATCTGCAGAAGTACTCCGGCAAGGAGCAACTGCTCGCCACCCTGCGGGAGGTGGCCGAAGGGGAGTTCCGCATCCCGGGGACCGCAGCCAAGGGGCTGTCCCGGGCCATGCGAAGCGGCCCGTCCGAAAGTATCCCGGAGCCGTTGAAAGCCCTGACGGAACGGGAGAGGGAGATCCTGAAGCTGTTTGCCCAGGGGCTGTCCTACCAGGAGATTGGCGACGTCAGGAACACCAGCGGGCTGACGGTGCGCAACGCCATGTCAGGGATACAGAGAAAGCTGGGGTTCAAGACCAGACAGCAGATGGTGGTCTGGGCAGTACGCATCGGCCTGGTGGACGGCGGCCAAGAGTAACCTGCACAACCGGTTGCACCGGCGAATACGCCGCCAGGGGTGGGCCGACAGGAGCGGAAAGCGGCACCTTCGGTAATGGCGAACGCCCAGCGTCCATTGCGTTAACTGGCGGAGTTAAAGGCCCTGACGGTGAAGCCGTTCTTCCAGTTCCCGCACCCGGGCTTCGGCGGCGGCGGCGCGGGCTTGCTCGATGCTGCGAGCCTCCCGCTCCAGACTGAGTTCGGCTTCGGCAGAATCGGCGCGGGCGCGTTCATCTTCAAAGGTGGCGATGCGCTGGCCCGTGGCCGGGTCGTGGAACACCAACTCGCTCCGCTCCCAGCGCAGGTACAGGTTCAGCGTCGGGCTGTATCCCTGCAAGCTTCCGTCAAGCAGTTCCTCAACCTCGATGGCGACGTACTCGCCGTCAACCAGGCTCTCCCCGGCCAGCTTTGTCCCATGGTGTTCACCCGTTTCGTCAAACCGCCAGTATTCCAGTATGCCCAGGGCGGCGTAGTCCCGCCGCTTGTCTCCCACATCAATCTCCGCCGTGCTCTCCGACGCGACCTCCAACACGAAGTCCGGCGGCTTCCCCTGTTCCGAGACGATGTACCCATTGTTCTCTTTATGCAGCGCTGGGTTCACGCCGAAGGCCACCAGCAGGTCGGGATACCGCGCCAGGTCCCGGAAGGTGCCGGGTTCAGCGATGATCCAGCGGTCGGCCTCCACCAGGGTGGTTTTGGGGTGGCCCAGGTGGACGGCCAAGTGGTGGGAGTTGCCGCGTCTGAACAGCTGGTCGTACTGGGTCATTTTCTCGTCCGGTTCCCGTTCCGGCGGGTCCGGCAGCCGGAAGCGGCCCGGGGCTTTGACGGACTTGGCGGTGGTGTTGAACGTGGTCATGTCGCACCTGGCAGTCGGCGGCTGACCGTCCCGTTCTTCAACAAACTCCCGGGCTGGTCTCACCGCGCTCTGGCTTCTCCTCTAACGCATTCTCCTACGACCGACATTCTACACTATTAGACCGGCAACTGCTCCGTAAGCAGCGCAGTTTTCCGTTGCTATTGTGTCCGTCGAATGGAAGGTTTTGATTTTATCCAGTTTGGTGGGCGCACCGTAATGTGATATACACACCCATTATGAAGTGGAACGCATTGACCAAAATGTTACAATAACCCGCAGTGAGAGAGTGCCTCTTCGTGTACAAAAGGCTCCTGCGGGCGTTATCCACCGGGGCCGCCTCCGCAGGCTGGTGTGCCTGCTGACTGGCTTTGGCGGGTGCGCCGGCTTAGCCGTTAGGCCATAGGGAATCCATCGCATCAACCTTGTCGGACGACCAGGAAAGAAAGCCCGTTCCACATTCTCCTTGCAAAGAGAGGCGCTTCTATGAATCGCACAGCGTTGATAGCCCTGGCGGGTGGCGTGGTGGGATTGGCAGCGTTGGCGGCGGTGATTTTCTGGCTGACCGGGCCCGGCGGCACGGAGGAAGGCGCCCCAGCCGGGCCGGAAGGGACAGCCCAGCAGCAAGCCGCCGGCCCCGAATCCCCGGCGGACGGGGGGCCGTCCGCCGGGCAGCAGGCCGTTGACCAAGAAAGCCCTGCCGCCGTAATTCAGACCGGCGACACGGCGGACACGGCCCTGCCGGATGGGACAGCACCCCCGCAACAGCAGGAAGAATTGCCGGAGTTGCCGTGGCAGGATGGCGACCTAGACGACGCGGAGCAGGCGGTGGCGAAATCCTTGGGGGCAATCCAAGCCGCTGACCCATCCCTCACCCTGGCCCTGACGGACCTGGACTGGATGGCCGACGAGGTGATGCCCGAGGAAACCGTGGCCGTATCCTGGCTGGAGGAAATCGTCGCCGCCGACCCGGACCTGGCCCGGTCGGTGGTTGACCTGCCCTGGCTGGCCGAGCGGATTGACGGCGGGGACTTGCGGGTCCTGGAACCGCTGCGGGGCTTGGCACGGAACAACCCGGGCCTTGCCCGGGCCGTGGCCGATTCCCCCTGGCTGGGCGAGGGCAGCCCCGAAGACCTGGAGAATACTCTTGCCGTGGTCGAAGCCATTGCCGGGGATGACCCGGCCCTGGCCCGCCGCATGGTTGACTCCCCGGAAATCGCCGACGGCCTGTCGGCGGAAGACCTGGCGGCACTCACCGGCAGCGACAACTATTTCCTTGAGCGCATCCAGCAGGAATTCCCCGACCTGGCCGAGACCCTGTTGGAACTCCCTTGGGTGGCCGAAAGCGTCAGTGGCCCCAGCAGTTCGGTCCGGCCCGGCGCTCCGGCCTCGGGGCTGTTGGCCGCGCCCTTGCCGTCACAAGGCGACACCGATTACGAGGTCTGGGTGTTAAGTGACCTCCGACGGCTCGCATCTTACGACGAAATCCTGGCCCAGCGCGTTGCCGGCTTCCCCTGGCTGGCGGACGGGGTGACCCGGGAGGAGGCACGGATAGTCTCTCTGTTTCTGGACTTCGTCCGGTCGCCTGGATTAGATGAAGGGGTAACTGCCCGACGTTTGGCGGACCTGCCGTGGGTCGCGGACGACATCAACAGGACCGAAGCCCGGGTTCTCCTCTCTCTGGAATTCTGGGATGTTGTCAGGTGGGAACTGTTATTGGACCAGCAGTGGTTCCAAGACGGCATAGGCGATGAAGATTGGGCCCTGGTCATCGCGTCGCGCAGTGCCTGCCGCACAAGCCATCTCTGCACGGAACTCCTTACCGCGGGCGAAGTACGGTCCGAAACGCTTGAACTGCCCTCGGGAGAGGTAAGCCTATACGTGGTGCAGCGGCCCATCGGAAGCCCCATAGATGATCGCATATTCGAGGTCATGGGCAATGCCGTTACGGTCATGGAAGAGTTCATGGGGCACCCACGCCCGTGGGAAGGAGGCATATGGGAAAGTCCTGGCGTCGTCATGTACCGGGAACCCTCATTAGGCTGCCTCAGTGATGCGGGCGCGTACTGGGCCGGCGATCATTTCTTGGTGAATAGTACGGACAGGCAACGTACAATCTTCCACGAAATTGCCCACTATTACTTCAATTCAGGCAATTCAACCCCCAGGTGGTTATCCGAGGGAGGGGCTCAGTTTCTTACCGCCTGGGTCTTCCATGTGAATAATAGTACTGGTCTCGAGTCCAGATACCAACAGTACGCTGATCCCCGGTACGTCTGTGACGGGGCGGCGAACATCCATCAGCGCAATCTGGCGACAGGCTGGATGCCACGTTCTATGTGGCTGCCCATAAGGGAATGTGACTATCAACTGGGGGAGCGTTTTCTACTTGCGTTTTACCTCAACCTGGAGCAGGAAATTTTCCAGCCCGCAGCCCAGGATCTATACGGCCTGGGTAGGCCCGGGGGGAGTCCAGCTCTCACCGAGGACGAAATCTACGAGGTCTTCCGGTCCAACACTCCTCCGGAGCGGCAGGACGAGTTCCGGGACCTGTACCAGCGTCTCCACGGCCGGCCCGTGGGCTATGAACCCCCAGCGGCCACCGGCGACCGGGCCGCGTTGCTGGCCATCTACCAAGCCACCGACGGCCCGAATTGGAAAAGAAAGCGATTCTGGAATACCCAAGCTCCACTGGTCATGTGGGAAGATGTGAAAGCCTTTCGGTCGGACCCCGGCCGGGTCCAGGGCTTGTTCCTGTGGCGCAATAACCTGAGCGGCGCCCTGCCTCCGGAGTTGGGCAACTTGCCTCACTTGGAGGATTTATCCCTTTCCGGCAATGCTTTGCAGGGGCCTATTCCCCAGGAGTTGGGCAACTTGACCAATTTGCGAACGCTGATCCTTGACGACAACCAACTGACCGGCCCAATTCCTCCCGAGTTGGGGAATATGTCCAGCCTGACGATACTTAATCTAAGTGTGAATGGACTCAGCGGTCCCATCCCGCCCGAGTTGGGCAACCTCACCAACCTGGAGCGATTGCAGTTAATCGACAACCAGTTGACCGGCCCCATCCCGCCCGAGTTGGGCAACATCTCCAACCTGCGACACCTGGCACTTAACGGCAACCATCTAACCGGCGCCATCCCGCCCGATCTTGGCAACCTATCCTCCCTGTCTTCTCTTAACGTAGCCGGGAACCAGTTGACCGGGCAGATACCGCCGGAACTGGCTAGCCTGGATGACCATTTGAGCTACCTGCGGCTTTCCTACAATGGCTTCACCGGGTGTGTGCCGGGCCGACTGCCAGAGGTAATGGGCCGGGATGAGTTCGTAAGGGTTGGCCTGCCCGCCTGCGACGAAAGCCTGCCGGACCCGGGATACGCGGCCGGCAGCGCTAAAGGCGACCGGGCGGCTTTGGAGGCCCTCTACCACGCCACCAACGGCCCCGAATGGGGCGAAAATTACAACAGAGGGTGGCTGAGTGAGGAAGATATCGCCGGGTGGGGTGGAGTACAACTGTCTGCCGACGGTCGGGTCAAGTGGTTGGACCTAGGAGGCCATGGGCTGCAGGGCTCTCTGCCCGCGGAACTGGGCAATCTGGGCGCGCTCCATACGTTAAGACTCGGCGGCAATCAACTTACCGGCCCCATACCGCCCGAGCTGGGCAATCTCAGCAACCTGGAACTACTGGACCTCAGTAACAACCAACTGACTGGCCCCATACCGCCGGAGTTGGGCAATCTCAGCAGCCTGAAGCATGCCTTGAGCCTCGCTTCCAATCAACTTACCGGCCCCATACCGCCCGAGCTGGCCCAGTTGGGACCAGACTTACATCTCTGGGGGAACCAATTCACCGGCTGTTTGCCCGGCGTTCTGTATTATCGTGGGTGGTTGAGCAGGGATGTTGGATTGCCGATTTGTATCCCGGAAATAGCGGAAGAGGAGGCCGGAACGGATCTGGCAGCCCTGGTAGCCCTGTTCCGTGCCACCGATGGTCACAACTGGCGGTTCCCAGATAATTACTGGTTTATCAATACTACCATGGAGGGTTGGCGGGGCGTTGGGCTGGACCAAGATGGACGGGTGGTCGAGTTGAATCTCAACAATAGGGGGCTGACCGGCACTATCCCGCCGGAGTTAGGCAACATGAGCAAGCTGCAACGCCTAAAGCTAAGCGGTAACCAATTAGGCGGGAATATCCCGAAGGAACTGGGCTCCCTGGGCAGCAGCGCGGATGGTACGGTCTACGTCGACCTCTGGCACAATCAATTGACCGGGCAGATACCCCCGGAACTGGCCCAGTTGGACGGAAATTGGGGGCTAGGCGGCAACCAATTCACCGGCTGTTTGCCAAACGGACTTGAGGGTAGAGTTGGAGTCTCTTTGAGGGATTTGGAAATGCGGCTTTGCGTCCCTGAGCAAGAAATAGACGAATCGGGAGCAGCTACGGACCGGGCTGCCCTAGAAGCCCTGTACCACGCCACCAATGGCGCCAACTGGAAGAACAGCGAGAACTGGCTGACCGACAAGCACCTGGAGTATTGGGTCGGTGTCAGACTAGACTCCATTTCAGAACCAGACTCCCCTGGACGAGTACGCGGCTTAAGGTTGCCGAACAACGGTCTGACGGGGACCATCCCGCCGGAGTTGGGCAACCTGAGCAAACTGGAGGTTCTGAACCTCAAGGATAACCAATTAAGCGGAGAGATTCCGAAAGAACTAGGCAACATGGGCAGCAGCGGGTCTGCTTGGTTTAGAGTCACCGTCTACCTCCGGAACAATCAGTTAACCGGCTGTGTCCCATTGGAGCTTCGTAGCATGAAAATGAGCATCGGTTTACCTTGGTGCTAACTCCCTTTCATATGTGGCGGCGGTTAGGCAGGGTGCCGGGCAGTGACCCGGTCTCCGTGGGCTTCCCAGGTTACCAGGCGCTCAACAACATCGAAGCTGCGGTTGGCGACCAACCGACCGTCATACCGTCGAAATCCGGTATCCATAATGGGGCTGGTAAGAGTCAATATCGGAGCTTTCCCTGGGTTCCCGCACCCCATCAAGTACGGGGTGACCCCGTGCCAAGCACAGGGCAGGCTGTTCTTTCACAGGAACGACGGTGTTGGCCCAGGCCGGAATCCAGGGAACCTCGGGGGGCTTACGCCACCAGTACGGAGGATTGTATTGGTTCGGTCATTACCCGACTGGAGGATAGAATTACCAATATGCCGCGTCTATCCTTGTCACCGGCTGTCCTGGGCAGGCTCTTCATTCTGGGGATGGGGATGCTTATGCTGACGGCCTGCTCGTTAGGTCCAGATCAACCGGTTACCTGTGGCAAGGAGAACCGGGAGTTGAAGGTGGGCTTCTACGCCCATTTCGCGCCGGTCAGTTACAGCGAGAGCGAGGACCCTTCCTCCCCAGGGTTCAACGTGCACAGGGGTTATGAGGCGGACCTGCTGACCGGCTTGGAGGCTATGGAAAACCCCAGGCTGTCCTTCTCCCGCTGGGGCCTGGCTGGGTGGGATGACATCTGGCTGCAATCCGCCTCCGAACAGTACGATATAGTCGGGGGCGGCATCACCATTCTGGAATCCCGGACCCGGGACGCCCAGGGCCGGGAAGCAGTCGCCTTTACCTCCGGCCACGTATCCTTCCGCCAGTCCCTGCTGGTGAGGGCCGAGGACGCCGGGACGATCGCCAGCCACGCCGACCTAACCGGGGCCATGCGTGTAGGGGCGCTGGCCGGCACTACCGGAGAACACCGTCTGCTGGAGTTGCTCGGGTTGGTAGACGACTCGGGGGCGCTGGTTGAGGGAGTGAGGGTTGAGACGCCGAGGGGTATGTTGGAGGCCGACGGCACGGCGGACTATCTCGTCACTGCGGCGGAGTCATCCTCGAACCTGGAGGGCAGGACCCGGCTCCATCCGCCCAGCGCAGACCGTCCCCAGGTGGTCTACCTAGGGAGCGACCTGGGCGAGGGAGAACTCCTGGAAGGGCTGGCCGACGGCAGGATAGACGCGGTAGCCCGGGGAGAAATCGGCAACCTGGACGCGGCCCGGTCATCGGAAGGGGCGTTTGCGGTTACCGCGCTGGACGACCGGGTGGAGACCGGCGGCTTTACGCTGGCGGCGTCGGATACCGAGTTGCTCGCCTGCCTGGACGAGAGGATCAACTGGCTCACCGATAACCGGAACATCGGGTATGGTGAATGGCTGGACAACCCTTCGGTGTTCCTGGGACGAGCAGGGGAGTGGAACGAAAGATAGGGGAGTTGATTCCGGATTCTGCCTCGCGAGCCAGGATTCCCTGCAGTCTGGGCTGGGCCGACGGCTATTCGCCAATGGAAGAACACGCCGGCAAGCCCATGTTGATCAACGACAATTATTTCTGCCGGTCAAGACGACTATTTTTGCCGGTCGGGGTGAAGTAAATGATCCGGCACGGAGGTGCCGGATTGATCACAAACCGACAAGTCGCATTGTTGAGGCAGAGACGTATGGAAGGAAAGACTCAAAAGACTCAGGAGATAGCGGCGGCAATGTCCGGGATGAGCGTGCGGTCGGCACGGAAGTGGGAGATGGGACTTTGCCACAGCCGTGCGAAACACATGCTTGTTGTGTGAACCGAACTACCCGGTGTGTTATTATGGTTCGCGATACTAGGAGGAAGAGGATCGGCCCCCTCCGTCGGCGCCAGGAGACCTCGGGACTAAGAGACCATAGAAGCGAGGTAAGCTATGGAAAAGCGGGAAAGGCGGCCAGTCACGAAACCGGAATCTGCACGAGGTATGCCTTCCCTCGGCCTCGGAGACCAGTCCGGAGCCCGCCGGTCTAGGGGCGGGACCGCACCGCAGTCCGAATCTGCACGAGGTATGCCTTCCCTCGGCCTCGGAGACCAGTCCGAAACCCGCCGGTCCAGGGGCGGGACCGCGCCGCAGCCGGCCCCTGCTCCATCACGGCTGCCCGCCGCCACGCCGCCGGCATCGCCTCCGGCACAGAGGCTTACGTGGCGCTGGATATTGGGCATAATCGTGCTTGGGATGGTCCTCATGGCGTTGGATCCTATCGCAGGGGTCATCATGGGCAGGGGAACTAATGCCTTCGGCAACGCCAGCTTCGTAGTCTTTGCCCTGGCGACTTGTCTGGCGGCCTTCAAGCTGAGGCTGGCCCCCAGGTATGTAGTTGTGGTGTTGATGGTGGTCGCGGTCGTCTTTTTCGTACCCAGGCATTTCCTGGGCGAAATCTTCTACGAGTCGGTGTTGCAGGTACTCAATTCCCATACCGACCCGACGCAGAGAATATTCTTCGCCGACTATGACCAGCTGGACCCGGCGTTGAATGAATGCGGCTACTGCCCAAGCCACCTGGTGGGCGCTGAAGACATGGAGGACATCGCCGGCATATTCTTGTTTGCCGGGATTCTCCTCACCGGCATCGGCGCCCTGTTCAGATTGCTGGGGCGGTCCAGTGCCCCGACCCCGGTCCCGGCCTCCGCCGTGCCGGCCCCGGCGTCCGGTAGGCAGGGCCCGGCCTCCGATGTGCCGCAGCCCTCCGACAGAAGCGGGGGGATCGGCAGGCTTGACCGGATAGACCGATGGGCGATTATCGTGTGGGTCCTGGGCCCATTGATTGGTATGCCCAGCTTCCTTGCTGCGCTCATCCTCACTCAACTCTCCGACATTGGATATTTGGAACCCGACCCTTCGCAGTTGAAGTGGCGGGTGGCAGCCTCGCTGATGGTCGCGCTCGGCTTTGCCGTGTTCGTCAGCGCGGCAATGGTGCCGATTGGGTGCGTCCTTTTCATCTACGGGCCCCCCGGCTCCCGGCGCCGGAGATTGCTTCTTGGGATTCTTTCCCTGCTCCAGGTATTTCGTTGGGTGCGGATCAACAAGCCGGTAAACTTCTTGATTCACAATCTGCCGGTTGAGTTGGTTGGAATCGGGCTCTTCGTGTTCCTCTTCCACCTGATGTTCGGGAGCATTCTGCTCTACGGGGTCGGTCCCTTAGTGGCAGTAACCACGGGCGATTTCACCATCGTTGATTTCGTTGGACACTACGACGACTACCCGGGATGGTTCAAGATAAGCGAGGACATCAGTAATTTATGGCCGCTGTTCGTGGTGGCCGGGATTGGCGTTTGGGTCCTTGACAACTCCAGGCGCATTGCTTTCGTCGCGGCCGTATTGGCATTGTTGCTCAAGCCTTTCAATACCAAGGGCGGCGGCGGCGGGTCCTCGAGTAGCAGTAGCAGTGACTCAACTGAGCCAGCGCAGTTCCAGTTCAGCCCCAGTGCGCAGATGATCCAGGCACAGCGGTCGGGCGGCGGCAGTGGCAGCGGCGGAGGCGGCAAAAAGTGAGGCAGGGCCCGGCGCGCCGGGCCCATCGCCCGGTGGTGTTACTAACGAACTTAACGGCTTGTTGAAAAAGCCTGTCTTGGATGGGGGTAGTGATGCAGGAGTAAGGCTGGATTGCAGGTCAAGGTGCAACAGGATGTTCAGCGAATTCCCAAGATAAGATGAGGAAGGCTCGGTGACAGTTCGCTGGAATCCCGGTGTTGGCGGGACTGGGAACAGTCGTTGGCCCGTCAGGTCCACCCGCATCAACCGTGGCCAGAGCCACGAGAATGGCGTCACCGAGCAGGGCCACTACCGCCTCAAGGACGCCATCGACCAAGCCCTCATCCTGCGGGGCAGCCGGGATTTCGATACCGGCGACGATTACGCCAGGTACATCCGGCAGATGGTCGAGAGACGCAACCGCTTGGTCCAGGGGAAGCTGGAGCAGGAACTTCCTCATCTGCGCCCCCTGCCGCCAGCTCCCATGCACGAATACGTCAACTACCGGGCCAGGGTGCGCAAGTGGAGCACCATCCAGGCAGCCGGCCGGACCTACACTGTGCCCTCCCGCCTCATCGGCAAGGAGGTGCAGGTCCGATTGTACGCCGACCGGGTGGAAGTCTACTACAAGGGCCGCTTGGCGGAACGGATGGCCCGGGTCCACGGCGAGCGGGAAGCCAGCGTCAACTACCGTCACGTCATCGGCTCCCTGGTGACGCATTGCCTCAACAAGAACGTTACTTTCAGAAAGTAATTGCCGCAAATAAAATGCTACCGAAAAATCGGGGGCATTCACGTGGCCGGAGGCATGAGCAGGATGGCAAAACAGGAGTTGCTGGGGGCGATACGAGAGCGTTACCGGGGGTCCTCCAAGAAGGACAAGAGCCGGATTCTCGACGAGTTCATCACGGTGACCGGCCATCACCGCAAACATGGCATCAGGTTGTTGGCCCAGTCTCAGGAGGGCGTGAAGAAAGCCGGCGTACCCCGGGGCCGACGCATCTATGACGACGCGGTCCGTGAGGCGGTGATCCTGATCTGGGAAGCGTCCGACCGCATCTGTGGGAAGCGCCTGAAGGCAGCGTTGCCCCATTTGGTGGAGTCCATGGAGCGCCACGGCCACCTCGATCTGGACCCCGAGGTGCGAGAACGTCTACTGGCCGCCAGCGCCGCCACCTTGGACCGGTTGCTCAAGCCCGTCCGAGCGGCGGTGGTAAGCCGGCGCAACCTGGACCGGGGCCGCCACATTCCCGTGCGGACCTTCGCCGACTGGGACCGTCCCCCACCAGGTCATCTGGAGATCGACCTGGTGGCCCACTGCGGGGACAACATGGGAGGTTCCTTCGTCTACAGCCTGGTGGCCACCGACGTATGCACCGGCTGGACCGAGGCCGTGCCGCTGCTGGCCAGAGAGCAGTCCCTGGTGGTGGCCGGACTGGAAGCCATCGCCGGACAACTGCCCTTTCCCGTGCTCGGCATCGACTCGGGCAACGACACGGTCTTCATCAACGACACCCTCACCGGGTACTGCGCCCAACGGGGCATCGAGTTCACCCGTTCCCGGGCGTACCGGAAAAACGATCAGGCCTGGATCGAGCAGAAGAATGGCGCGGTCATCCGCCGGTTCCTGGGACATGAGCGTTACTCGGGGCAGGTGGCGGGACAGACCATGGCCCACCCGCACGGGTCGATACGGCTGTACGCAAACTACTTCCAGCCGTCGTTCAAGCTGGTGGAGAAGACCCGCAACGGCTCAACGATGATCAAGCGCTACAGTCCCCCAGCCACTCCCTGCGACCGGGTGGTCGGGCACGAGGCGGTGAGCGTCGAGGCGAAGGAAGCTCTCAGGCAACGGCGGGCAACGTTGGACCCGGTGGCCCTGCTGCACACCATCAGGGAATCCCAGTCTGCCCTGGCGGCCATCGGCTCCCCCGAACTCCGACCCACGCCCAAGGGCGAGAGCCTGGAACGGTTCCTAGCCGGATTGCCCAGCCGGTGGATGGAAGAACAGGAGCAGGTTAACGGGAACCGGCGGACGAAAGCACCCCGGACCTGGCGAACGCGGAAGGACCCATTTGAAGGTGTGTGGTGCGATGTGTTGAACTGGTTGCAGGATGACCCGGACGCCAGTGCCGTGGCATTGCTGGACCGGCTGCGGGCGGCCGATCCGGACCGATTCAGCCGGGCCCACCTGAGAACGCTGCAACGGAGGGTCCAGCAGTGGCGGGGCATCATGGCGAACAAGCTGGTCTACGCCTCGTCCGAAGCAACGACGCCTGATCCCGTCGATATCCCTGTAATGGCGCTGGCAGGTAATGACCCCAGGTGTTGATTATTCGGTAACATTTCTCAATGAGGCAACGGGGATCGGCAAAAATGCTTGACGCGGAACAGCCACAAACCTCATAGATCAGTCTCTCGGAAAACTTGCAAAAAGACTTGACAATCAACACGGATACTGCTGCAGCTCACACTGATGCCGAAGCGTTCCCGGATAAACCGATGGACCACTCTCCAGTTCCAGTTGACCAAGCCGATGCCGGCATCGGCGGGTAACTCCTGCACCGCTGCCTTCAACTCCGCTTGCTGCGCCTTGCCGAGGACGGGGGGGAACCACCGGACTGGTCGAAGACCAAGGCCGCCGGTCCGCCCTTGCCAAAGGCGGCAAGCCATCTTCCTATGGTATGCGGGTCCTGTTCCAGTGCTTCGGCAGTGGCCGAGGCAGTCCATCCTTGGGCCAAAAGCCAAATGGCGTGCCATCTTCCACGCAGCCTGGGTATCGGCGCCAGAATAAGACGCTGGCGTAAAGCCCTGACATCCATCTTCCACCGCTGGAGAAACCGGTCTATATCTCTCATGCCTGCCCTCAACGCCTTTTTGACTCCAGAGAAGACCAACCCAGTTGCTCCAAGAATTTACCCCTTGTTTCTGCACATTTCACCCTGGCTTTGGTTTAGGACTTGGTGTCCAAGCTCCGTCAGGGACAGTTGTCTGCGGAAGATCCATACCGTGATGCAGCAACCAGAACAACGGTTTTGGACTTCTTCAGGTAGTGGGCTGCTCTGGGTAGGTGGGAGTTGCTAAAATTACTTCTCGGAAATCGAGAGGCCGGACGGTGCCTCGGTGAAAACGGTCATTGTGACTTGAACAGGTGGCAAGGCCAATGAACATCAAACTCGGAAGCGTCAGACAGAGTCGTGAGTACGCCTGGAGGGCTTTGCTCATGCTCCCGGAATGGACACGGCGTACTGCTGGGTCCTCTACCCAGACGCCACTGAAGAGGGTATGAGTTTGCGACGCAACGCTCCCGACCCTGAAGCCCTGGCAATAGCCCGGGAGATGCAGGAACGGCTGCAACCGGCAGAGATAATACTCTTGGGATCCCGGGCTGCCGGCGACCACCGCCCCGACTCTGACGTCGACCTCATGGCTGTGGTCACGGACGACACTGCGGTTAAGGAGGCGAATGAGATTCTTCGGCACCTTCTGGACGGAAAGTACGATGTACCGGTGGTGAACGTGATCACCATCACCAAGGATGAGTTTCAGCGCACGGCACCGCTGGCCCAGTCCCAAGCAGGGCAGGCCGCCCACCACGGCGTAACGCCCGAAGGAAGAAGCCTTGACTACCAGCCGGAGAGAGAACCTGGGACTGAGGAAATCCGCGAAGCGACTATTTTCTGGCTTACGCTGGCGGAGCGCCACCTGGACGCCTTCACCATATTGTCACGGGACGAACGTCTAACTTGGTCTGGAATCCCCGTCCTCGAGGCCCAGTGGGCCCTGGAGCGTGCCTTCAAGGGGTTGCTCACCGCAGGCAACGACGATGCCAGGTTCCGCCGGGACGCGGCGTTGATGTGGCGGCACACTGAAAGCACCAGGCCCGTCGCGGACCGAAATGGCGCAAGGATAATGGGGGATCTCCTCAGCGCGACTATAGAGCCTGACGGGCAAGGATGCCGTCTTACCACATTTTCCGAGGCTTACAGGCGAGGCGAACTTACACCGGAGCTTGGTCAGGCGGAACAGGACGCCGTAGGACGCAACTTGGTGCCGGCGGTCAACATGCTGATCACAGAGGCATTGGTCAGATCGGGAGGGACCCGAGAAGATATACGGCAGGAAAGACAACGCCGAATGTCAAGGGCACCTGAAAGAGCTTGTTGAAAAGGCTGCTTGGATGTGAGGAACGAAGAGAGCTGTAGGAAAATGGCGAATTAACCAGTCCTGAGTTGGCGTGAGACATTGAAATCCTTGGACCGCCACCACAGAGATTCGGCTCTGTTCCAGTTCACAACCCGGCATCTGCAGGACTTCACCACTGGGATAAGCAGAAACGGACCCACCGGCATCTTCAATGGTCTGGATGAAGAACTGCTGTGGATAGTCGCGTTGACCGGTTGGGTTCAAGCGGGAAGCCGGTGCGACCTGCTTGGCAAGCGAGGGACATGTTCACGTGATACGGGCAGTACACTTGAATTGATGGGGAGTAGGAGACCTGGAGGGATTCGGTCCCCTTCTCCACCTCAGGCGGGTAGTATGTTAGTGGGTACATTCGCCCGTTGTTTCCAATTCTGCTTGCAACTGGGCCTCAGTCAGTTGGTAAGCGTAGGTGTAGTCCCGATTTGCGGTTGCCCGGTCACCCATCTCGCCATGGACTATCCCGCGGTTGCTGAAGTAGATGGGGTTGGACTCGTCCATGTCGATTGCTTCCTGGAACCGTTGGAGGGCGTCTTTCAGTTCACCGTTTTGCAGGAACAGGACGCCCAGGTTGTTGCGATGGTAGGGCTCGTCAGGTGCCAGCGTAGCAGCGTGGGAGAGATCTTCCAAGGCGGCGTCGTGCTGTCCTGCTTCAAGACGTGCCAGGCCCCGGTTGGCGTAGGCGGCGTCCATCTCCGGTCGGAGCTTCAGGGCGGTGTCGAGGTATCGGATCGCCTGTGTGAGATCTCCTATCTCCAGGTAGAGAAGGCCCAGGTTGTTGTGAGCTTCGGCGAGGCTGGGATCCTGTTCCACGGCTTGGACGAGGGCGCGGAAGGCCTTGGCCCATCGCCAACTCTCGAGATACCTTATGGCCAGGTTGTTCCAGATGGGGGCTGGGGTATCGTATTGCCTTCGGTCCCGGTCGTCAATTTGGAGGAGACAGAGGGACCTTTCGGATGTGATGGACTTGGGGACGATTTGGGCTGAGTCGTGGGGCAGGTCCTTCGGAGTTGTGGTTCCCTTGGTGTAGGCAACCTCTCTTACAAGGTGGTGGTAGTCGTAGTAGTTACGGAATTGCTGCATGGGAATTTCCCCCGGCCTGCCTTGCTGAGAAATTTTAGCATGTGTTCGGAGGCTCGTGGCTTATGGATTGGGCGCCCTTTGTAAGTGATTGGTGCGTCATCTAAAGGAAACGCCGGTGGCTACTTCCTGAATAGCCACGGTTGTAGCGCTAAACCAATATCGAGGAGCGGCGTGCATAGTAAGCCCTGAAAACCACCAAAGGACTTTACAGCACCAACAATGCATTAAAGCGTCACCGGGTGCCAACCGGGGGTGGAGTCCAGCCAATTGTACATTTCAACTTGGTTTCAATTCAGAAACCAAGTGCCCATATCCTGCTGATGCCAAGTGGTCCACGGGGCACGAAGTAGGAGTAATATCAGGCATACGGAGGAGACTCCGTCCATGTCATGGACGGCATGGTCCCTCTCGAACCCCCGCCGTCCGAAGATAAGGCCTCGATTACCTCGGGGCCGTTGTTGGCGACCGAGTTGACTAGAGTGGAGACCTGGTAGGCCTCCATCTCGCCGGGAGCGTAGGGGCGTAGAACACTACCGAGGGCCGCGGGGTCATCGACATCCCTGTCCAGCCAGAACTTTTCGATGTCCCTGGGTAGTATCACCGGCATCCGGTGGTGTATCGGCCTCAGCAGTTCGTTGGCCTCAGTCGTGATGATGGCGCAGGACGGGACGGCGTTGCCGTCCGGGTCCTTCCACACGGACCACAGGCCGGCGAATGCGAAAGGCTCTCCGGCCTTCATCACAACCCGCATGGGCCTTTTGCCGGGTCCAGTCTTCTGCCATTCGTAGAAGCTGTCCGCCAGCACCAGGCACCTTCTACGCCGTAACGCGTCTCGAAAGGCGGGTTTTTCAGCAACCGTCTCGGCCCGGGCGTTGATCATCCGGCTGCCCACCGAGATGTCGTTGGCGCAACGGGGAATCAATCCCCACCGCATGTAGCCGCCGCGGCGTGCCTCACCGCCAACCACGGTCAGGACATCCTGGGTGGGGGCGATATTGAATGCCGCTTCGAAGCTCAACCAGTCGCCGTCGAACTCGAACCGCCTCATGAGTTCCCCCAAATCAGCCGTCAGTGTGTACCTGCCGCACATATTGAGAGAATTATCCACTGCCCGGCGTTTCCGCCGCAATGCCGACGGCGCTCTGAATAGGCCAGTTCATGAGCGGGTCATACCCTCCATTCGACAAGACGCCCCAGAAACCGGGCACCGTCCCTGTGAAAGTTCATTCCTGTCGGGTCGGGCACCGACTGGTCCTGAACCGTCTGGCACCGGAGTCTCCTCAGAGGGCAGGGATTTCCCACTGCAATGACGTGATTGTCGTTCACATACAGTGACGCTCACTTCGCCCCGAATTTGATAGTTGAGGAGGCAGTTAAACCGGGACCACGTCTGGGATACGGCCGGGGTAGCCAAGAGACCCTGCATTGGTGTCACCCATCCATTGACTGACGAACATATGTTCTCTATTATTCTCCGACGCACCTTATGGGACGACTCCTTGCACCGGATTCGATGCTGGCATCCCGGCCAAGATTGGAGTCGCAACCGGAAATGGAGAAAACAGGGACCACATTGATGTCAACAGATTGCGACCAGGGCCGGACCCCGCCGGCTTTTCACCCTGGGGACATTGCATCCCACTTCCCTTTGCTATCTCCCACACGGATGACGGGCTGTTGCTGCACAAGTGCCGTCTCAAGAGCCCACGACAGTCTTCGGCCGCTCCTGTGGCCGATTACCCCGCCGGGGATTCCCATAAACTCAACCGGTATTCTGACGACCATGGCAGACCGGACGCAACAACGGGCAACGGAGACGCCATGAGATTCGCCTGCGTGCTGGTCACCCACCTGAGAGCCAAGGTTGAGATGGAACGTCAGCCACAGTTGAAGGACTGCCCGGTGATCATCGTAGACCGCTCCTCGGGCAGGCCCCTGGTGGCGGACCACTTCCCCGCCGCCCGCGGCGTCATTGCCGGGATGACGCTGGAACAGGCCCTGTCCCGCCAAGGCGGCGGCTCCGTGCTGGAAGCTGACGAGGCCGCATACCGGCGGGTGTTTCACCGTATGCTGACCGGCCTGCAGGGAATCAGCGACCGGGTCGAGGACGCCGGACTGGGCTACGCCTACGTGGGCCTGTCCGGGATGGAGGCCATGTACGGCGGGGAGGTCCCATTGGTGAATGCCCTGCTGAATGCAGTCCGGCAGGAACTGGCGCCCCGCGCCGGAGTCGGCGACGGCAAGTTCCCGGCCTTCGTTGCGGCCCGCACCGGCCAGCCTCTGGAAGCCGTGTGGGTCCCCGGAGATGCCGCCGGGTTTCTGGCGCCCCACCCGGTGGACCTTCTTCCGATTCCCGCCGGTACCAGGGCGGAGATGCGCCGTCTGGGCCTCCACACCCTGGGCCAGGTGGCGGCGATGAGCAGGGAGAACATTGCCGAAAGGTTCGGACCTGCGGGAGGCAGGGCCTGGGAGTTGTCGCGGGGAGTGGACGACACTCCCCTGGTCCCGTTGAAGCAGGAGGAGTCCATAGTCGAACGTGTCGAATTGCCCTTCTCGTCGGCCTCGATGGAACTGCTGTTCACGACAGTGGACTCCCTTATCCGCCGGGCCTACGCAAGAGCTGAAATGAGAGGGCGTTACCCTACCAGGGCTGTCTTGGTGTGCCTTCTCTGCGGGGCGGCCCCCTGGGACAAGACTTTCAACTTCAAGCAGACCTCCGGTGACTGGCGCAGGGCTTCCCGCATCATCCGGGGCCAGCTGGAATCTGACCATCCCATGGCCCCGGTTGAGGAGGTGAACCTTGTCCTGTCCCAACTCTCCGGGGAATCGGGAGTCCAGCTGGGACTGCTGCCCGAAGTCCGGCATGACCTGGAAAGGAGGCTTGCCGAGGCGGAGCGGCAACTCCAAGCCCGCATGGGCGGCGAGCCCGCCCTTCACCGGGTAGTCAGGGTGGCGCCCTGGCATCCAGCCCCGGAGATGAGGGCCATGCGGATACCGATAGGCCCGGCTAGGACCGACGGCATGAGACCCCTGACAGTCCCCAGCCCGGTGACCGTCCGCGAAGGACCCGACCGCCAACCCACTGAGGTACTCCGTGGAGATCGGTGGCAGCGGGTGGCCCGGATCGAGGACCTGTGGTGTTTCGACCTTTGGTGGATGCCGCAACCCATGACCAGGACCTATTACCGGGTGGAAAGGGAAGACGGCGGGGAGGCGACCCTGTTCCTGGACCACCGGGAGGACCGGTGGTTCAGGCAGGCATCCTAGCCCAAAGAGCGGGCCTCCCGTGGTGTCGGACTACGTGGAACTCCACGCGAAGAGCTTCTATTCCTTTGGGATGGGGGCCTCCCACGTCCACGAGTTGCTGGCCCAGGCCAGGGAGTACGGCTATCCCGCCCTGGCCCTGACCGACGCCAACCTCTGCGGCGCCCTGGGGTTCGCCCGGCTGGCGGAAAGCCTGGGGGTCCGGCCCATCACCGGGGGAGAGATTGCCCTGACCGGCGGCTCCCGGGTGGTTCTGCTGGCCAAGGACCGGGAAGGGTACGCCAACATCTCCCGCCTGTTCACCTTGGCCAACGCCGCGGACCGCCGGGAACCCAGGCTGGACCCGGTCCACCTGGCGGCGCACTCAGAGGGTGTGGTGCTGCTCACCGGAGGGCGGGACGGCCCCTTGACCAGACTCTTGGAGAAAGGACGCCGCGGGGAGGCCCGCCGTCTGTTGGGGGACTACCGGGACTGGTACGGAACTGACGGGGTGTTCGTCGAACTCCAGCAGAATTTCCTCCAGGGAGACACCCGGCGCAACCGTGAACTGGCCGGCCTTTCTCAAGCAACGGGGGCGTCCTTGGTCGCCACCAACGACGTCCACTACCATGCGCCGGCCCGGTACCGGCTCCAGCACGCGCTGCTGGCCGCCCGGCACAACACCACCATCGAACAGGCTCTGCCCTTCATCCGTCCCAACCATCACCTCTGCCTGAAGCCCCCGGACCGGATGAAGGAAATCTTCCATCAGTATCCCGAGGCCGTGGCCAACACCGTGCGGATCGCCGAGCGGTGTGCCTTCAACCTGGCCACCGGGCTGGACTACTCTCTGCCCCGGGCCGACGTGCCCCAAGGCTACACCGCCGACAGCTACCTGCGGCAACTGTGCCTGGAGGCGGCCCGGCGACGCTACGGGCCGGTGTCCCGGCAGGTGCGGGAACGCCTTGACCGGGAACTGCTGCTCATCGCCAAGCACGGGATGGCCGGATTCCTTCTCCTCTACCGGGATATCGTGCTGCTGGCCCAGCAGATCATGGAAGAGAGGGGCCTTACACACCCGGAGACGCCCCTGGAGGAGCGGCCCCGGGCCGGGGCCGGGGTTCCTCGGTGGCCCTGTTGACGGGCTACCTCATCGGCATCAGTCACGTGGACCCGCTGCGGTGGGGGTTGACCCTGGAGCGGTTCCTCACACACCCGGAGACGCCCCTGGAGGAGCGGCCCCCGGGCCGAGGCCGGGGTTCCTCGGTGGCCCTGTTGACGGGCTACCTCATCGGCATCAGTCACGTGGACCCGCTGCGGTGGGGGTTGACCCTGGAGCGGTTCCTCTCCGAGGACACCAACCTGCTCCCCGACATTGACCTGGACTTTCCCCGCGCCTTGAGAGACGAACTCATCCGCCGGGTCCACCAACGTTTCGGGTCGGAGCAGGCCGTCCTGGCCGGGGCCATATCGACCTACTCGGCCAAGGGCATCGTTCAGGACCTGGGCAAGGCCCTGGGTCTGCCGGCGGAGGACCTGAAGCGGCTCTCCCGCCAACTCCACTCCCACGACGGGGCCATGCTCAGGGAGGAGATGCTCCTGATGCCCGAATTCAGGGACCGGGTGGATGCCCCCGGATGGCGGGACCTGGTGGAACTGGCCCCCCAGTTGATGGAGGCGCCTCGCAGCCTGGGTCAGCACGTGGGCGGCATGGTCCTGAGCGACGGGCCCATATCCGCCATGGCGCCGGTGCGGGCCGGGGCTATCGAAGGCCGGTACATCATGGACTGGAACAAGGACAGCGTGGCCGACGCCAACTTCGCCAAGATCGACCTGCTGTCCCTACCGGTGCTTGATCAGATCGAGAAGGCCCTGGACCTGATAGAAGGGAAGGAGGGAATCAGGCCGGACCTGGGCCGTATCGACCCGGAGGACCCGGCCGTGTATGACATGATCAACATGGGCTTGTGCAAGGGGGTGTTCCTGCTACAGTCCCCGGCCCAGTTGAAGATGGGGCAGCGGCTCAGGTCCCGGAACCTGCTGGACCTGGCCTACCAGGTAGCCCTCATTCGTCCCGGGGTGGGAGTCCAGGGCAGCGCTGTGTCCCGGTTCGTGGAGCGGTACCGTTACGGGGCCTCCTGGGACTACGACCACCCCTTGGAGCAGCGCGCCCTGAAGCGGGGTTGCGGCATCATCGTCTGGCAGGAGCAGGTGGTGCAGCTCATCATGGACGTGGCCGGGATGACCGCCGCCCAAGCCGATGAGGTGAGGAGGGCCTTCGCTAGGCCGAACAACGCTCACCTCATCGCCGGGCACCGTGAGCGGTTTCTGGAAGGGGCACGAAGGAACGGGGTGCCGCCGGAGACGGCGGAGCGGATATTCGCCAAGATCAACGGCCAGTACATGTTTCCCGAAAGCCACAGCCACGCCTTTGCCGTCACAGCTTATCAAGCAGCCTGGCTGAAGCGCCATCACCCGTTGGAGTTCTTCGTGTCCCTGGTGAACAACCAGCCCATGGGGTTCTACCCGGTGGAGACGCTGAAGCAGGACGCGAAGCGTTTCGGCGTACCGTTCCTGAACCCCTGCATCAACCGCAGCGGCGTGGACTGCACTCCCGAGGGCGGCTCCGTGCTATTGGGACTGCGGTTTGCTAAAGACATTGGCGCCCCCACGGCCGCCGATATCGTGGAGGAGCGGGAGCGGCGCGGCTCCTACTCCGGCGCCGTCGACCTGGTGCGCCGCACCGGGATCAAGGCCCAGGCAGTGGAGTCCCTGGTGATGGCCGGGGCCTTTGACTCCTTGACGCCGAACCGTCGACAGGCCTTGTGGGGCGCCGGGCTGGGCATCCGTCCTGGCTGGAACGGTCAAAGGGCATTCCCGAACTCCGGCACTGGCAGCGTCGTTCCCGAGATGCGGGACTTCTCGTCCTGGGAGAAGATGGCTGGGGAATACCGCGTGATGGGCATCTATCCCCGCGGGCACCTGATGGAATTCATGCGGCCCACTCTCCCTCCGGATGTGTTACCCGCTGCTGAAGTGGAACGGCTGGGAGACAGCGCAGAGGTGGTGGTTGCCGGGTGGCCTGTGGCGCGCCAGCATCCCAAGGGGCAGGATGGCACGGTGTTCGTGACTGTCGAGGACGAGACCGGGGACGTCCAGTTGATTATCTGGCCCCATGTCTTCGAGCGCAGCCGCAACAGCTTGCGGAGCAATGTGCTGTGTGTCAGGGGCTTGGTGTCCCGGTGGGAAGGCGCTGCCAGCGTGGTGGCGTCGGAGGTGAAGGCCATCCATCCGCATGTCTCTATGCCGGCCGCCCATGATTGGCGTTGAGGGATACCGATATGCAAGGCTGGAATGGTCCTGTCACTGATCAACTTGTTCCCAAGGCTATTATAGGCTGTGTTTCATAAAGGCCACTGACATACCCTGGTAATAAGCGAAGCCCGGATGGACATTAGTACGCCGCGGAAGAGGGTACGCTCAAGAGCACCAAGGGGAACAGATGACACCCCCGTGAACGAGTCGGATCAAAGTCACTCCGGGAAAGGGAAGACACATCCCAACCCAAACCGTCCAAGGTGCGCCGAACCCTCAAGCGGTACATGAAGAACCTGACGCCCAAGCCAAGTCCAGAACGTGAAAAAATTGGGTCATTACCTATGACCCGCGGAATCGGGAGACGGAGAAAGCCGCAAGTGAAGTGAACGAAATCGTCAACCGGTCCCAGTGCGAACGATGAACCCCATAGTACGCGACAGAACAGCAGCCTGCGCGCCCACAACAACCGCTTTGAACACGGCACCCACACCAGAGGAAACTGAATCTCGATGACGCACCAACCGCCTCACTGAGTAACAAAGCAAGCAATTCAACGACAACCCGAAGGCCAACCCGCCTATCCCAACGAAAAACATCACGTCCGCAACCAGGGGGAACCAAATCCCAAGGGAAGGCATCGCCATATACTGCAGGATCAAAATCAATATTTTGAGAGCCAAGCCCCACACGGCCGCGACTAGAAGAAGGACAAATACGACGCCGACAATAACCATGCGGGTTCCCCGAACAGAGAGATCTCTACCGGCAACGTCAACATCGAGGCTCAACTCAGCCAAAACAGAACGACTGTAGCCATAGACCTTTTTGCTCAGCATCATAGCCGTCCACGTCACCAACCAACCTGATGACAGCAAACAGACAGCAAAAACTCCTGCTACGAACGGCCATTCCTCGACCGGATAACCAGTCACACCGAGGAAAATACACTGAACTACCGTGAGAGCAACTGCTAAAGACAACGCCCTGACCCACAAGGGAATCGCGCGACTCTCCGTCTCCATCGCTTCGTTAACCTCTACCGTTGCTATCATTTCTACCAAACAAAGAATAGCAGAACAATCTCAGAACATCACTTATCGATAGGAATAAAGCTACTACGACTAATATTACGAAAAATACCCCAGAAGCAGCTTTGATGAAGCCCTCGGTCTTAGCATCAAGATCTAAGAAGGAACTGGCATAGCCGAGCAAAAAATGAACCATAACACCCACTCCAGCCAGCACGACCAACGCAGAACTGAACATTATAGCCCTGATAAGAAAGTTAAAAACCCTCCTGCCGGCTATCACACAGGGTCTTTTAATTGTGGTGATAGGATAAGAGAATGGTGAATAAATAGCCGATGGTTGACGCAGTGGAGGGGGTAGTGAAAGAAGAAGGTATGGAAGAGGTTGGTGTAAATAATCAGGTTTATTAGGACAGAAAATCGCGAAATAATCAGGGTCTTTGGGACAGATAATCAAGATCTTTAGGACACTCTGAGCGCCTGATGGAGGATCATTGAGGCACTTCATTGTGAGGTGCAGCGATGGCCTACAAGGAGGTGTTGAGAGTGGATATTACCGAAGTCATCCGGCGCTGGCAGGCGGGAAACAGCCGGCGTCAAATCGCCTCGGGCACCGGGCTGTCCAAAGATACCGTCGGCAAATACATTGCTGCTGCTGAGGAGCTGGGCGTATCTCCTGAGGGTCCTGCCCCGACCGATGAGCAACTCAGCCGGCTGGCGGTGATCGGCCAGCCTGGTCCGAGAAGGCCTGCGGCGCCCACCGAGGACAAACTGGCCCCTTGGGGCGACCAGATCTACCAGTGGCTCACCGGCGACCGCCTTCAACTCACCCGCATCCAGGAATTGCTGGCGGAGCGGGACTGCCGGGTATCCTACGCCTCGTTGCTTCGCTTCGTGGACCGTCGCAACTGGCGACGGCGCAGCAGGGTCACGGTGCGCATGGAGGATACTGCCCCAGGTGAAGTGGCGGAGGTGGACTTTGGGCGCCTGGGCCTGATTTACGACCCTGACAGCGGCCGCCGCCGCACGGTGTGGGCGTTGATCGTGGTGCTGGGCTACTCGCGGCATTGCTTCCTCTGGCCCACTTTCAGCCAGAAGCTGGAGGACGTCATCGCCGGGCTGGAGTCGGCCTGGGCCTTCTTCGGCGGCATTCCCAAGTACCTGGTGACCGACAATTGTCCGCCGGCGGTGGCGACAGCGGATGCGCTGCATCCCACCTTCACCAAGGGATTCCTGGAATACTCCCAGCACCGCGGCTTCATCGCCGACGCAGCCAGGGTCAGGCATCCCAAGGACAAGCCCAAAGTGGAACGCGGCGTGCCCTACGCCAGGGAGCGTTTCTTCAAGGGCGCCAACTTCAGGGACCTGGCCCACACCCGGTCCGAGGCGCAGCGCTGGTGCCGGGCCGTCGCCGGCCTGCGGGTCCATGGCACCACTCGCAGGAAGCCCTTGGTGGTCTTCCAGGACGAGGAGCGGGAGGCCCTGATCCCTTGGAACGGCGAGGCTTACGAGATTGCCGACTGGCGCAATGCCAAAGTCCACCCGGACCATCACATCCAGTGCCGCCAAGCCCTGTACTCGGTGCCCGCCGCCCTGTGTCCTCCCGGTCAAAGGGTTGAGGTCAGGGTGGACAGCAAGCTGGTGCACATCTACCACCGGGGCCGGCTGATCAAGACCCACCTCCGCCAGCCCAGGGGCGGTCGGGCCACCGATCCCGATGACTACCCGGCTGAGCTCTCAGCCTACACCACCAGGGCGCCCGACCGGATCAAGAGCAGCGCCGCCGGATTGGGCCCGGCGGTGGCAGAATTCGCTGAGCGCCTCTTCGACGGCCCTCTTCCCTGGGCCAAGGTGAGACAGGGACACAAGCTCCTGCGCCTCGGGGAACGCTACACACCCCGGCGCCTCGACGCCGCCTGCCGCAGGGCCCTGGACGTTGATCTCATCGACGTAAGACGGCTGGAGCGAATCCTGGTCCAAGCCCTGGAAGAGGAGGTCACGCCACAACTTCCGCTGCCCATTCCAGCCGGCCGCTTCGCCCGGCCCGGCAGCGTCTTCGATCATTCCAACCAATACCGCCGCCTGACGGCATGAGGAGACTGCCATGACCCGCTCAACCGATCTCACGCCCCTGCTGAAACGACTCCAGCTGGGACCGATGGCCGCCACGCTGCCCGAGCGCATCGCCCTGGCCCGCAGGGAACAACTGGACTACGCATCCTTCCTGGAGATCATCCTCAGCGACGAGATAAACCGCCGCGCCCACCGCCGCATCGAGATGCGGTTGCAACAGGCGGGCTTTCAGGAGACCTGCCGCTTGGAGGACTTCGACTGGTCGGCGTCAATCACCCTGGACCGTCGGTTGCTGGACGCTGCCTTCTCCCTGGAATTCCTTGTCAAACACGAACACGTGCTTCTGGTGGGACCGGCCGGCGTCGGCAAAAGCTTCATGGCCCAGGCCCTGGGCTACGCCGCTGTCCGCGCCGGACACACCGTGCGTTTCAGCCACGCCGACGGCTTCTTCCGGGCCATGGCCCAGTCAAGGGTGGACAACTCCCTGGACCGCATCTTCCGGACCTTCCTGACCCCGGGCATGCTCATCCTGGACGACCTGGGGCTGCACCGGCTCACCCCCCAGCAGTCAGCGGACCTCTACGAGCTGATCCTCAACCGGCACCGGGCCTCCAGCTTCGTCATCACCAGCAACCGGGCCGTGGATGAGTGGCTGAGCATTTTCGACGACCCTATTCTCGGGAACAGTGCCCTCGACCGCCTGGCCAACGCCAGCTATCAGATCGTCATCGAAGGCTCCAGCTATAGGGAGAGGCTCTCCCCTCACCGTGCCCTGCTGGAAACCAAAGGAGGTGCTTGACCAGGAAACCGGAACCTGATATTAGTCGAAATCGCCAGCGCCCAGGGTGGGTCAATGTCCTTGGCGATCACCGGTCCATAGATCACGGCGATTCACAAATGGCCCGAGCAAGCCCCCCTATACCCTGTCAGGGGGCAACATTCAAGAGGCTGAACGCCACCAGCAAGGCCGGAAAGGCAATATCCGCCCCTTACCGATCAGGATAGCCTGAATTCAGGCCAAAACGTACCTTGTTCAGAGTATCCTTAATCAAACAGGTGGTTGTTTGCCACTTGCTTCAATCAAGTGTATCCGTAGCGGGGCGATGTGGTAGAGAACCCGTGGAGACAATGTCCGGATGGAGAAAAAGTGTCTTGGGGATTTTATTGCCAGTAGCCATCATGCTACTCGGCAGGATGGTCCATCAATACTTGATTGGAGAAAATGGTTCCCAACCGTCCGTAGGAGGCGTGAGGTATCACTCTGGCGGGAAGAAGTGAGTCGGAGTGGGGTCACGCTGATGCTTTCCATGTCGGGCTGATTGCCTTACCGGTGTTCCGGACTACCCAGCGGTCCCCTGAATCTCTTGAGGTCTATACCCCATGCCTTCTTCAAACTCTGTCGGGAAGGGCCCTACTCGTCCTGTATCCATTATGCTTGTCATGCAGTACTCGTGGGGGTGTGGTTGCTGTTCCCTGGCATTATTCCTTCCGAGCAACTCGTACCGCAGGTGTTCCAGAGCCTGCCTTTTCGCCAGTATCCGTGCCAGGGATTTGATGCCCTGAAAGAGTTCCGGCTTACTCTCCAGGTACGGCCTGATCAGGTCCTCGGCCTCTCTCTCCCAAATCGAGGCCATCCTGTTGTCCGCTTCCTCGACGACTGGCAGTATGGTTCGGCCTATGGCGTCCTGGTCCTCCTCCCTGACTCGGGTCAGGTTCCAACGATGCATGATCTGCTGGAATATCAGGTCTCCCAGCATTTCTTCCCGGTCGTTGAACTTGACCAAGGCATACAGCAGGTATCCGAACTCACCCTCCAAGACCCTGGATGTCCTGGTCAACTCCACCTTGGTGTTGATGCAGTTCTTATGGTGTTCCCTTAGGGCCTGCACTTGTCCGTCGTCCATCCCTCTCATTCTTGCCAGTGCTGCCATCATCTCCTGGCAAGCCTCTTCAAGCACCGTGGTGATATGGGGTTCCAAGCGGTCACAGATATCCAGGGTCTGTGATTCCTCTCTGGTCAACAGGGGATCGATGGCAGCCCGAAAAGCGGTCCGGTCCTGGTTGCAGTAGTCGCACCTACAGTTTCTCAGGTAATGGGAACCCATGCCGAAGCCCAAGCTACTCCGGTTGTATGCCCGAGACCGTGTTTCCCGGCAGGATTCACCAACGAATGGGGAAGCCGTTATCTTCTCAAAGATGGGCATTACCGTCTGGGACACCGGGCAGATTTCAGCTATCAAGGAGTGTATTCCCAGTTCTTCCATCATCCGCTCTTGGAATTCGGAGGTCTCACATATCCGGCAAATCCTGGATTCTCCCCCAAACATGGTTATTGCAAAGTCATGCTTGGGGCAGGTGAATTCCTCCAGGGGTTTCTGGGCCGGTTGCTCCACCGGCTTCCAGGGTTCCGTCCAATCATACCGGCCCGATTCCAGCAGCCTCTGAAGAAGTGGGTCGCTGGTATTGGCTTTCTCCCTGAGGTGGAGTATGTCGGGTGTATGGAGGAATTCCGGGTCACTGAAAATCCGGGAGTCATCCTTGTTGTCCTGGTTGGTCCCGGCATACAGGTGCGATGGCTGGACGCAATAGGGACGATTGCAGAGATGGTTGACTTGTTTACCTCCCGGGACTGGTCCTCTGGTCTGGATAAACGCAGCCCTGTGGGCTGATTCTTGCTTTCCGTCGATGGTCAGAATGCCGTATCCGTCACGATTCAGTCCGTACTTCCATACCATGCAGTGCCCGAGTATCCAAAAAGGGGAGTTTACCGGGATCGGGATTCCGAGGCAGTCGGCCGGAGTGACGGGGACTTTGTTCCAGGTCCTATCGGACCTGGGGTTCTTGGGTTGCGGGTTGGCGCCGTACCATCTTCGAATGATAGCGTCACGTTCCAGATCATAGTTTCTTGGCATGCTTGACTTTACCGCTTTGGAGATTTAACGATTCTGCCCCAACAACCGCCACCGCATCTTTGATTCGAGTATACGTTTTCGGGACACCGTGTCGCCAGCTGAAAATGTCATACTTGGGACAGTCTCCAAAGCGGGCGCTTCCGGGACACCACCCATGGAATTTTCGCCGGTGCATTGTACCAACAGGCCCGCCCGGACGGCATTCCGAAAGAGTTGACGACGGTGGTCGGTACCCCCTCCCCACACGGGAATCGAGGGGAGGTCACGCCTGACGGTGTGGGTTTTCGACTTTTTGGGCTGTTTTAGCGCCCATTCTGAGGGCTCAGACATGGCGAAGTGTGGGGTTTAAACTGTCAGGAGGGTCCTATGGCCCCCCTTGGTTCGTGCCTGAAGTGTGGGGTTCAAATGACAAGGCTCCGAGTGAGCGTGACGCACGGGTTATCAGACGTGAAGGTGTGGGGATGGAATGTCGAGAGGGATGGGTCGTGACTGGCGGAGGGGGTATCAGGCGCGATGGTGTGGGGTTCGAACTTTTCTTAGAAAACAATATGGATCTCGAGAACGGGCGATTTTGCCCAAAAACCCCGAAATTCGGCGATTTTGGGGCCGTTGGGGGGTCCTATGGCCCCCCTTGGTGCGAGCCTGAAGTGTGGGGTTCGATTAAAAGATCCGGCTGAGGCTGTTGGACGGGTTTTGGGGCGTGGAGGTGTGGGGTTGGAATGTCGAGGGGGGTCGGTCGTGACTGGCGGAGGGGGTATCAGGCGCGACGGTGTGGGGGCGGATGTCGAGGTGGCTGACAGGGGGGGTACGTCCCCCCTCCTTGTTAGAGGATTTAGCCTCAAAACAGGCTCTCAAGTGTGGGTTTTGAGTTTGAGGCGCCCAAATTACCATTTTGGGGCCACTTGTCCAATAGCGGATTGGTGGTCACCTGCCAAGTGCTGTCCGTCACCGCCGGGCAGTCGTAAGACAGCCGGGAGGCCGGGCCTCCCGGCTCCCATGTGATGGAAGATTCGGATGGCTGACGTTGTACGGCGCCGCATCATGAAGGCCTGCATGGCGCATCCCGACGGCCGTTTCGGACCGCTTCACGTAAAGCCGCCCTTCAGGTTCTGTTACCACAGTGGCCGGACGGGTCTCCCACAATCTTCCCTCCCGGAAAGACAATTCCCCCGGCAACTCATCCCCTCGCTTGTCCCTGCCGTCCTCCTCATCGCCCGTCTCCTGATCCAGCCGCAGCACCTCCGATGCCTGCACCTCCACCTGCCCCCTCCTTTCCTCCATCCACCCATAGCTCCTGACCCTGCGTCTTGATGTTGTCCCAAGCCACGGGTCCGAGCTTCCCAAGTCCTGACCGCCGGCACGGCACCACTCTGCGCCGCCCCGGTAATTCATTCTGTCGCTGCCTTGAAAGAAGGGGGCCGAGCCGCTCACCCTCCAGCACCGGGCGATGATGCTCCGGGTCACGTGGCGGATGACCGCTTCACGGCGCTCGCCGGCAATGTCACTTCTCGCCCCAAACATCGCCGTTGAAGGGGACCTCGGTGCCGGTGGCGATGAGGGCGCCGGCGCTCCCGGCCACGCCTGCTGGACCGGCTCCCTTGGTCTCCGCTCGGACGATACGGGGCGAGTCCGGGTCGCCGTTGCAGACATGGTTGACGTTTGCCACTGTCACTGTAATAGCCAGGAGCAGTCGGTTACGAGGAATTTCAGATGGGGACGGATGCCTTGATTTCTCAACGGATGGAATCGCTTCGGCGGGCCGCGCAGCAATGGAAAGGGCAACTGGTCAACGTTTCCGGCGGCAACCGTCTGCTGAACTACCGGGACCTGAGGGTCGGCACCCTGGACCTGACGCCGGGCCGGAGGGCGGGGTCTCCGTTCGAGCCCTGGAATCGCCGCTGGCCGGGAGAGCCGTCAATCTCAGCCGACTGTACCCGGAGGAAGAATGCCTGGCGGATGCCCGCAGACGCCTGTCGACGGTCTACCGGCAGGGTTAGAGCAACCTGGATGAGCGGGGCATCAACACCCTCTTCGCCGTTCCCGGACTGGCAACCTGGACAGTGGAAACGGGGGCTCGGCCCAACGCTCCGGTCATACTGGTCCCCATTGCTGCGAGTCCTCTGGACGCCGCGAGATGGGATTTCAGGGTAGAACCGTCGGGAGACCCTCACCTCAACCCTGTCCTGGCCCATGTGCTCCGGACGGAATTCGGCCTGGACCCGTCCGACCTGGACGGCGACCTGGAGACCGGCCTGCCCGGTTCGCTGGCGGCGCTGACGGGCCTCCTAGCCGAGCTGGAGACCCGCTGGTCGCAGGTGCGGGGCCTGGCAATCGCTCCCCGTCTGGTGGCAGGCAACTTCACCTACGTCAAATCGCCAAGAGTGACGCTGCAACCACAAATTTCGCCTACAATTCCGCCCGAGCCGTCCATTCGTCATCGTGGTCTTGAGCCCATTCCCTGCTGGAATCCAGGTCACGAAGGATCCTTCGAGCCCACGTGCGAACTTTGGCTTTTGGATGACCCCTCAGGGAATCGAAAGGTTCTTTGTACATTTCGAAGTACGTCGTTGCACTGCCCGACCAGCCGAACGTGTGAATGTTTCCTCCAATTGCCCTCCACACGTCGTCCCTATCCCCAAACTCATCGATCATCCTGGACATCACTGGATGGAGGCGCCACCTCTGTTCTTCGTCATTGTAACTTTCGAGGGTAGGCAGTATTCCCGCAGCGAACGCCGGGCCACCGTCGGGGTAGGCGTGGCACCAGGCAAAAAGGGAGTCCTCAGGAAGGCTCAGTATCGGCCGATTTACCGTGAGGTCGAATAGTGAATTTCCTCTCAACATAGACCCGAGAAGCCACTCCTTGACGCCGTCGGACAAAACCGCTTGACTTATGAGCGGCCAAACTATATCCGGAAACTTCGAAAGAAGGACGGGAATTAACGGCTCCAGGAACCGGTGCTCCCCGTATCCTTCAATGTTCCCCAGCATCTTTCCCAGTTCAAGTGCCACCGCCCTTGCGTCATCGTCCTCCCTGCCCTTTTCCAGGAGCCACCCCACGAGTTCTGAAAAATGAGCGGCCCCGCCAGTGCCGTTTTCTGCAGGGGTCCAGGTGGTGGCCATCTCAACCGCAAGGGCAATCTGGGGCCTGAGACCTTCGAGCTTATCTTTTCCCCGATACACGTACATCACCATCAGATCCAAGGCCACGGAATAGGTTTCTTCATCATGCCTCAGCATTGCATCGAATAGAGGAGCCACATCGTTGCAGGGCACCTTCGCAAGTTCCCCACCCTGGGCCCAACAACGAAGATCACCTGCTCGCAAGTGTCCGGAACCAAGAGCCTCCTTCACCAGAGCGACATCCGACGGCTCTATGCCTGTACGAAGACAGAGATACGGGAACGACCGTGCCAGAGCAGGCGTCTCCGCCACGAGATCCTTTAATCCTCTGCCGGTGTCCGGAAAATTCTTGGCGACCCAGCTTATATAACCTGTCACCAGACCGAAGTCACGCTCGTTTTCAGGAACTGCCACAACTGCCGATACAATCTGTTTCAACCAGCCGTGCGTTGAATCGGACATCTCTGCCATAGCCGACCCGAAATCGAAGGTTCTTCGCTGCGGGAACCTTCCTGCAATGGATCGAGGCTGTACCCGGCTGAGCAGCCCCAAATGGGGCGATAGAGTTTCAGGCGCCTGCAGCAGTTCGGACGCCAGTTGTCTGATCGCTTCGGACTGACGTACCTGGAGCTCCCCCCATTCCAGCCGCTCGTCATCAGGATAGTCCCAGGACATCTCGGTCACGATCAGCCTCAAGCGCGATTCGACGTCGGAGGGCTGGAGGATTCCGATGAGATTCCTCAGTCGGTCCAACTCCTGCGATGGAACTACGTCGCCATCGTATCTGATGACATCGCCAAGGCCCTCCAATGCCTCCGGCCAGTAAGTGACGAAGAGGCTTAACTCCGAGATCACGTCTTCGACCACGCTGGTAAATCCGCCTCGGACCAAGCCACGAAGTTGGCCCCCCAGATTGGTCCGAGCCAACCGGCCCGCCCCATCATCCCTTTTGGATATCTCAACGAGACGACGAACGCAACCTTCAATGTATCCACGACCTTCAGCGTCAGTCGCAGGACGCCAGTATTCCAGGTTGGGTCTGGAGCCATGGGCGCCTGCGCCTCCGAATTGGAAAAAATGATCTGTCTGGCAACCCCTTGTCAACGCCTCTGCTACGACCTTCAACTGTGCCTGGTCATCTGTTTTGACTGCTGCGTCCAGGACAGACCATCGGCCCTCCCCATTAGCAGCGGTGTTGCCCAGGAGCACCGGAAATAGTCCAGTGAACTGATTGGTAGCATTGTTCCCCCAAGGCTCGTTTTCATGGACCGCCAGCCGCAACAGGAGCATGGCCCCCTGTTCAAAAGTCTCAGGGTCGAAAGCGATCTTCTCCAAAGCAAAGACCAAATTGCGCCGAAGGTCGCCACGAATTAGATGAAGGTCTACCAATTCATCAAAAAACCTTTCGATGAGTTCGGCCACGGCCGCCGGGTCCACTTCCGCCAATGACGAAAGAACACGGGCGTGGCCCGGCTGGGCTACTCCGCTTATGCCATCAAAGGGCCCGCTCGGTCTGCATACGTGGGCGACCACCTGTGAAGCGGTGTCAGTGGTGTTCAAAAGGGACAACTGCCTCGACGCCAAAACTTTGAAATTCACACTGGTGGTCCCTCCAAGCACGAGGTCCCATTTTCCCGGAGTCCAACCCCGCCACCTGCGTTCCGCAAGTCTCAGTGCTATGGGACGTGGCTGGAGAATCCTGAACCTGCCTCTTCGCTGCATCACACCTCTCTGCAGGAGGTCCTGAGCATCCTCATACAGGGCGTCGACTGTAACCCCCGTCTCAACGCCGGCTATTTCCGAGAGGCCAACCGCACCGTCATATTCATCACTCAGGGGTTGTGTCGATCCTGATTCCGCCTGAACCAGGCCGAATGCCGAAAACAGGGCAGCAGAGGAAAGCAGCGAACCAGAATCGTGTGGATGCCGCCCTAGGACAAAGGCATCGACAAGATCATTGTCAGTGGCATGGGCAATGGGAATTTGCGCACGCCAAGCCATGGCGGTCTGGATGGCAACCCTGGGGAAACCCTTGGAAAAATGTTCCAGCCGTCTACGGTCCTCCGGGCTCAAGCCTGGCAGACGGCCGATTATCTCTTGAGACACGGACGATGGTGCCTCGCCAACTCTCAATGTCATGTCATCAAGGGTGCCGGAGGGGATCTCATAGTCAATGGTCAGGAGGGAGACGTTGCTGTTTGCGCGAGCCGCTATGTTGGCGAGCTTCCGATGGGAATCAACAGGACAATCGTCCACGACTATGACCGCACGAGATCCCATGTCCACGTGCTTCTGGACCGCCTCAATAATCTGCTCGAAAGATGCCTCCGACTCGGCAGCGTACAGAACGACGTCGCTGACTGAGACATCCTCTGCCGTATCAGTCCCGGTCGGACCAAGAGCTTCCAGTATAAGGCGGGACTTGCCGACACCCGACAATCCTACTACCCGACACACGGAGCCGGGCGCGGCCAGTCTTTCGAGCAACCAGGCTCGCAACTCAGGCAGTCGCTCGTCGCCCACCAGCGGGCTGGAATCATGCTCAGCGCGTCCTGCCCAATGAGTCCAGGATCGGAAGGGCCCCATGACACCCGGCTGTGTCCTCTCCTTTAACCATGCAACTACCGGAGGGTGGCAATTGACCCAGGTAGCCAACTGATGTGCGTCCTTGAAATCAACCTGTTCATCCTTAACCGTCACCCCTGCGCCTCTCACGGCGTCAAGGATGGCAGCCTCGCGGCTTTCGACCTCCTGCTGGGTGTACGAATGAGCGCATATGAATATATAGTTGCCTCCGGACCATAGTGCCTGGAGTATCGGGGCCTTGACCTCCCCGTTTGAGTCCAGGACATCTTTTCCCGTCTGCCCGCGGGAGACCGCACCACTCTTGAGTTGAAACAGGCACAGCCGCGAGGGCAGGCACGTTGTTCGATCCGGACCTTCAGACCATTCGATCCGGCCGTCCTCTCCTCCGTCCGGCGTGTACACGTTGCTGGAAACGTGAATGCCCTCCAGTGGCACGCCATGAGTTTGAGCCTCAGCGACCAATAGCTTCCTGAGGAGCAGTGGCAGTTCCCGTTCATTCAAGACGGTAATGTGTTCGCCAGATACCTCATGAGGACTGGTGCCCAATGCGTTGATGGGCCTCGGAGTTCTGCCCCCCAGCGCGGTGACCCGAGAAGGGTCATCCTCAAGCAGACGCAGCAGGTTGACTACAGAGGCAGCTGGCTTCACGGTCCCCGACTCATACTTTGTAAACGCCCTGGGACCGCCTCCCAATAGCTCCCCCGCCTCCACCTGCGTTAGCCCCAGCGAAAGGCGAATCTCTCGAATCTCATCTGGTGTAATGTTCGGCATCCTGAATTGGCCCCCATGATGGTGTATATATTATATAATACACCACTATGGTCACTCATGCAATAGACTTGGGCTTGCCGACCAGGATCTTCTAATTGTAGTGATAGGATAAGAGAATGATGAACGAATAGCCGATGGTCGACGCAGTGGTGGGGGTAGTGAAGGAAAAAAGGATGGAAGAGGTTCGATCACGATAGGGGGGCCGGTTGGTGGCGGCCTACGCACACCGCAGTGACTCGGTCCTAGGTCAAAGGGGTGGTGGGTAGCCAGCGCAAACCGAAGGCCCTTTCAGTCGCCTTAAACTGGCCCCTGTAGCCACCGGCTGCTGCCACGGAAGGTGGATGGCGACCAAGGTCATCACCTTGATGGCCGCCGCGACCTGCAGGCCGATATCCTCGTGAAGAGGCCGGCCGGTGCATCGCCAAGACCTCAGCCGGTGCGGCACCGACGATGACTGGCAGGTCCAACGCATCGGCGATCAGGATGTGAGAGGCAACATCGACTGCTACTCCGGTAGAATCGCCGACGAGTGCGGATCATTCCGTCATCTGTCCCACAACCATACCACGTTCCTTCCACCAACCAATCCACCCATGCTGATTAAAATAGTCTCCCTGCATCCCTCGTTCACCCCCTCCTCCCAGCGAAGAACAGTACATTATCCAGCTGTCGGCAGCCGGCGAAGATCATACCCATCGCTTTTGCACCGTAGGGCGAGGTCTTCTTGCCACACGTTGGTGGAAGGACGGACCTGCTGCGGCGCCAGTGTCCTGTCGCAGTCGCCGGCGGCGATGTGCCACGCTTCCACCTCTGCGTGACCGAGCGTTCATGGCGGCCATATGGTGCTCAACGTCCGCTGTTGCCTTCGCGTCATTTCCTCATTTGCTTCTGCCGCAATGGTCCATGACCCGGCCTGCAACCGGTCCGGCAGGTCCGTGCCGGATGAGCGCCGCTTTTGACCTGCTAAACAAGCCGACGCCAAGGGGCATTATTTCGATAGGCACGTTATGTTGGATGGCGCCGGCTGGCAATGGCATCACGTACTGAGTCTTCGGAGTTGCTGGGAATACATTTGTGGCCCAGAGCTGCGGGAATTTTGTCAATGTCGGCCGGTCGCTGGCAAATCGAAGACGTGGGCGATGCTGAGCTGTAGGTGGAGCCCCTCGTAAAGTCCGGTTGCATGGCGAGCAACATGTCAAGCTGAAACCGGCACTCTTTGCCCCCTCCACATGTGAGCCGCCTGCTCTCCGTTTTTGCTGCGCAGGAAAGTCGCAGAACAGCAACAAATCCGGCTGTATACGTTGGGTCAAAGTTCGGGACATTGAGACCAAGCCTGTGCCAACCAGCGCATGGCCTTCCACTGGAGGCATCAATAGTTCTGCCAAGGACCTTTCCATGGACCGAATGAAGCCGTGTCAGGTACACCTAAGCGTCGGTGGAAGGAAGATGGGCTTTTGCCTCCAGTCTCACCACATCAACCCAATCCGTGAATGGAGCTTTTACCCCGGCCGCCTGCGCGGGCGTCCGCCCGCGCAATTCTCTTAATTTGGTGAACAAGAAGTTGCTCGTAATAACCGCTCCGGCGGTATATAGCTGAACATTGTCATGGTCATTGATGCTGTTGAATAGGTGATTGCTGGCCAATAACGTGACAACCTTGGCGACAACTGGTGCACTAGAGAAAGGGGGGAAACCTCCGGTGTGCGTGATTACTCTCTTGCCAAGCAGCATTCCTCGCATCACCTTCAGAATTGCCTCCTCCGGAATGCAGTCATACTTCCTCCTGGTCTTCGGCGGATACATCCAATACACGACTTCGTCGCATGGTCGTTCAGCCGAAGCCAGGGCTTCAAGCAAAACCTCCCGCGCTCCGTCCTCAGTCATGGTAGTGCTGACGTGGCTCGCTATGATGTAGCCCGTTGCTTCATCCACCACCATCCACCACATCCATGACTGCCGGGGAAAGGGTTGACTCCATAGCCACCACTTTCCCCCACCCGATACCTGACATCCCTTTATCAGTTTGACAGCCGCACCAGTGTACCGATGGGCCCAGTTGAGGATAGTCTGCGGGGAGATGCTGGTGCCTTCTGTGCTAAACAACTGGTTCATGAGCTTGGCTGTGGATCTAGCGGAACGGCCCTCGAAGAACTTCTTGATGCCCATCCCGATCTGGTCTGGAATGTAACTGTGTCCACCCACCGCCCCTCTCTGTCCCGACCCCCTCCCGCAGTCCCTGCATTCATAGGTCTGCTGGCCTCCGAAAACGCCGTCCAGAACATAGTGGTCTGAGTTGCAGTATGGACAGTTCTTACGGCGGCCTTCGTTGTTCATACTTGCCTCCATGCAAGCATATCGCAATGCCTAAACCGAAGCCAAGGTGGGATGTGCATTTCCAGTAGGGCGGGAATCGGGCTAGGAATCTCGCTGGAGTGCCTCGGCCCTTGATTGCAACACTGTCCAGCAGCGACGTCTCACCTCTTCTTGCCGGTTGGCCAGCCCTGCCAGGAAGTTGCCGACCCTCTCCTGTACCCCCTCCCTGGTCCCCAGGCACAGGTTGCCAGTGGCCTCCTCCCTCGCCCAGCCCCAGATGGCTTCGTCAGCGTTGAAGTCCTGGCTGTATCCCGGCAGATTTATCAATCGCAGGTTCAGCCCCGCCTTTCTCAGCAGTCCTCTCACCGCCTCGCCTCGATGCGCCGGCGCGTTGTCCCAGATCACATTCAGCCGCCCGCCGTGCCTCTCCCGCAACTGTTCCAAGAAGGCTGCCGACGTTTCGCTGTTGCTGTTCCCTTCCAGCTCCATCCACTCCACTTCGGCAGTCTCCAAACACACTGCCGAGTAGTAGCTGGCCTTCTCTCCGTACCGTGGGCTGTTCCAGTCAACCAGGGCAGGCCTTCCTTTCAGCACCCACTTGCCACGCAACTCGGCGTCCGCCCGGAAGTGGGCCTCATCGGCAAAGAATACCTTGGCTCCGGTCTGTTGGGCCTCCTTCTTCAGAGCGGCATATTCCGCCACGAAGGCCTCACGCCGAGCCTCATTTGCCTTAACCAAACGCTTCTTTGGGCGCCTGAAGGCAAATCCCAGCCTGTGCAGAGCCTGCCCTCGTGCAGACGGGGGTAGTTCAGGCAACTGCTCCTGCTCAAACTGACTCCAAACCGTTCCGAGACGAACCGCCGCACCACCCTCCAATACCAGTTGGCCATTGCGATGCCCGATGATGACGGCGGTTGCTGCACTGTCCCTTTCAACTCCGCCTGCTGCGTCTGGTCAAGGACGGGGGGAACCGCCGGTCTGCTCGAATATCAGGGCTGCCGGCCCTCCCTCACCGAAGCCGAGGCCCACCGTCCGATGGTGTGTGGATCACGCTCCAGCGCTTCCGCCACGGCCGCAGCCGTCAATCCTTGGGCCAAGAGCAGGATGGCGTACCACCTCTCCCGCTCTCTGGGCGTCGGTGCCAGGATCATTCTCCGCCGCAGGTCCTTGACTCCCATCCGCCATTGTTCCAAGGACCGGTCTATCTCCCTCACACCCATCATCAACCCCTGCAACTCCCCATATTGGCTTACCCGGTTCCACGCCAATTTACCCCATGTCTCTGCGTATTTCACTCTGGCTTTGGTTTAGTGCCTATTCTCTCTGACAAACCGAAATCCCATCAAAGTGGACAACATGCACCCTAATTGCAAAACACGTGTGATTACCACGGTTCATACTGGACGAGACAGGCCGATAGTGGCGGTCTGAGACCATCGGTGGACCACCGAGGATTTAGCAGGAAAGGAGTGTGGAAATGGATTTGGACAACCAGCGCATCTTACGCCTGCCCGAGGTCATGAAACTCTCAGGGCTGAGCCGGTCTCAGGTGTATGAGTTGATGGGGGACGGCCATTTCCCCAAAAATTTGAGACTTTCGAAGCGGGCTACAGGGTGGAGGGCATCCGATCTTGCCGCATGGCTGGAGAGCAGGCCCCCCGCAGACAGTGCGTAGGAGGCAAACTAAATCAAGCCCTCGGGCGGCATCCCAAGGGCTTTCAGCACAGGAAAACCCCGGCAGAGGAGCTTTCTATGTTCTATGGTAACACACGTTCTCACAATGGTATACCCATCCAATACACTCACGGATCGACCAACGGGCAGGCGGCCGGGTTTCAGGAGGTAGACGAGGAGGAACTTCGGCGCCAACTCGGCCATGGGTCTGACGGAGACCATGACTGGGGAGAGATAGCACCACCTACACCGGCGGCGGCGGCGCAGGAACCTTATCCGCCATTGCCGGGAGACTTGGAAAGAGTGCTCGGCGCCATATCCAGAATAACGGGGGCGTCGCGGTCTACAACTGCAGCGGCGCTGCTCCCGGCGGTAGCTACGCTCACGTCGTATCACTACGACGTGGCCACACTGGCATCCCGGCCATCACCTACCTGCCTTTACACCTGCGCAATCTCGGAGTCGACCTGGCGAAAGTCGGCCGCGGCATCAGAGGCGTGGCACCCGCACAGGACAGCAGATGCGATAATATCCGACCGCCATCAGGAACTCGTTGACGAAGCCAAAACGAGGGCACAATCGGCAGGCAAGAGTATGGCGGTTGACGGTGTCGACGACCGCGCCCCCCGTGACCGGTCTCCGGTTGCCCTGCGGTCCGACGACACCATCGAGGTCATTCGCAGCCACCTGGCCAGAGGGAGACCGGTCCTGTTCCAAGGAATGGATGAAGCGGCGGTCAGCATCCACGGTTACTCTCTTTCAGGGGAGCGCCTGATCCGCACCTTAGGCATTTTTGCAACTCTGTGGACAGGTGCGACCAACGGGGAGGGGCGAATCGGAGGTGGACCTCGTGGTGGCAGGGAGGTCCTTTTGAAGCAGGGCACCTACGCTTTCAATCTGTGCTGGCTCGGGCAGAAAAGCGTACTCGTTCCTCTCATCACGTCTGAGGCCGCGGCTATGGGACTGTCAGGACGGATGCTGGTGGCATGGGACTCGGTGAGGCCGGACGTGGGAGAAAAACTGCCGGGCGACGATGTGCTTGTAGACTTGTACCAGTCCAAGGTGTTTCAGTGGCGGGAGCTTCAGGACCTGGAGACCGTGTTCCGTGACTGGGAACTACCGGTGCGGGAGACCATCGGCATGACGGCGGCAGCGATGGACCGTCTCAAGGAATACAACGTCGTGATGATGAAGGCCGCCGACTCGCTCCTCGAGGATGGAAGGCTCGTGGAGCAGGGGGCAGCAGGACGGGCCCCTGAAATGGCAGCACGGCTGGCGGGGGTGTTTGCGGCATGGGAGGCATGGCCAATGGCGCGCGACGGAGCCGGCAACGTGGCCCTGCAGGAACCATCAGTCGCCGCCAATCACCCTCAGGTCGACCTCGACCTCATTGAGGCGACTATTCCCATCGTCGAATGGCACCGGCGGGAACTCCGGCGGGTGGTGGACGGTGCCGGAGCCACGGACAAAGTCAAGATTATGCAATCGGCTATCCGGGTTATATCGGAAGCGATAGCGGACCCGGGACGATTTAACCGCAACGGAAAGAGGTTGGTGGATTCCTTTGGCCATGTCGCTCTCCAGACCCTCCTCGCCCAGTATGGTCCTGCGGCCATCCGAGCCGACGTCGACTATAAGGCGGCAGTGATTGGGGCGCTGGTACAGGAGCGGTATGTAAGGGAGGTGGAAGGGGGAAACGGTCGTTTCGCCGTCCATCCCAACATCAAAGACGCCGTGCGGGGCCGGGGGTGGTAGACCCAGTCCAGGTCCACAAGGCCCTCATTAGCAGGGTTAGCAGAATTAGCATGGGTCAGGTCATGGTCTGCGTTCAGCCTTCTTATATCGACAGTCACGGGGTTTACCCTTCAAGAAGCATCTCCCTCGAGGAAACTCGTGCCAATGCAACCTATGCTAATCCTGCTAATCCTGCTAATCGGCAGGACTTGAATGCCCGAATCTGAGTACAAACCGCCGGACGCGGCGGCGATCGCCGCGGCCACAGGTGTCCGAGTCTCGGGGAACGGCTGGTACATGTCTCGTGGCGAATGTCACGGGGGAACACACTCCGGGACTGCACTGAATTGGAGGGACGGGACGGACGGCAGGTTGATAGTGAACTGCCACGCCGGATGCTCCTCGAGGGACGCGGTGATCGGGCTGGAGCGGCTATCGGGGTTGAAAATCCTTGGCGAAATGAATCAGATCGAGGGCACAAAGAGAGTAAGACCTGGGAGACAGGGGCCTGTCACAGTGAAAAGGGTCCCCGAGCCGCTGCCGCGGCCTGTCTTGGGCGGTGAACCGGCACCGCAGGACCCTCCAATCCGGGAAAAGATCGCTGCGCTGCAAGGACAGCATGAAAGTGTGCCATCGGACCCGAGACACCCGGGAAGACGGTGGCTGACTTCCTTCAATGTCTGGAGGCCGGAGCTCCCGCCGCCTATCTTCCTGCGATGGCTCTCATTGGACTCCAGATTCTGGAGAAACAATCACAATATCAGCGGACCGGACTCTCCAGGGGCAGCAGGAGCGATAATGGCCCCGCTGGCGCCGCTGCGGGACTGGATCATGGCGTGGCCAAAACTCCCATCACCATGGGGCTTCACGTTTGTCTTTGTGTCCGAGGACGGAACTCCCGCGACCGGGCCGTCCCGTGGGAGGAAACGGGTGAACAAGAAAAGCTGGGGCGCCAGGAAGGACTCGGTGGTCTGTGTGGGAGACCCGAAGGAGCCCGGCGTGTGGATGGTCTGCGAGGGATTGAAGGACGCTCTGGCGCTGGCCTCGAGGTTCGAAGGATGTGCAATTACCACCATCGGGGCGGACATCGCAACGCACCTGTCCACGGGGTCAACCATTGAACAGATCGCGGCATCAGGAATACCGGCCCGAGTCTATGCGGACCGGGACGAGGCGAGCATGACGGGCCAAAGAACTGGTCTGAAGACCGTTGACGCGATCCGGCGGGCCGGGGGCTCGGCACAGCTCCTTCTGCCTCCAGAAGGTATAAAGGACCCAGGAGCGTGGGCGGGAACGACGGAGTTCCGGGACGTTGGTAGCGCCTTCATGAGCTACAGGGACACTCTCATGGACATCGACCCTCAGTTGCCCGAGTGGGAGGCTGCCAGGATCGCAACAATCGCGTTGAGCTGAACCAAAGCCAAGCTCGGGTGCGCATTGTGCAGCACCGGGAATCACGGCGGGAGTCTCGAACCGGTGGTCCGGCCTTCGACCGGATCGCGATCCGAAGGCGCCGCCTCTCATCGTCTTACCGGCTGGGAATCTGCCGACTATCTACTGCACTGTCGGCTTCCTTACCCAGGCACAGATTGCCAGTAGACTCTCTGTCTCCTCAGGAACAGGCTCTCCCACCTCTATATGGCCTTATCAGGATCGAAGTCCAGGCTGCATCCCGGCGTGTTAAGCAGCCGCAGCCCCAGACGGGGAGTCCTCATCTTTCATGCCCGTCACCCCAGCCACTCCTTGGTCCTGGGACTGAATAACCCCCTTCCTTCACAAGATTTATCCTTGGTGCACCCGCAATTTGATTTCGAGTGAGTTCGCGGACGACATTGACAGGACAGGCTAGCAAAGGATTGTCAGCCGGAAGGCATAGGAGACCTCTTGTGGCTGGCACGCGCGCTTTCGGTTGTGGAATCTGAGAGAAAGGAAGATTCCAGTCACGTCAGTCCTGAAGAGAGCAAGGAGACCTCACCAAAGGTGCCGCAGCATTTCCCGGAGGAACAGTACGAATGAACAACCGGCAACCTGTGCTGCAATCGCGGTCAACAGGGTACAACACGAACATACACCACAAAAGGCGGTATAATTGTCCAGAATAGTCCAGTAACATCTTGCCATCGGTGTGGGAATATATGTGGGGAAAAGAGAGATATAGGCTCTAATACAGCTAATATCAGGCACAATCACAAAACAATTCTACTCCCACTCTCTCCGCCACTTTTTAGCCCCTAACGCCACCGATGACACTTCGTTAGTAGATGTGTTATTGAGATTGCCCCCCAAGTTGTATAGACCTAGCCCTTGTAGCCATGTGATGCAAGACATCCATGCTAACTTTGGGACCTATGCTATTATTCGCTCATGATGGCATTGCTCAACGGCATAGGCCCCCGGGTGGCGCTGCTGGTACTGTTGGCCATCGCGCTGGGGTGCTTATTCTTCCTGTTCGATTTCTTTGTTGAGCTCACTTCCAGCGGCGGCAACGATTCGCCGTTCACCGGATCGTCCAGAGGAACCGTCCAGGTGGGTAGCGGGGTGTCCCTGATTTCCACACTCGCTGCCGCCGCGTGTATCGTATTCGCAGCGGGGACCGTCGTGCTCCTTCGTCGCCATTTCAAGGATCACGGCAGGACCGCTACATGGGTCACAGTCGCCGCGATAGCTGTTGCGGCAGCCGTCGCGGGGTTGGGGCTTTACCTCTTTATTTCGGGGGGACTATTGGGAGGCCTTCCATACGGGGGCGTCCCCTATGCCGCCCACCAAGTAGAAGTTGGAGGTATGAATCGCTGGGCTTTGATGTTTGGAGCCGGCATCCTCCTGATGCTGATGTTGGGAGGGGTGACCAAGCCCAAGTTCTCGGTTCTACCATTGGTCCTGTTCCTGGCTGCCATTCTTGCGCTGGGCCTGTTCGGCTGCTCGGCTGTTCGAGGCCTCAACCTTTTCAATAGTCCTTCGGAGTCACAACCCGCAATGGCCTACGCAGAGGAAGTCAACGCCCTCCGGCAACTGGGGCCCGCCACCGCGGTGGCTGAAGCGTTGGCTGCGGCAGACCCGGACCTCCTTGCCAGCGCCGTCGAAGGACTATCGAAATTGGGAGTAGCGGAAGGCGCGACGACCTTGGCTAATTCCTTGGCCAATGCAGATCCTGAAATCGTAGCCACCGCAGTCGAGGCCTTGGCGGAGTCAGGTGATCCCGAAGCGGCGTCAACCCTGAGCCAGGCTTTGACGGACGTAGACCCGGAAGTCCTGGCCTCTGTTGTGGAGAACTTCGAGCAGTCGGCGGACCAGGAGTCCATTGCGGACTTGGCGCAGGCCTTGACCGACGTAGACCCTGGGGTGGCTGCGGGGACCGTGGAGGCACTGGCGGAGTCGGGCGACGCCAACGCACTGGGGGCGCTGGCTGAAGCCTTGGCGGGCGTAGACGAGGAAGCCTTGTCCGCTACAGTAGAAGCGCTGGCGGAGTCAGGCGACGGTGAAACTATTGAGGCGTTGACTGAAGCTTTTGCGGATGTAGACAAGGAGGCATTGTCTACCGCAGCAGCAGCGGTAGCGGAGTCGGGAGACCCGGAAGCAATCGGGGCGTTGGCCGAAGCCTTGGCGGACGTAGATAAGGAATCTTTGTCGACTGCCGTGGCGGCGGTAGCAGAGTCGGGCGACGATGAATCAATCGGGGCGTTGGCCGAAGCCTTGGCGGATGTGGATGAGGAAGCCTTGTCGACCGCCGTAGAGTCGCTGGTGGAGTCGGGGGACTACGAGGCGATGGCTCCTTTGACTCAAGCTTTGAGTGAGAGTGAAGGGGCCGCCGCTCTTGGACCTCTGGCTGAAGCCGTGCTGGAGAATGACGATACAGCAGCAAGGACAGCCTCGGTTGCGGCTTTGGGAGCGTTGAGCAATCCCGGCGCCTTGGGGCCGCTGGCACAAGCCTTGGGCGACACCGCCCCGGAAGTGCGGGCCGCCGCGGAACAGGCCTTGGCGGAACGTGGAGCTTCCGTGAGTCCACTGGAGACTGGCGGGAGCCTGGTATCCACCGGCGGGGTTACCGCTGGGGTAAGCCCCTCAGTAACCACTCGCCAAGCGAGCGAGCCATCCAACACCCCGGTGTTCAGAGTAGCGGGCGCTGCCCGCGTCAAGTATTTGCGAACGGGGGTTGGAGATATATACGCCAACGGCGGCTGGACCCAGAACCCTTACGTAGACCTGCCCTATGACGGGACCGGCCGGATGCCGGCACTGGTCAAGGGAACCCTCTCCGACCATGTTTCTGCGGGCGCTGACTCATTACACAACCCTGAGTCAGCGCTCCTGGCTTGGCCCGCAGAGGGTCATGCGGGGACCGGCGAGCCGGAAGAGGTTACGGTGTTCCCTGTTCCGCCAGCGACTCAAATGCCAGCGGGGACATTGCCCGTTGGGCTGCATATTGAGTACATACGCGCTGCCGGGACTTACAGGCCTTTCAGCGCCACCTTCCGTAGCGCGACGCCATTGCCTGAAATTATGTGGGCTGCCCGTCTTCCCGTATTCACACCGTACCAACTGGAGTCTGCCACGTTGTCGCGCGACCCTGTATACACCCAACTGCCGGACGATGTGCCAATTCGCATTCGGGAGTTGGCCCATTCCATCACCGACGGGCAGGAGGGACCATATCGGAAATCCAAAGCAATCGAATCCTTTCTGCGGAGCCGGTACGCCTACGCCTTTGCTACACAGGGTTCGGACTCACCGTCACCCGGACAAGACCCGGTGGACTGGTTTCTTTTCGACAGCAAAATGGGCACCTGCGGCCAATTCAGCAGCGCCTTTGTGGTGTTGGCGAGGTCGGTCGGAATACCTGCGAGAATAGTGTCCGGCTGGGCGGTCTCTCCGGTGGACGGCCCGCAGACGATACACGCTGATCAAGCACACCAGTGGGCAGAGGTAGCATTCAATGAATTGGGGTGGGTAACCTTTGAACCGACTGCATCAGGAGGAGCCCCGTCCCGAACGCCAGGATTTGGAGACGTTGATGCCATCGTGGAAGAGGTAGAAATCGCCCCGGGGATCAAAGCGGCGTTGGATGCCGTCGCATCCGAAAATCCCGGTCTCGCTTCCGTCATTGAGGACAAGGTGGGCACGTTGATCCGGGAGAGGTCGCCGGTTGTGGACCGGTTGGCAGCGGAATTCCCTGACGGCAGACAATTGACCGGGCAGTCTGCGGAAAAGGTCTTGGAGGCTATAGGGGCTTCCACGGCTCTCTTGGAGAACGGGGGTACGGTCATCGACTGGGGCAGTGATATCGGATGGACTCCGGGGACTACGGCGCAACAGGTGCAGGAGCTACCGGCTACACCTGTTTTCCAAGTCACCGGCGCCCCGGAGGGAGGATACCTGAGAACGGCGACCGGAGATACATACGCCAACGGGGAGTGGACCCAGTCGGACGTTGGCGAGTTGCCTTATGAGGGCGGGACCGACGTTGCATCCTTGATTGCCGGGTGGAGCCCAACCATGGGAGATTCATTGCAACAGGACGACTTGCAAGCTCTGGTTGACGCTGAGGGTGGCGATTTGATCGGTTACAACGAGCTCAGCGTTTCAGCTCATCCGATGGTTGGAGGTATACCAGCCCAAGGGATGCCGATTTCCCAAGGAGTGGAGCGGATTTCGGTTGACGGGAGCTACGACCCTTTGAGCGCAACTTTCTCCGGCGAGGGGCGCTTGGAAGAATATGCGTGGCTTGCCAAGGAAGTGGATTTTTCGAGGGAGGCGCTGGTCAACACCGGTGTGCTCGATGTGCCTCCTTATACGATGCTGCCGGACGATCTGCCCAAGCGTGTTGAGGATTTGGCCCGTTCGATTACCGATAAACACGATGCCCCCTACCTGAAAGCCGAGGCTATCGAGACATTTTTGCGAGAAGAGTACGCCTATGCCTTCGCTGACGCAGAGTCCGGTATGCCGTCCGCCGGGCAGGACCCGGTGGACTGGTTCCTGTTCGACAGCAAGGAAGGCACCAGCGGGCAATTCAGCAGCGCTTTCGCCGTGCTGGCCCGGTCGGCGGGTATACCGGCCAGGGTAGTTTCGGGCTGGGCAGTCGGGGAGTCCGACGAAACCCGAACGGTCTTCTCGAATCAAGCCCACCAATGGGCGGAAGTGGCGCTGCAAGACGTGGGTTGGACTACCTTCGATCCAACCCCCGCAGGAGGTCCTCCGTCCAGGGTATCCGATGACCCATCGGCGGACACGCCGCCATTCAAAGGGAATCCAAGCGGTGAGGACACGGTTACCGACATAACGGAGTGGCCGACAAGTACACGGTTAGGGCATCCCTTCGCCTTGGGCGGGACCGTAGCCTCCACGTCCGGGGTCCCCGTCGATGGGATGGAGGTGGAGATTTTTGTCAACAAGAAAAAGGAACAAGGGGGAGTCAAGGTGGGTTCCAGCTTTACCCGCCAGGGACGGTTCTCATTGGAAATCTTGTTGCCGGACCAATTCGCCAAGGGCAGCTATCAGATTATTGCCCACGCCATGGGGAGTCCCGGCTATGGGGAATCGTGGAGTGATCCGGAAATCAAGGTGTACTCGGGCACCAGGATCGATCTGAAAGGTCCTGCCGACATTTCGGTGGGCACCCCTGTTGAATTTCGCGGCCTGTTGTCCGAAGAAACCGGCCGAGCCGTAGCCCACCAGGAAGTGTTGGTCAAGGTGGATGGATACGCCCTGGACCCGGTATTCACCAACGAGCGAGGGGAGTTCAGCGTCGGAGTCAGCTTCGATGAAACCGGGGACCACGTGGTAACGGTGGAACTGAAAGACACGGGTTTTCTGCTGGGAAGCAACGGGCTGTTGGGCGTGGAGGTTACCATGCCGAGCCGGCTGGAGTTGGATGAGGTGCCCCCGGGAAGACCCGGCGAGGAGGTCCCGATCAGTGGGACACTAGAGGACTACTTCGGCAACCCAATAGACGGCCAGACCGTGGAAATTTCGGTAGGTGATGAAGATTCACTTAGTGTTGTCACCGACCAAGCGGGCAACTTCAGCTTGGACCACACAATCGACAGTGAGGGAACCCACGACATCGGAGCCGCCTTCACGGGCGACGATTCCGGATTGGAACCTTCCGAAGCCTCGACGCCCGCCACTGTCGGGACGCCGCAAATTGACGTCGAGCCGCTTGAGCCTGCGGCGCGGGACGGGGAACTGGAGGTCGAAGGGACGGTATCAATTGGAGGGATACCCATCCCCGACACGCCGGTCACAGTCGAAGGAGAGGAAGCGGGACGAACCGACGAGAACGGAGCTTTCTCCTTCGACTATGAGGTGCCGTCCGGCGTTTCTTTGGGAGACATGCCGCTGGAAATAGGCGCTCCCGCCTTAGAGGCTGTCATTACGGCGCTGGCTAAAATCATGTCCAATACCAATCTCACCGTTACTCCGTTGGAGGGAGAGGAACCTGGCGACCCTGTACAGGTGGAAGCGCAATTGCTGGATGACGAAGGTAAGGGTATTCCCGACGCCACGATTCATTACGGTGAGGGGTTGACCGCCGTGACCGACCAGGAAGGGATCGCCATATTCGACCTGGCCGGACTCGATGCCAGCAAGCTGTCGGAAGCTCTGATGAGCGTGAGATTTGACGGTGATGGATCGAACCTGCCGGCAACCGTGGAGTCTACCCGCGAAAAATCGGGAGCGCGGCGGCAGGGTAGTATTGATGGCGCCTCCCGAGAGAGTTTGTCAAGCAGATCATCCAACACGACAAGCTCATCGGGCGATGAAGGGTTCAACTGGCTGCTATGGATAGGGGTGCCATTGGGATTGGTCCTGGCTTCAGTCGTGGTGTATGTCACGGTCCGGGCCGCCCGCCGTCTGCCCGCACCCACGCGGCGGAGGGTGACAGCCGAGACTGAGGGGGAAGGGGAAGTAGAAACTGTGCCGGTCCTGCTGGAGCTGAGTATCCCGGAGTTGTATGGGGATGTCGAGAGAGAATGGCAAGTTGGGGAACAGATACCGCTGCGGTGCTCCTTGGAAGAGGACTCAGGCAGACCGGTAAGAGGAGCGGCGGTGGAGGTATCCTGGGACGGCTTGGAGGAGCCGATGGTGTTGATCACCGATCGCAGGGGAACATGCTCAACCCACTGGTCCGCAAATACGGTGGGGACCTGCACAGTGACCGCCCACTTTGCCGGCGACGGCACGTACTCGCCGGTTACGGCGAGCGCCGAGGTCAGGTTGCAGGCGCCCATACCGGGACACATGATTGCCACCCGCTTGGACATTACCCTCATCAAACCTGCGGAAGACTTGCCGTACATCTGGGGAATCGGCGAGCAGGTACCGGTGCAGATCAGGCTGTCGGACATTCTCGGACAGGGCTTGGCCGGCATGGGAGTGACCGCCTCCTTTGGAGAATCAGGCCAGGTATTGGAGCTTTTCACCGGTCCTGCGGGACTATGCAACACCTCATGGAGCGGCACCGTTCCCGGGACGTATAAGATTGAGGCTCGTTTCGCAGGAGATGAGCGCTATGCTCCGACGTCAGCCAGGACCGAGTTCGAAGTAGTGGACTTCCGCGAGGAAGTGGTGGACCGGTATAACTCCTTTTTACCCTGGGTGCGGGAAAGGGAACCCGGCATTTCCGACCACGCGACTCCCAGGGAAATGGAGGTCTTGGTTGTCACCAGTGGAATGAGTATCGACCAACGGGCCCTGGAAGTGGTGATCGCGAGATTTGAAGAAGCGGACTACAGCCTGCACGAAATCGACCGTCCCCGGTTCGAAGCAATGTATCGCGCTCGACGGTCAATAGTGGGAGACTGAGCAAGGTATGGAGGCCAACCGTCAACTGGGTGGGGCCTTGCTTCAGGCTGCGGTGATTATAGCAGCCTCGATTGCCCTGTGGCGCGTGGACATAAACCCGTTGCCGAAGGGATACGATTTTCTCCTCTGGCCCGTGGTCATCGCAGCAGGTCTGTCCCTGGCGCTGGATATGGTATTCCGGCTGCAAAGCACTTCCCGCCCCAGGGCTGCCCTGCGGCTGCCCAGTGAGTTCAGCCCGCGAACGGGTCTTTTGCTTCAAATGACCCGGCGGATTTCAAAAGGCGCCGCATGGTCGATGTTGGTTATAGGCGCGTTGGTTTCCTTGGCTGAGACCCAACCGGAACCACAAATTTACCGAACATTCATTGTTTGCACGGCGGTCGTGCTGGCGTCCACGGTAGCGGTCTGGACAGTTAGCGTGCCTCTTCCCGCGGTTGGACAGATTTTCCGGTTTCCGTGGTTTCGGCTGATATCCTTCGGGATAGTCTACATCCTGCTTCAGCAAGGATGGGCCGCCACTTATGGGTTCGCCGATTCGGCTTTGCTGCCCACGCTGGCGGCGGCGCTGGGGACCAGCTACGTAGGCAGTGCATTGATGAACGCGGGAGAAGCGTCCGACCGGTGGGCCAATCCTGATACTCCATTAAGGTCGGTTGCTGTTGAATGTCTCAAGCTGGTGGCTGCGTTGACCTCGGGCGCCAGCGTGGCGCTGGTCGCATGGGGAATACTCAGCGCTTTACCCAACATAAGCGCTGCGGCGTTGGACGAGTGGCCTGACTTTCTCCTGGGAGGGTGGGTACAGCTTCACTTCAGCCGGGTGTTCGAGGCAAGATACATGGTGGCCGGTTGTCTTCTGGCGCTTGGTTTCGCTGCCAAGGTGCCCGCCGTTGATGACACCGCGCCCGGAACAGCATATCGGGACTTGCTCAAGGCTGGGTCATACGCGTTGGCAGGGTACGTGGCTTGGTTGACGGCGGCCAAGTTGTCCCCGGCAGGTCATGGATATACGCTACTTGGCGCCGCCATCGCAGGCGGCCTGTTTATGGCAGCCGCAGCTATGGTGATCCGAGGACTCATTTCCGGGAGAAGCGGTGTGTTAGCCAGTGTAGGCAGTTGGCTCTCCCAGTCCACTCTCCGGGCGTTCTTCTTGGGAGTATCCATAATATTATACGGTCTGTTGCTGCGCCCGCTGCTGTACGAGACCTTGTGGTTTGCCCCTGTCTATGAGTGGATGGTGGTATTGGCTTTTGCATCCGTACCTCTCAATCGTTTGAGAAAGGGGGTTCGGGAGGAGGTGGCGCCCGAAGGCATTCGCCCGGCGGCATGGCCCAATTGGTCCCGACACGAGCAGATGTCGGAAGAACGACGCGATCCTAGAATGGAAAGTCTCTTGCTCCTCCAGCAACAGTTTATAAACGCCGGTGAATGGCGCAGAGTGTGGGTATACTTCGTGGGTCTGCTGGTTCGCAATGAAGTCCCGATTCAAAATATCCCGTCCGTGTTCGAACCCATGAGACTCTGGTTCCTGGATTCGACCGCGGCCCGCCTTCGACGGCCACGAGTGGAGGCGGCCAGGAAAAGCCGGGAGGCGGCGTTGGGAGACACAATGACCAGAATGGAAGAGGCGCTGTCTCTCCCCAAAATACCCTTGGAACAAGTGAACGAGGCACGGCTGCGGGAAGAAGCGTCTTCTTTTGTGGAACTCGGCGATGGACCTGAGAAGCTGGCCGTGACTCTGATAGCGGCGTATTGGGATAAGGGGGCTGATCTCAGTTCGGCGGCTACACTATGGTTTCCGTTGATGACGTTAGTGGACGACCCCATGTTCGCCGGCGGAGTAGGCGTCAGGGCTCAGTTACGCAAAGTTTTCCTGAGAGTTTTTCGTCGGGGAGTCGCTCGCTGGGACCGGGAAAGGCGTCAACGTATAGTAGACGGAGCAGTATCCCACCTGTTCGACGATGGGGTGGTGGAAGACTTGCCGGTGGCGGTGCTCAGCAGTCAAGCGACGGTGTACCAGGGTAGAAGAAGGGGTCCGGACCGCCGGTTGCAGCGTGGAGAGTCCGTCGAGGTCATGGAAGAAGGAGAGACGGCGATGAGGGTGCGCCCAAGCGAAGACCTCAGCAGCTATTTCATGTCGGGCCGGTTGCTACGCCAGCCGGTCTTACCGACCGACTACCTTGTCATGGAGCAAAGAGGGATAACGGCATGAGCCAATTTGATGTGGAAGAGGCGGCACGCGTCTGCGAGACGATAATCGACCGTGTCGGCGAGGTATTCGTGGGCAACAGGCCTCTGCTTCGGAAGTTACTGGCAGCGGCGTTGGCCAATGGCCACGTTCTTTTCGAGGACTATCCGGGCTTGGGCAAGACGCTGTTGGCCAAGGTGTTTACCAAGGCAATCGGCAGCGAGACCCGCCGGGTCCAGTTCACCCCGGACGTGCTTCCCGCAGACATCGTGGGCACAAGAGTATGGCGCCAGAACACCGGGGAGTTCCAGTTGGTGCGGGGCCCCGTGTTCACCAACGTGCTGTTGGCGGATGAGATAAACCGGGCGCCGCCCAAGACCCAAGCGGCCTTGCTGGAAGCCATGGAAGAGCGTCAGGTAACTATCGACGGCGACACGCTTCTCCTAAGCCCTCCCTTCTTGGTCATCGCGACCCAAAACCCCATCGAGCAGGAAGGAACGTATCCGTTGCCAGAGGCGCAACTCGACCGATTCCTGTTTCGGTTGAGCACAGGCTACCCTGCCAACCAAGCGCAGGAAAACGATATTCTGCTACGCCGGATCGAGTGGCGGAAGGACGACCCGACCGAGGATATGCAGCCTGCCGTGGATATTGACGGGTTTCTGCGGTTGCAGCACAGCGTGGAAACAAGCGTTTACGTGGACCAAGTAATGGTGGACTACATCACCCAAGTGGTGCGGCTTACCCGCGAGCACCCCCGGATTGCCGTAGGGGTCAGCCCTCGGGGCAGTCTGGCCCTGCTAAAGGTGTCACGCAGCATGGCCCTCATCCACGGAAGAGACTTCGTCATCCCGGACGACGTAAAGATGGTTACCACCGATGTACTGGGTCACCGTGTGATCCTGAACATAGAGGATATTCTGGAAGGAGTGAAGCCGCAGGACGTGGTCGAAGAGATAGTAAGCCAAGTGCCGGTGCCTACGGAGTTGGGGCGCCGGTCGGACGAGTGATGCTTTCCACATTGCCTACCAGGTGGCTGGCCCTGGCTTTTGGGCTGTTGGGGTTTGCCCTGTTCCTGGGCAATCTCATCCTTCTGGCAGGGGCCGTTTTCGGACTTCTTGTGGTGTTGCTGGGGTCGGTGCTTGTCGCCCCCAACGGAATAGTGGTCAGACGAACTACACCCCGCCTTGTTTGCTGGGCGGGTGACCGTCTGGATATCGACCGCCGCGTGGAGGTCGGCGGAGGGATGGGGCCGCTGTACATCTACGACCGGCTGCCGGCGGAAGCCGAGATAGTGAGCGGCAGCAACCTTCGCGTGCTCTGGAAGCGGCCGGGCCCCGCGAATTATGACCTGTCTTACAGTGTTACCTGGCCCAAACGGGGCGTGTACACGCTGGGAGAGACGACCTGGGAGTCAGAGCCTCCGTTGGGACTATACCAACGTACACAGGGGTCAGCGGGTCCCTCTTTGGATATTTCCGTTGTACCTCGTACCCAAGCCATACATAGAGTTAACCACATCAGGGGACGGGCCAATAATCCCTTCCCTCAGGAGGATATCGCCGTCATCGGCTTGTCAACGACGGATTTCACCGATTTGCGTCCCTACACGCCGGGAGACCCCATGCGTTGGGTCAACTGGAAAGCCAGCGCCCGCAATTCCGGCAGTGTCAACCCGCTGCTGGTCAATCAGTATGAACCCGAAGGGCGAAAGGCGATCTGGATTTTCCTCGACGGGGCAGATTACATGGACGTCGGGTCCAATCTGTCTGCAATGGTAGATAGAGCGGCAGAGGCCGCAGGCAGTATCGCCCAGTATTACCTGAACCGGGGTTACACGCTGGGAGCTTACATATACAACAGCCAGACCGACATTCTGACCCCTGAAGTGGGCCAGAAGCAATTCCAAAGGCTGGCTAACATGCTCACCAGGTTCAAGTCCGGCCCCCCCAGGCAAAACCTCTTGCAAGCGGTGGAGTGGTGCAAAGGGTTTCTGTTCCGGTTGCAGCCCGAGGTCTACATCATCACGAGGCTGGATGTTCATTACCCCAGGGAGACTGCGGCATCTCCCTATTTGGAGGGATTCACTGCGGGGGTGCGGCGATTGGTTGCCATGAACCCCCGTTCTCGCCACAGAAACCGGGTAAGAGTGGTCCACATGGAACCGCACGGTTACCAGATTCCCCGGACACCGGTGGAGTCTCAAACCCAAGACTTGATGAGGTGGGAGGTCTCACCCATGTACGAGGCCATTCGGCGTTCCGGGGCTTCCATAATGCGATGGGACCCACAGCAACAGGATTTCGTATCCACTCTATTGCAGTATCTCTATACGAGGCAGTGAACCGATGACGCGCTTCATTGTCGTTGAATCGTTTCTGCTGGGTTGCCTTTTTTTGATCGCGGCCTATGTGTTCCGGCAGTCCTTCCCAACGATACCCGGGGTGGCGATGTTGTTGGAGGCGGCGCCGGGATTCCAGGGATCCTCACCTTTGGGCGTGTCTCCGTTCGTAGCCGTCATAGCGGGTGTTTGCATTCTCGCCATCATCCTCTACTGGGTGCTGCAGTGGATGGGAAAGACAGAGCGTTCCTTCTGGATAGTGACCATGCTCTCTCTTATGCTCCAGTTCCCAGCGGTGCTGGCGCACAATCAGTTGGACTGGGCCTTGTTCTGGAGAGCCGTCAAGGCATCGCCCGAAATGTCCCAGATCACCATAGGGTCGTTGTTCCTAGTTTCACTGGCGTTGCTGTTAGCGTTGCAGCGGACGGCCGAATTGAGGAGACTCAATGGTCGGTTGGCAGCCTTGCGGCTGGAGCGGGGTGAGCAGGGTCAAGTCATTGCCAGCGAAGTTGTGGTCCTTGTGGGGCTGGTTGGCTCCACGTTAGTGGTGACCTCGGCGCTGATGCTTACGGCCGCCGGGTTTGCCCGAATGGGCAACCTGCTGGGTCAGTCTCATTGGACGGTGTTAGCCGTTGGCGCCGCGGCCTTATTCATCATAGTGGCCTTCTTGCACTTCTGGCTGCGTATGCGCCAGCAGACTGGCGCAACGAGCGTCGACGACGGGACGCGAAGAGACCACTAACTCGACTTGGGAGAGCTAGATAAACTCGTCAACTTGGAACTAGCAGAGTTCGGTCATCAAGGGCGTCGGTGGGTCGATTAAGATTGCCTTGGGCAGGCACAACGACAGGTACGGAAGGGAAATCTCATATAAGAGGCGGAAATATGGCAATTCCTGAAACTACAGACGAGGCCGGCTGGCGTGAATAGAAGGTTGCGCCTCGGAAGGGATTGCTAAGCAGCGAGATAGCCCAGTTGATAGGGGAAACTCCGGCTGCGATTCGGGCAGCTATCCGGACTGGACAACTGTGCGGAGTGACACGGAAGGCTAAAGGCATCACCTTCGCGTATGCCGCTACTGTCGATGACATCATTGCCATGTATGAGTTACCCGTAGAAATAGCGGATATACTGAGGAGACGTACCCAAAGTGATGCCTCGGATGAGGTTATGTATCTTGGAGTTCCTTTTCACCATGTGATGGGAGAACGGATTAAAGTTACCATCCCGACGGAGTTTGGGGACTCCCAAGAATTTCAACGCCACAACGAAGGAATTGCCGAACGCTGCTAAGATTCGCGTACCGTATAAGGTAAGAAAACCGCTCTGCGGAGACGTTGGCATAAGCTGACAAGATGGCGCCAGTGCTATACTAAGCCGCCACCAAGCAATTTCTTAACTTCTGGAGGGGTGCCAGTGGAACTTAAAGGTAAACGGGTTATAGCCTTGGGAGAGCGGGACGGCGTCCAAGGGGCCGCCATCGCCAACTGCGCCCGCAGTTCCGGTGCGGAGGTCGTGCTGGAGATGACGCACTGCTTCGTTTGAACCTCCGCCGGCGCCCTTGACCTGGAAGGTCAAGAAGAAATCAAGCGAGCAGTGGAGACATTGGGGGCCGAAGGGATGCTGGTCCTCTTGGGCACCCCGACCATAGAAAGCACCAAGCTGTATGCCGCAACGGTCAAAGACGGGGACCCCGCTTGGGCCGGAGCGCTGGCCGGCGAGTCGCTGGGGTTGCCCTCGTACCACATCACCGAGCCTGAAATCAAAGCGCAGATAGACGCCGATACTTACGATGCGGAAGTGGGCTTGGCCGACATCGCCCTCGACACAGAGGAAATAGCCTTGGCCGTCAGGGAGATACGGGAGGGCTAGGACCAATCGACAATCACTAACTCCAGATGACTTAGGGGACCAGATATGGAAAGGTTCCAAACACCACTGAAAGTCCTACTCTGCGCCCTGGCGTTAGTGTTGGCCTCTACGCTGACAGCTTGTGGAGGGGCCGACCAACCACCAACATCAGACCAGCCCAACCGGCCTGTCTCCGAACAGGGAGAGCCGTCTAGAATTGAGAACGAGTCAGGAAGAAATGAACAATCGCCCAAAGCCGGCGTGGCTACCAAAGGCGATTACCTCTCGGTCAGCGCCGGAGATGATCACACATGTGCAATAAAGGCCGACAATAATGTGGTCTGCTGGGGATCAAATCTGGACGCTTTGGGGAAGGAAACCGGTCAAGCCACACCTCCCGAAGGTGAGCTATTTGCCTTTATCAGCGCAGGGTTTGCGCACACCTGCGGGATAAGGGCTGACGGTACCGAAACTTGTTGGGGCAACAACACTTTTGGCCAAGCTGCATGGCCCGGTGACCTGTTCGAATCCCTGGCTGCCGGAGCTACGCACACCTGCGGGCTTAGGTCCGACGGCACCGTCACGTGTTGGGGCACGGAAAGCCGAAGTCACAGCCTGAACCCGCCTGAAGGTGAGCTGTTTACTTCTATCAGTGCGGGTTATGGACACACCTGCGGCATCCGGACCAACGACACTATCTACTGCTGGGGAGACCTTCCTTACCAAGGACTGATCCAAGAGGAGTACTCGGCTGTCAGTACCGAAGAACAATATTCCACTGTTAGCGTTGGGGACAAGCACTTCTGCGGTGTACGAAAGAACGGTTCGGTCGATTGCTATGGTCACGTATTCGACACCGACATAACGCCGCCAGCCGGAACGTTCATGTCCGTGAGTTCTGGGCGTTTGCACACCTGTGGGGTAAGGGAGAATGGTTCAGTAACCTGTTGGGGAGGGAATGTTGGCTTGACAGGTGAAGTGGCTGGGCAAATCGATCCTCCCAGCAGCCAGTTCCTGTCAATTGCTGCGGGAGGATACCACAACTGCGGTGTTAAGAAGGAAGGCTCTATATCCTGCTGGGGCGACGACTATTTTGGTCAGGCGTCTCCTCCATGAGGAAACCCGTATTAGCGCAAGTCGTTCGCCCTAATACTCCATGCTGCTGAGACGGCCAAACCCGTAGTGGTCGTCGAAGCGCCACGGTGTGGGCAGCGGCCCGGCGGTGGGGACGTAGTGGTCCCGCAACCGGCCGCTTATTTTTTGCGGATTTCCTATGACACGTTCCACCGGCGGCACGGGGTCTATTCCCAGCAAATCGGCCCGGAAAAACCCGGTGGACACGATGGCGTCAGCCTCTGTTACCGGCTCCAGCATAGTGGGAACGCTTCCGGTGGGATCGTCCTCGCTGGTCAGGAAGACGGTCTTGATGCCGGAACGCTCGCACGCTTGAAGGGTGCGGATTACCTCGATGAACTCGTTCCCTCCCGCGTCCCAAGTAATCAACGCCCCGCGCGCCCCCATCATCCGCGCAATTTTCGCCGTCTGATTGGCGGTCATCTGCTTCTCGTGCTGCGTGGTCCACTCCGTGCGAGTGGCGATGACGCCGAGGAAGTTGAAGTCCACGCCGTGGCGACGGTACAGGTCCAGCAGCGCCGGATTGTTTGCCATGTTCCACGACATAGCGAACGCCGTGCGGTACGGGCCGGTGATGGCCCCGTCCAGAATTTCGTTGGGGTGGAACAGCCAAGGGGGCGTCAACTGGGTTAGGCCGTAGGTGGAGGTGCAGAAGGTGGCCGGTGAGCCGGACATAGCCTGGGGCGAGTGCAGGCACAGAATGTACACCACTCCCGGCAACCCCGGGTCCACTTTGCCAAGCTCGAATACCTCCGTCTCGGGCGGCTCAAGCCCTTCGGTGGCTCCGGCCAGCATGTCTGATACCGTCAGGACCGCGTTGTGGACGGCGTCGTTTCTGGCGTCCACGCCCAGCGCCGGTTCCGGCTCGACAACCACGCACACGTTGAGCAGCGAGCTTTGCGGGATAATCTCCGCCCAAGGCCCCGCCATGTCCATGTAAACGAACAGTGGGTCTCCGCCCGCCTCATGCCAGGGAGTTTCGGATACTTCCACCACGCCCACGCCGGACAAACGATGGGTCTTTCCTTCTCCCACGGTGGTTATGGAGCGGCCGCAGATGCCGGGGTAGACCACTCCCGGCCCTTCGACCTTCACCCGCGGTTCCACCACGTCGCGCACCGGCCAGATTCGCACCGACTCGCCGGGCTTGGCCAGTTCCAAGTCTACCCTGGCAACGCGGGGGTCTTTCCTGACCTCCTCCAGGACTTGGTCGTACCCCACTTCCAGCACGCCGTCATGCCATTGGGTCCGGGAACCCATGACCACTTCGTGTACCGGAAAGGTGCCTATCTCAAGACGCATGGGCTGGCTCCAACGCCGGAGACGCCTCACCCGGCTCGAAAAGAGTGGGGCCGCTTACCGCCGTCTGGAGGGATTTGAGGGCCGCCCGGACGATTTCCAGCCCGTAGGCAAAGTCTTTCTCTTCGCCAAGGTCAGGGTCGCCGCATACGTGTTCTATTCTCGCGCCGCGAATCACCCGGTTGGCCCCGGTGGTGAGGGCCAGGTCGTAGATCGCGGAAATCATGGCTACCGGCATTCCCAGCCGTTCGATTTCCTTGCTTATCGTCGCTCCGCAACGATTGCAGGTCCCTCAAGTCGCTACGAGGATACAGGCGTCAACGCCCGCCTCCTCAAGCTCCTTGGCCATTTGGGCGCCCAACCGCTTGGACTTCTCCACGGGAGTGCTTACCCCCGGCAGCGTGATGATCCGGGGGTATATGGGGCCGACCGTTCCTTTCGACTCGAAGTGGCGAAGGTGGCTCAACGGTAGGATGTAATTCGGGTTGTCGCTAGCGATCTGGTTGTAGTAGCCACCGTGGAACGCCTCCCAGTCCTGTCCGGTCAGCGCGGGCAATCCCTCGATTGGATAGACGTAATAACGCTCCGGATTGCCGGAGACCTGCCTGTCCGGGTTGCCTATGGGAATGAGACCGCCGGTGGAAATAAGGGCGATTGAGGCCTTGCTGAGGTCTGCTATCGGTTGGGCGGGCTGGACGGCTTCCGGAGCTTGGAACGGCACCTCCGTCTGGAACACCTCGTCGCGCAGCTTGCGGGCCAGCATGTCCACTGCCCGCTTGTAGCCGGGTTCCTGTCTGGTGGCCGTCTTGCGCAGCCCGCGCCCCAAGTATCCCTCAGCCTCCGCCGGCCCCAGTTCGCCCCCGGTGGCCAGGGCCTTGCCAAGCCGTAGCATGACCGGAAGGACCTGGTTCATGTCGATGGGGCTGGCGCTGGTGGGGACGATGACCGCATCCCGGCGGTAGGTAAGCACTCCGGGGTTTTCGGGGTGCATTGCCGTGACTGCTGGGATTCCCAACTGCTGCGCCGTCGCGCACACCGCCCCGCAGGCTATGCCGTACCTTCCGGCGTCGAATGCGGGGCCGGCGACAATCAGGTCAGGGCGATACTCAGCCCAAGCGGCGGTTACGTCGGCCAGGGCCTGCTCCCGTCGCTCGTTGAAGTAGTTGTCGCCGCAGATGATGGTGGCTTCTATGGCCCCATCTTCTCCGAGAAGCTGCTGAAAGAGCCGGGCCGGGCCAATCGGTCCCTTTCGCACCTCAACGGGGGTGTTGGCCTTCTCCTCGCCGCCCACGCCGCCGAAGAATTGGTTTACGAAGTAGACCACTCGCAGTTGTCCGGCCATAACAATGCTCCCTTGGCAACCATCTCAAAACCTGTCGCACTACCCACCCCGTCATTCCCGCGAAGGCGGGAATCCATATGCATGGATCGTGGGGGCGAAGCAGGTCAGGCGGCCGGCGGGTTGTTCCGATACCAGTCCACCACCTCGGAGCCGGTGGCCGCCCACACGCCGCCATGACTCATCATGTGGGACAAGGCGTCGTCCAAGTACCCGATGCGGAAGGGCTGGCCCATCAGCCAGGGATGGATGTTGATCGCCAGCAACCTGCCGTTTTCGGCCCCGTCCTGGTGCAGGATGTCGAACCCGTCCTTCAGCAGGTCCCGGTAGCGTCCCACCGTCACCCGCCGACCCCAAAGGGCCACCAGGTCGTCCAACTCTACCATCAAGGGCAGCGCGAACATTTCGTCCTGGCCGCTGATGATCGGGTACGGCTGCTCGTCGTTGGCCCAGTCACACACGTACCGGATGCCCGCCGCCGACAGCAGCTTGGGCGTCCGGGCCGACTCGCCGTATTCGGGGCCAAGCCAGCCCACCGGTGGGCTGCCGGTAGCGCGGGTGATGGCATCGACGGACGACTGGATGTACTCCGTCTCTTCCTGCTCCGTCATGCGGCTGGTAATCATCCTGCTTAGTGACACGCCATGCCCGATAATTTCACAGCCCCGGCCCAAGCAGTGCTCTACGAGATAGGGGTAGTGCTCGGCGGTAAGGGCATCCATTGCCACGGTTGCCTTGATGCCGTGCTTTTCCAAGGTGTCCAGGACCCGGAAGATGCCGACGCGGTGGCCGTACTCCCGGTGGGTCAACTGGGCATAGTCCGGCCAACCGCGCGCACCCAAGCCGCCGCCCTGATTGGTGCTGAAATTGCCCTCGGGCGGTTTCCATTCCATGTGTTCCAGGTTGACGACCACGGAAAGGGCGACTCTGGCATCGTCAGGCCAGCGCAACTTGCCGCGATTTACGATAGGGTCCCATTCGTGGTGTTCGTGGTCCATCCCGAACCGGCGCTCTGCTGGCATTACGGGAGACCTCCTTTGGTCAGTTGGTAGTGATTTGAAGCCGGGTAATTAACGGACCGGCGGTTATTGCCCGCCGGCCACTGCCGAGTCGTAGTAATTCTCCAGGTAGTAGTCGGCGATGTCGTCCGCGGTGGTCTGCCACACGCCGTCGTGGGACATGATGTATCCCAGGACGTCGTCCAGGAACTTGATTCGGTGCGGCTGGCCCACCAGGAATGGGTGCAATGCAATGCACATCACCCGGCCGCTCTCGGCGCCCTCTTTGTAAAGCCGGTCGAACTGGGCCTTGCAGATCTCGGCGAAGTAGTCCCCTTCGTAGTGGTGCCTGAACAGGGGGGAATCGTTCAGCTCTATGGAGTACGGGACGGATATGAGCTTCCCTTCCTTTACTTTGATGGGCACCGGCTGGTCGTCGTGCATCCAGTCGGTGTGATAGATTAGGCCAGCCTCAGCCATCAGGTCGGGAGTGCGTTCGGTGCCGGATATGGCCGGCCCCAGCATCCCCTTAAGCTGCTTGCCCGTCTCACGTTTGAGGGTATCGATGCAGTCCCGGTAAAACTCCCGCTCCTCTTCCTCGGTGTAGGTGTTGAGGTAGCGGGTGTTGTATATGCCGTGGCTCATGAAGTCCCAGTTCCGCTCCACCATGGCGTCGCGGATTTCCGGGAAGTGCTCGAACACCGCCAGGTTGATCGACACGCAGCAACGGATGTTGTGCTTGTCCAGCACCTCCAACATCCGCCAGAACCCCACCCGGTTGCCGTAGTCCCGGTAAGTGTACTGCTGCACGTCCGGGTAGGGAGTGCGGGGCCACGGGTCGCGTACTCCGTCGAACACCGGCTCGTACTCATAGTGCTCCACGTTGGGAGCGATCCACAACGCCACCTTGGCGTCGTTGGGCCATTTTATGGGCGGCCTTTCGATAATCGGACTGTAATTTACCCGTTCTGGTGGTAACGCCATGTCGAATCACCTCCTCAAGAATTAACGTAACGAGGAACACTAACCAAGGGTGTTCGCCAACTCGGTCAAGTTGCTGATTTCCGGAGAGGTCCGGTCGGCAGCCTGCCATTGGCCTACAACGTCCCCGATGGTGGATTTGGCCGCTTCGGCGTCTCCGGCGGCGGCTTGGCTCCGGCCCAGCCAGAAGGTGTCGCGCACTGACGAACGGCGGCTCAGCCGTTCGTCCAGCATATCCCGGGCTTTGTCGAACTGCTCCGCCCGGATGTAGGACTCAAGCATCGTGTCCTCGAAAACCTCGCGCTGGGCGTGGCTGCCGCCGATCCGCTCCAGTTGCTTCATCTGCGGTTCCAGCAGACGGACGGCTTCGGAGTAATTGCCTTGGGCGAAGGCCGATATTCCCTGTGCCAAGGGCAGCGTGACCTCGGCGGCCAACGCATTGCCTTGGTTGGCCAACTTGCCAAGACGGTCCATCAACCTGCCCATGGCCTCATCGTCGCCGCACGCGCTGAACGCCAGTGCCGCGTGGGCGTCCCGGAAGGCCGGGCCGTTCCCGTCGGCGGCGGGAGCGGCTTGGTCGCGTACCTCTTCCCAGGGCATCGGCGGCGGAGTCTTGCCGTACAACTGCAACCGCCACATCAGCGACGCGCTGTCGGACAGTGAGGCCGGACTCTTGGCCACCACCGACGGACGAATGTCCGATTCATACAGGTCAACCGCGTCCTGGTAATGCCCCAAGGCCAACCGGAACAATGCCAAATGCCACGACAAGTGCACGTGGTACGGGGCGCGCTTGTCAAAGCAGGTTATCCAGTTGCCCAGGAAGTCGTCGCCGGACGATGCGTCCCCCTTCTCGAAGTAAACGTGGGTCGCCGAGTGCGAGGCGACGGCGTTAGTGGGCCGCATGTCCAGCGACCGCTGCGCCAGTTCCAAGGACTCGTCCAGCCGCCCGGTCTCGTGATGGGCGAAGGAGTACTGGCTGAGGAAGGACCAGTCGTCCATGCAGTGAGGCGCGATGCTTTTGCACATTTCATACAGTTCACCGGGGAAATTGGGCACCCCTGAGCCGCTGCACCCCAGCATGTACAACCGTTGGGCCAACCGGGACATCAGGGCGTCGCGGGGGTATTCCTTCAGGTGCTCACGGACCAGCGCCACCGACTGGGGGCCTTTGCCGTCCACCCAGAGGCCGATGGCCTCGATAACCTGCTTCTCCCGGTCCGAGATGCCCGGCGTCAACTCCCTAGCGCGTTCGGTGCTGGCTTTCGCCGTAGCCGGATCAGCCCGGATCATCCCAACGTATGCTTGACAGCCGTGGGCCAGAGCAAACCCCTCGTCGATGTCCAGGGCCTGCTGCAACTTTTCCTCCGGCGCGTAATCCTGGGAAAGCATCCGGTCGACCCCTTCCTGCCAGTGGTCCACGGCAACTTGGGACTGAGTGCTCAAAGGGAGACCGAACCGGTCCTTTATCCTGGTTCCTTCCTGCATCTCCATCCTCCAACCGCGAGTTGCCCGTCAATAGCGGGATTCAATGATATTCGATATTGGAGCGAGTGTAAGCGGGGCCATACCTTCTGTCAACGAATGTACCGCCGGAACATTTGGCGTTGGTGCATGTTATTCTTCGGAATCGAGTAGAATATGCGAGAGGGGTACGAAAATGGGAACATTCAACTGGCCGATACGGATTACGAGCCTGGACGGCGAACGGACGCGGGATATAGAGGCAACGGTGGATACCGGCGCCACATACACCGTGCTGCCGTCCAATCTGCTGAGAGAGATTGGGATAACAGTTACTCGACAGGCCCGGTTCGAACTGGGAGACGGGCGCATTGTTCAGATGAACATCGGGCAAGCTCAGGCAACAATCAACGGTGAGACGGCTATCACCCAAGTGGTTTTCGGGGAAGATGATATCCCTCCGCTTCTGGGGGCAGTCACATTGGAGGAACTCCTGCTCGCCGTTGACCCAGTCAGTCAAAGACTCATTCCAACAAACGCTATCTGGTACTGAATTGTTTGGAAACTCTTTTGTATGAGGTTAGCTAATGGCTTTCAAAATGGTTATCTGCCCGCCCAATTACCAGGAGGACTGGCCGGACAGGCTGAGAGAGACGATCCCCGACATAGACGTCCATTTGTGCCCCACCGTTGGGGAAGCTATGGAGGTTATCGGCGACGCCGACGCCGCATTCGGGGAAATAGTGCCGGAGCTTCTGGAGCGCGCCCACAACCTGAAGTGGGTGGCCTGTCCCCAGGCCGGGCCCCGCGCCGGCTACTACCACCAAGGGTTGGTTGACCGTGAGCTGGTGGTCACCAACACGAGGGAAATCTACAACGACCACATCAGCGCCCATATCATGTCCCTGTTGCTGGGTTTTGCCAGGGGACTGCAAGTCTACATACCCCAACAAGTACAGGGTGTCTGGCGGCAGGGGTACGACACCATATACCTGCCTGAGGCAACCGTAGTTATCGTGGGTGTCGGCGGCATCGGCGGTGAGACCGCCCGCCTCTGCGCCGAGTTCGGCATGAGGGTCATTGCGGTAGACCCTCGGGTATCCCAGCTTCCACCAGGCGTTGCGGAGCTACACCGTCCTGAGGCTTTGGACCAAGCCCTGTCCATGGGAGATTTCGTGGTGGTCACCGTCCCTGAAACGCCCCAGACCCAGGGCATGTTCCGGGCTCCCCAGTTTGCGGCGATGAAGAGCAGCGCGTTCTTCATCAACATCGGTCGCGGGGCCACGGTGGTCCTGGACGACTTGGTGGCCGCGTTGGAGTCGGGGGAGATTGCCGGGGCCGGGCTGGATGTGTACCAGATAGAGCCGCTGCCCGAAGGTCATCCCCTGTGGACGGCGCCCGGCGTGCTGCTCACCCCTCACGTCGCTGGCAACGGGCCTTATCTGCAGGAACGGCGTACCGAACTGTTCATCGATAACTGCGTCCGGTTCAACGAAGGCCGCCCGCTGCGGAACGTGGTGGACAAGGCCAACTGGTTCTGACGGCGACTCTTTCAGGGCCTGCGACAAAAATATCGGGGGCCCGGCTTGCCGGGCCCCCGATAGCGACGTCCTGATTCGCCCGAGCCTTTACTTGCCCTGCCTTATGAAGTCGGCCACATGCTCGCCTATGGCCATGGTGGTCACGTTGGTGTTGGCCCTTATGCAGTCGGGCATTATCGAGGCGTCCGCAACACGGAGGTTGGTAACGCCGTAGACCTTGCCGTACTGGTCGACCACAGCCATGGGGTCCGAGTCCGGCCCCATCTTGCAGGTGCAAGAAATGTGCTGCGAGGTGGTCACCTCCCGCCTGAGCCAAGCGTCAAGGGCTTCGTCCGATGCCAGGTCTTCGTCGCTGGGCTCGACCCGTTCCTGGATAATGTCCTTGAACTCCTCTCTCTCTCCCAAGTTGATGCAGATTTTGACCGCCTCCCGCAACCTCGTGAGGTCGAAGTCCTCCTCAAGGTAGTGGTATTCCAGTATCGGCTGTTCAGCGGGGTCTGTGGAGGCCAGGCGAAGCTCTCCCGCCCCGACGGCCAAGTAAATTCCGCCGGTCATCCGGATGCCCACGGGCTGCATCCGCTCGCCGCCCCGATTGACCCGCTCAGTGGCGAAGGACTGCATGGTGATCTTCATGTCGTTCCGCAGGTCGGACCCATCGGCAGTATACCGGAGCGTCACTTGCGACCTGGGGGCCAAGCCGTCGAGATCGAACCCTTCCTTGGTCCGCCACGTCACCCAGACGTTGGGATGGTCCCGCATGTTCTGCCCCACTCCCGGCCGGTCGGACACAACCGGAATGCCCAGGCTCTCGAGGTGGTCGCGGGGGCCGATGCCCGACAGCATCAGTATCTGCGGGGAGCCAATAGCGCCGGCGCTCAGGATGATCTCCTCGCCTTCCACCACGAACCTTTCTCCGCCGCTCTCGAGTTCAACTCCCGTGGCCTTGTTGCCGTCGAAGATAATGCGTTGCACCGCGCAGTTTGGTCGGATGGTCAGGTTCAGCCTGTGCCTGCCTTGGTCCAGGTAACCCAGGGCGGTGCTCATTCGGATGCCGTTGGGGTTGTTCAACGGGATTGGGCCAACCCCGGTGGTGTCGGGATGGTTGTGGTCCGGGCAGTCGGGGTATCCGGCGGCGCGACAAGCGTTATAGAAAGCCACTTGGGCCGGCAGCCAAGTGTCCCGTTTGAACCGGTGCATCACTATGGGCCCGTCGTTGCCGTGGAAGTCCCCGCTGTAGTCCGGGTCCGTCTCAATCATTCGGAAGTAGGGCAACAGGTTCTGGTAGGTCCACTCATCGTTGCCCATCTCTGCCCACGTGTCGTAGTCCTCGGGAACGCCCCGCAGGAACACTTGGCCGTTGATGGCGCTGGAGCCTCCGGTCACCTTGCCCCGAGGCACCATCATCGGCCCGGCCGTCTCCGTGGCTTTTCCGGTGAACTGCCAGTTGTGGTCGCTGGTCATCACGTCGGCTTCCGTGGCGTACCCGAACTTTACCTCTTCGGGAAGATGTTCAAAGTCCGGGTAGTCCGGGCCGGCCTCAAGCACGAGCACCGACCGGCTGGGGTCTTCCGACAACCGTGTTGCTAGGATGGCCCCCGCCGATCCCGCTCCGATTATTACCACGTCGTACTTCATGGTTTTCCCTCCGTATATGAAGGTCTATTTTGAGAAGGCCTGTTTGGGGATTGTGACTAAATCAGCGCCTCAGGCGTGACGATTCCCTCCAAGTCCTCTTCGGTGACCGGGTCCTGAAGCGTCATGCCCAAGTCCCCTTCCATGTACCAGTAGATTTGCTTCAGGTGGTGGGTGCTGTGGCTCAGGATGATATTGAGCAACTCCACCACCGTAACCTCGCCGCCGTAGTGGGCCGGCACGACCCGGTCGTAAGCGTCGGTGTTGCCGCTCTCCAGGAACTCGACGATGTTTCTCAGCGCTCCCTTGCCATACTCGGCTATCTGCCCGCTCGTAACGACGCACTTCAACCGTTCGTTCGACGCCGCCATGTCCTCGGAACTCATGCTGCCGTGTTCATGGCTGAGCCAAGCCAGTTCGGGGAAGGATATGATGTGGACGATTACGTCCCTCACGCTCCAGGGGCGCCACGGCACTTCGGCCATCAACTGGTCGTCGGTAAGCTGGTTCGTCGCGCGGATGGCGCCGTTTATCACCTTGTCGTATTTCTCCGCGAGCCATGCGGTCTTGCCCGACAGGTCTACCTTCACGTTCAATTTCAGCGCGGGTATGAGCTTCTTCGGGTAATAGCCGATGATCACCTCGTCGTCCACGATTGTCACCGGGGCCGACTTAATGTTCCGGCTTCTCAGGTACTCCACCGCCGCCGTATCGGTTGCCAGGTCGTGGTGCTCATACTGAACACCGTTGGACGACAGAAACTCCTCCACCGTCCTGCAACTGAATCAACCAGGGTTGGTATATACATGTACTTCCATAGCTGCCTCCTACTGACTCTGCGCAGGTTAGAGTAAATCGCAGGTTTGGCCAGTGTCAACAATGTAAAAAATCAGCCTCCCGATGAGGGGAGGCTGAGAACTTCCATAGAAGTAAGGCGGTACTACAGGTTTATGGGGGCCTCTTCGTAGTCCTTTTCCTTGTTGTACACCTGTAGACGGGCGCGGGCGGACTCCAGCACGAAAATCCGGTCCTGGTCGTCCACGTTGACGGCCGTCGGACGGCGGAACCGCCATTCCGGCTCCATGTTGGCCCGTCGGCGGGCCTTGACCATGTCCGGGTTGGCGTCCACGTAGGTCTGCGTCCACGGCGATGGCACCTGGGCGTCGCCGACGAGGGACGTAACGAAGGTCCCATCCGGGCCGTAGACCTGGACCTTGTGGGTACTCCAGTCGGTGACGTAAACGTCTCCGTCCGAGTCCACGGCCACGCCGCATGGCCGCTCAATGGCGCCGACGCCGTTGTCGGTGGCCTCGAATTTCCTCAGGAACTGGCCGGTGGGGCTGAACTTCTGCACCCGGCTGTTTTGCCAGTCGGCCACGTATACGTCGCCGTTCCGGTCCAGGCAGATGCCCCAGGGCAGGTCGAACTGCCCGTCGTCAGTCCCGTGGCCGCCCCACGCGGTGAGGAACTTGCCGTCCTTGGTGAACAACTGCACCCGATGGTTGAGGCTGTCCACCACGTAAATGTTGTCGTCCTTGTCAAAAGCCAAGCCCGAGGGGCCGTTCAGTTGGCCCTCGCCGTCGCCCGGCTCTCCCCAATGTCCTTGGTAAGCGCCTTCGGTATCGAACTTGGTTATCCGGTGGGTCAGCTCGTCCGAGACATACAGGATATCATCCTGGTCGATGTCAATGGAGCGCGGCCATACGAACTGACCGTCGCCGTAGCCATAGCCGCCGAACTGACCGAGAAAATCGTGGTTCAGGGAAACCCGGGTGATCCGCTGACCCAATTCCTCCTGCCCGCGGCTGACGACGTAGACTATTCCATTGGGGCCGAGGACAAAGTCCTGCGGCGCCCAGAAACCTTGGCCGGAACCCGCGTACATGCCGATGCAGTAGTTGAAGTCAAATACGCGGCCGGCGGCAACGGTAGTCAGCATTGCTACCTCCTGTTACCGGATATGTTTAAGTTAATGGGTCTACACCAAGTCCAACTGTTCGAACTGGCCGCCGACTACCGGCACCGGGTCCAGTCCCAGCCACTTGTCCACCATGGTGGAGTAGAAGCCGCGGAAGTCATAGTTGGGGGCTAGGTCGCCCGATTGCAGGTCCTCAGGCTTGAGCGACGGGTAGGTGCTGTAGTGTCCGCCCTTCACTTGGTCTCCTATCACGAAGGCAACGCCGCCGGCTCCGTGATCGGTGCCGGTGCCGTTGTCCTTGACCCGGCGACCGAACTCGGTGAATATCATCATTACCAGGTTGTCCCCGGCATCGTGCTCCTTCAGGTCGTCGAAGAAGTCGCTGATGGCCCGCGAGGTGTCAATCCAGAGCTTGGTGTGCATCGGCGTCTGGTTGAAGTGGGTATCGAAGCTGCCGTGCTGGGTGTAGAAGAGCTGGGTGCCCAGGTCGGCCATGTGCACTTGGGCGATGCTCCTCAGGTTTTTGGAGATAGGCGTATCGGCGTACTCGATGCTGGAGGAGTACCGCTCCGGCGCCACTCTCAAAATGTCCGCGCCCTTCAGCGCGTCCCGTCCGGTCTGGCCCAGGTAGTCCATGACCGCGCCGGTGCCTATGGCGGGAGAGTACATGCGGGCAAACCTGTCCAGGATTTGCGCCCGCTGCTCATCGCCGGAGATGCCGGATACATTGGAGAGCACCCCGTAGGACTCCAGGTTGGAGACGGAGGTAACCGGCACGCCTCGCAGGGCCAGCGCCCGAGGCAGTCCCTGCCCGAAGTTGATGCCCTTCAGTACATTCTCGCCCTCCGGGTCCAGGTCACGGATGACCCTGCCGGCCCAGCCTTCCGTCCCTATCTTGTCGGGCTCGCAGGTGTGCCAGATGTCCATGGAGCGGAAGTGGGACCTCGGAGAGTTTTCGTAGCCGATGCCGTGGACGATGGCCATCTTGCCGTCGTCCCACAACTTTTTCATTGGGCCCATCTGGGGGTTGAAGCCCAGTTCGTCGTCAATGGGGATAACCTTGTCTTCCGGGATACCGACCCGGGGCCGGGCGTCCCGGTAGTTGGAGTCGGTGTAGGGAATCACAGTGTTAAGGTAGTCGTTGGCCCCGGTAAGCTGAAACACCACCAACACCGGGTCTTTCTTGGTCGTTGACATTTGCCTCCCTCCTTTCTAATTTACCGCCGGGGCGCAGAGACCGCTGTGCTAGATTTTGGGTCTCATTCACAGAAATCTCGGCGGTCTCTGCGATGAAAAGCCGGGGCATCCGGCTTTGGGTTATGCGAATTGGAAGTCCCTTGACGAGGCGATCAGCGCCAGCATCAGCCCAACCTTCTGCTCGGACTGCTTGGCGTCCTCCTCGGTGTCCCAGCGAAGATCACCGGACTCCTCGGCCTGGGCCAGCAACTCTCCGCGGGTAATGTCGCTTACTTCAATGGGGCCGACCATGTCCAAGCACCCTTGCACGACTTCAGTCGGAGTCTGGGGGTTCATGGCTTTGATGCCATCCACCATCGTCCGGACCCCCGGCAGAGAGGTGTTTCCCAGCAGGCCGGCGGCGAAATTGACGCGCCGCACCAGCGAACCGCCGTCGATCCACTCAGAGCCGGTATGCCAACTCTCCACGCTGGGCGGATTGAGCAGTTCCTGTCCCTGGAAGTCACACTCTGCGGCCAAGGCCATGAACCCGGGCCTGTAGGTGTTGTAGTTCCCGGCCAGCCGAGCAGTGCCGACCACCAACTCCGCGGGACTCTTCACCCTGGCAAACCTGGCGTTCTTGAAGAAGTCCGACGTGAAGAGGACCCTCAACATCTCGCGTATGTCATAGTTGGAGTCATTGTAAGCCTTGATAAGGGCGTCCACCGCTTCCGGGTCTCCCGGCGGGGTGATGTTCCAACTGGGCACCTGGGGCTCGTCGGCGACGAAGTAGTTGTACAGGTGGCGGGCCAGGAACCTGGCCGTCGCCGGCTGCCGCACCACTATGTCGATGATGTCCTCTCCGTTGAACCGGCCGCGGTGGCCCAGGAACTCCTTCTCGCCGTCGTCGTGGTCTTCCGGCTTGTACTCGAAACTCCAGTAGAAACGGCCCAGCGGGTTGCGGGGTATCTTGGGAGCGATGGTCCAGCCGGTGAACGCTCGCGACGCCTCTTTGATGTCGTCCTCGGAGTAGTTGCCCACGCCCATGGAGAACAACTCCAGCAGTTCACGGCCCCAGTTCTCGTTGATGGCGCCTCTGTGGTTGCCGTTGTTGTCCAGCCAGTAAATCATGGCCGGGTTCTTGGCCAACTCCACCAGCAGATTGTCGAACTTGCCTAGGCCGTGCTGCCGGAACATCCTGATCTGCTGGGTAAGCTCCGGGGGATTGTCTATCTTGGAATTGCCGGTGGCGAACAACTGGTGCCAGAAGAGCGCCATCTTTTCTTCCAGCGGCCGCTGGGTGTTTATCATGCGGTACACCCATTCGGACTGGTTGGCCGTGGGGTTCAACGCCCCTTCCAGCGCGGGGAAAAACCTGTAAAGCAGGTCGTCGTCGATCGCTGGCTGGGCTTCAGGGTTCAGCAATTCTTCGACGGTGGCTTCGTACCCTTTGGCAGCCCGCGCCTCCAACTCGGCGTAGGGAGCGCCGAAGCCTGCCCGCCGCATCAAGTGGGCCATCAGGGAAATTTCGTCTTTGGTCGGCATCCTGGTCCCTCCTCCATTAGTGATGAAGCCAATCGGCTAACGTTGTGGGCCTGATTGTGCGCTTACTCGGAAGACTCAATTTGAAAACTGCCGTTCAGATATATCGAAACGCCTTGGGCGAAAAGACATAAAACGCCTTTGTCATCGTAAGTGCGGGGAAGTAAGGTGTCAAGATTCGGATTGGTTTTACAGTCCCTCGGCGATGATCTGCAACTCGTCAAGGACTTCCGTGAAGATGGGGAACTGGTAGCGTTGCAAGACCTCATGGAATATTTCAACACCGGTGGCGGGATCATATACGCGGTGATGATATTCGTCGCGGTCTTCATGGAGGTTGTGATATTTGAGTAACAAATGCTCCCCAGGTAGCCAAGCTACGTACGTGTAGGTATGGCACCGCACTCTGAGCGTGTTTCCAAAATATTGAGTGTCGAACCACTTCTCCACAGCCAGCACTACAGTTTTGCAGCATCGGACCTGTCCACTCTGCAAAATAATACCCTCGCCCTCATTGCTGAAGGCAAGGGTATCGCTGATTACAAACGGATGTTGACTTAGTCGGCGCTCATGGATGCTTTGGTAATGGTCCCAGGAATTCCAGTCGTGCGGGTCTGGTCGCGGAGCAATTTGGCTCCTTGATAAGCCGAATACCACCACAGCATCTCCGCCGTAGGACGTATCGCGTCCGATGCTAGAAGCGTTGCCATCTTCTCGCTGGACATCTCGTAACGTCGCTCGTATTTTTGCAGTTTGGCTTCCACTTCCGCCAACATCGTGCCGGGAGGGAGAACGCGCACACGTATTTCGCCTTTGGACGCCATGTTGGTCTCCTCAGATTCTACTTTGGCAGGCTAAATGTTATCACAAGTCCTGCTGTGTGGCGCCAAGCCATTCCATAAAGTGTTTAGCGCTCAAATCGGGGAGTATGGGGTGCTGACGTCGTCCCCTCTACGGCTCCACTCGGATAGAGTCCCCCACCTTGAAAGTACCGCCGTTCAACACGGTGGCCAGCATACCGCGGCGGTGGTTTATCTTGGCCAGCAGGCCCGGCTGGAGGGCGTCCATCTTGCCGCAGGGTTCGCACTCGCCGACGATTTCCAGGGTCACCTCGTCTCCCACGAAGAACACCTGGCCCTCCTTGGTCTGGGACATGTCCACGCCGGTTATGGTGATGTTTTCCTTGACGTCGCCGGGGTTCAGCCCGAACTCGTCCAAGGTCTCCTTGTCGATGACCAGTACCTGCCGCATGTTGGTCTCGCTGCAACTGCGGTCGCCCTCCAGGCCCTTGCCGGCGAGGGCGGTGGCTTCCTGCACCGGGTCCGACGGGGTGCCCTTTACGCGGGCGATGTGGATGTTGACTATAGTGCCTTGCTGCATGGCTATTCTCCTGCGTTGTTTGGCCCGTCCACTTGTGCTAACCTGTGATTCGAGCCGAGCCTCTTCCGCTGGTACGCGGAAAAGGGCTATGTTGTTGCGATTATAGCGATAAGAAAGGTGGGCTGCCACCGGACGGTTGTTATGGAACATCAATTCATCCAGACCGAGACCAGGGACGGCGTTCTCATCCTGACCATGCACGATCCGCCCACCCGCAACGCTATGGGCCCCGACATGGCCCAAGAGGTGCTGAGCACGCTGGAGGACTTTGAGAACGACCCGGAGCAACGAGTGTTACTGCTCACGGGGACCGAGCCTTCGTTCTGCTCCGGCGCCAACGTGCGGGGCTTCAACCAGCGTATCCAGGAACGGGAAGCCAGGGCGCAGTCCGGGACCGCCGCCGAGGGTCTGCCTTGGGGCCGGATGGAAAGCCGCTTCGCCCGCAGGCAGTACTCCACTGAAGGCGGAGCCGCCCAAGTGCCCCTGCGCATCCATGAATTGCAGAAGCCGTCCGTCGCCGCCGTGAACGGGCACGCTATGGGCGTGGGCATGGGCATTGCCTTGGGCTGCGACATACGTGTCGCCTCGGAGAAAGCCCAGTTCTCGGAGGCCTTTGTCCGCATGGGCCTCATCCCTGGCGATGGCAGTTGTTGGCAACTGCCCCGGCTCATCGGGTTGAGCAACACATTGCTTTTGCAGTACACCGGAGACCGCATCGACGGCGCGGAGGCCTACCGGTTGGGACTGGTAAGCAAGGTATTCCCAGACGACCAGTTGATGCGCGAGGCGATGGACTTGGCGACGCGGCTGGCGCAGGGACCCACCCAGAGCCTGTCGCTCATCAAGTACTTGGTGCACCAGAGCCTGGACATGACGCTTCAGGAGAGCCTGCGTCTGGCCCACGTGGCCCAGGAACAGGCCCGCAGCACGGAAGACCACAAGGAAGCGGTGCAGGCCTTCCTGGAAAAGCGCCGCCCCAACTTCAAGGGACGTTGAAGTGGATAGTGCTCACTAGGAAATAGCTTTATGCCGCCAATCACCACCGTAATCTTCGACATGTACGACACCCTGGTGCGCAACAACGGGAATCTGTGGGACATCACCTTCGCCCGAATCATCAAAGACCAGGGCCTGCCCGTCACCACTGAACGACTGCTTGCGGAGTGGCGCGTGGCGGACTCCGGATTCCGGGACAACCGCATCCAGCCGGGCCGCCCGTTCGAGAGCTATTACGACGGTTGGGAGTCGGCTTTCAGGGGCGCCTTCACAACGTTGGGCTTGACGGGCGATGCCCAAGCCGCCACCGATCAGGTGTTCGCCGACCTGTCCCGGCGGGACCCCTTCCCGGAGACCATCGAGGCTATCCGGCAACTCCAGTCGTCCTACCGAACCGCCGTCCTTTCCAACGCCGACGACGGCTACCTGCTGCCCATGGTGGACCGGTTGGACCTGAAGTTTGAAAGGGTGCTGTCGTCCGAAGAAGTCAGGGTCTACAAGCCGGAGCCGGGAGTCTTTGAGGAAATGATCAAGGCATTGGGAATCAGGCCCGAGGAAGCGGCCTACGTCGGCGACAAGCAGTTCGAAGACGTGCTGGGGTCCAGCCGGGTGGGAATGCGCTCGGTATGGATCAACCGTGCCAATACGCCTGCTGATCCCCAATTGCCGACACCCTCATTCCAGATCGCCAGCTTGCTGGAGCTTCCGGCGCTGTTGGCGGGAGCGGGTACAGGATAGTAGCTGTAAGGCTAGACTCCCTCTGCGAACACTATTGCGCCGCGGGCGGTGGCGTGCCGCAGTTCAATCAATTCCTGGTATTCGGGGGAGTAGTACCAAGCCTTTAATTGCTCCATGGTGGGAAACTCGAAGGCCGCCAGCCCATAGGGAATTCCATCCGGCAACCATTCTTCATTCTCCCATCTCCCATCGAAGCGGACGCGATTATCTGAAACAGGATTTGCAGGATTATTCAGCCATATCCTGAAAATCCCGGAATCCCGTGAATCCTGATTCAGACAACAATTCAGACCAGGAAGCCAATCATCGCGGCGGCCAACCCAAGGAACAGCAGAAAGCCCAGAACGTCGGTAAAGGTGGTCACGAACACCGCCGACGACACCGCCGGGTCCATTCCCAGTCGGCGCAGCAGCAGCGGCACCCCCGCTCCGGCTGCGCCCGCCACCAGCATGTTGCCAAGCATCGCCGCTCCAAGCACCAACCCCAGTGCGGCGTTCCCTTTCCAAGCCAGGGCTACTCCGCCCACTATCACGCCCAGCACCAGTCCGTGCGTTGCGCCCAGCATCAACTCGCGGCGCAAAATCCTGAACCCGTGACGCCGCGGTACGTCGCCCAACGCCATGCCGCGCACCACCAGGGTCACCGTCTGCGTGCCGCCGATGCCGCCCTGCCCGGCGACCACCGGCAGGAAGACCGCCAGAGCCACCACCTTGGCGATGGTAGACTCGAACAGGCTCACCATCAACGCCGCCAGGAAGGCCGTACCCAGGTTTATCAGCAGCCAGGGAAGACGGCTGCGGAACGATCCGCGCAATGGACCCAGCACCCGCTCTTGTCCGACGCTCGCTATGCGGAACATATCCTCCGTCGCTTCCTCTTCCACCACGTCCACAATGTCCTCGGCGAGGATAACGCCCGTCAGCCGGCCGTCCCGGTCCACCACCGGCAGCCGGCTCAGGTTGTAACGCTCCATTACCCTGGCGCACTCTTCCTGGTCGGTCTCGGCATCCACGGATTGGACCGGGCTGTCCATAATGTCCCTGATCGGGGATGTGGGGCGCGCCAAGGCCAGCCGGACAAGGCTGACCGAGCCTACCAGTTGGCGCTCGCCGTTTACCACCAGCACCGAGTCAATGCTTTCTGCGCTTGGCCCCAACAGGCGCAGTTGGTCGAGGGCTTTGGCCGGGTTGGTGCTGTCGAGGACCACTGGAAACTCCGGCGTCATCAGCCCGCCTGCGGTGTCGTCGCGGTAGGCCAGCAGGGCCGCGACCTCCGTCGCGGCCCTCATCTCGAGCAGGACCTTCGACCTGTGGTCTTCAGGCAGCAGATGCAGGACGTCGGCGGCTACGTCCAGGCCGGCAAGGTCGAGGACTTGAGCAATTACGGAAACGGCGGTGTCACCAAGCAACTCGACTGACTCTTCCGGTTCAAGGAACTCCAGGAGCGACGCAAGAGCGGCGGAGTCCATTTCGGCCCTGAGATATTGCCGCAACCCTCTCGATAACCTTCGCAGCGTTTCCGCTTGGTCGGCCGGGTGCAACCCGGCGAACAGGTCCCGGGCAGAGGCGCGGTGGCCGTTATTCAGCAGTTGCCTGATAGCGCCGACCGTCTCGTCAACTGTCTCTTCGGAAGTACGCGGCCGCCCAGGGCGCGGCGGTCCGACAGGCGCGTCTGGAAGATGGTCCATAGATACACGAATGAGGGAGAAAATGAAATTAGGGACACCGGAGCCGCTATCTATTGTAACCCTGTATTCGAGTCTGCCCTAACTCACCGCCGAGGTGTCTTCCCTCTTCCCTATGGGCAAGACCATGAAAACGACCGCAGCAGCCGCGAAAAGAGCGGCGATAAAGTAGACTGTCGCTGCGAAGCCCATCGTCTCGTACAGAGCGCCCGCGATGATGGAGGCGGTCGCCGCCATCAGGAAGCTGGCGAACGCCACCACTCCCAACCCGGTGGAGGCCACCTCCCGCCCCACGACGTCGAATACAGTGGCAACCAGGATGGGCTGGTCAGGGTAGAGGAACAGCCCCAGCAACGCAATGGTGACGGTCAGCATAATGCCCGCGTCGAACCATATCAACGCCAAGGCCATGATGCAGGACCATATCAGCCCGGGGACCAGCACCTGCTTGCGGCCCCAGCGGTCCGACAGGTAGCCCGCGCCGGTCTTCGCAACCAGCCCGACGGCTATCAGCAGCCCGATGTGGAATCCCCGCGACCACTCGTCCAGCTTCAGGTCATTGTTCAAGTACAGGGGCAGAATGGTGACCAGCGCCACCAGCGCCATGGCCCTCAATCCCCTCACGAAGGTCAACCCCCAGAGCACCGGGCTCTTAAGTAGTTGCTTGGTCACCTCCACCCGGTGCGCTATGTCCGCGCTGGACTCCTCCTCTTCCCTTACTCGTCCGATGTTGCGGAAGGCCCAGAGCGCCATAGCGGCCAGGAAGAAGGGAATGACGGCGTAGATGCTGAGCAACTCCCGCCACGTGAGAAAGAGCAACAGCGCCCCGGTGGCGACCGGCCCCACCACGTCGCCGATGCTGCCGCCCACACCATGAAAGGAAAGGGCCATGCCGCGCCTTTGGGCGAAGTGATAGGAAAGAGACGCCGACGCGGGCAGGTGCCAGATGGAATGGGAAGCGGCCACCACCGCAATGCCGATGAGCAGCAGCACATACACCGGCGAAACGCCCATGACCAGCGACCCCAGGGCTGATGCCCCAAGGCACACCGCCAGCAACAGGCCCCAGTACTTCCGCACGATGTCCACCGCCACGCCGCCGGGCAGCGCCACTATACCGGCCGCCAACTCCCGCGCTGAGAGCAACCCGCCTACGCCGACCGCGCTCAGGCTGAACGCGGCTTGAATCTCCGGCAGCACCACCACGAAGCTCTGCACTATCCAGTGAAACACCACATGGCCCGTGGCCAAGCCGGGAATGATGGTACGGCCACCCAGGGCCAAGTGTGACCGGTCAACTGTTTCGATTGGTTCGGAGCTTTGCATAATTCAGTCCGCTGGACCGGGTGCTGTTTGGGCTGGTGGATGCCAGATAATACCAGACTTTCCGAGGACCTGCGAAGAGTTATCCCACTGACGAACTGAAGGCATAGGCCGGGTCCGCCGCCCGTATTGACGCTTCCGGCAGTCCAAGCTCCCGCCGGACGATGTTTACCCCCTGCACCATGGCCACGCACTTGTGGAAAGCTATGCGGCGGGAGATGCCTTCCCGTCCGAAGCCGCAGTCCGACGAAATTACCAGCCGCTCCGCCGGGATGTAGCGGAGTGCTTTCCGCACCAAGTCCGCAACTCTTTCCGGGGATTCCACGACCGTGTTTGTATGGTTCACGACCCCAATGGCGATCTTCTTGTCCGTCTCGAACTTACCGAAAATCTCCAGGTCCCGCCCAGCGGAACTGGCGCACTCGAAGGTAATCACGTCGGCGTCGGTCTCCAAAAGGCGCGGCAGCGCCCGCTCGTATGAGGGAGCTTCCCAGTACAATCTCTGCTGGGCCGGGTTTCCCCAGCAGGTATGCAGCCATATCTCCGCGTTCACGCCTCGTATCTCCCGGTTGAACGCCCCGGTGAAGAACCGGAAGTCCTCATCCGAGGTATCCGGGTTCAGGCTCATAAAATGATGCCTGGGCTCTTCCATCTGGATGAGCTTGCAGCCGGAATCGGCCAAGTCCCGCAACTCCCGGTTCATAATGTCGGCCAAGTCCAGCACCAGTTCCCGCTCCGACGGGTAATGCTCGTTCCATACCATCCGGTGCAACGACTGGGCGCTGATCGTGCCGAACTTCACCGGCTTGTCCGTCATCTTCTGGGCCGTTTTCCACAGGGCCGAAAATTCCAGCGGGCCGCTCGACAGCTTTTCCGTCACCACCGGAGGCTGGTAGGCTTCAGATACTTCCCACAGGATGTGGCCCGGTCCGATGCCGAAATCGCCGGACCAGCCGGGCGAGGTATCCCGGCGCGATGTGAATCCTCCCAGCCTCTCCAACACGTAGAAAAACCACGACTTGCCGCCCACTTCCAGGTCGAACCGCGAGTCTCCGTCAGTGACTATGTCCAGCCCGGCCATCGACTGATCGGTAATGATGGTTGCTACGGCGTCCAGGTACTGTTCCCTGAACTGGGTGTCGCCCATAGCCGTTTTGAACGGCCGTCCCCTCAGTCCCTGGTTGTACCAGTGGGGCTTGGGGTACGAGCCGGTCATCGTAGTGGGCAGCACCATGTCCTTGGTTACCGAAAGCATCTGGGGGCCTCCCATCCGTCGCTGGCGCCGGGCAACTCCGGCCCCAAGATAATAGCAGAGAATATTCATTCAAGATAAACTGGTCTTGACGCACATCCGGTGTCCGGGAAACGGTGACAGTGACCTGTAACAACTGCGAAAGCACAGTTGGAGAGGCGGACAACTTCTGCTCTCGTTGCGGCGAGCCGCTGGCTCCCATGCAGGAACAACCTTTGCCGGAAGAGTCCCAGCAGGGTGACGCCGAATCCATATCTCCCGAATCGACCGAAAGCCCTGACCTCGCCGCCCAACTACAGGCTCTTCAGGCTACCGTGGCCGCAATGCAGGACGACGCGGCCCGGAACTCCGAGCGTCTGTTGCTGGTGGAGCGGGTGCTGTCCATAGAGAGCCGGGACGCTGCTCCCGGAGCCGCGCCTCCGTCTCCGGCCTCGACGCCGGCTGTTGCCCCTGCATCTGCCCGGCATCCCGGCCCCCCAGGTCAGCCGGTCCCCCAATCCGCTCCGTCTGCTCCGCCCCCGCCTGCCGCCCCGCCCGGGGGCGGCGTTCCCTTCTCTGAAAGACTGGGCATGGGACTGCCTGATTGGGACTGGGAATGGCTGTTCGGCGGTAACTGGCTGGCCCGCATAGGCGTTGTGGCCTTGGTCATTGGCATCGGTTTCTTCCTCAAGCTGGCCTTCGACAACGCTTGGATTGGCGAGACAGGCCGGGTAGTGTTGGGATTGGTCGGCGGGTTGGCATTGCTGGGGGCGGGTGAGTACTGGCGCGGTAAGTACCCCATCTGGGCGCAACCCCTCACCGGAGGCGGGCTGGCCATCCTGTACCTTGCCATCTTCGCCGCTTTTTCCCTCTACGGTCTCATTCCCGCTTCGTGGGCCCTGGGGTTCTTCTTCCTGGTAACGCTGACGGCAGCCGGGCTGGCCCTGCGTTACGAGTCCTTCGTCATCGCCGTTCTCGGCATTCTTGGCGGCTTTGCCACACCGTTGCTCTTGGCGGAACAACTGCCGGACCAGCGGGTCCTGCTGGCCTACGTCCTGGTATTGGACCTTGGTGTGCTGGCGCTGGCGACCTTCCGCAACTGGCGTTGGTTTACCCTTCTCGGGCTCATTGGATCGTTAATCCTCTACCAGTTCTGGCGCTTGGAACTGGACCCAGGACTGCTTTTGGCATCAGTGGGCATCACCGTTATATTCCTGATTTTCGTGGGGGCGACGACACTGTTCCACCTGCTCTGGCGCCGGGAGCCGAAGGCCTTCGACCATGCGTTGGTGTTGCTGAACGCCGCGGCATACTTTGGATTCAGCTACGACCTGCTTTTCGAGGAGTTCCGGGCTTGGATGGGGGGCTTTACCCTGATGCTGGCTCTATTCTATATGCTGCTGGCCTATGGCATATTCGCCCGCCACCGGGAGCAGGTGCGTCACAGCCTGTTCGCCATGGGCATCGCTGCCGTGTTTGTCGCCATCGCCGTGCCGGTCCAACTCGACGGCCCCTGGATCAGCGTTGCTTGGGCTGTGGAGGGAGTAGTGCTGGTGTGGCTGTCCTTCCAGTTCGGGATGCCTCAACTCCGTTGGTTCGGGTTGGGAGCCTTCACAATCTTCACCTACTGGCTGTTGTTCGTCGACACCCCTAATGCTTTGGGCGACAACGTCACGCCTTTCTTGAACGTTTATACCCTCACTTATGCTGTCCCCATAGCCGCCAGCTTCCTGGCTGCTTTCCTGGTTTACAGGGAGCGCGACGGCCTGCTCCAGTGGGAGCGGGTTTTGTTTCCGGGTTTCCTGGTCGCCGGCAACGTGTTCCTCACCGTCTCGGTCCCGGTGCAGGCCGACGGCGCGTGGGTCCCCATAGCGTGGGCGGTAGAAGCGGCGGTAATAATGTTCGCTTCCTTCCGGTTGGGACTGGTGGAACTGCGGCTGATCGGTTTGGGGGTGTACGGCATTACCATAGTCAGGCTTCTGACCTTCGAGACTTTCGACTTGTCCGGGGGATGCGACTTCTTCTGCATAGACTTGGCATCTGATCGCCCAGTGCTGAGCTTGAGGTTCCTGGCTTTTGCGGTGGGTGTGGCGTCGCTGTACTGGGGCGCATGGGCCGTATGTCGCTGGCGCGAAGATTTCCATGACGAACGGGAGCGGCACTTCCTTCCCGCCCTTCTCGTGGCGGCCAGCTTACTAACATTGTGGGCTTTGAGCACTGAAATCATTATCGCTACGCAGAGCGACTACTTCTCCGTGCCGGCGTCCATCGCCGGAGACGTTGCCAGCGTCTCCCTCAGTGTCCTGTGGGCTGTCTACGCAGCTATCCTTATCGTCGTTGGCATCTTGCGGCGTTCCCGCTGGATTCGTATCGGGGGACTCGCCCTGCTGGCGGTACCCGTGTTGAAACTGTTTCTGGTTGACAGCTTCGCGCTGGACCAGGAGTACCGGGTTGCGGCCTACTTGGCGTTGGGTTTGATATTGGTCATCGGCGGGTTCCTGTACCAGCGGTTCAGCCGTACCATCCGGGAGTTCCTCCTTGAGTAGTCCGCACCATTCCGGATACGGACTGCTTCTCCTTCTTGGCGTGGTGCTGGCTTGTTTATTTTGGCTGCCATTGCTCGCAGTTGCATCAGCCGACTTTTCGTTCAAGGAATGGCGCTACTCAAAGCCCATAACATTCCCTCAACTGCAAGGTGGTGAGGAATTGGTGGAGGTTACTCTCGACCGCGACGTATTCGAAAGATCGGCGCCGGGACAGGTGGACCTGCGCTTGGTGGAGGCCGGTGGGCGGGAAGTGGCACACCAGTTGGTGGTCGAACGAGGAGGCAAGCGGCAGCAGTCCGTGGAGGGGACCGTCAGGGACTTGGGTCACGTGCCGGGGCAATATTCCAGCTTCGTCGTCGATCTTGGCCGTGGCGGACAGCTCCACAACAGGGTCAAGATACTTACCGACTCGAAGAATTTTCAACGCGTGGTGCAGATTGAGGGGAGTTCCGACTCCGAATCGTGGGCGGTGTTAAGGGAGGGCGTAGAAATCTTCGACTTCACCGTTCAGGAGAGGGGCTTCAACGCTCGCAACACCGAGGTGGATTACCCGGATAGCACCGCCCGTTACCTCCGCGTCCAGGTCATCAACAACGACGAAACACCGCTGCGCATTTCCGGGGCCAAGGTCTCTTCGGTGGCGGAAATCCCGGCGGAAGTAGTTACTTATGACGCCGAAATCAAGGGAATCACCGAGAGCGTCGAAAACAACGTCACGGTGGTCGAGGTGGACTTGGGCAGCGCCAATCTTCCGACCAATCGCCTGACCCTGCAAACCTCCTCGGTGAACTTTCACCGGGAAGTGTCCGTCGAGGGAAGCGGCGACGGGTTGACTTGGTCCCCTATTTCGGGCGGGTCCGAAATCTACGCCTACGATACCGCCAAGTTCACCGGCAGCCGGTTGGACCTGTCCTATTCCGAGGTGACGTTCCGCTACCTGCGGGCAACCGTCTACAACGAGGACAACCCATCGTTGTCCCTTGAAGGTATTGAAGCCGAGGGACTTGCCCGCAGAGTCCTGTTCCTGGCCCAACCGGGAGAAGCCTACTCCCTGTATTACGGCAACCCCAGCGCGGGGCCTGTGTCCTACGATCTGGCCAAGCTCCTGCCGTACCTGGACTCTGAAGCCATGCTGACCGGAACCCTTGGCGCGCAAGTGGAAAATCCTCGGTTTGCCGTACCTCAGCAACCCTTCAGCGAGCGGTTTCCCTGGTTGATACCAGTAGGTGTAGCAGCCGCAGCCGCGGTTCTGGCGCTCCTTTTGTTCGGCTTCCTGAAACAGATGAGAAAGTCACTGCCGCCGCCAGGTGCGCGCGACGGTCCGGAGTGAAGACTCAGCCTTCGGTCACGGCTTGCGCCCCGCCGCTCCTGTGAAGCAACGGAGACATGGCGGTGGAGGCGACCGACAGTACCAGCATCAGGACGAACGCCCAGTAATAGCTCCCCAAGTAATCGAAGATCAGCGCCCCTACCAGAGCCCCCAGTCCACCGAACATCTGGTGCACCATGGAGATGGTACCGGTTACCGTGCCCAACCGGGCGGCGCCAAAGATGTACCTGGAAAATATCACCGTCAGGGGTGCGGTCATCAGGAAGGTGAACCCGTAGAGCAGAGCGAACACCATGATGGACGGAGTGCTCTGGTCTGCAAGGATCAAGGCGAAGATGCCGATACGCATGGCGAAGCATAGCCAGGTAGGGCGCTGGGCCCCGAAAGCGTCGCACAGCAGCCCGGAACTGAGCACCCCGACCAACCCCATGAGCCCCATCAAGGCCAGGATGTTACCGGCCAACACGGGAGCGATCCCTTGGTCTTGGGCGAAGGCGACCACATGGGTCACCATGAAGAAATCCTGGAAGCCGCATACCGCGTAAAGGAACACCAGCAGCCAAAACTGGCCCGAGCGCAAGATCGCGGCAGGTACATCTGGTCCGTTGGAGGGAATTGGCTCAGTCAGAGTGGGCCTTGGCCCATCGTCTCCCGGTGGCTCATCATGTGGCTTCACCCGGGGCCAAGCCCCGAGGGCAGCCAACAGAAGAGGGACGGCGATGATCAGGTTGACGGCTCCCAGCGCTCCGAAGGCTCTTCGCCATCCGATGTCGGTCACGAAGGCCGCCAACACACCGATGATAACGAGTTGGCCGGTCGCGTTGCCCGACACGGCGACGCTGGTGGCGATGCCCCTTCTGGTCTGGAACCAGCGGTTGATCATCACTCCTACCACGGGGTTGCTGGTGGCGGCATAACCCACAGAGTAGAGGACGCCGTAGACCAAGAACGCGTGCCAAGGCTCCCTCACCAACCCCATCAAGCCGATGCTTGCCGCCACCACCAACGCCCCTAACGCCAATACCCAACGCAGGCTGTAGCGGTCCACCATCCGGCCGGCCAGGGGCAGGGCCAAGGCCGAGGTAACCATGAAGCAGGTGGCAGCCAGGGACAGGGTGGAGCGGCTCCAGTCCAAGTCCTCGGTCATAGGCTTCAGCACCAACCCCAAGGAGTAACGAGAGCCGCCCCCGAAGAACAGTATCAGGAACCCGGCGCCAAGTATCACCCAACTGACGTTGAGTCGGGGCAAAGTTCCCTCCTTAATCTACGGATACCGGTCTGCCGCCGTCGGGTTTCCCGCCTTCGCGGGAAAGACGGGAAGGAGGATAGCCGGGCTGTCGGCTGCGCTAATGGGAAATGTGGTCGCTGCACTCTACCACACCCGCCGCGGTGAAAGGTGCGGCTTTACTCCAATCCGTAAGCCATGCTCGTGGAAGATTGTCGCTTTCTGATTCCGGATAGGAGTTACGCAGTTGGTCTAATAGGATTCAATTCAAGGCATCAGAGGGGTATGCTTCTGGCAGCAGTAAAATCGTGAGGCGGTGAGTGGGAATGAACCCGGCACGAAGTGGACCTTTGGACTACATTGACTTCCTGGTGGCCGCGCAAAAGAGCTTTACGTGCACCGAGGCATCCAGGTGCCAGCCTGAATCCGACCGGGTCCCGGCCCATGACGCCTTCACCCGCCTGCTACGGAGACAGCCTCCCGATACCGAGGTGCTGTGGCGAGAGACCCGAGGGCTGGTGAAGCTGGAGGGCGGCGCTCTGGTCTTGGACGACACTACCTTGGACAAGCCTTACGCCAGGAAGATGGAACTGGTCACCCGGCACTGGAGCGGCAAACACCGCCGGGTGGTCTCCGGCATCAACCTGCTCACCCTGGTCTGGAGTGGTGGTCAATCCCTGATACCCTGCGATTTCCGCATCTACGATAAGCCCCTGAGTGGGAAGAACAAGAACGACTATTTCCGGGAGATGGTGGAGGTAGCTCATGGCCGGGGATTCCGGCCCGGCCATGTTCTCTTCGATAGCTGGTACAGCAGCTTGGAGAATTTGAAAAAGGTGCGCAGCTACGGGTGGACATGGTTGACCCAGTTCAAGGCCAACCGGAGGGTGAACCCTGACGGAGAGGGCAACGTCAGGGTGGACGCGGTGGAGATTGGGGCTGAAGGACGGATGGTGCATTTGCGGGGCTACGGGTTGGTCAAGGTGTTCCGGAGAGACTCCCCAAACGGAGACGTGGAGCATTGGGCCACCAACGATCCAGACATGACCCCGGAGGAGCAGGAGGTGCTGAAGGGCTGGGCTTGGAGTATAGAGCGGTATCACCGGGGGCTGAAGCAGTGCTGCGGGGTGGAGCAGTGCCAGGCACGAAAGGCGGAATCCCAGCGGAGCCACATCGGTATGGCGATCCAAGCCTTTCTGCGCTTGGAGGTCCATCGCCTGAGGTCCGGGGTCAGTTGGTATGAAGCAGTAGCAAGCATAGCCCGCCCTGCCATTCGACAGTATCTCGCTCAACCCCTGTACTCCCTCATCCCAACTGCGTAACTCCTATCCGGAGATATAGGATACCCGCGACGGTGGCATGGCCACATGATTTAAGGTAAATTGGTGCCGTCACTATGGGATGATGGAGTATCTCCCTAGTCCCGGACCTCAGCGCCGGCCGGAGGGCCAAGCTTAAAGGAGGAGACCATGCCAGAGACGATCAGGGAGGAGTACATCAGGAAAAACCCGCGCTCGGCAGAACTATATCCCCGGTTCACAGAGTTGTTCCCCTCGGGCGGCGCGGGCCACGACGGGTACGTGGCATCCCCGTTCCCCATAACCATCGCCAGAGGGCAGGGACCGAGGAAGTGGGATGTAGACGGAAATGAGTACATCGACTATGGGCTGGGGTCGGCGTCGCTGCTGTTGGGCCACTCCCATCCCGAAGTTGTGGAGGCGCTGACCCGCGCTGCGCCCATAGGCTCTCACTTCGGAGCACCTGTAGAGTCCATGCTGGAGTGGGGCGAAAGGGTTTGCAACCTCATCCCCTGCGCCGACAAGGTTCGTTTCGTCGCATCCGGCGCGGAAGCCACCATGCTTTCCATGCGAGTCGCCAGGGCCTACACCGGAAAGGAGAAAATCATCCGGTGGGAGTCCCACTACCACGGCTGGCACGACTACGTAATGCCCGGCAACCTGCCGCCCTTCGACTCCCCTGCATCCATCGGCATCCCCCAGGGCGCGGTTGACTCGGTGATAGTGCTGCCTCCCGACCTCAACGTGCTTGAACAGACCTTGGCCAACAACAACGACATCGCAGGCGTGATAACCGAAGGCTCCGGCGCGTCCTACGGCACGGTGCCTCGGCAAGAGGGCTTCGTGGAAGGCGTAAGGGAGCTGACCCGGAAGTACGGCGTCGTCATGATCCTTGACGAGGTCATCACCGGCTTCCGCTGGAGTCCCGGCGGCCTGCAGCAATGGTTGGGCATCGAGCCTGACCTTTGCACCATGGCCAAAATCCTGACCGGTGGCCTTCCCGGCGGCGCGGTGGCGGGCCGCGACGACATCATGCAGGTAATGGTCCAGACCGGCGACCGGCAGCATGACCGCTACGAGCGGGTGCTGCACGGAGGCACCTTCAACGCCAACCCATATTGCGCCGCCACCGGCAACGCGGCCCTGCGAATCGCTGCCACCGGCGAGATGCAGGCCCAAGCCGACCGGATGGCCGAGCGGCTGCGGGTGGGCCTGCGCCGGATCGTCGACCGTCACGAGATCCCGGCCGCGGTGTACGGCGAGTCATCCACCTTCCACATCTACTTCGGAGGACGGTCCATCGAGGGCCTGGACGCCAACACCCTGAAGAACGCGCCCCCGGAAGTCCAGACGGCCTTCCGCCAAGCGTTGCAGGTAAGGGGCGTCGACCTCATGTCCCGCACCAGCGGCGTCCTCTCCGGCGTCCACACCGAGGCCGACATAGACACCAGCTTGGAGGCCTTCGACGGGGCCATCAAGGCCATGATAGACGAGGGGATAGTGAGCTAGCGGGGTCGCTGAAATCCCTTAAACAACGGCTGGCTGATATGTCCCGCCGTTCGGGCCGATGCCCCGGACGGCGGGATAATATTTCGCCGCGGTTGTTCTCCAGCTATACCATTGGCCAAGGTTGTCCTCGGGGAGTCCAAGATGATAATTGTGAACGTTAACAAGGCGAAGACCAACCTGGCACGACTGCTGGCAGAAGTAGAGGCTGGGAGAGAAGTCGTTATCGCACGCAACGGCAAGCCGGTAGCCCGCTTGGTGAAATACGAAAGGCTCGGCAGGCGGCAATTCGGTGCTTTGTCTGATCGCATCACCGTGGACGACAGCTTCTTTGACCCGATGCCGGAGGAAGAGTTGGCTGCCTGGGAAGGCTAGCAGCTGTGGCTATTGCTGAATGCTCGTCGCCCAAGCGTTGTCCCGTAACCTGCCAATCGTCTCAGTTGAGACGGTTTTCGATGATTATGGCGTCCGTCGCATTTGGTAGTGCAGGTCAAGGGGAGCCGATTCGATTTTCTCCGCCCGCGCTGTCTGATGAAGCCTTGGCCCACCGCTGCCGCACGTACTTGTCCACCGTCTGCTGCGCGTGCTAAGACCCGGCCGTCCGCCTCAGACTCACCCCGTGCTCTGCCAATATTGCGTCCACGAAGGGCTTCAGCACCACGTCGGCCCCCAATTCTATGCACACTCCGACCACTTGGCTTTGGGTCTCTTTGTCGTAGAAAACGACAACGTTCTTGGCTATCGTCTCGCCGTCACCAAACGGCTTGCCGTTCTCCACGTAAAGAGTGCCCTCATCGGGGTAATACGTTACTATCGGCTCCGGGACATCCTGATTTACAATTGATTTGGCCACGGTCGCCCTCCGTATTTCCTTGCAAGCTGCCTGTCAGCGTAATGTGTGAAAAACCTGCCGGTTTCGACCGAACTGCCTTGGAATACAACCTTGATCCATTGGTTGAAATTCGGTACACGCCCCACTAGGACCGTCATTGGTTCTCCTGTCCGCGGGTGTGGTTCTTGCCACTGGTCAAAAGGGTCTTCGATGATGCTCATGGTCCATTCCGGCCGGATCTCCGGGTGGCGTGTCGCCGCTTGCTCCCCGTGAGGAGTTTTGGGCAGTTCATTATATTCGCTGCGCAACCGGCTAGTTTCACTTGAGGTGTTGGACGACGGGCATTCTGCAGGAGGCCCCATACCTACCGCTGCCGCACGTACTTGTCCACCGTCTGCGAAAAGTTGGTCGCCAGGTATATGTCACCGTGAACGTCCACCCAACTGCCGTGGCCGTTGGGGGCGTCCCAGCGGGCTATGACTTCACCCTGCTTGCTCATCAGGCTGACCCTGCCGGAAAGGCCGGAAACGCCGCCCTCGCTTACGTAAATGATCCCATCGGCATCCATGGATATGTCCTGGGGGCGCCGCAGGTCGGGCCATATTGCGCGGAACTCTCCTTCGGCTGAGAAGACTTGAATCCGGTTGTTTTCCCGGTCGCACACGTAGACCGTTCCATCCCCGTCAATCAGGACGCTGTGGGGCAGGTGAAAGTGACCGGATTCCGTCTTGCCCGGTTCGCCCCATGACTGGATGAGCTTGCCGTCGGCGGAGAAGCGGTGCACCCTAGCGTTTCGGTAACCGTCGGTCACGTACAGGTCGCCGGACGGAGCAGGGGCCATCTCCGTAGGGTAATTGAAGGGCCCAGCGGCTCGGGGTACCAAGTCCCCCATGTTTTCACAGCCCGTATCCGAGTGGACGCCCCGGTCACCTATGACCTGCAACGCCTTGCCGTCCAGGGTGAACTTCAACACCACCGAGTCCGCCCGGTCGGTCAGGTAGATAACGTCGTCGTATATGCAAAGACCGTGAGGATCGGTGATGGCGCTGACGCCCCAAGAGTCGAGGTAGTTGCCGTCCCGGTCGAAGATCAGTACCGGCGGGTCCTTGCGTTGGAAGACGAACACCCGGTCCTGCGAGTCGGTGGATACCGCGCTGGTGTCGCCGAAAGTCATACCGGAGGGCAGTTTGGCCCAACTCTGAATGTATTCATAAGTGTAATTGCCGCTGCCTACTATCGCCATTTGCGTTCCTCTCTACTATAAGCCGATGCTGAAGTATCGGGTGATTGCCTGCTAGAGATACAAGGGGGCAATGGATTCCCGCGAAGGCGGGAATGACAGTGCGCCGGGGTGCCAGTATCACATCGCCCTACGGCGTCAGGATTACCTTTCCTCTAGTGCCTCGGTTGGCCAGGTGCTGGTGCGCCGAGGCGACTTCCGCCATCGGCAGAACTTGGTCCACCACCAGCTTGGCTTTGCCGTCCGCGAGCATCGGGAAAATCTCCGCCATAGCCGCTTGGTGGTCAAGAGTGCCTTGAGGAGATCGCCCGATACTGAAACCGATAACGGTGCGGTTGGCGGAAAAGATGTCGGCGGCCGGCAGGTTAGCCGGCGTGCCGGATGCGTTGCCGTAAGTGATCAACCGGCCGTAGGGCGCTATGCAACGGACGCTCTTCTCCAGCACCGGCCCGCCCACGCATTCAAGGATCAGTTCGACGCCCTGCCCGCCGCTTTCGCGGTTAACCACCTCTTCGAAGTCCTGCTCGGTATAGTTGATGGTGACGTCGGCCCCCAGCGAACGGCACAGGTCGAGCTTTTCCTGGGTGGAAGCGGTGGCGATGACCCTGGCACCCCAAGCCTTGGCCAACTGTATCGCCACGGTGCCGACGCCCGACGCCCCGGCCTGTACCAGCACCGTATGGCCCGGATCCAGATGCCCGCGGGTCTTCAACAGGTGGTACGAGGTCAGGAACACTATAGGCATACCGCCGGCCTCCACCGGGTCCACGGTTTCCGGGTACGGGAATACGAAATTGGCATTGACGGCCACGTACTCGGCTTGCCCTCCGGGACCCATTGCCATCACCCGTTGGCCCACCGACAGACCCGTAACGTCCGCCCCGACCTCGGCAACCGTGCCTGCCGCCTCCAGTCCCATGGAGGAAGGCAGGTCCGGCCCTGGATAGTTGCCGGACCGCCTCATGATGTCGGCATAGTTGACGCCCGCCGCATCCACCTTGATGAGGACCTGGTGGGGCCTGGGTTTAGGGTCGGCGGCCTCCTCCCATTTCAGGACGTCTACGCCGCCGAACTCGTTTATACGGACCGCTTTCATAATTACTCCTTCAAGCTAAGGCTTGCTTGGTGAGGTAATGGTACTTGATATGTCCCGGCTGCCTTTGGACCGGCTGGCTGGATGCCGCCATTATATTCGGCCTCGTATGCTGCGGCCAACCGATGGTCGTGCGCTTGACGTTCAAAGTGCCCTCGACTAAACTTGCGGCGTCGTAAAATAAACCCAAGTTGTCTGTGGGCGAGGGTATCGTTCATAGCTGAGGAAAGTTAAAAGTACATGTGCGGCGTTAGCGGAATTCTCTATAAGAATCGAAGGGAACTAGCCCCCGTCGGCGAAGACTTGGTCAAAATGCTGGAGACCATGACCCACCGGGGGAAGGACTCCAGCGGAATCACCGTGGTTGGTGAAGACGCTGGCGGCGACTTGGTTCTCCGCATCTGGACTGATGACGAGTTGAGTGCCGCAGACGTCTTGGCGCGGGCCGAAGACACGGTGATGCGCCGTGGAGGCGTGGTAGCGTCAAAGGGGACCTGGGGGCAGTTCTTGAGGTTGGCCATTCGTTATGAAGGCGAGATTCCGCCCTTGGCCGAGGCCCTGTTGAACACCGAGGGAGTGGCGCTGCACAGTATCGGTCACGTATCCGAGGTTATCAAGGACGTGGGCACACCGGTCACCATGGACCAGAAACATTCCATCAGCGGCATCAGGGGCACCCACGGCATCGGCCACGTAAGAATGGCCACGGAAAGCCGCGTCGACGTCAACCATGCCCATCCCTTCTGGGCATACCCATTTGCTGATGTTACCGTGGTCCACAACGGGCAGCTTACCAACTATCACAAGTTGAAGCGTATGTTCGAGGACCAGGGGCACCACTTCCAGACGGGAAACGACTCCGAGCTTATCGCCGTTTACTTGGCTGATAAACTGGCCCATGGCGACTCTTTGAACGATACGTTGCAAGCGTCGTTGAAAGACTTGGACGGCACGTTTACCTACTTGGTGGCGACCCGGGACGGCTTGGGGTACGCTAAGGACCAGTGGTCGGCCAAGCCCTTGGTTACGATAGAGACCGACGATGTCGTAGCCATAGCGTCGGAAGAGGTGGCGTTGCGGGAGATATTCTCCGATGAAATCGACCGGCTGGAGCCTCAGAACTACGAGGTTATGACTTGGTCACTCTAGATGCCAGCCGGATGCCGGTCCGCCAGTTGAACCGGGAACTGAAGAAACTTGCCGCCCAAGGCGCCGAAGTCACCGTCCTGAATCCCCGCGCCGGGCACAACATCGCCGTAGGCATCCTGAACGCCTGCAAGATCAACATAGAGGGCAGCGTAGGATACTACTCCGCCAGCCTCATGGACGGCCCCGAGGTAACCATAGACGGCAACGCCGGTTGGGGGTTGGGCGACAACCTGATGGCCGGGAAGATTACCGTCACCAAGGACGCCGGGGCTTCTCTCGCGTCCACTATGCGGGGCGGAGAGATTACCGTCAAAGGCAACGCCGGCGCCCGAGCCGGGATCTCCATGAAGGGCGGCACGCTGATAATAGGCGGGAACTCCGGGTTCCTCACCGGGTTCATGATGCAGAAAGGTCGCATTGTTGTCTGCGGCGACGTTGGTGAAGCTGTTGGCGATTCGATGTACGAAGGCATCATTTACGTAGGTGGTGAGATAGGGTCGCTGGGCAGCGACGCGCAGATAGTGGATATCTCCGAATCCGAATTGCTTGACCTGTGGCAGATGCTGGACGAGCAGGGCATCGAAGACAAGCCCAGGTTCACCAAGATAGTATCCGCTAAAAGGCTTTACCACTTCGATTCGCTGGAGCGGCTCGAAAAAACAGTGATCTGAACCACCTTCCCGTCTTTCCCGCGCAGGCGGGAAACAGGCCGGGAGCAGGCGGCGCATCATGGTAATGGATAGCAGCCAAATTTGGTCCCGTTCGATCATGGAGGACATTCACGCCAAGGCGGAACTTGGGCGTTACCGGATCCGTGGCTTCAGCACTTTCCAAAAAATCACCCACTTCGATGACCTGACCTTCCTCTCCACGGGCCTCACCCGCTTTCCCCTCGAAGGCTACAAGGAGCGGTGCAACACCCGCACTGTCATCGGCGGGGTGTACGCGGAGAACCCGCTTGTGCTGGAGACTCCCATCTACATCACCGGGATGAGCTACGGAGCGTTGTCGGCCAACGCCAAGACCGCATTGGGCAAGGCAGCAGCAATGGTGGGCACGGCAAGCTGCACCGGCGACGGCGGGATGCTGCAAAGTGAGCGCGACGCCTCCGACAAGTTGATTTACCAGGTATTGCCCAGCCGCTACGGTTTCAATCCTCACCACTTGGCCCAGGCCCAAGCCATTGAGATAGTCGTGGGGCAGGGCGCGAAACCCGGCACCGGCGGGCTGTTGATGGGTGTAAAGGTGCTGGACGAAATTGCCCAGATGCGGGACCTTCCCGAGGGCATTGACCAGCGCAGCCCGGCCCGCCATCCCGACTGGCTGGGGCCTGACGACTTGGCCATCAAGATCGAGCAGTTACGTGAGGCGACCGACTGGAGCGTACCCGTCCACGTGAAACTGGGGGCCTGCCGGGTTGACGACGACGTAAAGCTGGCCGCCAAGGCCGGGGCCGACGCCATTGTGATCGACAGCATGGTGGCGGGCACCGGCGCGTCGGCGGAAATCTTGCTGGACCACAGCGGCATCCCCACCGTTCCGGCCATCGTGATGGCGAGGGAAGCGTTGCGAGAGTTGGGCCTGTACGGCAAGGTCAGCTTAATCGCATCCGGGGGCATCCGCAACGGGGCCGACGCCGCCAAGGCGCTGGCTCTTGGAGCCGACGCGGTAGCCATCGGCATCGGGGCATTGATAGCCCTAAACTGCAACAAGGAAATCCCCGGCAGCAACTTCATGGAGGAAGTGGGCGTTCCCGCCGGCCAGTGCAGTCACTGCCAGACAGGCAAGTGCCCGGTTGGCATTACCACCCAAGACCCGGAGTTGATGAAACGCTTGGACCCGGACGAGGGAGCCGAGCGTGTCGCCAACTTCATAAACTCCATGACCATGGAAATGGCCCTCCTCACCCGTTCCTTGGGCAAGGGAGACGTTCACAGCCTGGAACCCGAAGATCTGGCGGCATTGACCATCGAAGCGTCAGCCATGGCCCGCGTGCCGTTGGTCGGCACCAACAAGATTTTCGGCTGGGACGGCGAATAGTGACGTGGAGCAGTTGCGGCGAGAGTATGAGGCTCTGCCCAAGAACATCCACCATATCGTCAATCAACATCGAGAGCTTAATCCCGAATGGATTATGCAAGTTATCAAAGAACCTCACGACCAATGGCCGGAGGTTATGGATGATGGGGAAGTCAGGCTGATTCTGGTTGGACGTGTCCGGAGATTTCATCAGTGGATTAAAGTAGTGCTTACCGAGACCGGCGAGTTGTTGACTGCCTATGCCGACCGAAGGTTAGAAAGGGATTATGGGGGGAGACCGTGGCAGAACGAAGAGTAAAGCATCGGGAAATGGGACCTCCGCCGAAATTGATGGTCCACTATGCGCCGGATTCTCAAATGCTGTCGATACACAACGGATTGTGGACTGCCGACGGCGAAACCATCACCAAAGAATTGACGGTCTTTTACGATGCGGAAGGACATCCGGCAGGGTTCGTTTTAGACACCGCCGAGTTCCAGCTTAAGCCTTTTCTGGATGCAGTGCGAGCCAAAGAGTCGGGGGTGCAGGCATGACCACCCGAGATGATGTCCGGCAAAGAATGCGGGATGACAACATCCAATACCTGCTGGCCCAGTTTGTGGACATCAATGGCTCGGCCAAGGTAAAGATGGTCCCCGCAGGCCACTTCGACGACATCGTCGACGTGGGAGCCGGGTTCGCCGGCGCGGCGCTGCCGGGTCTGGGGCAAGGGCCCCACTCCCACGACATGCTCGCCAGGGTTGACTTGGACTCCTACACACCCGTCCCTTGGATGGAAGGCCTCGCCCGGTTCGCGTCGGACTTGTACGTGGATGACGAACCCTACATGTTCTGCCCCCGGCAACACCTGAAGAACACCTTGTCGCAAGCACAACAGGCCGGGTACACCTTCAATGTGGGCATCGAGCCGGAGCATTTCCTGGTAACCAAAAAAGAGGACGGCTCCATTTCAATCTGGGACCCCAGCGACATTGACACCCTTGCCAAGCCCGCCTACGACTTCAAAGGTCTGGCCAATGTGGTCAGTTACCTCCAGGACATGATGGGCGCCATGAACCGGTTGGGATGGGACACTTACCAGTCCGACCACGAGGACGCCAACGGCCAGTTCGAGATTAACTTCGTGTATTCCGACGCCCTCACCACTGCCGACCGGTACACCTTCTTCAAGATGATGACCAGCCAGTACGCGAAGAAGTATGGGGCAGTTGCCACCCACATGGCCAAGCCCTTCACCAACCAGACCGGCAGCGGCGGCCACATTCACTATCACGTGGCGGACGCATCCACCGGCGAAAACCTTTTCCTGGACGAGGAAGATCCCAGGGGTCTGGGCCTGTCGGAGATGGCATACAACTTCATCGGCGGCATATTCGCCCACGCCCCGGCGTTGTGCTGCGTGATGTCCCCCACGGTCAACTGTTACAAGCGGTTGCAGGTGGGGGCCGGGCTCACGTCTTCCGTGTCGGGATTTCTCTGGACGCCGGCGTTCATATCCTACGGGGACAACAACCGGACGCAGATGATCCGCACAGCCGGCCCTGGTCACTTGGAAGACCGCACCATCTCGGCGGCCTGCAACCCCTACTTGGCTTTCGCCGCTTATCTGGCGGCTGGCCTGGACGGGGTCCGGCGCAAGCTGGACCCGGGCGAACCGTTCCGGGCAAACCTCTACGACCTTGGGATGGACGAAATCCGCCGACGGGGAATCCGGCTTCTGCCCCAGTCGCTGGCCGAATCCTTGGACGAACTTCAGCGCGACGAGGTTGTAAAAGGGTCTCTGGGAGTGATTTACGACGAGTTCGTAGACCTCAAGCGAGGGGAATGGCGCGAGTACCACCGCCAAGTCACCCAATGGGAGATTGACCGGTACCTGACGCTGTTTTAGGAACGGTGTTGCGTCGTCGATCAAGATTGACAGCTAACAGGATATAGTTATGGAAGTTCCCAGAGACTTCGACCTTTGCGAGCCGACATTGCAGGCCCTCCGCTCTCTCGGCAGCAAGGGAACGGTAGAGCAGATTTCCAAGGCTGTCATACGGCTGATGCAACTGCCCGAAGAAGTGACCGAGCAGTTGCGGTGGAGCGGGCCTGAGACGGAGCTTGATTACCAACTTGGATGGGCGCGCAGCATATTAGAGACTTGCGGCCTTGCGGCCGACTTGAAAAATGGCGTATGGGCCTTGACCGAAAAGGGTAAGTGGCATCCTCCCATCGACCACGAAGGTATAAAAAAAGCCTATATGGAAAGAGTTAAAGCCGAAAGCGATGATTCGGACGAATCCCTCGAACGCCTGTTGCCTGATTCGTTGGAGGACGAATTGTGGTACGCCATGGCGGCCAAGGCGTTTCGAGTGGAGGAGGACGACGAAGTCGACGCAATTTACGACAACAAATAAATGCGGGTATCTTATGTCCCCGGCGATATAGTGATGGCGGAGGTAGCATTTACCGACGCTGTTGGACGTCGAGTGCGCCCCAACTTGGTCTTAATTGACACTGGGGACGATGACATAGTGGTTGCCAGGGTTACTGGCCAGCGTCCCAGAAACCGGTTCGACGTTGTGGTGAACGACTTGACTTCTGCGGGATTGACTGTCCGGTCCGTCGTTAGGACTCACAAATTGACTACTATCCAAAAACGAGCGGTAAGGCGAAAGTTGGGAGAGTTATCCAGGCCCGATTGGCTCCGAGTGCTTGAAACACTGCAATCCCATTGGGTAAACGGTTAATGTTTTTTGAGACCGCTGCATCTTTACAGGTAACCGTGAACACTTAAATGTCCTTCCTCATTAACTGCCCCAACTGCGGCGAAAGGACCGTCCATGAATTCCGGTTCGGCGGTGCTGTGACTGCCCGGCCCGCTCCCGACGCCGGTGATGAGGCATGGACGAATTATTTTTACTTCAGGCCCAATACCGCGGGCGTTCAACAAGAATGGTGGAACCACCGTTATGGTTGCCGGAAATGGTTCCTGGCGGACCGAGACACTACCACCAACCGGATCGAGCAGACCCGTACGGTATGAACATGCGGGTCTTAACCGTTACCTTACAGAAGAGTAGTACGAGGCTGAACCCTGGCGACTAACGAACAATCCAGAATAAGCCCTCAGCCGGGAGAAGCTATAGACCGGTCCGCGCCGGTCAGATTCGAGTTTGACGGGCGGACGGTTAACGCCTACCAAGGGGACACAGTAGCGTCGGCTTTGAGCGCCACCGGAGTCAGCGTCTTCAGCCGGGGGTTCAAGTATCATCGGCCCCGCGGCCTTTTGTGCACGGCGGGCCGGTGCCCCAACTGTTTGGTTACCGTGGACGACGTTCCGAACGTGCGCGCTTGCACCGAGCAGGTGCGCCCCGGTATGAAGGTGGTCCACCAGAACGCTTGGCCGTCTCTCCAACGCGACTTTCTCTCGATTCTTGATTACTTCCACTGGCTGATGCCGGTGGGCTTCTACTACAAGGCCCTGCACCGTCCCAAGTGGCTCTGGCGGTTCTCCCAGAAGATTATCCGCAGGGTTGCCGGGTTGGGCAAGATAGACATAGACGCGGTCCCCGAGGCCCACTACCACCACCAGAACCTGCACGCCGACGTTGTGGTCATTGGCGGGGGCCCTGCGGGGATGTCTGCCGCCCTTGCGGCAAGCGAGCAGGGAGCGCACGTGGTCCTGATTGACGACCAGCCGTCCCTCGGCGGGAGTTTGCGTTACGACCGGCGCCAATACTCCGGCATCTCGGGATTTGAAGACGGGACCGGCGCTGAAATTGGGCAACAACTGTCTGAGAGGGTATCGGCGGCCAGCAACATAGAGGTGTTGTCCGGGGCGAATGCTTTCGGTCTGTACCAGGACCGGCTTCTGGCAATTCTTCAGAAAGACCGCCTCGTTAAGCTCCGGGCAGCGCAGGTTGTCGTCGCCGCCGGGTCCTATGAAGTCCCTCTTATCTTCGAGCAGAACGACCTCCCCGGAGTGATGCTGGCGACGGGGGCGCAACGGCTGATCTCGCTGTATGGCGTTCGTCCTGGGACAATCGCGGTGGTGGCGGCGAGCAACGATCAAGGTTACTACGCTGCCAAAGACCTGTTGGACGCCGGTGTAAGAGTCACGGCGGTAGTGGACCTCAGATCGAGTCACACACTGGGATTGGACATTGTAGATTCACTCAGGGCCGCCAACATCGAACTTCTCACGGGTCACGCTGTCGTCAAGGCGGAAGGGAAGTCACGGGTAAACGCGGCGGTAGTGTCGCCTCTGACCAACGGAAGACCGGCCGGCGCCCAGCGCCGGTTGGCTTGTGACCTGCTTTGCATGAGCGGCGGTTTCCGTCCCGCCGACCCGCTGCTCCACCAAGCCGGCTGCCGATTCAGCTACGACGAAGCTATCAAGGAGTTGGTGCCGGACCAACTGGTGGAGGGTATCCACGTAGCGGGTGATGTCACCGGATACCGCGGTTTGCCCGTTTCCCTGTTGCAGGGTGCCATTGCTGGGAATAAAGCGTCCCGCGCTGCCCATGACACGGATGGCGCCCGCAGTGACAAGGACGCGCTGCAACAGGACCTGGCAGTGGTTGAGGAAGAGTCCCGGAACGCCGCTCAGGAAGTCCCTCAACTGACCCCCACGGGGGAAGAAAAGTCCCAGTTTGTTTGCTTTTGTGAGGACGTGACCGCGAAAGACATAGTGGACGGTATTGGGGAAGGGTTTGAGGACATCCAGACCTTGAAGCGGTACAGCACCGTGACCATGGGCCCATGTCAAGGAAAGATGTGCCTGAAGGCGCTGGTGAGCATCACCTCTCAGCACACCGGGGCAAGCATTCAGGAGACTGGCGTCACTACCGCCCGCCCGCCCCACCAACCGGTGCCCCTTGCTGCTTTGGCCGGCCCGTCCCACATGCCGCTGAAGCGGACTCCCATGGACCGGAAGCACCGGGAGTTGGGAGCGCCCATCGTAGAGTTGGGAGTGTGGCAGCGGCCTCACAACTACGGCGACCCCCAGGAGGAGTGCCGGGCGGTGCGGGAGCGTGTCGGCATCATAGATGTAAGCACCTTGGGCAAGCTTGACGTGAAAGGCAAAGACGCCGATGCGCTGTTGGACCGGGTCTATACCCACAGGTTCAGCGACCTGCGGGTTGGCCGCATCCGCTACGGACTGCTTTGCTCGGACAACGGCACAATTATGGACGACGGTACGGTTACGCGGCTGGCCGAGGACCACTATTTCATAACCACAACCACCGGCAACGTGGACGTTATGGAGGAATGGCTCAAGTGGTGGTCCGCTGGCAGCGGTATGTGCGCCCATGTGGTCAACGTTACCGCCGGTTACGGCGCGGTAAACGTTGCCGGGCCGCAGGCCCGGGCGACGTTGAGCAAGCTGACCGACCACGACCTGTCGGGGCCGTCGGCGCGCTACATGCGCTCATCCCGGGTAACGGTCGCGGGCGTCCCGTGCATACTCCTTCGAATCGGGTTCGTCGGCGAGACCGGCTGGGAGCTGCACTTCCCGGCCGAGTACGGCGAGTACATGTGGGACGCGCTGATGGACGCCGGGCAGGAGTTCGGCATCGCGCCCTTCGGCTTGGAAGCGCAGCGTATCCTGCGATTGGAAAAGAAACATATCATCGTGGGACAGGACACCGACGCCATGTCCAACCCGCTGGAAAGCGATATGGAATGGGTGGTGCGGTTCGACAAGGAGGACTTCATAGGAAGGCCGGGGTTGAGCCGGATTGCGGAGCAGGGCCTGAGCAATAAGCTGGTAGGGTTTATCATGCGCGACGGCAGGACGCCGGAAGAGGGAGTCCCGGTAGTGACGGGAACCAAGCCCATAGGCCGGGTGACCAGCGCCCGTTTCAGCCCGACCATCGGCAAGGGATTCGGGCTGGCTTGGGTGCCTGCCGAGTTGGCCCAGGACGGCGCTGAAATAAATATCATCGTAGACGGCAGGCCCATGCCCGCGTCCGTGACAATGCAGCCCTTCTACGATCCCGACGGCGCACGGTTGAGGCAGTAGGAGATGGCTACATGGAAACCCATCAGGTTGTCGGCCATGCACCACCAGCACGTGTCTATGGGGGCCGTCATGGAAGAGCGGGACGGCTGGCAATTGCCTGCTCGGTTCGGGTCGGTCGATGAGGAGTTGCGGAGACTCCAGACCGGCGCAGGGCTTTTGGACGTCAGCCCGATGACTAAACTGAGCGTCCAGGGCGAAAATACGTTAACTTTTTTGAGTGCGATATGCCCCGACGGGCAATTGCCTGAGCTTGGCGCAGTGTCTCAAGCGACGATCACCGCCAGTGGCCGGTCTTTCCAGGTCTCGGTAGGACGCTTGGCCGATGACGACTTTCTGGTATTGGCTGCACCCAACCAAGCTGAGTCTATGTCTGCCTCGCTTGAAGCCGCTGCTGATGGATGCGTGCATGTTTTCGACCTGTCATCGACATTAGCCGGGGCCCAAATCACCGGCCCCGCCGCCGTGCGCGTCCTGACCGGCACGACGGAATTCAACTGCTCCCAGCGGGCTTTCCCCAACGGCAGTTGCGCCCAGACACAGGCAGCGGAAATTCACGCCACTCTGGTGCGGGCCGATATGGGTGACCTGCCCAGCTACCAACTGTTCTTCAGCCGCGACTTTGGCCAGTACATGTGGGAAACGCTGGTAGAGGCTGCCGAAGCCCACAACGGGGCGCCGGTCGGAATGGACGCAATTGGCGAGTTGAGGGGGATCTAAACGCAGAGGGCACGGAGAAGGCGCAGAGGACGGAGAGAGATAATTATTTGGCATGTCCGAGCGAAACGAGCTTGATGCTATTACGAGGAGCATTATTGGTGCGGCCATTGACGTTCATAAAGCCCTTGGCCCCGGTCTTTTGGAATCGGTTTATGAAGCTTGCCTGACGTTTGAGCTTTCCGAGCGTGGAGTCAAGGTAGTACGGCAGAGGGGAGTGCCAGTAACATACAAGCAATTGACCTTGGACACCGGGTTCAGGTTGGACTTGCTTATCGAAGACAGCGTAATCGTGGAAATCAAGGCGGTAGACAAATTGCTACCGATTCACCACAGCCAATTGCTGACATATTTGAAGCTTTCGGAACTTAAAGTAGGCCTCCTGATAAACTTCAACGTAAATGTCCTGCGGACAGGTATCCAAAGAGTAGTAAATAATTATTAAAACTCTGCGCCCTCGGCGTACTCTTTGCGCTCTCGGCGTTGAAAAAACCACCAAGAATAGAACGGTTATGTTCCAGCTCTTCAAGAAAGACCGCATGTGGGACAAACGTCCGCTCCGGGACCACTACCAAGTGGTCATCATCGGAGGAGGCGTTCATGGCCTCTCCACAGCTTATTACTTGGCCAAGCGGGGCGTTACATCGGTTGCGGTGCTGGACAAGGGCTACCTTGGCGGCGGCGCCAGCGCCAGGACGACCGCCATCATCCGCTCCAATTACCTGACGCCCGAGGGCATACCCTTCTTTGACGAGAGCGTCAAGCTGTACGAGAACCTAGCCAAGGAGTTGAACTTCAACCTTCTCTTCAACCAGATGGGGCGGCTGGACTTGGGCCATACCGACTCCGCCGTGTACGGACTGAGAATGCGCACCGAGTTCAACCGCATCATGGGCGTGGACAGCCGGATGATTGGCCCGGCGGAGATCAAGAGACTCGTCCCCGCCATGGACGTGCGGCAAGGGAAACCCTTCCCGGTGATGGCGGCCCTTTATCATCCCCCCTGCGGCGTCATCCGTCATGACGCGGTTGTATGGGGATTCGGCCGGGGCGCAAGCCGGAAAGGCGTGGAACTTCACCCTTTCACCGAAGTCACCGGCATAGACGTGACCAATGGACACGTTCGTGGCGTGGAAACAAGCCGGGGTTTCGTTGGCGCAGACACGGTGTTGAGCGCGACGGCGGGTTGGAGTTCCACCATTGCCCGGATGGTGGGGATGGAGCTTCCCCTGAGTACCCACCCGTTGCAGGCAATGGTGACGGAACCGCTCAAGCCCTTCATCGACAGGACTATCTCGTCGGCCAATCTCCACGCCTACGTTTACCAGACCGACCGGGGAGAAGTGGTGATAGGCGGAGGGGTTGATCCCTATCCCACCTACAGCCAGCAATCGGCCTTGCTGCCGATGGAAGAACTGGCCAAGCATACCCTGGAGTTGTTCCCCTGTCTCAAAAACGTCAAGGTGTTGCGGCAGTGGGCCGGGTTGTGCGACATCAGCCCCGACTATGCCCCAATCATGGGTCCGGTCGACGGCGTCGGCGGATTCATTGTCAGTTGCGGCTGGGGAAGTTGGGGGTTCAAGGCGGCCCCGGCGGCGGGCAGCCGCATCGCCGAGTTGATAGCCACCGGAGACACGCCGGAACGAATCAAACCTTTCGCCCTATCGCGCTTCAAGGAAGGCAAGCTAGTCAACGAGCGGGCCGCCGCTCCCGCGGCGGCGGTGCACTAGTGGCCATCAACAGGGCCGGGAAACGGGCGCTGATTATCCAGCACGCGGCCCCGGAGACTCTGGCCGGGAACTTCACGGCATTGTTGAAGTCCCACGGGTTCTCGCTGGAACGCGCCAACATCTTCGAGGGCGCTCCCGCCTACGACCGGTTCAGTCCTCCCAACCTTTCTGATGTTTCCTTGGTGATAGTGCTGGGCGGCCCCATGTCGGCCAACGACGACTTCCCTGCGCTGCATCAGGAACGGGAGTACCTGCAGAAGGCCTTGGAAGCCGGGAAACCCGTGTTCGGCATTTGCTTGGGAGCGCAGATGCTCTCCACCGCCTTGGGCGGCTCGGTGGAGCCGTCGGGAGGGTTCCAGTTCGGGCTTAGAAAGATTTCAGTCACCGCCGAAGGTCACGCCGATCCCGTCTTCGGTAAGTTGATTGTGCCGCTGGTGCCGACCCTGCACGGCGACTGCTTCACCATCCCGCCGGGTGCTGTGCAATTGGCCGACGGGCACATGCTGCTGAGGGATGGGTGCTACCGGTGCATCAATATGGCCTTCCGTTACGGCAATTCCTACGCCTTCCAGTTCGAGCCTCAGTTGACCCTGGAGGAGTTCAAGGTGTGGGACCGGGAGTTGCGCAGCGACTACGAATTGATGGGGAAGAATTTCGATCCGGCGGAAGAGGCTCGCAGAAACATGAGCGAATTCACCCGCTTCGCCCCGACTCACGAGGCGCAAATGCGGGATATGTTCAACGCCTTCCTGAGCAACGCCGGGTTGATATGAAGTAAACCGGCTACGGAGTCCACGACCTCCCCTTGGCTTGAATGAGGTCCATGTTCAGCGCCGTTCCTCCGTCTCCTCCCTCCGGGAACCGGAAACGGCCGTTTTCGATCCGTTCCGGCGGGGATAGCACTTCGGCCCGCCACTCGGCTTCGTAGACAGCGTGCTCCAAGGGCATCGAACCGACCACCGCCGCCGCGACGCTGGCGCTGGCGAGTTGGGACACCGGCCCGGATGGGCTGTGAAGAGACGCGCTCCCTCCTGCTTGTATCACTGCACGGCTGGCGCGGCACGCCTCGGCAACGCCGCCGCAATACTTGATGTCGGGCATGAGAATCCGCAAGGCCCCGCTGTCCAGCAGGTTGGTGAAGAACTCCTCCCCATAGCCGTCCTCGCCTCCGGCCATTGGTTGGGAGATTCTTGTGGCAACGCGGGTCAGTTCCCGAAGGCCGGTTGCCGGCGGGATAGGCTCCTCGAACCACGCTATGTTGGACTCCGCCAACTTGTCGGCTATTACAACCGCGCTCTCTTCGTCGAAACAGCTATGGCAGTCCACAAAAATGTCTACCCCGGGGCCTATTGCGGCCCTGACCGCCTCCACCCTGGCGACGCCTATAACGGCCGCTTCCAGTATCGCATCGGTGGTCTGCCCGTGGGCGATGTCGTCGAAGGGCGCGCACTTGATGGTGCGAAAACCCTCTTTCGCGGCGCGTTCCGCTGCCGCGGCAAAATCGTCCGGGGTGCGGCGCGCGCCCAGCAGGGACCGGTTTATGTTGGCGTAGAGCGGCACGCTATTCTGCGGTTCGCCGCCGAGAAACTCGGTAAGGCCTTGGCCGCTGTGACCGGCCTGCAACCCGACGACGGCGGTGCGGAGGGAACTGACGGCTACCGCCAGGGAGTGGTCGTTCTGCAACCGGTCCGGGGCGATGCCCAGGAGACCCGCGACCATCGACTCATCGTCAATGGCGCGCTGCCCAAGCTTGGACATCATCTGCGTCAAGTGGTCGACCACCCGTTTGGTGGCGCCGCCGGCGGTGACTTCGACGATGTACACGGCTTGCCCGTCGGATAGTTCAGCGAATGTCCATTCTGTCCGCTCCGTCACCGGGACCGCATGAAACTTGAGGCTTTTCAGCCGGATGGGGTGCGCCACTGCCAACCTCCGAGAATAAATAGCCGGTACTGTGGTCAATAATCGCAATACCGGCTTGATGCGGTACGGATGCGTGGTCCCAGGTTATACGGCTGCTTGTCGCAAGTGCCCAAAGATCAGGTGTTGTGCAGCAAATGCTCCATCCTGTCTACAAAGTTCGACGCATCTTGCAGCCGCCGTGAAACGCCCGCCCGGTCCAGTGTGTCCTCGTAAAAGTTGCCGTGCAGTGCGCGGGCGGAGTCGAACAGTCTTTCAGTATGGATAGCCCCGGTTTCCCGTGAAAACGCCTCCGCAGCAAAGAGGATGGACCGATGGCTCCGGTGTTCCACGCCCCTTTGGTCGGCGACGGCCTCGACCATCTGCGCCGCCGCACCCCAACCCTTCTCCGAGGCCTGGGTCAGGTCTCTAACTTCCAGTTCCTGGAACGCCTTGACCAAGTATTCCCGGCTTCGCTCCTGGTAGGTCTGTGCCTGCTGCACCTGACTCCTTCCTCTATACGGCTGCTTTCCGGGCGTTCAGGACCTCGTCCCAAGGACCGGATAGCTGGCCGGTGGGGGTATCGCCGTGGAGGAACAGGTCTTCGTGCCGGTGCCACTGCTCCCTGGGCAACTCATAGTAGACCTCGATGCCGTTGCCGTCGGGGTCGGTGAAATAGATGCCCATCGATATGCCGTGGTCCCTTGGGGTCACTTCCACACCCTTCTCTTTGGTCCGGACGTAGAACTCTTTCAAGTCCTCAAGGTTATCCATTCGCCAAGCCATGTGGTTCAGCCCCACCTGTCCCTTCATGGGCAGAGCGGCGTTTTCGCCCACTTCCATAAGGGCGACTTCGTGGGACTCGTCCAGATTGGCCGACATAAACGCGGCCCGGCCCGGCACGAAGTCATAGGTGTGGAGGCCGAGAATGTCCTCGTACCACTTGTGGGATAGCTCTGCGTTCCGAACGTAAATGTTCACGTGTCCCAAGTGATTAGGTCTGTAGCTCATCGTCATTCTCCCAGCAATTCAGCGGTATTGATGGATGCCGTTAGTATACCACTTACCCGTTGTCGGTTAAGTTTCCACGTTTGTTTTGTCAGAGGAAGTGCATCTTCAGCGTTGGCTGGCGTGGAGGATAGTGATTCCCACCACATCCTCCCCGTTATACCTCACGATAATGTCATCCTCGGTGAGTTCGCTGTCGGTGACATGTCCAGACTTGTTAAAGTGGATGTACAGCACGTCACCCTCTTCATCGTAAGAAGATCCCAAGTAACCCGTGGGGGAATGGCGCACCGCCGGCACCAAGTTCAAAAAGTCCTTCACGTGGTCCAAGGCCATATTTGCCTCCGTCTCATCAGAGAGGCGATTCTGCTAGTCAAAAAAGCGGTGATGATGAACCCGTCTCCGTTAAGTTCTCTGTATACTACCACAAGCCATTTATTGGGTTCCCACTGCCGTATAGCCAGCAGTTCACCTGCCCTCCCGGCTACCACCATGTGAGGGTGTTCTACGGCATCAAGGATGTCTGCCCTCAAGCCAGTCAATTCGTTGTGGCCTTCCGTTATATGTCCCCATCGCTCATCAGTCAGACGAATTGGCACACCCAACGGCGAAGACGCAACGTCACACATTAACGATCCTCGACGATAGTCTTATACCATTTAGCAGGTGGGGAGGATGGCGTTCAGCAGCACCTGGGGGTTGGGGGCGTCATCTTTGCGGCGACAGTCCAGCAGGTAGTTGTTGGCCGCACCCAAGGGGAGGAGACGATAGCCGGCGTCCATCACCCGGCGGATGAAGGGCCGGATTTCGGGCAAGGGATTGTGGTCGGACCAGGCAGCGAACCAGCGTTCGCAAAGGTCATCGCACAGCAGTCCCAGCCGGTACTCGGCCAGTTCGCGGGCCAGTTTACGTTGAAGGGCGCGGACGCGGCGCCAGAGGGCGTTTATTTCACTCACCATGATGGTCAACTCCCCAAGGGAAATTTCAGAAACGCGGACATTTGCGGACATTTCAGGACATTCGGGTTGTCTGAATCAGGATTTACGGGATGCCAGGATTTTCAGGATGCGGCCTATTCCCCGTGCTGCACAGGTATATGGTAGTGATGTGTTTTCCGAGACGGCAAGCGCGAAGTGTCAGTGGGTGGGATCAGGCTGTAATCGCTTGACACTTGAAGCCAACCGGCATAGATTGCCATAAACGGGCGGTGCAGCCGTCCGACCGCACTAGTTGCACGATTCCATCCATCCTACCAGGCAAGGACCGACACATGACTACTACCAGCGAAAGACAGGAAGCAGGCTCCGGGGAGTACCGGGTCGTTGGCACCAGGCCCATCCGTCACGACGGTTTGGAGAAGGTGACCGGGGCGGCCAAGTACGGGGCCGATACCCAGATATCCGGCATGGTGCACGGCAAAGTCCTGCGCAGCCCCCACGCCCACGCGCGCATCCGCTCGATAGACACCAGCAAGGCCGAGGCACTGCCCGGGGTGGTTGCGGTGGCGACCTCCAAGGACTTCCCGATCATCGAAGACCAGGTCATAGACTTCGCCGAAGCCCAGGGCACGGCGCGGCTCATGGCGGAGCACGTCATGGCCGACGACAAAGCCCTGTACAAGGGCCACGCGGTGGCGGCCGTGGCCGCGATCAGCCCCCACGTCGCCGAGCTGGCATTGGACTTGATCGAAGTGGACTACGAAGTCCTGCCGACGGTGCTGACCCTCCACGACGCGCTCAAGGAGGACGCCCCCATCCTGCACGACGACCTGACCACCATGTTCCGGGTGGAGCGGTTCGGCCGGGGCCAGGACACCGGCGTGAAGGGAAACATAGCGGGGCACATACAGCACAGGCTGGGCGACGTGGAGAAGGGATTTGCCGAGGCGGACGTAATCGTCGAGCGGGAGTTCGAGACCCAGACCGTTCACCAAGGCTACATCGAGCCCCATGCATCCACGGCGATATGGGCGCCCAACGACCGGATAACCATCTGGACGTGCACCCAAGGGGCCTTCGCCATCCGGGCCTCCACCGCGGCCATCATGGGCATCCCGGAGTCTAACGTGAAGGTCATCCCGACGGAAATCGGGGGCGGTTTCGGCGCAAAGATCACCACCTACTTGGAGCCGGTGGCCGCCGTGCTGTCCAAGAAGTGCGGCCGCCCGGTAAAGATGGTGATGAACCGCAAGGAGGTCTTCGAGGGCACCGGCCCCACCTCCGCCACCTTCATTCGCTGCAAGATCGGCGCAACCAAGGAAGGCAAGATAACCGCCGCCCAGTTGTACATGGCCTACGAGGCCGGCGCTTTCCCCGGTTCGCCCGTGGGCGGCGGGACCATGTGCGCCACCGGGCCTTACAACATCGAAAACCTGCTGGTGGACGGCTACGACATCGTCTGCAACAAGCAGAAGGTCCAAGCCTACCGCGCTCCCGGCCAGCCGCAGGGCTGCTTCTCGGTGGAGCCGGTGATCGACGAACTTGCCGAGAAACTGGGCATCGATCCCATGGACTTCCGGTTGATGAACGCCAGCAAAGAGGGCGACCGTATGCCCACCGGCGTACCCCACGCCGTGCTGGGCACCCGGGAGATGGAAGAGGAGATGAAGGCCCATCCCCACTACAGCGCGCCCCTGGACCGGTCCCCCGAGGGAGAGGGCGGGTCAAAACGCCGGGGACGGGGCTCCGCCGTGGGGTTCCGCTGGCAGGGCGGTCAAGCCTCTTCGGCCACCATCAACGTCAACAGCAACGGCACCATCAACCTGATAACCGGCTCGGTGGACATCGGCGGCACCCGCACCGCGGTGGCGATGCAGGCCGCCGAGGTGCTGGGGCTGCGGTCCGAGGATGTGTCGCCGACCGTGGTGGACACCGACGCCATCGGCTACACGGCCACCACCGGGGGCAGCCGAACAGCCTTCGACACCGGCTTGGCGGCCATGAACGCCGCCGAGGAAGTGAAGCGGCAGATGGCGGCCCGGGCAGCGCTGATCTGGGAGGTGCAGGAAGAGGATGTCGAGTTCCAGGACGGGACCTTCATATGCACCAGAAACACGGAGGACCGGTTCACCTTCCAGGAACTGGCCGAGCGGCTCATGCGCACCGGCGGTCCCATCACGGCATCCTCCACCTCCAACACCGGAGGCGTGGGCCCCATCATCGCCGGCAACATCATCGACGTAGAGGTTGACACCGATACGGGCAAGGTGGACGTGCTGCGTTGCACCGCCTTCATGGACGCCGGGAAAGCGGTGCATCCCAGCTACGTCGAGGGCCAGATGCAGGGCGGCACCGTGCAGGGCATCGGCTGGGCCCTGAACGAGGAGTACTTCTACGCCGACGACGGCACTATGAACAACTCCAGCTTCCTGGACTACCGGATGCCCACGACGCTGGACCTGCCGATGATCGAGACGGTCATCACCGAGGTGCCCAACCCCCGACACCCCTACGGGCTGCGAGGCGTCGGCGAGGCCCCGATAATCCCGCCGCTGCCCGCGCTGGCCAACGCCATCTACGACGCGGTAGGCGTCCGCATGACCCGGCTCCCGATGACGCCGGGGGCCATCCTGGAGGCGTTGGAGGGGAAGAACGAGGGCTGAGCTTTTCGAGGAACACAGGAAAACCCCGGCAAGGCTATGTACAATGGGCCTGCCGGGGTTTTTGCTATGAAAACTTATCATACGCCACTATTCCGGTCAGAAATAATTAGAGGCCCTTAATTTATGGGACGGACCAAAACCGATAAAAAGACGTTCTTTGATTCATGCGATACGAACGGGCAAGCCCTCTTTTCCCGTATCTTTGAGTTCGCCGAGGATAGGGACATGCCCATCGTTTGGGGGGATACCGGGTTTTCCCTCAATACCAATGTCAACGGAGACCGCGTCAACGTCTGCCTAGCTTATCCTCCACATTCGGTAAACAAGCAGAGCATTATCACAACGCTGCGTTCGCGTGGAAACACCAGGTCCAAGGCGGTGATGACCGAGACGACCATCCAAGGCCTTTGGCAACAAGCCAATGCGACAGGGTTTTTCGTACCCGCAGGCCGGGAACTCAAGTGTGAAATCAACCGGAAGTTTACGGAAGATGAGATAGACTCCATATTGGCGTGGTGTATCGCGGTGGATAAAGCCATTTTGGGGATAGTTCGTCCGACCGATGTAGAACCACGGGACAGCTACCGGATTTGGCTACGCTATTCGGACGGCGCATCCGGGGAAATAGACTTGTCTCATCTGGTCGGACAAGGCGTATTTGAAGCATGGAACGATCGAGTTTTCTTCGAGACCGTATATATTAATCCGGTGGGGGGCGTCATTACGTGGAACGAAGACATAGACCTTTGCCCGGATGCCCTGTATATGGAGCTTACGGGCAAGTCATTTGAAGAGTTGACGCCAGGCATAGAGGTTCTAACCGCGGATGCCTGAACTCTGCCGCTTCTATGGAATCACTATACGAATATATATGAATGACCACGGCCCACCTCACTTCCATGCGCTCTATGGCGACGAGGAAGCCTTGATTGGAATTGACAGCTTAGCCGTGTTACGCGGAAGTCTTCCTACAAGAGCTCGGAGAATGGCGCTTGAATGGGCTTTGCTGCGCCAAATGGAGTTGAGGGAAGCCTGGGACCGGGCGAGACGTTCGCAGCCGGTTGGGAAGATTGCTCCGCTGGAATGAGCAAAGTATCGACGGCTACGACCGACAAGTTCAGGACAGGGTTAGAATGAGGGGTGTTTAACCGCAAAGAGCGTGGAGAAAAAGATACTCCACGCTCTTTGTTAACTCTGCGGTGATAGGGTTTGAGCTGCTACGCGGACGTAGCCCAACCGCTGCCGGAAACGTCAATGATGACGCCGTCGGGGCCGGCGAACTTGACCTCGGCGTTGGCGTAGTTGGCTTGCCCGCCGAACAGACCGCCGGTGCCGGGGTCCGCCACCTTGGTCAGCCTCTTGCCGCCGGCCTTCTCCATCTTTTCGACCTGCTCGGGCAAGTTCTCGACGTAGAAGCCGAAGTGGTGGATGCCGCTGAAGTTTGGCCCGTGGGCGCCCACGTCGGCGTCATCGTCGGTCTTGAACTTCAGGATGGCCATGTTGAACTCGCCGTCGCTCAGGAAAACGTTGCCCTTGTCGTCGGCCCGGATAATCTCGAGATCGAGGGCTGCTTCGTAAAACTTGGCCGCCGCCGCAGGGTCGCTAGTGGTAAGGGCTATGTGCTTGATCTTTGCCATGTTGTCTCCTCCATTCGTTCCGATTTGGATGCCTGTCCCAGTCTTGGTTTCCCGCCGTCGCGGGAAAGACGTGAGAAGGGGTCGATTTGGATGCCTGTCCCAGTCTTGGTTTCCCGCCGTCGCGGGAAAGACGTGAGAAGGGGTCGATTTGGATGCCTGTCCCAGTCTTGGTTTCCCGCCGTCGCGGGAAAGACGTGAGAAGGGGTCGATTTGGATGCCTGTCCCGGCCTTGGTTTCCCGCCGTCGCGGGAAAGACGTGAGAAGGGGCCGATTTGGATGCCTGCCCCTGGTCTGGTTTCCCGCCCCGCATCCGCGAGGGCAGGCTCTTCGCGGGAAAGACAGGGGGAAGGGGCCGCCGGTTACCGGTACATGGGTTTGAAGAAGCTGTGCAGGTAATTCCGCTGGTGTGCCCAGGAGTGGGCCCGCTTGATGACCGCCGTTGGTATCGGCTCGGCCCGTTTATGGGTTATGCGCATGGTCTCGTACTTGCTCAGTTCAGGCGGGGCGTCGGCGGTGAAAATCACCTCGCATTCCTGTGCCTCAAGGTACAGTTTCAGGTTGGAGTAACCCTTGGGGCGGGTATTGGGAGTCTGGTAAATGTAAAGCTCGGTGCTGCCGAACAATTCTTCCACATGGTCGGTGCCGGTGCCGCGTCCGCCGCCTTCCCTCAACTGCCGCCTGTGGATTCCGTGATTCCTCAAGCTCATGCTACATCCTCATGCTTGTCGTTCCCGACTTGGTACAGACAGCCGGAGGCCCATCAGGGGTACATCGCCCAGCCGACCCGGTCGGTTTCCGCCCGGAAGAAGTGTCCTTCGGTAGAGGTAACGTACAGGGTGGTCAGGTCGGGACCGCCAAAGCAGCAGTTGGTGGGCATTCGCGCCGGGACCCGGTGGGTCTCCAGGACTCGTCCAGTGGGAGAGAAGACGTAGATCATGGGACCCGGTCCGCCGTCGGGCCAGCCGGCGGTGGCGACGATGTTGCCGTCTATGTCGAAGCACATGCCATCAATGCCGCGATGCACGGCGTCGCGGTCTTTGCCGAAGGTGTGCAAGGTGCGGTACGGTCCCAGGCTGCCGTCCTGATTGATTGGATAGGCCCGCAGTTCCCGGTCCAGGCCTATGTCCGCACTGTTGCTCTCCGCCACGTACAGGGTGGAGTCGTCCGGGGACACCAGGACGCCGTTGGGCATGGTAGTGTCGAAGGTGACCCGCGCCACGGTGTAGCTGCCGTCGGGCTGAGGGTCTGCCCGCAGCACCGACCGGTTGTCCAGTTCCTCAACCTCGGCAGGGTCTATGTTGCCCACGTTCCACGGGTTGGTGAACCAGATGCGGCCTTGGTGGTCGATCGCCAGGTCGTTGGGAGTATTGAGCTTCCGGCCGTCAACCCGGTCGGCGACGGTGGTGGTCGACCCGTCCGGCTCGAACCGCACGATGGAGCGGCCGCCGGAGCAGCAGCCGTACAGTTGTCCCTGAGTATCGTAGGCCAGGCCGTTGGTGTGGTTCGTACCTCCGCGTGATTCCGATACGCCGCCGCTGAGGGGGTCGTAGCGCATGATGCGGCTTGTGGGTATGTGGGTAAAGTAGAGCGCCTCTCCATCCCATATAGGGCCTTCGGTCACGCCGCCGTAAGGCCGTTCTATCAACTGGAAACGCCATTCCATGGAATATCTCCTTGAGGATGGGTCTGGAGTGGCCTGTAACTGTAGACGTGGGGCCGATTTTAGCAGAAGTCGCCAGCAAGGAACAAATCGACCTGGGGGTGATACAATGCCGCCTGAGGCGGCGCTGTCGTCAGGTCGTCGACACAGGTGAACTGGCGGCGTTTGCCAGACCGTATCCACGCCAGTCTGAACAAGTATGAACGGAGTGCGCAACATGGAGAAAATCAGAAACAACCACTTAGACATCGCCCCGTCCGGAGCGACTTTCAGCAGGAGCATTCGCGTTGGCAATCTGCTGTTCGTCGCCGGTTGCACCGCCCGCGGCACCGACGCGCAGGGAGCGCCCTTGATGGACCAGTTGCGGGTTACCCTTGACAGGATAGTCCGCATTGTTGCCGCGGAAGGCGGGTCGCCCGGCGACATCGTCAAGATAACTACTTTCGTCACCAGCGTCCCCGACTGGGTGGCGCACAACGACGAAAGCCAAGCCATGTTTACCGAGTTCTTTCAGGGCGAGTACCCCACGAATACCCTGGTGGAAATCGGTGCGCTGGTGGAACCGGGGCTTGACGTTGAGATCGAGGCTATAGCCGAGCTGGGTTAACGAGCCATTGCTTGGAGGTAAACGGCGGCGGCTTGGAAGCCGCGAAGCCCGAAGACCATAGCGGGAGGCTTGCTCATGGCTACTTTGATCAAGGGCTCGAAGTTAATCGACGGCAAGGGCGGGGTTATCGACAACGCCGCGGCGCTGTTTGACGGCGACCGGATTGTCGCAGTGGGCCGCCAAGCCGATATGGCCACCGGGCCGAATGTAACCGTCATCGACGCCGGAGACAAGACCATCATGCCCGGCCTCATAGACGCCCATGTTCACATGAGCCATAACGGCGGGCCCCTGGCGGCCAGGGAGTCGCTTCATGCCACCGACCAGGAGATGATGATCCAGTGCGTGAAGAACGCGCAACTGGCAATCCGGGCCGGGCTGACCACCGTCCGCGACTTGGGTGGAAAGGACTTCATCACCGTGGCGGTGCGGGACGCTATCGCCGGTGGCGTGATCCCCGGGCCGCGAGTGGTGTCGTGCGCCCATGCCATCACCACAACCGGCGGCCATTACCACGCCCACTCCGCCGAAGTGGACAGCGCCGACGAGATCAGGAAGGCTGTCCGTTCCATCATCAAGGGTGGAGCGGACTGCATCAAGGTATTCGGCTCCGGCGGCACCACCACGCCGGGGAGCAACCCGTTGGCGGCCCAGTACAACGTCGACGAGTTTCGCACGGCAGCCGACGAGGCCCACCGCTTGGGCAAGCACGTAACGGCCCATGTTCACCCGACGGTGGCGATACAGGCGGCCATAGAAGGCGGCTTGGACTGCTTGGAGCACTGCAACTGGCTCAACCCCGAAGGAATCCGTTTGCACGAGCCGGTGTTGGAAGAGATCATCAAGCAGGATGTGTACGTAAGCTTGGGGATGCCGGCCGCTTGGTACCGGCTGGCCGTGGACCAGATCAAGGACATCATGGTCCCGGACCGTCAAGCGCAACTGCAGCCCAGGTACCGGACCATCCGGCAGATGTACGAAGCCGGGGCGAAAGTGATGGCCAGCAGCGACGCGGGTACCACGTCCACCCGCATAGACGAGTTGGGACTGTTGCTGGAGTTCCTGGTCAACGGGCTGGAGATTCCGGCGATGCAGGTGATTGTGTCGGCCACCGGCTTGGCCGCCGAAGCGGTTGGCTTGGGAACGCAGACCGGCGTGCTGGAAGCGGGCAAGAAAGCCGACCTGATCACCGTGGACGGCGACCCGCTGGAGGACATTACTGCCCTGCAGCGGGTCGACTTGGTCATCAAGGATGGGGCGGTGGCTGCACAGGCAGGGCAGGCCGTGCTTTGACAACGGCTCCATTGAGAGTGATCCCGTAGAGGAAAGCCCGGATGATGTTTAGTCGTAGGCCCTGAGAATTACGGCGACGCTGTTGGCGTTGGCCAAAGCGGACCGGTCTTCGTCGATATGAGCACCGATGACCGCAGGTATTACCGGCTGGCCGGTGACCAACTCCAGTATGCCTGCCCTGTGGGCTGCCCGGGTTATGTCGATGTTGCCGATGGTTATGGAGATTTCGGCGGCGACATGCAAGTTCGCGCCGTCGGTCCTGCGTCTGCCGGCGAATATGAGGTCCGACCGGCCAAGTTCGTGGTTTTGTTCTTCGGTGATGACACCGTTGTCCTCGGCGTCCTCGACCAGTTCGGTCAACTCGTAGTCAAGACCAGTTCCCGGCCCTTTCAGTACCTTCGTCCTGCGGATGCGGAGGTGTTCTCCCGCAAGGCTGCCGATGTTCTTTTCGACTTTGAATTCATAGTCCGAGCCGGACAGGTTGTCCAGTCTGCCTTTTACCTGGATCATATCGGCCTTTAGCACAGCCACATCGGCTTCCAGGCTGTCCAGCCGTTGATTGACCAGTTGGAAGTTCTGGTTGGTGGTTTCGACGAACGCCGCGAATCGTTCGGGTAACTCCAGCAGTTCTTTGCTCAGGAGTATGCTGCGAATCGTTTCGGTCCAATCGGGATTCTCCCGCAGGATACGGACGAAGTCGTTTATGTCGTTGATAGTGGTCATCGCGGGAGGCGCTCTTGTGACGAATATTATACTCTCGGAAGCGCCGGATGTCAGACGGCCACGCAACCGACGCACAGGCGGCCGGTCAAACCTGATGAAGCGAAAAGGCGTGTTATACTCCGCCAGCCATGCTACTCGGCCCTGGCAGGAATATCATGCGTAAGGCGATTTCCCTGCCCGGCGGGTCTAGCCGGACAGGTTGACGATGGCCTCCACTTCCACCAGGAACTCCGGTCGCACCAGCGCCGGGACCATTACGGTCGAACTGGCGGGAGGGCTTGACGGGAAGGTTTCGGATCTCACCTTGCTGTAAGCCGCGTAGTCGTCCATGTTGGTCAGGAAGCAGGTAATTTTCACCACGTCTGCCATGGTGGCCCCGGCGGCTTCCACGATGGTCCGGATGTTGGCCATCACTTGCCGCGACTGGGCTTCGCAGTCTCCCTCGCCCACCAGGTTGCCGTTCTGGTCCTGGGCGATGCTGCCGGAGACAAACAAGAAGTCTCCAACTCGAATGCCAGGGGAAAGCGCCGGGTTGGGAGCAACCCCGGAGGGCACTATGGGTATTCGTTCTGCCATGGTCTTCTCCTTGCTAACGCGGTCTAGTTATTTGCGGGCAATACCCGCTAGTCTGCGGTAAGGACCGGTATGGTGGAGCGGTCCCGTGTTACCTCGATGACGCTCCTGACCCCCTCGAGTTTGGCGAAAAGCCTGCCAAGCTGTTCCAGGCTCTTGGTGTAAAGAGTAAGCTCCATGGTTACGGTGCCGTCCGGGTGCTCCTTGGTAATCACCGAAGCAATGTTTACGTCCTCGGCCGATACCGCTGATGTAACGTCTCTGAGAAGCCCCACCCGGTCGTAGGCTATCACCCGGATTCTCACTGGGTAAAGTTCGTGGGTTGTTCCCCAGTCCACATTGACTATCCGCTCCGGTTCGTCCTCATTGGACAGGTTGGCGCACCCCTGCTTGTGGACCGTAACGCCCCGGGACCTGGTGATGAAGCCGATAATGGGATCGCCGGGTATGGGATTGCAACACGAGGCCATCCGCGTCAAAAGGTCCCCGACCCCCAGCACCGAAATGCCGGAACCCGGGCTGGACAAGGCCAGCTTGGGTTTGATGATCTCGATGGGCGCCAAAGGCTCCTGCCGGGCTTGGGCCAGCCGGTATCCAACCTGACTTTCGGTGATTCCGCCCGACCCCAGGTTGGCTAGGAGGTCGTCCATGTTGTCGTAGTTGCAGAGGGACAGGATTTCGGCGTCGTCCAGCTTCTGGTTGAGGCGGCGGAGTTCCCGGCGCAGCAATTCCCTGCCCCGTTGGATGTTGGTGCTGCGAGCTTGACGTCTGAACCACAGGCGCACCTTCTGGCGGGCGCTGGCCGACCCCACGTACCCCCGGTTGGGGTTCAGCCAGTCCAGGCTGGGACCCCTGTCTCCCTTGGAAGCCAGAATCTCCACGGTGTCCCCGTTTCTCAGCTTGGTGTCCAGGGAGACCAGCCGGCCGTTGACCTTGGCCCCGACGCAGCGGTGGCCGAGGTCGGTGTGAATCTTGTAACCGAAGTCTATGGGAGTTGACCCGGCGGTCAACTCCACGATGTCACCCTTGGGGGTGTAAACGAAAACCTGGTCCTGGAAGATGTCCTGCTTTACCGACTCTATGAACTCGTCGGTCCCGGCCATCTCCCTCTGCCAGTCGAGCAACTGGCGCAGCCAGGTCATTTTCTCTTCAAACTTCAGGTCGTTGGCCCGGCCTTCCTTGTAGCGCCAATGGGCGGCCACGCCGTACTCGGCGATCTGGTGCAATTCGTAGGTCTTTACCTGTACCTCGAGCGGGCCGCCTCCGTCGCCTATCACGGTGGTATGCAGGGCTTGGTAGAGGTTTTCCTTGGGATTGGCGATATAGTCGTCGAACTGTCCCGGAATGGGATGCCACAGTTGATGAATCACCCCCAGGGTCTTGTAACAGTCTACCTTGGAGTCGACCAATACCCGCAACGCATACAGGTCGTAGATGTCGCTGAGCTCTTTACCCTGGGTGGCGTACCGCTCCATCTTCTGATGGGTGCTGTAGACCGACTTGGGCCTGCCGACAACCTCTCCGGTAACGTTGGAGTCCTTCATGGCCTCCCGAAGACGGGACGCCACCCGTTCGATATAGGCTTCCCGTTCTTCACGCTTGGCCGCCATCATGTTGGAGATTTCGTGGTAACGGTCTTCGTCCAAGTATGAAAATGCCAAGTCATCCAGTCGCCACTTGATCTCCCAAATCCCCAGCCGGTGGGCCAGGGGGGAGTAGATGTCGAGGGTTTCCTGGGCGATGCGGCGGCGTTTCTCCGGGCGCAGGACGTCCAGAGTCTGCATGTTGTGGAGACGGTCGGCCAGCTTGATTAACACCACGCGGATGTCTTCGGCCATCGCCACCAGCATCTTCCGCAAGCTTTCCGCGTAGAGATTGTCCGCCTCTTCGGAGACACTTTGATCGTTGCCGGACTGATGGAGACGCACGTCCAGCTTGGTCAATTTGGTCACCCCGTCGACCAGCTTGGATACCTCTTTGCCAAAGCGTGAGTCCAACTCGTCGAGGGTTACGCCGCAGTCCTCCACCACGTCGTGGAGCAACGCCGCCACTATGGTATTGACGTCCAAGCGTAGGTCGGCAAGGAAAAGAGCGGTCTGCAGGGGGTGGGCGATGTAGGGTTCGCCGGAGACGCGTTTCTGTCCCCTGTGGCATTCGTCGGCAAACTCGTAGGCCTGCTCAACGAGGTCCGCTATGTCCGGGGACACGTAGGTAGATACCCGGTCGATGAGGTCGTTCGCACCGCTGGTAGCTGTCGCCATCTCGGTCACACCGTATATCGGTTTGATATTACCGTGGGTCCAAGAGTCCAAGTGAGCTACATTGTTCGTTAACGCATTCTACCCGTTTCGTTTGTGAATTACTACACAAATGCACTGCTCACTTGGCGATTTTGTATATTCGGTCTGGCAAGAAGTCCGTCCGCGGATCGTAGCCAAGCAGGGTTGGCGAAGGCTGGGGATAGAGATACGGCGCGCGGGTCAACCGCGAACGCGGTGCGATGACGGTGGAAACTGGTCGGGGCGGGCAGATTTGAACTGCCGACCTCCTGGTCCCAAACCAGGCGCCCTGCCGCTGGGCCACGCCCCGGATTCAACTGCGGCGCCGGACTTTCACCGGTATTGACAACGCGGGAGAGGAGACACTACAGCGAGACTGTGGTACCCCCGGAGAGAATCGAACTCTCGTCTCTGGCTCCGGAGGCCAGCACTCTAATCCGCTGAGCTACGGGGGCTCTGACGACATTTAGAATATCATGGCCTGAACAAAGCAACAAGGTCGCAAGAAGCGGAGCTGATGGACAAGCCAATCCGGCGGCGATAGACTAGGCCCACCCCCGCATCCGCGAGAGTGACGTAATCAACCAGGGAGTGCGGTTATGCCCGTTTTCACGCCGGACTATTTGCACAAGGTCGCTTACCATATTTTCCGGGCCAAGGGCGCGTCCCATGAAGAGGCGGAGACCGTTGCAACCCACCAAGTCAAAGCCAATCTGGTTGGTCACGATTCTCACGGCGTAATTCATATCCCCGAATACGTCGAGCGCATCGACAAGGGCCATATCGTTCCCGGCGCGCCCTTTGTGGTGGAGCGAGAGGCCCCCTGCACGGCGGTGATCAACGGCAACTGGGGCTTCGGCTTCGTGGTCACCGAGCGGGCAATGCGTATGGCCATAGACAAAGCCAGGGTCCACGGCGTTGGGGCCATCACCATCCATTTCCAGAGCCACATCGGCCGCTTAGGAGACTATGCCACCATGGCGCTGGAGGAGGGGATGATTGGGCTGGTGACCTCCGACTCCGGCGCCGGTCCGAAGATGGTGGCGCCTTTCGGAGGGCGGGCCCGCCGCTTGGGCACCAACCCCATCTGCATCGGCATCCCCAGCGACATGGAGGGCCCGGTGCTGCTGGACATGGCCACCAGCGCCGTCGCCGCCGGGAAAATCACGCTGGCCCGCAACCGCGGGGAAACGGTGCCCGATGGGTGGATAATCGACAAGGACGGCAACCCCACCAACAATCCCGAAGACTACCGCGCCGGCGGCGCCATTCTCCCGGTGGGAGCGGACCAAGGGCACAAGGGCTACGGCATGTCCTTTATGGTGGAAGTATTTTCAGGCCTGCTCACCGGCTTGGGCTTCGGCATCGACCCGTTGGCCAGGCATAACGACGGCGTATTCATTTCGGTGTTCAACGTGGACCACTTCCGTCCCTTGGCGGAGTTCAAAGAGGAAGTGAAGGCGCTGGCAGAGTTTGTGAAGAATTCGCCCCCTGCTGCCGGTTTCTCCGAGGTGTTCTACCCAGGCGAACCGGAGTACCGCACGGAGCAGAGGCGAAGAGCGGAAGGCATTTTCGTTGAGGACGAGACCTGGCAGCAGATCAGCGGGTTGATGGCAGAGCTAGGCGTGGAGTCAGCCGTCGGCCAGCCGTAGCTTCTGCAAAATCGGTATCTCGGCAATCTTCTCGTCATCCAGATCGTCCCAGTAGATTCCTCGCGGGCGCGGCAATTCTCCGGTGCAACGGATTACCCCTTCGGGCGTCCCCACGTAGCTGAGCGGGACGTCGTGTTGGGTCCACGGCAAGTCCTCTTCCAGCAACTGGACCGGGTGGACAGTGGTGATCACCGGCGTGTCTGGGCCCACGATGCCCGCCGCCGCGGCCAGACCGTACTCTAAATCAGCAAATCCTCCGCCCTTGCCAACCCGGGTGCCGCCACGGTTCACGGCCACCGACCCGGATATGACCAGGTCCACCGGCCGCATCTCCTCAACAAAGACCAGCCTGCCGTGGCGGAAGGCCCCGGCGATGGTGGAGGCCTTGGCGGGCGTCGCGTCCAATACCCTGGGGTCCAGTTCTACGAAACACTGCTCGCTGCGTAGCCGAGGGACCGCCATGTACACGACTTTTCCTTCCTGCAACGCCCTCTGGCGCAAGGGCCGCTGGGGACGGTCGGGGTTGCTTTTGACCACTTCTGCGGCCTGCCAGACCGCCAGGCCGCACACTTGCTCCGCCGCTTCCTTGGACCCGTGGAAGTCGGGGATCCTGTCGTGGACGTTGCGCGACCGGGATGCGCCGGTCTCAACCATGGTTGCCCACATTGCTTCGCGTATGTCCTGTTTGCTGCGCACTACTCAGCCTCCTTAGATGGTTATGCTAAGAGTTGTGGCGAGCTTGTCAAGCCGCGTTGCGGCTGTTGGCGGGGCTATGCTATAATCGCACACGAAGCAAAAGAGAAGGAAAAAGGTCAAACGCAGCGAATGCTAGACGGTGAAACCAGAGCGCAGATCACCAAGGAATACCAACTACACCGCAACGATACCGGCTCCGTCGAACTCCAGGTAGCCATCATCACCGCGAGGATCCAGCAGTTAACCGATCATCTTCGCGTTCACAAAAAGGATGTCCACTCCCGGCGCGGGCTGGTGACCCTGGTGTCCAAACGCCGCCGACTCCTCAACTACCTCACAAAAAAGGACGTTGGCCGGTACCAATCGCTGATAACCCGCTTGGGGTTAAGGCGCTAATAATCTCGCGCACCAACAACACCCTGCCAAGGGTGTTGTTTCACTTCTAGCCACTGCCCTAGCCAATAAAGCGAGGTACCTTAGTATCACTATGCCTACAACCATCGAGCGCGTCATCGGGCGCGAAAAAATCACCATCCAGACCGGGCGGCTGGCCGGCCAAGCTCACGGCGCCGTCACGGTGCAATGCGGCGAGTCCATTGTACTGGTTACGGCGGTTATGTCGGACAGGCCCCGCTCACCCGACGTGGACTTTCTGCCCCTTACGGTGGACTACGAAGAACGCCTTTACGCCGCCGGTAAAATCCCCGGCAGCTTCTTCCGCCGGGAGGGGCGTCCGGGCCAATACGGCATCCTGTCGTCCCGGCTTATAGACCGGTCCATACGCCCCCTCTTTCCCAAGGGACTGCACAACGACGTCCAGATAACGGCCACCGTCCTGTCCGCCGACCAGGACAACCCCCAGGAGACCTTGGCGATGGTGGGGACGTCGGCCGCTCTGGCCATATCCCAAATCCCCTTCAACGGGCCGGTTGGCTCCTCCCGCATCTCCTACAAGAACGGTGAATACATCGTCAATCCAACCTACCAGGACATGGACGAAAGCCAGTTGACCATGGTGCTTTCCAGCACTCCCGACGCTATCCTGATGGTCGAGTCCGGGTCGGACGAGGTATCCGAAGAGGTCATCCTCGAGGGTATACGCTTGGCTCACGAAGCCAACCTGGAAACCATCGACATGATCAACGAGTTGGTGAGCAAGGTTGGCAAGACCAAGGTGACGGTGGAGACGGATGCTGAGGCGGCCAGTCAACTGGAGTCGCGGATTAACGACATATTGAACGGCCGTTTGGCCGCGCTGCTGGAAAGGAACCCGGACAAAATCGCCTTGGAGGAAGAAGAAAGCAACCTCCAGAACGAGGCGGTGGAGCAACTGGCCGAGGAGTACGCTCCCGACAAGGTCAAAGAGGGCTTCAAGGGCGTTATGAAAGGGGAGGTGCGGCGGCGGATACTGGAGCAGGGCATTCGCCCCGACGGGCGCGGCTTGACCGAGATACGGCCCATAAGCTGCGACGTGGGACTGCTTCCCCGCACCCACGGCTCCGGCCTCTTCACCCGCGGTATGACACAGGTGTTGTCCGTTGTCACCCTCGGGTCCCTTGCGATGCAGCAACAGTTGGACACGGTCACTCCGGACGACAAGAAACAGTTCATGCACCACTACAACTTTCCGTCATTCTCCACTGGCGAGGCCCGCCGGGTCGGCTCCCCCGGACGGCGGGAAATAGGACACGGGGCCTTGGCGGAACGGGCCATACTTCCGAGCCTGCCGCCGGCCGATGATTTCCCTTACACCGTCAGGGTGGTCTCGGAGGTGCTCAGTTCAAACGGCAGCACGTCGATGGGCAGCGTTTGCGGCACGACCCTGGCGTTGATGGACGCCGGCATACCCATCAAGAAACCCGTCGCAGGCATAGCAATGGGGTTGGTCATGGGCGGCAACGGCCAGAACGCCGTGCTGAGCGACATCCAGGGAGTTGAAGACTTCCTGGGGGACATGGACTTCAAAGTCGCGGGCACCGCCGACGGAGTCAACGCCCTGCAGATGGACGTCAAGGTCAACGGCCTGACCGTGGAAATCCTGACCGAAGCTCTGGAACAGGCCAGGGTCGGCAGGCTGCACATCCTCGGTAAGATGACCGAGGTTATCGACCAGCCCAGGAATGAAATGAGCGCCTACGCTCCCAAGATGATTCGCTTGAGGATCCCGGTGGAAAAGATAGGCGCTCTCATCGGTCCGGGAGGCAGGATAATCCGAGGAATTTCCGAGGATACCGGCACCTCCATCGACGTTCAGGACGACGGCTCGGTGACCATCGGCGGTTCCGACGGCGCGATGCTGGAGCAGGCGCGGGCGAAGGTGGACAGCCTTACGCGGGAACTGGCGGTGGGAGACATCTTCACCGGCAAAATCACCAGGTTGACCAGCTTTGGCGTGTTCGTGGAGCTGTTGCCTGGACGGGAAGGGCTGGTCCGGTCCGGCGATTTGGGTGACATGGAATCAGAAGTGGAAATCGGCCAGGAAGTCACCGTAGTGATTCAGGAAATCGACTCTCAAGGCCGGCTGAACTTGTCCCGGCGTGCGTTGTTCGGCGACAACGGCGGCGCCCCTTCACCGGAGCGTCCCCCGGTGCGTTCCGGCGGCTTTGACCGGGGTCCCCGGTCCGGCGGAGGCCGTGGCGGCCATGACCGGCGCCCCGGAGGCGGAGGACGTGGGCCAAGGCCCGGAGGCGGAGGTCCTAATCACGGAGGAGACCGGCGGTTTACCGGCGGAGGTAGAAACCGGTAAAGTCCTCCATCAAAATACAGTGGCCATACGGATTTCGGCCCGGTCTCGTTGCGAGACCGGGCCATTTGCTGTTACCGGGCATTGAACCGTGTTAATATCTAACCTGACCTGCCTTAGGCCATTTCGAAGAGGGTAGCCATGGCTTCAATCCGAGTTGTAGTAAACGGCGCAACCGGCAAAATGGGTACGGAAACCGTCGCCGCTGTCAGCGGCGCTGAGGACATGTCCTTGGTGGGCGCGGCGTGTCACCAGGACCGCGGCCCGGTATTGACGTTGCCCGGCGGGGCCGAGGTCAGCCTGTCAACAAACCTCGAATCCCTGCTTGAAGAGACCAAGCCAGACGTGCTGGTGGACTTCACCAACGCCTCGGCGTGTATGGAGGCAGCCCTGCTGGGCGCCGCTTCGTCTACGCACTTGGTCCTGGGGGCCAGTGGGTTGACCGACGACGACCTGGCCCGGCTGGACGCGCTGGCGAACGACAAGGGCATAGGCGTCATAGTCGCCCCCAATTTCGCCTTGGGAGCGGTGGTGTTGAAACGATTGGTGGAGCAGGCCGCCGGGTATTTCGATTACGTCGACATCGTGGAGTCGCACCACGAGGCGAAAATCGACGCACCTTCGGGCTTCGCCATGGCCTTGGCCAAGAGCATAGGCGACAACAAGCAGTTCACCCGGAACCAGACGGAGAAGGAGAACCTGCCCGGCAGTCGCGGCGCCGAATACAACGGGGTGACCATCCACAGCGTTCGAATGGCCGGTCGCAGCGCCCATCACGAGGTCATCATGGGCACCCAGGGTCAGACCGTGTCCCTGCGTCACGACACGCTGGGCCGCGACTGCTACATGCCCGGTGTGCTGCGCTGCATCCGCGAGGTTGTGAATCGTCCGGGTCTTGTGGTAGGCTTGGAAAATATCCTCGGGCTGTAGACCAAGCCAGTGCAAACCTGCCCCTGGCCCTCGCCTTCGCGAGGGAGACGGCGGGTTGGCCCTTCTAACGCCGAGGATGTATTTATTACTTGAGAGATTTCGAGAAGCAGCTTGAAAGACCTGACGATAGCAGTAGTGGGAGCAACCGGGGCCGTAGGCACCGAATTCCTGAACATTATCGAAGGAAGGTATGACGACCTTCCCAACATAAGGGCGTTGGCGTCCAGCCGGTCCGCCGGCAAGCGGCTTCCACTCCACACTAAGAAGGGCGACCGTGAGCTTGTGGTGGAAGAGACCACCGAGCGGTCCTTCGAAGGTGTGGACATCGCCTTTATTTCCGTAACCACCGAAATGAGCCGCAAATTGGCGCCCATTGCCGTGGCCGCCGGAGCGGTGGTGATAGATGATAGTTCCGCCTTCCGCATGGACGAGAACGTCCCGCTGGTGGTGCCGGAAGTCAACGGCGAGGACGTGGAGTGGCACGAGGGCATCCTGGCCATCCCCAACTGTTCCACCACTCCCCTTGTGATGGTCTGCCATCCGTTGCGGCGGAACAACCCCATCAAGCGGGTCATCGCCGACACCTACCAGTCGGTGTCGGGGATCGGCGGCGCTGCCATGAATGAATTGCGGAGCCAGACCCGGCAGTTGCTCGACGGTGAAACTGAGCTCCGCACCGAAGATTTGGACTACCAGATAGGCTTCAACGTCGTCCCCCAGATAGACCGCTTCCTGGACGACGGGTACACGATGGAAGAGCGGAAGATGATCCAGGAGACGCGCAAGATAATGCACGCTCCCGACATCTCGATTTCCGCCACATGCGTGCGGGTGCCGGTCTACATATCCCATTGCGCTGCGGTGCATGTGGAGTTCGAACGCCCGGTGTCTCCTGAGGAGGCGCGTGAAATCCTGTCGGCAACGCCGGGAGTGACCGTTTTGGATGACCCGGAAAACCGGGTGTACCCGATGCCTTGGGAGTCGGCCGGCGCCGACGATGTGTTTGTCGGCCGGATCCGGCGCGATGCGTCTCACCCCAACGGGTTGGTGATGTGGGTGGTGTCCGACAATCTACGAAAGGGAGCGGCCCTTAACTCCATCCAGATAGCGGAGGAGTTGGTGCGCCGCGAGTGTATCCCGCCCAAGCACAAGACGGGCGCGGCCCGCTAACGTCATACCCCAAATACGCCAGCCCACAAGGGAAAGGTGGCCCAGCAATGCCATTCGGCAACAATCCGATTCAACTGCCTCTTGCCAGCCCCCTCATTATCAACGGTGTGGAGTCCCCGGCCACAGGCGGCGGGGAGTTCTCTCGAGAAAATCCCGCCGATACTAGGGAAGTAGCCACGGTTGCGGCCCAAGGCACTCTGGAGGACGTTCGAGCGGCCATTGACGCCGCTCGGGAGGCATTCGACAGCAACGTAAACAACTGGATTTACAACTACAAGCTGCGTGAACAGGTGCTTTTCCGCACCGCTCAGTTGATGCGCGAGAATGCCGATCGCTTGGCCCAGGTGGTCAGCCTGGAAGTGGGAATGCCCCAGCGCCAAGCCGTGCCACACATCGGCGCTGCGGCGGACATTTTCGAGTTTTACGCCGGGCTGGCCGGGAAACTATACGGCGAGAGCTTCACCCTGCCCAACGGCTCGATGATCAACTTGGTCAAAGAGCCGATGGGGGTCATCGGAATGATAACCCCCTGGAACTTTCCGTTGACCCAGACGGCCCGCAAGGTAGCTCCGGCCCTGGCCGCGGGCTGCACCATAGTGGTCAAGCCCGCCAGCTACACTCCCGGCGCCTCTTACGAGTTGATCAAGCTTATGCACCAGACTGGCCTTCCCGCCGGTGTGGTCAACCTGGTGTCCGGGCCGGGCAGTGTCGTCGGCGCGGAAATTGTGACCAACCCCAAGATCGACAAGATTTCCTTCACCGGAGAGACGGGCACTGGCAAGGGCATCGCCGCTCAAGCCGCAAGGGACGTTAAACGGATCAGCTTGGAGCTTGGCGGCAAGGCCCCCTACGTGGTGTTCGATGACGCCGACGTTGACGCCGCGTCGCGGGCCGCCATCTTCGGGATGTTTCGCAACGCGGGGCAGGCCTGCGGCGCGACCACGCGCCTGCTGGTGCAGGAAGGAATACACGACGAACTCCTGTCCAGCGTGGTGGATCTTGCCAGGAAGATAGAAGTGGGCGACCCCGCCGCTCAGTCGGTTGACATGGGGCCGCTGATCTCCAGGAGCCAGGAAGAGGTGGTCCAGGAATTCATCAAGTTCGGCCAGGACGCCTTCCAGTTGGTGACCGGCGGGTCCAAGCTTCAAGGGCCAGGGTACGACCACGGCTACTATGTCGAACCGACTATTTTCGACGGAGTGGACAACTCGTCCAGGCTGAGCCAGGAAGAAATATTCGGCCCCGTGGTGGCCGTTACCACCTTCCATGATGAGGAAGAAGCGATTCACTTGGCCAACGACGTTGACTTCGGCTTGGTGGCCGGGGTGTGGAGCACCGACTATCCACGGGCCGTGCGGGTGGCGCGCCGCATAAAGGCCGGCACCGTGTGGATCTGGGACAACTACGCCCAGCCGGTTGAGGGAATCTGGGGCGGCTACAAGCAGAGCGGAATCGGACGCGAGTTGGGCTACCACGGCTTGGACGACTTTATAGAGATCAAGCAGATTTTCACCGACGGCACGGGCTTGGCCATGAAGCCGCCCTTCGCCCAGGTTATCAAGGACTGACTTCCGCGGCCCGTCACCACTGTTGATATTTGAGGTACAATACGGTACCGCTGAACCCGTACCTACTAAGCAGGAGGCCAGGCATGGCAGAGATAGGCAGGCTAATCACGGCGATGGTCACCCCGTTCGACGACCAAGGAGAGGTGGACTACGAACAAGCCAAGGCTCTCGCCAAGGCCCTGGTAGCATCGGGCAGCGACGGAGTCCTGGTTTCCGGCACCACCGGGGAGTCTCCGACCCTGACCGACGAGGAAAAGCTGCGGCTGTGGGCCGAAGTCAAGGACGCCCTGGGTGAGAGCGGCGCGGTGATAGCCGGCACCGGCAATTACAGCACCGCCGAGAGCATTGAGCTTAGCAAGGAAGCCGAACAGCAAGGCGTGGACGGCATTCTGCTGGTGGTCCCCTACTACAACAAACCTCCCCAGGAAGGGCTGTACCAGCATTTCAAGGCCATAGCGGAGAGCGTCAACCTTCCATGTATGCTCTACAACGTGACGAGCCGCACCAGTCTCAACATGACCGATGAGACAACCATCCGCCTCAGTCACATAGACAATATCGTCGGCATCAAGGAAGCCGGCAGCGACATGGACCAGATAACTCGCATTATCGACGGAGCCAAGGACGGGTTCCGTGTGTGGAGCGGCAACGATAACGAGACCTACTACATGATGGCCACCGGCGGCTATGGAGTGGTGAGCGTTGCGTCCCACTTGATCGGCAACCAGATCAGCCAGATGATGGGATACTTGCTGGAAGGCGACGTGGAAAACGCGGCGGCCGAGCACCGGCGGTTGCTCCCGCTGTTCAAAGTCCTGTTCGTTGTGTCCAACCCCATCCCGGTGAAGTACTCGCTCAACCAGGTCGGATTCAACGTTGGACAACCCCGGCTACCGTTGGTGCCCCCGGATGAAGCGTCCGCCAACCGGATACGCTCCGTCCTGGCCAACTACGACATCGATCTGCCGGTCTCATAGCAGAACCGGCGCCTCGCCCGTTGAGTACGGCCTGCCCCATTGATGAAGGGGCAGGCTTTTCATTCTTCGGGCTATACCGCACAATCAGAAGACATCGCCCACGGGAGAACCCGATGAACATCCTTCAAGATTTTATCCGCCAGTCATTTATGACCAACTGGGAATGGACGGAACGCTACGTTGACGGCCTTACCCAGGAAGAGCTTGAGTTTCGTCCCAACGACCAGTGCCACTCAATCGGTTTCATCCTGTGGCATTACGGCCGGGCGCTGGACCTGTGGGTGCAGACATTCGCCAAGAGGGAGCCGCAATTGTACGAGACCGGTTGGGCCGAACGTTTCGGGTTCAAACCGGAGCCGATGGACGTTGGGTTCCAATACACTGCCGACGACCTGGCAGGCTGGAAGTGTCCCGACAAGGCCCTGCTCATCGAATACGCCAACGACGCCCGCAACAACCTCCTGGAGTTTTTGTCGAGGCACGACGATGCTTCGCTGACCGCGACGACCATGGTCAATCGCCGGGGAGAGACCATCCCCATCGCGGAAATGTTCCGGATGCTGCTCTGGGAGACCAACCAGCACGGCGGCCAAGCGGGCTACCTCCGGGGGATACAGCGGGGGTTGGACCAGTAGAAATTTATTCGCAGCAGGCAGGGGAGGACTGAAAACATGGCCGACGCCGCGCTCAGCTATCGTTACAACCCGTTGCACCAGGACATCATCTGTTCAGAAAGCGCCATCGATGATTTGGCGAAGACGGTTGACAGTTTGGGATGCAGCCGGGCGTTGATCACCTGCGGTCCCACCATTCTGCGCTCATGCGATGTCGTGCCGCGAGTGCAGGAGGCCCTGGGTTCCCGCTACGTGGGGACCTACTCGGGCGTTGCGCCCCACTCGCCGGTGGAAACGGTTGAGGCCGGGGTGCAGATGGCCAAGGAAACGCAGCCCGACGTGTTCATCAGCGTCGGCGGAGGCAGCACGCACGACACCACCAAGGCCATGGCGACCTTGTTGGCTGAGGGCGGGGATATTCACGACTACGAGATCATATTTGAGCCTCCCAACCGCATCACCGTTCCTCCCACGCCATCGCCCAAGCTGCCGATACTGGCCGTGCCCACGACCATGGGCTGCGCCGAGTTCAGCCGGGGCGGCGGTGGTATAACGGACCACCAGTTAGGCCGAAAGCTGATTCTCGCCGGTGAAGGAGTGGCTCCCCACACGGTCATTCTGGATGGCCAAGCTCTGGCAACCACGCCGCTCCGCATCCTGGTTTCCACGGCCATCGGCCAGCTACGTATCGCTATCGAAACGGTCTACTCCACCGGACGCAACCCCATCGGCGACGGAATGGCCCTTCACGCCATCCGGTTGTTGTTCGAAAACCTGCCCCGTTGCAAGGACGGTGACATCGACACCTTGTTGAACACCAAGACCGCTTGCGCCATGGCGTCGTTGGGGTCGTTCGGCGGTCTGGGCCTGAACACGGCCACCTGCCATCACGTAGGCGGGCTGTACGGCGTCCCGCACGGGGAGGCCAACGGCATCCTGTTGCCCCACACCATGAGGTACAACCTGGATGTATGCGCCGACCGGCAACGGTTGATAGCCGAAGCGATTGGCGTGGCGGACGCCGGCATGACCGACGAGGAAGCGGGACTGGCGGCGGCGGATGCGGTCGACGCCCTTTGCCGGGAGCTTGGGCTGCCGAGGACGCTGCGGGATGTGGACGTGCCGGAGGAAGGGTTGGAGTATATCGCTGCGGCCACGCTTCACGACCGAGGCTTGAGCACTAACCCCAAGCCCATCGCCGATGCCGGGCCGATTATGGAAGTGCTGCGGGCGGCTTACTGAAGGTCAAGATGCTTGCGTGTTCGCGCCTGGAATCAGTATTCATCCTCGACTTCCAGATAGTTGACGCCCTCGGCTTCAGCTCGCGCCAAATCGCGGGGATCGATGCTGTATCCTACGACAACAGGGATGGTCTCTGTTTGGAAGACGGTGGCGAGAATGTCAGCGGAGAATCGGGCGCGCTGAACGTCGCTTTCGCCGACCCTGTTGGATGCTTCGCCGGCAACCCAGACAATGCTCTGGTCACTGCGACGCTGGGCGCGAATAATGCAGTCGGTGCGTAGAATCCGTATATATTGGTCGTAGGTTATCCGGTTCTCATCCAGGGCGTTTTCGATTTCCTCGGAAAGCTCAGGCAGCCATTCCAACAACGGACTCTTCATGATCCTTGGACGCCTGAGCAACAGAGGTTGGGATACTATCCCGCCCAGTATCTTGTGAAGACGGCTTTCCAATGCACTCCCCTTCAAGTGTCCCATGTCATTTTCGATGCGGTCCAACCGAGCCGGTATGCGTAGAAACTCGTCGGTGAGAGGGGCGTGTAACAATAAACGCCGGGCTTCGGGATTACCCTCGATCTCGGCGATGATCCGGGCGACCAGAGATTCCGCGTCAAGCTGCGGTTCCATGACCATGTTCGTATTCTACCATGCAAATGCCCCGAGACTTCTCAAGAGCGCGGGGGAGTTCAGTCCTCAAAAAACCGGCGCGGATTGTCCACCATGATGGCGTTAATGTCGGCGTCAGTCGCGCCCAATTCCAGGAGGCGAGGCAGCACGTTGCGGGTGATGAAGAGGTAGCCGTCGGGGTTGAATTGCTCCCGCTCGCGACGTAATTCCTCCGAGGGCTGCACGGCTGGCGTGGAGTGGTCGTGGGAGAGCATGAGGCGGTGTGCCCAGCCGGCGTCGATTAACTGCTTGACCACTGTGGTTCGGACATCCCACTTGGGGGTTTCCGGCGTGCGTCCGCCGGGGTACCGGTCCAAGCCGAGCCAGACCCCTTCCTCCAGCAAGCCGATGAGGTAGGCGACGTCGGTGTCGTCGTTGCTGTGGCCGATGTAGACCCGGTTGAGGTCTACACCTTCTTCCTTGAGGATGCGGACCTGCTCCTCGCCAACCCGGTCCGGGGACCAAGTATGAGTGCTGATGCGGGTGCCCGTGGCGTTGCAGGCACGGGCGGCGGCGCGGAGCACTATTTCCTCGTTGTCGGTAATACCGCCCCGGTCGCTGGCTACCTTGATGATGCCTGCCTTCACGCCGGTATCTTCGATGCCTTGCTCAATCTCCTTAATGAACAATGCAGCCACCCGGTCGACCGGAGCACCCCAGAAGATGCGCGGCACGGCCAAGTGATTGCCTGTGCATGGGATAACGTGAACGCCGGAGCGCTGGCTGACTTCAACCATCATCGAAACGTCGCGTCCCAAATCAAAGGTGGTGACGTCGATGATGGTTCGAACTCCGCCCTCGTGGGCCTCGGAAAGGGCCGCCGACGCGGCATCGGCGATAGCCTGCCGGTCCTGAAAACCCGGGTAGGTGGCGGCGGCCCCGGCGGCACCCAAAGTGACATGTTCGTGGCTGAGGGTGAACCCCAGGTCGGCGGAATCAACCGGGCCGAGAACCGTATTGACTTGTGACATTTCGACGCCTCCTGTTCAATTGCGTGTACAAGCGGCTGCGATGCAATTCGCGGGGCTAGTCCAGCAGATCCAACGCCGTTCTCAAGTAGGCTCGAGCTACCGCAACATCCAGCCTGTCCTCACTGTCGCGCAAGCGGCCTTCCGCGTCAATGCTAACTCCGGCCCATTCGGGCAGCAGTGGGGACAGCAGCGCATCTAGGTTATCGGCGCAGAGGCCGCCGGCGACCACCAGTCCCATGCTTGGCGTTGCCTCGGCAACAGCGGCCAAGTACCGTGCGGTCAGTTGGGCGTCCAAAGGCACGCCCATACCCTCCGAGGCGTCAACAAGCACGTCGGTCACGATGCCTTCGTAGAGGGCGCAGCGGCGGGCGATTTCATCCGGGCGGCCTTGTGCGGCCCTCATTGCCTCGCCGCCGACCTGCAGGACAATGCGCCTTGGATGGCAACGGTTGCGGAACTCTTGGAGGGCGGCGGGGTAGGGCCAGGGCGCTCCTCTGATGGCGTTTATTTGCACACCGTGGCAGTTGACGCCGCCGACGGCCATTGCGCGGGCCAGCACATCCGTAAGGTCGGCTTCGGCCCTGGGCCTGTAATGCACCAGGTTGAGGCAGCGCGGGTCGCTCGAGAAGATGCCGGCAATGGAATCGGGCGATGGGCAACGTCCTGGAGCATCGCTCGTTCCGCCGTCCAAGAGCGCATTGCTGAGCAACACGCCGCACATCAGGAGGCGTCTAGGGGAAGGGGGCAGGCTTCCAATGACGGCGGTCACTTCCTCCGGCGTCGTAAAGCCCGTGATCCCGATGTATGGAGTCATGGACAACCGCTAGGCGATCACCGGCTCGACCTGGATCGTCTCCCCGCGGCTGGGACCGGTCGAGATTATCTGGACCCGGCAGCCAACCAGCTCTTCGATGCGTTTTACGTAGGCCACCGCGTTGGCTGGCAACTGTGACATGCTCGTGGCGCTGGCAGTCGGTTCGTCCCAACCGGGCAGCTCTTCGAACACCGGCTGGCATTGGGCCAGCAGACCGGTATTCGAAGGGAATCTGGCCTGTTCATGCCCGTTGACCCGGTAGCCGACGCACACTTTCACTGAAGAAAACCCGTCCAGGATGTCCAACCGGGTCAATACCAGGCCGGTGAACCCGTTGACCTCGCGGCTGTAGCGGCCCGCTACCGCGTCGAACCATCCCACCCGCCTGGCGCGGCCGGTGGTCGTGCCGTACTCATGGGCCTTTTCCCTTAGCTCCTCGCCCATCTCTCCATGCATCTCCGACGGCATGGGGCCCTCGCCCACCCTGGTGGAGTAGGCTTTGAACACTCCCAGCACCCCGGCGATGGAGTGCGGGCTGATGCCCAAGCCGGTGCATGCCCCGCCAATGCTGGGTGAGGACGAGGTCACGTATGGATACGACCCGTGGTCGATGTCCAGAAGAACGCCCTGAGCGCCCTCGATCAGGATGTTCTTGCCTTGGTCCAGCATGTCCTGGAGGATCTGCTCGGTTGGTCTAACGTAGGGGCGCAGGCGTTCCGCCCAATCGGCGCATTTGTCGAGGACCTTCTGCAGCTCCAACGGCTCTTCGCCGTATATCTTGGTGATGACCTGGTTCTTGAAGCTAAGGGCCTGCTCCAAGCGCGCGGCCAGTACCTCCTCCAGTTCCAGCAGGTCTCCCACCCGGATGCCCACCCTGCTGATCTTGTCGGTGTAGGCCGGACCTACGCCCCTGCCGGTGGTGCCGATGGCTGCTGCGCCTTTGGCTTCCTCTTCCAAGCGGTCCAGGAGGATGTGGTAGGGCATGATGAGGTGGGCGCGCTCGCTGACGTAGAAGCGGCTGATGTCGATGCCGCGCGACTCCAGCTCCTCCAACTCTCCCAGCAACACGTCGGCATCTATGACTACGCCGTTGCCGATGATGGCGCAGGCGCCGGGCCAGCAGAGACCTGAAGGCACCAAGTGGAGTTGGAATGTGCCGCTTTCGTTGACGACTGTATGGCCGGCATTGGGCCCGCCGGCGAAACGCACCACGGCGTCGGTCTTGCCGGCAAGGTAGTCAACCACTTTCCCCTTGCCCTCGTCTCCCCATTGGCCGCCGATTACCGCGTAGGCCGGCATGTATCCTCCCTGAAAACGCAATCAGCCCGCCCGCGCCTGGGCCGGGCAAAAACCACGGGCAGTATAGCAAAAACCCCCTTGGTATGGAAGTGAGCGAACAACCCTTTGGGCAAAGGCGGTTTGACACTCCAAGGCGGGTGCAAAGTAACGGTCTGAATCAGGATTATCAAGATTAAAGGATGTCCAGGATTGAGAATATCCTGAAAATCACCAAATCCGGTAAATCCTGATTCAGACAATGCCGGAGATAAAGACCTTTGCACCTGCCCTGTTTGACACCCTGAAAGGCCTTGACTAAAATCCCCCCACTCTGAACATGCTCCTTGGCCGGGATCCCGGTCTAGTCAGTGAATGTACCCCATGGCCCAAGCGGTCAGGCCGGAAACGACTGTTGAAGCATCCCGTTGCGCCAAATGCTCGCGCAGGCTTCGGGACGGCCGGAGCTTTGTGTTCGCCGTAAAAGCGGAAACCGGAGGTCCGGAAGCAAGTGAGGCAGAAGTGGCCGCGCCCAAGTGTTTCCTCTGCTCGCTGCGGCACTGGCCGATGATCAGGAAGTCCCTGATGGCATCCGTCGTTGTTGGGACTCTGCTTACCCTGTTGAACCAGGGAGACTTTCTGGTCTCCGGAAACTGGAACCCCGCCCTGTATTGGAAAATTCCGTTGACCTACTGCGTACCCTTCATAGTAGCCACCTATGGCGCCCTGTCAAACGTGCGCAAGTAGCGGCATCCAACCCCGTCCTGCTTTGCCATCGGGGAAATCCTGGCGGCCGGATGCCGACCATCGGCTTCAGGAGAACTTGCGGATTACCGCCACCACCTTGCCGTGGACTTCCACGTTTCCGGCGTCGCAGTATATCGGCTCCATCTGGCTGTTAGCCGGCTGAAGGCGTACCCGGTCCCCTTCCAGGTAGAATTTCTTCAACGTGGCTTCCTCTTCGTTCTTCAGCCACGCAACCACCGTGTCCCCATTGGCGGCTTGATTAGTTGGATTGACGATGACCACGTCGCCGTCGTCGATCAGAGCGTCTATCATCGAAGACCCGGTCACACTCAGCCCGTACAACCGCCCGTAACGCCGGGGCAAATCGGGAGAAACCTCGATGGTGTCGAATTCCTGGCTGGAGGCGGCGTCCTCGGTGGAGAACACCGGGATGGGCAGGCCGGCGGCGATACCGCCGACTATGGCCACGCGGGGTACGTTGGAGGCCGGCTGGCCTCTTTCGTCCAATAATTCGATGCCGCGGGCTACGTCAGGCCGCCGGTTGAGATAACCGTCCCGGTCCAGAATGCGTAGATTGTAGTCCACCACCGAGGTGGAACTGATGTTACAGGCTTTTTGCACGTCCCGCACGGTAGGCGGGATGCCGTTTTCGACAATGAAGTCCTGGATAAATTCCAATATCCGCTGGCGCCTGGGAGGCAATTTTTTTCTCGAGACCATATCCCGCTCCGACGTACCCATACTGTGTTGCCAAGCTATCAAAGGAGGAAATAGCTGTCAACGACGAAATGTCACCCAAGGAGGAATGCCGCGGGTTAACGGCATGTGCGGCAGAGGCGATAACCTTGGAGAATCAGCAGAGTGCGGCGATGGTGACGGAAGAAGCAGGGCAGGCAGCCTCAAAAAGAGCATAGACGGCGCGAGTGTTTTGCGCACCGTCTATCCGGTGATTCCTGACTACGAGCTTATTAGCTTGTTGAACCGCGCCGTCAGGCGCGCCTTGCTCCGTGACGCGGTGTTCTTGGGGAGTACGCCCTTGCGAACAGCCTTGTCCAGCAGGCTGACCGCCTGCGGCACGGCCGTCTCGGCAGCATCGAGGTCCCCGGCTCCCATGGCCCGGACGGCCCTGGCGACTCCGGTGCGGGTGGCCGTTCGCACCCCCCTATTGCGTTGGGCGCGTTTTACTTGTTGTCGAGCTACCTTTCTCGCGGGCAATTACATCCTCCTGTTCCTTTGACGACCTCTCGTCGCTGTCTTATGGATTCCCGCCCCCGCCTTCGCGGGGGTGACGTTCCTGCGCGGGAATGACGGGTTGGGAAGCGCGGCGAGTTTCAGGGTGGTTTCTTATCCAAAACGCTTGCCGCGCCTGTATCGGCTACACGATGGTAGCAATTATAAACCACCGAGGGTTGTTTTCCAACGAAGGGGTTGAGTCGAGAAAATTGCAAAACTGGGCGGGCAAAAATTAGGCAACGGATTACAAGCAGTATCGTTGCGAATATCGGAATCGGTGATATAGCTTGTTGACATTATAGCTGACTCGCCCGCACCCGTTCCAAGATAGACTCAGCCGACTCAAGCATCGGGATGTTGGTTGCCCAGTCCCACCAAGCGAAGTCACTTAACTCCTTCCGTTGCAACCTCACTTCGCCCTGTACGTCGGCCTGAACAACCCTGTGGAGCATTACGTTGCCTTCGTGGTCGAACAGGTATCTGGCTTGGATGACACATAGCCGTGTCTCTTCCCGAATCTCCCGGCACGCCGCCTCAATCACGCCTTCACGTCTTTCTATCCCGCCCCCTGGCAGACTGTACCGGCGGGCTCCCCGCTCTTTGACAAGGAGCACGCTGCCGTTCTGTTCAGCCACCACCGTGGCGCGTGGGCGTTTGCCCATGCGTTCTCTTGCCATCATTGACCTCTAACAAAGCACCATAGTGCTGTAGTAACCATAGCCGTAATTACTGCTGTGTCCTTCGTGGATGCCTATCCCAACCCGGTCGTAAGTAGGGTCAAGCATGTTTTCGCGGTGGCCTGGACTATCCATCCAACTCTGCACTGTGTACTCGGGGTCAGTTAAGCCGAAGTGGATATTTTCACCAAGACCGATAGTGCCAGGCTTCCGGCATGAATAGCCGGCCTTGATACCCCGCTCGGTAGCACCGTCTCCCACCTTGTTCCGGTGGGCGAAGTAATCATTCTCGGCCATGTCCTTGCTGTGCGACCGGGCTATGTCCCGCAGGTCCGAGTCCCATAGCAACGGGTGGAGTCCCCGCTTCTCCCGTTCGATATTGGTCAGCGTGACTATATGACGCTCGTGCAGGTCTTGTTTCTCGGCCTTATCCGCTGCGCGTTGCTCGGCACGCTGGGCGGCTTCCGAAGCGACTGCACTTGCCACCTTTTCCGCGGCGTCCGGCTTCACGAAATAGACGATGCCGCCCGCGACAATGGCAATAAGAAGTATGAAGAGAAGGTAGTTGGCCCATGACCGCCGCCACCTGCGCCTTCCGAGCCAGTAGTGGCGACCGTACTTCCGGCGTCTCCTGTGGGTGTGATAAGAACCGTTGTGGTAGTGGCTGTATGGCATAAGGAGTCCCCCTGCGGCAGAAATTCAAATGTTACTCGCAAGTACCCATGACCCTTTTCACCGCATCCTCCATCTGGCTTATGTCGAACCATGCCATGATTCCGTTGCCGATTCCTACCCCAGCCCTTTCGGTGAGCGCGCCCATCTGAGTTTTGTCTTTGAACGAGTTGAGGAACGCCACCGTCTTGTTGCCTGCATACGGCCACAAATCGCCCCCTGGGTAGTATGTGGTCATGCCATCGTCTGCGAGGTCCCACTCGATGACGGTCTTGGTCTCACCGTCAAGCTGGAACGCGCGCCCTGTCGCCGTTCCGGTCATCATCGTCACTTTGGATGGCTGGAAGAGCGGCGTCTGCCAAACGATTGACGCTTTTATGCCACACTTGAATTGTGATACGAGGAACGCTGGCCGTTTTGCTGGGCGGATACCTGTTTCCCTGCTGAGTTCACCACCGCTAACGACCGCGTAGTCCGCAGCTTGGAGAATACTTAGTACCATCCCGTCCGTTTCCGCCCATTCCCACTCACGAGGATGATGCTTGCTTTCATGCCCAGAAGTCGCCGTGGGTGTGGGCGTAGGCAGTGGAGTGCCGGTCGGCAGCGTGGTGTACGTGAGGTATGGAGTCCACGTCGGTACTGGTGCATCAGTCGGGAGCGGCGTGTAGGTCGAGTACGGCGTGGCCGTGGCCTGCGGCTCACTGGCGGTCGCTATGGGACGCCGGGGTGGTTCGGCGGGTTGGCAGGCCAGGGCGACGAGGCTGACAGCGATAACGAACAGGAACGCGGATATTCCACGGCTGGACATGGGAGGTGCCCCCTTGCGGCGAAAGGCTAGTGACTACCGTTGCCACGCGACAGCCGCCCGCCCCCGAGCCTACAAGGGGACTCGAAAGTCCTAGCCATAACCTATGAAGGCTCGGGGGAATACCCGATAGCGGTAGCGGGTCGCGTGGCGGGGGCAGTATACCGCAGTCCGTTATGTATGTGCTACATAACGACGTCAGTTAGAAGGGAGCCAATGCAAGTGACAATTACCGGGCGGTGTCGTAAAATGACGAAACCGCTGGCGGACACCAGCGGCTCCAAATCCGAGTCATCAACCCTGGGTAGTAGTGGGCCATACCTGACTCTTTTCGCAGAATCATGGTACGGTCGAAGGTGTTTTTGTGTCAAGTCAACCCGCGACACAAACCTTCATTAGACTGGCCAACGTGCGGCAGGAGGGCGGCATGATGACCCAAGGACCAACAACCCCACTTGCTCAGGAGCATGAAGAGGTATACGAGGTAAAATACGTGCCTGACTTACAATGCTCCAACCTAAAGTGTGGGCAAGAGATTCAGTTGGACAGTTACACATACGCTTGGTATGACGGCGAACTGGTGTGTCCACACTGCCGTTGTACGCTTAACGTCAAAATTGGCGATTGGGAGGAGATGCCGATTGTAGGAGGGCGATTGCGGCGCACGGTTCCTTTCGGTAACTCGCGCGGTGGACGGTTGCTGGAACCACCGACCTTCGTGCGCGAGGCCAATTTTGTCCCAACTGGTATGGACGAAGGAATCGGGGAGAACGTCCCCTCAGATATCCGCAAGGCTTTCAAGGAAGCTATTGATGCCTACAACGAACGATATCTAACCGCCAGCGACTTCGGAGCCGTGGCAGAACGATGCCGGTATGCGCTGGAGGCTGCCCTGATGGAACGTGGCGTCAGCAAGGGATTACTACGACAAATGGTTGAACGAGCCAGCGACCAGGGCCTAATATCCGACGACGACGTAAAGGACATCTGTCTATTTGTTGCCCGGCGTGGCGGCGATGGTGCGCACCCGCAAGTCAATGCCTCCCGGCGAGTCACCCGTGGGGACGCGCTAACGGCGATAGGGGAAACGGCTGACGTGTTGAGATACCTGTATCCCCCCGTCACGTGACCTTGACCCTCATCTGCCGCATACCGGCGTAATCACCCGCTTTGAGCCGCGCCGTTGCCGTGGCCTGATAGGTCAGCAGTGACATTGTGGCGTGCAGCGTGATTTTCTTCATCCCGCGAACCATGTGACCTTCAAGGGCGCGGGAGTGCTTCAGGCTTCGGAACACGCGCTCGATGCTCATACGCCGCTTGTACAGCCGCTTCCACTTCCGACTGGCCCGGTGCAGCACCCCGATGACCCGCAGGTTGTCAGCCGGATTCTCCCACACCTCGCTGTCACAATAGCGCATACCCTTGATGCCATTGGTCTTGAGCGGGCAACCTTCAGACGGACACTTGAACAGGTGATGCCCGGTGTCCGGGTCAGTCCGCATGTATTCCATTGCCACCTGCCCCATGCAGGTGGGGGACCCATCCTCCGTGTAGATGCCATCGTGCAACGTCCCCTTCTGCGGCTTTCTCAAGTGCAGCACGGGTGTAATGCCGTGACCAACTAAGTATTCATGGTTGGATAGGGCGTCGTAGCCCTTGTCGCCCAGCAGATACTTGGGCCGGAGCCATGGATATGTCTCCAGCGTCTTTTGTAGCACGGTGGGCAACAATGGTGAATCGGCGGCGTTGGCAGGGGTGATGATGAAGTCCAACGGCAGTCCGTGAACAGCATCGGCAATAAGGTGCATCTTGTAGCCAAACATCCATTCCTTGTTGCCGTCCTTGGCCTTAGCACTGTTCTTGAGGCCCCAATCGGCGTCGGGGTCGCTTACAACAGGGCGGTTGGCGTTGCTGAAGCTGGGGAACAGTGTGGAATCCACCGCCACGACCGTGCCGAGTGGTTGCACTGGTTGCTCCTGTTGGCCAGGGGGCTGTTGCACCTTGGGCAACAAATCCCTGACCTCCTCAGTTACGTTGCGGAAACATTGCTCCACCAAGGGCTGGTGGTCGGCAAGGCGCGTGGTGAACCGGCTGAATGTGCTCTCGCTGGGAATCGCATCGTGAAAACCGCAAATTTCCCGCAACCTGCGGCTACCGCGTAGCCTTTCGAGCAACTCCAGGTTGAAGCGAATCTTGAGGACAAACTTGGAGAGGTATGCCCGCCACATGGCACGCACAGAGTAGCCTTGGCGTCCGGTGTGGCGGTATGCGCTGAGGCGGTCCAGCAACGGTGCGGCGTCAATGCCGTCCAGAATAGCCGTCAAGAGGCCGTAGCCGCTCTTGGGCCGTTGCGCAGTGATATTGGGCTGTGTACAATCGGTGGTAGCCACTCGGAACCTGTACCGTCCCTGTGGTTAGAGGCCGTCACGTGTTGGCGCACGCTGGCGGCTTCGCTGTTGTTTGTCTAATGCCCTATACTACGTCATATCCGTCCGAATAACAACCAACAACTGTCAGTACTCGCTACCACCGATTCCGATATTCGCAATTATACTGCTTAGAATCCGTCGCCTGATTTAAGCCCGCTCAGTTTTGCAATTTTCTCTGAGTCGCCCCCGGCTACACGTCCAGGTTCTGGACGCTTCGGGCATGGGCGGCGATGAAGTTCTTGCGCGGGGCTACAACCTCGCCCATGAGGGTGGAGAACACGTCGTGCACCTCCGTCACGTCTTCGATGCCAACTTGCAGCATCTGCCGCGTCTCCGGGTTCATGGTGGTCTCCCACAGTTGGTCCGGGTTCATCTCGCCAAGGCCCTTGTAGCGTTGCAGGTGCGTATTCCTGGCCCCGTTCAACTGCTCGATCATCACGTCTTTTTCGGCGTCGCTGTAGGCGTACTGGACTCTTCTGCCGTTCTGGATGCGGTACAGGGGCGGCTGGGCAATATAGAGGCATCCGCTCTCGATGAGGGGGAACATCCGCCGGAAGAAGAAAGTGAGGATCAACGTCCGGATGTGGGAGCCATCGACATCCGCGTCGGTCATGATGATGACCTTCCGGTAGCGGATTTTATCGATGTCGAACTCGTCCCCTTCTCCGGCGCCGACCGCCGCCACCAAGGCCCTGATTTCTTCGTGGCCAAGGATGCGGTCCGGTTGTTGCAGCACCCGCTCCACGTTGAGAATCTTCCCTTTCAAGGGCAGTATGGCTTGGAAACTGCGGTCCCGCCCCATCTTGGCCGACCCGCCGGCAGATTCGCCCTCGACGATGTATATTTCCGACTTTTCCGGGTCTTTCTCAGCACAGTCGGCCAGCTTTCCCGGCAGGGAGGAGCCGTCCAACGCGTTCTTGCGGATCACCAACTCGCGGGCCCGCTTGGCTGCTTCCCGCGCCTTTTGCGACGTTAAGCATTTCTCAACGATACGCTTGCCTTCCGGCAGGTGTTCTTCCAAGTACCTGGCCAGCCCTTCGCTGACCACCGAGTCTACAATTCCCCGGACCTCGGCGTTGCCCAATTTGGTCTTGGTCTGCCCCTCGAACTGCGGTTCCGTCAGTTTGACGCTGACGACCGCCGAGAGACCTTCCCGAACGTCTTCACCGGTCAGATTGGACTGGTCGTCCTTGATGAAAGACTGCCGCCTGGCATAGTCGTTGATGACACGGGTCAGCGCCGACCGGAACCCGGTCAAGTGAGTACCGCCTTCTTGGGTGTTGATGCAATTGGCGAACGAAAGCACCGACTCGGAGAAGCTGTCGTTGTACTGTATGGCCACTTCCACCAGCGTGTCGTCCTGGGTCTTTTCAAAGTAGAAGGGCAGTTGTTGCATAACGCGGCGGTTGCGGTTCACGTTCCGGACCAGGTTGGCTATGCCGCCGTCGAAATAGTAAGAGCGCTCCACGTCTCCCCGCCGTTGCTCACCATGCCATTCGCTGACGAACTGGATTTCGAGTCCCTTGTTGAGAAAGGCTATCTCCTTGAAGTGACCGGTAAGAAGGTCGAAATCGTACTCGATGTTCGGGAAAATCTCTTGGTCTGGCCGGAAATATATGACCGTACCGTGGAGGTCGGTCTTTTCCTTCCTGGTCATCCTGCCCAAAGGCTTGCCCCGGGAGTATTCCTGAACGTACAACCAGCCGTCTCGGTGGACTTCGGCCCTGAGGTAGTCCGAGAGCGCGTTGACCACCGACCCCCCGACGCCGTGCAGGCCACCGGTCACCTTGTAGGCGCCGCCGCCGAACTTGCCCCCGGCGTGAAGGGTGGTCATCACCGTTTCCAGCGCGGTCAGCCCGGTCGTGGGGTGTATATCCACGGGGATGCCCCTGCCATTGTCAGAGACCGAGACCAACCCTTCCTTGTCCAGGGTTATCTTCACTTGGTCGCAGAACCCGGCCATCGATTCATCGACGGCGTTGTCCAGCACCTCGTAAATCAAGTGGTGCAGACCCCGCTGGTCGGTGCTGCCGATGTACATGCCGGGACGGACCCGCACGGCTTCCAGTCCCTCCAGGACCTGGATGTCTTTAGCCGTGTATTCGGTATTGGGCTGTTGTTGCATAGCTTACTATCCCGGGCCGTTGGCCCTGTTCGCGGTTCAATTATGAAAGGATGCGGAAACCCTTGATGCTCTACCCCGCGTCGTCCACCCTGCGGTTTGTTCCGGCTCCCAAGGAAGACGTGACTGCGCCTCCTCCTCCGGACACAAAGACTTCCGCCCTGACTTAATTGACCGGATAAAGCAGCCTTATAGAGGCAAACCGAGGCATTGTGGATGGGGTTTAACCATTGTTGCCGGAGGGTAGGGAAGACCCTTCTCAGATATGAGAATGTCTTCCGTCTCCAGCTACAATATATAGTATAATCTGCCCTTTCATTATAGCAGAATTACATAAGATTTGCCTTGATTTTGACGCCCCGAACCGCCGTTTCTGTGTAGCTGCAGGGAGTCATTTACTGGCCCGCGTCCCTCCGAACGTAGATGCCCGGCGAACCCTCGGTGTGGGTCATTTGGGGCCGTATGGCGGCGGTCCAGTCCGGCGTTTCCGCCGTCCGCCAAGCCTCCCACTCGGGGCTTTCGGCCACGGCGACCGACTCCAGTTCGTGAACGGTGATGTACTTGGGCTCCCCCATCACAGCCTCGAACCGGCGGGCCCGGATATAACCGGGGATTTTGGAGCACAGGGGAAGCCGTTCCGTGTTGTAGGCGGCATTGAACCGTGCTTCCAACTCCGGCGGCACCGACATGCGGCCCACCAGCATAACCGGCGGCAGGTCCGCTTCCAAGTCTGCTTGCGGCAGTTGTTCCGGGAATATCAGCCGATAAATGTTGCGTATGAAGGTGTCGCCGATGACCGAGGGCGACATTCGCTGTGACCATTCGGTGGGGTTGTTGATCCAGTATTGCCAAGCGTCCGAGTGCCACGCCTCCGGCTCGCTAAGCTCGTAAAAGGCCAGGTGCTTGGGGCCGCCCTGGACCGCGGTGTAGCGCGCGGCGCTCAACACGCCCGGAATCGACAGCCTTTCCGGTATATGCTCTTCGTCGTACCAGCGGTTGAATTCGTCTTCGTATCGGGCCGGTACGTCGGCAAAAATTGTCATCAAACCGCGTCCTTTCTTGGCTGCCATCATTCACTCTCCGCTTGCTTGGATCGAATCGGCGTATCACATGGAGTGACACCGAGGTTTCAGAATCCAGGGTAGTAGACCTGTTCGGTGCGAACGCTGTCCAGTGCGTACTGCATGGGCAGGAATATCGGCTGGGGAAGGTCGTCCAGTGGGAACCAGCCGAACTCGGTGAAGGCGTCGGCCTCGGCCAGCACGGGTTCCTGGTCGCCGATGTCTCCCAGAAACTCTATGTCCAGGTAATGTTTGCCGTAGGCGATGATGTTGCTGACGCACAGGAAACGGAGGTCTCCCACCACCAACCCCAATTCCTCCAAAGCCTCCCGGCGGGCGCACTCTTCCAAGCTTTCTCCCAACTCCAAGTGACCGCCAGCCGATGCCCAGGTAGCCTCACCATGGGAACCGTGGCGTTTGGCCAGGAAGACCCGGTCATCCCGCAGGAACACCACCCCCACGCCAACCCGCGGCGCCGTAAAGTCAGTCTTCATGCTGTCGAGTATATCATCAGAGTAATCAGGCTGGGGAAGCAGGACGTATTGCCTCAAAAGTAACATTGTTTATGAGCCAATTCGCCAATTTGACACCCCACTTGACCCACTCCTATAATGACCCATCCTTAACAATTCAAGAAGGTCGGCACGTAGGGGAGCTCGGTTTGGCCGGGCTGAGAGGTCCCGAATTATCGGGGCGACCCTGTGAACCTGATCTGGGTAATGCCAGCGTAGGGAAACGGCGCTTTTGCTTTTGGCTTTCCTCTTTTGGAGCCGCCAACACGCTTACGTTGGCGGCTTTTATTTTTCGCTAAATCTTTATGGAGGTAAGTCATGGCCCAAATGACCGAGGAAACAATCCGGCTGCAAGGAAAGTCCACTTTCCCCGCCAGCAAGAAGGTGTACCAGCAGGGGTCGCGCCCCGATCTGCTGGTCCCATTCAGGGAGGTCGCCCTTCAGCCCACCGGCGGGCGGTTTGGTATCCAGCAGAACCCGCCGATGCGGCTCTACGACACCAGCGGCCCCTACTCCGACGACAACGCCGTCCTGGACTTGCGCCAAGGACTGCCGGGGCTCCGCAAGAACTGGATTCTTGAGCGTGGCGACGTTGAAGAGACCGACCGGATCCTTATCCCCATCAGTGGCAGAAACGTGGCTGAGGCGTTCCCCGGACTGGACCGCCGCCCGCTGAAGGCCAAGCCCGGCAGGGCCGTCACCCAGATGCACTACGCCAAGCAGGGCGTCATCACCCCGGAGATGGAGTTCATCGCCATCCGCGAGGGGATGGAGCCTGAGTTCGTTCGCAGCGAGGTTGCCCGCGGCCGGGCCATCATTCCCAGCAACGTCAACCACCCCGAATCCGAGCCGATGATCATTGGCCGCAACTTCCTGGTCAAGATCAACGCCAACATCGGCAACTCGGCCGTCACCTCCTCCATCGAAGAAGAGGTGGAAAAGATGCTTTGGTCCACCCGGTGGGGCGGCGACACGGTGATGGACCTGTCCACCGGCAGGGACATCCACACCACCAGGGAGTGGATACTGCGCAACTCGCCAGTGCCCATTGGCACGGTGCCCATTTACCAAGCGCTGGAGAAGGTCGACGGCGACCCGGCTGAGTTGACTTGGGAGATATACCGGGACACTATCATCGAGCAGGCCCAGCAGGGAGTGGACTACTTCACCATCCACGCCGGCGTCCTGCTCCGGTATGTGCCCATGACCGCCAGAAGGGTGACGGGCATCGTCTCACGCGGCGGCTCCATCATGGCGGGCTGGTGCTTGGCCCACCACCAGGAAAACTTCCTGTACACCCACTTCGAAGAGCTTTGCGAAATCATGCGGGCTTACGATGTGGCCTTCTCCTTGGGAGACGGCCTGCGGCCCGGCAGTATCGCCGACGCCAACGACGAGGCCCAATTCGCCGAGTTGGACACCCTTGGTGAACTTACCAAGATCGCTTGGGAACACGACGTACAGGTAATGATCGAGGGGCCAGGCCACGTTCCAATGCACAAGATCAAGGAAAATATGGACCGGCAATTGGAAGTATGCCACGAAGCGCCCTTCTACACTTTAGGGCCGTTGACCACCGACGTGGCCCCCGGCTACGACCACATCACGTCGGGTATCGGCGCGGCCATGATCGGAATGTACGGGACGGCCATGCTCTGCTACGTGACCCCCAAGGAGCACTTGGGGCTGCCTGACAGGGAGGACGTGAAACAGGGCGTCATCACCTACAAGATCGCCGCCCATGCCGCCGACGTGGCCAAGGGCCATCCCAAGGCCCACGAGTGGGACGATGCCCTCTCCAAGGCCCGGTTCGAGTTCCGGTGGGAAGACCAATTCAACCTGGGTTTGGACCCGGACACGGCCAAAGAGTATCACGACGCAACCCTGCCTGCCCAAGGCGCCAAGGTCGCCCACTTCTGCTCCATGTGCGGCCCCAAGTTCTGCGCCATGAAAATCACCCAGGATGTCCGCGAGTACGCCGCTGAGACAGGAGTGACACCCGATTTGGCCTTGAACCAGGGCATGGATCAGAAGGCGCTGGAGTTCCGCGAAACGGGAGGCAAGATTTACCACGAAGCTTAGCCCGCCTTTCATTCTCAAGACTGCGTTGGAACGCGAGTACGACGGGGACCGTGGACGGCCCCCGTCGTCGTTGTTTGTCGGTGGATGATATACTTCATCCCGGTGACTAACTGGACTTTTCGCCGGGAGGCAGGGAATGTCGCTATATTTTCTCTTGGGTACGCTGACCTATTCAGGGCAGACCATGGTCCACCGCGACCCCGACCTGGTGGTGAACACCACCAGGGAAATAAACGTGGAAGGGGCGATGATCCTGGGGCAATACGCTGTCCTGGGGCGTTACGATTTCGTAATGATGGCGGACGCCGAAGACAACGACGCCGTAGCCCGCCTGTCGGTGGAGATAGGAGTCAGGACCGGCCTGCACATCGAGACGCTCCCGGCCATACCGATGGGTTTCATGGCCGACAGGTCACCGGAGGACCCCGCGGGCGTATTCCAGTCTGTGCAACTGTCGCCGGAACAATCAACGCCGGTAGAATGATGACTCCCACAACCAGACCCAAAGCCATGACCATCGCGGGGTCGGACTCCGGCGGCGGCGCCGGGGTGCAAGCCGACCTCAAGACCTTCGCCGCGCTGGGCGTGTACGGCGCGTCCACCCTGACCGCCATCACCGCCCAGAACACCGTCGGAGTAACGGCGGTGCACGAGATACCCACGGATGTCATCAGGGCGCAGATTGACGCGGTGCTGACCGACATCGGGGCCGACGCCGTCAAGACGGGCATGTTGTCCAGCAGCGCCATCATAGAATGCGTTGCCGACGCCTTGGAGCATTGGGGCGTTCCGGCGCTGGTCATAGACCCGGTGATGGTCGCCAAGAGCGGGGATTCTCTTTTGCAGGATGAGGCGGTGGGCGCCTTGCGCTCCCGCCTGCTTCCGCTGGCTACCATCGTCACCCCCAACATCCCGGAGGCGGAAGTCCTCACGGGCATGAACATCCGCACCGACGCAGACGTGCGGAAAGCCGCCCAAGCCATTGTCGCAATGGGCGCCGGCGCGGTGGTGGTCAAGGGAGGCCACCGGGAAGGGCCCGCCACCGACATATTTTTCGACGGCTCCCAATTTCACGAATTCACCGCCGACAGAATAGACACCCAGAACACCCACGGCACCGGATGCACCTTCGCCTCGGCAATAGCGGCAGGACTGGCAAAAGGCCTTCCAGTAGTTGATGCCGTAGGCGCGGCCAAGGACTACGTGACCGAGGCAATCCGGCACTCCTTCCCCATCGGCCAGGGCCACGGCCCCCTGAGCCACTTGTGGCGGCTGTGGGCCGACGGTGAGTAAGCGGGACTGAGTTGGTTTGTAACGGCACGAGATGACAAATCCACTTGAAGGCTATCGTCTGCAATGACCACGGCAAAGGCAAAACTGCTGACCGCTGACGACTTGCTTCGTTTGTATAGCAAAGGGATCAGGGGCGAATTAGTCCGTGGGGTGCTCTGCGAAACTGTGTCTGCGGGACTGGAACATGGCGAAATTGCAATCAGCATTGGAGCCGCATTACTGGCGTTCGTCAGACCGAGGCGATTGGGTCGAATAATCGGGTCAGATGCAGGTATTTGGCTGGAGCGGGACCCGGACACCGTGCGTGAGCCTGATGTGGCGTTCATATCGGCCCAGCGTCTATCGCTGGACTTAAGGGTTCGCGGCTATTCGGAGGTTGCCCCTGAATTGGTTGTAGAGATTGCCTCGCCGAGCGACGGCCCTAGGGAAGTCTACGACAAGGCGCGGATGTGGCTGAGCTATGGAGTAGCTCTGGTCTGGGTGGTGGACCCGGATACAAGAACAATAGACGTTCATCAAACTAATGGCCCGGTCGTAACCCTCACCGAGGACGACACTCTTGACGGCGGCACGGTGCTGCCTGGCTTTAAGTTGCCGGTGAGGGAAATTTTCGAGTAGGGGCGGGTCACCACCCCTTGGGTGAGTGCACCTATTCGGGAAGAAAGTCTGGGGCTGTGTATCAAGCACTCTAACGGCAATGTCGTTTGGAAGTAAAACTATCTCTTGCTTGCCGCGGCGTGTAAAGATACACTATATTAGATGTTAAAGAATTGGCGTTTTGCCTAGTCGGCAAAGCCGAGGGTTCGTTGAGGTCATTTTGATGCCTCGAACGGCGAACCGCCCATTCTTTCTTTATTAGATCCCAATGTCCCGGAAGCGAAATCCTCTCCACGGCTGGCCTTCTTCCCGCTCGTTGCTCCACCACTCCATTTCCCTGATCCTGTCACAATAACGGTCCAAGTCTGCCCTTCCTAAATTTTGTTGGGCCAACGCATAAGCAAAGACATCGGCGATTTGCAACCATCATAGCCTCTACTCTTTCGACCATATTCCGTATCATTTCGTATGTATTGGGTTGAGGCGTTCCCTCTCCAGGCCGAGCATCCGGATACCTTAGTCCCACGGCGAAGGCCACGATCCGATTCAGTTTGCAAAGAGACAGAATCTCCTCTACAAACTCCCTTTTCCTTGGACTTCTAATCCCTCTACTCCCGAGGAGAAATCGACCTTTGATCTCCATGTCGTAAGGCTCTTCTTTTTGCCACAGCTTCTTTTCCAAGTTGAACAATTCCCGGAAAAATTCCCTTCTGTGTTCCGGAGGGACTCCTACACCGGCCCAAACAGTGTACCCCCCTGGAGTCCTGGGCCTGGGCCACTCTGATTCATCTACGAAGATCAACATGTTCCAATCACCCGTCACCATATCTTGCTGCACGGATTTATAAGATACCACTGACGATGCGATACGCGTTTTTGCATTAGCGTTATAATAAGAGCAACCGGGGCATACTTCAGCACGTCGTGCCGGACGTTGAACGCCCCAACTCTAGTCCAGATGGTTGAATCGCATGTTTAAGCCCGTTTCCAGCCGCGTCAACTTTCCCGAGGTGGACGCCGGCATACTGCAATACTGGAAAGACAAGGATGTCTTCCGCCGCACCGAGACCGAACGGGAGGACAGCCCTCTCTTTACCCTGTTCGAGGGTCCCCCCACCGCCAACGGCAGTCCCGGTATCCATCACGTCTTGGCGCGGGTGTTCAAGGACGTTATCTGCCGCTACCGCACCATGAAGGGCTACCGTGTCCTGCGCAAGGGAGGCTGGGACACCCACGGCCTGCCGGTGGAGTTGGAGGTGGAGAAGTCCCTTGGCCTGAGCACCAAGCGTGAAGTGGAAGAGTACGGCATAGAGAAGTTCAACCAGCAGTGCCGTGAGAGCGTATTCCACTACCTGAAAGAGTGGGAAGTGCTGACCGACCGCATCGGCTACTGGGTGGACATGGACGACCCCTACGTGACGCTGGAGAACGAGTACATCGAGTCCGGCTGGTGGATCCTGAAAGAGCTGTGGAACAAGGGCTTGCTGTACCGCGACATGCGGGGCACTCCCCACTGCCCCCGTTGCGTCACCAGCCTCAGCTCCCACGAGGTGGCGCTGGGATACCGGGAGAATACCCCGGATCCGTCAACCTATGTCAAATTCCTGTTGGAGACTGTGCCCGGAGAGGGTGGTGGCTCAACAGCATTGACTTCCGACCTACCTACCTACCTGCTGGCGTGGACCACTACCCCCTGGACCCTTCCCGGCAATACGGCACTGGCCGTTGACGAAGCTGCCGAGTACTCCATCGTGGAGCTGGAAAGGGATGGCGTTGCCGAGCGGTTGGTGCTGGCCTCCGAATTGCTGGACGCCAATCTGCGGGATTCCTATAGCGTGGTGGGCACGGTCAAAGGCGCGGACCTTATAGGCATCGGTTACCGGCCCTTGTACTCGGCGTCGGAATTTGGCGTCGAAATCCAGCGGTTCGTTCACCGGCAGACCTCCGGCGGCGTCATCACCGAATTGTCATCCGACACCCATGTAAATCCCCAGGTCGTCGCCGCCGATTTCGTGTCAATGGAGGACGGCACCGGCATCGTACACATTGCCCCGGCCTTCGGCGACGAGGACTTGAGTTTGGGACGCGAGAAGGGATTGGCCTTCGTCCAGCCCGTCGACCTGCAAGGGAATGTCACGGGCAGCTTTCCTTGGGAGGGTGAATTCGTCAAGTCGGCCGACGAAAAGATCATGGCCGACCTGTCCGAACGCGGGCTGCTGTTTCACCGGGACGTCTACCGTCACACCTACCCCTTCTGCTGGCGGTGCAATACGCCCCTGCTCTACTACGCCAAGGACTCCTGGTATATCCGCACCACCGCTCAGAAAGACCGGTTGGTCTCCGGCAACAGTTCCATCAACTGGTACCCCGATTACATCAAGGAAGGCCGGTTCGGCGAGTGGCTCCGCAACAACGTGGACTGGGCCATCTCGCGGGAGCGGTACTGGGGCACGCCCATACCCATCTGGCAGTGTGACGACTGCGGGCGTACCGAGTGCATCGGCAGTGTTGCCGAGTTGGCCGAACGGTCTGCCCAGGATGTAAGCAACCTTGACCTACACCGACCCTATGTGGACAGCGTAACTTGGCCCTGCAACAATTGGGGTAATGCTTCCCCCGGACAATTGGGGATAGACCACACGCATCCATCACTTCCGGAATCCGCCGCATACTCCCCCGCAGACGCGGGGACAGTCTCTCAAACTTGCTCCGGTTCGATGTACCGAATCAAGGAGGTTGTGGACGCGTGGTTCGACTCCGGCGCCATGCCCTTTGCCCAGTGGCACTATCCCTTCGACAACCCTGGCATCGGCCAGGACGGGCGGTTTCCCGCCGACTACATCTGTGAAGCCGTCGACCAGACTCGCGGCTGGTTCTACAGCCTCCACGCCCTGTCCACACTGCTAGAGGGTACGCCCTCGTACCGCAACGTAATCTGCTTGGGCCTGATCCTGGACGAACGGGGCCGGAAGATGAGCAAGAGTTCCGGCAACGTCGTTGAGCCGATTCCGGTGCTGGACCAGCACGGGGCCGATGCCCTGCGATGGTACCTGTTCACTGCGTCCCATCCGGGCGAAGCGAGGCGTTTCTCGGCCAAGCTGGTCAACGAGACGCTGCGCCGGGTGTTGATGACCCTCTGGAACGTCTACTCGTTCTTCACTAACTACGCCTCCATCGACGGGTTCCACCCCGACCAGACCCCTGAGGGTTGGAAGCCGGAGCACGAACTAGACCGATGGATACTGTCGGAACTGAACGCCCTCGTCGCCCAGGTTGACGGCTACCTGGACGGGTACGACCCCACCAACGCGGGGCGGCGGATGCAGGAATTCATCGACCGGCTGTCCAACTGGTACGTCCGGCGCAGCCGCCGCCGCTTCTGGAAGAGCGAGAACGACCAAGACAAGCTGTCGGGGTACATCACGCTGCGCACCTGCTTGGTCACCCTGTCCAAGCTGATGGCCCCGCTGTCTCCGTTCATTGCCGAGGAGATATACCGGAATCTGGTCTGCTCGGTGGACGCCGAAGCCCCCGACAGTGTGCACTTGGCTGCCTTCCCAAAGGCGGACGATTCCTTGATCGACCAGCCCCTGATGGGGGCCACCCGCTTGGCGATGTCCATCTCCAGCATGGGCCGCAACGCCCGCTCAAAGTCCGGCCTGAAGGTCCGGCAGCCCTTGGCCAGCGTCGCCGTCAAGACCCGGAACGCCGAAGAGCGCGGGTACCTGCAAATGGTGCAACCGCAGGTGTTGGAAGAACTCAACATCAAGAGCCTGGAAGTGCTGGATGACGACTCGGAGCTGTACCGGCAGGCCACGGAAGAGGCCGGGGACAGGGCCGAGGTTACCATCCCGGTAGGCCACTACTCAGTAGCTCTGGAAGGCGGCTACATGGTGGCGGTGGATTCCACCATCACACCGGAACTGGCGGAAGAGGGCTTGGCAAGGGAACTGGTGCACCGCATCCAGAATCTTCGCCGTTCCGCCCAATTCGAGCTGACTGACCGGATCGTCACCTACTATGACGCGCCGGCGGAAATCGGCAACGTGATGCAGGGAAACTTCTCAGCCTACATCCGCCAGGAAACCCTCAGCGAAGACTTGGTGGCCGGCCCTCCGCCGGACCCCGCCGGATGGCACGGAGAAGGAGCCGCTTCCGAGGAGTCCAAGGTCGAGGGGATGGAGATAACGCTGGGGGTACGCCGCATATAAGCGGGCCAGCCGATGCCGGAGCTTCCCGAAGTAGAAAACGCCCGCCGCTGCCTGGTCCGCGCCGGACTCCCCGGCAGGACTTTTGCCGGGGCCAACATCGGGTGGGCCAAGACCGTCAAGACTCCGGCGTTAGAGGAATTCGTGCTGGGCCTGCGGGGCAGCCGCGCCCTGGACGTACACCGGCGGGGCAAGTACATCCTGGTCCCGTTGCTCGACGACGAAGACCGGGACAAGACGTTCATCCTGCACTTGGGAATGACCGGCGGGCTGGGCGTCTACCCCAAGTCCAAGCCCCCCGATCCAATGGTGCGCCACACCTTCCCCTTGGACAACGGCAACGAGTTGCGGTTTGCCGATGGCCGGAAGTTCGGCAAGATGTGGCTTGTGGACGACCCGGCGGAAGTCCTTCCCCCGCTGAGCCCGGAGCCATTGGAAGGCGGTTTGACGACCGACTGGCTGGCCAAATCGCTGGAAGGCCGCAAGGTCCCCATCAAAGGGCTGCTGCTTGAGCAGTCGGTAGTCGCCGGTATGGGGAACATCTACGCCGACGAATCGCTTTTCCTGGCAAAAATCAGCCCGACCCGCTTGGCGGGTGAACTTTCCAATAGTGAAATAGAACAGCTACAGCAAGCCATCGTCGCCGCCCTGACCTACGGCGTGGGAGTGTACGACAAAGCCCGCGAAGAGATGTGGCCTGACCCACCCAGGGCACTCACCGGCTGGACCATTTCACGGGCGGATGGCGCGCCATGCCCCCGCTGCGCCGGCCCCTTCGCCGCCATCCGCGTCCGCGGACGCGGCACCTACTACTGCCCCAACTGCCAGCGTTGATGCAGCCCCCTACGCAGCCGTCCCATAGATGCGCTCCGGCACAACGATGATCACCGAGCGCCGGTCGTCCCGCATCGCCTGATCGAACTCTTCCCAGTTGGGATGTTCCTCTCCGGAGGCGGCCCTGAAGGTATCCTGCAGGGCCAACCGCAACTCTTCGGCGTCGGTGTTGCCGGCCGACAGTATGGTGGCTTGGCCTTCCAGCACCACGAACCCCCACCAGCTTTCGTTGGACACCAACAAAGAACAATTGGGATTGCGCCGCAGGTTGTGCAACTTGGCTCTCGTCTCGGTGACCGTGAAGGCGATCCCGTCCCTGTAGGGACCGCAACTGATGATGCTCATCTGCGCGTTTCCGTCACGCCGGAAGGTGGTCAGCACACCCCGGTGTGTTTGGGTGGCGAATTCTCTTACCTTGTCGGGAAGCATGTATTCCTCCTGGCTGTTTTATGGCCGGGGCCTCAGGACCCCAGCACAAAGTCTATTTCCAGCAAGTAGTAATCGGACTGCACCATGCCCAGGTCGAGGTAGACCTGTTGCGCCACGTGGTTGTTCTTCTCCACGTACAGCCTGAACCCGCAAACGTCGCCCTGTGCTTCCGCCTCGGCTTTCACGTATGCTTCCAAGGCCCGGTAAACGCCGCGCCGCCGGTAATCGGATGACACGTACACGCTCTGGATCCACCAGAAGTAGCCGTTGCGCCAGTCGCTCCACTCGTAGGTTATCATGAGCTGGCCCACAACCCGGCCCTCAGCCTCGGCGATGCAGTAAAAGCCCCGGTCGCCGTTGGCGAACACCGCCGACACACCGGTGTTCAGCGTGTCCATGTCCAACCTTTTGCCCTCTGACTCCCAAGCAAGGGCCTCGTTGAACCGGACTATGGTTTCCTGGTCGGCGGCGGTAGCCCGGCGTACCTTCAAACCAAGGGGCTGTTCATTGGCCATATCGCTTTCCTACTCCGGCTCTATAAGGATTGGAACTACCTTTGCGCCTTAGCTGATCCAGAACGTCGATCCCATCTCCTCTTTCTGCACCTCTATGCGCACCGGGAAGGCGTCCTTCAGGTCTTCCAAATGGGTAATGACGATGATTTTATCGAAGTCGTCCTCTATCGCGCTGATGACGTCCAGTATGCGCTCCCGCCCGGCGATGTCCTGGGAGCCGAAACCCTCGTCGATGAACAGCGTTGGCAGGGGCGCGCCCATCCTCTGGGCCAGCACCTTGGAGAGGGCTATCCGCAGGGCCAAGTTAACGCGGAAGGCCTCGCCGCCGCTGTACATCTCGTAGCTGCGGGAGCCAAGTTCGTCGCTGACGTTTATTTGCAGCGTTTCGATGGGGTCGCCCTGGCCGGAACGGCGCTCCCGCTGGGTTTCCATCTTTACGTGCATCCGGTTGTCGGTCATACGGCCCAGCAACGCGTTGGCCTCCTCTTCCAGCCGGGGCACCACCGTTTCAATGAGCATCGCCTGGATTCCCTGCCGTCCGAAGGCCGTCATCAACTCCTGGTAAATGCCTTCGTCTTCCCTGCAGGCAGCCAAGCGGGCCTCATCTTTTGTTGCTTCCCGGCGCAGGTTGTGGAGACGCTGTTGTTCCCCTTCGAGCCATCCTTGGCGGGCGATTGCGGCCTGTCGGGAGTTTTGTATTTCAGCATGGGCTTTCTCAGCCTCGGCCAAGCGTTGCTGCCATAACGGCGACTCAGCAACCGCCTCTTCGTCGGCTTGGCGCCTCTGCTGGGCCAACGCCAAGTCGTTCCGCCGCCGCTCTAGCAGTTCCCGGATGCGGGCCAGGGACTCCTCTTCCACGGGCAGGTTTTCAAGGGCTTGGCCCAAGCCGGCCAGTTGCTGCTCGAAGGGCTGGAGACTGCGAGCCTCGGCGTAGCACCGCTGGCGTTCCTCTTCGCTGTAGTCCAAAGACTTGATTTCCGACTGCACCGTCTTCAGATTGGAGTATTCTTCCCGGGCGTACTCTTTCGATTGCAACGACAGGTGAGCGGCTTCAAGTTGTGCCTTGACTTGGGCCAATTCGGCCTGGGCTTCGCGTGACTCCCGGATGAGCAGTTCCAACCGTTCAAGCCTTGCGTCCCCTTCCCGCTGGGCCTTGGCCACGGCCTGCTGCCGCTGGTCCGTCTCCTTTTCCAAGTCCGCCTTTTCAGTCTCCAGTCCTTGCAACGACGCTTGGTTTTTCCGGTAAAGGTTTCGCTTGTCGGTAATGTCCTTCTGGTAGGTCTCGGCAAGCCGCCCGCATCCGTCCCGGCCCAAGGGCGACTGGCAAAGAGGGCAGACCGCCCCCGCGTCTCCGTGGCTGGAATGTTCCAGAAGCTCCAGCTTGGAGCGCAATTCCAGACCCTCGACCCTGTACCGTTCGGCCGCGCTCTGGGCTTCGCCGATGGCCGTGGACAATTTGTTCACCCTGTCCTGCCCTGCGGCGACCGTCGTCTTCTCCTTTTCCAAGCCCTCCAGGTTGGCGCGGGTCTGTTCCCGTTGCTCCAGCAGGCCCGCCTCAGCATTGGCCTTTCGCGGCAGCTCCTCTTCCGTCCTTTGGGTCAATTGCTTGATGTGGGATTCCAGCGTTCCTCGATTGCCCTCGATGGCCCGCAGTAACCTGTTCTCTTTCTCCGTAAGTTGGTCGAACCGGGAACGGGCGGCCTCCAGTGCGTCGAGCCGTCCACGGGCCTTGGTGAGCCGTTCCGCGCCGGCGCGTATCGCATCTGCCTCTCTGGTGAGCTTCATATAGTGCGCGATGCGTTCCCGGCTGGCGGCCTCGGCGGACTCCAACTGCCCTATCTCCCGCCGATGGGCCTCCATTTGCTCTTGCAACTCCGCCGACTGGGCCTTGAGACGCTCCAATTCCGATACCTTGGCCCGTAGTTCATCCACGACACGGCGGCTCTCCTCCGCTTGGCGGTCAATGGAGTCAATCTGGGCCCTGACCTGTTCCAACTCCTCCGCCGGGTCGCCGATGGACTCAATATCCAAGCGCAGCCGCGCCAGCGACCCTTCCATCTCCGCTGCGCCGGTCCTGCTTTCGTCCAAGGACTTTTTGGCCAGTTCCTGCAACCGGTCGTAGTCTTCCAATCCCAGTATCTTGGCCAACACCGCCTTGCGGTCGGCGGGTGTCTTGTTGGTGAACTCGTCGGCGCGGCCTTGGAGGAGAAAGGCGGAATTGACGAACGAGTCGTAGTCCATGCCGATGGTCTGATCGATCCTGGCTTGGGTCTCGCGGATGTTGTTTCCGGGAATAGGCCGGGCCTCGCCAGTCTGTTCCTGACCGGGACCGCCCAGCACCTGGAACTGCAAGTCGGAAGCCCCTTGCCGCCGCCTGCCGCCGCCTCGGGAACGGCTCCTGATAACCCGGTACACCGTGCCCCGCGATACGAACTCCAGCTCTACCCGCATCTCCTCGGCGCCGTAGGATATGAGCGCGTCCTGGGTCTTGGCGCGGGACTCGCCCCACAGGCACCAAGTAATGGCGTCCAGCAACGCCGACTTGCCATGGCCGTTGGACCCGCACAAACAGGCGACGTGTATCCCTTGAAAGTCAAGGGTAGGCACGTCCTCCCGGTAGCACAGGAAGTTCCTAACGTTGAGGCGGACGGGTATCATGGATACACTTCTTGAAGGCGTGTAATTCTACTACGGGCAAATAATCCCGTCTTCCCCTCGGTCTTCAATCGAAATTCTCTCCGTGAGACGAGTGAGGGACCTACGTGTCATTCCACATAAAATGGGTGGGAGTCCACCATTGCCAACAACTGGCGTCTTATCACACTGGCATTTGACGCCAAGTCAACCGTAGCGAAACGGATAGTGTGTCCCTGTATGACTACGGCTTCGTCTACCATTTCGCCGACCATAGGGTGCAGCATCAACCCGGATGAGTTTGCCGACAGCGGGTCACCATCGCTCTCCTGTGAGCGCAGGTAGGCGTAGATCTGGTATATGTATCCGCTGCGTAACGTCTCCCTCCGGTATTGCCCGGAAGTCAAAACGGAAGTGAACTTCGTATCGATGACAATGCGGCGGCCATCGGTCGGATATTCCAGCACGATGTCGGTTTTCATTGCCGGAAGAATGGACTCAATACCGGGAGTTGGGTTGTCTTTGGGCCAATCGATTCTCTTGCCGGCGCTAACGCGCCACCCCGACGGCCCTAATACGACATCATAGAAACCAGCTACGGCCTTTTCAAACAGCCACCGGAGCCATTCAATATCATTCCTGTCCGGTGAGTTCAAGCGCGTGTCGCCCAATTGTTCGTTGGGCAATGCCAAATCGAAGGCCAGCCTCGCTGCGGCGACCATCTGGCGGTCGTTGGCATCGAAACGTCCGAATCTGTCTACGGAGACTTCGGTCCGGGTTGGTTTCTCGCCCATTACTCCCAGCCGCTCCAACCGCGCCGCTAAAGAACGGCAACGCTGGGCCAGGTCCCGGCGTCGGGTTATACCGGTCAGTTTAACCAACGCCGCCCGGACAAACCGGTTTCGGGGAGTGTCAATGGTTAGCTCGTCGAACCCGCAAGCGATCATGCCCCGTTCCAGCAATCGGCGAGTCTCCGTATATCGGAGGTCAATCCTGCCCCGAACCCGGTTTAATGTCGCGTGTTTCGTCCTCCATCCGAAACTCAGGTTCCGGGCCAGCCGCCGTTCCACCTCATGGGACAGGATTTCCGCTACGAGGTCAGGGATGTAGTCGGGGTTCTCCTCAACTCCGACTCGCTTCTCGTTGCTAATCAATCGGACCAAGTCCGAAGCGTAAAGCAACAGCAGCCAGATATTCCTTACAGGAATCCGGTGCCGCCCGGAAAGGACGCTCGCAACCATTACAGTCGTTCGAGCAAATCAGACTTGGCCTTTTGTGCGGTTTCCGGGGAGTCGAACCAGTATTCGTCAAGCAGTGGGCCAATCTCTTTCTCGACCACTCGGACGAACCATTCCCTGGGGTGCGGTATGGAAGAGCCGGCAGGGGGAGTCACATAACTATGGCCCACCCGGAATTGACGGCCCAATCTTCGATCGTCGGCAATTTGCCGGTTCAGGTTATCTAGCCGTGTTTCGATCTCTCCCAGGAATGGGACATCAATGCCGCAATGTTCGCTTACCCAGTCCCTCCAGAGTTGGCCGAAAGCGGGCTCCAATTCCTCGAAGGCGAAACGACGGCGGAAGGCCAGGTCTATCAGCGCTAAGGAGCGGTCGGCTATATTCATAGTGCCTATAACATACAGATTGCCGGGTATATAGAGTCGTTCGCTCTCCCACTTCCGATAACTCAGGGACAGCGCCTCGGCTTCGTTACGCTTGTCGGCTTCCAACAGTGTAAGCATCTCGCCGAAAACCTGCGCTGGGTTGCCCCGATTGATTTCCTCTATAACCATCACGCAGGGCGAATTGGGGTCGTCGCGGGCGGAGTTGATCATCTCCAGAAACGGCCCATCCACCAGTTCCAGCCGCCCGTTGCCCGATGGACGCCACCCCCGGACAAAGTCCTCGTATGACAGGTTGGGATGAAACTGCACGGCTAGGACATTGCCTTCATCTCGCTGTCCCATCAAGGCAAAGGCCAACTTCCGGGCCAGCCAGGTCTTGCCGGTTCCAGGCGGCCCTTGAAGGATTAGGTTTTTCTTGAGGCGCAACGTTTCGATAATGTCCTCAATCCTGGCACGTCCCAGAAAACAACCTTCGGCCATGATGTGGTCTATGGAGTAGGGTTCGGACTCGGAAGTGTCTTCCATTTCTTCGAGGTCGTAGGAATCATCCGATACATCAGGTTCGCCTGACATATCATCGGACAACCCCCACTCCTTCAGGAATCGTCCATAATCCTGATGTTTGTTCTCAAATGTAAAGCCAATCAACCCTTCGGCAGCCCAAGGTATTCTCCCGGTCCCCGGCCAAACTTCCCAAACGGTCGATCTGTTGGTATAGAAGTACCATTCACGGATAGGCCCGACGCCTGTCCAGTCTACCTCAACATGGCGGCCATCTCTCAAGTTCTTCGTAATCGTTCCTGTTGCTTTGATGGCCATCGTCGAAACGTTGTGTCCACGGTTATCGAACGGGAGACTGTATTTTCGCCTGTACGCCGCCTTGATGGCGATGCGGTCTCCAGCCCGCATTGATCTTACCTGGTCCAGGTATCTGTCATAATAGCCGTTCTCCCAGATGCCCTGTTGTATGAACCGGTCGGTCTGGTCGTCCGTCCCTCCGTAGGACGCTCCCACAAACCAGCAAGGTCTTTGCTCGGTGGCTTCGGGTATGGAGGTCATATTTCTTTACCCTCCGGGACCGTGTTTGGTTTATGCCGATTATAATCACGTCTCATCGACCGTCATTGCGAATCCTGACTTTGCTTGTTCCCCGCATCCTTGACCCTGCCAACCGGCGCCGCTTGCAATCGAGGCGTGGCGGTTGAGACGGGCGGGCGGGCTGAAAGCGCTACTGGCCGGATTGCAGGGAGCGCAACCGCTCGCGCAGCAAACGGATCTCGTCCTCGGCATTTTGCAACGCCGCTTCGGCAGTTCGCTGCGCCGCCTCGGCATTTTGCCGCGCCGCCGCTTCCTCAAGCCTAGCCTCTTCACTCTCCCGGGGAGTGAGGAGCCACTGCCCGCTCGCCGGGTCGTACAGGCGCAATTCCAAGCCGGGCAGCTCGCAGATGTCCAGCCCCAAAACGGTGCTGTGGCCCCGCAGGATGTCAGCGCCGTCCGTATCCAGTGGTATTGGCCGGTACTCCCCATCTGCCAACCGTTCGCCGGACAGAGCTGGAGTGAAACACTCGCCCGTGGGGTCGAACCGCCAGTATTCCGTTACTCCCATCCCGGCGTAGATGTCCCGCTTTTCGGTTACGTCACGCCGCCAAGTGCCTTGCGACGCTATCTCCATTACAAAGTCCGGCGCTTTCCCCTCCCGCCACACCAGCCAGGAATGACGGCGGTGGTTGCCTGTGGCCCCGAACACCGCGAAAACGTCCGGCGCGACCCGCGTGGTGTTGTCGTTCATACGGTAGTACACCAGCATGTCGCCGGCGACGTAAACATCGGTGCGGTTGATGAACCAGTTGCGCAGGGCGGCGATTGTATCGGTCATCGGGACGTATTGGAAATCGGTTTCCGCCATAGGTTCGCCGTCCGAGGAAGGATATTCGATGCTCAGGTCGTCTTCCGCATCCTCGTGGGGTCTGCCTGCGGCGGATTTGATGGCCGCCGGGGTACGTTTGGTAGCCATTTACGCTGCTCTCCGGCTGGGGAATTGGACTGGACCGTGTATAGATTAACACAGGTGGAACGGCGTGACTTGTATGACTGCGCACGATTGGCGGGGGTATTCTCAACACGCGCAGGCAATGCGGATACGAATGTCAACATGAGTGGAGAATACTGTATTCCCAGCAGCCTTGACCCTTCCAACCTGCCCCGCCTACAATCGTAAAGTGGACACGACATAAGCTCGCCGGGACAGCGCAATCACCCGGCGGCCTTGGGAGCTGCGAAGTGCTGGAGAACCTTACCGAAAGACTGACCGGGATTCTGAACCGCCTGCACAGCAAGGGACGCCTTACCGACAAGGACATCGACGAGGCGCTGGGACAGGTGCGTCGGTCCCTGCTGGAGGCCGACGTCAACTTCCGCGTCGCCAGGGACTTTGTCAACGGCGTGAAGGAGCGGGCGCAAGGGGCGGATGTCCTGGAGAGCCTCACACCGGGACAGCAGGTCATCAAGATCGTCAATGAGGAGTTAACGTCGCTGTTGACCGGGACCGAACACCGTATCGTCCCCGGCAGCCAGCCCACCAACGCGCTGATGCTGGTGGGCCTTCAAGGCTCCGGCAAGACCACCACCGCCGCCAAGCTGGCCTTGGCGTTGCGCCGCCAGGACCGTCGGGCGTTGCTGGTCGCCGCCGACCTGCGCCGCCCGGCGGCCATCCAGCAGTTGGAGACCTTGGGCCGCCAGTTGGACATTCCGGTATATACCGAAGACCCAGCCACGTCTACGGCGGTGCAGGTCGCCAAGGCCGGACTGCGCCGGGCGGAAGACCTTGGGCTTCATTGGGCCATCATCGACACCGGCGGCCGCCTGCAAATAGACGACGAACTTATGGAGGAACTTGAGGCGATCAAGTCCGCCGTCTCCCCGCAGGAGACCCTGCTGGTGGTGGACGCCATGACCGGGCAGGACGCGGTCAACGCCGCCGAAGGGTTTCACCAACGGGTGTCCCTGACCGGACTTATTATGACGAAGATGGACGGCGACGCCCGCGGCGGCGCGGCCCTGTCCGTCACCCGCGTTACCGGCGTGCCCATCAAGTACATGGGCGTGGGGGAACGGCCCGACGCCTTGGAGCAGTTCCACCCCGACCGGATGGCCTCCCGCATACTGGCGATGGGAGACGTGCTCACCCTTATCGAAAAAGCCCAGGAGTCGATGGACGAGAAGCGGGCTAAGGAGATGGAACGCAAGTTCCGCCAAGCCAACTTCGACTTGGAGGACTTCCTGGAGCAGATTCAGGCCGTCAAGAAGATGGGGTCCCTGAGCCAGATCGCCGAAATGATTCCCGGCATGAACCAGCTAACTTCGCGGATGAAGACCGCGGACTTCGACGACCAGCAAATCAAGCGGGTCGAAGCCATCATCCGGTCCATGACGCCGGAGGAACGGCGACGCCCGGAGATCATCAACGGCAGCCGCCGCCGCCGCATATCGCGGGGCAGCGGCACCACCCCCCAGGACATAAACCAGCTACTCAATCAGTTCAAGCAGACCCAGAAGGTAATGCGCCAGCTTTCCCGCACCCGGAACCCCAAGAGCCTGATGAACCTGTTCCGTTAGGCCGCTCCCGTCCTCATCGAAGTAAACATGTACACCGTGGCGTATGTCCGCCACGGCGACCAGCGGGCGGCGAACTCCTCCACCTGACGGTCGTTTACCTCTTCGCCGTTGAAGTACAGCCGGGAGACCACCCGCCGCAGGGCCAGGTCCCCCAACGGCAGGGCGTCGGGCCTTCCCAACGCCCGTATCAGCAGCCATTGGGCAGTCCACGTTCCTACACCGCGGAGCGCGACCGTCTGCTTGACCACCTCGTCGTCGCTCAGCCGGTGCAGGCCCTCCATCCCCGTCGGGTCCTCCAAGGCGGTGCAGGCTATCCCGTGAACGTACTCCGCCTTGCGCTGGCTGAGCTTCAATTGCCGCAGGTCGTCCACGGGTTGAGCGGCCAGGGTCTCGGGCCGGGGAAAGGCATAGTAGGTCTCCCCGTCAACGGTCAGCCGGGGCCCGTGGGTCTCGATGAACAGGCCGCGGATGACGCGGGCGACGTGAGTGGAGATTTGCTGGCCCATGATGGCCAGCGCCAGCGCCTCGAACACCGACGAGGTGTGGGGAAGGTGCAGCCCGTTGAACCTCTCGGTCATCCCGGCCAAGGCTGCGTCTTTGCCAGCCATGTCGTAAAAGGGCGCCAGGTCCTGATGAGTGCCCAGCAGCCAAGCCACCCGCTCCGTTGCCTTCTCAACAACATCCGGGGTTAAATTGTCACCCTGTAATTCCACTTCCAGCCGGGGACTGTCGATGTCCCCCGCCGAAGACACCGACGCCAGCGCCAGCGTGCCGTTCAAGTCCAGCAGGCGGCGGTACACCCCGTCGGTCAGGGAATCGGTCCCGTAGCGGCCTTGAAAGTAGGTGTGATAGCCCGCCGTCAACTCGAAGTCGAAGGGCGGGACCGGTCGTATCGTTGTATAAGCCTTTTCCATCCCGGCGTTCAACCTGCTGCGCCGTTCGACAACGGGGCGGACCCCAATGAGTCGTAGATGGCCCCTTGGGGTGTCAGGGTACTTTGGACCAAGTGCATCGAGTCCACCGTCCACGACTCCACCGGCCCCAAGTCGGTTGTGGACATGACGTTGCCGATCTGCTGCCGGGCCCCTTTCCCAACGCTGGCCCGCACCCGTCCGATGGTCAGATGGGGGTTGAAGCGCCGCTTTTCCCGCCGGAACCCCAACGCCAGCATCGCTTGTTCCACCTCTTCCTGCAACCCCGCGAGGGCTTCCATGTCGCCGTTGACTCCCGACCACAATACCCTGGGTTGACGCTCGTTGGGAAACACCCCCAAGGAAGACAGGGCCAAGTCAAAGGGAGCGGCCTGCCGTCCAACGTCTCCCATTGCTTCCAGCACCGGCTCTTTCCAAGCGGAGTTGATGTTGCCGAAGAACTTCAGCGTCAGGTGGATTCCTTGCGGATCAACCCACTTGACGCCCGTTGGCACTTGCGCCTGCAACCGGCTCATGGTCCCGGACAGGACCGCGCGGCTCTCGCCGGGTATGAGTAACGCGACGAAAACGCGGATGTCCCCGCTCCGGTCTAGCATCCCGTCACCCCGTCCCGCAGTTGCCCCAGTTTCCGGTACCAGTCAGCCAAGTCATCCAAGGAATACACCGCGTTGGCGGGGCTGGGGTTGGGCGTGACGAATACCTTGGTTTCGCCGATGCTCCGGGACTGCAAGCCCAACTCGGACTTTTCCCTGACTCCCAGCGCATAGCGAAGGTAGGCGTTGTACGCGGTGACGCCATGAAAACATGCTATGCGCGGCTGAAATTCCATCAGCTTGCTTTCCAGAACCGGCGCCCAGCGGACAAAGTCCGCCGCCCTCAGCCCCGAGCCTTGCGCGGTGGGCCGCTTGACCACGTCGGTAAACCCTATGCCGTCCTCCAGCAGGCTGGAGTCCGACTCCGGGGAAAGCTCCCGCGCCACCAACCCGGAGCGGTTCAGCGCGGGCCAGAACCTGTTGCGCGGGTTGGCGAAGTAGTGGCCCATCCTGATGGAAGGAAGGGAAGGATTCAGCCCGACGAATACAATGTCCAGTCCAGGCCGCAGGTAGTCCGGCAAGGTCTCGAACTCTTCCATCAACCGTCCTGCTCTTGGATGCCGAATAACCGGGCGGCGTTGCCGCCCAGGACCAGTGCTTGGTCGTCCGCATCCAACCCCGACTCCTCCACTTGGGCCAGCAGACGCCGCGGTCTTATAAGCGGGTAGTCGGTGGCGAAAAGTATCCTGTCCGGCCCTACCAAACGGGCAGCCACGCCGAAAATGTCCTGCTTGTACAGGAACGGAGAGGCCGCCGTGTCGAAGTAAACGTTCTGCAACGCCCGGCCCACCTCCGGCATCAGCGCGTAAAAAGGAAGGCCGCCGCCCCAGTGGGCGCAAATGATGACGGTCTCCGGGAAATTTTCAATGAACCGGCACAATTTGTCCGGCGTAGTGTTCCCCTTTCCCGGGTACAGGTGCCCCACCGGCTCGGACGCATGAATCAGCACCGACATCCCCAGCCGCACCGCCGCCTCCATGAAGGGGGCCATCCGTGGCCCGTCGGTAATGTCCAGCCCCTGGGTGTCGGGATGAATTTCGCCGACCCCTTTCAGCCCCGCCGCGGCGCACCGTTCCATCTCGTCCAGGGCGGCGTCACCCCAGCAAGGGTTGACGGAGCAGAACCCTGCCAGCCGGTCCGGGAACCGTTGCACCGACTCGGCAATATAGTCGTTGGACTCTCGGGCCAGCCCCGGATCGTTCCAGCCTATCCCCACAATAATGGAACGGTCCACCCCATCCCGGTCCATGCTTTCCAGCAGCGTTTCAGCGGTGACCAGGACCGCCTTGGGGTTGGAGAAAAGAGCGGCGAAGGTGGCGTCGCGGCGCACCAGTTCGTCGCGCCGCCGCTGGAAGCTTGCCGGGAAAATAAGACAATGGCTGTCAATCACCATATCGCGCCCGGCAATTATATGTTGGGCATGGTCGATTTGCCAGCGGGGTACTGTGTAACTGGCCCTGAACTTGGCGCACTACCCAACCTGTCATTCCCACGAAGGCGGGAATCCAGAGGAATGGATGTGGTACAATCCAACCCCTCAAACAAAAATTGCTGCCCTGGTGTTGGTAGCACCAGGGCGGCGGTGAGGATGCGGAACACAGACACTCCTCACAGGCTATGCCGTCCGTTCCGCAGCGGGCGGCGTTTTGGTTGGAGTGCAACATGGAATGTGGGGAGACCGCCGTGCCGCAACCCAACTTTGCTGACAAGACCATCTGGACCGGGGAACGTACGACTACCCCACGCAGAAGCCCCTGGCCCTCCTAGAGCGCATCATCAAGGCCAGCAGCAACGAGGGTGACATGGTCCTTGACCCCTTTTGCGGGTGCGCCACCGCCTGCGTCGCCGCCGACAACCTGGGCCGCCAGTGGGTGGGCATCGACATCTCCCCCAAGGCCGTCGAGCTGGTCAACATACGCCTGCAACAGACCATGGGCAGCCTGTTCCACCACGGCTACGTCACCGCCCGCACCGACATTCCTCGGCGGACTGACATCGACGCGCCCATCAACTACCGCCAGAACAAGCACACCCTCTTCGGTCGGCAGGAGGGGCTGTGCAACGGTTGCAAGGGAGACTTCCCCTTCAAGCTGTTCGAGGTTGACCACATCGTCCCCCAGTCCCGGGGCGGTACGGACCACTTGGACAACCTGCAACTGCTGTGCTCAAGTTGCAACCGCATCAAGGGCAACCGGCCCCAGGAGTATTTGGTTGCAAGGCTGGCGGAGATTGGAGTTTAAGGAGCCATTAACCTATGCTTCCTGAAACAATATCTCCAGTGGACTGCTTTACTATAGTTGGGTTGGCCTTTGACATAGTGGGCGTAAGCTTGTTATTTCGGTTTGCTCCAGAAAAGAAACCTCACCCTCGGTCTCTAACGTTCTTCGAACCCGAAAAACACTATGTAGACGAGTGGGAGAAAGACAACAGGCGTAGGAATTTCTGGACCCCAATAGGGTTCCTGTCAATAATCATTGGCTTTACCATCCAAGCATTAGGGGCTGCATTATTGTGAGCTAATATTTGATTGAAGGTTGCGAGATGACACAACAGATATCGGCCCCGGCAGTGATGGCGGACATCCACGAATACCTTATTAACGAGGTGGGACCTTTCCGGGAGGAGGTTTTCGGCATTTGGACAGAGGTGGTTGCCGTGAAAATCGGCATCAAGGAAGCACTGTTGGGCCGACGACTTTCCCGCCTCACCAACAACTACCAGTCATTAGCCCAAAGGTGGCCCGATATTAGGCGAAAGGCAGTTAGTATGGATGCACTCATATCGGGCAACCATTCCGAAGGGGTACAGAAGCTTGCTGAATTAATGCGCGAACCAGTTCTGATGGATAGCATCAGGAGATCAGAAGCCGACGTTAGTTCTCTGATGCGCGACCTGGCAGACAGCCTAAGAGGTCTCAGATTAGAAGCTGACTTCAAACGGTCCGGCTTCTTATCCTCTACAGCAATAGTGTTGGCAACCGGTTCATTGTCAGCAACTGTGCTACTTAATATCCTGCGATAGCTCAACTCTTGTCGGAAGCTATGACGGTGTTTTATACCGTACACTCCCTACGTCTTAATCACCCACACCAGCCCCGGCCCCGGATACAGGACGGATAGCGGCGAGGCTGGCGGAGATCAACGCATAGAGGAGGCATCGAATTGAGCACCTACGAAGACCTTCTACGACAGTACCAGAAAGCGCAGCAAGAGCTTGAGGAAGCCGAAGCACACCACGATACTGTCAACCAGCGACACAATTTCAGGTCGGGAGATGTAATCTATCAACGGCCTGACCACCCCGAAGTCCAACAAGCTTGGGAGAGGTTACAAAAGGCACGGGAATGTGAGGCTGAATTGCTGAGGCAGTTGAGGGAATGGAGGGCCTGAACCCATTATGGAACGAGAATACGACGGCACAATCAGCAGTATTGACTTGCCCGATGTGATCTTATTGGAAGTCCAACATTCCGTGCTGATCGAATCCAACTACCTGGATACGATGTCGGTTGACTGGGTACATCCAACTGGAAGCAAATTGCGCATCGAAACTGCCCTGTTCGAAAAGTACTTCGGTGACGAAGAGCACTCAGATGTCCCCGTTGTCAAGTACTCGACGAGGAGCTATGCCCCTGCGCTTTGTGGCCAACTGCGGTTACGTACACCCAACTATTACAGAGGATTGGAAGTTGGGGAAACAGGGTTGTCCGATCCATTCGAAGGATGCAGGTTTTCTCATCAGTGGGGGCCTGGCAGCGAAATGGTCATGAGACCGGAAGACGGAAGCGGAAGGAGTTTTGTCTTCGACGCAAGTGGAGCCACCAAGATAGACCTTTGCACCAAGACATTTACGTACTGCACCTCGTTAGATTCTGAGAGCAGTCTTTTGGACTTGGAAAAGGCTAATGCCCTCTATGGGCCTGACTACACTCATGGCTCTGTGTTCCGAAATTCGAAGGAATTGGCCCGGCACATCCTTGAGGGGTTTGCCGAGATCGTTAGTCGTTCCATGCTCGAAACCGTCAATCTTGACGGCGAAGAATCGGTTGAAACAACTTATCCAACTTATGCCTGGATAGTACACGGCCCCGTTCTATATTTGCGGGACGCGGAAACCGGCATTGAAGGAATCAAATCCTACTTTACGAAGCCAGACAATGACATATATCGTCATCAGAACGAATACAGATTCTGGATCGGGTTTGAAAATACTCCAGCCCAGTCTGACGAGGCGGCAATACTCCTACCCATACCGGAGGACATTGCAACTGTAGTAGAACTTGAATGAAGTTGAGGCTTTGATATATCACATACTGTTGACAATATCCGGCCCATGCCAATATGGACACCATAGCTGGCACAGGCTTATAATTTGCCGCTGAACCCCCTCTCCCCAATGGCATCCCCAACCCTTGTGACCCCGCCGGTTACGAACGCGCGGGTCATGGACGTGAAGGAAGGCGGCATTGGCCACACGAACGGATAACGGCCCCTCTGCGGCTGGCGCTTCGACTTACCCCGTCGATCAACTGGTTGACCTCTGCCGAGAGATACGCAGGGACATCATCCAGACCATCTACACCGCCGGAAGCGGGCATCCCGGCGGCTCCCTTTCCGAGTTGGAAATTCTCGTCGCCCTGTATTTCCACGTGATGCGGCACGACCCATCCAACCCGTCCTGGCCCGACCGGGACAAGTTGGTGCTCAGCAAAGGCCACGCCTCGCCGGGGTTGTACGCCGTCTTGTCCAAGGCCGGGTACTTCCCCAAAGAAGACCTGGACACCTTCCGCAAGCTGAACAGCCGGCTTCAAGGCCACGCCCATCCCATGACTCCGGGAGTGGAGATGAACTCCGGTTCCTTGGGCATGGGCCTGTCCTTCGCCTTGGGCTGCGCCTTGGCGGCGAAACTGGACAACAGGGACAGCTTGGTCTACGCCATCCTCGGCGACGGCGAGTGCGACGAGGGCGAGATATGGGAGGCCGCCATGTCGGCAGCCCACCACCAAGCCACCAACCTCATCGCCATCGTGGACCGCAACAGGATTCAGAACGACCGGTTCACCGACGACGTGATGACCCTTGAGCCTCTGGCGCAGAAGTGGCGGGCCTTCGGTTGGCGGGTCTTCGAGACGCCGGGCCACGACATGCCGGTGTTGCTGGAAACCTTTGACAAAGCAAGGAGGCGCCGCACCCGGCCCACGGCGATCATCGCCCAGACGGTCAAGGGCAAGGGCGTCTCGTTCATGGAGAACAACCCTTCGTTCCACGGCAGGGCCCCCAACAAAGAGGAATTTGACAAGGCGATGGAGGAGTTGGCCTGATGGCGGCGCAATGGACGATGGCCTCCACCCGGGAGACCTACGGGCGCACCCTGCTGGAAATGGCCGAGGAGTTCCCGGACATCGTGGTACTTGGCGGGGACCTCAACGTGTCGGTGTTCACCCACCTGTGGCGGGACAAGTACCCGGAACGGTTCTTCGACTTCGGCCCAGCGGAGCAGAACCTGGTGGGCGTCGGCGCCGGGCTGGCGGCGTCGGGCAAGATACCATTCGTCAGCACCTTCGCCGTGTTCGGGGTGGGCCGCCCCTTCGACCAGCTTCGGGTGCTGGTCGCCCAAGGCAACCTGAACTTCAAGCTGGTCTGCACCCACGCCGGCATCCTTACCGGCGAAGACGGCATGTCGGCCCACGGCATCGAGGACCTGGCCTTGGCCTGTTCCCTGCTGGGGTTCACCGTTGTTTGCCCCGCAGACTCCGTCGAAGCGGCTCAAGCCGTCCGCGCGGCGGCCGCTACCGAGGGGCCGTTCTACGTGCGCTTGTCCCGTGCCGCCACGCCGGTAATCCACTCCGACGACTACAAGTTGGAGGTAGGCAAGGCCCACGTGGAACGGGAAGGCAGCGACGTAGCCATCGTCGGCACGGGCGTCATGGTCTCGGTGGCCCTGGATGCGGCAGACCTGCTGGCCGAATCGGGAATCTCCGCCCGCGTGATCAACATGCACACGTTGACCCCGGCAGACGAGGCCACGCTCCTGGCCGCGGCCAAGGAAACGGGCGCAATAGTGACCGCCGAGGAACACTACATCCACGGCGGCCTCGGCAGCATCGTCGCCCAGGTAATCGGGCGTTCCCACCCCGTGCCGCTGGAGATGGTAGCCCTCCAAGGTTACAGCGAGTCGGGCAGGGCCGAGGAGCTAATGGAGAAAGCCGGCCTCACCCCCGAAGCGGTGAAGCAGGCCGCGGAGCGGGCCATCAGCAGGAAGACCGTTTAAGCGTCCGTCACGCTGACTCTCCCCGCACCCGCTCCAGAACTCGGCGCTTCCAAGCTCGTCATTCCCGCGCAGAAACGTAACCCCCGCGAAGGCGGGGGCGGGAATCCATAGGCTTTTCGGTCACCGGCGCCGTACACTAGCGGGACCGGTTGGTTTTGAGATAGCTTGTTAGTCGTCGAGCATCAGGATAACGGTGACTTCGTTGGCAGCCGCCGTTGCCGCCCGCGTGTCGTCTATCCGGGACCCAATAACCGCCGGTAACACCGGCTGGTTGATGACAGCCCTTAGTATACTTGCCCGCTCGGTTGCCCGCGTGATGTCGATGTCACCGATGGTTATGGAGATTTCGGCGGCGACGTGGAGGACCGAAGCATCACCTTTGTGCCGGCCATCAAATATGAGGTCGGTCAGTCCAAGTTCGTAGCTTTGTTCTCCGGTGATAATGCCGTCGTCTTCCGCTTGTTCAATAAGGTCCATCAGACCAGGGGCTAAGGCGGTCCATGCCCCTTTCAGGACGTTGACCCTGCGGACTTGAAGATGTCGCCCTGCTATGCTTCCGATGTTCTTTTCTATTTTGAGCTCGTAATAGTATCCGACCATTCTGGTTGTTCCCGCAGGATTCGGGCAAGATCGTCGGTGTTGTTGATGGATGTCATGGCAAGTAGTCTACTCCCGAGTCTGCCCCTCCCCCATCACCACCCACTTGTACGACGTAAGCTCCCTTAGCCCCATCGGCCCGCGGGCGTGGAATTTCTGGGTGCTTATCCCGACCTCTGCCCCCAAGCCGAACTGGCCGCCGTCGTTGAACCTGGTGCTGGCGTTGACGAACACCGCCGCGGCATCCACCTCGTCCATGAATCTCATCGCCGCCGTGTAGTCATCGGTCACTATCGCCTCGGAGTGACCTGATCCGTAGGTCTCTATGTGCCCCAGGGCGTCGTCCATTGAATCGACGACTTTTATCGCCGCGGTAAGGGACAGGAACTCCTTGCCCCAGTCCTCTTCGCTGGCCGGCAGCACCCCGCTGGATGCGCCCTCCCCGGCGGCGACGGGGAATGGCCCAAGGATGCTCAACGCCCGGTGGTCGCAGTGCAACTCAACCCCGGCTCTGCGCAACTCCCGCGCCGCCTTGGGCAGGAAAGCAGGCGCGGCATCCACGTGGACCAGGATGGTGTCCAGGGCGTTGCAGACCGACGGCCGCTGCACCTTGGCGTTGTAGACGATTTTAGCGGCCTTGTCTATTTCCGCCGCACTGTCAATGTAGGTATGGCAGACTCCCACGCCCCCGGTAACGGCCGGCATGGAGGCGTGTTCCGCCACGTACCTAATCAACCCGTCGCCGCCCCGCGGCACCAGCAGGTCGATGTAGTCCTTCATGCCCAGCATGGTATCCACCAGCGCCCGGTTGGGATTGTCTACGAACACCACGCCGTCGGCCGGCACTCCGGCATCCGAAATAGCCTCTCGGGTCAACTCCACCAACGCCTTGTTGGAATGAATGCTCTCCTTCCCGCCCCGCAGCAGGCAGGAATTGCCCGACTTCAGGCACAAGGTGGAGATGTCTATGGTGATGTTGGGACGGCTTTCGTAAATGCTGGCGATGACCCCCAAGGGCACCCGGCGTTTGCTCACCCTCAACCCGTTGGCCAGCGTGGTGGCGTCCATGGTCTCGCTGATGGGGTCCGGCAGGGCCGCAACGCTGCGGACGCCCTCCGCCACGTCGTGGAGCCGGCCCGGGGTCAGCAACAGGCGGTCCAGCAGCGCCTCGCTCAGGCCGTCGGCCTTGCCGGCTTCGTAGTCTTCACGGTTCGCGGCCAGGACATCATCCTGCCGGTCGTCCAGGGCCTGAGCAATGTTGTGCAAAGCCCGGTCCTTGACGCCGCTCGGCAGCCGGGCCAGTACCCTGGACGCCACCCGCGCCCTCTGGCCAAGCTCAAGCAGGTCTTCTATCGTGTTAGTAGCCATAATTCTCGGTGACTCCTTCCATGTCCATCACAAAAGCACAAGGTTATTGCGGTGAACAACTTCATCGCCGTAATGGTAGCCCAGGGCCTCTTGAATATCATCGGAGCGGACGCCCTGGATGCGCTTGATGTCCTCGGAACGGTAGTTGGCAATGCCGCAAGCAATCCGGCGCCCTTCCGAGGTGACTACGTACACCACGTCTCCCCGGTCGAACTCGCCGGTCACGCCGGTAATGCCCGCGGGCAGCAGGCTGCGGTGGTCCTTCTCCAAGGCCGCCGCCGCTCCCCGGTCCACCAGCACCCCGGCGCTCTGGGAAGCGAAACCCAGCATCCAGCGCTTCCGCGCCTCCATCTTCTCTTCCGCAGGACGGAAAGTGGTGCCGATGCTCTCCGCTCCAGCGGCCCGCAGCAGGGCGTCTTCCGCCGCCCCATGACACATGACCATCGTAATGCCCGAAGTGGTCACCAAGCGCGCCGCGTCTATCTTGGTAGCCATTCCACCGCGGGCCCAAGGACTCCGGTTCCTGCCGGCGAGGGCCTCGACCGATTCGTCCACTTGGTCCACCACCGGTATCAACTCCGCCTCCGGGTCCAGGTTGGGGTCGGCGGTATACAGCCCGGCGGTATCCGTCAGTATCACCAGCAGGTCCGCGTCAACAAGGTTGGCTACCAGCGCGGAAAGACGGTCGTTGTCGCCGAACACCTCGCCAATCTCGTCAACGGCCACCACGTCGTTTTCGTTGAGTATGGGCACCACTCCCCTTTCCAGCAGGCCGTGGAGAGTGTTGCCGACGTTCAAATAGGACTGGCGGTCCGACAGGTCCCTGATGGTCAGCAGCACCTGCGCGACCTTCAACCCGCGGAACTGGAACAGCTCCCCGTAGGTATGCATCAAGCGGCTTTGCCCCATCGCGGCCAGTGTCTGGCGGGAGGGTATGTCCCTGTCCAAGCGGCCCCGGCTGGACCCCAAGACATCGTGCCCTGCGGCTATCGCGCCGGAAGTTACGAACAGCACCTCCAAGCCCAAGCTGTTCAGTTCGGCTATCTGCCGCACCAAGTCGGCCATAACGGTCAGGTCCAACTGCCGGTGGGACGGCCCGGTGGTGAGGATGCCGGTCCCGGCCTTGACGACAACGCGCTTGTAGGGAAACCGGAGTGACCCCGGCTCAGCGGCGTGGGAATTGGCCGCAAGTTGGCTGCTCAATGACAACGAGGATGCCCCTTTGACTGGAAGATGTAGAGTCGGTGTAGCGTGAATTATATCATCCGGTCTTATTCGTCTGAATCAGACAATCACCACTCAAGCTGTGTTGTTCTACCCACATCCCATACCATAGAATGAATGCATAGGGCTGACGCAGCGCGTCAGCCCTGTTGGGCGTGGAAAATCCCTGCCCAACGTCATCTGAATAAATCCAGACTAGGAACGGTGCGAAAGCTCATGCCCCTAGAAGGCCTCGTTTCTCTGCTTAGCAACCACTCCGTATTCCGCAGCCAGGTGCAAGGAATCGGCGCTGGCGGTCCTCCACCCAGGGTCTCGGTGCGCCAGGGTGCCGCCCCAGCCTACGTCACGGCCCTGTGGAGCCTGCGTCAATCGCCGACGCTGGTAATCACCCCACGAGCCGAAGACGCCCGGCGTCTCCACGACCACTTGCTGACCTACTTGGGCGAAGAGGGGCCGGTGTTCCTGTTGCCTGAGCCGGAGGTATTGCCCTTCGAGCGGTTGGCGGTGGACGCCAACACCAGCAACCAGCGCTTGGCCTCACTGGCTGCCTTGGCCTCCTGCGACCGCCGCCCGCCCGGACAAGCGCCGCCGGTAGTGGTGGCGTCCATCAGCGCCGCCATGCGCCCCACCCTGCCAAGGCAGGTAATGGCCGGGAGACTGGGCGACGGCCCTGATTGCAACACCCTGGAGACCGGCCAGCGGGTGCGTTTGCAAGATCTGCTGGTCCAATGGGTGGGCCTCGGCTACCACAACGAACCCGTCGTGGAGTCTCCCGGCGCTTTCAGCCAGCGCGGCGGCATCATAGACATCTTCCCGTCCAACGCCGACCTGCCCTTTCGCATCGAGCTTTGGGACGACCAAGTAGACACCATCAGGCAATTCGATCCCCAAAGCCAGCGGTCGGTGGCTGCCGCCGACCGGGTGGACATCGTCCCGGCCAGGGAGCAACTCCCCGGCATCGCCGACCGCCGCCGGGTGGAAAACCTCATTGAGGGGATGGACTTTTCCCGGTGTGACCGGGAGGTGCGGGAGCGCATCGAGGATGAACTGGTCACACTCTTCTCCGCGCCCAACGTCGAAAGCCTTATTTTCTACAACGGCCTCCTGAACAACGCCAGCCTGCTGGAGTACTTGGACAGGGACGGCCTGGTGGTGCTGGAGCGGCCCAGCCAGGTCGAAGACGAAGCGCTTGAGCTGGAAGAGAGGTTCACCAACATGCGGATGGCGCGGGAGGAGCGCGGCGAACTGCCACGAGGCTTCCCGGCGCCCTTCTTCCCTTGGCTGGACTTTTCCGCAGCCCTGGAGAAACGCCCCAGGCTGTTGCTGCATAGCTGGCTCAGCGACATAGAGGACGAACTGTTCCAGCCCGCGACTCCCTACTACGGCCGCTTGGAACAGCTCGCCGGTGACCTGCGCCGCCACGCAAGCCGCGGCGGAGCCACGGTGGCCGTCACCCGCCACGCCCGCCGCCTGCGTGAAATTCTCGAACAAGACGACATCGGCGCGGCCATAACTGACGACCTGCAACCGCCCCTTGCCGCCGGGGAAATCCACTTGGTCAACGGCTCCCTCTCCGAGGGATGGGTGCTGGAAACCCCGTCCGGCAACGGCGCCGTCTCATCGTCCGGCGGCGGCACCGTCTCATCACCCGGTAGCGACACCGTCCCATCACCCGGCGGCTTAACCGTCATTCCCGCGAAGGCGGGAATCCACAATGGCAGCGTCTCGTCCGTCCAACTCCTGACCGACTCGGAACTGTTCGGCACCGTCAAGGAGCGCCGCTACCGCCGTCCCCGCCGGGCTGAAGCCGGAACGGAAATCACCGCCCTGTCGGACCTGGTCATCGGCAGCTTCGTCGTCCACATCGACCACGGCGTGGCCCGGTTCGCCGGCACCACCACCATGGACGAGGACGACGAGAACAAAGAGTACTTGGTGCTGGAGTACGCCGAGAACGACAAGCTGTACGTGCCCACCGATCACCTTGACCGGGTAACGGCCTACGTCGGCGCCCAGGACCAACCGCCCAGCCTTACCCGCCTCGGCTCCGCCGACTGGGCCAGGGTCAAGGAGAAGGTCAAAGGCGCGGCCAGGGAGATGGCCAAGGAACTATTGGACCTCCACGCCCAGCGGGAAGTCGCCCAAGGCCACGAGTTTGTCCAGGACACCGTCTGGCAACAGGAGTTGGAAGACTCCTTTCCCTACGAAGAGACCCCCGACCAAGCCTCCGCCATCAACGACGTGAAAGCCGACATGGAAAAGCCCAAGCCCATGGACCGCCTAATCTGCGGCGATGTTGGCTACGGCAAGACCGAGGTAGCCTTGCGGGCCGCCTTCAAAACCGTCAACGACGGTATGCAGGTCGGCCTGCTGGTCCCCACCACGGTGCTGGCCCAGCAGCACTACGCCACCTTCAGCGAACGCCTCAGCCCCTTCCCGGTCAGCGTCGACGTTTTGAGCCGCTTCCGCACCCACAAGGAGCAGCAGGAGGTAATCCAGTCCCTCAAGGACGGCTCCCTTGACATAGTCATCGGCACTCACCGCCTCCTGCAAAAGGACGTGGAGTTCAAGAACCTGGGCTTGGCGGTGGTGGACGAAGAGCAGCGGTTCGGCGTCGCCCACAAGGAGCAGATCAAGCGGTTGCGCAAGGAGGTGGACGTACTCACCCTCAGCGCCACTCCCATTCCCCGCACCCTGAACCTGGCCCTATCCGGCATCCGCGACCTCAGCACTATGGACACCGCCCCGGAGGCCCGCCTGCCCATCAAGACCTTCGTTTCCGAGTACAGCGACGACGTGGTCAGGGAGGCCATCCTGCGGGAGATGGAGCGCGGCGGACAGGTATTCTTCCTGCACAACCGGGTCAGGACCATCGAGCGCACCGCGGCGGAACTAGCCGAACTGGTCCCCCAAGCCCGCATCTTGATCGGCCACGGCCAGATGCCCGAGTCCGACTTGGAAGACGTGATGGTGGCCTTCTCCAACGGCGAGGCTGACATCCTGGTCTGCACCACCATCATCGAATCGGGGCTGGACCTGCCCAACGTCAACACCCTGATCCTCGACCGCGCCGACCGGTTCGGGCTGTCCCAGCTTTACCAGTTGCGCGGGCGTATCGGCCGTGGCGAGCATCGCGCCTACGCCTACATGCTGGTCCCCCGGGGCCGCCGCATCACCGAGACGGCCCAGCGGCGGCTGCAAGCCATCCTGGAGACCTCCGAACTGGGGGCCGGCTTCCGCATCGCCATGCGCGACCTGGAGATTCGCGGCGCCGGCAACCTGCTGGGCACCGCCCAGAGCGGCCACATCCGCGAAGTGGGCCTGGACCTCTACAGCCAGCTACTACAGGAAGCCATCACTGAACTCCAGCACGCCAACGACCGGAACGGGTCGTCTCCGGGACAGCCCATAGTGGAGTTGCCCCGTGTCGAGCTTCCCTTGCAGGCCCGCATACCGGAGACCTACATCGAGCACATGCCCTCCCGGCTGGCCGTTTACCAGCGGGTTGCCAAGCTAGCCGACCGCAGGCAGGTTCCGGTAATCCGACAAGAACTCCGCGACCGCTTCGGCCCCTTGGACGAAGAAGTGGAAAACCTGTTGGTCATCGCTGACCTTCGCGCCCTCGCCGCCGGACTCGGCATAGAGTCCATCCTCAACACCACCGACGCCTTCGTCATCCAGCTCCGCGTCCCCGTCGGCGGCGCCCGATTAGCCCTCCAGCGCGCCCTCGGCTCCTCGGTAAGCGTAGGCAACCAGCAACTCCGCCTCCCCACCCGCCAACTAGGCGACCAGTGGCTAACCCGCCTGACCCGCACCCTTGAACGCTTCAGGATGTTCCAAGAGAAGGTTTTGAGCGGGGCGGGGTGAGGGTAGCTTCAAGCGTTCTTAAAAACTATCCCAAAACTTGACGCAACATCCAATTCGTCATTCCTAACATCCAACCCGTCATTCCTAACCTTCAACCAGTCATTCCTACCCTCCAACCCGTCATTCCCGCGAAGGCGGGAATCCAGAGGCTTTGGGAGGCGAATTATGGCAATCAGCAGCACCGGCTGTTTTGAGATAGCTGCTTACTCTTGGTTGCCCTCTCCGACCTCAAGCAAAGGCTCCAGTTTATCCAGAAACTGGCCCACGTATCGAAGCCCTGCCCCCGCTACTTCACCGCTGAGCCAGTTTTCGTAGAAATTGGTGTGCAAGTTACCGGCCATGTGAAAAAAGGTAAATATATCGTCGTCTCCGGTTTCGGTAGCCAACCTGAGCACGACATCGTAAAGCAACGAATGACTATTGTGCTGCCAGCCCTGTCGCGAGGCCACAGCCTTGACCATCTGCGCAGCCGCGCCCCATCCCTTCTCGGTAGCCTGCCGAACATCACCTGCCGCCAACTCCCGGCATGCTTGCTCCAGTAACTCCCTGCTGGCATGGCAGTAGGTCAGTTCCGGATTTTGCATTGTGTTCTCCCTGAATGAGAAAAAGGTAGCCGTGCCTTTGCGAAAGTCCTGATGCGTACCCAAGTGTACCATTAGTGTCCTTCGCCAACCCAATGTTCCATGCAGCCTTCTTCCACTCCTGGTTAATCTTCCACCCTTAACAGGGTTCCAAGCTGACATCACCAGTGCCTATTGCGTGGCCTCCTCTATTGCATCAGCGATCCTGCTTAGCTGGCCTACGATGTGGTCAACGATGGCTTCGCCTATGACGCCGGGCTTCAGGTAAATGGGGATATATTCGTCATCAACGATGTTCACGTTGAGCCTGGTGTTTAGACTCCTGACCACCGCTGGCGAGTCCTGATTCAAGCCATACAACTCCAGCCAGAAAGGTGTATCGGCACAATCTCCGCGAGCCCAAAGGTCATAATAGACTCCAAACCAAGCTTCATAACCAGCAAACACGAGATATCTGCCGTAGCCCGTCTGTGGTTGCGCTGAAGAGCCATAGCCCGACGTATCGGCCCACTCAACATCGTTCCACTTGCCTACCACGTCGTCATATAATCGTCTCAAATCACGCATCCTGCGTCCAACATCCGGGCCGAGTTCCTCCTGTCCGAATGGTCGCACTTCCTCGGAATCCATAATTTCGGCAAGACCCTGCAATTGCCGTATATCGGCTTGGACTCCCGGCTCTTCGGTGGTGCTGTCATAAAGTTTGTTAAGCAGGTCTCGCCAACTCACCATCAACAGGTATCGATCGGTGTTCCGGACTCTCGCCACCTTTCTTCGATTACCTGTGTCGAAGAACTCTATCTTTTCCTCTACATCCTCATTGCCAACGATATCACGTTCTACCTCCGACCACAGGTAATCGATCCTGATGTCGGGCACCACGAACATCAGCACCGCGTTTCCACAGGCTAACTGGTTCAAGTAGCGGCTCCCTTGATTTTCCTGGAGTTTGGCCCAGAACTTGGCCTCTCCGATTACTCGTTTCTCCCTGTCCTTGTCAAAACCTACGAAGTCAGGACGGGAATTGTCATCAGTAATCACCTGCGTCTCAAAATGGACGCAGTCCTCCACCAACCCATTAGTAGCCGTTTTTATCAGTTCATTGAATTCATCCAAGGCAGGTTTGGATTTATTCAAGATGTATACCAGCGCTTCAGTCGCGGCATTCTCCGTCCCTCCGGCAATTTGGTGGGCTAAATGGGCCAGCAAGGTATCCTTCTCCGGCATCATTAACACTCCCAATCGGGTTTCGTGGATCTGGAGTACTCTCTTGGCAGCAGAGCAAACCTACACCTTCAGTAAGTTACCTGTACCGTTCCATGCTTATAAAAGTCTCTACCACTCCCGCGCCGGTCCAACCGGATAATCCCCTGGCTTGCCGGTATCTCCTGGTTGGATCACAAAATCACGGCGGTCCCGATAGAGGGGAGCCCGGTTAAGAACGTAGTCGTCAACCTTCGCTTCTTCCAAGTCAAACTCTTCGTATGGCGTCATGATCCAGTACTTATAATCACCAATGAAGAGGTATGTATTTTCCAGGCGAAAGAAGCGCCCCTTCACACCCTCTCCTGCCTTCCATCGCTCGACTATGAGGGCAAGGAGGTCCGCGCAATTATCCTTGCAGGTCAGCACATACTCGTGTGGCCAAGTGTCCCGGTAGGTAACTGCTTCCCGCCACGGAGCTTTGGCAATTAGCTCGATCAGTGTCGGCTTCATATCTTTAACACCCGTCGGTCCAATGTTGATTGATGGTAGCATACTCGACAAGTTTCGAAGATTCTTACCACCCGCGGGAACCCCAAATTGGTGAAAATACTGGTGGATGAGAATCACGGTGGTCATCAAATCAGGCGAATCAAAGTTCAGACAAACCGCCCATCTCTCCCGTCAAAACGGGAGAGAATAAGAGGAAAATCGAAAACGTCCCCAAGCGCAATTGTCCGTAAATGTCTGTGTATCTGAAATTTCGCTTGCCGTCGGCCATTTCCCCGGCGGTTGGGACCGCCGTTGCTCTGCGGTTGACTTCAACGTCAAGCAATTCGCACACAAGTAGAGTATAATGGAAATGTACTGCCTTCCAAGACGGCGTCGGGGTGTAGCGCAGTGGCTAGCGCGCTTCGTTCGGGACGAAGAGGCCGGTGGTTCGAGTCCACTCACCCCGACCATTTTTATGTCTTCCACCGCCCTCTGGGCTGAGGAGAGTCGCAGGGGCTTATCCCCTGTTCAGCCTCTCCATCTCCACCGCGAACCACAGCGCCATGCTTCCGCTCCGGTCGTCGAACCCGAAGACCGCCGGACGGTGCAGGTAGTCGCGCAGGTTCTCCTGTACGCCGGTGCTGATGCAGGCGTCCACTATGTCCCCGTTGTCCTCCACCCGCTCCGATACCCCCTGCCACGCCATCCGCAGCGACTCGCGGAACGAATCGTCCAGCCACCCCCGTCGCAACCCCCTTGCCATGGCGTACCCCGCCATGCATGTGGCGGTGAACTCGTGGTACGAGCCGGGAACGTCCAGCGCTTCGGGGTACATCCCCGACGACTCCTGGACTCGGTTCATCCCCTCCAGCGCCCTCCGGTACATCGCCAGTACCGCCTCCCGGTCCGGGTGGTCTTCCGGCAGGTAGGTGAGCGTCTCCGTCAGTCCCAGGGCCGCGAAGCCGTTGCCTCGCCCCCAGAGGTAGGGCGCAGACCGGCAATGGTGGAACAGCCCGTCGTCCTGCTGGATTTCGCCGTCCAGCAGGAACCGGGTCAATATATTCAGGTAGCGCCGTTCCCCGGTTATGCTGTAGGCCCGGCCCAGCATGGCACCGGCCATGAACATGTCCTCGGTGCGGAAGTCCGGGTCGCAGGGCGACGGCGCCGTTCCCTTGGAAACGTCTTGGTACCGGTCCGCTACCTGCACTATAAGGTCGGAGTACCGGGTATCCCCGGTGGCCTCCGCCAGTTCCTGTCCCCATATCAAACCGGCCAGGTTCGCTCCGCTGGGCTGGTCTCCGAACATCGGGACGGCCCCGGAGACGTAAGGCTCCAGCAGTTGTACGATGCCTTCCACCGGAGACGGCGCGTCAGGGTCCAACCGCGCCAAGCGCAGCCGCCCGCTTATGGCCACCCCCTGCGTGTAGTTGACAGGGTCCAGGGCATACCCGTACACCCCGGCCAGCACCCGGCCCACGTCCATGAACGAACGTTGCCGCCGCGCCGCCAGCGCGTTCCGGGCCGCCGACGTTCCCAGCAGGTTGGCTTGATCTCCGATAACGTTCCACAACCGCTCCATCTCTCCGTCGAGAAGGTCTTCGGAGACGGTCAACCTCAAGCCCGGAATCGTCGCCAGGTTGTCCGGCGTCCCGCGGCCCAGCGCCGCCGTCAGCGACGAATCGTCGGGAGTGGCAGCCGTCGCTCCCAACGCCCCGGCCAGTCCTCCGGCCGCAGCGTTTGCCCGCCACTCCACCGAGTCCCCGGCACGAATCTCCAGCACCAGATCCGGCGCTTGGAAGCACAGCCACCGCCACAGGTAGCGGGTCTCCGGCGCGTCCGGGTCGTAGAAGAAATTCCCCTCCGGCGGGAAGGCTTGGGACAGGTCCGCCCCACCCTCGGGGTTGGCCAGCGGTACGCCCGTCACTGCGATGTTGTCGGACGTGGCGGAATGACCATCCGCAGCCCACTGCAAAGCCCTCAGCCCCAGGGCCGCGTCTCCCGCGCTGTCCGACAGGCCGGCCACCAATGCTACACGCTTCCGCCCCGTCTCCGCGGCATAGGCGTCGGCGTGGACCAAGGCCGGTATCGACCGCAGCCCGGCGGTCACGCCGCAGGCGGAAAACCTCCAACGGCCTTGGCTTCCTTGAGCCAACGATTGGAGTACCGCATTAACGTTTGAAAGATCATCATTCATGGCGTCAAATCGCATCCCGCTTAAAGTGTCACCCGATTCTACAGGTTTTGTTTTTTCGACGCACGGATGCCTCGCGGTTGACGCAATCGTCTGAATCAGGATTTAAGGGATTTTAGGATTTTTAGGATAGGCCGACTAATCCTGTGAATCCTTTCATCCTGAAAATCCTGATTCAGGCAACTGCTCCGGTGGACAATCCTCCATCTCCCAAGTACCATCCTGAAAACAAGAACGCCTGAAGAGGAGGCAGATGTATGCCTGACTACAGCATCCAGGTTGGCAACGTGGAGTTGGTGTCGCTGAGCGACGGATTTCCCCAGCGGTCCCCGTTGATACCCTTCCCGGACACCACCATCGAGCAGTGGCGTGAGTTCCCGGAGTTGCTGGACGAGCACGACCAAGTCCGCAGCCGGTACGGCACCGTGGCGGTGCGGTCTTCCGGGAAGCTGATTATCGTAGACACCGGATTGCAGGCCGAGGACGGGACGCTGCTCAAAGACATGGAAGAGAAGGGCATCGACCAGGAGGCGGTGGACCTGGTGGTGTTTACCCACCTGCACCCCGACCACGTGGGCTGGAACCTGACCAACGGCCATCCCAACTTCCCCAACGCCCGGTACTTGGTGCCGCGAAAGGACTGGGACTACTGGACCCAGCCCAACGTCGTAGCGGGGGCCGAGCACATCACCAATCAGGTCATACCGTTGCAGAGCCTGAACATCATGGACCTGATCGACGACGAGTACAACATCACCGACGAACTTACGACGGTGCCTACGCCCGGTCACACGCCGGGCCACGTTTCCATCACCATCGCGTCGGGCGGCGAACGGGGTTACATATTGGGCGACGTGGCCCACAGCGTGGCCCAAGCCCACTACACCGACTGGTGCCCCATCTTCGACATCGAACCCGACGTGTCGAGGCAGACCCGCCACACGGTGCTGGACATGCTGGAAGCCGAGGGAATCATCGTGGCGGCGGGCCACTTCCCCGACCCGGGATTCGGTCACTTCGTCCGCGGCGAAAGCCGCCGTGTGTGGCGGGGCATCTGAACAGTCACCCCATCCCACTTGGCAAATGGTTGAGGTAGGCTATCTCTGCCTCAACCGCGGGTCCAGGGTGTCCCGCAGGGCGTCGCCCAACAGGTTGAACGCGAATACCGCCAAGGCGATGGCCAGTCCCGGCCCCACCGCCAACCCCAGCCCGCCGGTGAACAATTCCTGGGACGCGGTGTTGACCATCGCCCCCCAGGACGGCGCATCGGGCGGTGCGCCCACGCCCAGGAAGCTGAGGGCGGCCTCGGTTATGATGGCGTTCCCAATGCTGACGCTGATAAGGATGATGTAGGGAGCAATGGTGTTGGGAAAGATATGCCGGGCCATGATGCGGACGTGAGAACAACCCACAGCCCTGGCGCTGTCGATGTAGGTCTGCTCCTTGATGCTGAGGGCCGCGCCGCGGATGATGCGCGCCCCGCCCGGAATGAGCAGGATGGCGATGGCAATGATAACGTTGTTGATGGACTGGCCCAAGGTAACCATTATCGCCATCGCCAGCACCAAGCCCGGAAATGCTTGAATAGCGTCCACGAACCGCTGCACCACCAAGTCCAGGACCCCGCCCACGTAGGCGCTGACGATGCCAATGAACGCGCCAAAGCTGACTCCGATGAAGACCGACACTATCCCAACGTAGATGGAAATGCGGGACCCCATTATTACGCGGCTGAAGACATCCCGGCCCAAGGGATCGGTGCCAAGCCAGTGCTCGCCGCTGACAGGTAAACTGCGGGAGAAAGAGGCGTCGAGGGGATCGTAGGGTGCGATCAGGGGGGCCAGCACGGTTATCACACCCATTAGCGCGAGGACTACCGCGCCCGCCAAGCCCAAGGGCTTGGCTTGGGCAAAACGCCGCAGGGTAGTGGCCGCCCGCTGGTCTATCCTGGGCGTCGATACCTCTAGTGCGGACGGCGCCCCGCCTTGCTCTAAAGCCACACCCGTGCTCCTCTAGGTATAACGTATCCGGGGGTCCAAGTAACCGTAGACCATGTCCACTATCAGGTTAATGCCCAGCATGATCAAAACGTTGATCAGCACCAACCCTTGAATGAGAGCGAAGTCCCGGTTGGCTATGGCTTGAACGAAGAGACTTCCCAAGCCCGGGATTACGAATATGACCTCGATAAGCACCGCGCCGTTAACCAAGCGCCCCAAGTCCCACGCCAGCATCGTGAATATGGGAATGACCGAGTTCCTCAGGGCGTGCCGGTAAACAACCGACCGTTCGGACATACCCTTGGCCCGGGCCGTGCGCACGTAGTCCTCGCGCAACACCTCCATCATCTGCGCGCGGGTCAGCCGCAAAAGCGGCGCGCCTTGGCTGTAGGCTAGGATCAGCACCGGAATCAGCATCTTCTTGAAGTTGGTCGCCGGGTCCTCCAACGGGCCCGACCATCCAACCGGCGGAGACCACCCCACCAACTGGGCGAGGAATATCAGGCACAACGTGGCTATCCAGAAGTTGGGCACACTGAGTCCGGCGACGCTGAATATTTGGATAGCACGGTCGACGTGAGTATCCGCCTTTGTGGCGGCCAGCACCCCCAGGGGTATGCTCCATAGGAAAGTCAGGATAATGGTGAGCACCGCAAGCTCTACCGTCCTCGGGAACCGCTCACCAATCACGGTAACGGTCTTACGCCCCCGCTGAGTGAAGGATTCACCCAAGTCCCCCTTGGCCAGTTGTGTGACCCAATCGAAAAACTGGACCACCAAGGGACGGTTGAAGCCCATTTCCTCCCGCAGCTTCTCTTCCAGAGCCTTGGACTCTGCCAAGGGGCCGGCGCCGCCCTCCTCCCCATATACCATTATGGTGACGATGTCTCCGGGGGCGGCCTTCATAATGAGGAATACTATGAAGACCGCCAGGAGGGCGGTGGGGACAAAGAGCAGTCCCCTTTTTATCAGATAACTGTACAAGGCTAGTTGCCTTTATCTATCCAGACCCGGTCCATGCGGTTGTGCTCGAACCAAGGGCCAAGGGAGTGCCATCCCTTTACCTCACTCCGCACCAAGTTCACGGCATGGTTCCACGTCATCGGCACATGCCCAGTGTCCACCTCATATACGAACTTCTGCATCTGGAGATGCAATTCCCGCCGACGCTCGATGTCGGTGGCGTTCAGTTGCTCGTTGTACAACTCGGTGAATTCCGGGTGCTCCCACCGGCCCCAGTTCCGCCCTGCGTCCGGGGCGATAATCAGGCCGAAAATGGAGTCCGGGTCCTTGAACTGGACGCCGGAACCGTGGCCGTAGAGAGTGAAGTCGCCCTCGGCGACACGGGCGAACACCGACGGCCGGTCCTGCAACACGATGTCGCAGTCAATGTTCAGCGCGGTCCTCAGTTGGGCTATGGGGACTTCCATGTACAGCCTGCCCTGCGCAGTGTTCTGGCCCAAGCACTCGTTGTCTTCCAGCTTGAATCCATTCGGGAAACCGGCCTCGGCCATCAGGCGCTTGGCCTCGGCAAGGTCCTCGTCTTTGGGCTGGCGCACTCCGGGCATCTGGTTGACTTCTTCCAGCGGAATGGCAACGTCTCCATAAATGGCCGGGTCCAGCACGGCCCCAGCCACGCCCTGGCCGCGCCAGACCTTGTCGAGGTAGTCCTGCCGGTCCAAGGCCAGGAATACCGCCCGGCGGACTCGAATGTCGTCGAAGGGCGGCCGTTGAGTGTTGAAGATGAAGGTCTGGTTGACCCCGACGGGATATGGAATCGCGTTTACCTTGTCCGCTCCCAGTTGCTGTTCCACCTTCTCGATGTCCGTGGGCCTGGGCGGAGCAGCGAGCCACATATTCATCTGGTCTGATGCCAGGGCCCCGATAATGGTCGCCCGGTCATTGATTTGCAGAATCCTCAACTTGTCCAGGAATGGCAGTCCTTCCTCGAAATAGTCTGGGTTCCGCTCGTATACCAACTCCACGTCCCGGTCCCACTTCGCGAACTTGAACGCGCCGGTACCGATGGCCTTTTCGCCCAATGCCTCCTCTTCCAACACATGCTTGGGAACAACCATCATCCAGTTGGACGCCAGGGTGGGTATTAACAAAAGCCCCGGGGAGGTCTGGACAAACCTGACCGTCTGGTCGTCTATCAGGTCCACCTGCTTTATCAGCTTCTTGATGTGACGCTCGACCCGGGTGCTGTGGAAGTCCGGGTCCAACCCCCTGTCAAATGTTGCTTTCACGTCGGCGCCGGTGAAGGGCATCCCATCGTGGAAGTTTATGCCCTCCCTCAGACGGAAGGTGAAGGACAAACCATCGTCGCTGGGTTCCCAAGTGCTGGCAAGGTCGCCGATAATCTCGTTGGTGTTCGCCGGGTTAATGCGAAGCAGACCGTTGTACACCGGGGCGGCGGCGATCAAACATGAACCCGGGCCGCAACTTTGGAAGTCCAAATCGCGTGGCTCACCGGGGTTCATGTTGCGCACCAATTCTCCACCGTATTTGCCCCCTGCAGGCAACGGCGCCAACTTGCCCGTGGCAACCGGCGCCGGAGTGGCGATAACTATCTTCTCTATCACCACTTCCTTCTCCACCTCGACCTCTTTGATAACCTCTTTTTCGACTATTCTTTCCACCGGGACTTCCCGTATGACTTCCTTCTCTACAACCTTTTCTACGGGGACTTCCCGCACGACTTCTTTCTCCACTATCTGCGGTGCCGGAGCAGCGCCACCGCACGCGACGACGCCAACCAAGACCAACACAAACGATAATGGAACCAAGGACATCAATAAACGCCGGTGCACGGCCATTGCTCATCCTCCAGTTTTATGATTTCAGCCATATGTGGGCCGAAACATTGCGATAGTATAGACTGGGTTGTACCGTGTCAAACGGAAAATAATCATCCTCAGTTGGTTAATGATATTGGGAGGCAAATATGACAACTACCCTCGTCCGGGGCAAATACGTAATCAGCAAGGTTACTGGCCCCAACTCCGCAGCGGTGGTGTATGACGGCGCTGTATTGCAGCAGGATGGCCGGATTATGGAGGTCGGCGATTATCAGGACTTACGGAGCCGCTATCCCAACGAGGAGGTAATCGGGTCTTCCAATTACTTGGTTATGCCGGGACTGGTCAACGACCACTTTCACGTAGGCCTTACGCCGTTCCAGTTGGGCGCTCCCGACCTGCCGTTGGAGTTGTGGATGCTGGCCCGCATAGGAGGCCGGGCGATAGACCCCTACCTGGACCAGCTATACGGCGCCGTGCAGATGATCGAGTCGGGCACCACCACCGTCCAAGCCATTCATTCGCCGGGCCGGGGCGTCCCGACCGTCAGCATGGAAGTGGCGGACAAGGTGGTCAAGGCCTTTCAAGACTCGGGGATGCGGGTCTCTTACGCGCCTTCAGTGGCCGACCAGAACTCCATGATATCCGGCCGGGACGGAGGCGAAGCGGAGTTCGCCGCCCGGCTGCCCGGAGACCTGGCCGAAAGGTACAGGTCCTTCATGGGCCGCACCTACTTGCCTGTGCCCGAGGTTATCTCCATCCTGGAGGAGATCTTCTCCAAGTACGGCGACAACCGCTTGGAAACGGTCCAAGTGACCATGGCGCCCAGCAACGTCCACCGTTGCTCTGACGAAATGCTGGTGGCCCTGAGGGACATCGCCACCCGTCACAGCACCGGTATTCACATACATTTGCAGGAAACGGTCTACCAGAAACTGTACGGCCTGACCGTCTACGGCAAGACGCCGCTCCAGCACCTCAACGACCTGGGCTTCCTGGGCCCGGACGTTGTCTGCGGCCACAGCGTATGGGCCACTGAAGAAGATTTGGCGATTATGGCGGCAACCGGGACCAACATTTGCCACAACGCCAGTTCCAACCTGCGACTGCAAAGCGGAATTGCCCCGATAGGCAAAATCCTGGCTGCAGGGATCAGGGTAGCCTTGGGCAGTGACGAGGCCGGCATCAACGACGACAAGGATATGTTCCAGGAAATGCGGATGGCGCTGAAAATCCACCGCATCCCCGGCGTAGACCATACTCCCCCAACCGCCCATCAAGTGTTTCAGATGGCGACGGTCAATGGCGCCTACGCCGGTTGGTTCGGCGACCGCATTGGAACGCTGGAACCGGGTAAGCGGGCCGATCTCGTGCTGCTGGACTTGAGAAACATAGAGGAACCGTTCCTGGACCCTGAAGTGTCAATCGTCGACGCGATGGTGCACCGGGGCCGCGCCATAGACGTAGACACCGTCATGGTGGACGGAGAGATCGTCCTGCGAGACGGACAACTGACCAAGATCAATAAAGAGGACCTGTACAAGGAACTGAGACAGGCCCTCGACCGGCCGCTAACGCCGCAGGAACAGGAACGCCGGGAACTCAGTCGATTAGTGGAGCCGCACTTGAGGCAGTTCTACCTCGGCACCATACCTGAAGATGCCATACCCCACACCGCCTACAACGCCCGGTCGTAAACCGTATGTAGTAAACTATGGTGGTTAAGGGGGTAGCTCCATGACGGCAGAACCCGACGCAACTCAAACCCTAGGATACTTGGAAGGCCGGATAACCGAGCAATCGGCCATGCTCCAACAGCTCCACACGGATATGACTACCGGGTTCCAGCAACTGCGCGCGGACATGACCGCAGAGTCCCAGCAACTACGCGCAGATATGACTGCAGAATCCCAACAGCTACGGGCAGAATCCCAGCAACTGCGCGCGGACATGACCGCAGAGTCCCAGCAACTACGCGCGGACATGACCGCCGGATTCCAGCAACTACGCGCGGACATGACCGCCGGATTCCAACAACTGCGCGCGGACATGACCGCAGAGTCTCACCAACTGCGCGCTGAATCTCAACAGCTACGCACGGATATGACCGCCGGATTCCAGCAACTGCGTGCGGACATGACCGCAGAGTCTCAACAGCTACGCGCAGAATCCCAGCAGTTACGCACCGACATGACCGCTGGACTACAACAGGTTAATTCCCGGATTGACCAAGTTAATTCCCGGATTGACCGGGTGTTGCTGACTGGATGGCTCATCGGCGGCGCCATCATCGCTTCCCAAATCGGCTTGGTGGCTACACTGATAATCCAGGGCGGCTAACCAACGGCAGCCCGTCCAGAATATGTTCATTCAATCCGCATCTGCAAGGCAGCAAGCAACAAAATGTTCGTAAGCGAATAAGTTGGCGGCGTTAGACACAATAAGCCGGTTCGTGCCCGTATCGATGCGATACGGGCATTTCCGCTTCTACTGGCTGGCGCTCCTTGCTGGGGTCACCGGGCATCAGATGCTGCTCCAGTTCACGCTGGGCTGGTTGATGTTCGACCTCACGGGGCAGGCGCAGCACCTGGCCTACTTGGGTGTCGCCATATCCGTGCCAGCCTTGCTTCTTAACCTGTTAGGAGGCGTGCTGGCGGACCGTTGGGAACCGAAGCTGCTGGTGGCAACAGCCCAGACTGTCTCCGCCACCGTCGTTGGGCTGGTAGGAATGCTGGTGCTGACGGAAGCGGTGGAGGTGTGGCATATCCTGGCAGCGGCGTTCATCATCGGCGCCATTCAAGCCTTCGACCAACCCAGCCGGGCCAGCATCGCCCCCCGCTTGGTGCGCCGGGAGCACATCGTAAACGCGGTGGCCCTGGACTCCATCGTCTGGAACCTGGTCCGCGTTCTGGCCCCGGCGCTGGCCGGCATGATCATCGCCCGGTGGAATATCTACTCCTCAGTCTTCATCACCGCCGCCTCGTTCTTCCTGTTGGCGGCGGTCCTGACTTTTCTGAATGTGCGGCCCCGCCCTCCGGCTACGGGCCAATTCGGCCGCCAAATAGTGGACAGCCTGGCGTTCGTGCGGCGGAACTCCATCTTTCTCAACATAATGCTGCTCACCTTCTGCAACAGCATGTTCGGTATGGCCTATATATACCTTATGCCGGTGTTCGCCAAAGAAGTGCTGTATGTAGGGGCGGAAAGGATCGGCTGGCTGCTGGGGGCGTCAGGCGTTGGTTCAATCGTGGGAACCTGGTTCATCGGCAACCTGCGCCACGGTTCTCCCAAAGGACACCTGATCCTCATCGGCGCGACGGTGTTCGGCATGGGACAGATCTTATTCACCATTGCGGCATGGCGGGAGCAATACGAGGCGGCCATGGTGATGCTGTTCGTGGTCGGAGTAGCCAACTCCCTGTACTTGGTGGGAGGACTCAGCACCATACAGCAGTTGGTCCCGGAACAACTGCGCGGAAGGGTGATGGGGTTGTACGGCGTCACGTGGAGCCTGTCTCCCATGGGAATGGCCCAAGGGGGAACGGTCGCCCAGCACATCGGCGCTCCGTGGGCGGTGGCCATCGGCGGCATGGTGATCATAGTGATGGCCGGGGTTACGTTCCTGATATGCCCCGAAATCCGGTCGCTACGGGCCGGAGTCACACAAACGTTGGAGCGGTCTGCGCCCAGAGCGGTGGTAGCTGAGGGTACCGACGATTAAGAGGCTATCCTAAAGCCAACCGGCCTTGTGACTCTTCCGGCGTCGCTGTCCGAGCCCTATGGATTCCCGCCTGTGCGGGAATGACACATGGGTGCCGCGGAAAGCAATGGGCCGGGCGAGTCATTCCGCCCGGCCCACGGACAACTAAGGGGACGGCACCGTCTATTGATGGAACAGGTTCAGCGCCGAGCCTACCCTGAACCATTCTATTTGCGGCTGGCCGAATGAGTGGTTCAGACTCAGGATCTCCGATGTGCCATCGGAGTGATGGACGGTGCAGGCAACGGGCTTGTCCGGAGCCAGGTCAGACAAGCCGGTGAGGTCAATGCGGTCATCCTCCCGTAGCCGGTCGTAGTCATCGGGGTTGCTGAAGGTCAATGCCAGCAGGCCCTGTTTCTTGAGGTTGGTCTCGTGGATGCGGGCAAAGCTGCGAGCGATAACCGCAGCGCCGCCCAGCAAGCGCGGGCACAGCGCGGCGTGCTCCCGGCTGCTGCCCTCACCGTAGTTGTCGTCGCCGATGATCACCCACTTGACGCCTTCAGCGCGGTAATGCCGGGCAATGGCGGCGATGGACTTCTCCGTTTCCCCGGACAGCACGTCCAAGCCCTTGCCGCTGCTCCCGGTGTAGGCGTTGGTAGCGCCCATGAGCAGGTTGTCGCTGAACTTGTCCAAGTGTCCGCGCAGGCTGAGCCACACACCGGCGGGCGAGATGTGGTCGGTGGTGCACTTGCCCTGCACCTTCATCAAGACCGGCATACCGCTGTAGTCGTTGCCGTCCCAAGCGGGCCACGGGTTCATCAACTGCAACCGCTGGCTGTTGGGGTCCACGGCAATCTCGATGTCGCTGCCATCGTCCGGCGGCGCGATGTAGGAGGCATGGCCGGGGTCGAACCCGGTTTCCGGGACCTCGGGCGCCGGCTTCGGGGGATCCAGCAAGACCTGGTTGCCTTGAGCGTCGGTCAAGGTGTCGGTCAATGGATTGAAGGACAGCCTCCCGGCCAGAGCAAAGGCGGTGGTAATCTCCGGGCTGGCGATGAAGTTCATCGTCGTCGGCTGGCCGTCGTTGCGGGCCGGGAAGTTGCGGTTGTATGAAGTGACGATGGAGTTGGGATGCTCCGACGCTTCACGGGACCGCCGCCACTGGCCGATGCACGGTCCACAGGCGTTGGCCAACACCGTTGCGCCAGCGTCGCGCAAGGCCTCCAGTTGCCCATCCCGCTCGATAGTCGCGCGCACCTGCTCGGAACCTGGCGTAACCATGAAAGGCACCGACAGCTCGATGCCGTGGGCACTGGCCTGGCGCATCACGTCGGCGGATCGACTCATGTCCTCATAGGACGAGTTGGTGCAACTTCCTATGAGCGCGGCGGAAATCTCGTCAACGAAGCCATTGGACTGGTCCGCCACCTCTTGGGCGAAAACGGAGATGGGGCGGGCGCGGTCGGGAGAGTGAGGCCCGACGATGTGGGGCTCCAGCTTGGAAAGGTCGATTTCGACGATGCGGTCGAAGAACTGCTCCGGGTTGGCTTCGACCTCCGGGTCGGCTGCCAGCATGTCCCGGTTACGTTCGGCAAGCTCGGCCAAAGCTCCCCTGGCAGTTGCCTCCAAGTAGCGGGCCATACGCTCGTCGTAAGGGAACACCGATGTGGTCGCGCCCAACTCGGCGCCCATGTTGGTGATGGTTGCCTTGCCCGTGCAACTGATGGAGCGGGCGCCGGGACCGAAGTACTCGATGATGGAATTGGTGCCTCCGGAAACGCTGAGGGCCCCCGCAAGGAACAGAATCACGTCCTTGGGAGCGGTCCAGCCGTTCATCTCGCCGGTCAGGTGTACCCCGATTCGGTTGGGGTAGAGCACCTCCCACGGCAGGCCGGCCATGGCCTCCACGGCGTCCGCTCCCCCGACGCCCACGGAGCATGACCCGAGTCCGCCGCCGTTGGGAGTGTGGGAGTCGGTGCCGATGATGACGGCTCCGGGGAAAGCGTACTGTTCCAAGTTGACTTGGTGGATAATGCCCGCGCCGGGCCCCCAGAACCCTACGCCGTATTTGGCGCTGGCGGAGCGGAGGAAGTCGTAGACCTCGTTGTTCTCGGCCAGCGACTCCCGCAAATCGGAGGCGCCCTCCACCCGGGCCTGAATCAAATGGTCGCAATGGACCGTGGTGGGAACCGCCGTACTGGCCCGCCGAGTCTGCATGAACTGGAGCATTGCCGTCTGGCCCAGAACGTCCTGCAGGATCACCCGGTCGGGACGCACCTGCAAATAGCTCCGCCCAGGAACCAATTCCTGGTTTTCGGGATCATCCAAGTGAGAAAGCAAAAGCTTGTCGGCCAAGGTCATGGGCTTGCCGACCCGGCGACGGACGATTTCCAAGTTGCTCCGCATTGTCTCGTATACTTTGGTGACAAATTCCGGAGTTGAATCACTAGCTACCATGAGGCAACCCCCATAGAACAAATTAAAGAAACGTCGAGGGTGACACCTCGACAAGGCCGAGTTTAGCAGTAGGCTTAAATTGCGTCAAACGTATGGAGAAGCGCCGTGATTCTAAGAAGACCCTGTTCGTCGTAGAGCGCTATCTTGAACCGAGGCTTATTTAACAGAGGTGATTTCACTGGTTATCCTGCCGCCCACTCGAACAGGGGAACGGTTCATCCTAGGTTACGGTGGCGTTCCAGTTCCGATTCCAGCTCCCGGACCCGGGCCTCCGCAGCCACGCGCGCCGCTTGTTCCGCGTCCGCGCGTCCTCGCTCCGCATCGGCGCGTTCTCGTTCGTCGTCGAACCGGATGATGTGCTGTCCCGTCGCCGGGTCATACCAGCCCAGTTGACCATCCTCCCAGCGCAGGTACAAGTCCAGCACCGCACTGTACCCTTGGAACCTGCCGTCGTCTATCCTCTCTACCGGGATGGGCTGATAGTACCCACTCTCCAGTCGGTCCCCAGCCAGTGGCGCACCGTGATAGTCCCCGCCCGACGGATCGAACCTCCAGTACTCAGGTATGCCTAGGGCGGAGTACCCATCCCGCTTCACCGTCACATCCCGCCGTCCCGTGCTCCGGGACCCAATCTCCAAGACGAAGTCGGGCGGCTTCCCTTGTTCCGATATGACATAGCCATTGCGGGTCACACACACCTCCGGGGCTACACCGAAAGCGATGATGAGGTCCGGTTCGAAAAGTCCCTGACGGCTCCCGGTGGGTTCCCGGCTTATGTACACGCCAGCGATGATCAGGGTGGTGTCCTCGCTGCTGAAGTGCCTGGCCAAGTGCAAGGCGTTGCCTTGGGCATTCAAGTAGAGGTGGTTGTTCATATCCTCGGGTTCAGGCGGGTCCGGTAGACGGACAAAACCGCCCGTGGGGGAACTGGCTGCGCCTGCGGGTCTGGTGGTCATGCCGGTCCTCGCGGGTTGGGGTGTGGGGATTATTATACGGCATCAAACATTGCCCAGTTTCGCATCACCAAAATTTTCCGGCCAAAGCCGCAACTTTCCATTGACGGTGTTGCCTGCCTGTGATAGCCTCTCTACGGCAAATTTCCGGCTTGAAAGTTTTTTATAGATTTCTATAGATTTTCGATGCTTGAACACCAGCCCGAACCGGAACGATGGCTGCCGTTGCGCGACGCCTGCCGCCTGCTCGACGTGAACGAGGCAACGCTCCGCCAATGGGCCGACAATGGCTACGTGAGAGTGTACCGGACTCCCGGCGGCCATCGCCGGTTCTGGAGCAGCGACGTTTTATCTCTGGCCGACGAAGGGGCCACTCCCGGAAGTCGAGGCCATGACAACGGGCTTGAGGGTTCCGCCTTACGCCGTATTCGAAGGCGTTTGCACGGCGATACTGTGGCCAGGCAACCTTGGTATCAGAGCGTCGAGGAAGAGGGAAGAGACCGGATGCGCCTGTTCGGCCGCCGGTTGCTTTCGCTTTTGGTCCAGGAACCGTACCCCCGGCGTCAACGCCAGGAAGCGCTGGCCGAGTCGCACGTACTGGGAAGGGAGTACGGCAGCGAGATGGCCGAACGCGGCGTGGCCCTGACCGACAGCTTGGAGGCGTTCGTCTTCTTCCGGTCTATGGTGCTGGAGTCAATCGAACCCAAAGCATGGGGCCGGGTGTTGGAGCTGGCCGACCGGGTCATGGTGGGCCTGGCCGAATCGTACCAGAAGCATTCAAGCCAAACACGTTCAAGTTAGAAGAGAGGTATGGACTTTCCGCTATGGACTTAACCGATCGCAAGTTGTTGAACATCATCCAGGGACGTTTCCCACTGGTAGACCGGCCTTACCAAGCCTTGGCCGACGAGTTGGGGATAGACGAAGATGAGGTGATTGAGCGCCTGACCGTCCTGAAACGTCAGAATGTGCTGCGACAAATCAGCGCGATTTTCGACACCCGACGCTTGGGCTACAAGACCACTTTGGTGGCGATGGCATTCGAGCCGGAAGACCTGCATCGCAGCGCCCTGGTAATCAACCGCCATCCCGGCGTAAGCCACAACTACGCCAGGGAGGGTTCCTACTACAACCTCTGGTTTACCGTGGCGGTGCCGCCCGACCACGAGCTTGAAGACACCGTCGCCTTCATGGCCCGGGAAACCGGGGCACTGAACTACCGGGTGATGCCCACCATCCGGTTCTTCAAAATTGGCGTCAACTTCGACATGGTCAAGGAAAAGGGGTCCTCCTACAACTACAGCCCGGACGGGTACAACAACACCGCCTCCAATGACTGGAACAAGGCCGTTTCATTGACCGATACCGACAAGGCGGCAATCAAAGAGTTGCAGGAAGACCTTCCCTTGGTATCCGATCCCTTCGCGGAAATGGCGCAACGGCTGGACGTGACCACGTCGGAGTTGTTCGCCATGGCCCAGGAATTCCAGGACCGGAGATTCATGCGCCGCTACAGCGCGGTACTGCACCACCGGCGTTCCGGGTTCCGCTCCAACGCCATGATTGTATGGAAGGTGCCGGAGGAACGGTCTGAAGAGGTTGGGATGACAATGGCCCAACACGACGCCGTTACCCACTGTTACCAGAGGCCCACCTTCCCCGACTGGCCCTATACCCACTTCACCATGGTCCACGCGACCACCAACGAGGGTTGCGAGGAGATCGAGAGAGAGATAAGCGCCGCGACAGGAATTACCGACCGGCTGATGCTATACAGCACCAGGGAGTACAAAAAGACCCGGGTGCGCTACTTTGTGGATGACTACGACAGGTATCGGGCCACCCAAGACGTTACGCCAAGCCATCCGGCACAATCCGCGATGGCCCAAGCGTAGCGGGGGAGCCAGTATGCCAGCCTACTATCCAGTCTACTTGGACCTGACAGACAAGCTATGCTTGGTTATCGGCGGAGGTGCCGTCGCCGAGGACAAAATCGCCAAGCTCAAGGGGTTCGGCGCCAGAATTTCAGTGATCAGCCCGGTCCTGACTCCATCGTTGGAAGAATCCGCGGAACGCGGTGAATTGGAGTGGCATCCCCGAGAGTACCGCAAGGGCGACCTGCATGGCGTTTTCCTTGGCATCGCTGCAACCAACCGGCGGGAAGTGAACGAGTCCATCTTCAAGGAAGCGACGGAGTTGGGCGTGCTGATGAACGTGGTGGACAAGCCTGACCAGTGCTCGTTCATCGCCCCTTCAGTAGTAAAGCGCGGAGAGGTTACCTTGGCCATATCAACCGGTGGCGCAAGCCCGGCATTGGCCCGCAAGCTGAGGGAAGAGTTGTCCACATGCCCCACATTGGAGTGGGCCGACTTGGCGGACGTTCTAGCCCAAGCCAGGAAAGAGGTCAAGGACCGGCGGGTCGCCATCGACAGGCAACGGTGGCAGTGCGCGATGACACCGGAGTTGTTGCAACTGGTCCAATCGAACCGAAATGAGGAAGCCTTGGATACGCTGCTCTCCAATTTGTTCAACCCGGAAGCTCCGGGGTTATGCCAAAGAGTAGACAGGTGCGGCCCGGAGATGTGCGCCCTGAGTCCTGAAGCAAGAGACTAACCGGCCGGAGCGGAACCCGTGAGCGATTCCACTACAATCAGGACCGGCACCAGGGGCAGCATACTGGCCATACGCCAGACGGAAGAGGTGTTGGCGCAACTACGCCCCAAGTTCCCGAATTTGGATTTCCAAGTGACGCCCGTCCGCACCCAAGGGGACATCAACGCCACCGCCTCGCTCACGGGGATGGGTCTTGGCGTGTTCGTCAACGAGATCGAACGCATGTTGCTGGACGGCGAACTTGACATAGCTGTCCACAGCCTGAAAGACATGCCTACCAAGCTGCCGGACGGCTTAGTGATCGGGGCCATGACCGGCCGGTTGGACCCGCGGGACGTGCTGGTCAACCGCTGGCATTGCAACCTACCGGACTTGCCGGAGGGCGCCCGCATCGGCACCAGCAGCCCCCGGCGCCGCGCGCTGCTAAACAGCCTGTGCCCCCAAGCAACGGTTGTTCCCATTCGCGGCAACGTGGAGACGCGGCTGAGCAAGGCCCAAGGCGAGGACTACGACGGGGCGGTACTGGCCGCTGCGGGGATGGTCCGGTTGGACCTGACGGAACATATAGACGAGTATTTGTCGCCCCAACGGTTCGTGCCCCCTCCAGGCCAGGGAGTGTTGGCGGTGGAAGTCCGGGAGGACAATCAGCGCATGATAGAGATGTTGCGCAGCGTCGACGACACTGCCACCCGTTTAGCGGCCACGGCGGAGCGGGCCTTCCTGGAAAAACTGGGCGGGGGTTGCCAACTTCCGGTGGGCGCCTACGCCCGGGCCGAGGGAGACATCCTGTTTTTGACCGTTTTCCTCAGTTCCCCGGACGGACAAAAGGCCTTCCGAGCAAAGATCGACGGACTGAACATGGACCCGCTGCAACTTGCCAGCGACGCTTACCTTGCGGTGATGGAGCGAGGCGCGGGACCGTTGTTGGAGATTGAGTGGTCCGAGGTAGAGCCGTAGGGACTGCATGAAATTCATGGGAGCATGATCCAATTGGCAGGCAGGGTGCACCAAGCAACGTCAGCCTCCGCTAAACACGACAGCAAGGCGTTGGCCGTCGGTCAAGCCGTGCTGCGGGATACGGCCGCCGAGAACCTTATTCTGTTCGGTTCACGTGCCCGGGGAGACTATCATAAAGACTCCGACGTAGACCTTCTCTTAGTCCACCCCAACCGGCAGGACGAAGAAATCCGGCACAAGGCTTATTGCGCCGCTGATGCAGCGGCCAAAACTCTTTACGGGAAGTTCGTCCCTGTGGATTTTGTCTGGTTTACTCCCGAAGAGTTCGACCGGATGCGGCGCAGCGTCAACAGCGTGGCCGCGATAGCCGCCGAGGAAGGTATCACCATGGACGGTCAGCCCGCCGGAGACGAATACACCAACGACGACGATGACTATTCCAGCGAATGGAGCATGACCGAGCAGCGTTGCTACCATGCCAGGTCGCACTTACACATGCTGCGCTTGGCCATAGATAATCATGGAACGGGCATTATGGTGGGCCAGCATGCACACCAGACTTTGGAACACTCCATGAAAGCCCTGATTTCGGCCCACATAAGCCGTTACCCGCACCACCACAACCTGGTTGATTTGGAAAGCTATATGCGTCGGGCTGACCGAGCGTTCATCCACCCGCTGGAGTCTCCCCTGGATAGCCTTAACGATTATAGTGGAAGGCTGAAATACGATGGGCCCTACGCCGCCTTGGGCGACCGGAACGAACTCTATCAAAAAGTCCTGAACGATACCCAACGAATCTTCCGGCGGGTGGCCTTCCTCACCGGCAAAGACCCTTGGCAGGAACAGGCCGAAGATCAATAAACGACCCGCGGTTGTTAATTTCAGAAGCGAGTAAGTCTATTGGCAGGCAAAGTCTACTTGGTGGGCGCAGGTCCGGGAGACCGGGGCTTGATGACCTTGAAAGGGTTGAACTGCTTGGAGCGGGCCGACGTGGTGATCTACGACAGGCTGCTGGACTCGTCGCTCGTTGATGCCGCGCCGGAGTCGGCGGAGCGTGTCTTTGTCGGTAAGGAACGGGGCCGCCAGGAGTTGACCCAAGCGGAGATCAACGGTCTGCTGATAGACCGGGCCGCCAAGGGGAAAAACGTAGTTCGCCTGAAGGGAGGAGACCCGTTCGTGTTCGGGCGAGGCGGTGAAGAGGCGTTGGCGCTGTCGGAGAGCGGATTAAGCTTCGAGGTAGTCCCGGGAGTGACTTCCGCTGTTGGAGCACCCGCCTACGCCGGCATACCTTTGACCCACCGGGGCATAGCGACATCGTTTACCGTCGTGAGTGGCAGCGAAGACCCGACGAAGGGGGAAAGCTCGGTAAACTGGGCTGCCCTGGCTAAAGCCGGAGGGACGATAGTCGTTCTGATGGGGTGGTCTTCATTGGAAGCCATCCTTGCTACCTTGGCACGGGAAGGGATTGAACCTTCTACCCCGGTAGCGTTGGTGCAGTGGGGGACGTGGCCCGGCCAGACCACGGTCACCGGGCGTTTGGACAACATAGTTGCCTTGGGTCGAGAGGCGGGCCTGAGGCCGCCGGTGGCAGCGGTAATCGGACGGGTGGTGGCACTGCGAGAAAAGTTGGCTTGGTTCGACCAGCGTCCCCTGTTCGGCAAAAAGGTCCTGATTACCCGCTCACGGGCCCAAGCGTCCCAATTCCGGGCCAAGCTGGAGGAACTGGGCGCCCAGCCGGTGGAGATTCCAACCATAAGAACTGCCCCTCTGGAAGACTACACTCAATTGGACAGTGCGCTGGGCCGATTGTCCTCTTATGGCTGGGTTATTTTCGCCAGCGGCAACGCCGTCGACGCCGTGTTCGGAAGGTTGGCACACCTCGGCAAAGATGCGCGGACCTTTGGCGGCGTTTGCGTTGGAGCCATTGGCCCAGCCACCTCAGCCGCTTTGAATGGACGAGGGATAACCGCGGATTTTATCCCCACCCGCCCCGTATCCGAGGTTGTTCTGGAGGAATTGTCGCGAAGGGAGTGGGACGGGGTGAAGGTGCTGCTTCCGGGCGCGGACATCGGCCGGGACGTGTTGCACTGCGGGCTTACCGGGCTTGGGGCCAAGGTGGACTTGATTCCGGCCTATCGGACCGTCCCGGTCACTGGGATGAAAGACAAGGCCCGTAAAGCACTGGAATCCGGTGTGGACGTGGTGACTTTCACCAGTTCGTCCACGGTGAAAAATCTTCTGGACCTGCTGGACGGCGACAGGAAGGCGCTGGAAGGCAGCCGCATTGCCTGCATCGGCCCGACCACGGCTGCCACGGCGCAGGAGCTTGGCCTGACGGTGGACCTGGTGGCCGACGTACACACCGTCGATGGCTTGGTCGACGCCTTGGTGTCCTATTTCGGCAAATAGGGAGGAAAAGAGAAATGGTCAGCTATCCAGACCTGCGACTGCGCCGTGTGCGGCAGCAGGAACCGCTGCGCAACTTGGTGCGGGAGACCCGTCTTTCGCCGTCAGCGTTCATCTATCCCATGTTCGTTGCCCACGGCCAGGGTGTCAAAGAGGCGATTGAACCCATGCCCGGCTGCTATCATTTCTCCATCGATACGATGGTAGAAGAAGTGGGAGAGGCGGCGGAACTAGGCATCCCCGGAGTCTTGCTGTTCGGCTTGCCTGCCGAGAAGGACCCGCTGGGCTTGGAGGGGTACGACCCCGAAGGCATCATCCAGGAGGCGGTGCGGGCGATCAAGCGGGAAGTGCCCGGCATGATGGTCACTACCGACGTCTGCATGTGCGAATACACCGACCACGGACATTGCGGAGTCATCGACAACGGCCGGGTGGACAACGACGCCACTCTGGAGTTGCTGGCGCGCACCGCCGTCACTCATGCTCAAGCCGGGGCCGACCTGATAGCCCCCTCGGCCATGATGGACGGGCAGGTGAAAGCGATCCGGGAAGCCCTGAACGACAACGGCTATACCGACACCCCCATCATGGGCTACGCCGCCAAGTACGCGTCGGCCTTCTATGGCCCTTTCCGGGTAGCCGCCGATTCCACGCCGCAGTTCGGCGACCGCCGAACATATCAAATGGACCCGGCCAACGCCCGCATGGCAATGCGGGAGATTGAAAGCGACATAGCCGAGGGCGCGGACATAGTGATGGTCAAGCCGGCGCTGGCCTACCTGGACGTAATCCGGCAGGCGAAGGAACGGTTCGATCACCCGCTGGCGGCCTACAACGTCAGCGGTGAATATTCGATGGTCAAAGCCGCCTCGCAGCAGGGCTGGATCAACGAGAAGCCGGTGACCACCGAACTGCTGACGTCCATCAAGCGTGCCGGGGCGGACATAATCCTCAGTTACCACGCCAAAGAACTGGCGAAGTGGTACCGGGACGATGGATAGGTAAAAGTAATGATTACGAAGCAAATGGCCGGTGAAATAGGGGAACTCTATGTCTTCAGGGAACTGCTGAAGCGAGGCATTGAAGTGTACAAGCCCTTGGTAGATGAGGGTCTAGATGCCTTGTTGAGGCTTCCAAGTGGGGATCTGCTTGAGTTGCAAATAAAGTCGGCGGGCGGAGCCGGGAGTAAAGACCCCCGTTGGTTTCAGATGCCTTCCTTCACGCCAAGGCCCGAATTTTTCATTTTGTGCGTGAGTTTCTTAAACGAAGAAGTTGAAGAGGTCTGGGTCTTCCCATCAATGGTCTTCTATGCCTACGCTGCTGGGGCAAAGCAAAAGATACGCGACCTCAATTTAGAATCGGGAATTAGGAAGTACGGAGGACCTTTACGGGACTACCTGCGCGGGTTCAGGAATCGGTGGGAACTGATAACTGAATATGGGGAATATCGGAAGTTTATGGACTCTCCTGAGGGTTATAAAGATATGGAGGACATAGTGACCATGAAGGAAGCTATGGAAAATCCCGAAGAGGAAGGAATACGCTGGGAAGAGTATGTCCGAAGCGTCCCCGATACAGTATCAAGTTAGTCCACTCAAAAGCGTTATAAACCGGGAACTACGGAGGATTCACCCGACTCATCAGCGGAGAATTAGAGATGTCATAGCTGCCTTGGCAGCAAATCCTCGTCCAACGAGAGCGTTGCAAATACATCCCGACATTTACCGGATTAGGGTAGGCCGCTATCGCGTAATTTATCACGTTGACGATGTAAACCGGGTGGTGACCATTGGCCGAGTCGAGTCCCGGGGAGAAACAACCTACCGGGGCGTAAGGGATCTATTCTAAGCCCGTGGCCGGAGCCAAAACCTTTTCACCAACGAGGCCTTCATGCAACAAACGAGGTCGCAACTACTCTTCGCCCAAGCGCAGCAATACATACCCGGCGGGGTCAACAGCCCGGTGCGGTCTTTCAGGGCCGTTGGAGGGACGCCGCCGTTCATCGCCAGGGGGCAAGGCTCTCGTGTGTGGGACGTCGACGGCAACGAGTACATTGATTTTCTGGGTTCATGGGGGCCTTTGGTACTGGGCCACGCTCATCCCTCGGTCGTCGCTGCCCTGCGGGAGGCTGCCGAAGGCGGGACCAGCTTCGGCGCGCCGGTGGAAAACGAGGTGGAGTTGGCGCGGCTCATCTGTGAAGCGCTGCCCTCCGTGGAGATGGTTCGCTTGGTGAACTCCGGCACCGAAGCCTGCATGAGCGCGATTAGGCTGGCCCGGGCCTTCACCGGCCGTGACAAGATTATCAAGTTTGCCGGCTGCTACCACGGCCACGCCGACGGTCTGCTGGTGAGGGCCGGTTCCGGGGCTTTGACCCACGGTATTCCCACCAGCGCCGGTGTCCCGGAGTCGTATGCCACGGAGACCTTGGTAGCGGACTTCAACGACTTGGGTTCCGTAGAGAAGTTTTTCGATTCGTTCCCTTCCGACATCGCCGGCGTAATTGTGGAGCCGGTGGCAGGGAACATGGGCGTGGTGCCGCCCGCCGACGGATTTCTTGAAGGGCTACGGGACCTGACCAGCAATAACGGCGCGATGTTGATCTTTGACGAAGTAATCACCGGGTTCCGTGTTGGGCCGCACGGAGCCCAAGGCTTGTTCGGGGTGACTCCGGACATTACGACGATGGGCAAGATAATCGGCGGCGGCCTTCCGGTGGGGGCCTACGGTGCGCGCAAGGAGATCATGGAGAGGGTTGCTCCGCTGGGGGACATGTACCAAGCCGGAACGCTGTCTGGGAATCCCTTGGCTGTCAGCGCGGGTGTAGCCACTTTGACCGAGCTACGGTCGCCCGATGTTTACGACCGCATAGACCGGTTGGCGCAGCGGTTGACCAACGGCCTGTCTGAGGTCTTCCAGAAGGTGGAAATACCTTCGACTATAAACCGGGTCGGGTCCATGTTCACCGGCTTTATGAATCCTGGCCCGGTGGATAGCTTGGAGCGGGTCGAAGCGTCGGACGCGACCCTTTACGGACGGTATTTCCACGCAATGCTGGAGCGGGGCGTTTACATCGCGCCGTCCCAGTTCGAGGCGGGCTTTGTTTCCACGGCCCACACCGAGGAGGACATTGACGAGACCATCGCCAGGGCTGAAGCGGCATTGCGTGAGTTGGAGTGAATCCTGATGTCCATCGAAACGGCCAACCGCCACGCTGAAATCAGCCGGCGTATGATTTTGCAGGCCAACTACGAACTGGACCATCTGGGAGACCGGGTGCAGGCGTCGGAGAAAGCGGCGGGAGCCGTGGCCCACGCCATCAAGGCCATCGGAGAGGACCGCCAGTGGCGGCATGGCTCTCACAACCTGCGGCGGGAAATCATGGCGTTGATGGCAGCGGAGTATGGGAATGCGGCGTTGGCCACGCTCCAGCAATACGCGGACCATTTTCACGACAATTTCTATGAGGACCGTTTGTACGACTGGCACTTGAGGCAAGACCTGGACGTTGTGACTAGCCTGTTGGAACATCTGCTGGAAATCCGTGAGCGGGGGCCGAATCCTGGGTTTGTTCCTACTCCCGACCAGCAGCGTTCCATTGACCGGCTCCGCATCAGCGAGGACGAGGCTGCGGCTGACCCGATGATTGACTTCCCACCGCCGTTTGCACCGCCGGAGGGGTAAGGTGGAACAATCTTAACGTCCGCCTGGCGCCGAATCAAACTCCACGGCTTCACCCGGATTGACCTTGAACCAACTGTCTCCCGGTCCCGGCAACGGTGCGGGCCCTTCCGGCTTGGGCCGCTGCACTACGCGGACTCCCAGCGTAGCCAGCATCCCGTCTATTTGAGCGATGGACTCTGCCACGGGCTGTGATATCCGGCCCGATGACAGACGCATCCGCACTTCCAACAACTCGTTGGTAAGTTGTAACGCCAACTCCACACCTGCCAAGTTCAGCCCCATGTCGTCCACGAAGTGCTTTATGAGCCGCAGGCGGGCAACGTCCTCGTCAGAGTAGGTGCGCAGACTACCCATTCGCAGCGGCTCGATAAAGCCGGCGCGCTCATACTTGCGCAACGTTTGCGGGTGCATGTCCAGTGTCTTCGCCACCACGCTGATCAAGTAGATGCCTCGAGTCTGCCTCATCTGGTCCCCCGGTGATATATCCGTATATCATGGTTATACATATCGCTGAGAGTATTGTCAACCAAATGTCCGATATATATTGCGTAATATAGATATACTTGACACAAGTTATATCAACTAATATACTTGGATCATATTATTTCATAGGAGGTGACGCCGTGACAACGGTAGAGCTTCTGGAGCGGGACCGAGTACAGGACATCGTCAACGACGGGACAGAGAGCACATTGGCCCAAGAGCTGGAGAGCATCGTGGAAGACGTCGAACAGGCCCATGATGCAAAGCAGCCGAAAGCCCCCCACTGGTATTACAGCGTGCCTTTCGCCGGTGTTCGCTACTACTCCTTTTAATCCAGCCGGTTGACGTCGATTCTTACCAAACCACACAGCAAATGAAGAAGGGAGAAAAGATTATGTTGCAGCGATGGGAACCTTTCAACGACCTGCGGCAGATGCAGAACACCATGGACCGGATGTGGCAGAGGTTCGGTAACCACCAATCCAACGGCAACGCCGAGACCCCGGAAATCGAGGCTTGGGCCGTCCCCCTGGACGTGATACGAAACGGAGATGACACCGTAATCCGCGCCTCTATGCCGGGGGTAAAGCCGGGAGACATCCAAGTATCCATCGAGGACAACGTCCTCACCATCCGGGGCCAGACCGCCCAGGAACACCAGGACGACGACGGGACCTTCCTGATGCGGGAATGCCGGTCCGGCTCGTTCCACCGGGCATTGCGATTGCCCGAGTCGGTCGACGCGGACAAGGTCCATCCCCATTACCAGAACGGGGTCTTGACTATCACCGTACCCAAGGCTGAGGCCAAGAAGGCCAAGCAACTCCGGGTGCACTTCGGCGATTCTTCGCCCACCCAGGAAGCTTAAGCTTCCTGGCCGGGCCAATAGACTAGGCGACAGGTTGGCAGAGACCCAGGGGCAGCGCGGGAACCAGTCCTGCACTGCCTCTCTTTTTGGGACCTGTTTCCCCGAAACCTGCAAAGAAAGAACGGAGCGGAAGCCCATTTTCGGGCTTCCGCTCCGTTTGTGTCGATGGCGCTACCGGTTATGGACTGGGGCGAGCTTAGGTCCCGTAGCGGGCGGCGGCGTTGGGGTCGCTGTAGTCCACGTTCTTGGTGGCCCAGAAGGCGGCGGCTATGTCGTCGCAGGCCGCGACCAGGTTCTGGGCGTTCTCCATGTTGACGCCCTGTTTGCACTGGCCGGCCAGCTTGAGGGCGGCGTTAAACTTGGCGGCGATTTCGTTGGCATCGACACCGGGCCAAGCGTAGTCGGCCCAGAGGATGCGTAACTCTTCCTTGCATCTTTCGGCGTGGTCTTCCTTCACGGCGATGTAGCGGGACATGGTATTGGCGTAAGCCATGTGGTCATCGCCTTCCTCCAGCGCCTGCATTCGCAGTACCATTTTCTGCACTGTCTGGGCGGCTATCTTGGCAACTATGGGGTCGTAAATCCCGCAGGGGATGTCACAGTGGGCCTTGGCCCTCGGCACACTCAACCATTTGAACAAGTTGAACATACTTGCGCTACCTCGTCTTGTAGAATTGAAATCCCGAACCAGATTACAAGAAAACCACGCCTTCCGCAACCGGATTTGGCTTCGCGGACCTCACCACATACCCCTTCGCCGAGATGTTCTTGAAAGGCCGCAACATTGTAACCGATAGTTGCCGTAGTATAATCATGTTCCTTTCCAAGCCAATTCTACGAAGAGAGTAATGGCACGCCGAGGCGTCGCAGGAGGAAGTCTGATGGCCACTACCAGCAGGAACCTGACACTAAAACACCGGAGCAGAGAGATTACCGAAGGACCGGACCGGGCCCCTGCCCGCGCCATGTTAATGGCTATGGGCCTAACTGCGGACGATATAGAAAAGCCCTTCGTCGCCGTAGCCAATCTTGCCAGCGACGTTACGCCCTGCAACGTTCACTTGGACAGGCTGGCCCAAGCCGCCAAGGAGGGTATCCGCTCGGCTGACGGGGTGCCGTTCGAGTTCGGCACCATCACCGTAAGCGACGGCATCTCGATGGGCACCGAGGGCATGAAAGCGTCCTTGGTCAGCCGGGAGGTAATAGCGGACTCCATAGAGGTTGTAACCTTCGGCGAACGGATGGACGCGCTTGTGACCGTGGGGGCGTGTGACAAGAATATGCCCGGCTGCATGATGGCCATAGCCCGCCTGAATGTGCCCTCTCTGTTCATATACGGCGGCACCATCATGCCGGGCAATTACAACGGGAGAGACGTCAACATCCAGGACGTGTTCGAAGCGGTTGGCGCCCATGCCAGCGGAGATATGACTCTTGACCAGTTGAAGGCCTTGGAATGCGTGGCTTGTCCTGGCGAGGGTTCCTGCGCCGGATTGTTCACAGCGAATACCATGTCCACAGCCATCGAGATCATGGGCATGTCTCTGCCCGGTGACGCGTCGATCCCGGCGATTGATCCCCGAAAGGCTGAACATACGCGTGAAGCGGGGCGGATGCTGATGCGGTTGTTGGAAGAAGACCTGCGCCCGCGGGACATTCTCACCCGTCAAGCGTTTGAAAACGCCATCACCGTAGTAGTGGCCATGGGCGGGTCTACGAACGCAGTGCTCCACCTGATGGCTATCGCCAACGAAGCGCAAGTGGACCTGAGCCTGAGCGACTTTGACCGCATCAGCCGGAGCACGCCCTACATCGCCGACATGCGCCCCGGGGGGCGGTACGTTATGGCCGACTTGGACCGCTATGGAGGAGTATCGCTGGTCGCCAAGCGGTTGCTGCAAGCCGGCCTGCTGCACGGCGACGCCATGACCATCACCGGCAAGACCTTGCAAGAAAACGTAGATTCCATGATTACAGTGGAAGACCAACCGGTGGTATTCCCCATTGACCAACCCCGTAGCCCAACGGGAGGTCTGGCGATCCTTTACGGGAATCTGGCCCCGGAAGGGGCGGTGATCAAGGTAGCTGGGCACCAGGAAAAGGTCTACCAGGGTCCTGCCCGGGTGTTCGACCAGGAACAAGCGGCTTTCCAAGCCATCCAGCGACGGGAGATCAAGCCGGGCGACATAGTGGTAATTCGCTACGAAGGTCCCAAGGGCGGTCCCGGGATGCAGGAAATGCTGGCTGTAACCGGCGCCCTGATTGGACAGGGTCTGGGAGACGACGTGGCCCTGATGACCGACGGCCGGTTCTCCGGAGCGTCCCACGGCCCCATGGTGGGTCACGTGACCCCCGAGGCAGCCGTTGGCGGCCCCATCGGGCTGTTGCAGGAAGGCGACATCATCACCCTGGACATACCGCAGCGGCGTCTCGACGTGAAGTTGACCGAGGAGGAGTTCAGCGACCGCCGGGCCAACTTCAAGCCCATACCTCCCAACTACACCACCGGCGTCCTGGCCAAGTACGCCAAGCTGGTGTCGTCGGCCTCCGAGGGTGCGGTTACGGGGTAGGGGGTGGTTACAAACCGGTCCATTGAGGTTGAAAATGATGACTGAAGCGGACGAAATTATCGAGCCAATACAGTCTGAGGAAGATGATCTTGACGAGGGTGCTCCCATCTACCGAATCCGGTCATACCCGTCCGATCCAGATTTAGAGACATTACATGGAAGATGGAAGCGCGGTGACCTCACCATCCCTGAATTCCAAAGGGGATTTGTTTGGAAACCGACACAGGCCAGTCGATTGATCGAGTCTTTCCTTATGGGTCTGCCTGTTCCCGGTATATTCGTGTTTGTTGAAGACAACACCCGAGGGGGTAATGACACTAAGCAGTTGGTTATTGATGGTCAACAACGACTACGCAGCGTGTTCGGGTTCTTCGATGGTGAGCTACCTCCCGATGGGCGTCCCTTCAAGCTAACTGGGGTGGATTATCAGTGGATGGACAAGGCCTATACCGATCTTACCTATGGTGAGCAGAAAACGCTGCTTACATCAGTGCTACGGGTCGTCAATATAGAGCAACGAGACCCTCCAAATGACGCCTCCAGTATTTACAAGATTTTCGAGCGTTTGAACACTGGTGGCACTACTCTCACACCCCAAGAAATACGAAATAGTTCCTGTCACGGACCATTCAACGACATGTTGGTAGATGCCAACAATAATTCCGCTTGGCGAGCAATATTTGGCTCCCATAGACCGGACCCTCGAATGCGGGACGTTGAGCTCATCGCAAGATTTCTCGCCTTGTATGAGACCTCCGAGTCATATTCGAAACCAATGAAAGAGTTCATCACGAATTACATGGCAAGGCACCAAAGGGAAGCAGAACCACATGTATATCGAAGTATATTCATTGATACCGTGAGTAGCGTCTTCGAGTCGCTAGGTGATCGCCCTTTTCATGTGCGTCGAGGCATCAATGTAGCTGTGTTCGACTCAGTGATGGTGGCGTTTGCGAAATCGCAAGCGGTCCCTTCAGACATTTCCGAGCGATACCAAGCACTTTTGACCCATGCCAAATTCACCGCGTCCACAACAGCCGGCACAACTGACGTCGATACCGTTAGAGAACGGTTGGAAATAGCTCGCCAAGTGCTGTTCGAATAATGCCTAGGGATGCTTATGTGGCGGCTAGATGCTCAGAAATCGACGAGATGCTTCTGTACGCCACAGAGAAGGCTGGTGTTGATCCTAGGCTGGGTGCCCACTTGGCAGGATATATAAGCGTGTTGATCTCTGGTGTCGTTGAAGATTGCGTTGAGCATCTGGTCGTGGAACGGGCGCGAAAAGTAAATGATCCTCAACTCCAAGAGTTTGTCCGATCTTCAATGGCTCAACAATTCAGGAACCCCCGGTCAGAAGACATAGCGAACGTCGTAGGCAGATTCAGCAAGGACTATCAAAGCTCCTACCAGCTTTCCGTGAGCCAAGAAGCGCGTGAAGCTTTGGGAAGTATTGTAAGGAATCGGATGTCGCTTGCGCACCAAGGTGCACCTCAATCAAACTTTACAGTTAACGATGTCCAGAGGTATTTCGATCTGATAGTTGGAATACTGGAAGTCGTAGAGGACATATTGCTGTTTGGTACTCCGAACCAATCCGACCAAATCGGGATCCAACCTCAGATAGGCTCCGAGGTCTAAGTAGGTTTTTGGCATGCCGCCAACCATCACTGTAGACATACTTGACCGTATGCGCCCTAATCTGGCGTCGCTGGTTGGCGAGCGGGCCAAGCGATTGCGGGGATTTCGGTATTGCGACCTTCGCATCCAAGTGAAGGAAGAGAAGGGCGCCGTTGCCGAAAACGGCAGCGAAAAGGCCAGCAGCGAGGACTATTCCTTTGACTTCGGCGTCCGTGTTATCTCGGGAGGCAGGCGGAGCGCATCGGGCTACTATGGCCGCATCCTTGGGTCAGCGGACGCCGGCAACATCGAGCAAGTGGTGTGGGAGGGCATCCAGCAAGCTCACCAGCGAGCTAGCGCCAGCGCGCGCCTGAAGAACCTTTCCAGTCGGATGGCAAGCAGCTTGGGCGATAGCCTGGTTTCGGCCGACCTTGCTCCCGTGGAGATAATCCAAGACACGGTGCCAGCAGTCTACAACTTGGACCCCCGAACCGTTCCCTTGAAGGACACGGTCGCGATGGCGGTGGACGGGTGCAAGGCGGCCCAGGGCCAGAGCAATCAGATAGTCTATACGGCCGCTTCCGCTTCCACCTTCCTGCTGAGGGAGATGTTTTTCAGTTCCGACGGCGCGGACATCGACCAGAGCTTTGCTCAGACCGAGGGTTTCGTGATTGCCATTTGCGCAGGGGAGCACGGCAATTTCGAACTCTACGACTTCACCGGCCACCAGCGCGGCTGGGAGATACTCACGGACGGATACGACAACGGCCCAATAGTCCTTCCCAACTTCATCGACTTCTGCTCCAAGCTGGGGGCCGAAGCAGCCGAAGCGGCGGCGGCGCCTCCGTTGAAGCCTCCCGACAAGGAAGTGGTGGTGGTAACAGACCCTCACTTCAACACACTCTTGGTGCACGAGGTGGTGGGGCACCCCTCCGAACTGGACCGAGCCTTGAAGTATGAGACTGCCTACGCAGGGCGTTCCTGGTTCCTGAACAGCTTGGAGGACAACCAGATTGGCCGGCAGATAGCGTCACCGCTGGTCACCGCATTTTCGGACCCGTTGATGGAAGGGTACGGGTCGTTCAAGTATGACCACGAAGGCGCCCCTCCGCGGCGTGCCTACATCATCCAGGACGGCGTCCTGGAAGAATTCCTGAACAACCGCCAGACTTCCGCCATCCTGGGAGTCCTGCCCAACGGGTCGGCACGCGCTACCGATGCCCATCTGGTGCCGTTAATCCGCATGACCAACACAGTGTTCGCTCCGGGCCAACAAGACCCGAGCGACATCATCGCGGAGGTTGACTCAGGCTACTACATATCCGGCCACCGTACCCCGTCCATAGCCGAGTCGCGTGAGAACTTCAGGATTACCGCGGTGAAGGTCTACGAAATAAAGAACGGGCAGTTGGGGCAACTGTACCGCGACGGCGGCATCACCTCCGATTCCCGCAGCTACTTCATGTCCATCGACGCGGTGGGCAACGACCTCCGGGTGAACCCGATTCCCAACTGCGGCAAGGGCCAGCCGATGCAGGCCAAGCGTATGAGCAACGGCGGCCCGACCATGCGGGGCGTCGCCCGCCTCACCGGGCCGGGCTAGATTTCGGCCGGAGAGTGTCACCGGCAAGCTCAGCAAGCCCCAAGACAGCTATACTCGGAGGCCCAAGTGGGTACTTTCGCGGTTTCTATAGACGTGGGTAATCCAGAAGGAGAACGATTCGAGAGTGTCGAGGCCTTGGTGGATACCGGGGCCAGCTATACCATGATTCCCGGCAACATATTGAGGGACCTGGGTGTGGAACCTCATACGCAGTTCAACTTCATCATGGCTGACGGCAGCTACATAGAACGGGAGGTAGGCCGCACTTGGGTACGAATCGGTAATCAGTTGGAAATTACCTTAGTAGTGTTCGCCAATGAGGACGCCGAACCATTGCTGGGCTCGTATACGCTTCAGGGAATGTTGTTGGCTGTGGACACGCCTAACGAACGGCTGGTCTCGGTGCCGGGCCTTCTGAAATAACCGACAAAATGCTTGCGCTCAGTAAACTTCGCACCGCTGTTCGAGAAGCCCTCGCCTACGTCTCGGCCCAACCGGACGTTGCCGAGGCGGAGGTATTTGTTTCCGCCAACGGCAACCTTACCGTCCGGCTGAACTACACCTCCCATATACCCAGCAACGGAGTGGAAGAAGTGAAGTCGGTTGAGTCCTACGGAGTGGGGTTGCGTGTGGCCTTCCGCTCCCCCGACGGTGTCAGGACCGGGTTTGGCAGTGAGCCGACGGACCTTTCGTTGCAGGGTGTGCAGCGGGCGTTGGAGAAGGCCAGGCAGGGAGCCGTCCGGGACCCGGAATACGTTTGCTTGCCGCGGGATGTGGGAGGCGGAGGCGGACAAACCACCACCGGACAAGCAGCGACACCCTCCTTAGAGAAGTACCACGACCCGTCCATTATGCGGCTTGGCAACGGGCGATTGGTTCAGGCCGGATGGAGCATGGTGGACCGGGCCCTGGAAGTCTTCCAGTCATCGGAAGACCTGCTGGAGTTGGCGGAATCACCGGAAACGCTGGGCAAACTGGGTCTGATTCTGGGCGGCGACCTGGTGGCGTTACAGGAGCGCATGGCCATCGCTTCAACTCACATGCCTAGGGTGCAGACCGATGAGTCCACCCTGCTGATGTCTTTCGCCACCGCCATGGTGGAAAGGCAGGCAGCTAAGGGAAGCGGCTGGTCGGTAGGGACCAGATGGGCGGACTTCGACGGAGGGTCGGCGGCGGAGGCGGCAAGAAACGCCATAAATTCCATGGACGGTGTGCGGGTCCCATCTGGAGAGTACCGGGTTGTCCTTGGCCCGCAGGCTTTGGCCGAAATACTGGAATGGATTTTGATGCCGGGACTGCGGCTGGACATGCTTTACGCCGGAGTTTCCCCGTTCATGGGACGACTTGGCAAATCGGTATCGTCACCACAATTGAACATCTATGACGACGGCGCTGCCCCCGGTATGGCCGCTTCCAAGGCCATCACCGATGAGGGCCTCCCTACCGGGCGCACACACCTCATCCGGGACGGTGTGCTGGTGGGTCTTTTGTCCGACCACTACAACACACAACGCATCCTGCGCGACCCCAAAGGACGAGACAAATTGGGAGTCGGTCCCGCCGAACTGGGCCAAGCCATCGCCCCACGTAACGGGTTCCGTCCCGGCAACGGCGGCGGGCGGGACTTCGCATCTCCGCCGGGCATAGTGCCGACCAACCTGATTGTGCGCGGCAACAACTCGATGTCGCGCGAGGAACTGCTGCGGACAGTTGGCGACGGCGTTTACATAGGCCGCATCTGGTACACCTATCCCATCAACGGGATAACCGCCGGGGACTTCAGCGGCACGGTAGTAGGCGATTCCTACGTAATACGCGACGGGCGTTTGGCAGAGCCCATCAGACCCAACACGCTACGCATGAACGACAACGCGCTGAGGGTAATAAACAACGTCATCGGCGTGGGGTCTTACCAACGGCCCACGGTGCGCTGGTCGTCGGACCAAGTTACTTGGGCGCCGGAATTGGCTGTCACAGGCTTCCAACTGGATGAGATTGCCGAAGACTTGGAAGCAGGCCCGTAGCTAAATACAACCCCGGCGTTATCCTGGCGTCTTGGAGGGATTACTTTATGGCAGGCGACGATGTCAGGCTCACCAAGCAGGGCGGCGTGGCGACCATTACATTGAACCGCCCGGAATCCCGAAACGCTCTCACGCCCGAAATGGTAGGTGACTTGGGAGAAGCCATCAACTCCTGCCGGAGTACGGAGGTGCGGGCGGTGATAATAACCGGGGCGGGCGGTTTCTTCTGTTCCGGGGCGGACGTCAAGGACTTCAGGGACCAGTTCGAGCAGGGCGGCGCCGAGGCTTTGCACCAACACTTGGAGAGGCTGGCGGACTCCCTGCACAAAGACGTGGTCCTTCAAATCCGGCGACTGGAGAAGCCCGTCATCGCCAGCATCCACGGCGTCGCCGCGGGCGCCGGGTTCAGCCTGATGCTGCCATGCGACTTGCGCATGGCGGCCAGCGACGCCAGGTTCCTGATGGCCTACGGCAACATCGGGGCCACCGCCGACGGCGGGTCAACTCATTTCCTGCCCCGCCTCGTCGGTGCAGGCAGAGCGATGGAGCTTTACTTGGCCAACCAGCCTATGAGCGCCGAAAGGGCGTTGGAGATAGGGCTTGTTAATCAGGTCTGCCCTGCCGCCGACCTCGACCGGCACGTTCTGGAAACAGCCACTCGGCTTTCCGAGGGGCCGACGGCGGCTTACGGGAGGGTAAAAACCCTGTTCGATGCCTCCTGGGACACGGACTTGGCAACCCAATTGGACGCGGAAACCGAGGCCATCAGCGGGATTGCATTTACTCGTGACTTCCAGGAGGGCATCAGAGCTTTTACAGACAAACGCCGTCCCTGGTTCCAAGGGCGGTAGGGGCGTCGGTATACGGCTTATCCAGTTGGGTTCTCAGGAAAGAGCCACCACCGTTACCCCGTCGTCGCTGGTTTCGGGGTCGAAGGGCGGCCTGGCAGTCAAGGGATGGCTGCTGAGGTACTCCCGGATGGCCCGCCGCAGGGCGCCGGTGCCCTTGCCGTGGATGATGCGCAGTTCGTTCACACCGTCCAAGGCCGCGTCGTTCAATAAGGTGTCCACTCTGGGCAGCGCATCTTCTACCCGGAACCCCCGGAGGTCTATCTCCGATGTTGCCGCGCGGCGTAAGGGCCGGTCGAAATAGACGCCCTGCCGCGCGGCCACTGCATGAGCGGCCGCGGGCCGTTCCAGTTGATACACCGGAATCCTGGCCCGCATGGTGCCCAGCAATACTTCCACTTGGTCTTCGGTATCCAGTGGGCTGATGACTTCCACAGGGCGGGGTATGCCGCGGATGAAGACCCTGTCGCCGCTGATCAACTTCTCCTGCCAAGGCGTTCGTTTCACTTCTATGGGCTGCCACTGGGCGGAACGGACCTGCCGGGAGATTTCCTGCAACTGGGACCGTTGCTCTCGGATATCGTCCTGTGAATCGGACCGGTCCAGTGCACGCTCCGCTTGTTGCAACTGGTCCATTAAACCAGCGACCTGGTCCAGCAATTCCTGGCGGGTGTCCTCCAGCATCTCCGCCTTGACTGCTTCGATGGACGACAACCGTTCTTCCACTTCGGCTTGTTGTTGCTTGGACAGCGCCACTGCCTCGACTGCTTCCTGGCGAAGCTGGTCGACAATCCTCCGTTCCTCCTGGATTTCACCCAAGAGGTTTTCTATGACCTGGTCCGACGGCGACAGCCAGGAACGCGCTTCATCGATTATCCCGGATGGCAGCCCCAACCCGGCGGCGATGGTCAGGGCGTAGCTACGCCCCGGCATACCCTGGGTGACGTGGTAGGTAGGCGCCAGGGTCCGGGGGTCTAGGTCAACGCTGGCATTGACCATGCCCGGACATTCCTGCACGTAACGGGCGACACCCCGGTGGTGGGTGGTGGCTATCAACAACGGTCCCTGACGCTGGAAGTGGCTCAGTATCGCAGCCCCAAGAGCCGCGCCCTCCTCGGGGTCGGTGCTGGTCCCCAATTCGTCCACCAATACCAACGAGTAAGGAGTGACTTGACCCATGATGGAAAGGAGGTTCTTGACGTGGGAACTGAAGGTGGACAAGGCTTCTTCGATGCTCTGCTGGTCGCCGATGTCAGCGTAGACGCGGTCTATCTTCGGAAAGGATGCCTCCTCCGCAGGCACGTGCAGACCGGCGTGGGCCATCAACGCCAGCAGCCCCACCGTTTTGAGGGCCACGGTCTTTCCGCCGGCGTTGGGGCCGGTGATGAGCATGACCTGGTTTTCCCTGCCGAGTTGCAAGCTGATGGGAACGACGGCTCCTGTAAGCAGCGGGTGGCGGGCCGCGCTCAGCCTCAGGCGCCGCTCGTCCGCCGGAGGGTCGGTGATCTGAGGAGCGATAGCCCGCAACTCCATGGAGTGACGGCCCTTGGCCATGCTCAGGTCCAGCCGGGCCACCAAGTCCAGGGTCAGCAGCAGGTCCTGTCCCGCTTGACTCACTTGGTAGGACAACTGCCGGAACACCCGCTCAACCTCCCGTTCTTCGGCCAACCGGGATTCCCTCCAGCGGTTGCCTTGGTCAATAGCGCCCATAGGTTCAATGAACACGGTGGCCCCGCTGTCGGAAACGTCGTGAATAATACCCGGCACCCGTTGCCGCATCTCGGCTTTGATCAACAGCACGAGGCGGCCGTTGCGCTGGGTTATCAATGGTTCCTGCACTACCTCCAACCGTTGGAACCGGCGCAGGCTGCGCTCCATTATCTGGTTCAGCCGCTGTTGAATGTCACGGCTGTCTTGGCGTATCTGGCGCAATGCCGGGCTTGCATCGTCGAGCACCTCGCCCGCTGGACCGATGGCGGCGGCGATCGCCATGCGTACCGGCGTGAGGTCGGGAATATTCTCCGCATAGGCGGACAGCAGAGGAAATTCTTCGTGACGAGAGAGGTTATCCCGGTTATAACGGGCTGCGCGAATCAAGTCATGGATAGCGTAGAGTTCTTCCCCGCGAATCAGGCCGCCCAACAACGCCCGGTGGACGTAGCCGCGGAGATCGATGCCCGGTCCAAACTCCAGAGCGCCGCCGCGTTCCAGGTATTGCTTTGCTTCGGCAGTCTCCTGCTGCCGGTTGGCGATTTCGAGCAAGTCCTGATACGGCATCAGGGATTCGGCCAGTTCGCGGCCAATATGAGTGCGGGTGTGGGCCGCCACTTGGGTGCGAATCTGGTCGAATCCCAAGAGTTCCTCGTGGTCGCCCACAAGGGGCCCCACCTTGGCTCCTACAAAGGACACTTCTGCTTGGGAGCCCGCGAGGGACGCCCCTGCTTTCGCTCCGTTGGCAAACGGAGTGGCGTTGTTATCGTTCATATTGGCGGTCGTGAAGTCTACCATTGGAAACGGTACACCTTGCTCTCCCGTAACATGTCGGGCACCTGCTCCAGCGTATCGCGTTTCGGGTCGCGAACATTGATGCGGCGGCCAAGAGTGATTGACTGGAACCTCTGCAAAGCGGGGCAGACCTTCAGCAGTCCGTTGAGGGTTATTTTCTCTCCCCCCAGAAAAACGTAGTCCAACTCGCGGGCGTAGGGCGCAAACTGGGCTTGCACAGCTTCGCAGGTCTTGTCGTATATTTTGCGTATCTGGCCTTCACGGATTCGCTGGAACCGGAGTTGAGACGTGCCCCCGGCATGGTGCTTCCCCTTCACATACCGAGCATCGGTCTTGGAAGACAGCAAACGGTCGCCCTGATAAACGGCTACCGAAAAACGGCCCAACCGGAGCAACACCACGCCGACGGTGTAATCGGACCGCAAAAGCGCCAGCAAAGGCGAGGGGTCCCAACCGTCGCAGAGTTGATCGGCGTTTACCGGGAAAGGAGGCGCCACGACCAACACTTCTTCTCCAAGGCGAAAGCCAACGATGCCCGTATCCGACTCTACAACCCCGCGGTCCAGAACAGCGAGCCGGCGCTGCCACTCGGCGCCGGCAACGCCTTGTGAGGCAAGAAACTCATTTGACGCGCCGGGTTTGAGGTACAAACTGGACACAAGCATGGAAGATGATGGACCGTTGACGTCCAGAACGCGCTCCAAGCGGGGCTTGGGGACAAATTGGCCCGACGGCAAGTAATTCACTTCTGGTTGAAAATGAAACGCGGAGCTTTCCACGTTATTCTTCCACCCGAAACGCGTATGTCCTCGGCACCCGTTGACTGGCATTTGAACTGTGCCATTAGAACAAAGGGCAATTTATTTTTCCACGGGTGTATCTGGCGGTGTTGCGGCATTGGGCGGGTCTGGAGGCTGCTCCGCCTTGGGTGGTTGCATGGGCATTTCTGCGCTGGGCGGAGCTAGCGTCTTGTCGACTGGCAGGTCGGCTTTGAAATATTCCGGTCTTGGCATCGGGCTTTCCGCGGATGGCGGGGCCTCGGGCCTTTGGGAAGGCGCACCAGTCCGACGGCTGAATTTTGAAAGAGGTCTCTTCATTGCTTCCATCCTCACGTGATTCGTGTGTCGTGGTAGATTACCGCCGTCCATCCCAGCCTGTCGTTTCTTGGAGTAGGGATGAACAGCCGTATTTGCACCGCAGTGCAATACGCCGGGACGATGAATGTCACGTTGTCATGGCTATATTCATTTGGTTCTATTTCCAAAGCCAGGTCGGTCTTTGTTATTCGCTGTTGGACGTTCCATGGAAATTCCGAATTGCTTGATTCTGTTCTTTGGTACGCGTCGCCGGAAGAAAAGTACTCCCCGATTTTACTCTCTATCAGGTCATCATCATAGGTAGCGACGGCACGACATTCCCATTCCAGAGTCCTGGCAGTGGCCAAAACTCTAGAGCCGTTGAACAATCTAGCCGTAACCCCAATTTGCATGTATGTCGAACTGCACGGCCTGCTGCTGGCTTCGAGATTAACGGTGATGAAAGCTCTGCCGGAGCGAAACAGGTTGAATTTAACTATTCCAATTGCACCGGCGGCAAGTATGCTTAGGGCGGTCACCACATAGAAAAAGGTCTGTGCCCACAATCTGGCCTGCGAAAGAAAACTTGGATCGACCATGTTTTTCCAATATATAGGATGTTGAACAGTGGTCGGAGGGTTCGCGCCTGCTGGGTCCCGTCAAGTAAGACCGGAATTATCTATGGGTGCATTCAGATGCGTCTTAACGACCCAATAGTCAGTTCGTGAAGGAGTTTCTAATACTACAACGACGAGTTAACTGATAGGATAGTTGGCGAGATAGTGACGGGCGGTGTGGGTGATGGATGCGAAGAGCTTTGAGCGGGTTTACGACAGATTCCAGCAATTTCACGCCTTGTTTGCGGCCTCCTTCGGCCGCAAGCAGTGGCGGGAGCACAGCGGGAACTATCTTCAGGCGTTGCTGGTGCAGGCCCGGGAGCGGCGCAACGCTGAGAATCTGTCGGAATCGGTGGGCATCTCGGCCCGGGCGCTGCAGCGATTTCTCAGTGAGGCCCGGTGGTCCGATGAGGCGGTCATCGGCCGGTTGCAGGAATACCTGGCCCCCAGGCTGGGGCACCCGGAGGGGGTGTGGGTGTTGGACGGCAGCGACTTTCCCAAGCAGGGGAGGAAGTCGGCGGGGGTGAGTCGGCAGTACTGTGGGAGGCTGGGCAAGGTGGCCAACTGCCAGGCTGGGATGTTTCTGGCCTACGTCAGTCCCCTGGGCCGGGCCCTAGTGGACAAGCGGCTCTATCTGCCAGAGAGTTGGACTTCGGATTCGGAACGCTGTGCGGCAGCGGGGGTGCCGGAGGAGCGGCGGAGCTACCGGTCGAAGACGGAACTGGCTTGGGAGATGCTGGAGCGGGCCTTGGAACTGGGCCATCTCAGGGCCGAATGGGTTGCCGGAGACGACGCCTTCGGGATGTCGCCGTCCTTCCGGGACTCCCTGGGGGCCCTGGGGATGCGCTACGTGCTGGACGTTCCGGGCAACACCCCGGTCTGGCCCTTGGAACCGGTTTGGACCAGCCGGGAGTATTCAGGGTTCGGACGCCCCCGCAAACCCCGGCTGCGGGATGGACAGCGCCGGACCATGGAGCAGCGCAGTGACGGGTTGCCGGAGGAAGTTTGGCGGGAGATCAGGGTGGCGGAGGGAAGCCAGGGGCCGAGGAGCTATATGTTCAGCGCCCAACGGGTGCGTGCAACCCGCAAGGGCAAACCCGGTGAGGAGATATGGGCCGTCTACCGCCGGAACCTGGACGGCAGCGAACCCCGCTACTACCTGTCCAATGCTCCCGAAGACACCTCGTTGGAGCTTCTGGCTTACGTGGGCGGCTCTCGGTGGCGCATTGAAACGGAGTTCGAAACTGAAAAGGGCGACATGGGGCTGGACGAATACGAGACTCGGAGTTGGGCTGGCTGGCATCACCACATCACCATGTGCCTGCTGGGCGGGGCCTTCCTGCTGGGCTTGCAGCAGGATTGGGGGGAAAAAGATGCCGCAGATCACCCGCCCCCAGGTGTACCGGGTGGTGCGTGAGATGCTGCCCCAGGAACGGTTCGGGCCCAAGGAGTTGCTGCGGTGGCTGAAAGAAACCCAACAGCGCAACCAGCGGGCCAGCCACTCCCATCAAAGACGCCGCTCCGCCCGCCGTGAAGTCAGGTTGGAACCACCACCCTAAAGCCGTCGTTGTAGTACTAAAGCGGTAAAGGGTGAACTCCGGTTCGACGGGAGCGACTGGCAGGTATTCGGCTTCTTGTATCTTGGCTACTATGAACCACGGACCCTCCGTCTGGAGAGCATTCAGGAACACCCCCTCCAACTCTTCCAAGTCGGAGACAGTAGCCGTGTTGACGATCCCACAACTCCGGGCGACTTGCTCCAGGTCGGTGCCCGTGGCCGTATGACTTGGCTGGTGCCCCGTCTGTCCCCACTCCTCGTTGTCCCAGACTATCACCACCAGGTTCTTCGGTTGTTCCCGTCCGATTGTTCCGACGGTGCCCAGGTTCATCAGTATGGACCCATCTCCGTCGAGGGAGATCACCTTCTCATCGGTCCCCAGGCACATTCCCAAGGCAATGGAGGAGCACAGTCCCATGTTGCCGTAAGTGTAGAAGTTGCGGTCCCGGTGCCCCGCGTGCCAAAGCTCGTCGCTGGTCGGCCCCAGGTTGGCCACAATGGGAAGGTTGCCCGCGTGGCTGAGGACAAGCTTCGTGGCCTCCAGTCTAAACACGCTTGCCTCCGTGCAGCATCGAGGTCAAACAAATCGCCACCGGCTGCCGATTGGCGTAGCAAAGCTTCATGGCTCCGTCCAACAGGGTGTCCAAGCGATAGTCATCGTCAATGGTGAAGTGGACCAGCCCCAACAGATCCAGGATGGGCTTGGTAGTGCGGCCCATAGCCACCTGCGCGATGTTGAATTCCCCCGGACCGCCCCTCATGTTTATGAAAAAGGGTATCGGGGTCCGGGCAGGAATGCAGAGACTGGCAATGGCGTTGATAGTGTTGCCAAACCCACTGGTCTGCATGAACACGGCAGCGTTGCGTCCAACAGCATAGGAGCCGACGGCAACGCCGATGGCTTCTTCTTCCCGGGCTGCGGACACCAAGTGAAAGAACGGGTCGTCGTCGATAATCCTGGTTACTTGATGGATGGAACTGTCGGGCACATAGGCGACTAACGAGGTGTCCCAGTTCTTCAAGCTTTGTACGATGGTCTCTGCCCAAGTCATAGGTCGGCGCGCCTCACTTTCGGGAGCCAGCAATTACCCGGCGTCAAAGAATGACGCCCTTGAGTAAGCAAGATCCGGATTCCCGCCTTCACGGGAACGACGGTAGCATACAGCAGAAGGCCCGCCATATCCGTCAGGTCTCGTCTCCGGTGGTGGAACTTTCACCCTCGATATAGTCACGGGCACCGGCGGCGTTGAAACTGCTCAAGGCTTCCTCCAGCCGGTCGTGGAAAGTCTCCGCATCGCGGGGTTGCAGCATCAGGCTTCGCCCGTTGACCATACGCACACGTAGCCGGTCACCGATGGAGGGCAGGCTCAAAAATTCCACGTGGGAAATCTGCTGGAACGGCACCATCTTTCTTCGAGGGGTCCCGAACATGATGACCATATATCCTGGGAATATCATGTAATGCTTGGGCGTGGTAAGCCAGCTATACGCCGCCACCGCCAGACCCAAGGCCAGGACCAGTCCGTTATCGCCCGCGCTGAACATGCCGTACAGGCCGAACGCGGCGACAATCAACGCAAAGACCAGAGTCAGGTTCATGCTCCGGCGGTTGCTGTCCCAGTGTATTGGCGCTTCTTGAGGTGCTTGCATGGGGCCTATTTTAGCACAAGTGTAAATTCATTTGACAGTCGTAAATTTGGGCCTAAACTACACTCGGCATTGCTTCCAATCCGGGCGAAACCGCTCGAACAAGGGAGGACATGATGGAGCTTGAAGACAAGATTGCGGTGGTAACCGGCGCGGGGAGAGGAATGGGCCGGGCGATTTCGTTGCAACTGGCTGAAGCCGGGGCCCACATTGCGGTCTCCGACATCAACGCCGAGTCGGTCGAGGACACTGCGGCGGCAGTGAAAGAGTTGGGTCGGCAGAGCTTGGCCGTTCCCGCCGACATGGGGAACATCGACGACATCGACCGCATGATCGCCCAAGCGAAAGAGACGTTCGGCCGAATCGACATCATGGTCAACAATGCCGGAGTCACCAAGTACATTTATATAATGGACGTTGTGGAGGAGGACTGGGACCGGATACACCGGGTGAACGCCAAGGGGGTCTTCTTCGGGATGCAGCGGGCCGCGCGGGAGATGATCGAGCAAGGCAACGGAGGACGCATCATTAACATAGCCTCCATCGCCGGCAAGGGCTATTCCGGGACATCCAACGCAGCCTACGCCGCCAGCAAAGGGGCGGTGCTGGCTATGACCATGATCGCCGCCCACCAGTTGGCGCGGCACGACATTAACGTAAACGCCATCTGCCCCGGTGCTACGTTGACCGCAATGGGGGAAGAGACCATGGCAGGCCGCGCCGCAACGTCGGGAGTAAGCATGGAAGAGTTGGCCCAAGCCCGCGACGCCAGGATACCCATCGGCAGGGCCAACGAACCGGAGGATATAGCGGCCATGGCGCGGTTCCTCTCCGGCCCTGGCGCCCGCAACATAACCGGCCAGTCATTCAATGTTGACGGCGGTCTGGTGATGCATTAGGGGTTGAGTATACGCTCCATCTTCTCAACGAACTCTTCCACATCCCTTAGCCGTCTCCGCACGCCCCTCGCACGAAACCGGTTCTCATAGAAGTTGGTATGAAGCGACTCAGCGGCATCGAATAAACGGCTCAATCGTTCGTCGCCTGTTTCATCGGCGAGGTCATCTACCAATTGCGCCAGAAAAGGGTGCGCGTAGTGGGCTTCCCCTCTTACCTGTGCAACGGCCTTTACCATCAAGGCGGCAGCGCCCCAAGCCTTCTCTGATGCCTGTTCAAAGTCTTCGGCCGCAAGCTGTTCCCTGGCTTTGACCAAGAACGCACGGCTCCGCTCTTGATAGGTTAATGTCTCTTGCACAGGCGGATACCTTCTCTGTTACGATGTGTCATCACAGTATAAAGACGACGCTACCGTAGGACAATCTTACAACCGCGTCATAGGAGTCTCACTTTGTGTCCATGTGACAACACTATTCGACTTTGCGTGAACTGACGTGGTTGACTGCGCCAATTGCGGTAAGTCCATATCCGAAAGCGCTGTCTACTGCAACTACTGCGGCAGGCGGAGACGGTTCGTCTGCAACAACTGTCTCACCATAAACCCGCCGGATAGCAACTTCTGCCGCGTTTGCGGCGCTAATTTATCCACTGGACCAAATTCTCGCGGGGACGCAGCAAATGCCGCTTATTCCCAGTCCAACCCTGCGCAGCCACCCAGACCTTCCAACTCGTGTCCTCGTTGCAGTCAGATAAATGAACCAGGATCCGTTTATTGCTTTTCGTGCGGCTTTCCATTAGACGCGGGATCTGCCGCATCACGGGTTAGCTTTATTGCAGATCGCCCCGCTGGATTCTGGATAAGATTAGCGGCTACCGTTATTGACGTATTGATTCTTACGGTGGCTCAAATCCTGTTTATCGTCGTTTGGCCCGGGACGTCTGCAGCCGAATATTTCGAAGCTGAAGGCCCTGTTTGGACGGGAGTGGATACTTTCTTTCTGCTCGTTAGCGCATTATATGTCATCATCGGATGGTCGGTATGGTCAACCACCATCGGCAAGAGGATCTTCGGGCTGTATGTTTTAAGGCCGGACGGCTCCAAGTTAACCTTCGGGCGGGCATTCGCAAGATGGCTTGCCACGAGTCTCTCCCTGATTTTGCTGGGTATTGGATTCTTGATGATTGCCTTCAGGAGAGACAAGAGGGGTCTTCACGACCTGATTTGCGACACCGTGGTAGTCAAGCGATAGAGACGCGGGCATTGTGTGCAACTGCTGATTTTCCCGCTGATTTCCTTCGCTCCAGGCATCTTCTGGCTCTGGTTTTTCGCTAAACGCAACATTTACCGTCCCGGGCCTAAGCGTCTCCTGGTGCGAACGTTCTTTCTGGGTATGGTTTCTACCATTCCGGCGGGCATTTTCAACACCATATTCCTGAGTGACGTAGACCCCAATGGCCCAATGGCCTTGTCGACAGTAGCGGCGGGAATGTTTTTCGTTGTTGGGCCTGTGGAAGAAACATCCAAGTTCCTTGCGGTAAGACTTGGGCCATATCGCAGAGGATATTCCGACGAACCCATGGATGGTTTAGTCTATTCAGCGGCGGCCAGCTTGGGGTTCGCTTCGTTGGAGAATTTATTGTACGTGATCCAGTATGGTCCTTGGGTAATGCTGCTGAGGGCGCCCATGAGTACACTGGCGCACGTGATCTTTGGTAGTTTCTGGGGATATGCACTCGGCTTGCAAAAGCGGAACGGGTCGGGCCAATCCTGGATATGGTTAGTCGTGGGAGTGGTCGCTGCCGCCGTGTTGCATGGAATGTTCAACACGACGTTGTTCCTGTTTTGGCCACTGACCCTCCTGGTTGTAGCTTTGGGCATGTTGTGGACCTTGAGCCGATTTAACTGGGCCAGGCGCGTTTCTCCTTTTCGATTGAGACGGAACTACGCCAGGGTCAGGTGCGTCAGCTGCGGTCAAGTAATCAGTATCCTCAGTCAATATTGCCGATACTGCGGCTCACGTGCGGTGGCAACTCATCAACCAGTCTTTTGCAGCTATTGCCACAGCATCAATCGTCCCAACGCGAACTATTGCGTACAATGCGGAGACCGACTCATGCGATAAGGGCGCCAGTGTTACAATTAGCTTACAGAATGATTAGCGAGAATTTATGGTTACGGCCAACAAACAAGTAAGCGAAATTTTCGCTGATGCTCGAATCCTTTACGCTGATGCCCTGAAGATGTTGGAGGCCGGAAAACTCTGCAACGCGGCGGAGAAGGCATCGAAGGCCACCAACAAGGCTATTGATGCCTTGATAATGGCCCGCATTGGCGAGGTGCCTGATTCGTCGTCCAAGACCGGCCGTCGCCTGTTTGAACTTGCAAGACAGGACCGACACCTTAATGGGCTGATGATAACTTATGACCACCGGGAACGGCAGTTGTACGAAAGGTGCTTCTACGATGGCGATTGCGAACCTGAGGACGCGATAGCGGATTTGATTCGTGAGACACCAGACTACATCCAAGCCGCAGAGGAAGCGGCGGGCCGGTAGCCAATATAGCGTCGAAATTCTCCGCCATTCGCGTCGCCGCGAACTTTCCTTGACAGCCGTTCAAAGGGAGCAATACAATCCAGCCAACAGGCGCCCGTTCAGCCCAATCCCTGGGATGTGTTGAACGTTGGAAATTATTGTGTCCAATCCAACTTGGGACAGGAGGACCCCATGCCCAGCTACCCGAAGATTCTCTATAAAGAGGAAGGCATGCGCGAGGGCATGCAGATTGAAGACTCGCAGATCTCGGTAGAAGACAAGGTCGCTCTTCTCGACGCTTTGTCCGAGACCGGGCTGCAACAAATCGTCGTGGGTTCGTTTGTGAGTCCCAAGTGGACGCCGCAGATGGAACGCATCGACGAAATCGTCACCCAGTTCACCCCAAGACAGGGCGTGACTTATACAGCGCTGGCGCTGAACTCCCGCGGCGTGGAGCGGGCGCGGAACTACTCGCCGCCCCTGACCATCGAGCGCGACAAGTACCCCCGGCTTACCTGCCACATGTGCGACGTGTTTGCCCGCCGCAACACCAACCGCTCCCAGATGCAGGAAATGGAGCGCTGGCCTGGAATACTGGCCCAAGCGCAGGAGTTGAACATCACCGAGGCCGGTATCGGCTGCAACGCAAGTTGGGGGTCCAACTTCCTGGGAGAGTTCCCGGTTGACAGCCTTATGACCCTGCTGGAAAAAGAGCACAACATGTGGGACGAGGTCGGCATCCAAGTGAAAAGTTGCTCGCTGGGCGACCCCATGAGCCACTGCACACCGGCCAAGGTGGAAGAGAGCATTGTCAGGGTGAAAGACAAGTGGCCGGAGATAGACCACTTCCGTCTACACCTGCACAACGGCCGCAATATGGCCATCGCATCGGCTTACGCCGCGGTGCGAGTGCTGGGCCCCGAAGACACCTTGGAGCTGGACGGGACCATCGGCGGTCTGGGCGGTTGCCCATACTGCGGCAACGGGCGGGCGACCGGAATGGCCCCGACGGAAGACCTGCTGCACATGTTCGAGGACATGGGCGTCGAGACCGGCGTGGACATTAACAAGCTCATCGACTGCGTCTGGATGCTCGAGGGGATAGTAGGCAGGGAGCTGTACGGCCACGTTTCCAAGGCCGGGCCCAGGCCCAAGAAGGTGGAGGACCTGTACGACATCAACATGCCCTTCGTGGAAACGTTGGAGCAGGCCAAGCACTTCAAGCACGGCCCATCGGCCTACGAAGGCGGCATCTATCCATACCGCGAGCCTGTCACCAGTCCTTACCGGGACCGGGTTGACCAAGGGCTGCCTGCATTCGATTCGGCCGACGGGGACTTCCCTTGGAAAGAGGACTGGTTCCCGGCAAAGGACTAACCGGGCCCCTTTAGCAGCGCAGAATCGGGTTGAAAGTGTTGGGGCCGCCCTCTGCCGGGCGGCCCCAATTTTGCGCGATGTCCGAATCGCAGGGCATACCCTGACCGACACGCCCACTCCTCTGAAGCTCGAGGCTGATATGAGGCGAGAAACGGAGATATTCCAAGTAGACGCGTTTACCGACCAACCCTACCAAGGGAACCCGGCCGGTGTTTGCATTCTGGGGGAGCCGGCCATCGACTCTTGGATGCAGCACGTGGCACGGGAAATGAACGTGTCGGAAACGGCTTTCCTGCTCAAGGCGGAAGAGGGGTACGACATTCGCTACTTCACTCCGCAAACGGAGGTCCCCATTTGTGGGCACGCCACCCTGTCGTCGGCCCACATACTGTGGGAACAGGGCCTGGTAGGCGCGGACGAAGCGATTGCTTTTCATGCCAAGGCCGGAGTCCTGCACGCGAGCAACGAGGACAGTTGGGTGTGCTTGGACTTCCCGGCGCGCCCGGTGAAGCCAGCAGACATGCCCGAGGGTTTGACAGAGGCGCTGGGAACAACTCCGAAGGACGTATACCGGATTGAAGCGGGCGGGTTCCTGGCCGAGCTTGAGTCGGACGACGCGGTACGCGCGCTGCGCCCCAATTTCGAGTTAATGCGCCAAGGGGGATTCGGCGGAATAGTGGCGACGGCGAAAAGCACCTCGCCCTTGGTGGACTTTATTTCTCGGTATTTCCACCCGGAAATCGGCATCAACGAGGACCCGGTGACCGGTGTGGCCCATTGCAGCCTCGCTCCCTTCTGGTCCGGGAAACTGGGCAAGGCCGAGTTGGACTGCTACCAAGCCTCGGCAAGGGGCGGGTTTCTGAAGGTGCGGGCGAAGAATGACAGGGTCGATATTCTTGGAAAGGCGGTAACCGTCATCCGAGGGACCATTTTGTATAGCTTTTAACGGAGGTTAATTCATGACTACCAACCCAACGGACCCCAATCAAGTACGACTTACCGGCGAAAACTCCTTCATACGTTTGGCTCAAGAAGAGGGCGGGCCGTCGTCCACCAGGGTGAGTCACTGGCGAATACTGCTGTCTCCCGCCGGGCCGGGCCATGTGCTGTACATCAAAAGCGACCTTCATGACGACGAAGTCAGGATATACTCGGACAACATCGGTCTTGCCCGCTGGTTGCAGGGGGAGATAGAGTCGATGCTATTCCCGGAGTTCGCCGACGAGGACACGCCGGTGATTGCGGCGGAGTTCATCAAGTCGGGCGACGGGCGGTCATACTGGACCGAGACGGTCGAAAGCAGCGAAGAGCTGATTGAGCTGACCTGGTACGACTTCGGCGAGCCCTTTATGCTGGTTTCCCCCGCCAACAGTACCCCGGGCAGGGCCCACGGCGTTTACAGTTGCTTCATGCCCGCTCGCAGGGCGCAGATAACCTGCAACGGCGATGTGGCGGAAGGGAACGTATACCAGGAGATGAGGGGAGACAGAGTCAGCAGCACCGCCTGCCTGGCTTGGTCGGAGACCTGGGTGAAACCCTACGACGCTTAATATACTCCGCAGCCCGAACAAAGCCGAAGTCTTGGAGGACTGACGATATGACGACCGAGCAACTGCCCGACGACGCGCCGGGGACGGCGTTATTCCCGGAGTTCGAAACCCAGATATACGAGTGGGCATCCCTGGAAGTAGCAGGGCTTACCGATGAGGAACTGGACTTCGAGTCCGACCGGTGGGGTTGGAGCGGCTGGAGCATCCGCCGCAACCTGAGCCACATGGCAAGCGGCGACTTCCGCTGGTTCTGGCAGCGGTGGGGCAAGACTCTGTATCCGGACGGACTGCCCAACGGCGAGGAGCTGGACCGGATTGTGGAATCGCCGCACGACCGGCGTCTTGACGAGAACGTTTACTGGGAAATCGACACTATTCTACAGATGCTGCGCCGGGCGCAGGCCCTTTGGTGGACGGTGATTTCCGCCGAGACGGTGGGATCACTACAGGCTAAAGAGATCGAGTTGGACAACAACGGGGTGATGGTGAACTACCCGCAGTTGTTCCCCAGGGGACTGCGGGAAAACCCCAACGATTCATCCAAGATTTTCGCCAGCTTGGAGAACACGATCCGTCACCGGTACTTCGAGCATACGACCCATCTGTACAACATCCAGAGGTTGAAGAGGGCGCAGGGACTGGAGACGGCAGTGGAACTTCCGGAGGTGGGTTACTTCACTATGCCGGACTGGGACAGGAGCGAACCTTAGCGGGTTCCGTCAGTTACCCGCTTCCAGACTACCAGCCGGGGTCGCTGGGGCGGACGCCCAGCAAGGCCTGCCCGGCTGAGTCGAAGTTGGAGGGCAGGCCGCTGACATGCTGCACCGCTACGTGAACGTCCCGGAAGAACCGCTCCAAGGGATGCCTGCGATGTATGGCGTTGGTCCCGGCGGCGTGAAAGAGAAGGTCTATGGCCTTGACCGACTCTCTCATGGCGTTGGTGACGGCCAGCCTGGCCCGGGCTATTTCGGGGCCGGGATCGGGATTTCCGGCGCATACCGCATCCCAAGCGGCTCCGACGGCGTCGAACACGTAAGCCCTCGCGCTGCCGATCATGGCCTCCGCCTCGGCCACCTTGGTCTGCACTATGGGGCGGTCCCTGAGATGGGTGTCGGACATGGTGGTGCCCGCACCGGTGGCCAACTCTATGAAGGCGTCCATTGCGCCCCGGGCCATCCCCAGGGTGTTGCCGGCTATGGGAGTCCATGCGGCCACCAAGGTAAACCGGGGGTGGTACAGGGGGCCTTGCTCGTGGGCGGGATTGAATAGGGCGTAACTGTGCTCTTCGGGCACAAAAACGTCGGTCAACTCAAAGTCGTGGCTGCCCGTGGCCCGCAGGCCCACAACCGCCCAAGTGTCATGAAGGACGGCGGCTTCAGCGGGCGCCAGCAGAGTGCGGATCTGGGGAGTGCCGTCCGGGTTGGTAAGGGGGCCGTTGGCGTCAACCAATTTACAGGTGCACAACAGCCAGTTGGCGTGGTGCACCCCGCTGGCGTAGTCCCATTGGCCCCGCAGACGGTAACCGCCGTCCACGACTAAGGCCTCGCCTTGGGGGCGTATGGAACCGGCCATGCGGAAGTCGGGCGGTTGGCCGAACATGGCCCGCCCCACGTCCGCTGTGAGCCATCCGGCGAAGAGAGAGCAGGAACTGGACAGCATGGCGCACCAGCCCACGGACCCGTCCACCCTAGATAGCTCTTCGATCACCCGGAAAGAAGTGAGAGGATCGGACTCCGGGCCGCCCATCGAACGCGGCAACGCCAGTTGAAACAGCCCGGCTTCATTGAGTTGCCGGGCCAGTTCCGGTGGCAAGCGGTTACCGGAGTCCAGCTCTTCCCGGTATTGACGGATTGTCGGCTTCAAGGCAATGGCGTTGGCGATGAAGTCTTGGTGAGCCGCGTTGACCATGGTGTTTCTCTCTCCGCCGTTGCCCCGAAGCGTCTTACCGGTTGTGGTTAAGCCGAGCTACACGCCACGCTGATGACGCTGGTGGCGCTTTCTGGCAGGGGGTGTTCCCGCCAGCTTGCGCCGCCGTCGTGAGTGCCGAATACCTGTCCCTTGCGGGTGCAGAAGTACACCTGATCGGGTTGCGCGGCATTGATGGCCACTCCGAAGGTGGTGCTCTGCGGGCTGATGCCCTTGTCGAACCGCTCCCAAGTTTCTCCCAGGTCGGTGGTGCGCAGCACGCCGCCCTCTTCGCTGCCGAAGTTCAACCCTACGCAGGCGTACAGGGTGTTGGGGTCATCGGGAGCCGCTTGAACGCCGCGGGAATACTGGATGTTGGAGAACCGCTCGAACTGGCAGTTTTCCCAGTTTTCGCCCCGGTCACGGGTGCGCCACACGCCGACGCGGTTGGATATGAACACCGCGCTGGAATCGGACCCGCCAACGGCCACGCCGTGCAAGTCCATCAGGTCCACGTCTCCGGCGAAGTTCTTGTTCATTATTCGCCAGGACTTGCCCGCATCGGAACTATAAGCAGCGCCGCCAACCTCCAATGCGGCGTACATGTTATCGGGGTTGGCCGCCTCGATGCCTATACCGAGGATGCGGGTGGCGAAAGCCATCTGCACTTGGTCGGGGTTGGATATGGTGGCCTGATATACCCAGTTCTCTCCGCCGTCGTCGCTCCGGAATACCTCGCTGCCCTCGGTGCCCAGGAACATGATATTCGAGTCGTTGGGGTGGTACTTGATGGACCATATGTGGCGGCCTTCGGGCATGTTCATCCGCTCCCAGTTGTCCCCACGGTCCTTGCTGCGGTAGATGCCGCGCTGGGTTCCGGCGAATACTACTTCAGGGTTTTCGGGATGAATCGCGATGGCCCGCGCTTGGGCCGCCGGGGCCATGCCGCGGGTAAGATTTTCCCAACGGGAGTCGTTAGCCTCTTTCCGGTACAGGCCGCTGGCTTCCGCGCCAACGTATATCAAGGTGTTGTCCGCCATCGTCATTACCTCCAAGTCTGCAAAATCCCTGTTCAGGACGACGAGCCAAGACGAAAAAGCTATCTGCCGCCTCCTGAGTGTATCGTAATTTCACCAGACGGCCCCACGCTTGTCAATCTGTGGATTTCGTCGGCTGACGGGGCTTGGACGAACGGTAAGCGGAGTGAGAGAAGCTGGTTGCTTCAGGCAACTTGCCGAAGGAATCAGCCTTCCCTGGCCAATACCAGCGCCCATACCGATGCCGCTCCGGCGGCCTTCAGAACGGAGGCGCAAGCGGACAGGGTACTGCCGGTGGTGGCCACGTCGTCAATGAGGATGAGCCTTCGCCCGGTCATATCATTCTTGCACTGGAAGCTGTCGGATACGTTTTCCCGGCGTCGCTCGCGGGAGACGGTCCGGACTTGAGGTCCGGAATCTCTGGCGCGAATAAGGGCACCTGCGTTGACCGGGAGGCCAGTCCGTTTCGATAACTCCTTGGCCAGCAACTCAGACTGATTGTAGCCGCGCTCTCGAAGCCGCCGAGGGTGCAGGCTCACTGGAACAAGCTCCTCTCCCGGTATGGAATGAGATTTCATGAAATTCGCCAGAAGCTCAGCCAACTGCGGAGCAGCAGCCCTGATACCGCGATACTTCAGGGCGTGGACGGCTTCACGGAGAGGTCCTTCCATGAGATAGGGCGCACGCAGGCCGTCGAACCCCGGGGCAATGCCGGAGCACCACCGGCACAGAGAACGGGCGTTGGGCTCGGCACAGACGCGGCAGTAAGGCGTCTTGAGGCGCGGCAGGTTGTCGGCGCAGTCTTGGCACAACAGCTTGCCTTCCCGCCGGCATCCCAAGCAGCTCAAGGGGAACAGCAGGTCCAAAGCCAGCTTGGGCAACTGCATCAAGACAGTAGTAAGCGGCAAGCGGTCTCCAACGAGGAAAGGCTTTTTACATCTGGCTATTCCGGGCGCGCCACCGGGACCAGATTTGACCGTCCCTTGGAAATGCCAAGGGAGGCAAGTCCTGGTCTCCGAAGAAGCCCACGTCCAGGGTCTCGGGCCCCAACGTCAGCGCTCCGCCCAGTTCGACGGCGGAGTAGGCGGCCACCATTACGGCTTGGCCTTCCTCCGAGAAGAGGCCGATCAACTCCTTGACTTCCACTTCCAGTCCGGTTTCCTCCCACACCTCTCTGACGGCGGCTTTCTCCACCACCTCACCACGGTCGACATAGCCTCCGGGAAGGCTCCACAGGCCATAACCCGGCTCGTTGCCGCGTTGGACCAGCAATAGTGTATCGCCCCGTTCGACGATGCAGATAGCGGCTACCTTGGGGTCGTAGAAGACCACCCGACCGCATTCCGGGCAACTGGGGCGTTGTCTGCCCGCGACTTCCTTAGCCTCAAGAGGTGCGGCGCAGGACGGGCAAAACCTGTCGTTGGGCGTCATAACTTCCCCATCATACCATCATGGGCTATTATGTCTCATGGACGTTCGGCGCATGTCGATTGTCCTGAAAGGAATCCCGTCAACCGGAGGCTTCAGCATATGTCAAGCAACCACGAATCGCTGACCGAGGAACTGGCGGCTTATATAAGCTCGGTCAAGTATGAAGATATGCCGGAGGATATGCTTTTCCGTGCCAAGGAGGCGGTTATCGACGGCATCGGCGTTACCCTGTCGGGTTATTCGGCCGACTGCACCGAGTTGGTCCGGCGATACATCGACACCCTTGGCGTCAATGGCAAATCAACTGTAATGGGCAGCGGCGCTACTCTCCCCGCAGAGTATGCCGCCTTGGCCAACGGCGTGGGGGGGCACGCGCTGGACTTTGACGACACCCAGATTTCGGAGTTGCCCGACCGGGTGTACGGACTGTTGACTCACCCTACCACGCCCGTCCTCTCCGCTGCAGTGCCTGTTGCTGAGGAAGTTGACGCCAGCGGCCGGGACCTGCTGACGGCTTATTCCTGCGGGGTAGAAGTCGCCTGCAAAATGGCTGAGGCCATCAACCCATACCATTATCGGAACGGCTTTCACTCCACGGGCACCATCGGCATATTCGGGGCGGCCGCGGCGGCGGCGAAATTGTACGACCTGGATACGGACACCATCCGTCATGCCCTGGGCATCGCGGCGAGCAAGAGCGCCGGAATACGAGCGGCCTTTGGCACCATGACCAAACCCTACCACGCCGGTGCCGCGGCGCAAGGCGGCATAGTGGCCGCCCAACTGGCCCGGATGGGCTACCGCACGGCGCCGGAGGCGCTGGACGGGCCTTGGGGGTTTTTCCAGGTTGCCGGCAGCGGGGTGGATGCCGAAGCCATACAGGGCAAGCTGGGCAACCCGTATTCGCTGGTGGACCCGGGGGTGTCGATCAAACCCTATCCCTGCGGTTCATTGGCCCACCCGTCGATGGACGCTATGGTCGACCTGCTCCGGGAACACGACGTGAAAGCGGACAACGTCGCCGCAGTGCGGTTGGGGACTACCTCCAACGTATTGGCGGCATTGCGGTATGCCGAGCCCGTCAACGAGTTGCAGGCCAAGTTCAGCATACCCTTCTGCATGGGGATACTGGTGCTGGAGGGACGCGGCGGCATCGAGCAGTTTACCGACGAGGTGGTGCTGCGGCCCGACGTGCGAGAGATGATGTCTCGGGTTACTCCCTACCTGCACGAGGGGCTTGAGGCCCTGGGGTTCCAGAGAATTCGCAGCTTGGTGGAGGTGGAGTTGCGGGATGGGACAGTCCTGTCCCAGGAGGCGACCTCTTCCCGAGGTACGCCGGAACGGCCCATGTCGCGGGACGAACTGGCGGACAAGTTCGGCGACTGCGCTCGCGGGTTGCTGTCGGAGACGGACCAAGCGAAGGTCATAGAGAGTATATACGGGTTGCAGGACCTGGGGTCGGTGACCGAGTTGACGTCGATGCTCAAGGGATGAGCATCGACGGCGCCGAGTCGAGGCTAAGGGCCTTGGTCGGTTTCGCCGGCGTTTACCCTGCGATGCGAATCAACTCTTCCACTTCGTGTCTCAACGGCATGGAGTCCTGCGCCCCGGACTTGGCAGCAGCCAATGCCCCGGCGGCGGCGGCGACACGGACCGCGTCCGTCAGGTCCTTTCCTTCGGACAGTGACACCGCCAAGGCGCCGTTAAATGCGTCGCCGGCGGCTACCGAGTCCACGGCCTCCACCGGGAAAGGCGGCATATAGTCCCCACCTTCCGCGGTCGCGTAGTACACACCCTGGGCGCCGAGTTTTATTACCACCACGCCTATGCCCAGACCCAGAAGATGTCCCGCCGCTTGAACGGCAGAAGGCCTGTCCACCACCGGGAAGCCCACCAGTGCTTCGGCTTCCGTCTCGTTGGGAGTTATGACGGAGCAGCAGGAATAAAACTGGGAAGGAAAGTCCCGCACCGGGCCGGGGTCAAAAATAACGGTTTTACCGTTGGCAAAGGCCTCGCGCGCCACCCGGAGGGACAACTCAACGGAGACCTCCAGTTGCAGCAACAGGGTTGATGCGTCATTCAAGGCTCGGCGTACTTGGTCAGCCTCCGCTTCGCCGCAAGTGGCGTTGGCCCCCAATACCTGAATAATGCGGTTTTCCGCCGATGAGTCTATTTCGATCACAGCGATGCCTGTAGAGGTATCCGGGGTAACCCCCACTCCTGATACGTCTACCCCGTTTGACGCCAGCGACTCTTTCAATTGTTCACCGAAAACGTCGCTGCCAACTCTTCCAACCATGGCGGTCCGCGCACCCATCCGGGCGGCGGCCACCGCTTGGTTGGCTCCCTTTCCTCCAGGGTAAGTCAGAAACTTGTCGCCAACCACTGTCTCACCGGCTTGAGGAAAGCGATCGGTCATAGCGACCAGGTCAATGTTGATTCCACCCAGCACTACCACGCCACCGGGTGCAAGAGTCTCATTCTGCGTCATAAAGCCTCAACGTCAAGGACAACTTGGTCTTCAACAGGGATTTTACACCCGTACAGTGCACTGCGGCATTAATTCCCATGACGGGTAACCCGTGACAGCGTATAATCACCGCAAACATCATCCAGTTGTCAAGGAGAAACGAATGACCAAACGGAGCGTTTGGCGCCCTAATAAAGACGAAGTGATAGCCGAGAACGGTGCGGTCGCCAGCGAGCGTCCATTAATCTCCGAGACTGGCGTGGAGATACTGCGGCAAGGTGGAAATGCGGTGGACGCCGCGGTTGCCATGGGGTTCTGCGCCGCGGTCGTAGAGCCGCAGAGCACCTGCATCGCCGGACACGGCCAGATGCTGGTGCACATGGACGGCAGGGCTACGGCCCTGGACTTCTCCCATCGCGCGCCTAAACTGGCGACGGCAGACATGTACAGGATCCTGGGCCAATCGGAGGCGGGAAACTCCATCTACATGGTTGAGGACAACGCCAACGTAATCGGCTATCAGTCTATCGGCGTGCCCGGAGTAACCGCCGGGCTGTGCAAGGCCCGTGACATGTTCGGCTCCCTGCCGTTGGAGCAGCTATTGGAGCCGGCAATCCACTATGCCGAGCAGGGCTACCTGCCAGACTGGAACAACGTCCTGCGCATCTCCGACGCCATGACCGCCTTCCTGAAGTACGGGGAGGCCGCAAACGTTTTTCTGCCCAACGGCCACCCGCCGCGGGTGGGCATTGACAAGGTGGTCCAGCGCGATCTGGGGCATACGTTGCGGCTGATAGCCAAGCATGGCAAGGACGGCTTTTACCGGGGCGACATTCCCCACGCCATAGAAGAGGACATGATAAAAAACGGGGGCTACCTGAGAGTCGACGACTTCACCGACTACGAGGTTGTCGTGGGGACGCCCGCATCGGTCTCCTATCGAGGCTACGAAATCCTGGGGATACCCGTGCCCTCCGGGTCCACCACGGCCCTGGAAATCTTCAGCATCCTGAACAACTTCGACATGACGGCGTTGGCCCACAACTCGCCGGAGCACCTGCACCTGTTTATCGAGGCAGCCCGCCACGCCTTCGCCGACCGCTACCGCTACCTGGGCGACCCGGACTTCTCGCCCATCCCCCTCGCCGGAATTTTGTCCAGCGAGTACGCCCGCCGTATATCCGAGACCATCGACAGGGGTAGGGCGTTGCTGGAGGATGAACGGGTCAAACAGCCGTGGGTAGCCTTTGCCGAGAAGGCGTTGCACGACCCCTGGGCATTCGACCCCCAAGCGAAGCCGTTGGAGCCCGTAGGCGCGTCGCCGCCCAGCATCGGCGATTGCACCACTCACTTCGGAGCGGTGGACCGCCAGCGCAACATGGTGTCCTGTACCCAGACGGCCGTCAGCAGCTTCGGCTCCTGCATCATCACTCCCGGCACCGGAGTCCTCTTCCCCAACGGCATGATCGTCTTCAACCCCAAGCCGGGGGCCGCCAACTCCATCGCGAGTTACAAGCGTGGTCTGGCCAACATGACGCCGCTCCATGTGATGAAAGACGGCAGACCGTTCCTGGGTGTCGGTGCTCCGGGCGGGCGGCAGATTATTTGTTGCAGCGCCCAAGTGGTGCTCAACGTCCTCGACCATGGCATGAGCATCCAGGACGCGATTGCCGCACCGAGAGTTGATGCCGCCGACCGGGAAAACTTCGTCGACTCGCGGATGGACGAAGCAACCATCGAGACCCTTGAAAGAATGGGGCATCACATGCTGGTGAAGGAAGAGACCGCCGCGCAGAGCGGGTTCGCCAACCCCGTCGGCGTAATGGTCGATCCGGACACGAACCTTGTGCACGCCGGGGCGGACGTTTTCCGGCTGGCTGAAGCCAGGGGGTTCTGATGGACACTATCCTGCGGAACGCCCGGGTTGACGACGAGCCAAACGCACCCACTGTAGACATCGGCATCGACCAGGGCCGCATCGCCGCCATAGAGCCAAACATCGCGGCCGATGGACAGGACATCGATGTCGGCGGCCGCTTGGTCACTCCCGGATTCATAGAGACCCACATCCACTTGGACAAGTCCTGCATCCTTGAGCGGTGCAGGTCGGAGAGGGGCGACCTGCCGGAGGCCATCGAAGAGGTGGCCAAAGCCAAACGTGAGTTCACGGCCCAAGACGTTTACGAGCGTGGTAAGCGCACCCTGGAGAAGTGCATCCTGAACGGCACCACCCACATGCGTACCCAGCTTGAAGTGGACCCCGTCATAGGGCTTCGGGGTCTGGAAGGCGTAAAAGCCCTGGTTGACGAGTACAAGTGGGCCATAGACATCGAAGTGTGCATCTTCCCGCAGGAAGGCCTGCTCAACTACCCGGGAACGGACGAACTGATGGTGGAGGCCCTCCAGAACGGCGGCTCGGTGGTTGGCGCGGCCCCCTACACCGACACCAACCCCCACGGTCAGATTGACCGCATATTCGAAATGGCCCGCGAGTTCGACATAGACATCGACATGCACCTGGACTTCGGCGCCGACCCAGCGGAGCTGGACCTTGACTACGTTTGCGAGCTTACGGACAGGTTCGACTACGGAGGCCGCGTAGCCATAGGCCACGTCACCAAGCTGTCGGTAGCCACTCCCGAGCGGTTGCAGGAAAGTGCCCAACGCTTGGCCAGCGCCGGAGTCGCCCTCACCGTGGTCCCTTCCACCGACCTCTTTCTCATGGGGAGGGGAGCAGGACCACAGCAACATGCGGGGCGTGACGGCGGCCCACCGGTTGCTGCACGGGGGCGTGAATTGCTCCCTGTCCACCAACAACGTGCTCAACCCGTTCACGCCCTTCGGAGACTGCTCCCTGATCCGCATGGCTAACCTCTACGCCAATGTATGCCATGTAGGGGCGCGCGATGACATCGTAGAGTGCTACGAAATGATCACCAACCGGTCAGGCAGGCTTCTCCGCTTGGATGACTATGGCTTGGCCGTCGGCAAGTCCGCCGACTTGGTGGTGGTCGACTGTTTAGACCGCGCATCGGCCGTCGCCGAGTTGGCGGCGCCTCTGTGGGGATTCAAGAGAGGGCGACTAACGTTTACCCGAAAGCCCGCCGAGCTTCACCGACCCTGACCTTTCCCCTGCGGGAGTGGGAAAATTCGAGGGATGCACTGCAACTGTTGATATGACTAACCTGCAACTACATAAACCGCCTGACGACCTATTGGGAGCTTTTTGCGCCCATAACCACGCCGCTCTTCGAGGGGCGCCGGACGGCCCTCTGAAGGGGACTACCTTTGGTGTCAAGGACGTGTTTCACATAGCGGGGCACCGGACAGGGTTCGGCCACCCGGACTGGCTGCGGCTGCATCCGCCCGCGGAGTTCACGGCGGCAGCGGTCGAACGGCTTCTGGCGGCCGGGGCAACCATGTTGGGCAAGACCCATACCGACGAGCTGGCCTACAGCCTGAGCGGTCAGAACGTCCATTACGGCACCCCGGTCAATCCCGCCGACCCGGACCGGGTGCCCGGCGGCTCATCCAACGGGTCGGCTTCGGCGGTGGCGGGAGGCCTGGTGGATTTTGCCATCGGCACCGACTGCGGCGGCTCGGTACGGCTGCCCGCCAGCTACTGCGGCATCCTTGGAATGAGGCCAAGCCATGGCCGAGTCCCCTTGGATGGGGCCATCCCCTTCGGGCCAAGTTTCGACGTGGCGGGCTGGTTTGCCCGCGACGCCGACCTGTTCGAACGGGTGGGACAAGTCCTCTTGGGCGATTATTCGGAGCCTCAACCACCCCGGCGGTTGCTGGTAGCCCGCGACGCCTTCAATATGGTCGACCAACCGGTGACGGATGCCTTGCAGGACGCCTTACTGAAAACGTCCAATATTATAGGCTCCAGTGAGGAGGTTGTTGTAAGCGCCGAGGGGTTGGCCGACTGGTTTGAGACCTTCCGCGTCCTGCAAGCCGCCGAGATCTGGGGCAACCACGGGCAGTGGATCGAGTCGGTAAAACCGCACTTCGGACCGGGAGTACATGAGCGGTTTGAATGGGCTTCCCAAGTGAAGGCTGCTGACGTGGAGGTCGAGAAGGAAAAGCGCACCAGGATAAGAAGCCGGATTGACGAAGTGATAGGGGAAGGCGACGTGCTGTGCCTGCCCACTTCGCCCAGGGTAGCGCCATTCAAGGACACTCCCACCGATGACATCGAAGTCAGGTTCCGCCATCAAGCCATGTGCCTGCTGTGCATTTCGGGTCTGGGAGGCCTGCCGCAGGTGAACCTTCCAGTGGCGTCTCTTGACGGCCTTCCCTTGGGATTGTCCCTGGTTGGCCGGTGGGGCAGCGACTTGATGCTGCTATCCCTTGCACGTAGACTGATGAACGAGAGCCAGAACCCAGCTTAGCAGGTCAACCTAGAGCTTCCGAAATCGGGTTAAAGCTAAAGCCGCAGGAGGAATCCATGGCTGAAACGAAAGATACCATTGAACTGTACTTTCACTCGCAACAACCCTATACCCATATCACGGAAGAGGACATATCCCAGTACAAATCTGGCAGGTTGGACTTCCCCAACACGTACTTCGACCCGGAAAAGGCCCACGTACTGTACAACCAGTACCACGAACAGTACGCCTTGGCCGACGAAGAGGGTATCGACGGGATAATGACCAACGAGCACCACGCCTCTTACTGGAACATGAAGCCCGCGGCCAACCTGGATGCGGCGGTTATCAGCAAGGTGACAAGAAACACCAAGATAGCCATCCTGGGCAACATAATCCCGGTGCACGACCCGGTGCGGATGGCCGAGGAACTGGCCATGCTGGACTGCTATTCGGGCGGGAGGCTGGTTTCCGGGTTCGTAAGAGGGGGGGCGGTGGAGACCCTGATGGCCGGCATCGACCCCACAGAGAACCGCGAACGGTTCGAGGAGGCCCACGACCTGATCATCAAGTGCTGGACGGAGCCCGGCCCCTTCCGCTGGGAAGGCAAGCACTACCATCACCGGGTGGTCAACCCGTGGGTGCTGCCGGTGCAACAACCCCATCCTCCAATATGGTTCCCCGGCGGGAGCAGCCCTGAAAGCGTCATCTGGGCGGCAAGCCGCGGCTATACCTATGTCAATCTCGGAGCGTTGATGGACTTGACCCTGGAGTTGAAGCAGGTGTACATCGACACCGCCAATGAGGCCGGGTTCAAGCCTGGGCCGGAACATTTCGGCTATCAAATACGGGCGGTTGTGGCCGACACCGACGAAAAGGCCCAGGAAATAGGCAAGGGCTTCCTGTGGAACGTAGACCACCGGATGCGCGGCCCCAGGGAACACAACGACCCTCCGGGTTACCAGTCGGCGGTGGCTACCCAGCTAAGCAGGAGGCGCGCCGGAGGCCCGGACTCGCGGATGACCTACGAGCAACTCCAGGAAGTTGGCGCGATCGTCGTGGGCAGTCCCGAAACCGTGACCAAGAGGTTGACCCAGACCATCACCAGCCTCAACCCGGGTTACCTGATCCTGATAGGAAGCGACGGCAACATAAAGCACGATGACGTGATGCGGTCGGTCCAACTGCTGGGCCGGGAAGTGTTGCCGGCCCTCAAGGAAATCAAGCTGCAACCGTACCAGTAGACTTTGTCCAAGGACCGGGGACGATAAACGCAGAGGACACAGAGGACGCACAAAGATCGCAGAGCTTTGCCGTGTTTTGACGCCTTAACAGAAAAAATCGGCGGTCTCTGCGTATCCTTTGCGCTCTCTGCGTTGAACGCCTTGGCTACCGACTAGCCAACCTTGGTCTGACGGCGGTGTATCCCGGTTGCGCCGCTGGGCCGGTTGCCCCGCACCTCTTCGATTTGAGGCGTGCCGTCGGCTTCGGCGCACCGCACGGCGAAGGTGTGCTTTCCTTCCTGGAAGGGCCAGTCGTAACGCCAGACGACCCAGGTCGTTTCAGACAAGGGCGTCCTCAGTTGGGCCTCTTCCCAAGGGCCGCTGTCGACTTGCACTTCGACTTTGGAAATGCCGCGCGCCCCGGAGAAAGCGATGCCGCCGACGGGGACGAGCATCTGTCCGTCGCGCTCCACTATGTTGTCAACGGCAACGGTGTCGATGACTGAAGTCGCCTTGACTTGGGCCACTTCATCCCAATCGCGCACCACCCAATAACCTGGCCGGTAGTCCGCCGTGACCTCCATGCCGGTTATCCACTTGGGCTGCTTCATCCCGTACCGGTCCGGCAGCCATATACGCAACGGAAAGCCGTGGTCGAATGGAAGGGGGTTGCCGTCCCATGCGTAACACAGCATGATGCGCTCGTCCGAGGCGATCAGGTCCAGGTCCACGGTCTCGTGGAATCCGTCGCCCGACGTAATGACGAGATGTTGGGCCCCTTCCTGCACCTGGGCGTCGGCAAGTATTTTCTGAAGGCTGACGCCGGTCCACCAAGTGGTGCTTATGAGGGACGTGGCGATACGTCCCGAGATGCACGACAGGGTGACGAACTGGTCTCTCGATTCGTAGTTGTTGCGTATGTGGTCCAGGGTCAACGCCAAGGGGTTGTCAACCATCCCAATGACAGGCAATACCCAGCTTGCGCCGTCGATGTAGGTAGGCTCGGAGCGGATGAACACCTTGTAGTGGTCCTCCACCGGCGTGTACTCGGGCCTGGTGCCCGGAGCCGGCTCAACCGGGTCGTCGGCGTTGGGCAGGGGAGGGGCGTTGCTCTTGACCGCCGGGGACCCGGCAGAGTCGACTGCCTCCGCGACCGATTGGCGCTCCGTCCGGGCCAGCATCCCTCCGAGGCCGGCGCCCAGGACCGTGATGGTGGCCGTGGCCGCGCCGACCCGGACCATGAACTGGCGGCGGTTAATGCTTTTGGCCCAGCGGATTTGGTCTTCCGTTTCCAAGCGGTTGGGATCAAGTAGCAGGCGGCGGTAAAGGGGTATAAAGGCCAGGCCCCAGCCGATGAACAGCACCATGAGCACCACGACGGTCATGACAGGGTCGGCGGTTGACTGGCCCATAGGCAGGCTCACCGCCACCATTGGCACGCCGAACACGGCCGCCGCTATCAGCCCGTAGCTGAACATGGGATCGGCATTGCGCCACTTCAGGACCACCATAAAGACCGTGCCGATGACGACGCCGATGAGGAAGAACAGGATGGTGGCTGCTATCTGTTCCGCCGGCTTGGCGCTGCCGGCGACGCTCATGCCCACGGCCCTCATCCCGTCGATCATGGCGTCAATGCCAAAGGTGACCACCGGACCGGGCAGCACCTTGGCGATCCAGTCGAACAATGCGAAAGGGACAAAGGGCAACCCGGCCAGCTTGTCCGCCAAGTACAACAGCGCCGTCAGCGGCGCGGACAACAACACGCCTGACAGCAAGCCGGACCCCAAGCCTATACGTCGTATTTTTCCGGTCGGGCCCTTGGGTACTATTTGCGACTCATCCATAATTACTCACGCCTCCGGCGCCAAATTAAGCCGGATCAAGTAGATAAAGGTTAGTGGCGCCATTATATTCGCGGGCCAGCGCAGGTTCCAACCTTATCCGTCTCGTCATTCCGGCCTTGAGGCGGAATCCACAGTCTTTCCCAAGCAGCCATTATCCCGTTCCAAGAGTTTATGGACTCCCGCCTTCGCGGGAGTGACGATACGGGAAGGGGCGCCGGTAGAAACCAGCCCCGCAATTGACATACGTTTGGAGCGTGGTCACCAGTTCTATACACTGTCCCTCTATGCGGATAAAATGAGGCAACTACAAACCCATCGACGATTGAAGGTACCGAGGGAGGCGAAGTTGCCGCAGTTCCAGCCCATTCCGGACAGGACCCTGGAGGTCTTGAAAAAGATTCCGACTCAAACCCTGGTGGATGCGCTGTGGGTCAAGGGTTGGCCCATGGGTTACGTGGAGGGAGCGCGCCCGTTGCAGCTTGGCCAGCACATGGCCGGCCGGGCCGTCACCCTGCGGTTCGTGCCCCATCGCCCGGACCTCGCGGAAGACAAGCCCAAGGGAGAGCAGTCGGCGGAATACGTTGCATTCGAGCTGTGCGGGCCGGGAGAGGTGCTGGTTATAGATGTGATGAGGTGGGCCTACAGCTCCATAGGCGGAGACATCAAGTTCCTGCGGCTGCACCAGCGGGGTGTGGGCGGGTTGGTGACCGACGGGGGCGCCAGAGACAGCAACTCGCTGAAGGAATACGGCTTCCCTGTTTACAGCGCCAGCACCACCGCCAAGCAGGGACCGGGCGAGTTCTGGCCTTGGCAGGTGAACGACGCCATCCAGTGCGGCGGTGTGCTGGTGCGGCCCGGAGACGCGGTGGTGGGCGATGACGACGGGGTGGTTATAGTGCCCCGTGCGGTGGTGGACGAGGTGATAACCATAGCGCATCAACGGGAAGAGGTGGAGGAGGTAATCAAGGCGCAGTTGGAGGTAGAGCAGTGCTCTCCGGGTAAGTATTACCCCTTCAACGAGCTCACTTGGCAGTTGTTCGAGGAAAAGACCGGCAAGAAACGCTACATTTAGCCCGGAGAATTTCGATATGACTACCGCGCTGAACGATATAACAGTTGTAGACCTTACCCGTACCCTGGCAGGCCCCTTCTGCACACAAATGCTGGGGGACATGGGCGCCGACGTCATCAAAATCGAGGAGCCGAATCTCGGCGACGAGACACGCTCCTGGACACCTTTCTGGAACGAAGAAGGGACCCAGTTCCTGTCGTTCAACCGCAACAAGCGCAGCCTGAGCATCAACCTCAAGGAAAAAGAGGCGGTGGACATCGTGCTGGGGTTGGCCGCCAAGGCGGACGTGATGATCGAGAGCTTCCGGGCAGGGGCACTGGACCGGATGGGGCTGGGTTACGACGCGGTGCGGGCCATCAACCCGGGAATAGTCTACTGCTCCGTTTCGGGCTATGGCCGCACCGGGCCGATGGCCGACAAGCCGGGGTACGACCTCATAATCCAAGCCTATAGCGGCTTGATGAACCTGACCGGAGAACCCGACGGGATGCCGTTACGGGTCGGTTTCTCCTTGGTGGACCTGTTCACCGGCATGATGGCCTATGGCTCCATCATGACGGCGCTGCACCACAAGCAGAAAACGGGTGAAGGGCAACGGATAGAGGCGGCCCTGTTGGACGGTCAGGTCGCCACCATGAGCTACCACGCGACGGGATACTTGGCGACGGGAGTGGAGCCGAAGCGATTGGGTTCCGGGCATCCAAGCCTGGTGCCCTACCAGAGTTTCCCGGCGTCCGACGGGTACTTCATCCTTGGATGCGGCAACCAGGGATTGTGGGAGCGCCTCTGCCGGGGCATCGGCAGGACCGACCTGCTCGAAGACCCCAGGTTCACAAGCAATACGGCCAGGGTGGAACACCGCGCCGAATGCGTGGACGTGCTGAGCGAGATATTCCAGGCCAACACGGTGGCCCACTGGGTGGACGTCATATCCGACGCCGGGGTGCCCTGCGGTCCCATCAACCGGGTACCCCAGGTTATCGAGGACGCGCAGGTCAACGCACGCAATATGATCGTGGACATGCCGCATCCCAGGGTGCCCGACTTGAGGGTACCCGGCTCTCCCCTCAAGCTCGCCGAGACCCCTCCCAGCATCCGCCGCCCACCTCCCATGCTGGGCCAGCACAACGAAGAGATTCTGGCTGAGTGCGGCTACGACGGGCAGCAAATTGAGAAGCTGAGGCAAAAGGGAGTTATCGGGGTTAGCGACAACGGGCCCTAGTCCTACGGATAGAGTCTGCGGTTAACCCCAGGACCTAAACAGGAAGGACCCTTTGCGTTATGCCACATCGCCAAAGGAGCGTTGGTGTCTGAAAAAAAGAAAGTAAGGCTGGTCCACACGTCGGACCTGCACATCGGAGACCATTCGGGGCATCCTATGGCCGATTGCGCCTTGCGGGCGGTGGTGGAAGCAACGCCACGCTTGGGGGGTAACGTTCTGTTGCTGGCGGGGGATATTTTCGACAACGCCCGGGTTTCCGACGGTGTGATTGAGGAATTCGTCCAGGAAATCGGGCGTCTGGGATCCTGCGCGGCGGTGATACTTCCCGGCAACCACGACCTGTACCACGACGGTTCCGTTTACCTGCGGACGCCGTTCCGCAACAAGCCGGACAACCTGCACATAATCACCCAAGCGGATGGAGAGACCATCACCTTCCCGGAGTTGACCTTGAAGGTGTGGGGAAGGGCAATGCCAAGCCACACGCCGGACTTTCATCCCCTCGAAGGAATGCCGCCCAATGGGGACGGAAGTTGGCTGGTGGCATTGGCCCACGGCCATTTCCACTTTGACGACGACCTGGACCGCCGCTCGTCCCCAATCTACCCGGCGGAAGTGGCGAACGCCCCGTGCGACTACTTGGCGCTGGGGCACTGGGACCGCCATGCGGACGTCTCCCAAGGGGGCGTTACGGCAGTCTATTCGGGCACCGCTCGCGGTTGGTTGCAAAGCAAACCCTTGGGAAGCGTGACCGTAGTGGACCTGGACCCGGAAACCGGGGTGTCCTGGAGGCAGGCCGACCTTTCGGCTGCGATTTAACCGCCGTAGTCGTCGTTCCCGGCTTGAACCGGAATACCACCTTTTTTCGATAGACATAGAAAGCGCCTCGTTCGCCATGATTGAAAATGGGGAGTGGAGGCGCAAGATTTGGAGGCGTTCAAGATGCAAAAGCTGAGCAGGGAGCACAAGATATACGTACTGGAGCCTGGCGCGGCTCCCGCAATGACAATCGACTCCGGTGAAGAATTCATCATAGAGACTTGGGACGCCTTCGAGGGCGAGCGGGACCCGTCGGTCATCGACGCCCGCTCGTTGAAAGGCCCGGCCATCGGCCCCATCTACGTCAATGGCGCGGAGCCGGGGGACGCCTTGAAAATCGACTTCATCAGCATCACTCCCAAGGAGACCGCCGCCCACATGGTCATGCCGGGCCGGGGGTTCCTGGACGAGGAGTTCACCGAAGCCTATCCCACGATCATAGAGCTGAAGGACGGCCACGCGGTCCTGCCCAGCGGCATAAAGTTGCCGCTGAACCCATCAATGGGCTTGGTTGCGACCACCCCGACTTATCCGCAAAACACTGCCAGCGACAGCGGCCCCTACGGCGGCGACATTGACCTGAAAGAACTGGTCGAAGGAAGCACCCTGTACCTTCCCGTCTTCGTGCCCGGCGGCCTGCTGGCAATGGGGGACTGCCACGCCGTTGTGGGCGACGGCGCAGTGGCCGGGACCGGGGCTGAGTGCTCTGCCGACGCCCACGTCAGGGTCACCGTGGAGAAAGGGATGAACATTGCCGGGCCCAGGGCGATAACCCCTGACTACTTCGTAATCCTGTCCCACGGCGAAGACCTGGGACCGGCCATGCGTCAGTCGGTACGGGACATGGTGGAATTTCTTGTGACGGAGAAAGGAATGAAACCCTACGACGCCTACACGCTGCTCAGCGTAGCCGGAGACGTGCGCGTTTCACGCACATTCAGGCCCATAAGCCCGGTAAAAATGATGCTGTCCCGGCAGGCGTTGGCGCAGGTGGGTAGATGAATCTGCTCTGACTGCCGCAGTTTACCCGGCAGTCGCGCGTTGCCTCATTTTTTCCAAGAACGGGGCAAGGACCTTGGAGGCGCCCATTAGCTCGAAGCCAACCGGGTCAAGGTCTGCTTCACTCTTGAAGTCAACGACCAAGCCGGGATATTTTTCACAGCTAGACGAGGTTTCGATGGTCTCGCCAGTCCGCACCCAGAGAATGTCGAACTCTTCGTCGTAACTAACCTTGAGGGGCATCTCTCACCTCGTCACGGAGCCTTGGCTCACCCGATCATTACTTACAACGACAATCGCACTGTCAACGGGCCAATAGAGGACGCAGGCTGTAATTGCCGACTCCGGATCATGTAACCGAATAGCCCCCGTCCACCGTAATCACCGCGGTTTACCCGGCAGTCGCGCGTTGCCTCATTTTTTCCAAGAATGGGGCAAGCAACTTGGCGGCTCCAAGTAGCTCGAAGCCAACAACGTCAAAGCCGTCTTCCTTCCCGAAATCCACAATCAGGATCTCATCATCCTCAATGGAAGAAGACGTTTGGATGACATGACCAGTCCGAATCGTCAGAGCGTCAACCTCTGCGTCATACTTGACTATTAGGGACATCTCTAACCTCGTCAAAAAAGTCGGCTTGCCCCCGCATGTGTCTATCATACCGCTCAGTCCCGCGGGTGTCGAAGTACACTGTGACAATCCGTTCATCATCCGCCGACACCGCTATCATCAACAACTGGCTACGATCTTCAACGTGCCCCCAGTAGTTCATTGACTGGCGTCGGTCGTTCCACCTTCTCGCTACCCAATTTTCCAGCACGTTAACGACCCACGTTATCCTGATGCCTCGGTCCTCAATCTGGTCTACGGAGTGGTTCGTCAGGGTCCGTCTCTTGCCATCGGCGACGATTACATCGGGTTCCCACCTATACCCCATGCGGAGTCCTTCCCCGCACGGAGCATTGGCTTAACCGATCAGTACTTACAACGACAATCGCACCGTCAAGGGGCCAATAGAGGACGCAGGCTGTAATTGCCGACTCCGGATCATGTAACCGAATACCCCCCGTCCACCGTAATAACCGCGCCGGTAACGTAGTCCGACGCTGCGCTGGAGAGGAAGATTGCCGCGCCTTGCAGTTCCTCCGGCTCGCCCCAGCGGCCGTAGGGGATTCGGCGGCTGATGAGGTCGTAGCGCTCCGGTTGGGTCGCAGGTACGGCGGCGGTGAGGTCGGTCATAAACCAGCCGGGAAGGATGGCGTTGGACTGGATGTTGTCCTTGGCCCACGCCACCGCCAGGCTCTTGGACAATTGCACAATGCCGCCCTTGCTGGCTGAGTAGGGTGCCCCGCTGCCGCCGCCCCCGAAGATGGAGAACATGGAACCGATGTTGACTATCTTGCCCCCGCCTTGCTCCTTCATGTGGGGATAGACGGCCCTGGAGGCCAGGAAAGCGGCACGCAGGTTGACGTCCAGCACTTGGTCCCATTCCCCCGTTTCCAGGTCTTGGGGTTCCTTGCGCACCGTCATACCGGCGTTGTTTATCAGGATGTCGACCCTGCCGAAAGTCTCTATGGTACGGGATACCATTCGCAAAATGTCCGCTTCCTGGATGACATCCACCTCAAGCCCGACTACCCTCACACCCAGGGCTTCGATCTCGGCACAGGCTTGGGACGTCTTTTCCGTGTTTCGGGCCGCGACGACAATATCCGCTCCCGCCCCGGCCAAACCCAAGGCCATGGCGAGGCCCAAGCCGCCGTTGCCTCCGGTGACTATGGCGACCCGACCGGTCAGGTCGAACATCTGGCTTGCTTTCATTCCGGCCCGTCCAGTGTCGTAAGCGGCTCCAGCAACTCTAGCAACTCCTCAACGGCGCTCAAGTCCGCCCTGATAGCATCGTCGGCCAAATGGATTCCACGCGAGTAATAGTTACCGTGCAGGTCATTGGCTCGGCCCCGTAGGTCGCGCAGGCGGTCGTTGCCAGTCAACCTGCTGGCTTCGTTCAGTACGAAGTTGAAACCGGCGTGGGTTTCGTACACCCAGCCTTGGCATAGCGCCGCAGCCTTCGCCATGTGCGCCGCAGCCCCCCAACCCTTTTCAGACGCCTGATGCAGATCGCCGGCATCCAAGTATTCCCAGCCCTTTGACAGAAACGCGCGGGATTGATTTTTGTAATCGGATACCTCTTCAAAGTTAACGACGGTCATCACTCTTTCCCTGATTTTCGCCTGGTATGAGTCAGTCGCTGAACTGGGGCAGCACCTTGCTGCCGAACACTCTCAGCGAGTTCTCCACCTGCTCAGCAGTCAACTCGCCCACGTTGAAGTTGAGCATCAGGTTGCGGACGCCCGCCTCCTTCAACTGGTGGATTCCCTCGGCCACCGTCTCCGGGGTGCCGGCCAGGAAGGCGTGCTCCACGTACTCCGCCGGGAACCGGGGGGTATCAATCTCCTCCTGGGGCACGCCGCCGGGGTTATACATGACGCGCGCGTCCATCAAGTGCTTGCGGTAGCGGCCGAGACCCTCTGAAGCGATGGCTACGGCTTCCTCGTCGCTGTCGCGGATGCACAGCCCGCGTTGGGCCCAGCACTGGTCAAGGGTCGCCTCCACCACTTCATCGGCAAACCCGGCTTCCATCATAGTGTCCCGGTATAGTTGCAACCGTTGCTTCAGGGTCTCTATGGTCTGCACCCCGATCAGGACGGGCCGCCCGATTGTGGCCATTTCCTTCATCGAAGGTTCACTGATGCAGGCCCGGACCATCAGGGGATGAGGGTGTTGGTACGGACGAGGCCTTATGAGAGGAAAAGCGCCGTGCCAGAACCGTCCTTGGTGATTCACGTCCTGCTCGGTCCACGCCTTTACCAGCAGTTCCTCGGCCTCGGGCAGCATTTCCCGGCTGTCTTCCATGGACTGGCCGAAGCCGATGTATTCGTACTCGTTGAATGCCGAGCCGCGGCCCGTTCCCATGATGAGGCGGCCCTTGCTGAGGTTGTCGAGAAGGGCGGTCTGGGCCGCCAGCCGCACCGGGTGGTGCAACGCCATCTCCACAACGGCGAACCCAATGCGGATGCGTTTGGTCCGGGCGGCGACCGCCGCGGCGAACACCACCGGGTCGGCGTAGGCCACTGCCCCGTCGAAGTGGTGCTCGGTCAGCCAGACGGCGTCCAAGCCGACCTCTTCGGCCAACTCCACCTCCCGCAGTGTTCTCTCGATTACGTGCTGGTCGTTGTCAGGGTCGCCGCTGATGGTAAAAACGAAGCTGCCAAAGCGCATTCTGTACCCCTGTGATACTGGTTTAGGAAAACTACCGCAAAACGAACCAGCCCGGCCAACAATCAGTCCCAGGTAACCGACAAGCCTATGGATTCCCGCACAGGCGGGAATGACGTGTTGGGCACTGCGCCGGGCTTTGAGGTAGTTTCTATGTTGGTTAGCTGACCGCCACGGCTTTGAGGTGAGTGGCGAAGAACTCCAGGGTTCTGGGCCAAGCGATTTCGGAGGACTCTTTGTGGTACCGGGGCCGGTTGTAGTCCATGAAAGCGTGGTCGGCCTCCGGGTAGCTGTAGAACTGGTGGGGGATTCCCAACCGCGTCAACTCCGCATCGAACGTCGCTTGGTCCTCCGGCGAGGGGTTGGTGTCTATCCCTCCGAAGTGGAACAGCACCGGGCACTTGATGTTGGGTGTCAACTCGAAGGGACTCTTGGCGGCGTCGGCCCTGGCAACCATGATGTTGCCGCCGAAAAACGGTACTGCCGCTTTGAAGTGAGGGTTGGAGGCCGCGCCAAGCCATGTCGTCCGGCCGCCCTGGCAGAAACCGGTGATTCCCAGTCGCTCTCCGTCAACCGAAGGGTGGCTTCGCAAATAGTCCACCGTGGCGTTCAGGTCGTTGACGGTGCCGGTGTCGGTCATGTGTTCCCCGGGGCCGGAGCCGTCGGCCAGCATCTCTTCCGTGACCCGGTGGTACAAATCGGGGGCGCAACCGACGTACCCTTCCTTGGCCAGGTTGTTCACCACATCCTGTATGAACTCGTTGACTCCGGGGCCGTGCTGGCTTACCAGCACCGCCGGAAACGGTCCCGCGCCTTCAGGTACGCTGACGTACATCCGCATGTCTACGCCATCTACCTTGATGGTCTGCCACGCTCCTGCCATGGTCCCCTCCTATGAATACCGGCTTAAGGCCGGAATGACGATTGAGCTAACGGGATTTGTTCAATGAGATTATATACGAAGATGCGCCTAATCAGTGCTAAAATTGCCTCTCGAGACCGTGGACAACAGACGGCGGGTGCAGAGTCTGTATGGAGTTGGATAGATAACCCGGAACTTATGCAAAGGCAGGTAGGTCATGTCGGATACCGGAATGACCATAGAACAAAGCGTCATACGCAAGATACAGTCCCAGGAAACATCGGTTGTAATTGAAGACACGGTCAATCAGGCCAAGTACATTATAGCTATCCTAGACTCCTGCTTGGGACGTTGGTTCCTGTTACAGAAGAAGACCATCCCCATCCCAAAAATTTCCGCTGCCGACCAACAACCATTCATCCGCTTGGTGGACGAAATTCTGAAAGCCAAGGCCGCCAACCCAGATGCGGACACCGAGCCCTTGGAGTGGGCCATAGACGACCTTGTCTATGAATTGTATGGCCTGACGAAAGAGGAGAATACTGCCGTCGAGAGAAGCCTGGGCCTGATTCACCAGACCGACGAGGAAGAGGACGCGGCTATAGGCCGGGCCATCGACGCGGCAAAGGCCGAAGACCCAGGCAGCTTCGTCAACGAGGAAGTCATTATGTCAACGCTTCGCGGCTTGGATGGAGATTAGATACAAGGCCCGATTCCACCGCGACATCAGGCGCATCCGAGACCGGGCCTTGAGCGGCAACATAGAGCGGGTAATCGAAGAATTGAAAGCCGCGACAAGCATCACCGAAGTCAGGAACGTCCGAAAAATAGCCGGCTGGGAGCACCACTACCGAATCAGGGTAGGGAGTCATCGCCTGGGTCTGGAACTGGTTGGCGATGTGGTTATCCTGGAAAGGTTCGGCCACCGCCGCGACTTTTACCGCTACTTTCCGTGAATTTCAGGCGTGGCCGATCAGCATGGGGCTGCGGCCCACGTCGTGTTGAAGAGTTGACCTGCCAGTAGACACATAGAAACCGGAGCAGACCCCGGCAAGAGCCGGGTGTTAGGATAGGGTCAACCTGTCCTGAGTGTTCGCAGGAGGATGAATGATGGCATCTGAAAAGATTCGTCTGGGCGTCATTGGAGCCAACGTCAGCGTAGGCTGGGCCCACAGGTCCCATCTCCCGGCATTGCTGGCCAGCCCGGAGTTCGAGTTGACCGGAGTGTGTACTACGCGGAGGGAGAGCGCCGAGGAGTCGGCGGCCAAGTTCGGGGCCAAGTACGCATTTCACGACCACCGCGACATGCTGGCCCATCCCGAGATCGACGCGGTGGCGGTAGTGGTCAGGGTCCCGCAGCACTACCAGCTTACCCTCGACGCACTCAACGCGGGCAAGCACGTGTTCACCGAGTGGCCCTTGGGGGCGACGCTGGCCGAGGCGCAGGAGCTTGCCGACCTTGCCCGGGCCAAGGGCGTGCAGACGATGGTAGGACTGCAAGCCCGGGCCGCCCCCGGCGTGACCTACATGAAGGAGTTGGTGGAGACTGGCTACGTTGGGGAGGTAATGTCCTGTCACATGAGCCTGGTCCGCGAGGGAGTGCTGGAGCGTACTTCCGGCCGTACCTGGCAGCGGGACGACTCCTTGGGGGCAACCACTTTGACCATCGCCTGCGGTCACTCGATTGACGCGCTGCGATACGTGGTTGGAGACTTCAGCGACGTGTCTTCAGTCGTGGCTACCCAAGCCCCGCAATGGTTCGAGACCGACACCCAGCAATACGTGGACGTGACCGCCCCGGACAACATCCTGGTCAGCGGCAAACTTGCCAACGGCGGCGTGGCGTCCGTCCACGTGGCCAGCATTCCGTGGGCAGGCAGCGGTTGGAAGATGGAGGTGTACGGGCGAGAGGGGACCTTGGTGGCGGAATCGGACGAATCTCCGCAGTTGAACGAGCTACGGCTCCGAGGCGCTAAGGCCGGCGACAATACCCTGCGGGAGCTGGAGATACCGGGCCGTCACGTCCACGTTCTGGAAGGAATGCCCCAAGGGGCGCCCTACAACGTCGGGCAGATGTACTACCTTTTCGGGCAGGCCATCCGTTCCGGCCAAACCTGTGACCCCAACTTCGATACTGCGGTGGACCTGCACAGGTTCATAGACGCCATACGGCAGTCGTCGGACGAAGGACGGAACGTGGCCGTCCCAACGGGTTAAGGTGCTGCGGGGCCACGATTAGAGAACGTATATCTCCGTAACACCGGACCCTGTCGCCAGGGTTCCCAGTAGGGACTTTGTAAAGTCGCGGGTGCCGATTCGACAGTTCACCGTCATTCCCGCGCAGGCGGGAATCCAGGATCATTAACTGACGGGAACGGTTCCTTACGTCGCCGCGCATAGATTCCCGCCTGCGCGGGAATGACGAGGTCGGGTGCTGAGTCAAGTGTTGAGATAGTTTCTCAGCCTTGCCGTCGGCCTCTGCGGACGCGGCGGCTCATTGTGCGCCTTTGGGGAGGCTTGGTGGGCGCCGGTGCGGGCTGCGGTTCCTGGAAATGGCGCACCACCGGCGCGACCACGTTTCGGTAGATTTGCGCGTTGCCCCTTAACTTGACGCCCACCCACTGGACCAGCCCGGTGAACCCGGAAGCCTTCGGCACCCATACGACCGTCCAACGGGTGCCGTTGGGCGTCTCCTCGAACCAGTCGTAGCGGTCGGCCCACTTGGACTCCAGCGCCTTCATAACGCGCCCGCTGGGGGGGGCGAAGGTGCAGGCCCAGTTCACGTGGTCTTCGGAACGGTCTTCAAAAGTAAACGTGTCGCCGTCCCGTTCCACAATTCTGCCATAGACTTTCTCCAACGAGGCTTGGTTGACTTCACCGTCGGCAGGGAATGACGTAATGTGCTCGAAGACCTGCGCCGGAGTCGCCGGCAGTGTGGTCTGGAACTTGATGTTGGGCATGGGACCAGTCCTTCGTTAATCGCAACTCTCGGTAGTTACAACTCTCAGTCGTGTCGTTGGTCGGAAGGCCAATATAACGCCGGGCAATCGCGGAACACAACCGGATTTCCTTTCATAATCCGGCCAGTTCGTCCACCGTTCCGTCCACGTACAGGATTTGCAGCGTGGCAAGGACGCTTCGATGCAAGTCGTCGATCCTGTCAGCTTCCACCAGGGCGCCCAGTTGGGCCAATAGCTGCCCTACGGTCGCCGCGCCGTCCATGCGGGAGACCAGTTGGGCGACCAGGTTGCTGCATGGAGTCCCTTCCGGTTGGCTGTTGGTGGCGAGGGTGTACCCCCATACGAACTCCCCCGCTCCCAGGACCGGCTTGCGCTGCACCGATGTGCCTTCGGCTAAACGGGGGACGGCGGAAAGCAATCTTTGCTGGCCTTCGACGGTGGAAATGGTGTCCCTCCAGCGGCTGTTCCGTTGCGCCCGATCCGCCTCTACCTGCTGTACGCTGGAGGCGAAGCTCTCCGGCGCTTGGCCGTGCTCCAGCACCGCCCGTTCGTAACCCCGCGGAGGTTGACCGGCCACCGCTTGGATGAAGGCCTGTCGTGGAGAAAAGGCGTCGCCGGTATCCAATATGCGCCGGGCTTCCCAGAAGTATGAATCTGACGTGAGGTTGCTGGAGTAAAACAGCCGCGCCATCTCCCTGAAGTGGCCGTACTCCTTCAGGTACAGCTCCTGGTAAGCCTGCCCTGCCGCCTCGGCAATGCTTGGGTCAGTCAATGCCGACTTTACGTAGGCCGCGGCCAGCACACCGGACATCAGGGCAAGATGCACGCCCGAAGAGAAAAGCGGGTCCACAAAGCAGGCGGCGTCGCCTGCCAGAACATAGCCATCCCCGGCCAACCGGTCGCAGACGTAAGACCAGTCTTTCACGATGAATGGACCCGAGGCCAGGCTGGCCCCCTTGAGCAACCCGGCGGTGTAGGGCACTTGACCAATCTGGGAATCGAAGAATCCCTTGAGGCCATGTTTGGCTATAAGGCGCTGACCCGTTTCGCTGTCGGCCACTACTCCGACGCTGTTCCAACCCTCGTTCAAGGGAATGGTCCACAGCCAGCCGTGCTCGTAAGACTCGATAAAGATATTGCCGTCGTCGGGTGGCGAAAGCCTTTGGGCGCCGGTGAAGTACCCGTAGACCGCCAGGTTTTGAAAGAAGGTGTCCCAGCAGCGCAAGTCCAGGCTCCTGCTCAACAACCCGGCTTGGCCGCTGGCGTCAACTACGAATCCGGCCTGGATGCTGCCGGTGCGCCCGTCTTCTGTGCGGAATCGTACACCCACAGCCCTTTGTCCATCCCAATCAACCCCGGTCACTCGATGGCCTTCACGGACATCGACGCCCAGGGAGCGGCTGTTCTCCAGCAGAATCTGGTCGAACCGGGGACGCCACACCTGGTAGGAATGGGGATACTTGGCGTTGGTTTCTCCGAAATACCAACTCCAAGGTTCGCGGTCCCGGCCCCATGACATGGTCGCCCCAAACTTGGGTACGAACCCGGCCTCTTGAACCGTGCCCAACACGCCCAGTTCCTCCAAGACGGGCATACTGGCGGGCAGCAGCGACTCGCCGACGTGTTCCCGGGGGAAACGCTCCCGTTCCAGCAGCGTTACCGCCACGCCCTGGCGGGCCAGCATCGCCGCCGCCGTGCTCCCGGCCGGCCCTCCGCCGATTACGACGACGCTCGTCTGTATATCTTGGGCGGTCAATCAGGCTCCCCCAAAGTCAAGATCGAGAGGAAAAAACACCGGCGCCATCACAAAACGGTGTGGCGCCGGAGATTTTCGAGGAAACTATATCCTTAGCTTCGCAAGCTTACCGTTCGACAGACGATGGCATACCTTGCATTTGAGACACAGATTTAACCATTCCGGACCGAGTCCGCCAGCCGCACGGCATCGTCGATGTATTCGAGGGTTTCGCGGATGCGACGCTCGGTGTCGTCGATGGGGTCGCACAGCCCGAAATAAAAACAGTCGCCGTGCAACAAGTCCCGCACCGCACAATACCGGTCAACCAGTAAGGCGACGCCAGGGTCATCGTTGCTTAATCTTCGTAATTCGCGGGTTGTCTCCGGCACTCTTTCCGGTTCCCTGTCTGTCCGCGCTAGGATCAAGGCATCGGTAGCCCGCCTGGTAGCGCACCACGCCTTTTCCGCCGAATCACGGACGTCGCCTGCTTCCAACCGCTCCAACGCCGCCTCGTACATCGCCCTGACATCGGCGAATATCTCGCGCACATGGTCAGTTGCTACCATCGCTCCTCACGGCGTTGTTGGTCAATTCCTTTGTTCAACAGCCGCACAGACTCGTAGCCTTACGCCGCTTCCCCTGAACCGGCCTCAGGACTTCCTCCATTGCCGACGAGAGACTTGCCCGTAGCCGGGTCCACCTCAAAGGGACCGGGAAGCTCCAACTCTTTCGCCATCTCGCGCACCGCCGGTATGACTTCCTGGCCCATCAAACGTAGGCTCCGCATTGCGTCGTCGTGGGTCATGGCGCCGTCGCCGTCCCAGAAGAAGATGCTTCCGGGGCGGATGTACTCCAGGACGTGGCGTATCTTGGGAATCACCGTGTCGGGAGTGCCACAGATGATCGTGTGGTCCGCGATCTGCTGTTCGTAGGGCCTTCCCAGCACACCGGCAACGCCACCGCCTCCGCCGCGGGCCTGCGTAGCCACGGCCTGTGTAGGCAGCACCCTCCTGCGGGAGGTAAGACCGGGCAGGTTGACCAAGGCGGGGTTCACGGTGCCTTCGTTGCCCGCCAGGAAGGGATTGCTGGGGCCCTGCACGTACTTGCGGCCTGTCTGCTCGGCCAGTTCCTCGGTCTCGTCAACGTGGACCTTCCAGAGGTAGCCAAGGTTCTGCGGACCGGACTGGTACCCCAACTCGGCGGCGGCGTCATGGTATAGCTGGAACGCCTGCTTGGTCGGGTCCATTTCCGTTGCCAGCATGATGTAGGGAATGCGCTTCTCCGCGGCCCACATCAGCGAGTCTCGGCTCACCACGCCCGGCAACCAGATGGGCGGATGAGGCGTCTGGTAGGGCTTGACCCAAGGATTGACGTGGCGGTAGTGGAAGTGCTTGCCTTCCCAGCGGAAGGGGCCGGGGGTGGTCCATGCCTTCACAATCAATTCGTGGGCTTCCTGGAAGCGCTCCCAGTTGTAGTGAGGCTCGATGTTATGGGCTACGCTCTCCCGACCGGTGCCGCGCACCCAGCCGGAAACCAGCCGGCCGTGGGAAATCATGTCGATCATGGACAACTGTTCAACCAGCCACAGGGGGTCGTCCCATAGGGGGAGAATGTTCCCCAGCAAGACTATCTTGGCCCGTTCGGTAATCCGGGCCAGGATAGAGGCCTCCACGTTCATCGCCCCGCCCATGCAGAAGGCGGTGCCGTGGTGCTCGTTGAGCATCAAGCCGTCGAAGCCCATCTCCTCGGCGTAAATCTTCTCGTCCAGGTAGCGATTGTAAAGGCTGGCCCCCAGCTTGGCGTCATAGATGTCGTTGCTTACCGTCAAGTCCATGATGGGCTTGCCGGTAGCGCCGAAGAAGCCGGACTTGGGGTCCTGATAAGGCCGTTCGGTAAAGTAGCCTATAAACATGCGTAACCTCCTTTGTTTAGGGCGGCCGCTCGACCCAACAACCGTGCCTCAGCACAGCGGGGCCAATTTCGCTCGATTATACCACCGTTGTTCCTGAACGGTGGCGGCTATCATGCCGACAGAAACTCCTTGACGAGCCGCACGAACTCGCCGGATTTCTCCACTTCCACCCGGTGGCCGCAATTTTCAACCACGGCCAATCGAGAGTCTTTAATAGACTCCTGGTAGACCTGTCCCGCGCTCAAAGGCACGATGGCATCCTGCTGTCCCCACACGATGAGGGTTGGAAGGGTCTTGATCCGGTGAAGCAGGTTGGGAAGGCTGGGGTTGTGCATGTAGGGCCTCCAGCCCAGCCTGCTCGCCTCCACCCTGGAGTCCTCCCAAACGTCGATGTTCTCGGGAGTCGGTTCATCGGGGCACAGGGCAGCGAACTCGGGCACGCTGTCCGGATCGAGGAAGCCGTCGGCGATGAACTGCTTGGCCACTACCAGGAACATGTCATATATCTCGCCTGTGGGCGGGCGAATACCCATTGGCCCCACCAGCGTCAGCTTCTTGAATACTTGAGGGCACATGCTGGCGATTTCCGCTGCCAGCCAACCTCCCATCGAAAAACCGATGGCGTTGACTTGGCCCAGTTCCAGGTCCTCCATCAGCTCCAGGTACCACCCCGCCAGGTCCCTCATGCTTGCAATCCACTCTCGGCGTTGCGTCGCGCCGAATCCCGAATGGGAAGGTAAAATAAGGTTGTAGTCCTGGGCGAGTTGTTGATGGTAGTCCAACCAAGTGTGGTCGCCTGTCTCGTCATGGAATATCAGCAGAGGCTCTCCCTGGCCTCCCTTCGCCAGTTGTACCGGCCCTCCCGCCGCCTCGACTATCTCTTCGCTCCAGGTTTGAGCGCTGGTTGTCATATCAATGTGTCCTCCTGCAAGGATGGAAGTGTTTCTGCAAGCGGTTGCGTCATGACCGCAATCCGTGGTCAACAGGTTTCACAGCCCATAATAGCACGATGCAGCCGCGCTTAGGCGGTACGGTTTTGCTTGACGCCCGTTTAAGGGTTATGATAAGTTTCCCACGCCTCAAAACAGGCGGCTTTTGCCGTGAAAGGATAGGCAATGATACCGATAATCGTAGCCCTCGTCGCCGGCGGTCTGGCCTTGGCTTTCGCCGCCGCCACGGCGGCGCGGGTACTGGCGGCTGACCGGGGAAGCGATCAAGTCCAAGCGATTGGAAACTTGATCCAGCAGGGGGCGAACGCCTTTCTTCGGCGGGAGTATATGACTCTCCTGCCCTTTGCCTTGGTTGTAACCGTTGTCCTGGCTATCTTGGACTACACCCTGTTTACGCACAACCTTGGCGTCCCTGCCACGGCGATATCCTACGTGGTCGGCACCATCTGTTCCGGGTTGGCCGGCATTGTGGGCATGAATATCGCTGTCCGCGCCAACGTCAGGACCGCCGCCGCCGCCCAGAGGGGGCTGAACCCGGCCCTCCGGGTCGCCTTCTCCAGCGGCTCGGTAATGGGCGTAACCGTCGTCGGCGTCGGACTCCTGGGAGTGACGATACTGTACTTGGTGTTTCAGAACATCAGCGCCGTGGCCGGCTTCGGCTTCGGCGCAAGCTCCATTGCCCTGTTCGCCAGGGTCGGTGGAGGCATCTTCACCAAGGCCGCAGATGTCGGGTCGGACCTGGTAGGAAAGGTTGAGGCTGGCATCCCGGAGGATGACCCCCGCAACCCGGGAGTCATTGCCGATAACGTGGGCGATAACGTGGGCGACGTGGCCGGAATGGGCGCGGACCTGTTCGAGTCTTATGTCGGCAGCATTATCTCCGCCGTAGCCCTGTCGGCCAGCGCCGTCGCCTTGGCAGTCGGAGCGACCGGGGGCAGCTATACCGACCCTCAGGCCGTGTTCCCCATGCTTCTGGCGGGGGCCGGCATTGTAGCCGCCATAATCGGCACCTTCGTGGTCAGGAGCGGCGAACAGGCCGATTTCGAGCGGCTGCTCTGGGCCCTGCGGTACGGCATATTCACCGCCGGAGGACTGCTTATAATCTTCGCGGCCATCCTGACCATTACCATGACGGGCCAGTGGTCCTGGTTCGGCTGCGTGGTGGCGGGCTTGGTGGCGGGCACCATCATCGGACTGGCGACGGAGTACTACACGTCGTACAGCTACATGCCCACTAAGCGGGTATCCGAGTCCTCGCAGACCGGGGCGGCCACCGTCATTATCAGCGGCATCGCCACCGGTATGCTCAGCACACTGATTCCGGTAGCCTGCGTGTCTGTCGCCATACTGCTGGCCTACTGGTTCGCCGGGTTCTACGGAGTGGCCCTTGCCGGCGTCGGGTTGCTTTCCACCTTGGGCATTACGCTGGCGACCGACGCATACGGCCCGGTGGCCGACAACGCGGGTGGCATCGCGGAGCAGGCCCAGTTGGACCCCGAAGTAAGAGAACGCACCGATGCGCTCGACGCCCTTGGCAATACCACCGCGGCGACTGGCAAAGGGTTCGCCATAGGCTCGGCGGCGCTGACGGCCTTGGCGTTGCTGGCCGCCTACTCGGTCAGCGCCAAGTTGATTACTCTTGGCGAGGACGGGCGCTTGGCCGCTGGCTCCGCGGGCATCAATCTTCTGCAACCCCAGATACTGGTGGGCTTGGTTATCGGGGCCATGCTGCCCTTCCTTTTCTCGGCACTGACCATGCAGGCGGTGGGCCGCGCGGCCCAAGGAATCGTGGACGAGGTCAGGCGCCAGTTCCGGGAGATTCCCGGCCTGATGGAAGGCAATGCCCAGCCGGATTCCGCCCGTTGCGTGGACATCAGCACCCGGAGCGCCCTGCGGGAAATGATCCTGCCCGGGGTCATGGCAGTCGTAGCACCCATCGCTACAGGATTCATCTTGGGTGAGGCCGCGCTGGGCGGACTGCTCATCGGATCGGTTTCCGCCGGGTTCATGCTGGCGATAATGATGGCGTCGGCGGGCGGGACTTGGGACAACGCCAAGAAGTACGTTGAGCTGGGGAATTTCGGCGGCAAAGGGTCAGAAGCGCACAAGGCGGCCGTCGAGGGCGACGTTGTTGGAGACCCGTTCAAGGACACTTCGGGGCCTTCGCTGAACATCCTGCTCAAGCTGATGGCCATTGTGTCTCTGGTGTTCGCGCCGGTGTTCCTGCAGGTAACCCCTCTCATCAACCTGGGCTAACCGGAACAGGGTCTGCCGGAGAGGAAAACTCTCGGTCAGGGGATGTTCTCCAAGTCAATTAACCGGACGCCGGCAGTCCTTCCGTCAATCTCAAGAAGCCCTACCGTTCCAAGGCTGCCGGGCCGGTGGCGTTTACCCGGATAAGTTGGGCTGCCGGGGTTGACCAGCAGCACCCCGTCCGAGTAGCACACCAACTCCTCGTGGGTATCCCCAAAGACCACTATGTCCACCGGCTCCTTGAACTTCCGCTCCAGGATGTCCCTGGCGGAGCCTGCGGGCAACCGCAGCTTGTCGCCGTCCGGGCCGGTGTCTATCCTGGGGCCGGGCCACTGGATGTCGTGCACCATGCCTATGGCCAAGCCCTCGGCTTGCACCACGCGGGTAGTATGGGCCAAGCGGTCGCCGGGCTCGGTTGGGTCTTCGTAGCCGCGTACCGCCAGGACGGGCGCCACTTTCTCCAGGTAGTCCAGGACTCCCAAGCATTCCAAGTCGCCGCAATGGAGTATCAGGTCCACTTCGGCAAACGACTCCAGCGCTTGGGACGGCAGGTCGCGCCCGCTGCCGGCCATGTGGGTGTCGGAAATCAGTCCGATTTTCATGCCGCGTAGTCGCTGTGCAAGTCTCGTTGCAAAAGATGATCTGCTAGTTGCGGCTTTCCCAAAGGGTGAAGTAATTGGGTGGGTCTCCCCGCATTACTTCGCTCAATTCGTTCAGATTCTCCTGCTGCAGGACCTGCTTCTCACTGGCAACCAAGCGGGCGATGGTGTCCTCCCAGTCCGCGGAAGCAGTTTCGTTGCCGTGGGCCGTTATAAGCTCGCGGAGTCCCTCCAGGACATGGTCGGAGTGAGTTGTAAGGGCGCCTCCACTGATAACGAATACGACCACGTTGGGGATCTGGTCGTAGTCGGTTATCTCGACGCCCAGGTTCCTCAGAATGAGAGTCATGGCGGTGTCTCTCATGATCTCTTCCAACCGAAGGGGCAGGTCGATCAAATGACTGAACGGGAAGTCGGTCTCCTCGCGCAACACTTCGGCGAAGTCGGCTTCCACGATTTTGAAATAATCCTCGACGAATACGTCCTCGGTACGAAACAACGACACTCTGCTGGGGCTTTCTCGCAGGTCTATCACCAGGAATTCCTTGAGATGCGGGAAAATGCAAAGCTGAATGTCGGGCGACCGGCCGCCGGGGAGTTGGGTATCGAATAATTCATCCATGGAGAGTGACTCTCCTTTCGGTGCGCGCTAGTCCGGTAAACCCCGGTCCAAGGCGCATTTACTGAGAATGCCGATCGGGTCCGCCCATCGTTCACAGCAGCCCTTGGATGTCCTGCAACTGACACCGCAGCCAGTGAATGATGTCCTGGCGGTGAATGGAATGGGACAGCAGGGAGGCGCGGCGTTCGCGGTCTTTCGGCGACATGGTAATAGCTTGGTAGAGGGCTTCCATTGTTCCCTCTATGTCGGTTGGCGATATGCTCAACGCGCCCTCCGCCAGTTGGTGGTGCACGCCGCTGCTGGCGGACAGGACCAGCACTCCATTGCGGGTGTTGACTACGGGGCCTTCCTTGGCCACCAAGTTCGTGCCCTCGAAGATGGTGTTCACCAACAGGACATCGTACAACTTCATACCGGCGATGGCCTGGGTATAGTTATTTTCCACGAATGTGTGGATAGGTTGCCATTCTTCATTTCCGAAGGCGGAATTCACCTGCCGGACGACCTGCATCACTTCCTCCATGTACCGTTGGTACTGGCGTATGTGGGTGCGTGAAGGCACCAGGAAGGCCAGGAAGTTCACCTTGCCATGCAGTTCGGGATGACGGGACAGCAACAATTCGTAAGCGCGAAACCCGCGGACGATGTTCTTGTTCGGTTCAACCCGGTCTATGCGGACTATGGTGTTCTCGTTGCAATATGCCTGCAGGCGCGCCGTGTATTCGTTGGCGCGGGGGGAGTTGGCGATTCGCTTCACCTCATCCACGTTGATGGAGATGGGGTAGACCTTTACCGCCGTGGTGTTGTCCTGCCAATTTACCGTAAATCTGTCGTGGTCGATCCGGGCTTCCGGAAGGAATTCCTCCACCGTGTCCAGGAAGCAACGCCGGTCCTGCGGGCTTTGGAACCCCAACAGGTCCGTACAACACAGGGCGGAGCAGATTTCTCGGATGATGTCGTGAGGGACCATCTGCCAGTAGCGGGCGGTGGGCCACGGGATGTGGACAAAGTGCTGTATGACGGCGTTGGGCAGGTCGCGCCGCACGTACTTTGGCATCAGGTACAGGTGATAGTCTTGGCCGATGACTATGGGAGCGTCTCCGGCCTCTTCAGCCTCCTGGACTACGGACTTGGCGAAAGCCTGATTTACCGGGACGTACCCGGTGGCCCAAGCATCGTACACTGCGGCGTCTACGCTGGGGTTGTAGGGCGGGTTCCACATGTAATGCTGCAGGAACCATAACAAGGGGTTGCACAGGACGTTGTAATACTTGTGATAGACCCGGCGGGGCGTCACCACGTAGCGGAGGTTTATTCTGTGCCCTGGCAAGGGAGACTGGATGCGGGAACCTTGGCCGTTGCGGGAAACGACCCGGTCGCCCTCCCCGGTAGCGCTGGCAATCCAGGTGAATTCCGCCGACTTGGTCAGGGCGTTGAACGCGGTGACCACACCGCCGCTTCCCCTGCGGGGTTCGGGGCGACCCTCCTCGGCCATCTGGTGTTCCACCGGTCCCCTGTTGCTTGCCAGGACCAAGGGACGCCGCGCCAGGATGCCCGCGCACAACTCCTGCAGCGCGGCCTCGCTTTCTTCCAAGTCGGATGCCGACACGGCTTCCTCGGCCAAGGACAACTCTTCCTGCTTGGACGTCATGGTCAATGCTCTGCCCCCGGCCCGGTTTCCCGCCTTGGCGGGACAGACGGGGGAAGGGCGTTGGACAGGTCGCGGCCTGCCAGCTTGGAAACGGCCGGTACGACTTCAGCCAAGTCCGAAACTATGGCATCCGGCTGGGAATCAGGATCCGCCGGGTCCGGCTCTTCGGAAAACCCGGCGATCCAGACCGTCTTGAGACCGCAACGGTTGGCGCCGGCAATGTCATGCGCCACACTGTCCCCCACGTGCACAACCTGACCGGGCGCAACCCCCAGGGATTCTAAGGTCAGATGGAAAATCCGGGGCGCCGGCTTGGGAATCTGTATCTCGTCGGAATATGCCATCGCGTCGAAGTAATGCAGAAGCTGGTGTTGCGCCAGGAACCGCCGGAAGGCTTCACCCGGTGTCATCCCCGTATTGGATATCAACCCTATGCGCAAGCCCATCGCCTTGATTTTTTGAAGCACCGCCGCAGTGTCCGAATGCACCGTCGGCGGGTAAACGAAGAAGGAGTCGGAGTAGGCCAGAGCGATTTCTTCTATCGTATCCTCTTCCAAGCGATTTACCAGTCCTTGGGCGATGTTTTCGATGAAAATCTCCACCTGCTCACGGAAGGTGATGTCTATGAGACCTTCCCGAATTTCGCGGCACCGCTGAGCGCAGGCCCAATACGCTTCCCGGATGTGCTCCAAGTCGTGCTGTTCGCCGCAGCGGGCCAGCGCCTGTTGCGTGCCCTCCAGCCTCAGCTCGGCCCTTGCCATCCCGCGCTCACGGTTGTCATACAGCAAGGTCTGCCACAGGTCGAAGGTGACGGCGACTATTTGGGGATGCGTGGACATTCAGGCGTCTGCCAGGCGCTGGGTTTTCGCAGCGTTTCGAAGCTTGCCTTGGTCCAGCATGTCTAAGGCATCATCATAAAGAGTCCGGGCGTCGGCGAACAGATGTGTAGTTCGATCAGTAGCTTGCATGTTACGGGCCTGTTGCTTGGATATCCCAGCCTCAGACTACACCGTTGCTGGGTTTACGATTATCCCCGCCGGGCGGATTTTCCACCAATGTTGAGAAACAGGCATCCAACGTTATATTGGGGGTCTCCGGGTGTGCCAGTCGGTAGCCTGCTCGTAAGCGTGGGCGGCGCGGAGGACGGTGACTTCGTCGAAAGGCCGCCCGGCCAATTGAAGCCCAATGGGCATTCCTGCGCCGGAAAAGCCGCAGGGGATGGAGATGGCCGGCGACCCGGTCACGTTATAAGAACGGGTGTATTGGGTCAACGCCGGTACCGTCGGTACCTCTCGCTCTCCGGCTTGGACAGTTTCGGCCAGCAGGCGGGGGGCGGTTACCGGTTCCGTCGGCCCGGCCAGCAGGTCCACCTGTTCCAGCAGTTCGCGGACCTGGCGGTTGAACACCGAGCGCCCCTGCTGTGCACGGAGATAATCGGCCGAGGAAATGAACAGGCCTGCCTCCAAGCGCAGCCGCACGGGGCCGTAGATTTTGTCTCCGTCGCTCGCCAGCAGGTCTCGAAAGTGAGCCGAAGCCTCTGCCATGAGGATGGCCGTGGATATGATGTGGGAGTCTTGGAACATTGGAAGAGAGACCTCGGAGACCACGGCTCCCATGGATTCCATCAGTGACAGCGCGTCATGGACGGCTTGAGCTACTTCCGGGTCCAGAGGGGCGTCAAAATACTCTCTCGGGAACCCGATCCTCAACCCCCTAATGTCCCCGGTAAGGGCCGCGGTGTAGTCAGGAACGGCGACGTTGGCCGAGGCCACGTCCTTGGGGTCGTGCCCGGCAATGGCGTTCATGGTCAGTGTGGCGTCCTCCACCGTCCTGACCATTGGGCCGGGATGGTCCAAACTCCAGGAAAGGGGCGTCAACCCGTGCCGGCTCACCAGTCCGTAGGTGGGCTTGAGGCCAACTATTCCGCAAAGGGCCGCTGGAATGCGAATCGATCCTCCGGTGTCACTGCCGGTGGTGATAGTGCATTGTCCCGCAGCGGCCGCCGAACCGGAACCGCCGCTCGATCCCCCGCTCACCATTTCCGGGTCCCAAGGGTTGTGCATGTGGCCGTAGTCCGGATTTTCCCCGGTGGGACCGTAGGCGAACTGGTGCATATTCAGCTTGCCCAGCAGGATGGCGCCCGCTTGCCTGAAACGGTCGGCGACGGTGCAGTCTTGTTCAGGGACGAAGTTGTCGAATATCCGGGAACCGGAGGTGGTGCGGACGCCCGCGGTGTTGTACAGGTCCTTGAGGGCTACGGGTATGCCGTGCAGCGGCCCGCGGTAGTCGCCTCTCTGAATGTCCGATTCAGCCCTGCGCGCCGCGGCGAGGGCCTCCTCGGGCAGCACGGTGATATATGAGTTAAGCACCGGCTCGGTGGCTTCGATCCTGGCCAAGTGAGCGTCGATGATCTCTACCGGCGAGAGTTCCTTTTGTTGTACAAGCCGGGAAAGCGTCCCGGCGCTGGCATAGCAGATTTCCGTGGCGTCCATAGATTCAGTTCCTTCCCCTACTCCGTCATTCCCGCGCAGGCGGGAACCCAGGGGCAGGGATGGTTTGTGCCGAACCCAAGCGAGGTCAAGCACGGTCTACGTGGTAATCTGGCCGATGACGCCCGGCGGACGGGTTATTCGGGCGAGGGCCTGAAGGCCATGTCGGGCTCTGTTCCGCTGACGTCCAAATTCTGAAGCGGCCTCAAGCCATCCAACACACCCGACGTGTAGGCGTACAACTCCTCTATATGGGGGCTTTGAATGTCCAGCCCGGCTTCCGCGGCCATGCGAAGAAAGAGTTGGTGGCTCAAAGGCGTTTCAGATGCCATCGCAGCAGTCCTCCCGGTAAGCCGCCGGCCCCCTTTCCCGTCTTTCCCGCGCAGGCGGGAAACCCGCCAGGGGCAGGCTGTGCAACCTCTGGGTATTATCCTCTCCAATGGGCAATCTTGCAATTTTGAAATGGAAGCCCCGCCGGAGCGGTTGGAAAATTACGCAATGTTGCTATACTCAGCCAACTGACCGGAATTTGGAGACTTTTGTTGCACTGCGCCAGTTGCGGACACCGGACGACGGAAGACGGCGGGTATTGCACCCGGTGTGGGCGCCCCCTGGCCTCTTTGCACACTGAAGCAACTCCTGACGGCGTCGATGCAAGCGAGAGGGTCCGGTGGGGCGCCGGCGTGGTGGCGATAGGTATTTTTCTCGTCCTGCTGTGCATCTTTCCGGTTACCGGCACCTCGATGGTATTGGCCAAGCTGGCCGGCGGCATGGAACAAGCGGCTACCGTATGGTACAGCAGCAATTTCATGGGGTTGGCGATCCTGGCGGTGGTATGGTTCCTGGCCCTCCGCGGTCGCGGAACCGGGGTTGCGTCCCTGGGGCTGACCGCGCCGACCGCTCCCGGGCTGATGCTGGTGTTGATGAGCGCCGGCGCCCTTGGAGCAAGCCTTGGCCTGACCGCCTTGTATTCGACCATTGTCAACTGGATCGGCGCGACCTACATCGCCCCTCCCGAAATCCCCAAGGATATTATCTTTCCCGGCTTGGCCGCCGCCCTGACCTACCAAGCAGTGGCGCTCTGGACACCCATCACTGAAGAGATTTTTTTTCGGGGTTTTGTTTATGCCGGACTGGTTCCCCGCCTGGGGGCGGGGCGGGCGATTTGGGCGAGCGCCATAGTATTTGGCGGTTTCCACATTCTGCCGGGACTGATCATTCCAACCTTTATGACCGGGCTGTTGCTGGCTTGGTTGTACTACAAAACGGGGTCCATCTGGCCTCCCATCGCAGTCCACGCAGGGCAGAACGCGCTGGCTTTGACAGTAACCTTGATGGGGGTCTAGACAATGACTTGGATGTAAGATACATTGGTGAAAATTCGGCAACCGTATTACGGAATCCAACTATTGCGGAAGTAACCGGAAAGTCTTGAAATGAACAGGGACCGACTGAAAGAAACTTTTGCAGCCATCAAGCGTGAGCAAAGGACCGGACTGATTGCGTTTTTGACGGTCGGATTCCCTGACATGGAAGCGACGATGGAGTTGGTCCCTGCGATGGCAGCCGCCGGGGCCGACGTAATCGAACTTGGCGTGCCCTTCAGCGACCCCTTGGCGGAAGGCCCGGTTATCCAGAAGTCCAGTTTCCTGGCCCTGCAGCAAAAAGTCACCTTGGCCGGTTGTTTGGACGCTGTGGAGGAGTTGCGGGACAAAGTGCCTGACACTCCCTTGGTGTTCATGGGTTACTACAATCCCATATACAGCTTTGGGCCGGAGCGGTTCGCTAAAGAATGCGGCCGGGTAGGCGTGGACGGCCTCATAGCCGTGGACCTGCCCCACGCCGAATCCAAGTCCCTCGCTTCCCAATTGGCGGCGGAAGGGGTACATAACATTCCGCTGCTCGCTCCCACCAGCACCGAAGAGAGCATCCGCAACTCCGCCGGCAGCGCGACGGGCTTCATCTACTGCGTCAGCGTGACGGGCGTAACCGGCGCACGGGACGAACTCTCAGAGCGGGGGTTGGAGTTGCTGCGGAGAGTCCGTAATTACACAGCTCTCCCGCTGACGGTGGGTTTCGGCATTTCCCGCAGGGAGCATGTTGAACTGGTCTGCCGGGAAGCGGAAGCAGCCGTGGTAGGTAGCGCAATAGTGCGGGTAATGCTAGAATCGCCTCGCGACGAAGTGGTGGCGAGGACCAGTAACTTTGTCGCCGAACTGGCGGGGAAGACGGTTTCTCCGGTGGAGGCTGCGAACAGGTGACCGTTTGCCGGGGCATCAGGGGAGCGACCATCGCCGACGCGAACACGGCGGAGGCCATATACTCGTCCACCAGGGAGTTGTTCGAGGCCTTGGTAGAGGCCAATGGCATGGTCGAGCACGACGTGGCGGCGGTCTACTTCACCATGACGCCCGATCTGAACGCCGTGTTTCCCGCAGCGGCGGCCCGGCAAGCAGGCTGGACCAACACGGCGCTGATGGGCGGCATGGAGATTGCGGTGCCCGGCAGCTTGGAAAGGTGCATACGCATCCTGGTCCTTTACAACACGGATAAGGAGCCAGGGGAATTGGTGAACCTGTACCTCAAGGGGACCGGCGTGTTGCGTCTCCAGGGAGTGGAGTCTGCATAATGACAACCTGCTCGTTTTCCCCCAATTACGTCCTGTACTACGGCCCTTGGGCCGTAAGATTGTGAGATATTGTATCAAGTCATTCGGAAGTCTGTCCCTTTCATAATTTCGTGAGCAGCGCCACCGACCGTGGCGGGCCATAAGCCGAGGTTAACTTAGACATGATAGTAGTCATGGGCAAAGACAGTTCACCGGAACAGTTGGAGGAGGTGAAGGGGCGGATCGAGGCCCATCCCGGACTCAAGCCTCAAGTGTTTGACGGGGTAGAACGGATAGTCGTGGGAGTCCTGGGTTCCATTCCCCCGGACCTGAAGGACGAAATGGAAGTGCTGCCCGGCGTCATCGAGGTGGTCCGCATCACCAAGCCGTACAAGCTGGCCAGCCGGGAGTTCCACCCCGACGCCACCAAGATCATGGTGAGGGATGTGGAGATTGGCGGCGACGCCCCCATCATCATGGCCGGGCCGTGTTCCGTGGAAGACGAAGAACAAATGGTGTCCACCGCCAAGGCCGTCAAGGCCTCCGGCGCGACTATCCTGCGGGGTGGCGCGTTCAAGCCCCGTACCTCACCCTACAGCTTCCGCGGGATGGGGATCGAAGGATTAAAACTGCTTCGATTGGCCCAGCAGGAGACCGGTCTGCCGATCATTACGGAAGTAATGGCCACCGAGGACGTGGACACGGTAGCCGAGTACGCTGACATCCTGCAGATCGGCGCCCGGAACATGCAGAATTACAGCTTGCTGGACGCCGTAGGCGCCATCAGGAAGCCGGTAATGGTCAAGCGCGGCTTGGCCGCTTCTTACGAGGACTGGCTGCTGGCGGCCGAATACGTGATGGCCGGCGGAAACGAACAGGTTATGCTCTGTGAACGCGGGGTGAGAGCTTTCGAGCAATACACCCGCTTCACTATGGACGTTGCCGCTATACCGGTCATCCAGCGGCTCAGCCACCTGCCTATCATCGCCGACCCCAGCCACAGCACGGGGCGATGGTACTTGGTGACTCCGGTGGCCTTGGCCGCCGTCGCCGCCGGGGCCCACGGCCTGCTGGTGGAGGTGCATCCCAATCCCGACGTAGCCAAGTGCGACGGCCCCCAGTCATTGACCTTCCAGAACTTTGACGGGCTGATGACCCAAGTGAAGGCGGTTGCGTCGGTGCGGAAACAATCCGCACAACCCGTCGCCGTATCTTAAAGGGTGTGTGGAAAGGTAGTTGGACCCTTCCTGTCATTCCCGCGAAGGCGGGAATCCATGTGCGTAGACTGTGGACTTCCGCCTTCGCGGGAGAGACGTTCGGGTAGTTTTCACACACCCTCTTAAAGAAGACACGGGCGCGTTATGACACTGGACTGGAACAGGGGCCGGGGCATTGACCCCGGCCCCTGTTTTGCTTGCGTAGTAAATATTTATCCTGATTGACACTCGTAAACACGGGTGCTAGGGTTTGCCCGGTCGTCCTTTGGTACTGGTTCCGAGGAGGAGACGCCGGAGTCGAGGGTCCCAATAAATTGGTCGCCGGGAGTTGAAGAATGAGCAGCGTGAGCATACAGGAAATAGCAACAGTCCGAACGGCATCGTTGAGGAATGAGATTGCCAGCCTCAAGGAGTTTGTCGCCAACCTCCCCTCCACTGCCCTTTCTTTGCCCAGCGCCTGTACCGAATGGGAAGTGCAGGACGTCGCGGCTCACTTGGTGGCCGCCGCGGAGAACTGGGCGAACATCGTCGAGAGAGCCTTGACCGGCGCGTCTCCGTCCACGCTTGGGCGACCAACCGGACCTTCCCAGCCCGATGAAAACGCCGAGACCGCCATCAGGCTGAGGAAGGAGTTGGGACAGACACTCATGCCTACCCTCTTCGATAACCTTAGTCGCTTGGACCGGGCTTTGACCCGGATTACACCGCAAAATTGGGAGACCGAGGTCAGGCACAACGCAGACGGCCAGATGCCGTTGTGGAGGTACATCATTTCCATAACCAGGGGAGTGGGCGTACATGGGTGGGACATGCGCTGGGGGACCGACCACGACGCGCCGCTTGGCGTTGATTGCGTGCCGGGACTGGTGGACTCTATAGAGACCTGGCTGAGGGTGTTTTGTTTTCACCCCTCGGAGCCGTTGGAGAAAGCGGTACGATTCCGGTTCCTGCTCTCGGGCCCGGTTACCGGCAGCAGGGATGTGGTTGTCAAGGGCGACGATTTCGAGCTACTGGAAAACGCCGCCTCTCCCGCGGACGTCATTTACCAATGCGACGCCGGGGTCTTCGTTTTGATGGCTTACGGACGGTTGACACGGCACGACGCCCAGTCCCGGGGCCGGTTGACCGTTGACGGCGATGAAGCCATGGCGGCCAGGTTCGACGAATGGTTCAACACCGGGTAGCCGTCTTTCCGGCCTGATGCCAGCCGGACTCATCGCCCTCCGCACCAGTACGCAATATTTATTATGTAGCCGATTGATTTTGGATAGGCTGTTTGCTAAAATTCAGCCTCTCACACCCTTGGGCATTCGCAGCCTCGCCCCTGAGGCTCTGGCCCATGCCATCCTGCCGGAGGGAGCGCCATGTTCCCAGAAGTTGAGCTCAAGAGCGGGACCCGGGAAGACATCAAGCGAATCATGGAATGGCTGGACGACGCCGAAGTAAATTCCATGTGGTACGGCTTGGGAGACGATGGCAAACCGCTTCACATCGGGTACGCTCCGCACGAGTTGCTTGAAGCACCGGATGAACAGGTCCAGCACGTCTTCGAAAACGACACCCGCAGAATTTATTCCATATACACCAACGACGGTACGCATATAGGCGAGGGGCAACTCGTTATCGAAAGTCCGTTAATGGAGGCCCAACTCTTCCTGCTGGTCGGCCGCAAGGACCTGTGGCACCACCACTACGGCACCATGGCCATGATCAAGCTCCTCGACGAGGCTTACGAAGACCAGGGGTTGCACCGGGTATGGGTGGACGTGCCCGAATACAACGAGCACGCCCTCCAGATGTGCCAGCACTTGGGTTTCGTTCTGGAGGGGCACTTGCGCAAGACCCATCGCAAGGATGGTGAATGGTACGATTCCTCGGCGATGGGGCTGCTGGCCGAGGAATATATGCGCCGCCGCTCGCGGCTTATACCCGACGCCTGAACTTGAGGTAAATCGACCAAGTAAATTTCGGTCCCAAATAACGGGTGCAGAGGAGGATGCTATGCCGGTGATCACTATCAACGGACCCATCGGCTGTGGAGCAGTCCCTATCGGGCAGATGGTCGCCGACCAGCTTCACCTGGACTTTGTGGACCGGTTCGTCTTTACGCAGGCCGCCAGGCTGGTAGGCACTCCGGTAGGCTCCCTGATGGACAAGGAACACCGGGTGGACCGGTTTAGGGACCGTTTGGGACGGTTCATCCAGACCATGCTGGAACGCTCCGCGGTATCCGGCGTCAGCGGGGAGCCGTACTTTGGACGCGGTATCGAAGCCCTGCCGCCCGAGACTTACATGGAGCTGGCGGGCGAGGGTAGAGGGAATGTCCAGACGGTTGGAGACCAAGCATTTATAGACGCAACAACCACCGTGGTGAAGGATGTGCACGAACGGGGCAACGCGGTGATCCTGGGCCGGGGCGCCCAGTGCATCCTGGCCGACGCGCCCGGGGTGATGCACGTGGCGTTGCAGGCTCCGGTTGATATGCGGGTGGAAATAATGATGCAACGGGAGCACTTCGACCGGGACGAGGCGCTGGGGTACGTGGAGGAATTGGACCGGTCCCGCATGGCTTTCATGCGCAAGTTCTTCAGGGTCAGCCCGGACGACCCAAGCCTATATGACGTCATGCTGAACATGCGTCGGATGGAATTCAGGACCGCCGCCGAGATAATCGTCCACACTGCCGGAGACTTCGTGCACTGAACTATCCAGGCAGTCACTCGTAACGTACAGGACCAACTCCTTGGATTGGGCTTGATTATTGCCCTCACCTGAATAGTCGGTAGATAGGAAGGCGATTATGCCGGAAGTGTGGATCCCCACGGGAATGCAGAGCCTGACCAAGGGAAACCAGATAGTCCAGGTAGAAGGCGCCACCGTGAGGCAGTTGATCAACAACCTGGAGCGCCAGTTCCCAGGCACCAAGGAACGGCTGTACGACGGTGAACTGGACGAGCTTATGCCGGGCGTGGCCGTAATCGTGGACGGCGAGGCCAGCCAGTTAGGCCTCCTGGAGAGGGTCCGGGAGGACAGCGAGGTCCACTTTCTGCCCGCCATCGGCGGAGGCCGTTAGCCGCCGCACAGTCCAGGTTATCCACGGCAGTCGTGTAGGCCCTAAACCTGAACGTGTTGAATCTTTACCGTCCGGCCCTCCCATGCCGATTCAATCATGGCCAGCACCACTTCCACCAAGCGCAGCCCGTCCACGCCGGTGGCGGCCGGTTCCCGGTCTTCCTCGATAGCCTGGTGAAAGTCGCGCAACTCGTTGATGAAGTTTCCCAGGAACTCCTCGGGGTATGACTCGCTCCGGTTGACCGTGTCGCTGACCACCTCCACGTCACCCTGAAAGCCCTCCCACAGGGTAGCTCTTCCATTGATGCGCCCCTGGCTGCCGTAGATGGTAAAGTTGTTCTGCGAGTCGGGCAGCAGCCGTCCGCAGCACACGGTGGCGATTGAGCCGCCGTCGAACCGCAGGCTCATAGCGGCTACCTGCTCCAATGGCTTCTGCTTGGTCTGGCCGTCGGTCACCGCCGCCACCTCGGTTACTTCCTGGCCCAGAAGGAACCGCAACAGGTCCACCGCGTGGACGCCGGTGCCCATCACGGTCGATGCGCCGCCGATGGCTTCCGGAGAGTCCCACCATAGCCGCAACCCGGTCCGGGCAGGGAACTCGGCTTGGCCGCGGACGCCAAACCCCCACTGGGCCTGCGCCAAGGCCACCCGTCCCAGGACGCCGCCGGATATCAGTTCCTGGGCAAGGATATGGCCCGGATGGGTCCGCAGGTGATAGCCGGTGCCCAGCTTGACCCCCTTGTCCCGGCAACCGCGCACCATGGCGACGGCATCTTCCAAGGTTGTGCTCATGGGCTTTTCCGCCAGCACGTGCTTGCCTGCTTCGGCGGCTTGCAGGGTGTGTTGACAGTGCAGGGAGTTGGGGGATGAGACGAAAACCGCGTCCACCCTGGAGTCCCTCAGCATGGCCTCCAAGGAATCGTAGGATGCTGCCGCGCCGTGTTTTTCGGCGAACGCCTCCGCCCTCCCTTGGTCCCGGCTGTAAACGGCGACCAGTTCCTGCCCTTCGACAGCGTTGATTGCCGGTGCGATTTTCAAATCGGGGTGGTTTCCGGTGCTGACAATGGCCCAACCTAGCGCCACGATACTCCTCCTGGTTCAATTCGACTGTAGCTTAACACAGGGCTGCCAGGTCCATCCAAACCGTCCGCTCAGGCTGCCCTGTGGGGTCTCGTAAAGGATTCTCCATTGGCCTTTCGTTTGCTAGGGTGTAGTATGGAAGTACAATCCCAACGCGGGGACTTATGAAGATGGCGGCCCTGGCGAGGCAGATACAGGGGTATCCCGCGAAAAACCGTTAAGCGAGGACTGAATTGGCAGCTTATTTTATCGCGCAACTCGAGGTGAACGATCCGGCGGGATTTGAAGAGTACCGCAAGCTGGTTGGTCCCTTGGTCGACAAGTACGAGGGCAAGTACGTGGTACGGGGCGGGGCCATCGAGACCATCGAGGGCGACTGGTCGCCCAAGCGGTTGGTGATCATACAGTTCGAGAACGTGGACAAAGCAAAAGCATGGCACGACTCCGACGAGTACCGTCCGGTCATGGAAATGCGCCACCGGACCGCCGTGACCAACGCGATCATCGTGGAAGGGGTCTAGGCTGTCACAAGGCCTCCACATCGTCACAAGAGTTGACCGGATAAACCCATGACCATACAGGCGGACCACCCGGTAGAAACCATAACGCTCAACGTGCAGGGCATGACCTGCGCCGCCTGTGTTGTCCACGTGGAAGCGGCGCTCAAGAGCGTGTCCGGCGTCGTGGAAGCCTCGGTCAACCTGGCCACCGACCAAGCGCGGGTCGAATACCTGGACGGGTTGACCGGCTTTGACATCCTCTGTGAGGCCGTTTCCGACGCGGGCTACTCGGTGGAGGGAATCGCCTCCGAGATGGATGCGGAGGCGGAACAGCAGAGACTGGCCCGCACTCGGGAAATCGCGTCGTTGACCCGTAAAGTCGGCTTGGCCGGGCTGGCGGGCATCGTCATCATGGCGCTGATGTACGTTCCGTTGGAAACGCTACGGTTGAGCGCTTTCCAGCTCAACGTGCTTCTGTGGGCGTTGGCTACTCCGGTGCAGTTCTGGGCTGGGGCCTTCTTTTACCGGTCGGCTTGGGGAGCCATCAAGCACCGGACGGCCAACATGAACACGCTGGTGGCGGTGGGCACCAGCGTCGCCTATGCCTACAGCACCGCCTTGACCTTCTTCGGCGGCTTTTTCAGCGAAGCGCACCTCCTTCACGCCAATTCCGCTTTCAATCACAATACGGCAGTCTACTTCGACGCGTCGGCCATGATCATCGCCCTCGTCCTGCTGGGACGGCTGCTCGAGGCCCGCGCCAAGGGGCAGACCTCCGACGCCATCCGTAAACTGCTGGGGTACCGGCCTGCATCGGCCAGGGTAGTCCGCAACGGGGAAGTTATCGAGATACCGATAGCCCAAGTGGTGACAGGTGACACCGTTGCCGTTCGTCCGGGAGAGAAACTGCCGGTGGACGGGGAAGTGATCGACGGGATTTCGGTGGTGGACGAGTCCATGCTCACCGGGGAAAGCCTTCCGGTGGAAAAGGCCGTCGGAGCGCCGGTATACGGAGGAACCGTCAATACCACCGGGAGCTTCCGGTATATCGCCACCAAGGTCGGCGGGGGAACCGTCCTGGCCCGGATCATCCGCATGGTGGAAGAGGCCCAAGGTTCCAGGGCGCCCATACAGCGGCTGGTTGACATTGTCGCAAGCTACTTCGTTCCGATTGTCATAGTTGTGGCGGCGGTGGTCTGGGCGACCTGGTTTTTCTTCGGGCCGGAACCCGCGCTGGCGATAGCGATTCTGAACACGGTGGCGGTGCTGGTGATAGCCTGTCCCTGCGCTATGGGCCTGGCTACGCCCACGGCCATCATGGTCGGCATGGGCAAGGCGGCGGAGCGCGGCATCCTTATCCGCAACGCCGAGGCGCTGGAACGCGTCTGCAAGGTGCACACCGTTGTGCTGGACAAAACGGGCACCCTGACCCAAGGGAATACCAGGGTGACAGATGTGGTGCCGCTGGGTCTCACGGAAAGCCGGGTGTTGGCGTTGGCCGCCTCGGCGGAACAGGACTCGGAGCACCCCTTGGCACGAGCCATTGTTGCGGAGGCTGAGGGCCGCGGTTTGGAGGTGGGACCCGTATCCCGGTTCCAAGCGCTGCCCGGTCATGGGGTGCTGGCGCAAGTGAACGGGAGCGAAGTGACGCTGGGAAACCTCGCCATGATGAAAGACCGGGGGGCACAGGTTGACGGCATCGAACAGGAAGGGCTGGAAATGGCCCGCCAAGGCAAGACTCCGGTTTTCGTGGCTGTCGATGGGTCTGTGGCAGGGATAATCGCGGTGGCCGACACCGTCAAAGCCGAGTCCCGGGCAGCGGTGGAGACACTCCATTCGCTGGGGCTGGAGGTTGTGATGTTGACCGGCGACCACCGCAGCACGGCGGAAGCGGTTGCCAAGCAGGTGGGCATAGGCGAAGGCCCCCGCGGACGTAACGACCGGGTGATGGCCGGACTGCTGCCTGACCAGAAACTTGAGCGGATAAGGGGCCTTCAAGCGGAAGGCAAGGTCGTGGCAATGGTGGGCGACGGTATTAACGACGCGCCGGCATTGGCGCAAGCCGACGTGGGCATCGCCATCGGCACCGGGACCGACATCGCCATCGAAGCCGCCGACGTTACGCTGATGCGGGGCGACTTGAGAAGCGTTCCCGATGCCATCTTTCTGTCCAAAGCAACGGTCAGGACGATAAAGCAGAACCTCGCATGGGCCTTCGGCTACAACGTGGCCTTGATTCCCGTGGCCGCCGGGGTACTGTACTTGCTGCTGGACCGGGTGCTGGACACTACAGTGCCTGCCGGGCCGCTGCAGTTCCTGCTTGGGGACCTGGGTTTCCTGAATCCTGTAGCCGCTGCCGCGGCGATGGCCATCAGTTCCGTGTCGGTGGTGACAAATTCCCTGCGTCTCAAGCGGACCACACCGTCATCTTCATGAAAATGCCTGTTTTCATGGCCTATGCATGCCTTCACAGGGCCGTCAGTCATTATTATGAAAATCGGTCATTTTCACGGCAATTGCGTATGGCCCCTTGGGGCCATCCGTCATTCCCGCGAAGGCGGGAATCCACAAGTGACGTTCTCTAAGGTAAATCTACATTTCGCGGGAGTGCTCCAATGGTGAATCGGCTGTTAGGGTTTCTTGGCAGAGGAGATACGGCTGAGGACCCCGTCTGCCACATGCAGGTGGATATGAAGAACCCGCCGGGCGGGTCCCATGTCCACGAGGGAACGGCCTACTATTTCTGCGCCCCGGGTTGCAGGATAGCCTTCTCGAAGGAGCCGGACGCTTACCTCTCCGGTGATAAGCGGCTGGAGATGTAGCAGAGGACGGACTTACCCTCGGTCTACATCGGTCTACAAGGGATGTCAGGCGGCTGCCCCGCAACACCTCTTGTATTTCTTGCCGCTCCCGCAGGGGCATTTGGCGTTGCGGCCGATCTTGTTGGCGCCGGCAGCTACGGCGTTGCGATTCCGCTGACTCACAGCCTGCATCGGGCTTGCTTGCTCGCTGGTCGCTTTCCTGGATCTCTGACGCCCGTCTCCGTTGCCGTTGAACGCTTCGGGCCCCAGTGAAGCGTGAAGCAACGTATGGACCACGTCATATTGCATCCGGCGCAGGAGTTCCTGGAACATTTTCTGGCCTTCGGTGCGATAGGCGACAAGAGGGTCCCGCTGACCATAGGCCTGAAGCCCTATGCCGGTGCGCAGATTTTCCATTGACGTAAGGTGGTTGACCCAATGGACGTCGATGGCCCTGAGAAGCAGCAGGCGGCTCACCATCCGCATATGCTCCTCTCCCAGTTCCTGCTCCCGCACTTCATAGACCGTTTCGGCGTAGTCCGCGACGATCCGGCGTATTTCGTCATGGCTGTGATTGTAGACATCGTCCTCAGAGGCCAACTCGGGAGGAAGGGGGCCGATCTGGCGCAGGTCGTTCAGGAAGGCCGATACGTTCCAATCGTCGGCGTGCCGGGTGGGCAGGTGGTTGCGCACCGACTCTTCAAACTCACTCCTGAGCATGTCCACCACTTTGGACTTCAGGTTGACCTCGTCCAGAATTTCATGGCGCTGGGTGTAGATGGTGCGCCGTTGCTGGTTCAACACATCGTCGAAATTCAGCAGATGCTTCCTGATGTCGAAGTGAGAGCTTTCGACCTTGACTTGGGCGCTGCTGATGGACTTGGTAACCAGCTTGTTTTCTATAGGCGTGTCCTCTTCGAGACCGGTCCAGCCCATCATGTTCTTGATGCGTTCGCCGCCGAACCGTTGCATCAGCTCGTCTTCCAAGGACAGGTAGAACTGTGAACTTCCAGGGTCCCCCTGGCGCCCGGCGCGGCCCCGAAGCTGGTTGTCTATCCGCCGGGCGTCGTGATGCTCTGTACCCAGCACGTGCAGCCCGCCCAGATCGACTACCTGATCGTGCTCTTCCTGCCAGCCGGAACGTTCCGTATCGCTGCCGCCGAGGATAATATCGGTGCCGCGGCCGGCCATGTTGGTGGATACGGTCACCGCTCCTATACGGCCCGCTTGGGCCACTATGCTGGCTTCGTGTTCGTGGTTCTTGGCGTTCAGCACTTGATGGGAGATGCCGCGCCGCTTGAGGCGTTCACTCAGGCGTTCCGAGTCCTCAATAGACGTGGTGCCAACGAGTATCGGGCGTCCCGTCTCGTTGGTGCTGGCGATGGCGTCGACAACGTTGCGCCACTTGGCTTCCGAGTTCTGGAAGACCAGGTCGGGGGATTCGTAGCGCGCAAGGGGCAGGTTGGTGGGTATAACCACTACGTCCAAGCCGTAGATTTTCAGAAATTCGTCCGCCTCCGTCTCGGCGGTGCCGGTCATACCGGCCAGCTTGTTGTACAAACGGAAGTAGTTTTGCAGGGTGATGGTGGCGTAGGTAATGCTTTCGCGCTGGATTTTCAGCCCTTCCTTGGCCTCTACGGCTTGGTGCAGGCCATCGGACCAGCGGCGCCCGAACTGGAGGCGTCCGGTGAACTCGTCCACGATGACCACTTCGCCGTCCCGTATCACGTAGTCCTTGTCCCGTTTCTTCATCACATGGGCGGTCAGGGCGTTCTCGATGTAATGGACCAAGTGGTAGTTTTCCGGCTCGTACAGGTTGCCGACCCTGGTCCATTGCTCCATCTTGCCAATGCCTTCTTGGGTCAGCGAAATGGCGCGGGTACGGTCGTCGATGGTGTAGTCTTCCTCTTCGGACAGCCGGGGCACTCGCTTGGCGAACTCGTAGTAATGGCTGACCGGCTCTTCGGCGGGGCCGCTGATGATGAGCGGAGTCCTGGCTTCGTCGATAAGGATATTGTCCACTTCGTCCACAATGGCGAAGTTCAGTTCCCGCTGGACCCGGAGCGACGAGTCCAGGGCCATGTTGTCCCGCAGGTAGTCAAACCCGAATTCGTTGTTGGTGCCGTAGGTGATGTCGGCCTTGTAGGCGTCGGTCCGGCTGACCGGGCGCAGGAATTTCATGCTGCCCTGGGAGTCATTCGACCCGTTGGAGGAACCTTTGGCGCCGGTCATCTCAGGGTCGAACATATAGGCGCCGTCGTGTTGCAAACAACCTACCGACAGGCCGAGGGCGTGATAGACGGGGCCCATCCATACCGGGTCGCGGCGGGCCAGGTAGTCGTTCACCGTGACGACATGCACCCCGCGGCCTGACAGGGCGTTGAGGTAGACCGGCAGTGTGCCAACCAGGGTCTTTCCTTCACCGGTCTTCATCTCCGCGATTTGTCCCCGGTGAAGGACTATTCCACCGATGAGCTGGGAGTCGTAGTGGCGCTGCCCCAGGGTGCGCCAAGCGGTTTCACGGACGACGGCGAACGCCTCCGGAAGCAGGTCGTCGATGGTTTCCCGTCCGGCAAGCCTTTCCCTGAACTCGTCCGTTTTGCTCCGCAACTGGGCGTCGCTCAGTTTTTGGACCGAGGCCTCGAGGGCATTTATTTTTCCGGAAGTCGGACGAATTTTCTTGACAGCTTTCTCGCTGGTGTCGCCCAGGATTCTGTTGATCATGGAAACCATATCGGTACCACCTTGATCGATACTATCCCGGCCCCGGTCACTCCGGCGCAACAGACAGGGACCGGCCGGGATAACGTAATGTCGAGTCCGTCTATATTTTAACCAAAGGTGCGTTGCGTTTCATCAGGCAAGCTCCGGCGTACCGCGCCTGTCAAGTCGCCAATGTCGTTAACGCCTTCTTTCTCCATATAGGCTTGCAGTTTCTCCAGGACCCGCAGCGGAGTCTGAAACTCCACCAGGTTGGCGCTGCCTATTTGCACCGCGGTCGCCCCCGCCAGGAAGTACTCCAGGGCGTGCTCGGCGGTGAAGATGCCCCCGACGCCGATGATCGGTACATCGACGGCTTGGGCGGCGCGGTAGACAAGAGCGAGATTGACCGGGCGCAGGCCATGACCGGAAAGACCGCCGGTAACTGCGCCAAGCACCGGGGTGCGGGAAGCCACGTCGATGCGCAGGGCGGGCATGGTGTTGCCAATGGTGATGGCGTCGACACCGGCCTTGGCCGCGGCGCATACCACCTTGGTAATGTCAGGCACGTTGGGCGCCAGTTTCGCCAGCACCGGAAGATCGGTGTTGGCTTTGACAGCCGTGACCGCTTCCGCAGTAAGGTCGGGGCTGTGGGCGAACAGGGCTCCGTTCTTCACGTTGGGACAGCTGAGGTTGAGTTCCAGGCCCTGAAACCCGTCCACATCCTGGGTCATCGCGGTCATTTGCGAGAACTGGTCGACGCTGTCCGCCGCCAAGCTGAAGATGACCGTGGTGCCCAAGCCGACCCATTCGGGCGCCAAGTCGTTCAGGGCTGTGTCGATGCCAGGGTTGGCCAGCCCGATGGAGTTAAGGAAAATGGCCTCTCCATCGGTGAAAGCGCGGCGATAGGACGTAGGGTGCCACCGCGGCTCGGGATTGCCCTGCCGGGGATACCGGGTGACCGTCTTGGGAACAACCGCCCCCAGTTGGTCCAAGGGCATCTCCGGCGGGATCCCGCTACCGTACCCATCGAACCCAAAGGTCCCGGACGCAATCATGACCGGGTTCTTCAACTTCAAGTGGCGGGGGTTGTTGGGAGCCAAATCTATCCCTAACTCCACGTTACCCCCTCCACAACACTACTGGACACCACCGTTTGAAATAGACCGGGTTATCTCTACTCCTGAGCTTCTTCGTCGGACGATGGATTGAGGAAACTCTCCTGCGGACCTTCCGACAGGCTAGTCCCCAACCCTTCGGCATCGTGCCCGTTTTCCGGGGTAAATCCGCCGCCGTTGCTTGATTGCAGGCCGAAGACCCGCGCGGCATCCGCGAGGTCGTCGTTGGCGTCCTCTTTGAAGAATTCCTCCGCGTCGCTCCGAAGATCATAGTCTCCCGGGTCCAGGTCATCCGGTCCGGAGCCAAATCCCGCAGTTTCCGAGGGCTGACCGATTCCCAACCAACCTCCCGGCCCCACACCGGCCAATTCCGGGATTGGCTCGGGCTCCAACAGTTCGTCCATGCCCGGAATACCGACCCTGGCGGGGATCAGCCGGCCTATGATGACGTTCTCCTTCAAGCCCAGCAACCAGTCCTGCGCGCCGCTGACGGCGGCTTGGGTCAGCACCCTGGTGGTCTCCTGGAAGGAGGCAGCGGACAGGAAACTGTCGGTCAGCAGGGAAGCCCGCGTAACGCCCAGCAGGATGGGTTTGGCCGTCGCCGGTTCGCCGCCCTCGGCCAGCACATTGGCGTTCTTTTCCTGGAACTCGAAACGGTCCACCATCTGGCCGGGGATAAAGTCCGAGTCCCCGGTGGATTCCACCTGCACACGACGAAGCATCTGCCTCAGAATGATTTCGATGTGCTTGTCGTGGATGCTGACCCCCTGCGACTTGTATACCTGCTGCACTTCGCCCACCAAGTACCCTTGGAGTTCGTCCTTGCCGCGGATGTGCAGTATGTCGTGAGGGTTCAGCGGTCCGTTGGTCAAAGCGTCGCCCGCCTTGATTTCGTCCCCGTCCTTCACCAGGATATGGGCGGATACGGGAATTATGTGCTCCCGCTCTTCCACGTCTTCCCAGATAATGGATACCCGCCCCGGGCTGAGTTCGACTCGACCGCCGATGTTGGCGATTATCTGGTCCTCAGGCCGGGGTTCGTCGGAGGTTGCCCCGTCTCCCTCGGTAAGCGCGGCCATTACGCCCGCCAGGATCATCCCGGGCTCCACGTACTCCCCATCGTCCACCAACAGGTTGGCGTCATCGGCAAGGTCGTAGTCCTCCCGGAACTCTTCGCGGCTGTACACCCGCAACCGTCGGCCTTCCTCCTCCGCTTCGATGGTGACCGTGCCGTCGATGTCCGCCAGTATCGCCGCCCCCTTGGGGACGCGCGCCTCGAACAGTTCCTCCACGCGGGGAAGGCCGGTAGTGATGTCCGTGCCGGCGATTCCGCCGGTGTGGAAGGTCCGCATGGTCAACTGGGTGCCTGGCTCGCCGATGCTTTGCGCCGCTATAATCCCGACCGCTTGGCCTTCCTCCACCATCATGCCGGTGGCGGGCAGATAACCGTAACACATCCGGCAGATGCCGCGATGCGACTCACAGGTCAACGGCGACCTCACCGGCACTTCGGTTATTCCCGACTCGCTGATTAGCTGGGCAGTGACCTCGTCTATCGGTTGGTTCCGGTCCACCAGTATCTCGCCGGTTTCCGGGTGAACAAGCTGGTCGGCGGCCATCCGGCCTAACAACCGTTGCTCCAGCGGTGAGTGAAGAGGATCGTCCTGCCCACCGGACACCAAGTAGGCGTCGAAGGTGTCGCAGTCTTCCTCCAGTACAATTACTTCCTGGGCCACGTCGATCAACCGCCGCGTAAGGTACCCGCTGTCCGCGGTCCTCAGGGCGGTGTCCGCGAGACCTTTGCGGGCGCCGTGGGTGGATATGAAGTACTCCAGGGCCGTCAGGCCTTCCCGGAAACTGGACTTGATGGGAAGGTCGATGATTCTGCCCTTGGGGTTGCTCATCAGCCCGCGCATTCCCGCCATCTGCTTGATCTGGGAGATGTTTCCCTTGGTGCCCGAGTTGGCCATAACGGCTATGCCGCCGTAGTTGTCCAACGCGCTCTTTACCAGTTCCTCGGTTTGGTCCGACGCCTGGGTCCACGCCTCCACGGTGTTCTCGTACCGCTCGTCTTCGGATATGAGGCCCGACAGGTAGTCGTCCTCATAGTCGGCCACCTTTCTCGCGGCTTCGTTCAAAACATCGGTTTTTCCATCCGGCACCTTGATATCGTTAATGGCGATGGTGATGCCGGACGCGGTGGCGTACCTGAAACCTAAGCCTTTGATCTTGTCCAGCGCCTCCGCGGTGCCCGCGTTGTCCAAGCTCCGGTAAAGCTCCGCGGTCAGGTCCTTGAGTTCGTTCCGGTCCATCAACCGGTTCTTGTAAGGGATGGTGTCAGGCAGGATTTCGTTAAACTCCAACCGGCCCAAAGTAGTCTCCAACCAGTCTTCATGGTCGGAACCGTGCACCTGCCGCACCAGGATTTTGGCATGAAGGTCTATCAGACCCGTAGCGTGGGCGATCCGCGCCTCGTCAAAGTCGTAAAACTTGAGGCCCTCTCCCTTCGAGCCTTCCCTTATCTCGGTCAGGTAATAGCAACCCATCACCATGTCCAGGGTGGGGGCCACCAGTGGCTCTCCCGACGCCGGCGACAGCATGTTGTGGGTGCTCAGCATGGCCTCTCTGGCCTCCAGCACCGCCATGCGGGACAGGGGCACGTGCACCGCCATCTGGTCGCCGTCGAAGTCGGCGTTGAACGCCGAGCATACCAACGGGTGTATCTGGATCGCGTTGCCTTCGATCAACTTGGGCATGAAAGCCTGGATTCCCAAGCGGTGCAGCGTGGGAGCGCGGTTCAGCAACACCGGCCGGTCCTTGATGACGTCTTCCAGAATGTCCCATACTTCCGGACGGGTCCGCTCGACCATGCGTTTCGCGTTCTTGATGTTGGGGGCGATGCCATAGACGGCAAGCCGGTGCATGACAAAGGGTTTGAACAACTCCAACGCCATGCGTTTGGGCAGGCCGCACTCGTTGATCTTGAGCTCCGGCCCCACTACGATCACCGACCGGCCGCTGTAGTCCACCCTCTTGCCCAGAAGGTTCTGACGGAAGCGTCCCTGCTTCCCCCGCAACAAGTCCGACAGGGACTTGAGCTTGTGGTTGTGGCTTCCCTGGATGGGGCGGCCTCGCCGTCCGTTGTCTATCAGAGCGTCGACGGCTTCCTGAAGCATACGCTTTTCGTTGCGGATGATAATCTCCGGGGCGCCCAGGTCCATGAGACGCTTTAGACGGTTGTTCCGGTTGATTACCCGGCGATAAAGGTCGTTGAGGTCGCTGGTCGCGAATCTGCCGCCGTCCAGTTGGACCATGGGCCGCAGCTCCGGCGGCAGCACCGGCAGCACGGACAGGATCATGTCTTCGACCCGGTTCCCGCTGTTCCGGAACGACTCGACGACGCGCAGCCTCTTGATGGCTTTCTTGCGCCGCTGCCCGGAGGTGGAGTGCATCTCGTTGATGAGATGCTCCCGCAATGCTTCCAGGTCTATGGTCCTGAGAATTTCCAGGATAGCCTCGGCGCCCATGCCCGCGTTGAACACGTCGCTGTAACGCTCGTTAAGCTCCCGGTACCGTGACTCGGGGACCAGCTTGTGCGGCCTGAGGTCGTTGAGCTCGTCGACCGTGAGTTGCTTCTGTTCCTCCAGTTGTTTTTCCTCGTTGGCCAACTGGTCTTCCAGGGCGTCGATCTCGGCTTGTACGGCCGCCCGTCCTGCCGCCGCTTCCGCATGGGCGGCCAAGCCTTCCACGTCAACATCATCACCGGCGATGTCGGGCGTTTGGTCCAGTTCTTCCAGCTTCTGGCGCAGCGGGGCCAACGACTGTTCGGCGTTTTCTCTTAGCCTCTTTACGTCGACCTCGAACCTTAACTCCGTTTCCTCTATGGTCTCACTTCGCACGTCATCGTCCACCGACACAATGATGTGCTGGGCGAAGTAAAGGACACGCTCCAGGTTCCTGGGAGACAGGTCCAGCAATAGTCCCAACCGGCTCGGCGTAGTCTTGCTGAACCAGATGTGGGCTACCGGTGCGGCCAGCTTGATGTGGCCCATGCGCTCCCTGCGCACCTTGGACCGGGTGACCTCGACGCCGCAACGGTCGCATACCACGCCCCGGTACCGTATGCGCTTGTACTTGCCGCAGAAGCACTCCCAGTCCTTGGTGGGGCCGAACAAACGCTCGCAGAACAGCCCGTCTTTTTCTGGCCGCAGGGTGCGGTAGTTGATGGTCTCCGGCTTGGTCACCTCGCCGTGAGACCAGTTCATGATCTGTTCGGGAGACGCTATGGAAATGCGTATAGCATTGAAATTGGTGCCTTGAGTTTCTGTCCTGTCAGACATTCTGACCATTAATCGGCCTCCAGCGGCTGGTAAAGCTCGGTATCGTCGGATATTCCATGGAGCATCGGGGGACGGGTGTCTTCGTTCAGCAACTCTACCGCAAGTCCCAGGCTTTGGAGTTCCTTCAAAAGCACGTTGAACGACTCGGGAACTCCTGGCTGCCCAATAGGCTCCCCCTTGACTACGGCTTCGTAAGTCTTGACCCTTCCCGCCACGTCGTCGGACTTTACAGTAAGAACCTCCTGCAGGTTGTATGCCGCGCTGTATGCTTCCAGGGCCCACACCTCCATTTCGCCAAACCGTTGACCGCCGAACTGGGCCTTGCCGCCCAGAGGCTGCTGGGTGATCATGGAGTAAGGTCCCGTTGACCGGGCGTGAATCTTGTCTTCAACCAAGTGAATGAGTTTAAGGATGTAGATGTTGCCGACGGTCACCACCTGGTCGAAGGGTTCCCCGGTCCGTCCGTCGAACAGCTCGAATTTTCCAAATGTGGGAGGCGCCTTCCGTTCCTTCTGGTGTACCTGCAAAGCCTCCCGCTGCATCTCCTCAATGCTCATGCTTCCAGGATCCTGCCCCGCGACCTCATTGAGCCAAAGGCGCAGACAGGCCTCCCTGGCCTCGCCAATCACCTGTTGGTCGAACAGCCGTTTGCCGTCGTAGCCTTTCCTGTACAGCCATGACTCAACCTTGCCTTGGTCTATTACCGGGCCGGAGTGAGAGGATACGGTATCTATGGCGTCGGCTTGTTGCACGAACCATACCCGGGCCAAGGCGTCCTCAATGGCGTCGTCCCGTGCTCCGTCGAACACCGGGGTGCTGGCCCTGAAATTCAGCATCCTGGCGGCCCACCCCAAGTGGGTCTCCAGCACCTGGCCCAGGTTCATCCGGGATGGCACGCCGATGGGGTTCAGGATGATGTCCACAGGAGTGCCGTCGGCCAGGAAAGGCATATCCTCTTCCGGCAATATGCGGGCTACCACGCCCTTGTTACCGTGACGCCCGGCCATTTTGTCCCCGACGGATATTTTCCGCGTCTGGGCAATCCAGACACGCACGGCCTCGTTCACGCCCGGAGACAAGTCATCCCGGTTGGTTCGATTCAGTACCTTGACCTCGATAACCTTGCCCCGCTCGCCGTGGGGAACGCGGAGCGAAGTATCTTTAACGTCCCGGGACTTTTCACCGAAGATGGCGCGCAACAGTTTTTCTTCGGCGGTCAACTCGGTTTCGCCCTTGGGGGTTACCTTGCCGACCAGGATGTCCCCGGGGCCTACCTCCGCCCCAATGCGGATGATCCCCCGCTCGTCCAGGTCCCGGAGGCTGGTCTCGCCTACATTCGGTATATCCCGCGTGATCTCCTCCGGTCCCAGCTTGGTCTCTCGGGCTTCCATCTCATGCTTTTCTATGTGCGTGGAGGTGAAGTAGTCCTCCTTGACCAGCCTTTCGCTGATGATGATGGCGTCTTCGTAGTTGTAGCCCTCCCAGGACATGAACGCGACCAGCACGTTTTGACCCAAGGCAAGTTCGCCGTCCTCGGTCGAGGAACTGTCGGCCAGGATGTCGCCTTTGGCCACCACGTCGCCGGCCGACACGGTAGGCCGCTGGTCGAAGCATGTGCCCTGGTTGGTGCGGGCGAACTTTATCAGCGGATGGACAACATCGTTGCCCTCCACATCGGTCACGACTATCTCGCGGCCGGTCACCGAAGTAACCACGCCGTTGATCTGGGCCATGACTACCTGTCCGCTGTCGCGGGCCACCCGCTTCTCGATGCCGGTGCCTATGACCGGCGCCTGGGGCCTCAACAATGGCACCGCCTGGCGTTGCATGTTGGAACCCATCAGGGCGCGGTTGGCGTCGTCGTGCTCCAGGAAGGGGATCAACCCCGCCGACACGCTCATAATCTGCATCGGCGAAACGTCCATCAAGTCCACGGTGTCGGACGCTTCCTGCATGTACGCCTCACCCACCCGTAGCTCCACGCGGTCGTCCACGAACTGGTTGAGGCTGTCCAGCGCCGAGTTGGCTTGGGCGATACGGAACCTTTCCTCCTGGTCTGCGGAAAGGTAGATTATGTCCCCGTCTCCGCTGGCGACGAAGGGCCGCACCTGTATCATGGTGCCTGCCGGCAACTGGCTCAGGGCGGCCATACGGTTGGCGCCTACAGACCGGCCCTTGTTGACAATGACCTTGCCTGAAGGGTCGGTGACCGTTTCGGTTACGGTCCGCCCCTTCAGGTCGGGCGAAGTGCACGGCAGCGACTTGTACACCCGGCGGTACGGCGATTCGATGAACCCGTACTGGTTCACCCGCGCGTAAGAAGCCAAGGAACTCAACAGCCCGATGTTGGGTCCTTCAGGAGTTTCGATGGGACAGATGCGCCCGTAGTGCGAGAAGTGCACGTCCCGCACATCGAACCCGGCTCGCTCCCTGGAAAGACCTCCGGGCCCCAAGGCCGACAAGCGTCGCTTGTGAGTCAACTCGGCCAGCGGGTTGGTCTGGTCCATGAACTGGGAAAGCTGGGAGCCGCCGAAGAACTCCCTTACCGCGGCCACTACCGGGCGTATGTTCACCAACCCTTGGGGAGCCGCCGTTTCCGGGTCGACGAGGGTCATCTTCTCCTTGACCATCCGCTCCATGCGCAACAGGCCAACCCTCACCTGGTTCTGCACCAGTTCGCCAACCGCCCTGACACGGCGGTTGCCCAAGTGGTCGATGTCGTCCGGGTGTCCGTCGCCCTGGTTGACCAGGATCATGGTGCGGATTACCGCCACCACGTCATCGACGGTGAGGGTCATCAGGTCGGCGTTTTCCGACTGGCCAAGCCTTTGGTTCAGCTTGTGCCGGCCTACCTTGCCCAGGTCGTAGCGGCGCGGCGCAAAGAAAAGGTTCCGTATCAGGTTGCGTGAGTTCTCCAAGCTGGGCGGCTCACCCGGCCGCAGCCGCCGGTAGAACTCTATTTGAGCGTGGGCGACCCGTCTGGCCAAGGCCGAGTCGAACTCCACCTTGTCGGCCCCTTCTTCCTCGGGGTACAGCCAGTCCCAAAGGTCTCTAAGGTCGTCATCCTTGAAGTTCAGGTCTTTGGGATCGGCCACCGGGTCCCGGTCCAGGGTAGAGCGAATGTACTCGTGGTTCTCGTCGGTATCCACGTCGGCGAACAGGTCCAGGATTTCCTCGTCCGATGCGATACCCAAGGCGCGAAGGAAAGTGGTGGCCGATACCTTGCGCTTGCGGTCAACCTTGACGGACAGGATATCCTTGGCGCTGGTCTCGAATTCCAGCCAAGCCCCCCTGGAAGGGATCAACTTGGCGAAGCAAAGGTTCCTGTTGCTGGCGGCATTCCGTTCATAGACAAAATAGATGCCCGGAGAGCGCACCAACTGGCTTACCACCACCCGCTCGGCGCCGTTTATGATGAACGTGCCGTTGTCGCTCATCATGGGGATGTCCCCCATGAAAATCTCTTGCTCCTTTATCTCCCCGGTGTCCTTCATCACCAACCGGGTCTTTACGTACAATGGCTGAGAAAAGGTAATCTCCCGCTCCTTGCATTCCTGCGGCGAGTACTTGGGATCGCGGAAGTAATGTTCCTGAAAATGCAGCTCGTACTTCTTGGTGGTGTAGTCTGCAATGGGCGAGATTTCCTTGTACACTTCCTGCAAGCCGGAGTCCTTGAACCACTCATACGATTGAAGCTGGCTCTGTATGAGGTTCGGCACGTCCAGGACCTGCTCGATCCGGGAGTAGGTCTTCAACTCGGGAAGCGACGTGGCATGGCCATTCTGCGGAGCAGAAAATTCCATTCCTTTTCTCCTTGTGGGTGAGTGGATGCGCGCGCCCACGCGACCTGAGTCAGGGCGCAAAAAGGGGCCGGGGGCTGGGGACTGTTGGAAAGATGACCGAAGACGTTAATTGAGGCATACGTCAGTAACCCTCTATTATACACATGGGAAAAGACTTGTCAAGGATGATTTCAAGGCTTTTTCATCCTCTCGTCATTCCCGCCTCTCGTCATTCCCGCGCAGGCGGGAATCCATTACCTTTAGCTTTGGACTCCCGCTTTCGCGGGAGCGACGGAAGGGGCAGTAGAGTTTCGCAAGTTTCTCCGTCGATTATGAAGGCCCGCCCCCGTGCGGCTAGAACCCGTAGTCCAGCAGCCTCAGGAGGGACAAGAGGACCGTCGCAGCCTCGTCGCCACTGGCCGAGGCGCATACCGTTATCACGAAGCCCTTGAATTCGTCGTCGTTATTCGGGTCCGGGTTGCGCTCGGCGGCCTGGGCAACAAGACCGTCCACGAACTCGCTTATGATGGGAAGGGCATCTTCGCTGATATTCGCGGTAAGTCTCTCTCGATCGCACCGCGTCGCCTCGGCGATAAGGATATCCCGCTCATATTCCCTATTGCCCCGTCCACTGACATCTTCCCGTTGACACGTCGGATTACCGCCCGGTAGCGTAAACCACACAACAAGCCGGCCTGATTAAATTCATCCAAAAGGAGGCAACAAACTGTAGTACCCTCTTCCATCGCCGAAGAGGGACAGGTAGGGACACCCCGCGAATGCGTATAACCCACCTCGTGGTTGCCCTGATCAAGGGAAAAGAGGCACAAGAGCAACAGGTGGCAAACCAAAATCCGCCCGGCGGGCCTGCCATGCCCGTCCGCGGCATGACCCACGGATAACCCGTCATCCGGCTTCGGGCCGGATTGACGAATATGCCGTTTCATTAGTCCGCCTGCTTTCGGGCAGGCGAAGAGTTTCCCGTCAGGGAAATTTTTTCCTTGCGCCAACGCGCCTCCGGGACCAAGGGAGGCAGACCTTCCCGGCGCCTGCTGGGGACCGGCGGAGGACCGCTGCGCCATCCGGCGTCCATGCCGGCGGCGTCGACCGGTTCCAAGGCTTTCAAAGCCTGAACATGCGTATTGCCGGGCAAGTGCGAAGGCGCAAGATGAGGAGTCTTCGAGGCCACAGAAGCGGTCGCGGCCTCGGCGTTGGTCCACCTGTTGCTCGCTGCCAGACCGCCCGGGCCCGCCGGCCCCGGATACCAACCCCAGAAAAGGCATCGGGGGCGCCTATCCGGCCTCTTGACAGACCAATCGCGTGGTATCAGGATTGACGGTACCTTGGTGACCAGATAACTTATTGCAAGTCTTCTTTGAATCCGGCCCGCCGCGGCGCCGGGCGACCGCGGCATGACGTCCGCCGGCCTGGCTATCCTGGCTTCCGGCATTATCCTTATCGGTCTTGCCGTAGCCCCCGAAATTGGCCGCCGGAGGTTCCATTACGCTTGGGCCATCGTCGTCCTGGCCGCCGCCATGCGGCTGAGCAGTTCGGCGGTGCGCACCTCCTTCACCATCCTGGTCCCCCGCTTGGCCGAGGCTTTTGGCTGGAGTTACGGCGCCATCGGGGTGGCCCTGGCGCTTCAGTGGGTCTTCTCCGGGTTGTTCGGTCCCGCGGCAGGCTGGCTGGGCGACCGCTACGGAGTACGCCGCACCCTGGTTTTGGGCGCGGTTTTGTTTATCCTGTTCATGGTCCTCACCGGGCGCATGACCCACCTGTGGGAACTGTACCTGTGGTACGGGGTGCTCCTCAGCGCGTCGCTGGCCATTTTCCAAGTGCCCCTCATGGCGACCGTCAGCGTGTGGTTCCAGCGGCACCTGGGCGTTGGGATGGGACTGTTGCAGGCATCCCAGGGCCTGGGTCCCATCGTGTTCGTTCCCATGGTGTTGTTCATCATCGCTTGGTTCGGCGACGGCGTGACCGGCCTGAGAGCGGCGTTCTGGGTCACGGGGATATGTGGCGGCGTACTCCTGTTGCTGCTGGTAAAGCCTTTCTACAGTGAACCGGCCGCCATCGGCCTGCGTCCCTTGGGAGCGTCGGGGGACGAGCCGATTCGCCGCACCCAGGAAGGGCCGGTTGCCAAGCTCAGGACCGATACCTTTCTCCGCCAAGCCAAAAGGACCAGCGCCTTCTGGAACCTCATCGGGATTCATTTCTGGGGATGCGCCGGACACGCCATAATAATGGTGTTCCTGGTCGCCATCGCCGAGGACCGCGGACTGGCCAGGGGCCCGGCGGCCGCCACCTTTGTCATCATGTCGGTGCTCAGCACCACCAGCCGGTTCGCCGTACCCATCATCGCCGACCACATGGGCAGCAAGGGCGCGATGGGGGTCTGTTTCTTCCTCCAAAGCGCCCCGATAGTCATCCTTTTCTTTGCCCACGACGCTTGGATGTTCTACCTGTTCAGCGTTCTTTTCGGCATAGGCTTCGGCGGGGAGATGAGCGCCTTCCCCATCATCAACCGCCAATACTACGGCAATGCCCCCATCGGCACCGCCTATGGCTGGCAGATAATGGGCGCCGGCACCGGCATGGCCGTGGGCGCCCTGGCGGGCGGGTGGCTGCGAAACTGGACCGGCGACTTCGACGCCACCATCCTTCTGTCCTTGGTATTGAGCATGGTGGGCGTTGCCTCGATCCTGTTTCTGCCGACTACCTCCCGCCACCTGATGCCTCACTGGGACGCTGAGCTGCCGCGGGCAGCCAGGTCCCCAAGCTGACCCGGCATCTACGGTATTCTATTTCCCAACTATCCGTCATTGCCGCGCCTGCCCGTCATTCCCGTGCCCGTCCGTCATTCCCGCGAAGGCGGGAATCCACCACCTGAACCGGAATCCTACCGGGCCATGGCCATTCGGTGCGGCCCATCCCGCTATCTGCTAAACTCAAGCAACCTTGTAATCAGTTGATGTCTATCGAGGAGGACCGGCCATGCTGGACTTGATAATCAGGGGCGGACAAGTGATAACTCCCTGGGGAGTTGGAGACTGGGATGTCGCCATACAGGGAGAGAGAATTGTTGCCGTCGCGGCGCAGGGAGCCATTACCGACGATGTCGGGCGCATCATCGACGCCAGCGGCAAGATAGTAGCTCCGGGCGGCATAGAACCCCACGCCCATATCGCCGCGCCGATAATGGGCCAAGGGAACCTTACTACTGCGCCGCCGGAACAGGTCACCAGGGCCGCTCTCTTCGGCGGCACCACTACTTTGCTGGATTTCGCTATCCAGTACCCCGGCATAGACCTCAGCCAAGCGGTCCAGGAGCGCACCGAGGTCTGGCAGGGCAACTCCTACGCCGACTATGCCCACCACTTGATGATGCTGGGGGAGATTCCCGCCAACGTTCTTGGGCAACTGCCGGAGTTCGTCCAGGACGGCTTTGCCACCGTCAAGATTTTCACCACCAACATCCGTCCTCCCGCCATGGCCGGCGAGCCGCGAATGGTTGGCACGGGCCACCTGCACGACCTGATGGAGCAAATCCAGCGGTTGAACGCCATGCTGCTGGTCCACTCGGAGGACGACGACATGGTGCAGCACATGTACCGCAAGCTCACCGAAGAGGAGCGTACCGAGTGGTGGAACATGCCCTTGGTGCACAGCAACGAATCGGAAGACGTTTCGTTCCGCAGGGTGTTGCGGGTAGCCGAGTGGACCGGCTCGCCCGTGTACTTCGTTCACGTAAGCGCCAGGCAGGGAGTCAACGCCATCAATGAGGCCCGTTCAAGGGGAATGCCGGTCTACGGGGAAACGTTGCACAACTACTGTTGCTTCAACCAGGACAACTATCGTGAAGAAAACGGCATGAAGTACCACACCTACCCGTCTTTGAAGTCGGAGGAAGACCGCCAGTCGTTGTGGAACGGCCTGATCCGGGGAGGCCTGCACACGATGGCGACCGACGAGTACTGCACCTCGTGGGACATCAAGATTTCGGGCCGGACCATATCCGACGTTACCGGCGGACATAACGGCGCGGAAACCAGGGTCGGCATAACCTACAGCGAAGGCGTCTCCAAGCTGGGAATGTCGTTACAGCAATTCGCCGACGTAACTTCCACCAACGCCGCGAAAATCATGGGCCTGTACCCGCGCAAGGGTATCATCGCCCCCGGCAGCGACGCCGACATCGTATTGATCGACCCTTCAATAAAGAGAAAGCTCACGGCCGATGACTTCCACATCACCGACTACAGCATCTGGGACGGCTTCGATATCGAAGGCTGGCCGGTAATGACCATCCTCCGCGGCACAGTGGTGGTGGAGAACGGAGAATTCACCGGAAGGCTGGGCGGCGGCCAGTTCATCCGGCGGAAGGTGGACACCACAGTAGCCAACCGGGCGGCGTTGTAGACCGTTATCATTGTTATTACTACAAGACCGACGGCCCATCGTACTTTGGAGAAGTATATGAAACCGGCAAGTCGATCTGAAATCGAGTGCCGCGCCAAGGAAGTCTTAATCCAACACGGCCTTTATTCGTTGCCGATTAATCCCGTACATCTCGCCAACGTGCTCGGTGTTGCGGTCAATAACGCAAAATTCTTCGACGAGTCATTGACGGCCCTGATAACCAAGCGTGGCCGCGCTACGCAGATTTTCGTGGAGCAGTCCGCCCCCCCGTATAGGAAACGGTTTTCTATAGCCCACGAACTGGGACACTATTTCCTTCATTTGCACGAGGATGGGGGAATTGTTGATAAACGCGCCGACATGTTCAGGGAAAGAGAGCCTGCTGACGGGCTGATTTCCGAAGACCAGCGCCGGGAAATAGAGGCAAATTGGTTTGCCGCCGAGTTACTAATGCCGGCGCAATTCGTTCGGGAAGAATGGAGTAAAAACCCAAGCACGCCCTACATGGCTCGTGCGTTTAACGTGTCCGAAGAAGCCATAGGGTACAGGGTCGATGCCCTGGACCTATGGGTCCCGTCATCGGTGGCCTACCAGCCCGTGGTATAGAGGCCGTCTCCGACGTGCGTGCTGGTGGACAGGAACACCTGTAAGAAAGTTGTTACTGTTGGAAGGCGAGATGATCGATAGGTGGTTGCCTGGCGTTCCGGGTGATGAACTTGAGCGAATCATTGATGCGGCAGGAGGCCACGAGATATCGAAAGGTAGGTTTGACCAACCTAGGTCTTCCGCTAGGTTGGCCGCCAACACCTTCGGGTTCTTTTTCAAGAGTCCCAAGGAGTTGCCGCCTTTGCCAGGATGTGAGCATGAGGAATGGCCAGCGCTCTCAGTAGAAATTGAGCAGTCAGTCCGCTTCCCCTGGAGTGGAGGTAAACATCCTTGGCTGGATTCTCTCGTTACAACTCCATCCGCACTCATCGGTGTTGAGTGCAAGAGGTATGAGCCATTTGGAGGACGATCCAGGAAACGAAGAGGGAGTGAGATATCGGAGGCTTATTGGAGAGACGAATGGGGTAGTCAGATGGAGGGTTATCAAAGAATCAGGGACAAAGTTCGTGATGACCAGAATCTATTTGCCCGCCTAGACGCCACACAACTGTTTAAACATGCTTTAGCCTTGCGCACCCAAGTCCACCGGCCCGGCAAACACAATGGTCTAAGGCCGGTTTTGTACTACGTCTATGCAGAACCGCCGGTGTGGCCTAATGGCCGAACCGTCAATATTGCGGAGATAAACGACCATCGGAGAGAGATTGAGCTTTTCGCGGCGGAAGTTGCAGAAGATGAAGTTAAGTTCGTCGCAACTTCCTATCGCGAGTTGCTCGGCGCTTGGGGAGCTAATAATGATCCTAAAATTCGCGCGCACACCGAAGCAGTGGCGGCGCATTTTGAACTCTGATCTCACCGAGGATAGATTTAGAAGACGATAGGTTATCTACCTCCCCATCGCCCCGTGCCGTTCCAGGATCCGGGCCAGTTCCGCGATGCCGTCTGACACAGTGTCCGCCGATGGATGCCCGAAGCACAGCCGGGCCATGTTGGCGCCGCTCCCATCCGGCGAAAACAGGGTGCCGTTGTAGTACCCCACACCCTCACTGAAGGACTGTTCCTGCAACGCGGCAAGGTCGACCTCTTCCGGCATTGTCAGCCAGATGTACAAGCCGCCTTCGGGATGGCTCCAGGTAGCGGCGTCGCCGAAATTCTCGCCCAGCGATGCCAGCATGGCGTCCCGCTTCGCCCTGAGCGAGTCGTTCTGGTCGTCTATGTGCTGGTACATTTCCTTCTTGAGGTACTGCTCGATGGTCAGCGCCGCGAACTCGTTTGCGCCGCTGGGCGACTTGAAGCTCATGGCCCGTTCCATAACCTGGTTGGGCGCGACCAAGTACCCCATCCGCATTCCCGGCGCCACTATCTTGGAGAATGACCCGGTGTATACCACGCTGCCGGTGTCATCCAGTGAGTGGAACGAGGTAACGTCCTCCCCTTCGAATCGCAGGTCCACGTAACAATCATCCTCGAATATCGGTATCTCCGCCGCTTGGGCAATTTCCAGGACCCGCTGGCGGCGCTCCAGGGTCATGGTGAAACCCAATGGGTTTTGAAAAGTTGGGATGGTGTACAGGAATTTGACCTTCTTACCTTGGCTCCGCACCCGCTTTATAGTGTCCGCCAGCGCGTCCGGGATGATTCCCTGTTCGTCGCACTTGACGCCTACTACCTCGGCCCTGTAACGCCGCATCTGGCGCAAGGTCCCGAGGTAAACGAACTCCTCGGTCAGGAGCACGTCCCCCGGGTCGGTCATAGCCTGGATCATCATTCCGATGGCTTCTCCCGAACCGGCGGTAAGCACTATGTCGTCCGCGCTGACCGTCATGCCACGGTCGCGGCCCAGTTTGTCCGCCAGCAACTCACGGAGCGCCGGCAGCCCTGCCGGATGGGGGTAATAGGAAAGGTCGCGGCCCTCGCGGTCCATTGCTTCCCGTACCGCGTCTACAAGCCCGTCCAAGGGCATGGTTTCCGGGGCCGGATAGGCCACCGCGAAGTCGTACTTCGCCTTTAGGTTCGGCGCCCTGCCGGTGACGGGTACATTCTGAGCGAACAGACTTTCGTAGCTGAAGGATGGAGAAGCCATATCCTTTACCTCCAAGCCGGTGACGGCCATGCGTTACTACAGGAGTTGGACGTTCGTAACAGATTAGCAGGAAGGTCCGGACCGGACCTTCGTACACTGTCTATCCGTACACTGTCTAATGGAGTCCCTCATCGGAAAAAAACGGGCTTTCTACATTAACTTCATGGGTGCCCAGGATCCGGTCGGTATTAAGCAGGACCGCTCTGTACCACAACACCAGGATTGCGGCGTTGATACGGTCTTGGGGGAACCTGATCCTTCTACCGTGCTTCTTGGCCAGCCACCCGTTATATCCAATGCCGAAGAACTGCTCAAAAAAGGGAGTAGGCTCGGCTTCCGTAGCCGCCTCTTCCAAGAGGTCCGATGGGACTTCGGAACACAGGATTTCCGGGTTGTCCGCCGCGAACTGGAGGTAATACGCCTCCTTCGCTGAGTCCATAACCTTGTTCTACCTCTCCGATGATTGGGTATTGGGTTTAACCAAGCCAGGTAAATTTATGTCCGTTTCAAACAAAGCCCAGCCGGACACCGTCACTGATCGCGCGATGTCCGGCTGGTATGTTGCCGTCGTTATTGACGGGGTGAAGGTCCAGCTAGGTTATAGGTTCAACTGGGGAACCATGTACTGGGCCTGCTTGTTGTATATCTGGATCCGGCTGCGCTGCGTGTCCAACACCAACAGACGGTTGTTGTCGGCGTCGTACTCGACCGCGGTAGGTTGCGCGAAAACCCATTCGGGCTCGGTGGTGCGTACTTCGCGCCGGCGCTTGGCATAGTCGGCGTTGGCGTCCACCGTGATCTGGCCCCAGTGGGAAAGCACCTGGGCATCCCCGACCAAGCTGGTGATGTACCTGCCGCCCTTGTCGAAGATATGTACCTTGCCGGACTCCCAGCCGTTGTGGGTCCAGTCGCAGACGTAAACATCCCCTTCGGGGTCTACGGTAACGTCAACGGGGTAATTGATCTGTCCCGGGCCCGTGCCCTGGCTGCCGAAGTGAGTGACATAGTCGCCGTCGGCGGTGAACTTCTGCACCCGGTGGTTTTTGAAGTCGCAGACGTAGACGGAGCCTTCGTTGTCAATCGTGATTCCCCAAGGAGAATCGAATTGGCCGGGCTCGCTGCCAAAGCTGCCCCAAGTGGCCAGCAACTGGCCATCGCGGGTGAACTTCTTGACTTGGTGGCTGCGGCCGTCGGTCACATACAGGTTCTCGTCCTTGTCCAGCACCATGCTCGCGGAGCCGTTTGGGCCGGGATCATTGGCGGCGACCGTTGACCAGCTGCTCTGATAATTGCCCTCGGTATCGAACACGGTTACACGATTGAGCCATTCGTCAAGGACGTAAATCTTCTGCTGGCTGTCGATAACCATGCTGGATCCCCAGATAAACTCGCCGTTGGCGTCGCCGTACTTGCTGAACTCTCCCAGGAACTCTTCTTCCTTGGCTTCCGATCCCAGCTTCACGATGCCGACGCGAGCGCCGTACCCAACCTTGTTCCAAGGCACATTGCTGACGCCCTCGCCGCCTCGGTTCAGTACGAACATTACTTCGTCTTGTCCCTTGGCCAGCGCGACCGGGTTGCTGAACCCCATGCCGGTAAGGGCGCCGCGGCCTACGGAGTGGCTATAGTCATAGGTCCGCCCCGCTACAGTTTCGGTTAGCATCCGTATTCCTCCATTAAGGCGTGGTAAAGGGCAGGAACTTTCCTGCTCCTGCCCTTGTTGTACCGGTATAGAGTCTAGGCTACGAAGGACAGTTTCTCGAACGATCCCTCAACGATGGGTTTGGCGTCGAGGCCCATCCAGTCCTCGAGCAAGGTGGTGTACAGGCCCCGGAAGTCGTAGTTCGGGACCACGTCGCCTTGTTCCAGGTCCTGGGAGGCGAGGGACGGGAACTCACTGTACTGGCCGCCCTTCACCGGGTCGCCTACAACGAAGGCCACGCCGCCGGCGCCGTGATCGGTGCCGGAGCCGTTGTCATGGACACGCCGGCCGAACTCGGTGAACATAAGCATGATGACGTTGTCGGCGGCGTTGTTTTCCCGCAGATCCTCGAAGAAGCAGGAGACGGCCTCGGATACGTCCTTCCACAGCTTGTCGTGCATTCCAAACTGGTTGGAGTGGCTGTCGAAGCTGCCGTGGTCGCAGTACATGATGCGGGTGCCCAGGTTGGCCTGGTGAATCTGGGAAATGCCCCGCAGCTTGGCCGCGATGGTGGTGTCCGGGTACTCGACCGAGGAGCTGTAAGTCCTGGGGGCTTCCTTCAAGATGTCGGCACCCTCAAGGGTGTCCAGACCGGTCTGGCCCATGTAGTCCATGACGGAACTGGAGCCCATGACCGGGGAATACAGGCGGGAGAAGCGGCCCAAGATCTTCTCACGCTGTTGCTGCTCCGAGATGCCGGGGAGCAGACCATAGGACTCAAGGTCGTCTACGCAGGCAACCGGGACGCCAGGCATGGCCAGCGCACGGAACAGGGACGGGCCGAAGCTGACGGTGGTCAGTACGTTTTCCTTGTTGGGGTCGATGTCGCGGGTGGCGCGGCCCAGCCAGCCCTCGGTGCCGAGCTTGTCCGGCTCGCAGGTGTGCCAGATGTCCATCGAGCGGAAGTGGGACCTGGGGGAGTCAGGGTAGCCGACGCCGTGGATGATGCCCAACGCACCCTGTTCGTAAAGGGCCTTGATGGGACCCATTTCGGGATGCAACGCAGTCTTGTCATCCAAGCGGAGCTCTCTGCCTTCAGGGATGCCCACTGCCGGGCGATTGTCCCGGTACAACGGGTTAGCGTAAGGAATCACCGTGTTCAGGTAGTCGTTGCCGCCGGTGAGCTGCAGCACCACCAAAACCGGGTCTTTGTGGGAACTGGTCATTTCTACTTCTCCTTCTTTAATCGTTGGCAATGATTGGTGACCGGTGCCGGCGGAAGGGAAAAGTCCTCCGCCGGCAGTCCCAATTCAGTTACTGCGCCGATTAGGCGTACTGGTACTCACGGAGGGAAACGATGAGCTGGAGCAACTCGGAAACCCGTTGGCTGGAGATGCGCAGGTCTTCCTCGGTGTCCCACTTGTACTCGCCCTTCTCGTTAGCGAAGTCGTTCAGCTCGGTCTTGCTCTCGGGGGCGACTTCCAGGGGCCCCAGCAGGTCCAGGCAGCCATCGACCATTTGCTCGCCGGTGGTCACGCCCTGGTCCCGCAGGCGGGCAACGATAGCTTGGATTCCGGGGCGTCCCACGTCACCGACCAGGTCGGCTACGAAGTTGACGCGCCGCATCAAGGAACCGCTGTTGATCCACTCGACGCCGGTGTGCCAGCCTTCCACGCTGGGCGGGTTGAGCAGGTCCTGGCCCATGTAGCTGGGCTGCCGGGACAGGTCGCCAATGCCGGGAGCCGGGAATTCGGCGCCGCCGACCATCTTCAAAGTGCCGATCACTACTTCGGTGGGGTTCTTCAACCGGGCGAAGCGGGCTTCCTTGAAGAAGTCGGAGTTGAAGAGGACCCGGAGGACCGCCTTCATGTCGTAGTTGGAGTCGATGAACGCGTCGGCCAGGGCGTCAATCGCGTCCTGGTCCCTCGGCGGGGTCACGGGCCACGCTGGCACCTGGGCTTCGTCGGCGACGAAGAAATTGTACAGGTGGCGGGCGATGAAGTTCGCGGTGGCGGGCTGCTGGCAAATGATGTCGATGATGTCATCACCGTTGAAGTTGCCGGTCTCGCCCAGGAAGGTCTTCTCGCCTTCGTCGTGATCATCGGCCTTGTACTGGAAGAACCAGTCGAAGCGGCCAATGGGACCACGGGGGAGCTTGGGCTGGATGGTCCAGCCGGTGAAGGCCCGTGAACACTCGCGAACGTCAACCTCGGTGTAGCTGCCGACGCCCAAGCTGAAGAGCTCCAGCAACTCACGGCCCCAGTTCTCGTTGACGGCATCCGCGTGGTTCTCGTTGTTGTCCAGCCAGTAGATCATGGCCGGGTCCTTGGCCATCGCAATCAACAGGTCCCTGTAGTTGCCCATTCCGAGTTGGCGGAACTTGACGATCATGTCCATCACGTCGTCGTAGTGGTCGACCTTGGAAACGCCTGTCGCGAAAATCTGGTGCCAGAACAGCGCCATCTTTTCTTCCAGGGGCCGCTTGGTGTTGAGCATGTCGTGTACCCACTCACCGGCGCCCATGCCCGGCAAAGTGCCCGGCCGCCAAGCCCAAGGGTGATACCGCATCATTTCGATCCGGTCTAACTCCGGCTGGTCTTCGGGATTGAGAAGCTCTTCCACGGTCGCCTCGTAGCCTTTGGCTACTCGGGCTTCCAGCTCCTCACGGGTTGCACCGAACCCCGCCCGGCGCATAAGGTGTGCCATTAAAGCAATGTCCTGATCTCCCATTCCTTCCTAACTCCTTCTTATAAATTTAGAGCAGGTTGATTATAAGATAATACTTGCCCTCAAAGTAGGGACGCCACGGAAATACTATCCCTTCGGGCAACGCTTGTCAACAGGGAAGGGGTCGAATTTCGTAACCCGCTCCCTATCCCATCCGCAGCCTGGGGTCCAGAACGTCCCTCAGGGCATCCCCCAGGAAGTTGACCGCGAACACCACCGAGGATATAGCCACGCCGGGCACGATGGCCAGCCACGGCGCCCGGTCGAAGTTGCCCGCCCCGGCCTCGCTCAACATGCCTCCCCACGATGGGACATTGGGGGGTACTCCTACACCCAGGAAGCTGAGGGAAGACTCCACTATGATGGCGAGACCGAGTGTAATGGTAAACAAGATGATGAAGATGGCCATGCAGTTGGGCACCAAGTGTTTCATTACGATACGCCAACTGTCAGCCCCAACTGCCCTCGCGGCCAGCACGTAGTCCATTTCTTTAATTGCCAGCGCCTGTGACCGCGCTGTACGCACCGAGCCGGGGGTCAATACGAACACAAGGGCAAGAATCACGTTGAACACCGAGGATCCCAGGACGGCAACGATAGTCAAGCCCAGGATGATGGCCGGGAAAGCTAGAAATGCATCGACCACTCGTTGCACCAGGAGGTCGAATAGTCCTCCCAAGTAGGCGCTCACGATTCCCAGCAGGGCGCCCAACGAGATCCCGATGGCCACACTGGCTAAACCAACACCCAAGGACACCCTGCTGCCGAATATGAGCCTGCTCAACACGTCGCGCCCTACCGAGTCGCCACCCAAAAGGCGATCGGAACTGGGCGGAGCAAATACATATTCAGCGTTCAGTTTCCTGGCGTCGTGGGGTGAGATTATCTCAGCAGCGATTGCGATTATGACGAAAAACGCCATGGCTGCCGCGCCAATGGCCCCCAGTGGCTTCCGCCTACTGAAGCTGACAATGGCTCGCAGCACGGGATACACACGTTGGACCCCGGCCCGGTCAATTACTATCCCTGCGTTAGACTCCACGTCGACAGACGCTCCCTATTGAAAGGATTCCTATGCGTAGCGGACCCTGGGGTTTAACCAGCCGTAACAAAGGTCGGTAACCAGATTGACTACCAACACTAACCCCGCAGTAACCAATATGATGCTCTGAACAAAGTCCAAGTCCCTGCGGAGCACGCTTTCTATCAAGAGACGCCCCACACCGGGGACTTGGAATATGACCTCGATAATCACCGCCCCGCCGATGAGACGACTGAACTGCCAAGCGGAAACCGTAATTACCGGCAGAAAGGAGTTTTTCAAGGCATGGCGGAAGACCACCACCATTTCGACCAGACCCTTGGACCGGGCGGTCCTGATGTAGTCCTCTCTCAACACTTCCAGCATCGAGGAACGGGTCACCCTTGCGGTGAATGCCATATTGTTGAACGCCAGGGCTAAAGCCGGAAAGATCATTTGCTGGAGGTTGTTCCAAGGATGCTCCCATAGGTCCGCGTAACGGAGCGGGGGTAAATAATCGAAAAAACGGGCTGAGAAGAACACGATCAAGATGCCCACCCAAAAAGTGGGCATCGCAACTCCCGATATAGTGACCGCCTTGGAAACGTAATCAAACCAAGTATCCTGTCGCACCGCCGACAAGACGCCCAAGGGGACGGCGATGACGAAGGAAATGACGACCGCCATTATCGCTAACTGGGCGGTAACGGGCAGACGGGCCTTAAGTTCGGTGGCGACGGTAAGGTTGTGATAGAAGAATGAAGAGCCGAATTCCAGTTTGAGCACCCGCCCGATCCAGTTAACGTATTGGTGGACGAGAGGTTTGTCCAGCCCCAGCTTACGCCGGACCTCGTCGTACTCTTCCTGGGTGTAGCTGCCTTCGCCCTGGTCTCCAACCAGTACAAGGAGGGCCGGGTCTCCAGGGATAACCCGCATCACCCCAAATATGACAAAAGACACTATTATCAACGTGGGGATGAAGAGCAGCAACCGTTTTAATGCGTAGACCGTCATATCTCAACCAGTGAAGATACGTTCAGTGGTAGTACGTTGGCGGCCGGTGGTCAACACCGGCCGCCAATCACCTAATTCTGTTCGATCCAGATATGGTCCTGGCCCATGGCTTGGTGAATGGTGCCGTCCGGCGGATAGTAGTTCTTCACCTTCTTGTTCAGCATCATGCCGGCGGCCTTGAACCAGGAAATGGGGAACCAACTGCCAATCTCGTCCCTCAGGATGTCTTCGACCTCACCGATCATCTCTCCGCGAGCGGCTTGATCTGTTTCCTTCTTCTGTATCTCGAATATGGCGTTGATCCGTTCGTTCTCCCACAGCATCTGGTTCCTGGGACCTCCGGGCATGTAGCAACAGGTCAGCATCTCGTCCGGGTCATTGATGCTGAGACCGTGGCCGAACATAGCCAGGTTGTATTTCCCGGACGCCAGGTTGCCGGCATTGGTGGCACCGTCGATAGGTTTCAACTCAGCCCTGATTCCCACGGCTGCGAAATCTTCCTGCAGGCTCAGCATCCACTCGTTGAGGTTGGGTTGTCCCTCCAAGGTGGTGTCAATCCCGTTGGGGAATCCGGCGTCCGCCAGCAACTTCTTGGCCAGTTCTATGTCGGCAGGATCCTTCATCACGTCATCGCGGCCTAGGTAGTCAATAACTAAATCGCCGTTGCCGTCCACATAGCGGAAGCCGGGCCAGGTTGCCCACTCCTCCTGAGGAGAGGACATGAAGGTGTTCGGCGGGAAGGGGATACCTGGAACGCCCTCTCCAAGAGCCACAACGTCGATGGCCTTCTTGCGGTCGATGGCGATGTAGACCGCTTGTCTCACTCTCTTGTCAGTGAACGGTTCCCTGGTGTGGTTAATGTTCAAGCTGCGCGGCACCGGAGGCGGAGCGTGCCAGACCCCGTTGTCGCCCATGGCTTCGATGAGGGCCCGGAAATCCTTGAGGGACATACCGCAGGACACTGTCTTGAAGCACTTCATCAACTGCTCGGTCTCGAAGGCGCCGATGATCCTGCCAACGTCGGTCATAACGAAGGCTTGGACTTCGTCTACGAAGGGGCGTCCCTCCTTCCAATAGTCCTCGTTCCTGACTGCCGTCGCGTTATCGCCCCGGTCCCAGGACTGGAACTTGAAGGGGCCGCTGGCCACGAGATTTTCCGGCTCATCAAAGAAATTGTCCGGGTCCGGGCTGTTGGCCAGCACGTGTTCAGGCATGATGGCCGTGTAACCGATTGCCATGAACTCCATGAAGGCCGCCGGATTGGGGAACAGGAAGTTTATTACGAGCGTCTCTGCGTCGGGGGTATCCATGCTTTCAATGTAGTTGCGGAAAACACCCACCCTGGGCCTGGGTTTTCCGGTCTCCATCATCCGGTTGATGCTGTACTTGGCGTCCTGCGCAGTGACCGACTCACCATCCCACCACTTTGCATTGGGATGCATTTTGAATGTTATGCTCAGGCCGTCCTGGCTGGTTTCCCAGTTCAAGCACAGGTCGCAAATGGTGACGCTGGTGTCGACGGGGTCTTTTTCCACCAAGCTGTCATAGATAACGGATGACCAGGACCCTTCAGGGTTGCAGCAACCTTGGTGGGCGTCCCAGTGCCGCAAGTCGCGGTTGACGTTCATGGTCAGAATACCGCCGTACTGCCCGCGTGAAACCCAGTCGGGCACGTCGCTAACGTCGGTGCCACTGGCGGCCGGCGCTGCAGTAGCCATGGCCGCCACCGGTGTCGCTTCCTTGTAAACCTCCGCCGCTTCCTTCTTGGGTTCCTCCGCCATCTTTTCGGCTTCGGGCTTGGCGTCGGAAGACATACTTTCCTTAGCCGGGGCCTCCGTCGCAACAGGGGCGACGGGCGGCGCTTCAGACCCTCCGCAAGCCGCGACTGCGGCCAAAAGGAATATTGCTGAACATAGTAGAACTAACTTGGCAGTCCACCTGTGGTTGGGCATGTAGTTGCCTCCAGAGCCGGAAATTCCAAGGGGGTGTCCCTAATGGCGACCAATTCTAGTGAGAACACATAGCCGTGTCAACGAATTGGCAAAACCCGGCATTACGGTACTGGAAATGCTCAATCCTTGATAGCATCGGCCACCCGGCGTATTATGACTCCGGCTACTCTTCGGCCGGTGACCGTGATGCCATACCATTCGGCCGGAAATCCTTTTTGTCAGGAGGACTGCATTGAGCACTTCCGTTGGGGGCAAAGCCTGCAAGGTGGTCCATGGCACCCAGGACCCGAGTACGACTCCCCAGACCCGCGGCATGATTCGTAAGCCCGGCATCGACAGCAATACCGTCGGCGCCGAAAAGATTTGGCTGGGCCACGTGACCTGTGAAGCGAACACGCTTGGACCTCCTCATCACCACGGTGAAGCCGAGACCGGGGCCTACGTAGTCAGCGGGCACATTCGGGTCTATTTCGGTGAAGATTTCAAGGAGTACGTAGACGCCGGCCCCGGAGACTTCATTTTCGTTCCCGCCCATATGCCTCACATCGAGGGCAACGTGACCGACGAACCGGCGGAAGCGATTCTCTCCAGAGGCCCGGACAACATCGTCATCAACCTAGGCGAATAGGTTCCGGTGCAGTTCGGCGGCGAGTCAGCCGCCGAAATCCGGCTGAAGAAGGGCAATATATGAAGGTGGCCCGATTGGCGGCCACCTTCATATATATTGTGGGCAACGGCCCTCGGCTTAGCACGCATTGCCGCTCCCAGCGCCCCTCTACCACCATAACGATGCCTTCACTTGCCTCACAAATGCAGATAATACGGTCCTGCCAGTAACGTGATGCCCCTTACAAGATTGACTACCTCTGTCGGCGGCGGGTTGCGTACAGCATTGGGCGTCATCCCAGGATTTCGATCACGTGCGCGCGGCCAGCGGACACGTCCGGCAAAGACGTTCTACGGCTGGTGGATAGCCGCGGCTGTGATGATCATCAACTCTTGCAAGCACGGCACCTTCAACCGGGGCATATCTTTCTATGTTCTCCCGCTCACCAAGGAAATGGGCGTTGGCGTAGCCGCCATCTCCTTGGCCGATGTACTGGGGCGGGTCATGGGCGGTTTTATCGGGCCCGTAGCCGGGTATCTGACCGACCGTTTCGGGGCACGGGCCATGTTGTTGGCCGGCGGGGTCGCGTCGGGCATTGGCCTCATTCTCTTGTCCTTCGTCAATAGCTACCGGATGTTCATGCTGGTCTTCGTTGGACTTATTTCTATGGGGTTCAGGACCGGCTACGATAACGCCGCCTCCGCTGCCTTGAACCAGTGGTTCCGGCGGAGGAGAGCCTTGGCCATGTCTTTGGCGTCCGTCGGCCAGGGTTTGGGCGGCGCGGCGGTCACGCCCTTGGTTGGCCTGTTGGTCTTGAAGCTGGGATGGCGGACGGCGGCCAAGGTATCCGGCATCGGAGTGATTGCCATAGTGCTCCCCTTGGCGATGATGGTGCGGCGCTCTCCGGAAAGTATGGGCCTGCTGCCGGACGGGGATCGGCCTGACGCTCGACGTTCCCTGAGTACGACCACAGGGCCGGAAAACTTGGGAGGACGGGCGGCATCGCCGGGTCGCCGCAGGTTGGTCAGCCCCGGCGGAAGTATGGCGCCGGACCCCGATTTTACCGCCAAAGAAGCGATGTGGACCTGGTCGTACTGGTTGCTTGTGTTTACGGTGGGTCTGCGCAACACCGTTCATTCCGGCGTCTCATTCCTGCTGGTGCCGGTGCTGGTGTGGTTCCTGGGAGGCAGCGGACGTTCGGAAGAAGCCGGGATGGCCATCGCCATCCCGTTGGTGACCATGCTGGCCTTCTGCACCATCGTGTTCAACCCATTGGTTGGATGGCTGGGTGACTCCTGGTCCAAGCTGAGGCTCAGTGCGGTCACAATGGCGTCGGGCGTGCTGGCCCTGCTGGTGCTGATAGACCAGAGCGGGCATATCTGGCAGGCCATCCTTTTCGTAGTTCTGCTGGCGTTCTCGGAAAGCTCGAACGCCCTGGCTTGGGCCATTCTGGGGGACTTCTTCGGCCGCCGGAGTTTTGCCACGCTGAGAGGGTGGCAACACCTGCCCAATCAGTTCATGTCTGCCGCCACCCCTTGGTGGATGGGACTGATTTTCGACCACACCGGCAGTTACGTTTGGGCCTTGATTCCGTTGGCCGTACTGTACGGGTTGTCGGGCATCCTGTTCCTGATCATACCCGTGCCCACGCCGCCGGTCAGAACATTGGCCGCTACTTGAAGCTACTTCACTTGGTCGATGGCCTTGGCCATGCCGTCCATCGCCCCTTCCAGGACCCAGTCGTCGAGACAGTAGGAGATGCGGAAATAGCCGGGCGTTCCAAAGCCCCTTCCGGGGACAGCCAGCACTAAATACTCCTGCAACGCGTTGACGAACTCGGTGTCGTCCTCCACCGGGGACTTGGGAAACAAGTAAAAGGCTCCCTGCGGTTTGATCACCGAGTAGCCCATCTCCGTCAGTTGCATGTAGAGAAAGTCTCGCTTCCGTTGGTAATCGGCCACTTCTACGCTCACGCCCTGCAATGCCCGGACCACGTGCTGCATCAACGCCGGGGCATTGACGAACCCCAGGATGCGGTTGCAAAAGGTCAAGCCGCCGGCGAGTTCTTCCTTGCCGGCGTAATGCGGGTTGACCGCAATATACCCGATGCGCTCTCCGGGCAAAGCCAGGTCCTTGGCGTGAGAGTTCACCACGATGGTCTGCTCGTAGTGTGGGAAGACCTGGGGATAGGCAAGACCGTCGTAGATTATCCGGCGGTACGGCTCGTCGCTGATGATGAAAATCTCGGTGCCGTGCTCGCGCTGCTTCCGCTCCAGCAGGTCTCCCAAGGCTTGCAGGCACTCGGCGGAGTAGATAACTCCCGACGGGTTATTGGGTGAGTTCAGGATCAGGGCACGGGTGCGCGAAGTGATGGCCGCCTCGATAGCGGCAAGGTCCGGCTGGAAGTCCTCATCGGTTGGAACGACGACGGGAATGCCGTTGTGGTTGTCGACGTAATATCCGTACTCAACGAAGTAAGGTGATAGCAGAAGGACCTCTTGACCTGGGTTAAGGATGGTCTTCAAAACGACATTGAGTGCCGCCGCCGCGCCGCAGGTCATGACGATGTCACCCGCTGAAAAGGCGATTCCGGTCTCCGCCGACAGGTCGTCCGCCACTGCTTGACGCGTCTCCACGTACCCGTTGTTGGGCATGTAGCGGTGCATCCCTTTGATGGGACTGTCCGCCAAGCGGCGCAATTCCTGGTGGAACTCCGGCGGCGGCTCCACCACGGGGTTGCCAAGAGAAAGGTCGAATACGTTTGTCTCCCCGTATTGCGCCTTGAGCGCGATGCCGGCCTCGAACATTCGTCGAATCCAACCGCCCTGCTCCACGAAAAGGCGTACTTTATCTGAGACGGGCATGGCCTTTCTCCTTAATAAAGGGTTTTCAACGACCCTCAGTTTATCGCATACGGCGATGCGGCATTCGCAGCGTCAAGCGTTGCACCTTCTTCCGGTTCAACTATCTGGAAGCCCATCCTCTTGCCGAAGTGGTAGACCAAGCTGTATTGGACTGCAACGGGGTCCACAGGCTTTTCCAGTACGCGGGTCATGGACGTTACGGGCCTGTCGGATATGCCGCACGGCACGATGTCATCGTAGTAGGACAGGTCCGTGGTCACGTTCAGGGAGAACCCGTGGTAGGCCACGCCCCGGCTTATCTTGACCCCGATGGCGGCGATCTTGGCGTCACCCACCCACACGCCGGTAATGCCGTCCAGTGTAGCGGCGAACACGCCAAAATCCGCCAGCGCGTCCATGATCACTCTTTCCAATGTCCTGACGTACTTTACCGGCCCTCCCCACCCGCGCAGGTCCACGACCGGGTACGCAACTATCTGGCCCGGACCGTGGAAAGTAATCTGGCCGCCGCGGTCGGTTTCGACTACCGGGACACCCTTCTTTTCCAAGGCTTCGACGGGCAACAACAGGTGCTCGTCCCGGCTCAGGCGACCCCGTGTATACACGGGTGGGTGCTCCAGCAGCAGCAGGGTGTTGGGTCGGGCGCCCTCATGTACTTGGGCCGCCAAGTCTTTCTGGAGGTCCCAAGCCCGTTGGTACTCCACCATCCCCAACCGGAATACCTGGCAGACAGGGCCTACGGGCACGGGCGGCAACTCCGTATATGGATGGCTCTTCAGCACACGGACCGGGTGATGCGAATTATAAGAGCGGCGCGACTTCAGTAGATCGAAGTGCCGGGTCCAAAAGCCTCCAAGCGGGCCTTGACTGCTCGCAGGAAGGCTCCCGACTCGGCGCCGTCGTTAATCCGGTGGTCGAAGGACATGCAGACGTTCATCACGGAACGGATGGCGATGGCGTCGTCCCGCACCACGGGCCGCTTTTGAATCGCTTCGGTGGTGAGGATGGCGGCTTGGGGGTGGTTGATGATGGGGTAAGACGTGGTCGAACCCAGGGCGCCGGTATTGTTCAGCGTAAATGTGCCACCTTCAACGTCAGAGAGGGTCAACTTGTTTTGACGGGCACGCTGTGTCAGATCGCGCGCCACGGCAGCGATGCCGGCCACGCTCAGCCGGTCCGCGTCGTGGATCACCGGAACGACCAACCCCTGCGGAGCGGCCACGGCGATTCCCAGATTGATGCGCCGCTTCAATATTATCTTGTCTCCGCCCCAAGCCGCATTGAGAGTGGGATGCTCTTTGAGCGCCTCGACAACGGCCTTGACAGCAAAGGGCAGGTAGGTAAGGTCAATTCCTTCCCGCTGCTCGAAGTCGGCCCTGACCTGGCTGCGGAGCATCACCAGGTTGGTTACGTCTACTTCCACCGTGCTCCAAGCGTGGGGGATTTGAGTGACACTACGGACCATCGCCTCCGCGATCATCCGCCGCACTGGCGTCAAAGGCACATGTAGTTCGTCGGCTCCCGCCGAAGCCGGCGCCGGTGCGACCGGGGCCTGGACCGTAGCGGGAGCGGTTGCGGTGACGCCATCCCCGGACTCAACGTAGCGAAGCACGTCTTCCCGCGTAATTCGTCCACCCAGTCCCGTGCCAGTTAGCTGCGATAGATCGATGTTGTGCTCCCGGGCCAACCGCCTGACCGCCGGTGACAACCTTGCCGGTCCTTCGGGGGTCTGACTGGGGGGTAGTGCGGCGATCACTGGGGCGGGAGCCGACGCCGGCGCAGTGTGCGAAACGGCGTCCGGTACTGTAGGCGCCGCTTCGGAGGCCCCGTCCCCGCCTGTCGGACCCACGGGCCTTACGTCCTTGACCAAGTAGCCGGTGGTGCCTACCGGAGTTGTCTGCCCGGTTGAGGCGGACGCCGCCGGAGTCGCCGCTGACGGCCTTTCGCTCCCAGCGCCGTCAGCGGACTCCACCTCGGCTATGGGCGCGCCCATGGGAATCGTCTCGCCTTCCTGGGCCAGTATCTGCAAAAGAGAGCCGCTGACCGGAGACGGAACTTCCATGGTGACTTTGTCGGTAATCACTTCCACCAGCGGCTCAAACCGTTCCAGCTTGTCGCCGGGCTGTTTCAGCCACTTTCCGATGGTCCCTTCGACCACGGACTCGCCAACATGGGGAAGCTCGACGGTTACGGACAAAGCTGCGCCACCTGTTCCTAATATGCGGCCTGCTTGCGCAGTGCCTGGGCGATTTTTTCGGTGTTGGGCATGTAGGCGTCTTCAAGACTCTGGGCGAACGGCATCGTGGGGACGTCCGGGCCGCACACCCGCGTAACCGGGCCGTCCAGGTATTCAAACGCCTCGTCCGCAGCAAGGGCGGCTATTTCCGCGCCTATGCCTCCCGTAATGTTGTCCTCGTGAACGATCAGCAGCTTGCCGGTCTTTTTCACCGATTCAAGAACGGTCCCCTTGTCCAAGGGTCTGAGGCTGCGGAGGTCTATCACCTCGACGTCGATGCCTTCGGCGGAAACCTCTTCCGCTGCTTCGAGACAGTAATGGAGCATCAGCCCATAAGTGACGACGGTGACGTTTTCTCCCGGTCGTTTGACGTCTGCCACGCCCAAAGGCAGAGTGTAATTCTGCTCGGGCACTTCGCCTCGTACCAACCTGTAGGTCTTCTTGTGCTCCAGGAAGACCACTGGGCTATTGTCCCGGATGGATGACTTCAGCAGCCCCTTTGCGTCGTAAGGAGTGCCGGGAGCAATGACCTTCAAGCCCGGAGTATGAAAGAACAGGGCCTCGACGTTCTGGGAGTGGAACAGCCCGCCGCGAATCCCGCCGCCGTAAGGGACTCTTATAACCATCGGCACCTGGAGGGCGCCGTTGGTGCCATAGCAGGCCCGGGCAGCCTCGCCGACCAGTTGGTTAATAGTGGGCCAGATGAAATCGGAAAACTGCACCTCGGGAATGGGGCGCATGCCCTTGAACGCGCAACCCAGGGCTATACCAACTATGGAAGCCTCGGCTAGGGGAGTGTCGATTACACGGGCCTCTCCAAACTCGTCAATAAGTCCCTGGGTAGCCAGGAATACGCCACCCCGTTTGCCCACGTCCTCTCCCATAACGAACACGTCTGGGTCGCGGTGCATCTCCTCCAGCAACGCTTCGCGGACGGCCTCTATAACGTTCTTTACCGTCACTCGGTCCCCCTACTGGCTGTAGACTGCGTGGAACAGCGTTGAAACGTCGGGCGGGCGGGCTGCTTCCGCGGCGTCCGTGGCATGGTTTATCTCCTGGAGAGCCTGAGCCTTGATCCTTTCCGCCTGGTCATGGGAAAGGATTCCTTGGGCGATCAAGCTCGCGCCGAAACTGACCACCGGGTCCAGTTGACGGACGGCCTCCAACTCCTCCTGGGGCCGGTACCGCCTGTCGTCATCGTCGGTGGTGTGGGGCATCAACCGTTCCACTCGCATCTCCAACAGCACCGGGCCTTCCCGTCTTGCGCGGTTGATGGCTTCGCGGGTAGCCTCGTAGCACCTTACAAAGTCCATGCCGTCCAACGCAAACCCGGGAAAGCCATAACCGGAGGCGCGGGCCGACAGGTCTTCGGTGGCCATTTGCAGGTGTTGCGGTACGGAGATGGCGTAGTGGTTGTTTTCGCAAATGAACACAACGGGCAGCTTATGGACGCCGGCGAAGTTCATCGCCTCGTGAGCTTCTCCCTGGCTGGTCGCGCCGTCGCCGAAGTACGAAAGCACAACTGTTCCGTCGCCCTTCATTTTGGAACCCAAAGCGTAACCCACGGCTTGGGTAAGCCCAGCTCCCACCACGTTGGAAATCTGTATGATGTTGCGCGGCAGGTCCGCGCCTTGAAGTGGAAACTGGCGCCCGTTGCTGTAAGGCTCCCCTTCCTTCCCCATGAACGAAAGCATTACCTGGGTTGGGGTCAGCCCGGCAGCCATTTTAAGGCCCAGGTCCCGGTAGTAAGGGAATATGAAACAGTTGCCGTCTTTCTGCGCCGCCAGCAGGCTGCCCAGTTGTGTCGCTTCGTGACCTTGGCAAGAGGCGGCGATAGGCACCTTGCCCTGTCGGTTCAGGGCCCAGATGCGCTCGTCGATGGTCCGGACCAGCACCATCTTGGTGTACCACTCAACCAGGTCTTCCCGGGTCAGGCCGTCCGGCAGGTTCGCGGAAGTATCGGCGACCGAAATATCGCCCTCGTCGGCGCTGATGCCTCTATCCTGGGTCATTTGCTTCCTCGTGTTCAGCGGTACAAACTAGAAGGGGGACGCATGGACGCCCCCTTGCAGGTCCAATCAGTCCGTTTTTTACGCCGGCCTCAAGCTCTCCATCCACATCCACCCCTTGGCGTGGGGTCAGACAATTATATATCCAGCAACCATGCTCCGCAAACCGATTTGCCGCAAACCATCTTTTTTTACCCTCTCCGATTGTCCAGATTGGTATAGACTCATTGGAATGGTCTGGGCCGGGAAATTGGTTGCCAAGTCATTTGGTTTCGCGTTGACATGAGTTCGCAAAGATTGGTAATTTGCGCCTTTCCAAACCCTGACCGGCTCCCAAGAATATCCGTTGTTCGTTGTTCAACAGGCGGGTGTATCCCCAGCTATCTGCGGACTTTTGCGTAACCCGGCCCGGCTTGGAATTATTTACCGACCGCAAAACCGAGGGCTTTCGCCGATGACAAACCTGTCGACCAGGGAAATTTGGAGGGCGGTGTTGGGTGAGCTTCAGCTTCAGTTGCCGCGTTCGGCGTTCCAGACGTGGTTGAAGCATACCGAAGGGGTGGCCCACGATGAACACCGGTTCGTGGTGGAGGCCCCAACCACATTTGCCGTCGCTTGGCTGGAACGCCGAATGTACAACGCAATCCAGAAGACGGTGGAGAAAGTAACTCAACAACCGTTGGAAGTGCATTTCCAAGTCAATCAGGAACAAGGCCGGCAAAATGGCGTCGAAGCGCCGACAGGCCAACTGCCCGAGACCGAGCGTTACACCCCGCCGGTCCGGCCTGTAGTGTCGTTCAATCCAAAATACACCTTCGATTCTTTTGTCGCTGGGCCGTCGAACCAATTGGCCTACAGCGCAGCCCGGGCGGTGGCCGATGCCCCCGGCAAAGGCTACAACCCCTTGTTCCTGTACTCCGGCGTAGGTCTCGGCAAGACCCACCTGCTCCACGCAATCGGCCACGCCGTCCATCCCAGCGGGCTGTCGGTCATGTACGTGACCTCTGAGCAGTTTACCAACGACTTCATTACGTCCATCGCGAATCGAACGACCGAAGCGTTCCGGGACAGGTACCGGAGCGTAAACGTTCTTTTGATGGACGACGTCCAGTTCCTGAGCGGCAAGGAGCAGACCCACGAAAGCTTTTTCCACACCTTCAATGACCTGCACAACTCCGGCAACCAGGTTGTTATTACGTCCGACCGCGCCCCGAAGGCATTGGCGTTATTGCAGGACAGGATGCGTTCCCGTTTGGAATGGGGGCTGACTGCGGACATTCAGCCCCCGGACTTTGAGACCCGCATGGCGATACTGGTCTCAAAAGCGAAAAACTTGGGAATCCGCTTGGGAGAAAATGTAATCGAGTTAATCGCCAAGAGAATCCAGAAGAATGTGCGGGAACTGGAAGGAAGCTTGAACCGCATGGTGGCCCACTCCCAGTTGATGAACGTTCCCATAACCATGGAATCCGCATCCCGCATCCTGGATGCGGTGACGACGGACAAAAGCCGGGACTCAATCGAACCTATACGAATCCTGGAGGCGGTGTCCAGCCATTTCCGGGTGGAGACTTCTTCCCTTATTGCGCGGGGCCGGACCCGGAAAATCGCCTTGGCCCGCCAGGTCGCAATGTACCTCCTCATCCATGAACTGGAGATGTCCCCCACCCAGGTAGGGCGTTTGCTGGGGGGCAGGGACCATGCAACCGTTATTCATGGCGCAGGAAAAATCAACGGGGAAATCAACGAGGACAGCGACCTGAGGCGCGATGTGTTAGCAATTAAGGAAGCCATATTCACTCCGGTCTAAGCCTGCCCCCGGCGTGTTTCCCGCCTGCGCGGGAAAGACGGGAAGGGGACTCTGCATCACATAACATGGTTGATAAACTGCCCAAAATGGTGGATAAGTGTTGACGCGGGTGGATAAGCTTGGTGGATTGCGAGCACCCACAGCTTGAATTAACCTTCGTTAACCCCTCCAAAGAGTCCGCTGAAACCAGCCCCAGCCGGTTGTGAAAACTGCCCAACTGTCCTGAGTTACACGCTGCATTGCTGCTTTATCGCCTGTCGCGCGTCCAATTAGCGTACAATAGGACTCGCGCGGAGTTGATAATAGGCAAGGAGCATTCCTGCTTGGGCAACTACTCCTGGTCTACTCCGTCCGGCGTACCGTAACCATTCGACCAAAGCAGCTAGGGCGCATGAAAGTCCACGTAATAGTCAAGACCCATGAACTGGCCCTCAAGGGCAAGAACCGCCCGTGGTTCCTGCGCCGGTTGGCGGACAATCTTCGGACCGCCACCAAGGGCACGGGCGTAGAGCGGGTGTGGCAGGGACAAATGATGATCGGCCTTACCCTCGCCGACGAGGATGCTTGGCCCGAGGTGAGTGAGCGGGTGCGGGACTGCATGGGCATAGCCAAGTACTTCAAGAGCTATGCGGTGCAGCCTGACCTCGACCTGGTAAGGGAGGCACTCCCCGGACTGCTGGAAGGACACGAGTTCGAGTCTTTCCGAATCACCGCGAACCGGGCGGATAAGCGGTTTCCGGTCAACTCCGACCAGATCTGCCGCGACATAGGCCAGTACGTCAAGGACATGACGCAGGCCAAAGTCGATTTGACTCGCCCCGACTTCCATATTTACTTGGACGTGCTGCCCCAGGAAATACTGATATATTTTGACGAGATAAAGGGCTACGGCGGCCTGCCGGTGGGTGTCAGCGGCTTGGTCACGGCCATGCTTTCGGGGGGCATCGACTCTCCGGTAGCGGCATGGCAACTGATGAAGCGCGGTTGCCGGGTGCAGTTCGTCCACTTCCACAGCTATCCATTGGTGGACATGTCGTCCATTGAAAAGGCCACGGACTTAGCCCAATTTCTTACCCGGTACCAGTACCGCTCGGTCTTGAACCTGGTGCCGCTGGGCGAAATTCAGAAGCAGATCATTTTGTCGACTCCGCCCGCCTACCGGGTCATCCTGTACCGGCGCTTTATGATGCGGATTACCGAAGAGTTGGCCCGTCGCAGCAAGGCCAAGGCGATCATAACCGGCGAAAGCTGCGGACAGGTCAGTTCACAGACGCTGGACAACATGGCCGTAATAGCCGAAGCCGTCAAGATGCCGGTGTTTCGTCCCTTAATAGGCTCCAACAAAGAGGAAATAGTCAACTTTGCCCGGCAGTTGGGCACCTACCAGACTTCGATAATGCCCGACCAGGACTGTTGCTCATTGTTCGTGCCGCGTCACCCAGAAACGCAGGCAAGCCTGAAAACCGTAGCCAAGCTGGAGTCGGCCCTCCCCGTCGAGGACCTTGTAAGGCAGGCATTGGACAATACCGAGACCAAGGAATTCTTCTCCCCGTCATCGGAGGACTGGGGCGAATAGCGGGCACACTTACCCTGCAACAGGCTCAACATTGGGTCCAACGATCGAAGGCACACTACCAGGGGTGTCAACAAAAGACCGGGAACGCCTTCTGTCGCACTTGCTTCGCGGCGTGTCCCGCAGTTTCTATCTGACCCTTCGGATTCTGCCCGTCGGATTGCGGACTCCCGTGGGGCTGGCTTACCTGCTGGCTAGGGCCGCCGACACCATCTCCGACACCCGCTTGTTGCCGCCTCAGGAACGCCTGCGCCACCTGCTGAGGTTTCGGGAGCAGGTGGAAAACAAGGCCGACCTGTCCTCCTTGCGCTCGATTGTCGACGCGCTCATCGACAACCAGCAACTGCCGCAAGAGACTGACTTGCTGGTCTCTCTGCCGGAGATTTTTGCAGTGTTCGACTCGGTGGGCGAGCCGGACCATTCATTGATTCGCTCCGTGGTGACAACCCTGACCCAGGGCATGGAGGAGGACCTGACTACCTTCCCGGCCGAGGACTCCGAGCTGATCGCCTGTCTACCGGATGCGGCCGCATTGGACCGGTACACCTACATGGTGGCGGGCTGCGTCGGCGAGTTCTGGACCCGCATCGCAATGGAGCACTGCCCGGAACTGAAGGACTGGGACGGCGAGCACATGCAGCGGGTCGGCGTGCGGTTTGGAAAAGCCCTGCAATTGACCAACGTGCTTAGAGATATTCCCCGCGACTTGCGCAACGGGCGGTGCTACCTTCCGGTGGACGAACTTTTGAAAGCAGGTATAAGCCCTAAGGACTTGCTGGACCCAACGGCAGGCGACAGGGCACGCTCGGTCTTGGTATCTTGGATAGAGATCGCCCTGGAACACTTCGACGAGGCTGAGCGATACCTACTGGCGTTGCCCCGCCGCTGCGTCCGGTTGCGGTTGGCGGCGTTGTGGCCCATTCTGCTGGGACTTGCTACCTTGGCGCTGCTGGCCAGGAACCATGACTGGCTGGATCCGGCCAAGCTGTCCAAGGTCAAACGCCGTTGGGTCTATTGGATGATGGCCCGTTCCTGGCCCGCCGTGGCCTCCGACACGATAATCAAGGCTTGGGTAGGCAGTTTGCGGCGGCAGGTGGAGGAGGCGTTGTAACGTCCAAACTAAGGTGTCTTTCCGTATAGGAAACCTGAAACGAGATAACCCATGCCGCCGTTTAAATATTCCGTAGCAATTCCTGCCACGCAAGTTTATGCGCCGGTTGTGTAACCCGGTCGTTCAATTCTTCACCCACCAACGTCAAGAACTCGACCCGGCTGGCTTCCCCCGCAATGGCAAGAACGACGCGCATCAATGCGTCGATATGAAGTTGATAAACGTTGATCCCCAGACTGAACTCTTGCGCTGTCCTTTGACCTATCTCGGCGTCATCGGCTTGGGGTATTACGGTTGCAAACAGCAATTCGGTGATCTTACTGCGCCGAGCCTTGAGGATGGCGGTGTCAACGTCGTCAAGTGTAACTGTCCGGTCTTTTACTTCTACTGAAAGCACTTGCTCGTCGTTTTGATAACAAATGACGTCGCCTGGACTGTCGGTAGCTGCGTCGGCTTCATTGATACCTTGTCGATCAACCCGGTCAAAGATTTGAAATCTCTGGCCCATGGCCCGCATCAGGGCGGCGACAATAATCTGGGGACGCTCACCACCGCTGGGTTCCTCAAGATACCGTGCGACAATACTTGTCGTGGCGTCCAATGACATGCGCTGAGGCACATCGAACTGGACTACCAGCGCGTTGTACTGTCTGGTAAGCGACGCTAAACAGAGGCGTAGCTGGGTTTCGGTATATTCAGGGTCGTTTCTTTCCTGGACCAATGCTAATACTTCCGTCAGCTTGGTCCAAAGCCCGCCATGCAGGAGTGCCTCATTTCCAGCATCCAATCGAGGACGGCGCAATGGATTGTTTACATACGGGTCAGGGCTGGTACCCAGGACTTGTGCCGTTTCACCCACCCAAGGCACCACGTTCACTTGGCAAAAGCTACGGGCATCCCACCGTCCGTCGGCTGCGGCCGTTTCAGCCTCACCCCGCTGGATACTCAAGGCATCACGGGTTGGATCGACAAGTTTGCCCAAAAGCTGGGTCAGAAGAGCGTACCTGATGCTAACTACTGAACAAGTGATTAGTTCATCGATGCCATCGTCAATTTCCGGGTCAGGGACAGCAAGTGCTTCCTGCCACATCGTCCGGAGACGTTCTAATGCGGAGAGTTGTTGAACAGGTTCACTATGAGCCGCACCATCGTTATCAAGCATGAGGTTCGTAGTTCGTCCAGAGACATTCCTGCCGGGGCTGACGCACCGAGTGACAGATTTTTACAGGCGCGTCCACACGATGCCATTCACTGTACAGAGAGTCGTATAAATCGCTCCTGTAGCCGGATATGGCGGCCCGCCCCTTGATCTGCCCCAACAGGCTGGCAAGTTCCATGTGATCAAAGTCGGTCATCTCGCCATAGTAGGCGTGTTTGTCACCGCGCGCATCGTGCACGTAAGGCGGGTCGAGGTAGAACAGTGTGCCCGGGGTGTCGTAGCGTTGAATAACCTCCAAAGCGGGAGCGTTATCAATTTGCACTCGCATCAAGCGGTCGGCAATTTGAGGCAGACCCTCCACCGCTCCCAGCCAGCGCGATACTGCTCCCGCCATGCCGGATCTGGAAGTCAATACGCATTGGGCCCAGCGTCCCTTGGACGACGTTTGCGCCAGTCCGGTCCTGGTCTGGCGTGCCCTCACGTAGAATCGTCTCGCACGCTCTACAGTGTCCAAGCCGCATTCTGGGCTACAAGCTAATTCCAACTCCTCTCTGGAAAACGGTGTCAGGGCAATTTCCCGCAACAATCGCTCCCCTTGTCCAGGATGCCGTAAAGTGGCGAAAAAATTGACCAACTCGGAATCAAGGTCATTGTAGGTCTCAACCGGGGCGGGCTCGCGGTTGATCAGAACAGCAGCGGAGCCGCCGAACACATCACAAAAATGGGTTGCGTCAATAGGCAAGTTGGGCAATAGAAAATCCAGGTGGCTGAATTTCCCGCCGTACCAGCCGAAGGCTATTTTCTTCCTGCTGCCTTTCCGGGTTCTGGAAATGCGACGTTGCGAGGTTGTCATTAGCTCATCGCCCCTGTCGGGTTTCAATGGCGATACTGTAATCACCAACCCGCTACTCAGTCAACGAGACCCGCGTCATACGGGCAGGACATGTGCACTGACACTTTGCGCTTGCCACTTGGTAAAACACCTCTCTACCATATTGCTTGTCCAGATCAACCGTCCATCGGACCTGCGCAAGTCCGGTAAAGCCCCAGCGCCAACATGGTGATTGATGACTGCAACACCCTCCGGAACAAGCTGTCCGGCCCCAACCGGGACCTCGAAGTTTACTCCTTGGACCTCCGTATGTCCTGAAATGTCCACAAATGTCCGCATTCCTGAAATTTCCCATCAAACCGTCATTCCCGCCAAGGAACGTCACCCCCGCGCAGGCGGGGGCGGGAATCCAAACGCCGCTCAGGCAAATAACTTTCTGGGAGTTGACCATCATGATGACTGAAATAAACGCCCTCTGGCGCCGCGTCCGCGCCCTTCAACGTAAATTGGCCCGCGAACTGGCCGAGTACCGGCTCGGCCTCATTTGTGACGACCTTTGCGAACGTTGGTTCGCCGCCTGGTCCGACCACAAGCCTCTGCCTGCAATCCGGCCCTTCATCAGCCGGGTAATGGATGCCGGTTACCGGCTCCTCCCGTTGGGCGCGGCCAACAACTACCTGCACGATTGTCTTCGTAAAGGCGACGCCCCCGACCCCCAGGTGCTGCTTAACGCCATCCTTCCCCTGCCTGGGAAACATTCTGCCCGCGCTTAGGTAGACGCGGTTTGACTCACTCTCTGGTCCTGCCTCACCCCTTCCTTGACGCTGCCTTGAATTCATGTAGGATACGCAATAGTTACAGGTCTGGTTACTCCACCGAGGAGAGAAGAAATGCCTAGTTTTCTGCGAGTCTACACCGGCGACGACGGCCAGTCCCACATCGAAGAGTTGGACTTCGAGATGCAGGACTTCGTCGACACCGAGGGAGCACATGGACTGGCTACTTCGGAAATAACCACTCCTGGAATCTCCTTCCGGGAATATCAACCCGGCTACTTTCTGGACTACCACACCGCCCCCAGGCGACAGTACAGTATTACCCTGACCGGGGAAATAGAGATAGGGACGCCCGATGGCGCCGTCAGGCGGTGTGGCCCCGGCTCGGTGCTGCTGGCGGAAGACCTGACGGGCGGCGGCCACTTTACCCGTGTGGTCGGCGACCAGCCGCGCTTCTTCATCATCGTTCCCTTGGCGGACTAGCCTATCCAGTGCTTGGGAGAGTCCCGTTATGACGCAAAGCCGCGTCCTGTCCGGCGAATTCAACCCCACGGTGCCCAGCCGGATTATTTTCGGGCAGGGTAAGGTGTCATCCCTAAAGGATGAGGTCCAAAATCTTGGCGGAAAGCGGGCTCTAGTCCTTTCCGGCCGCACCGTCGCCGAGAGGACTGATACCGTCCGCAAGGTCAACGAAGCCTTGGGAGAACTGTCCGCCGGCGTTTACTCCGGCCTCACCCAGCGCGCTCCCTTGGCTGTGGCGGTGGAAGCAGCCAACCTGGCCGTGTCCCAGGGCGTGGATACCCTGGTGGGCGTTGGCGGCAGCACCATATCCGACGCCGCCCGGATGATTGCCGTCCTTATGGCGGAGGGCATAGACACCGTGGATCAACTGCGGGCGTTAGGAGTCCAGCAGGACTTGCTGCTGACACCGGACCTGGATGGCAAGCCGCTGCCGTTGCAGGTATCGATTCCCACCACGCTGTCGGCGGGCGAGTTCAACATGGGCGGCGGCAACGTGCTGGACGACCAAGCCGGACACAAGATTCGTGTGCGGCACCGCCGGCTGTACGCCGACCTGATTGTGCTGGACCCGGACATGACGATAGGCACCCCCGATTGGCTGTGGCTCTCCACGGGCATAAAGGCCTTGGACCACTGCATCGAACGCCTGTACAGCCGGGGAAACCAACCCGCCATCGACGCGCCGGTGTTATCGGCTGCCGAGTTGCTCTTCAACTACCTCCCCCATTCCAGGGAGGGAGACGGCAACCCCGACGCCCGCCTACAATGCTTGATTGCCGCTTGGCTTTCCATGATGGGCGCTCCGAACTTTGCGATGGGCTTGAGCCACGCCATGGGTCACATCATCGGGGTCAGGTACTCGGTGGGTCACGGGTACACATCGTGCGTTACCCAGCCTTACGTTATGGAGTACAACCGCCCAGTCTCAGCCCATAAACAGGCGTTGCTGGCACGAGCCGCCGGAATCGACGCCAAGGGCATGAGCGACGAGGCGGCGGCCGAGGCAGCGGCGCGGGCCGTTGACGATTTGGTCATGGGGCTGGGGATGCCCCACAGGCTCCGGGAACTGGAGATACCCAAGGAAGACCTGCCCGCCATCGCGGAAGAGGTGTTGGGCGACAACGGTTGCCGCACCAATCCCATCCGCATCACCACCGCCGACCAAGTGCTGGAGGTACTAGGCAAGGCATATTAGCACGAGCAAGCGAAAGACGGTCCGTGACCATGGAAGAGGACGCTGAAATACAACGGCTGCGGGGATCCCTTGCGGGTGCTCGCCTTCGCCACGGGGACACTCATCACGAGACGGTAACAGCCAGGAACGCACTGGCCCGCGTTCTGCGCAACGCCGGGAGCCTTGCCGAAGCCATTCACCTCTATCAGGGTACGCTGGAGATATGTCTCGCCAGCTTGGGCCCGGATCACCCGCAAACGCTTCGCAGCCGCAGTCGCTTGGCCAACACCTACTACGCCGCCGGGCAGTACGGAAAGGCCGTTAGGCAGTTCAAAGACATTCTGGAGCAGCGAACACTGGTGCTAGGCCCACAACATCCCGATACTCTTCGCAGCCGCGGCAGTCTGGCCAACACCTACGCCTGCTTGGGCCTGTACAAAGAAGCGGCAGCGTTACACCGGCAGACGCTGCGGGAACGGGAGGAAGTGCTGGGCCGGGACCATCCCAGAACACGCTTGAGCCGCCGCAGGTTGGAGTCGGCTCTTAAAGCGGCGGAATCACTTGGAACGCTGGTTGACGAGGAGTCCACGAAATGAAGTACGGGTTCACGCTGCCTCCACGGGGTCCTTTGGCCGACCCTGAGAAATTGACCATCATCGCCCAAAAGGGAGAAGAGTTGGGCTACGACGCCCTTTTTACCGGGGACCACATTCTGGTCCCCCGGAGCATCGCGTCAATGTACCCCTATACTGTGACCGGCGAGTTTCCCGGCTCTCCTACAGGGGAGGCGATGGAACAGTTGACCCTGCTGGCCTTCCTTGCGGGCCGGACTGAGAAGATACGACTGGTGACCAGTGTGATCATCGTGCCTCACCGCAACCCTATGGTCGCCGCCAAAGCTCTTGCCACGCTGGACGTGCTTTCCAAGGGAAGGCTGGTCGTCGGAGTGGGCGTTGGCTGGATGCGGGAGGAGTTCGAGGCCCTGGGGATTGGAGACCAATTCCAGGAAAGGGGTGCTGTCACCGACGAGTACATCCGGGTGTTCAAAGAGCTGTGGACCAGCGACACCCCCCACTACGAGGGCAAGTACGTCAACTTCGACGACATCAGCTTCCTGCCCAAACCCATCCAGAAGCCCCACCCGCCCATTTGGGTCGGCGGCGAAAGCCGTCCTGCCATCAGGCGCACCGCCGAACTGGCCAACGGTTGGTGCCCTTTGGGGACCAACCCCACCTTTCCTGTGGGAACGCCGGAACAACTGGAGGCAGCATTGAAACGGCTGGCCCGTTACGCCCGGAGCTTCGGCAGGGACCCGGCAGAGATCGAGGTCATTTACCGCACCCACGAATACAGGCTCAACGACTCCGACAACCCTGCCGACGCCGACAGGCCGCCCTTCCACGGCAACGGTGAACAGATAGCCAGCGACATACGACGTTACCAGGAGATGGGCGTCGGTTCTATGGTGCTCGACTTCATGCGCCTGACCAATGACCTGGACGAGATGCTGGCCGGCATGGAAAGGTTCGCGGAACAGGTGTGGCCCAAGGTCTAGCCGCGTTCCCAACATCTTCAATCAGCTTGGCCCATCGGCAGGCTGGGGTAGTTTCGTTAGTGGTAGGTGTTAATTATGAAGGCCCGCTGGGTCAAGCCGGCGGGCCTTCATAAATTGGACATCCGTGTCAGTCTCTCTATCCGTCCAGCACCTTTAGTTTCCCTTGAATCTGTTCCAGTTGCCGCCCTTGGACTGTGTGCTGGGACTGGAGCAATTCAAGGTTCCCGTCCAACAGGTCGGTCATCCTATGGTACATCTCCCGCTGCTGGTCGCGTATCTGGACCAGAATGTCAATCATTTGGTCAAGCTTGGCCGGGACCGATGGAGGTGCGCCCGGTTCCTCAGATCGCACCTGCTCACTGTGGTCCCGTTCCCGCACCGCGCGTTGTTTGCCGTTGTTCCACATGGTCATAGTGCCTTCTCCTTCGCCCACGGATTCGTCCCATAATTATTCCGCTGCAATGGAGTGTACAGGACAACCTGCCCCTCGCGTTAAGCGGACTGTCTGCGGACTTCAGGCATTTCTGACGTTCCACTATGTGGAAGAAGTAAATTGCAGGCATGCTTAGCCAGCGAACCCTCCCCGGTACAGTTCCCGCAACCGTTCCAAGTGGTGCTCAGGGACGGGGGGCACGTCAATGGAGGCGGCTGTCTCCTCCGCTTCTGTGATATTCTTGACCCCCGGCACCACGGTATGGATGTCCTGGTTCATCAGGCAGAAGACCATTGCTGCTTGGGACAGGGTGCGGATTGGCCCTTCCAGCAGAAACCCCAACTTGGCAGCGCTGGTCGTGTCCTGCTCCAGCAGTGTACCCGGAGAAACGGGACGGTCTACCTCGTCGGCCAAGGCGCCGGCGGCGTGGGACCGGATGCCGATGACCCCCATGTTCATGCTCTTGGCCAATGGGATGATCTGGCCGTTGTCAAACAGGTCCACGCCCGACGGCGGCGGTTCCTGGGCGGTCCAGTTCAGCAGGTTGTAGTAGGCCAGTACGGTGTCGTACTGGCCGCTTTCCATGATGCGGGTCATCGTGGGTACATGGTGCTCCATCGCCGACAGGCCGATGTACTGAGTCTTGCCCGCCTCCTGTACCTTTCGATAGGCATCCAATACAGGGCCCAGAGCATCCTCGGCTGACAAGGAGTCCGGCACTTCACCACGGGTGGCGGTGAACCGGTTATGGACGTGGAGCACGTCCACCGAGTCCCTTTGCAGACGGCGCAGGCTCGCTTCCATTGAACGAGCCACGGCGCCCTCAACGTCATCCATCTCGTGGGCTTCCAAGCGGACCTTGGTTGCAACCACCACGTCCTCACCTCGGCCCTTGAGGGCGCGCCCCAGCACCTCCTCGGCCTTGCCGTTGCCGTACCGCGGCGCAACGTCGAAGAAGTTTATGCCCAGCTCCAAGGCGCGGTGGACCGCCCGTATCGACTCTTCTTCCGTAGTGGGTCCCCACACCTGGCCTATCCCGCCGCCGCCAAAGCCAGCCCTGGAAACTCGTAGCCCGGTCCTGCCAAGGGTTGTGTATTCCATCGTTTTCTCCTCAGTGAGATGACGCCCCTTCTTTGCTTGGCGCAGGTTCCAGCGAGGCATAGTACTGTTTCCACTGGGCCCGCATCTCTTCTTCCGTAACGTCGCCGACGTACCCGGGAGACACCACCGGCAACGCCCGCGTCACTTTCACCAGTACGAACCCGCGGATAAGGCTGGCGACACTGGACTGTGCGCCGTTTTCCCCTCCGGTATAGAGGTTCATGGCCTCGTTGAATTGGGGGCCGGGTTCCAGTATGCTGGCTGTGCCTTTGAACCGATAACCCTTCCGCAGAAAAACATCGACCATGTTGATTTCTATGGCCGGGTTCTGCCGCAGGTTGGCCATTGTCCCCGGCGACGCGATGTTGGCGAAGATAATATGATCGTCGTCCCAGACCCGTAGGGTCGCCTTGGGAGACAGATTGGGTGTGCCGTCAGGAGACACTGTGGCAATGTATCCAAGCCGCTGTTCTCTCACCACTCGCTTCATGTCGTCGGTCAATATGCCCACGTCGTCACCTTCTTGAAAATTTGGAACGTCCTGGTTCCTTGAAGCGTAGCCGTTATCGAACACGGAATCAATCCCGAAGATGCCTGGTACACCACACGGGAAATTAGTGCATAATGGGCTGCAATCACCGTTTCCAGAGGTTGAGTATGCCTACTTTTTCCGTTGACGGAGTAAATCTCCATTACCAGGTAACCGGCCGCGGGTTCCCGCTGGTCTTGAGCCACGAGTTCGCTGGAGACATCACCAGTTGGGAGCCGCAGGTCAATTTCTTTTCCCGCCGCTACCAAGTCATTACCTATTGCGCCAGGGGATATCCGCCTTCCGACGTGCCCGAGGACCCGGCGGCCTACTCGCAGGAGCAGTCGGTGGAAGACCTGCGCGCGTTACTGGACTACCTCGGTATCGAGCAAGCCTATATCGGCGGGCTTTCGATGGGCGGCAGCGTTACGGTGAGCTTCGGCATAGCATACCCGGAAAGGTGCCGGGCCTTGATTGTGGCCTCTGCCGGGTCAGGGACAACCGGCCGGGAAAATCTGCTCGCTTCATGGCAGGAACTGAGCGAGTTGATGCTGGCCGAGGGCATGGGAACCTTCGCCGAAGAATACGCCCGCGGCCCGGCCCGGGTGCAGTTTCTGCGCAAGGACCCGGTAGGATGGGAGAAATTCCGCGCCGGGCTGGCCGCTCATTCGGCCCGAGGCTCCGCCTATACTTTCCGGGGCGTGCAGATGAAACGCGCGACCATTTACCAGTTGGAAGAGCAGTTGGAGCAGATCGATGTCCCAACGCTGGTGCTGATTGGCGATGAAGACGAGCCATGCATCGAGCCGTCAATATTCATGAAGCGGCACATCCCGCGCAGCGGCCTGGCGGTTTTTCCCCAAGCCGGACACACCATCAACCTGGAGGAGCCGGACCTGTTCAACCGCACTATTCTGGACTTTCTGACGGCGGTGGAGGCCGGCAGTTGGGCCAAGCGGGGGGAGTAGGACGTGGTCAACTGCGCTACGGACTACGTCGAAAACACTACTGAGCCATGAACCCACCATCCACCATCAACTCGGTCCCGGTTATGTAGGAGGCTTCGTCCGAGGCCAGGAACAAGACAGCGTAGGCCACCTCTATCGGCAGTCCCTCGCGCCCCATGGGAACGGCTTTCACCATGTCGTCTTGGAACTGGGCCCGACGCTCGGATGAGTTCAGCATGGGCGGCAGCACACCAGGGTGCACCGAGTTTATGCGGATGTTGCTCTTGGCGTGCTGCACTGCCGTGGCCTTGGTAAGCAGCCGGACGGCGCCCTTGGAGGCATTGTAAGCGGGGTGAGTATACTCCTGCCCTACCATACCGGATATAGACGAGATATTGACGATGGACCCACCTCCGGCTTTAAGCATTTCAGGGATGACACTGTTGATTCCCAGGAACTGCCCCTTGGCGTTAATGTCCATCAAGCGGTCCCACGTCTCGCTGCTGGCGTAGTTGGGCTCGCCACTGCCGGTCACGCCTGCATTGTTGACCAGCACGTCCAGCTTGCCGAACCGCGCCACGGCGTCGCGGACTGCCGACTCCCAGTTGGCTTCATCCGCAACGTTCAGCAGCACGAACATGGCCTCGCCGCCAGCCTCGGCAATCTCCGCTTCCACTTGGCGCCCGTCATCCTCGCGGACATCGGCGACAACCACCTTGGCGCCTTCGCGGGCGAACAGCCGGCATTCCTCCGCCCCCATTCCGTGGGCGCCGCCGGTTATCATCGCAACCTTTCCTTCCAGCCTCATGACTCCTCCTCTCGGGGTAATCTGCCGTGTGGTAGCATAACCCAACCGGCGAAAACGCGCAGCCGGGCGACTGAGGAACAGGGTCAACAATCCCTTTGCCACGTCCTTGTCCCAGAAGCAAAGCAAGCCAAGGAGAGGTGTTCATTATGCAGTCCAGTTTCGTCCAAGCGGGACCGGTGAGGTTGGAGTATTTCGAGAGCGGCAACGGACCGGATACTCTGGTCCTGGTACACGGCTATGCATCCAACGCGCCGATCTGGCGGTACACCATACAAGCGTTGGAGACCGGCAGAGGATTCCGGATTGTCGCCTTCAACAACCGGGGCGCCGGAGAGTCCGATCGCTCCGCATCCGAAAGCGATTACACCGTCGAGACCTTCGCGGACGACCTCTTCAACGCGGTGACCGCACTGGGGCTAAACGACTTTACCTTGGTGGGCCACTCCATGGGCGGCGCGACGGTGGCCCAGTTCGCCCTGGCCCACCAAGACCTGCTGAAGGGACTGGTGCTGTTGAACTCTACGCCGCTGCACGGCCGCCGGCTGGGATTGGACTGGGAGAACGAACTGCGCAAGCTGGTCTCCAGGGGCGGCCTCATCGAGGGCGACATGGGCTTCAACGCTCCCCACGTGACCCAGGACTTCAAGGACGAAGTAACCGGCATCATCCTCAAGAACCCCGTGGAGCGGGCCATCGGCGGCAGGCGTTCGATGGCAGCCTTGCGGCTTCGGGAGAGGATGCTCGAAATCCGGGTGCCGACCCTGGTGGTGGGCAGCGACCGCGACACCACCGTGGGAGTGGACAACATCATCGCCGACTATTTCGCCCTGCCGGAGGACCTGCGCCACCTTCACATTTTTCACGGCATAGGACACTCGCCAAACGTAGAGGTGCCGAGGCGGTTCGCCGGACTGTTGACCCGGTTCGTGGAAGAGGTAAACGAAGGGAAGGCGGTAGCGAGGGTATAGGATATGCCCAGACGCTACCGTCCTCGGGAGATAACACGAGCTTTAATGCGAGCGGGTTGGTTATTTTCCCATCAGACTGGAAGCCATGTTAGACTGGTGATGCCTGATGGCAGGTTTCCTGTATCCGTCCCACGGTCCGATCCCCAACTGGACCCGGGCACTCTCAACTCCATCGCTAGGCAGTGCGGGATGTCAGGCCCCGAATTCCGGTCTTTCCTAGAGGACTATCTGTAATGGCAAAGAAGAAAGTCACGGTTGTTATATATCCTGGAGAAGACTGCTACGTGGCATATATGCCGTTGTTTCCCGGATGCACGACGCAGGGCGAGTCAGTTGAGGACGCCTTGCGCATGGCAAAAGATTCCTTGGAATTAGCTCTTTATGACCCCGATGAATTTGACCTTTGGGCTTTGGATGCTTATTCAGAGGATGTGACGGTCAGCACAGTAGAGATCGAATTCCCCGTGGAGCCGGGGTCTGATTGGGAGTTCTTTGATGAAGCCAAGGTGAACTCAGAGGCTGCGGCTTAACAATATCATCGGAGGACTGAAATGCGACTGGAAGGCAAAGTAGCTCTTATCAGCGGAGGCGCACGTGGACAGGGAGCGGCTGAGGCCAAGCTTTTCGTCAGAGAGGGGGCCGCGGTGGTCATCGGCGACATCCTGGACGAAGAGGGCATGAAGCTGGAGGCGGAGCTAAGGGAGTTGGGCGCCGACGCGAGCTACCTTCACTTGGACGTGACCGACGCCGACCAGTGGCAGACAGCGGTGGAAGAGACTGTGAGCCGGTACGGCAAGCTGGACATACTGGTGAACAACGCGGGCATTGCCGCGGTGCAGACGGCCGGCTTGAATTCGGCGAAGATTGACGCTACGGATATGCGGGTGTGGGACACCATAATGGATGTGAACGCCAAGGGAGTGTTCCTGGGAACGCGGGCGGCGATACCGGCGATGAGGGATACCGGAGGCGGCTCCATCGTCAATATTTCGTCCATCGCGGGGCTGGTGGGATTCGTACCGGCCTCCGGCGCCAGCGCGGCGTATGGCAGTTCCAAGGGGGCCGTGCGGCTGCTGACCAAATCTACGGCCATCCAGTACGCTTCCGACGGCATACGCTGTAATTCGGTGCATCCGGGTTATATAGACACCCCGATGACGGAGCGGATGACGGCGCGGCCGGCCCTCAGAGACAGTCTGATAGGGAGGACCCCACTGGGGCGCGTCGGGACCGTGGACGACATAGCCTACGGGGTATTGTTCCTTGCTTCCGAAGAGTCCGGCTTTATGACCGGCAGCGAGTTGGTCATTGACGGGGGATGGACGGCGCAGTAGGGAGGCTAAAGGGGACGATGTTGAAACACCCTCAGCGGAAGGCAGAAATAGGCAGAATTACTGAAGGATTGTCTCCTCAGCGTTCGCTAGTGTGCAGGATGGTGATTCCTATCACTTCTTCGCCGTCGTAACGCACTATGACGTCATCGTCGGTAAGCTCACTGTCAGTGGTCTGTCTAGGTTGCCGTCCGAAGTGGACGTAAAGCACGTCAGCCCCTTCATCGTAAGAAGCCTGTAACCGTCCATTGGGGGAATGGCGCACCGCCGGCAAAAGCCTTAAGTAAGCGTTCAGGTTTTCGGTCGGGTCTTTCAAGGCCATACTTGCACTCTTCTCATTTGTGGTGTGGTCCTGCTCATCAAGATCGCCATGATGAACCCAGGAGCTTATACCCGAATTCTGACTCTACCCGGCTCGGCAGTGACCAAAGCCCCTTGCTGCAATTCCTCACCGTAGCGGTTCAGCACCTGTATGCACGCCTGCGCCTGCTGCCTGGCTTGCCAATTCACCAAGCGTACAATTCCCGAGTGGCTTTGCCTGCGAAGTACTGCCAGTTCGCCAAAGTCTTTGTCCAAGGTCACGAGAACACGCCCGCCGGAATGAGCTAACTCCAAAATGATGGAATCTCCCGGGTCTTCCGGCCAATCACCAGCCCAAATCACATCATGACCGGCGTCCAGCAGTGCTGCCTTCGCTCCTCCCCAAACGCAGGCATCCAAAAGTAT